>NZ_JBJNOX010000013.1:0-256 GCF_052166245.1 Serratia sp. CY84636
TCGTGAGCACATCCTGCTGGGTCGTCAGGTTGGCGTTCCTTTCATCATCGTATTCATGAACAAATGCGACATGGTAGATGATGAAGAGCTGCTGGAACTGGTAGAAATGGAAGTTCGCGAACTGCTGTCCGCGTACGACTTCCCAGGCGACGACCTGCCAGTAATCCGCGGTTCCGCGCTGAAAGCGCTGGAAGGCGAAGCTGAGTGGGAAGCGAAAATCATCGAACTGGCTGAAGCCCTGGACAGCTACATCCCA
>NZ_JBJNOX010000014.1:0-277 GCF_052166245.1 Serratia sp. CY84636
AGAGAGACAAAATCGTCGGGAACGATTTTGAACAACGCGGAGCGTTGGCCCCGAAGGGGTGAGTATCAGGATGATACGAATAATTTTCAGCGAAGTTCCGAGATTGGTTCTGATGGCGACACGGGAGTGACGCGGTTGGAATGAAACAGAATTTGCCTGGCGGCAATAGCGCGGTGGTCCCACCTGACCCCATGCCGAACTCAGAAGTGAAACGCCGTAGCGCCGATGGTAGTGTGGGGTCTCCCCATGCGAGAGTAGGACACTGCCAGGCATCAAA
>NZ_JBJNOX010000015.1:0-103486 GCF_052166245.1 Serratia sp. CY84636
CTGGCGGCAATAGCGCGGTGGTCCCACCTGACCCCATGCCGAACTCAGAAGTGAAACGCCGTAGCGCCGATGGTAGTGTGGGGTCTCCCCATGCGAGAGTAGGACACTGCCAGGCATCAAACAAAGCAAAAAGCCCTGAACATCAGTTCAGGGATTTTTGCTATGCGTAAAATGCAAAAAAGCGCAGCTACGCTGCGCCGTTCAACCACTCGACAATAAAATCGGCGATGCTTTCCGGTTGATTGAGATCCAATTGCTTAGCCGCGATGGATAGCGGCCGATCGCTGGCTACCGCCACGACAAACTGATCCAGCATGCCTTCCAACGGTCTGCCGATCTCGGCCCGATAAAGCAGGATCTTGCTGACCGGCTCATGTTTGAACCCTTCCACCAGAATCAAATCGACCTTATCGGCATCAAAACGTTCTGCCAGGTAGAGCAGGTCCAAAGGTTGTTGTTCCGGCGTTTCGGTCATTAATGCCCAGCGGCGATCGCTGGCGACCAGCGTTTGGTCGGCACCCGCTTTGCGCAGCTCATAGCTGTCTTTGCCCGGCGTATCCACATCCATGTCATGATGCGTATGCTTTATCAACCCAACCCTCACCTGGCGCTGTTTCAGCATCGGGATCAGCTGTTTGAGCAGGGTGGTTTTTCCCGTTCCACTATAGGCAGCGATGGCCAGCAAGGGGGGCAATGAACGATTCATTTCTTTAGCTCTCGTGCTTGCTGCCAATTCCGGCAGTCTTCCGGCGTATTCAGATTATGAAATGCCGCTTGTTGCCCGCGGAACACCACGCGTTGTGCGTTAATCTGATGCAAGAACAGCATCAGCTTGCGTTCACCCCGCGTCAGATAGTCAGCCAGCTGCGGCGCTGTTTGGGTATGCAATAACGCCAGCGTAGGGTGATCTCGTTCACCATCGCTGGCAAAGGCCGCTGGCGCTGCGCCTTTTTGCTGCCATAGCTGCGCGACTAAGTCGGCGGGAAAGTCGGGGACGTCACAAGGGACGAAGGCCACCCACTCGTTGGGAGATTGCTTGAGCCCGGCGAGCATCCCGGCCAACGGCCCGGCGAAATCGGGCGTCAGATCGCCAATCACCGGCAAACCGCTCGCCTGGTAGCGTGCCTGATTGCGGTTGGCGCTGATGGCGACGGAAGCCACCTGCGGCCGTAACCGGGCCAGAACATGCTGATAGAGTGCGATACCGCCAATCGACACCAGTCCTTTATCCTCACCGCCCATGCGCGTGGCTCGCCCGCCGGCCAAAATTACGCCGCTGATTTCTTTATGCATCTCGTTTATCCCGCCTTGTCGATGCGCTGATTGTAGCGCTAAAGCCGGCGAGACATCAGGATTTACCTTTATTGACAAGCCGGTTCTTTCACTGCGTGGGTAAGCCTGTTACTTTGTGAGTTTATTCATGCTATTGGACGATATTGAGATGAAAACGCATCGCGTAAACGAGTTGATCGAGCTGTTGCACCCGGCCTGGCAGGAAGATCCCGATCTCAATTTGATGCAGTTTTTGCAAAAACTGGCGAAGGAAGCGGGCTTCCAGGGCGAGTTGTCCGAGCTGAGCGATGATATTCTTATTTATCACCTGAAAATGCGCGGCAGCGCCGGCACGGATCAGATCCCGGGCCTGAAGAAAGATTACGAAGAAGATTTTAAAACGGCGCTGTTGCGCGCTCGCGGGGTTATTAAGGACTGACCTTCGTGCGGTGCGAGAAAGCATAGCTCGTGAAACGTGCCATTAATGCTACTATTTCTCATTCCCGGCACCGTGCTGTCAGCGATCAAACGAACGTTATGAATAACTCTGCTTTTAATTTCGACACTCTGTCGCCCGACTTGATTATGGACGCGCTAGAAGGGGTTGGCCTGCGCGTCGACTCCGGTCTGACGGCGCTGAACAGCTACGAGAACCGCGTCTATCAGTTTATGGATGAAGATCGCCGGCGCTACGTAGTGAAGTTTTACCGCCCGGAGCGCTGGAGCGCTGCGCAGATCGGTGAGGAGCACCAGTTCGCTCTGGATCTGGCGAAGGCGGAGATCCCGGCGGTAGCGCCGTTGGCGTTGCAAGGCGCTACGCTGCATACGCACGCTGGGTTCTTCTTTACCCTGTTCCCCAGCGTGGGCGGGCGGCAGTACGAGATAGACAACCTGGATCAGTTGGAATGGGTGGGTCGTTTCTTGGGGCGTATCCATCAGGTCGGTGGTGAGCGTTTGTTCGCCGAGCGGCCGACGATGGGGGTTGAAGAGTATCTCACCGCCCCGCGTCAGGTGTTGGCCGGTTGCGAGCTGTTGCCGGCAGCGCAGCGTGAGGGGTTCCTGCAGGCGACGGATAACCTGATCGCGGCGATCAAGCCGCACTGGCATCTGAACTGGCAGCCGCGCCGTTTGCACGGTGATTGCCATCCGGGCAATATTTTGTGGCGCGACGGCCCGCTGTTCGTCGATCTTGATGACGCACGTAATGGCCCTGCGGTGCAGGACTTGTGGATGCTGCTGCACGGCGAACGCCGCGATCAACTGATGCAGTTGGACGTCTTGCTGGAGGCGTACGGTGAATTTGCCGAGTTCGATCAGCGCGAGTTGGCGTTGATCGAGCCGCTGCGGGCGATGCGCATGGTGTATTACCTGGCCTGGGTCGCCCGCCGTTGGCAGGATCCGGCCTTTCCTAAGAGTTTTCCGTGGATGGCGGAGTCTGATTTCTGGTTGTCTCAGACTGCGGCCTTCACCGAACAGGTTAAGCTGTTGCAGGAGCCTCCTCTGCAGCTGACGCCAATGTATTGAAGCTTTAACACAATGGAGAGTTTAGTCTTATGAAAAAAATATGGTTGGCGCTCGTTGGCATGGTGATGGCATTCAGTGCCTCGGCGGCACAGTTTAGCGATGGCGCTCAGTACGTGACCCTGGACAAGCCGGTGACCGGCGAGCCGCAGGTGCTGGAGTTCTTCTCCTTCTACTGCCCGCACTGCTACCAGTTCGAGCAGGTCTATCACGTGTCTGAAAACGTGAAGAAGGCCTTGCCTGCCGGCACCAAAATGACCAAGTACCACGTGGAGTTCCTGGGGCCGTTGGGCAAACAGCTGACTCAGGCATGGGCGGTTGCGATGGCGCTGGGCGTGGAAGACAAAGTAAGCCCGCTGATGTTTGAAGCGGTACAGAAAACCCAGACCGTGCAAACGCCGGACGATATCCGTAACGTCTTCGTGAAAGCGGGCGTGACCGCCGCTGATTATGACGCGGCCTGGAACAGCTTCGTGGTGAAATCTCTGGTGGTTCAACAGGAGAAAGCCGCGGAAGATCTGCAGCTGCGCGGTGTGCCGGCGGTATTCGTGAACGGCAAATACATGGTTAAAAACGATGGCCTGGACACCAGCTCGATGGACGCGTACGTGAAGCAGTTCGCCGACGTGGTTAAATTCCTTAGCCAGCAGAAATAAGCCTGATTCAGCATGAAAAACGCCGGCATTGCCGGCGTTTTTTTTACCCGTATTGCCGCTTCAATTTATCCAGCAACCGATCTTTTTCCTGCCACAGCGTATTCAGCCACAGCTGGAAGCGCCGCTTGAACTGTTTGTCGTTGAAGTAGTCCCCGTGCAGGGTTTCATCGATCGGCAGCGTTTCTATTCTTACCACGATACGCGTCAGCCGCCCACACAGCATATCCATAAAGGGCCGTTGGTTATTTTCCGGATAGAGCAGGGTAACGTTCAACACTTTGTCGAACTGATTGCCCAGCGCGCTGAGCGTAAACGCAATGCCGGCGGCTTTGGGCGCCAGCAAATTGCGATACGGCGAATTGCTTTTAATTTTCTTGGCTTCCGTGAAGCGCGAACCCTCGACGAAATTGACGATGGTGGTTGGACGCTGACGGAATTTTTCGCAGGAACGGCGCGTCGTTTCGATATCCTTGCCGCGTTTCTCCGGATGCTTGAGTAAATAGGCGCGGGAGTAACGTTTCATGAATGGCATGTCCAGCGCCCAACAGGCCAGACCTACAAAAGGCACCCAGGCTAACTGTTGCTTGAGGAAGTACTTATTCATTGGAATATGATTTCTGAACAGCACGCACAATACGACAATGTCCGACCAACTTTCGTGGTTGCTGATCAGCAGATACCAGTTTTTTCGATCCAGCCCCTCCAGCCCTTCAATATCCCAACGTAATTGCCCGTTAATGCGCAATAACAGCGCCAGCCCCTGACACCAGCACCACATCATGAAATCGGCAAAAGCCGAGATATATCGCCAAACGGCGGGAATGGGCACCAGGAGTTTCACGATGCCGGCCAGCGTGATGGGGATGGAGCACAACACCGTCACCAGAATCGTGAGTATGACGGAAATGATAAAGATAACAGGCGTTAACAATCTTGGCATGGTTATGGGCTGACGGTTGTTGAGAACATCGTTGCATGCCGAAGCGCATGAACAAAAACATATTTTAACAGAAATCGCCGGGGTAAAGCGCCGCTAAAAATGACTGTTTTTCGTCTCATTGGATAACCATTTGCTGAGTTTTCGTGCAACTTTCCCAGCTTGTGCTAGGGTAATTGAGGCGCCGAATTTGATTAATAGTGCGATTAAAATCCGGCGAAAGTTATATCCACAAATCCAATAAAAGCCAGTAATAAAGCGTCGCCGGAATTCGTTCTTTTAACGCGGTGATTTAAATAGGAATTTTATTCGCCGTTATAACGATAATCGGAGCGTTATAATTCGGTCTCTTTTCTATGCACAAAGTTATCCACAGGTAAGATCTTGCGGATCCTCACGCACCATCACATCATTTTCGTCCGTAATGCACGCTAAGGTTCGTCTCCGGCGGCCAGCTATGGCATGCTTACCCCTATGTCCGATCACGATAAAGAAACGCTATGGCCCAGATTGCAGAAAACCCACTAATCCTGGTTGACGGTTCCTCCTACCTCTACCGCGCTTATCACGCCTTCCCGCCGCTGACCAACTCGGCGGGCGAGCCGACCGGCGCGATGTACGGCGTGCTGAATATGCTGCGCAGCCTGTTGCTGCAGTATCAACCGAGCCACGTTGCCGTGGTGTTTGATGCCAAAGGGAAGACTTTCCGCGATGAGCTGTTCGCCGAATACAAGTCGCACCGGCCGCCGATGCCGGACGATCTGCGAGCGCAGATCGAGCCGTTGCACAACATGGTCAAGGCGATGGGCCTGCCGCTGCTGGTGACGCCCGGCGTTGAGGCGGACGACGTTATCGGTACGCTGGCGCTGGAGGCCGAAAAGGCCGGCCACGCGGTGCTGATCAGCACCGGCGACAAAGACATGGCGCAGCTGGTGACACCGAACGTCACCCTGATCAACACCATGAACAACACGATCCTCGGCCCGCAGGAAGTGTGCGACAAGTACGGTATTCCGCCGGAGCTGATCATCGACTTCCTGGCGTTGATGGGCGATTCGTCGGACAACATTCCCGGCGTGCCGGGCGTGGGCGAGAAAACCGCCCAGGCGTTGCTGCAGGGCATCGGTGGGCTGGATGCTTTGTACGGCAATCTGGAGAGCATCGCCACGCTGAGCTTCCGCGGTGCCAAAACCATGGCGGCCAAGCTGGAGCAGAATAAAGAGGTCGCGTATCTCTCCTATAAGCTGGCGACGATCAAAACCGACGTCGAGCTGGATCTGACCTGCGCTGAGCTGACGGTGTCCGAGCCGGATGTCGATACGCTGCAACAGCTGTTCAAACAGTACGAGTTCAAACGCTGGTTGGCGGACGTGGAAGCCGGCGTATGGCTGGAAAACAAGAAAGGCGCGGGTGCGAAAGCTGCCGGCGCCGCCAAACCGGCCGCCGCGGCGGAAGCGCCGAAGGCGCTGGCGGAGGCCAAGCTGTCCCAGGAGGGGTATGTCACTATCCTGGATGAAGCGACCTTTACCGACTGGCTGGCGCGGCTGAAAAAGGCCGACGTGTTTGCCTTCGATACCGAAACCGACGGCCTGGATACCCTGACCGCCAACCTGATCGGTCTGTCCTTCGCGATTGCACCGGGCGAAGCGGCTTATTTGCCGGTGGCGCACGATTATCTGGATGCCCCGCCACAGCTGGATCGCGCCTACGTGCTGGAAGCGCTCAAGCCGCTGCTGGAGGACGATAAAGCGCTGAAGGTCGGGCAAAACCTGAAGTTCGATATGAGCCTGCTGGCGCGCTACGGCATTGAGATGCGCGGTATCGCCTACGACACCATGCTGGAGTCCTATGTGCTGGACAGCGTCGGCGGCCGTCATGATATGGACAGCCTGGCCGATCGTTATCTGGGCCACAAAACCATCACCTTCGAAGAAATCGCTGGCAAGGGCAAGAACCAGCTGACGTTCAACCAGATCGCCCTGGAGCAGGCGGCGCCTTACGCCGCCGAAGACGCGGATGTCACGCTGCAGCTGCACCTGGCGATGTGGCCGCAGCTGAAGCAGAGCGCAGAGCTGCTGACGGTGTTCAACGAGATTGAAATGCCGCTGCTGCCGGTGCTCTCGCATATTGAACGCACCGGGGTGCTGATCGATCCGGCCATTTTGTCGGCCCACTCCCAGGAGCTGGCCAAGCGTCTGGCGGAACTGGAGGCGCAGGCCCATGAGCTGGCGGAAGAGCCGTTCAACCTGGCGTCGACCAAGCAGCTGCAGGCTATCCTGTACGAAAAACAAAAGCTGCCGGTGCTGAAGAAAACCCCGGGCGGGGCGCCCTCCACTAACGAAGAAGTGCTGGCCGAGCTGGCGCTGGACTACCCGCTGCCGAAGGTGATCCTGGAATACCGCGGCCTGGCGAAGCTGAAGACCACCTATACCGACAAGCTGCCGCTGATGATCAATCCGGTCAGCGGCCGGGTGCATACCTCGTACCATCAGGCGGTGACCGCGACCGGGCGTCTCTCCTCGAGCGATCCGAACCTGCAGAACATCCCGGTGCGCAACGATGAAGGGCGACGCATTCGCCAGGCCTTTATCGCGCCGGAAGGTTACCGCATCGTCGCGGCCGACTACTCGCAGATCGAGCTGCGCATCATGGCGCATCTGTCACAGGATGAAGGGCTGCTGAAGGCCTTCGCCGAAGGGAAAGACATTCACCGCGCCACGGCGTCGGAAGTCTTCGGCGTGCCGTTGGATAAAGTGACCGGCGAACAGCGCCGCAGCGCCAAGGCGATTAACTTCGGTCTGATTTACGGCATGAGCGCCTTCGGCCTGGCGCGTCAGCTGGGGATCCCGCGTGGGGAAGCCCAGCGCTATATGGATCTGTACTTCGAGCGTTACCCGGGCGTGCTGGACTACATGGAGCGCACCCGCCAGCAGGCTTCCGAACAGGGCTATGTCAGCACGCTGGATGGGCGCCGCCTGTATCTGCCGGACGTCCGCTCCAGCAACGCCATGCGCCGCAAGGCGGCCGAGCGTGCCGCCATCAACGCCCCGATGCAGGGCACGGCGGCCGACATTATCAAACGTGCGATGATCGAGGTCGACGCCTGGCTGCAAGGGCAGGAGAAGCCGCTGGTGCGCGCGATCATGCAGGTGCACGATGAATTGGTGTTTGAGGTGCACGAGTCGGTGATCGAAGAAGCCAGCCAACGTATCCGCCAATTGATGGAGGGCAGCATGACGCTGGCGGTGCCGTTGAAGGTCGACGTGGGCGTCGGCATGAACTGGGATGAGGCGCACTGATCGCCGGTTTATCGCCGGATGTGCTAACTGGCGAGAACCTAAGCATTTTTCGTAATTAAGCTACAAGATGCGGCGATAGTTTCCCCAACTTCGCCGTTCTTGCGCCGCAAATTGTGTAAGTAAACTACAAAAAATTCTTTTTCCCTGCGAAAAAATGATGTAGAGTTACAGGCGTAGGGTACAGAGGTAAGATGTTCTATCTTTCAGACCTTTTACTTCACGTAATCGGATTTGGCTGAATATTTAGCCGCCCCAGTCAGTATTGACTGGGGCGTTTTTTATTGTAAAAACAGCAGCAAACCATACTTTTTTCCTATCTCTTCGCACCGTTTTTCGTTCCCGCTCCCGCTCCCTCAACGCCGTGATTTGGTGAGATCAGCCTGCCTGGCGATAAGTTTTTATGATGGCTTTATTTCAGAACTGTAATTAGATAACAAAAAATCCCGCCTGTGGCTGAACTGCGGGCATAAAAAAGCCGATGCGGTGAGGCATCGGCTCTGGCGTTCAGCCTGGGCTTATTCGCCGGCTTCGTCTTCCGGCAGCACTTCCGGCGGGATCTCGTTAAACCAGGTATCCAGCTTCTGGCGCAGCTTGTCGACGCCGATTTTCTTCAGCGACGAGAAGGCTTCAACCTGGATATCCCCCATAAACGGCAGCACCGCTTCACGCACCATATTGAGCTGCGCCTTGCGTGCGCCGGAGGCCAGTTTGTCGGCCTTGGTCAGCAGCACCAGCACCGGGGTGCCGACGTCGACCGCCCACTGGATCATCTGCTGGTCGAGATCTTTCAGCGGATGGCGGATATCCATCAGCACCACCAGGCCCTTCAGGCTGTTGCGCATCTGCAGGTATTCGCCCAGCGCGCGCTGCCATTTGCGCTTCATCTCTTCCGGCACTTCGGCGTAGCCGTAACCCGGCAGGTCGACCAGGCGGATGCCGTCTTCCACTTCGAACAGGTTGATCAGCTGGGTGCGCCCCGGCGTTTTACTGGTGCGCGCCAGGCTTTTTTGGTTGGTCAGGGTATTCAGCGCGCTGGATTTCCCGGCGTTGGAACGGCCGGCAAAGGCGACTTCAATTCCTGCATCCCCCGGCAGATGGCGAATATCGGGTGCGCTGGTGACGAAATGGGTCACATGATAGTTGTAGTTCTTGCTGGTCAAAATTTTTCGTCTCCGTGAGGATGGCTAACTGGTTGGCGATTATAACTGCATCAGCGGTAAAAATGGCGTGTTTCTCGGTTTTTAAGCGGTGGGACGCGATAAAACGACAGTTATGCCGCGCGTAGGTTGTGAGACATTTGCCATTCGAATCGCGGGTAATGTCGCTTTATTCGAAAGTGATATTTCTGTTTTTATTTTAAAAACAACATGTTGTTTTTTCGTTGTAGGGAAATGTCATCCAAAACGGTGTCAGGTGCCTTGAGCCTTCGCAACAATAACGTAAAGTAGTCGTTAACGCAGGGTTGCGCAGGATTAGGGAACATCCGGGAAGGATGACAAATCTCAGGGAACGCACAGGGCGTGCAATGAGTGCCAGGATGAACGCAAAAGGAAGTGACCCTTTCGCACCGGAATAGGCGGCAGGCACATCGGATGGTGAAGTATCGGCAATTTGGATGCCCGCAGGAAGCGCGCTCGGGAAGAGCGGATGCGAATGGATTGCGCCATGGACGATTTTTCTTTCAGGATGAAGGACGTAGTGGCAGGGAATGCGGTTATAGCAGAGGGAAAAACCGGGATGTTGCATGTACGCAAGGAGCGCGTAACAGGAATACCCTTCGCGAGAAGGTGCGAAATAGGCGGCAGGTTTAACCTGCCGCCTTTTTTCTTTGTCCGCTTTCTGCTAGATTCCGCCGCAATTCTATACTGAATCTACATACCTAAGAGCACACGCTATGAACCAGCCATCAAAAGCACCTCGCGGCAGCGCGGCGAAGTCAAAAACGAAAAAGAAAAGCCGTATGGAGCTCGATCAGGAAGCGCGCGAGCGCAAACGCCTGAAAAAGCGCCGTGGCCTCGCTTCCGGTTCGCGCACCCAGGTCGAGTCCGGCAGCCAGAAAAACAAATCGGCGGCGGCAGCCAAAGATCCGCGTATCGGCAGTAAAGTGCCGGTTGCGCTGGTGGTCGACGAGACCAAAGTGAAGGCCAAACCGCAGCCGAAACCAAAGGCCGAAGCGAAACCGCGCCTGTCGCCGGAAGAAGAGCTGGCGAAGCTGGAAAATGACGAGCGCCTGAACGCGCTGCTGGATCGCATCGACGACGGCGAAACGCTGAACGCGGAAGAGCAAGCGTATGTCGACAAGACGCTGGATCGCATCGATGTGCTGATGGACGTGCTGGGCATCGAACTGGGCGAAGACGACGACGAAGAAGAAGAGAAGCAGGAAGATATTCTGAAGCTGCTGAAAGGCGGCAATCCGAAAGACGCCTTTTAACGCGCTATGTGGCTAATCCCGACAATAGCCCTACTCTTGATGTGTTATCTGCTGTGGTTATTCGGTAAACTATGGCGGCTGTCTAAGCGCAAAGCGCGTTTTCGCAGCGCTTCCGTGGCCAGACAGCGCAGACAACCGCCCCTCTCCCGGCCCGGTAGAAAAAGATATCGGAAGGAGTGAGCATGTCAGAGCAGACGATTGTCTGGGATTTGGCCCTGATCCAAAAATATAACTACTCAGGGCCGCGTTATACCTCATACCCCACGGCGCTGGAGTTTAACCAGCGCTACGACGAAGCGGCGTTTCAACGCGCCGCTGCGCGCTACCCTGAGCGGCCGCTGTCGCTGTACGTGCATATCCCTTTCTGCCATAAGCTGTGCTACTTCTGCGGCTGCAACAAGCTGGTGACGCGCCAGACGCACAAGGCCGACGAATACCTGAACGTTTTGGCGCAAGAGATCGCCTGCCGTGCGCCGCTGTTCGCCGGCCGTAAGGTCGGCCAGATGCACTGGGGCGGCGGTACGCCGACCTACCTGGATAAAGCGCAAATCAGCCGGCTGGTGGCGTTGCTGCGCGAACACTTTGATTTCCTGCCCGATGCGGAGATGTCGATCGAGGTCGATCCGCGCGAGATAGAGCTGGATGTGCTCGATCATTTACGCGCAGAAGGCTTTAACCGTCTGAGCATGGGGGTGCAGGATTTCGACAAGCAGGTGCAGCAGCTGGTCAACCGCGAGCAGGATGAGGCCTTTATCTTCGCCCTGATAGAGCGGGCTAAAGCGCTGGGCTTCCGCTCGACCAATATCGATCTGATCTACGGCCTGCCGAAACAGACGCCGGAAAGCTTCGCTTTCACGCTGCAGCGGGTGGCTGAGCTGAATCCCGATCGCCTCAGCGTGTTCAACTACGCGCATATGCCGAACTTGTTCGCTGCCCAGCGCAAAATCAAAGACGCCGATCTGCCGGGCGCGCAGCAGAAGCTGGATATCCTGCAGCAGAGCATCGCTTTCTTGACCGGCACCGGCTATCAGTTCATCGGCATGGATCACTTTGCGCGCCCGGACGACGAGCTGGCAATCGCCCAACGCGAAGGCAAGCTGCACCGCAATTTCCAGGGCTACACCACCCAGGGCGACAGCGATCTGCTGGGGCTGGGCGTGTCGGCCATCAGCATGCTAGGCGACAGCTATGCGCAGAACCAGAAAGAGCTGAAGCATTACTATGACAGCGTACAGGCGCAGGGTAATGCGCTGTGGCGCGGGCTGGCGTTGACGGACGACGATTGCCTGCGGCGCGATCTGATCAAAACCCTGATCTGCAATTTCCGGTTGGCGTATCAGCCGCTCGAACGGCAATACGGCATCGACTTTACCGCTTACTTCGCCGAAGACTTGCAGCTGCTGGCGCCGTTTGAACGCGATGGGCTGGTGGAGCGGGACGAGCAGGGCATCCGCGTCACGCCGCGCGGGCGCTTGCTGATCCGCAATATCTGCATGTGTTTTGACCGCTATCTGCGGCAACAGGCGCGCAGCCAGCAATTCTCACGGGTGATTTGAGGATGAAAAAACAGCCGCTGATGCGGCTGTTTTTTTAACTGAAGAAGTTAATCAGCGCGGCGCACAACACCGCGGCAACCGCCGCCTGCGGGGTGTGACTGGCAGCGGAGCCCAGCTCCGCGCCCTGAGAAATGAATACGATGAAAGAGTCCAGCATCGTCAACCTCCAGAGTGTGCGACACGATCATACTGCGCCCGCACCGGCTGTAAAGCCTGCGATTGGCGTTTTTTTGTGCGCCGGACTGCGTTTTTCATCATCCATCCTGCTCCTATTCCATGCCCAGCTCTTTAAGCTTGCGGGTCAGGGTATTGCGCCCCCAGCCCAGCAAGCGCGCGGCTTCCTGTTTGTGCCCCTGAGTGTGGCGCAGCGCGGTGGTGAGCAGCGTGCGCTCCATTTCCGGCTGCGCTTCCGACAGCAGGTTTTGATGACCGGAACGCAGCGCGCGATCGGCCCACTGCGCCAGCAGCGTGGCCCAGCTGTCCGGCAAACTGTGGCTGGGGCTTTCCGGCGCGGCGGTTTCGAACAGCTCACCCGGCAGATCCTGGATCAGCACTTCCTGCCCGGCGGCCATCACCGTCAGCCAGCGGCAGGTGTTCTCCAGCTGGCGCACGTTGCCCGGCCAGGGCAGGCGGGTCAGCGCGGTTTCGGTTTCCGGGTGCAGGTTCTTGGCTTCGACGCCTAACTCTTTGGCGGCGATCTGCAGGAAGTGGCGCGCCAGCCGCGGGATGTCTTCACGGCGCTCGCGCAGCGGCGGCAGGTGTACGCGGATCACGTTCAAGCGGTGGAACAGATCCTCGCGGAACTTGCCTTCCTGCACCCGCAGCTCCAGGTTCTGGTGCGTGGCGGCGATGATGCGCACGTCGACCTTCACCGGCGCATAGCCGCCGACCCGGTAGAACTGGCCATCCGCTAGCACCCGCAGCAGGCGCGTTTGCACGTCGAGCGGCATATCGCCGATCTCGTCGAGGAACAGCGTGCCGCCGTCGGCCTGTTCAAAGCGGCCCTGACGGATT
The DNA here is from genome assembly GCF_052166245.1 of Serratia sp. CY84636. Lineage (NCBI taxonomy): Bacteria > Pseudomonadati > Pseudomonadota > Gammaproteobacteria > Enterobacterales > Yersiniaceae > Serratia > Serratia sp. CY84636. The sequence goes on from NZ_JBJNOX010000015.1 coordinate 12,690, forward strand.
TGGTTCGCGCCGGTGAAGGCGCCTTTCTCGTGGCCGAACAGCTCGGACTCGATCAGATCCTTGGGGATGGCGGCCATGTTCAGGGCGATGAACGGCGACTTGGCGCGCGGGCTGTGTCGGTGCAGCGCATGCGCCACCAGTTCCTTGCCGGTGCCGGATTCGCCGTTGATCAACACGCTGATCGACGAACGCGACAGCCGGCCGATGATGCGAAACACGTCCTGCATCGCCGGCGCTTCGCCGATGATGTCCGCCGCCGGATCGCTGGCCGGCTGGCTGCGCACCGGCTGCTGCTGCTCCTGATAATGGCTGATGGCGCGCTCGACCAGCGCCACCGCTTCGTCGATGTCGAACGGCTTCGGCAGGTAGTCGAAGGCCCCTTGCTGATAGGCGCTGACGGCGGCGTCCAAATCCGAATGCGCGGTCATGATGATCACCGGCAGCATCGGATGGCGCTGTTTGATCTGCTTGAGCAGCGCCAGGCCGTCTATACCCGGCATGCGGATATCGGACAGCAGCACGTCGGGGGTTTGCGTGGCCAAGGCTTCCAGCACGTCATTGCCGCCTTCGAAGGTGGCGCAGCTCAGGCCCGCGCCGGTGAGCGCACGCTCAAGCACCCAGCGGATGGAGCTATCGTCATCGACGATCCAGACTATCCCTCGTTGCATAGCAAACCTCACTGACGAATGGGCAGGTAGACCGAGAATTCGGTATGACCTGGCCAACTGTTGAATTCAATTTTTCCGCAATGCTGATCGATAAGATTGCGGGCGATGGATAATCCCAGGCCGGTACCGCCTTCACGGCCGCTGACCATCGGGTAGAACAGCGTGTCCTGCAGCTGCGCCGGTACGCCGGGGCCGTCGTCTTCGACGTCGATGCGCGCCGCCAGGCGGTAGCGGGTGCCGTGCAACGTAATCTGAAACGCGGTGCGGGTGCGCAGCGTGATGGTGCCGCCCGCTTCGCCCAGCGCCTGCAGCGCGTTGCGGGTGATGTTCAGCAGCACCTGTTCAATCTGATCCGGGTCGTGGGCCATTTCCGGCAGGCTCGGATCGTAGTCGCGCACCAGCGTGACGTTATCCGGCATTTCCAGCGACACCAGCTGGCAGACGCGCTCCGCGACCTGATGAATGCTCTGGGTAATGTGCTGGCCGGGCCGCTGTGGGCCGAGCAGGCGATCCACCAGATTGCGCAGCCGATCGGCCTGCTCAATGATCACCTTGGTGTATTCGGTCAGCGCCGGATCGGGCAGCGCCTTGGCCAGCAGCTGCGCCGCGCCGCGCAGGCCGCCCAGCGGATTTTTAATCTCGTGCGCCAAACCGCGCACCAGATCGCGGGCCGCCACCTGTTGGGCATGCTGCAGCTGTTCCTGGCTCAGGCGGCGCTGATTGTCCATCGGCGCCAGCTCGACCAGGATATAGCCTTCCGGCAGCGCCTGAGCGGTCAGGGAAAGGATATGCGCGCGGCCGTCGACCACCAGGGTCACTTCGTTGTCGGTGAAGCCCTGACCGGCGCGCAGGCTTTCGCGCATCAAAGAGACGTTCAGCGAAAAATAACCGAGCAAATCGGGCAGCGGCGTGCCGAACAGCTTGCGGGAGCTTTGCGCCAGCAGCTGCTGTGCCGCCGGGTTGGCGTAGTGAACCGCCAGTGAGTCATCCAACAGCAGGATGCTGTTGATGAGTGAATTGAGGATCTGCCCAGCATCGGGCAGCTTGCCAGTTGCCATACAGCAGACTCCTGCACCTTTTTAGTGCATCTATCCTACTCCATCCGGGATCGGCGCGGTATGGAATAGTTTTGCAGAAAATACGGTGGAGAAAAAAACCCATCCGAAGATGGGCTGAAAGTTTCCACGGCAACAAAAAAGCGATAACAAAAATGTGGGCGCCGCCCGCCTGTGCAGACGGCGCGGGTAGGGCTTAGACGCTGTAGTACAGTTCGAACTCAACCGGGTGTGGCGTCATGCGAACGCGGTCCATCTCTTCTTTGCGCAGTTCGATGTAGGCATCGATCGCATCGTCGGTGAACACGCCGCCGCGGGTCAGGAACTCGCGGTCTTCGTTCAGTGCGGCCATTGCTTCGTCCAGCGAGCCGGCCACTTTTGGGATCTCGGCTTCTTCTTCCGGCGGCAGGTCGTACAGGTTTTTGTCCATGGCGTCGCCAGGGTGGATCTTGTTGATGATGCCGTCCAGGCCGGCCATCAGCAGCGCGGCGAAGCACAGGTATGGGTTAGCCGCCGGATCCGGGAAGCGGGCTTCGATGCGGCGCGCTTTCGGGCTGGAGACCACCGGGATACGGATGGACGCGGAGCGGTTACGGGCGGAGTAAGCCAGCATCACCGGCGCTTCGTAGCCTGGCACCAGACGCTTGTACGAGTTGGTGGTCGGGTTGGCCAGGGCGTTGATCGCTTTGGCGTGCTTGATGATGCCGCCGATGTAGAACAGCGCGGTTTCAGACAGGCCGCCGTATTTGTCGCCGGCGAACAGGTTGGTGCCGTTCTTGGACAGCGACATGTGGCAGTGCATGCCGGAACCGTTGTCGCCGAACATAGGCTTCGGCATGAAGGTCGCGGTTTTGCCGAAGGCGTGCGCCACGTTGTGCACCACGTATTTGTAGATCTGAATTTCGTCGGCTTTCTTGGTCATGGTGTTGAAGCGGGTTGCCACTTCGTTCTGACCGGCGGTCGCCACTTCGTGGTGGTGCGCTTCAACCACCAGGCCCATCTCTTCCATGGTCAGACACATGGTAGAACGCAGATCCTGCGAAGAGTCGACCGGTGGAACCGGGAAGTAACCGCCTTTCACCGCCGGACGGTGGCCTTTGTTGCCGCCGTCGTATTTTGTGCCGGAGTTCCAGGCGCCTTCGATGTCGTCGATGGCCACGTGGGAACCGCGGATGCTGCTGCCGAAGCGGATGTCGTCGAACAGGAAGAATTCAGGCTCTGGCCCGAACAGCACGGTGTCCGCGATGCCGGAAGAGCGCAGGAAGTCTTCGGCGCGTTTGGAGATGGAGCGCGGGTCGCGATCGTAGCCTTGCATGGTGCCCGGCTCGAGAATGTCGCAGCGAATGATCAGCGTAGGTTCTTCGAAGAACGGATCCAGAACCGCCGTGCTGGCGTCCGGCATCAGCACCATGTCAGATTCGTTGATGCCCTTCCAACCACCGATAGAGGAGCCGTCAAACATTTTACCTTCTTCGAAGAAGTCGGCGTTTACCTGGTGAGCCGGGATAGTCACGTGCTGTTCCTTACCCTTGGTGTCAGTGAAACGCAGGTCTACGAATTTCACTTCATGCTCATTCAGCATCGTCAAAACGTGTTCAGCGGACATACTTAACTCTCCCGGTTTATCATTGTCGTCGTCGTGGAACGAATCTGTGGAACTGGCTTTTTTTCGCCTTGAAAAGACTAAAGCGAAAAGCGTGCCAACTTTTAGAAAAGGCTTTTATCGCCTCTCTGCGCGGGTTTTACCCAGCCACAGTATGCACCATCAACGATAAATTGCACTGTTATGGTGCAATAAGGGTGGGTGCGGGCACCGAAATGGTGCAAAAGTGCAACGATTGCGGCTTTTTGCACCGTGAAAGGGATCACAAACTGACCGGTACGCGGTTGTTTATAAGAGATGGTTGTGATCTTGTTTAGTCCCTCGCTTAATACGTGTACAATAGCGCGCTATTTCTAATGCCCGAGGCAAAGCTGTGATCGAAAATTTGCGTAACATCGCCATTATTGCCCACGTTGACCATGGTAAAACCACCCTGGTTGATAAGCTGCTGCAACAATCCGGTACTTTCGGAGAGCGTGCGGAAGCGACCGAACGCGTAATGGACTCCAACGATTTGGAGAAAGAGCGTGGGATTACCATCCTCGCAAAAAACACCGCCATTAATTGGAACGGTTACCGTATCAACATCGTGGATACCCCAGGACACGCCGACTTCGGCGGCGAGGTAGAGCGCGTGATGTCGATGGTTGACTCGGTGCTGCTGGTTGTGGATGCAATGGATGGCCCTATGCCGCAAACCCGCTTCGTGACCAAGAAGGCCTTCGCCAACGGTCTGAAGCCGATCGTGGTCATCAACAAGGTTGACCGTCCTGGCGCGCGCCCTGACTGGGTTGTGGATCAGGTGTTCGACCTGTTCGTGAACCTCGACGCGACCGACGAGCAGCTCGACTTCCCGATCATCTACGCTTCTGCGCTGAACGGCATCGCCGGCGTCGACCACACCGACATGGCGGAAGACATGACCCCGCTGTATCAGGCGATCGTCGACCACGTGTCTGCGCCGCAGGTTGAGCTGGAAGCGCCATTCCAGATGCAGATCTCCCAGTTGGACTACAACAACTACCTGGGCGTTATCGGCATCGGCCGCATCAAGCGCGGTAAAGTGAAGCCGAACCAGCAGGTCACCATCATCGACAGCGAAGGTAAAACTCGCAACGGTAAAGTGGGCAAAGTGCTGGGCCACCTGGGTCTGGAACGTATCGACAGCACCCTGGCGGAAGCGGGCGACATCATCGCCATCACCGGCCTGGGCGAGCTGAACATCTCCGACACCATCTGCGACACCAACGCCGTAGAAGCGCTGCCGGCGCTGTCCGTCGACGAACCGACCGTCACCATGTTCTTCAACGTCAACACCTCGCCATTCTGCGGTAAAGAAGGTAAGTACGTGACCTCGCGTCAGATCCTTGATCGTCTGAACAAAGAGCTGGTGCACAACGTGGCGCTGCGCGTTGAAGAAACCGACGATGCGGACGCCTTCCGCGTATCCGGCCGTGGCGAACTGCACCTGTCGGTGCTGATCGAAAACATGCGTCGCGAAGGTTTCGAGCTGGCGGTTTCCCGTCCGAAAGTTATCTTCCGTGAAATCGATGGCCGCAAGCAGGAGCCATTCGAGAACGTAACGCTGGATATCGAAGAGCAGCATCAGGGTTCCGTGATGCAGGCGATGGGTGAGCGTAAAGCCGACCTGAAAAACATGGATCCGGACGGTAAGGGCCGCGTGCGTCTCGACTACGTGATCCCAAGCCGCGGTCTGATCGGCTTCCGTAACGAATTCATGACCATGACTTCGGGTACCGGCCTGCTGTACTCCACCTTCAGCCACTACGACGACGTGCGTCCGGGCGAAGTGGGCCAGCGTCAGAACGGCGTGCTGATCTCCAACGGCCAGGGCAAAGCGGTAGCGTTCGCGCTGTTCGGCCTGCAGGATCGCGGCAAGCTGTTCCTGGGCCACGGTGCAGAAGTGTATGAAGGCCAGATCATCGGTATTCACTCACGCTCTAACGACCTGACCGTAAACTGCCTGACCGGTAAGAAGCTGACCAACATGCGTGCTTCCGGTACTGACGAAGCGACTACCCTGGTTCCGGCCATCAAAATGACCCTGGAGCAAGCTCTGGAGTTCATCGATGACGACGAACTGGTAGAAGTGACGCCAACCTCGATCCGTATCCGTAAGCGTCACCTGACGGAAAACGATCGTAAGCGTGCCAGCCGCGGTCCTAAAGACGCTTAATCGCTGATTGAGTGTCTCATGCTTAGGGCGCGGTTCTCGCGCCCTGAGTTTTTTCCTCTGTTGTTCCCCGTTTGTGCGGCGCGCTATGCGCTTTTCCGTTCGCTCCCTGTTCAGCTGTTCCTTTTCCCGCTACAGTGAAATCTCACCGGCCCATCAGGAGAGGACTATGCTGTATATCTTTGATTTAGGTAATGTGATCGTCGATATCGATTTCAAGCGTGTGCTGGGCGTGTGGAGCAATTTGAGCGGCACGCCGTTGGCGGTGCTGTCCGATCGTTTCACCATGGGTGAGGTATTCCAGCAACATGAACGCGGTGAAATCAGCGACGAAGACTTCGCCGGCAAGCTGTGCGATGAAATGGGCATCGCGCTCAGCTTCGAGCAATTCGCCACCGGCTGGCAGGCGGTATTTGTCGCGCTGCGCCCGGAAGTAATCGACATCATGCAGCGCCTGCGCAACGAGGGTCACCGGGTGGTGGTGCTGTCGAACACCAACCGTCTGCACTGCAACTACTGGCCGCAGCACTATCCTGAAGTGGCCGCCGCCGCCGATCATCTTTATCTGTCGCAAGATCTCGGCATGCGCAAGCCGGAGGCCGATATCTATCAACATGTGCTGGCTGCGGAAAACACCGCCGCCGCCGACGCGGTGTTCTTCGACGATCACCCGGCGAACGTCCTCGCCGCGCAGGCGCTGGGGATCAAGACGGTGCACGTCACCGATCGCGACGTGGTGCCGGCCTATTTTGCCCAATGAGCGCAGGGCGCGTTAAGCTTAAGGCGTATCAACTGACATCAAGGAGTGACCATGTCGTTTTTCCGCCGCAAGAAGCTGCCCTCTGCGATTAAGCCCGGCGTCACCTTCGGACGGTTGCTGTACCAGCGTATCGATCACGATGGCCTGACGATGTTGGCGGGCCATCTCGCCTATGTTTCCCTGCTGTCGCTGGTGCCGCTGGTCACCGTGGTGTTCGCGCTGTTCGCCGCTTTCCCGATGTTTTCCGACATCAGCGAACAGCTGAAGAGCTTCATCTTTTCCAATTTCGTGCCGGCCGCCGGCAACGTCATACAGAACTACCTGGAACAGTTCGTCGCCAACTCCAACAAGATGACCGCCGTCGGCACCTGCGGGCTGATCGTCACCGCGCTGCTGCTGATCTCCTCGGTGGACAGCGTGTTGAACACCATCTGGCGCAGCAAGAACAAGCGGCCGATCGTCTTCTCCTTCGCCGTGTACTGGATGGTGCTGACGCTGGGGCCGCTGCTGGTGGGTGCCAGCATGGCCATCAGCTCCTACCTGCTGTCGCTCAACTGGCTGGCACAGACCGGCGTCAACGGTTTGGTGGATCAGGTGCTGCGCATCTTCCCGCTGATTTTGTCGTGCATCTCCTTCTGGCTGCTGTATTGCATCGTGCCGACGGTGCGGGTGCCGCCCAAAGACGCGCTGATTGGCGCGGTGGTGGCCGGATTGCTGTTCGAGCTGGGCAAGAAGGGATTCGCGCTGTACGTCACCATGTTCCCCTCCTATCAGCTGATTTACGGCGTGCTGGCGGTGATCCCGATTTTATTCCTGTGGGTCTACTGGAGCTGGTGTATCGTGTTACTCGGCGCGGAAATCACCGTGACCATCGGCGAATACCGCGACTACCGCCGGCAGAAGGCGGAGCAACAGGAACAGAAACCAGAAGGGCAGCAGGAATGATTGCGTTGATTCAACGGGTGTTAAACGCCAGCGTCACGGTGGGTGGCGAGACGGTAGGCAAGATTGGCCCCGGTTTGTTAGTGTTATTGGGCGTGGAGCAGGGCGATAACGAGCAAAAAGCGCAGCGCCTGTGCGAACGCGTGTTGGGATACCGCATTTTCGGCGACGAGAACGACAAGATGAATCTCAACGTCCAGCAGGCCGGGGGCAGCGTGCTGGTCGTTTCGCAGTTCACCCTGGCGGCGGACACCCAAAAGGGCATGCGGCCCAGCTTCTCGCGCGGTGCTGCGCCGCAGGAAGCCGATCGGTTGTATCAATATTTTGTTGGCCAGTGCCGCGAACGCGGCGTAGAGACCCAGACCGGCGAGTTCGCCGCCGACATGCAGGTGGCGCTGGTCAACGATGGTCCGGTGACATTCTGGCTACAGGTCTAAGCATTCGGAGAACAGGCGTCTATGTATCACCTACGAGTACCCGTAACAGAGCAAGAACTGAAGGAGTATTACCAGTTTCGCTGGGAAATGCTGCGCAAGCCGCTGCACCAGCCGGTGGGTTCGGAAAAGGATGCCTATGACGCCATGGCCCATCACCAAATGGTGGTGGACGAGGCCGGTAAAATCGTCGCCATCGGGCGGCTGTACATCAATGCCGACAACGAGGCGGCGATCCGTTTTCTGGCGGTAGACCCGACGCTGCAGGATAAAGGGCTGGGGACGCTGGTGGCGATGACGCTGGAGTCCGTTGCGCGGCAGGAGGGCGTGAAGCGGGTGGTGTGTAGCGCTCGTGAGGACGCGGTGGACTTCTTCGCCAAGCTGGGGTTCGTCAATCAGGGGGAGATCACTGCGCCGCAGACCACCCCGATCCGCCACTTTTTGATGATCAAACCGGTAGCGACGCTGGACGATATCCTGCATCGCCCCGACTGGTGCGGCCAACTGCAGCAGGCCTGGTATGAACATATCCCGCTGAGCGAAAAGATGGGCGTGCGCATCAGCCAATACACCGGCCAGCGCTTCGTCACCACCATGCCGGAGATCGGCAACCAGAATCCACACCATACGCTGTTCGCCGGCAGCCTGTTCTCGCTGGCGACGCTGACCGCCTGGGGGCTGATTTGGCTGCTGCTGCGCGAGCGCCATCTCGGCGGCACCATCATTCTGGCGGACGCGCACATTCGCTACAGCAAACCGATCACCGGCAGGCCGCGGGCGGTGGCGGATCTCGGCTCGCTGAGCGGCGATTTGGCGCGTCTGGCGCGCGGCCGCCGCGCGCGCGTACACGCCGAAGTGCATCTGTTCGGCGACGAGGATAAAGGTGCGGTGTTCGAAGGCACCTACATGGTGTTGCCGGCCGAGCCGGATGTGCCGTTGGATCAGGGCGGTTCTGAAGCGCTGGAAGAATAAGGCGGCGGCCCTGCCCTGAGGGCGGGCCGCGCAGTGCATTACGGCAGTTGTTGGTTCACCGCTTGGCCGTCGCCGGCGGTGGCCTGCAGATTGCCCTTCAACGAGGCTTTGAACGGCCCATCGCTGTTCAGCAGCCCTTTCAACTGCAGCTCAAGATTGCCGTCGCCCGTCAGCGGCACCGGCTGCCATCCCCATTGCTGCAAAGTGTTGATCGGTACCGATCGGCCGTGCAGCGTCAGCTGGAACGGCTTGCCCGGCAGCTGATCGACGGTCGCTTTGGCCTCAAGCAACCCATTAGGCATAAAGGCGCTGAGCTCGGTGACGGCGATCTGATTGGCGTCGGCGTTCAGCGCCAGCGAAGGGCGCCGCACGTCTATCTTGTTGAAGGTCGCTTCGCTGCCGTTCAGGTTCAGCGAGCCGGACCAGATGCCCCATTGGCGATCGCGCGCCAGCAGCAGGTTGCTGCCGTAGCCGTCCAGCGCGGTGATCTGGAACGGGAATGCCGGGTTGATATCGATGATCAGATTGCGGTTGGTGGTCAGTTTAGTGACGTACACCTCCGCCAGCCAGTCCGGCAGCGGTTTCAGCCACAGCTCGCGCCAGTCGATCGGCAGGGTGTACTCCAGCGCCGCCATGGCCACTTCATCCAGCTGCAGGCGTTTGCCGGCGCGCAGCCAGTTGCCGGAGGTGCGCAGCAGCCCGCCTTCCCAGCGGGTGGTGAATTGCTGAATGGCGATGCCGGCGGAAGAGAGCCGCAGGGTGGCGATCGGGTCGATCAGGTGGAAACTGCCGTTGATCACGTCGCCGGCGTTGACGTTGAGCGAGCCGTCTTCGCTGCGCCAGTCGCCTTTTTCGATGCTGACGTTTTGCAACGACAGATCGAGATCGTTAAACGCCCATGCCTTGCCTTCCAGGCGCGCGTCGATCAGATCGAAACGCTTGAGGGTGACCGGCGGCAGCGTGGTAAAGCGCTGCATGAATTCCGCCAGCGTCAACGGGGTCTGCATGCGCACGCCGCTCAGCCGCAGGCGATCCACCTGCCAACTGCCGTCGGCGGCGCGGCTGGCCACGCCGGTCAGGTCGCCCTGCGCCAGATTGGCGCCGAAGTTGTTCAACCGCAGCTGGCCCTGTTTTTGCTCCCCCTGCACCAACACCTTCGAGGCGGGTATGCCGTTCAGCGTCATCGAACCGGCGCTGAACTGGAACTGGTTGTTGTCCCCCAGCAGATGGCCGGCCAGCGGGCGCCACGGCGTGATGCCGGCAGTGACCTGCTGCGCGTTGAGCTGCCACTCGCTATCGTTGGACTGCAACGCCATGTTGCTCAGCTGCAGCACGTCGGCCTGTACAGGCAGCGCCGCCGCCTGGGGCTGCACGTTCAACGTGCCGTCGCGCAGCGTGACGCTGTGGAAATAGCGCGGTTCGGTGATTTGGCGCAGGCTGAGGCCGAGATCGACGCGTTTGGCGACCAGCGCCTGCGGCTGGCCGTTGCGCGCCAGCTGCACGTCTTCCAGAGCGATCTGGTCCGGCTGGCTCCACGAATGGGTGATTTTTCCTATCGACAGGCGGTATTCGCTGTTGTCGCTGATCCAGGCGCTCAGGCGGCCTGCCGCCCAGCGAGTTTGCCCCACCAGGTACAGCACCACCACCGCCAACACGATCAGCAGCAGCAACGTCAGCAACAGCTTTCCGATAAATTTCATCGTCTACATCCGCATCGGTCAAAAAAGATACCCTGTTTATGCCGCAATTGGCCGGGCATCTCAAGGGCAATGGTCTGATAGACAATAAAAAACGGCCGCAAGCGGCCGTTTGAACATCAATGGACGGGTTACTTTTTCTCGTGTTCCTGAGGGAACACCAGGTTCAGCACGATGGCGGTAATACCGCCGGCGGCGATGCCGGAAGAGAGCAGGGTTTTCAGCCAGTCCGGCGCGAACTGCAGGATCAGCGGCTGCTGGGAGACGCCCATGCCGACGGCCAGCGACAGCGCCATGATCATGATGGCGCGACGGTTCAGACGCTCGCGCGACACGATGCGCACGCCGGAGGCGGCGATGGTGCCGAACATCACGATGGTCGCGCCGCCCAGGACCGGCTCGGGAATGTGCTGTACGAAGCCGGCCACCGCCGGGAACAGCCCCAGCGCGATCAGCATCAGCGCCACCACGAAGCCAACGTAGCGGCTGGCGACGCCGGTCAGCTGGATCACGCCGTTGTTCTGGCCGAAGCAGGAGTTGGGGAAGGTGTTGAACACTGCCGACAGCATCGAGTTCAGGCCGTTGGCCAGCACGCCGCCCTTCAGGCGCTTCATGTACAGCGGCCCGCTGACCGGCTGTTCGGAGACGTCGGAGGTGGCGGTGATGTCACCGATGGTTTCCAGCGAGGTGACCATAAAGATCAGCATCAGCGGCAGCAGCAGGTTCCAGTCGAAGCCCAGGCCGTAATAGAGCGGCGTGGGGATGGTGATCGCCGCTGTGGGGGCCGCCGGTGCGTCGGCGGGCAGCATGTCCATCGCCCAGGCCAACAGATAGCCGACCGCCATGGCGATCACCAGCGAAGCCACGCGCAGATAAGGGTTGCGCTGGCGGTTCAGCAGGATGATCACCGCCAGCACCGCGCCGGCCAGCAGCAGGTTTTTCGGCGAGCCGAAGCTGTGATCGTTCATCGCGGCGTAGCCGCCGCCGATCGAGGTCAGGCCGACCTGAATCAGCGACAGGCCGATGATCATCACCACGATGCCGGAAACCAGCGGGGTGATGATGCGGCGCGCCAGATGCAGCACGCGCGACAGCAAAATTTCGGTGCAGGAAGCGACCATCAGGGTGCCGAACAGCGCGGCCATCATGGTCGGCACGTCGGCGCCGCCGTTTTTCAGCGCCAGACCGCCCATGATCAGCGGCGAAACGAAGTTGAAGCTGGTGCCCTGAATCGACAGCAGCCCGGAACCCACCGGCCCCCAGGTTTTGATTTGCAGAATGGAAGCCAGACCGGAGGCGAACAGCGACATGCTGATGATGTGCTGGGTATCCTGTGCCGGCAGGCCCAGCGCCTGGCAGATCAGCAGGGCCGGAGTGATCACCGCGACGAACATCGCCAGCAGATGCTGGCCGGCGGCAAACAGCGTTTGCGGCAGCGGCGGGCGATCTTCCAGGCGATAAATCAGTTCACTGGCGCGGGGTTCTGAGGCGGCTTGGCGCGCGGCATCAAGCTCGGAGGATGACATGCTCATGGTGTGGCGTTTCCAGATACGGCAAAGCAGGCATTTTAATGCTCCGCCCCGCAAAAGCAAACGGTTGCGCGTAAATATTATGTTGCCGACTTTCTCGCTTATGTCGCATTTTCATTCATTTTTTCTTGTCATCTCAGCGTTTTTTACTTTTAATCCTGCACTCATCAAGTTTAAAAACTAAGTGGTTTTCTATAACTTATTATTTTTATTTGGATCTTTTCCCTTACATGGAGTACCTGGATGTTTCATCTTGATACTTATGGCACGTTAGTCGCGGCGACGCTGGTTTTGCTCCTCGGGGGCAAGTGCGTCAGAACCATTCCTCTGCTGCGAAAATATACCATTCCTGCTCCCGTCGCCGGCGGTTTGCTGGTGGCTCTCCTGCTGTTAGCCCTGAAAAAGCTCGTCAACTGGGAAATCAGTTTTGACATGTCGCTGAAGGACCCGCTGATGCTGGCCTTCTTCGCCACCATCGGCCTGAACGCCAACCTGGCGCGTTTGCGCGCCGGCGGCAAGGTGCTGGTGGTGTTCCTGTTCGTGGTGCTGGGGTTGCTTATCGTGCAGAACGCCATCGGTATCGGCATGGCGAAAATGCTGGGGCTGGATCCGCTGATGGGCCTGATCGCCGGGTCGATCACCCTGTCGGGCGGGCATGGTACCGGGGCGGCCTGGAGCAAGCTGTTCATCGAGCGCTACGGTTTTGAAAACGCGACGGAAGTCGCCATGGCCTGCGCCACCTTCGGGCTGGTGCTGGGCGGCCTGATCGGTGGCCCGGTGGCGCGCTATCTGGTCAAGCACTCCTCCACGCCGGAGGGCACCCCGGAAGACAGCGTGCAGCCGAGCGGCTTCGAGAAGCCGGAAAGCGGTCGCCTGATCACCTCGCTGGTGATGATCGAAACCATCGCCATGATCGCCATCTGTCTGAGCCTGGGGCAGCTGATTGCCGGCCTGCTGAGCGGCACGGTGTTTGAACTGCCGAACTTCGTTTGCGTGCTGTTCGTCGGGGTGATCCTCAGCAACACGTTGGCCTTCACCGGTTTTTATACCGTGTTCGAGCGGGCGGTATCGGTGCTGGGCAACGTCAGCCTGTCGCTGTTCCTGGCAATGGCACTGATGAGCCTGCGCCTGTGGGAGCTGGCCTCGCTGGCGCTGCCGATGTTGGCGATCCTGGCGGTGCAGACGCTGGTCATGGCGCTGTATGCGATCTTCGTTACCTACCGGGTGATGGGTAAAAACTACGACGCGGCGGTGCTGGCTGCCGGCCACTGCGGCTTCGGCATGGGCGCCACGCCGACGGCGATCGCCAACATGCAGGCGATCACCGATCGCTTCGGCCCGTCGCACGTGGCGTTTTTGGTGGTGCCGATGGTGGGGGCGTTCTTTATCGATATCGCCAACGCCATCGTCATCAAGCTGTATCTGCTGCTGCCGGTGTTCCCGGCGGTGGGGTGATATCGCGAGTCATAATGAAAAGGGCGCCTGCGGCGCCCTTTTTTATGCGTTGGAGTAGCGTGCCTTCTCCGGCAGCCAGCGTTCGATCAGCGCCTGGGCGTGCTCCGGATAGTGCTGATGGAGATGGCGAGCGACGCGCTGCACTTCGGGGATCATCGCCTGGTCGCGCAGCAGGTCCGCCACCTTGAATTCGGCGCTACCGGTCTGGCGGGTGCCCAGCAGCTCGCCCGGGCCGCGGATCTCCAGATCGCGCTGCGCGATGACGAAGCCGTCGTTGCTGTCGCGCAGCACCTGCAGGCGCGTTTGCGCAGTCTTGCTCAGCGGCGTTTTGTACAGCAGCACGCAGTGTGAGGCCACGGCGCCGCGTCCTACGCGGCCGCGCAGCTGGTGCAGCTGCGCCAGGCCCAGCCGCTCCGGGTTTTCGATGATCATCAGGCTGGCGTTCGGCACGTCGACGCCGACTTCGATCACCGTAGTGGCGACCAACAGCTGCAGCTCGCCCTGTTTAAACGCCTGCATCACCGCCTGCTTTTCCTGCGCTTTCATGCGGCCGTGCACCAGCGCCACCTTCAGCTCCGGCAGCGCGGTTTTCAATTCTTCCCAGGTGGCTTCCGCCGCCTGCGCTTCCAGCAGTTCGGACTCTTCGATCAGCGTGCACACCCAGTAAGCCTGCCGCCCCTCTTCCAGACAGGCGCTCTTCACCCGTTGAATGATGTCGGCGCGGCGGGTATCGGGAATGGCGACGGTGGTCACCGGCGTGCGGCCCGGCGGCAGCTCGTCGATGACCGAGGTATCGAGATCGGCATAGGCGGTCATCGCCAGCGTGCGTGGGATCGGCGTGGCAGTCATGATCAGCTGATGGGCGTGGAAGCCCTGTTCTTCGCCTTTCTCCCACAGCGCCAGCCGCTGATGCACCCCGAAGCGGTGCTGCTCATCGATGATCACCAGCGCCAGGCCGTTAAATTGCACCTGCTCCTGGAAGATGGCGTGGGTGCCGACCACCATCGACACCTGACCGCTGGCGATGGCCTCCTGCTGCGCGATGCGCGCCTTGCCTTTCTGTTTGCCGGCCAGCCAGCCGACCTCCAGCCCCAGCGGTTCGAACCACTGGCGGAAATTGTTGGCGTGCTGCTCGGCCAGCAGCTCGGTCGGCGCCATCAGCGCCACCTGCTTGCCGTGCGCGATAGCGCGCAGCGCCGCCAGCGCCGCCACCAGCGTTTTGCCGGAGCCGACGTCGCCCTGCACCAGTCGCATCATCGGGAAGTCTTTTTGCATATCGGCTTCGATGTCGGCCACCACGCGCGTTTGCGCGCCGGTCGGCGAGAACGGCAGCTGGGCGAGAAAACGGTTTTTCAGCCGATCGTCTGGCAGCAGCGGCTGCGCCTGGTAACTCTGGGCGCCGGCGCGCACCGCCAGCATGCTGAGGTTATGCGCCAGCAGCTCTTCGAGGATCAGGCGTTTTTGCGCCGGGTGTTTGCCCAGCTCCAGATCCGCCAGCTGGATATCCGGCGGCGGGCGATGCAGGGTGTGCAGCGCCTGCGGCAGGCTCATCAGGCCGCCGCTCAGCTCCGACGGCAGCAGTTCGGCGATGGCGCAGGTATCCAGCAGCTCCAGCGCCTGATCGGTCAGCTTGCGCAGCGTGGCTTGCCGCACCCCTTCGGTGGTGGGGTAGACCGGCGTCAGCGACTCCTGCAGCTCGACTTCGCTGGCTTCGCCCTGAATGCGGTATTCCGGATGGATGATCTCCGCGCCGTGGTTGCCGCGTTTGATCTCGCCGTAGGCGGTCACGCGGCGGCCGGTGGCCAGGCTGTTCTTCATCGCGGCGTTGAAGTTGAAGAACCGCATGGTGAGGATGCCGGTACCGTCGCTGATCTGGCAGGTCAGCATGCGGCGGCGGCCGAAGCTGATGTCGCTGCGCAGCACTTCCCCTTCTACCGTGGCGTAGATGCCCGGCAGCAGATCGTTGATCGGGTAGAGGCGAGTGCGGTCTTCGTAGCGCAGCGGCAGGTGCAGCAGCAGATCCTGAATGGTCTCGAGGCCAAGCTTGGCCAGTTTGCCCGCCTGGCTGGCGCCAACCCCGGAAAGCGTGGTGAGTGGGACAGCATCCAGCAGGCGGCCTTTCATTTGCGCACCGTCGCCTGCATGGCCGCCCACCATTCGGCGCTGGCGATCACCTGGCCCTGCTCGTCAATCTGCGGGCGTGGCAGCCCTTTGCGCTTGGCCACGTTGGCCAGCACCGGGTAGCCACCTTCGAACAGCAGACGCTGCTGCTCTTCTTCATCCAGCATGCTGTTGTCGCGGCGATACAGGCCGGCGTTCTGCCGCTGGCGCTGCGCTTCATACAGGATCAGTGCCGAGGCCACGGAGACGTTGAGCGATTGCACCATGCCGATCATCGGAATGACGATGTCCTGATCGGCCAGCGCCAGCGCTTCTTCGGTGATGCCGGTTTTTTCCTGGCCGAGCAGCACGCAGGTGGGCCGGGTGTAATCCACCTCGCGGAAATCGACCGCGCGCGCAGACAGATTGGTGGCCAGAATTTGCATGCCCTGCGCTTTCAGGTGACCGACCGCGTCGCCGATGGAGCGATGGGTTTTGACGCTCACCCAGCTGTTGCTGCCGGCGGCGGAGGAAACCAGGGTGCGCATGCGGGTGGTGGGCCACACGGCGTGGACCTGATGCACGCCGACGGCGTCGGCGGTGCGGATAATGGCGGAGACGTTATGCGGCTTGTGCACTTGCTCCAGGCAGACCGTCAAATCCGGCTGCCGGGTCGCGAGCATTTCACAAATCCGCGCATAGCGTTCAGGACTCATAAGCGCTAGTTTCGGTTGCGGTTAACTTTGATCACATCCGGCATGATACGGATTTTACGCATGATGTTTGCCAGATGGATGCGATCGCGGGTGGTCAAGCGGATAAAGGCGCTATAAACCCGACCGTCTTTCTCTTCGGTGTTCAGGCTCTGAATATTGGACTCGGCTGCGTTGATCGCCGCCGTCAGGTTGGCCAGCGCGCCCTGGTGGTTGAACATGTCCACCTTGATCTCGGCGATGAACTCCTGCTCGGTCTCTTTATCCCACTCGACCGCCATGAACTTCTCAGGCTCTTTCTGATAGCCGCGAATATTGCGGCAGGATTCATGGTGGATCACCAGCCCTTTGCCCGGGCTGACGTGAGCGATAATCGGGTCGCCCGGAATCGGACGGCAGCACTTGGCGAAGGTGATCAACACCCCGTCGGCGCCCTTGATGGCCAGGTTACGCACGCCGGAGGAAGCGCCCAGGCTGGACTGATCGCCCTGCAGGTTCTTCGCCACCACCACGCTCATGGCGTTGCCGAGGCCGATTTCCGCCAGCAGATCGTCCAGCGTCGCCAGCTTCATGCGGTCCAGCTCGTGCTGAATGTTTTCCTGCGGGATTTCGGCCAGCTTGCGGCTGCCGCCCAACGCGTGGTTGAGCAGACGGCGGCCGAGGCCGACGGAGTCGTCGCGCTTGAGATTCTTCAGCATCTGGCGAATTTTGGCGCGCGCTTTCGAGCTGACTACGAAGTTCAGCCAGGCGGCGTTGGGCCGCGCGCCCGGTGCGGTGATGATCTCGACGGTCTGGCCGCTGGTCAGCGACTGCGACAGCGGGTATGGCTGACGATCGACGCGCGCGCCGACGCAGGCATGGCCGATATCGGTATGCACCGCATAGGCGAAATCGACCGGCGTGGCGCCGGCGGGCAGCTCGACGATGCGGCCTTCCGGGGTGAAAACGTAAATCTCATCCGGGAACAGATCGGATTTGACGCTCTCGATAAATTCAAACGAACTGCCGGCGCTTTGCTGCAGCTCCAGCAGGCTTTGCATCCAGCGCTGGGCGCGGATCTGCGCCGTGGTGCCGGTTTCGCCCTGTTCTCTTTCCTTGTAAGCCCAGTGCGCGGCCACCCCCATCTCAGCCATCTGATCCATGTCTTCGGTGCGGATCTGCACTTCGACCGGCACGCCGTGCGGGCCGATCAGCGAGGTATGCAGCGATTGATAGCCGTTGGCCTTGGGAATGGCGATGTAATCTTTCACTCGCCCCGGGCGCGGTTTGTACAGGCTGTGCACCTGGCCGAGCACGCGGTAGCAGGTATCGACCTCTTTCACGATCACCCGGAACGCGTAGATATCCATGATGGAATGGAAACGCTGTTCTTTGAGGTGCATCTTGAGGTAGATGGAGTAGAGGTGTTTTTCCCGCCCGCTGACGCGGCAGGCGATGCCGGCTTCGGTCAGCCGCCCTTCGATCTCGGAGAGGATTTTTTGAATCATCTCTTTGCGGTTGCCGCGCGCGGCTTTCACCACTTCCTTGATCACGCGATAGCGGTTCGGGTACAGCGCCTCGAAGCCCAGCTCTTCCAGCTCGGTCTTCAGGTGATGAATACCCAGACGGTGGGCGAGCGGGCTGTAGATTTCCAGGGTTTCACGCGCGATGCGCCGGCGTTTGTCGGGGCGCAGCGAACCGAGGGTGCGCATGTTGTGCGTACGGTCGGCCAGCTTGATCAGCACGACGCGGATATCCTGCACCATCGCCATGATCATCTTGCGGAAGTTTTCCGCCTGCGCTTCTTTCTTGTCCTGGAACTTCAGCTTGTCGAGCTTGGAGACGCCCTCAACCAGTTCGGCGACGCTCTTGCCGAACAGCTGTTCCATATCTTGATAGGTGGCTGGGGTGTCTTCGATGACGTCGTGCAGCAATGCCGCCATCAGCGTCTCGTGATCGAGACGCATTTCCGCCAGGATGCAGGCCACGGCGACCGGGTGAGTAATGTAAGGCTCACCGCTGGAGCGTGTCTGGCCCTCGTGCGCGTCGCGCGCGACGAGGTATGCCTGTTTGAGGCGCTTAATCTGCTCCTCGGGCAGGTAACGTTGAATCAGCAGATTCAGGCTTTCAAACAGGTACAAGGCGGACTCGCAGTCTAATTAACGACGACCTTCAGCAATCGCGGTAACCGCTTGAATCTCTGCGGCTTCCTGCTCTTGCTGTTCCTGGCGCTCACGCACGTCGAGGATCTGGCTGGTGATCAGGCCTTCTTCGATTTCGCGCAGGGCGATAACGGTGTACTTGTCGTTCTCTTCCGGAACCAGTGCATCTTTACCGCCGGTCTGGATCTGACGCGCCCGACGAGCAGCGACCAACACCAGGTCAAAACGGTTACCAATTTTCTCTACAGCGTCTTGAACAGTTACGCGTGCCATATTTGTGCTACTCCACAGGTGACGAAAAGACTGGGCATGATACTGAAACTGCCTTCAGTCTGCCAATAGTTTGCTGATTAAAGCGTCATGCCGCAGCAACTGGCGGCCCAAACGCAGGCGTTCGGCGCGAATGATGGTCTTCAGATCGGACAGCGCCAGATCGAAATCATCGTTCACAATCAGGTAATCGTACTCCGCATAATGCGTCATTTCCGCCACGGCCTGAGCCATGCGCTTGGCGATCACCTCTTCGGAATCCTGCCCGCGCCCGCGCAGGCGGCGGCCCAGTTCTTCCTTCGACGGCGGCAGAATGAAGATGCTGCGCGCCTGCGGCATTTTGGCGCGGATTTGCTGCGCGCCCTGCCAGTCGATATCCAGAAACACGTCTACGCCGGTCGCCAACACTTGTTCGATGGCGGCGCGCGAGGTGCCGTAATAGTTGCCGAACACTTCGGCGTGCTCAAGAAACGCGTCCTGCTCGATCATCCGGCGGAATTCGTCTTTCGAGACGAAGAAATAGTGTTCGCCGTGATTTTCACCCGGGCGGCTGTCGCGCGTGGTGTGCGAAACCGAAACCTGCGTGTCGTACAGCGGTTGCGTCTTTAACAAAGCCTGAATCAGACTTGATTTACCTGCGCCACTGGGAGCAGAGACAATATAAAGCGTGCCTTGAGCCATGATGATGTTCGTTGATAACGGTTGATATGCCAATAACAGCGGATGTGTATTTTCTCCGCACAGTATACACGGCTAACGCGCCGGGTGCAGCGTTAGCTCGCATTTTGCCCGCCGCTTTGCGCGGAAAAAGCGGCGAATGAGCGAATTTGCGCGTCGAAGGGCAACATTTCAGCTGTTTTGGCCTCGGCGGCGAGGCCATGTCAGATTACGGCGCGTCGGTAATGCGGGGGGCGGACGAAGGGGTTTCCCGTGCGGGGTGGCGGAGAAAGAGAAAGATAATGACGGCGGACGCCAGCGTCGTCAGGGCGAGTAGGTACAGCAGATTCTGGAAAGCCAGTTCGTAGGCGTGCTTCAGCCGTGCGGCGTCCGCATTGAGCAGGGCGGTCGCCCGCGGCATATCCCCCATGGCCAGGGCGTGCGCGCCGGCGGCGTTTGCGGTTGGGGGAGCGAGATGGCGCCCAACCAACAAGGCCAACAGGGCACCGACGATCGCCAATGCAATGCCTTCCCCCGCGACGCGAACGGTGCTGAAAATGCCGGTCGCCATGCCCGCTCGCTCTCGTGGCACGACGCTGACGGCTAAACCGTCCATCAATCCCCAGGGCAAGCTGATGCCGCAACCGATGGTCAGCATCGGCAGCAGTAACCGCGCGAGCGATTGCCCCGGCGCATAGTGCGCCAGCCATGCCAGCCCGGCGGCGCAAATCAACAAGCCGAGGCTGGAAACGGCGCCGGCGGAAAAGCGGTGAGCGAATGCCCCGGTCAGCAG
The DNA here is from genome assembly GCF_052166245.1 of Serratia sp. CY84636. Taxonomy (NCBI): domain Bacteria; kingdom Pseudomonadati; phylum Pseudomonadota; class Gammaproteobacteria; order Enterobacterales; family Yersiniaceae; genus Serratia; species Serratia sp. CY84636. The sequence continues at coordinate 32,673 of NZ_JBJNOX010000015.1, forward strand.
CGGCAGCGCCAGCATTGGCGCGGACAACGTCAGCATCATCATGCCGGTTTCCACGGTGCCGTAACCCTCGATGCCGATAAATCGGAGGGGAAGCAGCACCAGCAACACCACGTATGAATAGGCCGGCGCTGCCGCCAACAGCTGTACGCCGACAAAGCGCGGGTAGCGAAACAGCGACAGATCGAGCATCGGCCGAGCGGTGCGGCGTTCAATCAGGATAAAAGCCAGCATAAACAGCAGCGCGCCGGTCAGCGGCCTAATGACTTGCGCGCTGCTCCAGCCGCTGTCGGGCGCCAGCAGCACGGCGTAAGTCAACAGCGACAGCGCCAGCGTAAAGACGATGGCGCCGGGCCAATCGAGGCGAGAGGCGGCGGGATCGCGCGATTCGGGCATATCGCGCTGGCCGCTGAACAACGCAATGGCGCTGAGCAGCGCCAGGCAGAGAAAAAGCGCACGCCAGCCGAAGAGCTGCGTCAGCGTGCCGGCCAGCAGCGGACCGAATGCCAGCCCGATGCCGAACGTGGTGCCCAGCAGGCTGAAGGCCTTGCTTCTCTCCGGCCCGTTAAATACCTGGGCCAGGCTTGCGGTTCCGCCGGCCAGTGCGGCCGCGGCGGAGATGCCTTGCAGCGCGCGTATCGCGTCGAAGGACATAATGTCTTGCGCCGCGCTCATGAGCAGAGCGCTGAGCGCGAGCGCCGCCAATCCACAGATAAACACGCGCTTGCGGCCAAAACGATCGGCGAGCGCTCCGGCGAGCATCAGGCTGCAGCCGAAGGTCAGCATAAACGCGTTGGTGACCCAACTGAGCGCGACCAGTCCGCCGCCCAAATCTTTGGCGATTGCGGTGAGCGCGACTGCGGGGCCGGTAAAGCTCAGCGGCATGATCAGGCCCGCGAGACACACGGAAAAGAGTATGAGCCAGCGCTGCGGGGGCACATTCCGGGATGGATGAGCGTTCATGGGCGATTCCTGATGCGGTGGTTTCGATGGGTATGGATGATAAATAAGACTGAATAGGTTAAAAATAAGGCTGAATTCCACACTTTCAGGACAAAAACGCTCTAATGGGGGCCATATGGAAAGTTTGAGCGGGCTGCTGGCGTTTGTTCGCGCTGCCGAATCGTGCAGCTTTGTCGCTGCTGGGGAGCGATTGGGGGTGTCGGCCTCGGCGGTGGGTAAAAGCGTGGCGCGGCTGGAGGCGTCGTTGGGCGTTAGGCTGTTCAACCGCAGCACCCGGCGCATCAATTTGACGGAGGAAGGGGCGCTATTTTACGAACGCTGCCGGCGTATTGTTAGTGACATCGAGAACGCTGAAGCCGAGATGGCACGTATTTCAGAGGCGCCGCGCGGCAAGCTGCGCGTCAGCATGCCCGCCATCGGTTACCGCATGCTGGTGCCGCTGTTGGCTGATTTTACCGCGCGTTATCCTGAGATTGAGTTGGATGTGGACTTCAACGATCGCATCGCGGATCTGATCGCCGAGGGCGTTGATGTGGCGGTTCGCGGCGGAGAGCTGGCTGATTCCCGCCTGATGGCGCGGCGTCTTGGACCGTTTCGCCAGGTTTTGGTCGGCGCGCCGGACTACTTCCGCCGGCGCGGAACGCCGTTGAAACCGGCGGATCTGCTCGAGCATGCTTGTTTGCGTTATCGCTTCCCGGGCGGGCAGCAGTTGCAGGCGTGGCGGCTGAGCGCCGACGATGAGGCGCTGTCGTTAAGGTTGCCGGTGACGATGAGTTTCAGCAGCGTTGAGGCGCTAATCCATGCGGCGCAGCAGGGATTGGGCATCGCCTACCTGCCGGATTTCACTTTGAGCCAGGCCCTGCGCGGCGGGCAGCTGACGGCGGTGCTGCAAGACAGCACGCCCGAGCGCGGCGCGTTTTCTGCCGTGTGGCCCTCTAATCGGCACATGTTGCCGAAAGTCCGGGTGTTCGTGGATTATCTGGCGCGGTACATGCTGCCGGACGATCAGTGATCCGGATGCTGGTAGTTGAACACCGGCAGGCCGAGGCGGAAGCGCAGGGCGATCAGGCGCGCGCTCAGGCCGGCGACCAGCGTGAGGATCACCACCAGATTGTGCGGCAGGCTGAGGTGCTGCAGGCCGATATACAGCCAGGCGGCGCTGAAGGAGATGCCGGCGTAGATCTCTTTCTGGAAAACCAGCGGGATACGGTTGCAGAACATATCGCGCAGCACCCCGCCGAAGACGCCGGTGATCACCGCGGCGATGGCGGCGATAATCGCGCTGTGCCCCATATCCAGCGCCACCTGCGCGCCGATGATGGAGAAGACGATCAGGCCGACGGCGTCGAGCACCAGGAACAGGCGGCGCAGATGGCGCATCAGGGGGGCCACCCAGGTGGTGACGATCGCCGCTATCGCGACGATGACGATGTATTCCGGGTGTTTGACCCAGCCCAATGGAAAATGCCCGAGCAGCATATCGCGCACCGACCCGCCGCCGATCGCCGTGACCGAAGCGATGATGATCACGCCGAACATGTCCATTTGGCGGCGGCCGGCCGCCAGCGCGCCGGTCATGGCTTCGGCGGTGATGCCGATGATATAAAGGATGCTCAGTAACATAAGGGATTCACAGCGTACTTGCGTCAGAATGATGGCCGGCAGGGTAATCGCCGCCGATGGCGCGCGCCACTGAGTTTTTTTCACCGATGGCGTTTCGGATTAATTTAGCTAATCCAAACTCCGTTTTTATTGCCGATAACCAGCCTTTTTTAACATCTGGCTGTTGATGAAAGCATTAGAAATTTCGCGCTGGTTTCCATCGCTGACTATGCTTTTTGCAGCTAATCCTTCAACCGAGAAACCGAGACTGCAGATGAAAAACTCCCCGAAACTGGCCGCCGGCGCCGTGGTGGCCGCCCTGCTGCTGAGCGGCTGCGTGGCACCAGGCCACCAGGCTGTGTCACCCGCTCCGGCTTGCCACACCGGCGATCCGATGATGCAAACAACGCTCTACTTCGGCCTGAATCGCCCGGCGGGGCCGGCGATCACCGCCGCCGAGTGGCAAACCTTCGTCGACAGCCAGGTGACGCCGCGTTTTAAAGACGGGTTGACGGTCTTTGATGCCAAAGGGCAGTGGCTGGGCCACGACGGCAAGCTGGCGCGCGAGAACAGCAAGGCGCTGCTGTTGATCCATGCGCCGGGCAAAGAGAGTGAGGCGAATATCGAGGCGCTGCGCAGCGGCTATAAGCAGCAGTTTGCGCAGGATTCGGTGATGCGGGTGGATGCGCCGGTGTGCGTGGCGTTTTAAAGCGAACTCCCGGCCATGCGGCCGGGAGTGGGGATTACAGCACCAGGCCGGCGATGGCCGCCGACAGCAGGCTCACCAGCGTCGAGCCATAAACCAGCTTCAGGCCAAAACGGGAAACTACGTTGCCTTGCTGCTCGTTCAGCCCCTTGATGGCGCCGGCGACGATGCCGATGGAGGCGAAGTTGGCGAACGACACCAGGAACACCGACAGAATACCCAGCCCGCGCGGCGACAGCTCCGCCGCGATTTTCTTCAGCTCAATCATCGCCACGAATTCGTTGGCCACCAGCTTGGTCGCCATGATGCTGCCCGCCTTCAGGGCCTCCTCCGCCGGGATGCCGATCAGCCAGGCCAGCGGATAGAACACATAGCCGAGGATCTGCTGGAAGCTGATACCGAGCACCGCGGAGAACAGCGCATTGACGGCGGAGATCAGCGCGATAAAGCCGATCAGCATCGCCGCGATGATCATCGCAATCTTGAAGCCGGCCAGAATGTACTCGCCCAACATTTCGAAGAAGCTCTGATCTTCATGCAGTTTGTTCAGCTTCAGCTCCGGCTCGTCTTCGACCTGATACGGGTTGATGATCGACAGAATGATGAAGGTGCTGAACATATTAAGGATCAATGCCGCCACAACGTACTGCGCGTCGATCATCGACATGTAGGCGCCGACGATGGAGAGCGATACCGTCGACATGGCGGTCGCGGCCATGGTGTACATGCGGCGCGGCGAGATATCGCCGATGATGCCTTTATAGGTGATGAAGTTCTCCGACTGCCCCAGCACCAGCGTGCTGACGGCGTTGAACGACTCCAGCTTGCCCATGCCGTTGACCTTGGATAGCAGGGTGCCGACCAGGCGGATGATCAGCGGCAGGATGCGGAAATGCTGCAAAATGCCGATCAGGGCGGAAATAAAGATGATAGGGCACAAAACGCCGAGGAAGATGAACGCCAGGCCATCCTTGCTCATGCCGCCGAACACGAACTCCGATCCTTGGGCGGCGTAGGCGAGCAGGGTGTCGAAGAAGCCGGCGACGTGTTTGATCACGCTGAGCCCGCTGGCGGAGTGCAGGAAGAAATAGGCCAGCGCGCCTTCGATCACCAGCAGCTGGATGATATAGCGCAGGCGGATTTTCTTGCGATTATTGCTGACCAGCAGCGCCAGGGCGATGATCACCACCAGAGCCATAATAAATTGCAGAATTTGTGGCATAAACGGTCCGTACGGTTCACGGGCAGAGAAAAAACACATTTAGCCACAGCATCGACGTCCTTTCATTACCTTGCGTGATAATTAGAACAAAATACTTATGGCATGCGGGATATCTTGCCAAATGTCATCCACACGTGCTGTCCGGCAGTTTTTCATAAGCTTCCCGGTGAGCCGGTTCCCCAGGGGCTTGCCGGCTCGCAACCTGATGCAATCACTGTCACTCGCATGCAAACGCCTGGAATCTGGCTCGCAACTGGTGCTTTTTCATGGCGTAAAGCGTGGTTTTCTCGAGGGAGGCAAAGAAAAATGCCTGAACAAGGCGCCACGACCGGCGCATCTTCTCGGATAAGGAGGCGAACAATGAATACCGGCACGTTGCTCAGGGCGCTGGCCAACGGGGTTAATCCCGACACCGGCGAGCTGTTGAGACCGGCTTCGGCGGCCTGCGCGCCGGAGGCTATCCGCCTGTTGTTCGCGTTGGCCAACGAGTTCGACGGCGAAGCCGAACTGCAGAAAAAAGCCCGGCTGACGCCGGAGGAGAAGCGGCAGAAGAATCTGGCCGAGGGGTGGCCGGCCAATGCCTACTTCCCTTGGCCGGAAGAGGAAAAGCTGAGGTTGCGCGAGAGCCATGCGGCCGGGGCGACGCTGGAAGCGCTGAGCGATGAGTTTGAACGCTCAACCTGGAGCATTGCGGTGCAGCTGCAGAAAATGGGGCTGATGGGCGAAGAACAGGTGGCCGCTTATCGCTGAGCTGCAGCCATAAAAAAGCCCGCTTGGCGCGGGCTTGATGGCGTGCGGGGCAGGATCACTCGATGTTCTGGATCTGCTCGCGCATTTGCTCGATCAGCACTTTCAGCTCGATGGCGGAAGCGGTGACGTCGGCATTGATCGACTTGGAGGCCAGGGTGTTCGATTCGCGGTTGAACTCCTGCATCATGAAGTCGAGGCGGCGGCCGACGGCTTCTTTCTTCTTCAGGATGTTGTGCGTCTCTTTCACGTGCGCTTCCAGACGATCCAGCTCTTCGGCGACGTCGATGCGCTGCGCCATCAGCACCAGCTCCTGCTCCAGGCGGGTGTTTTCCAGCTGTACCTGCGCCTCTTCCAACTTGCTGACCAGGCGTTCGCGCTGCCATTGCAGGATGTTCGGCATCTGGGCGCGCACTTTGACCACTTCGGCGCTGACGCCGTCGAGGCGTTGTTCGATCAGCGTTTTCAGCGCGGCGCCTTCGCTTTCGCGTGCGACGATGAAGTCATCCAGCGCGCCGTCCAGCGCCTGCATCAACTCGGCGCTGATGGCGTCCAGATCCTGCTCCTGCGCGGACATCACGCCCGGCCAGCGCAGCACGTCGATCGGGTTGATTTCCCCTTCGTCGCTCTGCATTTTCACCCAGTTGGCGGCTTCAACCAGCTGTTTGGCCAGTTTTTCGTTCAGGATCAGCGAGCTTTGCGCGCTTGGATCCAGTTCGAAACGCAGGTTGCATTCGACTTTGCCGCGGGTCAGGCGGCCACGGATACGTTCACGGATCACCGGCTCCAGGCTGCGGAATTGTTCCGGCAGGCGGATGTAGGTTTCTAAGTAGCGCTGGTTAACGGAACGCAGCTCCCAGGCTGCGCTGCCCCATTCACCCTTGATTTCACGCCGGGCGTAGGCGGTCATGCTGCGGATCATTGATGCGTACCCGTAATAGGAAAAGATGGGGCGATTATAGCGTCGCGGCTGCGGGCAGGATAGGCATTACGTCACGAAGCCCGTATAATGCGCAGCCAATAGTTGATTTGAAGCCGGAGAGAGCCCATGCGTCCTGCAGGCAGAGCACCACAGCAAGTTCGCCCCCTGACACTGACCCGTCACTATACCAAACACGCTGAAGGTTCAGTGCTGGTTGAGTTTGGCGATACCAAAGTCTTGTGCACCGCCACGGTAGAAGAGGGCGTTCCGCGCTTCCTGAAAGGCCAGGGGCAAGGTTGGATCACCGCCGAGTACGGTATGCTGCCGCGCTCCACCCACAGCCGCAATGCCCGTGAAGCCGCCAAAGGCAAGCAGGGTGGCCGCACGCTGGAGATCCAGCGCCTGATCGCGCGCTCGCTGCGCGCCGCGGTGGATCTGAAAAAGCTCGGTGAATTCACCATCACCCTCGACTGCGACGTACTGCAGGCCGACGGCGGTACCCGCACCGCCTCCATCTCCGGCGCCTGCGTGGCGCTGGCCGATGCGCTGAACACGCTGGTGGCCAACGGCAAGCTGAAAGCCAACCCGATGAAGGGCATGGTGGCGGCGGTTTCCGTCGGCATCGTCAATGGCGAAGCGCTGTGCGATCTGGAGTATGTGGAGGATTCCGCGGCGGAAACCGACATGAACGTAGTGATGATGGAAGATGGCCGCATGATTGAAGTGCAGGGTACCGCCGAAGGCGAGCCGTTCAGCCACGATGAGCTGTTGGCGCTATTGGCGCTGGCCCGAGGGGGCATCGAAACCATCTTCCAGGCGCAGAAAGCGGCGCTGGCGGACTGATTTTTTAAGGCGACTGAGAAGTCGCCTTTTTTATGCCCGACGATCGGGCGGCAGTAATGACAAGACCCAAGCAGATTCAGACGAGGAGAAGCAGTAATGAAAGCCTATCAGCGCCAGTTTATCGAGTTCGCGCTTAACAAGCAGGTATTGAAATTCGGCGAGTTCACCCTGAAGTCCGGCCGCACCAGCCCGTATTTCTTCAATGCCGGCCTGTTTAATACCGGGCGCGATCTTGCGCTGTTGGGGCGCTTCTACGCCGAAGCCCTGATGGACTCCGGCATCGATTTCGACCTGCTGTTTGGCCCGGCCTATAAAGGTATTCCTATTGCCACCACTACGGCGGTGGCGTTGGCGGAACACCATGAGCGCGACGTGCCTTACTGCTTTAACCGAAAGGAAGCCAAGACCCACGGCGAAGGCGGTTCGCTGGTAGGCAGCCCGCTGCAGGGGCGCGTGATGTTGGTAGACGATGTGATCACCGCCGGCACCGCGATCCGCGAGTCGATGGAAATCATCGGCGCCAGCGGCGCTTCGCTGGCGGGCGTGCTGATCTCCCTCGACCGTCAGGAACGCGGCCGCGCGGATATCTCCGCCATTCAGGAAGTGGAACGCGACTATCACTGCAAGGTGATTTCAATCGTGACGCTGAAGGACCTGATCGCCTATCTGGAAGAGAAACCGGAAATGGCGGACCACCTGGCGGCGGTGCGCGCTTACCGCGAGCAGTACGGGGTGTAAGTAAAAACGCCGGGCATGCCCGGCGTTATCTTTATTGCAGCTGGGCCGCCAACAGCGGCCAGCGGGCGTCAAATTCCTGCGTTGGGCGATAGCGGAATTCCGAACGCACATAGCGCGACAACATGCCTTCGCAGAAGGCCAGCAGCTGGCTCGCCAGCAGCGTTTCATCGACGATAAAGCCTTTGCCTTCGCGCAATTTACGCTCTTTCAACACCTGGCGCAGCTGCGCCTCGATGCGTTCGAACAGCTGGTTGATGCGGCCCTGCAGGCGATCCTGTTCAAACATCAGCGCGTGGCCGGTCATGATGCGCGTCAGCCCCGGGTTGCGTTCCGCAAAGCCCAGAATCAGCAGTAAAATCAGGCGCAGACGATTAAACGTCTCTTTCTCGTCCTGCAAGATCAGGTTGATGCGGGTGATCAGGCTGTCTTCGATAAACTCGATCAGGCTGTCGAACATCCGTGTCTTGCTGGGGAAATGCCGATACAGCGCAGCTTCAGAAACACCCACGTTCGCGGCGAGCTTGGCGGTGGTGATGCGTTGGCTGCCGTCGCTGGACTCCAGCATCTGGGCTAACGCCTGCAATATTTCCTCGCGCCGATTCCTTTTCGTCTTTTCTTTTTCTGCCATGTCTGATTAGACCCTTGCTAAAACTTAACTGACGGAAACCCGCGCACCGGCCGCTGCAGAGCAGGCTCTGTGCGGCTTATGTGATAGCTTTTTTACGATGCTGGGGTCAGCGGCCTTAACGGCCTTTTTCCGCGCTGCCTGGTGTGCGCTGCAATTGTCGCGGTAAAACCTTGCCGCAGAGACATCCTTCTCCCCGGAAAGGCAAGGTTCAGGCGACGTTTCCCTGCCGGCCATCGTGCATTAGGTGGCGCTTAGTGGCGCCCCGAGTGGCCGAAGCCGCCTTCGCCGCGCTCGCTGCTGTCGAACTCTTCCACCAGGTTGAATTCGGCCTGCACCACCGGCACGAAGACCATCTGAGCGATACGTTCGCCCGGCTCGATGGTGAAGTGTTTCTGGCCGCGGTTCCACACGGACACCATCAGCTGGCCCTGATAATCGGAGTCGATCAGGCCGACCAGGTTGCCCAGCACGACGCCGTGCTTGTGGCCCAGGCCGGAGCGCGGCAGGATCACCGCCGCCAGGCCGGCGTCGGCGATGTGGATCGCGAGGCCGGTAGGCAACAGCGTGGTTTCACCCGGCGCCAGCTCCACCGCGCTGTCCAGGCAGGCGCGCAGGTCGAGACCGGCGGAGCCCGGCGTGGCGTAGGTCGGTAGCGGGAAATCCTGACCGATGCGCGGGTCGAGGATCTTAACGTCGATTTTTTTCATCATAACGGCTGACTATCTCGTCTATTAAACGTTGGCCAAGGAGTGCCTTGTCGCTCAGCGCCAGGCGCTTTTCTCCATCCTGCCAAAAAAGATGCAGGGCATTGGTGTCGCTGTTGAACCCGTGCTCTGCAAGCGATACATCGTTAGCGCAAATCAAATCCAGCTTCTTACGCGCCAGTTTTTGCCGCGCGTATTCTTCCACATTCTGGGTTTCGGCGGCAAACCCCACGACAAACGGTCGATTTTTGGTCATCGCCGCCACGCCGGCGACGATATCGGGGTTTTTTACCATCTTGAGGACGATTTCATCACCCTGTTTTTTTATTTTTTCATCGGCGATCCGCTCGGGACGGTAGTCAGCCACGGCGGCGCAGGAGATGAAAATCTGCTGCTGCGCGGCGCGCTGTTGCACCGCCTGCTCCATCTCCAGCGCACTGGTGACGTCCACTCGGGTGACCGATGGCGGCGTCGGCAGGCTGACCGGTCCGGCGATCAGCGTCACCTGCGCGCCGCGGGCGGCGGCGGCGCGGGCAATGGCGAAGCCCATTTTGCCGGAGCTGTGATTGCTGATGAAACGTACCGGATCCAGCGCCTCACGCGTCGGGCCGGCGGTGATCATAACCTGTAAATGTTGCAGATCCTGCGGGGCGGAGAAATGCGCGTTCGCCAGGTCGACGATGTCCAGCGGATCCAGCATGCGGCCCGGGCCGACGTCGCCACAGGCCTGGCTGCCGCTGTCCGGCCCCCAGAGCAGCATGCCGCGCGCCTGCAGCGTTTGCAGGTTGGCCTGCGTGGCGGCGGCGCGATACATCTGCTGGTTCATGGCCGGGGCGGCGGCGATAGGGGCGTCGGTCGCCAGGCAGACGGTGGTCAACAGATCGTTGGCCATGCCGGCGGCGACGCGCGCCAGCAGATCGGCGGTCGCCGGCGCCAGAATCACCAGATCCGCCCACTTGCCGAGTTCGATGTGGCCCATGGCGGCTTCGGCGGCGGGATCCAACAGATCGTCGGACACCGGGTAGCCGGAAACGGCCTGCAGCGTCAGTGGCGTAATGAACGCCTTGGCGGCGTGGGTCATCACCACGCGCACTTCTGCGCCCCTGTCGCGCAGGCGGCGCACCAGCTCTGGGCATTTGTAGGCGGCGATGCCGCCGCTGATGCCAAGCACAATATGTTTGCCGGAAAGTCCCGTCATCATCATTGTCCGATTGAAAGCCGAAAGATGCGCCATTTTAGCATATCCGCCGTTCAGGTGAGCGATTCCGCAATGGCTGCAGGGCGTTACATTGTGCTTTGCGAAACACTTCGCAATGTTATCAAACACCTGTCGAACGCGCCGGGCAGCACATGGCATGCTGTAGCCCTTTCAGGGAGGAACACGATGAGCAACCCGATTGTGGCGTGCTGGCCGGGCGCGCTGGCGCCGCGTGAAAAGCTGTTGATGCAGGGGGCGGCGGCGCTGTCCGACGCAGAACTGTTGGCCATTTTTTTGCGTACCGGGCTGCCCGGCGTGCACGTGATGCAGCTGGCGGAGCAGCTGCTGCGCCGGTTCGGCTCGCTTTATCACCTGATGTCGGCCGATCATCAGGCTTTTTGCAGCCAAAAAGGCCTGGGGGACGCCAGCTATACGCAGCTGCAGGCGATTGCCGAGCTGGCGCTGCGCTTCTTTTCCAGCCATTTGTCGCAGGAAAACGCCATGCTCAATCCGCGCGTCACCCAGCATTATCTGCAAAGCCTGCTGGCGCATCGCGAGCGAGAGGTCTTTTTGGTATTGTTTTTAGACAATCAGCACCGGGTTATTCGCCATCAGGAGATGTTTGCTGGTACCATCAGCAGCGTCGTCGTCTACCCGAGAGAAATTGTGCGCGAAGCGTTGAAGGCTAATGCCGCCGCGCTGATTCTCGCGCATAATCACCCTTCGGGTAAGGCTGAACCCAGTCATGCCGACCGTTTGATAACGGAACAGGTGGTGAAAGCCTGTCAGTTATTGGAGATCCGAGTGCTTGATCATTTGGTGATCGGTCGGGGTGAATGCGTCTCTTTTGCCGAGCGCGGATGGCTTTAAGCGATTTTTTCGCGATCCTTGTGGGATCTTTAGCTGTTCGGGACTTGAGCACTTACGCTTCAGAGCGTATACTACGCCACCTTTGAGAATCTTGGGTTTGGCGCAAGAGCCTATCTCAGCAGGTTTCTGACCTGATGTGTGGTTTCTACCTGATGACGAGAGTCTCCTCAGTATGAAGTTTGCTGAGATGGGCTCTAAAAGCCTGACGAGGCGGCCATACCCTATACGAAGCTCGAGCTGATTTGATTTTTGGAGAATAGACATGTCCCGAGTCTGCCAAGTTACTGGCAAGCGCCCGGTGAGCGGTAACAACCGTTCCCACGCAATGAACGCGACCAAACGCCGTTTTCTGCCTAACCTGCACTCACACCGTTTTTGGGTTGAGGCTGAGAAGCGCTTTGTAACTCTGCGTGTATCTGCTAAAGGTATGCGTGTTATCGATAAGAAGGGTATTGAGACGGTTCTGGCCGATCTGCGTGCCCGTGGTGAGAAGTATTAAGGAACTGAATCATGGCTAAAGGTGTTCGCGAGAAGATCAAGCTGGTTTCTTCTGCTGGTACTGGTCACTTCTATACCACCACGAAGAACAAGCGTACTAAGCCGGAAAAATTGGAACTGAAGAAATTCGATCCAGTTGTCCGTCAGCACGTAGTATACAAAGAAGCTAAAATTAAATAATTTTAGTGGATTAATGAAAAACCCGGCCAAGGCCGGGTTTTTTGTTTTATAAAGGGTAGAAAACGTCGGAGGGGAAGCCAGATGCCTGAATTACCGGAAGTTGAGACGAGCAGACGCGGTATAGAGCCTTATCTTGTCGGCCACAGCATTCAGTATGCGGTGGTGCGCAACGCGCGCCTGCGCTGGCCGGTTTCCGAGCAGATCCTGACGCTGAGCGATCGGCCGGTGCTCAGCGTGCAGCGCCGGGCTAAATACCTGCTGATCGAGCTGGAGAACGGTTGGATTATCGTGCACCTGGGCATGTCGGGCAGCTTGCGCATGTTGCGCGAGGAAAACGAAGATGAAGCCGGCAAACACGACCACGTCGATCTGGTGATCAGCAACGGCATGATCCTGCGCTATACCGATCCGCGCCGTTTCGGCGCCTGGCTGTGGTGCGAAGATTTGGCGACCAGCAGCGTGTTGGCGCACCTGGGGCCGGAACCGCTGAGCGAAGCGTTCAACGGCGACTACCTGTATGAAAAATCACGCAATAAGCGCACGTTGATTAAACCGTGGCTGATGGATAACAAGCTGGTGGTCGGGGTCGGCAATATTTACGCCAGCGAATCGCTGTTCAGCGCCGGGATCTTGCCCGATCGTCCGGCGGGATCCTTGAGCAAAGCCGAAGCGGAACTGCTGGTGAAGACCATCAAGGCGGTGTTGCAGCGTTCTATCGAGCAGGGCGGCACGACATTGCGCGACTTTTTGCAGTCGGACGGCAAACCGGGGTATTTCGCACAGGAGCTGCAGGTTTACGGGCGGGCGGGAGAACCGTGCCGCGCGTGCGGCACGCCGATCGAATCCGCCAAGCACGGGCAGCGCAGCACCTTCTTTTGCCGCCGCTGCCAGCGCTGAGCATCACTCGGCGGCGAGCTTCGCCATCAGTGCCTGGGTGACCACGTCAGGCAGGAAAGGCGCGATATCGCCGCCGTGACGGGCGACCTCCTTCACCAGTGAGGAGGAGATGAACGACCACTCTTCGGAAGGCATCAGGAACACGCTTTCCAGCGTCGGCATCAAATGGCGGTTCATGTTCGCCAGCTGCAATTCGTATTCAAAGTCAGACACCGCACGCAGGCCGCGCACCAGGATATTGGCATTTTGGTGAGCGGCGAAGTGCGCCATCAGCTCGCTGAAGCCCAGCACTTCCACATTGTCCAGATGCGAGGTGACCTGCGTCGCCAACGCCACGCGTTCATCCAGGCTGAACAGCGGCTTTTTACTCGGGCTGGCGGCGATGGCCAGAATCACGTGATCGAACATCAGTGACGCGCGCGTCACTAAATCCAGGTGGCCGTTGGTCATGGGATCGAAGGTCCCGGGATAGATGGCTTTGCTGGTCATGATTCACTTCTCTGAGTAGTTGCGGCCCAATGCCCATAATGCGGCATATTTATTGAAGGTATATTGCGCGTTGACCACCGCTAACAGCAACCCCTGTTTGCCATCCAGGAAGCCGGCGCGCAGCAGCCAGGTTTTGACGAAGGCGCCGAGCGTGTGGGTCAGGATAGACAGATAGCCGCAGCGCTTGCCGGCCCGGTGGCGCTGCGTGGCCCACTCTTCGGCGTAGCGCAGCTGTTTGCGCTGGAAGGCGAAGAAGTCGCGGCAGGTCAGGTGCAGCATATCACCGCTGAGGGGGATCACTTTGGCGCCGCCGATGTTCAGCGATTCGTGCACCAGATCGTCGTTATAACGATAGCGTTGGTTGGCGTACAGGCGGTTGACGCGGTCGGGATACCAGCCGCTGTGGCGCATGAAGCGGCCTAGAAACAGGTTGCGCCGCGCACAGCTGTAGACGGCGCCGTCGTCCGGCGCATTCAACACCCGCTCGATGGATTGCCGCAGCTCGGGCGTGACGCGTTCGTCGGCGTCGATCATCAAAACGTAGTCATGGCTGGCATAGCTTTGCGCCAGCTGACGCTGCTTGCCGAACCCTTGCCAGTCGGTGTGCGTGAAGACTTTGGCGCCCAGGCCTTCGGCGACGGCGACGCTGTCGTCCTCGCTGCCGGAGTCCAGCACGATGATTTCATCGGCCCATTCGACCGAACGCAGACAGTCCGGCAACAGCCCGGCTTCGTTTTTGGCGATCATCACCACCGACAGGCTTTTGCGGCTGCTCATTCAGTGACTCCGGGGCGGCAGGTGCGGTTCCAGCAGCTGCAGCAGGCGCTGCAACGCTCCCTGATTCTGATACAACACTTCCACCGCATGGCGGCCGTAGTAGCGCCGGTAGTCTTCGTCGGTCAGCAGGGTTTCCACTTCCTTCACCAGCGAATCCACGTCGGTCACGGTGATCAGGCCTTCGGCCTGCGAGAGCTTGGCGCAGATGTCTTTGAAGTTGAAGGTATGCGGGCCCATCAGCACCGGGATGGCGTGCGCGGCGGCTTCCAGCGGGTTGTGCCCGCCGCGTTCCACCAGACTGCCGCCGACAAAGGCCAGATCGGCGATGCCGTACAGCAGCATCAGCTCGCCCATGGTATCGCCGATCACCACCTGGGTGCTGCCGGACGGGATTTCGCCGCTGCTGCGCAGGGTGTAGCTGAAGCCGGCCTTCTGCACCAGCTCTTTGGCGGTCGGGAAGCGTTCCGGGTGACGCGGCACCAGGATCAGCAGCAGGTCGGGGTGTTTTTCCAGCAGTTTGCGGTGTGCTTCCAGCAGGATGGTTTCTTCACCGTCATGGGTGCTGGTAGCGATCCACACCGGGCGGCGCGGCGCCCATTGGCGACGCAGCGTAACGGCGCGGGCGGCCAGTTCCGGGGTGACGGAGATATCGAACTTCAGGCTGCCGGTTACGGCCAGCTGCGAGCGCTTCAGGCCCAGTTCGATAAACCGATCGCCGTCTTCCTGGTTCTGTGCGGCGATCAGCGTAATGCGGCGCAGCATATCGCGCATGAACCCGCCAATTTTCTTATAGCCGGCGGCGGAGCGGGCCGACAGGCGCGCATTGGCGATCACCAGGGGGATCTGCCGCTGATGCAGCGCGTTAATCAGGTTAGGCCACAGCTCGGTTTCCATGATGATCACCAGCTTGGGATTCACCTGGTCGAGGAAGCGGTTCATGGAACCGGGCAGATCGTAGGGCAGATAGACATGATGTACGTCTTTGCCGAAAGCGGACTGGACGCGTTCTGAACCTGTTGGGGTCATTGTGGTCACAGTTATCGGCAAAGCGGGGTAACGGTGGCGCAGTGCCCGTACCAACGGGATGGCCGCCAGCGTTTCGCCGACGGAGACAGAATGCAGCATGATGCCGCCTGGCACGACTTTCCCGGCGCAGAAGCCATAGCGTTCCGCCCAGCGTTTACGGTAGGCTGGAGCTTTGCGGCTGCGCAGCAGTAAGCGGAGCCAGATCAGGGGTTGGATGAGGTAGAGTAGTACCTGATATAAACGCAGCAACATTCTATCAATTTCATTTATATGGGTTATTCGGAATAGTACCATAACTGGAAGGGAAAGGCGCTAATTTGGTAACCTTGGGTGTCAGTTTCAGACAACCGGCGAGCGATTTCGCCGACAGGCTCGGAATGAAGAATATTTTAATTATTCGCCGCGACAACATCGGCGATCTTGTTTGCACCACGCCTCTGATTGAAGGGGTGAAAATTGCCTATCCGGACGCTAAAGTTTATCTGCTGATCAATAAAGTCAGCCAGGACGTTGTTAAAAACAATCCTCATCTCGAGAAAGTCTTTGTCTATAAAAAGGCCAAGCACAAGGCGAAAAATGAAACGACGTTGGGCGTTTATTTCGAACGCTTGATGATCTTCCTGAAGCTGCGAAAAATAAAGTTCGATGCGGTCATTCTGGCCAACCCGGTGCCTTGCAAATACAGCCTGCGTTTAGCGAAAATGGCCGGCGCCACCCATATCATCGGCGCCGATTTGGGCACGAAAGATATCCATCGCCCGTTCCGCAAGGACGATTTCCACGGTCAACATCAGGTCGAACATACCTACAGCTATTTATCGGCGATAACCGATCAATCCATTCCGATCCCGCCGGTGCGGGTGTTTCTGACGCCTGAAGAGCGGCAATTGGCGGCGCAACGGCTACAGGAGCGTCTGCCACCGGTCGAGCGCGTATGCGCCGTGCACATCAGCAGCCGCAGCCCGAAAAGGCGTTGGCCGGTTGAACGCTATGCCGAAATCATCAACCGTCTGGTTGCCGATCCCCACACCGGCGTGCTGATCTTCTGGTCGCCGCAGGGCACGCTGGCGCCGGACGACATCGGCGACCAGCAGCGCGCCGAACAGCTGTTGGCGCTGTGCCAAAACGAACGCGTCGCGCTTTATCCGACGGCCTCGGTGCGCGAGCTGTTGGGTGGGTTCGATTTATGCGACCGGGTGCTGTGCAGCGACGGTGGGCAGATGCATCTTGCTGCCGCGCTGAATAAGGACATGGTGGTGTTCTTTGGCGATACCGATAAAGCCTCCTGGCATCCATGGACCGGCCGTCATCATATTTTGCAGAGTGAGTCGGGGCACTGTGAAGATGTTTCTGTCGATGAGGTTTGGCAGAAAATGCAGGCGCTCAGCTAACGAAGAAAATAAGGCAGGTACCCCCTGCCTTATTTATTTCTCTATTATTTTTCTTTCAGCTCAATATATTGACGGCAAATAGGCTCCAGCCCATAACTCAGCAATTGCTGTTGATTTATCTGGGGCGGATTGGCGTAAATTTCCGCCATTTTTTCTGCCAGCGACGCTTCGTTTAATTCCGCCAGCGCGTTAGCCATGCCGGCTTTTTCCAGAATTTCCGCAGGGCCGCCCGGGCAGCGAGTGCTGACCACCGGCGTGCCGCACAGCAGCGATTCCACCAGCACGTTACCAAACCCTTCGCTGTCGGAGCTGAGCACCAGCAGCGAGGCATGGCGAATAAACGGGTAAGGATTGGCCTGGAAACCGAGGAAGAGCACGCGCTCTGCGATGCCCAGCTCTGTCGCCAGACGTTTGACCTCGGCGACTCTGGCATCATTCCCGGTGCCGATCAAGGCCAGCGGTGCCTGAATGCCCGAGTGCGCATAGGCTTTCAGCAGACGGTCATGCCGTTTGGTGGCGTGAAAGCGGCCGACGTGCACCAGATAGTCCTGGCCGGCCAGTTCGCAAGGCGCCGCCGCCTGTTGCTGGATGGCGTCGATGTCGAACGGGTTGTTGATGACCGCCAGCCGGCGTGGGCGAATCGGCAAGTTCTGCTGCAGATCGTCGCCAACCGCCCGTGAAACGGCGACGATATTTCTTCCTTGGTAAACGTTGGCGATTTTGCGCTGCTTCAGCCAGCGATCCAGGCCCTTGCGGTGGCCGAGATAGGAGGTGGAGAGAATGCCGTGAATGCAGAACCACAGGCGATCCGCGGCCAACCGCTTGCTGCGGCTGACGATGCGATCGGTTTTATGCAGATTGGAGAACACCAGATCGAACGCGCCGCGTTGGCGCTCGTGTTCGGCTATTGCCCGATCCAGCGCGGCGGCACGGCGCGACAGCTCGGTCAGCTTGCGCCAGGGGGCACGGCTGCGATCGGCCACCACCTGATAATCAATGCCTGACGGGATAGGGTAATTGCAGACGTCGCGCAGCGAGATCAGACTGACGTCATGCCCCTGTTGCTGCATGCCCTGGCATAGGGTCAGCACCACTTTTTCCGCGCCGCCTCCCGGCAGGCCGTCGATGATCATCAGAATACGCATAGCTAATCCAGTAACCGGTTATAGAGGGAAATCAGCTGTTCGGACAGATGCGCCGGCGTAGCCGTCATAATGCGCAATCTCGCCGCTTCGCCCATGGATGATCCCAGCGCCTGGCGCGGCAGCGCCCGAATGGCCTCCGTGATGGCCGGTACGTCGAGCGCGTCGGTCACGAAGCCGTTCTGGCCGGGGGTGATAAACTCGGCGCCGCCGCAGGTGGTGCTGGTGATAACCGGCAGGCCGCACGACATCGCTTCCAGAATCACATTCGGGAACGGATCGTACAGCGTCGGCAGGAGCAGCGCGTCCGCGGCCTGATAGAACGGCAAGGTCTGCTTCTGCACGCCCATAAAGTGAACCTGCTCGCCGCAGCCCAGCGACTGTGCCAGCGCTCGATAGCGTTTTTCGGCCTTGTCTTTGCCGACCACCAACAGGTGGCTGTCGGTCGCCGCCACGGCGCGGATGGCGGCGGCCAGCCCTTTGCGCTCGAAACCGGAGCCGACGAAGATCAGGCAGTGCGCCCGTTGTGGGATCTGATACTGCTCGCGCAGACGTTGGCGCTGGGCCTCGTCGGCGGGCGGGAATTTTTGATTGTCGATGGCGTTATAGATCACCGTGATTTTGTCGGCAGGCACGCCAAAGTCGGCGATGATTTCCTGCTTGATCATCTCGGCGTTGCAGATGACGGCTTTCAGCTCCGGCGCGGCGTACATGGCGCGTTCGGCGCACATCACATAGCGGTGATAGCGATTGGAGAACAGCCATTTGCGGCGCCATTCCGGCAGCAGACGCGCGCGTTGCAGCAACCAGCGGCGGTGTACGCCGTCGCCGGCGCGGTAGATGTCGCAGCCGGGAATGCGCTCGTGGCTTTGCACCAGATCGAAACGCTCTTTCTGCCACAGCGCCCTGGCTGCCACGGCGAAGCCTCGCTCGCGGCTGATGCGGCCGAGTTTTAACGGGTTGCACAGGTGGATATGCCAGTTGGGATTGGCGTCACCCTGCCATTCGCGGGTGATGACGTTCAGATCGAGATTCTGTTGCTCCAGCGCCTCCAGGGCGCGGGAAACGAAACGTTCGGCCCCGCCGTCCGGGCGGTATTTTTGGCGAACGATCGCCAAACGAAATGCTTTCATGCCAGCGTGCTCCGCGCGGCTGCAATCACCGCGTCTGTAGGAATAAGGTCGAGATACCGTTCGTCGGTGCCGGTATCAATGGCGTCCGGATCGGGCAGTTCGCCGAAGTCGCCGGCCCAGATCACGGCGCCGGTAGCCTGCCATGGCCGCCAGAAAGTCAGCTTGGAAGGGCCGAACAGCGCCACACACGGCGTTTGCAGCGCGGCGGCCATGTGCATCGGCACCGAATCCACGCCGATAAACAGCTTGGCGTGGTCGATCAGGGCGGCCAGCTGGCGCAGCGTCAGCTGGCCGGCCAACGAGATCACGCCCTGCGGCGGGCAGAGCGCCAAAATGCGTTCTACCATGGCTTGTTCTCTGGCGTCGGGGCCGGAGGTGATCACCAACTGATGGCCATCGGCCTGCAAGGCGGCGAGGGTGGCGGCCATTTTCTCTTCGCTCCAGCATTTGAAGAACCAGCGCGAGGTGGGCTGCACCACAATATAACTGCCGGCGACGCCCTGTTTCTGCAACCGTTGCTCACAGGCCTGCCAATCCTGCGGATCGTAACTCATGGTCACATGATCACTGAGCGCGGGCAGGTTCAGCGGCGCCAGCAGCGAGAGATTTTGTTCGACGGTATGCAGGTGGGCGTGATTGTCGACCGGCACCAGCTGCGTGTGGCAGTGGCGCCACAGGAAGCCGCGGCGTTTGGGGAAATCGAAGCCCAGACGGATGCGCGCGCCGGTCAGGCGCGTGATAATGGCGCTGCGCCACTGATCGGCCAGGTTGACCACCAGATCGTAGCGCTGCGCCTTCAGGCGGCGCAGCAGCGCCAGCTCGTGCCCCAGATGCGCGCGGGTGCCCTGTTTTTTCCATTGGCGGTCGATGGCGAACAGCGTCGACAGTTCCGGATTGCTGGCCAGCATCTCCTGCGTTTCCTGATACAGCAGCACATCGATCTGCGCCTGCGGGTAGTTTTGCCGCAGGCTGCTGATGACCGGCGTGACCAGCAGCATATCGCCGTGATGGCGCAGTTTTATGATCAAAATACGCTGTACGGATGGGGCGGAAGTTGGGGCTGGCGCGTCGTTCATCATGAGTCGCTTTCTGGGAAACCAATCTTTGATTCTAAATGACCCGATCGCATGTGGCTACTGTTGCAAGGTTTTCTTGCCGGGCCGCAAAAAAATCGTCGGGCCGGGGACGAATGCGCTTCAACGTTGTCCAAACCAGGCAGCAAAGTCGTTTGCCCTGGCGAAACGGCCTGCGTAACATAGTGCATTCTGTTGATATCAGGCTCGATATTCATGACTAAACCGGCGTTTCTCATCACCATTGATACCGAAGGCGATAATCTGTGGCAAAACCACGATCGCATCGCGACCGAAAACACGCGTTTCTTGCCGCGCTTTCAGGCATTGTGCGAAAAATACGCCTTCAAACCGGTTTATCTCACCAACTATGAAATGGCGATGGATCCGGCTTACGTCGAGTTCGCGCGCGACGTGATCGCCCGCGGCGCGGGAGAAGTGGGCATGCACCTGCACGCCTGGAACAGCCCGCCGCTGACGCCGCTCACCGACGACGACTGGCGCCACAAGCCTTATTTGATCGAGTATCCCGCCGATCAGATCCGCGCCAAGGTCGATCACATGACCAAGCTGCTGGAAGATGCCTTCCAGACCAAAATGCTCAGCCATCGCGCCGGCCGCTGGGCGTTCAACGAATATTATGCCTCGCTGCTGCTGGAATACGGCTATCAGGTGGACTGTTCGGTGACGCCGCGGGTCAACTGGCAGTTTTCGCCGGGCAACCCGCAGGGTAACGGCGGTACGGACTATAGTCGGTTCCCGTCGCAGGCCTATTTCATCGATCCGCAGAATATCGCCAGGCCGGGCGCTTCGTCGCTGCTGGAAGTGCCGATGAGTACCCAGTATAAGCACTCCGCATTCGTTAATGCATTCAAGCAAGGGTACGATCGGCTGCGTGGCAAACGGCGCCCGACATCAGTCTATTGGTTGCGGCCAAGCGGCAGCAACCTGGATCTGATGAAAACTGTAGCTGAAGCATCGTTTTCTCAAGGTAATGATTTTGTTGAGTTTATGCTGCACTCCTCCGAATTTATGCCGGGCGGCAGCCCGACGTTCAAAACCGAGCAGGATATCGAAGGGCTGTACCGCGATCTGGAGCAGCTGTTTGACTGGCTGCAGCAGCGTACGGTGGGCATGACGCTGGCCGAGTATTATCAACTTAAAGCGAACTAAGCACGCACATGTCGAAGAAATGGAAAATCAAGGTTGCCGACTGGTTCTTGCGGCGCTATACGGCGAAGTACGGCCGTTTTCAGGACAAGGCGACGTTCGACGGCGCCCAGCAGTTTGACAATATCGTCATCTATTCCACCACGGCGTTGGGCGACTTCATGTTCAACACGCCGGCATTGAGGGCGATGAGGGAACGCTACCCCAATGCGCACATCACGCTGGTGGTGCACAAGAAAAACCGCGAGCTGGTGGAAAACGGCCGTTATTACGATCGCGTGGTGTATTGGGACAGCAAGATCAAGACGATACGCCCATTGCTGAAATCGCTGCGCGAACATCAGCCGGATTTGGCGCTGATTCTGCACTCCCACCTGCCTTATGACATCATCAGCGCCGTACTGGCCGGGGCGAAGTACATTATCAGGGATAACTACAGCTCGGGCATTTGCGGGCTGGAGCCTTGGCTGACCAACTATATCTTCCATTATTACGGCCACTTTGTACGCCGCAAACTGGAGCTGATTTCCATCTTAGGCTGCCGCAGCGACGATCCGACGATGGAAATTCCCGTGGATTATCAGCGCGGCGTCAAAAGCAGCGAGCATCCCACCATCGGTTTTCAGCTGGGGGCGTCAACAGAGTCGCGTTGCTGGCCGGTTTCGCACTATGCGCGGCTGGCCGATGAGCTGGTGGCGAAGCACCCCAATGTGCGCATCGTGCTGATTGGCGCACCGTTCGACGACGGCAAGGCCAAACAGTTTATGAGCCTGATCGGCCCGCAAACGCAGGCCTGCGTGGATAACCAGATCGGTAAAACGGGACTGCAAGGCTTGCTGACGTTGATCGACAGTTTCCATGTTCTGGTCACCGGCGATACCGGGCCGCTGCATCTGGCAGTGGCGTTGAAGGTGAAAACCATCAGCCTGTTCGTGACCGCCGACTCACGCTCCACCGGCCCGATTCAGGATGCTGAACTGCACCGCATCATTCAGGTGTCGCGTACCGGCTATACGATGCCGCTGGAGGCGGAAAGCCCGATGGGGGTCATCCAGCCGCAGCGGATTTATGAGGAGCTGGTCGCGCACGTGCCTTTAGCGCGCTGAGGGAGCGACGACGCATCGGCCGCCCGGCCGATGCGGTTAGCGCGGCTTGCGCCCGCGCAGCTTCGAAAGAAAGGTATCCACTCGCGCATAGCGCATCTGGCGGACTTTTTTGCCCGGCACGTCGCTGTTGCGGCAGATATCGGCGGCGCGGCGCAGGATGTGCAGCGTTGCCGGCGCGTAATGATAATAGCCATACACCACCTTCGACATGCTTTTCACCTCGGAAAAGCAGTTGGCCAGCATCAGGGCGGCCAACCGGCGCAGCGGCTCATCCCCGGGATGCTGCGCCACAAAACGCAGCATCTTCTCCATGGCGAACAGCAGATCTTCAATATCTTTGGGTTTGATATTGCGAGTGATGCCTTGGCTGTTATCCCGATAGAAATAGAGCTCGCAGTCCAGATGGGCGATGCGGCGGGTTTTGAAATACTGAAAAGGCGTGAAAATCACGTCTTCATAGCGCCTGCCGTCTTCGAACGCTTCCCCTTCCAGCAGCGTGCGTTTATACACGCGGCTCCAGAGATGCCACATCGAGCGTGCGAACAGGGGTTGCAGGCAGCTCAGCCCCAACTGTGAAAAGTCGTAGGCTACGGGCTGCGCCGCGCGGTTATCCGGCGTCGGCGGTTGTTCGGTGAACTTCTGATAATTAAAGTCGATCAGGTCATATTCACCGGTGGTAAGCAGGGGCCGCAGGATTGCCAGATAGTCGTCGCTCAGCAGATCGTCGCCGTCGAGGAAGGTGAGATAGCGGCCGGTGGCCAGCCGTAAGCCGACATTGCGGGCGTGCGCAATGCCGCCGTTGGCCTGTGAAGTAAAGACCACGCGCGGGTGCCGCCGCTGCGCCAGATATTGGTTGACCTGCGCACCGGAGGCGTCGGTGGAGCCATCGTCGATGATCACCACCTCGATATCGTCGCTAATCTGCGCAAATAACGAATCCAGCGCAGCGATAACGAACGCTTCATTATTATAAAACGGCACGATAACGCTGAGCAGCGGCTCCTGAGGATTCACGGGGTGGGCTCCTGAACAGGGGGCTGTTTCGTGACGGAAAGAACGGCGGCGATCAGCGCCAGGCAGAACATGGCGGTGCCTTCCGTGCTGAAGAAGATGACGTCGCTCAGGCCGTAAACGAACAGGCTGACGCTAACGCTCAGCAGCAGCGCGTTGCGCTGTGGCCGGAACGAAGAGAAGAACAGACAGACATAGAGCGCCAGCAGCAGCAGTACGCCCCAGACGCCCTTGAGCGAGTAGGTTTCCAGCAGCTCGTTGTGCAGGTGGACGTTGATGTAGGGCATGACGCCAGACAGGCGAGGTTGCTGTGCGACCATTGCACGGATCTCTTCGCCGCGCTGTTCGGCGGATTGGCCCCAAGGGGCTTGTGAGCCGGTGCGCCATGCCAGCGTTTGCATCGACAGCCGTGAAATGATCGAGTTTTCAGTCTGTGGCTGATCCATCAGACGCATATCGGTCTCAAAGGCCTGAATGCGTTCTTCTATCTGCGGTTTAAACACCAGGCCGCAGGCTACGAGCAGCAGCGGTACCGAGGCCACCAACGCGAGTTTGTGTTTCCTGGAAACCAGCTGCTTGGTCGCCAGCAGCGACAGGCAGACCGCTACCGGGTAGACCAACATGGCCGCGCGCGTGCCGGTGAGCACCAGTGCAGAGAAGGACAGCAGGAATGCCGCAATGTACAACACCAAGCGGTAGCGGGTGCGCAGCATCAGGATGGCTTGCATCATGACCAGATCGATGGCGGTCATCAGGTAGGCGGCGACCGTGGCGCGATCGAAGTTGAGCTCTACGCGCGGGATATCCAGACGCAGCCCCTGATAGAGGGAATAACCGTTGATCGCCAGGCCGGTGGCGAGAGCTACAACGATCAGCAGGCGCTGCACGCACAACCGCTCATTGAGTGCGATCAGCAAGATGAAGGCGGTCGCGAGCTGCAGTTTGCCGGTCGACATATAAGAGCGATAAATATTGATGTACTCACCCGGCTGTTTGAAGTGATGCATCCAGAGGATGGTTCCCATGCCCACGCTGAACATCAGCGCGGGCAGCAGCAGATTTCTCGCGTTGCTGAAGTAGTAGCGCGGGTACAGGCAAACGGCGATAAAGGCGATGTAGCTGGAAACGTAAAACAGATTGCGTCCGGTCGCGGAACCGAAAGGGATGGTGCAAAAAGCGATGGCGCACCCCAGATAGGTCAGATAGCTGAAGGCAGGGTGCGGCGTTCTGTGTTTTAGCATCGGGCGTGTTTTCCGGCTCACGTTTCAATTAAGCGATAAAGGATCGCAGCGTGTCGTCGAACTCAGCTTTGAACTGAGCATAGTTGAAATGTTCCGCAGGATAGCGCTGCGCATTTCGGCTCAGAGTCTGGTAGGTTTCGCGCGCCAGCAATTTCTCAACCGCATCCGCACAGTCGAGATGCGACAGCAGCTTGGGCGCGACCAGGCTGTCGGTCAACGGATCGTAGACCTCATGCGGGAAGTCGACCTCGATATTGGTGAGCTGCCGGTGTTGTTCGACGGTGACCGACGGCGTCAGGCCAATGCCGCAGACGCCGTCCTTGACCGCTTCCGGCTGGCCGTCAACCTGCGGGAAAATGACCGGCACGCCGAAATAGAGCGATTCCATGCAGGACAAGCCGAACGGCTCGGTGATCGGCGTGCTCATGTAGATGTGCGTGCGATTGAAGAAGCCGGCGACGTCATCCTGATAACCGCTGAAGGTGATGCGGTCGCCGAGCTGAAGCCGGGCCGCCAGCGCCTCGAACGCCGCGCGATCCGGCCCTTTGCCGGCCACTTCCAGCGTGACGTCATGCCCGCGCCGCAGCAGTTCCTGCATCATTAATAATGAAACGCTGATGCCTTTCAGGCTGACCAGGCGTGAAGCGGTGCCGATCCTGACCGGCTGCGACAGCGTTTTCGGCGCAGTGTCGATCCCCGCCGGCGTCTTGATGCGGTTGATCACCACGTGATTTGGGCAAGGCAGATTAAAACGCAGCTCCATCACCCGCTTCGACGCGTGCGAGGCGGAAATGACGCCGTCCAGCATGGCGAAGAAACTCAGCGTCTTTTTATTCTTGGGGTAACGCCAGGAGCAGCCGTGATCGTAGTAAACCAGTTTGCCGCGTTTGGGTTTGGCCGCCAGCCCCGGCACCAGGTCCCAGACGATCACCACGTCGGCGTTCGCCCGCTCGATTTTCCACTTCAGCAAAAATTTGCGCAGGAACTGCGGGCAGCGTAACGGCAGCGCATTGATCAGGCGGTTGGCGAAGGTGACGGGCTGATGCGCAGGCAGCTGGCGGCGGATCTCTTCGCCAATGTCGCCGCTGATGCACAAGACCTGGTTGCTGCCGTCGGTGGTATCGTTGATGTACTGCAGGAACAGGCGTTCGACGCCGCCCATTTTACCCAGGTTGATAATATGCAGTTTTTTCATGCTATAACCTTTTGCAACGCCTGCCATGCCGTATCGGCGTCGATTGTCGCCATGCTTTTTTCCGGCGAAATCAGCGAGTGCTGATTTTGCCCGTAGCCGCCGATCAGGCCGGGATCGGTCGGCCCGAACAGCGTGATGTTGGGTTTGTCGAGCGCGGCGGTCAAATGGCTGAGCCCGGTGTCGACCGAGACCACGCCCTTGGCGCCGGCCAGCACCTCGGCCACCTGCTGCAGGCTGAGCTTCGGCAGCACTTCGACATGTGAAAAACCTTCCGCCAACCGCAGCGCGCGCTGATGTTCATGCTCTGCGCCCCACGGCAGTTTGATCTTCAGCCCGCTGTCGGCCGTCAGCGCGATCAGCTCGCGCCAGTTCTGCTCCGGCCAGTGCTTGTCGTCACGCGTCGTCGCGTGCAGAAACACCAAATACTGCCCGGCATCGGCCGGCGGGCGGCTGAGAAAGCGCGCGGCGATGGCGTAATCGCCGTAGCTGCCCGGTTTGTCGTAACCGAGGCTTTTGGCGAACAGCTCACGGGTGCGTTCCACCGCGTGCTGCTGTTTGTCTATCTCATGGCGCACGTTGTAGAACCAGCTGGCGAACGGCTCGCGCGCGCTCTTGCAGTCCGGGCCATGTTTGTTGCCTTTGGCGATGCGCGTGATCAGCGCGGCGCTTTTGATCAGGCCCTGAGCGTCGATCACCACGTCGTAACGGCGTTCTTGCAGCGCGCGCTTGAAGTCGCAGCGCTGTTGCCGGGTGTCGTTGCCGAACCAGTTCTTGCGCCAGCGGCGAATGGCCACCGGGATCACGCGATCCACCGCCGGGTGCCAGGTGGGGATTTGGCTGAAGCCTTCTTCCACTACCCAGTCGAAGCGGATATCGGGAATGGCCTGCAGCGCGTCGGTCAGGGCGGGCAGCGTATGCAGCACGTCCCCCATCGAGGAGGTTTTTACGATTAACACCTGCATGACTATTCCTCGCTGGCGACAAGTAACGGCGTCAGCGCGTCCAACACTTGCTGCGGCTGAATATCGATCAAACTTTGGTGGTACCCCTGCTCGGCATCGCCCTTACGCACCTTGTGGTAGCCGCTGATCAAGCGAATGACCCGCGCCTTGTCGGAGAGCGGCGGCGTGAAGTCGGGGCTGCTTGGGCCGTACAAGGCTATCAGCGGTTTGTTCAACGCTGCGGCAACGTGCATTAAGCCCGAGTCGTTGCTGACCACTGCCCGGCAGGCCGCGATCAGGATCACCGCCTGCTCCAGCTGGGTTTTTCCGGCCAGGTTAAGGCAGAAATCGCGCGCGTCTTCCTGCAGCGCGGCGCGGATCTGTTCGCCGGCCTCGTGGTCTTTCGCCGAACCGAACAGCGCTATTTGATAGCCGCTCTCGATCAGCCGCTGAGCCAGCGCCGCGTAGTGATAGTGCGGCCAGCGTTTGGCGGGGCCGAACTCTGCGCCCGGGCAGAAGCCGACGATCGGTCGGCTGCCGGTCAGGTTGAACGCTGCGGTGGTGTCGGCGATTTCTTCGTCGCTCACCTGCAGCTGCGGCCACAGCAGCGGCTGCGGCAGATCGTCGGCGCGCTGAATGCGGCCTTTATCATAGGCCAGCGCCACGTAGCGCTGCACCATCAGCGGGAAGGCCGCCTTGTCGAGTACGCGGACGTCGTTCAGCAGGCCGTAACGCATTTCGCCCCGCCAGCCGGTACGCTGCGGGATATCGGCAAAGAAAGGCACCAGCGCGGATTTGAACGAGTTGGGTAGAACGTAAGCGCGATCGTAACGGTTGGCGCGCAGGGCGCGCCCCAGGCGGCGACGCTCGCCGAGCCCCAGCGCGCCGTGGCCCAGCGGCATCGCCAGCGCCTGATTGACTTCCGGCATGCGCGCCAGCAGCGGGCGGCACCAGGCCGGCGCCATCACATCGATCTCCGCCGACGGGTATTCGGCCTTCAGGGTGCGATAGAGACTTTGCGACATCATCATGTCGCCAACCCAAGAAGGGCCGATAACCAGTATTTTCATACCCAGCGTTAATTCCTTCAGCTTATGCGGTGCGGTTCAACCAGGCCATGTACTCTTTCACGCCTTCGGCGACCGTTTTGAACGGTGCGTCGTAGCCGGCGGCGCGCAGCTTGGTCAGATCGGCCTGGGTGTAAGCCTGATAGCGGCCCTTCAGCTTCTCCGGGAACTCGATGTATTCCACCGCGCCCTTCTGGTGGAAGTCCACCACCGCGTCGGCCACCGCCTGGAAGGTTTCCGCCCGGCCGGTGCCGCAGTTGAAGATCCCGGATTTGCCGGTTTCCCAGAACCACAGGTTAACCGCCGCTACGTCGCCGACGTAGATGAAGTCACGCTTGAAGTTTTCGCTGCCGGCGAACAGCTTCGGGTTTTCGCCGCGGTTGATCTGGGTATTCAGGTGGAAGGCGACGCTGGCCATGCTGCCTTTGTGGCCTTCGCGCGGGCCGTAAACGTTGAAGTAGCGGAAGCCGCAGATCTGCGAGTCCGCTTCCGGCAGAATCTCGCGCACGTACTGGTCGAACAGGAATTTGGAGTAGCCGTACACGTTGAGCGGCGCTTCATACTCCCGCTCTTCGATGAACTCTTCGCGGCCGCCGTAAGTGGCGGCGGAGGAGGCGTACAGGAACGGGATTTCGCGATCCAGGCAGTAGTGCAGCAGGTCTTTGGAGTACTGATAGTTATTGTCCATCATGTACTTGCCGTCCCACTCGGTGGTCGCGGAGCAGGCGCCTTCGTGGAAGACCGCTTCGATATCGCCCAGATCGTCGCCGGCCACGATGCTGGCGACAAAGTCTTCTTTATCGATATAGTCAGCGATGTCCAGATCGACCAGGTTGACGAACTTGGTGCCGTCTTTCAGGTTATCCACCACCAGGATATCGCGATATCCCTTGTCGTTCAGTGCCTTAATGATGTTGCTGCCGATCATGCCGGCGCCGCCTGTGACGATAATCATTGGGTTACCCCTGCTAAGCTGCTGGCGGGGCACAATGCCCCACGCTCAATGGCGGTTATCATAGCATTTCATGCCGCGGCAAACAGCGGAAGGGCTCCGAATATCCCGCATTGCCATTGAAGCCCGCCTTTTGCCGTGATATCTGCTGCAATTTTAATATTCTCTCCCGCGCATTCTCGTCAGTTTGGTTACAAATCAGTAAAATATGCCGCAAATAGCCCAATCCTGGAGATAACCGAATGTCAGCGTCTTTTTATCAGCAGTTGGAACAACAGCTTGCCGCCACTCGCAGTGAAGGGCTGTTCAAGGAAGAACGCATCATCACCTCCGCGCAACAGGCGGATATCGCCGTTGCCGACGGCAGCCATGTGATCAACTTCTGCGCCAATAACTACCTGGGTTTGGCCAATCATCCGGCGCTGATCGCCGCCGCCAAGTCGGGAATGGACAGCCACGGTTTCGGCATGGCGTCGGTGCGCTTCATCTGCGGCACCCAGGACAGCCACAAGCAGCTGGAACAGAAACTGGCGGCTTTCTTGGGCATGGAAGACGCGATCCTGTACTCCTCCTGCTTCGACGCCAACGGCGGGCTGTTCGAAACCCTGCTGGGCCCGGAAGACGCCATTATCTCCGATGCGCTGAACCACGCGTCGATCATCGACGGCGTGCGCCTGTGCAAGGCCAAGCGCTATCGCTACGCCAATAACGACATGACCGAGCTGGCCGCACAGCTGAAGCAGGCCAAAGCCGACGGCGCGCGTCACATCCTGATCGCCACCGACGGCGTATTCTCGATGGACGGCGTGATCGCCAACCTGAAAGGGGTCTGCGATCTGGCGGACGAGTATCAGGCTCTGGTGATGGTGGATGATTCCCACGCGGTGGGCTTTGTCGGCGCCAACGGGCGTGGCACCCATGAATACTGCGAAGTGATGGGCCGCGTCGATATCATTACCGGTACGTTAGGCAAAGCGCTGGGCGGCGCTTCCGGCGGCTACACCGCCGCCAAGAAAGAAGTGGTGGAGTGGCTGCGCCAGCGTTCGCGCCCGTACCTGTTCTCCAACTCGCTGGCGCCGGCGATCGTCGCCGCGTCGATCAAAGTGCTGGAACTGCTGGAAGAGGGCGACGCCCTGCGCGATCGCCTGTGGGCTAACGCGCGTCTGTTCCGCGAAAAAATGACCGCCGCCGGCTTCACATTGGCCGGCGCCGATCACGCCATCATCCCGGTCATGCTGGGTGAGGCGAAGCTGGCGCAGGAATTCGCCAATGCGTTGCTCAAGGAAGGCATCTATGTGACCGGTTTCTTCTATCCGGTGGTGCCGAAAGGCCAGGCGCGCATCCGCACCCAGATGTCCGCCGACCACACCCCGGAGCAAATCGAACGCGCAGTGGCGGCGTTTACACGTATCGGTAAGGATCTTGGCGTTATTGCATAAGGTAAAACCATGAAAGCACTGTCAAAACTGAAAGCGGAAGAAGGGATTTGGATGACCGACGTGCCTCAGCCGGAGCTGGGCCACAACGACATCATGATCAAAATCCGCAAAACCGCGATCTGCGGCACCGATGTGCATATCTACAACTGGGACGAGTGGTCGCAAAAAACCATTCCGGTTCCGATGGTGGTCGGCCATGAATACGTGGGCGAAGTGGTGGCGATCGGTCAGGAAGTCAAAGGTTTCAGCATCGGCGATCGCGTGTCCGGCGAAGGCCATATCACCTGCGGCCACTGCCGCAACTGCCGCGGCGGCCGCACGCACCTGTGCCGCAACACCGTCGGCGTGGGCGTGAACCGTCCAGGCAGCTTCGCGGAATACCTGGTGATCCCGGCGTTCAACGCCTTCAAGATCCCGGATAACATCTCCGACGAACTGGCTTCGATCTTCGATCCGTTCGGCAATGCGGTGCACACCGCGCTGTCGTTCGATCTGGTCGGTGAAGACGTGCTGGTCTCCGGCGCCGGCCCGATCGGCATCATGGCGGCGGCGGTGTGCAAACACGTTGGCGCCCGTCATGTGGTGATCACCGACGTTAACGAATACCGTCTGGAACTGGCGCGCAAGATGGGCGTGACCCGCGCGGTGAACGTCAGCAAGGAAAATCTCAACGACGTGATGGCCGAGCTGGGCATGACCGAAGGGTTCGACGTCGGTCTGGAAATGTCCGGCGCGCCGCCGGCGTTCCGCACGTTGCTCAATGCGATGAACCACGGCGGGCGTATCGCCATGTTAGGCATTCCGCCTTCGGACATGTCGATCGACTGGAACCAGGTCATCTTCAAGGGGCTGTTTATCAAAGGGATTTACGGCCGCGAAATGTTCGAAACCTGGTACAAGATGGCGGCCTTGATCCAGTCCGGTCTGGATTTGACCCCGATCATCACCCACCGCTTCTCGATCGACGAATTCCAGCAGGGCTTCGACGCCATGCGCTCCGGCAAATCGGGCAAAGTGGTGCTGAGCTGGGATTGATCTCGGCAAACGTGAAAAGGGCCGGCATGCCGGCCCTTTTTTATGCTTGCGGTTTGGCTTGCGTCCAGTGCTGCCAATGACGCTTGATGAAGGTCACCGGCGGCGAGCTGGCGATGCTGTCGGCGATGACGCCCAGCGCGGTACCGGCGTTGGTCTTTTCCTTCGGCGGTTTGACCTTGCACTGCTTGATGCCGCCGCTGAACGGGTTCTTCGGCTGCGGTTTTTGCGGTTTGACCGGCGGCGGGACGTAGCTGCCGCCAGCGTTGCCCTGCGGTTCGTTCAGCAGCGCGCTCGGTTTGACCAGCACGATATCGGCGGGCAGCGATGGCAGCATCTGCTGCAGCACCTTTACCGTCGCCGGGCGCGGGTGGCCGATGGCGATGGCGGAGCCGTTGCGCCGCGCCAATTCGACCGCGCGGTTGAACTGGCGGCGGATGTCGGCTTCGTTCGCGGTATCGTCGAGAAACACCTTGCGTTTGATCACTTTCACGCCGGTGCCGGCCGCGGCGCGGGTCGCCTGGCTGCTGCCGATGGTCATGCTGTCGAGGAAGTACAGGCGGTAGCTTTCGAGCGCCTGCATCACTTTCTGCATGCCCGGCAGGCTGGAGGTCATGGCGCTGCCCATGTGGTTGTTCATGCCGACCGCGTAGGGCACGTTGTTCACCGCATTGCGGATGATGCGCTGGATCTCTTCGCTGCTCATGGAAGGCTGCAGGGTATCGCGCTCCAGCGGCTGCTTGCTGAGCGGCGCCATCGGCATGTGGATCAAGACTTCGCGGCCCTGGCTGTGGGCGCGGGTGGCCATCAGGCGGGCATGCGGCGCGTTGGGCAACACCGCGACCGAGATCGCCGTCGGCATTTGCAGCACCGCGTTTTCTTCGTGAGGGCGGTAGCCCACGTCATCGATGACGATGGAGAGTTTTCCTGCCTGCGCAGCGTAAACCTGCAGCAGACAGCCTATTAACAGAGCTGTTCGGATTTTGACATAGCGCAAATCTATCTTCCCAACCACGGCAGTGGGTTAACCGCCTGTCCCTGACGACGGATTTCGAAATAGAGCGACGGCGTTCCCTGGCCGCCGCTGGTGCCGACCAGAGCGATCGGCTGACCGGCGCGCACCTGCGCCCCGACGTTGACCAACGCGCTTTGGTTGTAGCCGTACACGCTCATGTCGCCTTTACCGTGTTCGACCACCACCATCAGGCCATAGCCTTGCAGCCAGTCGGCCAGCAGCACGCGGCCATCGGCGACGGCTTTCACTTCGCTGCCTTCGCGGGCTTCGATCACCATGCCTTTCCAGCGTAGCTCGCCCTGCTGCTGTTCGCCAAAGCCGTGCAGCGTGCGGCCGCGCACCGGCCACATCAGCTGGCCGGCCGGACGACCGAGGCCGCCGGTTCGCGCCATCAGCGAGCGATCGGCTTCGCTAGGTTTGTAGGTCGTGCCGGTTTTCTTCGCCTGCTGCTCCTTGATGCGCACCTGTTCGCGCACCTTGGCCGCTTCACGCGCTTCGCGTTCGGCGCGCGCACGGGCTTCGCGCTCCGCCCGAGCGATCTTGTCGCGCATGCGGGCTTCGTTCTGGCGCAGTTCCACCAGGCGTTGTTGGTCTTTTTCCAGCGAGGCTTCCAGCGCGGTCAGCGTTTTCTTGCGGGCGCCACGCGCCTGCTCCAGCTTCTGCTGCTGCGTCTGTTGCTCGCCCAGTAAGGATTTTTGCTGGCCCTGTTTGGCCACCAGCGTGGTTTTTTGCTTCGCCAGCTCGGCGCGGGTCTGCTTCAGCTCTTCGATGGTTTTCTGACGCGCTTCGTTCAGATAGCCGAAATAGGCCAGAATACGTTCGCTGCGCTGGCTTTCTTCACCGCTGAGGATCAGCTGCACGGCGCTGTGCTGCCCTTGCCGGAAGGCGGCGTCGAGCTGTTTGGCGAGGAGGTTTTGTTGGGTCGATTGCTGCTTTTGCAGTTTGGCTATCGAGGCGTTCAGGCCGGAAATGTCTTTGCCCAGTTGGGTGAGCGTGCCCTGGGTGTCGCGCAACTGGCGGCTGGCCTGGGCGATGGTTTTTTCCTGCTGACGCAGCTGATCCTGCAGCGAGCTGCGCTGCTGTTGCTGCTGCTTCACCGCTTTTTCTTTCTCGGCGATGCTCTGCTGGATGTCTTTCAGCTGGGATTTATTGTCTTCCGCCGCCTGGCCGGCGAGCGGCAACAGCAAGACGCCAGCGCAAAATACGCTGGCGCACATGGCGGTGAACGTCCTTGGCGCGGTGCGTTCAGGCAGCGGTCGGCTGCCTGCGTTTGCGCTTCGGGTTACCCTTGATAGTGCAAAAAACGCCTTCTCCCTCATGGAGAAGGATTATTCCACGATGAACAGCGGCTTACCAGTCATCTCTTGCGGGATTTCCATTCCCATCAGCGTTAACAGGGTTGGCGCGATGTCCGAAAGCTTGCCGCCTTCGACCGCCCGCGCCGGTTTGCCGACGTAAATCAATGGCACCGGCAGGCTGGTGTGGGCGGTGTGCGCCTGGCCGGTGGCCGGATCGCGCATCTGCTCGGCGTTGCCGTGATCGGCGGTGATCAGCAGCTGGCCGTCGACGTCGCGCACTGCATCAACCACCTGGGCGATGCAGGCGTCCAGCGTCTCCACCGCTTTGACCGCCGCTTCATACACGCCGGTATGCCCTACCATGTCGCCGTTCGGGTAGTTGCAGATAATGGCATCGTATTTGCCGCTGCGGATGGCGCTCAGCAGCTTGTCGGTCAGCTCGGCGGCGCTCATCTCCGGCTGCAGATCGTAGGTGGCGACCTTCGGCGAGTTGACCAGCACGCGGTCTTCGCCCTTGAACGGCGCTTCTACGCCGCCGTTATAGAAGAAGGTGACGTGGGCGTATTTTTCGGTTTCCGAGATGCGCAGCTGGGTTTTGTCGTGCTTCATCAGCCATTCGCCGAAGGTGTTGGCCAGCGACGCCGGCGGATAGGCGCAGGCGGTCGCGATGTCGGCGGCGTATTCGGTCAGCATCACGAAATCGCCGAACTGTACCTGCTTGGCGCGTGGGAAACCGTCGAAATCCGCGTTCACGAAGGCGCGGGTGATCTGGCGCGCGCGGTCGGCGCGGAAGTTCATGAAGATCAACGCGTCGCCGTCCTGCATTGCGGCATCGGCCTCACCGGCGGCGCGGATCACGGTCGGTCTGACGAACTCGTCGTTTTCACCGCGCTGATAAGCGGCCTGCAGGCCGGCGATCGCATCCTCGGCCACGGCGTCGCCTTTGGTCGCGGTCAGCAGGTCATAGGCCAGCTGCACGCGATCCCAGCGGTTGTCGCGGTCCATCGCGTAGTAGCGGCCGATCAGCGAGGCGATGCGCCCGACGCCCAACGCGGCGAAGGCGTCACGGCAGCGTTGCAGCGGGGCTTCGGCGCTGCGCGGCGGCGTGTCGCGCCCGTCGAGGAAGGCATGCAGATAAACGGCTTTGGCGCCGCGTTGGGCGGCTAGCTTGATCATGGCCAGGATGTGCTCGTCGTGGCTGTGCACGCCGCCCGGCGACAGCAGGCCCATGATATGCACCGCCTTGTCGGCCGCTACGGCCTTATCGACGGCGGCGGTCAGCACCGGGTTGGCGAAGAAGTCGCCGTCGGCGATCGCTTTGTCCAGCCGGGTCAGATCCTGGTACACGATGCGCCCGGCACCCAGATTGACGTGGCCGACTTCGGAGTTGCCCATTTGGCCGTCGGGCAGGCCGACATCCAGCCCGGAAGCGGCGATCAGCGTATGCGGCTGCTCCCGCCACAGGCGATCCATCACCGGGGTGCCGGCGTTCAGGATCGCGTTGTCCTGCCGCTCTTCACGATGGCCGTAACCGTCCAGGATCACCAGTACCATCGGTTTTTTGTTGCTCGACATTGCATTGACCTCTTATGAACTTTTTAAGCTGCGAATAGCCATGCGCCCGCCGCAGGCATGGCTATTCACCCTCGAAAAACCGGCTGATTTTACACCGCCGGCGGCGATAAATAGCCCAAAGAGATCAAGGTTGCGGCGAATCGCGCGGGCTTTTATGCTCTGACGTCGGGAATTTCTCAGCGCAGCCCGCAGTTTCTACAATCGCGCTTGCTTATTGGCTGTATTTGCCGCACTCGGCAGGTATACTCTGGAACCTTGACTTATTTATCCCTTAACTGACGGGAGTTGTTACACCCCATGCTGCAAGAAATTATGCCATTCGTAAGCAGACACCCTATTCTGAGCCTGGCTTGGATCGCTCTGCTGGTCGCCGTGATCGTCATGACCTTCAAAAGCCGTTTCTCCAAGGTTAAAGAGATCGCCCGCGGTGAAGCTATTCGCCTGATCAACAAAGAAGAAGCCGTGGTGGTCGACACCCGCAGCCGCGACGATTTCCGCCGTGGTCACCTGGCCAACGCCATCAACCTGACCGCCAGCGAAATCAAAAACGGCAGCCTGGGCGAGCTGGAAAAACACAAAGCGCAGCCGATCATCGTCGTGTGCGCCAACGGCACCGCCTCCCGCGAGCCGGCGGAGAACCTGAGCAAGGCCGGTTTTGAAAAGGTCACTATGCTGAAAGACGGCATTTCCGGCTGGAGCGGAGAAAACCTGCCGCTGGTGCGCGGTAAGTAACCGTTTAACCTATTTGAGGTGGCAATCCATGGCTAACATTGATATCTACACCAAAGCGACCTGTCCGTTCTGCCATCGCGCCAAGGCGCTGTTGAACAGCAAGGGCGCGGCGTTTAACGAGATCGCCATCGACGGCGATAACGCCAAGCGCGAAGTGATGATCGAGCGCAGCGGGCGCACCACGGTGCCGCAGATTTTCATCGACGGCCGGCATATCGGCGGCTGCGATGATTTATATGAACTCGATGCTCGCGGCGGCCTGGATCCGCTGCTTTAAGCAGCTTGCCGGTTCACCGAGTGTCAATAAGGACGTTTAACCAAGGGTATTACTCACATGTCAGAACAAAACAGCACCGAAATGGCTTTCCAGATCCAACGTATTTATACCAAGGACATCTCCTTCGAAGCGCCGAACGCGCCGCAGGTTTTCCAGCAGGAATGGCAGCCGGAAGTTAAACTTGATCTGGATACCGCGTCCAGCCAGCTGGCTGACGAAGTGTATGAAGTGGTACTGCGCGTAACAGTGACGGCGAGCCTGGGCGAAGAAACTGCGTTCCTGTGCGAAGTGCAACAGGCGGGCATCTTCTCGGTAGCAGGCATCGAAGGCACGCAGCTGGCGCATTGCCTGGGTGCATACTGCCCGAACATCCTGTTCCCGTATGCGCGCGAGTGCATCACCAGCCTGGTTTCCCGCGGTACATTCCCGCAGCTGAACCTGGCACCGGTCAACTTTGACGCGCTGTTCATGAACTATCTGCAGCAGCAGGCGGAAGGCGAAGGTGCCGCACCACATCAGGATGCCTGATGAACACCGTCAATGCTTCAATGACTGTCATCGGTGCCGGCTCGTACGGCACCGCATTGGCCATTACGCTGGCGCGTAACGGCCACTCCGTGGTGCTGTGGGGGCACAACCCCGCGCAAATTCAAACGTTGCAGCAAGATCGCTGCAATCAGGCGTTTCTGCCCGACGTTCCCTTCCCCGATACCCTGCTGCTTGAAGCCGATTTGGCGCGTGCGCTGGCGGCCAGCCGCGACGTGCTGGTGGTGGTGCCGAGCCACGTGTTCGGCGACGTGCTGCGCCAGCTGAAGCCGCATCTGCGCCCGGACGCCCGCATCGTGTGGGCCACCAAGGGGCTGGAAGCGGAAACCGGCCGGTTGCTGCAGGACGTGGCGCGTGAGGCGTTGGGCGAGACGATCCCGCTGGCGGT
Source organism: Serratia sp. CY84636 (assembly GCF_052166245.1). Taxonomy (NCBI): domain Bacteria; kingdom Pseudomonadati; phylum Pseudomonadota; class Gammaproteobacteria; order Enterobacterales; family Yersiniaceae; genus Serratia; species Serratia sp. CY84636. Next base: position 69,404 of record NZ_JBJNOX010000015.1, read on the forward strand.
GCTCTCCGGGCCGACGTTCGCCAAAGAGCTGGCCGCCGGCCTGCCGACGGCGATCGCGCTGGCGGCGACCGATGCGCAGTTCGCCGACGATCTGCAACAGCTGCTGCACTGCGGCAAGAGCTTCCGTGTCTATAGCAATCCCGACTTCATCGGCGTGCAGCTTGGCGGCGCGGTGAAGAACGTGATCGCCATCGGCGCCGGCATGTCCGACGGCATCGGTTTCGGCGCCAACGCCCGCACCGCGTTGATTACACGCGGGCTGGCGGAAATGAGCCGTCTGGGTTCTGCGCTCGGCGCCGATCCTTCGACGTTCATGGGCATGGCGGGGCTGGGGGATCTGGTGCTAACCTGCACGGACAACCAATCGCGCAACCGCCGCTTCGGCATTATGCTGGGGCAGGGCAAAGGCGTGCAGGAAGCGCAGGACAGCATCGGCCAGGTGGTCGAGGGCTATCGCAATACCAAAGAGGTGTTGGCGCTGGCGCAGCGGCACGGCGTGGAAATGCCGATCACCGAACAGATTTATCAGGTGCTTTACTGCCATAAAGACGCCCGCGAAGCGGCGCTGAGCCTGCTGGGGCGAGCCCGAAAGGACGAAAAACCCAGCGCGTGACATAAAACGATATGCCGGGGCAGCGTGCTGACCCCGCAAATGACCTGGGCCGCTCCGCGCTACCGTGTGAAGCGGCCCGTTTGGCAAGGCAGAGGGGAATGTGATGTCGTCAGAAGAGTTGGAGCAGGTCTGGAACAGCATTAAATCAGAAGCGCGAGCACTGGCTGATTGTGAACCGATGCTGGCCAGCTTTTTCCATGCGACGTTGCTCAAGCACGAGAACCTGGGCAGCGCGCTCAGCTATATGCTGGCCAACAAGCTGGCGACGCCGATCATGCCCGCCATCGCGGTGCGCGAGGTGGTGGAAGAGGCGTACAAGTCCGACAACCAGATGATCGTTTCGGCGGCGCGCGATATCCTTGCGGTGCGGCTGCGCGACCCGGCGGTCGATAAATATTCCACGCCACTGCTTTACCTGAAAGGGTTCCATGCGCTGCAGGCTTACCGTATCGGTCACTGGCTGTGGCAGCAAGGGCGGCAAGCGCTGGCTATCTACCTGCAAAATCAAATTTCCGTCGCCTTCGGCGTGGACATCCACCCGGCGGCGTCCATCGGCTGCGGCATCATGCTCGACCACGCCACCGGCATCGTGATCGGTGAAACGGCGGTGGTGGAGAACAACGTCTCTATCCTGCAGTCGGTCACTCTGGGCGGTACCGGTAAAACCAGCGGCGACCGTCACCCGAAAATTCGCGAAGGGGTGATGATTGGCGCCGGCGCCAAAATTCTCGGTAATATCGAAGTGGGCAAGGGCGCGAAGATCGGTGCGGGCTCGGTGGTCTTGCAGGCGATACCGCCGCACACCACCGCCGCCGGCGTACCGGCGCGCATCGTCGGGCGTCCGGAGAGCGATACGCCGTCGATGGATATGGACCAATACTTCAACGGCACCAATCACGGCTTTGAGTACGGCGACGGCATTTGAGTGCCGTCTGCGCAGCCATTCAGGGGGAGCTTCGGCTCCCCCTGTGTTTTTCAGGCGGCGGTCAGCCCTGTTTCGGGAAGTTGGTGATATCGGTAACGATGTCGTCGATCGCCGCCTTGACGTCATCCGCCGTGACCGGCGTGCTGTCGTTGTTGACGGTTTTGCCGTAAGCCTTGCGTACCACTTCCATCACCGTTTTACCGGTATCCTGGTCGATCAGCTCGCCTTCGATATACAGCGCGGTATTTTGCGTCCGGTGCCCGGTCGCCGCCATGGTGCTGGCAACGACCGCCGCGACCGGTACCACCTCATAGAACTTCATGTCTTCGTTTTCGGCGGAAACGGCGGTGATGGCGAGTTTGGCTACTAATACACGTGAGCCTGCCGGGCTGGGCAGAATGGTGAAGCGGTTCTGTAGCGCGGCTTTAATCCGCTGGGTCGCATACGCCTTGATTTTGTTCAGCGTGTCCTGGCTGACGCGCGTGGTCGGTTTTTCCGCCGGGAAATAGACCACCGGTTGGAAATAGAGGCCGCGGTAGTTGGATTCCTTGTAGTTTGGATCTATCCAGCGCAGCGTTTTATGGCCGCTTGGCGAGGTGGTTTCCTGCAGTTTGCTGTAATCGGACAAGAAGCCCGAATATTGAGACGTTTGGGTGACTTTGGACGAACAGCCCGCCAGCAACAGGCCCGCTGCCAGAACCGCCATGGCAACGCTCAAGCGTTGTTTCTTCATATGGTTTCCTATGATGAGTGGTGATTACCCTTACAAAAAATAGCGCATTATCTGTGCCTCATCGGGCATTTTCGGGGCCGGGTGTGCCCTGCCGCGGCCTTTTTTCAGGATCGTGATGCGCCGCCGGTTTTCGCCGCCAGCGCCGGTGATAAGGCGGCGAGTAGGGTATCCGCTCTGGCCAGCGCCTGGCGTTGCTCAACTTGCCATAGGGGCAACAACGGCCAGAGATCCGCCTGATGCTCGGCCTGCAGGCACCAGACCTCCCGATCGTGCCAGTCGCCGAGGGCGTTTTGCGCCGCTTTGAGGCCCGCCGTCGCTTCGGCAGAGAGGGAAAGGCGTTGCGGATAGGCTTCGGCGGCGTAACGCAGGCGTTTTATCAGCAGCCGCAGACGGTGGCGATCGTAGCCGGTATCGGCCAATGCCCGGCGCAGCTGCCGCTGCTGGCGCTGTAGGCGCCGGTTCAGGCGGTATTTGGCGGTGCGTCGCGCGGTGCGGCGGAAGCGGCGCGGCCAGGCGTGCAACAGCAAGGGAAAGTCGATGAGCTGCGGATGGGCGAGCAGTTGACGGCAGCGAGCCTGAAGATCGCTCCGGCGCACGTTGGTCTGCCAATCGAGGCGATGGCGTGCCAGTTCGGCGCTCAGCACCTCGAGATCGCGCAGCGGCGTCGTGAGCCGCCCTAACTCGGCGGCGGCCCGATCGAGCCGCGTTGCGCCGGGGCAGCCGCGCAACGGGCGCAGCAGGCTGCGAATGCGGCGCAGACAGACGCGCAGGTCGTGCAGCGCTTCGCTGTCTTGCGCCTGCTGCAGCCGCAGCAGCGCCTCGTTCAGCGCCGTCTCGAGGCGGCGAAGCTGGGTGACAATATCCTCGATGAAAGCCATGTGCCGTTCCTGGAAAGAACATTGCAGCGATGATGCTTCCAGTATGGCGCGTCGTCGCGGATTATGCCTTGATCAGCGCGCCGGCATAGTCCAGCTGTCGCCAGGCCTCATACACCACCACCGATACGGCATTCGACAGGTTCATGCTGCGGCTTTGCGCCTGCATCGGGATGCGGATTTTTTGCTGCGCAGGCAGCGCATCGAGGATGTCGGCGGGCAACCCGCGCGTTTCCGGGCCGAACAGCAGATAGTCGCCGGCCTGATAGCTGACGGCGCTGTGCGCCGGCGTGCCTTTGGTGGTCAGGGCAAACAGCCGCTGTGGGTTTTCGGCGGCGAGAAAGGCGGCGTAATCGGCATGGCGGCTGACGCGGGTGAACTCATGGTAGTCCAACCCGGCGCGGCGCAGGCGCTTGTCGTCCCACGGGAATCCCAGCGGTTCGATCAGGTGCAGGTTAAAGCCGGTATTGGCACACAGGCGGATGATATTGCCGGTGTTGGGTGGAATTTCGGGTTCAAATAAAACGATGTTCAGCATGTTGCAGGCCCCTCGTGAACGAGGGGCGCAGGATAGCAAACTCTTACTGTTCTGTCTTAGTCGACAGACGTTGATGATGCAGCGGCAGCCACAGCACCAGCCGCAGGCCGCCAAGCGGGCTGTCTTCGGCCTTCACCCAGCCGCGATGCTGGTTGACTGCCGCTTCGACGATCGCCAGGCCGAGGCCGGTGCCGCCGGATTCGCGGTCGCGCGCTTCATCGGTGCGGTAGAACGGACGGAAGATCTGCTCGCGATCTTCGGCGCTGACGCCGGGGCCGTCGTCGTCAACCTGGATGGTCACGCCCTGATTGTCGGCGCTGAACGCCACGGCAATGCGGGTGTGCGAATAACGCAGGGCGTTGCGCACGATGTTTTCCAACGCGCTGTCCAGCGCACTCGCGTTGCCGAACAGCGTCCAAGGGCCGGGCGGCGCGGTGATCTCCAACTGCTTGCCCATCTGTTCCGCTTCGAAACGGGCATTGTCCAGCACGTCGGCCCACAGGTCGTTGGCCTTCAGCTGCTCGCGCGCCAGCTCGCCTTTTTGCTGCCCGCGCGACAGCGCCAGCAGATCGTTGATCATCGAATCCAGCCGCTGCGCTTCGGTTTCGATGCGCGCCAGCTCGTGGCCTTCACCATGGCGGCGACGCATCAACGCGGTGGCCAGCTGCAGGCGCGTCAGCGGCGTGCGCAGCTCGTGCGAGATGTCCGAGATCAGCCGTTGCTGTGCGTTCATCATGCGCTCCAGCGCGCTGACCATCTGGTTGAAGCTGGCGCCGGTGGCCAGAAACTCCTGCGGGCCGGCCTCCAGTTCCGGATGCTGCTTCAGGTTGCCACGCGCCACGTCATCGGCGGCGTTCTTCAGCTTGCGTGCCGGTTTCGCCAGGCTCCAGGCCAGCCACAGCAGCAGCGGGGCGCTGATCAGCATGGTGACGATCAGCAGCAGCAGCGGCCGGTCGAACATCAGGTTGATGAAATCGGATTGCGGGCTGTTGGCGGGGCGGATCAGGTACAGCTGGTAGTTGTCTTCGCCGTCGCGCACCGCGAACGGCCCGACCAGCTCGACGCGACCGTACTTTTTCTTCTTCGGATGATCTGAATTATCGGATTGGCCGATGAAGTTGCGGACGATCTGCATTTCATTGCGCTGCGCGCCGATCACCCGGCCTTCGCTGGTGACCAGCAGCAGGCGTTGGCCCGGCGGCGCCCATTTGTCGATGGCGCGGAACAGGCGGCGCCACCACATCAGATCGTTGGCCGGATCGTTTTGCAACTCGGCCTCGACGTGCTGTTCCAGCATCAACCCCTGCCGCTGCTCGCTGTCGAGCAGCGAGGTCATTTGGCGGGAGTCGAGCTTGGGCACCATCAGCACCAACATTAGCACCAGGGCTAACGTGAACCAGAAAATGGCGAAGATGCGTGCCGTCAAACTGTTGATCATGTTGCAGATACCATCAAATAACCCCGCCCGCGCAGGGTTTTGAACCACGGATGCCCGTCTTTGCGATCCGGCAGCTTACGCCGCAGGTTGGAAATGTGCATGTCGATGGCGCGATCGAACGGGGTCAGGCGTTTGCCCAGCACTTCCTGGCTCAGCAGTTCGCGCGACACCACCTGGCCGAGATGCTGCGCCAGCAGGTAAAGCAGGGTGAATTCGGTGCCGGTCAGATCCAGTACCTGACCGTCGAAGCTGGCCTCCTGGCGGCCGGGGTTGAGCTGCAGGCCATCGACATCCAGCGTCGGGGCGCCGCTGTCGACCTGCTGCTGCTGTTCGCTCCAGTTGGAACGGCGCAGAATGGCGCGAATGCGCGCGACCAGTTCGCGATCGTTAAAGGGTTTTGGCAGGTAATCATCGGCGCCCAGCTCCAGGCCCAGCACGCGGTCCAGTTCGCTGCCGCGCGCGGTCAGCATGATGACCGGCGTTTGGTGATGTTGGCGCAGTTCTTTCAGCGTATCGATGCCGTTTTTCTTCGGCATCATGATATCGAGCAGCAGCAGATCGACGGAGCTGTCCAGCAGCGACAACGCCTGCTCGCCATCGTGCGCGACGACGATATTAAAACCTTCCATTTCAAGCAGTTCTTTTAACAGCGAGGTCAACTCGCGGTCGTCGTCAACTAACAGAATCTTGTTCATTATGATTTACCTCCAGACGCAAAATACGTCATCAACTGTTGCCATTCCATGACTTTACGTAGTTTTACATGCACTGACGCAGGTTTTCAGGTGTAGCGGTACACTGCTCCTCGTTGATTCGCAAAGTGAGAAAGCTTGAGGAGTTGAAATGCGTAAGGTGACCGCATTAGTTATGGCATCACTGCTGGCAATTGGTTCGACCGCTGCCTTCGCTGCCGACACTATACCGGACACAGCCCAACCTCCCGGCAACGACGCGATGACCCGAATACCCGGCCAGCACCATATGTTCGACGGTGTCAGCCTCAGTGAACAGCAGCGCCAGCAAATGCGCGATTTGATGCGCCAGGCCCGGCACGATCTGCCTGGTGTCAATGTAGCTGAAATGGAAGCCATGCATAAACTGGTGACCGCAGAGAAATTTGACGAAGCCGCCGTGTATGCCCAGGCGGAAAAGATGGCCCAACAGCAGGTCAAGCGCCAGGTCGAAATGGCCCGGGTGCGCAACCAAATGTATAACCTGCTGACGCCAGAGCAAAAAAGTGTTTTAGACCAGAAACATCAGCAGCGTATGCAGCAGATGGAGCAACAAATTTCTGGTTTGCAGCAAGCTTCTGCCCAGAAGTGAAGTACGACTGAGTAGTCCCCTGTTTTTCCTTGCCATAGACACCATCCCTGTCTTCCCCGCCATGATGGCGGGGTTTTTTTTATCCGACATTTCGCTATATTGAGCGCCACACCTTTTGACCGGGATCCCTTCATGGAACAGCGCTATGCACGCCTGGTAAAGTCCGCTGCGTTGGCCGCTACCGCGCTGGCGTCGTCGCTGCTGTTGATCAAAATCGTCGCCTGGTACCACACCGGTTCGGTCAGCCTGCTGGCGGCGCTGGTGGATTCGCTGGTCGATATTGCCGCCTCGCTGACCAACCTTCTGGTGGTGCGCTATTCGCTGCAGCCGGCCGATGCCGAGCACACCTTTGGCCACGGCAAAGCGGAGTCGCTGGCGGCGCTGGCGCAAAGCATGTTTATTTCCGGCTCCGCCCTGTTTCTGTTCCTCACCGGCTTCCAGCATTTGTATGCGCCGCAAACGCTGCGCGATCCCGGCGTCGGGATCGTCGTGACGGTGATCGCGTTGATCAGCACCCTGATTCTGGTCACCTATCAACGTTGGGTGGTCAGAAAAACGCGCAGCCAGGCAGTGCGCGCAGATATGCTGCATTATCAGTCAGATGTCATGATGAATGGTGCTATTCTTATCGCTCTTGGGCTAAGCTGGTACGGCTTCCAGCGGGCGGACGCGCTGTTCGCGCTGGGCATCGGCGTTTACATCCTGTATAGCGCGCTGCGCATGGGCTACGAAGCGGTGCAGTCGCTGCTGGATCGGGCGTTGCCGGATGACGAACGCCAGGCGATTATCGAGGTGGTTTCCTCTTGGCCCGGGGTGAAAGGCGCGCACGATCTGCGCACGCGGCAGTCGGGGCCGACGCGTTTCATCCAGTTGCATCTGGAGATGGAAGACACGCTGCCGCTGCGTGAGGCGCATCGGTTGGCCGATCAGGTGGAACAGGCGTTGCGGCACCGTTTTGCGGGGGCGGACGTCATCATTCACCTGGATCCGTGCTCCGTGGTGCCGCCGGGTAGGCAGGGGCATTGGGAGCTATAATCAGATAGAGGCATAGATCGAAGTATTATCATGAATATCTGAGTTAGCTCAGCGTGCCATGCGGTGTTTTTACCGTTATATTGCGTGACTTGAATCAATTCAGCTGGGTGTTTTTGATATAATATCCAGCAATAAGCCGTAAAGCTGGTTTTCTGCAGCCGGAGAGGTTTCAAGACGATCGGCGGAGACAGAATTCTTAAGAAATTGCATCTACACAGTTCAGAGGTAGTCATGATCAAGAAAATCGGTGTACTGACGAGCGGCGGTGATTCGCCGGGTATGAACGCTGCAATCCGCGGCGTTGTGCGTTCTGCGCTTTCAGAAGGTCTGGAAGTTTTTGGTATTTACGATGGCTACCTTGGCTTGTACGAAGATCGCATGGAGCAGCTGGACCGCTATAGCGTGTCCGACATGATCAACCGCGGCGGCACCTTCCTTGGCTCGGCCCGCTTCCCGGAGTTCAGGGATGAAAACGTGCGCGCCAAGGCGATTGAAAACCTGAAGAATCGCGGCATCGACGCGCTGGTGGTGATCGGCGGCGACGGTTCCTACATGGGCGCCAAACGCCTGACGGAAGAAGGCTTCCCGTGCATCGGCCTGCCGGGCACCATCGATAACGACGTTGCCGGCACCGACTACACCATCGGTTACTTCACTGCGCTGGAAACCGTGGTGGAAGCGATTGACCGCCTGCGCGATACCTCCTCTTCGCACCAGCGTATCTCCATCGTGGAAGTGATGGGCCGTTACTGCGGCGATCTGACGCTGGCGGCGGCGATTGCCGGCGGTTGCGAATTCATCGTGCTGCCTGAAATCGAATTCAACCGCGAAGACCTGGTGTGCGAAATCAAGGCCGGTATCGCCAAGGGTAAAAAACACGCCATCGTGGCGATCACCGAGCACATCTGCGATATCGATGAGCTGGCGCGCCACATCGAGCAGGAAACCAAGCGTGAAACTCGCGCTACCGTGTTGGGCCACATTCAACGCGGCGGTTCGCCGGTTGCCTACGACCGCATCCTGGCCTCGCGCATGGGCGCCTACGCCATCGAGCTGCTGCTGCAGGGCTACGGCGGCCGCTGCGTCGGTATCCAGAACGAAAAAATGGTGCATCACGACATCATCGACGCGATCGAAAACATGAAGCGTCCGTTCAAGGGTGACTGGCTGGAAACGGCGAAAAAACTGTACTGATATGCCGCTCACCGCACGACAAAAAAGCCTCCGCTCGCGGGGGCTTTTTTATGCCCGTCGGCGATATATTCCGGAATCATCTATCCCAAAATTTTTTATTCTTTAATTGCCGGGAAAGTTTCTGGCAGGCTCTGATGCTAAATCAACCGATTGAGGTTGCGCTTAATTTTCTGGGAGAGCCTGTCGATGCGTAAATGGGGTGTTGGTCTGACATTGGTGCTGTTGGCGTCCGGCGCCATGGCGAAGGATATTCAACTGCTGAACGTGTCATACGATCCGACGCGTGAGTTCTATCAGGCTTACAACACGGCATTCAGCAAGCACTATCAGGCGGAAACCGGCGACAAGGTGACGGTGCGCCAGTCGCATGGCGGCTCCGGCAAACAGGCGACCTCGGTGATCAACGGCATCGAGGCCGACGTGGTGACGTTGGCGCTGGCCTATGACGTCGACGCCATCGCCGAACGCGGGCGTATCGAGAAAGACTGGATCAAACGCCTGCCGGACAACTCGGCGCCTTACACCTCGACCATCGTCTTCCTGGTGCGCAAAGGCAACCCGAAACAGATTCACGATTGGCCCGATCTGCTCAAGCCGGGCGTGTCGGTGATCACCCCGAACCCGAAAACCTCCGGTGGCGCCCGCTGGAACTACCTGGCCGCCTGGGGCTACGCGTTGCACCACAACAACAACGATAAGGCCAAGGCGCAGGATTTCGTCAAAAACCTGTACAAGAACGTCGAAGTGCTGGATTCCGGCGCGCGCGGCTCGACCAACACCTTCGTTGAGCGCGGCATCGGCGACGTGCTGATCGCCTGGGAAAACGAAGCGCTGCTGGCGGAGAAAGAGCTGGGCAAAGACAAGTTCGAGATTATCACCCCGAGTGAATCGATCCTGGCCGAACCGACGGTGTCGGTAGTGGATAAGGTGGTCGATAAACGCGGTACCCGCGATGTGGCGACCGCCTACCTGAAGTATCTGTATTCGCCGGAAGGGCAGACCATCGCGGCACAGCACTATTACCGTCCGCGCGATGCGGCGGTGGCGGCCAAGTTTGCCGGGCAGTTCCCGCAGCTGAAGCTGTTCACCGTGGATGACACCTTCGGCGGCTGGACCGAAGCGCAGAAGGTGCACTTCGCCACCGGCGGCGTGTTCGATGAGATCAGCAAACGCTGATGCCGGCTGAGCGGCAATAAAAAACCCCGGCAAGCCGGGGTTTTTTTATGACAAGCCTAAGACAATCAGGCTTTTTTCGCTGCGGCAGCGGCTTTGACGATCACGGCGAAAGCGTCGGCTTTCAGCGAAGCGCCGCCAACCAGCGCGCCGTCGATGTCCGGCTGAGAGAACAGCTCTGCGGCGTTCTTGTCGTTCACCGAACCGCCGTACTGGATGATGATTTCAGCGGCAACCGCGGCATCGTGTTTGGCGATGTGGTCACGGATAAATTTGTGCACGGCCTGCGCCTGCGCAGGGGTAGCGGACTTGCCGGTACCGATGGCCCAGACCGGCTCATAGGCGATCACGGTGCCTTTCATCGCCGGTGCGCCCAGCGTTTTCAGCACGGCGTCGATCTGGCGCGCACACACTTCTTCAGTTTTGCCCGCAGCGTTTTCCGCTTCGGTTTCACCGATGCACAGTACCGGGATCAGGCCGGCTTCTTTCAGCACGGCGAATTTCTCGGCGATGACTTCGTCGCTCTCTTTGTGGTAGGTGCGACGCTCGGAGTGGCCGATGATGATGTACTGGGCGCCGACGTCTTTCAGCATGTTGGCGGAAACTTCACCGGTGAAGGCGCCGGACAGGTTAACGTCCACGTTCTGCGCGCCCAGCGCGATGCGGCTGCCGGCCAGCGCGTGCTTGGCCTGATCCAGATACATCACCGGCGGGGCGATGGCGACGCCACAGCCGTCAACGCTGCTCAGCTCATTGCGCAGGCCGGCGATCAGTTCGTTGACCATGTGGGTGCTGCCGTTAAGCTTCCAGTTACCCATAACTAATGGATGACGCATGTTTTTTCCTCCAACTAGAAAACGCGAGAGTCGAAATGACAACTGCCGGACCGGCAGTTTACCTGCCCAACAGTATAGAGATCATTAAGCGCGAAGGCTTTGCTTTTCGTCATTAAATGCCGCGCCGTTACGGCTCGGAAAGCGCCAGCTTAATCGGTTCAACCGCGAAGGTTACGCCTTTATCGCCGTTGTCCGAGACGACATAGCGAATGGCGCCGACCTGCTGTTGGTAAAAGCGCGACCCTTTGCCTTTTTCCAGCAGGCTGTTCACCTTGTTCTGGCTCTGTTCCACCGTCAACGCCGGTTCGAACTGGCGCATCAGCGCCGCCATGTAGCTGATGGCGATGGCGCGCGCGGCTTTTTCTTCATTGGCCTGCTGCAGCGGCAGGTGAGTGATCTGCAACGTTTTGATTTTACCGGTGCCTTTCTCCAGCGCGGTGGAGGCGTACAGGTTTTCGTTGAGTTTGCTGGCGGCGCGCGTCAGCAGCGGCGAATCGTCTTCGGCGGCGGGAATGGCGCGGAATTCGCCAATCGGCAGCTTCGGGTTATCGCGGTTGTATTTTTCGCGGAATTTGACCACCGTCAGATCGAACGTCGGTGCCCCGGCCAGCAGGTAAGGTGCGGCGGGCGTCGCATCGGCGGGCGGCGGATCGGCCCAGGCGCTGGCGGCCACCTGAAGCAGGCAGGCGATGACGAGGGTTTTTCTCAGCATGGCGTATGGCATCAAGGACAAAGATGGCTCCGATTAAAGCGATAACCCGCGGGGCTTGTCAAAGATCCCACGCCATTATCGGTTCGCTGACGAGAAAGCTGTGCGGCGCACCGCGTTATGCGAGGCGGAAAACTCGGCCCGGCAGCGCCTATGTTACACTGCGGCGCAGAATATGGGCAGGCTTAGAGCGCAGGAATCGATGACGTTACAACAGTGGTGTTTTTCTTTTAAGGGCCGCATCGGGCGGCGCGACTTCTGGATTTGGATGGGGCTGTGGTTGGTGCTGATGGCGGCGGCGTTTACGCTGGCCAATTATCAGCTGGTCGCCATCCAATCCATCGCCTTCTTTATCGTGGCGCTGCTGTGGCCGACGGCGGCGGTGCTGGTCAAGCGCCTGCACGATCGCAACAAGGCCGGCTGGTGGGCGCTGCTGCTGATCCTGGCGTGGATGCTGGCGGCGGGGAACTGGCAGATGCTGGCGCCGATCTGGCAATGGGGCGTTGGGCGCTTCATTCCGACGCTGATTATCGTGATGATGATGATCGATCTGGGTGCCTTCGTCGGCACGCCGGGAGATAACCGGTTTGGCCCGGAAGCCGAACCGGTGAAGTTCCGCTGACCCTCGCCGGGTTACCAGTAGTGTTCGCTGGTGATGTGGCCCGGCTTGCGGCGCAGGTGCTTGCGCATCTGGCGGTGGTCTTTCAGCGTTTGCTGGGTGTCCCGCACCATTTGCGGGTTGCCGCACAGCATCACGTGGCTGGTTTCGGCGTCGATAGTCAAACCGATCGCCGCTTCCAGCCGGCCGTCCTCGATCAGCGCCGGTACGCGGCCGGTCAATGAGCCGGGCGCCTCTTCGCGGCTGACGACGGTCTGGATGCGCAGCTTGCCGTTGTAGCGTTGCTGCAGTTGCTGCATCAGCGGCAGGTAGCTCAGGTCACGCGCAAAGCGCGCGGCGTGCACCAGCACCAGGTTGTTGAAGCGCTCCAGGCCGGCGCCCTGCTGCAGAATCGATAAATAGGGGCCGATGGCGGTGCCGGTCGCCAGCATCCACAGCGTATCGCAGTCGGGCACCTCGTCCAGCACGAAGAAGCCGGCCGCTTCTTTGGTTACCATCACGTCCGAGCCCGGCTGCAGCTGACTGAGGCGCGGGCTCAGCTTGCCTTCCGGCACGGTGACCAGATAGAACTCCAGATTGGCGTCGTCGGGGGCATTGACGTAGGAGTAGGCACGTTGCACCCGTTCGCCGTCGATCTCCAGCGCCAGCTTGGCAAATTGCCCGGCGGTGAAAGGATCGATGGGGGCCTTGACCACCAGGCTGAACAGCCCGTCGGTCCATTGTTTTACCTGCGTAACCTTGCCGTTTACCCATTCAGCCATACTCTAAAGCTCCCGTGGTCGAATCAAATAAGCACAATGTCGTGAGCCGGAAATGGCGTGCGCGGTGCGCTCTACCCGGTAGTCGTTGCCGAACAGGCGGTGAAACAGCTGCAGCTCGGAATTGCACAGGCTGCTGCAGCTGGAACCGGCCACGCCAATCGGGCAGTGGTTTTCCACCAACAGCGTGCCGTGCGGGTGGTCGAACAATTCGGCCATGTAACCGTCGTGTTGCCGCAGGCGCACCAGGCGGGCTAACCGGTCCTGATGGCTGCGCTCGGCGGACAGCTCTTCGGCATAACGCAGATAAAGCTGCTCTTCGCGCGCGTTGAGCAACGGCTCCACCCCGGCGCCGCCAAACAGCTGCAGCGCGGATGCCCGCAGCCGCTCCTGATCGGCGGCGGCAAAGGCGTGCCCTCGCTCGGTCAGCGACCAGTAGCGCGTCGGGCGGCCGACCTTGCTGCGCGCTTCTTCGTAACAAACCAACTCACGTTTTTCCAGGGATTGCAGATGTTGTCGGATGCCCATCGGCGTAATGTCCAGACGCTCCGCCAGCATTTTGGCCGAGTGCGGGCCGAGAGCCTTTAACTGCAATAAAATCAGCTCAGGTGTTTTCATGAACCAAATCCCTATGGTGTTATTTTATTTCAAGTTGATGAAAAGAATTATCGATTAAATGCTAAAGCGCGGCTACTGCAAGGGCGCTATTTTTAACTCCAAAGCGTTAGACGTACAGTTTAATTTACGAGCCTGGTCGGGTTTGCTGCCAGTGTGACCTGGATCAATATCTGCCTGAAACTCGCTAAAAAAATCAGATTTGATTAGTTTATGCCGCCATAGAGGGCTGCTCGCCGTTCTGGCTGCTGCAACGGCCATACCGGGACGCTGTGACGAGTTGAAACGTTAACGAAGATAATGAGAAAACTAGAGAATTTTCACCTGCTGGTGATGCTTATCCTGTTGGTCGCCGTCGGCCAGATGGCGCAAACCATTTATGTTCCCGTGATTGCTGATATCGCCCACGATCTGTCGGTTCGCACCGGCGCCGTGCAACGGGTGATGGCGGCGTATCTGCTGACCTACGGTTTCTCCCAGCTGATTTACGGTCCGATATCGGACCGTATCGGACGTCGTCCGGTGATCCTGACCGGCATGATGATCTTCCTGGTCGGTGCGCTGGGCGCGCTGCTGTCCACCAACCTGACGATGCTGGTCGCCGCCAGCGCGATTCAGGGCATGGGCACCGGCGTGGCGGGCGTGATGGCGCGCACCATGCCGCGCGATCTGTATGCCGGCACCGCGCTGCGCTACGCCAATAGCCTGTTGAACATGGGGATTCTGGTTAGCCCGCTGCTGGCGCCGGTGATCGGCGGCGCATTGGCAATGGTGTTCGGCTGGCGCGCCTGTTATGCCTTCCTGTTGGCGCTGTGCGCCTGCGTCGCCTTCGCCATGTTTCGCTGGTTGCCGGAGACCCGCCCGGTGCAGACGGAAAAACGCCGCATGCTGGCCAGTTTTCGCCAGCTGCTGGGCGACAGCACCTTCAGCTGCTATCTGGTGATGCTGATCGGCGCGCTGGCGGGGATTGCGGTATTCGAGGCCAGCTGTGGCGTGTTGATGGGCGGCGTATTGGGGCTGAGCGGTCTGACCGTCAGCATCCTGTTCATTCTGCCGATCCCGGCGGCGTTTTTCGGCGCCTGGTACGCCGGGCGCGACGGCAAGACCTTCCACACCCTGATGTGGCATTCGGTGATTAGCTGCCTGCTGGCGGGGGCGATGATGTGGATCCCGGGCTGGTTCGGCGTGATGAACATCTGGACGCTGATCGTGCCGGCCGCGCTGTTCTTCTTCGGCGCCGGCATGCTGTTCCCGCTGGCGACCACCGGGGCGATGGAGCCGTTCCCTTACCTGGCCGGCGCGGCGGGCGCGTTGGTGGGCGGCATGCAGAACATGGGATCGGGGCTCGCGACCTGGCTTTCCGCCATGCTGCCGCAAACCGGGCAGTTCAGCCTCGGATTGCTGATGTTCGCGATGGCGCTGCTGATCCTGCTGTGCTGGTGGCCGCTGTCCAACCGGATGCAACATCAGGGGCATACCGCATAACCCTCTTCCTGAACCGGCGCAGGCCTTAGTCTTGCAAGACGACTAAGGTCCTGCCGCCGGTTTGACCCAGGTTATTACTGCGCTGAGGCGATCGGTATACACTTTACCGACAGTATTTTTCCGGGTTATTCGCTATGTCATCACTGCAGTGCATTCAACGTGTTCCCGTCGGTTTCTTTGGGATGGTTCTGGGGGTTTTCGGCCTCGGCAGCGCCTGGCGATACGCCGCCACGCTCGGCTATGGGCCCGGCTGGCTGGGTGAGTCGCTCATCTTTCTCGGCAGTGCTATCTGGCTGGCGTTGGCGCTGATCTATCTCTGCCGCTGCCTGATTGACCCACGCGCGGTGCGTGACGAGTTTCGCAGCAACACTCAGTTCAGTTTTATCAGCTTGCTTCCGGCAGGCGGCGTGTTGGTGTCCATCGGTTTGCACCCCTACAGCCTGCCGGTGGCTTCAGCCCGGGCATGTGGGCTTTCTCGTTCGGCTTATCGGCGATGGCGAACGCGTCGCTGCGGTTGTTGCAGAGCCAGCGCGGGGCAGATATGCAAGTGCTGGCCTGGGGGCTGTTCGCGTTGGCTAACCTGCTGCTCGTCGGCCTGATGGTGAAGACGCTGTGGCTGCTGTTGCGTGGGAAACTGCTGCCCGCCAAAACGCCGGTGGCGGGATGAACCCGCCCTCAGCGGAGGCTGGGGGCGGTCTCTTGTCGGCTTACAGCAAAAACTCGTGCAGCGCCGGGTCTTTGCGATCCAGATAGTGGGTCGAACGGATGCGGCGGATGGTGCGCGACTTGCCGCGGATCAGCAGGGTTTCGGTCGTGGCCATGTTGCCCTGGCGGCTGATACCCTCCAGCAGATCGCCCTTGGTGATGCCGGTGGCGGAGAAGATCACGTTGTCGTTGCGCGCCATCTGGTCCATGCGCAGCACCTGACCGGCCTCGATACCCATTTCCCGGCAGCGTGTCAGTTCCTGTTCGCCGATGCGGCGGTTCTCGGCGCTGTCGCCTTTCACCTCATGGCGCGGCAGCAAACGCGCCTGCATGTCGCCGTCCAGCGCGCGGATCACCGCGGCTGAGATCACCCCTTCCGGCGCGCCGCCGATGCCATACATCACATCGACCTCGCTTTCCGGCATGCAGGTGAGAATGGAGGCCGCCACGTCGCCGTCAGGAATGGCGAACACCCGCACGCCCAGCTGCTGCATCTGCGCGATGACGCCGTCGTGGCGCGGTTTGGCCAAGACGATCACCGTCAGCTGCGACAGCGGTTTGCCCAGCCGTGCGGCGACGTTCTGCAGGTTCTCCGCCAGCGGCAGGTCGAGATCGATGGCGCCGCGCGCCGCCGGGCCGACCACCAGCTTCTCCATGTACATGTCCGGCGCGTGCAGGAAGGTGCCGCGATCGCCCACCGCCAATACCGCCAGCGCATTGGACTGGCCCATGGCGGTCATGCGGGTGCCTTCGATCGGATCGACCGCGATGTCGACTGCGTCGCCCTGGCCGGTGCCGACCTGTTCGCCGATATACAGCATCGGCGCTTCGTCGATCTCGCCTTCGCCGATCACGATGCGGCCATCGATATCCACTTTGTTGAGCATGATGCGCATGGCGTGGACCGCCGCGCCGTCGGCGGCGTTCTTGTCGCCGCGTCCCAGCCATTTGTAGCCCGCCAGCGCGGCGGCTTCGGTAACGCGGGAAAATTCGATGGCTAATTCACGTTTCATGGCAAACCTGTCTGTGAGAAAGGGAAGAAAATATCGGCAAAGTCTATCACAGCACGGTGGCGGCGGGGCGGGGCAAAAAAAGCGCCGCCCGCAGGCAGCGCTTGTTGGAGAAACGGCAGCGTCGAGATTACTCGTGATCTTCCCATGCCTGAGCACGAGCCACCGCTTTTTTCCAGCCGCTGTAGCGGTAGTTGCGTTCGGTGGTTTCGATGCTTGGGCGGAATTCGCGCTCAATCACCGCTTTGCTCTTCACTTCATCCAGATCGTTCCAGTAGCCGATGGCCAGGCCCGCCAGGAACGCGGCACCCAGCGCCGTCGATTCACGCACCTCAGGGCGTTCTACGCGGGTGCCGAGGATATCGGACTGGAACTGCATCAGGAAGTTGTTGGCGACCGCGCCACCGTCCACGCGCAGCGATTGCAGGCGGGTGTTGGCGTCGGCCTGCATGGCGTCCAGCACGTCACGGGTCTGGAAGGCGATGGATTCCAGCGTGGCGCGGATGATGTGGTTGCTGTTGGCGCCACGGGTCAGGCCGAAGATGGCGCCGCGGGCATACGGATCCCAGTAAGGGGCGCCCAGGCCGGTAAAGGCCGGCACCACATAGACGCCGTTGCTGTCTTTCACCTTGGTGGCGAAGTATTCGGAGTCGGCGGCGTCGCTGATCAGTTTCAGCTCATCGCGCAGCCACTGGATAGACGCACCGCCGATGAACACCGCGCCTTCCAGCGCATAGTTCACTTCGCCGCGCGGGCCGCAGGCGATGGTGGTCAGCAGGCCATTTTTCGAGCGCACCGCTTCTTTGCCGGTGTTCATCAGCAGGAAGCAGCCGGTGCCGTAGGTGTTCTTCGCCATGCCCGGTTGAACGCACAGCTGGCCGTACAGCGCTGCCTGCTGGTCACCGGCGATACCGGCGATAGGAATACGCGTGCCGCCTTTACCGCCGATGTTGGTCTGGCCGTACACCTCGGAGGAAGGACGGACTTTCGGCAGCATGGCACGCGGGATATCCAGCACTTCCAGCATGCGCTCATCCCAGTCCAGCTCGTGGATGTTGAACATCATGGTGCGTGAGGCGTTGGTGTAATCGGTAACGTGTACGCGCCCCTGGGTCATTTTCCACACCAGCCAGGTATCGACGGTGCCGAACAGCAGTTCGCCGCGCTTGGCGCGCTCGCGGGCGCCTTCGACGTTGTCCAGGATCCACTTCACCTTGGTGCCGGAGAAGTACGGGTCAACCACCAGGCCGGTGTTGTGACGGATGTACTCTTCCAGGCCGTCGCGCTTGAGCTTCTCGCAGATGTCGGCGGTGCGGCGGCACTGCCAGACGATGGCGTTGTAAATCGGCTTGCCGGTCTCTTTTTCCCAGACGATGGTGGTTTCGCGCTGGTTGGTGATGCCAATGCCGGCGATCTGATCGGAACTGATGTCGGCTTTCGCCAGCACTTCTACCAGCGTCGAGCTTTGCGACGCCCAGATCTCCATCGGGTCGTGCTCAACCCAGCCGGCCTTTGGATAGATCTGCGGGAATTCGCGCTGCGATACCGCAACGATGTTGGCGTCGTGATCGAGCACGACGGCGCGTGAACTGGTGGTCCCTTGGTCGAGTGCGACAATGTATTTTTTTTCTACAGTCATGGTAATTATCCTGCTGTTGTTAACCGTGTAAAACTGCACCCATCACGCTTTGCGCTGCTGGGTCTTGGCATCAGGCTCTTCTTCCGTCACGCAGACGTCGCACGGCAGGTGGCGGCCAATCAGCGCACGGTAACCGAAAGCGCCCAGGCCACAGCCGACGATAGGGGCGAAGATCGGCACCAGGAAGTACGGGATGTCCCGTGCGCCGGTGAAGGCGACTTTGCCCCAGCCGGCCAGGTAGGCAAACAGTTTCGGCCCGAAGTCACGCGCCGGGTTCAACGCAAAGCCGGTCAATGGTCCCATGGAGGCGCCGATCACGGCAATCAGAATACCGATCAGCAGCGGGGCCAGCGGGCCGCGCGGAATGCCGTTGCCGTCGTCGGTCAGCGCCAGGATCAGGCACATCAGAATGGCGGCGATCACCGTTTCTACCAGGAAGGCCTGGCCGACGGAGATGTGCGCGTTAGGGTAAGTCGAGAAGATGCCCGCCAGTTCGAGGCTTTCGTTGCTGCCGCGCACCATGTGGTGAGCCGCTTCAAAGTCGAAGAACAGGTTGTAGTACAGCCCATAGACCAGGGCAGCGGCGCAGAAGGCACCGGCGACCTGTGCAATGATGTAAGGCACCACTTTGCGCCCGTCGAAGCAGGCGAACAGCCACAGAGCGAGGGTGACCGCAGGGTTGAGATGCGCGCCGGAAATGGCGGCGGTCAGATAGATGGCCATGGCGACGCCCAGGCCCCAAATGATGCTGATTTCCCACTGGCCGAAGCTGGCGCCCGCCAGTTTCAGCGCGGCAACGCAGCCTACGCCAAAGAAGATCAGCAGCGCCGTGCCGAGGAACTCGGCGATGCACTGGCCTTTTAATGTCGGACTGGTGGTTTGGCTCATAATGTTGTTGTCCTGCAAAACGGCGGTTGTTGGTTTATAGGCTCAGTTGGGTATACATCCGGCCTATGGGCACAGTTTTTTTCATCTCGTCCAATTATTGAATAAGGACGTGATGTAAATTTATCGTTAACGAACATAAACGAGAAATAGCGAAATCAAAATGTGTGTGGCGCGTCATAAAATTGAGCGATTTCGCGTCGTTTAGTGTTCTTTCTGAGCCATAAAAGTGTGATCTGACCAGTGGTTTGGCGAGGGTTGTTAACAACTCGCGGCGGTGGCGGCGGGGATTTTCAGTTTTTGCTGATGGCGGGGGCAGGAAAATTGCAACAGACTGCGCGATGATCCGGTATGTTGCTAGACAGGCGGAGACTGGCTACTTACAATCGTTTTTAACGAATCGAGACTGGCGCGCCTTCTGTAACGGCGCGCGTCACTGAGCGCGATGCAATATTCGCAGTAGCTGCAGCCGACGTTGCGGCCGCTACTTATAGATGTACGCCTTGCTATCATGAGGGGACTGAAGCATGTCATTTGAAGTATTTGAGAAACTGGAAGCAAAAGTACAGCAGGCGATTGATACCATCACCTTGTTGCAGATGGAAATTGAAGAGCTGAAAGACAAAAACAACTCTCTGTCGCAGGAAGTTCAGGCTGCCTCCGGCAACCACGAGGCGCTGGTGCGCGAAAACCAACAGCTGAAAGAAGAACAGCACGTATGGCAAGATCGCCTGCGCGCTCTGCTGGGCAAAATGGAAGAGGTCTGATTCCTCACGCCATGCAGCAACGAAAAGGGCGCCTCAGGCGCCCTTTTTCATGACCGAAAATCACTCGATGTCGAGCGGGTCTTCGGAGAGGATGATGCCGGTGTTGTCGGCATACAGGTGATCGCCGGAGAAGAAGGTGACGCCACCGAAGTTGACGCGGATATCGCTTTCGCCCACGCCTTCGCTCACGGCACCCACCGGGATCGCCGCCATCGCCTGAATGCCGATGTCGAGCTCTTCCAGATCGTCCACCTGACGCACCGCGCCGTACACCACGATGCCTTCCCATTCGTTCTGGGCGGCCAGGCGCGCCAGTTCGGCGTTGATCAGCGCCCGGCGTACCGAACCGCCGCCGTCGACCAACAGCACGCGGCCGCGGCCGTTTTCTTCAAGCAGATCGAACAACAGGCCGTTATCCTCAAAGCATTTCACCGTGGTGATCTGCCCGCCAAATGAAGTACGCCCGCCAAAATTGGAGAACAGAGGTTCAACAACGTTCACCTCTTCATGATAGATGTCGCAAAGTTCGGAAGTATCGTATTTCATAGGATTTTACGTCTGTTTGCCGCTGGAATGTTCAGTATATCCCTTTATTCGCCCTGTTGGCAAAATCATCAGTTTTTAACTGAGCGCCACGCCGATGGCGAACAGCAGGTTGGCCAGCAACGCCGCCTTGACCATGTGTTCCAGCATCGGCCGCATGCCGACCGGCGTCGGATCGCGCAGCACGCGCAGGCCGTGGCGCACCAGCAGCGGGATCGCCAGCACGAACAGCCAGCCCCACGGGCTGTGGAGATTGAACAGCGTAAACAGCGCGAAACACAGCACCGCGCCGCCGAGCAGCAGGGCATGGTAAATGCGCGCCTTGTGCGGGCCGAGGCGCACCGCCAGCGTGTTCTTGCCGTTTTCGCGATCGCTCTCGATATCGCGCAGATTGTTGATGTTGAGCACCGCCGTCGCCAGCAGGCCGCAGGCGGTGGCCGGCAGCATCACGACGCTGTCGAAGGTGTGCGTTTGCAAATAGTAGGTGCCGGCCACGCTCAGCCAGCCGAAGAACACCAGCACCGAGATGTCGCCCAGCCCCAAATACCCGTAGGGCTTGTTGCCGACGGTATAGGTGATGGCCGCCACGATAGACAGCCCGCCCAGCACCAGGAAGCCCACCACGTCGCTGGGTTGCTCGCAGGCGACGGCGATCAGCGAACAGCCGGCGAGGGCGATCAGCACCACCGTCACCACCAGCGCCCGTTTCATCTGCGCCTGAGTGATCATGCCTTTTTGCATGCCGCGCAAGGGCCCGATGCGATCTTCTTTGTCGCTGCCTTTGACCGCATCGCCGTAGTCGTTCGCCAGGTTGGAGAGGATCTGCAGCAGGCCGGCGGTCAACAGCGCCAGCAGCGCCACTTCAGGTTTCAGGCTGCCGTGCCAGGCGGCGATGGCCGAGCCGACCACGATGGAGGCAAAAGCCAACGGCAGGGTGCGGGGGCGTAGACTTTCCAGCCAGGCGGAGATCGGGGTGGTGGAGGTTGATGAGCTCATGTTTCGCTTCTGTCAGTGAGTTGCGGTGTCCGTTAGAAATAATTGTGGGAGGCAATGCCTCCCACACAGATGACTGACAAGACAATGATTGAGCGATTATAGGATAAAACGACTCAAATCTTCATCCGCCACCAGTTCATCCAGATGACTGCGCACGTAATCCGCATCAATTGTAATGGATTGGCCATTAATTTCACTCGCATCGTAGGAAATATCTTCCATCAGACGTTCCAGCACGGTGTGCAGACGACGCGCGCCGATATTCTCGGTGCTTTCGTTGACCTGCCACGCGGCTTCGGCGATGCGGCGGATGCCGTCGGCGGTGAACTCGATGTTGACGCCTTCGGTGCCCATCAGCGCTTTGTACTGCTCGGTCAGCGACGCGCTCGGCTCGGTCAGGATGCGCTCGAAGTCTTCGGTGGTCAGCGCCTGCAGCTCAACGCGGATCGGCAGACGGCCCTGCAGTTCCGGGATCAGATCCGACGGATTGGCGGTCTGGAACGCGCCGGAAGCGATGAACAGGATGTGGTCGGTCTTCACCATACCGTGCTTGGTCGATACGGTGCAGCCTTCCACCAGCGGCAGCAGATCGCGCTGCACGCCTTCGCGCGAGACGTCCGGACCGGAGCTCTGGCCGCCGCGCTTACAGATTTTGTCGATCTCGTCGATAAACACGATGCCGTGCTGTTCAACCGCTTCGATCGCCTGCTCTTTCAGCTCTTCCGGGTTCACCAGCTTGGCGGCTTCTTCTTCCACCAGCAGCTTGAAGGCTTCTTTGATCTTCACCTTGCGCGGCTTTTGCTTCTGGCCGCCGAGGTTCTGGAACATCGACTGCAGCTGGTTGGTCATCTCTTCCATGCCCGGAGGCGCCATGATTTCCACGCCCATCGGCGCCGCGGCCAGATCGATTTCGATCTCTTTGTCGTCCAGCTGGCCTTCGCGCAGTTTCTTGCGGAATGCCTGGCGGGCGGCGGACGGCTCCTGATGCTCTTCCGGCTGGCCCCAGTTGTTCTTAGCCGGCGGGATCAGCACGTCGAGAATGCGCTCTTCGGCCAACTCTTCGGCACGGGTGCGGTTTTTCTCGATCGACTGCATGCGCACCATTTTGATGGCGGCATCGGTCAGATCGCGGATGATGGAGTCCACTTCTTTGCCCACATAGCCCACTTCGGTGAACTTGGTGGCTTCAACCTTGATGAACGGCGCGTTGGCCAGCTTCGCCAGACGACGGGCGATTTCGGTTTTACCGACGCCGGTCGGGCCGATCATCAGAATGTTTTTCGGGGTCACTTCGTGACGCAGCATCTCGTTGAGCTGCATCCGGCGCCAGCGGTTGCGCAGGGCAATGGCGACAGCGCGTTTGGCCTTGTTTTGGCCAATGATATAGCTGTCCAGTTCGCTGACGATCTCGCGCGGGGTCATTTCAGACATGGTATTCGATCCTTACGCTTTGGAAGGCAATTCTTCAATGGTGTGGAAATGGTTGGTGTAAATACAGATGTCGCCGGCGATGTTGAGGGATTTCTCAACGATGTCGCGGGCGCTCAGCTCGGTATTTTCCAACATGGCGCGGGCTGCGGCCTGGGCGTACGGGCCGCCGGAACCGATGGCGATCAGATCGTTTTCCGGCTGCACCACATCGCCGTTGCCGGTGATGATCAGCGAGGCGGTTTCATCGGCGACCGCCAGCAGCGCTTCGAGCTTGCGCAGCATGCGGTCGGTGCGCCAGTCTTTCGCCAGCTCGACGGCAGCTTTCACCAGGTGGCCCTGATGCATTTCCAGTTTGCGTTCAAACAGTTCAAACAGCGTGAAGGCGTCAGCGGTGCCACCGGCGAAACCGGCGATCACTTTGTCGTTATACAGGCGACGCACTTTCTTGACGTTACCCTTCATCACCGTATTACCCAGGGTTGCCTGGCCATCACCACCGATGACGACCTGGCCGTTGCGGCGTACGCTTACAATTGTTGTCACGAGCAGACCCTCGTTAAAGACGGAAAGAAGTCCCCGCAGCGCCTGCTTTCGCAGACGCTACGAGGCATATTGAGAGTATAGATGGGGGGGGATTGACGCTTTTCAACCCCCAACGGAGAGGGGAATGCAACTCGACATGCCGACGCCCTTCAGGCGCGAAAGGGTTTTGTCCGCGGCGGCGCGGCTGCTGTACGGGCCGAGCACCACGCGATTCCAACCACCGCCGGCGGTGATGCGGCTCTCGATGCCTTCGAACGCCAGGCGCGCACGCACGGATTCAGCCTGATCGGTGGCGCGGAACGAACCGCATTGCACCATCCACTTCTGCTTCGACTCCGGTTTGGTTTCCTGCTTGGCCGTTTCCTGCTTCACTTCCGGTTTGGGCTCCGGCTTCGGTTGCGGCTTCGGCTCAGGCTGTTTCACCTGCACCGGTTGCTGGGCAGTCGGTTTTGGCTGCGGGTGCACCGGCGCGGTAGTGGCCCCGTTGCTGAACGGGTTGCGCGGCGGCTGGCTGACCTGCTGCTGTTGCTGTACCGGCTGCTGCTGCATTTGCTGTTGTTGCATCTGCTGCTGCTGGCGGGTGCTGCGCGCGTTGGCCTGGCCCGGATCGTTATACGGCACTTCGTTCAGCTGCGTCGGGCGCTGCTGCATATCGGCCTGCATCTGCTCCAGCAGCTGCCGCTGTTCGGCGGTCAGCTGAGTTTTGGAATTGAGCTCGCCGCCGGCCGTCGGTTCGGTCGGGGTTTGCACGCCGATCTGCCGGTTTTCCAGCTCTTTGATGTAGCGCCAGCGCTCTTCCGGCTTCGGCGGCAGGCCGTTGCCGGGGCGCGTGGTGTGCGCAGGCAACAACGGCGCGTCTTCCGGCTTGTTGTGCGTAATGAAATAGAGGCCACCGACAAAGACAACCAGCAACGCGGCGGCTAACGCCAGCACGGTTTTGGAAACCTTCGGAGAACTGCGTTTTTTACGGCTGGGGGTTTTACGCTTAGCTCCTGCTGCGCGCCCACGGCTTACATAGTCTTTTTGTGCCACTATTATTCCGCTGTGTCCTGATGAGAGGATAAGTCCGTCATGTTACTGAACCCTAAAATATTTGACTAGCGTTTCGGGGCAGCGGTGCTGCCTCTGATAATCAATTCACTGTCCAATAGCCGGGAGCCGCTGGCCACCGTCTGGCCGTTCAACTGCTCCAACAGCAACAACATCGCCTGCTGGCCGATCTGGAAGCGCGGCTGCGCCACCGTGGTCAGCGGCGGATCGCAATACTGCGCCAGCTTGAGGTCATCAAAGCCGACGATCGACAGATCCTGCGGTATCCGCAGCCCCATTTTCTTCGCCTGGGACAGCACGCCGATCGCCATGACGTCGCTGTGGCAGAATACCGCCGTTGGCGGTTTCGGCTGCGCCATCAGCGCCGTCAGCGCTTGCGCGCCGGCTTCGTAGGTAAAATCACCCCGGGTAATATAGCTGCTTTCGACGGTAATGCCATTACGACGTAGCGCTTGAACGTAACCCTGCAGCCGATAATGGCTCAGCGGCATCTGTTCCGGCCCGGCGACGCAGGCGATCTGCCGGTGGCCCAATTGATGCAAATAATGCACGGCTTCAAAGGCGGCGGTCAGGTTGTCGATGTGCACCGTCGGCAGTTCCAGCTCGGGGGCGAACTCGTTGGCCATCACCATCGGCGGCAGGTTGCGCTGTTCTTCCTTGCTGGCGTCGAACGGCAGGTTGGAGCCCAGCAGCAGCATGCCGTCGATCTGTTTGGTGATGATCAGATTGACGAAGGTGCGCTCTTGCTGGTTTTGCTGCGCGCAGTCGCCGATCAGCACCAGATAGCCTTGTTGGGCGGCGGTCTGTTCGATCCCCTGGATCACATCGGCGAAAAACGGATCGCAGATGTCGGGCACGATCACCAGGATGGTGCGGGATTCGTTGCGCTTGATATTGCGTGACAGAGCATGAGGAGAATAACCCACGGCCAGGACGGCCTGTTCCACCTTCTGGCGCGTTGGCGTTGACACCTTTTCCGGGTTCATCAGCGCACGCGATACGGTAGCCGTTGAAACGCCCGCCATTTCGGCGACGTCTTTCATGGTCGCCATGGATAACTCTTTCTTGTGTTCCAACGCCTTTCTCCTTGCGTCAGCCCCATGCCGACGCCACTACTGCTGTTTGCTCACAATGTCCGGCATGCGGTGGCGAGATTGTTGTCATTGAGCGCCACTCGCGTTCGGGCACTCCGTCGCGCTGCGATGTGGCGACAAAATTTGCCCTCGCAGACATTCTAAACAGAATACGCCCCGCCTTTGTTACCTAATTTGCATAAAAAATGTGACCTGAGAAGGTTTTTTAGCGTTCGCTCGCAATTCCAAGGGTAAACGTTTGCACTGCGGCAGCTAAATCGGACTTTTCCGGGATCAGCTGTCGATCGGATCGACATCCAGCGTCCATTTCACCTTGCGCGTTTGCGGCAGGGTGCCGATCAGCGGCAGCGAGCTTTTCATCAGCTGTTGCAGGACGCGCCGCGTCGGGTGCTGCAGCAGCAGCTGCCAGCGGAAACGGCCGCCGCGTTTGGACTGCAGCGCCGGCACCGGGCCCATCACCCACAGCGAATCGTCCTTCAGCGGGCTGGCTTCCAGCAGGTTGCGCAGCTGCTGCAGGAACAGCGGGGCCTGCTGGTTGTCGTGATCTTCGGCGCGCACGATGATGTGGCTGGTGTAAGGCGGCAGAAACACGCTGTTGCGCTCCGCCAGCGTCTGTTTGGCGAAGGCGTCGTAACCCTGTTGCAGTAGCACCTGCAGCAGCGGGTGCTCCGGATGGTGGGTTTGCAGCAGCACTTCCCCCTGCTTGCCCGCCCGGCCGGCCCGCCCGGAGACCTGGGTATACAGCTGAGCGAAACGCTCGGCGGAGCGGAAGTCGGCGGAGAACAGCGCGCCGTCCACGTCCAGCAACGCCACTAGGGTGACGTCGGGAAAATGGTGGCCCTTGGCCAGCATCTGCGTGCCGATCAGAATGCGCGCTTCGCCGCGATGGATATCCGCCAGGTGCTGCTCAAGCGCGCCTTTACGGCTGGTGGTGTCGCGATCGATGCGGGTGATCGGCGTATCGGGGAACAGCGGCGCCAGCTCCTGCTCCAGCTGTTCGGTGCCGACGCCGACCGACACCAGGTGGGTGGAGCCGCACTGCGGGCACTGGTGCGGCACCGGCCGCTGGCTGTCGCAGTGGTGGCAGCGCAGCTGGCGCTGATGCTGGTGGAAGGTGTAGTAGTGATCGCAGCGCTGGCATTCGGCGATCCAGCCGCACTCGTGGCACAGCAGCGCCGGGGCGTAACCGCGGCGGTTGAGGAACAGCATCACCTGATTGCCGGCTTTTAAATGGTGCTGCATGCTCTTCAGCAGCGGCTGCGACAGGCCGACCTTCAGCGGAAGCCCCTTCAGATCGATCAGGTGCTGCGCCGCCGGCTTGGCGTTGCCCGCGCGCTGGGTGAGCTTCAGCTGGCGATATTTGCCCAGCTGCACGTTGTGCAGCGTTTCCAATGCCGGGGTCGCGGAGCCCATCACCATCGGGATATCCTCTTCCCGGGCGCGGAACACCGCCAGATCGCGGGCGTGGTAGCGCCAGCCTTCCTGTTGTTTATAAGAGCTGTCGTGCTCTTCGTCGATGATGATCACGCCCAACTGACGGAACGGCGTGAACAGCGCCGAGCGGGTGCCGATGACGATGGCGGCTTCGCCGCTGCGCGCGCGCAGCCAAACCGCCAGCCGCTCGCTGTCGTTCAGCCCGGAGTGCAGCACGTCTACCGGCGCGTTGAAGCGCTCGCGAAAGCGGGCGATGGTTTGCGGCGTCAGGCCGATTTCCGGCACCAGCACCAGCGCCTGCCGGCCTTTGGCCAGCACGTTCTCCAGCACGCTGAGGTAGACCTCGGTCTTGCCGGAGCCGGTCACCCCGGCCAGCAGCCAGGCGGCGAACTGCTCATCCTCGCTTCTGATCGCCCCGACGGCGGTAGCCTGTTCAGTGTTCAGCCGCAGCCGATCGCCGAGCACCGCGAAGTTGGGGCGCCAGTCGTGCGTATCCGCGACCTGAGCGCGCAGATCGATCAGCCCTTTGGCGCGCAGCGCCTGCAGGGCGCTTTCCGTCAGCTCCAGCTGGCTGACCTGGTGGCGATAGACCGGGCGTTGCAGCAGCGCCGCCAGCGCCTGCTGCTGTTTCGGCGCGCGTTTCAGGCTTTCGGGCGGGGTGGCACGCCCCTCTTCGGTGGCGAACCATTGCCACAGCGGTGCGGCCTCGGCCGGTTTGCCTTGCCGCAGCAGGATCGGCAGCGCATGGAACAGCACCTCGCCGATGGGGTAGTGATAGTAATCGCTGGCCCAGCGCAGGATGCGCCACAGGCTGGGGGAGAACAGCGACTCGGCGTCGATCACGCTGTCGATCGGTTTGAGCTTGTCCAGCGGCAGTTCGCTGGTGTCGCTGCAGCCGGTGACGATGCCGATCGCATGCTGCCTGCCCCAAGGGACGCCCACGCGCGCGCCGGCCACCGGCTGCATGCCGGGCGGCAGCAGATAGTCGAAGGTGCGGGCGAGGGGGACCGGCAAGGCAACGTGTACGACGGGCATGATCTCATCCAAATTGAAAAAAGTGGGCATCAGTTTACACGGCGCATCGGCAAATGTACGGTTCCGATTGCGCGCCCCGACTAATGCTGTATAATTTGCCGCCTTTGGTATAATTCGATACCAAAATTCTATTATCAACCACGTGTGGTGTCTGGCGAAACAGGGCTGGATAGCGACACGGCCTTAACTGAGGTTTCCCATGAAACAAGGTATCCACCCAAAATACGAAGAAGTTACTGCTAACTGCTCTTGCGGTAACGTGATGAAGATCCGCTCCACCGTGGGCCACGATCTGAACCTGGACGTTTGTGGCGCATGCCACCCGTTCTACACTGGCAAGCAGCGTGACGTTGCTACCGGTGGCCGCGTTGACCGCTTCAACAAGCGTTTCAGCGTACCAGGCGCTAAGAAATAAGATTTCTTATCGTCCGATGAAAAAGGCGCCTTTGGCGCCTTTTTTCGTTTCTGCCGCCGGCGTTCGCCGAGCGGTTCTCAATATTCCCAGGTATCGGGATCGACACCCAGTTCGCGCATCAACACTTTTGCGGCTTCCGGGATTTCATCGCTGCGCTCTTTGCGCAGGTCTTCATCGTTCGGCAGCGGCTGGCCGGTAAAGGCATGCAGAAACGCTTCGCACAGCAGTTCGCTGTTGGTGGCGTGGCGCAGGTTGTTCACCTGGCGACGGGTCCGTTCGTCGGTGAGGATTTTCAGGACCTTCAGCGGAATGGATACCGTGATCTTTTTGACTTGCTCGCTTTTTTTACCGTGTTCAGCGTAAGGGCTGACATACTCGCCGTTCCACTCAGCCATGGGACACCTTAACTTTGTCAGAAAAATTACAAAATTCTAAAAACCGGCCAATTATGCCCGATCTTCACTGTTCTCACTAAATAAATGTCAATTTTACGCGACCAGGGTCACTGAATGCCCCGCCTCGGCGGGACATTGTGGCTTAACATCTTATCGTCATGTCATATCGGCATAATTTTAGCGGGTATTGTGCCATTGCTCAATCTATACGCAGAGAAGTTTAGATGTCCAGATGTATTGACGTCTATCAATCCTGCGATTACTCTTTAGGCCTCATTCACCGAACCGAGAGCCGAGCGAGCCCATGACGCGTAAACCAGCCACGATTGCCGTACGCAGCGGCCTGAACGACGACGAACAGTATGGCTGCGTTGTCCCGCCGATTCATCTGTCCAGCACCTATAACTTTACCGACTTCAACCAACCCCGAGCCCATGATTATTCGCGTCGCGGCAACCCGACGCGTGACGTGGTGCAACGCGCGTTGGCGGAGCTGGAAGGCGGCGCCGGCGCGGTGATGACCGGCAGCGGGATGTCGGCGATCCATCTGGTGACCACCGTGCTGCTGAAGCCCGGCGATCTGCTGGTGGCGCCGCACGACTGCTACGGCGGCAGCTATCGGTTGTTCGACAGCCTGAGCAAGCGCGGCGCCTATCGCGTGCTGTTCGTCGATCAGGGTAATGAAGAAGCCCTGCAGCAGGCGCTGGCGCAAAAGCCGAAGCTGGTGCTGATTGAAAGCCCCAGCAATCCGCTGCTGCGGGTGGTGGACATCGCGGCGATCTGCGCCGCCGCACACGCGGCGGGCGCGTTGACGGTGGTGGACAACACTTTCCTCAGCCCGGCCCTGCAACAGCCGATCGAACTCGGTGCCGATCTGGTGGTCCATTCTTGCACCAAATACCTGAACGGGCATTCGGACGTGGTGGCCGGCGCGGTGATTGCCAAAGATCCCGAGCTGGCGGTCGAATTGGCCTGGTGGGCGAACAATATCGGCGTGACCGGCGGCGCGTTCGACAGCTATCTGCTGCTGCGCGGCATGCGCACGCTGTCGCCGCGCATCAAGGCGGCGCAGCAAAACGCCGAAGCGATTGTCGGCTATTTACAGCAGCAACCGCTGGTGAAAAAGCTGTATCATCCCTCCCTGCCGGAAAACCCGGGGCATGAGATCGCCCGCCGGCAGCAGCGCGGCTTCGGCGCGATGCTGAGTTTTGAACTGGACGGCGATGAAGCGGTGCTGCGCCGTTTTCTCTCTGCCCTTGAGCTGTTTACTCTGGCAGAATCGCTGGGCGGCGTAGAAAGCCTGATCTCGCATGCAGCGACCATGACTCACGCCGGCATGGCGGCGGAGGCGCGGGCAGCGGCCGGCATCTCCGAGAGCCTGCTGCGCATTTCCGTGGGTATTGAAGACAGTGAAGATTTGATTGCCGATCTGGAACGCGCGTTCCAGGCGGCGGCAACGAGGTAAGCATGAATGCAATTGCTGTAGCAGGGCCGGTGAGCGGGCGTCAACTGCACAAGTTTGGCGGCAGCAGTCTGGCGGATGTGAAGTGTTATCTGCGTGTGGCCGGGATTATGGCGGAATACAGCCAGCCGGGCGACATGATGGTGGTATCGGCCGCCGGCAGTACCACCAACCAGTTGATCAACTGGCTGAAGCTCAGCCAGAGCGATCGCCTGTCTGCGCACCAGGTGCAGCAGACGTTGCGCCGCTATCATAGCGATCTTATCGGCGGCCTGCTGCCGGCGGAAAGCGCCGAGCCGCTGATCGCCGAGTTCATTCAGGATCTGGAACGTCTGGCGGTGCTGCTGGACGGCAACGTCGACGAGGTGTGCTATGCCGAAGTGGTCGGGCACGGCGAGATCTGGTCGGCGCGCCTGATGGCGGCGGTGCTCAACCACCTGGATATGCAGGCGGCCTGGCTGGATGCGCGTGATTTCCTGCGCGCCGAGCGCGCCGCGCAGCCGCAGGTGGATGAAGGCCGTTCTTATCCGCTGTTGCAACAATTGTTGGCCCAACATCCGGGCAAGCGCCTGGTGGTGACCGGCTTCATTTCGCGCAACGACGCCGGGGAAACCGTGCTGTTGGGGCGCAACGGCAGCGACTACTCTGCCACTCAGGTCGGCGCGTTGGCCGGCGCGGCGCGCGTCACCATCTGGAGCGACGTGGCCGGGGTATACAGCGCCGACCCGCGCAAGGTGAAAGACGCCTGCCTGCTGCCGCTGCTGCGCCTGGACGAAGCCAGCGAGCTGGCGCGCCTGGCGGCGCCGGTGCTGCATACCCGCACCCTGCAGCCGGTCTCCGGCAGCGATATCGATCTTCAGCTGCGCTGCAGCTACCAGCCGGAGCAGGGCTCGACGCGCATCGAGCGCGTATTGGCGTCCGGCACCGGTGCCAAGATTGTCACCAGCCACGATGACGTGTGTCTGATTGAGCTGCACGTCGCCGCTCAGCATGACTTCAAACTGGCGCAGAAAGAGTTGGATCTGGTGCTCAAGCGCGCGCAGATCAAACCGCTGGCGGTGGGCATCCATCCTGACCGCAATCGGATACAGCTGTGCTACACCTCCGAGGTGGTCAACAGCGCGCTGGCGACCCTGCAGGCCTCGGCGCTGCCGGGTGAACTGCACCTGCGCGAAGGGTTGGCGCTGGTGGCGATGGTCGGCGCCGGGGTATGCAAGAACCCGCTGCACAGCCACCGTTTCTATCAGCAACTGAAAGATCAGCCGGTTGAGTTTATCTGGCAGGCCGAAGATGGCATCAGCCTGGTGGCGGTATTGCGCCAGGGGCCGACCGCGCTGCTGATTCAGGGGCTGCACCAAAGCCTGTTCCGCGCCGAGAAGCGCATCGGTCTGGTGCTGTTCGGCAAGGGCAACATCGGGTCGCGCTGGCTGGAGCTGTTCGCCCGTGAGCAGACCAATATCTCCGCGCGCAGCGGTTTCGAATTTATCCTGGCGGGGGTGGTGGACAGCCGCCGCAGCCTGCTGAACTACGACGGGCTGGACGCCAGCCGTGCATTGGCGTTCTTTGAGGACGAGGCGCAGGAACTCGACGAAGAGTCGCTGTTCCTGTGGATGCGCGCGCACCCGTTCGACGATCTGGTGGTGCTCGACGTGACCGCCAGCGAAGAGCTGGCCGGACAGTATCTGGATTTCGCCAGCTACGGTTTCCACGTGATCAGCGCCAACAAGCTGGCGGGTGCCTCGTGCAGCGATACCTATCGCCAAATTCGCGACGCCTTCGCCAAAACCGGCCGCCACTGGCTGTATAACGCCACCGTCGGCGCCGGGCTGCCGGTCAACCATACGGTGCGCGATCTGCGCGACAGCGGCGACAGCATTTTGGCGATCAGCGGCATCTTCTCCGGCACGCTTTCCTGGCTGTTCTTGCAGTATGACGGCACGGTGCCGTTTACCGAACTGGTGGATCAGGCCTGGCAGCAGGGGCTGACCGAACCGGATCCGCGGGTCGATCTCTCCGGTCAGGACGTGATGCGCAAGCTGGTGATCCTGGCGCGCGAAGCGGGCTACGACATCGAACCGAACCAGGTGCGGGTCGAGTCGCTGGTGCCGGCGGGCTGTGAGCTGGGCTCCGTCGATCAGTTCTTCGAGAACGGCGAGGCGCTGAACCAACAGATGCAGCAGCGCTTTGAGGCCGCCAGCGAAATGGGCCTGGTGTTGCGCCACGTGGCGCGTTTCGACGCCAACGGCAAGGCGCGGGTCGGCGTGGAGGCGGTGCGTCCTGAGCATCCTCTGGCCTCGCTGCTGCCGTGCGACAACGTGTTCGCCATCGAAAGCCGCTGGTATCGCGATAATCCGCTGGTGATCCGCGGGCCGGGCGCCGGCCGCGACGTGACCGCCGGCGCGATCCAGTCAGACCTTAACCGGTTGGCACAGCTGCTTTAATTCTCTGCGGGCGCGGGTTCACCGCGCCCCTTTGCTTTTCCTGCCATACTTATCCCTGCCGCCGTCATGAAATTCCCTCGTTGAGCGGGTGAAGATTAATCATCTTATTCCCCTCATTTTCCTGTTGACTCTTTAGCCAACATGCGGCATTTTCTATCTAGACGTCTAAACGTATAGACGCTCATAAAAATGAAATAAAAACAGTGATCGATAAGAGGTGAGCAGGGTATGAGCTTTTTCCACGCAAACCAGCGGGAAGCGCTGAATCAGAGTCTGGCGGAGTTGAACGGCCAGATTAACGTATCATTCGAGTTCTTCCCGCCGCGCACCAGCGAGATGGAAGAGACCCTGTGGCAGTCGATCGATCGTCTGAGCATCCTCAAACCCAAATTCGTTTCCGTCACCTACGGTGCCAACTCCGGCGAGCGCGATCGCACCCACAGCATCATCAAGGGGATCAAGGAGCGCACCGGCCTGGAGGCGGCGCCGCACCTGACCTGCATCGACGCCAGCCCGGCGCAGCTGCGCGACATCGCGACCGATTACTGGAACAGCGGCATCCGCCATATCGTGGCGCTGCGCGGTGATCTGCCGCCGGGCGCCGGCAAGCCGGAAATGTACGCGACCGATCTGGTGGCGCTGCTGAAAGACGTGGGCGACTTCGACATTTCCGTCGCTGCCTACCCGGAAGTGCACCCGGAGGCGAAGAGCGCCCAGGCCGATTTGATTAACCTGAAACGTAAGATCGATGCCGGCGCCAGTCGCGCCATCACCCAGTTCTTCTTCGACGTCGAGAGCTACCTGCGCTTCCGCGACCGCTGCGTCGCCGCCGGTATCGACGTGGAAATCGTACCGGGCATTCTGCCGGTGTCCAACTTCAAGCAGCTGCAGCGCTTCGCCACCATGACCAACGTGCGGGTGCCAAGCTGGATGACCAGCATGTTCGAAGGGCTGGACGACGATGCGGAGACCCGCAAAATGGTCGGTGCCAACATCGCCATGGACATGGTGAAGATCCTCAGCCGCGAAGGGGTGAAAGATTTCCACTTCTATACGCTGAACCGCGCCGAGATGAGCTACGCCATCTGTCACACGCTGGGCGTGCGCCCGGTGGCCGCCGCCTGACAGGCTTGTTCCATTGAAAAAGGGCGTCGCTTTACCGCGGCGCCCTTTTTTTGTGGGGAAGACAAGACATAAAAAAACGGCCCCGATAAACGGGGCCGCGATTAGGCTCACTAGCCGGTGTTGCGCATCCCGGCGGCGACGCCGGCGATGGTGACCATCAGCGCCTGCTCGACGCGGGCGTCCGGCTGCTCCTGCTGACGCGAACGATGCAGCAGCTCGGCCTGCAAGACGTTCAGTGGGTCGG
>NZ_JBJNOX010000016.1:0-19572 GCF_052166245.1 Serratia sp. CY84636
TGGTGACCATCAGCGCCTGCTCGACGCGGGCGTCCGGCTGCTCCTGCTGACGCGAACGATGCAGCAGCTCGGCCTGCAAGACGTTCAGTGGGTCGGTATAAACGTTGCGCAGCGCGATGGATTCGGCGATCCACGGCAGGTCTTCCATCAGGTGCGCATCGTTGGCGATGGTCAGCACCACCTTGATGTCGCTTTCCAGCTGATCGCGCAGCTGTTGGCCCAGCGGCCACAGCGATTTATCCACCAGGCGCTGATCGTAGTATTCCGCCAGCCACAGGTCGGCTTTGGCGAACACCATTTCCAGCATGGCGATGCGGGTGGAGAAGAACGGCCAGTCGCGACACATCGCCTCCAGCTCCGCCTGCTTGCCGGCTTTCACCGCTTCCTGCAATCCGGCACCGGCGCCGAGCCAGGCCGGCAGCATCAGGCGGTTCTGCGTCCAGGCGAAGATCCACGGAATGGCGCGCAGGCTTTCCACGCCGCCGTTCGGCTTGCGTTTGGCCGGGCGTGAGCCCAGCGGTAGTTTACCCAGCTCCAGCTCCGGCGTGGCCGCGCGGAAGTAAGGCACGAAGTCCGGGTTTTCACGCACGTAGCCGCGATACATTCGGCAGGAGGTCTCGGACAGATCGTCCATCAACGCCCGCCATTCTTTCTTCGGTTCCGGCGGCGGCAGCAGGTTGGCCTCGAGGATCGCCCCGGCATACAGCGCCAGGCTGCTGATGGTGACTTCCGGCAGGCCGAATTTGAAGCGGATCATCTCGCCCTGTTCGGTGACGCGCAGGCCGCCCTTCAGGCTGCCCGGCGGCTGCGACAGCAGCGCCGCATGCGCCGGTGCGCCGCCGCGGCCGATGGAGCCGCCGCGCCCATGGAACAGCGTCAGCGCCACGCCGGCTTTTTCACAGGTTTTGATCAACGCGTCCTGCGCACGGTACTGCGCCCAGGAAGCGGCCATCACGCCGGCGTCTTTCGCCGAGTCGGAGTAGCCGATCATTACCATCTGTTTGCCCTGAATAAAGCCGCGATACCAGTCGATATTCAGCAACTGGGTCATTACGTCGTCGGCGTTGTTCAGATCGTCGAGGGTTTCGAACAGCGGAGCGACCGGCAGCGCGAACGGGCAGCCGGCCTCTTTCAGCAGCAGGTGCACCGCCAGCACGTCGGAAGGCGTGCGCGCCATCGAAATCACGTAGGCGGCGATCGAGCCCTGCGGCGCTTCGGCGATCACCCGGCAGGTTTCCAGCACTTCCTGCGTGTCGGCGCTCGGTTGCCACTTCAGTGGCACCAGCGGGCGTTTGGAGTTCAGTTCGCGGATCAGGAACGCCTGTTTATCGGCTTCCGACCAGCTTTCATAGTCGCCCAGCCCCAGGTAGCGGGTCAGCTCGGCGATGGCTTCGGTATGGCGGGTGCTTTCCTGGCGCACGTCGATGCGCACCAGCGGCACGCCGAAGCAGCGCACGCGGCGCAGGGTATCCAGCAACTGACCGTTGGCGATGATGCCCATACCGCAGGCCTGCAGCGATTGGTAGCAGGCATACAGCGGCTCCCACAGCTGCTCGTTGTTCACCAGCAGGTCGTGCGGCTTCAGCACGCGTTCGCCCTTCAGGCGGCCTTCCAGATAGGCCTGGGAGCTCATCAGCTGGCTGCGCAACTGCTTCATGATTTCGCGGTACGGTTCCTGCACCTCGTCACCGCCGGCGCGGGCGCGCAGCTCCGGGGTGCATTCGGTCATCGACAGCTCGGAGACCAGCACCTGGATATCGCGGGTGAACAGGTCGCAGGCTTTCCAGCGGCTGAGCAGCAGCACATGGCGGGTGATTTCGGCGGTCACGTTCGGGTTGCCGTCGCGGTCGCCGCCCATCCAGGAGGTGAAGCGCACCGGCACCGCTTCCGCCGGCAGGCTGTAATTGATGGAGTTTTCCAACTGCTCGTTGAACTCGCGCAGGAACGCTGGCACGCCTTCCCACAGGCTGTTTTCTACCACCGCGAAGCCCCATTTGGCTTCGTCGATCGGGGAGGGGCGATGTTTGCGAATTTCATCGGTGTGCCACGACTGGGCCACCAGCTGGCGCAGGCGGCGCATGATCTTGTTGCGCTCGTAGTCGGCCAGATCGTTGTGATCGAGCTGGCTGAGGCAGGTGTTCACCTCCACCAGCTTGTGGATCAGGGTGCGGCGGGTGATCTCCGTCGGGTGCGCCGTCAGCACCAGCTCGATGGAAAGTTGCGACACCGCGTGCTGCAGCTCTTTGTCGCTGAGTTTTTTGTCTTTGAGGCGGCTGAACAGCTGCGCCAGCGCTTCCGGGTTGCTGGCGGCTTCGCCGTTGGGCGAAATGCTGTGGTACTGCTCGGCGACGTTGGTCAGGTTGAGGAACTGGCTGAAGGCGCGCGCCACCGGCAGCAGCTCGTCGTTGGACAGGTTCTGCAGGGTGGAGAGCAGCTCCTGGCGATGCGCTTCGTTGCCGGCGCGTGAAGATTTGGAAAGCTTACGGATGGTCTCAACGCGATCGAGAATATGCTCGCCCAGCGCTTCTTTGATGGTATCGCCGAGCAATTTGCCGAGCATACTGACATTACTGCGCATTGCCGAATATTGTTCGTTCATATAACCCCTGACCCAGTTCTGTATGATTTTTATCTTGTAAATAAATTTCACGCGTCAGGCGCAGACCGCCTGCCTGATCACATCGCGTTCCTGTCCAATCGTCAATTGACACTATTTTTAGCAAAAAAACATCAAAATCGGCGCATTTTCTGAAATTTAATTACGCCGCATCGGTTATCAGCGTGGCTTATTTCGCCGTTTGCTACTTATTTTGAGGTAGGGGAAAGCATAAAACATTTCCCCTGTTAAATGTCGGGTTTATTGCCGGCAAAAGTGATTGACCAGCTGGCCCAGCAGTTTGCGCGTCGGTTCGATAAACGCGGTGTCGAGGTATTCGTCCGGCTGGTGGGCCTGATCGATGGAACCGGGGCCGAGCACCAACGTCGGGCAGACCTGCTGCACGAACGGCGCTTCGGTGCAGTAGTTGACCACCTGCGTGCGGGTGCCCAGCAGCTCCTCGATCACCGCCACCATGCGGTGGTCGGTCGGGCATTCGTAGCCCGGCACCGACGCGTGCAGCTCTTCGATGGTCAGGCGGCCCGGCCAGCGTTGGCTCACCGGCTCCAATGCCTGATGCATCAGCTCGTTGATGTTGTCGAGCGTCATGCCGGGCAGCGGGCGGATATCCAGGTGCAGCTCGCAGCAGGCGCAGATGCGGTTGGCCGCGTCGCCGCCGCTGATATGGCCGAAGTTCATGGTGGGATAAGGCACGGCGAACGCCGGGTTGTTGTAGCGCTCCTGCAGGGTTTTGCGCAGCTCCATCAGGCGGCCGATGGATTCGTGCATCAGATCGATGGCGTTGACGCCGCGCGCCGGATCGCTGGAGTGGCCGGACTGGCCGACGATGCGAATGGCGTTGGCCATGTGGCCCTTGTGTGCGCGCACCGGCTGCAGCGAGGTTGGTTCGCCGATGATGGCGAAATCCGGCCGAATGGCGGTGGAGGCGGCGAAATAACGTGCGCCGGCCATCGTCGTTTCTTCATCTGCGGTAGCCAGAATGTACAGCGGCTTGGTCAGTTTGCTCGCGTCGATGTCGCGCACCGCATCCAGAATAAAGGCGAAGAAGCCTTTCATGTCGGCGGTGCCCAGGCCGTAGAGCTTGTTGTCGTGCTCGGTCAGGGTGAAGGGATCGCGCGTCCAGCGGCCTTCGTCGTAAGGCACCGTATCGGTATGGCCGGCCAGCAGCAGGCCGCCGCTGCCTTCGCCGATGCTGGCCAGCAGGTTGAATTTGTGGCGCGATTCCGGCACCGGCTGTACGTCGACGCGAAAGCCCAGGTCGGCAAACCATCCGGCCAGCAAGTTGATTAACGCCTCATTGCTCTGATCGAGGCCGGCATCGGTGGCGCTGATCGACTTCGTTGCGATCAACGCCCGGTACAGCTCAATAAATGGAGGTAATTTCATCTTCACTGTTGACAGCCTTTGGTTAGGATAGTATCAATATTCATGCATTTATTTTGAATAAAAATACAGTAAGCCGAAGCGTAAGGGAACCCGATACCCGGATGTTTATAAAAGCATCAACGCCTGGCTCCGTGGGTGAACGGCGCAACAACGCTGGCTAGCCCTGTTACCTGGGTCGCAAGCGACCGCACGTCAGTTTAGAAGGTGAAAGGCCACATGTTGAATACGCTGATCGTTGGTGCCAGCGGTTACGCCGGAGCGGAGCTCACGGCTTACCTGAATCGCCACCCACACATGAACATAACCGCTTTAGCGGTTTCAGCGCAAAGTGCAGATGCAGGAAAGTTGCTTTCCGATCTCCATCCCCAGTTGAAAGGCATCGTCGATCTGCCGCTGCAGCCGTTGACCGACGTTGCCAAGGCGGCGCAGGGCATCGACGTGGTGTTCCTCGCCACCGCCCATGAAGTCAGCCACGATATCGCACCGGCCTTCTTGGCGGCGGGCTGCGTGGTGTTCGATCTGTCGGGCGCCTTCCGCGTGCAGGACGCCGGTTTTTATAGCCAGTACTACGGTTTTGAACATCAGCATGGCGCCCTGCTGGAGCAGGCGGTATACGGCCTGGCGGAATGGCAGAGCGACAAGATTAAACAGGCGCAGCTGATTGCCGTGCCGGGCTGTTACCCGACGGCGGCGCAGCTGGCGCTGAAGCCGTTGATCGAGAAGCAGCTGCTGAACCTCGACCAGTGGCCGGTGATCAACGCCACCAGCGGCGTCAGCGGCGCCGGTCGTAAGGCCAGCATGACCACCAGCTTCTGCGAAGTGAGCCTGCAGCCGTACGGTATTTTCACTCATCGGCACCAGCCGGAGATCGCCGCGCACCTGGGCGTGCCGGTTATCTTTACGCCGCACCTGGGCAACTTCCCGCGCGGTATCCTTGAAACCATCACCTGCCGCCTGAAGGCCGGCGTGACCGCGCAGGACGTCGCGGCCGCCTATCATGCCGCCTATGACGACAAACCGCTGGTGCGGTTGTACGACCAGGGCGTGCCGGCGCTGAAAGCGGTGGTGGGGCTGCCGTTCTGCGACATCGGTTTTGCGGTGCAGGGCGAGCATCTGATCGCCGTAGCGGTGGAAGACAACCTGCTGAAAGGCGCGGCGGCGCAGGCGGTGCAATGCCTGAATATCCGTTTCGGCTTCCCGGAAACCCAGTCACTCCTTTAAACCAGCGTGAGTAAACAGCAATGAACCCGTTAATTATCAAGTTAGGTGGCGTGTTATTAGACAGTGAAGAAGCGCTGGAGCGTCTGTTTACCGCGCTGGACAGCTACCGGCAGCAGCATCAGCGCCCGCTGGTGATCGTGCACGGCGGCGGCTGCGTGGTGGACGAACTGATGAAGCAGCTCTCTTTGCCGGTGGTGAAAAAGAACGGCCTGCGGGTCACGCCGGCCGATCAGATCGACATCATCACCGGCGCGCTGGCCGGCACCGCCAACAAAACGCTGCTGGCGTGGGCGATTAAACACCAAATCAACGCCGTCGGCCTGAGCCTGGCGGATGGCGGCAGCGCGGTCGTGACCCCGCTCGATCCGGCATTGGGCCACGTCGGCAACGCGCAGCCCGGTTCGCCCGCGCTGCTCAATACCCTGCTGAGCGCCGGCTACCTGCCGGTGGTCAGCTCCATCGGCATCACCGCCGAAGGGCAGTTAATGAACGTGAACGCCGATCAGGCGGCGACGGCGCTGGCGGCGACGCTGGGGGCGGATCTGATCCTGCTGTCGGACGTCAGCGGCATCCTCGACGGCAAGGGGCAACGCATTGCGGAAATGACGGCGCAAAAAGCGGAACAACTGATCGCGCAAGGCATCATCACCGATGGTATGGTGGTGAAGGTGAATGCGGCGCTCGACGCGGCCCGCACCCTCGGCCGCCCGGTGGATATCGCCAGCTGGCGCCATGCCGATCAGCTTCCTGCTTTGTTTAACGGCGTGTCGATTGGCACCCGGATCCTCGCTTAATTTTAGAATTAGAAAGGAATAGATCATGCAAAACCAAGGCATCAAAAAAATCGTTCTGGCGTACTCCGGCGGCCTGGATACCTCGGCCATCATTCCATGGCTGAAAGAGAACTACGGCGGCTGTGAAGTGGTGGCGTTCGTGGCGGACATCGGTCAGGAGCGCAGCGATCTGGAAGGCGTGGAGCAAAAAGCCCTGCAGTCCGGTGCCTCTGAATGTCACGTGGTGGATCTGCGCGAAGAATTTATCCGCGATTACGTTTATCCGGTGCTGCAGACCGGCGCCCTGTACGAAGGCAGCTACCTGCTGGGCACGTCGATGGCGCGGCCGATCATCGCCAAGGCGCAGGTCGAGCTGGCGTTGAAAGTGGGCGCCGACGCGCTGTGCCACGGTGCGACCGGCAAAGGCAATGACCAGGTGCGTTTCGAGACCACCTACACCGCGCTGGCGCCGCAGCTGAAAGTGGTGGCGCCGTGGCGTGAGTGGAACCTGCGTTCCCGTGAAGCGCTGTTGGATTACCTGAAAGAGCGCAACATTCCGACCACCGCGTCGCTGGAAAAAATCTACAGCCGCGATGAGAACGCCTGGCACATCTCCACCGAAGGCGGCGTGCTGGAAAGCCCGTGGAATGCGCCGAACAAAGATTGCTGGGTATGGACCGTCGATCCGCAGGAAGCGCCGGATCAGCCTGAGCAGGTGACCGTTACCGTTGAGAAAGGCCGCGTTGTGGCGGTTAACGGTAAAGCGCTGTCGCCGTACCAGTGCCTGGAAACCCTGAATGCGCTGGGTGCCAAGCACGGCGTCGGCCGTATCGACATCGTGGAAAACCGCCTGGTGGGCATCAAATCCCGCGGCTGCTATGAAACCCCGGGAGGCACCATCATGGTGGCGGCGCTGCGCGCCGTCGAACAGCTGGTGTTGGATCGCGACAGCTTCAAATGGCGCGAGCAGCTGGGCCTGGAGATGTCATATGTGGTGTACGACGGCCGCTGGTTCGCGCCGCTGCGCCGCTCGCTGCAGGCTTCTGCCGAAGCGCTGGCGGAAGAGGTGAACGGCGAAGTCGTGCTGCAGCTGTACAAAGGCCAGGTGACGGCGACCCAGAAGAAATCGGCCAACAGCCTGTACTCCGAAGAGTTCGCCACCTTCGGCGAAGACGAAGTTTACGATCACAGCCACGCGGGCGGCTTTATTCGCCTGTTCTCTCTGTCTTCACGCATCCGCGCGTTGAACGAGAAAAAGAATAAATAATCGATTGGCGTGACTCTGCAAGGGCGCAGCATGCTGCGCCCTTTCGCATAAAAATTCAGGAGTAAGATATGGCACTTTGGGGCGGACGGTTCACTCAGGCGGCGGATCAGCGGTTCAAGCAACTCAACGATTCGCTGCGGTTCGATTATCGCCTGGCGGAGCAGGATATCGTGGGCTCTGTGGCCTGGTCGAAGGCGCTGGTGACCGTTAACGTGTTGACGGCAACGGAGCAACAGCAGCTGGAGCAGGCGCTGAATGCGCTACTGACGGAGGTCCAGGCCGATCCTTTGGCGATCGTCCAAAGCGATGCCGAAGACATCCACAGCTGGGTGGAGCAGAAGCTGATCGAGAAGGTCGGTGATTTGGGCAAGAAGCTGCACACCGGCCGCAGCCGCAACGATCAGGTCGCGACCGATCTGAAGCTGTGGTGCAAACAGCAGATCGGCGACCTGCATCAGGCGATCGTCCAGCTGCAGCAGGCGCTGGTGGAGACCGCCGAAGCCAACCAGGATGCGGTGATGCCGGGGTATACCCACCTGCAACGCGCGCAGCCGGTGACTTTCGCGCACTGGTGCCTGGCCTATGTCGAGATGCTGGCGCGCGATGAGAGCCGTCTGCAGGATACCCTGAAACGGCTGGACGTCAGCCCGCTGGGCAGCGGCGCGCTGGCCGGCACCGCTTATCCTATCGATCGCGAGCAGCTGGCCGGCTGGCTGGGCTTCGCCTCGGCGACCCGCAACAGCCTGGACAGCGTATCCGATCGCGATCACGTGCTGGAGCTGCTGTCCAATGCCGCCATCAGCATGGTGCACCTGTCGCGCTTCGCCGAAGATCTGATCTTCTTCAACAGCGGCGAAGCGGCGTTTGTCGAGCTGTCCGACCGCGTGACCTCCGGCTCTTCGCTGATGCCGCAGAAGAAAAACCCGGACGCGCTGGAGCTGATCCGCGGTAAGTGCGGCCGCGTACAGGGCGCGCTGACCGGTATGATGATGACGCTGAAAGGCCTGCCGCTGGCGTACAACAAAGACATGCAGGAAGACAAAGAAGGGCTGTTCGACGCGCTCGACACCTGGATGGACTGCCTGCAAATGGCGGCGCTGGTGCTGGACGGGATCCAGGTGAAACGCCCGCGCTGCCAGGAAGCGGCGGAGCAGGGCTATGCCAACGCCACAGAGCTGGCGGATTACCTGGTCGCCAAGGGCGTGCCGTTCCGCGAAGCGCACCACATCGTCGGCGAGGCGGTGGTAGAAGCGATTCGCCAGGGTAAACCGCTGGAAGCGCTGCCGCTGGCGGACTTGCAGCAGTTTAGCGCGACGATCGGTGACGACGTTTACCCGATCCTGGCGTTGCAATCCTGCCTGGACAAGCGTGCGGCCAAAGGTGGCGTCGCACCGCAGCAGGTGGCCGCGGCAATCGCCGCAGCGAAACAGCGTTTGGCCTGACGACGACAAGGGCGGCCCGGCGCCGCCCTTGAACCTTTACCCCGCCAGACGTGCACACAGATAGCGGTTCAGGCTCACGCCTTCCTCCATCGCGCCGAGCGCCAGCCGGCGATGCTGTTCCGGCGTCATGCGCAGCACCAGTTTTCCGCTGAAGTTCTTTTCCGCCAGCGCCTGCGGCGGCGTTTCGCCTTGCGCCAGCATATCGGCGATCGTTTCGCTCACGA
Organism: Serratia sp. CY84636; assembly: GCF_052166245.1. Lineage (NCBI taxonomy): Bacteria > Pseudomonadati > Pseudomonadota > Gammaproteobacteria > Enterobacterales > Yersiniaceae > Serratia > Serratia sp. CY84636. The sequence continues at coordinate 8,931 of NZ_JBJNOX010000016.1, forward strand.
CTTTTTCGATACCCTCCAGTGCGCCGGTACGCGTGGCCGCCAGCCAGGACAACGAGGGGAATTCGGCGCACAGCCCGACATATTCACGATCTTCCGCTGACCAGGTGATGCGATAGGTATAGTGTTCATGCCTTTCCATGTTCTTCCTCCATTCTGGCTCCTTTCTTCATTTTAGTATCAATATCGGTATCATTTCAATGTCGACGCATAAAAAATGAGCGCAGAAGGGCCGTGAGGCAAGAGGAGGGAGGGAAGTGCTGTGCAAGAAAACCGGGCCTGAAGGCCCGGTGGGGATGAACGGAGAATGAGAGGTTATTCGCCCGGGCAGCGCTGGCAGCGCTCGATTTCGGCCGTGCCGAGTTTGAGCTTCGCCTGCAGATCGCGCAGCGCGGTGCGCAAACCTTCTTCGATCACCGGATGATAGAACGGCATGTCCAGCATCTGATCGACGGTCATCTGTTGCTGATGCGCCCAAGCCAGCAGGTGTGCGATGTGTTCGGCGTCCGGGCCGATCATTTCCGCGCCGAGGAAACGGCCGGTGCCTTGCTCGCCGTAGACGTGCAGAATGCCTTTGTTGCGCAGCATCACCCGCGAGCGGCCCTGATTCTCAAACGAGACTTTGCCCACTTCAAAGCAGCCGCAGGCGCTGAACTTCTCGCTCAGCTCGCGGAAGGTTGAGCCGACCATAGCGATCTGCGGATCGGAGAACACCACCGAAATCGCGCTGCGGCGCAGGCCCGGATTGATCTCCGGGAAGCTGCCGGCGTTGGCGCCGGCGATGCGTGCCTGATCGCTGGCCTCATGCAGCAGCGGCAGTTGGTTGCTGGCGTCGCCGGCGATGAAAATATGCGGCACGCTGGTTTGCATCGTCAGGCGGTCGGCCAGCGGTACGCCTCGGGCGTCGAGTTGCAAGCCGGTGTTTTCGAGGCCCAGCCGATCGACGTTGGGGCGGCGGCCGGTGGCGGCCAGCACGTAGTCCACCAGGATCTCCTGCGGTTGGCCCTGCAGGTCCCGATAGCGGATAAACACCTTGTCGCCTTCGCGCTGCATCATCTCTACCTTCACGTCGGCGTCGAGATAGAACTCTTCCCCCAGTGCTTTGGCGGCGTAGTCGCGCACGGCGCTGTCGGTGAGCGGCCCGACCGCGCCGCCGATGCCGAAGACCTTGGTGTCGACGCCGAGGCGGTGTAGCGCTTGCCCCAGCTCGAGCCCGATGACGCCGGGGCCGAATACCGCTACGGACTGCGGCAAATCATCCCAGTTGAACAGGTCGTCGTTGACGATCAGACGATCGCCCAGTTCGCTCCACGGCGCCGGCCAGCTGGGGCGGGAGCCGGTGGCGATCACAATGCGCTGCGCCACGATGCGCGTATGGTCATCGACCTGCAGCGTGTTGTCGTCGATAAAGCGGGCATAGCCCTGAATTTTGTCGCCGGCCGGGATCTCGTCCACGCCTTCCAGCACGAAACCGACGAAGCGATCGCGTTCGCGCTTGACGCGCGCCATCACTTCACGTCCGTCGATGCGGGTTTTACCGGTTGGGTGCACGCCAAAGCCCGGCGCGCGTTCGATTTGATGCACCGCTTCGGCAGCGGCGATCAGCAACTTGGATGGCATACAGCCAACGCGCGCACAGGTGGTGCCGTAAGGCCCGCCTTCGATCATCACCACGCTGGGGGTAGACAGTTTGGCCGCGCGATAGGCGCCGAGCCCTGCGGTGCCGCCGCCGATGACCGCGACATCAACGTTCAACAGTTTCATATCCGCTCCTGAAAGTTAAAAAAAGGGCGGGCCGTAGCCCGCCAAAGTTCACGTTGGCTTTGTTATTACTTATTAAGCTGACAGGAAAGTTTCCAGATCGTCGCTGCCACCGATGTGACGGCCGCCGATGAACACTTGCGGCACCGTGGCGCGGCCGCTGACGGCGCGCAGGCTGACGGTGGTGGCGTCTTTGCCCAGCACGATCTCTTCATACTGAATGCCGCGTTCTTGCAGCATCTGTTTGGCTTTGGCGCAGAATGGGCAGCCTGGTTTGGTGAACAGGGAGACCGACTCCTGCACTTTGAATTCCGGCGCCAGGTATTTCAGCATGGTGTCGGCGTCGGACACCTCAAACGGGTCGCCCGGTTTGTTCGGTTCGACGAACATTTTCTCGACCACGCCGTCGCGCACCAGCATCGAGTAGCGCCATGAACGTGGGCCAAAGCCCAGATCCGCTTTCTCGACCAGCATGTTCATGCCTTTGGTGAATTCACCGTTGCCGTCCGGCACGAAGGTGATGTTTTCCGCATGCTGATCGGCTTTCCAGGCGTTCATCACGAAGGTGTCGTTCACCGAGACGCACAGAATACCGTCGACGCCGTGCTGTTTGAATACGCTGGACAGCTCGTTGTAGCGCGGCAGATGGCTCGAAGAGCAGGTCGGCGTGAACGCGCCCGGCAGCGAGAACACGATGACCGTTTTGTTTTTGAACAGGTCATCAGTGGTCACATCAATCCATTGGTCGCCCTGACGGGTGTGGAAAGTAACCTGAGGAACTTTCTTGCCTTCTTGACTGGTAAACATTGATTAACCCCTTAATTAGGAAAAGTAATTTTTAGCATTTAGCGCGATATCGCTTCGTTGGGACACATTATTGTCGCTGGGGCTTGATAGATCTAATCGCTCATTGCTATCTTATCTATCGCCATGAGCTATCATGGAATGGAGGGAAACAATGAATATTCGTGATTTAGAGTATCTGGTCGCCTTGGCCGAGCACCGGCACTTCCGCCGTGCGGCCGATTCATGCCATGTGAGCCAGCCCACGCTGAGCGGGCAGATCCGCAAGCTGGAAGACGAGTTGGGCGTCATGCTGCTCGAGCGCACCAGCCGCAAGGTGCTGTTCACCCAGGCGGGTCTGTTGCTGGTGGAGCAGGCGCGTACCGTGCTGCGCGAAGTGAAAGTATTGAAGGAGATGGCCAGCCAGCAGGGCGAAGCCATGTCCGGGCCGCTGCACATCGGCCTGATCCCGACCGTGGGGCCTTATCTGCTGCCGCAGATCATCCCGACGCTGCACAAAACTTTCCCGAAACTGGAAATGTACCTGCACGAAGCGCAAACCCAGCAACTGCTGGCGCAACTCGACAGCGGCAAATTGGACTGCGCCATTCTGGCATTGGTGAAGGAAACCGAGGCGTTTATCGAAGTGCCTCTGTTCGATGAACCGATGAAGCTGGCGGTGTATTCCGATCACCCGTGGGCGCAGCGCGAGCGCGTGGCGATGCCGGATTTGGCGGGAGAGAAGCTGCTGATGCTGGAAGATGGCCACTGCCTGCGCGATCAGGCGATGGGCTTCTGCTTCCAGGCGGGTGCGGATGAGGATACCCACTTCCGCGCCACCAGTCTGGAAACGCTGCGCAATATGGTCGCGGCCGGCAGCGGCATTACCCTGCTGCCGTCACTGGCGGTGCCGCCGCAGCGCGAACGCGACGGCGTCTGCTATCTGGATTGCTACAAGCCGGAACCGAAGCGCACCATCGCGTTGGTGTATCGCCCCGGTTCCCCACTGCGCAGCCGTTATGAGCAGTTGGCCGAAGCGATCCGCGAGCACATGCAGGGCTACATCGACAACGCGTTAAAACAGGCGGTTTAAGCCGTTAAGCGCCGCCACCCGGTAGGCTTCGGCCATGGTCGGATAGTTGAAGGTCGTATTAACGAAATACTCGATAGTATTGCCTTCACCTTTCTGTTCCATGATCGCCTGACCGATGTGGATGATCTCCGCCGCACGCTCGCCGAAGCAGTGGATCCCGAGGATCTGCAGGGTGTCGCGATGGAACAGGATCTTCAGGCTGCCGACGTTCATCCCGGCGATCTGCGCGCGCGCCAGATGTTTGAACTGGGCGCGGCCCACTTCATACGGCACCTTCATCGCCGTCAGTTCCTGCTCGGTTTTGCCGACGGAGCTGATTTCCGGAATGGTGTAGATGCCGGTCGGGATATCTTCGATTAAGTGACCGCTGGCTTCGCCGGAAGCGATCGCTTGCGCGGCGATGCGGCCCTGATCGTAGGCGGCGGAAGCCAGGCTCGGATAGCCGATCACGTCACCGACCGCGTAGATGTGCGACAGCGCGGTTTGGTACATGCTGTTCACCTTCAGCAGCCCGCGGCTGTCCGATTCCAGGCCGACGTTTTCCAACCCCAGCGAATCGGTGTTGCCGGTACGGCCGTTGGCGTACAGCAGGCAGTCCGCTTTCACCTTCTTGCCGGACTTCAGGTGCACGATCACGCCGTCTTCGGTGCCTTCAATCTTCTCGAACTCCTCGTTGTGGCGGATCACCACGCCGTTGTTCCAGAAGTGGTAAGAGAGCGAATCCGACATCTCCTGATCGAGGAACGCCAGCAGGCGATCGCGGGTGTTGATCAGATCCACCTTGACGTTCAGGCCGCGGAAGATAGACGCGTATTCGCAGCCGATCACCCCGGCGCCGTAAATGATCACGTGGCGCGGTTCATGGCTCAGCTCGAGAATGGAATCGCTGTCGTAGATGCGCGGGTGATTGAAATCGACGCTGGCCGGATGGTAAGGGCGCGAGCCGCAGGCGATCACGATGTGGTCGGCGCGGATGGTGTCCTGGGTGCCGTCCATGTAGCTGACGCTGACGGTGTTGGCGTCGATGAAGCGCGCGTCGCCGGCGAACAGTTTGCACTGGTTCCGCTCATAGAAGCCTTGGCGCATGCGGGTCTGCTGGCTGATGACGTTATCGGCGTGGCGTAAAATGTCAGGGAAGGTCGCGCTGAGCGTGCGCGAGTTGTTGTAAAGCGGGTTCTGGTTGAATTCGATAATGCGGCTGACGGCGTGGCGGAGGGCTTTGGAAGGGATGGTACCCCAGTGGGTACATCCGCCGCCTACGTTGTTGTACCGTTCGATAACGGCCACGCGGGCGCCCTGTTTCACCAGCCCCATGGCGGCACCTTCACCACCAGGGCCCGAGCCAATCACAATGGCATCAAATTGATAGTGCTGTTGCATGTAGGAGAGACCTGTTTTTTTATACAAGATTACAACGGTATCTTAACATCATAGCGCTGCTCACCCAATCACCATTAGGCTTTTTGAGGCAAAGCACAATCGGCTCAGGGCGGAAGTGTGATAGAGCGCGTTAGTATAAATGCTGTTGCAATAAAATTTGCTATATTGCCGAGTCTAGGGCGTTAGACTGAGAGAATGGAACCTATCCGGATATGCATATGGGCGTCAGAGCACAACAAAAAGAACGGACTCGTCGTTCCCTGATCGAAGCCGCATTCAGCCAGCTGAGCGCCGAACGCAGCTTCGCCAGCCTGAGCCTGCGGGAAGTTTCACGCGAGGCGGGCATCGCGCCCACGTCGTTTTACCGCCATTTCCGCGATGTGGATGAGCTGGGGCTGACCATGGTGGACGAAAGCGGCCTGATGCTGCGTCAGTTGATGCGCCAGGCGCGCCAACGCATCGCCAAGGGCGGCAGCGTGATCCGCACTTCGGTGTCCACCTTTATGGAATTTATCGGCAACAACCCGAACGCCTTCCGCCTGCTGCTGCGCGAGCGTTCCGGCACGTCGGCGGCATTCCGTGCGGCGGTGGCGCGCGAGATCCAGCATTTCATCGCCGAACTGGCGGACTACCTCGAGTTGGAAAATCACATGCCGCGCAGCTTTACCGAAGCGCAGGCGGAAGCGATGGTCACCATCGTGTTCAGCGCCGGCGCGGAAGCGCTGGATATCGACGTCGAGCAGCGGCAGCAGCTGGAAGAACGGCTGGTGCTTCAGCTGCGGATGATCTCCAAAGGGGCGTATTACTGGTATCGTCGCGAACAAGAAAAAGCTTCTGTGTCCCACGTATAAAAAAGGTAAAAAATGATGGAAAAACCAGGCCGTGAAAATGGCACCTTACTGCTGGCGTTGATTGCCGGCCTTTCGATCAACGGTTCGTTTGCCGCGCTGTTCAGCTCGGTGGTGCCGTTTTCGATCTTCCCGCTGATCGCGTTGGTGCTGGCGGTGTACTGCCTGCATCAGCGTTACCTGAACCGCGCCATGCCGGACGGCATGCCGAAGCTGGCGGCGGCCTGTTTCCTGCTGGGGCTGCTGATGTACAGCGCCATCGTGCGCGCAGAATACCCGCAGATCGGTTCCAACTTCCTGCCGTCGGTGATCTGCGTGGCGCTGGTGCTGTGGATCGGAGTCAAACTGAAGGCGCGCAAGGCGCCGGATGCGCCGACTCAAGAGTCGTAATGCAACGGGGCGCCATGATGGCGCCCCTGTTGTATCAGCAGCGCTTTTCCAGCAGCACGCCGCATTCCATGTGATGGGTATACGGGAACTGATCGAACAGCGCCAGGCGGCTGACCCGGTGCGTGGCCTGCAGCGTTTCCAGGTTGGCGCACAGCGTTTCCGGGTTGCATGAGATATACAGAATGCGCGGGTAGGCCTGCACCATCTTCACCGTTTCATCGTCCAGCCCGCTGCGCGGCGGATCGACGAAAATCGTCTCGCAGTTGTAACCGCTCAGATCGATGCCCTTCAACCGGTTGAATTCGCGCACCCCGTTCATCGCCTGGGTGAAATCTTCCGCCGCCATGCGGATGATCTGCACATTGTCGATATGGTTGGCAGCGATGTTGTATTGCGCCGCCGCCACCGACGGTTTGGCGATCTCGGTCGCCAGGACTCGCTCGAAATTGCGCGCCAGCGCCAGCGAGAAGTTGCCGTTGCCGCAATACAGCTCCAGCAAATCGCCTTTGGAACCGGCGGTCACCGCCAGAGCCCATTCCAGCATCTGCACGTTCATGGCCGCGTTGGGCTGAGTGAAGCTGTTTTCCACCTGGCGGTAGATCATGTCGCGGCCGGCGACCGGCAGCACTTCGTCGACATAATCCTGGTCGAGCATGATTTTGGTCTTCGACGCCCGGCCGATCAGCTGCAGGTCGAAACCTTGTGCGCGCAGTTCGTCACGCAGCTGCTCGGCGCGCCGTTGCCAAACGTCATCCAGCTTGCGGTGGTACAGCAGCGAGGCGATGATTTTGCCGCTTTGCGTCGACAGATAATCGATCTGGAACAGCTTGTGGCGCAGGGTAGGTTCCGGTTTCAGCGCGGCGATCAGGGCGCTCATCAGGCGGTTGATCAGTTCGCTGGCGGCCGGGAATTGATCGACGCGAATACGCTGCTTGGTCTGCTGATCGAACATGATGTGGTACATGTCGTCCGCGTCGTGCCAGATGCGGAATTCGGCGCGCATGCGGTAGTGGTCGACTGGCGAGTGGAACACTTCCGGCTCGGGCGCCGCGAACGGTGACATCAACGTCTTCAGGCGGGCGACTTTCTCCGCCAGTTGGTCATCGTAACGTTCAATAGGCAAATTCTCGGGCGTCATGTGTGTCTTCTCGTCAGGCAAATTTGATCAGCGGGGATTGTAGGGAATCAGCCCGTGAAGTCCAGTTTTGTCGCGTTTATTATTTGTAACATTAGTAGCAGTCTAGACATCTATTTTCATTGATCGTAGCATTGCCGTCCGGCCTCAAGCAGCGAGTGAAAAGGGAATCCGGTGTGAATCCGGAGCTGACGCGCAGCGGTAAGGGGAAGTCACGGCGATAGCGTTTCGACGCAGACACTGTCCACTGCAGGATGGGAAGTCATCGCCCGTTGCCGGTCGCACCCCGCGGCCCGCAAATCCCAAGCCCGAAGACCTGCCGGTGTTACGTCGCAATGTCCGTGGCCGTCGCGAACTACCGGCCATGATCCTGCGGCATCCGCCAATTAAGTTTGGATGCTTTTCTCATGACAATTACAAAAAATACGCTGCTGGCGGTGGTCTCCTCCGTCACGGCTTTTTCTGGATGGGCGCAAGACAACACGACAGCCACGAATGGCGATAACCTGGTGGTGACCGCCAACCGCTTCCCGCAGCCGGTTTCTTCCGTGCTGGCGCCGACTTCTATCGTCACCCGTAACGATATCGATCGTTGGCAGGCCAAGAGCCTGACCGACGTGATGCGCCGTTTGCCGGGCGTGGACATCGGCCAAAACGGCGGGCTGGGGCAAAAGAGCTCACTGTTTATTCGCGGCACCAACTCCAGCCATGTCTTGGTATTGATCGACGGCATTCGCCTTAACCAGGCGGGCGTCAGCGGCTCTTCCGATCTCAGCCAAATCCCGATTTCGCTGGTGCAGAAAGTCGAATACATTCGCGGCCCGCGCTCGGCGGTGTACGGTTCCGACGCCATCGGCGGCGTGGTCAACATCATCACCACGCGTGAAAAGAACGGTACTACGCTCTCTGCAGGCGTCGGCTCCAACGGCTATCAGGCCTATGACGCGTCGACCCAGCAACAGCTGGGCGACAGCACCGTGGCGACGGTGGCAGGGAATTACACTTATACCAAAGGGTATGATGTGGTGGCCTATGGCAGCACCGGCATGCAAAGCCAGCAGGACCGCGATGGCTTTATGAGTAAGTCTCTGTATGGCGCGCTTGAGCACCAGTTCAGCGAATCGGTCAGCGGCTTTGTACGCGGATATGGCTATGACAACCGCACGGCGTACGATGGTTACTATTCCTCCCCGACCAGCCCTCTGTTAGATACTCGCAAACTTTACAGCCAAACCTGGGATACCGGATTGCGTTATAAAGAAGGGATTTACGCAACACAATTGATCGGCAGCTACAGTCATAGCAAGGATTACGATTACGATCCTCGTCGCGGTATGTATGACAGCTCGGCCAGTTTGGTGGATTCCGAACAGTACAACCTACAGTGGGGTAATACGCTGCAGGTTGGAGAGGGTACCGTAAGCTCTGGCGTTGACTGGCAGCAACAGAAAATCAAGCCGGACTCCACCACCGTGAAGGGTGAAAAAAGCCAACGTGATGCAGGCATCTACCTGACTGCGCAGCAACTGGTTGGCCCGGTAACGTTGGAAGGTGCGGTTCGAGGTGACGATCATTCCGAGTTTGGCTGGCACGGCACTTGGCAAACCAGCGCAGCCTGGGAATTCGTCGAGGGATACCGTTTTATCGCTTCGTATGGCACGGCGTTCAAAGCACCGAATATGAGCCAGCTATACGGCAATTTCGGCAACAATACCGATCTGAAACCGGAAGAAAGCAAGCAGTGGGAAGGCGGCTTTGAAGGACTGACCGGCCCGGTGACCTGGCGCGTTTCCGGTTATCGCAACGACATCGACAATTTGATCGATTCCACGGGGGAAACCAACTACGTCTATTACAATGTGGGTAAGGCGACCATCAAAGGGATTGAAGCCACTGCCTCGTTTGATACCGGCCCGTTGACGCATCAGATTGGTTACGATTATGTCGACCCGCGCAATGCTAAAACCAACGAAGTGCTGCTGCGCCGCGCGAAACAACAGGTGAAATATGAGCTGGATTGGCAGCTGTACGACTTTGACTGGGCAGTGACCTATCAATACTTAGGTGAGCGCTACGACAAGGATTATGGCGTTTATCCAAGCCCGACGGTTAAACTTGGCGGCGTGAGCCTGTGGGATCTCGCAGTTTCGTATCCGGTCACATCTCATCTGACAGTTCGTGGTAGAATTGCCAACCTGTTTGATAAAGATTATGAGACGGCCTATGGCTACGCTACTCCAGGAAGAGAATACTACCTCACTGGAAGCTATACCTTCTAACAGCACCGCCACACCTCGCCCGACGGTGCTGGTTTTCGATTCCGGCGTCGGCGGGCTGTCGGTATATCAAGAGATTCGGCAGTTGCTGCCGGATCTCCACTATATATACGCTTTCGACAACGTGGCGTTCCCCTACGGCGAGAAGTCCGAAGAGTTTATCGTTGAGCGCGTGGTGGAGATTGTCGGCGCAGTGCAGCAGCGGCATCCTCTGGCGATTGTCGTCATTGCCTGTAACACTGCCAGCACCGTCTCTTTGCCGGCCCTGCGCGAGCGCTTCAGTTTCCCGGTCGTGGGCGTGGTACCCGCCATCAAGCCTGCCGCCCGTCTTACCGTCAATGGCATTGTCGGCCTGTTGGCGACTCGCGGCACCGTACAGCGCAGCTACACCCACGAACTGATTTCCCGTTTCGCTACCGACTGCAAGATTGAGCTGCTGGGCTCTTCAGAGCTGGTGGAGCTGGCGGAGGCCAAGCTGCACGGCGAAGCCGTGCCGCTGCCGGTGCTGAAGAAGATCCTGCATCCGTGGCTGAGCATGCGCGAGCCGCCGGATACCGTCGTGCTGGGCTGCACTCATTTTCCTCTATTAGCTGAAGAGCTGATGCAGGTGTTGCCGGAAGGCACCCGGCTGGTGGATTCCGGTGCGGCGATTGCCCGTCGTACCGCCTGGCTCATCTCGACGCAGGAAAATCTGGTCTCGAGCCAGGAAGAGAATCTGGCGTATTGCATGGCGCTAAATGAAGATACTGACGCTTTATTGCCCGTTTTGCAGGGCTACGGCTTTAAATCGTTGAAAAAACTGCCGCTTTAACGGTGTTTTGGTTAAACATTCAACGGTCGGAAAAAATATTGAAAATAGGGGTTGCGGCCCGCCGAGAACTCCCTATAATGCGCCTCCACTGACCGGGAACAACGACTGACAAGCCGCCGGGTCAGCGAGAGAAAAGCGAAATAAACGCTTGACTCTCCGGGTGAAAAG
>NZ_JBJNOX010000017.1:0-33112 GCF_052166245.1 Serratia sp. CY84636
CCTGAATTTCTTCCCCACATATCCCCATTGGGCTGGGCGCACATTCTACTGACTGGCGAATATCTTTGGCCCAAGGAACCGAAAGCTTAGGGTGTCATTTCGCCCTCAGCCGGAACCGACCCCCCTTACGGCATCGAGCTGGGCGACGCGCCCACCCCCTCCCTGCAAAGCCGGTTTTGGCGGGCTGTCAGACGATACCACCGCCGGAACAGTGGCCCGTCACAACGGCCCGGTTGAGCGGGCGGGCTGGCGCGTAGCGACGGGCCGGGCGTGATTTATCCGGGTGTTGGGGGGATGGCCGCGCAGCGGCCAGCACCCTTACAGGCACGATTGCGCCGTTGCTGGCAGAGGATGGCGAAGCCACCCCGAAGGGGCGGGGCCGCCGGAGGCGGGGCAAGTCCGGCGCAGGGCGTGGGGGCCAAGCGGAGCGCGGAGGGCAAAGCCCGGAGGCGTTAGGGATTGAAGCCCGAAGGGGCGAGACAGCTTGCCTGGCTCGATGCGCAGCACGAAAGCCCGGCCCGCAGGGAACGCCATAAGTGATTTTGGCTGTTAATTTTTAAATCCGTACTCACATTCGCCTTTATAAAAATAGAAAGGATGCCAGTGGTTTTTAAGTGTTTTGCGGTCTAATGTCAGATGTTCAATCGTATAGCAAGAACCATCATCCTGATCTATTCCTAAATTCACATAACCTATATGCTCATATGAAATTTTATCATTAATAAAATGCTTATAATAAACCGGATATTCCACCACTATATCAGGATGGTTTGCCCCCATAGTTTCATCACAAAAATCTAGTAATGCTGTTTCCATTTCGGAAAATGATTCATAACCACGAATTTCAAAAATCATCTTATTAAGTGAGTTTTCAAATCTAACTTTTGCCATTTATATAACTCCTTTTAATTTTTATTCTGATATGGTTTAGCCATTTCTTTAACCTGCTTCGCCAGCTCTGGCGGCAACCAGACTTGCACAAATTCTAACTGCTCATCTTCCGGGATAACTTCGTTAAAAATCGCAGTAACGCGCCTGATTGCAGCATTGACCGTTTGCTTTGATCGGTCGAACTCTTTAGCCACATCGACTTGTTTGCGACCGTCAACCAGTACGGCGTATGCCATATCGATCGTTACCTGGCTGCATGTGCGTAATGCCGGTGCAATACGCTGCCATTCTTCAGGGGAAATGCGTTCTACTGCCATTTTTTACCTCATTACGGCCCGGTTACGGGCCGATTTATTAAGTTATTACAAATACTTACATCATTCAAAACGGTATATCAGCGTCGAACGGAGGCGATTCGTTTCCTGCCGCTGTGCCGGTGGTTTGTGGCTGGCCGCTGAACTGCTGGCCCCCTTGCGGCTGATTACCAGTCTGAGAAGCGTTTTGTGAGCGCCCGCCTAACATCTGCATAGTACCGCCGACGTTAACCACAACCTCTGTGGTGTACTTCTCTACGCCCGCTTGATCAGTCCATTTACGAGTTCTGAGCTGGCCTTCAATGTACACCTGCGAGCCTTTACGCAGATATTCAACGGCGACTTCGGCCAGCTTGCCGAATAATACTACGCGATGCCATTCAGTCTGCTCTTTCATCTCGCCGGTTTGCTTGTCACGCCAGCTTTCAGACGTGGCTAACGTAATATTGGCAACCGCGCCGCCGTTCGGCATATAACGCACTTCAGGATCTTGGCCTAAATTGCCGACCAGAATTACTTTGTTAACACCTCTTGAAGCCATGATAATCACCTTTTTCGGGTTGATAAAAGCCCCGCGATCAAGCGGGGCGTTTGCCATTAAGCGGCTTTGAGTTCATTCATGCGCTCGCTGAGAATCCATAAAGCGCGGTTTAAAGAAGTATCCTTATCCATTCCGGTAACGGCGCGGGTACGGGTTGATTTGCCCTGCTTAGTTCTGGCACTCAAACCGCCACGGATGATGTTTTCCTGTACGCGGTTAAACGTCGTCCACAAATCATCTTTGCGATCTTCGAAACGACGCGCCTCAAGGAGCTGGCTCGCGGCGATTGGTGCGGGGCCGTCTTTCTCGTCATAACGCAGTGCTAACGCCGCGTCAGCGAAAATACGCTTTTCCAGCGCATTCAGTGTGACAGACTTCATAGCATCCATATGGTTTTCAACGTTATCGAACTGATCCAGCACTTCAAAAGCGCCCTCAATAACACGCTCGGTAACGTTGCCTTTGTGCGGGATACGAATATCAGCAACGGTATCACCGCAGACTAAACCGTTATGGCAGACGAAACGGAATACACCGGCCAGCATTTGATAGCTGCTGCTGCCATCATGAGAGTTAAGCAGGATGATTTCCTTCGCTTCAGTGCCGTTAATTTGCCCGGCATGACGCAGACGGATCATGTGCTTGGTGTGTTCGCGTTTATCCAGGTTACGAACGCGAGTCTGGCAAACCATGAATGGATGAAAACCGTTATCACGCAGACCATTTAATACTTCGCTGGTCGCAATGTAGGCGTAACGGTCGGAGCGGCTTTCATGCGCTTCAGTGGCAAAGATAGACGGGGCATAACGCATGATCTGATCATCGTTAAGAGGGCGGTCAGAACGCAGAATATTTGCAGAACGAAAACGGCTAGATAACATAATCATACTCCTTCGCTATTTACCCGGAGCGGTTGCCGCCGCTGGTTCCGGGCCGGTCAGCACCATTGCTAACCGATGAATACAGTATAGGTTTTCCCCTCCCATAAGTCAACTAAAAGTATCATTTTATTTTACTTTTGTTGTACTCTACGATATGAAAAAAGCCCGGTTTCCGGGCTTTGTTGGTACTCAATATGTTACGTGGACAATCACCGGCTCTGTGTTCTCTGCCTGTACACCGGCAGAACCGGCCCAATACTCATAGAATGAGCGGCGTTTATTGAGAGCATCAATTGCGTCCTGTTCGGAGCGGAAAGAGGCCAGGCTTGAACGCCCGACCATGATACGCCAGCGGCGACGATGGAATTTAATTTCCAGGGTAGGGGTGAAATCTTTTACTGACATAGTAGCCTCTGTACCTTCGCAGTTTACCCGGAGCGGTTGCCGCCGCTGTGTCCGGGCCGGGCGGCACTATTGCCGACCGCGTATAGATTTAACGGCTCTTAATCTCGCCGTTTCGGATCATCGTTTTCAGTTCTTCATGCTGTAGCAATAAGCCATGTTGCAACGTGGAATAGATATTCCCGACAAGCCAGCCATCCACACCCATAAAATCCTGTGCATCTTTGAGAATTAATAGCGGCTCGCAATCTTCGCCTTTTTCATAAACCCAAATGGTATACACCTCCCGGTTTACGGTGCTATCCACATCGGTAATTTCCTCAATATCAAAATGTTTTTTCAGCAGCGTGGTTAATTTCATTTTTCACCCCTTCGCAGTTTTCCCGGAGCGGTTGCCGCCGCTGGTTCCGGGCCGGTCAGCACCATTGCTAACCGTAAATAAAGTATAGGCTTTCCCCCTCTAAAAGTCAACTTTTAGTATCATTATATAGTACGAAAAAGATACTTAAATTTTGCACCGCTGCCGACAAATGAAAGGCAACTGCGCCGATCTCCACCTGGGCGGCGTGGTCAAATTGCCGGGCCTTACGGCATCGAGCTGGGCGACGCGCCCACTTCCTCCCTGCAAAGCCGGTTTTGGCGGGCTGTCAGACGATACCACCGCCGGAACAGTGGCCCGTCACAACGGCCCGGTTGAGCGGGCGGGCTGGCGCGTAGCGACGGGCCGGGCGTGATTTATCCGGGTGTTGGGGGGATGGCCGCGCAGCGGCCAGCACCCCTACAGGCACGATGACAACTGGATTACTGGCGTGATATTGGTTGAATGGCTCTGTATGGCTTTGTAAGAGGTTATCTTGGTTCGGGCTATACCTGAGTTAGTTTTTCTTGTTGAAGCAGCTCTATGGGGCTGTGAGGCGTTATTTGAGGGGGAAACATTGGCTGGATATGATTTTGTCTCCTTTGGATAGCCTGAACTGTTTAAATTTTTCCGTTCTCATCTCGATGATTGCTATCGTGGGATGTAGTGATGAATGCGCTGTGTCGCTGTTGGGCTGCATATCCTGAATACTCTGGATAACACCATCAGCACCGATGAACGCGGCTGTAAGTGGGGTTGGCGTATCTTTCATCCAGACCGCGCGGGGTTCTGCTGTTTTCCATGCGAGGATTAAGCCGGTGCTGTGATTTTCACCTGACATACCTTTCACCTGGTCAGCCTGTGTGACAGCCGCAGGTAACGTAATTAACTGACCATGTTCAAAGATCACCATGCAAGGTTCGGCGCTTGCCTGGTACGTGGTAGCCAGCAGGATGATACTGAATAGAGATTTCTTCATAATTCACCAAAATTTAAATATTGAGGTTAAATATAAGGCGCTATGAATCCTCTTTCAATATCACGCTGCTTTCGTCTATACTTCTTACAACGTCTAATCTGCTCCTTCGCAGGAAAGACAGAGGCCCATTACTTGCCGGTGATGGGCCTCATTCTTTTTATCCCCCCTGCATCAAACCTAATCGCTTACCTAAGAGATCGCAGCGCTCGCCGCAGTCTTTTGCTGAGGCGTACCGCAGCAACGCGAGGAACGAACAGCAAAAGCGAGGAAGCGCAAATGTGAGTTTATGACAGATAGCAATGACGCTCATTTGCTGAGTAGATAGTTATCCCCAGGGTTATTTTTAATAGATTTTTATATAATTTTTTCTTTTTAATAACCTTTTACCACTATGTAATACATTGATTTTTATAAATAAATAACACCTTCTTATGGGAATCAGCCCACCTTCTTATGGGAATCAGCCCACCTTTTTATGGGAATCAGCCCACCTTCTTATGGGAATCAGCCCACCTTCTTATGGGAATCAGCCCACCTTTTCATGTGATTTTGAAAAATAATTTACAAGATCCCTAAACGTGGTATTGTGGGGTATAAAAAATCACCCATAAAATGTGGATAACATGGATAAGATATTGAATAAAAAGGTTAATGTAAAACAGGCTAACGAATTGACTGAAGCCGCATATTATCTCTCTTTGAAGGCCAAGCGCATTCTGTGGCTGTGTCTTATGCAAACTTACTTCACCGCTTCATCCACTGATGATAGCGATAAACCTGATGTAGTATTGGGAGATGCTGTATTCAAAGTATCCGTTGCTGAATATGCAACCGTTTTCGGTGTGACACGGAATCAGGCTGTCAAAGATGTAAAAGATGGAATAATTGAATTAAGCCGTTCTTCAGTCATTTTTTACCCAAAAGAAGGTCGATATGATTGTGTTGCCAGACCCTGGCTTACTGAAGCTGGCAACCGTTCAGCAAGGGGGGTATGGGAAATAGAGTTTAACCATAAGCTACTTCCGTACATTTATGGACTTACCAGTCAGTTCACCACTTATTCATTGCATGATTGTGGAAGTCTACGAAATCCGCGCACAATAAGACTCTACGAAAGCCTCTGTCAGTTCAAATCAACTGGGCTTTGGATAACCAATCATGCTTGGCTCAATGAGCGGTTCGTGCTACCTGAGTCTCAACAGAAAAATTTAGCCGAATTGAGACGATCTTTTTTAGATCCAGCGCTAAAACAAATCAATGAAAAAACCCCCTTAAAAGCATCTTACTCTATTGATAGTAATGGTAAATTTATATTCAGTGTCATCAACAAGCCATTAGCTGCATAGCTGTATGAGCTGACACACCGGCAGCGCCCGGCGAACATGGGGTGATTCCCACACCGGCAGCGCCCGGCAAACATGGGGTGATTCCCATACCGGCAGCGCCCGGCGAACATGGGGTGATTCCCACACCGGCAGCGCCCGGCGAACGTGGGGTGATTCCCATACCGGCAGCGCCTGGCGAACATGGGGTGATTCCCATACCGGCGGCGCCCGGCAAACATGGGGTGATTCCCATACCGGCAGCGCTCGGCAAACATGGGGTAATTCTAACACCGGCAGCGCCCGGCGAACATGGGGGGATTCCCATACCGGCAGCGCTCGGCGAACATGGGGTGATTCCCACACCGGCAGCGCCCGGCAAACATGGGGTGATTCCCACACCGGCAGCGCCCGGCGAACATGGGGTGATTCCCATACCGGCAGCGCCCGGCAAACATGGGGTAATTCCCACACCGGCAGCGCCCGGCAAACATGGGGTGATTTCCATACCGGCAGCGCCCGGCAAACATGGGGTGATTTCCATACCGGCAGCGCCCGGTGAACATGGGGTGATTCCCACACCGGCAGCGCCCGGTCAATTATTCATCCTGTATATCGGATGAAATATGTCTATAAATCGTAGGTCGAGAAACTTTAAAACGGGCCGCGATTTCTTTTACTGTAATTTCTGGCGATTTAACAAGCGCGTTAATTTCTTTAATGTCCTGTGGAGATAGCTTTGGTTTTCTGCCTCCAATGCGTCCTTTCTTCTTTGCGGCTGCAAGCCCGGCCATTGTCCTTTCGTGGTTTCTGGCTACCTCGAAATTGGAAAAAATAGCGATGAGGGAATAGTACATTTCACCCATTGGGCTTTGTGTGTCTATGCGCTCTTTGAGGCTCTCAAAGTGAATACCTTTACTGCGTAGCTCATTCATGAGCTGCAAGAGCTGCAAGAGAGTGCCACCTAATCGATCTAGCGCCCATACTACCAGGGTGTCACCGGCGCGAAGCGCTTTCAGACAGTTTTCCAACTCTGGTGTACCTGTTTTCAGGCGCTTATTACCGCCCCTCGATACCTGCTCTGCATACCATTTTTCGCAGCCAGCTTTTTGTAAAGCCTCGATTTGATACTCAAGGGATGTGTCCTGCTCTTTGGTTGACTTTCTGGCGTAGCCTATTTTCATATGTCCTGCTTTTGTTACACCGTTTTTGTTACACATGATATTGTAACGAGTTTTGTTACACTGACAGCATCCATTTTTATATTTTTGGATAGGGTGGGGGCAGTGTAACAAAAATCATCGTTTGTGAGACACTTTCTGTATCAACAATGTTGACACGTTAAAGGGGGTGGCTCTACACTGGTTGTATCAACAATAATGATACAAGAGGTAATGAGTGTTTGGCCTTATGTTTCACATCATGTTTGGGATTGTTTTCATAGTGATGAGTGTGGCTTCTTTGGTTGGGCTTGTTTTACACGGCCATGAATACACGCCGGGACACTTTGGGAATATGACCGCAATGTGTATCGCATCGACTCTGGCGTGGGTTTGGGCGCTTTCAGCAGCGAAAGAAGCCTGGTACATCCTGAAGAGTCGCTAATTAGTTTTCTTTGTTTATTGAGAGGTATGTCATGACTCAAGTAATAATTAAAAAATGGGGGAATAGTCTATCTGTTCGCCTTCCTTCTGCGATTGTGAAAGCCGCTTCGTTAAACGTTGATGATGTAGTGGAGCTGTCAGTAAAGGACGGCGCAATTACTATCGTGCCCGTTAAAACGAAGGAGTATTCACTGGATGCTCTGATGGCCGGTGTTACTAACGAAAATATTCATGAGGAAATTTCTTTCGGCGCTCCTGTTGGGAAGGAATTGTTGTAATGAAAAAAGAGGATAGATCCTTTATTAGATGGGTCAGCCTTAGCAGTAGGATTTTTACTGCTGTCTTAGCTATCGGGGTGATGTGCTACGCTGCAATGGGAGTGTTAGGCTTAGTTAATAATCCAGTTCCATATTATTTTTCTGAATGGATTAACTGGATGCAACCTAAGTTAAAACTACCTGTTACTTATCATGATTCGAGCTTATACCTTGATAACGGAACTTACAGTATAGGTGATTATATTCTCTCGGTTGGTTATCTTTTCGTTATTTTTATGGCTCAATCGTATGCGGTTGCATATTTTCTTGGGCGGCTTAATCATACCTTAATCAGCAAGATAATAATGTATAAGGCAACTAAAGAATTTCACCAAAGATATTCAGGTATAAAAGCGGCTCATTTCGAAAGGTTATTGAGTGAAAATCTTACAGATACAGATCTAGAAGATGTAAGCCGCAAGCATTGGGAGAAGTGGCGGGAACATTACAAA
The DNA here is from genome assembly GCF_052166245.1 of Serratia sp. CY84636. NCBI lineage: Bacteria > Pseudomonadati > Pseudomonadota > Gammaproteobacteria > Enterobacterales > Yersiniaceae > Serratia > Serratia sp. CY84636. The sequence goes on from NZ_JBJNOX010000017.1 coordinate 8,062, forward strand.
AGTAATATGAGTTACGATGAGTGGAAGCAGAAATTCAAAAAGGTTCTTTAGGAGGCGTTATGCTGAATTTTTTGAAAAAACTTTATAGCTATCTAGAGTTTTTAGGTGCTCTTATTTGGGTTGGTGTTGGGTTGTATTCCATCTGGTTAGGGTTTAGTAAATTATTTAAAGATAACTCAATCTCTATTGGTGGTATTGAGGCTGTATCTCTGCTTGACACAACTCCGTTTGCAATAATGTTCATTTTTTGTGGAGTGCTTATAATTACATTTATATGGGTTGGGTATATCAGCAAGAGACTAAAAAATGAAGCGTGATTATATTCCTGATGCCGGTGATATTGTATGGATGGATTTTGATCCGCAAGCCGGGCATGAACAAGCGGGCCATCGACCAGCTTTGGTGTTAAGTCCTGCGGTATATAACGGAAGAATAGGGCTGTTGTTGTGCTGCCCTATGACAACAAAAATAAAAGGTTATCCATTCGAGGTGCGGAACGGAGAGGGGAGCGCTGTACTCGCTGACCAGGTGAAAAGTCTTGATTGGCGTGAACGGGGGGCAGTTAAGAAAGGAAAAGTGTCTGCTGCTGTGTTGGCTGAGGTCAGGTCTAAATTAAAAGTATTGATTGGATAGGTAATATTATGAGCAAGATAAGAAGTTTGAAGAATGGAAGAAAATAGAAACTATCACTATGGTATGAATGGTCGCGGCGAATAAAAAAAGCCCATTAACGGGCTTTTTATTTTTTATTTTACATTTCTCCATGCGGAGGCCGGGACTTTATCCCATAAAGTATTGTGAGTGATTTCGGCTCGCCGATGGTCTGAGGCGCTCATCATTGCATCCAGTTCTTTACCTGATAGCTTATCGCGTAAGCTATCAAATACTTTTTCAAGAGTGTCCAACGAGCTGCATCGACGGAAACGCATCAGATATTTTTTTTGTAGGTTTTCTTTGTCTTTTATTGATTCGATAAATTTCATTACGTCTGAATATAAAAATCTGTTATTTGATTTATGTGTCTCATGAGGCTGTGGAATAGTTTTGTTTTTAAATGTGCCAGTTGTCTTAATGGCGAAGATTAACTCACCTTCTGTTATTCCTAACATTTCAGCAAAAGTTTTTGCTTCTATAGTTACTGACTTCATTTAATTAACTCTCATGCTATCGGTTGTATTTTTATCCGCTTCCTCGACAATGATGTTCGTTCCTCGCGTTGCTGCGGTACGCCTCATCATTGTCTGCGGTGCGGTTGCGATGGTGAAGGAGCTGCCGGGCGTGAGCAAATCAATTAGGCGCTGGCCGCTGATAATCTCCATCCGATCACTGGCGAAGCTAACAGCTTTTGAAGCTGCGCCAGTTTTTCCGGTATGGCAAAACAAACCGCGACAGTTATGTCGTTTAAGCAACGTATCGAACTCCTGAACGTGCTGTAAAGCAATATGGCCGCGATAGCGTTTGGCCTGGATGAGATAACGATGTTTTCCGATTATTACCTGTCCGTCAATGCCTCCATCACCGGTATAGCGTTTATTTCTGATAGTTCTGAAGCCATGCGACTCAAACCCCTCCAGTAACAGTTCCTCAAAGGTGAAAGGGTCTATCTTCCTGAGATACGCGATCTTGTAGCCGAACGCCGGTAGGGTCTGAATTTTTGCGAGCACACGCCGGGCTTGTTGTTGCTTGCGTTTGTGTCTGCGTTTTCTGGCGGTGATCTTCCACCAATACAGGACGGCCAGAAAACCAAATGACACGGCCCACAATGCGATTACGTTAGGAGGGAAAAGGGAAAGTATATCCATGCTACCTGTACCATAAAAAACGGGGCCGAAGCCCCGAACGCGCGTTGTTAGCGGCGGTGATAAACCTGCCATGAAACTTCTGTAGGTTTGCCATTGACGATAACGCCATTGCTGGCACAAATGCGGCCAGCAATAACCGCTCCTTGTGAGTAGGGGTGGCCGTCAAGATAGCAAACCCCGATGGGACGCGATTTCTGTACTTCTCGCTGAAGTGCCTGTGTATCATTGCGCTGCTGGATTTGCAGATTGTACAGGTCTGTTTTTAGCGTATTAACCTGCTTTGATAATTGCTCTACCTGCGACTGACTAGCGCATCCTGATAATAAGAGAACTGTCGTAAAGAGAATGCTTTTAATCTTCATAAATTAACCTTTTACACGTCCGAACATAGATATAACTCTGTTTACAGCGGCTGTATTTTCTTGAGCGCCGGAGCATTCCATCAGGAACTGTTTACGAGCGTCAGATGTTTTGCCTGGGCGGAAACCGTGTTTGTTCTTCTTTACAATATTGAAAAAGTCAGCTATCGCCCCGGAGCAATCACTGTCGCCCACGCTGCCAAATTCCCCGCCAGATTTTGCTGCCATGCAAGCGAGCGTTTTGCAGGGATCTTTTGCATAACTGGCTATGGAGTAAGACGATGCCAGTATCACCACTGACGCTATTATTATCTTCCGCATTGTTATCACCCTTTTCTGGATAGATAGGATTTAAGCCTTATTAGGCCATTCAGTAGTTTGTCATGCCCGATACGCAGGGCGATTAGGCCGAAAAATATTGCTGCGGCATGGAATATTGATTGCGTATAATGCCAACCATTCCTATATTCCATAACCAGAAATAAAAGCGCAGCGATGATACCAGTCATCGCAAAGAATTTTAGGAGTTTTCCTAGAATAAATACGAGATAGATAAATATGTCGGTAGCTAATAACCCTAAATATATTAAGAGAAATCGCACCGACTGTTTAATAACGGTGAGTAACTTTATTTTATTAGCCCACCAAAATTGGGAGGTAGCAATTTTGCTCCGCTGCATCGCTTCTTTATCACGTTGCGCTCGGATAGCTTTAGCCCTTCTCTCCCTCTTTTTTCCGGTAGGGAAATCAATAATTTTACTCATCCGTCAGCTCCTTATTATCCGATCTCAAACTCCGAAAGCTCGCGGCCTTCATCAAGATATTTTTTTAGCCAGTCAGGGCGCTTTCCTCTCCCAACCCATGTGTTAAATGGATTGGCTGGATCTCGGTAGCGAGGCTCCCCTTTGGGACTTTTTTCTGACTGCAAGGGTACGAATATGATTTTTCTTTTAGGCACTGATGTTTCGCGCTCCTGCTCTGTTTTGTGCTTCTTTTCATCTTGTCTTGACATGTTCGAATTTACCTTTACTATACTAGTTAATCATTGAAATTGCAATTTCAAGGAAAAAAGAGATGAAGCAGGTTGTTGCCCTTTTCCCACTGTTGATTGCTGGTCTTTTGGATGCCACATCCGCAAATGCGGAACTGTCAGCGCCGGTTATGGCTCTGGCAAAACGTTGTGCGCCAGAAGTGCATCCTTTAACTATTGGGTACCTGGTTAGCCATGAATCGCGCAACAACCCATACGCGATAAACGTCAACGTTCCTAAAGGAACAAAATCACCGTTAGCCAGACAGCCGCGTACCCTAGATGAAGCTGTTAAAACGACAAAATGGCTAACGGCTCATGGTTATAACTTTGACGTAGGTTTAGGGCAAATCAACTCTGCGAATTTCCCAAAATTGAATGTTTCTGCCGCAGATTTGTTTAATGGTTGTAAAAATCTCGAAGCTGCTCAATACGTTCTTAATTATTGCTACCAGCTCGCAACAAAAGAATATGCGCCGGGGCAGTCAGCGTTGAGACACGCTTTATCTTGTTATAATACGGGTTCACTAACCGCCGGATTTACAAACGGTTATGTATCAAAGGTGGTTGCTCAAATTGGGCAATCAAAACCCGTAATCCCTGCTTTGAAAGCCGATGATGGCTCCACTGATGTGAAAAGTGTTGATACAGCTATAGATGCTGTGCCGGTAGATGCTGCTGATGGTGAAGAAAAACCAAAAGACGCCGGTATGACTGATGCCTTTGGTGGCTCGGATAAAGACGCTTTTGGTGCATCTGATGGTGACGCTTTCCGGCAGAAGTAGGGAGTAACAGGAGTCAGTTTAGATGCGCGTTTATCTCATTTTGTTGAAGCAGTTAGAAGAAGTATTCAATCAAAACAAAGTTGTTCGGATCGCAATTCAACGGATGGATAAAAAGAAATGGATACCGCTTTTTGATGTGAAAAATAGTGAAGGGGGCGTAATCACTTGCTCTCTGCGAGTTCAGTCTGGAGAGGGGGTTAGAACGTGGGCCGATCTGCGGATACTGGCCGACATGCTGAGAGACGATTTTAATGCAAGAGAAGTGGGGCTTTTCCTGGATGAGCCTGATTTTATTTTTCCTGATGATGGAGTGTTAGAAAAAGATGAATACAGCGATTAAACGTTTTTTCCCGGTGGCAATGTTCATGATGGTTGCTCTGTGTGTTCCTGAGCTGGCGCTGGCCGCCGGTGCAGATACCGGTGAATCATCCATGAATTCCGTTAACTCCTGGTTAATGACGTGGATTCCGGTTGCGGCCACTGTTCTTATCATCGTGAGTGCTATCGCATGGATCGCTCATATGCTCCCGGCGAGCTGGGCGGTTCGTATTGTTGTCGGTCTGATTGTTGTCGGTTCCGCGTCTTATCTTGTTGGCCTGTTCGGGCTGAGTTAAGAAAGTTCGCCGGGGGGTTATCCCCCGGCCCGTATCTGACGGGAGGAAACGATGAATTTATCCGGTAAATATCCGTTATTTAAAGGCGCTACGCGACTGCCGACATTTGCCGGTGTTCCGCGAACAGTAATTATTGCCACCTTCATATTTTGTGCGACGTTATTTATGACGATCCACCTTTGGGCCTTAGTTCTTTTTGGCTTGCTGTGGTTTATTGAGTTTTGTATCAGCAAGCATGATGACCGCATGTTTCGTATTATATGGCTGGCTATCATGACGAAAGGGCTAAATATGATTAACTCCCCATTTACTAAACTGTGGGGCGGCTCTAGTTACTCACCTACTGATTATGGAGATAAAAAATAATGGCCGTAGCGGAAATGAAAAAAAGGGGGGTGAAAGATTTCAAAAAAGAACCTTCCTCTTTGAAATATATTCCTTACTCCTACCATGTCACGCCCCATGTTATCAGTACGGTAAATGGGGAATACCTTTCTATATTTAAAATCCGTGGGCGAACCCATGACTGTGCTTCTGATGCCGAGCTAATTAAGTGGCACGCGGATTTGAATCAGCTTTTAAAAGGGATTGGTAGTGAGCATGTAAAATTATGGACTCACTTACACCACCGCGAAATTAATAATTATCCTGACACGCATTACAATATGACGTTCCCACGCATGGTGAATGAATATTATCGTGATCAGTTTGATGATACCCCAATGATGGTAAATGACCTGTACCTGACGGTTGTTTATAACCCTGTTGGGGATGCCGCTCAAAAGATGCTGGCAAAGTTTGATAAGCCATCGGCTAGCGAGCTGCGCGAAATGCAGGCTGATGCTATTGGTGCGCTGGAAGATATTTGTGAACAGGTCATGAACTCGCTGCGTCCTTATGGCATTGACCGTTTAGGCTACTACTTCCGCGACAAACGGGGGAATGTCATTCCTGAGCAGAAAAAGGATGATGCAGAAGATGATGAGGACATTATCGATCTGCGTGAAGATTTGCTGGCCGATGTGGAATATCAGGACGTTCAGGAAGATAAAGAAGTCTTTAGTGGTACTCAACACACCTATTCTAAAGCGCTGGAGTGGCTCTATTACCTCGTTAATGGTGAGTGGGCACCAGTGCCGGTTTGTCGTGGCCGAATCCGTGAATATTTGGCTACTACCCGCCCAATATCTTCATTTTGGGGGGATGGTATCGAGATTCGCGGTACTGACGAACGCCGCTATACGTCTGCCGTTGAAATCCGGGATTACGATTCCGATACTGAGCCTGGTCAGATCAATATCCTGATGGAAGCACCGTTTGAGTTTGTGTTAACGCAAACGTATTGCTGTATGTCCCAGCAAGCGGCAAGAACTTACCTCACTAACCAACAAAAAGCTCTGCTGGAAACAGGCGATCCATCCTTTACGCAGATAAACCAGATGAGTGACGCCGTTGATGGCGTTGTTTCACGTACCTTTATCATGGGCTGGCATCACCTTACGGTACACACCTTTGGCAAGACGCTTAAAGAGGCCCGTTCAAACGCCGGTGTTGCCAGAAATATGCTGAACAACTGCGGGCTGATTGCCAGCCAGGTAGGGTTAGCTTCAGAAGCGGCATATTATGCAAAACTTCCGGCTAATCAACACCTGTCGCCACGACCTTGCCCGCTGAATAGCTGGAATTTTCTTTGCTTCTCCCCCTTCCATAATTTTATGTCCGGGAAAGCAAATAATAACCCGTGGGGGCCAGCGCTGACGCTGTTCAAAACGGTGGCAAATACGCCGCTGTATATGAACTTGCATGTAACGCCAGAAGATGAAATGTCTTTCGGTAAGCGACCGCTGGCGCATACGTTAATGCTTGGGCGTTCGGGGGCAGGTAAAACTACGCTGCTTAACTTCCTGCTGACGCAAGCGATGAAGTATAACCCGCGCATTTTTGCCTTTGACCGCGATCAGGGCATGATGCCGATGATTAAAGCGTTACACGGTCACTACACGGTTCTGAAAGAGGGCGTTGCTTCCGGGTGGGCACCTCTACAGATGCCTGGCACCAAAGTTAACATTGCATTTTGTAAGCGCCTGATGCGCCTGTGCGCTGAAATTACCAAAGGCAGCGTACTCGATGCTGATCAGGTTAATGACCTTAACCGCGCCGTCGATGCTTTGATGGATGAGAACTCCCTCATTCCGACAGATTTACGCACCGTGGATATGTTAATTCAGCAGATGCCGAATCCATATCAAACAGCGGGCAGTAAACAAACACTGGCGTCATTGCTTGTTCCGTGGACTCGCGGCCATGAAAACGGTTGGTTGTTCGATAACGATTCAGATTCACTGAATCTTGGTGAATACGATATTTACGGCTTTGACCTGACAGATTTCATTGTTGCAGATAATGAGATCCCCCCTGCAACACGTACTCCGCTCCTGATGTATCTCAATTTCCGTGTGCGTCAGTCTATTGATGGCCGTCGCCGTGTGATTCAGGTATTCGATGAGTTTCACCAGTACCTTGACGATCCAATTATGAGTGTGGAGGTCAAACGTGGCCTTAAAACAGACCGTAAGAAAGATGCGGTTTACGTATTCTCCACGCAAGAGCCGAACGATGCGCTGGATAGCTCCATCGGTAAAACCATCATGCAGCAGTGCGTAACGAAAATTCTTCTGGAAAACCCGGATGCGGATTATGAGGACTACGTTACTCGCCTCAAATTGACACCGGCAGAGTTTGACGCGCTGCTGTCTATTCCTGAGAACTCCCGCCAGTTCCTGGTGAAACAAGGCAGCCAAAGCGCGATGGCGCAATTCAACCTGGCCCCGCGCGTTAAGACGCCGGAGAACTTCAGGAAGCTGGATAAGATCCTTAGCATCCTGTCAGGGGAAACCCAAAACGCCGAAACACTGGCGAAAATTATTGAGCAAATTGGGGATGATAACCCTGATAAATGGCTCGAACCCTACTGGAAATCTGTACTCGCAGCGTGAGGTAACGACATGAAAAAGACACTTGCAAGCCTTGTTTTAGCTCTGGCTATTTCGCCGGTTGCAGTTAATGCGCAACTGGTAGTTAACGATCCTGAAAATCTGGCCCAGGCGCTTGAGCAGGTCACATTAATGACGCAGCAAATTGAACAGCTCAAATCTCAATTGCTGAAGCAGGAGCAAACGCTGGCTTCCTTAACCGGCAGTTCTGGTATCGGTAATTTGCTGAATGACGATATTAGTACGCTGAAAGGCAATTTACCGTCTGACTGGACGCAGGTATACAGCGACGCCATGAACAGCAGTTCAGGTATCACTTCATCTGCTCAATCCATGCTGAAGGAATTTCAGTCGCAGATTGACGGTATGAACCGTTCCGAAGCGATGAGTTTCATTAAGCAGAAGTTGGCGGAGAAAGGGGCGTATGACCGTGTGATGGCGCAGAACGCTTACAACAATGAAATGGCGGAGCTGAATAACATTCAGGAGCTGACCAATCAGATTGATTCAACCACAGACATGAAACAAATCGCTGACCTTCAGGCGCGTATCCAGACCGCGCAAGGTGCTATTCAGGGGGAGCAAACGAAGCTGCAACTGATGGCGATGCTGCAAACCTCGCAAGACAAGATTTTGCAGGAACAAAAACAATACGCCCAGAAGCGCTTTGTCCTCGGCGCTGACGGTGAAGATCTTTCCATGCCTAACGTAACGGAATAAACCATGAAAAAACTGATTTTACCTTTAGCTCTTTTCCTGCTGGCCGGTTGTGATTCTGAACATCCTGTTTCCTGGTACAAGGAACACGATCAGGAGCGTAAAGCGATGGTGGAAAAATGCCGTGATGATGCGGCGCTCAAAGTGAAGCCGGATTGTCAGAACGCGCTGGAAGCAGAGAAAGATTTGAAAGTGTTTGGCAAAAATGATGATGGCCTCTCAATGCCAAAAGTCACGCCCTGATTAGGGTAGGGGGAAAGCATGGCCTTTTCATTTACAACGGATATTTTCAATTACATGGATACGGTCACAAAGGAATTTGTGGCCTCTAATCTCGGAGTTGTTATATCCACCATTTCACCGGTAATTGGGTTGGCGTTGATTTGCAAACTCACCCTGGACGGGCTGTTTACATTAGCCCGGCCACACGGTGAGCCGCTCTCATCGTTGATAAAAAAATTCATTGTGTGGTCGATGATAATCAGCTTTGCCAGCGCGGGCGGGCTGTATCAAACCCAACTGGCTGATGCGGCCATGAAGATCCCGGATGAGTTTTCCTCGGTACTGGTTATTAACGGTTCGTCCGGTGGCACTGAAGATGCAATGGGTAACAACATCGACAAGGCCATACATGACGGGATGCAGGTTGCGCGTACTGCGTTTGATAACGCCGATATTTATAGCGGTTCCGGGCTGGCGTCATTATTCCTGGCTTGCGCGGTCATTATTTCCACGGTGTTGATCTGTGGTATCGGGGCCGGGCTGGTACTGATGGCGAAGTTACTGCTGGCAATCACTGTGTGCTTTGGGCCTATCTTCATCTTCTGCCTGTTGTTCAAGCCGCTGTATGGCATGTTCAATAAATGGCTTGGCTCGATGGTTAACTATGGGCTGGTAACAATTCTGCTGTCGATGCTATTTGGCCTGATGATTAAGTTCTATCAAAAAGCGCTCGATGCCGTCACCGCTTCCGGGGCTGACAGTAGCCTGTTAGGGCCGGTTTTTGCTTGTCTGCTGATAATGATTGTCTCTTACCTGATCCTGATGCGCATTCCTGAAGTAGCCTCCCGTTGGGGGGATGGTATCTCTGCGGGTATTCAGGAGCTGATACCTAACGCCGGTGGCGGTGGCCGTGGAGCTGGCGGTGGTGGCTATCAGCCTGGTGGTCAAAAAGGCGCTACAGGTGCCGGGGGCGGTACTGGCGCTAAGACTGCGGCGGCTACGGCTGCCGGTGGCCCCGGCGCGGGAGCGGCCACCGCTGCGGGTTCCCAAATGCAGGGTTTCGCAAAGGGTTCACGGCGCTAAAAGTAGAGTAGAAATTAATTTTTAATAAGTCATTGAAATTGTAATTTTGATGACTTATTATTTTTTTGTGATTGATTCAAAGGGAGTGACAAAGATGGTGCATTTCTTCAAATACACGGCAATGGCACTTATCGGGCTGCTGTTGGCCGCCTGTTCCAGTAGCCCGACGCCGCCGCCAGAACCCAACATGAAAAAGCTGGTTGATGTTAATAAGACGTATCCCGCCGAGCTGTATCGTGCAGATGCCGCTAACAACGGAGAGTAACAATGCTGAAGAAAAACAAACATCAAGCGATATCGCGGGAAGATCTGAATAAGTACCATGAGGAAACTCAAGGGCTTGAGCGCGATATGGTTAATGAGATCCTTAATTCCCGCTCTCGCGCCTGGAAAATTGCCACGGCCTTTTTCGTCTTTGCCGTTGTGAGCATGATTACTGCGGTCGGCGTCATTATCCGTTTTGCGCAGCCGTTACCGGCATACCTCACCACGATTAACAAAGATACAGGCGAAGTATCGCAGGTGAAAATTACCCGCGATGAAGCGACTTATGGCGACGTGATAGACCAGTATTGGATTTCACAATTTGTTATTCACCGTGAGTCCTACGACTACAACAGTATTCAGGTTGATTATGACGCCATGAGCCTGATGGCTTCCGGCGATGTAGCCGATGAATATCTCTCCATGTTCAAAGGCCCGAACCGCATTGATAAGCGGTTGGGTGACTCTGAAAGAACGACCGTTCATATCAACTCGGTGATCACCGACCGCGAACACGGTGTTGCCACCGTTCGCTTTACCACGCAGCAGCGCATTCGCCAGCGTCCGAACCCTGAGCCGCCGCGCTACTGGATTGCAACGATTGCGTATGAGTACAAAGCGTTACCAATGACCGCGCAGCAGCGCTATATCAACCCGCTTGGCTTCCGTGTAACGAGTTACCGTAAGAACGCTGAGAACGTTGGCGCAGTGGGAGGCTGATCATGAAAAAACAATTAATCGCCGGTTTAATTCTGGTCAGCCTCGGCCTCTCTGGTCAGGCGCTGGCGCTGGAAGTGGGAAAAGGTAGCCCATACGACTACCGTATTAAATCCGTGGTGTATAACCCGGTTGACGTGGTGCGTATTGATTCCGTTGCCGGTGTTGCAACTCATATCGTGGTTGCGCCCGATGAAAGCTATGTGACACACGCTTTTGGTGACAGTAATAGTTATGCGTTTACCCATGTTGAAAACAACATATTTATCAAACCGAAAGGGGAAGTTCCCAGCGATACTAACCTTGTACTGGTCACGAACAAGCGCACCTATAACATAGTGCTGCACTATGTAGGTGACTACACCACGAAAGACGCCCAGGGTAACGTTAAAGCCAACTTTATCAAGACGCCCTGGAGCATGAAAAATGCCACTCTCCAGCTTACTTACCTCTATCCATTTGAGGATATGAAAAAGGCTAATAAAACGCTGGAAAGTAACCGCGTGAAAAAGGCGTTAAAAGACCTTCAGAATGGGCCTTACAACCTACTCTATAAAATGTCAGATGAAGATGAATATCGGACTTTGGCCCCGGTAAACGTTTGGGATAATTTCCGTTTTACTTACTTCAAATTCCCTGCAAACGCAGATTTACCCGTTGTTTTCTATATCGGTGATGATGGTAAAGAGCATACCGTTAACCAGCATCCAGCCGGGGAATATAACAACATTGTTGTGGCTGAAACGGTAGCAAAAGAATGGCGTATTCGTTACGGAAATAAAGTCGTGGGTGTCCTGAATATGAATTACAACCCAAATCTTGGGGCGATCAGTACCGGCACTACGTCACCAGACGTTAAGCGCGTGAAAAAGGGTGAGGGGGATAAATCATGAGAAAAGACAGAGAGGAAAATTTAGATTACCTCGATGAAGAAGATACCAGCATCGAGGATGAGCGTCAGGGCTTCAGCGGTTCCCCTAAAAAACGTATTGCCGGTGCGCGGGCCTTTGTCGGGCTGATGGTGTTGATAGGTTCAGCAATGGTGGGATGGTTCATCTATAACCAGATGCACGTTAAGAAGCTGGCCGACGATCCCAAAAAGGGTAAAGAGCAGGTTATGACCAGCTCCTTACCGCGCCAGTCATTTGATGATGTGCCGCCAACCATTGACAATACGCCGAAAAATAGCGTCGTTCCTCCGTTGCAGACGACGCAGGAGCCGCAGCAGCAGGTTGCCCGGCAAACGTTAAATAATCAGAAAAAGGAGCTAACACCGGAAGAAAAAATTATGCGCGCCCGGCTAGGTGTGTCCTTCAACGGTGTCGATCCTGAGAAACAGGCTACGACTGCGAAAGAACAGGAGCGCCGGTCAGGTCAGGACAATACAGAAACCAGTTCAAACAGCCAGGCACTGGCGAGCCGAATGAAACCGGCGCGTATGGCTGTCGCTCAGGCATCTGTAATGCCACATCCAAATCTGACCATTGCGCAGGGAACAATGATTCCTTGCGGTACAAATACTGAGCTGGATACCACCGTTCCGGGCCAGGTGAAATGTACTGTAAGCCGTGATGTGTACTCTGCTGACGGTACTGTAAAACTGATTGATAAAGGGGCTGTGGTCACTGGCGAGCAGAATAGCGGTATCCAGAACGGCCAGAATCGTGTGTTCGTTCTCTGGTCACGCTTGCGTAATCCGGATCAGACCATTGTTAACCTCGACAGCAGCGGCACTAACGCTTTAGGTAGTGCGGGCGTACCTGGTCAGGTCAACTCTCACTTTTGGGAACGAATGGGCGATGCCATTTTCTTCTCTGTGCTGACTGATGGCATGAAAGCCGGTATCGCGTCGATTAACAACAACAACTCCGATGTGACGTTTAACACAACGGAAAACAGTACCGACCAGCTTGCTACTGAGGCATTACGGGCGAAGATTAATATCCCGCCAACGCTCTACGCTGCGCAGGGCGATGCCGTATCCATCTACGTAGCCCGCGATCTGGATTTCAGCACTGTATATGGGTTAGAAATGAATGACTGAGTTAACCAGTAATATTCAAGATATTCGCCAGCGCCCCCGCCGTGAGCAGGGGGTATGGCTGACGCTCGAACCACTTCAGCGCTACCTGAGTGATCCCGATGTGTGGGAGCTGAGAATTAACAAGTATCAGCAGGTTGTTTGTGAAACGTCGAAAGGCCGTATTTTCCACGACGATGAGAAAATTACGGCTGAATATATATCACGCTTAACCGACACGCTTTGTGGTTATAACGGACTACCGAAAGAGTCCGTTAATAACGTGCTTCTGCCGGACGGCTCAAGGGGGATTATTTGTTTACCCCCTGCCGTACTGGAGGGAACAGTAGCCATCGCGTTTCGTAAGCATCTGCCAGTTGATAAGTCTCTTGAACAACTTCGCGATGAGGGCCGTTTCACTGGCTGGAAACGAAAGATTCAGGGTGAAGTAGCCCTTCAGCCATTCGAGCAAGAATTGCTGGAATTGCTCGATAAAGACGACCTCGTTTCGTTTTTTAAAATTGCGGTACGCAACAAGCTGAACATCGTTGTATCAGGGTCTACCGGTTCGGGTAAATCAACGTTTACCCGCTCCCTGCTTCGGGAAGTACCTTATACCGAGCGCATTGTAGTTTCAGAGGACGTTCACGAAATTGGGTCTGATCTGCATCACGAAATGGTTTATATGCTGTACGGCGATCAGGATGGCCGTCTGGCCCCGGCGGTCAGCCTGAAAGCGTGTATGCGTCTTTCTCCCGACCGTATCATGATGACAGAGCTTAGGGATGATGCAGCATGGGATTACATTAACTCGCTGAATACCGGACATCCGGGCGGGATCACATCCACCCACGCCGACGATGCAAAGTCCACTTTCAGCCGTATTGCGCTGCTTATCAAGCAAACCGGTGTCGGCCAGACGCTGGATTATGACGTGATTATGAAAACGCTGTACACCACGATAGATGTCGTGGTGTACATGGAACATCGCCAGATTGTTGAGGTTCTTTATGATCCAGCGTTTAAAAAAGCGCAACTTTCTCTTTAAAGCGGCACTGGTTGCCGCCGTACTTTACGGGGCTTCGGCCCCGTCTCTTTTTGCTGCATCGGCGCAAGTAGGTTTCTCGCCGGAAGGAACCGCGCAGCAGCTCGTTATCAACGTTATCGGCTCGGCAAAAGATAACATCAGAATGATGGCCTACAGCTTTACTGCCCCCGATATTATGAAAGCGCTGATTGCGGCCAAACGCCGCGGTGTAGACGTGAAAATTGTCGTTGATGAGAATGGCAATACGGGCCGCGCAAGTCGTGCGGCAATGAATCTTGTTACGAACGCGGGTATTCCGCTGCGGGTTAACAGTAACTACAAAATCCAGCATGACAAGGTGATCATCGTTGATGGCCGTCATGTGGAAACTGGCAGTTTTAACTACACGGCCAGTGCCGAGAAATATAACTCTGAAAACGCGATTGTGATGTGGGACGCGCCCGAACTGGCCGGGCAGTACCTGAAGCACTGGCAATCACGCTGGAATCAGGGCCGGGATTTTACCCCGTCTTATTGAATGGAGAACGATATGCTTGATATGCGATTAGGAAACAGCGGCGATATTCCTTTCATCATGAACCTGGTGCGCGATGGGGTAATATCTGGCGCATTTTTCTATGCCGAGGGCAACGGTCTTGAAACAGTGAGATCTGAGCTACAAAGTGTCACCCAACAATACAGAGATAATATCCCCGTAGGGGATTATCTCTTTGTCTTTGCCGAGAAGTTAACGCGGCAGCCGGTGGGATTTTCGCTGTTAACCGGCCGCAATGATTTTGCGGGCCGGGCATCTCATCTTGAGATCCGTATGTTCGCTGTTGCGGCTGATGAGCAGGGTAAAGGCATTGGCAAGAGTATGCTTGCCTCAATCATCGAAGCCACGCCCGGACACCGGCTGGAAGCCTCCTGTCTCCCCCCGGCCACAAAAATGATGAGACTGCTGGCCGGAAGCGGGTTTAAGCTGATTCATGAAACGCAGGGCGGTAAGAAAACGTACCGCTTTACAGACTAACGAGGTGGGTGATGGGGCAAGGTATCAATACGTTGTCTTTAGAGCTGGATGACAAAGAAGCGCTGGCGCTGGCGCAGTTTGTTAAGCGGTTGACGTGGAGTGATTTACGGGGGTGTGCCGTTGATGATGACGAGGCGTATGTCATCAAGGATGCCGTCGATAAATTACAGAGGGCAATGGCTGAAGAAGGTTTTTCCCCGCGATAGCGCAAGTTTCCACAAAAGGGCATCGAATTTTTTGAATGCCCTTTTCTTACCCCATCCCCTCATAACTTTATGTTTTTATTAACTTCGCGTTTTCGACGCCAGCGTTGGCCAGCTGCTGCCGGCGACGTGGCCACACAACCGATTATTCAAGTTCGCTGAATGAGTTTTTACGGGCTGTATGCAACACAAATGCTACGATAATGCCCCCGGACAATACCGGCTCCCAATAATCCGGGGTGGGTTTGTTCTGCCGGTTTAGTCCGGGGAGCAAGGTCACTTTGAGGGGAGATCTTCAGCAAGTAATTTTCCATGCGCGATAAGCCACCTGCGGCGTTTTGCCATCCACTGCTGAAATTCAGATGTGCTCTCAACCTTCAGCACATCCTTCCGCTTCCAGGCCATTATGGGACCAGCTTTTTGTGGTTGGTCGAGAAAGTCAGATATGGCTTTATCAGTCCAGTACCGCGCTTTCAATCCACTTTTACTTATCCAGTTATCGTGCCATTCAGCGCTTGCTTTAGCGCGTGAATCGGCGGCGTTGTAATAAAGCCTTACCGTCATTACTCGCTCCTATAATCTCAAGGCTCTGTCATCGTTATTTTTTTCATGGCCTTTATCTTTAGGCCGGGCATTACCTTTATCCTGCGTCGGCTCGGCTTTGTCTCGGCCTTTTTCGCGGGTATCATGCTGCTGCTCTTTGGCATAGCGTTTGAGTTGTTCCAGCTCAAGCGCGGCGGTTTTGAACCCTTCCCGGCTGGCCGCTTTATCCAGCTTCTTCTCATCGTCGGTGTAAATGACGGCTTCGTGTTTAGCGCGGGTGACAGCCACGTAATAAACATCTTTGGCCGTTGTGAGTGATCGGGTATCCATATTGATAAAAACCTTGTCGCAGGTCAGCCCCTGAGCACTATGAACGGTCGAAGCGTAAGCCAGCCCTAAGTACATAGGTTTGTTGGCATCAATTTTTACCAGCCGCCCTTTCTCGTTCTCCAGCAGTACCTCACCACTCTGGACGCTTTTTACCTTAAAACGGTCGCCGTTCGCTAAATCCAGATGTGCATCGTTACGGGTGATCCTTACCTGGTCGCCCACGGCCAGCTCCGTTTTTTCAACGGAGTACACGGATAATTTGGAAAATCGCGCCGGTGAAAATGCGATTGTGTCGCCGCTGCCGTCGCTTACCGTAAGTTTATTGCCGGGGCCGGTATCGAGAACGGTATAAACGGCCCCGCGTTTCAGCCCGTTGCTGTAATCCCGTTCCGGGATAATCACGGCTCCTTTTTCGTAATATTTGCTGTGCTGCCGCTGGGCCTGAGTGGTATCAAGACGGTTCAGAAGCGGGTAATTGATACCCTGGCCTTTTAGCCCCAGCTCGGCCTGAATGTACTCATTAATTTTTTTCCGGCTGTCGTTCGTGCCGGTGATGATCAGGGCGTTAGCCCGGTCTGTCGGCGGCATTGCCACGTAATCCCCGACAATGCGGCGGTAGCGCTGATCATGATTTTTTTCCTCTACGATGCTGGTTACGTGGGTCAACGACGCCTTTATTTTCCCTTCTGCTGCATTTAGCGCGGCTTTCAGCAATTCCGGGTCTTTCTGGCGCTGAATATCTTTCATATAGGCCGTTTCCATACCGGCTTTAATAAGCTGCTCGAAAGGTTTACCCGCTTCGACGGCTTTAGTCTGTTTGGTATCGCCCAGGAATACCGCTCGTGCGCCCGCATCGCGGATCACGCGCATGGTTTCCTCCATCTGGCGGGCCGGGATTACCCCTGCTTCGTCAATAAAAACTACTGAGCCGGGGCCAATTTTTTTATCTGAGGCCCGGAGGAAAGACTGGAGTGTGCGAGATTCCAGCCCTTCAGCCTGAAGCGCTTTAACCTGGCTACCGTAGGGGGCAAGACTGGTGACGTGTACGCCCTGCTCTTTTAGAAAATCCGCTGCCGATTTGGTCATATAACTTTTGCCAGTACCGGCAAACCCATGTACAGAAATAAACTGGTTGGGAGTATGAATAATTCCCATAACCGCTTTTAACTGTTCGGGTTTTAACGTTCTGCTGGCTAACCAGCCCTCGCTAAACTCGCGAGTGTATGGGGTCTGGATCTTTCCGCGCCCTTCCCGCTCCATCTTCAGTATGTTGCGTTCGCGTTGTTGAGCTAACTGTGTGGTAAAACGCGGCTTTTGCTGTACCAGCCGCCCGTTTGTGATGCCCTTATCTACGAGTTTACGGGCCTCATCTTTACTGCGGCCAGCTTTCACCAGTTCCGTTACCCATTGTTCGCGGGTCATTGCTACGTTCTGCTGTTTTTTATTGGTCGTGGCCGCTGCGTATGTTGCTTCTTCTTTGATGAGGTTGCCGGATGTTATGGCCCGTTCTCTCGCAGCCCGAATATCATCGAGGGTTAAGCGGCCATAGCCATGCTTCATCGCCACGTCCATCAGCTCCCGCTCGGTAATCACTGATTGACGTTCGGTAAGTGAACGAATGGCAAAGGTCATTACCTTGTCAGCCTGGTACTCGATAGGCTTTTCCAGCGCCGCTGGCTGCGTATTCCGCGCTATATCGTCGTTGGCCGCACCTTTCCACTCCCGGCTATCAAAATCAATCTGAAGCTCTTTGGCGCGGTTTTTCCAGCCCTCATAGAGTACATCGCGATCTACTTCGCCTTTGCTTTTACGAGTTTTCAGCGCGGCCGCATTTTTTAGCTCATGGCTGGCCGTTTCACGGCTTAAACCATTCTTTGCTAACTCTGCCTCAATCTGCTGGCTGCGCTGGCTGAATTGGGCTATCTGCTCCTGGCTGAAATGCGCCAAATCAAACGTACCATTCCGATCATAACGCAGGTTGTAACCGGCCAGCTCCAGCTCTCTTGCCAGCTCGGATTTGTAAACGTTACCCAATAACGTAAGCGAGTTCACAATGCCGTCATTCGTGAGCGAACGCCATTTACCATCGCTGGTTTTGGTGAGGTTCATTACAAAGGCATGGGTGTGCAAATCCGGGTCTAGCTCGCGTGACGTTTCGTGTCGAAACTTGCCGACAATCAGCTTATTCGTGTTTTCAACGTGCGTTTTTTTATTGACGGTAAAGCGGCCTAGTGCCAGCCGTTCCGCTTCCTCGATGGCTTTAGTGACCGCCCGATCGTGCGCTTCAATGATACGTTTATCACCGTTGACCAGTGCCTGAAGCGAAACGCCTTTCGGCGCGGAAAACGTAAGATCGTATCCCAATCGTTCTTTGCTTTCGCTGTTGGCCGTTTTACGCATCACGGAAATGTCATCCGTTACTTTGCCATCAAGCAATTTCGCAAACCGTTTTTGTTCTACCTCGCCGGTTAAGCCCAGTTCTTCCGCGCCAGCGCCTTGCCACTGCATCGCGTTACCGTCTTTCGCATAGTAATCGTCTGCGCCATCAGCATAGTAATCAACAACCCTATCGACACGCTGGCGGGTAATCGTCGTAATATTCAGCATATTTACATTCCTGCAAATGCGGTGCTTTCACGTAAGACCACGCCCGGTACAGGGTTAGAACGAGTGTAGTTAACGTGATGAGTCTCAAATTTAGCCACTGGCAGATTTCCTGGAAACGCGATGTAGCCGGTCAGATCATCCAGCGTGGCGATTTCGGTTGGCGTTACAGCCCGCTCGCGCTTGTGATCATCATTGGTATTTTTGGTTCCCAACTGACCAAAGCGGCGGCTAATCCCCGTTTTTTCTCTTTCGCCCTCAATCTCCCCCAATGATTTAGAGACAAATTCGAGGGTTCTTTCACCCAGGCGACCAGCGGCCATAACAACCGATGTACGATGGTTAGACAGAAGGGTTTCAGCTACATCACTGCCATAGATGCTAATGACCTGCGAATACGACTGATAGCCGGTGACAACCCGTAGTCCTTTTTTACGACCTTTTGTTAACGCATCACGTAATGATGGCAGGTAATCAAGGGATTCCAGTTCGTCTATAAACGTCCAGATTTTACGGGAGTTGCTTTTGCTCATACCTAACACAATAGAAAATATGCTATCTGTCCAGCATGAAATAAGCGATTTCAAGGCTTCACGCATTTCATCTGTCCAGGTGATATACAGATTCCCGCCTTTCGGATCTTCCAGCCATTCACGAATTGAGAAGTTCCCTGCTGGCATTTTCAGGTGAGCGGCAAGTTTATTACTAAGCACAAAGCGAGCACTACCAACGGCCCGACCGCTACCAGCAAATAAAGCCTGTGCTTTAGTGCCTCTGACATATTCTTCAAGTTCTTCCAGTGGTACTTCATTTGTCCAGTAGAATACTTCTTCCATCGTTGGGTTTCGACTTGTGTTAAATACTTTACGGGATACCTCGGTAAATAAAAGACGACCATATCCATTCCATTCTTCTGTTTGCGAATCCTTCGCTGTAGGTACGATAGAAACACCGAATCGCTCAAAGTCAAAATCACTTTTTATTTCGTTGAAAAATACCCACCCTTCTGTTCTGGCATCATAGGGATTTAAAATCTTATCGCCTTTTTTATAAAAACGAGAAAGGAAATCGCCATCTGGATCGAGGATTATCATGCGGTCTTTATTTGAGGCAATACGTTGCTTTTTTCCACGCATCAAGCAACATTTCATCATTTCAGCAAAGATTGTTGATTTACCAACACCGGTCGCCCCGGCTATTGAAATATGTGTACCTTCCGCTTTTGTAGGGATTGGAATATCGGCTATTGTTATTTGCGGCTCTCTTTCTTTAGTTATTGATGCTAAAGCCCGCTGAGAAACAAGCCGCGTACCACGATATATTTTCTTAAATGGTGCACCTTTAAATATCTGGTGATTAAATTTGAAAAATATGATTAAGCCTATGATGGCAATAATTTCACCGACTAATAAAGCACCCCATAAAGGCCATAAATCAAAAGTCTGCTGAATAAGTAAAACCAGACGTTCACGCGCATCTTTTGGCGTAAAACCATACAAGGCTTTCGCCGAGATAAACCACGTAACAAGGGGGGTAAAAAGCAATGCCCCCAGGCAAATTTTGCCCTTATCCGCTTCATTCATGACTCTGTTCCTCTCTCTCCCGGGCCAGCTCTGCTGACCACGGCTCCAGCCCTAACCGGCGAATTTCACCACCGGCAACTTTCTGCGCATCTGCTTTACTCACCTGGCGAAGTATCAATAACACCTCAATCAACATTGCCTCGATGTATCGATCTCGTCCGGCGGCTTGCTGCTCTGAAGATGAACGTTTCAGCAATTTATCAAGCCGGGCGATCACTTCACTGGCACTCTCTTTTTGTCCAAAAAGCTGTTGCTTGATGTACTCCGATACGTTGCCCTCCGAACGGTATTCAAGGTCGATTTTTTGCTCTTCGGTCACTCTTAAACTGATAGATGGCATAGGTTTCCTTTGTGTAATACAGATGTAATACATACAAATCTAGCATATATGCGGCTTAGAACCACATGTGTAATACGTTGCGTATTACACATTAAAACACAAATTAGAATAATTTGTTTTGTTTTCAAGCATTTACGATGAAATCGTAATTGCGTATGGTGTATAGCCATTAAGGGATACCATAACACGCCTTTTTTAAGGGAGAAACAGCTCTTACACACGCATAAAACGCTCAAAAAGCGTTCACATTCACCACTTTCATGCTTGCATGAAAGTTTTCTACACCGATACTACTGAATTACTACTAAAATACTACAAACTGAAATAGCCATTACTACAGATATACTACTGATATACTACAAAAATGAGCGGTATCGACAAGCGTTACTACTGAATTACTACAGGAATACTACTGAAATACTACAAAACCGATTGACAGCTAAAACAGGCTGCCATATAGTGAAATTCGACAAGCGGGGGTGGTATGAAAAAAGACCTTTTACTGGAACCTCGCAATCTCGCTGCGGCTGTAAGAGCGCGTCTTGATGAGATTGAAGGTTTGTTAGACAAGGGTATTAGTAGGCAAGAAATTGCTCAACTTCTTGATAGTGAATACAGCTTTTCTGTGACTGTGAAAGCGTTAGATATGGCTTTGTACCGGGCAAGATTGAAACGCAAAAAAGGTGGATTGCACAATCCAGAAAGTACGGTAAATACTGGATTGCACAACCCAAAAGAGCAGGAGAAAGCGGAACCGGTGGAAACTGGATTGCAAAATCCAGAACCAGAAAAATTAGTTGAGGATATGGGCGGGAACAAAGAATTTTTATCCGATACAGATTTTAAAAAAATCGGGGATGAGGCAAAAAAAGTTGCGTCCTCATTCAAAGGTAACGTAGGTAATAAAAAAGGTTTCTAAAGGAGCGAATAGATGAAAATTGCAGTAATGAACTACAGTGGCAGTGTCGGCAAAACCATTATTTCGTCATACCTGCTGTATCCTCGCATGGCTGGCGCTAAATTCTTTGCCATCGAGACAATCAATATGTCGGCTGCGGATTTGGGTGTTGATGAAGTGATGAGATTAACCGGCGATAACTTTGGTCAACTCGTTGAAGAAATCGTATTTGAAGATAATGCCATCGTGGATATTGGCGCGTCGAACGTTGAGCGCTTTCTTTCTACCATGACAAAATATGAGGGTGCAATTGACGAATTTGATAAATATCTGATTCCTGTCACCCCGGATGATAAAGCATGGCAGGAAAGTATTAAGACCGCCCTCGCGTTAAGTGCCGTTGGCGTTCCTAAATCTAAAATTGTTCTTCTGCCTAACCGCATTAAATCAACTCCGCAGGAGGATATTGCTTCAGTGTATGAATGGGCGAAGGATTCTAAAAAAGCCACTATTCATAAAGATGCCGCCGTTTTTGAAAGTGAAATTTATGAATACCTCGCGTATCACAAAATTTCGTTTGAAGAACTGCTGGCTGAAGATCCAGAAACATTTAAAGCGAAAGCTAAATCCTGCACTGATGCCGACGAACGCGCGGCGGCTGCGCGACGTTATCGCTGGATGAAATTAGCGCTGCCGGTTAAACGTAATCTTGATCGTACCTTTGAAATATTAACGGCTGAATAATATGGAAAAGCAACCTGATAAATTAGATATCCTGATGGACTGGTTTTTAGGCGATGCGAAAGAAATCACCTCAAAACTGGAAAGCGTAACCACAAGCGTTACCGAAACAGTAGAACGGCTGGATAAAGCCTCCGATGAAATAAAGAAATCATCTGAGGTGGCGAAAACAGAAGTGATCGCAAGCCAGCGCGAGCTGGTCAACACTCTGAAGAAGGAGCAGAAGGTTAGCGACCAATTTTTTGAACGTCTGGCCGGGGCGCAAACAGGGTTTTCGCAAGCGCTTATCAGGAAGATTCTGATTATCACGGTTGTCTGTTCCTTCGTTGGTGGAGCGCTCGGCGCGGCGGCTATAACGCTCCTGCTTCACTGACAAAAAGCCTGACCTGAAGCGGCCCTATCCGGGCCGTTTTTTTTGGCCTCGATTGCGTTAGGGATTGAAGCCCGAAGGGGCGAGACAGCTTGCCTGGCTCGATGCGCAGCACGAAAGCCCGCCCGCAGGGAACGCCCAAAAATAAAAGTGGATTGCACAATCCATAATCAATAAAATGGTTTGTGCAATCCAGAAATCCATTGTGAGGCCGCTATGATCATCCCTACCCAGGAAACTTACGACGAGCTTCAACGCGCCTACGAATTTTTCAATCAACGCCTGTTTGAAAGTGCGCTGCCGCCTTGCCTTATCACCCTTCAGCGCGAAAAACGAACGTATGGCTATTTCTCGAATGGTCGCTTTGTTGGTCGCTCAACCGGACAAATCGTTGATGAAATCGCCATGAATCCGGTCTATTTCTCGATCCGCACGATACGCGACACGCTTTCCACACTTGTGCATGAAATGGTTCACCAGTTGCAGCAACACACCGGCAAACCGGGCCGCCGTGGATACCACAATAAAGAATGGGCGGCGATGATGGAGCGCATCGGCCTGATACCATCCGACACCGGCCAGCCAGGAGGTAAGCGCGTCGGTGAGTCCATGAGTCATTACATTGAGGACGGCGGCGCGTTTGATACCGCCTGCAAGGAGCTGCTTACCACGGAGTTTAAACTGAGTTGGCTGGATCGGTTCCCGCCACACAAACCAACGCCACCAACGCCAACCGGCGCAGACGGTAAAGGGTATGTCGATGACGAAGATTATGGGGATGAAGGATACGGCGACGATGGCGAGCTGGATGATGAGATCACACAAGCCCTTTCGCTGGTAAACCCGCCGCCAGATACGCCGGTGAATAAATCAAACCGGAAAAAATACACCTGCCCGAAATGCCATACGAACGTGTGGGGAAAGCCGGGCCTGATCCTGTACTGTGGTGGCGAACACTGCGGAAAGGCAGAATACCAGCCAACCTAACCAGAAAAAAACCGCCGTATGAGGCGGTTTTTTTTAGTTTTTACGTCCTCGCGTTACGCTCGCAAAAAGCGGTTGCCGCCGCTATGAGGGATACCCGCGCCAACGGCGCGGGTGATTGATTATCGGGCTGTTCTGGCGATAGCCTCCATTTCAGCTTTCAGCTTGCGGGGTGTCACCGGAACCGGAGAGGATTTCATCTGGTAAGCAGCTACCAGCTCCCGATCACCTTCCTGAAAAACCGCCTTGCCGTTGCGGTTGCAGATAAATTTTTTCATAACCTTGCTCCTTCGCTTACGGTCAGCACCATTGCTAACCGATAAATACAGTATAAATTCCCCCCAAAAAGTCAACTTTAAGTATCATTAAATAATACTTAAATAATACGTTATACAGCAGCGCGGCAATGCCGCGCTGTTCCGCGTTGTTAGCGATCCTGGTACAGATTAACCAGCTTTTTGAACTGCTTAAAATGGTTGGCTTCAACAAGCGCGATATGCCGAAAATTTTTCGTGTCGCCGGAAAGGATGTAATGATATTCATACTTCATCTGTTCAGGGAATTTCTTACGAAACTGGATCAGATCATCCATTCCCTCAAATTCATACACTTCAGCCTCTTCATCAATCGCGCCTTTTGCTTTCTCGGCCATCAGGATGATATTTCCCATATTTACCCCCGTATCATGGTTAGAAACCGTAGTGGTTAGTGGTTAGCCGTCTTAGCGTTAGCTTTACGCTGATAGAGCCAGAGAGATAAAGCGCAGTCAGCCACGAAAGCAGCACCGAACGCCGTTACCGCGATAAACATTGGCATAAACGGGTGTGGAGTATCGAGATTGACTAACACGGCATATACAGCGGCCAGCGTGACGATACAGGAGCAAAACAGGCACATCTGCACCAGTTCTTTGTAACCGTCGCGCACAAGACGCCAGGGGAGATATAACGCGCCTGTTATGGCGAGGACTAAAACAACAAGAGTCGTATTCATACATTTTCCTTCGCAGGTTGCCCGGAGCGGTTGCCGCCGCTGGTTCCGGGCCGGTCAGCACCATTGCTAACCGTAAATAAAGTATAGGCTTTCCCCCCTCTAAAAGTCAACTTTTAGTATCATTATATGGTACGAAAAAGATACTTAAATTTTGCACCGCTGCCGACAAATGAAAGGCAACTGCGCCGATCTCCACCTGGGCGGCGTGGTCAAATTGCCGGGCCTTACGGCATCGAGCTGGGCGACGCGCCCACTTCCCCGGAGCCGAACGGGGCAGGGCATTACGTCGCCGGTGATGCCGACCAGGGCGAAGCGCCCATCCCCTCCCTGCAAAGCCGGTTTTGACGGGCTGTCAGACGATACCACCGCCGGAACAGTGGCCCGTCACAACGGCCCGGTTGAGCGGGCGGGCTGGCGCGTAGCGACGGGCCGGGCGTGATTTATCCGGGTGTTGGGGGGATGGCCGCGCAGCGGCCAGCACCCTTACAGGCACGATTGCGCCGTTGCTGGCAGAGGATGGCGAAGCCACCCCGAAGGGGCGGGGCCGCCGGAGGCGGGGCAAGTCCGGCGCAGGGCGTGGGGGCCAAGCGGAGCGCGGAGGGCAAAGCCCGGAGGCGTTAGGGATTGAAGCCCGAAGGGGCGAGACAGCTTGCCTGGCTCGATGCGCAGCACGAAAGCCCGGCCCGCAGGGAACGCCCTGAGTAACCGGCGGCCGCTGCCGGGCCAATCACGGCGATCACCCAAAATAACCCTGCTGTGAAATCCACGGATCGTACAGCAGGGTAAGCCAGGGGAG
>NZ_JBJNOX010000018.1:0-2662 GCF_052166245.1 Serratia sp. CY84636
CTGAGTAACCGGCGGCCGCTGCCGGGCCAATCACGGCGATCACCCAAAATAACCCTGCTGTGAAATCCACGGATCGTACAGCAGGGTAAGCCAGGGGAGCAGGGGAAAGGGGCGGCTTGCCGCCCCTTTCCGTTACTTTTTCTTGCTTTTCAGGACTTTTATCAGGCCGGTGATGGCTGTGATGAGGGCTGCGATAGCGAGGATAACCGGCGGGAGGAGTTGGAGAATTTCGGCCATAAAGCACCTGTAGGGTAGTTGGAGGGTTTGTCGTTTCCGACAACCGGTGTGTAACACTGGCGCAAGGGGTGGGGTCAATAGCGCGAAGCGGCGAAGCGAACTATTGACGCCACACCGCGCTAGTGTGGAATACCGGTAATGGAGGAACGGCAGACCATCCAACGGAACGGGGAGCTGTGGAGGACAGTTCGCCTCCCGCCGGTTATCCTCGCGGCCCGGAGTTGGCACCGGCTGAAAAAGCCAAGCGAAGCGCGGAGGGCAAAGCCCGGAGGCCAAGCGGAGTGCGGAGGGCGAAGCCCGGAGGCGTTAGGGATTGAAGCCCGAAGGGGCGAGACAGCTTGCCTGGCTCGATGTGTAGCACGAAAGCCCGACCCGCAGGGGACGCCAGAGATCACCGGCGCAAAAAAAGGGGCTACGCCCCTACAGATAGAGCGGGGGGCTTACCCCATAAGCGCTAACTTAAGGGTTGTGGTATTACGCCTGATATGATTTAACGTGCCGATGAATTACTCTCACGATAACTGGTCAGCAATTCTGGCCCATATTGGTAAGCCCGAAGAACTGGATACTTCGGCACGTAATGCCGGGGCTCTAACCCGCCGCCGCGAAATTCGTGATGCTGCAACTCTGCTACGTCTGGGGCTGGCTTACGGCCCCGGGGGGATGTCATTACGTGAAGTCACTGCATGGGCTCAGCTCCATGACGTTGCAACATTATCTGACGTGGCTCTCCTGAAGCGGCTGCGGAATGCCGCCGACTGGTTTGGCATACTTGCCGCACAAACACTTGCTGTACGCGCCGCAGTT
The DNA here is from genome assembly GCF_052166245.1 of Serratia sp. CY84636. Classification (NCBI taxonomy): domain Bacteria; kingdom Pseudomonadati; phylum Pseudomonadota; class Gammaproteobacteria; order Enterobacterales; family Yersiniaceae; genus Serratia; species Serratia sp. CY84636. The sequence continues at coordinate 1,045 of NZ_JBJNOX010000018.1, forward strand.
ACGGGTTGTACAAGCGGAAAGAGATTGCGTCTTGTCGATGGAACAGCAATCAGTGCGCCCGGGGGCGGCAGCGCTGAATGGCGACTACATATGGGATATGATCCTCATACCTGTCAGTTCACTGATTTTGAGCTAACCGACAGCAGAGACGCTGAACGGCTGGACCGATTTGCGCAAACGGCAGACGAGATACGCATTGCTGACCGGGGATTCGGTTCGCGTCCCGAATGTATCCGCTCACTTGCTTTTGGAGAAGCTGATTATATCGTCCGGGTTCACTGGCGAGGATTGCGCTGGTTAACTGCAGAAGGAATGCGCTTTGACATGATGGGTTTTCTGCGCGGGCTGGATTGCGGTAAGAACGGTGAAACCACTGTAATGATAGGCAATTCAGGTAATAAAAAAGCCGGAGCTCCCTTTCCGGCACGTCTCATTGCCGTATCACTTCCTCCCGAAAAAGCATTAATCAGTAAAACCCGACTGCTCAGCGAGAATCGTCGAAAAGGACGAGTAGTTCAGGCGGAAACGCTGGAAGCAGCGGGCCATGTGCTATTGCTAACATCATTACCGGAAGATGAATATTCAGCAGAGCAAGTGGCTGATTGTTACCGTCTGCGATGGCAAATTGAACTGGCTTTTAAGCGGCTCAAAAGTTTGCTGCACCTGGATGCTTTGCGTGCAAAGGAACCTGAACTCGCGAAAGCGTGGATATTTGCTAATCTACTCGCCGCATTTTTAATTGACGACATAATCCAGCCATCGCTGGATTTCCCCCCCAGAAGTGCCGGATCCGAAAAGAAGAACTAACTCGTTGTGGAGAATAACAAAAATGGTCATCTGGAGCTTACAGGTGGCCATTCGTGGGACAGTATCCCTGACAGCCTACAAAACGCAATTGAAGAACGCGAGGCATCGTCTTAACGAGGCACCGAGGCGTCGCATTCTTCAGATGGTTCAACCCTTAAGTTAGCGCTTATGGGGGCTTACCCCCGCGCGATCATAAACTCCATTCAGCTTCTGAATAGCCCGGCAGTTCATAGGATTTTTTAGCTTTCCACTGGGCGGGATTAGGCAATGTTTCAGTATAAGCCTCATGTAACGCTGATTTTATGGCTTTGAGGACTGTATGCACCATCGTTTCATAGTATTCGGCAAACTCGCAGGACTGATATTCATACTCATCAATGCAGACAATCACCTGAATTTGTGTTTTTGGGTCGTTAATATTTAGTTCCGGTTCACTGTATTCAAAAGCGTGCGCCGGGCTGCTTTCTTGATAGCGAACATTAACAGAATGGGTATTCAGATTAAGCATCATCTGACCAAATGAAACAGCCTCGACAGGCTGAAGTGTGCCGGTCAGCACCAGAGTTTTAACGATAGTAGAAATGGCTTTATCAGATACTACGTATGCGCTCATAATTTATTCCTTCGCAGTTTTCCCGGAGCGGTTGCCGCCGCTGGTTCCGGGCCGGTCAGCACCATTGCTAACCGATAAATAAAGTATAGGCTTTCCCCCTCTAAAAGTCAACTTTTAGTATCATTATATAGTACGAAAAAGATACTTAAATTTTGCACCGCTGCCGACAAATGAAAGGCAACTGCGCCGATCTCCACC
>NZ_JBJNOX010000019.1:0-24965 GCF_052166245.1 Serratia sp. CY84636
GGTGTGTAAGTGCAGCGATGCATTGAGCTAACCAGTACTAATGATCCGTGAGGCTTAACCTTACAACACCGAAGGTGTTTTTAGAGAGATTTTCAGCGAAGTTCCGAGATTGGTTCTGATGGCGACACGGGAGTGGCGCGGTTGGAATAAAACGAATTTGCCTGGCGGCAATAGCGCGGTGGTCCCACCTGACCCCATGCCGAACTCAGAAGTGAAACGCCGTAGCGCCGATGGTAGTGTGGGGTCTCCCCATGCGAGAGTAGGACACTGCCAGGCATCAAACAAAGCCGAAAGCCCTGAACTGACGTTCAGGGCTTTTTGCTATGCGTAAAATGGAAAATCCCCGTTGTAACCCGCTTCATCTTTCATCTCACGATTCTATATTCATCACAAAACCAATTCATTTTTTGAATGAACTCCAGATATTCTTCGTCCGCTATTAAGTTTGGCTGTTAACTTATAAATAACAATAAAGTAACAACCAGGGCGGCAGGAAGCCGAATTTCATCATTGCTATGGCTCGGAGAACATATCATGACAGAAACAACCTCGGCTCTTGAGGGTGAGCGCGGCGTCGAACAGGGGGCGCTGGATAACAAAAAACGCATTTTCGCTATCGTTGGGGCTTCGTCAGGCAATCTGGTGGAGTGGTTTGATTTTTACGTTTACTCCTTCTGCTCAATCTACTTTGCCGCCTCATTTTTTCCGGCGGGCAACAGCACCACGCAGCTGCTGCAAACCGCCGGGGTATTCGCCGCCGGCTTCTTTATGCGACCTATCGGCGGCTGGCTGTTCGGCTATATTGCCGACAAACATGGCCGAAAAAACTCAATGCTGCTTTCGGTCTGCATGATGTGCGCCGGATCGCTGGTGATCGCCTGTCTGCCGACGTATGAGTCGATCGGCAGCTGGGCACCGGCGCTGCTGTTGATCGCGCGCCTGTTCCAGGGGCTGTCTGTGGGCGGCGAGTACGGCACCAGCGCTACCTACATGAGCGAGGTGGCGATCAAGGGCCGCCGTGGCTTTTATGCCTCGTTCCAGTATGTCACGCTGATCGGCGGGCAACTGCTGGCGCTGCTGGTCTTGGTGATCCTGCAGCAAATATTGTCCGGCGAAGAGCTGAAGGCCTGGGGATGGCGTATTCCGTTTGCCCTGGGGGCCGTGTTGGCGGTAGTGGCGCTGTACCTGCGCCGCTCTCTGAATGAAACCTCCGATGCGAAGACGCGTAACCACAAGGATGCCGGTTCGCTGACGGGGCTGTGGAAAAACCGCAAAGCGTTTCTGATGGTGCTGGGCTTTACCGCCGCCGGTTCGCTGACCTTCTACACCTTCACCACCTACATGCAGAAATATCTGGTGAACACCGCCGGTATGGACGCCAAGCTGGCCAGCGCCATCATGACCGTCGCGCTGTTCGTCTTCATGCTGCTGCAGCCGGCAGTCGGCGCGTTCTCGGATAAAATCGGCCGTCGCAGCTCGATGCTGATCTTCTCGGCATTGGCCACGGTGTTGACGGTGCCAATTCTGTTTGCCCTGAAAGAGGTGACCAATCCCTTTATGGCGTTCGGCCTGATCGTGCTGGCGTTGTTCGTCGTCAGCTTCTACACCGCGATCAGCGGGCTGCTTAAAGCCGAGATGTTCCCGCCGGAGGTGCGGGCGTTAGGGGTAGGCTTGTCTTATGCGGTAGCGAATGCCCTGTTCGGCGGTTCGGCGGAATATGTCGCGCTGTCGCTGAAATCGTTCGGCGTGGAGAACGCTTTCTTCTGGTACGTTTCCGGCATGTGCCTGCTGGCGTTGCTGGTCTCGCTCCGGCTGCATCGCAAAGGCAAGGAGATACAGCTGTAATAAAAACCCCGGCCTTGGCCGGGGTCAGAGTACATCTTACAGGATACGGCTAATCAGCCGATCGATGCGGATGCGCCGCAGACGGCGAATCAGCTTGCGCACCTTGATCGGGTACTGCTGAATGCTTTGCAGCTCCTGATAATGGCCGACCACGGTGGTGTGGGTGCGGATGCATTCCAGCTCTTTTTGCCGCTGCTCGCGCATTTCCTGCTTGGGATCGTGGATCAGAATGGCGTTTTCCAGATCCAGCCGCCAGGCGCGCGGGTTGAGGTTATTGCCGGTGACCAGCTGCCACTCTTCGTCTACCCACATGCCTTTCAGGTGATAGCTGTTATCGCCATCCTTCCACAGACGCACGATCAGCTGGCCGGTGTCGACATAACGCTGCAAGCGGCTCAGGAAGCGGCGCAGGTTGATCTCGTACAGGTAGGGCAGCGCGCCGATGATTTTGAACGGCTGGTCTTCCGGAATATAGAAGTCGTTGGCAGTTTTGTCGCCGACGATGATCTCCACCTGTTTGCCCTGGCGCAGCAGATAAATGATGTTGCGCACCAGCAGCGCCGGCAGGTTGAAATAGGGGGTACACAGCGTCAGTTTCTGGTCGGCGCACGACATCAGGTGGTGAATGGTTTTATTCAGCACGCTTTGCTTGCCAAGCCCAACCAGCGGCGTCACCGCCAGCTCATCGTTGCCGGCTTTACCGCGGAAGTGGTAACCGGCGCGGCGCAGGGCGAAACGGAACAGACGGGTCTCGTTTTTGATCTCCGGGCTTTTCGGCCGATCGCTGCGATCGAGGCGCTGTACGGCGCCGGCGGTGAGCAGATGCTGCTTGATGTAATCGATCAGGATATCGGCCAACGCCTCGTTGGTGATCAGCTGATAGCGATCGTAACGGTATTTCTCATGCTGATGCAGATAGACGTCATTGATGCTGGCGCCGCTGTAGATCACGGTATCGTCGACCACGAAGCCCTTCAGGTGCAGTACGCCCAGCGCTTCGCGGGTATTGACCGGTACGCCGTAGATAGGCACCGACTGCTCTGGATGTTGGCTGGCCATGGCGCAGTACCAGTCGGCGTTGGTATTGGCGGCGGCGGCGCCGATGCGCCCGCGCTGTGCGCGGTGCCAGTCGACCAGCACGCAGATTTCCAGCTCGGGCCGCTGCTGCTTGGCTTGATACAGCGCGTTGAGGATCTCGCGCCCGGCGTCGTCATGCTCCAGATACAGGGCCACCAGATAGATACGTTGGGTGGCGTTGGCGATGGCGTCCAGCAGCGTGGTGCGAAAGTCGGACGGCGCGTACAGCGTACGAACATCAGCAACCGTCTGGGGGAGTTTGGGCAGTTGTGCAAGGTGTTGTTGATGTTTGCTACGTTTAAATTTTGACAACATCACAGTGCGTTTCTTCTCTCATGATTGATGGCCGGAACGCCACAGGCTTAAAAACAATAAACCGAATAATCGGGCGATAATACCATTAGTTGCCTCGATTGTGCGTATGTTTTGGCGTTAAGTGGTGGATTCGTAGCGCATTGCGACGCAGGTCACTGCGCGTCGGCGGCCTGCAGCGGCAGCGTCAGATTGACGATGCCGTCCTCAAGCTGCACCTCGATGCCAAAGCCCAGCCGCTGCGCCAGTGCGATCATGCCGCGGTTATTCGGCATGGTGATGCCGCTCAGGCGAGTCAGGCCATGAGCGCGCGCATAGGCGATCATTTTCTCCAGCAGCTGACGGCCCAGGCCCACGCCTTTCAGATCGGAACGCACCAGCACGGCGAATTCGGCGTCGGTGTTGTCCGGATCGGACAGCGCGCGGGTCACGCCGATGATCTCGTCTGCGCGCACCGCTACAAAGGCCATTTCTCGATCGTAGTCGATCTGCGTCATGTTGGCCAAATCGTCATGGGTAAACTCGTTGATCTCGCTGAAGTAGCGATAATAGAGATCTTCCTTGGTCACTCTATCGATGAAATGCTTCAGCGCCGGCTCGTCTTCCGGCAGGATTGGGCGGAACAGGCATTGGCTGCCGTCTTTCAGCGCGATGGTCTCTTCCAGCTCCTGCGGATAAGGGCGGATCGCCAGCCGTGCCTGCGGATCGCCGCTGAACGGCGCGAGCTGCATCGAAACGTCCAGCAGGGTGAACTCGCTGCCGGAGGCCAGCACCGGGTGAATATCCAGCCGGGCGATCTCCGGGCAGTCGAGGATCAGGTTGGAGACCTGCACCAGCAGGCGGCTCAGCCCGGGGATATCCAAAGGCCGCAGCGCGCTGCGCCCGCGGATCTTGCCGCCTTTCACCGCCTGCAGCACCAGATAACGCGCCAGCGCCATGTTCAGCGGCGGCAGCGCGACCGCCACCTGATTTTCCTGGCGCCACTCTACGCCGCCTTCGCCCAGCATGATCAGCGGGCCGAAAATCGCATCCTGCTCTACCGCGATGCGCAGCTCTTGGGCGCCGGCGCGGTTGGCCATGCTCTGCACCAGCAGGCCATGGATACGCGCCTGGGGATAGGTGCGCTTCACGCGGTCGAGGATCGCCTCCGCCGCGCGCTGCACTTCGGTCGCGGTGCGCAGGTAGAGCATGACGCCCTGAACTTCCGATTTGTGCGGGATATCCGGCGAACGCAGCTTCAGCGCCACCGGGTAGCCGATCTGTTCGGCAATGTGTACCGCTTCGGCGCTGTCCTCGGCAATCCAGGTCGGCAGGGTGCTCAGATCGTAGGCCTGCAGGATGGATTGCACCTCGTGGGTATCCAACTGGGTGGCGCCTTCGGCCAGCGCCTGATGGATAAGGCGGTGGGCGTCGGCGGTGTTGGCGGTGAGGCCGACCGGCAGCGCCGGCGTCTCCTTCAACTGCTTCTGGTTGCGGCGATATTCCACCATATGCATAAAGGCGGTCACCGCGCCTTCCGGCGTGCGGTAGGTGGGAATGGCGGCCTCGGTAAATAACCGGCGCGCCTCTTGCGAAGAGTATTCGCCGCACCAGTTGGTCAGCAGCGTGATGCGTTTGCCGCGCGGATGGCGGTGCAGCGCCTCGATCAGCCGTTCCGCCGTGGCGGTGCCCGGCGCCGCCGCGCTCGGCGCGTGGATTAACAGCAGCGCGTCATAGTCGTGGCTGTCGAGCAGCGCTTCGATTGCCGCCAGGAAGCGCTGCGGCGTGGCATCATCGCGCAGGTCGAGCGGATTGCCGGCGCGGATGAAATCCGGCAGCGCGTCGCTCAATGTCGCCAGGCTCTCATCGCTCAGCGTGGCCAGCTTGCCGTTGCGTCCGAGCAGTTCGTCCAGCGCCATCGCCGCCGGCGCCGCCCCGTTGCTGACGATCATCAGCCGCTCGCCGCGCAGCGGATGCATATGGCTGAGGGTTTCCACCGCCGAGAACAGCTCATGGGTATCCTGCACGCGCAGCAGGCCGGCGCGCTGGATGGCGGCGTCATAGGCGGCGTCCAGCCCCAGCTGGCTGTTGAGCAACAGCTGCGCCTGTTGGCTGCGGCCGCTTTTGATCACCAGAATGGGCTTGTTGCGCGAGGCGCTGCGCGAGGCGGAGAGAAAGCGCCGCGCATCGCTGATGTTTTCCAGATACAGCAGAATGGCGCTGGTCTTGCTGTCGCGCGCCAAAAAGTCGAGCAGGTCGTCGACGTCGATGTCCAGGCTGTCGCCCAGTGCGATAAAGTAAGAGAAGCCGACTTCGCGCTGCTGCGCCCAGTCGAGAATGGTGTTGGCCACGGCGGCGGACTGCGAAATAAACGCCAGCTTGCCCTTTTGGATCGGCACCGGCGAGAAGCTGGCGTTGATGCCCTGCCACGGCGCCAGCAGCCCCAGGCTGTTGGGGCCCAACAGCCGCATGGCGTAGCGCTGCGCGCAGGCCTTCAGCTCGGCAAACTGTTCCGGCGGCGAAGAGAGTACGATGGCGGTTTTACAGCCGCGTTGGCCCAGCGCTTCAATCAGCGCCAGATTGCGTTTGGCGTGGGTGCAGATGATCGCCAGATCCGGCGTCAGCGGCAGGCTGGCGACGTCGGGGTAGGCCATCACGCCGCAGACCGCCTTGTAGCGCGGCGTGACCGGCAAGATGGGCCCGCCGAAACCGCCGGCCAGCAGGTTGCTCATCATCAGGTTGCCGGCGCGGCCGGGCTGCTGCGAAGCGCCCAGCACGGCGATCGATTTGGGACGTAGTAGCGCTTCTAACCCTCGCTGGCTCATGCACGGCTCCTTTTGGCAACGTTACGCCTGATTTTAGGCGCTTTCTGGCTACATTGCTGTGACCGGTGCCTCCGGCCGGGTCGGTTTTCCCGCCAGATATTGTTGACGGAAATAGCGGAAATGCTGATTCAATCCGTCGGCGGCCGGCAGATCGCCCGCCTGTTGCAGCAGGGCGGCGGCCACTTCCGCCGTGCAGTGTTGCTCGGCGCGGCTGGCTTCGCGCAGCTGGTAGTCCGATGCCGCGTCGACGTTGAGGGAAAACACCGGGAATTGATTGAGGTACGGGCTTTTACGGAACATTTTGCGCGCTTCCGCCCAGGTGCCGTCCAGCATAATGAACAGCGGCGGTTTGCCGCCGGCGGGCAGCTCGCTGAACACCGGCCGTTCGGCGTCGGCGTAGGAAGCGGGGAACACCACATAAGGCTGCCGCGCCGGATCGTTGATGGCCGCCAGCAGGGCCGGATCGACTTCGGTGCGCGACCAGAGGAACGCCTGGGTGTCCGGCAGGATATCGGCGATCAGGCGGCCGGTGTTGCTGGGCTTGAGCGGCTCGGCGCCGAACATGATCAGGCAGAAACGGCTGCCGGCCTGCTGCGGGCGAATGGTGTCGCACAGGCAGTTTTTATGCGGCAGCAGGCAACCCTGACAACGCGCCACCCGGCAACCGCGCGCCAGAAAAGGGCGGGTGGCGCGGTCTAAACGGAATTGGCGCAGGCGAAGTACGGCGTTGTCGGTCATAACGATCCTGGGGAAAAACCGCCATTGTAACGCAGAAAAAAGCCCGCCGGGAGGGGCGGGCTCGATCGGGGCTCGTTCGCGCGCGATGGCGGGATACGGCCTATACTTGCCGAATCACACTAACTCGTTGAGCCAGTTGTCAAACGGCGCTTTTGGCATCGCGCCGTTGAGCATGTCGACCATCTTGCCCTGACGGAACACCATGATGGTCGGGATGCTGCGGATGCGGAAACGGGCGCTCAGCTCCGGCTCGGCTTCGGTGTTCACTTTCACGAAGCGCACTTTGCCGGCGCGCTCTTCGGCCACGTCTTCAAAGATCGGCGCAAAGCTGCGGCACGGGCCGCACCATGGCGCCCAGAAATCGACCACGACCGGCAGATCGTCCTGCAGCAGCTGGTCCAGCGTGGCGGCGGTGGCGTTGATCACTTCACCGTCGAAGAGCTCATGGCCGCAGCGGCCGCATTTCGCGTTGTCCGCCAAACGTTCTTCCGGCACGCGGTTGGTGGCATTGCAAGCTGCACAAACTGTATTCATGTTGACCTCGGGTACAGAGAAAGCATGGTCCCCGCAACGCAGTTGCGGAGATGTTTCTTTAATGCTGACAATTATCGGCAAAACCCGGCGCATGAACAATGAGGTTTGTTCAATGGATGTGATAGTTGGGAGCTTTTAGCGCAAGTTGGTGGCTTCGTGCACCAACATCAGGTAATCTTCGCGCCCTGCGCGTTGGTGGAGAAGACAATGAACGATTCATTTAGTGGCAAGAACGGTAAAGTCAAAGTGATGTACGTCCGCAATGACGACGACAACGGCGACGACCGCAACAAGAATAAACGTCCGGCCGGCAAAGGCCGTCCGGCTGACGGTGCGCGCTCCGGCCGCACCGGTCAAGACAAGGCGCGCGGCGGCAACGATCGCCGCGGTGCCGACTCCCGCCGCAGTGAAAGCGATCGTCCTCGCCGTCCGGCGCGTACTGAAGATCGCGGTGGCAACGAGTCGCCGTGGAGAACCGTTTCTCGCGCGCCGAATGAAGAGCCGGCGTTCGATCACGGCGGTATCAGCGGCAAAAGCTTTATCGATCCGGAACAGCTGCGCCGCCAGCGCGCGGAAGAAACCCGCGTTTACGGTGAAAACGCCTGTCAGGCGCTGTTCGCCAGCCGCCCGGAAGCGATCGTGCGCGCCTGGTTCGTGCAGTCGGTCACCCCGCGTTTCCGCGAAGCGCTGCGCTGGATGGCGGCTAACCGCAAGGCTTACCACGTGGTGGATGAGGAAGAGCTGGCCAAGGCTTCCGGCACCGAGCACCACGGCGGCGTCTGCTTCCTGATCAAAAAGCGTCAGGGCCTGGATGCGCAGACCTACCTGAAAAGCGCACCGGCGACCGACTGCGTGCTGGCGCTGGAAGAAGTGGGTAACCCGCATAACCTGGGCGCTATCGTCCGTTCTTGCGCTCACTTCGGCGTCAACGGCGTGCTGCTGCAGGATCCGGCGCTGCTGGAATCCGGCGCGGCGGTGCGTACCGCAGAAGGCGGCGCGGAGCACATCAAGGCGATCAACGCCGACGATTTCCTGTCGGTGCTGGACACCTTCCGCAAGGCGGGTTACACCATCGTTACCACCTCCAGCCACAAAGGCACCGCGCTGGCGCAGGCCAAGCTGCCGGCCAAGATGGTGCTGGTGCTGGGCCAGGAACGTGACGGTCTGAGCGACAGCGCCTGGCAGCAGGGCGACATGAACGTGTCTATCGGCGGCACCGGCAAGGTGGAAAGCCTGAACGTTTCCGTAGCGACCGGCATTCTGCTGGCGGACTGGTGGCGTCAGAATCAGGCGTAATCTGTTCTACGTCGGATAAAAAAACGGGCGCCCCAGGGCGCCCGTTTCGTTTATTGAAGCTTAGTGAGCGCCGCCGCCCCCACCGCCGCCGGAGCTGAACGGCGGTTTCGCCACCCACACCAGCACCAGCAGCACCAGGAATACCCCGGCCGACAGCCAGAAGATCTCGTTGGCGGAGATGATCAGGCCCTGCGCGGTGATCTCGTTGGCGATATACGCCGACGCCTGTTGTTTGCTCATGCCGAGCTGCTCCAGCTGCCGGTACATCTCCTGCGACTGCGGGTTGTACGGGTTGACGAACTCCGTCAGCTGCGAATGGTGCTGCGATTCGCGCTGCGTCCACAGGGTGGTGGTGATCGAGGTACCGATCGACCCCGCCAGCGTTCGCGTAAAGTTCGACAGGCTCGACGCCGCCGCCATGCGTTCCGGCGGCAGGCCGGACAGCGTGATGGTGGTCAACGGCATGAAGAAGCAGGCGATGGCGAAGCCCTGGACAAACTGCGGCCAGGCGGAAGCGCCGAAGTCCATGCCCGGTTCAAACGTATAGGCGCGCCAGTAGAAGCACACGGCATACATGATGAAGCTGAAGGTGACCAGCCGGCGCATGTCGAGCCGGTTGCCGAACTTGCCGATGATCGGCGACAGCAGCACCGGGATCAGCCCAACCGGCGCCGACGCCAGCCCCGCCCAGGTGGCGGTATAGCCGTACACCTCTTGCAGCAGCTGCGGCAACAGCACGATGGCGCCGAAGTACAGCATGTAGGCCAGGCTGATACACAGGCAGCCGATGGTGAAGTTGCGCGACTTGAACAGCGACAGATCCACCACCGGATGGTCGTCCGTCAGCTCCCACACCACCAGGAACAGCAGCGCCACCACCGCGACGACGGTGAGCGTGATGATCTCGGTCGAGTTGAACCAGTCCAGCTCCTTGCCCTGATCGAGCATGATCTGCAGCGAACCGATGCCGACGATCAGCAATACCAGGCCGACGGTGTCGATCGGTTTGATCTCGGTTTTGGTTTCCCGCCCCTTCAACGTCGCCATCGCCGCCACGATCACGAAGACGCCGATCGGGATGTTGATGAAGAAGATCCAGCCCCAATGGTAGTTGTCGCTGATGTAGCCGCCGAGGATTGGCCCAAAGATCGGCGCGACGATAACGGTCATCGACCAAAGCGCCAGGGCCATCGCTCGCTTGGCGGGCGGATAGTTGTTCAGCAACAGGCTCTGCGACAGCGGGATCAGCGGCCCGGCCACCACGCCCTGGATCACGCGGAAGAAGATCAGCATGCCGAGGCTGTTGGAGATGCCGCACAGCCAGGAGGCGAGGGCGAACAGCGCGGTGGACCAGAGGAACAGCCGCACTTCGCCGAAGCGCTTCGCCAGCCAGCCGGTGATCGGAATCGAGATGGCGTTCGCCACGCCAAACGAGGTGATCACCCAGGTGCCCTGCGAGTTGGAAGACCCGAGGTTACCGGAAATGGTGGGGATCGCCACGTTGGCGATGGTGGAGTCCAGCACCTGCATGAAGGTCGCCATGGCGAGCGCGACCGTCATCCAGGCAAGCTGGGCGCCTTCAAGCGGTTTCTGTGGCAAGATGGCCTCCCGCGCGCTTAGCCGGCGTTCGCATGGATCACGTCGGCGATCAGCTGGTTAACCGGCGCCAGATTCAACGCCAGCGCGTCGCTCTGATACAGCGGTTTGTCGCGCACCACGTCGGCCAGCACGCGGCCGTCCAGGTTGGCGGTGTCGACGGTCACCAGCGTAGAAAGACCGATGCGCAGCGGATGATCGGCCACCTGCTTGGCGTCGAGCTCAATACGCACCGGCAGACGTTGCACCACTTTGATCCAGTTGCCGGTGGCGTTTTGCGCCGGCAGCAGGGAGAAGGCGCTACCGGTGCCCATGTCGATACCGGCCACTTTGCCCTGATACACCACGTCGTCGCCGTAGACGTCGCTGACCACCGTCGCCGGCTGGCCGATGCGCATGTTGGCGATCTGGGTTTCCTTGAAGTTGGCGTCAACCCAAATGTGATCGGCCGGCACCACCGCCATCAGCGGCGAACCGGCGGCGATCTGCGCGCCAACCTGCACGCTGCGGCGCGAGACATAGCCGGTGATCGGGCTGATCACTTTGGTACGCTGCAGCGCCAGCCAGGCATCGCGCATCTGCGCGGCGGCCTGTTGGATCGCCGGCTGCTGTTCCAGCGGGGTGTTCAGCACCATCGCCTGATTGGCGTTGTATTGCTGCACCGCCACTTCCAGCGCGGCCTTGGCGCTGTCGACCGCATCGCGAGCGTGTTGCAGCTCTTCGCGGCCGATGGCGTCAACGCTGCCCAGCACCACGCGGCGCTTCAGATCGTTCTCGGCCTTGCTCAGATCGGTCTTGCGCAGGGCGATGTTGGCCTGATATTGCTTGCTGTTGATGATCAGCTGGTGGGTCTGACGCACGCTGTTGGCCAGGCCGGTCTTGGCGCGTTCAAACGCCTGCTCGGCATCGGTCGGATCGAGCGTCAGCAGCACGTCGCCCTGCTTGACGTAGTCGGTGTTGTCGAAATTGACGCTGTTCACGCTGCCGGACACCTGGGCCATGATCTGCACCTGGTTGCCGGAGACGTAGGCGTCGTCGGTTTCCTGGTGATGACGCAGCACCAGGAACCAATACACTAAGTAAGCCACCCCTATAACAATGAAAATAACCGTCAGCAACAGCAGCCAAAATTTACGCTGCTTCTTTTTGCCGTTCGGCTGCTGCGGGTTTTGGATTTCCGCGCTTGCGCTCATGGTGTTCTCCAAGCCTTATATTATTATGCTTTCGAATCCGCTGCGGCCGGGGCCTGATAGCCACCGCCCAGCGCGCGGATCAGTCCTATCTTCGCCTGCAGTAAATTGCTGCTGGCATTCAACTCCGCCTGTTGCTGCTGTAATAGCTGCGTCTGGCTGGTCAACAGATCGTCGCGCCCGATAATCCCTGCCTGGTAACGGGCGTTGGCGACCTGATACACCTGTTGCATCGACTGGGCCGCGGACGCCGCCTGCAGCTGCTGTTGCGCAGAGCTCTGCTGGATGGTGATGGCGTCGGCGGTTTCCTGTACCGCATTCAGGATGGTTTGGTTGTAGGATTCCACCGCTTCGTCATACAGCGCGGATTCCTCGCCCAGCTTGCTGCGCAGCGCCCCGGCGTGGAAGATTGGCAGCGAAATCGCCGGCATCACGTTCCAGGCCTGGCTGGCCGCTTCAAACAGGTTCGGGCTGGTACCACTGGTATTGGTGGTCATCAGGCCGGCGAAGGCTGAAATGGTCAGGCTGGGGTAAAACTCTTTACGCGCGGCGCTGACGCGCTGGCTGTAAGACTCCACCAGTTGGCGTTGCGCGGCGATGTCCGGGCGTTTGCCCAGCAGATCCGCCGTCAGCTCGCCCTGCGGCGCCATCAGGTTGTCTGCGGGCAACGGCACCTGACGCAGGTGCTGCATGGCGTTCGGCCCCTGGCCGGCCAGCGCGGCGAGCTGGTGTCTGAGCTGCTCGATCTGCGATTGCAGCTGCAGGATCTGCTGCTTGGCGACGTCGGACTGTGCCTGGGTTTGTTGCGGCACGTCGACGCCGGTCAGGCCGGCCTGATAGCGCTGTTGGCGCAGCGCGGTCAGGCGCTCATTGTTGTTCACTTCCTGCTGCAGCAGCTTCTCGAGCGCCAGATTGCTCTGCAGCTGATAGTAGGCGGACGCCACCGAACTGGTCAGCGTCAGCGCCGCCTGTTCCTGCTCGGCGCGCGCGGCGTTGACCTGCGCCTTGGCGGCGTTCACCTGGTTGCGGTATTTGCCCCACCAGTCGAACTCGTACGCCAGGTTCAGCCCCAGTGAATTGGAGCTTTCGTAGATCGGCTTATGCGGATACCCCAGCCCCATATTGACGTTTTGCGGCACGCGCTGGCGTTGGGTGCTGGCGTTCAGATCCAGGTTCGGCCCGTTGGCGGCGCTGGCTTCACCCACCACGCTCTGCGCTTCGCGCACGCGGGCGGCGGCCTGCCGCAGGGTCGGCGAGCTTTGCAGCGTCTGCGTCATCAAGGCGTCCAGCTGCGGATCCTTGAGGGCGCGCCACCACTGCGGGCTGACGGTCAGCGAACTGACTTTCGGCTGAGCCAACTGCAGGCTCTGCGGATCCATCAGCGTGGATTGCGGGGCAATATTATCGGTCGAAGCACACCCGGCCAGCAGCAACACGGCGAACAGCGGGGTGAATCTCCAGTGAAATGGGGATCGCATAAGTAGGTACCTGAACAGAAATTGTGAATTAGGATAACTGTTCTGTGATTTCCATTTGATCCAGACGTGCCAGCAATTTGCGCGTCAGCTGTTCCAGCTGTTTTTGCTCATCGTCGGTCAGCGTGGACCACAGGAAATGCAGACATTGGTGCTGCGGCGGCAGCAGTTGACTGAGAAATTCTTCCCCCTGCGGCGTCAGATGCAGATGCAGGCAGCGGCGATCGTTGTCGCTTTCCCGGCGCTCGATCCAGCCGCGTTTCTCCAGCTCGTCGGCGATGCGGGTCGCATTGGTGCGCGAGGAGCCTAAGGCAGAGCTTAGCTCAGAAGGTTGGATGCTGTGGCTTTCCTGCGCATCCAGGGTGATCAGCGCCATAAACAGTGTTTCGTTAATCCCCTGCGCCTTCAGCATCTTATTGCGGTTTTCCAGCAGCTTGCCTTGCATGTGCATGCACAGGCGGGTCAGCAGGATTTCCTGATAAGGGAAATCTTTCTGCCGGGTGGCGCGGAAATTCAGCATTTGTTCTATGGGGGCAAACGAGCTTTCCATAATTTAGGGCCTCATTAATTTCGTTCGAGATAGTAACGACGGTGACTAATAATGTAAATGTTCAGCCGTGCGGATAATTTAGCAATTCGTGTCATTTGTCAGTGTTTGTAAAGATGTGACGCATGAAAACGCCAAAGTGAAGCCAAACGATCGGGAGCGGCGTCAGCCCGGACCGAAAAGCATTAACAGCTTTAATGTGACGCCAAAGGCCGTCGCGCCGAGCAGCGTCGACAGAATGATGCTTTTGCTGCGGTAGAAGCACAGCGCCAGCGCGGCGAACCCCACCAACGTCGGCAGCAGCTTGTCCGGTTCGCGCATGACGACCGGCGTGCTGGAGACCACCAGCAGGGCGCAGATCGAGGCGATGCCGATGCTGTCGAGCAACAGGGCGGCTTTACCGCGTTTGAGGCCGGGCTGGGCGCGCGCCGGCGCCAGCCGCAGCGGCAGATAACGGAACAGGTAATTGGCGCAGCCCACCACCAGGCCGATCACCAGCACATCAGTGTTCATGGTTGGCCTCCGCAGGGGCGGGCTGGAACAGGGCGGCGACGCAACCGGCGCCGATACCGGCCAAAATGGCGACCGGAATGGAGAACAGCACCACGCCGAGCAGCGCGCCGGCCAATGCGGCAGCAATGGTCAGGCTCTGCGGGCGCCGGAAGGCGGCCAGCAGGAAACTGAGAAACAGCGCCGGTAGCATGAAGGCCAGCGAGGCTTCGATCACCGGGAACTGCTCCAGCGGGCCGTTGCCGAACAGCGCGCCGAGCGCGGTGCCGGCCACCCAGGAAAGCCAGGAACAGAGCGCGATGCCCAGCATCCAGTTTTCGCTCCAGCTGCGGTTATTGCGCATCAGCCTGGCGGTAGCGGCGGCGAAGACCTCATCGGTCAGGCCAAAGGCCCACATCGCCGTTTTACCGGGCGACATGCGCGAGACGATGCGGTGGCGCAGCGCCGGGCCGTAGAGCAGGTGGCGCACATCCATCGCCATCACCGTCAACGCGGAGACCCACAGCGACATCCCGGCGCTCAACAGGGCGGTGATCACGAACTGGCTGGCACCGGCGTAGATAATGCAGGAGAAGAAAATGCTTTCCAGCGGGGAAAAGCCCAGTTTGACGGCACTGAGGCCAAAGGCGAACGCCACCGGGACATACCCGATGACGATCGGCAAACTGTCGACGACGCCGTTGGCGAAGGTGGCGCTGACGGCGGGCGGATTGAGGCTGTCTGCAGCTTGGCTTTGCATGGTTGTGGGTCGCAGGGTAGATAGGACTTCAATAGTTTATGCCCAGAACATTACCAGAGAGTAAGTAATGTTTATACCCTGCACCGCTAATAAATTTCTTAAGTGACTATTTGCACGATAATCAGATTGTCGCCGGCCCCTGCGGATCGTGGTGCTTGCCGAGCCACCAGGTCAGCAGGTTGAGCAGGCATAACACCCCGCCGCCGGCGGCCACGCCGTACCAGCCGGCATGCTGATAGGCCGAGGCGGAGAGCAGTGAACCGAGGGCACCGCCGATAAAGTAGCTGGTCATATAGCCGGCGGTCAGGCGGTTGCGCGCGTCCGGCATGATGCGGTACATCACGCTCTGGTTGGTGACGTGTACCGCCTGCACCGCCAGATCGAGGATCAGGATGCCGGCGATCAGCGCCCACAGCGATTGTTTGGCGAACGCGATAGGTATCCAGGACAGCAGCAGCAGCACCAGGCCGACGGTGGTGGTCAATCCGGCTTTGCCCTTGTCCGCCAGATGCCCGGCGCGTGAAGCGGCCAGCGCCCCGGCGGCGCCCACCAGGCCGAACAGCCCGATCACCCCCTCGGAATAGTTGAACGGGGGCGCGGCGAGCAGAAAGGCCATGGAGGTCCAGAGCACGCTGAAGTTGGCGAACGACAGAGCGCCGAGGATGGCGCGGGTGCGCAGCAGCGGCGTGCGGCAGAACAGGCTGAAGATCGAGGCCAGCAACTGCGGGTAGTTCAGCCCGGAGTGTTGCTTATAGCGCGGCAGCGCGCGCCACAGGATCAGCGCCATCAGGATCATCAGCACGCTGGCGACCCAGTAGATGGTGCGCCAGCCGCCGAACGACGCCAGTGCCCCCGCGACGGTACGCGCCAGCAGGATGCCGAGCAGCAGGCCGCTCATGATGATGCCGACGGTCTTGCCGCGCTTTTCCGGGTGGGCCAGCGTGGCAGCCAGTGGCACCAGGATCTGCGCCACCACCGAGAACAGCCCGGTGAGCGCGGTGCCGAGGATCATCATCGGCAGGGTGGCGGAGGTGGCGGTGATCAGCATGCCCCCGGCGGCCAGCAGCGTCATGAACACGATCAGCCCGCGGCGCTCGAACATATCGCCGAGCGGCACCAGCAGCAGCAGCCCGGTGGCGTAACCGAGCTGCGCGGCGGTCACGATAAAGCCGGCCTGATTGACCGACAGGTTGAAGCCGGTGGCGATGGTTTCCAGCAGCGGCTGCGCGTAATAGTTGCTGGCGACCGCCAGGCCGGTAGCGATGGCGATCAGCACGGTCAGCGCCGGGCTGAGGCCCGGGTGGGCGTTTTGTTGGCTCATGGTTTTTTCATCACGGGAAGAAGATGGCGCGCAGTATCCGGCAACGCACGCCGGGAAACCAATGTATAATTTTCATTTTATTTATCTCATTTCAAGATAGATGCCATGAACCTGAAACAGATCCGCTATGCGCTGGCGGTGGCGGAAGAGCTGAACTTTACCCGGGCGGCGCAGCGCTGCCATACGGTGCAGTCGGCGCTGAGCCACCAGATCGCCAAACTGGAAGAGGAGCTGGGCTGCACGCTGTTTGAACGCACTTCGCGTCGGGTGCGGTTGACCCCGGCCGGCCAGGCTTTCGTGGCCCCTGCGCAGCGCCTGTTGGCGGCGCAGCAGGCGCTGGTGGAGGAGGTGACGGCGGCCGACGGCGCGGTGTCCGGCACCCTGACCATCGGCACCATTTCAACGATAAACGTGATGGCTCTGACCGAAAGGCTCGACAAGTTTCATCGCCACTATCCGGCGGTGAATATCCGCCTGTACGTCGGCATGAGCGAAGCGTTGCTGGAAGACGTGCGCCAGCAAAAATGCGATATGGCGTTCGTCGGCATCTGGCCGGGCGATGCCGATCTGCTGCCGATGTCGCACCGGCAGTTGGCCGATGAGCCGCTGGTGGCGCTGGTGGCGCCGCAGCATCCGCTGGCCGGCCGCGAGCGGGTGAACCTGCAGGCGCTGGCGGAAGTGCCGCTGGTGGATTTCTACAGCGGCACCGGCGCGCGGCGCCAAACCGATCGCGCCTTTCAGGCGGCGGGCATTCGTCGGCACGTCAGTTTTGAAATCGATCATATCGAATGGCTGGAGAATTTGGTGCGGCGCGGGCTGGCGGCGGGCATCGTACCGATTTCGACCGCGCAACGCTTAAGCGCGCTGGTGTCGATTCCGATTGAAGACGGGCCGCGGCGCCAGGTGTATTGCATTTGGCCGCGGCCCATGTCGACTATCGCAGAGCGCTTTTTGCATTTCAGCGGCATCGATATGGCGGGGTAGGGGCGCGGCACAGGCGGCGCCCCTGAACGGTTACGGCTTCGCCGCTTCGGCGGCGGTTTTCACCCAGCCGTCGAAGGTGGCCTGGTGCGCCTTGATCCAACCGTTGACGTGGTTCTGGATGTCGGCTTCCGAAGCCTGGCCTTCATGCATGCGCAAGTTTTGCGCGTTGATGTCGGCGATCGGCAGCTTCATGATGGCGAACAGCTTGGCGGCCGCCGGATTGGCTTCGGCCCACTGCTTGTTGGCGGCGATGCGCATGGTGTTGACCGGGAAGCCGTAGTTGGCGCCGTTAGGCAGCTTGGTGTCGACGTTCTTTTGCTCGCCCGGCAGGGAGGAGAACGGCACCTGCAGCCAGACCACGTCGCGCCCCGGCACCATCACATCGCTGACCCAGTACGGCGTCCAGGTGTAATACAGCACCGGTTTGCCCTCTTTGTAGCGGGTGATGGTGTCGGCGATCATCGCCGCGTAGTTGCCCTGGTTGTGTTCGACGGTATTGCTCAGGCCATAGGCCTTGATATGGTGGTTAATCACCGCTTCGCAGCCCCAGCCCGGGGTGCAGCCGGTCAGATCGGCCTTGCCGTCGCCGTTGGTGTCGAACAGCTTGGCGATCTTGGGATCCTTGAGCTGCTCGACGTTGGTGATGTGGTACTGTTCGGCGGTTTTCTTGTCGATCAGGTAGCCCTGCGCGGCGCCGTTGACGTAGACGCCTTCGCGGTAGAACTTGGCGTCGCCGCCGGCGGCCTTGTACTGATCGGCGTGCAGCGGATCCCAGTTGACCGCGATAAAGGTCGCGTCGCCGGAGGCGATCGAGGTGTAGGCGACGTTGTAATCCACTTCACGCGGTTCCTTCACGTCGTAACCCAATTTTTCCAGCGCCTTGCTGACCAGCAGCGTCTGGAACGTCTCTTCGGAAATGGTGCTTTGCACCGGCTGTACCGCGATCCCCTTGCCGGGTAAATCTGCCGCGCTCACGCTCTGTGAGCCAATCAGCGTCGTCAGGGCGAGAGCCCAGATGCCCGTAGTGCGCATAGTGTTTCCCCTTTTTTCGATGTGGTGGTGTCATAGCCCGCCGGGGCCGCAGCCGCCGGCGGGAAAAGCGTCAGGCCTGTTTGATGAACGGGCGAGTCAGCAGCCCGATGGGGCCGCGGCGATACCAGCGGCTGATGCCTTTGCTGCGGCGATCGCGCCCCAGCGATTGGGTGAGGCGATCGAGAATGATCGCCAGGATCACGATGCCGACGCCGCCGACGGCGGCCAGGCCCATGTCCAGCCGGCCGATGCCGCGCAGCACCATCTGGCCCAGACCGCCGACGGCGATCATCGAGGCAATGACGACCATCGACAGCGCCAACATCAGCGTCTGGTTAACGCCGGCCATGATGGTCGGCATCGCCAGCGGCAGCTGCACCTTGAACAGCAGCTGACGCGGGCTGGCGCCGAAGGATTCGGCGGCCTCGATCAGATCCTCCGGCACCTGCTTGATGCCCAGAATGGTCAGGCGCACGATCGGCGGCAGCGCGAAGATGATGGTCACCACCACGCCCGGCACGTTGCCGATGCCGAACAGCATGACGATCGGCACCAGGTAGACGAAGGCCGGGGTGGTCTGCATGGCGTCGAGCAGCGGTCTAATCACCTTGGCGGCATGCTTGCTGCGCGCCAGCCAGATGCCGAGCGGCAGGCCGATAAGAATGCAGAAGAACAGCGCGGTCAGCACCAGCGCCAGCGTGACCATCGCCTGCGACCAGGCACCGATGGCGCCGATGGCGACCAGGGAGAGCAGCGTGGCGGCGCCCATGCCGAGGCCTGAGACCTGCCAGGCGAGCAGCGAAAACACCAGAATGGCGATCGGCGCCGGCATGCCCAGCAGAAGCTGCTGGAAGCCGCTCAGGATCATGTCGACCGGCACGCGGATACCCTGGAACAGCGGGCGGAAGTGCAGCACCAGCCAGTCGATGCCTTGCGTGACCCAGGTGTCGAACGGCACCCAGGCTTTGTGGAACGGATCGATCAGGCTGAAGTGCTCCGGCTGCGCCGGGGCGCCGCTGAGCCAATCGGCGCCTGACGCGGCGGCGTCATGGGCGGCCGGCGGCGGCGCGCTGGACCAGGCGTCGCCGGCGTTGGTGGCGGCATCGTTTGCGGGTGCGGCGCCGGCATCGGCCGGTGCGGTAGCCCAGGGATCTTGGGTTTGCGTGGTATCACTCATTGGCGGAGCCCTCCTTGTCCAACGCCTGCAGCAGCATGGCCTTGGAGATGATGCCGAGATAGTTATGTTCTTCGCACACCACCGGCACCGCGCACGGCGCCTGGGCGACCAGGGAGATCAGATCGCTGAGCGGCGTGTCGGCCGGCACGGCGGCGGGGGCCTCGAGCAGGGCATCGTCCAGCGTTTGATTGGCGGACAGCGCTTTTTTCAGCGACTCTATCGACACTACGCCGATAAATTTCTTCCCGCGTTCAACCACATAACCATAGTCCCGGTCCTCATCGCGCAGCAGCTGCAGCGCCGAACGGGGGCCAAAACCGGGGGTTTTGCGGATCAGCGTCACCGGGCGCCGTTGGGCGATATCCTTGGCGCTGAACACATGACTGATGTCCACGCCGCGGAAGAAGGTGCGCACATAGTCGTTGGCCGGGTTATTCAGGATCTCGTCCGGCGTACCGACCTGGATCACCTCACCGCCCTGCATGATGGCGATGCGATCGCCGATGCGCATCGCTTCGTCCAGATCGTGGGAAATAAACACGATGGTGCGTTGATGCTGGGCCTGTAATTTCACCAGCTCATCCTGCATTTCGGTACGAATTAACGGATCGAGCGCCGAGAAGGCCTCGTCCATCAATAATATATCCGGGTTATTGGCCAGGGCGCGGGCTAATCCCACGCGCTGGCGCATACCGCCGGATAATTCATCCGGATAAGACAGCGCATAATTCTCCAGCCCGACCTGACGCAGGGCGTCCAGCGCTTTTTCCTGGCGCTCCTGCAGCGGTATGCCGGCTAATTCCATACCGAAGGCGGTATTATTCAGGACATTCATGTGCGGCATTAGCGCGAATGACTGAAATACCATGCTGATCTTATTTCGCCGCACGGTGCGCAGCGCGGTGTCAGATATTTTGGCGATGTCCTCACCGTCGATCAGCACCTGACCGCGGGTGGGTTCTATCAGACGATTGAGAAGGCGTACCAGAGTGGACTTGCCGGAACCGGAGAGCCCCATGATGACAAATATCTCGCCTTCTTCAATGGCCAGAGTGGCGTCTTTTACGCCGAGCGATAAGCCGGTTTTTTCAAACAGCCGATCTTTTGTCAGACCTTTATCCAGCAGTTTGAATGCGCGTTCCGGGTGTTCGCCAAATATCTTATACAGGTTCTTTACTTCGAGTTTAATTGCCATGCAATTTGCTGTTTCCTCTGGTTTAATTAAAGCGATATGAGCTGTCCTTAGCAAAATAAAAGAGCTTTTTACCCTAACACAGTGAATATCTGAGACAACCCTGAATGTCGTTTAAATGGGATATTAGTGGTTTACATCAAGGTTTTAATTAGTTATGGTAATTTGGCCCGTGACTCAAAATTGACGGCCGTTATTCGCCATAATGGATTGGTTTTGGGGGGAAATAACGTGGCGTGAAGCAATGAGATATTTCGCTTCTGCGTCTGCCGTTCGGATAATAAAAAACCCGACCAGAGGCCGGGCAAAAGTCATCAGTATTTCATCAGTTTTAACGACAGGTGCCGATATCGAGGGGGATATCGTCGGGCGCTATGTTATCGCCGTAATATGACAGCCAGATGGCAGCCTCAGGCCTTGCGATACAGCCGCCGCGGATGGCCGATATTGCCGTACAGCATCTCCACCCGCACGAACTGGGTGGCGACGCAATATTCCAGATAACGGCGGGCGGTGGTCTTGCTGATGCCGACCTGCTCCACCACGTCTTCCACCGCATGCGCCACCGCCGGCTGGGCGATAAACAGCGCCTGCACCAGCTCGAGGGTATTGGTTTCGATGCCTTTGGCGCTCGGCTCGCTGGAGAACTGCTTCGACTGCAGGTTGTACAGCGCATCGACGTTGTCCTGATCGATAATCTTGAAGGTGCGCTGGGTCTGCACAAACTGCATGAAGCGTTCGAGCGAATTGCGCAGCCGCTTGTAAGACACCGGCTTGATGATGTAGTCGAAGGCGCCGTTGCGGATCGCCTGGCTGCAGGTATGCATGTCGCTGGCGGCGGTGATGAAGATCACCGAGCAGGCGGGGTTCTTCACCGCCGGTTCTTCCATCAGCTCGATGCCCTGGCCGTCCGGCAGGAAGTTATCCAGCAGGATCAGCCGCGGCTGATGCGTATTGGCTTTGGCCCGCGCTTCGGCCAGCGTGGCGGCGTAAGCCACCACCCGCAGGTTGAAATTTTTCTCGATGAACTCCGCGTGCAGCGTCGCCAGTTGCGGCTCGTCTTCCACGATCAGAACGTCCAGTGCTTGGTGTGACATAATCGGGTGCTCAAAAAATCGGGTTATGGGTTTTATTTAGGGATAAATATAGAGAATATCGCGCCGTGCGGCTCGTTGTCCGACACTTCTATGCTGCCGTGCGCCTGCGCCACGTGGCTGGCGACCAGATGCAGGCCGATGCCGTGGTCGCTTTTATCCGCTTTGGTGGTGACGCCCTGTTCAAACAGCGTATCACGAATCTCCTCGGCGATGCCGGTGCCGCGATCCGCCACCTCGATCACCAGCTCGTCGCTGCCGTCGCTGATATAAAGCTCGATCGCTTCGTGCGGGGCCGGGTAGTGCAGCGTCGCCTCCACGGCATTATCCAACAGGTTACCGACGATCGACATCAGTTCGGTCTCATTCAGCGCCGCTGGGATCTGCCGAAGCTGGCAGGCCGGATCGAAGCGCAGCTCAATGCCTTTTTCTCTGGCGCTGGAGTATTTGCCCAGCAGCAGGCCGCACAGCGCCGCCGAGCTGAAGCGCTGCGAGATGAAATCGAGGATTTCCTGCGCGCCCTCCGACTGGGCCTCCACGTAGCGGATGGCCTCGTCGTAGCGCTGCATATGCAGCAGCCCGGCCAGCGTCGCGGTCCAGTTCAGCTGCTCGTGGCGCATGATGCGCAGGTTGTCGGCATAGCGTTTCACCTGGCTGAGCTGGCTGCTCAGGGTATTGATATCGTTCTTGTCGCGGAAGCTGATCACCCAGCCTTGCAGCTCCTGTTCCTGCATGATGCGCACCCGGCTGGCGATCACCCGCACGTGGTTGAAGCGGCACACCTCGTCATGCGTATCCTGGCCCAGCTGCGCGGCGGCGAAGAAGTTCGGCTGCGCCTGGATCACGTCGCCGATCGGCCGGCCCAGCAAGCCGGCGGCGGGCTGGTGCAGATCCAGCAGCTCGCGCGCCGCATGGTTGATGGTGATGATCCGCAGCTGCGGATCGATGGCGATCACCCCTTCATAGATGGCTTCCAGCAGCGCTTTTTGCTGGCGTACCAGCAGCGCGATCTCTTTCGGTTCCAGCCAGAACATCTGGCGCTTGAGGTTTTTCGACAGCAGCCAGGAAAAGACGAACAGGGCGATCAGCAGCAGGACGATGGAGCCGATAATTTGCGTCAACGTCCTGGCATTTAAATTATCGATATGCGATTTCAAATAGCCGACGGAAACGATGCCGATCACGTGATTATTTTCATCCACGATCGGCGCCTTGCTGCGCAATGAAACGCCAATGCCGCCCTTGCGAATGGAAATAATGCTTTTTCCTTCCAGCACCTCTTTATTATCGCCGCCGATCATCGGCGTGCCCAGGCGGCCTTCATATTCGGAATGATAAAGGTGGCGGGCATGATTATCGCCGATGACGATATAACTGGCGTCGCTGCTGGCGCGGATTTTTTTCATCAGCGCGGCGATCCGGGCGGCGTCGTTGTTCTCCACTGCGTCCACCAGCGAAGGAATGAGGGCGATTTCCCGCGCCTGTACCTGGGCGCGGGCGCCGAGATCGCGGTGCAGCTGCGCATCCAGCTGGTAATAGGTATAGGCGCCGATACAGGTCAGCAGCAGGCAGGAGAAGGCCACCAGGCACAGAAACAGCTTGATTTGAAATGAGAGTTTGAGGCGCATGGCGGTGCTTCACCGTAAAGAGATCCTGAAGCCTTACCCTATCACGAGAAGCGGGGTCTGTAATATTGCGCCCGATCAACTTGTGATCCCTCACACGGGATTAGAGTGAACCGGACGAGAATTGTTCGTCTGCGATAAAGTTGATAAGCTTTAAAATAAAAGCGGTATTAACACCATTAAAACCACGCTGATTTTTACATAATCTTAATTAACCCCATAGAAACCATAACCACCATTAAAAACCCTTTTTAACTTTGAACATAATCACAGCAGATAATCCGTGCGCTTCTCTATGATGGCTGAACAAACTAATAAGAGGCCAGATTATGAGCACAACAGATGATTCTTACCTCGTAGCCAAAGACAAGGCCGCCGATATTTCTCTGCGTGAGAAATGGTGGCGGATACTGGACAATTATAAAGTAGGGATTATTCCGTTACCGTTCTTTATTCTGGCCGGCGTATTGATTCTGCTCGACTGCCTGGAAGGCAAATTGCCGAGCGATATCGTGGTGATGGTGGCCACCCTGGCGTTCTTCGGTTTCGCCTGCGGCGAATTCGGCAAGCGCCTGCCGCTGATCGGCAAAATGGGCGCGGCGGCGATCTGCGCCACCTTCATTCCTTCCGCGCTGGTGCACTACGGTCTGCTGCCGGACGTGGTGGTGGAGTCGACCACCAAGTTCTACAAATCGACCAACATTCTTTATCTCTACATCTGCTGCATCATTGTCGGCAGCATCATGAGCATGAACCGCCAGGTGCTGATCCAGGGCTTCCTGCGCATCTTCATTCCGATGCTGTGCGGCGAGATCGTCGGCATGCTGGTGGGGATGGGCGTCGGCATGGCGCTGGGCCTGGAGCCGTTCCAGATCTTCTTCTTCCTGATCCTGCCGATCATGGCCGGCGGCGTGGGTGAAGGGGCGATCCCGCTGTCGATGGGCTACGCGGCGATCCTGCACATGGAGCAGGGCGTGGCGTTGGGGCGCATTCTGCCGATCGTGATGCTCGGCAGCCTGACTGCCATCGTCATCGCCGGCCTGCTCAACCAACTGGGCAAGCGTTATCCGCACCTGACCGGCGAAGGCAGCCTGATGCCGAGCAAGCAGGGCGACAGCGACATGAACGCGGTGGAAAAAATCAGCGGCAAGGTGGACGTCAGCACCATCGCCTGCGGCGCGCTGCTGGCCATCCTGCTGTATATGGTAGGCATGCTGCTGCACCGCCTGATCGGTCTGCCGGCGCCGGTGGGCATGCTGTTCGCCGCCGTGGCGGTGAAGCTGGCGCACGGGGTGTCGCCGCGCATTCAGGAAGGCTCGCAGGTGGTGTACAAATTCTTCCGCACCGCCGTGACTTATCCGATCCTGTTCGCGGTCGGCGTGGCCATCACGCCGTGGCAGGAGCTGGTGGACGCGTTCACCGTACAGAATCTGATCGTGATCGTCACAACCGTCAGCGCGCTGGTGGCGACCGGTTTCTTCGTCGGCAAGAAAATCGGCATGCACCCTATCGACGTGGCGATCGTCTCCTGCTGCCAGAGTGGGCAGGGCGGTACCGGCGACGTCGCGATCCTCACCGCCGGCAACCGCATGTCGCTGATGCCGTTCGCCCAGATCGCGACGCGTATCGGGGGCGCTATCAACGTCTCGCTGTCGCTGCTGGTGTTGGCCAAGTTCTTCGTATAACTCCTATAAATCCTTAGCGTTACTTTGCCTTTCCCCGCCCCCGCGGGGATTTTTTTACCCGCGCGCCGGCCGTACGCGCGGGCAGGGATAATACCGGTTACGCTGCCTGTTTCATGGCGGCGTCGTACCAGGCGAAATAGCGCTCTACGCCGCGGCGGCCGGATTCGATCAGCGCGCGTTTCTTCTCCTCGC
>NZ_JBJNOX010000002.1:0-2061266 GCF_052166245.1 Serratia sp. CY84636
CCGCCGCGGCGGCGAACCGGAGCAGGATGCCTGGCGTGCGCTGGATGGCATCAACCGCATGGTGGCCGAACCGAACAGCCGCAGCATGCGCCTGATCCTGCTCGGGATGTTTTCCACCCTGCTGCAGGCCAAGGGCGACGTCAAGCTGGATCCGCATGCCCGGCCGCTGCTGCTGGTGGAAGACCCGGAAACTCGCCTGCACCCGATCATGCTGTCGGTGGCCTGGGGGCTGCTCAATCAGCTGCCGCTGCAGCGCATCACCACCACCAACTCCAGCGAACTGGTGTCGCTGGTGCCGGTGGAGCACGTCTGCCGGCTGGTGCGCGAGTCGGGGCGGGTCGCGACCTACCGTCTCGGGCCGCGCGGGCTGAGCGCCGAAGACGGGCGGCGCATCGCGTTTCACATCCGTTTCAACCGGCCGTCGTCGCTGTTCGCCCGCTGCTGGCTGCTGGTGGAAGGCGAGACCGAAGTGTGGCTGCTGAACGAGCTGGCGCGCCAGTGCGGCTACCATTTCGAGGCGGAAGGGGTGAGGGTCATCGAATTCGCCCAGTGCGGCCTGAAGCCGCTGCTGCGCTTTGCCCGCCGCATGGGCATCGAGTGGCATGCGCTGGTGGACGGCGACGAGGCGGGCAAAAAGTACGCCAATACCGTGCGCAGCCTGCTGGACAATCATGAAGACAACGAGCGCGATCGGCTGACCGCGCTGCCGGCGCCGGACATGGAGCACTTCATGTTCCGCGAAGGGTTCGGCCCGGTTTATCACCGGATGGCGTCGGTGCCGCTCAACGCGCAGATGCCGGTGCGCAAGGTGATCCTGAAAGCGGTCCACCACTCGTCGAAGCCGGATCTGGCGATCGAGGTCGCGATGCAGGCCGGCGAATGGGGCACGGACTCGGTGCCGCCGCTGCTGAAGAAAATGTTCTCACGGGTGATCTGGCTGGCGCGCGGCCGGGCGGACTGACGGCCAGCCGGGCGTTATCGGGCGCAGAAATGCGCCGCCAATCCTTGTTCCAGCTCGTCCAGCAGCTGATAGCGGCGGCGATACTCGGCGCGCTTCTTGCTGGCAATCTCTTCGATCGGCTTGCGAGCGATGCGTTCGGGCAGCAGGAAATAGCCGCTGTCGAGCGGTTTGGCGCCCATCGACAGCCAGAACTGATCGTAATCGGCGTGCAGTTTGTCCTTCTTCTTACTCTGGTAACGCCAGTTTTGATAGATATGGGTGGCGTTGCCGACCGCCACGATCTGGCGGATACCGAGGTGCCGCGCCAGCGTGCAGATGCCTTCCAGCACCAGGCGTTTGGGGAACAGGCCGTGACACTCTTTGGTGGTGTGCTGGATCTCGGCGTGCGGCACCTCATGGTTGGCGCCCTGCAGGCCGCCGATGAACAGCGTGGGTTGCTGCTGATAATGCATCAGCGCAAAGGTGATCTCCGCCAGCATCACGCCGTTGGCGTTGCGCAGCAGCAGCGTGGCTTCCCCTTCCTTATTCAGCTTGTCGATCGCCGCCAGTTCCAGCGCGATCGGCGCTTCGTTTTTGCCCATCGCGCTGGCCAGCACGAAAGACTGCGGGCCGAGGTGGCCGAGGCGCATCTTCAGCGGCATGCGCTGCGCGATGAGATCGTAATGATCGCGCAGGGCGAACAGGCATTCGATCTTGCTCATGTTGGCCGCCAGATACGGGCGATGCAGTTTGCACGGCAGGTTCGGCTGCGCGCTCAGGATCTCTTCCAGCAGCGGGTTGCTGGCCAGGGTGCTGAGCAGGCCGCTGGTAGTGCGCCAGTTGAGCAGCGAACGGCCGAGAAACTTCAGGCGAAACGAGGTTTTTTTCCAGGCGTTGCTCGGTGCCTTTTCGCCATTGATCAGCGCCGTCATCAGTTGCCAGCCGTTAAGCGGCCGGGCGGAGGCGAGTGGGTAGCTGAGCTGTGACATGATGAAATCCTTGGCTGTATTGAATGGCGCTATTTCATCAAGGCTTCACTAAACGGGAGTTCAATGCTGAACTGTAACCAGGCGTGTCTCCACATTGTGTTGAGCTAAGGTTTAGTTATTCCCTACGGTGCGTGCTAATTTAGCTCCGCCGCCGCAATGGGCGGTTGATATTCACAAGCACAGGCAGGTCAATTTTGACAGGGTTTAAAGGACATAAACGCCGCTGGATACTCGTTCTGGCGGTCATTGCGGCGCTTGCCGCGGCGGCCGTTTGGCACTTTCGCCATCCGGCGCCAACCGATTTCAAAACGGTAAAGGTCACCCAGCGCGATCTGCAGCAGAACGTGTTGGCGACCGGCCAACTGGACGCGGTGCGCAAGGTCGACGTCGGCGCGCAGGTCAGCGGGCAGCTGGAAAAACTGTATGTCGAGATCGGCGACAAGGTGAAGAAAGGCCAGTTGCTGGGGGTTATCGATCCGCAACAGGCGCAGAACAGCATCCGCGAAGGCGAGGCGACGCTGCGTGAACTGCATGCGCAACTGCTGCAGGCGCAGGCCGAACAGCAGCTGGCGGCGGTCACGCTGCAGCGCAACCAGGCGCTGGCCAAGCTGCAGGCGGTGTCGCGCCAGGATCTGGATCAGGCGGCGACGCAGCTGGCGGTGAAGAAGGCGCAGGTGGGCACCATCAATGCGCAGATCGCGCGGAACCAGGCCAGCCTGGATACCGCCAAGATCAACCTGGCCTATACCCGCATCGAGGCGCCGATGGATGGCGACGTGGTGCAGATCACCACGCTGCAGGGCCAGACGGTGATCGCGGCGCAGCAGGCGCCGAACATTCTGACGCTGGCGGATCTCGGCACCATGCTGGTGAAGGCGCAGGTATCGGAGGCCGACGTCATTAACCTCAAGCCGGGTCAGAAGGCCTGGTTCACGGTGCTGGGCGATCCGACCCGGCGCTTCGACGGCGTGCTGAAAGACATTCAGCCGACGCCGGAAAAGGTCAACAACGCCATCTTCTATTATGCGCGTTTCGAAGTGCCCAACCCGGAAAGGTTGCTGCGCTTGCAAATGACGGCGCAGGTGCATATTCAGCTGGCCGGCGTCGAGCAGGCGCTGGTGATCCCGCTGGCGGCGCTGGGCGATCAGATCGCCGACAATCGCTACCACGTCTCGGTGCTGAAACAGGGCAAGGAAGAGAAGCGCGAGGTGGCTATCGGCCTGCGCAACAATATCGACGTGCAGATCCTCAGCGGCCTCGAGGCGGGCGATGAGGTGATCGTCAGCCGCGGCGGCGTGGAGGCCGGCTGATGGCGGCGCTGTTGCAGCTGAGCGGCATCCGCCGCAGCTACCGTTCCGGCGAGCAGACGGTGGAGGTGCTGAAGGGGATCAGCCTGAGCATTGAAGCCGGTGAAATGGTGGCGATCATGGGGGCCTCCGGCTCCGGCAAATCGACGCTGATGAACATTCTCGGCTGTCTGGACAAGCCGAGCGCCGGCGTGTATCGGGTGGCCGGGCAGGATGTGGCCACCCTGAGCGACGATGCGCTGGCACAGCTGCGGCGCGAGCATTTCGGCTTTATCTTTCAGCGCTATCATCTGCTGCCGCACCTGAGCGCGGCGCACAACGTCGAAGTGCCGGCGGTGTACGCGGGGCTGGGCAAAGCGGCGCGGCGCGAACGGGCGGTGGCGCTGTTGCGGCGTCTGGGGCTGGGGGAGCGCGTCAACTACCGGCCGAGCCAGCTTTCCGGCGGCCAGCAGCAGCGCGTCAGCATCGCCCGCGCCCTGATGAATGGCGGGCAGGTGATCCTGGCGGATGAACCGACCGGCGCGCTCGACAGCCACTCCGGCGAAGAAGTGATGGCGATCCTCAAACAGCTGTGCGCCCAGGGCCACACCGTGATCCTGGTGACCCACGATCCGGCGGTAGCGCGCCAGGCGGAGAGGATCATCGAGATCCGCGACGGCGAGATTATCGCCGACTCGCGTCCGGCACCGCAGGAGAATGCGCAGGCCAAGCCGCTGGCGCTGGCCGCGGCGGCGGCTTCCTGGCGGCAGGTGGGCGGCCGTTTCCGCGAGGCGCTGGTGATGGCCTGGCGTGCGATGGCGGCCAACAAGATGCGCACCGCGCTGACCATGCTTGGCATCATTATCGGCATCGCCTCGGTGGTGTCGATCCTGGTGATCGGCGACGCCGCCAAGCAGATGGTGCTGGCGGACATCAAATCCATCGGCACCAACACCGTCGACATCTACCCCGGCAAGGACTTCGGCGATGACGATCCGACCTACCGGCAATCGTTGAAATACGGCGATCTCGATGCGCTGCGCGAACAGCCTTACATCAGCGCGCTGTCGCCGAGCATCAGCAGCAGCATGCGGCTGCGCTTGGGCAACGTCGACGCGGCGGCCAACGTCAACGGCGTCAGCGAGCAGTTCTTCCGCGTGTACGGCATGAGCTTTACCCAGGGCGTCGGCATCGATCCGCTGCAGGTGCAGTCGCAGGCGCAGACGGTGGTGATCGACGCCAATACCCAGCGGCGGCTGTTCCCGCACCAGAAGAACGTGGTGGGCGAGGTGATCCTGGTAGGCAACATGCCGGCGACGGTGGTCGGCGTGGCCAAGGAGAAGCAGTCGATGTTCGGCAGCAGCAAGACGCTGAACGTGTGGGTGCCTTACAGCACCATGGCCAACCGGCTGATGGGCAACAATTATTTCGACTCTATCACCGTTCGCATCCGCGACGGTTACGACAGCAAGGAAGCGGAACAGCAGCTGTCGCGCCTGTTGACGCTGCGCCACGGCAAGAAGGACTTCTTCACCTATAACATGGACAGCCTGGTGCAAACCGCCGAGAAAACCACCCGCACGCTGCAGCTGTTCCTGACGCTGGTGGCGGTGATTTCGCTGGTGGTCGGCGGTATCGGCGTGATGAACATCATGCTGGTGTCGGTGACCGAACGCACGCGCGAGATCGGCATTCGCATGGCGGTGGGTGCTCGTTCCGGCGACGTGTTGCAGCAGTTCCTGATCGAGGCGGTATTGGTCTGCCTGGTGGGGGGCGCGCTGGGGATTACGCTGTCGTTCGCCATCGGTTTGGCGGTGCAGCTGGTATTGCCGGGCTGGCAGATCAGCTTCCCGCCGGCGGCGTTGCTGAGCGCGTTCCTTTGTTCCACCGGCATCGGGGTGGTGTTCGGCTATCTGCCGGCGCGCAATGCCGCGCGGCTGAATCCGATCGATGCGCTGGCGCGCGAGTAAGTAAAAGGCATAAAAAATGCCAGTCACACGGCGGCTGGCATTTTTATCGCAGTCACGGTCAATGCAGCGCGACGCTGCCGGAAGCGTTTAGGACAGCGCCTCGCTTTCCACCGGCACAATAAGGCTGGCATGGTTCCCTTTTGGCCCTTGATGCACGTCGAAGCTGACCTGCTGGCCCGCCTTCAACGTTCTGTAACCATCCATCTTGATTGTGGAATAATGCGCGAAAATATCTTCGCCACCGCCGGCTGGGCAGATGAAGCCAAAACCTTTGGCGTTGTTAAACCATTTAACAGTACCCGTCTCCATGCTTTTACATCCCTCGCAACGCTATTTTAAGTGAGATGAATAACTGATTTCGCACCCGCCGTGGGCGGGTAGCAGCGTGGACAAAGGGTGGTTAAAAGACCACCAGCCACGAATTTACACTCTAGAGCAAATGATCGGGCCGTCAAGGGATCGGCTTTTGTCGGCGGGGAGCAGTTCACCAAAGTTTGAAGCAGGTAACGCTATTGCCACGATTCAGTCACAATTGGCCCGTTTTTTTGCGCACGTTACAGTGCGGCGGGACGAAGCCGAAGATGATAAAATAGTAACTATCCCCCACTTTGAATAACCGAAACCTGCCCCCATATAAGAGGGCAGAGCAGAGAAGATGAGCAGCGATGGGCAATAACAACGACTGGCTAAACTTTGAACACTTGGCCGAAGAAAAACAAATCGATGCGGTAAAACCGCCGTCTATGTATAAAGTTATACTTAACAACGACGATTACACACCGATGGAATTTGTGATTGACGTTCTGCAAAAGTTCTTTTCTTATGATATTGAACGCGCAACGCAACTGATGCTCACGGTCCACTATCAAGGCAAGGCGATCTGTGGTGTTTTTACCGCCGAGGTGGCGGAAACCAAAGTCGTCCATGTGAACCGGTACGCAAGGGAGAACGAGCATCCGTTGCTTTGTACGCTGGAAAAAGCCTGAATAAGGCAATCTATTGGGGAGGTGCTTATGCTCAATCAAGAACTGGAACTCAGTCTCAACATGGCTTTCGCCAGGGCGCGTGAGCACAGACACGAGTTTATGACCGTGGAGCACCTGTTGCTGGCGTTGCTGAGCAACCCTGCCGCGCGAGAAGCGCTTGAGGCATGTACGGTGGATCTGGCCGCGTTGCGCCAGGAGCTGGAAGCCTTCATCGAACAAACCACACCGACGCTGCCCGCCGGCGAAGAAGAGCGCGACACTCAGCCGACGCTCAGCTTCCAGCGCGTGCTGCAGCGCGCGGTCTTCCATGTGCAATCTTCCGGCCGCAGCGAAGTGTCCGGCGCCAACGTGTTGGTGGCCATCTTCAGCGAGCAGGAGTCGCAGGCGGCCTATCTGCTGCGCAAACACGACGTCAGCCGTCTCGACGTGGTGAACTTTATTTCACATGGCACGCGTAAAGACGAGCCGGGCCAAGCGCCGAATGCGGAAAACCCGGTGAACGAAGAGCAGTCCGGAGGGGAAGACCGTATGGAAAACTTCACCACCAACCTCAATCAGTTGGCCCGTGTGGGCGGCATCGATCCGTTGATCGGCCGCGATCGTGAGCTGGAGCGCGCGATTCAGGTGCTGTGCCGCCGTCGTAAAAACAACCCGCTGCTGGTCGGCGAATCCGGCGTCGGCAAGACCGCCATCGCCGAGGGGCTGGCCTGGCGTATCGTGCAGGGCGACGTGCCGGAAGTGATGGCGGACTGCACGCTGTATTCGCTGGATATCGGCTCACTACTGGCCGGCACCAAATACCGCGGCGACTTCGAGAAGCGCTTCAAGGCGCTGCTCAAGCAGCTGGAACAGGATCAGAACAGCATTTTGTTCATCGATGAAATTCACACCATCATCGGCGCCGGCGCGGCTTCCGGTGGGCAGGTGGATGCCGCCAACCTGATCAAACCGCTGCTGTCGAGCGGCAAGATCCGGGTGATCGGCTCGACCACCTACCAGGAGTTCAGCAACATCTTCGAAAAGGATCGCGCCCTGGCGCGCCGTTTCCAGAAGATCGACATCACCGAGCCGACGGCGGAAGAGACCGTTCAGATCATCAACGGCCTGAAGGCCAAGTATGAAGCGCACCACGACGTGCGTTATACCGCCAAGGCGATCCGCGCCGCGGTGGAGCTGTCGGTGAAATACATCAACGATCGTCATCTGCCGGACAAGGCGATCGACGTGATCGACGAGGCGGGCGCCCGCAGCCGGTTGATGCCGGCCAGCAAGCGCAAGAAAACCGTCAACGTGGCCGATATCGAATCCGTGGTGGCGCGTATCGCTCGCATCCCGGAGAAAACCGTGTCGGCCAGCGATCGCGACGTGCTGAGAAACCTGGGCGATCGCCTGAAGATGCTGGTGTTCGGCCAGGATCAGGCGATCGAAGCGTTGACCGAAGCGATCAAGATGAGCCGCGCCGGTCTGGGCCACGAGCGCAAGCCGGTCGGTTCCTTCCTGTTCGCCGGGCCGACCGGGGTCGGGAAAACCGAGGTCACCGTACAGTTGGCCAAGGCGATGGATATCGAGCTGCTGCGTTTCGACATGTCCGAGTACATGGAGCGGCATACCGTCAGCCGTCTGATCGGCGCGCCTCCGGGCTATGTCGGTTACGATCAGGGCGGGCTGCTGACCGATGCGGTGATCAAGCATCCGCATGCGGTGGTGCTGCTCGATGAGATCGAGAAGGCGCATCCGGACGTGTTCAACCTGCTGCTACAGGTGATGGACAACGGGACGCTGACCGACAACAACGGCCGCAAGGCGGACTTCCGCAACGTGATCCTGGTGATGACCACCAACGCCGGGGTACGGGAAACCGAACGCAAATCGATCGGCCTGGTGCAGCAGGACAACAGCACCGACGCGATGGAAGAGATCAAGAAGGTGTTTACGCCGGAGTTCCGCAACCGTCTGGACAACATCATCTGGTTCAACCATCTGTCTACCGAGGTGATTCAGCAGGTGGTCGACAAGTTCATCGTCGAACTGCAGGCGCAGCTGGATGCGAAGGGCGTCTCGCTGGAAGTGAGCGACGAAGCGCGCGACTGGCTGTCGGTGAAGGGCTACGACCGTGCGATGGGGGCTCGCCCGATGGCGCGCGTCATGCAGGAGAACCTGAAAAAACCGTTGGCCAACGAACTGCTGTTCGGCTCGCTGGTGGACGGCGGTTCCGTGAAGGTCGAGCTGGACAAGGACAAGAAACAGCTGACCTACCACTTCCTCAGCGCCGCCAAACGCAAGGCGGACGAGGGCGCGGTACACTAAGGCTGCCTTCAGGCAAAGAAAAAGCGATGCTTCGGCATCGCTTTTTTTATGGGTGAGATTCACCGTACAACAGAAACGAGTGAGCCCTCTCAGTTTACCTGCGCACCTGCAACCCGTTGTGTAACGTCGCTGCGGGGGTAAACGGAAAGGGCTCCCGAGGGATTACATCCTCGATGCCGCCAGCGTGTGGCGCGCGGTGAGCCGATTAACGGCTACGGAAGACAATGCGGCCTTTGCTCAGGTCGTACGGGGTCAGCTCTACAGTGACTTTGTCGCCCGTCAGGATGCGGATATAGTTTTTACGCATTTTACCGGAGATGTGTGCGGTTACCACGTGCCCGTTTTCCAATTCAACGCGGAACATGGTGTTCGGCAGCGTATCAAGAACGGTGCCCTGCATTTCAATATTGTCTTCTTTGGCCATCGAATCCTCTAGGTCTAACTACCTTAGTTTTTAACCGGCAAGATAATGCCGAAAAACCCCCATTATGTAAAGATGTGTCGGTGAACATTGCACCGTTTCCACCAATTAGTTTACTGGAGAGGGCGGTTCAGCCGGCTGTGGGGATATGACTTGCGGCTCCCAGCACGCCGGCGCCAAAGGCCGCCGTTGAAGGGTGCTGAGCTGCTGCAAAAATTGACGGCGCGGAATTTCACGCGCGCCAAGGCGGGCAGTGTGAGCGTTCAGCACCTGGCAGTCAATCAATTCCCCGCCATAAGCGGCAAAATGGCGGCAAAAGGCCATCAATGCGCATTTTGAGGCGTTGGTAACGCGGCTGAACATCGATTCGCCGCAGAACAACGCGCCCTGCGCCACGCCGTACATGCCGCCGACCAGTTGATCATCCTGCCACACCTCCACCGAGTGCGCATAGCCAAGGCGGTGCAGATGCTGATAGGCGCGCTGTACCTCCGGGCCGATCCAGGTGCCTTCATCCGGCCGATGGGCGCAGGCGGCGATCACCGCGGCGAAGTTGTGGTTGAGCGTGATGCGAAACGGATCGTGGCGCAAAAAGCGTTTCAGGCTGCGGTTGAGATGAAACTCTGTCGGGAACAGCACCGCACGCGGATCGGGCGACCACCACAGAATCGCTTCCCCCGGCGAGTACCAGGGGAAAATGCCGCGCTCGTAGGCCGCCAGCAGCCGCGGCGCCGTCAGGTCGCCGCCGATAGCCAGCAGGCCGTTAGGGTCGCGCAGGGCGCCCTCAGGCGAGGGAAACGCCAGCGACTGGGGGGAAAGTTTAACGATGCGCATACAGGCTCTCTGCGTCCTCTACGGGCCGATTACGGCGCCAGGTTGCTGATACGGTTGCGAAAGCGGGCATAGCGGCCCTGCCGGCGCATCAGGGTGGCGTGATCGCCCTGTTCGACAATCCGGCCGTCGTCCATCACGCAAATGCGGTCGAGATGCTCCAGGCCGTACAGACGGTGCGTCACCAGGATCAGCGTTTTGCCCTGACAATGCCGGCGCAGCAGCGCCAGGATCTGCTGCTCGGTTTCGGCGTCCAGCCCTTCGGTCGGTTCGTCGAGCAGCAGCAGCGGGGCAGGGTGCAGCAGCGCGCGGGCGATGCCAAGACGGCGCTGTTCGCCGCCGGACAGCTGCCGGCCGCCTTCGCCCAGCCAGGCGTTCAGCCCGCCGTCGCTGTCCAGCAATTTGCCGAGCCCCACCTGCTGCAGCACCTCGCTCAGGCGAGCGTCGTCGGCGTCCGGCGCGGCCAGCCGCAGGTTTTCCCGCAGCGTATCGCTGAAGATATGCACACGCTGGCTGACGACCGTGGTCATCCGACGCAGCGTGGTTTCATCATAATCCTCCAGCGGTTCGCCGTTGAGCAGAATGTTGCCGCCGTCGGTGCGCCAGGCGCGGGTCAGCAGCTGCAGCAGGGTGGACTTGCCGCAGCCGGTGCGGCCGAGCAAGGCGATGTGTTCGCCGGCCGCGACCTCGAGCGTGACGTCGCGCAGCACCGGCTGCGGCTGGTCGGGGTAGGTGAAACTCAGCTGCCGCAGGCTAAGCTGAGCCCGATCGGCGGCGGCCGGGCCGGTGGCCGGGAAGGTGACCTCCGGCTGACGATCGATGTTCTGTTTGACCCGCGTGGCGGAGGCGATCACCTGGCCGAGATACTGGAAGGCACCGGCGACCGGCATCAGCGCTTCGAACGACGCCAGCGCGGCGAAGACAAACAGCGCGATCAGCGCGCCGGGCTGGGTATCGCCGCCGATGCCGGCGGCGGTCAGCCACAGCAGCAGCGTCACCGTCAGCCCGCTGGCGAGGATCATCAGCGCCTGCGCCTTGCCGCTCAGCGAGGCTTGCTGCCACTGGCGGCGTTGCCACCGCTGTTCGGTGGCGTTTAGCGTCTGGCGGAAGTCGTTGACGGCACCGAACACCACCAGCTCGGCCTGCCCCTGCAGCCAGGCGGTCAGGTCGGTTCGGTATTGGCCGCGCAGGGCGGTAAGCTGGCCGCCGATCGGTTTACCGGCGCGATAGAACACCGGCGGCACCAGCAGCAGCAACAGTAACAGAATGCCGCCCAGCGTCAGGGCGAGCGCAGGATCGAGCCAGCTCAGGCCGTAGGTGACCACCAGGATCACCACCGCCGCGCTGATCAACGGCGAGATCACCCGCAGATAAAGATGATCCAGCGTGTCCACGTCCGCCACCAGGCGGTTGAGCAGCTCGGCCTGGCGGAAGCGGGCGATGCCGCCCGGCGTCAGCGGCAGGATCTTACTGAAGGTGAACACCCGCAGATGCGACAGCACGCGGAAGGTGGCGTCGTGGCTGACGACTCGCTCGGCATAGCGCCCGGCGGTGCGGAAGATTGCCGCGCCGCGCACGCCGGCGGCCGGCAGCATGTAGTTGAAGGTCAACAGGCCCGCCAATCCGGCCAGCGACGAGGCGGCCAGGAACCAGCCGGAGAGTGCCAGCAGGCCGATGCTGGCCAGCAGAGTGACGATCGCCAAAAGGATGCCCAGGCTAATCAGCAGGCTATGGCGGCGATACAACGCCAAAAACGGCAGCAAAACGCGCATGATTAAAGCTCCCCGCGGCGATGGGCGATCAGAGTGGCAAACAGGCCCGGTTGGGCGCTGAGGGTGGCGTAATCGCCCTGTTGCACGATGCGCCCGTTATCCATCACCCAAATCTGATCGTAGTCTTCGGTATCTTCCAGCTGGTGCGTCACCAGCAGGGTGGTTTGCTGATGCGAAGCGGCATTCAACGCCTGCATCACCCGCTGTTCGCTGTGGGCATCGAGGCTGGCGGCCGGTTCATCCAGCAGCAGCAGGCGGCGCGGACCGATCAGCGCCCGGGCGACCGCCACGCGCTGCGCCTGGCCGACCGACAGGCGAGCGGCGTTGTCGCCCACTTCGGTGTCGAGCCCCTGCGGCAGATAAGGGAGCAGTTCGCTGACGTAGGCGAGTTCCACCGCCTGCTGCAGCTGCGCTTCGTCGGCCTGCGGGCAGCCCAGCAGAATATTGGCGCGCAGGGTTTGCGCCGGCAGATGCGGGTTCTGGCCGACCCAGCTCAGCTGCTGGCGCCAGGTTTCGGCGGACAGTTCACGCAGCTCAATGCCGTTGACGGTCAACGACCCGCGATAGGGCAGGAAGCCGAGCAGCAGATTCAGCAGCGAGCTTTTACCGGCGCCGCTCAGCCCGACCAGCGCCACGCGCTGCTGCGGTTGCAGGGTGAAGCTCAGCGGCCCGGCCAGCAGTACGCCGTTCGGCGACAGGATTTCCAACGCGTTCGCCTGCAGCGTCAGCGGTTGATCGGCGGGCAGTTGCCGCGTGCCGTTGCCCATCTGCTCGCCTTCGGCGCTGAGGAAGGTTTCCAGCGCTTCCGCCGCGCCGATCGCCTGCGCTTTGGCATGGTAGAAGGTGCCGAGATCGCGCAGCGGTTGGAAAAACTCCGGTGCCAGAATCAACACCAGAAAACCGGAAAACAGCGTCACGCCGAGGCCGTAGCTGCCGAAGTTGAGTTCACCGAGGTAGGAAAAGCCGAAGTACACCGCCACCACGGCGATGGAGATCGAGGCGAAGAACTCCAGCACGCCGGAAGAGAGGAAGGCCAGGCGCAGCACTTCCATGGTGCGGCTGCGGAAGTCTTCGGAGGATTTGGCGATCTGCGCGGTTTCGGCCTGCGCGCGGTCGAACAGCCGCAGGGTGTCCAGGCCGCGCAGGCGGTCGAGGAAGTTGCCGCTCAAGCGCGCCAGCGCCACGAAGTTACGGCGGTTGGCGTCGGCGGCTCCCATGCCGACCAGCGCCATAAACAGCGGGATCAGCGGCGCGGTTGCCAGCAGAATGATGCCCGCGGCCCAATTGATCGGGAAGACGGCGATCAAAATCAGCAGCGGGATGAAAACCGCCAGATACATCTGCGGCAGATAGCGCGAGTAATAGTCCTGCATATCCTCGATCTGTTCGACGATGATGCTGGCCCAGCTGCCCGCCGGTTTGCCCTGGATCCAGGCCGGGCCGAGCTGCTGCAGCTTATCCAGCACCTGTTGGCGCATGCGCTGGCGGATCACCTGCCCACACAGGAAACCGATCCGTTCCCGCAGCCAGCTTAACAGCGCCCGCAGCGCGAACGCGGCGGCCAGCCAGATAAACGAAGGGATCAGCTGTTCGCGCGGGGTATGTTCGATGATCAGGGCGTGCAGCAGGCTGGCCAGCAGCCAGGCCTGCGCCACGATCAGCAGGCCGCTGAACAGCCCCAACAGCATGGAAAGGCGCAGCCAACGCTGCGCTAACGAACTCTGGGTTTTAAGCCAACGGGTTAACTGTTGCTGTCTGGTTTTTTTCATCAGATATGCGTCTGCGTCGCCGGCGCCCGTTTGTTACGGGCTGGGTTAACGTACTGTTAAATAATAGTGTTTGGCGCAATCGGCGGCAAACAAGCGAGGTCCCATGTTACCTCGTCACCCGGCAGACTGAAAATAATAAAGCGGCCAAATGTGGCTATAACAGACGCGATAGGGGATCGCTGAAGAAAGGAACAAAAAAAGCGGCTCGAGAGCCGCTTTTTGCTGGTGGCGAGAAAGTCTTAGCAGACTTCTGCGCCGGCGATGCCGTCCAGGTAACGCTCTGCGTCCAGCGCCGCCATACAGCCGGTGCCGGCGGAGGTGATCGCCTGGCGGTAAATGTGATCCATCACGTCGCCTGCGGCGAAGACGCCGGGGATGGTGGTTTGGGTCGCATTGCCGTGAATGCCGGACTGCACCTTGATGTAGCCGTTTTCCAGCTCCAGCTGGCCGCCGAAGATGCCGGTGTTCGGGCTGTGGCCGATGGCGATGAACACGCCGGCCAGTTCCAGTTCGCGGGTTTCGTTTTCCGCTTTGGTGCTGCGGATACGCACGCCGGTCACGCCCATTTCATCGCCCAGCACTTCGTCCAGCGTATGGTCGGTGTGCAGCACGATATTGCCGCTTTTCACTTTTTCCATCAGCCGGTCGATCAGGATCTTCTCCGAACGGAAGCTGTCGCGGCGGTGGATCAGGTGAACCTCGGCGGCGATATTGGACAGGTACAGCGCTTCTTCAAC
The DNA here is from genome assembly GCF_052166245.1 of Serratia sp. CY84636. Lineage (NCBI taxonomy): Bacteria > Pseudomonadati > Pseudomonadota > Gammaproteobacteria > Enterobacterales > Yersiniaceae > Serratia > Serratia sp. CY84636. The sequence goes on from NZ_JBJNOX010000002.1 coordinate 14,009, forward strand.
GGCGGTGTTGCCGCCGCCGACCACGGCGACTTTCTGGTTGCGGTAGAAGAAACCGTCGCAGGTCGCACAGGCGGAAACGCCTTTACCCTTGAACGCGTCTTCGGAAGGCAGGCCAAGGTAGCGGGCGGAGGCGCCGGTTGCGATGATCAGCGCGTCGCAGCTGTATTCACCGCTGTCGCCGAACAGGCGGAACGGACGCTGCTGCAGATCGACGCTGTTGATGTGATCGAAGACGATTTCAGTCTGGAACTTCTCCGCATGCTCGCGCATGCGCTCCATCAGCGCCGGGCCGGTCAGGCCTTCGGCGTCGCCCGGCCAGTTTTCCACTTCGGTGGTGGTGGTCAGCTGGCCGCCTTGTTCCATACCGGTGATCAGCACCGGGCTCAGGTTGGCGCGCGCCGCGTAAACGGCGGCGGTGTAACCGGCCGGGCCGGAGCCCAGAATCAGTAATTTGCTATGTTTAGCCGTGCCCATGAATAACCTCTTTATTCCACAATGGCGGACAATGGAACCGATTGTAGGGAAAATGGCGCAGTAAAAAAAGCGCCGGGCGACGTTGTTAACGATTTGTATGATAGTTGTCGCCTATTAATACACCCGCTGTCGGCAAATCGTACGCTGAACGCAGAAATTTACCTTATCAAAGCCGCATTCGGCTGCCGAATAGCCAACCGCGCAAAAACGGCGCATTCTGCGACTTCAGCCGCTCCCTGCCGGGGTTTATCTGCCAGCGATTCATAACCAAAAATGGGATGCAGACTTTTCGTGACGGTACGTTGTTCTGATTTTGCTTCTTTTACTTTGACAATCCGCTGCGCATTTGCGAAAACATCATAGGAAGAAGAAATTATCCCCGTAACACCAGCAAATCGTACGTATTTGCGCCGCGAGGCGGCAATGCGCGGTGGATGTGCGGAGCAGGGCGCGCAAGCGTTTGCAGATTTTTTCTCGACCTAAACGTCGTTACCGGCGTCGCGCGGGGTTGGACAGACAGGCTGCGCGGCGTGGAATGATGGTAGTGAAGAAGCATATGACAGGCATCGGGTCTTCGCTTGGAACGAACCCTTACACATTGACGTTGGCTAGGGTGTGGCAAGTGCACGGAAGAAAATAAGAGAGACAATAATAATGGCAGACAACAAGAAACGCCCGGGTAAAGATCTTGACCGTATCGACCGCAACATCCTGAATGAGCTGCAGAAGGATGGGCGTATTTCGAACGTCGAGCTTTCGAAGCGCGTGGGGTTATCCCCGACACCATGTTTAGAACGCGTGCGCCGTCTCGAGCGCCAGGGTTTCATTCATGGCTATACCGCATTGCTCAACCCGCATTATCTGGATGCGTCCCTGCTGGTTTTCGTGGAGATCACGCTGAACCGCGGCGCGCCGGATGTGTTTGAGCAATTCAACTCGGCAGTGCAGAAGCTTGAAGAAATTCAGGAGTGTCATCTGGTTTCCGGCGATTTCGACTACCTGTTGAAAACCCGCGTACCGGACATGTCGGCTTACCGCAAACTGTTGGGTGAAACCTTGCTGCGTTTGCCGGGGGTCAACGACACCCGTACCTACGTAGTGATGGAAGAAGTGAAACAGAGTAACCGTCTGGTTATCAAAACACGGTAAGGTGCAGGTGCAAAACCTGATTAAATTGGTTACACTCCTGTTTATTCATACAGTTTCGGCGCCGGGGAAGCTTCTCGGCGCTGTTGCTATGTCAGCTAACAGGAACCTGGAGAGCCTTTCTTGAGCCAGGAATATACAGAAGATAAAGAAGTTACCCTGAAAAGACTCAGCAGTGGCCGGCGTTTGCTGGAAGCTGTGCTTATCGTGGTAGCGATTTTTGCCGTTTACCTCATGGCTGCGCTGGTCAGCTTCAACCCGTCTGACCCAAGCTGGTCACAGACCGCGTGGCATGAGCCGATTCACAATTTGGGCGGCGGTGTTGGGGCCTGGTTGGCCGACACGCTGTTCTTCACCTTCGGGGTGCTCGCCTACGCGATACCGCCGATCATGCTGGTCCTGTGCTGGGCGGCCTATCGCCAGCGCGGCAACAGAGACTACATCGACTATTTCGCGCTCTCCCTGCGCCTGATCGGCACCCTGGCGTTAGTGCTTACCTCCTGTGGGTTGGCGGCGCTGAACGTTGACGATCTCTATTACTTCGCTTCCGGCGGCGTGATCGGCAGCCTGCTGAGCAACGCCATGTTGCCGTGGTTCAACGGCATCGGCGCCACGCTGGCGCTGCTGTGCGTGTGGGCGGCGGGGCTGACGCTGTTTACCGGCTGGTCCTGGCTGGTGATCGCCGAGAAGATCGGCGGTGCTGTGCTGGGCGTCGCGACGGTGATGACCAACCGCTCACGCCGCGAAGAGCGCTATTTCGAGGATGACGAACGTTACGTTGACGACGAGCCTGAGCAGGCAGGGAAGGGCGCCGCAGCCGCGGTTGCCGCGACCGCCGCCGGAGCCGCGGCCGCCGATGACGACGTGCTGTTCTCCGCGCCTTCGGTCACCGAAAGCGCCAAAGAGGCGGCGGAAGACGCCGCCGATCCGTTGCTCAGCGGCCTGCGAGCCGACGATGGTGAGGTTGAAGCCGACGCCGCGCCAATCGCGCCGGCGGCTTCGCCTGCACCGGCGGTGACGGCAGAGATCCACGAGCCCGTTGCCGCACCGATCGCCACACAGGCGCCGTCGGTAACGGTGGCGCCGGCCGCGCCGACCTCGGTCAATCAGCACCCGGTGAGCGCCCCGGCGCAAGACGCCACGCCGCCGCTGTATTCCTGCGAAAGCCCGGAAGAAACGCCTGCGCCTAAGGCGACGCGTCCCGTCGAGCCTTATCGGGACGACGATGAGCCGCGCCTGGGCAATCGGCAAGAGCCGGCTGCGCCGCAGCCGCCGGCGCGTTCTCCCTTTGATTTTACTGCCGCGCAGCGCGACAGTGCCGACGTCAGCGGAGCGGGTGGTTTCAGCGCCACCGGCACCAAGCCACAGCTGGATACGGCAGCAGCTGCCGCTGCGGGCGCCGCAGCGGCGACCTTCATGCCGGCTTTCACGGCCACCAGCGACGGCAATCCGCAGGTTAAACAGGGCATCGGCCCTGAGCTGCCTCGGCCGAATCCGGTACGTATTCCGACGCGCCGCGAGCTGGCTTCTTACGGCATCAAGCTGCCTTCGCAGCGTGCGGCCGAGCAGGAACAGCGCCAGGCCGAGGTGGAGCCTCAGCAGCCGACGGCGGTGAGCCCGCAGGAAGAAGAGGCGCTGCAGGAAGCTGCGCTGCGTCAGGCGTTTGCCGAGCAGCAAAGCCAACGCTACGGCGAAAGCTACGCGCCGGAGCAAGATGACGAGAGCGCCCTGCAGGAAGCTGAGCTGAGCAAGGCGTTTGCCGAACAGCAGAGCCAACGTTACGGCGAAGGTTATCAACAGAACGACGAAGAGGCGCTGCAAGAGGCCGCGCTGCGCCAGGCGTTCGCCGAGCAGCAGCAGGCGCGCTACGGCCAGCAAGAACCGGCCCCGCAGGCGCCGGCTGCCAGCCCGGTCGATACCCGCAATGCTTTCAGCTTCTCGCCGATGGCGGATTTAGTGGACGATGGCCCGAGCGAGCCGATGTTCACGCTGTCCCCGCAGCTTGAAGAGCGCATTGAACAGCAAAGCGAGCAAGAGGACGACGTGCCGTTCGGCCAGTTTGAGCCTGCGGCGCCGGTTGCCCAACCTCAGCAACCGCACTCGCAGCCTCAACAGTACCAACAGCCGCAGCAACAGCAACAGCAGTATCAGCAGCCGTCGCAGCCGCAATATCAGCAGCCGCAGCAACCGGTGCAGCAGCCGCCTCAGCAAACTCAGGCCGAGCAACATCCGGCGATGGACAGCTTGATTCACCCGTTCCTGATGCGTAACGATCAGCCGCTGCAGAAGCCGACCACGCCGCTGCCGACGCTGGATCTGCTGACCGAAGCGCCGAAAGAGGTGGAGCCGGTCGACTCCTTCGCGCTGGAACAGAAGGCGCGCCTGGTGGAGGCCAGCCTGGCCGATTACCGCGTGAAAGCCGACGTGGTGGACATCCTGCCGGGGCCGGTCATCACCCGCTTCGAGCTGGATCTGGCGCCGGGCGTTAAAGCGGCGCGCATTTCCAACCTGTCGCGCGATCTGGCGCGCTCGCTGTCGACTTCGGCGGTGCGCGTGGTGGAAGTGATCCCCGGCAAGCCTTACGTCGGTCTGGAGCTGCCGAATGCCAAGCGGCAGACGGTGTACCTGCGCGAAGTGCTGGATTGCCCGGCCTTCCGTGACAACCCGTCGCCGCTGTCCATCGTATTGGGTAAGGACATCTCCGGCGAGCCGGTGGTGGCCGATCTGGGCAAAATGCCGCACTTGCTGGTCGCCGGTACCACCGGTTCCGGTAAGTCGGTCGGGGTCAACGCCATGATCCTGAGCATCCTGTATAAAGCCACGCCGAAAGAAGTGCGCTTTATCATGATCGACCCGAAAATGCTGGAGCTGTCGGTTTACGAAGGCATTCCGCACCTGTTGACCGATGTGGTCACCGACATGAAAGACGCCGCCAATGCGCTGCGTTGGTGCGTGGGTGAAATGGAACGCCGCTACAAGCTGATGTCTGCCTTGGGCGTGCGTAACCTGGCTGGCTACAACGAGCGCGTCGATCAGGCCGAAGCGATGGGGCGCCCGATCCCGGATCCGTTCTGGAAGCCGACCGACAGCATGGACATCACGCCGCCGGTATTGGAGAAAGAGCCGTACATCGTAGTGATGGTCGACGAATTCGCCGATCTGATCATGACGGTCGGCAAGAAGGTCGAAGAGTTGATCGCTCGCCTGGCGCAGAAAGCGCGTGCGGCGGGTATCCACCTGGTGCTGGCGACCCAGCGTCCGTCGGTGGATGTGATCACGGGTCTTATCAAGGCCAACATCCCGACGCGTATCGCCTTTACCGTGTCGAGCAAAATCGACTCCCGCACCATCCTCGATCAGGGGGGCGCTGAGTCCTTGCTGGGTATGGGTGACATGCTCTATCTGGCGCCGAACTCCTCAATTCCGGTGCGCGTACATGGCGCATTCGTGCGCGATCAGGAAGTGCACGCGGTGGTCAAGGATTGGAAAGCGCGCGAGCGGCCCCAATATAAAGAGGGCATTCTCAGCGGCGGCGAAGATGGCGAGGGCGGTGCCGGCGGCGGAATGGACGGTGACGAAGAGCTGGATCCGTTGTTTGACCAGGCGGTGGATTTCGTGGTGGATAAACGCCGCGCCTCCATCTCCGGCGTGCAGCGCCAGTTCCGCATCGGTTATAACCGCGCGGCGCGCATCATCGAACAGATGGAAGCGCAGGGCATCGTCAGCGAGCAGGGGCACAACGGCAACCGCGAGGTGCTGGCGCCGCCTCGGCACGATTGAGGGTCGTTTAGCCATTGCAATTCAATAAGAAAGGGCCGCTTAAGCGGCCCTTGTGCAAAGAAGCGTAAACCCGTTTCTTCTCGGAACATTGGCCTACCGGCCGATCGCCGGCTTCGGGTAAAGTAAGCGGGTAAAGGGTTGATTTGACCCGCACGGCGTCGCCCTGCGGTTAACGCATTTCATAAGGTATCTGGAATAATGAAAAAACTGTTAGTTGCCTGCTGTCTGCTTTCGGGATTCGCTTCTACCTCCGTGCTGGCCGATGCCGCACAGGATCTGCAAAGTCGCCTGGCGAAGGTGAACAGTTTCCACGCCAGCTTCTCACAAACCGTGACCAGCGCCGACGGCGCCGCGGTGCAACAGGGGGAAGGCGAGCTGTGGGTGAAGCGGCCAAACCTGTTCAACTGGCACATGACGTCGCCCGATGAGAGCGTGCTGGTCTCCGATGGCCAGACCCTGTGGTTCTATAACCCGTTCGTCGAGCAGGTGACGGCGACCTGGCTGAAGAACGCCACCGGCAATACGCCGTTTATGCTGATCACCCGCAATAATGCCAGCGACTGGAAACAGTACAACGTGAAGCAAAAGGGCGATGATTTTGAGCTGACGCCGAAGTCCGCCAGCGGCAACCTGAAGCAGTTCGCCATCAGCGTGACCAACAGCGGTACCATTCGCAGCTTCGCTGCGGTGGAGCAGGATGGCCAGCGCAGTTCCTACACGCTGAAAAGCCAGCAGAACGTCGCCGCCGATCCGGCCAAATTCAAATTTACCCCGCCGAAGGGGGTGACGCTGGACGACCAGCGCCAGTGAGGTGCAAGTGAGTAATAATCTGTCGCTCGATTTTTCCCAGAACGAGTTCCAGCCGTTGGCCGCGCGTATGCGGCCGACCACGCTGGCGCAGTATATCGGCCAGCAGCACCTGCTGGCCGCCGGCAAGCCGCTGCCGCGCGCCATCGAGGCCGGGCAGCTGCACTCGATGATTTTATGGGGGCCGCCGGGCACCGGGAAGACGACGCTGGCAGAGTTGATCGGCCGTTACGGTCAGGCGGATGTCGAACGGATCTCCGCCGTGACCTCCGGTATCAAGGAGATCCGCGAAGCGATCGAGCGGGCGCGGCAAAATCGCGACGCCGGCCGCCGCACCATCCTGTTCGTCGACGAAGTGCACCGCTTCAATAAGAGCCAGCAGGACGCTTTCCTGCCGCACATTGAAGACGGCACCATCACCTTTATCGGTGCCACCACCGAAAATCCGTCGTTCGAGCTGAACTCGGCGCTGTTGTCCCGCGCCCGCGTTTACCTGCTGAAGGCGCTGACCGCCGAAGATATCGGCCAGGTGCTGGATCAGGCGATGGGCGACAAGGCGCGCGGCTTTGGCAATCAGAACGTCGAACTGCCGGCGGAAACGCGCCGCCTGCTGTCGGAGCTGGTGGGCGGCGACGCGCGCCGGGCGCTGAACAGCCTGGAAATGATGGCGGACATGGCGGAGTTAGACGCCAAAGGCGTGCGGGTGCTGACACCGGAGCTGCTGAAAGAGGTGTCGGGCGAACGCAGCGCGCGCTTCGATAACAAGGGCGACCGTTATTACGACCTGATTTCCGCGCTGCATAAATCGGTGCGCGGCTCGGCGCCGGACGCTGCGCTGTACTGGTATGCGCGCATCATTACCGCCGGCGGCGATCCGCTCTATGTGGCCCGCCGTCTGTTGGCGATTGCCTCTGAAGACGTGGGCAACGCCGATCCGCGCGGCATGCAGGTGGCGATCGCCGCCTGGGATTGCTTCACCCGCGTGGGGCCGGCGGAGGGCGAGCGCGCCATCGCGCAGGCGATCGTTTATCTCGCCTGCGCGCCGAAGAGCAACGCGGTCTACACCGCGTTCAAGGCCGCCATGCGCGACGCCAAAGAGCAGGCCGATTATGACGTGCCGGAGCACCTGCGCAACGCGCCGACCAAGCTGATGAAGGAGATGGGGCTGGGGGCGGAGTACCGTTACGCCCACGACGAACCCAACGCCTACGCCGCCGGCGAGAACTATTTCCCGCCTGAAATGGCCCATACGCGCTACTATCAACCGACCTCGCGCGGGCTGGAAGGGAAAATCGGCGAAAAGTTGGCATGGCTGGCTGAGCAGGATCAAAATAGCCCGACAAAACGCTACCGCTAGCGAGGCCGTTGCGGTAAGGTTAGCGGGTATCACTCTTCTTTTATGCGGCTATAAATCAGCCGCATAGAACAACAACACTTCTTTCAATAACAACAAGCACAGGATTAGCATGCTCGATCCCAATCTGCTGCGTAATGAGCTAGACGCAGTCGCCGTCAAACTGGCTCGCCGAGGCTTTAAACTCGATCTGGATCTGCTGCGTTCGCAGGAAGAACGTCGCAAAGTTCTGCAGGTAGAAACTGAAACGCTGCAAGCGGAACGCAACTCCCGATCGAAATCCATCGGCGCGGCCAAAGCGCGTGGGGAAGACATTGAGCCGCTGCGTCGCGAAGTGAACGAGCTGGGTGACAAGCTGGATGCCGCCAAGGCGGCGCTGGATGCGCTGCAGAGCGAGATCCGCGATTACGCCCTGACGCTGCCTAACCTGCCGGACGACGCCGTGCCGGATGGTAAAGACGACAGCGAAAACCTGGAAGTGACCCGCTGGGGCGAACCGCGCCAGTACGACTTCACGGTGCGCGATCACGTCGATCTGGGCGAAATGGCCGGCGGGCTGGATTTTGCCGCTGCGGTTAAGCTGACCGGTTCGCGCTTCGTGGTGATGAAAGGGCAAATCGCCCGCATGCACCGCGCGCTGTCCCAGTTCATGCTGGATCTGCACACCGAGCAGCACGGCTACCTGGAGGCCTACGTGCCTTACCTGGTCAACCACGCCACGCTGTACGGTACTGGCCAGCTGCCGAAGTTCGGCGAAGATCTGTTCCATACCCGTCCGCTGGAAGAAGAAGCCGACAGCAGCAACTATGCGCTGATCCCAACGGCGGAAGTGCCGCTGACCAACCTGGTGCGCGACGAGATCGTGGAAGAGGAATCTCTGCCGCTGAAAATGACCGCACACACGCCATGCTTCCGTGCGGAAGCCGGTTCTTACGGCCGTGACACCCGCGGTTTGATCCGCATGCACCAGTTCGACAAGGTCGAGATGGTGCAGATCGTTCGTCCGGAAGATTCGATGGATGCCCTGGAAGAGCTGACCGGCCACGCGGAAAAAGTGCTGCAGCTGCTGAACCTGCCTTACCGCAAGGTGCTGCTGTGCACCGGCGATATGGGCTTCGGAGCGTGCAAGACTTACGATCTGGAAGTGTGGCTGCCGGCGCAGGATACCTACCGCGAAATCTCGTCCTGCTCCAACATGTGGGACTTCCAGGCACGCCGCATGCAGGCGCGCTGCCGCAGCAAAGCCGACAAGAAGCCGCGTCTGGTTCACACCCTGAACGGCTCCGGCCTGGCGGTTGGCCGTACGCTGGTGGCGGTGCTGGAAAACTACCAGCAGGCCGACGGCCGCATTCAGGTACCTGAAGTGCTGCGTCCATATATGGGCGGCCTGGAATACATCGGCTAAACGACAAACCACGAAAAAAGCGCCTGCGGGCGCTTTTTTTATGCCGAGAGTTCAGCCCGTCGCCAGCGTATAAGCCTGTTGAATGTAGTCCGCCAGATGCTTGCTTTTCACCTCGTCGGGCGAGTGGAGCTTGATGTGCCGCCGATACTGGCCGTTGCCTTCGAGCTGGAGATAACGATCTTCCAATCGGTAGCCGTGGCCGAACTCCACCGTGACGTGGTGGCGATAGGCGAAAACGCCGCAGAAAAATTGGCTATGCGAGAACATGATGCCGCCGTATTTGACCGATTCGGTGACGCCGTTGCCGCTCGCCGCAGCGATCCGCCGCACCTGCTGCACAATGGCCAGCAGGTCACCTTGCGTACTGCCGATGTCCGCCAGCAGGGCCTCTACCGCCGCATCATTTGCCTGACTCATCTTGCCTCTTTGTCGTCAAATTCGCTCTGCGCTGAGCATAGCGCTTTTTCAGCCAGTTAGCCGGAAACAAATCGTGCGGTGGAATGATAAGAGGCGATTGACTTTTTTATCGCCAGTGGCATGATGCGCGCACTCTCATTGCGCGTTCGGTCACAATCTCACTATGTCCGCATACTCTCGCCCAGTGCTCTTATTGCTCTGCGGCCTCTTGCTGCTCACGGTATCCATTGCCGTTTTGAATACGCTCGTGCCTCTTTGGTTAACCCATGCTCAGCTGTCGACCTGGCAGGTGGGAATGGTCAGCTCCTCTTATTTCAGCGGCAACCTGTTGGGCACGCTGGTGGCGGGCAAACTGATCCAGCGCGTCGGCTTTACCCGCAGCTATCATCTTTCTTGTCTGGTGTTCGCCGCCGCGACCGCCGGCATGGTGCTGTCGATCGATTTTTGGAGCTGGCTGGGCTGGCGCTTCTTCGCCGGCGTCGGCTGCGCCTGGATTTGGGTGATCGTGGAAAGCGCGCTGTTGCGCAGCGGCAATCTCAGCAACCGTGGCCAGCTGCTGGCGGCCTATATGATTGTCTATTACCTCGGTACGGTGACCGGCCAATTGCTGTTGAGCATGACCTCGACGGAATTGCTGCACGTGGTGCCGTGGGTGACCGCCATCGTGATCAGCGCGATGTTGCCGATGCTGTTTGCGCGGGTCAACCGCCATGAAGACGAGCCGCAGCAGGCGGCAGTGTGGACAATGCTGAGACGCCGCAGCGCGCGCCTCGGCATCAATGGCTGCATCATTTCCGGCATCGTGCTCGGTTCGCTGTACGGCCTGATGCCGCTGTACCTCTCTCATCAGGGCATGAGCGACGCCAACGTTGGTTACTGGATGGCGCTGCTGGTCAGCTCAGGCATCGTCGGCCAGTGGCCGGTCGGGCGGCTGGCCGATCGTTACGGGCGTCTGCTGGTGCTGCGCATTCAGGTGTTCGTGGTGATCCTCGCCAGCGTAGCGATGCTCGGCAACTACGCCATGGCGCCTTCGCTGTTCATCCTCGGCTGCGCCGGCTTTACCCTGTACCCGGTGGCGATGTCCTGGGCCTGCGAGAAGGCGCTGCCGCACGAGTTGGTGGCGATGAACCAGGCGCTGCTGATGAGTTACACCATCGGCAGCCTGCTGGGCCCGTCGATGACGGCGCTGCTGATGCAAAACTACTCCGATCGCGTGCTGTTCGTAATGATCGCTGCCGTGGCGCTGGTTTACCTGCTGATGCTGCTGAAGAAGCAGAAGCCGGATCACCATCACACGCCGTTCGCCGCCGCCTGAGCATAAAAAAACCGGCCATGAGCCGGTTTTTCTTTGGCGCTGCGCCAATCAGTAAATGACTTTGTGGCCGTAGCTTTCCAGGATGCCTTTGACGCGATCCATGGTCTCGGCCTTCGGCGGATGAACGCCGTCCAGCTTGTATTCTTCCCCCATCGCCACCCATTTGTGCTTGCCCAGCTCGTGGTAGGGCAGCAGCTCGATTTTCTCGATGTTGGTCATGTCTTTGGTGAACTCGCCCAGCAGGTGCGCCGACTTATCGTCGTCTGACCAACCCGGCACCACCACGTAGCGGATCCAGGTGCGCTGGTTGCGTTTCGCCAGGTAGCGGGCGAATTCCAGCGTGCGGTGGTTGGAGACGCCGACCAGGTTTTGGTGGATCTCGTCATTCATCTGTTTCAGGTCCAGCATCACCAGATCGGTGGTGTCCAGCAGCTCGTCGATCACGGGATCGTAGCGGCGCACGAAGCCATTGGTGTCCAGGCAGGTATTGATGCCTTCGGCGTGGCAGGCGCGGAACCAGTCGCGCACGAATTCAGCCTGCAGGATCGCCTCGCCGCCGGACGCGGTCACGCCGCCGCCGGAGGCGTTCATGAAGTGGCGGTAGGCCACCGCGTCTTTCATCAGCTCTTCGACGGTCACTTCTTTGCCGCCGTGGGTATCCCAGGTGTCGCGGTTATGGCAATAGAGGCAGCGCATCAGGCAGCCCTGGAAAAAGACGATAAAGCGGATCCCGGGCCCGTCGACGGTGCCGCAGGATTCGAAGGAGTGGATGCGACCAGTTACTGACATTGCGGGGTTTTCTCCAATATTGACTGTCAAACGCAGTCTAAAAATAGGCGCGTGGCCGCCGGCCAGGTATCTGCGATGCAGTGGCGGGGTGAGCCCGCCACCGGGGGTAATGATGCCTGTCGGCCGGTCAGTTGCCGGATAACTGTTTTGCCGGCTATCCATTCAGTATAGATGTCCGGCAAAACAGACTCGTACAGAGTCAGGGGAGAGCGGTGGGAGAAAAGGGCCGGCAGAACCGGCCCCGACGTTGGCACCGGGCGGTTTCCCGCCCGGTTGGCGTATTACATCGTTTGAGTGAAGGTACGAGTAATGACGTCCTGCTGTTGCTCTTTGGTCAGCGAGTTGAAGCGCACGGCGTAACCGGAAACGCGGATGGTCAGCTGAGGGTATTTCTCAGGGTTTTCCATCGCATCCAGCAGCATTTCGCGGTTCATCACGTTGACGTTCAGGTGCTGGCCGCCTTCGATGGAGGCTTCATGGTGGAAGTAACCATCCATCAGGCCCGCCAGGTTGGCTTTACGCACGTCGTCGTCTTTACCCAGCGCGTTCGGCACGATGGAGAAGGTGTAGGAGATCCCGTCTTTCGCGTAGGCAAACGGCAGTTTGGCTACCGAGGTCAGGGAGGCTACTGCGCCTTTCTGGTCGCGGCCGTGCATCGGGTTGGCACCTGGGCCGAACGGTGCGCCTGCGCGGCGGCCATCCGGGGTGTTACCGGTTTTCTTACCGTACACCACGTTGGAGGTGATGGTCAGTACGGACTGAGTCGGTACCGCATTGCGGTAGGTGCGCAGTTTCTGAATTTTCTTCATGAAACGTTCCACCAGGTCGCAGGCGATGTCATCGACGCGAGCGTCGTTGTTACCGAACTGCGGATACTCGCCTTCCACTTTGAAGTCGATGGCCAGGCCGTCTTCGTCGCGAATGGTGGTGACTTTCGCGTACTTGATGGCAGACAGGGAGTCGGCCGCCACGGACAGACCGGCGATGCCGCAAGCCATGGTGCGATAAACGTCACGGTCATGCAGCGCCATCAGCGCAGCTTCGTAGCTGTACTTGTCGTGCATGTAGTGAATGATGTTCAGCGCGGTCACGTACTGCTTGGCCAGCCAATCCATAAAGTGGTCCATGCGCGCCATGACTTTGTCATAGTCCAGCACTTCGTCCATCATCGGCGCTTCTTTCGGGCCGACCTGCATTTTCAGTTTTTCGTCAACGCCGCCGTTGATGGCGTACAGCATGGTTTTCGCCAGGTTGGCGCGGGCGCCGAAGAACTGCATTTGTTTACCGACGATCATCGGGCTGACGCAGCAAGCGATGGCATAGTCATCGTTGTTGAAGTCAGGGCGCATCAGGTCGTCGTTTTCGTACTGAACGGAAGAGGTGTCGATGGACACTTTCGCCGCGAATTTCTTGAAGTTCAGCGGCAGCTTCTCAGACCACAGGATGGTCATGTTCGGCTCCGGAGACGGCCCCATGGTGTACAGGGTGTTCAGGAAGCGGAAGCTGTTTTTGGTGACCAGGGTACGGCCGTCGACGCCCATACCGGCCAGGGATTCCGTTGCCCAGATTGGGTCGCCGGAGAACAGCTCATCGTACTCAGGGGTACGCAGGAAACGCACCATACGCAGTTTCATCACCAGGTGGTCGATCAGTTCCTGCGCTTGTTCTTCGGTCAGTTTGCCCGCCTTAATGTCGCGCTCGATGAACACGTCGAGGAAGGTGGACACGCGGCCGAAGGACATGGCGGCGCCGTTCTGGGATTTTACCGCGGCCAGGTAGCCGAAGTAGGTCCACTGCACCGCTTCTTGTGCGCTGGTGGCCGGGCCGGAGATGTCGTAACCGTATTTGGCGGCCATCTCTTTGATCTGAGCCAGAGCGCGGTGCTGTTCAGCGATCTCTTCGCGCAGCTGGATGGTCATTTCCAGATCTTCGCCGTTTTCCAGTTTTTCCTGCAGCGATTTGAACTGGTTCAGTTTGTCGGCCATCAGGAAGTCGATACCGTACAGCGCCACGCGGCGGTAGTCGCCGATGATGCGGCCACGGCCGTAGGCATCTGGCAGACCGGTCAGCACGCCGGATTTACGGCAGTTCAGGATGTCTTTGGTGTAAACGTCGAATACGCCCTGGTTGTGGGTTTTACGGTATTCGGTGAACACTTTTTTCAGCTGCGGATCCAGTTCGCGGCCGTACACTTTGCACGAACCTTCGACCATTTTGATGCCGCCGAACGGGATCAGCGCGCGTTTCAGAGGGGCGTCGGTCTGCAGACCTACGATGGTTTCCAGCTCTTTGGCGATGTAACCCGCGTCGTGAGAAATGATGGTTGAAGCAACGTTGGTGTCGAAATCAACCGGCGCGTGAGTGCGGTTTTCCAGTTTGATCCCTTCCATAACCTTGTCCCACAAGGTGGTGGTGGCTTGAGTTGCGCCAGCCAGGAAGGATTCGTCACCCTCATAAGGCGTGTAGTTTTTCTGGATGAAGTCACGAACGTTGACTTCATTCTGCCAGTCACCCTTGCTGAAACCTTCCCAAGCGTTGGCTAATTTCTCGTTAAGTTCGGTCATTGTACACCTACCTTTGATTGTGGATTTCTAACTCTGCGCGCGGTAACTCACAGCTTAGTGCTGTTCGCGGCCCCCGCGCAGATAAATTACCCAGTAAGTCAACCCAACCAGCAGACCGCCGCCGATGATGTTGCCGATGGTGACCGGAATCAGGTTGTCGATGATGAAATTGCTTACTGTCAGATGAGCGAATTGCTCAGGTACCGCCCCTACGGCTTGCCAGAACTCCGGCGTGGCGAAGTGTTTGACCACGATGCCCATAGGGATCATAAACATGTTGGCGATGCTGTGTTCGAAGCCGCTGGCGACAAACATCCCGACCGGCAGCACCATGGCGAGCATCTTGTCGGTCAGAGTGCGGCCGGAGTAGCTCATCCAGACCGCCAGGCAGACCATCAGGTTAGCCAGAATGCCGAGGCACACGGCTTCGATAAAGGTGTGATGCAGCTTGTGGTCTGCGGTTTGCAGGACATTCAGGCCCCACTGGCCGTTGGCGACCATATACTCGCCGGAGAACCAGATCAGCGCCACGAAGAACAGCGCGCCGACCAGATTGCCGAGATAAACGTTCAGCCAGTTGGCGCCCAGCTGGCCCCAGCTGATACGGCCGCTGGCCTTGGCGATGACGATAAGTACGGTAGAGGTGAACAGGTCGGCGCCCGACACCACCACCAGCATTAACCCGAGAGAGAAGCAGATGCCGCCGACCAGTTTCGCCAGCCCGAAAGGCACGCCGGCGGTGCCGGTGGTCGCCGTGATGTAGAAGACGAAGGCGATGGAAATGAAGACACCGGCGGTGATCGCCAAATAAAACGTTTTCAGCGGATGTTTGGTGGCTTTATACACGCCGGCATCTTCAGCGATTTTCGCCGTGGCCGCAGGTAAAATCAGATCGAAGGGGCTGTCAGTTTTCAAACTAACTCTCGCTCTTAAGGGTTAAAACAACGCAATGAGATACTAGCAAAGCAGTATAGGGGAAAATTTGATTTGGATCATAAGGCGGGGAAGTAGAGCGGCAAAATGGCGTGTTTTTTGTGTGGTTTTTATGATTAATTTATTGATTTTTAAGTAAAAACATTTTTTTAATGTTTGCAAAATTTTTTGAATTCACCGGGTGGACGGCGTAGGGTAAAGTTAAATTTTTAGGCGTTTTGTCGCCGCGCAGCGCTGAAAGTTTAATTATCGGTTAATTATTATTTCACCGTCCGGCAACAATTGACGGTTTATTTATTTTTATGGTCGTTTAACCGCCAATTTTCCGGCGAGAAAATAAAAGCGAATGCGTTGAAATACACCGCAAAAATGAAAACGCCGCAGCGAAGTGCGGCGTTTGGCAGCAGGGGTACTCCCAAAGTGGCAGTATCCCCTGACGATGCTTAGGCCTTGGCCCAGTGGCGGCGTTTGGCCGCCTGCAGCTTCTCGTAGGCCGCCAGCAGCGCCTGATGGGCCGGCAACGCCTTCAGATCGGCATCGACGGCGAACAGCCCGTTGAAGCGCGCTTCACCGCTGATGGCGGCGGAGGCGGCGTCGACCGCTTCCTGGCCGTACATCTTCACGAACGCGGTGTAGTACTGCGCCGCTTCGCGTTCAGGCTCCTGCGCCAGCAGCAGCAGCGTTTGCAGACAGCGGTAGTAGTTGCTGCGCGCCGGGCTCAGCACCGAGGCGTTGAAGTCCTGCGTCCATTCGGTCCAGATCAGCGCCTGATCCAGATCGCCGCCCGCCAGCGCCAGCATTGACTTCAGCTCGCCCACGCGCAGGGTATGCCAGGCATTGTCTTTGCCGCTGGCAATGCCCAGCAGTTCGCGTACGCGGGTGAAGTCGTCCAGCCCTTCGTCGTCCAACTGCTCGATCAGCGCCAGGTACTCTTCCGGCTCCCACTCGCTGCCCGGCAGCGCCAGCAGCGTATCGCGCAGGTGCGCGCCCATGCTGTTGTTGGCCAGCAGCAGGTCTTCCGCCGGATAAATGTCGGACATGCCCGGCACGATGATGCGGCAAGCGTAGACGCCCAGGTGCTCGTAGTCGGCGATGTACACTTCCGCGTCTTCTTTGTCGAAGATGCTCATCAGGGTGGCGAACTCTTCCTGCGTGCTGCCGCTGAAGTTCCAGTCAACGAACGGGTAATCGGCGTCCTGTTTGAACAGATCCCAGGAGATCAGACCGCTGGAGTCGATGAAGTGCGTTTCCAGGTTGGTGTGTTCCGCCACTTCTTCGTCATCGAAGGTCGGTGCGGTGAACACGTCGAGATCTTTCAGGCTGCGGCCCTGCAGCAGTTCGGTTACCGTGCGCTCCAGCGCCACGCCGAAGTCCGGGTGCGCGCCGAACGAAGCGAAGCAGGTGCCGTTGGTCGGGTTGAACAGCACCACGCAAATGACCGGGTAGTTGCCGCCCAGCGAGGCGTCATAGGAGAGGATCGGGAAACCTTCCTCTTCCAGCTTGGCGATGGCTTCCACCACGCCCGGGTAGCGGTTCAGCACTTCGTCCGGGATCGCCGGCAGGCTGATGGATTCGGCGATGATGCGGTTTTTCACATAGCGCTCGAACACTTCCGACAGGCCCTGCACGCGCGCTTCGTTGGCGGTGTTGCCGGCGGACATGCCGTTGGAAACATACAGGTTGCCGATGATGTTCATCGGGATGTACACGGTTTGCTGATCGGACTGACGGGTAAACGGCAGCGCACACACGCCGCGATCGGCGTTGCCGGATTGCAGATCGACAAGATCGCTGGCGCTCAGCTCTTGCTGCGGATCGTAGAAGGCGTGCAGGCGTTCGTCGAGGATGCCGGCCGGCAGCGCGTCGTCTTCAGGGATCGGGAACCATTTCTCATTCGGGTAGTGCACGAAATCGCCTTCGGCAATCTGCTTGCCCAGATAGAAATCGGCGAAGAAGTAGTTGGTGGACAGGCGCTCGAAATATTCACCCAGCGCGGAGGCCAGCGCGGCTTTTTTGCTGGCGCCTTTGCCGTTGGTGAAGCACAGCGGGCAATCGCGATCGCGAATGTGCACTGACCACACGTGCGGCACCGGGTTCAGCCAGGAGGCTTCTTCGATGTTGAAACCGAGATCGCTCAGTTTCTGCTGGAAACGGGCGATGGAGTCTTCCAGGGCGGCGTCTTTACCGGGGATAAAAGTTTGCGTCATTGTCTTCACTTTTTGCGCGTACTAAAAACGCGCAATGATACGGGGTTTTACGCTGGAGCTCCACGTATTCCTAAAGCGGCGGCAAAGTCACAGTTTTTTTAAGGATAAAGGCCATAATTCAGCGAGTTATCTGTCACGGAGAAATCTAATGAAATCAGTGAAACTCAGCGCGTTAACCCTCCTGTTGACCGGCTTCAGCGCCTCGGCGCTGGCGCTGCCCAACATCACCCTGCTGGCGACCGGCGGCACCATTGCCGGCGGCGGCGATTCGGCGACGAAATCCAACTATACGGCGGGCAAGCTGGGCGTCGAGGCGTTGGTCGATGCGGTGCCGGCGCTGAAAAACATCGCCAACGTGCAGGGGGAGCAGGTGGTGAACATCGGTTCGCAGGACATGAACGATCGGGTCTGGCTGACGTTGGCGAAGAAAATTGACGCCGACTGCGGCAAGACCGACGGCTTCGTCATCACCCACGGCACCGATACGCTGGAAGAGACGGCCTACTTCCTCGATCTGACGGTGAAGTGCGACAAGCCGGTGGTGCTGGTGGGGGCGATGCGGCCGGCGACGGCGATGAGCGCCGATGGTCCGTTCAACCTGTATAATGCGGTGGTGACGGCGGCGGATCCGCAATCGGCCAACCGCGGGGTGCTGGTGGCGATGAACGACACCGTGCTGGATGCGCGCGACGTCACCAAGACCAACACCACCGCCGTGCAGACCTTCCAGTCGCCAAACTACGGCCCGCTGGGATATATCCACAACGGCAAGATCGATTACCAGCGCTCGCCGCAGCGTAAGCATACCCGGGATACGTCGTTCGACGTCAGCAAGCTGAACGAACTGCCGAAGGTCGGCATCGTCTACAACTATGCCAACGCCTCCGATGCGCCGGCCAAGGCGCTGATCGCCGAAGGCTATCAGGGCATCGTCAGCGCCGGGGTCGGCAACGGCAACCTGTATAAAACGGTGTTCGACACCCTGGCGACGGCGGCGCACAACGGTGTGGCGGTGGTGCGTTCATCGCGCGTGCCAACCGGCGCCACCACCGAAGATGCGGAAGTGGACGACGCCAAGTACGGCTTTGTTGCCGCCGGCACGCTGAATCCGCAAAAAGCGCGCATTCTGCTGCAGCTGGCGCTGACGCAAACCAAAGATGCGAAGCAAATCCAGCAGATGTTTAATCAGTACTGATCGTTTTCTCTTCTGCGGGGGCCGACCGGGGCTCCCGCAGCCATCTTGGCTGAATACAGCATAAAACACCGCGTTAACCCGCTGAATTTCCCCATGTCGCAGGGTTTTATCGTCCAAACAATCGCGACGGCCGCAGAGCCTGTCATCACCCGGCGCGGCCGTTTGCCGCCGACGGGTGAATAAGCGTTGCAGCCATGGGGCGTGAGTGATAAAACCGATGGGTTGGTTAACGCGAGCGTTAACTTCGGGCGTCTTTTCGACAGGTCGCTTTTCTGCGGCGAACAGTGAATGTGGTGAGGGGAAATGACTCAGGTTTATAATTTTAGCTCTGGCCCGGCGATGCTGCCGGTGGAAGTGTTGCGTCGTGCGGAACAGGAACTGTGCAACTGGCACGGTCTGGGCACGTCAGTGATGGAGATCAGTCACCGCAGCAAAGAATTCATCGCCGTTGCCGAGCAGGCGGAACAGGATCTGCGCGATCTGCTGAAAGTCCCCTCCAACTATAAAGTGCTGTTTTGCCACGGCGGCGCCCGCGCGCAGTTCGCCGCGCTGCCGCTGAACCTGCTGGGCGACAAGGCCACCGCCGACTATATCGACGGCGGCTATTGGGCGCACAGCGCCATCAAGGAAGCGGAAAAGTATTGCGCCCCGAACGTCATCGACGTGAAAACCCGTATCGACGGCCTGAGCGGCATCAAGCCGATGAAAGAGTGGCAGCTCAGCGACGACGCGGCCTATGTCCACTATTGCCCGAATGAGACCATCGACGGCGTGGCCATCGATGAAACGCCGGACTTCGGCGACAAGGTGGTGATCGGCGATTACTCCTCGACCATCCTGTCCCGCCCGCTCGACGTCAGCCGTTTCGGCGTGATTTACGCCGGCGCGCAGAAAAATATCGGCCCGGCCGGCCTGACGCTGGTGATCGTACGTGACGATCTGCTGGGTAAGGCGCGCAAAGAAGTGCCGTCGATCCTCGACTACACCGTGCTGGCCGAAAACGACTCGATGTTCAACACCCCGCCAACCTTCGCCTGGTACCTGTCCGGGCTGGTGTTCAAATGGCTGAAAGAGCAGGGTGGCCTGGTGGAGATGCAAAAACGCAATCAGGCCAAGGCCGAACTGCTGTACGCGACCATCGATAAATCCGACTTTTACCGCAGCCAGGTGGCGATCGCCAACCGTTCCTGGATGAACGTGCCGTTCCAGCTGGCCGATGCGGCGCTGGACAAGGTGTTCCTCAGCGAAGCCGAAGCCATCGGCCTGCAGGCGCTGAAAGGCCACCGGGTAGTTGGCGGGATGCGCGCTTCTATTTACAATGCCATGCCGCTGGCCGGCGTGCAGGCGCTGACCGACTTCATGGCCGACTTCGAACGTCGTCACGGTTGATTCCGTCAGCCCGCCCGCCGCGGGCTGCTCAGGCTGTTGTCCTTTTGCATTAAAGCGGCTCCGGCATTATTCCGGAGCCGTTTCGTTTATCAGAATTGGAGAGTTTTGTTCACATGGTGGATTCCCTGACGTTACACCCGGTCGCCCTGGTCAATGGCACCGTCAACTTACCCGGCTCCAAGAGCGTTTCTAACCGCGCTCTGCTGCTGGCGGCGCTGGCGAAAGGAACGACCCGGCTGACCAACCTGCTGGACAGCGACGACGTGCGTCATATGCTGAACGCGCTGCAGGCGTTGGGCGTGAACTATCAGCTTTCCGCCGATCGCACCGTGTGCGAAGTGACCGGCGTGGCCGGGCCGCTGGTGGCCGGCCAGCCGCTGGAACTGTTCCTCGGCAACGCCGGGACGGCGATGCGCCCATTGGCGGCGGCGCTGTGCCTCGGCGAAGGCGACGTGGTGTTGACCGGCGAACCGCGCATGAAAGAGCGCCCGATCGGCCATTTGGTGGACGCTTTGCGCCAGGGCGGGGCGCAGATTGATTACCTCGAGCAGACCGATTACCCGCCGATTCGCCTGCGCGGCGGCTTCCAGGGTGGCGACGTCACCGTTGACGGCAGCGTCTCCAGCCAGTTCCTGACCGCGTTGCTGATGACCGCGCCGCTGGCGCCGCAGGATACGCAGATCCACATCAAGGGCGAGCTGGTTTCCAAGCCGTACATCGACATCACGCTGCATCTGATGCGCACCTTCGGCGTATCGGTGAGCCACGACAACTACCGGGTGTTCCATATCCAGGGGCGTCAGACGTATATCGCGCCGGGCGATTACCTGGTTGAGGGCGACGCTTCTTCCGCCTCTTACTTCCTGGCGGCGGCGGCTATCAAGGGCGGCACCGTGCGCGTGACCGGCATCGGCCGCAAAAGCGTGCAGGGCGACACCAAGTTTGCCGACGTGCTGGAGAAAATGGGCGCGCGCATTACCTGGGGCGACGATTTCATCGAATGCAGCCGCGGTGAACTGCGCGGCATCGACATGGACATGAACCACATTCCGGACGCGGCGATGACCATCGCCACCGCAGCACTGTTCGCCGAGGGGCCGACCACCATTCGCAATATCTACAACTGGCGGGTGAAGGAGACCGACCGTCTGGCGGCGATGGCCACCGAGCTGCGTAAAGTGGGGGCGGAAGTGGACGAAGGCGAAGACTACATTCACGTCGTGCCGCCGGCCAAACTGCAGTTTGCCGAGATTGGCACCTACAACGATCACCGTATGGCGATGTGTTTCTCGCTGGTGGCGCTGTCGGATACTCCGGTCACCATTCTCGATCCGAAATGCACCGCGAAAACCTTCCCGGACTATTTCGAACAGCTGGCGCGCATCAGCCAGCCGGCGTAACCCGTCAAATCGTTTATTTTAAGGCCCCTTTGTGGGCCTTTATCGTTTTTAACCTTTGGCGACCGGCGTTTCTTCTATACTTTTTCGCGGTTGTGCGCTTATTTTCAACAACCGGACAGTTCCAGGGTAACAGATCGCCGTAGGGCAGCGTATAATACGCCACCGTATTTGCCCCTGATTGGGCAGGTGACAGAGAGTGCGGCGCGCGGGCCTTGAGCCGAAGCGCACCGTGTCTCTGTGAGGTTTTCTACCTGAAGGAGAGAGAAATGACGGCTACAGCCCCGGTGATAACCGTTGATGGACCAAGTGGCGCAGGCAAAGGCACGCTGTGTAAAGCGTTGGCCGAGTCCCTTGGTTGGCGTTTGCTGGACTCCGGCGCGATCTATCGCGTGCTGGCGCTGGCGGCGTTGCATCATCAGGTGGATATCACTTCTGAGGAAGCGCTGGTTCCGCTGGCCGCACATCTCGATGTTCGCTTCGTTGCCCAGGACGGCAAGCTGCAGGTGATTTTGGAAGGTGAGGACGTCAGCAATGAGATCCGCACCGAAACCGTCGGCAACACCGCGTCGCAAGCGGCGGCGTTTCCGCGCGTGCGCGAGGCGCTGCTGCGCCGCCAGCGTGCATTCCGCGAGGCGCCCGGCCTGATTGCCGATGGCCGCGACATGGGCACGGTGGTGTTCCCGGACGCACCGGTCAAGATTTTCCTCGACGCCAGCTCGGAGGAGCGCGCGCACCGCCGCATGCTGCAGTTGCAGGAGAAGGGCTTTAATGTTAACTTTGAACGTCTTTTAGCCGAGATAAAGGAACGGGACGACCGTGACCGTAATCGGCCTATCGCGCCTCTGGTGCCCGCTTCTGACGCCCTCGTGCTGGATTCTACCAGCATGTCGATCGAAGAAGTGATCCGGCAGGCGTTGACGTATGCACAGAAAGTGTTGGCGTTGCCGCAGCAATAAGCGCGGCGGCGCTATTGGCTTTTTGTCATATTTGTCATAGCGGTATCGCAATATATCGGGTAAAATTTTACCCCTGTAACCTTAAACCCTGTCGGCATGGAGCCAATGGCGGGGTATGTGAAACAACCCCATTCGGCGGGACGCTAAATGGACGTTAAACTAAAGAACCCTGAAGATTAACAACATGACTGAATCTTTCGCTCAACTCTTTGAAGAATCCTTAAAAGAAATCGAAACCCGCCCGGGTTCCATCGTTCGTGGCGTCGTTGTTGCTATCGACAAAGATATCGTACTGGTTGACGCCGGTCTGAAATCTGAGTCTGCCATCCCGGCTGAGCAATTCAAAAACGCCCAGGGCGAGCTGGAAATCCAGGTTGGTGACGAAGTTGACGTTGCTCTGGATGCTGTTGAAGACGGCTTCGGTGAAACCCTGCTGTCCCGTGAGAAAGCTAAGCGTCACGAAGCTTGGATCACGCTGGAAAAAGCATACGAAGAAGCTGAGACTGTAACCGGTGTTATCAACGGCAAAGTGAAGGGTGGCTTCACCGTCGAGCTGAACGGCATCCGCGCGTTCCTGCCAGGTTCCCTGGTTGACGTGCGTCCGGTACGTGACACTCTGCACCTGGAAGGCAAAGAGCTTGAGTTCAAAGTCATCAAGCTGGATCAGAAGCGCAACAACGTTGTCGTTTCTCGCCGTGCGGTTATCGAATCCGAGAACAGCGCTGAGCGCGATCAACTGCTGGAAAACCTGCAGGAAGGCATGGAAGTTAAAGGTATCGTTAAGAACCTCACTGACTACGGTGCATTCGTTGATCTGGGCGGCGTAGACGGCCTGCTGCACATCACTGACATGGCTTGGAAACGCGTTAAGCACCCAAGCGAAATCGTCAATGTTGGCGATGAAATCACTGTTAAAGTGCTGAAGTTCGACCGCGAGCGTACTCGTGTATCCTTGGGCCTGAAACAGCTGGGCGAAGATCCATGGGTTGCTATCGCGAAACGTTACCCAGAAGGCACCAAGCTGACTGGTCGTGTAACCAACCTGACTGATTACGGCTGCTTCGTAGAAATCGAAGAAGGCGTTGAAGGTCTGGTACACGTTTCTGAAATGGATTGGACCAACAAAAACATCCATCCGTCCAAAGTTGTTAACGTGGGCGACGTAGTGGAAGTGATGGTTCTGGACATCGATGAAGAACGTCGTCGTATCTCCCTGGGCCTGAAGCAGTGCAAATCCAACCCATGGCAGCAGTTCGCAGAAACCCACAACAAGGGCGACCGCGTTGAAGGTAAAATCAAGTCTATCACTGACTTCGGTATCTTCATCGGCCTGGACGGCGGCATCGACGGCCTGGTTCACCTGTCTGACATCTCCTGGAACGTTGCAGGCGAAGAAGCAGTACGTGAATACAAGAAAGGCGACGAAATCGCAGCGGTTGTTCTGCAAGTTGACGCAGAGCGCGAGCGTATCTCCCTGGGCGTGAAGCAGCTGGCTGAAGACCCGTTCAATAACTACCTGTCTATGAACAAGAAAGGTGCTATTGTTACTGGTAAAGTCACTGCAGTTGACGCCAAAGGTGCTACAGTTGAATTGGCAGGCGGCGTAGAAGGTTACCTGCGTGCATCTGAAGCCTCTCGCGACCGCATTGAAGATGCAACTCTGGTTCTGAACGTAGGTGACGAAGTTGAAGCTAAATTCACCGGCGTTGACCGTAAGAACCGCGTTGTAAGCCTGTCCGTACGTGCTAAGGACGAAGCTGACGAGAAAGACGCCATCGCAACTGTTAACAACAAACAGGAAGAAGGCAACTTCTCTAACGCAATGGCTGAAGCTTTCAAAGCGGCTAAAGGCGAGTAATGACGGGGGGCGGTTTCTGACCGCCCCGATACGGTAGTTTAGCTGCAAAGCTTGGAGGTACTATGACCAAGTCTGAACTTATTGAAAGACTTGCTGGCCAGCAATCTCATATTCCGGCGAAGGCCGTTGAGGATGCAGTGAAAGAGATGCTTGAGCACATGGCCGCAACGCTGGCCGAGGGCGAACGCATTGAGATCCGCGGATTCGGCAGTTTTTCTCTTCACTACCGTGCCCCGCGTGTAGGCCGCAACCCGAAAACCGGTGACAAAGTTGAGCTGGACGGCAAGTACGTTCCTCACTTCAAACCCGGCAAAGAGTTGCGTGACCGCGCCAATATCTATGGCTAGTCGCTGACTGCTCATAGCGTTGTTGCTTGTAAAGAATATAAAACGGTGCCTTTAAGGCGCCGTTTTTTTTCGCCTGCGATTCTCCACGATACGCTCGTGAATTGCGTACTGCGCCGCATTTGCGGTGTGGCTGCTACATAGGCCTCTCTTATCCTGCCATGCTCACCGCATCTTCGTTAAAGCCCGCTGGCGGCGACATATCGCCTCAACGATCCTGCTTGCTTGCCGTGACGCGTTTTTGCTCATGGTGGAGCCGATGGGAGAAGAGCGATCAAAATTTCGCTGGATCTGGCGATATTCGCCGTTATCTGCGGCATCCTGCCGCTGCTGGTTTTACCGCGGTTGCCAGAGCCATGGCTGCTGTGGCCGATGCTGTTTGTCGCCTGTTTACTGCTGCGCACCCGTTGGCCGATCTGCCGTTATTTGGCCTGCCTGGGTTTGGGATTCATATGGGCGGTTTTCAACGCCGGAAGCCTGCTTGGGCAAATGGAGCGCCTAAGCCGCATGCCGGATGTAACGGCGGTGGCGCAGGTGAGCAGCGTCGCACTGGAGCCTGCCGCAAGTAAGCAGACGCTGATGCGCATCGAGCGAGTCGACGGCCATTGGTTGGTGCCTGCGCTGGCGTTTACTACGACGTGGGCCCCAGAACGGCAGCGGCTGTGCGCCGGGCAGCGTTGGCAGTTGAAACTGCGTTTACGGCCGGTGCACGGCAAGCTCAATGAAGGCGGCTTTGACAGCCAGCGTTGGGCGATCGCGCAGCGCCAACCTTTGACCGCGCAGGTCAGGCAGGCTCGTTTGCTGGATGGCGATTGCGGCCTGCGCCAGCGCATAATCAGCCATGCGGAAACCAACATCGGTGAATTGCGTTACAAGGCGGTGTTGCTGGCGCTGGCGTTTGGGGAACGCACCGCACTGGAACAGGCTTTGCGCACGCTGATGCTGAAAACCGGCATTGCGCACCTGATGGCTATTTCGGGGCTACATGTGGCGATGGTCGCCATTTTGTTTTGGGCGGTGCTGCGTGCGCTGCAGTTTTTTCTTCCCGCCCATCTGATTGGTTATCGCTTTCCGCTGGTCGCGGGCTGGGTGGCGACGCTGATCTATGTCTGGTTGGTGGGCGCCCAGCCACCGGCGGTACGCACCGCGCTGGCGATGACGCTGTGGATGTTGCTGCGCTTGCGCGGCGTTCATTGTTCTTCCTGGCAAGTGTGGCTGTGGTGCGTCGGGCTGATTTTGTTGTGCGATCCGCTGGCGGTATTGTCAGACAGTTTTTGGCTGTCGGTGCTGGCGGTAGGGTGTTTGATTTTTTGGTTCGAATGGGCGCCGCTCGGCGAGCGATTTCGTTCCGCCTGGTATTGGGCGCCGGTACGCTGGCTGCATATTCAGCTGGGCATGACGCTGCTGCTGGTGCCGATGCAGGTCGCGCTGTTTTTAGGCCTGACGCTGACTTCGTTGCCGGCCAATATCTGGGCGGTGCCCATCGTCTCATTGGTGACGGTGCCGTTGATTTTGCTGGCGGTGATCGGCGGCGTCTTCCCCTCGCTAAGTTACGGGCTTTGGTGGTTGGCCGATTTCACGTTGAGCGGTGTGTTTGTGCCGCTGCATTACCTGCAGCGCGGTTGGGTGGATTTGGGGGCTGCCTCGCTGCTGGCCAGCATAGCGGGATGGCTTATCGTTATCTGTTGGCGCTTTCATTGGTGGTGGCGCTATGCGCCGGGCCTGGCGACGATCGCGATATGCTGCGTGCTGTGGCGAGGAAAAGAGCCGGGATACCGCTGGCGCGTCGATATGCTCGATGTCGGGCACGGCCTGGCGATGGTGATAGAGCAAAACGGCAAAGGAATATTGTATGACACCGGCGATCGTTGGCCTGCAGGCAGCGCCGCCGAGCGGCATGTTTTGCCGATGCTGAACTGGCGGGGTATTGAACTGGAACAGATCATCATCAGCCATGCTCATCTCGATCATATCGGCGGGCTGTCGACGGTACAGAGTGCGTTTCCACAGGCGACGGTGCGCAGCCCGATACGCGGGGAGGGGCACTTGCCCTGCGTCGCCGGAGAGCGTTGGCGATGGCAGTCGTTGCAATTCGAGGTGCTGTGGCCGCCGAAAACGCTCAAAAGGCCGGTCAATGACGACTCCTGTGTGATTCGCATCGACGACGGGAAATACAGCCTGCTGCTTACCGGCGACGCGGAAAAGAAGGCGGAGGCACAGCTGATTCGATTGCGCCGCGACCGTTTGGCGGCCACGGTATTGCAGGTGGGGCATCATGGCAGCAGAACGTCTTCGACGCCGCCGTTTCTGCGCGCGGTCAATCCTGAGGTGGCGCTGGCGTCAGCATCTCGTTACAACAAATGGCGATTGCCGGCGCGTAAAGTGGTCGCCAGATACCGGGCAAATGGCATTACATGGCGTGATACGACGCGCTCCGGCCAGTTATCGGTACTTTTTTTCGACAACGATTGGCAAATTAAAGGCTTTCGCGAACAATTAATGCCCCGTTGGTACCATCAGCGGTTTGGCGTAGAGGGTGATAATGAGTAAAATAGGCCGCTATTTCTTCCGATGCTGGTATTTGCATGATGAATGATAAAGATCTCTCGACCTGGCAGACGTTCCGTCGACTCTGGCCGATGATCACTCCTTTTAAGACCGGGCTGATTGTGGCCGCCATTGCGTTGATTATGAACGCAGCGGGGGACACGCTGATGCTGTCTCTGCTTAAACCGCTATTGGACGATGGGTTTGGAAAAACCGACAGCAGCGTGCTGGTGTGGATGCCGCTGGCGGTGATTGCGCTGATGCTGATGCGTGGCGTGACCAGCTTTGTTTCAAGCTACTGCATTTCCTGGGTTTCCGGCATGGTGGTGATGCAGATGCGCCGCCGCCTGTTTGGCCACATGATGAGAATGCCGGTGGCCTTCTTCGATCAGCAGTCTACCGGGACGCTGTTGTCGCGCATTACCTATGACTCCGAGCAGGTGGCTTCCTCCTCTTCCAGCGCCCTGGTGACCGTGGTGCGTGAAGGGGCCTCGATCATTGGCCTGTTCATCATGATGTTCTACTACAGCTGGCAGCTGTCGGTGATCCTGATCGTGCTGGCGCCGATCGTCTCCATCGCCATTCGCCTGGTGTCCAAGCGTTTCCGCAACATCAGCAAGAACATGCAGAACACCATGGGACAGGTGACCACCAGCGCCGAGCAGATGCTGAAAGGCCATAAAGAAGTGCTGATCTTCGGTGGCCAGCAGGTGGAAACCGAGCGCTTTAACTCGGTCAGCAACCGCATGCGTCAACAGGGCATGAAACTGGTCTCCGCGTCTTCGATTTCCGATCCGATCATTCAGCTGATCGCTTCGCTGGCGCTGGCGTTCGTGCTGTTTGCCGCCAGCTTCCCTAGCGTGATGTCAACCCTGACCGCCGGTACCATTACCGTGGTGTTCTCGTCGATGATCGCGCTGATGCGCCCGCTGAAGTCGCTGACCAACGTCAATGCCCAGTTCCAACGCGGGATGGCGGCATGCCAGACGCTGTTCTCCATTTTGGATATGGAACAGGAAAAAGACACCGGCACCCGCGAAGTGAAGCGTGCGAAAGGCGATATCGAATTCCGCAACGTCACCTTCTACTACCCGTCCAAGGAAACGCCGGCGCTGCGCGATATCAACCTGAAAATCGCCGAAGGCAAGACCGTCGCATTGGTGGGCCGTTCCGGTTCGGGCAAATCCACCATCGCCAATCTGTTGACGCGTTTCTACGATATCCAAGAAGGCGAAATCCTGATGGACGGCCACGATCTGCGTGAATATACCCTGGCCTCACTGCGTAATCAGGTGGCGCTGGTCTCGCAAAACGTGCACCTGTTCAACGACACCATCGCCAACAACATCGCCTATGCGCGCGAGAGCGAATACAGCCGCGAGCAGATTGAGAAAGCGGCCGAAATGGCGTACGCGATGGACTTCATCAACAAGATGGAGAACGGCCTGGATACGGTGATCGGTGAGAACGGCGTAATGCTGTCCGGCGGCCAACGTCAGCGTATCGCCATCGCGCGTGCGTTACTGCGCGACTGCCCGATCCTGATCCTGGATGAGGCGACTTCTGCGCTGGATACCGAGTCCGAACGTGCCATCCAGGCTGCGCTGGACGAGTTGCAGAAAGACCGTACTTCGCTGGTGATCGCGCACCGTCTGTCGACGATTGAGAAGGCGGACGAGATCCTGGTGGTGGAGGACGGCCGTATCGTCGAACGCGGCGAGCACGCCGAATTGCTTGAACGGCAGGGCGCCTATGCGCAGCTGCACCGCATGCAGTTTGGTCAATAATGATTGAGCGCATCTGGTCCGGCGGTTCGCTGCTTTATCTGGCGCTGCTGCCGCTCTCCTGGCTGTATGGCCTGCTCAGTTGGCTGATTCGCCTCAGCTACCGCTGTGGCCTGCGCAAAAGCTGGCGCGCGCCGGTGCCGGTGGTGGTGGTGGGCAATCTCACCGCCGGCGGCAACGGCAAAACGCCGATGGTGATCTGGCTGGTGGAACACCTGCAGCAGCGGGGCTATCGCGTTGGCGTGGTTTCACGCGGCTACGGCGGCAAGTCGGCGGTCTATCCCCTGGTGCTCAATCAGAATACCTCGACCCGCGAGGCGGGGGATGAGCCGGTGCTGATTTATCAGCGCACCGGCGCGCCCGTGGCGATCGCGCCCAAGCGAGCCGAGGCGGTACAGGCCTTGCTGCAACAACAGTCGCTGGATGCGATCATCACCGACGACGGCTTGCAGCACTATGCCTTACAGCGTGACTTCGAGCTGGTGGTCATCGACGGCGTGCGCCGTTTCGGCAATGGCTGGTGGTTACCGGCCGGGCCGATGCGCGAGCGTGCCGCGCGGCTTGGCAGCGTCGATGCGCGCGTCGCCAATGGCGGCGTGGCGCAGGCGGGGGAGATTGCCATGCGCCTGCAGGCGCATGACGCGGTGAACCTGCTGAGCGGTGAACGTCGCCCGGCGGCCGAGCTGCCGCGCGTGGTGGCGATGGCGGGCATCGGTCATCCGCCGCGTTTCTTCGCGACGTTGGAAAAGCTGAACGTCGAGGTGGTGCAGGAAGTGGCGTTTGCCGATCATCAGGAATATCAGCAGCCGCAGCTGACGGCGCTGGTTGCAGCCGATCAAACGCTGCTGATGACGGAGAAGGACGCGGTGAAGTGCCGCGCCTTTGCCCAGCCTAATTGGTGGTATTTACCGGTTGATGCGGTGCTACCGTCCGCTCAGGCTGAGCAACTGCTGCAGGATATCGAATCTCTGCTGACCAAGTAACCTCAGGATGCCAGCGTGACAAGCCCCAGGGCTTGCGCGCAGGCCTCCAGCGAACGCTGCTGGGTTTGCTGATACAGCGCCAGCTCGTCGATCACCTCACTGCCCAACGCTTGTTCAAACGCAGCCCGGCTGGAAGCGGCATTGTACTGCGCGTGGCGGCTGTCCCCCAGATTTGACTGGAAAATCCCCGCTGCGCTGACCGGCAGAAAATCTTCATACACCAGCGGCTGGAAGCGAACGTGTTCTTTCTCGATCAGTTGCTCCAGGGTACTGTGCTTATCCAGCGACTCTTTGGCCGCCAGGCCGCATTCGGTCGGGAAATAGCGGAACCAGGCCAGCTGTTGCTCGCGCAGCGTGGCGTAATCATCCGGAAACGCCCGGAAGTTTTCCTCCAGCAGTTGATAGTAGCGCTCGGCGTTCTTCTCGCTTGGCGGTGCCTGCAGTGCATCGTTGGTCGCCTGCAGCAGGCGGTCGTAGAGGGCGCGCCCTTTAGGCGTCAGCGCCACGCCGCGCTGTTCGATCTCGCCGAAGCGCGCGGTATGGTGGCCGGCGATGGCGTGGCCGTCGTGCTCAACGAAATCGACGCTTTCTTCCAACGCCTTGAAGCTGGTCTGGCGCAGCAGGATCGCACGGCGGCGGCGCGGCGGGCCCTCGATGACCGCTTTGGGCGTAATGCCGCGGCCGGGCATCGCCTGTTGAACGCGATCGATATCCAGCGTGCGCGGCGTTAGATGGTTGATATGCGGCCCTTTAAACGCCACGACGTCGGCGATCAGGCGATGCTGATCGTGCAACTGCCGGTATTCTTCGGCGCTGACCGTCGCCTGATTGTGCCAGCGGAAGGTTTCCAACGCTTGTTCGACAAATTCCTGCGCCTGCGCTGCATTCAATCCGCCTTGCGCTTCTTGCTGCGCGATCAGTTCCAACGCGCGATCGGTAAAGATGCGGCGGCGCGCCAGCAAGCGCTCGGCCAGCTCACGCAGCGCGGGATCTTCTATCAGTTCCAGGCGCAGGAGGGAGGTGAACACGCGGAAAGGACTGATCTGCAGCGCGTCTTCATGTACGGCGCGAAAAGCGGTGGAGTGCACCGGAACGCCCGCTACCGACAGGTCATAGTAACCGACCGGCGCCATGCCCATCACCCGGAACAGGCGGCGCAGGGTGGCCAGTTCATCCGCGGTGCCGACCCGGATCGCGCCGTGGCGCTCCATGGCGAGGCGCTCTATCTCGCCGGTGATTTGCAACTGATGAGCCAGAGCGGCGTCTTCGCGCAGAACCTGTCGATTGGTTTCCGCCACCAACTCCAGCAGATCGCCGTACAGCGGTACCTCCTTTTGGTACATGTCCGACATCGCGTGGGAGAATCTGGCGCGGATTTCATTAGGTGAAACGAACTGCTGGGCGGTCATGCGCATAGCTCCTTGATTCAGCATAATCTGAAAAATCGTGTTTTTAGCGGCAAAAGTGCTGGCGAAAAAGCCGTCTGCCTTGTTTTCCCCTCAAGTTTAGCCATCTGATTTGGGATTTGTTATAGAGGCGCCAAGCATATTAGAGTTTTATGCGTTAGCTCTCATTTGCAGCGCACAGACGGACAAACGGTACCCTGAGTGAGGAGGACCGTCAGAGGATTGGCCGCAGTGAACGGTAAATTAATGTATGCATATTCAGAGAGATAAAAATAATTTCGCCGTAATAGTGAATTTAATGCAATAAACCTCTTGTGCATTCACCAGATTTATGAGTAAATGCAAGTCGGCCTGTAATCCAGACCTATTTATGTTCGAGTTTAGAGTTAAGCAGTTCCTCCAAAAACGTTATCATCCGATTCCGCTTCAAAGACGAACCTTCTAAGTACCTCCCATAAGTAATGTTTCTGAAATGGCCCCAATTGCCTCTTATGGCAGGTTTTGTAAATATATTTAAAGGTAAATGTAATGTCTAAGAAGACTGGTCAGGTTAAGTGGTTCAACGAAAGCAAAGGTTTTGGTTTCATTGAGCAGCACGACGGCGGCAAAGATGTATTCGTACACTTCTCCGCAATCATGACCGACGGTTTCAAGACCCTGGCTGAAGGCCAGCGCGTCGAGTACACCATCCAGGACAGCCCGCGCGGGCCGGCTGCCGCCAACGTAGTTGCTCTGTAAGAATACAGGGAACGCGTATAAGAGATCTTAATACAACCATGGTGAGGCTTTAGCGCCGAGTCATGCGGAAGATATTAAGTTCAACAAGCCCGCCTTAGTGCGGGTTTTTTATTTTTTTGCTCACGAGAGGTTTGTTACGAAAAACTTTAGGATGGGCTGGTAGCGTCCAGACAATATAAAAAATGACGTTGTCAAGGATGCTCAAGTAAAAGGATATAAGTTATGTTTAAAAATACTGTATTAAAAATGGGCCGCGTGAAATGGTTTAATCAGGCCGAAGGCTATGGTTTTATTTCACCGGTAGATGGCAGCGACGAAATCTATGTCAATCGCAACGCTATCGCCAACACCAAAAATAAGTCGTTGAACGAAGGTCAGAACGTTGAGTTCTCGATCTATCGCAGCTCGCATGGGCTGTCCGCGGCAGACGTTATCGCGTTCTGATCGCACCCTCCTTCCTCGCCAGTGCCGGTGTCGCCACCCGCAAGCACTGGCGAAGATAAATCCCTCGATATCCACTATTATCAGGCCACTGCCTACTTGCCACGGATATCAGGATGACCACCCCGATAATTTCCCTTACCGCCGCTCGCGCGCTGCACCTTGCCGCCCAGGGGCTGCTTTCTCCGCTTAAACGCCAGGCCAAGCCCGATGACGTCGTGAGTGCGATCCAGCGCATGGGGCTGTTACAAATCGATACCATTAGCGTCGTCGCCCGCAGCCCGTATCTGGTGCTGTTCAGCCGCTTGGGGGCCTATCCGTCGGAATGGCTGGAGCAGGCGCTTGCCGGTCGCAAGCTGTTCGAGTATTGGGCGCATGAAGCCTGTTTCCTGCCGATTGAGGATTTTGGTCTGCTGCGGCACCGCATGTTGGCGCCTCATGATATGGGCTGGAAATATTCCGCCGACTGGGTGCAGCAACACCAGGCGGCGATGGACAGCCTGCTGCGGCACATCGAACAACAGGGCCCGGTGCGCTCCGCCGATTTCAGCGCCGAGAAAAAGGGCAACAGCGGATGGTGGGACTGGAAACCGGAGAAACGTCATCTGGAGATTCTGTTTACCGCCGGCAAGCTGATGGTGGCCGAACGTCGCAACTTCCACCGGGTTTACGATCTGACCGAAAGGTTGCTGCCGGGCTGGGACGATGCGCGTCATACGCTGCCTGCGGAGCGGGCGCGCCGGCAAATGCTGCAGCGCACCTGCCGCTATCTGGGCATCTTCCGTGCCGAATGGTTGGCAGATTACTATCGGCTGAAACGCGTGGCACCAAAAGCCTTGCTGGCAGAGCTGCAGGAGCAGGGGGAGATTACGCCAGTGCAGGTAGAGGGGCTGGAAGGGCCGTTCTATGTGCATGAATCTCTGGCGGAACTGCTGCCGCTGGCGGAACAGGGCAAACTCAAATCGACGGTCACCAGCCTGCTGTCCCCCTTTGATCCGGTGGTTTGGGATCGGCGGCGGGCGCTGGAGCTGTTCAACTTTGACTATCGGCTGGAGTGTTATACGCCGAAAGAAAAACGCCGCTATGGGTACTTCACCCTGCCGGTGCTGCACCGCGGT
Organism: Serratia sp. CY84636; assembly: GCF_052166245.1. Classification (NCBI taxonomy): domain Bacteria; kingdom Pseudomonadati; phylum Pseudomonadota; class Gammaproteobacteria; order Enterobacterales; family Yersiniaceae; genus Serratia; species Serratia sp. CY84636. Next base: position 47,359 of record NZ_JBJNOX010000002.1, read on the forward strand.
GAGCTGGTGGGGCGCATTGACGCCAAGGCGCACCGTCGGCAGGGGGTATTCGAGATCATCAGCTTCCATGCGGAGCCGCAGGTGCGATTCGGCAAACAGCGGGCGCAGGATATCCGGCAGGCCATCGCGCGTACGGCCAAATGGCACGGTGCACAACGCGTCGCGCTGGGCGACATTCCGGCGGCGTTGGCCGCTGAATGGGGGGCCGGCTGGGAAGTGGAATAACGAACGACGCCGTCGGTGGGTAAAACGAAGTTCAGCGCCGCTCGTTACAAAGGGGCTCAGTGGCTGAAGTTAGCGAACAGAGCGATGATTTTATGCAGACGTTTGATCACGTATTACGGCCTTTTTGTGATTTGTATCACAAAATTCTACGCCGGGATGCGCCCCAGTTCAAGCGGTTGCCCCCGCGCGATGAGGAAATATCGGTGGGTTGGCGCCACCGGTGATTAACCTGAGGCCGGGCGTTATGCTATCCTCACAGCCTTTCCCAGATGACCTATCCCCTTACGGAGGATGCATGGACCACCGTTTACTCGAAATCGTTGCCTGCCCGGTATGCAACGGCAAACTCTATTTCAATAAAGAAAACCAGGAACTGGTGTGCAAAGTGGACGGGTTGGCTTACCCGCTGCGCGACGGCATTCCGGTGCTGTTGGAAAATGAAGCGCGTGCGCTGTCGCTGGATGAGAAACACGCATGAGTTTTATCGCTATTATTCCCGCCCGCTACGCCTCGACCCGTTTGCCGGGTAAACCGCTGGCCGATATTCACGGCAAGCCGATGGTGGTACACGTCATGGAGCGCGCCCGCGAGTCCGGCGCCAGCCGCGTCATCGTGGCGACCGATCACCCTGAAGTCGCCAAAGCGGTGGAAGCCGCCGGTGGCGAAGTGTGCATGACCAGCCCGGATCACCATTCCGGCACCGAGCGGCTGGCGGAAGTGATCGCGCACTACGGCTTTGCCGACGACCAGATCATCGTTAACGTGCAGGGCGACGAACCTCTGATCCCACCGGTGATCGTGCGTCAGGTCGCAGAGAATCTGGCGGGCAGCCAGGCCGGCATGGCGACGTTGGCAGTGCCGATCGAGAGCGCCGAAGAGGCTTTCAACCCCAATGCGGTGAAGGTCGTGATGGACGCGCAGGGCTACGCGCTCTATTTTTCACGCGCCACCATTCCGTGGGACCGTGAGCGTTTCGCCGCGTCGAAAGAGAGCATCGGCGACAGCCTGCTGCGTCATATCGGCATCTACGCGTACCGCGCCGGCTTCGTGCGTCGCTACGTCAGCTGGGCGCCGAGCCAGCTGGAACAGATCGAGCTGTTGGAACAGCTGCGCGTGCTGTGGTACGGTGAAAAAATCCACGTGGCGGTCGCGAAAGCGATCCCGAGCGTGGGGGTCGATACGCCGGAAGATCTCCAGCGCGTGCGCGACAGCATCCAACCCTGAGCCTGAGTTCGTCGGCGCGCCGCGCAACGCGCCGACGATGCAACACCTCCCATGATTGTTCCCCGTTTTGTTGATCTGCGTTGAAGAATTTTTCCGCTCACCGTTCGATGATGTTACATCCCCCCTTATTAGCCTGAGGTGAATGCCTTATGGAGCAGTTACGCGCCGAACTGAGCATTGTGCTGGGTGAGTCCATCAGCCGGCTGGAGCGGGTGAGCGAGCAGCCTTATGCGCATATGTATTCGCTGTACGATCGGCAGGGCAACGCGATCCCGCTGATGGCGAAAAGCTTTATCTGTCAAGGCATCGCCCAGCAGGAGGCTTACAAGCTGTCGATGCTGGCGCGCGACGGGGATATTCGGCTGCCCACGGTGTACGGCGTTGTATGTACTCAACAGACGCCGTATAAGGAAATCCTGCTGATCGAGCGCCTGCGCGGCGTGTCGGCTGAAGCGCCGACGCGCTCGCCGGATCGCTGGAACATGCTGATGGAACAGATCGTTGACGGGATATTGGCCTGGCATCGCATCGACAGCCACGGCAGCGTCGGCAGCGTTGACAGCACGCAGGAGAACGACTGGTTTTGCTGGTATCAACAGCGGGTCGAAGTGCTGTGGGCGACGGTAGTCAATCTCACCACCCCGCAGCTGACCATGGCGGATCGGCGTTTGCTGTACCGCACGCGCGAAGCGCTGACCCATTTCTTCGTCGGCTTCGACGATCCCTGTGTTCTGGTGCACGGTAACCTGTCGCTGCGCAGCATGCTGAAGGATCCCAAAAGCGATCAGCTGTTGGCGATGCTCAATCCCGGCGTGGTGCTGTGGGCGCCGCGCGAATACGATCTTTTTCGCCTGTGCGAGGCGGGTATGCCCAGCCAACTGCTGTTCCGCTATCTGCAGCGCGCGCCGGTCGCCGACGCTTTCCTGGCACGGCGCTGGCTGTATGTGGTGTGGGAAGCGGTAGGGCGCTTGGTTCATACCGGCAAGCTGGAGCGGCGGCCGTTCGACTATGCGTCGCAACAGCTGCTGCCCTGGCTGGCCGGTTGAACGGGCCTTACTCGGCGCCGGCGCGATCCGCGCCTTTCAGCCACTGCCACAGGCTGCCCAGCGTTTCATACCAGGCACGTTCGGTATGGCCGAGGAACATCGAGGACGGTGTGGCGCGATCCCAGATATTCAGCGGCGAGTCGATCGCCAACTGGTTGGCCGGCGCCGGGATCGGGTGCAGGCCTTTCGCCTCGAAGAAGCGCATGGCGCGCGGCAGATGGTTGGCGGAGGTCACCAGAATGAACGGTTGCTCGCCGACCAACTTGGCGACCTGAGCGGCTTCTTCCTCGGTATCGCGCGGTTCCCTCAGGATCACCATATCGCTGCGCGGCACGCCCAGGCTTTCGGCCACCAGCGCCGCCGTGGCGGCGTTGCTTTGCATGCTGCCGGCGGATGCGCCGGTAAACACCATTCTGGCGCCGGGATGCGCAAGGTAAAGCCGCACGCCTTCCGTCACGCGCGGCAGGCTGTTGCCGAGCAAATTCGAGCTGGGCGCCCAATCGGGATTGTAGGTATAGCCCCCGCCCAACACCACGATGTAACTGACCGGATCGTTGCCGCGATAAGTCTGGTATTGGGCTTCAATCGGCCGCAGCAGCCGGTCGGCCACCGGCTGCAGGCTGAAAAGCAGTAAAAACAGCCAGCTCAGCGTAAAAATCGTCTTACCGCTTTTTTGCCAGCGGGTGAACCACAACAGCAGCAGCGCCAGCCCCATCAGCAGCATCAACAGCGGCAGCGGCATCAGCATGGCGCCAAAGAACTTTTTCAGGTTGAACAGCATCGAAAATCAGATCCTTTTGGGTGAAAAAGCGGCATCCAGGCATAAACAGGCCGCAAGAAGATACATTCTAAGCCAGTCTGTGCCAAAATAGCAGGTTTGAATGGGCGTGCGCTTTGCCGCCGACAAGAATGAGATCAGCGGAGCCGTTGTCCATGCAGGATCGCAATTTTGACGATATTGCTGAAAAATTTGCGCGTAATATTTACGGCACCACGAAAGGAAAAATCCGCCAGGCGGTGGTTTGGCAGGATCTGACCGGGTTGCTGGCGCAGTTGCCGCAGCGGCCGCTGCGCATCCTCGACGCCGGGGGCGGTGAAGGCCATATGGCCTGCCAGCTGGCAGAATTAGGACATCAGGTGTTGTTGTGCGATCTTTCTGGTGAGATGATCCAGCGCGCCGCGCAGCTGGCTGAGCAGAAAGGTGTGAGCCAGAACATGCAATTCGTACAAAGTTCTGCGCAGGATATCGCTCAACATTTGGAACAGCCGGTTGATCTGATATTGTTTCATGCAGTGCTTGAATGGATCGCCGAGCCCGAAGCGGCGCTGCAGGCGTTGTATGACTGCCTGACGCCGGGCGGCGCGCTGTCGCTGATGTTCTTCAACGCCAACGGCCTCTTGATGCGCAACGTGGTGTTGGGTAATTTCCAACTGGTGGATCCCGAGGTCAGGCGGCGCCGCAAGCGTTCGCTGTCGCCGCAATATCCGCACGATCCGCTATTGGTCTACGGTTGGCTGGAACAGCTGGGCATGCGCATCGGCGGTAAAACCGGCGTGCGGGTGTTCCACGACTATCTGCAGAGCAGACAGCTGCAAACACAAAAATTTGAAGAGTTACTGGCGCTTGAACAGCACTATTGCCGGCAGGAGCCGTACGTGAGTTTGGGGCGCTATATTCACGTCATGGCGCATAAACCAAACCTGAAGGACGAACTATGAGTGAATTTTCCCAGACAGTACCCGAACTGGTCGCCTGGGCACGGAAAAATGATTTCTCTATTTCGCTCCCTACGGAGCGTCTCGCATTTCTGCTCGCCATCGCCACCCTGAATGGCGAACGGCTGGACGGCGAGATGAGCGAAGGTGAGCTGGTTGATGCATTTCGCCATGTCAGCAAGGGTTTTGAACAGACGCATGAAACGGTGGCGATGCGCGCCAACAATGCGATCAACGACATGGTGCGCCAGCGCCTGTTGAACCGCTTTACCAGCGAACTGGCGGACGGCAACGCGATCTACCGCCTCACGCCGCTGGGTATCGGCATTACCGATTACTATATTCGCCAACGCGAATTCTCCACGCTGCGTCTGTCGATGCAGCTGTCGATCGTGGCGCAGGAACTCAAGCGCGCCGCCGACGCCGCCGACGAGGGCGGCGACGATTTCCATTGGCACCGCAACGTGTTCGCGCCGTTGAAATATTCGGTGGCGGAAATCTTCGACAGCATCGACATGACCCAACGCGTGATGGACGAGCAGCAGCAGAGCGTGAAAAACGACATCGCGGCGCTGCTGAGCAAAGACTGGCGGGCGGCGATCTCCAGCTGTGAGATGCTGCTGTCGGAAACCTCGGGCACCCTGCGCGAGCTGCAGGATACGCTGGATGCGGCGGGCGATAAGCTGCAGGCCAACCTGCTGCGCATCCAGGACGCGACCCTCGGCAACGTGGAGCTGGGCTTCGTCGACAAGCTGGTGTTCGATCTGCAAAGCAAGCTGGATCGCATCATCAGCTGGGGCCAGCAGGCGATCGACCTGTGGATCGGCTACGATCGCCACGTACATAAATTTATCCGTACCGCTATCGATATGGATAAAAACCGCGTGTTCGCCCAACGCCTGCGCCAGTCGGTGCAAACCTATTTCGACCACCCGTGGGCGCTGACCCATGCCAATGCCGATCGTCTGCTGGACATGCGCGACGAAGAATTGGCGCTACGCAGCGAGGAAGTGACCGGGGAACTGCCGCCGGATCTGGAGTTCGAAGAGTTCAGCGAAATTCGCGAACAGCTGGCGGCAATGATCGAAGAGGCGCTGAAGGTGTATCAGGAACAGCAGATGCCGCTCAACCTTGCAGCGGTGATGCGCGATTATCTGGCGCAATATCCGCGTGCGCGTCATTTCGACGTGGCACGCTTAGTGGTCGACCAGGCAGTGCGCCTCGGTGTGGCTGAAGCAGATTTCTCAGGGTTGCCGGCGGAATGGCAGGCAATCAATGATTACGGAGCCAAGGTCCAGGCCCATGTCATCGACAAATATTGAACAAGTAATGCCAGTCAAGCTGGCCAAGGCACTGTCCAACTCGCTGTTCCCGGCGCTGGACAGCCAACTGCGTGCGGGTCGTCACATCGGTATCGATGAGCTGGACAACCACGCCTTTTTAATGGATTTCCAGGATGAGCTGGAAGAATTTTACACCCGTTACAGCGTCGAGCTGATTCGGGCGCCGGAAGGTTTCTTCTATTTGCGCCCGCGCTCCACCACGCTGATCCCACGTTCGGTGCTGTCCGAGCTGGATATGATGGTCGGTAAAATCTTGTGCTACCTGTATCTCAGCCCCGAGCGCCTGGCGCATGAGGGCATTTTCAGCCATCAAGAGCTGTACGACGAGCTGCTGAGCCTGGCCGATGAGAACAAGCTGCTGAAGTTCGTCAACCAGCGTTCCACCGGTTCGGATCTCGATCGGCAGAAGCTGCACGAAAAGGTGCGCACCTCGCTGAACCGCCTGCGCCGCCTCGGCATGGTCTACTTCATGGGCAATGACAGCAGCAAGTTCCGCATTACCGAGGCGGTGTTCCGCTTTGGTGCCGACGTGCGCAGCGGCGACGATCCGCGTGAAGCGCAGCTGCGTATGATTCGCGACGGCGAGGCGATGCCGGTTGAAACCAGCCTGTCGCTGAACGATGAGAATGACGCTGAGGATCAGCAGGTTGATAACGCTCCTGACGGTGCAGAGGATGAACAGGAATGATTGAACGCGGTAAATTTCGCTCGCTGACGCTGGTTAACTGGAACGGTTTCTTCGCCCGTACCTTTGATCTGGATGAGCTGGTGACCACGCTGTCCGGCGGTAATGGGGCGGGGAAGTCCACCACCATGGCGGCCTTCGTCACCGCACTGATCCCCGACCTGACGCTGCTGCACTTCCGTAACACCACCGAAGCGGGCGCCACCAGCGGTTCGCGCGACAAAGGCTTGCACGGCAAGCTGCGCGCCGGCGTGTGTTACTCCACCCTCGACGTCGTCAACTCGCGCCACCAGCGCGTGGTGGTCGGTGTGCGCCTGCAGCAGGTGGCAGGGCGCGATCGTAAGGTCGACATCAAACCTTTCACCATCCAGGGCCTGCCGACCGCGGTACAGCCGACCGAACTGCTGACCCAGACCGTAGGTGATCGCCAGGCGCGCGTGCTGTCACTGCAGGAGCTGAAGGATCGCGTGGAAGAGATGGAGGGGGTGCAGTTCAAGCAGTTCAACTCCATCACCGATTACCACTCGCTGATGTTCGATCTGGGCGTGATCCCGAAACGTCTGCGTTCGTCCGCCGATCGCAGCAAGTTCTACCGTCTGATTGAAGCGTCGCTGTACGGCGGTATCTCCAGCGCCATCACCCGCTCGCTGCGCGATTACCTGCTGCCGGAAAACAGCGGCGTGCGCAAGGCGTTCCAGGACATGGAAGCGGCGCTGCGCGAAAACCGCATGACGCTGGAAGCGATCCGCGTCACCCAGTCGGATCGCGACCTGTTCAAGCATTTGATCTCCGAGGCCACCTCCTATGTGGCGGCGGACTATATGCGCCACGCCAACGAACGCCGCATCCATCTGGACGGCGCGTTGGCGCTGCGCAGCGATCTGTTGGGCAGCCGCAAGCAACTGGCCGCCGAACAGTATCGTCATGTGGAAATGGCGCGTGAGCTGGGCGAGCAGAGCGGTGCCGAATCCGATCTGGAAACCGATTACCAGGCCGCCAGCGACCACCTGAATCTGGTGCAGACGGCGATGCGTCAGCAGGAGAAGATCGAACGCTATGAAGCCGATCTGGAAGAGCTGACCTACCGTCTGGAAGAGCAGAACGAAGTGGTGGCCGAGGCGAGTGAGCAGCAGGCCGAAAACGAAGCGCGGGCCGAAGCGGCCGAGCTGGAAGTGGATGAGCTGAAGAGCCAGCTGGCCGACTACCAGCAGGCGCTCGACGTGCAACAGACCCGCGCCATTCAGTACCAGCAGGCGCTACAGGCGTTGGAGCGCGCGCGCGCGCTGTGCCAATTGCCGGATCTGACCGCCGACAACGCCGAACAGTGGCTGGACACCTTCCAGGCCCGCGAGCAGGAAGCGACCGAAGCGTTGCTGATGCTGGAACAGAAGCTGAGCGTGGCCGACGCCGCACACGGCCAGTTCGAGCAAGCCTATCAGCTGGTGGGTAAAATCGCCGGCCAGGTCAGCCGCAGCGAAGCCTGGCAGTGCGCGCGCGAATTGCTGCGCGACTGGCCTTCGCAGCAACACCTCGCCGAGCGCGTTCAGCCGCTGCGTCTGCGCCTGAGCGAGCTGGAACAGCGCCTGCGCTCGCAGCAGGATGCCGAGCGCCTGCTGCAAGAGTTTTGCAAACGCCATGGCCAAGAGTACCAGCCGGACGATCTCGATATGCTGCAACAGGAGCTGGAAGAGCGCCTGGAATCGCTGTCGCAGAACGTCAGCGAAGCCGGCGAACGCCGCATGGAGATGCGCCAGGAACTGGAGCAAATCCAGCAGCGCATCCGTGAGCTGACGGCGCGCGCGCCGGTGTGGCTGGCGGCGCAGGACGCCCTGGGCCAGCTCAGCGATCAGAGCGGAGAGCCGCTGGAAAACAGCCAGCAGGTGACCGAATACATGCAGCAGCTGCTGGAGCGCGAGCGTGAAACCACCGTCGAGCGCGACGAAGTGGCGGCCCGCAAGCGTGAAGTGGAAGCGCAGATCGAGCGTCTCAGCCAGCCGGGCGGCGCGGAAGATCAACGCCTGGTCACGCTGGCCGAACGTTTCGGCGGCGTGCTGCTGTCGGAAATTTACGATGACGTCACCATCGACGATGCGCCTTACTTCTCGGCGCTGTATGGCCCTTCGCGCCACGCCATCGTGGTGCCGGATCTGTCGCTGGTGCGCGAGATGCTGGAAGGGCTGGAAGATTGCCCGGAAGATCTCTACCTGATCGAAGGGGATCCGCAGTCGTTCGATGACAGCGTGTTCGCCGTCGAAGAGCAGGACAAAGCGGTGGTGGTGAAGATCGCCGATCGCCAGTGGCGTTATTCCCGTTACCCGGAAGTGCCGTTGTTCGGCCGCGCGGCGCGCGAAAATCGTCTGGAAGTGCTGCATGCCGAGCGTGAAACGCTGGCGGAGCGCTACGCCACGCTGTCGTTCGACGTGCAGAAAACCCAGCGCTCGCACCAGGCTTTCAGCCGCTTTATTGGTACCCATCTGGCGGTGGCGTTCGACGCCGACCCGGAAGCGGAGATCCGCGGCCTGAACGCCCGTCGTGGCGAGATCGAACGTGCGCTGAACAATCACGAAGCGCAGAACCAGCAGCAGCGTCAGCAGTACGAACAGGCCAAAGAGGGCATTTCCGCACTCAACCGCCTGATGCCGCTGGTGTCGTTGCTGAACGATGAAACGCTGCAGGACCGCGTCGACGAGATCCGCGAAGAGCTGGAAGAAGCGCAGGACGCCGCGCGTCATATCCAACAGCACGGCATGTCGCTGACCAAGCTGGAACCGCTGCTGTCGGTGCTGCAGAGCGATCCGCAGCAGCATGAACAGCTGCAGCAGGATTACGCGCAGGCGCAAAGCGTGCAGCGTCAGGCTAAACAGCAGGCGTTCGCGCTCACTGAAGTGGTGCAGCGTCGTGCGCACTTCAGCTACACCGATTCTGCCGGCATGCAGAATGCCAACAACGATCTGAACGATAAGCTGCGCCAGCGTCTGGAGCAGGCGGAAGCCGAACGCGCCCGCGCCCGTGAGCAACTGCGTCAGTATCAAACCCAGTTCACCCAGTACAGCCAGGTGCTGGCCTCGCTGAAAAGCTCGTACGACGCCAAGCGCGACATGCTGAAAGAGCTGAGCCAAGAGCTGGTGGACATCGGCGTGCAGGCCGACGCCAATGCCGAAGCGCGCGCCCGTGCGCGTCGCGACGAACTGCATGCGGCGCTGAGCAACAACCGCGCTCGCCGCAACCAGCTGGAGAAGCAGCTGACCTTCTGCGAAGCCGAAATGGACGGCCTGCAGAAGAAACTGCGCAAGCTGGAACGCGATTATCATCAGCTGCGTGAGCAGGTGGTGACCGCCAAGGCGGGCTGGTGCGCGGTGATGCGCCTGGTGAAAGACAACGGCGTGGAACGCCGCCTGCACCGCCGCGAGCTGGCGTATATGGATGGCGACGAGCTGCGCTCGATGTCGGATAAGGCGCTCGGTGCGCTGCGTCTGGCCGTGGCGGACAACGAACACCTGCGCGATGTGCTGCGCCTGTCGGAAGATCCGAAGCGGCCGGAGCGTAAGATTCAGTTCTATATCGCGGTGTACCAGCACCTGCGCGAGCGCATCCGTCAGGACATCATCCGCACCGACGATCCGGTCGAGGCCATCGAACAGATGGAAATTGAGCTGGGCCGTCTGACCGAAGAGCTGACCACGCGCGAGCAGAAGCTGGCGATCAGTTCGAAAAGCGTGGCCAACATCATTCGCAAAACCATTCAGCGCGAACAGAACCGCATTCGCATGCTGAACCAGGGTCTGCAGGCCGTTTCCTTCGGCCAGGTGAAGAGCGTGCGCCTGAACGTCAATGTGCGCGAAGCGCATGCCACCCTGCTGGATGTGCTCTCCGAGCAGCAGGAACAGCATCAGGATCTGTTCAACAGCAACCGTCTGACCTTCTCCGAAGCGTTGGCCAAGCTGTATCAGCGCCTGAATCCGCAGATCGACATGGGGCAGCGCACGCCACAGACCATCGGCGAGGAGTTGCTGGACTACCGCAACTACCTGGAGATGGAAGTGGAGGTATACCGTGGCTCCGACGGCTGGCTGCGTGCGGAAAGCGGCGCGTTGTCTACCGGTGAAGCCATCGGTACCGGGATGTCAATCCTGGTGATGGTGGTGCAGAGCTGGGAAGAAGAATCCCGCCGCCTGCGCGGTAAAGACATCTCGCCGTGTCGCCTGCTGTTCCTCGATGAAGCGGCGCGTCTGGATGCCAAGTCGATCGCTACGCTGTTCGAACTGTGCGACCGTCTGGAGATGCAGCTGATCATCGCGGCGCCGGAAAACATCAGTCCGGAGAAGGGCACCACCTATAAACTGGTGCGTAAAGTGTTCCAGAACCACGAGCATGTGCACGTGGTGGGGCTGCGCGGTTTCGCCGGCGAGCCGCCGGCGCTGGGTACTGCGCCGGTTGAAACGCCGTAACGCAGAAAAACGCCCTAAAAATCCGAAAATAGCCGCCGCAGGGTGGCTATTTTTTTGTGCGCGTGGATGATAGTCCTGCTTTTTTATCCGTTGAAAAGCGGTTAGTTTAATCACATAAACAGTTATTCGACGCCCGCAGGGCGAAACGGCCTTTCTGTTTGTATACTGAAACTATATGCAGTTTTTGACGTTTTTTTTGTGAGCATACAGGGGGCAAGGGATGTTGCTTAAAAAGGGAAACTCTCTACGACGTTTGGCGCTGAGTGGCGCTATCGCCTGTAGTCTTGTGTCGTCGTTTTCCGCATCGGCTACCGTTACGGCGTTGCCGGTGGCATCAGCAGGCATGTCCGTTGCGCAGAGCCGTTCTGAGCTGCTGGCCGCGTTGCCGCGCGGCATGGATTTGCACTACCTTTCCACGCTGGCACCGCTGTATGCGGCGAATCACATGCAGCCGATGTGGCAGGATCGCGAAGCCGTTCAGCAGTTTCAGCAGCAGCTGGCCGAACTGGCGATGTCCGGCGTGCAGCCGCAGTTTACCCAATGGGTGAAGATGTTGACCGATCCGGCGCTCAGTGAAGCGGGCCGCGATGCGGTGCTGTCCGATGCGATGCTGGGCTATTTGCAGTTCGTCTCTGCCATCGGTGCCAACGGCAACAACTGGCTGTACAGCAATATTCCCTACAAGCTTGGCTTGCCGCCCACCGCGGTGATCAACCAATGGCAGCTGGCGGTGCGCCAGGCGCGTACCCTGAGCTATGTGAATTCGCTCGCGCCGCAGCATCCGCAATACGCCAAGATGCATCAGGCGCTGCGCGACATGCTGGCGGACAATCGTCCGTGGCCACAGGTGGGCAGCGGCCCGAGCCTGCGCCCAGGCCAAATGAGCAACGATATCCCGGCGCTGCGTGAGATCCTGACGCGTACCGGCATGCTGGCCGCCTCGGCGCCGGAAGCGGAGCCGGAACCGGCGGTGGTTTCGGCGAAGAGCAATGAGCCCGACGACGGCGGGCTGACGGTAGACGAAGAGAAAAGCCGCGTGACGGTCAGCCCATCGGCGGCGCCGGTAACGGAGTTGACTGCGGAGCAGACGCCGCCGCAGATTGGCAGCGTGGTGAGTGACAATCTTTATACCAATGAGCTGGTGGAGGGCGTCAAGCGCTTCCAGAAATGGCAGGGGTTGACGGCGGACGGCGTGATCGGCGTGCGCACCCGTGAGTGGCTCAACGTGTCACCGAAAACCCGCGCCGCGCTGCTGGCGTTGAATATCCAACGCCTGCGAATTTTACCGGGGCATGTCGGCACCGGCATTATGGTGAATATTCCCAACTACTCGCTGACCTACTACCAGAACGGCAATGAAGTGCTGTCTTCCCGCGTTATCGTCGGGCGGCCGAGCCGTAAGACGCCGCTGATGAGCAGCGCGTTGAACAACGTGGTGGTCAACCCGCCGTGGAATGTGCCGACCACGCTGGTGCGCGAGGACATTGTGCCGAAGGCGATGCGCGACGGTAATTACTTCCAGAAACACGGCTATACGGTGCTGTCGGGTTGGAGCAACGATGCGGAAGTGATCAACCCGTCGATGATCGACTGGAGCATGGTTTCTGCGCGCAATTTCCCGTATCGCGTCCGTCAGGCGCCGGGTGCCACCAACTCGCTGGGGCGCTTCAAGTTCAATATGCCGAGCTCGGACGCCATCTACCTGCACGATACCCCGAACCACAGCCTGTTCCAGAAAGATATCCGTGCGCTCAGCTCCGGCTGCGTGCGGGTGAACAAGGCTTCCGATTTGGCGAATATGCTGCTGCAGGACGCAGGCTGGAACAACAGCCGCGTGTCTTCCACGCTGAAAGAGGGGAATACCACTTATGTGAATATTCGCCAGCGTATTCCCGTAAAACTGTATTATCTGACCGCCTGGGTTTCGGATGACGGCCAACCGCAATTCCGTACAGATATTTACAATTATGATAATACGGTGCGATCGGGCGCACAAATTTTGGCTCAGGCCAAAAAATTAATGCAGTAAATGCAGTAATTATAAATAAATAACGGTCAGAATGTTTGGCTATACCGCAGGCCCTCGTCGCCGGGGGCCTGTAAACCTAGGCGTATCGCGGGTTGACTCAGCATACGCAGGCGGTTATGGTTCGGACAGTGCGCTGCTTTGTGCATTTATTTTGACATTCTTGCCGGGTTTAACAGAGTCATGGACAAAATTGATCATCACCGCCGTAAATGGCTGGCGCTAGGTGGCGCCGCTATGGGCATAGCGCTGCTTCCAGGGCAGGCGTTTGCCAGTCTTTCCACCGCTCGACCGCGTATTTTAGTGTTGAATAACCTGAATACCGGTGAATCTATTAAAGCCGAGTTCTTTGACGGCAAAGGTTACAATAAAGAAGAGTTGGTGCGGCTAAATCATCTGTTCCGCGATTATCGCGCCAACAAGGTTAAATCGATCGATCCCCGCTTGTTTGATCACCTCTATCGCCTGCAGGGGCTGCTGGGCACCAGCAAGCCGGTGCAGCTGATCTCCGGATACCGTTCCGTAGATACCAACAACGAACTGCGTGCGCATAGCCGCGGCGTGGCCAAGCACAGCTACCACACCAAAGGCCAAGCGATGGATTTCCATATCGAAGGCATCCAATTGAGTAATATCCGTAAAGCGGCGTTAAAAATGCGCGCCGGTGGTGTAGGATATTACCCACGTAGCAACTTCGTACACATCGATACCGGCCCGGTTCGGACCTGGTAATCGCTGTGCCATCAGTGAATAACGCCGCCCCTTGCGGATGCGGCGTTATTGTCGTTGGAGCCTTATGAAATACCATCTTATTCCCGTTACCGCCTTTAGCCAGAATTGCAGCCTGATTTGGTGCGAAAACACGCAGCAGGCGGCGTTGGTCGATCCCGGCGGTGAAGCCGAGAAAATCAAAGCGGAAGTCGCGCGGCAGGGGGTGACGATCACTCAGATTTTGCTGACGCACGGCCATTTGGATCACGTCGGTGCGGCGGCGGAGCTGGCGGACCATTATCAGGTGCCGATCTACGGCCCGGATAAAGAAGACGCGTTTTGGCTGGACGGTTTGCCGGCGCAGAGCCGGATGTTTGGACTGGAAGAGTGCGCGCCGCTGACGCCGACCCGCTGGCTGTTGGAAGGCGATGAGATGCAGGTGGGCGAGATGACGCTCAAGGTGCTGCACTGTCCTGGGCATACGCCGGGCCACATCGTCTTTATCAATGAGCAGGCGCGTTTGGCGCTGGTGGGCGACGTGCTGTTTAACGGCGGCGTGGGGCGCAGCGACTTCCCGCGCGGAGACCATCAGGCGCTGATTGCCTCTATTCGTACCAAACTGCTGCCGTTGGGCGACGACATGCGCTTTATTCCCGGCCATGGCCCGATGTCGACCTTCGGCCACGAGCGCCAGACCAACCCGTTCCTGCGCGAAGAGCCGGCGGTGTGGTAACGATTATTTCCCGGCAGGAAAAATCAAGGGGCGCATAGAGCGCCCCTTTTTTTATGACCTGCGTCGATGCTTTTAGAGCACGGCGACGATGGCTTCACACAGCGGCGCCATGTTGTCCGGCGTCATGCCAGCCACGTTCACCCGGCCTGAGTTCACGGCGTAGACGCCGAACTCTTCGCGCAGACGCAGCACCTGTTCTTTGGTCAGGCCGCTGAACGAGAACATGCCGTTCTGCTGGATGATGAAGCTGAAGTCCTGCTGCGCGCCTTTCTCCTGCAGGGTGTTCACAAACAGCTGACGCATGCGGTGAATACGCTGGCGCATGTCGGTCAGTTCCTGCTCCCACATCGCGCGCAGCGCGTCGTTGCCCAGAATGGTGGCGACCACGGCCGCACCGTGTGACGGCGGGTTGGAATAGTTGGCGCGAATCGCCGCTTTCACCTGGCTGAAGGCGCGATCGGCGGTTTCGGCATCGGCAGCCACAATGGTGCAAGCGCCGACGCGCTCATTGTACAGACCGAAGTTTTTCGAGTAGGAACTGGCGACGATCAGCTCTTTATGTTTGGCGGCGAAAATACGCAGGCCCTGCGCATCCTCTTCCAGTCCATTGGCGAAGCCCTGATAAGCGAAGTCGAACAGTGGCAGCCAGCCGTTGGCGACGGAAAGTTCGGCCAGCTGCGCCCACTGCTCCGCCGTTGGATCGATACCGGTCGGGTTATGGCAGCAGCCGTGGAACAGCACCACATCGCCGGCCTGCGCCTGTTTCAGGCTGTTCAGCAGGCCGTCGAAATCCAACGCGTGGTTGGCGGCGTCGTAGTAGGCGTATTCCAGCACTTCCAGGCCCACGGCGCTAAAGACGTTCTTGTGGTTCGGCCAGCTTGGGTTGCTGATCCAGATGCGTTTGGCGCTGGTCTGGTTAGCGATAAAGTCTGCCGCCACGCGCAGGCCGCCGGTGCCGCCTGGCGTCTGTGCGGTGCGCGCGCGACGATCGGCGACGATCGGGCTCTCTTTGCCGAACAACAGCGCTTGCGTGCAGCTGGCGAACGCCGGGATGCCCTCAATACCGAGATAGTTTTTGGTGGTCTCATTTTCCAGCAGATACTGCTCAGCTTTTTTTACGCTGGTCAGCACCGGGGTTTTACCGGTTTCGTCTTTATAAACGCCAATCCCTAAATTGATTTTATTCGGGCGGGCGTCGGCGCGGAAAATGTCGGTCAGGCCCAGGATCGGGTCGGCGGGTGCGGCGGTGATTTTTTCAAACATGTCAGGTGCTTCCAAATCTCGGAGTTAAGCAGACAGAAGCATCAGGGTAACGCCAGTTACCGGCTTTGCCAACCGTTTGCGACAAAAACACCGCGATCTTGCGAAGGGGGAGTATTAGGCAGAAAAAATGATGGGGAAGGAGAAATTGGCAGAATAAAAAGTTACCGGCTGACACAAACAAAAACAGGGCCGAGGCCCTGTTTTTTTAACTTAGCCGACGGTAAACCGCCGTTAAGCGAGACAACTTAGAACTGGTACACCAGACCAACAGCTACGATATCGTCAGTAGCGGTGCCGGTTGCTTTGGTGAACGCGTTGTCATCCAGCAGGTTGATTTTGTAATCAACGTAGGTGGACATGTTTTTGTTGAAGTAGTAAGTGGTACCAACAGAAACATATTTAACCAGATCCTGGTCAGAACCCGCGCCTGGGACGTTCAGGTTTTTACCTTTAGACTGCAGGTAAGACACTTCTGGACGCAGACCGAAGTCGAACTGGTACTGAGCAGTCACTTCGAAGTTCTGAGTTTTGCTGGCGAAGCCGCCGCATTTTTCAGAAGCAGCACAGGTGTTAGTGAAGTCACCGCCGCCGAATGGAGTCATGTTACGGGTTTCTGCGTACATGGCCGCCAGGTAAACGTTGTTGGCGTCGTATTTCGCGCCCACGGTCCATGCGTCAGCCTTGTCGCCACGCTCGTTGGAACGCAGTTTCTGATCGTCGGTACGGTTGGAAGAAGCGTATGCAGCGCCGAAGCTTACGCCTTCGCCGATGTCATAAGTAGAGGCGATACCCCAGCCGTCGCCGTTCTGTTTCTTAACGTCACGACCGTCGTTCTGGTTCTTGCCCTGGTATTGCAGAGCGAAGTTCAGGCCGTCAACCAGACCGAAGAAGTTGTTGTTACGATAGGTCGCAACGCCGTTGGTACGGCCGGTCATGAAGTTGTCGGAGTTGGTGTAGGTATCGCCACCGAACTCTGGCAGCATATCGGTCCAGCCTTCCACGTCGTACAGTACGCCGTAGTTACGGCCGTAGTCGAAGGAGCCGTAGTCAGCGAATTTCAGACCGGCGAAGCCCAGACGGGTTTTGGTACCTTCGGTGCCCTGAGACTCGGAGTGGTTGGACTGAACGTTGTATTCCCACTGGCCGTAACCGGTCAGTTGGTCAGTAATTTGGGTTTCACCTTTGAAGCCAAAACGAACATAGGTCTGATCGCCGTCATTACCTTTGTCTTTGGAGAAGTAGTGCAGACCGTCAACTTTGCCGTACAGATCCAGCTTGTTGCCGTCTTTGTTGTAGATTTCAGCTGCGTTTGCTGCACCAGCAGCCAACAGAGCCGGGATAACCACTGCAAGAATGTTGCGCTTCATCATTATTACCCTCATTGGTGTTATTCGGACACCTTTGCCACTGCCGCCAATAATTCTTTGGGAACTATTGTTGATAGATTGGTGTCGTCCTGTGTCTGAACGCAGTGTTCCATTCACAGGCGGGTTAATCTAGGACGAAAATGATACCAATGTCCCAATCAGGTTGCAAAGAGAAAGTATGTGTAACCAAATGTAATTTTTAGGGAACTTTGTGACGTGCGTCAATATTAAAAAATGCGAAAGGCCAGCGATGCTGGCCTTTGTTTTGTAACGAAATCGTTTAAAAAACGTTTGATCGTATAAATTAGAAGCTTGCGTTACGTGGCGTGCGCGGGAATGGAATCACATCGCGCACGTTTTGCACGCCGGTGACATAGGCGATTAAACGTTCAAAGCCCAGGCCGAAACCGGAGTGCGGCACGGTGCCGTAGCGGCGCAGATCGCGATACCACCAGTAGTCTTCTTTATTCAGCCCCATCTCTTCCAGACGCTGGTCGAGCACGTCGAGGCGTTCTTCACGCTGCGAGCCGCCGATGATTTCGCCGATACCCGGTGCCAGAACGTCCATGGCCGCGACGGTTTTGCCGTCTTCGTTCATGCGCATATAGAACGCTTTGATGTCTTTCGGGTAGTTTTTCACCACCACCGGCGCCTGGAAGTGTTTCTCAGCCAGGTAACGTTCATGCTCGGAAGAGAGATCGATGCCCCAGGAAACCGGGTTTTCGAAGGTTTGGCCCGAGGCCAGAAGGATCTCGATGGCGTCGGTGTAGTCCACCTGGGCGAAATCGGAAGAAACGAAACGCTCCAGACGAGAGATTGCGTCTTTATCCACGCGCTCGGCGAAGAATTTCAGGTCATCGGCACGTTCATCCAGCACCGCCTGGAACACATACTTCAACATGCTTTCGGCCAGGCCGGCAACGTCGTCCAGCGTCGCGAAGGCCACTTCCGGCTCGATCATCCAGAATTCCGCCAGGTGGCGGCTGGTGTTGGAGTTTTCGGCGCGGAAGGTGGGGCCGAAGGTGTAAACCTTGGACAGCGCACAGGCGTAGGTTTCGCCGTTCAGCTGGCCGGAAACGGTAAGGAAGGCTTCTTTACCGAAGAAGTCTTCGCTGAAGTCGACGGTGCCCTTGTCGGTGCGCGGCAGGTTTTCCAGATCCAGCGTGGACACGCGGAACATCTCGCCGGCGCCTTCGGTATCGGAGGCGGTGATCAGCGGGGTAGATACCCAGAAATAGCCGTTTTCATGGAAGAAGCGGTGGATTGCCTGCGCCAGGGTATGACGCACGCGCGCCACGGCGCCAATCAGGTTGGTGCGCGGGCGCAGGTGGGCCACTTCGCGCAGGTATTCGATGCTGTGGCGTTTGGCCGCCATTGGGTAAGTGTCCGGATCGTCGACCCAGCCGACCACTTTGATCGCGGTGGCCTGCAGTTCGAAGCTCTGGCCTTCGCCCGGTGAGGCAACGACCTTACCGGTCACTTCAACCGAGCAACCGGTGGTCAGGTGCAGTACTTCATCCTGATAATTCGGCAGAGAATTATTAACGACGGCCTGTAACGGATCAAAGCAGGAACCGTCATAGACGGCCAGGAAGGAGATACCAGCTTTTGAATCTCTCCGGGTACGTACCCAGCCGCGTACGGTGACTTCACTGTCAACCGCAGCACGACCTTGCAGTACGTCGACTACAGGCACTACGCTCATAGATTTCTCTCTTTAATAATTTGGTTTAGAAATAGCTTACAACCCAAGAATATGGGGGTAATGGCTATGTTACTTGCCGCGGTGCAGAGCACAAGCAGAAATCATCGGATTGGCGCAACATTTATCGCGGCTGGCCGAAAAGAGGGCGTTCGGGATAAAAACAAAAAAGCCGGCGCGTGAACCGGGCCGGCTTTCTCTCTATATAAAGAAGGATCAGCTGGCTTTCTTCACCAGCGGCAGATCGAAGGCTTTGCGCAGGGCCCTGACGAACGCCTGATCCTGACAAATGGTTTTGCCGGGGCTGTCGGAGAGCTTGGCCACCGGTTTGCCTTTGCACTCGACCAGTTTGATCACGATATTCAGCGGCTTGACGCCGGGAATATCGCAGGTCAGGCGCGTGCCGATGCCGAATCCGAGGTTGATGCGTTGATAGAAGTGGCGGTAGAGCGCCAGCGCTTTGTCCAGATCCAGGTTGTCCGAGAACACCAGCGTTTTGCTCATCGGGTCGATGCCCAGTTTCTCGTAGTGGGCAATGGCCTTTTCACCCCACTCGACGGGATCGCCCGAATCGTGGCGCAGCCCCTGATAACGCTCGGCGAACTGAGGGCCGAAGTCGCGCAGGAAGGCATCCATGGTGATGCAGTCGGTAAGCGCGATGCCAAGCTGGTCCGGGTATTCATCCAGCCAGGCTTGCAATGCGGCGCGCTGGCTGTTGGCCAGCACCGGGCTTATCTGCTGGTGCGCCTGGAACCATTCATGCGCCTGCGTGCCGACTGGCGCCAGGCCGAGCTGGTGAGCCAGATCGTAATTGCTGGTGCCCGACAGGTACGGGAATTCGGCCTGCAAGGTGCTGACGATGGCCTGCTGAACGCCCTGAGAGAAACGGCGACGGGTGCCGAAGTCCATCAGCTTGAAGCGCGAAAGGTCCAGATCGCCCGCCAGCGTCTTGAACTGTGCCAGCTTGGTCTGCAGATGTGCCACCGCCTGTTCCGGCGTCACCTGCGCAGAGCGGCGGCGATGTACTACTTCGCTGATCACCGCCAGCAGCGGCACTTCCCACATGATCACTTCGCGCCACGGCCCGGCGATGCGGATGTGCAGCTTGCCGTCGCGGTTCTCGACGATCACCTGCTGCGGATCGTAGCGGAACGTCCGCAGCCAGTTCAGATAATCCTGACGGAAGAAGGGCAGGCCCGAGAGATAAGCGAACTCGGCGTCGGTCAGCGCCAGCCGGCTCATCAGCGCCACCTGCGCGCGGATCTCGTCGGCATATTCGCCCAGCAGTTCGTCTCCGCGGCAGCGGAATTCCGCCGCCACGCTGATCGCGGGATAGCGATGGAACACTGCTTGCTGCATATGAAGCTTATAAGCATCGGTATCAAGCAGTGATGTCAAAATCGGGGAAGCGTATTGAGTCATAGCGCGTTACAGCATCCTCGTCAGGCGCGTGTCCAAATCCGGATAATCATAAAAGTGGGGGTGGAGTATACCCGGATTATCCTGTTATTGAAGGTGCATCACACCATAAATCACCAAAGCGGGTCGAGGATTAAACGTGCCTTTATGGCGGCCTGGCGGCGGCGGGGAAGAAAAAAAGCCAGATATGCCTGTAAGGTGAATGACTTAGCCTAATTAGTCATAAAAATTATAATGTTAATTATTTTAAACAGCGAATCAGATAAACCCGATCTGAGTGTGTACGCTGACCCGATCCTTGCCGTTCTTTTTGCAAAAATAGAGCGCTTCGTCCGCCTGTTTGATCGCCGCCTGCAGCGCGGTGAACGCGTTGACCGGCGCAATGCCGCAGCTGGTGGTGAAACGCACTTGCCGTCCGTCGGTCAGATTTAGCGTCAGGCGATGAGTACGGGTGCGCAATTGCTCCATGATGTCCCGCGCGTTGTCCAACGAACAGTTGCCCAGCAGCACCGCGAACTCTTCGCCGCCGTAGCGGCAGAAAATGTCGCTGGCGCGGAACGCGCGTTGCAGCAGGTGGCCGAATGCCACCAGCGCCTGGTCACCTACGTCGTGGCCATAGCTGTCGTTGAGCTGTTTGAAGTTGTCGATATCGATCAGGCAAAAGGCCTGTGGATAGCTGCTGTCACCCAGCAGCTGACATTCAAGGAAGAATTTACGGCGGTTATAAATATTGGTGAGCGGATCGAGGAAGGAAGAGGCCTCGAGCTCTTTAATCAACAGTTGCTTCTCACTTTCCAGCGAGACCTTGTCCAGCTGGTATTGCCTGAGCTGCTGAATGGCGTCGCTGATGGCGATCAGTTCCTGGCTGTAGAAGGCATCATTGCGATCGATATTCATCTCGCCGCGCGACAACCGAACGATATTGTTGTGGGTCTTGGTCAGCCAACGGTTGATGTTGGTGCAGAACACCAGCGCCGGCAAAATGAACAGCAACACCACCAGGCCGGCGAGCGCGATCATGCCGTAAATGGTGGTCTGGCTATCGTAAATTTTGTGACGCGAAGCGACGGTTTCCAGCTCGAAGCTGCGTTGATACAGCGCCTGCGAAAGCCCGCTCAGCTCGTCGACATAGCGCGAAATAAGCGCTGCGGGATAGGGTTTTTGAGTATTGATGGCGGTGTATAACCCATCGGTGATCTGCTTGAGTCGTTCGGCCGACACCAGGGTGAGCAACTGATTGACGAGCTCGGTGGTTTGCACGTCGTCGTAGTTGATCTTCATGAAGATCAATCGGGTGCTCAGCGCGTTCAGCACGCCGGTCAACTGAATGGACTTCAGGTAGGCGTCTTTGCGATCGAGCGGGTTGACGTTGACGTCGATAATCTGATCGCTTAACTCCGTCAGTGACATATTCAGCCGGTTGTTGAGGCGAATGGCCTCGAGAAACATAAAGGAATCGGTATCCACCATCCGGGTATCGTAGGTGTAGCGGTAATAGCTCTTGCTGGTTTGCGAGATGTAATAGGCGCTGTTGATGTTGAACAGATTGGCATTGGCGTTGTTGACCTGCGAAAGCTGCAGGTTGTCGTTATCCAACAGCTGTTCCATCAGGCCGATCATCGACAGCGCGGCGATTTTTTGCCGCACCCCGAGCTGCCTGGCGACCGGATCGTTCAGATGCTCGCGGATCCGGGTAATTTTCTCACGCGCCACCCGATCGGCGGCCAAACATTGCGCGCGGGTGATTTGCGGATCGATCAGGCTCAATCGTTTGAGGCGGTGAGCCTGCAGCGAAGCCTGGAAGGCCTCGGAGATTTCTTTGGCGCGATCGATCTTATACAGGTTGAGCTGGTTATCGCGGTAGTCGGTATGGGCTTCGAGCAGCTCCTCGACGATGAAAAGCGAGAAGGAGGTCATCAGGCACAGGGTAAAAAAATAGATTGCGTATTTGATTTTCATAGTGCGAGTCATCCCTGGGCCTGATTCGGCAATTATATCACTATGCCGCCTGTGCCGCCTCAACTATGCCGGCGAGCCCGGACGGCAGTTTTTTAGCATTAAATGCTGATTTCTATTTAGCCATTGGTCACCCGCGCTGTCGTCTGGCGGGCGATTTATGATTTGCCTCTGATTTCTCTCTCGTGGTCGCCCGGCGGCTCTGGGCTTTTCGGCCAGCTGTGATACAGTTTATTCACAATCAGGTCCGCCGTGCGCCGCAGGGGAACACACCAGCTGCGGCGCGGAGGAGAAGAGCGGCCTGCACCTATAACTCACTGAGACGTTTAAGGGTTTTTATGACACAACAGCCACAGGCAAAATATCGCCACGATTATCGCGCGCCTGATTACACCACGACCGATATCGATTTGGACTTCAGTCTGGACGCGGAAACCACGCGCGTGACCGCCGTCAGTAAAATCAAACGTCAGGGCACGGCCGGCGCCCCGCTGGTGCTGGATGGCGAAGATCTGACGCTGGTGAGCATTCAGGTCGACGGTCAACCGTGGAGCGCCTATCGTCAGCAGGATAACCAGCTGATCATCGAAGAGTTGCCGGCACAATTCACTCTTACCATCGTCAACGACATTCACCCGGCGAAAAACACCGCCCTGGAAGGGCTGTACCTGTCCGGCGATGCGCTGTGCACGCAATGCGAAGCCGAAGGCTTCCACCACATTACCTATTATCAGGACCGCCCGGATGTGCTGGCACGCTTTACTACCCGCATCGTGGCCGACAAGGCGCGCTATCCGTTCCTGCTGTCGAACGGCAACCGCATCGGCCAGGGCGAATTGGCCGATGGCCGCCACTGGGTGCAATGGCAGGATCCATTCCCGAAACCTTGCTACCTGTTCGCGCTGGTAGCGGGGGACTTCGACGTGCTGCGCGACAGCTTCACCACCCGCTCCGGCCGTAAGGTCGCGCTGGAGCTGTTCGTCGATCGCGGCAACCTGGATCGCGCCGACTGGGCGATGACGTCGCTGAAGAACTCGATGAAGTGGGACGAGACCCGCTTCGGCCTGGAATACGATCTCGACATTTATATGATTGTGGCGGTCGATTTCTTCAATATGGGCGCGATGGAGAACAAAGGGTTAAATATCTTTAACTCCAAATATGTGCTGGCGAAGGCGGAAACCGCCACCGACAAGGACTACCTGAACATCGAAGCGGTGATCGGCCACGAATACTTCCACAACTGGACCGGTAACCGCGTGACCTGCCGCGACTGGTTCCAGCTCAGCCTGAAAGAGGGGCTGACGGTGTTCCGCGATCAGGAGTTCAGTTCCGATCTGGGATCGCGCTCGGTCAACCGCATCGATAACGTGCGCGTGATGCGCGGCGCGCAGTTCGCCGAAGACGCCAGCCCGATGGCGCACGCCATCCGCCCGGACAAAGTGATCGAGATGAACAACTTCTACACCCTGACGGTGTATGAAAAGGGTTCCGAAGTGATCCGCATGATGCACACCTTGCTGGGGGAAGAGAACTTCCAGAAAGGGATGCAGCTCTATTTCGAACGCCACGACGGCAGCGCCGCCACCTGCGACGATTTCGTGCAGGCGATGGAGGATGCGTCCAACGTCGATCTCTCGCGCTTCCGCCGTTGGTATAGCCAGTCCGGCACGCCGCTGTTGACGGTACGCGACGAATACGACGCGGAAACTCAGCAGTATCGCCTGCATGTCAACCAGAAAACCGCGCCAACCGCCGATCAGCCGGAGAAGTTGCCGCTGCATATCCCGCTGGATATCGAACTGTACGACAGCGAAGGCAACGTCATTCCACTGCAAAAGGGCGGTCTGCCGGTCAACAACGTGCTGAACGTCACCGAAGCGGAGCAGACCTTCGTGTTCGACGGCGTGGCGCACAAGCCGGTGCCGTCGCTGCTTCGCGAATTCTCCGCGCCGGTGAAGCTGGACTATCCGTACAGCGACCAGCAGTTGACCTTCCTGATGCAGCACGCGCGCAATGAATTTGCGCGCTGGGATGCGGCGCAGAGCCTGCTGGCGACCTATATCAAGCTGAACGTGGCGCGGCACCAGCAGAAGCAGCCGTTGTCGCTGCCGCTGCACGTGGCCGATGCGTTCCGCGCGGTGCTGCTGGACGAAAAACTGGATCCGGCGCTGGCGGCGCAGATCCTGACGCTGCCGTCGGAGAACGAAATCGCCGAGCTGTTCGCCACCATCGATCCGGAAGCGATCGCTGCGGTGCACGAAGCGATAGTACGCTGCCTGGCGCGTGAGTTGGCCGATGAGTGGCTGGCGGTGTATCACGCCAACAAGACCGACGGCTACCGCGTGGAGCACGCCGAGATCGCCAAGCGCGCCTTGCGCAATGTTTGCCTGGGCTACCTGGCGTTCGGCGAAGATGTGGCGCTGGCGGATCAGCTGGTGAGCGAACAGTATCGCCAGGCGGATAACATGACCGATTCGTTGGCGGCGCTGTCCGCCGCGGTCGCGGCCCAGCTGCCGTGCCGCGATGCGCTGCTGGCGGCGTTCGACGAGCGCTGGCATCAGGATGGCCTGGTGATGGACAAATGGTTCGTGCTGCAGGGCAGCAGCCCGGCGGCAGACGTGCTGAGCAAGGTGCGTGCGCTGTTGCAACACCGCTCGTTCAGCCTGAGCAACCCGAACCGCACCCGCTCGTTGATCGGCGGCTTCGCTTCCGGTAACCCGGCGGCGTTCCATGCGGCGGACGGCAGCGGCTATCAGTTCCTGGCGGAGATCCTCAGCGATCTCAACCAGCGTAACCCACAGATCGCCGCGCGCCTGATTGAACCGCTGATTCGCCTGAAGCGTTACGACGCGGGCCGCCAGGCGCTGATGCGCAAGGCGCTGGAACAGTTGAAAGGGTTGGAAAACCTGTCCGGCGATCTGTACGAGAAGATCAGCAAGGCGCTCGACGCCTGATTTTTCACGCTGAATAGATCAAGGGACGGCTTTTGCCGTCCCTTTTTTATCCGTTCAATTCGCCGCCTGGCGCGGGCTGGCCCCGGTAGCCGGCGGCGATAATACCCGTTCCAGCACTTCGGCTTCCAGTTCCGCCAGCCGGGCCGAGCCTTTGCGGCGCGGCCGCGGCAGATCGAGGGAGAGATCCAGCCCGATGCGCCCCTCTTCGATCAGGATCACCCGATCCGCCAGCGCGATGGCTTCACTGACGTCATGCGTGACCAACAGCACGGTAAAACCGTGCTGTTGCCACAGCGTTTCTATCAGCCCCTGCATCTCGATGCGCGTCAGGGCATCCAGCGCCCCGAGCGGTTCGTCCAACAGCAGCAGGCGAGGGCGGTGGATCAGCGCGCGCGCCAGGGCGACCCGTTGCTTTTGCCCGCCGGACAGCGCCGCCGGCCAGTCGCGGGCGCGATCCGCCAAGCCGACCGCGTCCAGCGCCTGCAGCGCCGCATCGCGCCACTGGCCGCGCAGCCCCAGCCCCACGTTGTCGATCACCGTTTTCCACGGCAGCAGGCGCGCATCCTGAAACATCAGCCGGGTATCCTCTTTAACGGCGGCAAGCGGCGCGTTGCCGCTGAGCAGCACGCCGCTGCTGGCCTGTTCCAGGCCGGCCAGCAGGCGCAGCAGGGTGCTTTTGCCGCAGCCGCTGCGACCGACCACCGCCACGAACTGCCCGGCGGAGATGTGCAGCTGAATATTGTCCAGCACCGTGCGGTTGCCGTAACCTTTGCCGATGGACTCCAGCGTCACCGGCGTGCCTTGCGCAAGGCGAGCGGGAAGGGTCATAGTGCTTCTCCCTGTTTCAGTTGATAGGCCGGATGCCAGCGCAACCAGACGCGCTCCAGCAGCTGCGCGCCCACGTCCGCCAGCTTGCCGAGCAGGGCGTACAGCACGATGGCCACCACTACCACATCGGTTTGCAGAAATTCACGCGCGTTCATCGCCAGATAGCCGATGCCCGAATTGGCCGAGATGGTTTCGGCGACGATCAGCGTCAGCCACATGAAGCCAAGAGCGAAACGCACGCCGACCATAATCGACGGCAGCGCGCCCGGCAGCACCACCTGTGTAAACAGGCGGAAACCGCTCAGGCCGTAGCTGCGGGCCATCTCCAACAGGCCGCGATCGATGTTTTTGATGCCGTGGTAGGTATTGAGATAAATCGGGAACAGCGTACCGAGCGCCACCAGAAAGATCTTGGCGGATTCATCGATGCCGAACCACAGGATCACCAACGGGATCAGCGCCAGGTGCGGCACGTTGCGGATCATTTGCACCGAGCTGTCCAGCAGGCGTTCGCCCCAGCGCGACAGCCCGGTAATAAAGCCGAGGGTAAGCCCGATGCTGCCGCCGATGGCAAAGCCGATCAACGCGCGCTGGCTGCTGATGCTCAGATGCTGCCACAGTTCGCCGCTTTGGCTCAGGCTCCAGAAGGCGGCCAGCACTGCGCTCGGCGCCGGTAAAATGCGGTTGGACAGCCAGCCGGTTTCGACAGCGATCTGCCAGAGGATCACCAGCGCCAGCGGCAGCGCCCAGGGGGCCAGCCGATATAGGATGCGTTGCGCGTTCTTTGCCATCGGGGCACTCCTCAGCTCTGCGACACTTTTTGCGGAACATAGATGTTGGCCACCACTTCGCCCTGCGGGCGCACCGGCTGAAGGCGCGCGGGCGTTTCCTCCTGCGCCAGATCGAGGTGCGGGAACAGCAGTTCGCCGACGCGGTAGGCCTCTTCCAGATGCGGATAGCCGGAGAGAATAAAGGTGTCGATGCCCAGATCGGCATATTCCTGCATGCGCGCCGCGACCGTCGGGCCGTCGCCCACCAGCGCGGTGCCGGCGCCGCCGCGCACCAGGCCGATGCCGGCCCACAGGTTCGGGCTGATCTCCAGGTTATCCTTTTTGCCGCCGTGTAGCGCCGCCATGCGCCGTTGGCCGACGGAGTCGAAACGCGCAAAGGCCTGCTGCGCGTTAGCGATGGTTTCCTCATCGAGGTGCGCGATCAGCCGGTCGGCGGCGCGCCAGGCCTCTTCGGTGGTTTCACGCACGATGACATGCAGGCGGATACCGAAGCGTACCTGGCGGCCTTTCGCCGCTGCTTTGGCGCGCACCTCTTCGATCTTCTCTTTAACCTGCGCCGGCGGCTCTCCCCAGGTGAGATACAGTTCTACCTGTTCGGCGGCCAGATCCTGCGCGGCGGCGGAGGATCCGCCGAAATAGAGCGGCGGGCGCGGCTGCTGCACCGGCGGGAACAGCAGTTTGGCGCCTTTCACCTGAATATGCTTGCCGTCGAAATCGACGGTTTCGCCTTCCAGCACCCGGCGCCAGATATGGGTGAACTCGGTTGAGGCTTCGTAGCGCTCTTCATGGCTCAGGTGCAGCCCCTCGGCCGCCAGCTCTTCCGGATCGCCGCCGGTGACCAGATTGAACAGCGCACGCCCATTGGACAGGCGATCCAGCGTCGCCGCCTGGCGCGCCGCCAGCGTAGGGGAGATGATGCCCGGCCGCAGCGCGACCAAAAACTTCAGCCGCTGGGTGACCGGGATCAGCGAGGCGGCCACCAGCCAGGAGTCTTCGCACGAGCGGCCGGTGGGGATCAGTACCCCACCGAATCCCAGCCGATCCGCCGCCTGGGCGATCTGCTGCAAATAACCGTGATCGACGCTGCGCGCGCCCTGTGCGCTGCCAAGATAGTGGCCGTCGCCGTGGGTGGGTAAAAACCAGAAAACGTTCAGGCTCATCGTTAATCTTCTCCCATGAGTTATTGTGCGCTTGGGCGCCAAATGCGTTGCGAGATGTCAACCTTCACCGGCACCAGCCGGTTGGCGTAAAACAGGTCGGCGGTTTGCTGCTGCGCGGCGATCGTCCGCGCATCGAGCGGTGTGATGGCGGTCGGCGGGCGGTGATCCAGATAGCTGGCGATCACCGGTTCCGGCAGCCCCATGGCGTTAGCCAGCAGGGTCACGCTTTGCGCCCGGTCGCTGCGGGTGAGCGCATCGGCCTGGGTCAGCACCGTCAAGACCTGGCTGATAAAGGCGCCGTTGGCTTCGACATAGGGGCGCGCCGCCAGATAGAAGGAACCGGTCTGGTTCAGATCGGTGCCGTCGCCGAGCACTCGCACGCCGCCCTGCAGCAGCGCGGCGGAATAGTAAGGATCCCAGATGGCCCAGGCATCGACATTGCCCTGTTGGAAGGCGGCCCGCGCATCGGCGGGCGTCAGGTAAGCGGGCTGGATGTCGGTAAATTTCAGGCCGGCCTTTTGCAGCGATCGCAGCAGCAGGTTGTGCGAGCTGGATCCTTTCTGGAAGGCGACCTTATGGCCTTTCAGATCGGCGACGGTTTTGATCGGGCTGTTTTCCGGCACCAGGATCACTTCCGCTTTGGGTTTAGGTGGCTCAACGCCGACATACAGCAGGTCAGCGCCGGCGGCCTGCGCGAAGATCGGCGGAATATCGCCGGTGCTGCCCAGATCGATGCTGCCGACGTTCAGGGCTTCCAGCATCTGCGGGCCGGCGGGAAACTCGATCCAGCTGATGCGGGTGGCGGGGAAACGTTCCTCCAGCAGCCGGTGGCTCTTCGCCAGCACCAGGCTGACCGACCCTTTTTGGTAGCCGATGCGGAACTGCGCCGGATCCTGCGCAGCGGCGGCATTGGCCCAGGCCAGCGACAGCAGGCCGGTGAGGGTAGCGGCGCTCAGCCAGCGCCGTAAAGCGATGCGTTCTTTCATTCAGGCTCTCCTTTTCCAGGCCTTTCAGGCGGTCTGACGCGCCGCCAGCGGCGAGGCGACGCGCAGCGCAGGCGGTTTGCGGCGGCCAAGCGCCAGATAGAAACTGGCCAACGCCTCTTCCAGCCGGGTAGCGACGGCGTCGGTGAGCGTGGCGCCTTCACCGGTCAGTTGGACCTGGCTGTCGTCGGCGAATACGCCGTGCAGCACTTCCTGCGCTTTCAGCGCTGCCAGCACCGGTTTGAGCGCATAGTCCACCGCCAGCATGTGGCCGATCGAACCGCCGGTTGCCAGCGGCAGCACTACCTTATGATCCAGAGCGCGTTCCGGCAGCAGATCCAGCAAGGTCTTCAGCGCACCGGAAAACGACGCTTTATAAACCGGCGTGGAAATCAGCAGACCGTCGGCCTGCGCCAGCTGGTCGGCAAACGCCTTGATCGCCGGGCTGTTGAAGTTGGCATACAGCAGGTCTTCGGCATCGAAGTCGTGCAGGGTATAAGCCGTCACTTCCACCCCTTGCTGCCGCAGCCAGTTCTGGCTCAGCGCGAGCAGTGCGGCGGAACGTGATGGGATGCGTGGGCTGCCGGCCAGTGATATAACGCGCATTGCCACTCCTTATAACTAAAAGTTAGGTTTAATTAGAAAATCAACGAGAAGTGTTTTAAACCTACCAGTAATCGGGCGCGTTTTTTAAATCTCATTTTTTGATTTCGATATGCGCAAAAGCGGATTGGCGCCGATTTGGCGGCGAAGCGGGAAAACGGTTGCGTAAAAACCGCTTTTTTTGCCTTTAATCAATTCCAATTGGGCGGGGGATACCGGATAATACGCCCCCGGTTTGCAACCGGGAAATCAGGAGAGTCCATGTACTACCCCCTCATCAGGAAAGCGTTGTTCCAGCTCGATCCGGAACGTGCGCACGAAGTGACCTTTCGTCAGCTCAGCCGTATTACCGGCACCCCATTAGCGTTTCTTGTTCGCCAGTCCGTGCCGACCAAACCGGTCAGCTGCATGGGGCTGTCGTTTAAAAACCCGCTGGGATTGGCCGCCGGTCTGGATAAAAACGGCGAGTGCATCGATGCGTTCGGCGCGATGGGCTTCGGCCATGTGGAAGTCGGCACCGTGACGCCGCGCCCGCAACCGGGCAACGACAAGCCGCGCTTGTTCCGCGTGGTTGAGGCGGAAGGCCTGATCAACCGCATGGGGTTCAATAACCATGGCGTGGACAATCTGGTTGAAAACGTTAAGAAATCCCATTTCGGCGGCATTCTTGGGATCAATATCGGCAAGAATAAAGACACCCCGGTCGAACAGGGCAAGGACGATTATTTGATCTGCATGGATAAAGTTTATCCGTATGCCGGTTATATCGCGATTAACATCTCGTCACCGAATACGCCGGGGTTACGATCCTTACAGTATGGCGAAGCGCTGGACGATCTTTTGGCGGCGATTAAAAATAAGCAGCAGGAATTACATGCGCGCCATCACAAATATGTGCCGGTGGCGGTAAAGATCGCGCCGGATCTTTCAGAAGAAGAATTGATCCAAATTGCCGATAGCCTGGTGCGGCATAATATCGATGGCGTGATCGCCACCAATACCACGTTGGATCGAAAATTGATCCAGGGGCTGAATTACTGCGAACAAGCGGGCGGGTTAAGTGGGCGTCCGTTGCAATCACGCAGCACCGAAGTGATCCGTCGTCTTTCCACCGAACTGCAAGGGCGCCTGCCGATTATCGGCGTGGGCGGCATCGATTCACTGACGGCGGCGCGCGAAAAAATGGAGGCCGGCGCGAGCCTGCTGCAAATTTATTCCGGATTTATCTATCACGGCCCGCGTTTGATTAAAGATATCGTTACCCATATCTAATATTTTTCCTCTCATTTTATTCCGGGGGTTTATTTCTGCCCCCGGCTCGTCTATATTTTGTTCATTAGCATAAATATCGTTCGCGGAATTATCCGATGTTTAAGCTATTTTATCGGTGATAAAATCGCCTTTTAGGGTGAGTGCGGCGTTGGCATAGGCAGCGAGAAGGATACGAAATGAAGATAAAACCTGACGATAATTGGCGTTGGTATTTTGATGCCGAACACGATCGGCTAATGCTGGATTTAGCTAATGGTATGATCTTTCGTTCACGTTTCCCGGCCAAAATGTTAACGCCGGACGCCTTCGATGAATGCGCTTTTTGCGTGGACGACGCCGCCCTTTATTTCACCTATGAAGAACAGTGCAAACAGGTCAAACTCAGCCATGAGCAGCGCGCCGAGCTGGTGTTGAATGCGCTGGTCGCCTACCGCTTCCTGAAACCACTGATGCCGAAGAGCTGGCATTTCTCGCAGCAGCATTACCCGTTGCAGCCGAAAAATGGCGAGCTGGCGGCGGTGAAAGTGATGGAAAGCGGCGCGGAAGCGCGCCTGCTGGTGGTAGAGGCCGGGGATAACGCCAGCCTGTGCCTGCTGGCGCAAAATCAGCTGACGGTCGCTGGCCGCACCATGGTATTGGGCGATGCCATCAAGGTGATGCACGATCGGTTGAAACCCTGCGCGCAGGATGAAAGCGCCGCCCCGGCTTACGACAGGGCGGTATAAGGCGGATTACGCCAGGGTCAAATCACTTTTCGGGATGCAGCTGCAGCACAGGATGGTGCCGTTGTCGCCCAGCGCGCTTTTCTTCAGGGGCGCGACTTCACCGCTCAGCAACGTAATGCGGCAGCTGCCGCAAATCCCGGCACGGCAGGAGTAAGGTATGCGGATGCCTTGCTGTTCCAACTGCTCGAGCAAGATCTGCTGGTTATTGCCGGTAAACACCTTTCCTTCGTATTCGATAGTGACGCTGTGCTCGCTGTCTTGCGGCGCTTGCACGCTCTCCACCACTTTCCCGGCGCCATAAGGGCGCGGCGGCTTGGTCGACAGAACTTCCACCGTATCGCCCACGCGAATGATGCCGCTGTTACGCGCGATCATATTCTGGCCAAAATCGATGTCGCCGTTGTCGGCGGAACGGAATTTTTGCAGCGTGCTCAGCGGTTCGCCGCTCGGGTGCTTGCGGCCGCGCTCGGTGCTGACGGTGGTGAGCACGCAGCGGCTGCAAGGTTTCACCAGATCGAACATGACGTCGCCGACGCGGATCACCTGCCAGCCGTCCTCGGCCCAGGCGGTTGCGCCGCTCACCACCAGATTGGGGCGGAACTGCTCCAGCTTGATGCTGCCGGGGCAACGCTGCTGCAGATCGTTGAACGAAGCCTGGTTAATCAGCAGATAAGGATAGCCGTCGGCAAACGTCAGCGGGATTTCGGGGTGCTTTTTCACTCGGCGGGTCAACTCCGGCCCCAGCCAGCGCAGCTGCACGTCACGCTGGAAATAGCCGCTCAGCCAGCGGTTGATCTCATCCGGCGCGCTCAGCGCGGTGAAATGGTTGCCCCATACCTCGGTCGGCTGCGGCGCGGCGGCGAAGTCGCTGAAGCGAATGGCGGCGTTTTCGCCGTCCGGCGCGGTCAGGAATAGCCCGTCCGGCAGCAGCGCCGGCGTGAACAGCACCATCTGCGGGTATTGGCGCGCGGTAATAAAGGTGCCATCCGGCTCGGTGATCATAAAGTTGCGGTCGAAGGCCAGACCGCTGCTGCCGACCTGGGCGTAAGAAAGCTGCAGACCGCGCAGTGATTTAACCGGATGGACGTAGAGTCTGGAAAGCGTGATCACCCTTATCTCCGTGCGATTATTAAATAGAAGGGAGCAACTTTATGACAAGCGGTGCGGATTAGCTATAATGCGCAACAATTTTCTTTTTGGTGATAAGCACGATATGAACTCTCTGTTTGCCAGCACGGCGCGTGGATTGGAAGAACTGTTAAAAAGCGAGCTGGAAGCGCTTGGCGCTCACGACTGCAAAGTGGTGCAGGGTGGGGTACATTTTCAGGGTGACGATCGTCTTCTGTACCAAAGCCTGCTGTGGAGCCGCCTGGCTTCGCGCATTCTGTTGCCGCTGAACGAATTCCGCGTGCACAGCGATCTGGATCTGTACCTCGGGGTGCAGGCGATCGACTGGCCGAGCATTTTTGGCGTGGATAAAACCTTTGCCGTGCATTTCAGCGGCGTGAACGAAGAGATCCGCAATAGCCAGTATGGCGCGCTGAAGGTGAAAGACGCCATCGTCGACAGCTTCACCCGCAAACTTGACCAACGCCCGACGGTCGCCAAGCAGCAGCCGGATATTCGCGTTAACGTCTTCCTGCAGCGCGATATGGCCAGCGTGGCGCTCGATCTGAGCGGTGAAGGCCTGCATCAGCGCGGTTACCGCGATCTCACCGGCCAGGCGCCGCTGAAGGAAAACCTGGCGGCCGCCATCGTGCTGCGTTCCGGCTGGCAGCCGGGCACGCCGATGCTCGATCCGATGTGCGGCTCCGGCACGCTCTTGATCGAAGCGGCAATGATCGCTGCCGATCGCGCGCCGGGCCTGCACCGCCAACACTGGGGCTTCAGCGCCTGGAACGGCCACAACGCCGAACTGTGGCGTGAAGTCACCACCGAAGCGCAGGTGCGCGCACGCCGCGGCCTGCAGGAAACCGTCTCTCGCTTCTTCGGCTCCGACATCGATCGCCGGGTGATTGAAATGGCGCGCGGCAACGCCCGCCGCGCCGGCGTTGCCGAGCTAATCACCTTCAACGTCGGTGACGTGGCGCGCTTGACCAATCCGCTGCCGGAAGGCCCGCACGGCACCGTGATCAGCAACCCGCCGTACGGTGAGCGTCTGGAAAGCGAACCGGCGCTGATCGCGCTGCACAACATGCTGGGCCGCGTGATGAAAAGCGCCTTCGGCGGCTGGCAGCTTTCGCTGTTCAGCGCCTCGCCGGAGCTGTTGAGCTGCCTGCAGCTGCGCGCCGAGCGCCAGTTCAAGGCGAAAAACGGCCCGCTGGAGTGCGTGCAGAAAAACTATCAGCTGGCAGCGAACCCGGCCGGCGCCACTACCGGCGGCGTGCAGGTGGCGGAAGATTTCGCCAACCGTCTGCGCAAGAACTTGAAGAAGCTCGACAAGTGGGCGAAACAGCAGGGCATTGAATGCTACCGCCTGTACGATGCCGATCTGCCAGAATACAACGTCGCGGTGGACCGCTACGGCAGCAAGGTGGTGGTGCAGGAGTATGCGCCGCCGAAAACCGTCGATGCGCAAAAAGCGCGTCAGCGCCTGTTCGATGTGATCAACGCGACGCTGGCGGTGCTGGAATTGCCGTCGAATCAGCTGATCCTGAAAACCCGCGAGCGGCAGAAGGGTAAGAACCAGTACGAGAAACTGGCGCAGAAAGGCGAATTCCTGCTGGTGGAAGAGTATAACGCCAAGCTGTGGGTCAACCTGACCGACTATCTCGATACCGGCCTGTTCCTCGATCACCGCATCGCGCGCCGCATGCTGGGCGAGATGAGCAACGGCAAGGACTTCCTCAACCTGTTCGCCTATACCGGCACCGCCAGCGTGCACGCCGGGCTGGGCGGCGCGCGCAGCACCACCACGGTGGACATGTCGCGTACCTATCTGGAATGGGCGGAGAAGAACCTGCGCGCCAACGGCCTGACCGGCCGTCAGCATCGGTTGATCCAGGCCGACTGCCTGTCGTGGCTGAGCAACGCCAACGAACAGTTCGACGTGATCTTCATCGATCCGCCGACGTTCTCCAACTCCAAGCGGATGGAGAACACTTTTGACGTGCAGCGCGATCATCTGGCGCTGATGAAAGATTTGAAACGGTTACTGCGCCGTAACGGAACCATCATGTTCTCGAACAACAAGCGCGGTTTCCAAATGGATATGGCAGGGCTGAGCGCGCTGGGCCTGGAGGCGAAAGAGATCACCGCCAAGACGCTGTCGCAGGACTTTGCCCGTAACCGTCAGATCCACAACTGCTGGCTGGTGACTCACGCCGGCGAAGGAAAATAATTACTATGTCGTTAATCAGCATGTCCGGTGCCTGGCTCTCTTTCAGCGATGCGCCGCTTTTAGACAACACCGAAATTCATATCGAAGACAACGAGCGCGTGTGTCTGGTCGGGCGCAACGGCGCCGGTAAGTCCACGCTGCTGAAGATCCTTGGCAAAGAGATCCCGCTGGACGACGGCCGGGTGATCTACGAACAGGATCTGATCGTGGCGCGCCTGCAACAGGATCCGCCGCGCAATATCGGCGGCAGCGTGTTCGACTTCGTGGCCGAAGGCGTCGCGGAGCAGGCGGAACACCTGAAGGCGTACCACGCGATCTCCCACCTGGTGGAAAGCGATCCGAGCGAGAAAAACCTGGCGCGCATGGCGCAAATCATGGAGATCCTCGACCACCAGGGGCTCTGGCAGCTTGACAGCCGCATCAGCGAAGTGCTGCTGCAGCTGGGGCTGAACGGCGACGCCGAGCTTTCCTCGCTGTCCGGCGGCTGGCTGCGCAAAGCGGCACTGGGCCGCGCGCTGGTGAGCTCGCCGCGCGTGCTGCTGCTCGACGAACCGACCAACCACTTGGATATCGAAACCATCGACTGGCTGGAAGGCTTCCTGAAAGAGTTTGACGGCAGCATCGTCTTCATCTCGCACGACCGTTCGTTTATCCGCAACATGGCGACGCGCATCGTCGATCTGGATCGCGGCAAGCTGGTTTCCTGGCCGGGCAACTACGATCTGTATCTGCAGAGCAAAGAAGAAGCGCTGCGGGTGGAAGAGCTGCAAAACGCCGAGTTCGATCGCAAGCTGGCGCAGGAAGAGGTCTGGATCCGTCAGGGCATCAAAGCGCGCCGTACCCGTAACGAGGGGCGCGTGCGTGCGCTGAAGGCGCTGCGCGTCGAGCGTTCAGAGCGCCGTGAAGTGATGGGCACCGCCAAGATGCAGGTGGAAGAGGCGACCCGCTCCGGCAAAATCGTATTCGAGCTGGAAGACGTCAACTATCAGGTCGGCGAAAAAGTGCTGGTGCGCGGTTTCTCCGCTCAGGTACAGCGCGGCGACAAGATTGCGCTGGTGGGGCCGAACGGCTGTGGCAAAACTACGCTGCTGAAACTGATGCTCGGTCAGCTGAAAGCCGACAGCGGCCGCGTGCACTGCGGCACCAAGCTGGAAGTGGCTTACTTCGACCAGCACCGCGCGGATCTCGATCCGGAGCGCACGGTGATGGACAACCTGGCGGAGGGCAAGCAGGAAGTGATGGTCAACGGCCGTCCTCGTCACGTCTTGGGCTACCTGCAGGACTTCCTGTTCCACCCGAAACGTGCGATGACGCCGGTGAAGGCACTTTCGGGCGGTGAGCGTAACCGCCTGCTGTTGGCTAAGCTGTTTCTGAAACCGAGCAATCTGCTGATCCTCGATGAACCAACCAACGATCTCGACGTCGAAACGCTGGAGCTGCTGGAAGAGCTGATCGACGGCTATCAGGGCACCGTGCTGCTGGTCAGCCACGATCGCCAGTTCGTCGACAACTCGGTGACCGAGTGCTGGATCTTTGAAGGCAACGGCGTGATCAACGCCTTCGTCGGCGGCTATTACGATGCGCATCATCAGCGCGCCACGGCGAAACCGATTCGTCAGGCGGCGCCGAGCGCGAGCAAACCGGCGGCGGAGAAAAAGGCCGAACAGCCGAAGAAAGCGGCGGCCAAGCTGAGTTACAACCTGCTGCGCGAACTGGAACAGTTGCCGCAGCGGCTCGAACAGCTGGAGGCGGAAATCGAAGCGCTGCAGGCGCAGATGAGCGATGCCGACTTCTTCACGCGGCCGCACAGCGAAACGCAAGAAGTGCTGACGGCGCTGGCTAACGCCGAGCAGGCGCTCGAGCAGGCCTTCGCCCGTTGGGAAGAGCTGGAAGCGATGAAAAACGGCTGACCGTTGCGATACCGCCCGCGCGCTGCTGCGGGCGGTATCGACGTGCCGGTGAGCAACGTTATTGAGGAGGAATATGGTGTGTTCCCACAACAATCATCAGCAGCATAGTCATTCCGTACCTTCGGCGGAGCACCAGGATAACCTGATGCTGTGCCCGCAGTGCGACATGCTGGTGGCGCTACCGCCGCTGGCCTATGGCAGCAAAGCGGTATGCCCGCGCTGCAAAACCACGCTCAGCGTCCGCTGGGACGAACCGCGCAAGCGGCCGATCGGTTACGCGCTCAGTGCCTTGTTCATGCTGGTGCTGGCCAACATTTTCCCGTTTATCAACATGCGCGTCGCCGGCCTCGGCAACGAAATCCGGCTGATTCAAATTCCGGAGGTCATGGTGGCGGAAGATTACGCCAGTATGGCCACCTTGTTTATGGTGTTCGTGCAGCTGATCCCGGCGTTTTGCATGGTGGCGATCGTTCTGCTGTGCGCCAAAGTGCGCTTGCCGCTGGGGCTCAAAGAGTGGATGGCCCGGGTGCTGTTCCAGTTCAAAACCTGGTGCATGGTGGAAATTTTCCTCGCCGGGGTGCTGGTCAGCTTCGTCAAGCTGATGGCCTACGGCGATATCGGCATCGGCAGCAGCTTCGTGCCTTATTGCCTGTTCTGCTTGCTGCAGGTGCGCGCCTTCCAGTGCGTGGATCGGCGCTGGCTGTGGCAGGACATCGAACCGGCACCGCGTCTCGATCGTCCGCTGACGGTGGGGCGCACCGGCATGCGCCAGGGCGTGCGCTCCTGCGCCTGCTGCACGGCGATCCTGCCAGCCAATCAGGTACGCTGCCCGCGCTGCCACACCAACGGCTACGTGCGCCGCCGCCACAGCCTGCAGTGGACGCTGGCGCTGCTGGTGACCTCCATCATGCTGTATATCCCGGCCAACCTGATGCCGATCATGGTGACCGAGGCGCTGGGCAACAAGATGAATTCCACCATCATGGCGGGGGTGATCCTGCTGTGGGGGGACGGCTCTTATCCGGTGGCGATGGTGATTTTCATCGCCAGTATCATGGTGCCGTCGCTGAAAATGCTGGCGATCGGCTGGCTGTGCTGGGATGCCAACGGCAGGAAGAAGCCGCGTGCCGACAGCGAGCGGATGCACCTGATTTATGAAGTGGTCGAGTTCGTTGGCCGCTGGTCAATGATCGACGTATTTGTGATCGCCGTATTGTCGGCGCTGGTGCGAATGGGGCAGTTGATGAGCATTTATCCTGCGACGGGCGCCGTGCTGTTCGCGCTGGTGGTGATCCTCACCATGTTCGCCGCCATGACATTTGATCCCCGGCTGACCTGGGATCGCGCAAGTGAAACAATCAACAAGGAGCCGCAAGGTGACGGAAAATAATCATAGCGTCGCAGACGTTGAGAAGATCAAACGCTGGTCGCCGGTGTGGATCATTCCCATCGTGACCGCGCTGATCGGCGCCTGGATCCTGTTTTACCACTTCAGCCATCAGGGGCCGGTGGTGACGCTGGTCACCACGACGGCGGAAGGGCTGGAAGCGGGTAAAACCAAAATCAAAAGCCGCAGCGTGGACGTCGGCGTGGTGGAAACCGTCACGCTGAGCGATGATCTGAGCAAGGTGATGGTGCAAGCGCGTCTCAATTCCGGCATGGAGAAATTGCTGCGTCAGGACTCCGCCTTCTGGGTGGTGAAGCCGCAGATCGGCCGTGAAGGCGTCTCCGGGCTGGGCACGCTGCTGTCCGGCGCTTATATCGAACTGCAGCCGGGCAGCAAGGGCAAAGACGGCAAAGACAACTATCAGCTGCTTGACGCACCGCCGCTGGCCTCCCCGGACGCCAAGGGGCTGCGCATCGTGCTGGACAGCGAGAAATCGGGCCAGCTCAACGCCGGCGATCCGGTGCTGTTCCGCGGCTATCGCGTCGGGTCGGTGGAAACCAGCTACTTCGATCCTAAAGAACGCGCCATGCGCTATCAGCTGTTCATCACCGCGCCTTACGACCAGCTGGTCACCACCAACGTACGCTTCTGGAAAGACAGCGGCGTGGCGTTCGACATGTCGGCGCAGGGCATGCGGGTGGAGATGGGATCGCTGACTACCCTGTTCAGCGGCGGCGTCAGCTTCGACGTGCCGGACGGCTGGGATCGCGGTGAACTGGCGAAAGAGAAGGCGGAGTACCAGCTGTTCGACAACCAGCGCAGCACGCAGGATTCGCTGTATACCGTGCATAAGGACTACCTGCTGTTCTTCTCCGATTCGGTACGCGGCCTGCAGCCGGGCGCCCCGGTAGAGTTCCGCGGCATCCGCCTGGGCACGGTGGCTCAGGTGCCATTCTATAAAGAGGGCATGGCGCAACGCCTGGATAACGACTACCGCATTCCGGTGCTGATCCGCATCGAGCCGGATCGCTTCCAGAAACAGCTGGGCGGTAATTTCGATATCGAAGGGCATTTGAAGGACGCGGAATCGCGCGGTATGCGCGCCTCGATGAAGTCCGCCAACCTGCTGACCGGTTCGCTGTATATCGATCTCGACTTCTATCCGCAGGAGAAACCGTGGAAAGGGCCGCGCGAACTGTTCGGTTATCCGCTGATGCCGACCACCAGCGGCGGGCTGGCGCAGATCCAGCAGAAACTGATGCAGACGCTGGACAAGATCAACGCGATGCCGATCAATCCGATGATCAACGAAGCGACCAAGACGCTGGCGGAAAGTCAGAAAACCATGAAGTCGACGCAGCAGACCATGAAGTCGTTGAACGACATCATCGCCAGCAAAGAGATGCAGGCGCTGCCGCAGGACATGCAGAAAACGCTGCTGGAGCTGAACCGCAGCATGAAAGGGTTCCAGCCTGGTTCACCGGCTTACAACAAGATGGTGGGCGATATGCAGCGCCTCGACCAGGTGTTGCGTGAGCTACAACCGGTGCTGCGCACCCTGAATGAGAAGAGCAACGCGCTGGTGTTTGAAGCCGCCGGCAGCACTGACCCTCAGCCGAAGAAGGCCACGAAATGATGAAATGGATCCCGGTAGCCCTGGCGTTGTTGCTCAGCGCCTGCAGCAGTTCGCCACAGAAGACCTACTATCAGTTGCCGGCGCTGGGTGCGCCGGCCGCGGCCAGCAGCAGCGGCGCCTCCACGCGCCAGCTGTGGCTGGAGCACGTGAGCGTGGCGGATTATCTGGCGCAGAGCGGCGTGGTGTATCAGACCAACGACGTACAGTATGTGATAGCCCAGAACAACCTGTGGGCCAGCCCGCTCGACCAGCAGCTGCAGCAAACGCTGGTCACCAACCTGAGCAGCGCGCTGCCGGGCTGGGTGGTCTCTTCACAGCCGATGAGCAGCGATCAGGATGTGCTGAACGTGACCATCAGCGGTTTCCATGGCCGCTTTGACGGCAAGGCGATCGTTCGCGGCGAGTGGGTGCTGAACCGCCAGGGGCGCTTGATCAAACGGCCTTTCAGCCTGGAGTTGAAACAGGGTGAGGACGGCTATGATGCCCTGGTGCGCACGCTGGCGCAGGGCTGGCAGCAGGAAGCCCAGGCTATCGCAGCACAGATGGGCGGCATTTAGTCATAATTTGGTCTAAAATCGTCTAATCCCTGTCAGCGTGAAAAGTCTTTTTTTCTCCCTGGCAGGGATTTCTTTTTCATTTCAAAAAGTTAAACCCTTTCCCGGCAGATCAGCCACTTAGCACTTTCCTCGGGCGTAGCTCACAAATATGACATTGGCGTGAATTTTGCGCATTGATCTTCTCTTCTTTTAGCGCTATTGATAACTCGTGGCTGCGCAAAAAGCAGCCATTGTTTTCTTTCCACCAGACCAAAATGAGGGAAACGAGGCATGAAGAGACAGAAACGCGATCGTCTGGAAAGGGCGCATTCGAGAGGGTATCAGGCAGGTATTTTAGGGCGTTCCAGGGAACATTGTCCCTACCAATCATCAGTGGACGCCCGGTCTCAATGGCTGGGAGGTTGGCGAGAAGCCATGGAAGACAGGGCTGTGACCGCTTAAGCGGCTCCCTGTCAAATAAAAGGAATAACCTCCGCCCTTTGGCGGAGGTTTTTGTTTGTGGCCTCTGAGGTGGCATCACCCAGGGCGTTCTCAGCGGGGTTATTGCTTCGCGCTGGCCTGACGAGGAGCGAGAAAGCGTGATTCGTATAGACGAGGCACGCTTTAGGCGCTCTGGCGGTGGGTA
Organism: Serratia sp. CY84636; assembly: GCF_052166245.1. Taxonomy (NCBI): domain Bacteria; kingdom Pseudomonadati; phylum Pseudomonadota; class Gammaproteobacteria; order Enterobacterales; family Yersiniaceae; genus Serratia; species Serratia sp. CY84636. The sequence continues at coordinate 87,997 of NZ_JBJNOX010000002.1, forward strand.
AACAGGAGATCCTTAAAGGGAGGGCGGAGGCGGTGCAAGGCATTGAGGGATAAAAGAAATGCCGCCACGAGAGACGTGACGGCATGCGCGATCGTTGGAAAAGAAGGCGGTGGCCGTCTTCTCGTCAGCGTGATTAGAACGCTGCGGTATCCTTGAACAGGCCCACTTTCAGATCGGTAGCGGTATAGATCACTTCGCCGTCAACCAGCACTTCGCCATCGGCGACGCCCATGATCAGCTTGCGGGTGATAACGCGCTTGAAGTTAATGCGGTAAGTCACCTTCTTGGCGGTTGGCAGCACCTGGCCGGTGAACTTGACTTCACCGACGCCCAGCGCGCGGCCTTTGCCTTCGCCGCCCAGCCAACCGAGGTAGAAACCGACCAACTGCCACATGGCATCCAGGCCCAGGCAACCCGGCATGACCGGATCGCCGATAAAGTGGCAACCGAAGAACCATAGGTCCGGATTAATATCCAGCTCCGCTTCCACATAACCTTTGTTGTGAGTCCCGCCGTCTTCGCTCATTTTGACCACGCGGTCCATCATCAACATGTTACCTGCCGGCAACGGTGGGCCACCGGCGCCGAACAGCTCGCCACGGCCGGATGCTTCGAGGTCTTCTTTCGTATAGGAATCGCGTTTATCTACCATGTTCTCAGTAAGCCTTATTTTAATGAAGGACGCAGGTTAGCTAACACGTGTACGCTGAACAAGTCCGATCAGCCGTGGTTGAACCAGTTGAGCCAGCGCAGCGGCCATGGACGACGGCGTTCCTGCAGGCTCACCTGCGCAATCCGTTCCTGAATGGCCGCCAACAAATTCGGCTGTTGTTCATCAGAGTAGAGGCAACCTGTAAGCAAAGGCAAGGCTTCCGCCGCGCTCTCTACCGCCCACAGATGGAATTGCCCCTCGCGTACCGCGTCGACGACATCTTGACGCAGGCACAGGTGGCGCACGTTGGTCACGGGCAATACGACGCCCTGTTTGCCCGTCAGGCCGCGGCGTAAACAAACTTCGAAGAAACCTTCGACCTTTTCGTTAACGCCGCCTATCGGCTGTACGTTGCCGAATTGGTCGACGGAGCCGGTGACGGCGATCTGCTGTGTGATTGGCTGCTGCGACAGAGCGCTGACCAAGGCGCACAGCTCGGCGAGCGAGGCGCTGTCGCCGTCCACTTCACCGTAAGATTGTTCAAAGACGATGGAAGCGGAGAAGGGCAACTGCTGATCCAAATCCAGTTCGGCGATAAGGAACGCCTGCATGATCATCATGCCTTTAGCATGCAGGTTGCCGCCCAGCTCGGCTTTGCGCTCGACGTCGGTAAACTCGCCGTCGCCAAGATGCACGACGCAACTGATGCGCGAGGGCTCGCCGAAGCTGCGCGGATGGCCGGGATAATCCAGGACTGACAGGCCGTTGATCTGCCCGATCACTTCACCCTCGGTCTCAATCAGGATCTGACCCAGCTCAATCTCATCCTGCATACGCTCGGCCAGATAGCTTTCGCGCCATTCGCGGGCATTCAACGCTGCCTCAAACGCTTTGGCGGTAATGCGCTCCTCTTCGGCATACAGTGCAGCCTCGGACAGCTGCTGGCCAAGCCAAACCGGCGAGAGTGGCAGGATGCCCTGATCGCCGGTGTAACGCACAGCCTGGACGATCAGCGGCGGCCAGGCGTCGGCCGCTAACATCGGCAACTGCCGATCGGCAATCACGCCGTTGACGTAGCCGCACCACTGCGCCATATCATCGACTTCGGTCAGCTGCAGATCGTCTTCGTATTCGCCGTAGACCGCTTGTTCGCTCAGTTCCGGCTCGATATCGTGGAAATCGGCCAGGCCGTGACGGTCGCCGACCACAATCAGCCGCAGGTCCAGCGGCATCGGTGGAATGGCTACCGGCAGCGGGCGGGTTTCGTCTGGCGAAACCCAATGGAACTGGCGCTGGCCGATCATCTGCTTCAGCCGCAGCCATAGCAATGGCTGAGCCAGCAGCGCCCGAGCCGACAGGATCAGGACGCCGCCGTTGGCCTGGTGCACCAGACCCGGTTGCAGGGTAATGTCGCCATTGTGGATCCGTACGCAACCAAACAGCTGCTCCGGTTCAATCCACTCCTGGAACAGACAAGCACCGCCGGCGGCGAAAGGCTCATCGCCACGGCTGGCCGGCTCTATGCTGACCTTGCCATCCTGAATGGCATAGTGGCTGCCGCGGCATGCCGTATTCTTAGCCAGCAGTGGTGTGACGGCGTGAGCGATCAGTTCCAGGTACTCTCGCGTTTCTTGCGCTTTCAACAGCATGAAACGCGGTGGCGATTGAGGGTGGCAAAATAGCGTCAGGGCATTTTCCAGCCGAGGCTGAATGGCGGAAAAGGGCACGGGTGCCAACTGAGCGGCGGTATCAAATATCGCCTGATAAGGCGTTACGTCCGGCAATAAAGATTGCCATTCAAGTCGGTTATTGGTCAAAGTGTTAGATGCAATCGTTAAAAAGGGAAAGGGCGATTATACAAGAATAACGGCGGCTTGATACATGTGGAGTGCCAGTTGGCATCAGGGAGTTTGACATCGCGCGATGACTGTGCAAAAAACAGTCTAAAAGACGGCTTAATTGCCGGGGAAATTCGGCGCAAAGCTGTTATGCTTATTTGAAGTTACGCGGTCACTGAAGAGCTCAAGATGAAATATCAGCAACTGGAAAATCTGGAGAGCGGTTGGAAATGGAAGTACCTGGTGAAGAAGCACCGGGAAGGGGAACTTATTACCCGCTACATTGAAAACAGCGCTGCTCAGGAGGCGGTTAACGAGCTGCTGAAGCTGGAAAATGAGCCGGTAAAGGTACTTGCATGGATTGCCGCTCATATGAATCCGGAGCTGGATAACCGGATGAAGCAAACGATCCGCGCCCGCCGCAAACGTCATTTTAACGCAGAACACCAGCATACGCGTAAAAAATCTATCGATCTGGAGTTTTTGGTTTGGCAACGCTTGGCTGCCCTGGCGCGCCGTCGTGGCGTCACGCTGTCGGAAACGGTTGTGCAGCTTATCGAAGATGCTGAGCGCAAAGAGAAGTATGCGAATCAGATGTCGTCGTTGAAAGAAGATTTGAAGGCGATTCTCGGTAAAGAACCTAAGTAAACGGGGCAGAGCGCCTTAGTTACACTGGGTCTTGAATGTTCTGATAACAGCAGGACGAAAAAAAACCCCGCAATGCGGGGTTTTTTATTAGGCGAGTAAACTTAGCCCTGAGGCTGAGTTACAACGTCTTTGATACCTTTAACTTCGATCTCTACGCGACGATCTGGTGCCAGGCAGTCGATCTGAGCTTTGGTAGCGCGGCCAGCTTTGTAGCCACAGGTGTTGCCAGTAACTGGATCAGCTTTGCCCATGCCACGTGCAGAGATTTTGTCTGACGGGATGCCTTTGGAGACCAGGTAGTCAACAACGCTTTGTGCGCGTTTTTCAGACAGTTTCTGGTTGTACTGAGCAGAACCAACGGCGTCGGTGTAACCCAGAACAACTACGGAACCGTCTTTAGGATCCATGGAGCTCAGCTGGGAGTACAGCTGATCCAGAGCCTGCTGACCTTGTGGCTTCAGAGTTGCTTTGTTGAAGTTGAACAGCACGTCAGACTTCAGAGTGAAACGCTTGGTTTCAACAACTGGAGCCGGAGCTGGAGCTGGAGCAACTGGAGCAACTACGTCATCCTGACCGAAGCGATAAGAAACGCCCAGGCTCAGCATGGTGTTGTCTGGACGTGCGCCAACGGTACCTGCGTCACCGATGTTGCTTACGAACTGGTAGTCCAGGCGGGTAGCCCAGTTTTTGGTCAGTGCGTATTCAACACCAACAGCAGCCAGCGGAGAAACGCCGGTGTCGTGGTCGCTCAGGCGAGTGCCGTTGCCGTAGTTAGCTTTGGAGTCTGCACGCCATACCATACCACCCAGACGAGTGTAGATGTCCAGATCGTCAGCAATTGGGTAGCTCAGTTTAGCGGCCAGTTGAACGCCCTGCGCTTTGAAAGCACCGTTGTTCACGCTGCCTTTGTAAGGCATACGGCCAAGCCAGTCATAGCCCAGTTCGAAGCCCAGGTATTGGTTTGCCTGGTAGCCCAGGAACGCGCCGGCACCCAGCTGATCTTTGTGGGTTGGGCCGTTGCCGATACCGTTCTGGTAACCGTTACCGTAGAAACCAGTGTCGTGGTACTGGGACCAGCCCAGTTTAGCACCGGTGTACCAGGTGTTATCTTTTGGAGCGGCTTGCGCTACGGTAGCGAAACCTGCCAGTGCCACTGCTAATGCGATAGCTGTCTTTTTCATTTTGCGCCTCGTTATCATCCAAATAGGCAATGAGCTTTAAAGCTGTTTTAAGCCCTTGGTTAAATTCCTTCGCCAAGGTTTAAGCCCTCGTTTGTTACTCGCCAGTTTTTCTGACGTTATAGAGCAACCTTGGCGATGTAAAGTCTACAACGTGGCGCGAAAGTTACAAGTGTGATGTGATAAGGCTCTAAAAAAAAACGCGGAATCGTACATATTTGCTAACATTCTTAGCCTAAAAAAACGGCGATTCATCGGGCGTTTTTGCTTGGCAAACCGCAGCCGGACTAGCTTTGTGCCTTATCCCGCAAAGGTTCCCTCTACGGGGTGCGAAAATGATGGGAAAAATCCTAAATTTACTTAATGATACAAAGAAGAGTGAATTTTTAGGGTGGAACAGTGTCCGTGAGTCGGGTCAATGTCACGTTGAGGACGCATGATAAACCCGTAGGCATTACCCAATTCTGCCGCACGTCTTAATTTTAGACGATCCTCCTCCGTTAGCTCGGGCAACCAGCCGAGAACCACGCTGTAGTTCCCCGTTTGCAGCGCTTTTTCCATTGCCTCAACCGTATTCACCGGGCTGATTTGGCTCAACTGCACCATTTTATCCACCGGCAGGCCGGATTGCTGCAGCCATTGCTTGCTTAACTTTTGCTGCGGCGTCAGCCACAGAAGCCAGCGAGACTGCTTGCCCAGTTGCTGCAGCAGGGGCAACAGCAGTTGAGCCACTGCGGGCTGGCGCTCGTTGTAAACAAGTTCACTGATCAAGCCATTCTCTTTGCCGACATTTGTGTTCTTCGCAACGCTGTTCGCGGTAAAAGAGCCATGGCTAAAATGAGGTTGGTAGAGTGATTGAGTACGCATAAAGTTCCCGCCCGTCGTGTTACTGTATGTTTATACAGTATCCCTGATTTCGGATAAGATCAACCCAAATTTTCGTAGCGGCTCGCATAATTGCGATCATTTTTTGTACCGGTGTTTTTTGTGATTGGCATGCAGACGGATAGTGCGTATTTTTCTAATTAGTTGTTCACGTTACTTTTTTCATTGATGAGAGAAATAATACGACCGGAACCTAAAAAGGAGGAATGCTATGAAAAGGATGTCGACGAGAAGAATCACGCAGGCTAAAAGTTGCTTCGCGGCGCTGGGCACCATCACCACGCGGTCACAGTTTGGCGGCTATGGGCTGTTGGCTGAGGGGGTGATGTTTGCAGTGATAGCGGAAGGCGAGCTGTATTTGCGGGCTACGGCGAGCATGGAACCGGCCTTTCGCGCTCGGGGCATGGTCAATATGGTCTATTCCAAGCGCGGAGTGCCCATCACTTTGCGCTATTACTGGGTTGACGAGTCCCTGTGGCGGGAACGTAACGAATTGGTGGGGCTGGCTTGGCAAGCTGTCAGGGAGGCCCGTCGGGAACAGCGGCTCAAGGCCGGCGACCAAGGCAGATTGAAGGCGCTGCCGAATATAGATGTCAATATGGAGCGGCTGTTGTGGCGAGCGGGTATCCGCAATGCCTATGACCTGCGGTTGCAGGGCGCGAAACGCAGCTATCTTAGCCTGCTGCAACAACAGACCAATCTGGGATTGCGAGTCCTGTTGTCGCTGGGCGGTGCGATAGCCGGTTATCATCAGGCGGCATTACCGGCTGAATTGCATAACGAATTGGTGCGCTGGTTCGATCATATGATGGCGATGCGCCGCCATGGACATGAGCCGGTGATTCAGGGCCCGTCGAGCGGGCCCTGAATAATTAGACTGTCTTATTGATTTGGGTGTGCAGCGCGGTGAGTTCCGGCAGAAGTTCGAGCACCAGACCCACCTGCTGCAAAACCAGCTGTTCTTTGCTTTCAGGTTCCGGAACGGCTTGGCGAATACGCTCCGCCAGCTGTTCCAGCGCCTGAGCAATGCGCTGGCTGTTCTGTTCTTCCTGATGCAGGGCGCCGTCCACGTAACACACGGCATCATTGAGCAGGTCGAGCGTGGCAGGGGTATTCAGCCGCTCGCGGTGCGCACCCAACGCCGAGATATAACTCAGGAGTGTGTGGTTCAGGCAGAGCAGGCGGAAGGCGGCTTCCTGCAGCGCCTTGTCGGCCTTGGGATCGGCGGACATGTTGGAGATGACCGAAGCCAGCTCGGCATCGCTGTTGTGGGCATCTCGCCGCGCAATGCGGTAGGCGAGGCCGTTATCCTTACCCTGGTGGTATTGCACCAGAATGGCGTCCAGATAACGGCAGTTGGCATTCAGCGTTTTATCCACCACCGCCGGCAGTTGGCGGAACTTCCAGTCCGGCCAGATAAAGCTGACTGCCGCCCAGGCGATGGCGCAGCCCAGCAAGGTATCGTAAACGCGCGGAGCTGCCACTTCGAATCCTTCACCCAACAGGTTAAAGCACAACAGCACCAGCAGCGTGATGAACATCGTCGCGTGCGCATATTGTACGGTGCGGAAAGCGAAGAACAGAACGCCGGTGATGACGATCAACACCAGCTGTCCTTCCAGTGAAGGCACGAAATAGAGGATTGGCAGGCCGATAAGAATACCGGCCAGGGTGCCGATGATGCGCAATGCCAGTCGTCGGCGGGTGGCATTGTAGTTCGGTTGGCAGACGAACAGGCTGGTCAACAGGATCCAGTAACCGTGCTGCATGCCGGTGAATTGAATGAAGGCGTAACCCACGCACAGCACCACCGACATGCGGATCGCGTGGCGAAACAGGGCCGACTGGGGCGTCAAATGGCGGCTGATGCGCAGCCGGATATCGCTCCAGCCGGTTAAGCGGTCATCGGCCAGGCTGTTCTCTTCCGCTTGCCCGCTGGCCAGCGTCTGCTCTGATTCGATATTGGCCAGCTGCGCATCGATCGCATGCAGGTTTTTCAACAGATGCGCCAGCGCCTTGGTCTGCTCGGTATTGCCCTGGGTTTCGGCGATGCGCGCCAATGCCTCCTGAATGCGGCTGAAAGCCGGTTCAAAGCGCGGGTTGTGCTGGTACTTTTGCCGCAGCAGGATCGATTGCGCCAATTGGCGGCAGGCGCGCGCCTGCATGCTCAGCAAACGCTGGAAGCGGAACAAAATGTCGCTGTGGCGGAATTGCCGGCTGAGTGCGTGGTACTGAACGTGGGAAGAGCTGGCGCGTTCGTGGATATCCTGCGCGACAAAATAGTAGTGCAAGGTGCGGCGGGTGCCACGCTGGCCGCGATCGCCTTTCAGGCGCGTCAGCAGCGAGGCTTTAGTTTGGTTAAGCAACGCGACCAGGGCGCTGTTGGCCATCGCGACATCCATCCAGGGCAGATCGGCGTCGCGCTCGGCATCGGGATCGAACAGATTGGCTTTGGCATCCAGATAGTTGGCCAACTGATCGTAGCAGCGTGCCAGGTTCTCTTGCAGCGGCCGGATAGGGAACAGCAGGTGGCCCGCCAGCGTCAGCAGGTTGTACCACAGTGCGCCGATCACCAACAGCAGCGGCTGCTGATACCAGGCATCGTACATGGCGGTGCCGAGCATGGTATAAACCGCGATCAGCAGCGCGCCGAAGGCGATAGTGGCGTAACGTTGCCCCAAGGCACCGAGCAGGATAAAACCGCAGGTCGACGTGGTTAAGCCAAGGGCGAACAACCAGGGGTAGGGGAACAGCAGCTCGATTGAAGCAGAGGCGACAAAGAAGCACACCAGCGTGATCAGCAGGTTGCGTAACCTGCCGGCCAGGCGGTCATCCAAATCAGTCAGGGCCGCCGCCACGACGCCCAGCGTTAGCGGGATGGTCAGCTTGGAAATGCCCAACCACCAGGGAACGGCGGTGGTGCCGATCAGCGCAATAAGGATGCGCAGGTGATACAGCAGGTTGCTGTTGTAGGTATAACGACGAACTGCGGGTGCAAAAGAGAGCACGAAAAACTCCTCAAACGGAGAAAAAATTAACGCTGATGATAGTGGCGGCGAGCATTCTCAATACGCGCTTGCTGGGCCATTTCTACTGAGACGACGCGGCGCCCCACCGGCCACAGCGCGATGGCGGCAATTTTGAAATTGGCGATGCCGACCGGAATGCCGATGATCGAAACGCACTGCACGATGCCGGCGGCGATGTGTGACAGGCATAGCCACCAGCCGAACAGCACCAACCAGATAATGTTGAGCAGCGAACCGCCGGCGGAGAGCAGCGCATTGCTTTTTTCCGGGTAGAGTTCATCGATGTGAATTGCCTCATTGCCGAAAGGCACCAGCGACAGCTTGGTGATTTCCCAGCAGGAGCGGGTGAGCGGCAGCGTGATGACCAGCAGCACGCTGAACACCGTGGCGATGAGCCAACCCAGCGTGGTGAAGAAACCGCCCAACACAAAATTAAGAATATTCAGTACAGTACGCATAGACGTCATTCTGCTCTAATGATGGCCAAACCGCGATGCGGGCGTATTCACGATAAAAACGCAAAATCTATTCTACCCTTTTTTTAGCGCTAGAGTGCCACTGCTTATCACAGGTAAACTGGCAGATATCCGTTATTTAATCTCAACATAGTCATGGCGCGACGATATGGAACTTAAAGCGACATCGCTGGGGAAACACCTGGCTCAGCACCCTTATAACCGCGTGCGGTTGCTGCACGCTGGCGTTGAGGTGAGCGGGGAAAAACATGAATACCTGATCCCCTTCAATCAATTGATTCAGGTCAGGTGCAAGCGCGGCATCGTCTGGGGCGAGCTGGAATTTGAATTGCCGGACGAAAAAGTGGTGCGGCTGCACGGCACCGAATGGCAGGAAACGCAGCGTTTTCATCATTATCTGCAGCAGGCCTGGCAGCAGTGGAGCGCAGAAATGAGCGAGGTCAGCGCCGGCGTGTTGCAACAGCAGGTGGCGCAGATCCAGCGCATCGAGCAGCAAGACAAATGGTTTAAAAAGTCTGAGCTGGGCAAGCTGCAGCAGCAAATCCACGAGGCTTTCTCCGCGTTGCCGATGCCGGTGGCGCGTCTGGATGAGTTTGATAACTGCCGGGCTGATTATCATCTGTGTCTGCAATGGCTGCAGCAGGGGCTGCGCAGCGTCGAACAACGCAACCAGCAGTGGACCGAGCGCATGCTGGAGCAACATCACGACTTCTTCCAGACCGTCGAGAGTTCACCGCTCAATGACTCTCAGAGCCGTGCGGTGGTCAACGGCGAGGATTCCGTTCTGGTATTGGCGGGGGCCGGCAGCGGCAAAACGTCGGTGCTGGTGGCGCGCGCCGGCTGGCTGCTGCGCCGTCAGGAGGCGGAGCCGGGCCAAATTTTGCTGTTGGCGTTCGGCCGTCAGGCAGCGAGTGAGATGAATGATCGCATCAAAGCGCGTTTGGGCGATGTCGGTATTCAGGCCAAGACATTCCATGCATTGGCGCTGCAGATCATTCAACAGGGCAGCCGCAAAGCCCCGGCCATCAGCCGATTGGAAACCGATGCCAAAGCGCGCAAAGCGTTGCTGATTACCCATTGGCGCCAGCAGTGTGCAGAGAAAAAAGCCCAGGCCAAGGGGTGGCGTCAATGGTTGAGCGACGAACTGGAATGGGAAGTGCCGGAAGGCGACTTTTGGCAGGATCAACGACTGGCGGATCGGCTGGCGGGCCGCTTGGAACGCTGGCTGGGGCTGATGCGCATGCACGGCGGCAGCCAGGCGGAAATGATTGAGCAGGCGGATGAAGAAATCCGCGATCTGTTTTCAAAACGCATCCGGCTGATGGCACCGCTGCTGAAAGCCTGGAAAAGCGCCTTGAAAGAGGAAGGGGCGGTGGACTTCTCCGGTCTGATCCATCAGGCGGTCAATATTCTCGACAAGGGGCGCTTTGTCAGCCCGTGGAAACATATTCTGGTCGATGAGTTTCAGGATATCTCGCCGCAGCGTGCGCTGTTGCTGGCGGCGCTGCGTCGACAAAACAAACAGACCTGCCTGTTTGCGGTGGGGGATGACTGGCAGGCGATTTATCGATTCAGCGGCGCAGAGTTGACGTTAACCACGGCGTTCACCACTCACTTCGGTGAAGGGGCGCAGTGCGCGCTGGACACCACTTATCGCTTTAATGAACGTATCGGTGAGGTAGCCAACCGGTTCGTGCAGCAGAACCCGCACCAGTTGAAAAAACCGCTCAACAGCCTGAGCAAGGGCAATAAAAAGTCGGTGGCGATCCTGCCGCACGAGCAGCTGGAGCCCTTGCTGGATAAACTGAGCGGCTATGCCAAGCCGGACGAGCGTATTCTGGTACTGGCGCGCTACCATCATCTGAAACCGGAAGCGCTGGCGAAAGCGGCCACCCGCTGGCCCAAGCTGGATCTGGAGTTTATGACCATCCACGCCAGCAAGGGGCAGCAGGCGGAATACGTCATCATCGCCGGTTTGCATGACGGGCGTGACGGTTTCCCGGCCGCGGCGCGCGAGTCGGTGTTGGAAGAGGTGCTGCTGCCACAGCCGGAGGATTTTCCGGATGCCGAAGAGCGCCGCCTGCTGTATGTCGCATTGACTCGCGCCAAACACCAGGTCTGGCTGTTGCAGGATCGTGAACGCCCTTCGGTGTTCGTCGAACAGCTGCAAGATCTTGGCGTACCGGTGCAGAAAAAACCGTAGGCATCAGGCCTGGCGGTAGCCAGGCCGCGAGGACTATTTCAGGCGCTCTTGCAGATAGCGCTGATAGTCGGGGATGGCGATCTCCACCTCGCTTTTGAACAGCGGAGAGTCGATCAGAAAGTCCGCGGTCGAGCGGTTGGTGGCCACCGGGATATTCCATACGGTCGCCAGCCGCAGAAGCGCCTTCACGTCCGGATCGTGCGGTACCGCGTTCAGCGGATCCCAGAAGAAGATCAGCATGTCTATCTTGCCTTCCGCAATCAATGCGCCAACCTGCTGATCGCCGCCCATGGGGCCACTCAGCATGCTGGTGACCGGAATGCCGCTGGCGCGCTGGATCAGGTTACCGGTGGTGCCGGTAGCGTACAGCTGGTGCTGCGCCAAAATGGTCTTGTGGCTCTCTACCCACTCCAACAGGGCCTGTTTGCGGTGATCGTGCGCCACCAGCGCAATGTGTTTGCGCGCGGCGATAGTGCGGGTGGTCAATTCCATCTCGGTGTCCTTCGCTAATCGGGGATGTGCGACAGATTACTGAAACTGTTTTTCACTGCCTAGCGTTTGCGCTTGAAAATGCGAAGAAAAGGCGCCTTTGCGGGGAAAGACGCCGGGAAGGATCAGCGAACCGGTTGTTTATTGGCCCACCGCAGAAAACGCTTCTGTGTTTCCTTGTCGGCTTGCTGGAACCAATATTGCAGCATCTGTTCCGACACGTTTTCCCCTTTCAGCGTGACCGTTGGAGCGTTCAGCGGCGTGCCGGCCAGCGAGGGCGTTGAGGGATTACCGGCGTTCGCCTGAACGAAGGACGCGACGGAGGCGGAGCGATTCTGGCGGTTGTAATCCGTCATCACCTTTTCCAAATCGGCATTGAAGGTGACGCTGTCGGGATGCAGCACGTCATGCCGGAACGGCAGGGCGTTGCCGTCTTTATCGACCACCAGATAATTCAGCGTCTTGTCAAAGCGTTGCGCATCGCGATCGTTCTCGATGCGCGGCAGTTCGATCGCCACCTGGCTGATCTTTTGCGTATTGAAGGAGGCAACCAGCGGCAGGGAAGCATAGGCCTGCGTATGCTGGCCGGCGCGGACGTTTTTGGTCACTTTAAACAGCAGCTGGTGCTGTCCGCCATCCAGTTCAAGACTGTCGGCGCCTTTTAACAACGAACCTGTCATTTTCTTGCCGTCGACCACCAGCAGGTCGATGTCCGGGGAGAGTTTCAGGGTCGTAGCCGCGGCAGGCATGCTGATGCTGAGCAACGCCGCAACCACCAGACCAAATTTCATCATTATCTCCTTATAAAGTGACGTAGCTCTAAGTGTTGAACACGGCACAGGTTGTGTCAAAATTTTTCAATCGGGCGTTATGTTCACATTTTTACATATTTTATCGCGATTAGACACGACCATGAGCAGCTGAACCGCGACAGCCTCTGACCATAAGATTGCGCTGAAGTTTCCCTCGCGTTGCGTTTAGCCGAGCGGGTGCCGATCGGTTACACTCGAAGCGGAGAGTGGCGGTGTGATAAACGGGAGTTGAAAGATGCAAGATCAAGAGATTATCGAGCTGTTGCAGCAGGTGAAAACTATCGCGCTGGTCGGTGCCAGCGATAACCCGTCGCGGCCCAGCTATGGGGTGATGGCATATCTGTTGGCGCAAGGCTACCAGGTGATCCCGGTCAGCCCAAAACTGGCGGGGCAGACGCTGCTGGGGCAGCCGGTTTACGCTACGCTGGCCGCTATACCGCAGCCGGTGGATATGGTTGACGTGTTTCGCAATTCAGAGGCGGCTTACGGCGTGGCGCAAGAGGCGATAGCGATCGGCGCCAAGGCGCTGTGGCTGCAGATTGGGGTGATTAACGATCAGGCGGCGGAGCTGGCGCAACAGGCCGGGCTGCGCGTGGTGATGGATCGCTGTCCGAAAATCGATATTTCGCGTTTGGGGCTGGAGCGTTGAATAAAAAGGGCCTGGCGCGATGCCAGGCCCTCTCGGGTTTCTCAGGTCTTGGCGCGGTCAATTGCGCAAGCGTGGCGCCTGTAGCTGGTGGCGGATGGATTCCGCCAGTTCATCCAGCGATGGTTGCTCGGGGTGTGCCTCCTGGGCTTCGCTATCCAGCTGCGCTTCCGCCAGATAGGTGTGTACCGGTTGGCCTTCCTCGTCTTCCATCACCACGTGGTACCAAGGGGCGGAACGCAGTTCATCGTTCGCCGCTATCTCGTCAGCTTTGGGTTGTTCCAAAGAGTATTCCGGGTCGATATCGATCACGACACCCAAATACCCCAGCAGTTTATGCCTAACCTGTTGTCCGATACCGAATTTGCTGGCAATCATGATGACCTCCTGAGAAACAATGCCTTGCTCATATATGGGGGCAAGGCAGCGCATTTCAAGTTACATCACCCGACAAGCGAATCCTTTCAGGTACAGCCCCTCAGGATACGTGGCGATCACCGGGTGATCGGCAGCCTGCCGGAACTGCTCTATAAATTGTACATCACGTCCGGCATCTACAGCGGCGTCGGCCAAAATTTTCTGGAACAGGTCGGTCGGCATCAGCCCGGAGCAGGAGAAGCTGAGCAGAATGCCACCCGGATTCAGCAGCTGCAGCGCCAGCATGTTGATGTCTTTATAGCCACGGCAGGCGCTAGCCAGCTGGTTTTTGTTCTCGACGAACTTCGGCGGATCCATGATGATCAGATCGAATTTCTCGCCCTGGGTGCGGTAGTTGCGCAGCAGCTGGAACACGTCATCGCGGACGAACTCTGCTTTGTTCAGATCCAGCTTGTTGAGCTCGACGTTCTGCCGGGCGATATCCAGCGCCGCCTGCGAGGTATCCACGCTGATTACCTGCGCGCAGCCGCCCATCAGAGCGGAAACGGCGAAGGCGCCGGTGTAGGAGAAGCAGTTCAGCACCCGACGGCCGGCGGAGTAATTGCGCGCCGCCAGGCGGCTGTCGCGCTGGTCGAGGTAGAAACCGGTCTTGTGCCCCTGCTGAATGTCCACCAGCAGCTTCATGCCGTGTTCGGTGATCGGCAGCAGTTCCGGCGGCAGATCGCCCAGCACTGGGCCCTGCGCCAGCGGCAGGCCTTCTTTTTTGCGCACCGCAACGTCGGAGCGATCGTAGATCGAACATTCCGGGTAGCAATGTTGCAGGGCGGAAAGCAGGGCCGGGCGCTGGTATTCGGCACCGGCGGACAGCAGCTGCAGCACCAGGAAATTCTGGAAACGATCGATAGTGATGCCCGGCAGGCCGTCGGACTCGCCGGCGATCAGGCGGTATCCGTCCAGACCGTCGCGCTGCGCGACCCAATCGCGCCAGCTTTGCGCTTGCTGCAGGCGGCGGATGAAGAAATCGATGTTAATCTCTTCATCTGGCTGGAAGGTCCAGACGCGTGCGCGGATCTGCGACTCGGGCGAATAGGCGCCGCGCGCCAGCCATTTTCCCTGGCTGTCGAGAATATCGATGGTTTCACCGGAATGGGCTTTGCCCTCAACGCGTTGAACGGCGCCGGAGAACACCCAAGGGTGGCGACGGAGTAAGGACTTTTCACGTCCTTTGGCGAGAAACAGGCGTACGGTCATAATTAATAATGCTGCCAGCTAGGAGAAAAAGAGTGACACGGCGGTGCAAAAGCACGGCAATGCCATAACGAAAACTGAATAAGGGGGCGATTATGACACAAGTTTGCATAGCTGCGTATGTGTATGGCGTGGTGCAGGGGGTCGGGTTCCGCTATTCCACCCAGCGGCAGGCCGAGGCGCTGGGGGTGACCGGCTATGCGCGCAACCTTGATGACGGCAGCGTTCAGGTGGTGGCCTGCGGCACGCAGGCGCAGGTGGACAAGCTGGTGGCGTGGTTGAAACAGGGCGGCCCGCGCAGCGCGCGCGTCGAACGCGTGCTGGTGGAGCCGCAGGGCGTGGTCGATTACGCCGGGTTTGGCATTCGCTATTGAATGCCGGGCTGCAGCGGCGCTGCGGGCGGAGCGGTCAGATGCATTTTACCGGTTTCGGCAATCCGGCGATCTTGGTGGCTTGTTTAGCTGGCCCTTTCGGGAACAGGCGATACAGATAGCGGCTGTTGCCTTTTTCTTCGCCGTATTTTTGCGCCATGGCCTTGACCAGCATGCGAATCGCCGGTGAGGTGTTAAATTCCTGATAGAAGGCGCGTACGAAGCGCACCACTTCCCAGTGTGCTTCGGTGAGCACGATCTCTTCCTGTGCCGCCAGCAGCGGCGCCAGGCCCTCATGCCAGTCGGCGCTGTTTTTCAGATAGCCCTGCGCGTCAGTGTCGATAACCTGACCTTCAAACTCCAACATACTGCCTCGATAACGGATAATTCGGAACGGCCGCCAGTTTAGCAAATTTTTTCGGCCGCAAAAAACAAAGCCCCGCCGGAGCGGGGCCAGGAAGGCATGCGTAACGTGCGATCAGTTGCTGCGTGCGAAGCCCAGAATGCTCAACAGGCTGATGAACATGTTGTAGAGCGACACGTACAGGCTAACGGTGGCGCGAATGTAGTTGGTCTCGCCGCCGTGAATGATGTTGCTGGTTTCCCACAGGATCGCGCCGGCAGAGAACAGGATGAACAGCGCGCTGATAGCCAGGTGCAGGGCAGGGATCTGCAGGAACAGGTTGGCGATCACCGCCACCAGCAGCACCACAAAACCGGCCATCATCATGCCGGACAGGAACGACATGTCTTTACGGGTGGTCAGCACGTACGCCGAGCAGCAGAAGAAGACGGCTGCGGTACCGCCCAGCGCCAGCATGATCAGGTCGCCCGCGCCGGCGTTCAGGAACGAGCTGAGGATTGGGCCAAGGGCGTATCCCATGAAACCGGTCAGCGCGAACGCCGCCAGAATGCCCGCCGGGCTGTTGGCCAGTTTATGGGTCAGGAACATCAGGCCATAGAAACCGACCAGCATCAGCAGCAGACCCGGAGCCGGCAGACCCAGCATCGTGCTGGCGGTTGCGGTCAGGGCTGAGAAGGCCAGGGTCAGGGATAACAGGAAATAGGTGTTGCGCAGGACTTTATGCGTGCTGAGCAGCGAGTCGCGCGAAGAAGATGAGACGACAATGCGGTCCATAATGCTCTCTCTTATCAAGCCATCACAAAATAATCCCGATAATAGGCAGCGCAAGCGCTTGATTAAAGTTTGTTTACCAATCTTTACCCTTAGTTATCATTACGGCAACAGCGGGGGGGAGGTGCGCGTTTGTTCGCCGTTTGCTGCGCCTTCGCCGATTTTTCGCGCGGTTGAACGCGCTTGGGCTTTACAAGCGAATGAGGTCTGTTTATAGTGCGCGTCGTTGCGGAGGGGTGGCCGAGTGGCTGAAGGCAACGGTCTTGAAAACCGTCGACGGGAAACCGTTCCAGAGTTCGAATCTCTGCTCCTCCGCCATACATTCTGACCCCGTGCTCTCTGAGCACGGGGTTTTTTGCTTTTGCGTGCTCAGAAACTGGGGCGCTTTTGCAGGAAACGCGATCGGCTATTGATAAGGGCCACGCATCGGTGAGATTATGCGGTCATCAAGGTTGGCTGCCCGGATGCCTGCTGCTGCCAGGCGCCGCCGGGGTGATAATCAACGCCACCTTATCAATTTCGCTTAATGCTCTTATGGAGACAGAGATGAACTGGTATCAAGTCGCCCTATGGACCATGATATTTTTGAAGTCCGGCGCTTTCCTGGTGTTCGTGTGGTGGTGGATGTTCAAACGCGCGACCAAACCCTATGTGCGCCCGCAAGACGTCGTGGTGGACGATAAGCCGTATGATGAGAACCTCACCATGGAAGAGGTGATGAAAAACCATGGCATCGTTCGGGCTGAAAAACAGCTCTGATCGTCGAATGTCTGTCTTTCTATAAACCCGAGCCAGTGCGTTCGGGTTTTTTATTCCTGCTATTTCTCTTTCTGAGATTTTCTCTACCCATCATTGATCAGCCCCTATAGCGTTTTATTGGCGTGATTTATCTCTCGGTATATTAAAAAATATACTTCAAAGATGGATTTATATTTATAATAAAAGATATATTTCAGTCTGACGCGTTTAGCCTTATCGGCTGATAGATGAAATTAACGGGGGTTATTCTTGATATGTATAGATATCCAAACGTAGATGGTATCGTGTTTTTGTCCTACTCCTATATCGGTAGGCCAGATAATTTTTAAGGTGGAAATAAGCTAACCCTACGTGGGCGCTAAGAGGACTAATTAAGAAATTTAAGATTTACCCTGTGTATTTTTCTTTTTATTTTCAATGGGTTTTGTTTTTATCCCACATCATACTTCATGAAAAAATGGCTGTACTCATTTAACCTGAGTAGTAAGCATGCATACCATGCCCACTCTTTTATGATGCGTAGCTTCCCATCTATTGCCTGATTCATTTTTTTTATTGTTGTGAAAATTATTTGATTCGATGTTGCAATCTTTTTGCCTTTGGAATTAATATGTTCTGCATCTGGCGGTGAATGAGATTTTTCCCATTGCTGGATATATTTTCAAATACACGTGGATATATATAAACATATACCTTCAAATATAAACTATGAGATGGCAGGATGCTGTCAATACTCTGCTATTGTCTAAGATTCATTAGCCTCTGAACGGTTTAATGGTATAGGTCGTTTTATATATGCTCTTTCAGCGAAGAAAGTAATGGAGTTTATTATGATTAAGCAAGGTATCTCTTTGGCGGTATTGGCTGCCGCGTTAACTTCTGTGAGCGCAACGGCGGCAGATAATTCTGCCGGTGGCGTTATTTCGTTTAGCGGTGCCGTGACGGATACCACTTGTACCATCAACGGTGGAAAAAGCGCTGACTTTACCGTTGCGCTCAGCCCAATTTCCGTCACTGATGCGGGCACCGTCGTCGGGCCAATCACCAAAAACAAGAAATCTTTCTCGCTGACGTTTTCCGGTTGTACACCGGCTGCGGGAACGGCTGGCACACCGCTGAAGATTTACTTCTCTTCGGCGAATAATATCTCTACCGACGGAAAATATCTGTTAAACAGCTCTGTTAATGAAAGCGACGCCGCCGTAGCCAAAAACGTCGGTTTCTCTTTGGCTGAGCCGGGTTCATCCACGCCGATTCCACTGAATGTGCCTTATCTCACCAAGATCAAAGGCGATAAAACGGCACCTGATGCAGAAACGCTGACGTTGGATGCTTACTACTACAAGACCAATGTGACGGCGGCAAAAGTAGGGGAATTGAGCTCTAACGTGACTTACACCATTTCTTACCTGTAATCGCAATTAAGCCAGGCCTGTGCCAGAGGCCTGGCTTCTGAGGTGACTATGAAACAATGCTTAATCTTTGTTGGGCTATTTTTCAGCAGCTTTTTCGCCGATGCCAATATTGTAATTAATGGAACGCGTGTTATTTATCCCGAAAAAAATAAAGATGTTATCGTTCAGTTGGTGAACAACGGCAACGATCCGGCGCTCGTGCAGGCATGGATTGATGACGGTGATATAAACTCGACGCCTGAGACGGCAAACGTACCGTTCTTGTTATCGCCACCGGTGGTGAAAGTGGCTGGAAATAATGGCCAGCAATTGCGTATACAGAAAATAGGTGCCGCGCTTCCTGGCGATCGTGAGTCTGTATTTTATTTGAATGTGTTAGATATTCCACCTACGCCGGAGAATTTGCAGGGGGTCAATACGCTGCAGTTAGCCATAAAATCGCGCATCAAGTTATTTTATCGTCCGGCTGGGTTAAGCAGCAACGCTAATGCCATTACGGATTTTATTGAGTTACAGGCGGCAGGATCGGGATTTAAGGTTATCAACAAAAGCCCTTATTTTTTTACGTTGGCCAATGTTGACCAGAAAGACAAGAAAAACCTGTTGGTCGATTCAGTGATGGTCGCGCCATTTTCCAGCCTATTTGCCGCGACGAAGTCTAGAGTGAGCCGAAACGTCCCTTATACCCTGCTGTATATCGATGACCTGGGGGCTTATAAATCCAAAGCCATTACTGCCCGCTAACGTGAAGAATAGCAATGAAGCTTAAAATAAAATTGCTTTCGATACTGACCGTATCTGCATTCCTCTCGCCGAATAAAGCATCGGCAATGAAATTTGACACCTCTTTATTGGCAGGAGCATCCCGAGAGTCAGACCTGTCGCGATTTTACCTCAACAATGATATGCCGGCGGGAACCCAGACTGTCGACGTTTATGTCAACCAAAGCTGGAAAGGCCGATTCTCGCTGCTGTTCGGCGAGCACCAAGGCGATATTCGCATTGCCGGTCGCGATGCCGCTTTATTGGGCATCGATCTGGACGCATTGCCCGCCGTTGCGGACAACGACCTTATTCCCATTGATAAGTTGGTGCAAGGGGGGCGTTTCGATTTTGAAGTGGCGACGCTTAGCCTGAAGTTGACGGTGCCCCAGTCGCGGGTCATTCGCGCAGAAGCCGGCTATGTTGACGCTAAATTTTGGGATCGTGGCGTACCGGCGCTGTTGTTGGCTTATAACGCTACCTATTATCACGTGCAATCGTTGCAGGGCGATAAAGCGTCTGCGGACGATTTTTATACCGGCCTGGAGTCTGGATTCAACCTTGCGGGCTGGCAATTCAGAGACAGCAGCAATTTCCGTAGCAGTTCTCGGCAAGGTAGCGATTGGCAAAATAATACTCGCTATGTGCAGCGTGGCTTCGCTGCCATCAAATCAAACTTGACCATGGGCGATTTTTACTCGCCGGGCGATTTATTCGACTCTATCCGGGTACGGGGCGGCGCCCTAGCGTCTGATATCAATATGCGCCCCAATTCACAGCAGGGGTTTTCTCCGATAGTGCGGGGTGTCGCACAGAGCAACGCCTTGGTGAAAGTGCTACAAAACGGCAACCTTATCTATCAGGAGAACGTCCCGCCGGGCGCCTTTACGTTGGACAACATCTTGCCTACCGGTTCCGCGGGTGATCTGCTGGTGGTGGTCAAGGAAGCGAACGGGCGAGAGCAGTCCTTTACCGTACCGTTTTCCGCCGTACCCAATATGTTGAAGCAGGGCGTCAGCAAATACGGCCTGGTTGCCGGTAAAGTCAATCAGGCAAATACCGACTACTCTCCCGCTTTCGTTCAGGGCACGCTGCAGTATGGATTCAATAATCTGGTCACCGGTTATGCCGGCACGATCCTCAGTGAGGATTACCGCGCCTGGCTGCTTGGCAGTGGCTGGAACTTGCCGATCGGCGCGGTATCCGTCGATGTGACTCAAGCTTCGACGTCTTTGCAGGATCGCACAGAGGATGGGCAAAGTTTTCGCATTGCCTACAGCAAATTTCTGGATGCCACCGCGACCAACTTCACGCTGGCCGCTTACCGTTATTCGACTAAAGGTTATTACAGTTTCAACGATGCCATCTATACCCATCAAGGTTACCGAGAACGCGACAAACGCTTCCATGACTACTGGAACAGCCAAGATGACGATGAGCTTACACCGCTGGATTTGAATACTTGGGATGCCGTTCGCGCCGCTCGTCCGCGCAATACCTTCAATCTGAACCTTAATCAACGGCTCGGTGAGGGATGGGGAACGCTGTATTTTTCCGGCACCCAGCGTGATTACTGGTCGGATACTAATAAAAGCCGGGAATATCAACTGGGGTATTCAAACGCCTTTGAACGTATCAGCTATAACGTTTCCGCCAGCAGGGTAAGAAACTCCGATCGAAAAGAGGAGACGCGATTTTATCTTTCGCTAAGCGTGCCGCTGTCGATATTCGACAATAATGCCTATCTCAGCACCGGCTTGTCGGCTACCGATTCACATTATCAACAAAGCACGCTGAGCCTGAGCGGTAATGCGCTGGAATCGAACCGACTGAGTTATGCGCTTGCCGGCAGTAATCAAAGCGGTGGCAACAGCATGGCGAGTGTGAATGCTGCCTATCGCGCCAACGCGACGACCGTCGGCGGCTCCTACAGCGAATCCTCTGACTATCGACAATTGGGTATGAGCGCCCGCGGCAGCCTGGTGGCGATCCCTTGGCATTTGCTGGCGTCAAACGAAATGGGTAACACCATGATGGTGGTGGACGCGCCTAAAGCCAAAGGGCTGATGGTGAACGGTGACGAAAGTATTGTCACTAACGACGAGGGATTGGCTTTGGTGCCGTACGCGACGCCTTACCGGCAAAACTCCGTAACGTTGTCGGATTCCGGCAATAGCTCCGGGGCGGAGATCGTCGGCAATATCGCCAACAGCGTGCCTTATGCCGGCGCCGTCAACTATTTGAGATTCGAAACCGATCAGCGTCGGCCTTATACGCTTCGCGCCTTTAAACATGGCGATGTGCCCTTGCCATTTGGTGCGGAGGTGGCGGATCAAAGCGGACATGCCATTGGCTTTGTCGGGCAGGCCAGCGTCCTGTATCTGCGTGTGGAACAGCAACCCACGTCGCTGGAAGTCAGGCTGAATGACGGTATCTGCAAGATTGAACGCCCGCAAATCTCGATGGACAGCGCAGCCAACATTTGTCGATAAAAGGATAATTACACCATGCTCAGGATACTCGCACTGACGCTGTCCTTAGTGTTCAGCGGTTACAGTTACGCTTCATGTTACGGCAACGGCATCCAATATGCGC
The DNA here is from genome assembly GCF_052166245.1 of Serratia sp. CY84636. Taxonomy (NCBI): domain Bacteria; kingdom Pseudomonadati; phylum Pseudomonadota; class Gammaproteobacteria; order Enterobacterales; family Yersiniaceae; genus Serratia; species Serratia sp. CY84636. Next base: position 109,516 of record NZ_JBJNOX010000002.1, read on the forward strand.
CGCCTATCTACGTCGACTTGTCAGATAAGCTCAGCGCCAAGACACCGGTCTGGGAAGGCAGTTTTTATACGCAATACAGTGGTTCATTTAGCTGTTCAACCTCAAGCAGCGAATTCGGCTATACCCGGATCCTGTCAACCGATAGCTCGAAAGCGACCATTCTGGGGTTCAGTAATGGAAAGTATTGGGTGCGCGCAGAGATAATCAACGATGTCGCTAACAAGAAACTCAGTGGCTGGGGAACGCACAACGCCTCGGAATTGAATGAGCCGATGAATATTCGCTTCAGTCTGGTCAGCAAGACAGGCACATCGATACCCGGCGATACCGTCAGCCTTAAGGACGTGATGTTCGTGACCGATCTGAGCGGAATGTCGTTGCTGGAGATCATTTTATGGCCGGCCAAGCAGTTGCTGAAGATTTTGACCTGGCTGCTCAACGGTTTCAACTGGCCTTACGATCAGCGCGACATGTACGGGCAGCCGATGACTATCAAATATGCGCCTAAAATGACGACCTGTTCTTTCGACAACGCCGGCTTGGCGGTGAAACTGCCGACGCTGGGAGTGTCCCAGATAACTCAGGGCGTGCAAAATGGGCTGACGCCTTTTACGCTCAATTTCAGCTGTCAGAATCGACAAAATGACGGGAAGACCGATCGTGATATCAATATGTTTTTATCCAGCAACAACCTGCTGTCATCGGATAATTCAGTTTTGATTGATAAGAGTGCTGGGGCGGCGAGAGGTGTAGGTATTCGACTGGTGAATGCTAAAACACCAGATGCGCCCGTTATGTTAGCGCTTTCCAACACGGTACAAGGCTCGGCGACATCATTATTTCATGTTGGCGTCGGTAATGCGTTAGATGCGCAATTTTCCATCGGCATGGCGGCCTATTATTATCCTTACGACAAGGTTACCCTGAGCAGCGGGACGATTAACACATCCGCCACGCTTAATATTATATATAAATAAATCTTCTGTTATTTTTAATAATAAAAAACAGGTTGATACGAATAAGAAAAATCTTAACATGGTAATTGATGGCAAATATTATTATTTGAATAATATTGGTTTTTAATCAGGATCTCTATGTTGAGGATGAACTGTATGACGGAACAAATCCAGATCGGTGTTAAGGTGGAAAAGTCGCTAAAAGATGAGGTTGACGTAATTCTTCGCGGTTTGGATATTAAACCGACGACGGCGATAAATGGACTCTATCAATATATTTCGCAACACGGTGAACTTCCTTTTGTCATATCAACCAGTGTGAAAACACCGAAGGACATTGCCGGAGGTTTGTTCAAAAACCTATTCTCCTTACAGAACACACTTCGCGTATTTTTTGATAAAGTCCAATTAAAACAAAGTATAAGTAGGGGGGAGGTGCTGATCATTCTCGATATACTGCACGATTTCGTCGTTGGATTCCGCCAGAATGCGCAATATCTAGGTATTTCGCCATTTGGCCAGCGTGTCGTCTGGAAGGATGCCGTATGTGCGGTAGAGGGTATTCATGAAATTTTAGAGAATAATGTAAAATACAGTGAAGAAGGTGTTATGTATCTGGATGATTTTTATCTTTCATCGTTGTCCGGGTTGTTGAGCTCATTATGTACTTCTCTGAAGTAAGTTAACCAACACCGATTAACTAACATCGCTTTCATGGGCTGTCTAAAAAACGGCCCATCACGAATGGCAACGGAATGACTTTATGCAAGTGGCTATTTTTTCCGACGATTACTATTTATTTTATGGGATGTCGCAGCTCTTGATACCTTTTGAGGGTATTGAGGTCATTAATCTCTATTCACCCGCCGGTGGTAGAATGCATGCCGTTTATTGTCATGCGGATATGGTTATTGTTTCTTTTTCTTCTATCTGCCGGATTATGAATTTTTTGTCGCATATTATAGACAGACCTGACCATGCTATCGTGCTGACCGGTGTGGAAACGCCGCGCCTGTCGAATTTTAATTGCCTAAAAAAAAACATCGGGTTGGTCGCGTTCACGGAGGCCATCACGTCGTTTGTTGCAAGCGCCAAAGGGCAGCGTCTGTCGTCGAGAGAGATTGCGGTATTGGCCATGCTGTTGGCGGGTAAACCCAATACTCGTATTGCCAAAGCATTAGGCATTTCCGAGAAAACCGTCAGCCAACATAAAATGAATGCCATGCGTAAGCTGGAGATTGAACGTTTTCATCAGTTCATTTTGGCTGCGGATGAGCGAGTTTAATCGCTATCCCACAGGGAGCGTTGGGCCGCAGGAAGAACACCTGTTCACCCGTGTTAGCCTGGGCGTTCGAAAATATGCGCGCCAGCGCCCTGTTGGCCCAAAATATCGTTTGGGTTGCGCAGCGGGCAGTCGGTGAGCGACAGGCAGCCGCAGCCGATGCAGCTGTCGAGATGGTCGCGCAGCACCGTCAGCCGCTGAATGCGCTCATCCAGCGTTTTGCGCCAGGCGGAGGACAAAATTCCCCATTGTTCGGCGTTCAGCTTGCTGCCGGCAGGAAAGCGGCCCAGCGTGGCGCGGATCTCCTCCAGCGGAATGCCCGCGCTTTGCGCGATTTTGATCACCGCGATGTAGCGCAACACCACCGGCGTGTAGCGGCGCTGGTTACCGGCGTTGCGCGTTGCCTGAATCAGCCCCTTGCTTTCGTAAAAGTGCAGCGCGGATACCGTCACGCCGCTGCGCTTCGCCACTTCCCCCACGGTCAATAGCCGATAGGTGTCAATCGGTTCATTTCTTGCCATTCCACGTGCCTCAGCTTGACCTCAAGTTAACCTGAGGTTTTATAGTGCAGCCAGCCGGGCTTGGCAACCGGCATCTCTCGTCACCTGCCTGCGCTGCGTCGGGGGAAGGATGGCTTTGGCTGTAAAATCAGGAAGAAACCGTTACATGATGAAACGAAACCTCATTATTGCCGCGCTGCTGGCGGCGCTCGCCGTCGCCGCCGTTGCGATGCGATCCACCGCGCGGCAAAACGAAGGCGCGCCGGCCTATCCGCCGGTGAAAGTGGCGCTGGCGCCCGCCCTGCGTGAACAGGCGGCGCGCAGTTACGCCGGCGTGGGCGAGCTGGAGGCGGCCAGCCAGGTGGCAGTGGCGGCGGAGACCAGCGGCCGCATCACGCGCATTCTGTTCGAATCCGGCCAAACGGTGCGGCAGGGGCAACTGCTGGTGCAGCTCAACGATGCGGTCGAGCAGGCTGAGCTGGTGCGCCTGCAGGCGCAATTGCGCAATGCCGATCTGCTGTTGGCGCGCATGCGCAAGCTGATGAACCTCAACGCCACCGCGCGGCAACAGCTGGATGATGCGCTGGCCGAACGGGATATGGCGCTCGGTGCGGTGCAGGAAACGCAGGCCAAAATCGCGCAAAAGGCGATCCGCGCGCCGTTCGCCGGCACCATCGGCATTCGCCGCGTGCATGAAGGGCAATACCTCAACGCCGCCGACGCGGTGGCGAACCTGGTGGACGCCGATACGCTGCGCGTCAACTTCTCGCTGGACGAACAAAGCAGCGCCGGGCTGGCGCTGGGGCAGGCGGTGTCGGTGCAGGTTGGGGCGTATCCCGATCGCGCTTTCCCTGCCGCCATTACCGCTATCGACCCGATGATCGGCAAATCCCGCACCGTGCAGGTGCAGGCGACGTTGACCAACCGCCAGGGGTTGCTGAAGGCCGGCATGTACGCCGGCATTCGCGTCACGCAGCAGCAGCGCGTGGCGGTGTTGACGGTGCCGGAAACGGCGCTGACCTACACGGCCTACGGCGATACCGTGTTCCTGGCGCAGCAGGATGAAAAGGGCATGACGGTCAAACGCGTTTCGGTCGCCGTGGGTGAGCGCAACGACGGGCGCGTCGAGATCGTCAGCGGCCTGCAGGAAGGCGATCGGGTGGTGACCTCGGGCCAGCTCAAGCTGAGCGACGGCATGGCGGCCGAGCCGGTGGCGCAGGATACGTTGAACGCCACCCAGGCTGGTTCTTGAGGAGAGACCGATGACATTTACCGATCTGTTCGTGCGCCGGCCGGTGCTGGCGCTGGTGGTCAGCACCCTGATCCTGCTGTTCGGCGCGCTGGCGCTCAGCCAACTGCCGATCCGTCAATACCCGCTGTTGGAAAACTCCACCATCACCATCAGCACCGACTATCCCGGTGCGTCGTCCGAGCTGATGCAGGGCTTTGTCACGCAGCCGATCGCCCAGGCGGTGTCGTCCGTCGAGGGCGTTGACTACCTTTCATCCTCGTCGGTGCAGGGGCGCAGCGTGGTGACGGTGCGCATGGCGCTGAACCGCGATTCGACCCAGGCCTTGACCGAAGTGATGGCCAAGGTCAACCAGGTGCGCTACAAGCTGCCGGAGCAGGCTTACGATCCGGTGATTGAGCGCTCCGCCGGTGAAGCTACCGCCGTCGCCTATGTCGGCTTTTCCAGTAAAACGCTGTCCACGCCGGCGCTGAGCGAATACCTGACGCGGGTGGTGGAGCCGATGTTCACCACTATCGACGGCGTCGCCAAGGTGGAAGTGTTCGGCGGGCAAAAAATGGCGATGCGCCTGTGGCTGGACAGCGATCGGCTGGCCGGCCGCGGCCTGACCGCCGCCGACGTGGCCGACGCGGTGCGGCGCAACAATTACCAGGCGGCGCCGGGCAAGGTGAAAGGGCAGTATGTGGTTGCCAACGTGCGGGTGAATACCGATCTCACCAGCGTGGAGGAGTTTCGTAATCTGGTGGTGCGCAACGACGGCAACGGCCTGGTGCGCCTGAAAGACGTCGGCACCGTGGAGCTGGGCGCCGCAGCCACGGAAACCAGCGCGCTGATGGATGGCGAACCGGCGGTGTTTCTCGGCGTCTTCCCTACGCCGACCGGCAACCCGCTGGTGATCGTCGACGGCATTCGTCACCTGATGCCGGCAATTGACAAGATGCAGCCGCCGGGCGTGAAGATGGCGCTGGCGTTCGAAACCGCACGTTTTATCCAGGCCTCGATCGATGAAGTGGTGCATACCCTGCTCGAAGCGCTGGCGATCGTGGTGGCGGTGATCTACCTGTGTCTGGGGTCGCTGCGCACCGTGCTGATCCCGGTGGTGACCATTCCGCTGTCGATCCTTGGCGCTGCCGGGCTGATGCTGGCCTTCGGCTTCAGCGTCAATTTGCTGACGCTGCTGGCGATGGTTTTGGCGATCGGTCTGGTGGTTGACGACGCCATCGTGGTGGTGGAGAACGTGCATCGCCATATCGAAGAGGGGAAAACGCCGCTGGCGGCGGCGATGATCGGCGCGCGCGAAGTGGCGGGGCCGGTGATCGCCATGACCCTGACGCTGGCGGCGGTCTACGCGCCGATCGGCCTGATGGGCGGGCTGACCGGCGCGCTGTTTCGCGAGTTCGCGCTGACGCTGGCCGGCGCGGTGGTGGTGTCCGGTGTGGTGGCGCTGACGCTGTCGCCGGTAATGAGTTCTCTTCTACTGCCGGCCAAACAGAGCGAAGGGCGCGTGGCGCGCGCCGCCGAGTGGTTCTTCGGCGGCCTGACGCGGCGCTATGCGCGCGCGCTGGATTTCTCGCTGCACCACCGTTGGGTGACCGGCGCGCTGGCGCTGCTGGTGATGATCAGCCTGCCGCTGCTGTACCTGATGCCGCAGCGCGAGCTGGCGCCGACCGAGGATCAGGCCATCGTACTGACCGCCATCAAGGCGCCACAGCACGCCAACCTGAACTATGTCGAGCGTTTTGCGTACAAGCTGGACGAGGTTTACAACCGCATGCCGGAAACCGAAAGCCGCTGGATCATCAACGGCAGCGACGGCACCGCGTCCGGCATCGGCGGCATCAACCTGACGCTGTGGCAGGCGCGCCAGCGCTCGGCGTCGACGGTGCAGGCCGATCTGCAACGGGCGGTGAACGACGTCGAAGGCACCAGCATTTTCGCCTTCCAACTGCCCGCGCTGCCGGGCTCCACCGGCGGGCTGCCGGTGCAGATGGTGCTGCGCACGCCGCAGGACTACCCGCAGCTGTATCGCACCCTGGAAGAGGTGAAGCAGAATGCCAGAAACAGCGGCCTGTTTATGGTGGTGGACAGCGATCTGGACTACAACAACCCGCTGGCGGAGGTGCATATCGACCGCGCCAAGGCCAACAGCCTCGGGATCCGCATGAGCGATATCGGCGAATCGCTGGCGGTGCTGGTGGGGGAGAACTACCTCAACCGCTTCGGCATGGACGGGCGCGCCTATGACGTGATCCCGCAGAGCCTGCGTGAACAGCGGCTGACGCCGCAGGCGCTGGCGCGGCAGTTCGTTCGCACGCAGGACAATACGCTGGTGCCGCTCTCCACCGTGGTGTCGGTGGCCGTTAAGGTCGAGCCGAACAAGCTGACCCAGTTTAACCAGCAGAACGCCGCCACCCTGCAGGCCATCCCCGCCCCCGGCGTTTCGATGGGCGAAGCGGTCGCCTTCCTCGAGCGGCAGGCCAATGCGCTGCCGGCCGAATTTAGCCACGACTGGCAGGGGGATTCGCGCCAATATACCCAGGAAGGCAGCGCGCTGGCGTTCGCGTTCCTGGCGGCGTTGGTGATCATCTACCTGGTGCTGGCGGCGCAGTATGAGAGCCTGAAGGATCCGCTGATCATCCTCATCACCGTGCCGCTGTCGATCTGCGGCGCCTTATTGCCGCTGGCGCTGGGTTACGCCACGATGAATATTTATACCCAGGTCGGGCTGGTGACCCTGATAGGGCTGATTAGCAAGCACGGTATTCTGATGGTGGAGTTCGCCAACGAACTGCAGATGCATCAGGGGTTGACGCGGCGCACCGCGATTTTGCAGGCGGCGCAAATTCGCCTGCGGCCGGTGCTGATGACCACCGGGGCGATGGTGTTCGGCTTGATCCCGCTGCTGTTCGCCAGCGGCGCCGGTGCCGCCAGCCGCTTCGGTCTGGGGCTGGTGATCGTGTCCGGCATGCTGGTGGGCACGCTGTTTACCCTGTTCGTGCTGCCGACGGTGTACACACTGTTGGCGCGCGATCACGCGGTGGCGTCGCCCCGGCAGCGTGAGTTGGCCGCCGCGCAAAAGGCGCTGACGGAATAAACCGCCGGCGCCCGGATGAAAAATAAACCCGCCTCGGCGGGTTTTTTCGTCAGTTTTTGCAGCCCATCAATTCCGGCAGGACGCCGGGCTTGCTCTTCAGCGAGGCCTGTACGTCGTCCGGCAGACCGGCCCAGATGATCAGGCCGGTACGCTTCTCGATCTCGTCCACCGTCACGCGGAATTGGCAGAAATCGGCGCCCTTCGGCGTGTTTTGATCGAACAGGAAGGCGGCATAGTGGTTTACCACCGGGCTGTTGTTGATGAAAATCACCTTCCAGTAGGCGCTGGGGATGGTGTGCGCTTTCTGGGTGCCCGGCAGTTTGCCCATATCGCGTTCATACAGCGGCCCGGTCACGGTATAGACCGAGGAGATATCGGCGCGATCGATCAGCTTGCGTTCCTGATCTTCCAGCCGCGCCCAGGCGCCCTGGTTAAGATCGGACTTTTGCGGCGTGATGTTGGACAGGTAGTTCAGCGATTCCCAGTCGGAAACGCCCGCCAGCGAAGCCAGCGGCGCCTGATGACCGCGATCGACCTTCAGCGCCGCATTGGCGCCGGTGTAATCGGCGGGCGCTAACGTGTCCGCCGGGTTGAGCGCCGGATCGGTTTTCCAGTTGCGCGTCTTGCCGCTGGCCGGCGTGTCTTTGGTGATGTGATAGGCCACCCAGTTGGCGAACTTGGTGGTGCTGTTGTTGTTCAACGTATAAGCATGACGCACGATAGACACGTTGCTGCTGCCGCCGGTCGGGCAGCCGACCGCGCAGTTGTCGATGGATTCGAGCGTGTCGGCCGACGCCTGAGCGGCGAACAGCAGGGCGGCCAGGGCCAACATCTTGTTGTTAAAGCGCATATTCATATCCTCAATAAGTTAAAAAATACTGTATATATTTACAGTGAATTAAACTTATCGCAGTGAAACGAATACAACAATGCAACATATTCATGTTGTGAATGTGTCAGTCATGGTACAGCCAAGCCGTACGTGAAATGCGGCAGAAATGAAAACGGCGTCCAACAGACGCCGTTTCAAAGGGGGTTATTCCAGCAGGTCGTTGACCGTGCGGCGCACATAGTGCGTCATTTGCGCCAGATCGTCCGGCGACACCGGGCCGCCGCCGGCGCGCACCACTTGCTGTTCGATCTGGGCGATCTCTTGCTCGACCTTGTTGGCGATCTGCACTTTGACTATCTTGTCCACCGAAGACAGCAGCACCTTCAAGACCACTTTCAGCGCGATGTTCTCGCAGAACGAGTCGTAGTGATGAACCGGCGGCGGCGGGGCCGGAGCCGGCTCGGGCGCGCGCGGAGCCAGAGCCTTGAAGCTGTCTACATTTTCAATAATAAGATCCATGTCTCTTATTAGTTCATCAAAATCTTTAGACACTGACTTATTCCCTTCGCTGTGCGCAAAAAACAGAACGCCCGTCCTCGCGCCTAAGGCTGACAAGCGACGGGCAGAACGAATTCGGGCCTGGCCTTCAGACGCTGAATGGCCGGGGGAGGGGCATTCTAACCTTGCGGCGGGTCGGCAACAAGATGGGGCCGTGCGAATGCGCGGCCCTTTGAATCACAGGCGCAGGAGGGTGCTTAACTTTTCAGCTTGGCGGTGATTTTTGCCACGTGCTCGCCCTGATAGCGGGCAATGGTCAACTCTTCGTTGCTCGGTTGCCGCGAACCGTCGGCGCCGGCGATGGTGGTGGCGCCATACGGGGTGCCGCCGCGTACCTGCGAAACGTCAAACAGCTCTGGCGTGGCATAGCCGATCGGCACGATGATGAAACCGTGGTGCGCCAGCGTGGTCCAGGTGGAACTGATGGTGTGTTCCTGGCCGCCGCCGGTGCCGGTGGAAGAGAAGACGCTGCCTACCTTGCCGTACAACGCGCCGGAAGCCCACAGGCCGCCGGTCTGATCGAGGAAGGTGCGCATCTGCCCGGCCATATTGCCGAAGCGGGTCGGCGTGCCGAAGATAATGCCGTCATAGTCCGCCAGCTCCTGCGGGCTGGCGACCGGCGCCTGCTGATGTTGTTTGCCCCCTGCTTTGGCAAAGGCCTCCGGCGTCATGGTTTCCGGCACGCGTTTAATCGTCACGTCCACGCCGTTAACCCGATTCGCGCCTTCGGCCACCGCCTGCGCCAGGTGTTCGATATGGCCGTACATTGAGTAATAAAGCACCAACACTTTCGTCATGTTCCGAACTCCCGCTCAGATGATTAACAAAAACCCTTGATAAGCATAGAAGCGAATGACGAATTTGGTTTTGTCGAATGGCGGATTCAGGGCAAGCGCCGCAGCTTGTGCGCCAGCCGCTGTTCCTGCCAGCGGCTGAAGACATTGCGCAGCAGCAGGGTACGAACCGCCCGCATGACCAGCGCGAGGCTCATGCCGCCGATAGCCCACAGCGACCAGAGATATTGCGGATGGGTAAACCAGTTGATGGCGAACAACATCACGCCAATCACGGCGAAACGCACCGCCATGCTCAGCAGTTTGCCTTCTGCCGCGACCTGGCGACGAATGCGCTGTTCGTCAGGCGTCTCCTCCTCCATTGCCTGTTGCGGCTGCGCATTGAGATCGCTGACCTGCACGCCCAGCGCGGCAGCGATCGCGGTCAAGGTTTCCAGGCTGGCCTGTTCACCGTTTTCAATCCGCTGGACGGTGCGGGTGCTGAGGCCGGCGATCGTCGCCAGCTGCTCCTGCGACCAGCCTTTTTCCAGACGTAATGGCCTGATGCGGTACTTTTGCATGATGCACTCCTGAGTTCGCTGTCACTGTCATTCAGTGTAGGGCGAGCGCGGTGGCGGCGCCACGACAGCGGCACGACAGCGACACGACATCCGCCGCCGGTGCGGGCCGGCGGGCGGTCAGAAGGCGACGTTGCGGATAAAACGCAGGGGCAGGTCGCCGTGGTTGGCGTAAGCGTAGCGTTGATCGCTGTTGAAGGTTTGCGCGGCGCCGGCGGTGAGCGTCAGCGTATCTTGTTCCAGCTCCAGCGTCAGGGTACCGGCAATCACGTAGATCATTTCGCTCCAGCCTTCGGCGTCCGGCGCAGAGTCATAGCGCTCGCCCGGCATCAGCGTCCATTCCCACAGCTCGGCCCGCTGCCGCGCCGGTACGCTGGCGGCGAACAGCGCCTGGCTGCCCGGCTGCGCGCCTTGCCAGGCCAATTCCCCGACCATATGGCTGCCGCGCGCCTCCGGTGCCTGGATCAGGTCGGTAAAGGAAATCGCCAGGGCGGCGGCGATCTTGTCGAGCACCGCCAGGCTGACGTTGCGATCGCCGGCCTCGATGCCCGCCAACATGCGGCGGCTGACGCCGGAAAGCTCGGCCAGCGCCATTTGGCTCAGGCCCGCCTGTTGGCGGTAGCCGCGCAGATTGCTGCTCAGGTACTGCAGCACCTTGGGGGGATCGGTTTTTGCGTTATGCGCCGTATTGCTCATCGCCGGACTTTATCTCATACTGGCAGGATCTGTGCATTATATTGCACTCAGCAGGAAGGGCAAGCCGGTGTCAGCAGCAAAAAAATCCTTTATTTCCGCCGTGGTTCCGCAAATCAGGCTGCCGGAAGCGGTGTTGATTTTCATCACCATGATCTGGGGCGGCACCTTTTTGGCGGTGCATCACGCGATGCAGGTCAGCGGGCCGTTCTTTTTCGTCGGCCTGCGTTTCGCCACCGCGACGCTGGCGCTGACCCTGTTTTCGCTGCGCGTGTTGCGCGGCCTGACCCTGTATGAACTGAAGGCGGGCGGGCTGATTGGGCTGGCGATTATGTTTGGTTACAGTATGCAAACCGTCGGCCTGCAGACCATCACCAGCAGCCAATCGGCGTTTATCACCGCCATGTACGTGCCGATCGTGCCACTGTTGCAATGGCTGGTGCTGGGGCGGTTCCCCGGCATCATGTCGTGGATCGGCATTCTGCTGGCCTTTACCGGCCTGATGCTGCTGGCGGCGCCGAGCAGCACCGACATGACGCTGAGCCTCGGCGAAATTCTGACGCTGGCCGGCACCCTGGGGATGGCGGCAGAGATCATTCTGATCGGCGCCTTCGCCGGTAAGGTGAATATCCGCCGGGTGACCATCGTGCAGCTGGCGACCGCCTCGCTGACCTCATTTTTAATGATGGCGCCGACCGGCGAGTCGCCGCCGCCGTATTCGGATTATCTGCTGTACAGCGCCATTGGGCTGGGGCTGGCCAGCGCCTTGATTCAGTTGACCATGAACTGGGCGCAGCGCAGCGTTTCGCCGACGCGGGCCACGGTGATTTACGCCGGCGAACCGGTCTGGGCGGGCATCGTCGGGCGGTTGGCCGGCGAGCGTTTGCCGGGCGTGGCGTTATTGGGGGGCGCGTTGATCGTGATTGGGGTGGTGGTCAGCGAGCTGCGCGTGCGGCGCAAGGATAAAGCGGCGGTGGCGACGGAAGCGGATTAGCGCGGAGGCTTAGAAGGAAAAAAGGGGCGGAGATATCCGCCCCTTTTTGCATCATGCGGTTTTCTTCTTGCGCAGGAACACGTAAGACAGGCCGAGCACGATGAACCACAGCGGGGTGACGATCAACGCCTGGCGGGTGTCTTCGCGCAGCGACAGCAGCACCAGCACGAACACGAAGAACGCCATGCACACCCAGCACATCAGTTTGCCGGCCGGCATCTTGTAGATCGATTTCTGGTGCAGCGCCGGGCGCTGTTTACGGTAGACCAGATACGAGCACAGGATGATGGTCCAAACGAACATGAACAGAATCGCCGATACGGTGGTCACCAGGGTGAAGACCGTCATCACGTTCGGGATCAGGTAAATCAGCACCACGCCGCCCAGCAGGCAGATGCAGGAGAAGGTGAGGCCGTTGGCCGGCACCGCGCGCTTGGACAGATTGGCGAACGATTTTGGCGCGTCGCCTTCCTGCGCCAGCCCGAACAGCATGCGGCTGGTGGAGAACACGCCGCTGTTGGCGGAGGAGGCGGCGGAGGTCAGCACCACGAAGTTGATCACGCTGGCCGCGGCAGGCAGGCCGATCAGCACGAACAGTTCAACGAACGGGCTCTTGTCCGGCACCACGGAGCTCCACGGCGTCACCGACATGATGACGATCAGGGAGAACACGTAGAACATGATGATGCGGATCGGAATCGAGTTGATGGCGCGCGGCAGCGATTTCTCCGGATCCTTGGTTTCTGCGGCGGTGGTGCCCACCAGCTCAATGCCGACGAAGGCGAATACCGCAATCTGGAAGCCGGCGAAGAAGCCGCTGATGCCTTTCGGGAACATGCCGCCGTCATTCCACAGATGGGTGAATGAGGCCACGGTGCCGGTCGGCGACTGGAACTGCATGGCGATCATCACCAGCCCGGCGACGATCAGCCCGACGATGGCGACGATTTTGATCATCGCAAACCAGAATTCCATTTCGCCGAACATCTTCACCGTCGCCAGGTTAAGGCCGAGCAGCAACAGTACGCACAGCAGCGAAGCGATCCATTGCGACAACCCGGGGAACCAGAACTGGGCGTAGGCGGTAATCGCTACGACGTCGGCGATGCCGGTGACCACCCAGCAGAACCAGTAGGTCCAGCCGGTGAAGAAACCGGCCCACGGGCCGAGCAGATCCGCAGCGAAATCGCTGAACGATTTGTATTCCAGATTGGACAGCAGCAGCTCGCCCATGGCGCGCATCACGAAGAACAGCATAAAGCCGATGATCATGTACACGAAGATGATCGAAGGGCCGGCCAGGCTGATGGTTTTACCTGAGCCCATAAACAGACCGGTGCCGATGGCGCCGCCGATGGCGATCAGTTGAATATGTCGGTTAGTGAGGTTTCGCCGTAGATGATCTTCTGAAGCGGGCGTCGCGTCAGTCGCTATTTTAGAGTGATCTACCATCTGATGATGTCCTGTTTTACCTGTCATTAGTGAAGTCGCGAGCTCTGAAGTGGCTCTTTTTTATACATTTATCCGGTTGGCCCGGCTTTAGTAAGGTAGTGCAATAACGCCACCTTTGTGCAACATGTTTACAACATTTATACGCGGGATAAAAGTCGATCAATCTTTACACGGAGGAGGCAAATCGGACGTTCAGGGAGCGGAAGATTACTCTTCAAAAGGTGGGATTAATAGACCTTATGCGGCTTATCTCGTTGATTAAACAAAGGGTTGTAAAATTCGCATGAGAAAAAGTAATGAGTGTAAGCGTTTGACAGCGGCATTGGCGAGGAGGACAATTTATCTCGTTGGGTCGTTAGCTCAGTCGGTAGAGCAGTTGACTCTTAATCAATGGGTCACAGGTTCGAACCCTATACGACCCACCAACCAAATCAGCGTGTTACGCCCAGGCTTTTCTCCGTTTCTTCCCGCATTGCGCCGTTTTAAGCGCGCATTCTGCAAAAAAATTCGCATTTTTCGACTGATGTTCAGAAAGGTGATCTGGCGCAAACTGCGGTGTTGCACGGCAGTTTATACGGCAAGAGAGGCTGTGCGCTGGCGCAACGTCGGCGCATGGGGCGGTCATTTGCCCAAGAATCTTTCAGGTCAAGATGCGGGGAATAAATGCGCAGCCGACATCAAGATCAGCGCCCAGGCGGCGGCCGAGAGTGCGGCGGTGGCATAGACGCGCCCCAGCGGCAGCTTCAGCATGCCGGCCATCAGCGGTACGGTATAGCGCATTACCGCCAGAAAACGCGAGGCGAACAGCAATGGCAACCCGCGCTTTTGCAGGGCGCGCTGGGCTTTGTGCAGCGGAGCATGAAAACGCGCCGGTAGCCGGCTGCCAAGATCGCGGCGGCATAGCAGCGCGCCGCAGTGGAATGACAAGATCGATCCCAGCGCGGCGCCGAAGGCGATGGCCGCCCAAACGGTGCCGACAGGCAGCGCGTGCTTGCCCGCAACGATGCCCATCAGCAGCGTGACCGAGGCGGGCGGCAGGACGGAGGAAACGAAGATCACGGATTTACCCAGCGCAAACAGGAAAATCAGCAGCAGCAACATCTCCGGCTCCGGGCTGTATTTGGCGATAATGTGCGTCAATTCATCCATTTAACACCTGTGGGCGAGGAGGCTGAATGCCAGTGTCCCATCCGCAGGTTCAATAATGGCTAAATAACGCGCCGCTATCCGGCAATCTTTGCGTCTTGCTTGCTCACGTCGGCGCGCCGGTTTTTGAGCGCCCACAACAGCGCGGCGCACAGCAGTGCAAAGGCGGCCAGCACCAGCGGCCCGGCATGCGGGCTGTGAAAACGCTGTTCCGCCTCGGTGCGGATAAGCGGAGCTAAAAAGCTGAACGCCGCGCCGAGCGTGGTGCAAAAGCCGATGCCGGCCGCCAGCGCCGGGCCGGTAAGCACCTGAGCGGGAAACGTCCAGAAAATCGGCTGTACCGCCAGGAAACTGACTGCACAACAGCTCAAGGCGGCGATAGCGAGCAAAGGACCGGCATAGGAAGAGACCACCAGCCCTAACGCCGCCGCGACCATGCAGGCGACGGCGATCGGTAGTCTTCTGGCGGTGTTTCTGTCGGCAAAGCGCGGCAGGAAATAGACGCCCAGCGCAGAGAACGCCCAGGGAATGGCGGCCACCAGCGAGGCCTTGAAGCCGAGATGGGTGCCCATCAGCGAGGCGACCTGCGAAGGCAGGAAAAACATCAGGCCGTACACGCCGATCTGCAGGGTGCCGTAGATCAACGCCAGATGCCAAACTTTGCCGCTTCTCATCGCCGCTTTGACGCTGCTGGTTTCGGTCTGCTGCTGTTCGGCGGCCAACTGTGCGACCAGCGCCGTGCGCTCTTCCTCAGTCAGAAAGCGGGCCTGCTGCGGGCTATCGTCGAGATAGAAAAAGGCGAAGACGCCGAGGGCGACGGCCGGCAACCCTTCCAGCACGAACATCCAGAACCAGCCGGGCTTACCCAGTACGCCGTGCATCTCCAGCAATGCCCCCGACAGCGGGGAGCCGAGCGTCAGGGCCGCCGGCACGCCGAGCACGAAAATGCCAATGACCGAGGCGCGCACCTTATTGGGAAAATAGATCGACGCGAGCAGCAGGATGCCGGGGTAAAACCCGGCCTCGGCGATCCCCAGCAGAAACCGCAGGACGATAAACTGCTGTTCGTTAGTCACCAGCCCGGTGCAGGCCGACAGCGCCCCCCACAGCGCAGTGGTGGCGCTGAGCCAGCGTTTGGCGCCCCAGCGATTCATCAGCAGGTTGGCCGGGATGCCGAACAGCGCATAGGCAGCAAAAAATATCCCGGCACCCAATGCGAAGGCGGATTGCGACAGCGCGATATCGATGGCCATCGCGTCCTTGGCAAAGCCGACGTTAACCCTGTCGATAAAGGCGATAAAGTACATGGCGAACATCAATGGCACCAGCCTGCGCCAGGTTTTACGAATGGCGACGTTGAGCGCAGGAGCGGCATAGGTGGTGTGATTCACTGGCGTTAACCTCTCTTCTGAGAATGACAAGCGTCGGTCACAGGACCGTCCTGATGCCGTTGCCCTCAACACGACGGTAACCACGGTTTCTTTTCGCGATCCTTAAAGGTCTAAAGGACTAATGGTCAGGCCTTTAAGGGCGAAAAAAACGCCGCGTATCGGGTCGGCAGGGGGGTGCAGACATCACCATGGTGAATGGTGTGTTGCTTTTTTGTTAACCGGAAGTTCACACAGGGCCAGGGTAGGTTCAAGCGCTTTGATCGAGATCTGTGTGCGCTATCACCGAATTGGCAACCCGGCGATAGGCCTGGAGTAGGGTGCTTTCATCTCGGGAGTGAGGACGATAAGGTGAGGCACGGCAAAACAGAATGCAGGAGCGCAACATGCTGAAGGTCATCGCTGAAGACTTTATCCAGCCGGAACACATTGAAACCGTTATGCCATGGTATCGCGAGCTGGTGGAGAAAACCCGTCAAGAACCGCTGTGCATCAGTTATGAACTGTGCATCGACCAGCAGGACCCCGGGCATTTTATTTTTATCGAAAGCTGGCCGGATCGCGCCGCCCTGGATGTGCATTGCCAGACTGAGCATTTCACTCGGCTGGTACCGCAGATCAACCACTATCAGCGCAAGCCTTGCACCTTCCTGTTTATGCAGGCATTTCCCGAGGTGAACGATGACTAGATGAAAAAAGCCCCGCAGGGGGGCGGGGCTAATGGCTTCTCAATGCATTTTGTAGTGGTTAAAAAATAACCTTATTACTTGAGGCATGCTCTGAGAATGCTCCTAAACGCATTCACTAAATGAATGTATTAGGTGGGGGCTTCGCTGGCGGTTTTGATGGCGTGCAACATACGGCGCCGTATCAACCCGCTCACCAGGCGAATAGTATACCAATAGGGAATAAACCGCCGCCGGCTGGCGTCGTCGGGGCAAAAGATGCGCGTTTCCGTCACCAGACGACAGCGCCCGCCCTCGAGAGGACTCACAACATAGCCCAGCGCGAGTTTGGCGACGCCGGGCTGAGCGAAGGCCAGAAAGCCCGCCCCGTCAGCGACATGCTCCAGACCGTATTCAGCCTGCCAAAATCGGCCGATCAGGCCATAGACCAACGCGTTGTCATCTTGCTCAAGCAGGCAAAAGTTATGCAGGCCAAACGGCGGTGGGCTGGGTTTATCGCGTGGCATCAGCCGTGCGGGCAATTCGCGCAGCGCTATCATGCTGCGGAAAAAGCGATCGTGCTTGGGATCGTAAGCGGCCACGGCCGCCAGTATCCGGGCCGACGGCGCGGCGATGGTGATGGCATGCCGCTCCGAGAACTGGTATTGCCCAAGGTATTTATTCAGCAGCGCCATGCTTTGCATTCTCCCGCCATTCACTTTGCAGCAGAGCGAAACCGAATTCGTCGCCCCACGCGCCTTTAAAAAACACGTTTTGCCGCCAATGGGCCTCGCGCCGAAAACCCAGCTTGCCGAACAGCGCGGCGGCGCCAAGATTACGCGCGTCCACCACTGCGGTAATGCGGTGCTTCGCCAGCGGCCCGAACAGCAGGGCGATGACGGCGTTCAGCGCCTCGTGCGCCATCCCTTGCCGCTGATGGCTGGGCGCGAAGGTCACGCCCAGTTCAGCCTGGCGCCCCGCATCGAAGAAATGCACCGCGACATCGCCCAGCAACGCGCCGTCTTCGCGGCGCTCGACCGCCAGTTGAAACCAGCTGTCGTCACGGTTGAACTCGAGCCGCCGCTGCCGTTCGAAAAAGGCCTGCGCATCGGCGGTGTCGTAGTCGCTCCAGCTTTGATAGCGCGCCACGTCGGGGTGGCTGCGGTAGGCGGTAAAATGGGGCAGATCGTCGGCCGTGAACGGGCGCAGGATCAGCCTGGGAGTCTGCAGAGGCAAAGGGCGCATTGTTTTTCCTTATCAGCGCATTAGGGCTACCGGCAGTGTAGCCCAGCGCCGAGAGGTGGGCTGCGTAAAATGAGCTGTGGCGGAAAAGCGGAAATGCCGGTTCAGGCGAACCGGCAGGGGGATTATCGGCGGGCGGCAGCCTGACGCAGGCGCTCGACCGGGCCTTGTTGAAAATCGAATGAGGGAGCTTCCTGTCGTGCCAGCCCCTGGCGCACGATGGCCTTAACCGTTTGGCTGGCGGCAAGATCTTTTCCGGCGATCTGTTCGGCGATGCGCAGTGCTTCTTCCCGGGCCGTTCCCTCGCTGATACGGGAAATGGCGCCGTGTGATAACGCCTCCTGCGCATCGACGATTCTGCCGGTCAGCAGCCAGTCGAGTGCGACATAGGGAGAAACTCGCGCCGGCAAGCGCGCGCACCCGCCTTGTGCGGCGACCAATCCGAGCCCGGTTTCGGGGAAGCTGAAGCGTGCGCCCTGGCCGGCGACGATCAGATCGCAGGCCAGGGCGAGCTCAAAGCCACCTCCGCAAGCGATGCCATCAACGGCGGCGATGATCACCTTGGCGATCTGTGCATGGATCAGCCCGCCAAACCCCTCCGGCGTGACAATGGGCAGTTCACCCTGATGAAAGGCGTTGATATCCATGCCGGCGGAAAATACCGCCGGTTGACCGGCCAGGACGATCGCGCGCACCGAGTCATCGTTATCTGCCTGCCGCAGGTAGGTGCGGATCAGCTCGGCCATCTGCAGGTTGATGGCGTTCTTTTTTTCCGGCCGATTGAGGGTGATGACCGCAACCAGCTCGCCATGGCGCTCATAAAGCACCGGGAGGGCTTCATTCATTGTTGGTCTCTCCCCGGAAAAACAGCAGCGTCAGCAGCAGGGCGATGGCGCCGAGCGGCAGCGAAAACAGCGGCAGGTAATGGGCCGGCAGCGCGTAGAGCGTCAGGCCGCCCAGCATGCCGCCCGCCGCGATGCCGGCGTACAGCACCGAGCTGTTGAGCGACACGGTCAGTGCGCCAAAGCGTTTCGACAGCGACAACAGGTGATGTTGGATCGGCACCAGATACATCCAGCCGGTAATGCCCCAGACCAGGAAGATGGCCAGTACCCACCAGGGGGAAGTGACATAAAAGGCCAGCAGAAACAGGGACAGCGTCTGGAACGCCACGGAAAATAGCAGCACAAACTTGCTGCCGAGGGCATCGGTTAACGCACCGGAGGCAAAATTGCCGATTACCGCGCCAATGCCGAACACCAGCAGCGCGAGGGGCAGAATCGCCTGCGGGCCGAACTGGGTGTTTTTCAGCAAGACGCTGACGTAGCTATAGACGATGTGTTCCGAGCAAACGGCAAAAAAGGTGATCAGCAGCGTAGTCAGCACCGCCTTTTGCCGCAGCGGGGCGAGCCGCTCTTTCAGCGAATGCTTGCCCGGTGGCGCAATGGCGCGCAGCGCCAGCGAAAGGCCCAGCAGCGCAATTGCCCCCAACAGGGCGATGAACAGGAATATTTCACGCCAGCCGATCAGTTTGGCGAGAAAGGTACCGAATGGAATACCGAGCGCAATAGCCAACGTCATGCCCCCATAGACGATGGAAATGGCCAGGCCGCGGCGTTTTTCCGCCACCAGCCCCACTGCGGCGGCGGCGGCCTGCGGCGTGTAACAGGCTGCACCCAATGCGGCCAGCACTCTGCCGAACGAGATCTGCAGGTAGCTGGTGGCCCAGGCGCAGGCCAAATTGCCGGCGATGAACAGCACCAGCGCCAACTGTAGGATATGCTTGCGGTTGACGTTGCCGAGCAGCCAGGCGGTCAGTGGCGAGAACAGCATATAAGCCAGCGCGAATACCGATATCAACTGCCCCGCTTGCGCGGGGCTGACGGCAAAGGTATCGGAAATGTCACTGAGCACGCCGGCGACGATAAAGGCGTCGGTGCCGATGGCGAACGTGCCGGTCGCCATTAGACAGAGCGTGACCAGATGGCCGTTATAATCCGCTAACTTCATCCTGCCCTCCGCAGATCGTTCGCTGCCCAGACCCGTCCCAGCGCCGCCAGGAACGTCTCCACGTCGGCATGGGAGTGCGCCGAGGTTGGCGTTACCCGCAGCCGCTCGCTGCCTGCGGGCACCGTCGGCGCATTGACCGGCTGCACGTAAATATCATGCTCATCGAGCAGTACTTTGCTGATGTGTTTGTTGCGGTGCGGATCGCCGACCCGCAGCGGCAGGATATGGCTGTCGGCCGACACCAGCGGAATGCCGGCGGCGCGCAGGCCGGTTTTCAGGTGATCGACGATCGCCAGCAGGTGCTTGCGCTGGGTGTCATGCTCGAGGTTGTATTTAAAACTGGCTAGCGCGGCGGCCACCACCGGCGCCGGTGACGAGGTGCTGAAGACGAATGCCGGGGCCCAGCTGCGCACCGCCTCCACCACCGAGCGGGGGGCGGCGATATAGCCGCCCGCCGCACCGTAAGACTTGCCGAAACCGCCCTGAATAATGGTGATTTTATCCAGCAGGCCCAGCTGTTCGGCGTAGCCCAGCCCTCGTTCGCCATAGACGCCGGCGGAGTGGATCTCGTCGAGATAGGTCAGCGCCTGATACTGTTCCGCCAGCGCCACGATCTGTGCCAAGGGAGCGAAGTCACCGTCCATGGAATACAGCGACTCGAAGGCGATCAGCTTTGGCCGCGCCGGATCGGCGGCCTGCAGCAGCTCGGCGAGGTGTGCCACATCGTTGTGGCGGAAGATCTTTTTCTCCGCCTTGCTGTAGCGGATACCGTAAATCATCGAGGCGTGATTCAGCTCGTCGGAGAATACGATCAGATCGGGAATGGCGTCGCACAGGGTGGACAAGGTGGCGTCGTTGGCGCCGAAACCGGTAGTGAACAGCAGAGCCGATTCTTTGCCGTAAGCGCTGGCCAGCAGCGTTTCCAGCTCGCTGTGGTAGACCGAGGTGCCGGAAATGCTGCGGGCGCCGCAGGTGCCCAACCCGACCCGGTTAACCGCTTCGGTGGTGGCCAGCAGCACTTTGGGGTGGTGGCTCATCGCCAGATAGTCGTTCGAGCACCAGACGTTGAGACGGCGCTCACCTTGGTGTCCGTGGCTGGTGGCCCAGGGTTTGTCCTGTACGCCGCGTTCAAGGTTGAGGAACTCGCGAAAACGCCCCTGTTTTTTGGTTTCCGCCAGCTTTTCTTCAAGAATGTTCAGTACGCTCATAGCATATTCCTTGTGTTAAACGGCTTTAAGGTTTAGTGACAGACCCTGGCCGACGCCGACGCACATCGTCACCAATGCGTTGCTCGCCTGTCGGTCGCGTAATTCCAGCGCCGCCGACAGCACCAGGCGCGCACCGGACATCCCCAACGGATGACCGAGCGCGATGGCGCCGCCGTTCGGGTTAACCCGCGCGTCGTTGGCGTCGATACGCCAGTGTTTCAGCGCCGCTAGGACCTGTGAGGCGAACGCTTCGTTAATCTCGATGATGTCGAAGTCGTTCAAGGTGAACCCGCCGCGCTGCAGTAAGCGCTCGGTGGAGGCGATCGGCCCCAGCCCCATCAGCGCCGGTTCAACCCCGGCGGCCGTGCTGTCGCCGATCTCCGCCAGAGGTTGCCACCCCTGACGCTTCACGTAGCGCCCGGAAGCCAGCAGCAGCACGGCGGCGCCGTCGTTGATGCCGGAAGCGTTGCCTGCCGTGACTGTACCGCCGGCGGAGAACGCCGGTTTCAGCGTCTGCAACTGTTGCAGCGTGCTGAGCCGGGGAAACTCGTCCTGCGCGAATATGCGGGTCGTTTTACGATCCGCCGGCACGTCTACGGGCGTGATTTCCCGTGCCAGCCGGCCGCTGTCGATCGCCCGGCGAGCCTTTTGCTGCGAGGCCAGCGCGAACAGATCCTGTTCCTCGCGTGAGATATGCTGCCGTTGAGCCACGTTTTCTGCCGTGATGCCGAGCGGATCGCTGCCGTAGCGCTCCGCCAGCCGCGGATTAACAAAGCGCCATCCCAGCGTGGTGTCGTACAGCTTTACCCCCTTATCGAACGGCGTTTCGCTCTTGCTCAGCACATAGGGCGCGCGGCTCATGCTTTCCACGCCGCCGGCCAGAATCAGTTCGCTAAGGCCGCTGCGGATTTTTGCCGCGGCGTAGATCACGGCATCCAACCCGGAGGCGCAAAGGCGGTTGAGGGTGATGGCCGGCACCGACGGATCCAGTCCGGCAAGCAGCGCCGCCATGCGGGCGACATTGCGGTTGTCCTCGCCGGCCTGGTTGGCGCAGCCCAGAACCACTTCGTCCAGGCTCGTTTCCGCCGCCGGATGGCGCTGCAGCAGACTGCGAATGATCGTTGCCGCCATGTCGTCGGGGCGGGTATGCGCCAGGCTGCCACCATAGGTGCCGATCGCCGTGCGCGTGCCGTCGATCAGATAAACGCCGTCATCTTGAATGCTCATCATTAATCCTTAAGGCGTTGTCGTCAGCGCCGGTTGCGCGGCGTGCAGAAGGGTGTAATGCGGCGCATAGCGCGCCGCGTGCAGCAACTGCGCCAGGTTGCTCAGCGTCGTCCTGACGTTTTTCTCCCCCAGGCTATCGAGCCAGCCGAAAATGCCGTCGGCGTAGTTAACGCCGGCGACGGCGGCGACATCGATGTCTTCCCGGCTGCAGACGCCGCTTTCCACCATGATCACCGACTCGTTGATTAGGCTGCTGAGGACGCGGGCGACGATCAAGGCCGGGGAATCCTTGATAAATTCAACCTGCGGGATTGCCGTGTGCAGCAGGCGTAAGAACAGCGCTTTATTGGCCCCAGAGGCGTGGCGGCTGTGCGCTGCCACCAGATACGCCGTGTCGGCGTAATTCAGGGCAACATCGACCACAAAGGCATCCGCCGCCGTCTGCTCGGCCAGCTGGTTTGCCGTGCGGCCATCGGTGATGCTGATGGTGAAAGCGTCATTGATCCGGACGGCCGGCCCCAGGCCCGGTAATGCCGGCCGTTGTTCCACGCGCAGCCGTGGCCACTGAAGCGCGGCCCGCTGTTGTAACAGGGTAAAAAAAGGGTGTTCGCCGTAAACGTGCAGCGTCTCAATGTCTGCATCGGTGGCGGCCATCACCGGCGGGGCGTTTTCTTCGACGGCAAAATAGGAGCGGCCGTTCTTTTTTCCCAATAGACCGGCATCGACCAGCGAACGCTGCAGGTGGCCGGGGGTATAGCGCGCGTCGTATTGCATGTCCTGCCAGATTTGCCGACTGACCTGATAGTTGATGTCCTGGCCGATAAAATCGGTCAGTTCGAGTGGCCCCATACGAAAGTGCCCACCGGCCTTGAGGGCACGGTCGATCTGCGGCGCGTGCGCCACGTGTTCTTCCAATAGGCGGAACCCTTCCAGGTAGTAGGGGCGGGCCATGCGGTTGACGATAAACCCCGGCGTGGCCTGGCAGACGACGTCACGTTTCCCCAACGCGGCCACCAGCTGGCGGCAACGCTCCGTGGTGGCGTATGCGGTACAGTAGGCCGGGATGATTTCAATCAGTTTCATCAGCGGCGCGGGGTTGAAAAAGTGCAAACCGATAAACCGCTCGCTGTGCGTCACCGCGGTTGCCAGCTTATTTAGCGACAGTGAGGAGGTATTGGTGGCGATCAGCGTGTCGGGCTTGACTGCAGCGGCGATGGTCGCCAGCACCTCAAGTTTGGTTTGCTCTTGCTCGGCGATGGTTTCTATCACCAGCTCGCTGTCGGCAATGGTCTCAAATACCGAGGTGAACACCAGATTGGCCAACACCGCGCCTTTATCCTGCAGCGCGATCTTGCCCTGTTCGACTTTCTTGTTCAGGTCTAGCTCGATATAGTCGCGAGCCTGACTGAGGGTATTGCCGTTGCGATTATAAAGCACCGTGCGAATGCCTTTTTGCGCGAAAAGATAAGCGATGCCTCTGCCCATCGTTCCCGCGCCGATAATCGCAGCCG
Organism: Serratia sp. CY84636; assembly: GCF_052166245.1. Lineage (NCBI taxonomy): Bacteria > Pseudomonadati > Pseudomonadota > Gammaproteobacteria > Enterobacterales > Yersiniaceae > Serratia > Serratia sp. CY84636. The sequence goes on from NZ_JBJNOX010000002.1 coordinate 132,874, forward strand.
ACTGAATTGCCGCATTACTTTCTGCCATAGAAAATCCCCGTCACTGTATGCCATGCGAAATTCGCAAATGCTTATTATCTCTTTGGATTTACGGCGGCACTGGGTGCCTGTCTGGAAAGTAATTGGCGGTGTCCCGGCTGTCTAACGGTAGAAATGACAGGTTTACGTGCCGAGGAGATTATGCTATTCGCGCAGTTTTCCAATTCGGTGCAATAAAAGGCTTATTTTAAAGGGAATAGCTGTTTTCGTTATAGCGTTGGTATTTTTTATTATATGAAACGGCTACTGGCGCCGGGCGACGATATTCTATAGTGAGTCTGACCTATCGATAAATCGGCATCGCTATCTGGAGAACCTGCGTTATGGATACCCGCACTCAACGGCTCATGGCGGAGGTAATTGGCAGCCTGGCCGATCGCGAATGCTTTCTGACGCAGCTGGAGCCCTGCGCCGAGGCGTTAGGGTTTGATTACTTCTCCTATATCGTGTTTTCCTGTTATCCGGCCAGCCGCCCCAAAATGCTGATCGAAGGGAATTTTTCAGCGAACTATCTCGAGGATTATCGGCGGCAGCGGGTGTATTTGCAGGATCCGGTTATTGAGCGCGCTCACCATTCCACGCTGCAGTTCCAGTGGGACGAAAGCTTTTATCACGAGCGGCCGACGCTTTGGCGGCATATGGCGCAATTCGGCCTGTGCGCAGGTTGGTCGCAGTCGGTTAAGGATTGCTATGGCCGGCTGGGGATCCTGACGTTTGCCGGTAAAGCACTACCCGAGCAAGCGCCGCAAGCGCGCGCAGTAAATGAAACTTTTTTCCTTTGGCTGGCGCAAACCGCCCATAAAACGCTGCGTGAAGCCTTGATATCGGTGAATGACGACGCGATAAAAGATGTGCTGACGCTGCGCGAAAAAGACATCTTGCGCTGGTGCAGCGAAGGGAAAACGGCGGAAGAGATCGCGCTGTTGATGGGAGTGAGCGAGCGCACGGTCAATTTCCATATCGGCAACTCGATTAAAAAACTTTCTGTCGCTAATAAGACCGCCGCTACCGCCAAAGCGGTTTATTTGCAGCTGATTTAATCTCGAGTATTAAATAATTAATCGCCTATCCGTTAGCGGCGCGATGTTTATATTTTGTTAAATTAAGAACTATCCTTATCAGTATTTACCCCCGATCACAAAAGCGTGATAAAGCGATTCACCGCGCCCGTGCGCGGCAGTATTCTGTAGGCACCCGGTTTACATAGAAAGGACGTGATATGTACAAGACTATTTTGGTGCCGATCGATATTGAAGAGGATCTGTTGACCGAGCATGCGCTGAAGCATGTGGAATACTTGGCGAAGATGTCCGGCGCTAAAGTGCATTTCTTCCATGCGCTGCCGGATGCTTCGGCTTTTGTTACTGCCTATTCGTTCGGTCTCAAGGAGTTTGAGAATCAGGCGGAAGTGAAGGCGGTGGATAAACTGAAGAAAATCATGTCGGAAATCGATCTGCCGTTGGATCGCCTTAATTACACCGTCAGCTTCGGCTCTGCGCGCGATCAGGCGCTGGAGCTGGCAGAAGAGATCGACGCCGATCTGATCATCATCGGTTCGCGCCGCCCGAGCGTGAAAACCTATCTGCTGGGGTCTAACGCTGCTGCTATCGTTCGCCATGCCAATATTTCGGTGATGGTCGTCAGATAATCCGTTTTAAGCCCACCGTTTTCGGGCGCGTTCTGCGTTTGCCAGTCGGCTGCAGAGCGTGCCTGGCGTTTTATTGCCATCTCAGCCTGAGCTGCTACGATTTTAGCTGACGTTTTTATGCCAACCGGGCCACCGGCCTTGCGCATATTCTTCATCTCAGCCAGAAGAGGGGCAGCTATGCCATTAGAAGTCGATGGGATCATCAGAGGCGATCGGGGCAGTGAACCGAGCCGTTGGCAACACGCGTCAACCAAACCGCTTATCACGCTGACCTGGCATCACACCATTCCCTGGAACTGTTTGCGTAATGTCTGGAATGGTCTGGTCGCGGGGCAGCATTGGGACGCGCTGGACGAGTTTATGAACCTGATCGGTGTGCCAAACCGCGCCGAGGTGCTCAAACAGATCAAGAATAAAAACCTGCAGGATCGCGATGGATTACACACTTTGGTGACCTGGCAAGGATGGAATATCGTCGAGGGGCCGGGTAATGAATATCGTGCGCAGGGAGACGATCCCGGTGAAAATTTCGACGGTTGGTCGGGTAAGGGGATGAGCACTAACCAGCAGGCGACGCAGCAGCAGGTCAACGTGTTGTACCGGGTGATGGAGCCGTTGGGCCGCCGGGCGCTGGACGCCGCCAGACAGGCGCCGCCCATTACCGCTAAGGAAGCGGGCATTTTGCAACGGACGATTAAACAGACCCGCCCAACGTTGCGAGGAAAGGAACCGATCCGGTGGCAAGAAGACATGTGGCATCAGGTGCAGTCGGGTAAAGAGGCGAAACACTTCGCCCGCTGGGATACCAAACCGGTATGGCGCAAGCGTCTGCACAGCGACTTGGCTCAGGCAGGGTAAAACTCGCCTCGCGCCGAATTGCCGGCGCGAGGGAATCAATCCGGCGCTAATCGCACAGCGCCACGATTTCGTCGAACAGCGTTCTGGGGATCTCCACGCCGTCTTGTTCGCTCAGCCTCCGCTGCCGATAACGGCGTTCGCCGGGGATGCGTGCGCCTTGCGCCTGCATATCAGCAAACATCGCCTCTGCGCTGGCGAAATATTTCGCCTTATCCGCACCGAGAAAACGTTCAGGATCCAACGCGATGATCAGTTCACCGCCGTAAGGCGACGAACCGGTGCCGTCGTCGTAGGCCAGCGATTCCTTGCTGGTCATATCGCCGATCAGCGGCCCGGCCAACAATTCAACCATCGCCGCCAGCGCCGAGCCCTTATGTCCGCCGAAGGTCAGCATTGCGCCCTCCAACACGCTGGCGGCATCGGTGGACGGATTGCCTGCCTTATCAATGCCCCAGCCTTCAGGCAGCGGGGTGCCTGCGCGGCGATGCAATTCGATTTCGCCGCGCGCCGTCGCGCTGGTGGCCATGTCGAACAAAAACGGCGGCCGATCCGGGCGCGGCCAGCCGAAGGCGATGGGGTTGGTGCCGAACAGCGGGCGCGAACCGCCGGCCGGCGTCACCCAGGCGTGGCTGGGCGTGCAGGCCAAGGCCACCAACCCCTGCTCGGTCAGCGGTTCGATGTCGGCCCACAGCGCGGAGAAGTGCACGCAGCGGTTGATCGCCAACGCGGCGATACCGTTGGTGCGCACCTTATCGATAAAGGCCGGCAGAGCGGTGCGGTAGGCCAGCAGAGAAAACGCGCCGCCGGCATCGGCGCGCAAGATAGCCGGCGCCTGGTCGAACAGCCTGGGTATCGCATCGGCAGAAACCTTGCCTGCCTGCAGCGATCGCACGCAGCCCAAGAGCCGGTACAACCCGTGCGAAGCGCAGCCGTCGCGTTCACCCTGGGTGACATTTTGCGCTACCGCCTCGGCATGCGCCTGATTGAAACCGTTGCTGCGCAGTGCGCGCAACGCCAGTTGATAAGCCTGTTCCAGCGACAGAACGTGCATGGATGTCATTTTGATGTCCTCCCTGGGTTCATTCTTCTTCATCGCCGATAAAATTGGCCTGGGGTAAACAGGTATAGGCGCCCCAGTAGTAAACCGCCAGCGCAATCACCGCCATGGTAAGGGTGTCCCACGGGTGGGCAATGGCGCCGATGCCGCCGAAGCTGCTGAGGTAGGAGAGTGCGATCACCAGCGCATAGAAGACGATCAGCCACAGCGAGGACCAAATTTGCTGCCGGAGGCTAACGGCGTGGGTCGGCACCTGATTTTTGAACAGGATGTAGATGAAGAACATCAGGATCTGCAAACCGAGCAGCCAGGAGACGGTATCCCAGCCGGACCAGAAGACGATCAGCGCCGAAATGATAAACGACAACGGGCCGAGCACGCAGAAAGCGCGCACCCGGAACGGACGCGGCATATCGGGCGCATTGCGCCGCAGCCCGGCGGCGGTGACCGGGGCGATGGCGTAGCTCAGTACCAGCGCGGCGGACACCACGCCGATCAGCTTTTCCCACGACGGGAACGGCAGCGTCCAGAATACCGAGAGAGCGAAGGTCAGCCACAGCGCCGGGCGGGGAATGCCGGACTCGCCATCTACCCGGGTGAACAGTTTGAAGAAGGTGCCGGCGCGCGCCCAACCGTAGATTACGCGAGGCGTGGCGTTCATATAGATATTGCCGGTGCCGCTCGGTGAAACGATCGCGTCGCTGACCACCAGAAATGCCAACCATCCCATGCCCAGCGTGATGGCGATATCGCGGAACGGCAGGGAGAACTGTTGGCTGATACCGGCCCAGCCGCCGCTCAGCATCTCGCTGGGGATACTGCCGAGAAACGCTATCTGCAGCAGCACATAGATGATGGTGGACAGCACCACCGACAGGATCAGCGCGATGGGAATGGTGCGCTGCGGCCTTTGCACCTCGCTGGCGACCGAAATGATCGGCGTCAGGCCGAGGTAGGCGAAGATGATGCCGCCGGCGGAAATGGCGGCCTCAACCCCGGCGGAACCGAAGGGAGCAAAGCCCTGGCTGTGCAGGTTTTCCGGTTTGAAAAAGCTGAACAACACCACGATCACCAGCAGCGGCACCAGAAATTTCAGCACGCTGATCAGGTTATTGGATTTGGCGAAGGTTTTGACGCTGTAGTAGTTGAGCGCGAAGAAAAAGCACAGCAGCGCCAGCTGCACCAGCCAGCCGATCGGCGTAGGGTCGCCGGAACCCGGCTGGCTGAGGAACGGGAACCAAGCGGCGGCGTATTGCCGGGCGGCGACGACTTCGATGGCGATCAGGCTGGAGAAGGCGATCAGCGTGATAAACCCCAGCAGATAACCCATCAGCTCGCCGTGCGAGAACACCGGATAGCGAATGATGCCGCCGGCGCGCGGCAGGGCGGCGCCCAGTTCGCAGTAGACGATACCGAGCAGCAGCACCGCCAGGCCGCCGATCAGCCAGGAATAGATGCCGGCCGGGCCGGCGATGGAGGAGACATGGCTGGCGGCGAACAGCCAACCGGAGCCGAAGATGGCGCCCAGACCGATGAACGTCAGATCGGTGAGCGTAAGCTGCTTCTTGAATTTGCCTTGGGTTGTCATGGTATTACCCTTTTGTTATTGAGTGGCAGGCAGATGCGGCCGGGCTAATTTTGGGCAGGTGAAACCAGGGGATCTCGGGTGAATACGCCGTTCATCAGCCGCAGAAGGTTGAGCGGGTTGGCGTCCTGCAGCGGTGGCGGCAACAGCGCCGCTGGCGTGTTTTGCAAACAGACCGGCCGCAGGAAACGTTCGATGGCCAACGTGCCTACCGAGGTGCCGCGTGCGTCGCTGGTCGCCGGATAGGGACCGCCGTGCACCATGGCGTCGCACACTTCTACCCCGGTCGGATACCCGTTGAACAGCACCCGGCCGGCTTTGCGCGCCAACAACGTCGTCAGCCCGGCGGCCATATCGAGATCGCCGTCATCCGCCAGCAGCGTGGCGGTCAACTGACCTTGCAATGCCGCCAGCGCCGCGTACAGCTGTGCTTCGCTATCTACAGCGACCAGGATGCTGGCCGGGCCGAAGACCTCCTGTTGCAGCAGCGGATCGGCCTGCAGCAGCAGCGCCTCCTCCGCTTGATACAGCTGTGCCGTCGCCCGATGAGGGGGCATTTCGCCGCGGCCCGCCAGACGGCGCATACCCGGGTGCGCATCGAGGGCCGCCAGCCCGTGACGGTAGTGTTCCAGCGTGCCGGTATTCAGCATCGGTTGCGGCTCGGCGGCGTTGACCAAGGCGCTCATCGTTTCGGCCAGCCGATCGAAGGCGGCGCCACGCAGCGCGACGATCACGCCGGGCTTGGTGCAGAACTGACCGCAACCGAGCGTAAAGGAAGAGACCAGTTCCTGCGCGATATGCTGCCCGCGCCGCGCCAGCGCCTGTGGCAGGATCACGACCGGGTTGATGCTCGACATTTCGGCGAAGACCGGGATGGGTTGGGGGCGTTGCGTCGCCAGATCGAAGAGCGCTCGACCGCCTGGCAGTGAGCCGGTGAATCCCACGGCCTGAATCGCCGGATGTTGTACCAGGTCGGCTCCCACGCGGTTGCCGAAGATCATGTTGAAGACGCCGGCAGGCATCCCCGTGCGTTTCCGGGCGCGCTCGATCGCCTGAGCGGTCAGCTCGGCGGTGATCATATGGCCGCTGTGCGCCTTGAACACGACCGGGCATCCGGCGGCGAGCGCGGCGGCGGTATCGCCACCCGCGGTGGAGAACGCCAGCGGGAAGTTGCTGGCGCCGAATACCGCCACCGGGCCGAGCGCCGTGCGGTATTGACGTAGATCGGGGCGCGGCAGGGGGGAGCGCTGCGGCAGCGCGCAGTCGATGCGCACGCCCTCGACGTCGCCGCGCCGCAGCAGCGTAGCGAACAGCCGCATCTGGCCGCTGGTTCTGGCTCGTTCGCCGCTCAACCGCGCCGGCGGCAAGGCGGTTTCCTGCATGGCGAAGGCGAAGAAAGCCTCATCCAACGCGTCTAACTCCTTGGCAATGGCGTCGAGAAAGTTCGCGCGTTGTTCCGCGCTGAGCTGCGAATAGGGTGCAAAGGCCGCGGCGGCAGCTTCTGCGGCGGCGGCGGTTTCTGCCGCCGTGGCCTGGTGGAAGCGGTAGCCGGTCGGCTCACCGTCGTCGGCGCGCAGGCTGAGCAGCGTCGCTTCCCCTGCGGCGCAGCGCTGGCCGCCGATAAATTGTTGGCCGCTGATGGCGGCATAGCGATCGTTGGGCATCGGTTCCCCCCGGTAGAGAAAGCATGACGCCCGGCATGGCCGGGCGATGAAGGTGTTACAGGCCGACGTTCGGCAGCGCAGGGCGAGTGGCCAGCGCTTTCTCGATCACGGCGTTGATCTCGGTGAGCGTCTCGCCCTGCAGCGGCAGGCGCGGCGGACGAGTGACGGCGCTGCCGCGGCCGACCCGCTGTTCGCAGAGTTTGATGCACTGCACCAGATCGGGGCGGGCATCGAGGTGCAGCAGTGGCATAAACCAGCTGTACAGCGCCAAGGCTTCCTCATAGCGTTTTTCCTTCGCCAGCCGGAACAGCGTTTCTCCTTCGCGCGGGAAGGCATTGGACATGCCGGAGATCCAACCTTGCGCACCAACGGCGAGGCTTTCCAGCACCACATCGTCCAACCCGGCAAACAGCACGAAGCGATCGCCGACTTCGTTGCGCAGATCGATAAAGCGGCGGGTGTCGCCCGAAGAGTCTTTGAAGCACACGATATTTTCGCAGTCGACCAGCGAGGTCAGGATGTCGGGCGTGACGTCATTTTTGTAAATGGGAGGATTGTTGTAGACCATGATCGGCAGATCGGTCGCGCCGGCGACGCTGCGGAAGTGCGCGGCGGTTTCGTGCGGCTTGGCGGAGTAGACCAGCGCCGGCATCACCATAATCCCGTCGACGCCGGCCTTTTGCGCTTCACGCGCCATGTTCTGCGCGAAGGCGGTGGTGAACTCGGCGATGCCGGCGATCACCGGAACTTTACCGTCGGCGGCGTCTCTTGCCACTTCGATCACCGCCAGCTTCTCTTGCGCCGTCATCGAGGTGTTTTCACCGACGGTGCCGCACACCACCAGGCCGGAGACGCCGTCGCGCACCAGGTTTTTAATCACCGTATGAGTGGCATCGAGGTCCAGAGAGAAATCGTTGCGGAACTGGGTCGTCACCGCCGGGAATACGCCGCTCCAGCTTATTGCTTTATGGCTCATCGTGTTTGTCCTGTCGTCCGAAAGTGTTAATGAAAAGTGAATCTTTGGTAAGGCTCACCGACAGATTGACCGGTATTGCGCGGAGAGGCTTGACGCTTTTCGCCGATTGCCGCGACGAAATTGGCACAATGGCGCCGAATAGCGGGCGTGAAAAAACCGGGCGCCGGTGCACCGTGAAAAGAGGGGGGTTAACCAGATAAATCAGCGCATTAAGCGGAAAGCGTCAGGCGGAAATCGCGCGGCGTAGAGCCGGTCATCGCTTTGAATTGACGGCTGAAGGCGCTGTGATCGGTGTAGCCGCACAGCAGCGCGATGTCGGTGATCGGCAGATCGCCGGCCAGCAGTTCCGTGGCCTTTTCTAACCGTACTTTGTGGATCATCTGGCGCGGGGTGAGGTGGAAGATACGTTTGCAGTAGCGTTCGATCTGCGCCACCGACAAGCCGGTCAGCGCCGTTAGCTCCTCAAGCGCGATCGGCCGTGCGTAGTGGCGGCGGATGTGCACGTCGATCGCCGCCAGCCGTTGGTAGGCCGGGTGATGGGCCCTGGCCTCCTGCAGATCGTGAGAAATACCCGCCATACCGATGATTTTTCCCTGCGCGTCGTACAGCGCCAGCTTTTGCGTCAGGCACCAGCCGGTTTCGCGGCCGTTGTACAGGTGCATTTCCAACTGATCCTGGATCAGCACGCCGTGGCGCAATACCCGCAGATCCTGCTCGGTGTAGCCGGATCCGAGCTGGGCGGGAAAAACGTCGGCGGAGGTCTTGCCCAGCAACGGCGTAACAGTTTTGAAACCGCAGCGCCTGGCCAGCGTCAGGTTGGCCAGCAGGTAGCGGGCCTGGGCGTCTTTGATAAAGAACACCACGTTAGGGATCGCGTTCAGCAGCGGCGCGATCAGCGCCAGCGTATTCAGCAGATCGCGCAGGTTGTTCGGGCGCTGCTGCGCCAGGCCGTCGCACAGGCGCGACAGATGTTCAACGGCGAAAACGTCCTCTTGCTCCGGCAGCCCCACGAGCGAAGGCGGAGAGAGAGAAACCGGAGGCTGATAGTCTGAAGTGAATCGCATAGCTGTCCCTTTTCGGTCGTTAGCCGGAAAAACAGGCGGCTCGGGTTGATGTCTTCGCATCAATATTAACTTTTCTTTAACGAATCAAGCGCTATTTCCGGCCGCCTGCCAAATATGCGGATTGCCGCATACTTTTGCCGCGCGGTGCGTGGCGGTTGCTTGAAAACTGCGGCGCTTCTCGCCACGGGGAGGTTTAGCATGAAATTAAGACTATGATAAATAAGTTATTGTTATGGTTTTCGTTAAGGGCGCGCCCGTGACGCGTCAGGCCTGACTTTTGTCACTGTGCTGATTTCTTCATTTGCCGCGCCGAAACGCATCAAGCCGTAATGGCCACATTCGTTCAGGCTAACGCCATTGGTAACATCTCATTAACCCAGGAGACGCCGATGGCACTTTCTGCGCATATCACCGCTTTGCGGGCGATCGATTCTCATACCGGCGGAGAGCCGACCCGCCTGATCGTGGAAGGCTTTCCCGATCTTGGCGAGGGCAGCATGGCGGAACGGCGGGCGCGTTTCGCGCAACATTATGACGATTGGCGCTGTGCGGTGATGCTCGAGCCGCGCGGTAACGACGTGTTGGTGGGGGCGTTGCTGTGCCGCCCCTGTTCGCCACAGGCCACCGCCGGCGTGATCTTCTTTAACAACAGCGGCTACCTGGGCATGTGCGGGCACGGCACCATCGGGCTGATCGCTTCGCTGGCGCACCTGGGGCGCATCCACGCCGGGCGTCACCTGATAGAGACCCCGGTCGGCCCGGTAAACGCCACGCTGCACGAGGACGGCAGCGTCACGGTGGAGAACGTGGCGGCTTATCGTTACCGCCGCCAGGTGCGGCTTGAGGTGGCGGGTTACGGGCCGGTGACGGGTGACATCGCCTGGGGCGGCAACTGGTTCTTCCTGATCGGCGAGTCGCCGTTGCCCATCGATAAACAAAATCTGGAGGCGTTGACCGCGTTCACCTGGGCGGTGCGGCAGACGTTGGAGCAGGCGGGTATCTGCGGTGAAGACGGCGGAGCGATAGACCATATCGAACTGTTCGGTGACGATCCGCAGGCCGACAGCCGCAGCTTCGTGCTGTGCCCTGGAAAAGCCTACGATCGCTCCCCGTGCGGCACCGGCACCAGTGCCAAACTGGCGTGTCTGGCGGCGGACGGCAAGCTGCCGCCGGACACGCAGTGGCGGCAGGCCAGCGTGATCGGCAGCGAATTTCAGGCCTACTATCGCCGGAATGGCGATCGCATTACCCCCTTTATTCGCGGGCAAGCCTATGTGTGCGCCGATAGCCAACTGCTGCTCGACGAACGCGATCCCTTTGTCTGGGGAATACGCTGATGGGCGTCGGGCGGAAAGCCGATGTCATCGTGATCGGCGCCGGCATCATCGGTGCCGCCTGCGCCTGGTGGCTGGCGCGGGAAGGGTATCGCGTCTCGGTGGTGGACGATCGCCGCGCCGGCGCTACGGCCGCCGGCATGGGGCATCTGGTGTGCATGGACGACAACCCGGCCGAGCTGGCGTTGAGCGCTTATTCGCTGCGGTTATGGCGTGAAGTGACGGGGCGCATGCCGCAAGCGTGTGCCTGGCGCGGCTGCGGAACGCTATGGCTGGCGGATAAAGCGGATGAAATGGCCATCGCCGAGCAAAAGCGGGCGCGGCTAGCGGAGCAGGGCGTAGCCGCTGAATTGCTGACGGCGGAGCAGATCGCCGCCATGGAGCCGATGCTGCGGCACGGCCTGGCCGGTGGGCTGCGGGTGCCGGGCGACGGCATTCTGTATGCGCCGCTCGCGGCTCGCTGGCTATTGGCCGACGGTGGCGCGGCGATCGACGTGGTGCATGGCGAAGCAGCCGCGCTGGAAGAGGGGGCTGTGCGGCTGGCGGACGGCAGGCGCCTGGCTGCGCCGACGGTGGTCCTGGCCTGCGGCCTTAGGGCCAATAGCCTATTGCCGCAGACTTTGCTGCACGCCAAGAAGGGCCATCTGGCGATCACCGATCGCTATCCGCCGCGGGTGCGGCATCAGTTGGTGGAGTTGGGATACGGTGCCAGCGCGCATGCCAGCGGCGGCACATCGGTGGCATTCAATGTGCAGGCACGGCCCACCGGGCAATGGCTGATCGGTTCTTCCCGCCAGTTCGATGCCGTCGATTCGGCGTTGGACATGCCAGTGCTGGCGGCGATGCTCACGCGTGCGCAGCATTTCTTGCCCGCGCTGGCGCAGATGAACATCATTCGCTGCTGGACCGGGCTGCGCGCCGCCTCTGTCGACGGGCTGCCGCTGCTGGGCGTGCATCCGCGGCATTCCTGGCTGTGGCTGGCGTTGGGGCACGAGGGATTGGGCGTCACGACTGCCCTCGGCAGCGCCGCGCTGATTACTGCTCAGATCGGCCGGCAAACGCCGGAGATTGACGATACCCCGTATTTGGCGGCACGGGCGTTTGCTGCCGAGGAGCTGCCGGTATGAATGAAGGACAAAACACGCTTACGTTGAGCATCGATGGCGATCCCTGCCGGGTGCCGGTTGGCATTAGCGTTGCTGCGGCACTCAGCCTGTGTGGCGACGATCGTTGTCGGTTGTCTATTTCTCACCAACCGCGCCCCCCCTTTTGCGGCATGGGCGTTTGCCAGGAGTGCCGGGTGACCATTAATGGTCTGCGTCGTCTGGCGTGCCAGACGCTGTGCCAAGCCGGTATGCGCATTGAGAGGAGCGATGATGAGTAACTTCGACTGTGAGGTGCTGATCGTCGGTGCCGGGCCGGCCGGCATGGCGGCGGCGCTGGCCGCAGCGGAAAGTGGTGGCCAGGTGCGAATGATTGATGATAATCCGCATCCCGGCGGGCAAATCTGGCGCGATGGGCCGCAGGTGGCTTTGCCTGAAACGGCGAACCGCTATCGGCAGGCGGTGGCGACGATGGAAAATATTGCGCTGCAGTCCGGCTGCAAGCTGGTGGCGCAGTGTGGCGCTAACCGATTGGCCTATGAAGATGCCGAAGGCTGCGGCGTGATTCGCTATCAGAAGCTGATTTTATGCAATGGCGCGCGTGAACTGTTGTTGCCGTTTCCCGGCTGGACGCGGCCGGGGGTGACCGGCGCCGGTGGTCTACAGGCGCAAATCAAGCAGGGGCTGGCGATCCGTGGTGAGCGAGTGGCGATCGCCGGCAGTGGTCCGCTGTTGCTGGCGGTGGCGAACAGCGTGAAACAGGCCGGCGGCGAGGTAGTGCTGGTGGCGGAACAGGCGCCGCTTTGGCGGTTGGCGGCGTTCGCCGGCGGGCTGTGGCGCTGGCCGGCCAAACTGCGTCAGGCGTTTTCCCTGATGCCGCGTCGTTACCTTGCCGGCAGCCGGGTACTGGCGGCGTTGGGGCAGGAACGTTTAACCTCGGTGCACGTCAATAACGGCGGGCGGGAGAGAACGATCGCCTGCGACAGGTTGGCCTGCGGTTTTGGCCTGGTGGCGAATATTGAGTTGGCGATGCTGCTGGGGTGTCGGATAGAACACGACGCCGTAGCGGTGGATCATTGGCAGCAAACCAGCCTGGCGCATATTTTTGCTGCCGGGGAGTGTACCGGCATCGGCGGCAGTGAATTGGCACTCACTGAAGGCGCTATCGCCGGTTATGCTGCCACTGGGCAGCGGGAAAAGGCAGAGCGCCTGGCGGCGCAGCGGCGGCAGTGGCGACGTTTCGCCACGGCGGTGGCAAGCACCTTTGCACTTGATGATCGCTTGAATTCGCTGGCCAAACCGCAAACGATACTGTGTCGCTGCGAAGACGTCATGCTGGAACAAATTAGCCATCAGCCAGATTGGAACACGGCCAAGTTGAGCAGCCGTTGTGGCATGGGGGCTTGCCAGGGCAAAGTCTGTGCGACGGCGGCGAGGCAGCTTTTGGGCTGGCCTTTACCGCCACCGCGTGTGCCTTTAACGCCGGTCAGAGCGGAAACGCTGGTTGCTCTGGGAGGGCATTGCAGCGACGATGCCAATTGATGGCGCATCGCTGCGGTGACGTTTCAGTCCAATCCTACGTCGCTGCATCACCATTGCGGCCAATAGTAGGTTTTCTCACGCCAGCCTTTGCCGTACATACAGGCTTCGATGGTGGCGTCTCGGGCGGACTGATTGCGATCGGTCTGCACTGTTTTAATCGACGGTTCCTTGTCATAGCGGTATCCCGATGGGCAGTCTTTCTTGTTCTTCTCGCAAGGAATGTATTTGTTTTCGTAGCTGAACTCCACGTCCCGCACCACGTCCGGGGGGAAGCGATCATAGCCGCGGCTACGGCATTCGGCATATTCGGCATTCCGGGTACTCTCAACCGCGCCGGGCCTTTCCCATTGTGTGCAGGCGGTCAACATCAATAACGGCAAAACAATCAAACAACGGCAATTCTTCATGGTGTCCCTAATTCTTTCTCTATCCTGGGGCTCGCCGCCTAGGAATGTTCCTAACTGGCGAGGTGAGAAAGTGTAATAAACTGACGGAACAATTGGAAATGATAATGGTTATTGTTTAGGTATGATTGAGGTAGCGCCGCGTCGCGAGAGGATGTGGCGAATTGAGGGAGGCCGGCAGGGATCGCGATCTCACGACGAGAGGGCGACGTGACGCTGGTTTTATCCATTCTCTTTTTTGCCGCAATATACCGATCGCCATTGCATCATTTTGAGAAGGGAAACAATATGCATGCTAAGTATTTTCTTATCCTATTTTAATGTCATTTTTATTTAGGATATTTACCCATACCTAAGATTTAATTCCCGGTATTAATACCTTATTTTTTTATTTCTGTTTTTTTATTGTGGTTTTATTTTCAGATTTCATCCATGAAAGGCTTTTTAGTTACAGGGAATTCATTTGCATTTTAAATTTGGATTTTTTAAATTCAGCTCAGATGAAGGATAACCGTTAGCGACAGAGTCAAAAAAGGAGTTTATTTTGTCTGGGATAAAGAAAACGCCTGAAAGTCATGACGGTTTACCTTCATCATCAGAGGATTATGATACGTTTAAGCACCTCTCTGATGTTGGCACCGTGTTGGGATATGGGCGAACTCGCTTTTATCAGTGGTGCCGCGGGCGTGGATTTCTAACCCCGATGAATGTGCCTTCACATGAAATGATCAGCCTGGGATATATGGTGGCGGTGTTATCAGAGACCGGCCATACCCGGGTTTACGTCACGCCGGATGGTTTCAGTTACGTCAGCGGTGCGTTTGCGGCAGATATCCAACGTGGCATGGTCAAGTTTTAAATTTGCAAGAATCGCCTTTATTTCAAGAGCTTTAATGCAGAATCTTCTTATTCCTGCGGGGTGGTGGGGGCGTGGGAAGTTGTCCGATTTTTTCGCCTCTGCGACATGAATGCTACTGGAGGCAGCTATTCTCTTGTTACGATAAGCATTATTTTCTTCAGGAGCCAAGGATGAAGCATTACGCAGCGTTGTTATTTGCCTCTGCACTGTTAACGGGATGTGCGACTCAAGCCATACCGCCGCAACAGGCTCAGTTACCGCCCCCGAGCCGTCTGATGCTCTATCAGAATATCCCGGATACGCCTTACGCCACGGTGGTGGTGGTTCGCGACAGCGGAATGCTGGCAGGCAGCTGCCGCACCGGCGTCTATGTGAATGGGGAGTTTGCCGCTTCGCTGGAGGCGAAAGAAAAAGCAGAGTTTCGCGTGCCGCCAGGCAATATCTCGGTCAGTATCGGGCAAGATATGATCGAGAATCACCTGTGCATTTGGCGTGATACCGGAGGCAGTATACCGATGACGCTGCGCGCCGGTGAAAGCCGCTATCTGCGCATCGCCGGTGACCGGCAGCGCGGTTTCGTTTTGCAGGCGGGGCGACCGTAACCCCGCCTGGGCAAGGGCGTTAACGTCCTTGCCACCATCCCCATAGCGTAATTAATAGCCACGCCGCCGCAATCCAGCACAGCACCGCCGCCCCCAGGGCCAACGACAGCCGCAGGCTGTTAATCAGGAAATACAGAGAAATCAAATACACCAGATAGGGCAGCACTGCCCACATGCCGAAAATCAGCGTCGTTTTCAGCGCCGCAATGGAACGCTCGTTGCCGACAATGTAGTGCGCAATCAGGGCGAAAGTGGGGAAAAGCGGAACTAAACCGGCGATATAATAGTTGCGCGTTTTGGCCAGCAGGCCGATCAGAACCACGACCAGTGCGCCGATCAGCGCTTTGACAAGGATGCCCATAATGGTCTCGGGTGTGGGAGAAAGCCAACACACTGCCCGAAAGCACGTGCAAGATCAATGGGGTGTGGCGTAACGCGGGAAAAGCAGACCCGCATGAAGCGCGGGCCTGAGACGCAACGCTTACTGACGGTAAGCGTGCTTGATTTGCTGAATGCTGTTCTTGAAGATTTCCGCTTGGGTGGGATCTTCAATCTGGGCGATAAAACGTTCCATGTTGATGATAACTTTCCCGGCGTCGGCCTGGCCGATCGACTTCAGGATCAGCGTCAGCGTGGCTTTGAGGCAGGCAACCTCGGTCGCCAAGATCTCCGGGTTTGCAGACGTAGTGAAATCAACGTTGCTCATTTTCTCTCCTGATTTTTTGAGGCCGTAGCCTGATACAAGCTGCTTTGGCGCACCGCGCGCGGGCTAAACGTTGCCCCATGCGCGGCGGCGAATTTAACTGGGCGCGGAGTATAGCATAGCATGCGTCCATCATCTGCACCGGGCTTGCTCCACTCACGCCGGTGGGCAGCGCCCGTTCACCGCCAGCCTGAATCATCCATTATCGGTAAGTTATTTCGGGGCGGTTAACAAGTATTTGTCCGGCACGTTATTGTTGAACCATTGGGGTTATTATAATTATTTGAGGCGGCTGGCACCGATTTTGCCGATGTTCGCCGGGAATAATAGTTCTGCACGCCGGGTGTTCGGCCGGCGATGGCGGTGGTTTTTGCTACGTCTTTAAATATCAAATGATTACAAACGGCCAACCGCCGTGCTAATATTATTCATGTCGTGATTGCTTACACAGATTTCCCCCTCGCTGCATGATTATCGCGCTATCCTGTGTCTGACGCGGCGCAACGAAATTATTTTCGTCGCCCGATCTTTTCCGACGTGACGATTTATTGGCGGCATAGATGGCTAAAATTGAAAAATCAGCTCTGCTCCGCAAAGTTATTCGGAAGTATGTATTAATCTGTGTTCATTCTTGTCTGAAAAACAAGTAATATCTCTGGCGAAAACAGAGGCTGATTGCGTTACTCCCTTTTTTTGGAGATTTTTCCTTGATTAGCGTTCTTCTTGTTGATGACCACGAACTGGTGCGCGCAGGGATACGACGCATTCTTGAAGATATCAAAGGTATAAAAGTTGTCGGTGAGGCCCAGTGCGGTGAAGACGCCGTAAAATGGTGCCGTGGCAACGCTGTCGATATCGTGCTGATGGACATGAATATGCCGGGCATTGGCGGGCTGGAAGCCACGCGCAAGATTGTGCGTTATGCACCCGACGTCAAAGTCATCATGTTGACTATCCATACTGAAAACCCGCTGCCCGCGAAGGTGATGCAGGCGGGGGCCGCCGGTTACCTGAGCAAGGGCGCCGCGCCGCAGGAAGTGATTAACGCCTTGCGCTCCGTGCATGCGGGGCAGCGCTATATCGCGTCTGATATCGCCCAGCAGATGGCCCTGAGTCAGCTGGAGCCCCAGGCCGAAACGCCGTTCAGCTGCCTGTCTGAACGCGAGTTGCAGATCATGCTGATGATCACCAAAGGCAAAAAAGTGAATGAGATCTCGGAGCAGTTGAGTCTCAGCCCGAAAACGGTGAACAGTTACCGTTACCGCATGTTCAGCAAACTGAATATCAGCGGCGACGTCGAACTGACTCACCTGGCCATCCGACATGGATTGTTCAATGCGGAGACGTTGTTAAGCAGTGAATGACCGTTTTGATGCCAAAGCCTTCCTGAGTACCGTCACCAGCCAGCCCGGCGTCTACCGTATGTACGACGCCACGGGCACGGTGATCTACGTCGGTAAAGCCAAAGACCTGAAAAAACGTCTCGCCAGCTATTTTCGGCAGCAGGTCAGCAGCCGTAAAACCGAGACGCTGGTTAAAAATATCGCGCAAATAGACGTAACGGTTACCCACACCGAAACGGAAGCGCTGTTGTTGGAACATAACTACATTAAATTGTACCAACCGCGATATAATGTTCTTTTGCGCGACGATAAATCTTATCCGCTGATTTTTCTCAGCGCGGATACCCATCCCCGTTTGGCGGTGCACCGCGGCGCCAAACACGCCAAGGGCGAATATTTCGGGCCTTTTCCCAACTCTTACGCCGTGCGTGAAACGCTGGCGCTGCTGCAGAAGCTGTTCCCGATCCGCCAGTGCGAAAACAGCGTGTATCGTAATCGCTCGCGCCCGTGCCTGCAGTATCAGATCGGCCGCTGCCTGGGCCCTTGTGTCGCCGGCCTGGTGAGTGAAGAAGAGTACCGGCAGCAGGTGGACTACGTGCGGCTGTTCCTTTCGGGCAAAGATCAGCAGGTGTTGCATCAGCTGATTGCGCGCATGGAAGCAGCCAGCAAACTGCTCAATTTCGAAGAGGCGGCGCGCATTCGCGATCAAATTCAGGCCGTGCGCCGCGTTACCGAACGGCAGTTCGTGTCGGGCGACAGCGACGATCTGGACGTGATCGGCGTGGCGTTCGACGCCGGTATGGCGTGCCTGCATGTGTTGTTCATCCGTCAGGGCAAGGTGCTGGGGAGCCGCAGCTATTTCCCTAAAGTGCCGGGCGGCACGGATATGAGCGAAGTGGTGCAGACCTTTGTCGGCCAGTTCTACCTGCAAGGCAGCCAGGCGCGTACGTTGCCCGGCGAGATCCTGTTGGATTTCAGCCTGCCGGAAAAAGACCTGCTTGCGGAGTCGCTCTCCGAGCTGGCGGGACGCAAGATTCAAATTCAAAGCAAACCGCGCGGTGACCGCGCCCGTTATCTGAAGCTGGCGCGTACCAACGCGGCAACGGCGTTGACCACCAAGCTTTCGCAACAGTCGACGATCCATCAGCGGCTGGCGGAGCTGGCCAAGGTGCTGAACCTGACGGAAATCAACCGTATGGAGTGCTTCGATATCAGCCACACCATGGGGGAACAAACCGTGGCTTCGTGCGTGGTGTTCGACGGTAACGGCCCGGTGCGCGCGGAGTATCGGCGCTACAATATCAGCGGCATCACCCCCGGCGATGACTACGCGGCGATGACGCAGGTGCTGAAGCGCCGTTATGGTAAGGCGCTGGAAGAGAAAAAGATCCCGGATGTCATCTTCATCGACGGCGGCAAAGGGCAGCTCGGCATGGCGATCGACGTGTTCAAATCGCTGAACGTTACCTGGGACAAGAACAAGCCGCTGCTGATTGGCATCGCCAAAGGCGCCGATCGCAAGGCCGGGTTAGAAACGCTGTTCTTCGTGCCGGAAGGCGAGGGGATTTCGCTGCCGCCGGATTCGCCGGCGCTGCATGTGATCCAACACATCCGCGATGATTCGCACAATCATGCGATTACCGGCCACCGGCAGAGAAGGGCGAAAGTCAGAAATACCAGCGCACTGGAGCTGATTGAAGGCGTAGGGCCGAAACGGCGCCAGGTGCTGTTGAAGTATATGGGCGGACTGCAACCTTTGTTGAACGCCAGCGTGGAGGAAATTGCAAAAGTGCCGGGTATTTCACAAGCATTGGCAGAAAAGATCTACAATGCATTGAAACACTGAGGGCAATGTAGCAACATACTCTTAATTTCCACTCTAGCCAGATAGTTACCGTAGCATTATGCAATTGAATATACCGACTTGGCTTACCCTGTTTCGCGTAGTTCTGATCCCATTCTTTGTGCTGGCGTTTTATCTGCCGTTCAGCTGGGCTCCGATGGTTTGCGCCGTTATCTTTGTGTTTGCCGCCGTCACCGACTGGTTTGACGGCTTCCTGGCACGCCGCTGGAAACAAACGACGCGCTTCGGGGCGTTTTTGGATCCGGTTGCGGACAAAGTGATGGTGGCGGTGGCGCTGGTGCTGGTGGCGGAGCACTACCACAGTTGGTGGATCACGCTGCCGGCGGCCACCATGATCGCCCGTGAAATCATCATTTCGTCGCTGCGAGAGTGGATGGCGGAAATTGGCAAACGCAGCAGCGTGGCGGTGTCCTGGATCGGCAAAGTGAAAACCATGGCGCAGATGATGTCGCTGGTGGGCTTGCTGTGGCGGCCGGACCGCTCCGTAGAGTATGTGGCGATCGGTTTGCTGTATATCGCGGCGGTGCTGACTTTCTGGTCGATGTTCCAATATTTGAATGCCGCGCGCAACGATCTGCTGGAACCGTGATCGATGCGCTGCAAAAATCGGCAAACGATCGTGATGAGCCAACAATTTTATTGACTCATCACGTCAGGTAAGTAGAATGCATCGCATCAGACGACAACGATGAATTGCCGAAAGATAGCAAAGAAATCAGTCAGTTCTGGCAATGCGGGAATAGCTCAGTTGGTAGAGCGCAACCTTGCCAAGGTTGAGGTCGCGAGTTCGAGCCTCGTTTCCCGCTCCAAACATTAACCTGCTGAATCCCCGTGATTCGGCAGGTAAGCGAAAGGGGCCTCGGCCCCTTTTTAGTTTTCTATTCCCTCTCGCTTTCTGTACCTCACCCCTCTTTAATCAGCGGCTATGTTTCTGGCCGTCGATTCGATATACCGAAGCAACAGAATCGCGCTTTCTTCTTACATGATGTACTTTTTCTCTCCTGACAAATAGTCTGGATATCTAAGCGACCGATCAGGCATTGTCACCACCCGGCGATGATGAACAAGCGACTGCAGGAAGGGATATTTCCGTAAGTCTGATAACAAGGAGGTGGCTGTGGGTATGCACCGCATTTTGTGGATCGTCATGGTAACGATAGGGTGGTCTTGGTCAGCGGAATCGACAGCCGGCGACACCGTCGCGTTCACCGTTGAAACTTACGCGCTGCATTATCCGTATGCGAGCCCGACAGATAATCAAGCCGCGCTGGCCGCGATGATTCAGGGCTCGGGAGTGACCGGGCATTATTGGAAGCAGAGCAGGCGCTTAAAGCTTACGCGCTGCATGACCGGCGTGACGTGTTACCCCTCACCGCATTTTGCGGATGACATAATAGACCATACGGTGACCGTGCGGCCGCAAATTATACCTGGCCCGTCGGAACAGCAGCCGACGCGCCTTACTTTCAATCTCCCTGTCAGCCACCGTGGTGCGTTGCTGGATGGGGTCACTTTGGTGCTGCCTCTGAAACCTGTGTGGCGCCAGCCCAGTGTGCAACAGGCGTTGCAGCGCGCAGAGGTTGCCTTACCTGAGTATGCAAAAAACCGGCATGCTTTGAGCATGGGGGCTTCGGTGTCTGTCAATCTCGCGCTGCCGAAAACGCCGGGGGAATTTGGGCCCACGCTGAACTATTGTGCGGAGATCCCGAACCCGTTGAGCTGGAGCCACTCCGGGGTGCTTTCGATGAGGGTCCTCGTTCAGCAGGCGTCACGCACAAATAGGCCATGGCCGTTTATCGAAAACCCCTGGACTTCGGCCAATCATGGAACGGGGGAGAGCTGCGCAACCTGGCGGCCTGAGGTGGAGAATAGCTACCTGTGGCATAACGAGTAACAAGGCGCCGTTGGACGCTCGTTTTCTTTCTGTGGCCAAAGCCGTTCCGATGAGGCAGATACGCGATCGCGGTCTCCCGCAAGCGCTCGCCTGCTGGATGCCGCCGTTGAACGATGCAAGAATGAGCGGCAGAATTTTGGCTAGGCCGGGAGGATCGCCATGCAGGAAGAAAATAAGACGGCGCACGACGCCATCCGCTTTACCGCTGCGGACGGCTATGTGTTGGGCGGCAGCTATTTTCCTGCATTGGGCGGTAGCAATACGCCGGTGCTGATTTGCCCCGCCACAGGCGTTAAACAAGGGTTCTACTATGCCTTTGCACAGTGGCTGAGCGAGCAGGGGCATCCGGTGATGGTGTTCGATTATCGGGGCGTGGGTGTTTCACTGGCGGAAGCGCATGTCCGGTACTCCAAAGCCCGTAAACAGGACTGGGGAGAGCGTGATATGCCGGCGGCGCTGAACTGGCTGCTGGCGAAAACGGCTGCGCAACAGGCGCATGTGATCGGGCACAGCGCCGGCGCTCAGCTGGCGGGGTTGATGCCGAACCACCATGCCGTGCGCAGCCTGACGGCGGTTTCCGCTTCTTCCGGCTATATCGGTAATATCCGTTGGCCGTTCAGGGCGATGGCTATGGGCTTGATGTGGGGCTATATTCCGCTCTCGGTACGGCTGCTCGGCTATGGGCCGGCAAAGTGGCTGGGGTGGGGAGAGGATTTACCCGCCGGCGTCGCCCGGCAATGGGCCGCTTGGTGCCGGCGGCCGGGCTACGTGGAAAATGCCTTTGGTACGGAAATTCAACGTCATTACTATGCCGCGTTCCAGGCACCGATCGCTGTGGTTGCCGCCGCCGATGACGTGCTGGTAACGCCGCGCAGTATCGCTGACTGGCTGCGGCTGTTGCCTAACGCGCGACATGCCGTCCACTTGCTGCAGCCGGCGGAGGTTGATGGTCAGGCGATCGGGCATATCAACATGTTCAGGCGCAGCCGCGCTGCGCTTTGGCCGCGGCTAATTGCTGGGATATCGGCAAAGTGAAGTGGTCTGTCTGCATGATGAAAGAGCGTTTATGGTGAGGAGCTGAAATAGGCCCAGCCTGATACGGATGGACTGCGAATACGAAGAAGGGAGCCCGATGGTTTCAAAACTGAGTACGGTAGAGTTTATCATCGGCAATATCTCTGCGTCGGGTAAGCTTTCGGCGAAGAAGATGTTCGGTGAGTATGGTATTTATTGCGCTGAGAAAATGGTGGCGCTTGTCTGCGATGATCGGTTGTTTGTTAAACCGACGCAGGGCGGCAAAGCGTTTCTGAACGAATATTCAGAAGCGCCGCCTTATCCGGGTGCAAAGCCTTGTTTTGTGATTCCGGAAGAGAAGTGAGGCGATAGCGCCTGGCTTTCCCAATTAATCGCGCTGACTTATGCTCAGCTGCCTGCGGCGAAGGAAAAGGTCTCGAAGAAACCCACTTAAGCCTATGGATTGGGGCGCCCGCCGGGTAGGGGCCTCATTATTGCAATCCTGCTGGTATCATTAAGGAAGCGGGAACGGGAGGGAGTATGAAGTCTGGCGCTATACGGCATCTGGTCAGGAGACTGGCAGGATGCATATTGTTCTTCGGGCTGGTCGCCCCGCCGTTGGGGGGCATGCTGATGCTGCTGCTGATGACGTTTGGTATCAGTGGCTATGTGGATCCCGGGTACTTTAACGTCGGCGATGTGCTGGGAATGCTGGTGTTCATTGGGGCTTTTTCCTATGCGCTCGGTTTTCTGCCGGCATGTTTGGTGGGGGCTATCGTCGGAATCGCTCATCCCGGCATTCGCCGATTGCGGTGGTTTCTGCTGTTATGCGCGGTGCTATCCGCCGTTGCTCCTGGTTTGCTGAATACCGATCAGCGTATTTTTGGTGCGATCGCGGTTTTGCCGGGCACTATCGCTGGGTTTTTATGGTGGCGCCGGAGGTTGCGCGATGCCCCCCATGAGGATGTTATGCACGGTACCCCATCACCATAAGCAAATGAAAAGCCGGAGAGGGCGCGGGTAAGCGGTTCCTGCCGAGAAAAAAGAACCGATTTGCCCGTGAATTCCTGAGCCGATGCATATAAAATCAACATTCCGCTTGCCTTTGCGTCGGCATTGTGAACAGTGCGCCCACAAAATAAGCAGTTGAAAGCGTTAGAGAACTTTTTGCTATTTCGGGGGGTTGCCAAGGTGGGGGGTTTAGTCCATAATGCAGTCCATCGATTCGGCGGTAACGAAATAAATTACTTAAGAATCAGATGATTAGGATAAGCGATTTCAACATCGCCAACCAAAAGAACAAAACGAAGTGGGTGAATCACCGGCTTTGGCCTGAAAAGGCAAACAGAATAAAGGCGCGTTAACAAAGCGGTTATGTAGCGGATTGCAAATCCGTCCAGTCCGGTTCGACTCCGGAACGCGCCTCCAACTTTCCCGAGCCCGGGTGGTGAAATCGGTAGACACAAGGGATTTAAAATCCCTCGGCTTATGGCTGTGCGGGTTCAAGTCCCGCCCCGGGTACCAGGGAACGAAAATACCGAATAATCAAAGCAATAAGTAGTAATGTCGTAGACCGCCGAGAGGCGGTTTTTTTGTGCCTGAAATTCGTATTGCACCTGCACTTTTTCCTTTCTTGTTATCCCCTACACCCTTGGATTGTCAGCCTGCCTGCACGGAGCCCCGCAGGGCTCCGAAATACAACTCATAAGAAACCGAACGCCGCGGCGAGGATCCAGCCGAAGACGCAGGAGACGCTGACGCCGATCAGGCCGGGCAGAATAAAGCTGTGGTTGATCACGAAGCGGCCGATGCGGGTGGTGCCGGAGCGGTCGAACTGGATCGCCGCCAGATCGCTGGGGTAGGTCGGCAGAATATAATAACCGTAACAGGCCGGCGCCGAAGCGACGATATAGGCCGGGTTGACGCCGATCGCCAGCGCCACCGGCACCAGTGCCGCCAGCGCGGCGGCCTGCGAGTTGACGAATTTCGACACCAGCAGCAGGATCAGCGCATAGGCCCAGGGATATTCTTTCACCAGCACGCCCAGCGTGGCTTCGATCTGCGCCAGGTGCGCGCCGAACATGGTTTCCGCCATCCAGGCGACGCCATACACCGCCACGATGGCGATCATGCCGGAGCGGAACACTTCGTTTTTAGAGATAGACGCCGGGTTGGTGCGGGTAATGATGACGATCAACGCCCCGGCCATCAGCATGCACATCTGGATCACCAGGACCATGGAGAGCGGCTTGCCGCCGAAGCTGGGCCGCAGATCGGAAAACGCCCCCAGCACCGCCACCAGTGCGATGGTGGCAAGGAAAATCCACATGGCGATCCAGTTGCTGCGCGGCAGCACCCGGTCCAGCAAGGTGGCGGCATCGCCATAGACGTAGCGATGGTTTTCCGGCACCGATATGAATTTCTGAAACTCCGGGTCTTTGTCCAGGTCTTTGCCGCGGAACCAGCTGAAGATGCCGATCGCCAGAATGCCGCACAGGGTAGAAGGGATGGTGATAGAGAGCAGGTCGAGGAATTCCAGATGGCGGCCATTGAAGGTGTAACTGCTGAGCATCGCCACCAGTGAGACCACGGCCACCGAAACCGGGCTGGCGATAATGCCCATCTGCGCGCCGATCGAGCTGGCCGCCATCGGCCGCTCCGGGCGGATGTTATTTTTGATCGCCACGTCATAAATGATCGGCAAGATGGTGTACACCACGTGCCCGGTGCCGCACAGAATAGTGAGAATGCAGGTCACGAACGGCGCGATGATCGAGACATAGCGCGGGTTACGTCGCAGCATCCGTTCGGCGCTCTGCAGCATGACGTCCAACCCGCCTGAGGCCTGCAGGGTGGCGGAGGCCGCCACCACCGCGATGATCACCAGCATCACGTCTACCGGCGGTTTGCCGGGCTGCAGGTGAAAGCCGAACACCAGGATCATCAACCCGATCCCACCCAGTAACCCCAGCGCAATGCCGCCCTTACGCGCCCCATACAGCAGGCATGCCAATATCACCGCTAATTGCAGAAAGAAATCCATGATAAATACGCCTTAATAATGTTGAACTTAACTGCGCTCAGTTTCCGGCTGTGTTGGCTGCAGAAAGTTGTTTTAAATCTAAAGGCACTAATAAATTTGTGGTCATTAACCCTAAAGAGTGATGCTGGTCACACTCAAAGGAGTCAGGGCGGAGGTGGCATCCGCACGAAAAAGCAAGCTAACAGGTCAGACCTCTACTATATGAGAGGTTTACTGACCCGAGGAGAAACCCATGGACCCGACAAAAATGACCGGACTGGCGCTGTTACAGGCTGCGATGGCCGGTAAAATCCCACCGGCTTCGATCGCTGAAACCGTGCCCATGAAACCGGTGGCGGTTGAAGAGGGGTATATCCGCATCGTGGCGCGGGCTGACGGGCGCCACCTGAATCCGCTGGGGGGCGTTCATGGCGGCTTTGCCGCCACGGTCTTGGACTCGGTGACCGGTTGCGCGGTGCACAGTACACTGGGCGCGGGGATTGGGTATGGCACCGTCGATCTGCAGGTTAAAATGTTGCGCCCTGTGCCGAAGGAAACTGACCTGATCGCCGAAGGGCGTCTGGTCTATGTGGCCAAAAACGTGGCCTTCGCGGAAGGCACGCTCAAAACGGCGCAAGGGAAGCTGCTGGCTTCGGCAACCGCCACTTGTTTTATCATTCGCCCTAGCGAACAAGCATCGCAATAACCTGCCTTTTATCGGGCTTCGGGCTATCAACCCGGGGCCTGATGCATTTCTCTTCGGTTGCATACAGCGCTGCGCTACGGCGGCAGGCGCGATACGCCATTGTGGTCTAGTATTCTGGGGTAAAAATTTATCGGAGTGATTATGCAACCGTATCCGTATAAAGAGGTTGAGTTTGATCATGAGCTTTGTTTGGCGATTGGCAAAGCCGTGTTGGACGTGGTGGCGCAGGGAGATGAAACCAGCGCTCCAGGGGTGATGAACGCGATTGAGCGGTCGGTGGAACAGGGGCTGAATGACGACGAAATCGCCGCTGCCGACGATGCCCTGGATTTGATGGCGCGTCTCATCCACGGCTGCCGGTTTGTTAATCTACCGGGTGAAGAGGAGGCTTCCCGTGCATTGGTTGAATTTCAAGCGCTACAAGAGTGACGTTGCCAGACAGGCCGTGCCGCCGCATTTGAATGCGGCTGAATTTGCACGGCATTACGCCGATAAGCCGCAAACCGATACGGAAGAGTATCTTTCGTTGAGCGGGGAGATGTGCTGGGATGCGGTGGTGCTTTGTGCCCACCGTTCAGGCGCGCTCAGCAAGGCGAAATACAAGCAGCTGTGGCAGACGGTGTTCGATAAGCAATACAAACATTTCGTTAGCCCGGACGATACCGAGATCCGCACGATGGCCGATATGCTGCGCGCGCCGCAGGGATGTTTTATCGGCATATTCTCCCTGCGTGACGCGGCGGCGCCCCGTTTGCTGCATGCCATGATCGGTACCGGTGCGGGATTTGCCGCAGGCAATAAAAATCTTTGCATCGGCGTGGGGGGCGCGGTCGGCTGGGAAAATCTCAATCTGGCGCGCGATCTGCGCTGGCAGCCTGAAGGCGGCTTTTTACGCCAGGGCGACAACGAAGTGCTGCGCATATTTTATCGGCCTTTCCCCGCCTGAGCCGGTCCGCATGCTTGTAGAGTAAAAAACCGCCGTCTGGCGGTTTTTTATTGGCGCGTGTCACCCTTATTTGAACCCGCCGTTGCGAATGAATTCGAGACCGGCGGCGGTGATCCGCGTTTGATGCGGGTCGATATCATAGTTGTTCTCGTCGATGTCGCTCATCACATAGGCCTGTATCAGGCCCTTGGTTTTGAGATAGGCGAAGGGATCGGCGAACGCATGCGGGCTGGTGGCGTCTTGTTTCCACAGTTCGTAGGTTTTTTCATCCAGCGTGCCGGGGTGATTGGCGGCCAGCCGGGTCAGGATCTGATTGTAGAACGCATAATCGGTCATGATACAGTCCCCTTTATCGCGAGCGATAATCGCGGAAAATGGCGGTAAGGTCTTTCAATCATAGCCGATGTTTTCCACCGCCTGTGCGGGTTAGCCGCGTTGGCTTTCAATCCAGTGGAACAGGCGTGAAATGGTGAAGGTGATATCGCCGATGTTGAAGAGTGCGCCGAGCCACAGGGTGAGCATAACAAGGATACCGATGATGACGGGAAGGTCCATTTTGCTCATGATCGCGTGCTTCATCAATTAAGAGTGTGCTGTAAAGCCTACCATCAAACGCGATTGTCATAAAATGCGCTGCGTATTATTTCGGTTGAATTTAAAGCAAAAAAGCCACCCAATCGGGTGGCTTTTGTCTTTCAGCGCCGATCAGTCCAGCTTGGGATGCTGGTCGATCAGGATCTGCTTTTTCTTTTCCAATTCGGCGATCTGCGCGTTGATGTCCTCGACTTTCTGTTCGATGTTGTCGTAGGTCTCCTGCAGCAGCTCTTTCGCCTCTGAACGGTCAGACGCAGCCGGCGTCGCGCCGCGCAGCGGTTTGTTGGCGGTTTCTTTCATGTACAGACCGGTGATAAGACCGATCACCGCCACGACCATCAGATAGTAGGCCGGCATGTACAGGTTGCCGGTCGCTTCGACCAGCCAGGCGGCGGCGGTCGGCGTCGCACCGGCGATCAGCACCGAAATGTTGAACGAAATCGCCAGCGCGCTGTAGCGGATGTGCGTCGGGAACATCGCCGGCAGAATTGAGGCCATCACCCCGGTGAAGGAGTTGAGCAGCACCGCCAGCACCAGCAGACCGACGAAGATCAGGCCAATCACGTTGCTGTTGATCAGAATGAAGCACGGGATCGCCAGCGCCAACAGGCCGATGCTGCCGCCGATAATGAACGGCTTACGGCCGATGCGGTCACTGGTCAGGCCGATTACCGGCTGTACGAACAGCATGCCGATCATGATGGCGATGATGATCAGAACGCCGTGATCTTCCGAGTAGTGCAGGTTATGCGACAGGTAGCTCGGCATGTAGGTCAGCAGCATGTAATAGGTCACGTTGGTGGAAATCACGATGCCGACGCACACCAGCAGACTTTTCCAGTGTTTGGCCGCGATCTCTTTGAACGAGGTTTTTGGCGGATTTTCGATGGCGTTGCGATCCTCTTTCTCCATCTTGTCCACGTGCTGCTGGAACGCCGGGGTTTCTTCCAGCGCATGGCGCAGATAGAGACCGATCAGGCCCAACGGCGCGGCGATGAAGAACGGGATACGCCAGCCCCAGTCGAGGAAGTTGGCTTCGCCGACGATGCTGGAGATCAGCACCACCACGCCTGCGCCCATCACAAAGCCGGCGATGGAGCCGAAGTCCAGCCAGCTGCCCATAAAGCCGCGTTTGCGGTCCGGCGAGTATTCGGCGACGAAAATTGCCGCACCGGAATATTCACCGCCGACGGAGAAGCCCTGCGCCAGCTTGGCCAGCAGCAGCAGGATCGGTGCCCAGATACCGATCGACGCATAGGACGGGATCAGGCCGATACAGAAGGTGCTGACCGCCATGATGATAATGGTGACCGAGAGCACCTTTTGGCGACCGAACTTGTCACCCATGGCGCCAAAGAACAGACCGCCGAGCGGACGTACCAGGAAGGGCACGGAGAAGGTTGCCAGCGCGGCGATCATTTGTACGCCGGGCGAGGCGCCGGGGAAGAAGACCTGACCAAGTGCGTAGGCGACAAAGCCGTATACGCCGAAGTCGAACCACTCCATCGCGTTGCCCAGGGCCGCCGCGGTGATCGCTTTCTTGAGTTTGCTGTCATCGATGATGGTGATGTCGCTGATGTGCATCGGTTTATGTCGTTTTTTTCTTAACTTCATATAATCATCCCTTAATGAATTATTCGTTGTTCGTGAAAGCGTAATCTCCATTCACTGTTGTTTTCGAGTTATCAAATCGGCTAATCGAATCGCGGTTCAAGACGATTCATTATCCACATTTAAGTTGGGATGTGGATCACAAAATATCGTCGTTTATGCCAAGGTTATGTCATTTAGGTGACTAATTATTTTGCATCTATAGCTTAACGTTATATCTTGCGGCGATCAAATCCAGCAGTTTAACTTAAGTTTTTGCACCGATTTGGTGCGAGAATGGTCTAATAATTGTGCGATTTGACGGTTTTTCGTCTGATTGGCCATGTTTGAAGTATAGAGAGTGCGGGAGATAAAACAGGAAAAATTGATGTGTTTGCCGCTAAAAAACCACCTGGCCGGATGGCCAGGCAGTTTGGATCAGAGGGCCGATGAACCGCCGAATTCCAGATAGATTTTCGCCAGGTTCTGGTACTGCGCGAAGCGGTTTTCGTCCACCGCCAGCTCCGCCTGACGACGCTGCTCCTGAGCATTCAGCCAATCGGTAATGGTGACGGCGCCCTGCCGGTAACGCACCTCGTTCAGCCGCTCCGATTTGCGCGCCAGCGCCAGCGAGGCCTGCAACTGCGCCTCTTGCGCCAGCAGCTGCGCGCGCAGCGACAGGGCGTTATTTACATCGCCCATCGCCTTGTACAGCGCCTGCCTGAATTCCAGCACCTGCTGTTCGTAGTCGTTACGGGCGATCTTGATATCCACGCCCATTTGCCGCCATTGCAGGAACGGCAGCGTCAGGCCGGCGCCGAGGCTGCCCGTCGGGTTGCGCAGAAACTCCAGCAGCGCGCTGCTGCTGGCGCCCAGCGAGCCGGTCAGGCTGAAAGCGGGGTAGTATTGCAGACGTTTCTCGTCGACGTTGGCCAGAGCGGCGCGCAACCGCAGCTCTTTGGCGCTGAGATCCGGGCGACGGCTCAAGACGTTGGCGGGAATGCCGGTGCTGATCTGCGGCATTGCCGCCGTCGGCAGACGTGCGGGCGCGATGGTGGTCTGGCCTGAAGGTACGCCCAGCAGCACCGCCTGTTCGTTCAACGCCTGTTGACGTTCGTGTTGCAACGTCAGCAGCCGGCTTTCCTGCGTTAGCACGTTTTGTTCCGCGTTCACCATGTCCAGCGCCGAGATGCTGCCGGCCAGGTAGCGGGCGTTGGCCAGCCGCAGCGTCTGTTTGGCGTAGGCGATGCTCGCTTGGCTGACGCCGATCTGCTGATTGAGGAAGCCGATACGCCAGTAATTCGTGGCGGCGTTGGCCAGCAGCGTCAGGCGCGCCGTCTGCAGATCCTGCTCGGAAGCCTGGCTGGCCCACTCGGCGGCGTCGCGCTGGCGCGCCAATTTGCCCCACAGGTCGACTTCATAGCTCGTAGAGAGCGTCGCGCCGCTGGTTTTATTCCAGGCGGAGGACTCCGACAGCGGGCGATTGATGCCGCTGTTCAACGAGGCGTTGACGTCGGGCGCGGTGCTGATGCCAACGCGTTCAGCCTCGAGGCGCGCGCGGTAGACGCGCAACACGGCGACGGCCAGATCGTTGTTGCTCGCCATCACCTGTCGCAGCCAGCGATCGAGCTCGGGATCGTGGAAATCGCGCCAGTCGAACGGCGTCGGCGCGGCGTTTTCGGCGGCGTGCTGCCAGTTCGTCGGATAGTTGACCTGCGGCGCCCGGTAGTCGCTTTTCAGGGCGTTGCCGCAGCCGGCGGTGAGCAGGGCGGCGAGGCTTAATGCCAAGGGAGAGAAAATTTTCATGGGTTACTCGCTGGCCAATGAAACGACCGGATCCATCCTTGCCGCTTTGCGGGCGGGGAGATAACCGAAGATCATGCCGATTAAGGTTGAACAGAAAAACGCCGTCGCGGCGGCTTGCCAGGAATAGATGGCGGTGAACATGCCGCCCGCCAGCGAGGTGAACAGCGACCCGGCGGCGAACGACAGTGCGATACCCAATGCGCCGCCGATCAGGCAGACCAGCACCGCCTCGATCATGAACTGTTGCATGATGTCGCCGCGCCTTGCGCCGACCGCCATGCGCACGCCGATCTCGTGGGTGCGCTCGGTCACCGAGACCAGCATGATGTTCATCACGCCCAGGCTGCCGATCACCAGCGAGATCGAGGCCACCATCAGGATCAGCAAACTGAGCGTCATCGAGGTGCGCTCGATCGATTTACGGAACTGATCGCGGTTGAACGTCATGAAATCCTTGACGCCATGGCGCTGGGTCAGCAACTGCGTAATGGCGCTGACGGCGGCTTCGCTGGCGACGTCATCCTTCAGCCGCACGGTAATGCCGCTGAGCGTGGTTTTGCCGACCATGCGGTACATCACCGTGCTGTAGGGCATCCAGACGCTGATGCGGTTGGGCGCATAGTTGCGTTCGCTTTTGGCGACGCCGACCACCCGCGCCGGCACCGAGCCGAGAAACACGATCTGGCCGAGTGGCTCGACGCCGAAATCGCCGAACAGCGCCTGGCGCGCGTTGTCGTCGATGATCACTTCCTGCAGCGCGTTGCGATCGTCGCGGAAGGTGGCGCCTTGCACCAGCGTGATGCCGTTGACGCGGAAATAGTCGCGCCCGACGCCGGTGATTGACGCAGTGGCAGATTTACTGCGAAAACGAATGCTGTCGGACGCGCTGACCTCCGGGCTGACGCTGTCGACGAAGCTTTGCTGCGCCAGCGCGTCGGCATCGGCCGGCACCAGGGTGCGGATGCTGTCGATGGCGTCGTCGAAGAAATCACGCCCCGGATAGATGCTCACCACGTTGGTGCCGAGTCCCTTGATATTCTCCAGCGTGCGCTGCTTGGCCCCTTCGCCCAGCGCCACGACCGTAACGACGGCGGCGATGCCGAAGATAATGCCGGTCATGGTCAGCGCGGTGCGCAGGCGATGGGCGTTCATCGCTTTCAGCGCCATGTGCAGCGATTCACGGGTGCGGTCGATCAGGCTTTGCCAGCCGCTTTGCCGGCTGCGGTTCGGCGGCGGCAGCGCGACGGCGGGTGCCGATTGGCGGCCGCTGTCAGCGATGATCTCACCGTCCCGCAGCTCGATGACGCGCTGCGCATGTTGTGCCACGTTCATATCGTGGGTGACGATCACCACGGTGTGGCCGCGCTGATTCAGCTCGCTGAGGATCGCCAGCACTTCCTGGCCGGATTGGGTGTCCAGTGCGCCGGTCGGTTCGTCCGCCAGGATAATTTCGCCGCCGTTGATCAGCGAGCGCGCGATGCTGACGCGCTGCTGCTGGCCGCCGGAAAGCTGGCCGGGCTTGTGGTCTTCGCGTCCTTCCAGACCCAACCGCGCGAGCAGCTGCGCTGCCCGCTGCCGCCGCTGATCGCGCCGGGCGTTGGCGTAGATGGCCGGAATTTCAACGTTGCCCAGCGCGCTGAGATCGGGCATCAGATGATAACGCTGGAAGATAAAGCCGATATGCTCGCGGCGCAGGCGGGCCAGTTCGTCCGGCGACAGGTGGGCGGCGTTCTGGCCGCTGATGTAGTAGTCGCCGCGATCCGGCACGTCGAGACAGCCCATGATGTTCATCAGCGTCGATTTGCCGGAGCCGGAGGCGCCGATGATCGCCACCAGCTCGCCGGCGGCGATGGTCAAATCGATGTCTTTCAACACCGTCAGCGCCTGACCGCCGTTGGTGTAGGTCCGGCTGATGCCTTTTAGCTCGATGATCGCGTTCACAGGAAAATGCCATCCTCAGCCGACTTGGCGGCGGGCTGCGACAGCACCACGGTTTCACCGGCTTTCAGGCCGCTGAGGATCTGAATGTCGACGTTGTTGGTGATGCCGGTGGTCACTTCGCGCGTTTCCAGCCGCTGATCCTGGGTCAGAACCTGCACCTGTTGCCCTTTTCCTTCGGTTTTATGCACCGCCTGGATCGGCACCAGCAGGGCATTCTTCGCTTCGCCGAGCAGTAAGGAAACCTGCGCGGTCATGGCGATGCGCAGGCGGTTTTCCGGGTTGGGCACGTCCAGCAGCGCGTTGTAATAGACCGACGCGTTCGAGGTACCGGAGCCCGAAGCGGAGCTGGTGCCGGCGAGCGAGTCGTCTTTCATCACCGATTCCGGCGCCAGCTCGATGGTGCGCAGCGTGGCGTCGTAGCGTTTATCCGGATCGGAGAAAATGGTGAAGTAAGCCTTTTGCCCCGGCGAAATGCGGGTGATGTCGGCTTCGGAGATCTGCGCTTTGATGGTCATCATATCCAGCCGCGCCAGCTTGACGATGGTCGGCGCACTTTGGGTGGAGTTGACCGTTTGCCCCTGCTGCGTGACCACGGCGATGACGATACCGTCCATCGGCGCGACGACGCGGGTATACCCCAGGTCGATCTTTTTCTTGTCGACTTCAATCTGCGCCTGCACCAGGCGCGCATTGAGCGAAAGCAGTTCGGCGCGGGTGGTGGCGAGCGTAGCCTCGGCGGTTTCGAAGTCTTCACGCGAGCTGGCTTCGTCGTTCAGCATGCGCCGCTGGCGTTTGAAACGCGACTCGGCCTGCTTAAGCTGTGCCTGCTTGGCCTGCAGTTCGGCTTTGATGACGTTCAGCGCAGCCTCGGCGTTGCGCAGATCGTTGCGCTGTTGCAGATCGTCGATGTCGGCGATCGGCTGCCCTTTGGTGACGCGATCCCCCAGTTTGACCTTCAGCGATTTGACTTCACCGGAGACCCGCGCGCCGACGTTAACGCGTTCGACGGCATCCAGTCGCCCGGTGGCCAGCACGGCGTTTTCGATATCGCCCAGGCGGGCCGGCGCGGTAACGTAATCCTGCTGCGGCGGGCGTTGCCAATAGATTGCCAGCGCGACAGCGATGGCGATGAAAACGATGGCGGCGATCAACGCCAGACGACGGGGTGTGAGTTTCAGTAATGGCATGCCCAGGTTTTCCATAACGATAAAAGCGGCGGTTCCAGTCTGCCATCATGGCAGCGCCAGCCTGAACTGGCGCTAAACGTGAGGCGCTTTCCCGCTGGAAAGGGGATAGTAAAGGCTTTCCCGCTAAAGATCACGGTGAGTTATTATCCGCCGGGTGTGCAACCGGCTGCGCGGCACGCTATACTGGCTAAAAAAACAGTATTCATTCATCAGCAGGATAACGCCGCCGCCATGATGCCAAACCGCCTCGAGCCGGAACTCGACATTTACCAATACCCGGAGCACCTGCGCGCCTGCCTGGCGCCGTTGCCCAAAGGGCCGGGCGTCTATGTGTTTCACGGCCAGAGCGAAAGCCTGCCGCTTTACATCGGTAAAAGCGTCAACGTACGCAGCCGCGTAATGGCGCATTTCCGTGCGCAGGACGAGGCAAAAATGCTGCGGCAAACCCGGCATATCAGCTTTATCGAGACCGCCGGCGAGTTGGGGGCACTGCTGCTGGAGGCGCAGTTGATCAAGCAACAGCAGCCGCTGTTCAACAAGCGCCTGCGGCGCTCGAAACAGCTGTGCGCGCTGCGTCTGCAGGCGGACACGGTGACGATTGCCCACGCCAAAGAGATCGATTTCGCCGTCACGCCCCACCTTTATGGGCTGTTTGCCAATCGCCATGCCGCGCTGGAAAAGCTGCGCGCCATCGCCGACGAGCATCGTTTATGTTACGGCAAGCTGGGGATCGACAAGCTGCCCGCCGGGCGAGCCTGCTTCCGCTACAGCCTGCGCAAGTGCGCCGGCGCCTGCTGCGGCGTGGAGCCGGCGCAGGAACATGCGCGGCGGCTCGGCGCGGCGCTGGAACAGCTGCGCATCGCCTGTTGGCCGTTCGCCGGGCGCGTGGCGTTGGAAGAGCAGGGCGAGACGCTGCGCCAGTATCATGTGATTCACAATTGGTTTTATCTGGGCTCGGTCAGCAGCCTGGCGCAGGCGCAGCGGTTGCAGAGCGCGGCCAGCCACTTTGACAGCGATGGCTACAAGATTTTGTGCAAGCCGCTCATCGCCGGCGATTATCGGATTATTGAGCTGCCGTAATGCCATAACGCTATCGATAACCTAAGACTTATCTGTAAATTCAGGGCATTATGCTAAAAAAGCTTGTGTCCATAATGTTGTTATGGATAATGGCGCCCCGAAGCGAAGGAACGCGCTATTAACTCAGTTGGCAGAGTGATTGGTTTTATAATGGCTTGTTTTGGCTTGAAAATTGATAGACGCGGGTTCGAGTCCTGCATAGCGCGCCAGCTTTCTTCCCTTCATCTCACCGCGCTTACCGTAAAGCGCACCCGGGTTGATTTGCACTATCGGCTCCTCGTTGGGATTTTCGGGTGTGCTTTACCGTAACCGCTGGCTTTCCTTCCTCTTTCTCTTTCGATCCTTTGCTAAACTGTAATCAGGCAGGCTTGCTGCCCGGCAACAGGAGGTCGATATGTCTCACTCCGAGCAACTGCAGGAACTCTTGCAACGCGTCGCCGCCCTCGAGGCGAGAGAGAAAGCGCTGAGCGCCGCGTCCAACGCTTATCAGGCGATTATCACCACCATGTTGGGCAATATGGAGAAGACCGAACGTGACCGGATCATCGCGATGATCGATCAGGCTCATGAAATCGCTTACGCCCGCGCCATTCAACGCAGCAACGAACCGCAAAAGCAGAAAATCAAACAGGCCGACGATGTGGCCCAGCGCATGTTCATGTTTGCGCAAGGCAAGGCCGCCCAGCCGCGCTGAATCCGAACTATAACAGTTGCCGCCATTAAGTTGGCTAACTGATCTACCCGGCGAAACTGTACTTGTGTTACTTTTAGCGGTGAGATTTGATGGCAATGCTGTTTCCAGCATAAGGTTGTAACGATGGACGCGATTAAAAGCATCTTGGTTAAAGAGATTGAACAGATCAATCGGCGCGAAGGGCGTGACGGCAAGCCGCGCTTCAACAGCGAATTCGCCCGCACTCACCGCTATCTGTGCCTTGCCATGTTCGCCGGTTATTTCGCGGTGATCGCCGTGATGTACCAGGTGCCGTACATGGGGATATATGCCTTCCTGGGCTTCACCGCTTTCGTGCTGTTCATGTTCGCCATGCTGCTGATAGAGATCCGGCCGGTATACCGCTTCGAGGACATCGGGGTGCTGGATCTGCGGGTTTGCTACAACGGCGAATGGTACTTTACCCGCGCGCTGTCGCCTTATGCGGTGCAGCAGCTGCTGGATGAGCCGTCTATCGGCGCCGCGCTGAAACAGAAGATGCGGGTGATCATCGGCAACAAGGGCGAAATCGACTTCTACGACGTGTATGACATGGCCTACGGAAAAAAGCCGCAGGATGAGCCACCGCAGCTGGCGGCGGCAAACTGAAAGGTTTCCGGCCAGCGGCTTGTCGATTATACTCAGCGTTTGAACGTGAAGCAGAGTGAGGACCAAGCGATGAGTGATGATATTTTCGATTTTGATATCGATGCCGAACTGGCGAAAGCCGAAGAAAAAGCGGCGCAGAAGGTAAAAGAGGTCCCTGAGTTCCTCGAAGACGAAGCGGACTGCGAAGGTTGCAAGATCTGATCGCCTGACCCATAAAAAAAAACGCCGCGGCGGTTTTTTTTATCTCTGAGCGTCGGGCGGTATCAATCCAGCACGAATCCCCAGATGAGGAACGCCGCCACCAGAATCAGGCAAAGCGCGGACACCGTCACCAGTATTTTCCCCAGAATGTCTTTTTCTTGTTCCCGCTGCGTCACGTTGAAATTATCCAATTAAAAGTCTATGGACCAAACCGGCGATGCTGAGATCGAGCGCCGCTACACCCAGCGCCATGATCATCATCACCGAAAGAAATCGAGTCTTGCCGTTCACATCCCTAATCCCTGTTGGCGCCGCTGTTAAATTGTTTTTATATCAACCGGATATAATTCAGCGACGCCGTACTTCATGCATCATGATAGTGATTAAGAACGTTCTTAAGGCCAGAAGTTCCCTCGTCTGGTAACGCAGCCGGTGCGGCAGCGTCAGTCGGTTACAATCCGCACGCCTATCTTGCTGACTTGATTGCCGTCCATTTCGGCGATGGTCCAGGTCAGGCCGTCCCATTCCACCTGGTCGCCGATCACCGGTTCGCCGCCAATCAGCTGAATGACGAACTGGCCAAGCGTCTGCTGCTCGTCCACGTCGTCCTGCAGATTGAGGCCATAAAGCTGCGAGATGTCGCTTAAACGGGCGTCGGATTGCAGGATAAAGTCACCGAAGAAGCGCTCGTCGAGCGTCACGGCCGGCGCCTGGCTGAACAGCTTGCCGAGGATCGGCAGGTCGTGCTCATGACCGATGACGCACAGAATATCGTTCTCCCGCAGGCGGGTACTGCCGCTAGGGTGCAGCAGCTCTTTGCCGCGGAACAGGGCGGCAATGCGGGTGTTGGGCGGCATTCTCAGCTCACGCAGCGCCGCGCCGACGCACCAGTTTTCCGCCGAAAGCTGATAAACGAACTGTTCCCACTGGTTCTCCGGGTGCACATCCAACCCAACGCGGGAGATAGGCGTCAGCGCCGGCGGCACGATCACCTTGGCTTTTTTGGCGGCAAACGACAGCGTGGTGCCTTGCAGCAGCAGGGAGACCAGCACCACGAAGAACGCCACGTTGAAGAACAGCTGGGCGTTGGGCAGCCCGGCCATCATCGGGAACACCGCCAGGATCACCGGCACCGCGCCGCGCAGGCCGACCCAGGAAATAAAGCCGCGTTCGCGCAGGGTAAAGCTGCGGAACGGCAGCAGGCCGATGAACACCGACAGCGGGCGGGCGAACAGGATCATCCACAGCGACAGCAGCAGGGCAGGGATGGCGATCGGCAGCAGCTCGTGCGGGTTGAGCAGCAGGCCGAGCACCAGGAACATGCCGATCTGGCTGAGCCAGGCCAAGCCGTCGAAGGTTTGTACGATGCCGTGACGGTTGCGGATCGGCCGATTGCCCAGCAGCAGTCCGCACAGGTACACCGCCAGAATGCCGCTGCCGTCCAGCGCGGTGGTCAGCGCGAAAATAAGAATGCCGCCGCTCACCGCCAGCAGCGGATAGAGGCCGTCCGCCAGTTTGATGTGGTTGATCAGCGTCAGCAGCAGCCAGCCGCCGCCCAGACCGAAGACGATGCCCATGCCGAACTGCTGCATCAGATGCAGCGGGAAGGTCCAGCTCAGCGCGGTTTCCCCGGCGGCGATCATCGCAATCAGCGTGATGGTGAGAAACACCGCCATCGGATCGTTGCTGCCGGACTCGATCTCCAGCGTGGCGCTGACGCGCTCGTTCAGGCCTTTGCCGCCCAGCAGCGAGAAGACCGCGGCGGCGTCGGTGGAACCGATAATGGCGCCGATCAACAGCCCCTGCAGCAGATCGAGATTGAACAGCCAGGCGGCGGCCATGCCGGTCAGGCCGGCGGTGATCACCACGCCGACGGTGGCGAGAGACAGCGCCGGCCACAGGGCGACGCGGAAAGAGCTGACCCGGGTGCGCATGCCGCCGTCGAGCAGGATCACCGCCAACGCGAGGTTACTGACCAGGTAAGCGACCGGATAATTGCTGAAGACGATGCCGCCGGGGCCGTCGACGCCGGCCAACATGCCGATCGCCAGGAAGATCACCAGGATCGGAATGCCGAGCCGGGAAGAAAATGAGCTGAGCAGAATGCTTGCCCCCACCAGCACGGCACCGATGACGAACAAACTGTTAATGGTGCTGGCATCCAAAATATCGTTCTCCTGAGGCTGGGGGATAGGGGGCACTGCGCGTGTGTCGATGATAGCGTGTTTAGTGGGTAAAACGCCAAGGCTGATTGCGAAAACAACCGATCAATTATTGCCCTTTGGTGTGATTAACCAAAGAAAGTGAGGAGAAGAGAGAGAATCCTGCCTTTTATCCAACATTATCAGGCTGCTGTATTTCGGCTTTGGCAACAATGGCCGATCGTGGCTGAGGGAAAAACCATTAAGCCCGCGCAGGCAGACTCAATGGTTTGCAGGCGCGGTAGGGTTAGTGGTCGAGCGATTCCAGCGCCCGTTTGATCAGCTCGCTGGCCAACTTGCTCTCCGTTTCGGAAATGCCGTCGAGATTGAAGTTGGAGAGTTCAGTGACCAAAACGCTGCGTTCTTTGCCGCTGATTGAGGCGTCCAGCGCGGACAGCAGCCTACTGAGGATCTTCAGCAGGGTGGCGTTTTCCACTTCGGCTTCCTGAGCCGGGGTCTTCTTATCAGTCATTCAAAATCCTCTCTGTCGTGACGGAAGGGAGATGCAGCTAACGCCATCGAATGAAGTAAACGATCGCGCAGCCCTTCGGGGGTGTTGAGCCCAATCACTACCGTAAGGCAGGGATCCGGATTTCTACTTATGCATCGCAGTTATAACGATTAGGGTATGTATTCAGCCGTATCACTTTGCCCTAACGGACGGCGCCAGGCTGAGCAATGTGTGCTTTGCATGCAAACCACCAGTATAGGCTTTTTGCACGACGGCAAGATGACAGGAAACCCCTGCAAACGATCGGGTTTGCAGGGGCGCAAGGTTATTGCGGCTTACCGGAGAACAAGAAGCGCAGCACCGGAATACGCTTGTGCAGTTCATATAAAGCGAAGGCCAGCGAGAACACAAACAGCAGGCCCAGCAAGAATCCCAACAGGTTGTTGCCGATATAAGGCGTCACGAAAGCGCCATATATCAGGGTCAACGGGTGGTGCACCAGATATATAAACAGTGAGGCATTGACCAGATAGGTGATGCGCGGCGAGTGATAATTCAGCAGGTTATGCCCGAAAGAGAACACCACGTTGGTCATCAGGATCCCCATTAGGGTTTTGATCACCACTTCCAGCTCGAACATATAGCTGCTGTGCGCCAACAGCTTTTGATTCAGCATATATGCGATAAACAGCAGCAGCGAGCCGAGCAGCGCCAGCGGCGAGCGACGCAGAAAAATCTCCTTAAGCCACACGTACTTAAACGCATAAGCGCCGAGGATGAAGAACGGCAGGTAGAACATCGTCTCCATCACCACGAAATTGAACAGGCCGTTGGATAATAGCTGCGGCGCGACAATTAAAATAATACGGTGCGCGGCCGAATAGCATACCGCATAAATAAAGAAAAACAGTGAGATGTTTCCTAATCCACGCAGTCTATTTATTAACGCCGGAATATGCTCACGAGTTTGACGCTTGATTTTACGGAACAGATAAAAGCAGGCACAGGTTAACAACGACAGCGTCAATAAGAACCACAGATGAGAAACCAATTCCCAAACTGTTACATTTATTTTCTGATAGAGAGAAAATTCATCCCAGCCGTTTAATTTATCGGTGAAATATTTCAGCATGAAAAACTGCGGCACCGTAATTAGCGGGATGGAGCTCAACAGCGGGATTGCCACCCGCTCCAGCCTGACCTTCAGCCACTGGTGGCGCTCGTAGCGCTCGTAAAGCATGTAGGAGAAGTAGCCGGATATCACGAAGAACACCTGCATGCGAAAAGCGTGGATGAAGTCGTTTAGCACCGTGAGCGAGAAGGAGGGGGACGCGCTGTTCACCGCCCAGGCATGGCTGGAATAAATCAGGGAGAGGTGAAACGGAATCCCGAGCAACATCAAATAGGCTCGGATCGAATCGAGGAAAAACTCGCGCTGTTTGCTGCCTTTAGTCATAGATTACCGCTGGTGATTTAATCGGGTGCTCATTAACACGCTTAATAAGTCGTCAAACGTTAAATTGTTATCCGAAACCCTACTATAGCCCCCCGCATTTTTCCATAGCGTCTTGTTGCGCGGCTTGCTACGCTGGTGTTCCATCAGCTGCTTAAACAATGAGCCGTAAACATGAACCATCCATTTATCATGTTGTCGGAAAGCTGAGTAATCCATTAATATGGATTTAAATGATTTGAGCACACGAATAGGGGGGGATGTGCTAGTTAATATATTATCCGGACAACCACGCGCCGCGAGCGTTCGTTGGTTAGGTGCTACCGTATTGTTCACGCTGTTCAGTTCGCCGGCATGGGCCTTTTCTATTGATGATGTGGCCAAGCAGGCGCAGGATCTGGCCGCGAAAGGTTTCGAAGCCCCGAAGAGCAACCTTCCTTCTCAGTTCCGCGAGATGAAGTTCGCAGACTATCAGCAGATTCAGTTCAATCACGATAAAGCCTATTGGAGCAAGCTGAAAACCCCTTTCAAGCTTGAGTTTTATCATCAGGGGATGTACTTCGACACGCCGGTGAAAATCAATGAAGTCACCTCCACCAGCGTAAAACAGATCAAGTACAGCCCGGATTACTTCAACTTCGGTTCGGTCAAACACGACCCTGAATCGGTGAAAAACCTCGGCTTTGCCGGCTTCAAGGTGATCTACCCGATCAACAGCGCCGACAAAAACGATGAGATCATGAGCCTGCTGGGCGCGAGCTATTTCCGCGTGGTGGGTAAAGGGCAGGTTTACGGGCTTTCCGCTCGCGGCCTGGCTATCGATACCGCTTTGCCATCTGGCGAAGAGTTCCCGCGTTTCCGCGAATTCTGGGTTGAGCGTCCGAAGCAGGGCGACAAACACCTGGTGATCTACGCGTTGCTGGATTCCCCGCGCGCCACCGGCGCTTACCGTTTCACGGTGATCCCGGGCCGCGACACCACCGTGGACGTCGAGTCTAAAGTGTTCCTGCGCGACAAGGTGGGCAAGCTGGGCCTGGCGCCGCTGACCAGCATGTACCTGTTCGGGCCGAACCAGCCGTCGCCGACGCTGAACTATCGCCCGGCGTTGCACGACTCCAACGGTCTGTCTATCCATGCCGGCAACGGCGAGTGGATCTGGCGCCCGCTGAACAATCCTAAACACCTGTCCGTCAGCACCTATACCGTCGAGAACCCGAAAGGCTTCGGTCTGCTGCAGCGCGGCCGCAACTTCAAGGATTACGAAGATCTGGACGATCGTTACGATCTGCGCCCGAGCGCCTGGATCGAACCGAAGGGCGACTGGGGTAAAGGCAAGGTCGAGCTGGTGGAGATCCCGACGGCGGATGAAACCAACGACAATATCGTGGCGTTCTGGACGCCGGATACGCTGCCGGAAGCCAAAAAGCCGCTGACGCTGAGCTACCGCCTGAACTTCACCCGCGACGAAGATAAACTGCATTCGCAAGACATCGCCTATGTGGCGCGGACCATGCGTTCGACCGGTGACGTGAAGCAGTCCAACCTGATTCGCGAGCCTGACGGCAGCGTGGCCTTCCTGGTCGACTTCGTCGGCCCGGTGCTGAAAGGGCTGGACGCCAACACCCCGGTCGCTTCTCAGATCAGCATCGGCGACAACGGTGAAATGGTAGAAAACAACGTCCGCTATAACCCAGTGACCAAAGGCTGGCGCCTGACGGTACGTCTGAAAGTAAAAGACGACAAGAAGCCGGTAGAAATGCGCGCAGCGCTGGTCAATGGCGATAAGACTCTGTCGGAAACCTGGAGCTATCAGCTACCTGCCAATGAATAAGCCTACTCAACCCGCCCAGGATTATCTTGCGGCGCTGCCTCTGACCGCCGAGCGGTCGGAGGCGCTCAACCCTCACACGGCGGATGACGCTCAGGCACTGGAGGCGCTCCATCGGCAGATGGGCGCCGCCGACGCCAACGTCAACAGCCTGTCGGCGGATGACGTGGCGTTGGCCTCGGTCAAACCGCGCATCGAAAGCGCCTGGCCGGATGCGGTCAGCGATGACGATTTCGACACCGACGCCGAAGGGCGCGCCATTCTGAAGGCGACGCCGCCGATCAAACGAACCACCATGTTCCCGGAAGCCTGGCGTACCAACCCGGTGGCGCGCTTCTGGGATTCTCTGCTGGGGCGTTCGCCGCACAATCGGCACGCCACCAAAGAGGAGGCCGAGGCCGAGAACCGCTGGCGCGTTGTCGGTTCCATGCGCCGCTATGTGCTGCTGGTGCTGATGCTGGTGCAGACCGGCATCGCCACCTGGTACATGAAAACCATCTTGCCTTATCAGGGCTGGGCGCTGATCGATCCTATCGCCATGCTGGATCAGGATCTGATGCAGTCGGTGCTGCAGCTGCTGCCTTATGTGCTGCAAACCGGCATTCTGATCCTGTTCGCCGTACTGTTCTGCTGGGTCTCGGCCGGTTTCTGGACCGCGCTGATGGGCTTCCTGCAGCTGCTGATCGGTAAAGACAAATACAGTATTTCCTCCACCATCAAGGGCGATGAGCCGATCAACCCGGCGCACCGCACCGCGCTGATCATGCCGATCTGTAACGAAGACGTCGAACGCGTGTTCGCCGGCCTGCGTGCGACCTATGAGTCCGTCGCCGCCACCGGTCAGCTGGAACACTTCGATATCTACGTGCTGAGCGACAGCTACGATCCGGACATCTGCGTGGCGGAGCAAAAGGCGTGGATGGAGCTGTGCCGCGATGTCGACGGCCACGGCCGCATCTTCTATCGCCGCCGCCGTCGCCGCGTAAAACGCAAAAGCGGCAACATCGACGACTTCTGCCGTCGTTGGGGCGGTGA
This sequence comes from Serratia sp. CY84636, assembly GCF_052166245.1. Classification (NCBI taxonomy): domain Bacteria; kingdom Pseudomonadati; phylum Pseudomonadota; class Gammaproteobacteria; order Enterobacterales; family Yersiniaceae; genus Serratia; species Serratia sp. CY84636. Next base: position 175,789 of record NZ_JBJNOX010000002.1, read on the forward strand.
GTACAGCTACATGGTGATCCTGGACGCCGACAGCGTGATGAGCGGCGAATGCCTCACCGGGCTGGTGCGTTTGATGGAAGCCAACCCGAACGCCGGCATCATCCAGTCCGCGCCGAAGGCGTCCGGTATGGATACCCTGTATGCGCGCGTGCAGCAGTTCGCTACCCGCGTTTACGGGCCGCTGTTTACCGCCGGCCTGCATTTCTGGCAGCTGGGCGAGTCGCATTACTGGGGCCATAACGCCATCATCCGCGTGAAGCCGTTTATCGAGCACTGTGCGCTGGCGCCGCTGCCGGGCGAGGGTTCCTTCGCCGGTTCAATCTTGTCGCACGACTTCGTTGAAGCGGCGCTGATGCGCCGCGCCGGCTGGGGCGTGTGGATCGCTTATGATCTGCCGGGCAGTTACGAAGAGCTGCCGCCAAACCTGCTGGACGAGCTGAAACGCGACCGTCGCTGGTGCCACGGCAACCTGATGAACTTCCGCCTGTTCCTGGTGAAAGGCATGCACCCGGTGCACCGCGCGGTGTTCCTGACCGGCGTCATGTCCTACCTGTCGGCGCCGCTGTGGTTCATGTTCCTGGCGCTCTCCACCGCATTGCAGGTGGTGCACACCCTGATGGAACCGCAATACTTCCTGCAGCCGCGGCAGCTGTTCCCGGTCTGGCCGCAGTGGCGGCCCGAGCTGGCGATAGCGCTGTTCTCCACCACGCTGGTGCTGTTGTTCCTGCCGAAGCTGCTCAGCATCGTGCTGATCTGGGCCAAGGGCGCGAAAGAGTACGGCGGGGCGTTCCGTCTGTTCATTTCGATGCTGATGGAAATGCTGTTCTCGGTGCTGCTGGCGCCGGTGCGCATGCTGTTCCATACCGTGTTCGTGGTGAGCGCTTTCCTCGGTTGGGAAGTGGTGTGGAATTCGCCGCAGCGTGACGATGACGATACGCCTTGGGGCGAAGCGTTCCGCCGCCATGGCTCGCAGATGTTGCTGGGCCTGGTGTGGGCCGGCGGCATGGCGTGGCTGGATCTGCGCTTCCTGTGGTGGCTGTCGCCGATCGTGTTCTCGCTGATCCTGTCGCCGTTCGTGTCGGTGCTGTCGAGCCGCGCGACGCTGGGCATGAAGAGCAAACGCGCCAAGCTGTTCCTGATCCCGGAAGAGTACAACCCGCCGCGCGAGCTGCTGGCGACGGAAGAGTACCTGCATCTCAACCGCAACCGCGCGCTGACCAACGGCTTTATGCATGCGGTGGTCAACCCGTCCTTCAACGCGCTGGCGACGGCGTTGGCGACGGCGCGTCACCATCTGCGCGCTACCCTCGATCGCAACCGCGAGGAACGGGTGAACGAAGCGCTGCAGCTGGGGCCGGAGAAGCTGGTGAAGGGCAAACGTCTGGAGCTGCTGAGCGATCCGGTCACGCTGGCTCGTCTGCACCAGCGCGTCTGGCTGTTGCCGGAAGGCGCTGCCTGGCGTGAGCACTATCAGCAGTTGCCGCACAACCCGCTGGCACACCCAACGGGTCGACGTTAATCGCTGAACGGTAACGCTCAGACGGGGAATGCGCATGGCGCGTTCCCCGTTTTTTTTTACCTTTTGCTTACGCGCGCCGGTACCGGTGGAGAAAGGGAACTGTGATAGACTGCGGCCGATGCGTTGTTCACTCGCGAAACAACCCTTTGCTCAGAGTCAATGTCGTGAAGCTCTCTTCCTACCTTCGGCTGGCCTGCGTGGCGGCCGGCGTGATGGTCTTAACCGGTTGCGGCAGCATCATCAGCCGCACCGTGCCCGGCGCGGGGCATGGCCACCAGTACTATCCCGGCGTGCAGTGGGATTTGCGCGATACGCCCTGGCGTTACGTCACGGTGATAGATGTGCCGCTGTCGATGGTGGTGGACACCTTTATGCTGCCGTTCGATGCGCAGCACGGCCCCTATGAGTAAACCTGCTCAGCGGGTGGCGAACACCACCAGCTGATAGCCTTTCTGCCCACAATGGAAAGGCACCAGCGCCGTCATGCCCAACCCTTGCACATGAGCGGCCAACGAATGCGGATTGTCGTCGTCGATAAACAGCGCGCCCACGTCGTAGTCATGACTGGTGTGCGCTTTGACGGCGGCGTAGAGGCGTTTCAGCACGCCTTTGCCGCGCCAGGCGGCGTCGAGGCAAACCGGGCCGTAGAGAAACACCCGCTGCTCACTCAGCGCCCGCCCGGCGAAGGACTGCGTGGCGAGCGTCGCCAGCATCGCATCCACCACCGGCGGCCGCGGTTGCACGTCGGCGGGCATCAGGCAAACAAACCCGGCCAGTTGGTTCTCCTGTTCGGCCACGAGTATGCCGATGCCGCGGTTGATCGCCGTCAGCTGCGCCTCATTCATGCGCGATACGATAAATCCCTGTCGTTTTTGGCGCTCGTCGAGCGCTTCCGGCACGTTTTCCCCCTGCAGCTGTAAAATGGCGGGGTAGTCGGTAGGGCGGGCCCGGCGGATAATCATACTGCCTCCTTGGCGATAAAAACGTGGTGCGGGTTAACGTTCATCCCATTCATCGGCCGCGGTCTGGCCTTCTTCGGTATCCAGCGGCGGCTCGAGCTGGAAGTCGCCTTCTTCCCATTCGTACAGGGTATTTTCGTCTATCCACTCGGCGGTGATCTCCACCTCGTCGTAGTCACCGTCGAATATCGCCTGCGCCGCCGCACCGCTGCGCAGCGGCAGGCATTCCACCGCTTCGCCTTCTTCTTCGAAGAACTCGGCCTGCCACATCGTGTCGCCATCCTGCATCACGTACTTTTGCAGATTGAACTGCTGCGGCACCGGCGGTTCGTCATCGCCGCCGCCTTCGGCGGTGTCGATAAACTCTTCACGTGCGGCCTCGATGGCTTCTTCCAGGGTTGCATACAGGCTCATGTTCGCCTCCGTTGACAATGAGAGTAGAGCGCCCGGCGCATTGCCGGTGCGGTGGGATAAACGTCAAAACTAATTGTTGTCTCACTGGCGCAGGATGCAAATTTTTTTGTTGTCCGCTTTGCGACGACGGTTGTCCGCAAAGCGGGAGAAGAGGAGGCGATGGCGGGAAATAATGGCGCTATCGTTCACTCAGTTGCCAGGAGAAGCCCATGTTAATCGACCCTTCAAGCAAATACCGACCGTTCCCGCCGGTGACATTACCGGATCGTCAGTGGCCTTCGCGTACCCTGCGGCAGGCGCCGCGCTGGTGCTCCAGCGATCTGCGCGACGGCAACCAGGCGCTGGCGGAGCCGATGGATAACGCGCGCAAGCGCGAATTCTATCAATTGTTGTTGCAGTGCGGTTTCAAAGAGATTGAGGTGGCTTTCCCTTCGGCGTCGCAAACGGATTTCGATTTTGTGCGCACGCTGATCGACGAGCAACTGATCCCGCACGACGTCACGATTCAGGTGCTGACTCAGTCGCGAGACGATCTGATCGATCGTACCTTCGAGGCGCTGCTGGGGGCACCACGGGCAATCGTGCATCTGTACAACGCCACGGCGCCGATGTTTCGCGACATCGTGTTCCGTCAGGATAAGGCCGCAACCGTGGCGCTGGCGGTGAACGGCGCGCGGCGCATTCGCCGGCATTGCGAGGCTCAGCCCGATACCGCCTGGTGCTTCGAGTATTCGCCGGAAACCTTCTGTTTTACTGAATTAGAGTTCGCGCTGGAGATCTGCGAGGCGGTGGCGGAGGTGTGGCAACCGGGGCCGCAGCGGCCGATGATCATCAACCTGCCGGCGACGGTGGAGGTGAGTACGCCCAACGTGTATGCCGATCAGATTGAGTGGTTCTGCCGTCACTTCAGCCGTCGCGCCGATGTGGCGATCAGCGTACATCCGCATAACGATCGCGGTACCGGCGTGGCCTGCGCGGAGCTGGCGCTGCTGGCTGGTGCCGATCGGGTCGAAGGCTGCCTGTTCGGCAACGGAGAGCGTACCGGCAACGTCGATCTGGTCACGCTGGCGTTGAATCTCTATACCCAGGGCGTGGCGCCGGGCCTGGACTTCAGCCGCCTGAAACAGGTGGTGGAAGTGGTGGAGCAGTGCAATCAGCTGCCGGTGCATCCTCGCCATCCTTATGCCGGTGAGCTGGTGTTTACCGCCTTCTCCGGTTCGCATCAGGATGCGATCAAGAAAGGTTTCGCCGCGCAACGGCAGCGACAAGATGGCTGGTGGCAAGTGCCTTACCTGCCGCTCGATCCCGCCGATGTCGGCTGCAGCTATGAGGCGGTGATCCGGGTCAACAGCCAGTCCGGTAAAAGCGGGGCTGCCTGGTTACTGGAACAAAATCATGGGCTGGCGTTGCCGCGCGGTCTGCAGATTGATTTCAGCCAGGTGGTGCAGCGTGCGACCGACGGCAGCGGGAAGGAAATGAGCGGCGCACAGCTGTGGCGCTTATTCCGCGACACCTATGGGCTGGTGGAGCAGCCGTGCTTGCAGCTGTTGAGCTACCAGACGGAAAGTCATGGGGTAGAGGCCTACAGCTTCAACGCGCGAGTTGCCTGCGAGGGAGAGCCACTGCGTCTGCAGGGGACTGGCAACGGTCTGCTTTCCAGCGCGGTGGATGCGCTGCGCCAGCGCTTCGGCTTGCCGCTGGCGATCGAGGATTACCACGAGCACACGCTGGGGCATCAGAGCGACAGCCGAGCGGTGGCCTATATCCGCTGTGCGCTGCCGCAAGGTGAGGCGACCTACGGCGTTGGCATCGACGTTGACTCCGCCAGCGCCTCACTGCAGGCGCTGTTTAACGTTGCCGGGCGCTATCTGTCGTCGGCGCGGCTCGGCTGAAATAGTCGCTGGGCGCGACCCCCAATAACCGGCGGAACATGGCGCTGAACGCGCTGGGGCTGTCATAGCCAAGATCCAGCGCCACTTCCAACACCGAGCGGCCGGTCGCCAGCGCGTTCAACGCCGCCAGCAAACGGGCGCGCCGCACCCAATCACTAAAATGCAGCCCGGTTTCTCGCTGGAAGCGCCGCGACAGGGTGCGTCCGCTGACGCTGAGCTGAGCGGCCGCCTGTTCCAGCGTCCAGGGCTGTGCCAGCGTGGCCTGAATATGGCGGCATAGGGCAAGCAGTGAGGCCTCACGCGGTTCGGGCAGGTGCAGTGGCAGGATCGGCAGCATTCTCAACTCATCCAGGATCAGTTCCATCACGCGCTCATCGCGCCCGCCGCTTGGATAGCCGGGCGCAATCTCCATCGCACAGATAATCAACTCGCGCAGCAGCGGCGAAACCTGTACCACCTGGCATTGGGCCGGCAGATCGGCGCGCGCCAACGGATCGACGAACAGCGTCCTGGCCGCCACCTGGCCGGTGATGCGCAGGCTGTGCACCATTTTCGCCGGTACCCAGACGCCGCGGCCGGGTGGCACCACCCAACTGCCGAGCCGGGTCGTGACCTGCACTACGCCGCTCAGGCTGTGGATCAGCTGCGCGCAGTTATGGTAGTGATCCGGCTCGCTATCGCCGTGGCGATAATCCTTGGCCAACGGCCGGATGGGCTGATCGACCGGCAGAACGTCATGAAACAGCAGCATCGTTAGCGGCCTCCGCGCGGCAAAAAGGGGGATGACAGCATGCCATGCGGCGCGGTTCCACACCAGCCTGTGGCACGCGGCAGATGAATAGTTTATAAAATGATATTATATAATTTTATAAACTGATTGGAGGGGTGATGGATATTGACGCGATGCGCAAGGCGGCGGCGCAGGCCGGCGCGATGCTGCGCACCTTGGGCAATGAAGATCGGCTGCTGCTGCTGTGTCGACTCAGCCAGGGCGAGATGGCAGTGAGCGAGCTGGCGCAGGCGCTGGCTATCCGCCAGCCGACATTGTCCCAACAGCTTGGCGTGCTGCGCGAGGAGGGGCTGGTCTCCACCCGGCGAGCCGGCAAGCAGATTTACTATGCGGTGGCCGATGCCAAAGCGCTGGCGCTGCTAACGACCCTGTATCAACTGTATTGCCCACAGCCGGAGAACCGCGATGACCATTGACTGGCAACACTTCACGCCCTATTCCGCGCTCGCGGGCGGGGCCATTATCGGCGGTGCGGTAGCGCTGCTGCTGCTGTTCAACGGCCGCATCGCCGGCATCAGCGGCATTACCGGCGGCTTATTGAGCGCGGGCGGCCGGGAGCGGGGCTGGCGCGCCGCATTTCTTGGCGGGTTGCTGATTTCTCCCTGGCTGTATGCTGCTGCGGCGGCTTTGCCTCCAGGTGAGATCGCTGCCGGCAGCGGCTGGCTGGCGATCGCGGGGCTGTTGGTGGGGGTGGGTACCCGGTTGGGCAGCGGCTGCACCAGCGGGCACGGCGTGTGCGGCGTCGCGCGGTTGGCGCCGCGATCGTTGGCCGCCACGGCGGTGTTTATGCTGCTGGGCTTTACGACCGTGTGGCTGATGCGCCATCTGCTGGGAGGCTGAAGATGCTTAAGTCTCTGTTGGCGCTGCTGAGCGGCGTGATTTTCGGTCTGGGGTTAATTATCGCCGGCATGGCCAATCCCGCTAAAGTACTGGCGTTTCTCGATATTACCGGTCAGTGGGATCCTTCGCTGGCGTTGGTGATGGTTGGGGCGATTGCAGTGGCGGCGCCGGCCTTTATGTGGGCGCGCCGACGCCAGCGGAGCCTGTTGGGGGAACCGCTGCAGATCCCGGCCGCCGGGCGTGTGGATCGCCGTTTGCTGGTGGGCAGCGCGCTGTTCGGCATCGGTTGGGGCATGGCGGGCATTTGCCCTGGCCCGGCCTGGGTGTTGACGGGGGCGGAAATACAACGGGTATGGCCGTTCCTGCTGGCGATGCTGGCGGGCATGGCGCTGTATGAGATTATCATGAGGTGGAGGCGTTCATGTCGATAGCCAAGGCGGTGCTGCGCATTGCGCGCCCGACCGATCGGTTGCAAGAGATTGCCACGCTGTATTGCCGCGGGTTGGGGTTTGAAAGGCTAGGCGAGTTTGTCGATCATCAGGGCTTTGACGGCATTATGATCGGGCATCCGCAGCATGCCTACCATCTGGAGTTCACGCAGCATCGCGGGGTGCGGGTCGGGCAGGCGCCGACGCAGGATCATCTGCTGGTGTTTTACCTGCCGGATGAGAACGAATGGCGAGCCGGGTGTGAGCGGATGCGGGCGGCGGGATTCTTGGCGGTCGTCGCCTATAACCCCTATTGGGATAGGGCGGGGCAAACCTTTGAAGATCCTGACGGCTACCGGGTGGTCCTGCAACATCAGGCCTGGCAAGCATAAAAAAACCGGCGCCTCGAGCGCCGGTTTGCGAGATAAAAACGGGTTATCCGTCAGGCGTTGGTCGCCGGTTTTTGCGCGCTCTTGGACTGGGTATTTTCCAGCATGCGGCGAATCGGCACGATCAGCACGATCAGCACGGCGGCGCAGATCAGCAGCGCGACGGAGCAGCGAGCGAACAGATCCGGCAGCATATCCAGCTGGTCGGCCTTGACGTGGCCGCCGATCAGGCCGGCGGCCAGGTTGCCCAGCGCGCTGGCGCAGAACCACAGCCCCATCATTTGCCCGCGCATTCTCTCCGGCGCCAGCAGCGTCATGGTGGCCAGCCCGATCGGGCTCAGGCACAGCTCACCCAGCGTCAGCATCAGGATACTGCCCACCAGCCACATCGGCGATACGCCGGCGCCGCCGTTGCTGAGCACATTCTGCGCGGCCAACATCATCAGGCCGAAACCGCCGGCGGCGCACAGGATACCGATCACGAACTTGGTGATGCTGCTCGGACGCACGTTATTGCGCGCCAGCGCAGGCCAGGCCCAGCTGAACACCGGCGCCAGCAGGATGATGAACAGGGCGTTGATCGACTGGAACCACACCGCCGGGATCTCGAAGCCGCCGACCATGCGATTGGTGTAATCGTTGGCGAACAGGTTGAACGAGGTTGGCTTCTGTTCAAACGCCGACCAGAAGAACGCGGCGGAGATCAGCAGAATGAAGCACACCAGCAGGCGTGCACGCTCTTTGCGGCTCAGGCCGGCAAAGGCGAACAGGTAGATGAAATACAGGGTGACCGACGCGGCGATGACGTACACCAGCACGCTGGCTACCTCAACCGGGTTGATGACGATGGTGCCCTGAGCGATCAGCACGATGACCGCAGCCAGGACTACCGCCAATGCCAGCAGCCAGGCGCCGACGCCTTTTTTCTTCGCGACCGGGCTGTTCCAGGTGGAATCCAGGCCCACTTCGCGGTCATAGCGTTTCATCGCCGGTACGGCGAACACCCGGAAAATCACCAGCGCCACCAGCATCCCGATACCGCCGATGCCGAAGCCCCAGTGCCAGCCGTGTGATTTGATCAGCCAGCCGGAGATCAACGGGGCGATGAACGAACCGATGTTGATGCCCATGTAGAACAGCGAGAAACCGCCGTCGCGGCGCGCATCGCCTTTCTTGTACAGCGTGCCGACCATCACCGAGATACAGGTCTTGAACAGGCCGGAACCGAGCACGATGAACATCAGGCCGATGAAGAACAGGTTGGTGCCCATCACCGCGGACAGGGCGATCGACAGGTGACCGAGGGCGATCAGGATAGACCCGTACCAGACGGCCTTGCGTTGGCCGAGCCAATTGTCCGCCAGCCAGCCGCCCGGCAGTGCCGCCAGGTACATGCTGCCGGCGAAAATGCCGACGATCGCCGACGCGTTCTCACGCGCCAGACCCAGACCGCCGTCGTACACGGTGGCGGCCATAAACAGGATCAGCAGCGGACGGATGCCGTAGAACGAAAAGCGTTCCCACATTTCGGTGAAGAACAGAGAACCCAGCGGATAGGGATGGCCGAAGAAGGTCCGGCTTTCTGACTTATTGACAGAGGATTGCATAACGATTTCCCAATAAAAAGGCGCTGCATGGCTGCAGCCCGTACTGTGGTTGTATGTGTATTTAATGAAGGCGATCCGCCCAATGCGGATTACCCGACAAAACCGCGGCTGCAACGCTGATAAACCGTGGAAAGCGTGCTGACCTTTTTTCACTTGGCCGATGGTTCACATCTGGCGTGATATTATTTAACCATTTGATAACTGGTCGTTGGTTTTGTCTAGTACCTGTATCCCATTTTTTAGACGAAAAGTCGACAAGCATCTCCTTTTCTGGTTTTTCTGTTGGTTGTGGCGGGAATATGATTGACAGCGGGTTTTATGCGCTGAAAGTTAATTAATTGTTGATAAACAAGATGTTGAGGTAAGAATGTTCCGAGTGGGCCGAAAATTCGCAGGCCCGAAGGAAGCATTATTAAAAGTAGGGGAAACGCGGCGTTGATCCGGCCAATGGCGGAAATTGGCGATAAATGCAGCTATTGTTCTTCCTGCAGCGTGTCTTCCCGCATGTAGCCCGGCCGCCGCCGCAGACACCACCAGGAATAACCGGCGTTGAACAGCACCACCAAAGCGGTGACGCCGAAGACTGCACGAAAACCGTAGCCGGCGGAGACCGCGGCGCCAAGCAATGGGCCGCTGACGTTGCCGACGTCACGGAACGACTGGTTATAGCTGAAAATGCGGCCGGCCACCTGATTGGTGCAGTTGTAAATCAGCAGCGTCTGTACCGCCGGCAGCAGCGCGCCGTCGGCCGCCCCCAGCAGAAAGCGCAGCACCCCGAGCTGCCACGGCGTTTGCACGAAGGCCATCGGGATCAGCAACAGCACCGAGACGATCAGCATACATATCAGAATGCGCTCCGGGCCGATGCGATCGCCCAGCTTGCCCAGCCGTGGAGCGCTCATCAACGCCGCGATGCCGGGCACCGAGGCGATCAGCCCGCTGATAAACGCCAGGTTATGGGTGGCGCCGGCCAGATCGCGCACATACAGCGTCAGGATCGGCGCAATTGAGCCAGTGGCAATCTGGATAATCATGGTAGTCACGAACAGGCTGAGCACCAGCTTCGGGTTTTTCAGCGAGGCAAACACCTGCCGTGCGTGCAACATGTCGCGTTTTTGTACCGGGGTGAATTGCTCTTTGACATACAGCAGCGTCAGCACGAAGCAGACGAACAGCACCGCAGCGGTGATGTAAAACACCGGGCGCAGACCATAGAGGTCGGCCAACAGGCCGCCGATCAGCGGGCCGATCAGCGCACCGCCGACACCGCCGGTTGACAGGGTGCCGAGCGCCCAGCCGCTGCGGTTGCGTGGCACCTGGGTGGCGATCAGCGCGTTGGCGTTGGGTATGAACCCGCCAAGCAGCCCCAGCACCGCTCGCAGCGCGAGAAATTGCCAGACCGTTTGCGCCATGCCCATCAGCACCATGACGATCGCCATGCCCAACGCTGAGCGCAGCAGCATCAGTTTACGGCCGCGTCGGTCGGCCAGGGCGCCCCAGAATGGCGCGGCGATAGCGGAAAACAGGAAGGTGATGCTGAACAGCAGACCGGACCACATGTTGAGCGCCTGATGGCCGGTTACGCCCAGCGTCTCTACATACAGCGGCAGAAACGGCATCACCAGGCTGAAGGCGGCGCCGGTGAGGAAACACCCTACCCAGGCGACGAAAAGGTTGCGTTTCCAGTTAACGGGTTCTGCTGCCGAAGCCATAAATGTCCACTGCCGAAAGGTGACGCGCTTTGCCGGCGGCAAGATGAAGGGGCAAAACGTGAAAGTTAGCTTGGTAAGTATGCGCCGCCAGCGCGGCGACGGCAAACGAGGGGGCAAGGATTGGGCAAAAAATGAAATAAAGTTTTAAAAAAGACGTTTAAACCTTATTCCGCGCTTAGCGCGCGGAATTTACAGTGTTTTATAGTCCGGCCAGCGCCTCGAAACCGGCGGCGGTGGTGGTGGCGCTAAAGTCGGTGACCTCGTAGTGGGCCACGGCGTTGAAGGGATCTTCGGCCAGGATGGCATCCAGCCGCGCACGCTCAATGCCCTTGGCCAGGATCACGCCGCCGGTACGGGGATTTTTGCGGCCGGAGGCGACGAAGGTGCCGTCCTGAAAATATTTCTTAAGCCAGGCGATGTGCCCGTCAAGGTGGCTGTCGACTTCGACGATCGGGCGATGGTAGGTCAGGCTGACAATGTACATAGCGGCTCCAGGTTGGCGGCAAAGGCTTTACCATCCCACCCTCGCCGTCGATTCTCAAGAGGTGCGCAATAAAAAACCCGCCGGTGGCGGGTTTGCTTTATCAGTAGAGCGAAGGCTCGCCTTCCGGGCGGGTCTTGAAGCGACGATGCAGCCACATATATTGGTCAGGCGCCATCAGGATCTCTTTTTCCACCACTTTATTCATAAAGGCGGCGGCCTCGATTTCATTATCCAGCGGGAAGTTTTCCACCGCCGGTTGCATGATTAGCTCATACCCTTTGCCGTCCGGCAGGCGGCGCGGGGTGAACGGAATGATTGCCGGTTTGCCCATCCGCACCAGCACGTAGCTGCCGGTGGTGGTAGCGGCCTTGTCGACCGCGAACAGCGGCACGAAAACGCTGCTGCGCGGGCCGTAGTCGTGATCCGGCGCATACCAGATGATATCGCCCTGTTTCAGGGCGCGGATCATGCCTTTGACGTCCTTGCGATCCAGCATCGACTTGTTGGAGCGCATGCGCCCCCAGGTTTGCAGCCAGTCCATCAGCTTGTTGTCGTGCGGGCGGTAAACGCCGATGCCCGGGTTATGAATGCCGAAGATGCGCGCGCCCAGCTCCAGCGTCAAAAAGTGCAGGCCAATCAGCAGCACGCCCTGGTGGTTGTCGCGCGCCTTTTGGATGTGTTCCAGGCCGCTGACCTTGAACCAGCGCTCGATGCGCCAGTTAGGCCAAAACCACGCCATGCCGGTTTCAAACAGCCCCATGCCGACCGATTCGAAATTCTTTACCACCAGTGCATCGCGTTCGGCCTGCGGCATGTCGGGAAAACAGAGCTCGAGGTTGCGTTGGGCGATAGCGACGCGGCGCTTGAGAAAGCGCATGGCAAACCGCCCGATCGAGGTGCCGAGCCAGTAGATGACGGGGTAAGGCAGCAACACCAGCAGATACAGCAAGCCGATGCCGACCCAGGTCAGCCAATAGCGTGGGTGCAATAAGGAGCGATTGAAAGTAGGAACTTGAGTCATGGGTTCTCTGTTTGAATACGGTTGTTTAAGTGTAATGACAGAGTCATAGCATGGTCTGGCAGCCGGGTGAGTTCGGCCGCAAGGTTCGTTTCTGCCGTTTGTTTGCGACTATTGTGGCATTTTTCTCGTGCTCCGGGAAAACACAACGCATTAAAATCCCCTTTTCGGCGTTAAATATGCATCAGGTGCCGGATTTTTCCACAATATTTCCCGCTAAAGGCCAACGGCAATATCATGGCCGGGCATTATTCAGGAGCAACCGTGTAGGCATGATGGCGGGGCTGCGCGGCGGCGGTTTTTCGGGTATGATGTGCGCCGCGCGCGGGCCGGCAGGCTGCGCGCGATAATCAGTCACCTCCCGAAAGACAGGAAAGTACACCATGCCAGTGTTACATAACCGAATTTCTAACGAGGAACTGAAGGCGCGCATGCTGGCGGAAACCGAGCCTCGCACCACAGTTTCTTTTTACAAATACTTCTCCATCGACGATCCCAAAGCGTTTCGCGACAGCCTGTACGTTCAGTTCGAAAAACTGAAGGTGTTCGGCCGCATCTACGTGGCGAAAGAGGGCATCAACGCGCAGATCAGCGTGCCACAGCATAATTTCGACGCGTTCAAAGCCGCGCTGTTCGCCTCGCACCCGGCGCTGGATCAGGTGCGCCTGAACATCGCGCTGGAAGACGACGGCAAATCCTTCTGGGTGTTGCGCCTCAAGGTGCGCGAGCGTATCGTGGCCGACGGCATCGATGACGAGAGCTTTGACCCAAGCAACGTTGGCGAGTATCTGCAGGCCGATCGCGTCAATCAGATGATCGACGATCCGAATACGGTGTTCGTCGATATGCGCAACCACTATGAGTACGAAGTCGGTCACTTCGAAAACGCCATGGAGGTGCCGTCGGATACCTTCCGCGATCAGCTGCCGATGGCGGTGGAGATGCTGCAGGACAGCAAAGACAAAAACATCGTCATGTACTGCACCGGCGGCATTCGCTGTGAAAAAGCCAGCGCCTATATGCTGCACAACGGCTTTAAAAACATCTACCACGTGGAAGGCGGGATCATCGAGTACACCCGCAAAGCGAAAGAGCAGGGGTTGCCGCTGAAGTTTATCGGCAAAAACTTCGTGTTCGATGAGCGCATGGGCGAGCGCATCTCCGACGATGTGATCGCCAACTGCCACCAGTGCGGTGCGCCGTGCGACACCCACACCAACTGCAAGAATGACGGCTGCCATCTGCTGTTCATTCAGTGCCCGAGTTGCGCCGCCAAGTTTGAAGGGTGCTGCAGCGAGATTTGCCGCGAAGAGCTGAAGCTGCCGCGCGAAGAGCAGCGCGCGCGCCGTGCCGGCCGTGAAAACGGCGTCAAGATCTTCAATAAGTCGAAAGGCTTGTTGCAGACCACGATGCACATTCCGGCACCGGAAGAAGAAGGCCCAGCCCGCTGAGCCTGCGGAAATGAGAAGCCCGGCCGCCAAGCCGGGCTTTTTTTTATTTCTCGCGTACGCCTTCTACGGAGATGATCAGCTCAACGTCTTGCGACGCCGGGCCCAGATCGGTGGTGATGCCGAAGTCTTTCAGCTTGATCTTGCCGTTGGCTTCAAAGCCGGCGCGGTAGCCGCCCCACGGATCGTTGCCCTGGCCAATCAGTTTGGCGTCCAGCGTGACCGGCTTGGTCACGCCGTTCAACGTCAGGTTACCGACCACCGCATAACCGTCGCCGCTTTTCTTCACGTCGGTGGATTCAAACTTGGCCTGCTTGTTCTTCTCTACGTTGAGGAACTCGGCGCTGCGCAGGTGCTTGTCGCGTTCGGCGTGGTTGGTGTCGACGCTGGCGGTATTGATGGTCACGTTGACCTTGTCCTTGGACGGATCTTTTTCGTCGAAGGTGAAGCCGCCGTCGAAGTCTTTAAAGCTGCCGTACAGCCAGCTGTAGCCCAGGTGCTGGATGCGGAATTCGATAAAGGCGTGCTGGCCCTGTTTGTCGATCTTGTAGTCCGCCGCCAGTGCGGAACCGGCGCTCAGCAGTAGGGCGCCTGCGGTCAGGCCCAATACGGTCTTTTTCAACATAGCAATCTCCATAAATCCAAAGGTTAATCGGCGCTGCTACCCAGCATCCGTTTCAAAGTGACATCACGATCGATAAAGTGATGTTTAAGCGCGGCCAGCCCGTGCAGTACCGAGAGCACTACCACGGCCCAGGCCAGGTAAAGGTGAATGGCGCCGGCGGTATCGGCTTGCTCCGCCATGCCGGTCACAGTGGCGGGCACGTCGAACCAGCCGAATACGCTGATCGGTTGGCCGTCGGCGGTCGAGATCAGATAGCCGCTGATCAGAATGCCGAACAGCACGGCGTACAACGCCAGATGCGCGAGAATGGCGCTGACGCGAGTGAGGCGACCATAGCTGGCCAGAGGCTTGGGCGGCGGCGAGACAAAGCGCCAGATCACGCGGATCACCATGATGATGAACAGCAGCGCGCCGATGCTTTTGTGGATCTCCGGCGCCTGGTGGTACCAGACGTCGTAATAGCCCAGCGTGACCATCCACAGGCCGAGTGCGAACATGCCGTACACCGTCAGCGCCACCAGCCAGTGGATCAACACTGACACATGGCCGAAACGATCGGCGGTATTTTTCCAGAGCATCCTGTTTCCTTCGATTACCGATTGGCTGGCTGCAATAATTAAACTTTAGGAAACATAAAATCAATAATAAATTTAACTATGTTACTTCTTAGAAATATTAGTCAGTGAATTTGTTTGAGATGTTCGGAGTTCATCAGATAAATCGTTGAAGATGATATTATTTTTTTCACGTAATGATTATGCTAGTTGTTGAAAATTAGGCTTATTATCTATTAATGTCAGCTTTTGTCATTTTACGTAAACCGTCCATAAATTGCTCGGTGGGATTATTTGTTGGCAAAGGTTATGCCTATTTCTCGCGGCGAAGAGCAGGGCGGAAAGATTAATTTTTTCGAACGGTTACGCGAAATCCTCTGCGGCATAACGGCGGACTTTGCTACCATTAGCGCCAAGCGTCGGCTCTTGATGGCCGGCTAACCCAGTGAAATAACAAGGAAACGTCATGGGC
Organism: Serratia sp. CY84636; assembly: GCF_052166245.1. Taxonomy (NCBI): domain Bacteria; kingdom Pseudomonadati; phylum Pseudomonadota; class Gammaproteobacteria; order Enterobacterales; family Yersiniaceae; genus Serratia; species Serratia sp. CY84636. The sequence continues at coordinate 190,940 of NZ_JBJNOX010000002.1, forward strand.
CGAACCCGTGTAACCGACAACAGCCTGCGTTTGGCCGTCCTGCTGGCGATGTTGGTGATCATTCTGGCTGGGGTGAAAGCCGCCGCCGACATCGTGGTGCCGTTTCTACTGGCGGTGTTCCTCGCCATGGTGCTGAACCCGCTGGTGGCGATGCTGGAACGCAGACGGGTGCCGCGCATCCTTGGGGTGACGCTGCTGGTGACGGCGGTGATTGTGGTCGTGATGCTGTTCATCGGCATGCTGGGCGCTTCGCTGAACGAGTTCGCCCGTTCGCTGCCGCAGTACCGCGGCATGATGATCGAGAAACTGCGCGAGCTGCAGTATTACGCCGATCGCTTCAATATCAGCCTCTCCAGCGAAGCGATGCTGCAATATGTCGATCCCAGCGCGGCGATGAATCTGGTTACCCGCATGCTGGGGCACCTGTCTGGCGCCATGACCAACGTCTTCCTGCTGCTGATGACCGTGGTGTTTATGCTGTTCGAAGTGCAGTTGCTGCCTTATAAGCTGCAGCAGGCGCTGGATAAGCCGAATGAAGGCCTCGCCGCGATGCGGCGGGCGCTGGACGGCGTGACGCGTTATCTGGTGATTAAAACCATCATCAGCCTGGCTACCGGGGTGATCGTCTGGATCTTCCTGGCGGCGGTCGGCGTACGCTTTGCCTTTATCTGGGGGCTGCTGGCATTTCTGCTCAACTATATTCCCAATATCGGCTCGGTATTGGCCGCCATTCCGCCGCTGATTCAGGCGCTGCTGTTCAACGGATTGGGTGATGCGCTGGTGGTGGCGGGCGGCTTTATCGCTGTCAACATGGTGATCGGCAATATCCTCGAACCGCGGGTGATGGGTCGCGGGCTGGGGTTGTCGACGCTGGTGGTGTTCCTGTCGCTGATTTTTTGGGGCTGGCTGCTCGGCCCGGTCGGCATGCTGCTGTCAGTGCCGCTGACGATCGTGGCGCGCATCGCGCTGGAAACCACCGAGGGCGGTTATCGGCTTGCGGTTATCCTGGGCGACGGCCGCCCGCCGCGTCAGCCTCCGGCGCCGCCGGAGTGAGGAAGATCTTGCCGTTCACACCGGGCTGCACAGCGTGTTGCAGCGCCGCTGCGTACTGATATAAAGGGTAAATCGCGGCGGGCGGGCGCAGCGTCAGCTGGCCGCGCCGCAGCAGCTGGAATAGCTGATAAAACGCCGTTTGCCACTGCGCCGGTGCCGCCTGCGCATTCCATTTACGCAGGTGGAACAGCGAAGCGCGCAGCTTCAATTCGTCCACCACGCGCCGCCAGTCCACCTGGCGCCCACCCAGCAGGCCCAGCGCCACAAAATTGCCGCCGGTGCGAACCGCCCGCGCCAGCTGCAATCCGTCTTCTCCGCCGATGCAGTCGATAGCGGCGCGGGCGCCAAAGTGGGGCATTTGCGCCAGCTGCGGCGCCTCAATAACGCGCCAGGCACCGGCGGCCAGCAGCGCCGGGCGATGAGTGAGGTTGCGCACCACCACCGCCAGACGAATGCCACGCAGCGCCGTCATCTGTGCCAGCAGCAGGCTAACGGCGGAGCCGCCGCCGTTGAGCAGCAGCACGTCGCCGGCGTTGAGCGGCAGCCATTGCGTCAGCAGCACCCAGCAGGTGAGCGGGTTGATATAGATTTGCGCCGCGCTGGCGTCGTCGATGTCGTCCGGTACCCAGACCACCCGTTCTTCAGGCAGCGTGACGAAGGTTTGCCAACTGCCGTCACCCGCTACCGCCAGTGCGCGTCGGCCGGTCGAGCGTCCGCTTTGCGGATCGACGATGACGCCTACGCCTTCATAGCCAGGCACCTGCGGCAGGGCGATGCGGTGCGCGTATTGGCCGTGAATCGGGATCAGGTCGGAAGGGTTGATCGGGGCATAGCGCATCTGCAGCAGCAGCCGGCCGGGGCGCAGCGGCGGCCTGCTCGTCTGCTGCAGCGCCAGCACCTGGGCGGGATCGCCGAAGCGGCTGAAGCTCAATCGGGGAAATGACGGCGGCATGGGTTACATCACGAAGAAAAAATAGACATCCAGCGCCAGCAGCACCAGCCACAGACAAAGATACAGCACCAGGTGCTCACGCACGTTGTTGACGATAGCCGCCAGTATTCGGTTTAACATTTCAGCCGCCTGAAGAAAGAGACCTTTGATTATAGTCCTTTTCTCGGCACCTTTTATAGCGGGGCGCGCGTGAGCGCTGGAAGAGTGGCGATAAAAAAGCCTGCGTTATCGCAGGCTTGATGTTACACCGCCAGCAGCGCCAGCGGCGTCGAATTCGTTGGTGCGCTGGGCGGGTAGAAATAACGCAGCACGTTATACAGCGAGTAGAACTCCAGCCGGTTGCGCGCGTTGATCTTCTCCGTGATGTGACGCTTGTGCACATACACCGTATGCGAGCTGATCTGCAGCTTTTTCGCGATGCGGTAGTTGGGCATTTCTGCCATCCAATATTTCATCACCGTCAGTTCCTGCGGGCTGAACAGGGAACGCTCTTCGCCGTCATCGGCCAGCGCCAGCGGATTTTCGCGCAGCGTGCGCAAGGTGAGCGGCAGAATGCTTTTATTGAACAGGAACGCGTTATCGGCGATGCGCATTGGCGTTTCGCTGTAGGGGTAAGGCGTATCGAGATAGATAAACAGCAAGGCAGACTGACTGGCTTCCATAAACGCCAGCAGCTGTGCGTCCGCTTCGTTATAGCGGCACTGGTTGCTGAGGTTCACCAGAATGTGGCTCGGCTGAAAGCTGGCCAACAGCGGCGTAGCGTACTCAATGCTGTGGCAGCACTTGATCGTTGTAATCCCACTATCAGCAAAGTAGCTGGCTATACCGACCCGGGTGAAGCAGCATTCGTCCACGACAAGTAGTTTCATGGTGACGTCCTTGTTGAAAGCCGATGGAGCATATCTTCTGTAAAATAGGACTTACACTGCAAGTGTTCAATTCGGAAATTCAAATGCTGAATGCAAGAAATTTCCGTTATCAGAATTTTTACTTGGTATTTAAAAGAGTTAGCAGGTTAATAAATTGTAACTGCCAAATTTTGCTGTCCAGGGCACGACGGCAACCTGGACAGAGAAATCCTTCGCTTAGCTAAATCGTTTCAGACCAAAGCTGGCGACGTCGACCGGCGGCGCTTTGTCCTGCGCGAACAGGGCGGCAATCTCACCCAGCGCGCTGGCGAACTTGAAGCCGTGGCCGCTCAATCCGCTGATGACCATCAGGCGATCGCACTCCGGCAGGGTATCGATAATAAAGTCTTCGTCGGGGCTCATGTCATAACTGCAGGCTTCGCCGTGTAAACATACGCCTACACCCGGCAAAAACTGCCGCAGGAAGGAGAAAACTTCGGTGCCGTCGCTGGCGTAGCTACCGAAGGGTTTGTGCTGCTCGGGGGCGTCCATCGGCTGTCCGCCGTCGTGTTTACCCACTTTCAGGCCGTCGTTATCCGCCGGGAAGCCGTAATAGTGTGTGCCGTCCTGCGCTTCGACGGTAAAGGCCGGGAAGCGATTGTTCACGCTGTAGCGGCCGTCCGCCTGATGCCAGGAGAATACCTTGCGCAATGGCGCAATCGGCAGCTGCGGCAACAGCGCTTTCACCCAGGTGCCGGCGGTGACCACGGCTTTTCGCGCCGTGAAACGCCCTTCGCCGGTGACGACTGCAACGCCGCCATCGATAGGCTCCACCGTGGTGACCGGGCAGTTGAACAGCTGGCTGCAGCCGGCCTCTTTCGCCAGCTTGATCAGGCTGGCCACCGCCAGCTCGGAGCGCAGGAAGCCGGCGTCCGGCTCGAAAACGCCGACGTAACCGTCTGGCGCGCGGAATTCCGGCCAGCGTTGAGCGATCTGTTCGGCACTGAGGGTTTGTGCGTTCAGGCGGAATTTCTGCGCGCTCTGCTGAGCATTGCGAATGAATTCGGAGTGCTGCGGCCCCAAATTGATCACGCCGCACGACTGGAACAGTTCCTCGCCGGATTGTTGAATCAGCGCATTCCACAACGCCTGTGCGCGCAGCACCAGCGGCACGTACTTTTCACCTTCGCCGTAAGCGTGACGGATGATGCGGGTATCACCGTGATGGCTGCCGTTGCGGTGCGGGGGAATGGCGCTGTCGATCATCAGCACTTTCAAGCCGGCCCGGGTAGCGTAATACCCTGCCGCCGCGCCGACTGAACCGCTGCCCACCACAATCAAATCATATTCCACGTGCCCACCCTCTCTGATAGCGATTTCTTATCGCCCCATGATAAAAGGTTGCCGAGCGCAATGCACTGATTGAACGGCGAAAGGCAAAGAAAAAGGCGCCGGGAATGGGTCGCGGCGCCTCAGGGGTTAGGGGACGATGAATCAATGTTTTCTGCGATCAAGATCCTGGTAATCCGTAGCTTCAATCTTGGCGATGCCGGCCTCTAAGATATTGATTAATTGACGGGCGACATCTGTGGTCAGCCAAAGCGTTCTGTCTACTTGGGCTTCTTCTGGCGTTTGGTCTAGTGAAGACAGGTAATGAAGGCGTATCATCATGGCGTCGTAAACGTCGACAGTACTGATATCCCAACCGACAAGCGGGTGCGTCTGAATTACTTCATCATTTCTGTCCATAAAGACCCCTTATTGAGTAGTAACTACCGTGAGTGACTAACGAGGATCAATGCGGCTCATCATCATGAGAGCAATTACAGTATACGCATCCGCTTTCATCGGTGGAGGGGGTTGTCACCGAAATTTGCAAAATAAATATTTATTTGAACAATTATTCTACAAACCGGTATGCGAATTTTTGGATGAGTAAAGCGCAGGGCATTATTCCGCGCCGGTTGGCGGCGGTGAACCGTGCAGGCATTTTTCCAGCTCTTCGGCCAAATGGGCGAAATGTTTCTGCGTTTCGGCGTCGCGGTTCTGGCTGTGCGATTCCAGCTTCAGACTGTGGATCAGCAGTTGGTTGGCTTTGTCATCCAGGCTGAAGGCCAGATAAGAGAAAGCCACTTCCAATACGTTCAGGCGCCTTTTCTGATCGGCAATCAGCGCCAGCAATTCACCAAACGTCATCGCGTCTTCGGATTTCACCTTGTCCGGGGCCATGCTTACTCCTTTGCGTTAAATACAGCGCTGAGGCGGATTTTGTTCCAAAGTAAGGGTAAGCGATGAATGGGCAGGGCGCCAGAAACAAAAAAGCCGGAGAGCGACCCCCGGCAAAAACAGCATTGCAGTGTTATTCTGCGCTGAACCACTCGTCCGCGCTTTCCCAGGTTTCCTGAAGGATTTCCTCGATCAGATCCCGGTCGGTTTTGGCGCCTCCCAGCACGGAGAGGCCGTTGGCGCCGGCATAACGTACTTGCACGACGGCGTCTGGAAACTGGCGATTGACCCGCTTGCCCAGTTCGCCGGTCAGCGCCTCAATGGCACCCGCCGGCAGCGGCCGGGTTTTATCTATAGTGACTTCAACACGCATAATTGCCCCCGAAGCGATTTACTGTTTATTTATACAGTTAACCGGGTGCGGGAGCAAGAGGGCGAAGCAAAAATATCAGTTTTTCAGCGACCAGTTCAGGGTTTCACCGGCCAGGAAGGGGATCACGGATTCATTGCCCAGGGCGATCTCTTCCGGTTGGGTGGTCGGCACGCGCTGCAGCTCGATGAAGTCTTCGTTGAGCGGCAGACCATAGAAGCGTGGACCGTTGAGCGAGCAGAAGGCTTCAAAGTGTTCCAACGCGCCGAGTTGTTCGAACACGGCAGCGTAAGCCGGGATGGCATTCGGCGCGTTGAAGCAGCCGGCGCAGCCACAGCTGGATTCTTTGCGGTGCTTGAGATGCGGCGCGGAGTCGGTGCCGAGGAAGAAACGATCCGAACCGCTGGCGACCGCCTGACGCAGCGCTTCCTGGTGGACATTGCGCTTGAGGATCGGCAGGCAGAACAGGTGTGGGCGAATGCCGCCCACCAGCATGTGGTTGCGGTTGAACATCAGGTGCTGTGGCGTGATGGTGGCGCCGAGGAAACGATTGCCTGCCTGCACATATTGCGCCGCTTCTTTGGTGGTGATGTGCTCGAAGACGATCTTCAACTCCGGGAACTGGCGGCGGATAGGTTCCATGACCTGTTCGATAAAGCGCGCCTCGCGGTCGAAAATATCGACGGCAGGATCGGTCACTTCGCCGTGGATCAGCAGCGGCATGCCGATTTTTTGCATCTGTTCGAACAGCGGGTAAATGCCGGTCACGTCGCTGACGCCGTGGCTGGAGTTGGTCGTAGCGTTGGCCGGATACAGCTTGGCGGCGGTAAACACCCCTTGCTCGAAGCCGTTGACCAGTTCACTGGCCGCCAGGGAGTTGGTCAGGTAGCAGGTCATCAGCGGAGTGAAGTTGTGGCCCTGCGGGACCGCCGCCAGAATGCGATCGCGGTAGGCGCGCGCGGCGGCCACGGTCGTTACGGGGGGAACCAGGTTCGGCATCACGATCGCCCGGCCAAATACCTGGCTGGTATAGGGCACCACCGTTTTCAGCATCTCGTCATCACGCAGGTGGATATGCCAGTCGTCTGGGCGGCGGATTTTCAGAACTTGAGGTTGTGCGGTCATCTAGCTAGGCTCCGGCGGTCAAATACGTCTAATGAAAAGCGAATAATGGGTTTATTCACGCCGGGGTGTAAGGATAAGCGGAAAGTGCCTGAGATGCATCTGTTTGTTGGCGACAAGTTGAAATCAATAGGGCGGCGGGCGCATAGTGGCAGAGATTTCAACGATGCCGACGCCAATACCGTCGACCTTCATCAAGTGGAAAGGGAGAAAGCAATGGAAGTACGCGTTATCGCCACCCTGCAAGCGAAAGCGGGATTTGAAGCCGCCGTCAGCGAAGCGGTGCACGATATTATCGAGCCGAGCCGCCAGGAGTTGGGCAACCTGCAGTATGATTTACATCGCGATCTGGAAAAGCCGGGCGTCTTCGTGTTCTTTGAGCGTTGGGCCAGCAGCGAAGCGCTGGATAAGCATAATGAGACGGCACATTTTCAGCAGTTCGTCAGCCGGCTTGACGGCAAGTTGGACGTTTTGGACATCAAGAAACTGAAAAAGATAGCCTGAGCCTTTTTACAGGCAAGAAAAAACCCGCCGATGGCGGGTTTTTTTAGGGTTGCAGATTAACTCATTCGTTAACCGGCTGTGGCTTGGTGGCCGGCGCGGTCGCCTGGCTCACCGCCGAATGGCCGCCTGCCGAGCCTTTGCCTTCAAAGTTGAAGGAAGGGCGTTGCCAGTCGCTGTGCTTGCGTTCTTCCGGCACGTAGGCCGGCGCAGGCGCTTTGGTCATCGGCGCAGTGGCGATGTGTTTGTACAGCACGTCCTGCACGGCTTTCACCGGTGCCGGCTGCTGAGCAACCACAGGCGCAGGTTCCGCGGCGATTGGCGCTGGGACTTTTTCGACCGGAGCGGCTTCTACGGCGGCTGGCGCAGGTGCGGCTTCTGCCACTAGCGTTTCTTCCGCTGGCGTGGCTTCTACCGGTGCAGTTTCGACCACAGGCTTCTCTTCAACCACAGGTTCTGCAGTTACGGCTTCAGCTACCGGCTCGGCTTCCACTGCCGGGGCAGTCTCTTCCGTTTTCGGTTCTTCAACTGCGGCAGGTGCCGGTGCGGCTTCCACCGGCGCCGGGGTTTCCTCGGCCGGGGTGGCAACGACCGGTGCCACGGCTGCAGCTTCTTCCGTTACGGTGACGGCTGCAGTTTCAACGGCGGCTTCTGGTGCCGGCTCGTTGACGCTGGCCGCAGCCTGAGTTTCTTCCACGGCAACGCTGTGTTGTTCAACCGCTGCGGCGACAACCGGTGCCGCTGCCTGTTCTACGGCTTCGGCCTGCACTTCGGTTTCTTCAACCTGAGCAACCGGGTAGCTTACCCAGACTTTGCCCGACGCCATTTCCGGCGAAGCGAACGCGCCCGCCAGCGGCATTGGGGATTGCAGCGGGTAACGCTCATCGCGGTAACGGCGGCGGCGCTGGCCGCTGACGCGCAGGTGACGCGGTGAACGACGGGAGCGACGCGGCATGCCTTCGCCGTTGCCGCGGTTTTCGCCCTGGGCATCGTCTTCCGGCTGAGCGGCAACGGTTTCCGGCAGCAGCTTGACGCTGTCGTTGGCGGTCGGCTGTGCGTCGGCGGCTTTCGCGACCGGCGCTTTCGGCGCCAACAGCTCTTCCGCTGCACGCTGCAGTTCTTCTTCCGCAGACAGGATGCGCACTTTCTGCGACAGAGGGCGGCGCTGACGGCGCTGCATGTTCTGCTGCTGGCGTTCTTCCTGCTCTTCGTCGGTGCTCTCGACCGCTTCAACGCTTTCCAGCGCTTTCACTTCCTGCTGAGCCTGGCGCTTCTCTTCCTGACGACGACGCTGGCGTTCAGCACGTTGCTCACGACGCTGCTGCTGATCTTCGCGCGGCGCTTTAGCGCTTTCTTCCGAGGCGGCTTCCTCAGCGACCGGTGCGTTCTGCTGCTGGTTGCGGCGGTTACGGCGCTGTTCATCGCGGGATTCACGCGATTCACGGCCTTCACGGTTCTCACGCGGTTCACGGTTGTCGCGCTCGCGATTGTCACGGCCTTCACCGCGCTCTTTACGCTCGCCGCGTTCCGGACGATCGCCACGCTCACCGCGCTCTTTACGGCCGGTGCCTTGACGGCGCTGACCGCGACGATCCTGACGACGGTTTTCACCGTTGCCTTCCGCCTTCGGCGTTTCGGCCGGTTTGGCTTCTTCGACGGCAGGTTGTTCTTCACCGGCGAACAGGCTCTTCAGCCCCCCGAACAGGCGGCCCAGGAAGCCCGGCTTGGTGGCGACCGGCGCTGCGGCTTGAGCCTTGGCGGCGGCAGCGGCAGGCTTGGCCACGGCGACAGCTTCTTCAGCCGGCGGCGGCGCATCGGCGGACAGGGAGAAGGAAGCCAGGGCCGGTTGCTCCGGACGCTTGCGTTCCATCGGCGCATCTTCCAGCGGGCGCTCCATGTCTTCTTCATGCAGCTTCGGCAGCAGGTAGCTCAGGGTAGAGGTTTCCTCACCTTTACGCACGCGCAGCACCGAGTAGTGCGGGGTTTGCATCTGATCGTTCGGCACGATGACGGCTTTCACGCCGCCCTGGCGTTTTTCGATCGCGCTGACGGATTCGCGCTTTTCGTTCAGCAGGTACGAAGCGACCTGAACCGGCACGATAGCGTGAACTTCTTTGGTGTTTTCCTTCAGCGCTTCTTCTTCGATCAGACGCAGGATGGACAGCGCCAGCGATTCGTTGTCGCGGATGGTGCCGGTGCCGTTACAGCGTGGGCACACGTGGTGGCTGGACTCGCCCAGCGACGGGCTGAGGCGCTGACGGGACATTTCCAGCAGGCCGAAACGGGAAATGCGGCCGATCTGGATGCGCGCACGGTCCTGGCGCACGGCGTCGCGCAGGCGGTTTTCCACTTCGCGCTGGTGGCGAACCGGCGTCATGTCGATGAAGTCGATGACGATCAGGCCGCCAAGGTCACGCAGGCGCAGCTGGCGAGCGATCTCGTCCGCCGCTTCCAGGTTGGTGTTGAACGCCGTCTCTTCGATGTCGCCGCCGCGGGTTGCGCGGGCGGAGTTGATGTCGATGGCGGTCAGCGCTTCGGTGCTGTCGATGACGATCGAGCCGCCGGACGGCAGGCGCACTTCACGCTGGAAGGCGGATTCGATCTGCGATTCGATCTGGTAGTGGCTGAACAGAGGGATTTCACCGCTGTACAGTTTAATTTTGCTGCTGAAATCCGGGCGGCCCAGCGCAGCGATGTGCTCTTTGGCCAGATCGAGAATTTTCGGGTTGTCGATCAGGATTTCGCCGATGTCCGGGCGCAGGTAATCGCGGAAGGCGCGCACGATAACGTTGCTTTCCTGGTGGATCAGGAACGGCGCAGGGCGGCCTTCGGCGGCTTTTTTAATCGCTTCCCAGTGCTTCAGACGGAAGGAGAGATCCCACTGCAGCGCGTCGGCGGATTTGCCTACGCCCGCGGTGCGAACGATCAGGCCCATGCCGTCCGGCAGTTGCAACGAGGAGAGCGCTTCTTTCAGCTCGGTGCGATCGTCGCCCTCGATGCGGCGGGAAATACCACCGGCACGCGGGTTGTTCGGCATCAGCACCAGATAGCTGCCCGCCAAGCTGATGAAGGTGGTCAAGGCGGCGCCTTTGTTGCCACGTTCTTCTTTGTCTACCTGAACGATGACTTCCTGGCCTTCGCGCAGCACATCTTTGATGTTCGGGCGGCCATGGGAAGAGTAATTGCTAGGGAAGTATTCGCGGGCGATTTCTTTAAGGGGGAGGAAACCATGTCGTTCTGCGCCGTAGTCCACGAACGCTGCTTCAAGACTTGGTTCAATGCGGGTGATTTTGCCTTTGTAAATATTCGCTTTTTTCTGCTCATGACCCGGACTTTCGATATCCAAATCATACAGCCGCTGTCCATCTACGAGGGCAACACGCAACTCTTCCTGCTGAGTTGCGTTAATCAACATTCTTTTCATCTTAACTTACTCGTTATTTTTACATTATCGACAAAGCTGCGGGCAAAATAACCTCATGGCCGGAGTTAAACCGAAAGCCCCGTGTCTTCTCGCAAAGCCGTCAACCTCACGGTTGTCGCCTGCATAGGGGCGCATTATCTCGGTAAGCCTGCTTTTCTTTGTGAAAGGCAGCACTTTTACTAGGGGAATAGCCTCTGATTTACGTCGACAGATCTGATTCCATTTGCCGGCCAAGCTGCAACCCGCAGCCCGCTAATTGTTTGATTTCGCATTACGTCTTACGCCATTGCTGCGTTTTTGCGCGATCAGACAAATTTTATAATTCCACCGTTTTCCCTGTTTAACGAGAATCAACGCGGAAAGTGACTGCATTATTCCACTGCTGATGCCGTTATAGCAAGGTGACTTTTCCTTAACTGCGGAAGAAATCGCAAACGTTCAAATCGGCTTGCTGCCTTATTGTCCGCTGGGGTTTCGCCCGCCGTCAGAGAGACAGTTAAGCACAGAAAAAGATGTGGCGCTATTCACGCGCTCTATTTAGAATCCCGCACCATGAAAACGAACAATCCAGCAGTACAATTCATCACGATTTCCGACGACGAAGCTGGTCAGAGAATCGACAACTTTCTGCTCGCTCGCCTGAAAGGCGTGCCGAAGAGCATGATTTATCGCATCGTGCGTAAGGGCGAGGTGCGGGTCAATAAAGGACGCATCAAGGTCGAATACAAATTGGCGGCCGGCGACGTGGTGCGCGTGCCGCCGGTATGGGTGGCCGAGCGCGAAGAGACGCCGGTGTCGGCCAAGCTGGATAAGGTTGCCGCACTGGCAGACTGCATCCTTTATGAAGACGACCACCTGCTGATCCTCAACAAGCCCTCCGGCACCGCGGTGCACGGCGGCAGCGGCCTGAGCTTCGGCGTAATCGAAGGGCTGCGCGCGCTGCGCCCGGAAGCCCGTTTCCTCGAGCTGGTGCACCGTCTGGATCGCGACACCTCCGGCGTGCTGCTGGTGGCCAAGAAGCGCTCCGCGCTGCGCTCGTTGCACGAACAGCTGCGGCTGAAGGGGATGCAGAAGGATTATCTGGCGCTGGTGCGCGGCCAGTGGCAATCCCACTGCAAGGCCGTACAGGCGCCGCTGCTGAAAAACATTCTGCAAAGCGGTGAGCGCATCGTGCGCGTCAGCAGCGAAGGCAAGCCTTCGGAAACCCGCTTCAAGGTGGAAGAGCGTTACGAATTCGCCACCCTGGTGAAGGCCAGCCCGATCACCGGGCGCACCCACCAGATCCGCGTGCACACGCTGCATGCCGGGCACCCGATCGCCTTTGACGATCGCTATGGCGACCGCGAGTTCGATCGCCAGCTGGCGGGTACCGGCCTGAAGCGGCTGTTCCTGCACGCTGCGGCGCTGCGCTTTGAGCATCCCTCCACCGGCGAAACGATGCGCATCGAAGCGCCGATGGACGAAGAGCTGCGCCACTGCCTGCAGGTGCTGCGCCGGCAGGCGGCCAAGTAATCCGCGTCAGACCAGCGGGTTGATGCCCTCAGCCCGCAACATCTCCAACAGCGCGATCAACGGCAGGCCGATCAGGGCGTTCGGGTCCCGGCCTTCCAGCCTGTCGAACAGTGCGATCCCCAATCCTTCACTCTTAAAACTGCCTGCGCAGTTCAGCGGTTGCTCCAGGCGAACATAGGCAGCGATCTCCGTTTCGCTCAGCGCGCGAAAATGCACGTGGAACGGCTCGCACAGGGCCTGCAGCTGCTTGCTACGGCCGTTGTACAGCGCCAGGCCGGTATAAAAAGTCACGGCCTGGCCGCTGGCCTGGCGCAGCTGCGCCCGGGCGTTCTCCTCGGTATGGGGCTTGCCGGTGATGTTGCCATCGATCACGCAGACCTGATCGGAGCCGATGATCAGATGCTCGGGATAGGCGAGGGCCAGCGCCTGAGCCTTCGCCGCCGCCAGGCGCAGCACCAGCGCTTCGGCGCTTTCACCCGGCAGTGGGGTTTCATCCACCTCGGGTGCGGCGCAGTCGAAGGGCAGCTGCAGCTTCTCCAGCAGCATTTTTCGATAGGGGGAGGTGGAGGCTAAAAGCAATCTCTGCATAATTTTTTTCGCAAACCGTAGCGTAAATGGGTACGGCATTTTAAACTGTCGGCCGCTGTGGAAGCGAATATTGGTGAAAGGAGCCGTTTTACGGCCTTTTTCTTTGACTCTATGTCGTTACAAAGTTAATATGCGCGCCCTATGCAAAAGGTAAAATTACCCTTGACCATTGATGCGGTACGTACCGCTCAGAAACGCCTGGACTATGCTGGTGTCTATGCGCCTGAGCAGGTTACTCGTGTTGCCGACTCCGTGGTCAGTGTGGACAGTGATGTCGAGGTGTCGTTGTCGTTCAATATCGACAATCAGCGCCTCGCGGTGATAACAGGGCATGCGGACGTCACGGTAACGTTGATGTGCCAACGCTGTGGAGTCCCGTTCGAACATCAGGTTCACACAACATATTGTTTTAGCCCGGTCGTCAATGATGAGCAGGCTGAGGCATTACCGGAAGCGTACGAACCGATCGAAGTTGACGAGTTTGGCGAAGTCGATCTGTTGGCAATGATTGAAGACGAAATTATTCTTTCACTGCCTGTCGTTCCGGTACATGAATCTGAACACTGTGAAGTGTCCGAAGCGGACATGGTATTCGGCCAACTGCCTCCCGAGGCGGAGAAACCGAATCCGTTTGCCGTATTAGCCAGTTTAAAGCGTAAGTAATTGAGGAGTAAGGTCCATGGCCGTACAACAGAATAAACCAACCCGTTCCAAGCGTGGCATGCGTCGTTCTCACGATGCTCTGACCACGACTACTCTGTCTGTAGACAAAGTATCCGGTGAAACTCACCGTCGTCACCACATCACTGCCGACGGTTTCTACCGCGGTCGCAAGGTTATCGGCTAAGTAGCGATACCTTGACTCGTCTAACCCTGGCGTTAGATGCAATGGGCGGGGACTTCGGTCCCTGCGTCACAGTGCCTGCTTCGTTGCAGGCACTGGCCTCTAATTTACAGCTTCATCTCCTGCTGGTCGGCAATCCCGACGTCATCTCCCCTTTGCTTGCCCATGCCGATCCGGTTCTTCTGGAGCGTCTGCAAGTCGTGCCCGCCGAGTCCGTGATTGCCGGCGACGCCAAACCTTCACAAGCGATACGCGCCAGCCGCGGCACGTCGATGCGCATTGCGCTCGAGCAGCTCAGCAGCGGAAACGCGCAGGGCTGCGTCAGCGCCGGCAATACCGGCGCGCTGATGGGATTGGCGAAGCTGTTGGTCAAGCCGCTGGAGGGCATCGAACGCCCGGCGCTGATGACGGCGATCCCGAATCAGCAACGCAGTAAAACCGTGGTGCTGGATCTGGGCGCCAACGTTGAGTGCGACAGTACCATGCTGGTGCAGTTTGCCGTGATGGGTGCGGTGATGGCGGAAGAGGTGATTGGCATTGCGCAACCGCGGGTGGCGCTGCTGAATATTGGCGAAGAAGAGACCAAAGGCCTGGATAATATCCGCGAAGCGGCCGCTGTGCTAAAAAATACTCCGGCAATCAACTATATTGGTTACCTGGAAGGAAACGAACTGCTCACCGGCAAGACCGACGTGTTGGTTTGCGATGGCTTCGTGGGCAACGTCACCCTGAAAACCATGGAAGGGGTGGTCAGGGTGTTCTTATCGCTGCTGAAATCGTCCGGCGACGGAAACAAGCAAGCGTGGTGGCTGAAATTGTTGGGCCGTTGGTTGCAAAAACGGGTGGTTAAGCGGTTCGGCCACCTGAACCCCGACCAGTATAATGGCGCATGTCTGTTAGGATTGCGCAGCACCGTAGTCAAGAGCCACGGCGCTGCGAACCCTCACGCGTTTGCAGTCGCAATCGAACAGGCTGTGCAGGCGGTGCAGCGGCAAGTCCCGGAAAGGATTGCTGCGCGCCTTGAGGCTGTATTACCTAAGAGTGACTGATCGTACATGTATACAAAGATTCTCGGTACGGGGAGTTATTTGCCCGTACAAGTGCGCACCAATGCTGATTTGGAAAAAATGGTGGATACCTCTGACGAGTGGATCGTCACGCGTACCGGTATCCGCGAACGTCGCATCGCCGCTGCGGATGAAACCGTTGCGACGATGAGCTTCCAGGCCGCTGAGAAAGCGCTGGAAATGGCAGGTGTGGCTAAAGAAGACATTGGGCTGATCGTCGTGGCGACCACCACGACCACTCACGCGTTCCCGAGCGCGGCGTGCCTGGTGCAGCAAATGCTGGGCATCAAAGACTGCGCGGCGTTCGATCTGGCTGCGGCCTGCGCCGGCTTCACTTACGCGCTCAGCGTGGCCGATCAGTATGTGAAAAACGGCGCGGTCAAACATGCGCTGGTTATCGGCGCGGACGTCTTGTCGCGCACGCTGGATCCTGAAGATCGCGGCACCATCATTCTGTTTGGCGATGGCGCAGGGGCGGTGGTGCTGGGGGCTTCTGAAGCGCCGGGCATTCTGTCTACCCATCTGCATGCCGACGGCAGCTACGGCAACCTGCTGACGCTGCCGTACAAAGATCGTCAGAATCAAGACAAGCCGGCCTATGTCACCATGGCGGGCAACGAAGTCTTCAAGGTTGCGGTTACCGAGCTGGCGCGCATCGTCGATGAGACGTTGCAGGCCAACAACATGGACCGCAGCGAGCTGGATTGGCTGGTACCGCACCAGGCCAACCTGCGCATCATCAGCGCAACGGCGAAAAAACTGGGCATGGGAATGGACAAAGTGGTGGTGACGCTCGATCGTCACGGCAACACCTCTGCCGCCTCGGTGCCTTCCGCACTGGACGAAGCCGTGCGCGACGGGCGAATTCAGCGTGGCCAACTGGTGCTGCTGGAGGCCTTCGGCGGCGGCTTTACCTGGGGCTCGGCGCTGGTTCGTTTCTGATTTGGACAGGAAGAAAAAATGACGCAATTTGCTTTTGTTTTCCCGGGCCAGGGGTCACAGACCGTTGGCATGCTGGCCGAATTGGCCGCACAGTTCCCGATCGTCGAAGAAACCTTCGGCGAGGCCTCTTCCGCCCTGGGTTACGACCTGTGGCAGCTGGTGCAGCAAGGCCCGGCGGAAGAGCTGAACAAAACCTGGCAGACCCAACCGGCTCTGCTGGCCGCCTCGGTGGCGATTTTCCGCGTTTGGCAGCAGCAGGGCGGTAAAGCGCCTGCGCTGATGGCGGGTCACAGCCTGGGCGAATACTCGGCGCTGGTCTGCGCTGGTGTGCTGGACTTCAAGGCGGCGATCCGTCTGGTCGAGCTGCGCGGCAAGCTGATGCAGGAAGCTGTGCCGGAAGGCACCGGCGCGATGTACGCCATCATCGGTCTGGACAACGACGCGATCGCCAAAGCGTGTGAAGAGTCTGCGCAAGGGCAGGTGGTTTCTCCGGTCAACTTCAACTCGCCGGGCCAGGTGGTCATCGCCGGCAACAAAGAAGCGGTTGAGCGCGCAGGCGCCGCCTGCAAAGCCGCCGGCGCCAAACGTGCGCTGCCGCTGCCGGTGAGCGTGCCTTCGCACTGCGCGCTGATGAAGCCGGCCGCCGACAAGCTGGCCGTGGCGCTGCAGGACATCACCTTCAACGCGCCGCAGGTGCCGGTGGTGAACAACGTCGACGTGCGCACCGAAAACGATCCGGAAGCGATCCGCAGCGCGCTGGTGCGTCAGCTGTACAGCCCGGTACGTTGGACCGAGAGCGTAGAATTTATCGCAGCACAGGGAGTGACGTCGCTGCTGGAAGTGGGGCCGGGCAAAGTGCTGACCGGCCTGACTAAACGTATTGTTGACACCCTGACGGCTGCGGCGGTGAACGACACCGCCAGCCTGTCGGCGGCGCTTGAACAATAAAGAGGAAAATGATGAGCTTCGAAGGTAAAATCGTTCTGGTCACCGGCGCGAGCCGCGGTATTGGCCGAGCTATTGCAGAAACGTTTGTGGCACGCGGCGCCAAAGTGATCGGCACCGCGACCAGCGAGAGCGGCGCTGAAGCGATCAGCAGCTACCTGGGCGCAAACGGTAAAGGGTTTATGTTGAACGTTGTTGATGCGCAATCTATCGACAGCGTGCTGGCATCGATTCGCGCCGAATTTGGCGAAATCGACATTTTAGTGAATAATGCCGGCATCACGCGTGATAACCTGCTGATGCGTATGAAGGATGACGAGTGGGAGGATATCCTCGACACCAACCTGACTTCCGTATTCCGCCTGTCAAAAGCGGTAATGCGCGCTATGATGAAAAAGCGGTTTGGCCGTATCATCACCATCGGTTCCGTTGTCGGCACCATGGGGAACGCAGGGCAGGCGAACTACGCGGCGGCTAAAGCCGGTTTGATTGGTTTTAGCAAATCTTTGGCACGTGAAGTTGCTTCGCGTGGCATTACGGTCAACGTCGTGGCACCTGGCTTTATTGAGACGGACATGACACGGGCGTTGACAGATGATCAACGCGCAGGCATTTTGTCATCAGTTCCAGCCAACCGGCTGGGCGATGCTAAAGAAATCGCCAGCGCTGTTGCATTTTTGGCCTCTGATGAGGCCGGCTATATCACCGGTGAAACGTTACATGTCAATGGCGGCATGTACATGATTTAAAAAATGTGAAAACCATTTGCGTTATTTGAGGCAAAAACCGCAAAATAGCGTAAAATCGTGGTTTGACCAGCCGGGATTTAGTTGCATCTTTTTCAGCATTTTATACACTACGAAAACCATCGCGAAAGCGAGTTTTGATAGGAAATTTAAGAGTATGAGCACTATCGAAGAACGCGTTAAGAAAATCATTGTTGAGCAACTGGGTGTTAAACAGGAAGAAGTTTTGAACAACGCTTCTTTCGTTGAAGATCTGGGCGCTGATTCTCTTGACACCGTTGAGCTGGTAATGGCACTGGAAGAAGAATTCGACACCGAGATTCCAGACGAAGAAGCTGAGAAGATCACTACTGTTCAGGCAGCTATTGATTTCATCAACGCTAGCCAGCAGTAAGAGAACATATCTAGGCGGTCGTTCGACCGCCTAAGTTTTTTCTATCCCTAGTGTCATATTTTTCCCTCCCTGGAGGACAAACGTGTCTAAGCGTCGAGTAGTTGTGACCGGACTGGGCATGTTGTCTCCTGTCGGCAATACGGTAGAGTCCACGTGGAACGCTCTTCTTGCCGGTCAGAGTGGCATCAGCCTGATCGACCATTTCGATACCACTGCCTATGCGACCAAGTTTGCTGGCCTGGTAAAGAATTTTAATTCTGAGGATTTCATCTCTCGCAAAGATGCGCGCAAGATGGACGCCTTTATCCAGTACGGTATCGCTGCCGGCATGCAAGCCATGCAGGATGCAGGTCTGGACATCACCGAGGCTAACGCCACCCGCATTGGAGCCGCGATCGGTTCCGGCATCGGCGGCCTGGGTTTGATCGAAGAAAACCACAGTTCACTGGTTAACGGTGGCCCACGGAAAATCAGTCCGTTCTTCGTGCCATCCACCATCGTGAATATGATTGCAGGCCACCTGACAATCATGTACGGCATGCGTGGCCCAAGCATTTCCATCGCCACCGCCTGTACTTCAGGTGTGCACAACATCGGCCATGCGGCGCGTATCATTGCTTACAATGATGCTGACGTGATGCTGGCCGGTGGGGCAGAGAAAGCCAGCACCCCATTGGGCGTCGGCGGCTTTGGCGCAGCGCGCGCCCTGTCCACCCGTAATGACAACCCGCAGGCGGCGAGCCGTCCGTGGGATAAAGATCGCGACGGCTTCGTGCTGGGCGACGGCGCCGGCATGATGGTGCTGGAAGAGTACGAGCACGCGAAAAAACGCGGCGCGAAAATCTACGCCGAAGTGGTGGGCTTTGGGATGAGCAGCGATGCTTATCACATGACGTCGCCGCCGGAAAACGGCGCAGGCGCTGCGCTGGCGATGGAAAATGCCCTGCTTGACGCCGGTGTGACCCCGTCACAAATCGGCTACATCAATGCGCACGGCACCTCTACGCCGGCGGGTGACCAGGCGGAAGCGCAGGCGGTGAAATCCGTCTTCGGCGCCGATGCCCACCGCGTGCTGGTGAGTTCGACCAAATCGATGACTGGCCACCTGTTGGGTGCGGCAGGCGCGATCGAGTCTATCTTCACCGTGCTGGCGCTGCGCGATCAGGCGGTACCGCCAACCATCAACCTGGATAACCCGGATGAAGGTTGCGATCTGGACTTCGTGCCTCATGAAGCGCGCCAGGTCAGCGATATGGAGTTCACCCTGTGTAACTCCTTCGGCTTCGGCGGCACCAACGGCTCGCTGATCTTCCGCCGAGTGTAACTCGCGCTGCGGATAGCTGACGAAAAGCCCGGTTTTTTAACCGGGCTTTTTTACGCCCGCCGTTTGGCCGCCGGTGGGGCTGCGTATCGTCTCGCCGCCTGCTATCCTGCGAGCGTAATGAGATAACCCGGCAACAGGAGGAAGCATGTACTGGATTAACGGACAACGCCACGATGCGCTGGCGCCGAGCGATCGTGGCCTGCAGTTCGGCGATGGCTGCTTTACTACCGCCCGGGTTATCGACGGTAACATCGAGCTGCTGCCCTGGCATCTGGAGCGGCTGCAGCAAGCGGCGCAGCGGCTGATGCTGCCTGCCACCGATTGGCTGGCTTTCGAGCGGGAGATGGCGCTGGCGGCCGAATCAATTCCGCTCGGCGTGGTCAAAGCGATACTGACGCGCGGCAGCGGCGGGCGGGGTTACAGCCCGACGGGGTGCGAAAACCCGACGCGTATCGTCGCCCGCAGCAGCTACCCTGCGCACTATTTGCAGTGGCGCGAGCAGGGCATCACGCTTGCGCTCAGCCCGGTGGCGCTGGCGCGCAATCCGTTGCTGGCGGGGTTGAAGCATTTGAACCGCCTGGAGCAGGTGCTGATCCGCGCGCATCTTGACCAGACGGCCGCCGACGAGGCGCTGGTGCTTGACACTGCCGGTATGCTGGTGGAATGCTGTGCGGCTAATTTGTTCTGGCGTAAGGGAAAAGCGGTATTTACCCCGGATCTGAGCCAGGCCGGCGTCGCGGGCCTGATGCGGCGGCGGGTGATCGCGCTGCTGGCGGGCTCGGAATACCGTCTGCAGTGCGTCAGTGAACCGCTGGAGACGCTGGCCGATGCCGACGAAGTGCTGGTGAGCAATGCGCTGATGCCGCTGCTGCCGGTAAACGCTGCGCAATCATGGCGTTATGCTTCGCGCCAGCTGTATGATTTTTTGCGTCCACACTGTTAACCATGGCTGATTGATGAAGAAAAGAAAGCTGAAGGTCCTGTCTGTTATTGTTGTTCTGGTATTGGCACTGCTGTTTTGGGGCTACCAGAAGATCGAACGCTTTGCCGATACGCCGCTGGCTATCCAGCAAGAAACCATCTTCAAACTGCCGGCCGGCACCGGCCGAGTAGCGCTGGAAGGGCTACTGGTACGCGATAAACTGGTGCACAACGGGCGCTGGTTCCAGTGGCTGCTGAAGCTGGAGCCGGAGTTGGCGGAGTTTAAAGCCGGTACCTACCGGTTCACGCCGGGCATGACGGTGCGCCAGATGCTGAAACTGTTGGCCAGCGGCAAAGAGGCGCAGTTCACCGCACGCTTTATCGAAGGCTCACGCCTGCGTGATTGGCAGCAGGTGCTGCAGCAGTCCAAATACCTGAAACACACCCTGGCGGGCAAGAGCGAAGCGGAGATTGCCGCAGCGCTCGGCATTCCTGCGGGAGAAACGCCGGAAGGGTATTTGTACCCGGATACCTATCAGTATACCGCCGGCATGAGCGACATCGCGCTGCTCAAACGCGCACACGTGCGCATGAACAAAGCGCTGCAGGCCGCCTGGGCCGGCCGCGATACCAGCCTGCCGTATAAAACGCCGGAAGATCTGCTGACCATGGCCTCGATCGTCGAGAAAGAGACCGCGGTGCCGGAAGAGCGCAGCAAGGTCGCGTCGGTGTTCGTCAACCGCTTGCGCATCGGCATGCGCCTGCAGACCGATCCGACGGTGATCTACGGAATGGGCGAAAGCTATAATGGCAACATCACGCGCAAGGATCTGGAGACGCCGACGCCGTACAACACCTATGTGATCGCCGGCCTGCCGCCAACGCCGATCGCCATGCCGGGGGAGGCCTCGCTGCAGGCGGCCGCCAATCCGGCCAAAACGCCTTATCTCTATTTTGTCGCCGACGGCAAGGGTGGGCATACCTTCACCACCAATCTGGCGAGCCATAACCAGGCGGTGCGCGTGTACCGTCAGGCGTTAAAGGAAAAGAATGAAAAGTAAATTCGTTGTTATCGAAGGGCTGGAAGGCGCGGGTAAAACCACCGCGCGCGATACGGTGGTCAATGTGCTGCGCGAACACGGCGTCAGCGACATCGTCTTCACCCGCGAGCCGGGCGGCACGCCGCTGGCGGAGAAGCTGCGCGATCTGTTCAAGCGCGGCATCGACGGCGAATTGCCGACCATCAAGGCCGAAGTATTGATGCTGTACGCCGCGCGTGTGCAGCTGGTGGAAACCGTGATTAAACCGGCCCTGGCGCGCGGCGCCTGGGTGGTGGGCGATCGCCACGATCTCTCTTCACAGGCTTACCAGGGTGGCGGCCGCGGCGTGGATCCGCAGCTGATGAGCTCGCTGCGCGACACCGTGCTGGGGGATTTTCGCCCGGACTTGACGGTCTATCTCGATCTGCCGCCGCTGGTCGGCCTGCAACGCGCACAGGCGCGCGGTCAGTTGGATCGCATCGAACAGGAAGCGCTGCCGTTCTTCGAGCGCACCCGCGCTCGCTATCTCGAGCTGGCGGCGCAGGATAAAACCATCGTCATCGTCGACGCCGCCCAGCCGCTGGAGCAGGTGACCGCGGCGATCCGTGACTGCGTCGGCCACTGGCTGCGGCAGCAGGAAGGCGCATAATGAACTGGTACCCGTGGCTGAACGGCCCTTATCGCCAGTTGGTTGGGCAGTACGCCGACGGCCGCGGCCATCATGCGCTGCTGCTGCACGCGGCGGCGGGCAACGGTGACGACGCGCTGGCCTACGGCCTGAGCCGCTGGTTGATCTGCCAGCAGCGCAACGGTGAAAAAAGCTGCGGCGAGTGCCACAGCTGCCGGCTGATGCTGGCGGGCAACCACCCGGATTATCACGTGCTGGCGCCGGAAAAGGGCAAGAGCAGCCTGGGCATTGAGCCGATCCGCCAGGTGATTGAAACGCTTTACGCCCACGCGCAGCAGGGCGGCGCTAAAGTGATTTGGCTGCCGCAGGCGGAACAGCTGACCGAGGCGGCGGCCAACGCGCTGCTTAAAACGCTGGAAGAGCCGCCGGAGAAAACCTATTTTCTGCTGGGTTGCCGTGAGCCGTCGCGGCTGATGGCGACGCTGCGCAGCCGCTGCCTGTATTGGCATTTGGCCAGCCCGGATGAGCAGCTCAGCCTGCAGTGGCTGGGCCGACAGGCGGCCGGCTCTCAGACGGACCGCCTCACGGCGCTGCGCCTGCACGATGGCGCGCCGCTGGCCGCCGAACAGCTGTTGCAGCCGCAGCAGTGGCAACAGCGCAGCGCCCTGTGCGCCGCGTTGAGCGCCGCGCTGCCGCAGCGCGATATGCTGTCGCTGCTGCCGGTGTTGAACCATGAAGACGTCGCCGAGCGCCTGCACTGGCTGTGCGCGCTGCTGGTGGACGCGATGAAGTGGCAGCAGGGCGCGCATCAGTATGTATTGAATCAGGATCAGCAGCCGCTGGTGCATCAGCTGGCCAGCCTGCTGAGCAGCGCCTCGCTGCAGCAGAACGTGCAGCAGTGGCTGAACTGTCGCCATCAGCTGCTCAGCGTGGTGGGCGTCAATCGCGAGCTGCTGCTGACCGAACAGTTACTTCGCTGGGAACAGATGCTCGGCGCCGCCGGCTATTCCCACCCTCATTCGCTGTAAAGTAAAAGAGTTAAACATTATGTTGTTAGTCGATTCTCATTGCCACCTTGACAGTCTGGATTATCAAACGCTGCACCAGAATGTGGACGATGCGCTGGCCAAGGCCAAAGCGCGCGACGTCGGCTATGTGCTGTCGGTCGCCACCACGCTGCCGGGCTACCGTTCCATGACCGAGCTGATCGGCAAGCGCAACGACGTGGCCTTCTCCTGCGGGGTGCATCCGCTCAATCTGGAAGAGGGGTATGATTACGCCGAGCTGCGCCGCCTGGCGGCGGCGGAACAGGTGGTAGCGCTGGGGGAAACCGGGCTCGATTACTTCTACCAGAAAGACAACCTCGAGCTGCAGCAGGACTCTTTCCGCGAACATATCCGCATCGGCCGGGATCTGAACAAACCGGTGATCGTCCACACCCGTGATGCGCGTGCGGACACGCTGGCGATCCTGCGTGAAGAGAACGCACAGGACTGCAGCGGCGTACTTCACTGCTTCACCGAAGATCTGGCCACGGCCGAAGCGCTGCTGGATCTGGGCTTCTACATCTCCTTCTCGGGCATCGTGACCTTCCGCAACGCTGAACAGCTGCGTGAGGTGGCCCGCTATGTGCCGCTGGATCGCATTCTGGTGGAAACCGACTCGCCTTATCTGGCGCCGGTGCCGCATCGGGGCAAAGAAAACCAACCCGCCTATGTGCGCGATGTGGCTGAATACATGGCGGTATTGAAGGGCGTCAGCCTGGAACAACTGGCCGAAGCGACCACCGCCAACTTTTCACGCTTATTTCACCTTGATCTGTGATCTTTGACCTAGGCTATAGCTGTAGGTCATTGTCTGCGTAATTTTTTTTAAGCTCGTAATTAATCACTGAAACGGGTAAGGTTCCCTCCCGTTTCAGGGTGATTGATGCGTGTTTTTTGGCCCGTTTTGCCAAAAAATAGCCGGTTTATGCAAAGTTACCGCGGCTCGATCATCGAAACGTGATTGTCATCAAACATTGCGCAGGCTATTTATTTTACTCTGCGTAATAAATTCAAGGGGTGCTCAGACACCCTGAATTGCAGGGGTTTTTCTCCCCCCCTTGCAGCGCGAATCATCGCGACAAGAAGTAGCAAAGCATTATTACTCAGGAGCACACTCAACTATGTTCAAGAACGCATTTGCAAACCTGCAAAAAGTAGGTAAATCGCTCATGCTGCCGGTGTCCGTGTTGCCTATCGCAGGTATCCTGCTGGGCGTCGGCTCCGCCAACTTTAGCTGGCTACCTGCGGTAGTCTCCCACGTGATGGCGGAGGCGGGCGGTTCGGTCTTCGCCAACATGCCGCTGATTTTCGCCATCGGCGTCGCTCTGGGCTTCACCAACAACGACGGCGTTTCCGCGCTGGCGGCGGTGGTGGCCTACGGCATCATGGTGAAAACCATGGCGGTGGTTGCGCCGCTGGTGCTGCACCTGCCGGCTGAAGAGATTGCGGCCAAACACCTGGCGGATACCGGTGTGCTCGGGGGGATTATCTCCGGCGCCATCGCGGCCTATATGTTCAACCGCTTCTTCCGCATTCAACTGCCGGAATACCTGGGCTTCTTTGCCGGTAAGCGTTTCGTGCCGATCATTTCC
Source organism: Serratia sp. CY84636 (assembly GCF_052166245.1). NCBI lineage: Bacteria > Pseudomonadati > Pseudomonadota > Gammaproteobacteria > Enterobacterales > Yersiniaceae > Serratia > Serratia sp. CY84636. The sequence continues at coordinate 215,025 of NZ_JBJNOX010000002.1, forward strand.
GGTCTGGCGGCGATCGTTCTGGGCGTAGTGCTGTCCTTCATCTGGCCGCCGATCGGTACGGCTATCCAGACCTTCTCGCAGTGGGCGGCTTATCAGAACCCGGTCGTGGCCTTCGGCATTTACGGCGTGGTTGAGCGTGCTCTGGTGCCGTTCGGTCTGCACCACATCTGGAACGTACCGTTCCAAATGCAAATTGGTGAATTCACCAACGCGGCGGGCCAGGTATTCCACGGCGACATCCCTCGCTACATGGCGGGCGACCCAACCGCGGGCAAACTGTCCGGCGGCTTCCTGTTCAAAATGTACGGTCTGCCTGCTGCGGCGATTGCCATCTGGCACTCGGCCAAGCCGGAAAACCGCGCGAAAGTCGGCGGCATCATGATCTCCGCCGCGCTGACCTCGTTCCTGACCGGTATCACCGAGCCGATCGAGTTCTCCTTCATGTTCGTCGCGCCGATCCTGTACGTGATCCACGCTATCCTGGCCGGTCTGGCGTTCCCAATCTGCATCCTGTTGGGCATGCGTGACGGCACCAGCTTCTCGCATGGCCTGATCGACTTTATCGTACTGAGCGGCAACAGCAGCAAAATCTGGCTGTTCCCGATCGTCGGCATCATCTACGGTCTGGTGTACTACACCATCTTCCGCGTGCTGATCGCCAAACTGGATCTGAAAACCCCGGGCCGTGAAGACACCGCTGCCGAGCAGACTGCGCAGGGCGGTTCCGAAATGTCCGCAGCGCTGGTTCAGGCCTTCGGCGGTAAAGAAAACATCACTAACCTGGATGCTTGCATCACCCGTCTGCGCGTCAGCGTGGCCGACGTGTCCAAAGTTGACCAGGCGGGCCTGAAGAAACTGGGCGCAGCCGGCGTAGTCGTCGCTGGCTCTGGCGTGCAGGCCATCTTCGGCACCAAGTCTGACAACCTGAAAACCGATATGGACGAATACATCCGTAATCATTGATTCAGGCAGGGGAGTTACCAAGGGAGGCGAAAGCCTCCCTTTTTTGTTGCCTGCCGTCAGGCACCAAGCCGCTGTTCGAGTTCGGCGAGAGAAGGGAGGAACCAGACCTGTTCGCCGCGGTTGGCTTCGCGCACAAAATCTTGCAGCGCGTTGCTTTGCGCCAGCCAGGGGGTGATATCGCCCAGCAGCGCCACGCGCAGGCGGTAGTTGATGAATTTCTGCAATACGGCGCCGGCCATGCCGCTTCTGAGTTGGAAGAAGGCGGCGTCGAGGCGGTTGACGGGGAGGGCAATCATCCCGGCATCGTGTTCAAAGGCGGGCGCGATAAACAGGCTGACGTCGTTTTCGTTTTTCAACAGCGGCCCGGCTTCGGCGAAAACCACCAGGCGCAGATCATGGATTTGCCGCACGGCGTAGCGCATCGGCGCTCCGGGAGTCAGGGTTTGGCGTGCTTTTGCAGGTAATGCTCGAACACCGCCAGCGTTTCGTCCGAGATATGGTGTTCAATCCCTTCGCTGTCCAGCTCGGCGGTTTCGCTCGGCACCCCGACGCACATCAGCAGATCGACCACGATGCGGTGACGGCGGCGCACCTTCTGTGCCAGCTGCTCGCCTTCTTCCGTTAAAAACACCCCGCGATAAGGGCGCGATTCCACCAGCCCGGCGCTTTTCAGCCGCGCGATATTTTTGATCGCCGTCGGGTGAGACACGCCGAAGCGGCGCGCAATGTCGGTGGTTCTGGCTTCGCGGGTGCTTTGCAGCAAATCGGCGATCAGCTCAACGTAATCTTCGATCAGCGCATTGGACTGCGCTTCGCGGGCGCGGCTAAAACGCAGGGCGTGCTCGGCCTCGTCCGGCATGTCGGTCTGGGCGTGGCGGTCGGCGTTATCTGGCGCGCGGGTAACCATAGCGTGGGGCGTCCTGTAAGCATAAAAATGGCATCTCCCGGCAATACGGGGAGGGTTGCCCTAAGTTAGTCCAAATAGCACACATTATCAATTCGATGCCACGCATTGTGGTAGTTAGAAATATCTCTACACAAAGCCAATGAATTTCGCCTGTTGCATAAAGTGTAGCCGATGCTACATTGTCAACATGATAGGTGGAAAAATAACCAGTAAAAGATTGAGGGTACTTCATGCGTGATGCGGCAACCACTCCATCGTTAACCGAACGGACCAACATTGCGATTGGCGCCGCCCTTGCCGGACGCAAGCGCGGCGCCTTTACGCCGTTGCTGTTCGCCGGCCCGGCGGTGATTGCCTCTATTGCCTATATGGATCCCGGCAACTTCGCCACCAACATCCAGGCCGGGGCGAAATACGGCTACAGCCTGCTGTGGGTGGTGGTGATGGCCAACCTGATCGCCATGCTGTTCCAGGCGCTGTCGGCCAAGCTGGGCATCGTCACCAACCGCAATCTGGCGGAGATGTGCCGCGACCAGTTTTCACGGCCGGTAGTGATCGGCATGTGGCTGCTCAGCGAAGTGGCGGCGATGGCCACCGATCTGGCGGAGTTTCTCGGCGGGGCGATCGCGCTGGCGCTGCTGTTCCATATGCCGCTGCTGGCGGGAATGGGGGTGACGGCGGTGATCACCTATGCGCTGTTGATGGTGGAAAAAAAAGGTTTCCGCCCGGTCGAGCTGATGATCGGCGGCCTGGTGGGGATCATCGCGCTGTGTTACCTGGTCGAGATGTTCATCGTACCGGTGGACTGGCAGGCGGCCGGGATCGGCATGGTGACGCCGCAGCTGCCGGACGCGCAGGCGTTGACCATCGCCGTCGGCATTATCGGTGCCACCGTGATGCCGCACGCCATTTTCCTGCATTCGGGGCTGACCCAGCACCGCAGCCCGGCCAGCGATAACGGCGAACGGCGCAAGCTGCTGCGTTTCTCCAATATTGAGGTGGTGATCGCGCTGGCGCTCGCCGGGTTGGTGAATATCGCGATGGTCATCATGGCCTCTAGCGCCTTCCACGCCGGTAACAGCGACGTGGCCGAAATTGGCACCGCCTACCATACGCTGACGCCGCTGTTCGGTGCGGCGGCCGCCGGCATCTTCCTCGCTTCGCTGATCGCCTCCGGCATTTCCAGCTCGGTGGTGGGCACCATGGCCGGGCAGATGATCATGCAGGGCTTCGTTGGCTTCCGCATTCCGGTGTGGGTGCGCCGCCTGGTCACCATGGTGCCGGCGTTTATCGTGGTGGCGATGGGCGTCAACGCCACCGACGCGCTGGTCTACAGCCAGGTGGTGCTGAGCCTGGCGCTGCCGGCCCCGATGATCGCGCTGGTGATGTTCACCCGCCGCCGCGACATCATGGGCGAGTTCGCCAACGGCCGCTGGACCAGCCTGGCGGCGGTGGTCGGCACGGTGGTGATCGTGCTGCTCAACGTGGTGCTGCTGTTGCAGACCTTCGGCGTCGAGATCCCTGGGCTGGGGTGATCTTATGGGTCGCGCGGGGCGCGGCCGCGTCGCTAAATTAAATTATAAATTCCCCACGCCACCGTCCATCTGCAGCTCGGCGCCGACCATAAAGGCCGACTCGTCCGCCGCCAGAAACACCGCCGCTTTGGCTAGCTCCAGTGCGCTGCCCATGCGGCCGATCGGCACCAGCGCGCGGATATCGTCGCGCAATGCCTGCTCATCCGCTTCCGCCAACCCCAGCTTACCCAACGCCGGGGTTTCGGTCGGGCCGGGGCTGAGGCCGTTGACGCGAATGCCGCGCGCGTGCAGCTCACCGGACAGCGTTCTGGCCAGCGACAGCAAACCGGCTTTGCTGGCGGCGTAGGCGCTGCTCTGCGGCAGGCCGATATGGGCGCTGACCGAACCGCATAGGATCACCGAGGAAGGGTTGGCCAGCAGCGGCAGCAGCGCCTGGATCAGAAAGAACGGCCCCTTCAGGTTGATGTCCATCAGCCGCTGGTAGCTCTGCTCATCCCACTCCGGCAGCGGGCGATGCGTAACGTCGCCGGCGTTAACGTACAGCACGTCCAGCCGCGGCCACCGTTGATCCAACTGCTGCGCCAGCGCGCGCTGCTGCGGGATGTCGCCGGCGTCGCTCAGCAGCAACAGCGCCTTGCCCGCCAATGCCTGGCCCGCCGCTTCCAAGGCGCTTTGGCTGCGCCCGGTGATCGCCACCGTCGCGCCCTCGGCGATGAACTGGCGGGCGGTTTCCAACCCGATGCCGCTGGTGCCGCCGGTAATCAATGCGTATTTGCCTTGCAGTCGTGACATAACCGATTCCTCTTTAGCGTCAGTTGCGGCATTATTTGCGCTATAGTTCCTTTTGCATAGTAGGCACCTTTTGGATACTAAAGGGCGAGGTGGGATGAAATGACGGCGCAAGCGCCATTAGCGGCGGAAAATAATTTGGCGGCGTTGCCGACGGCGGGCGAATCCTGCCCGATGGTTGACTTCGTCAATCTGGTGTCGGGCAAGTGGGCGATACCGATCCTGTACCGGCTGATCGTGATCGACAGCCCGGTACGATTCAGCGAGCTGCAGCGGGCGGTGGCGCCCATTGCGCAAAAAGAGCTAACGCGCCAGCTGCGGCTGTTTGAGCAGCGCGGCCTGGTGACGCGGCAGGTGTTTCCCGAAGTGCCGCCGCGGGTGGAGTATCAGGTCACCGCGCTCGGTAAGTCGCTGCGGCCGACGTTGGACTCGTTGGCCGAGTGGATGCGTCGGCACGCGCCGCAGCTGATCGGCGGCTAGTCGCCGATGCCCGGCGGGTTGATGGCGGAGCGCTCGACCTTTTCGTCGCCTTCGCCCCAGCGCTCCAGCACCTGCGCGTATTCGCCGCTGACGATGACGCCGTTGATGGCGGCGTTGATGGCGTTGACCAACCCGTTGCCTTTCTTGCTGGTAACCGCCACGTAGGCCACGCTGGGGCCGATGCCGACCATTTTGGTCTTGCCGGTCAGCGCCGCCTTGTAGGCGCCGGTGGAGTGGGGGCCGAAGAACGCGTCGGCGCGCCCGGACTGAATGCTCAGGTTGGTGGCGGCGTCGTCGGTCACATAGATCGGCTGCACCGGCGGCAGCCCGGCGGCGCGATTCTGTTTATCCCACCCCAGCAAAATGTTTTCCTGATTGGTGCCGGATCCGACGATGATCCGCAGCCCGGCGACGTCTTGCGGCCGGTTGATCGAGGTGATATGGCTGGTGGATTTGACGTAAAAGCCCAGCGTGTCCACCCGATAGGTGGCGAAGTCGAATTTGGTCTTGCGCTGTTTGGTGACGGCGATGTTGAAGATCGCTGCATCATATTTGCCGGCGCTGATACCCAGCGGCCAATCTTCCCAGGAGGTGGGCACCAGATTCAGCGTCAGTCCGAGGCTGTCGGCCACCAGGCGGGCGATGTCCGGATCGCTGCCGATCAGCGTTTTATTGTCCTCGGCGAACAGCGCCAGCGGCGGGGAGTTCTCGAACGCGACCGCCACCGTCAGCTTGCCGGGCACCGCAAAGTGAAAATTCGCCGGAATCAGTGCGATAGCGGCCGGGTTCGGCTCTGCGCGTATCGGCTCTCGGTTAGCCTGCAGATCGATACCGCCCGCCGTGGCCGCCTGAACGGCAGCGCTCAGCAACAGCGCGCACAGCGCCGAAATCCTCTGTGGCATAACACCCTCTACTCTTTGTTAATCATGGGGTTACTATTGGCGGCGGCGCGGGGCAAGTAAAGCAACAATAGTGAATAACCAAAGTGAAAAGATGCACAAGCGGGGCGCCGGCCTGCGCGAATCTGCAGCACTCGACGCGGAAAGTGCGCAATCAGGTTGAAAGCAGTAGAATTTGTCACTCATACTGCGTACAGCTAATTGTGTAAAAAGGAACGCCAGATGGCCGAAGAAACGATTTTCAGTAAAATTATCCGCCGCGAAATCCCTGCTGATGTGGTTTATCAGGATGAACTGGTCACCGCTTTCCGTGACATCTCCCCTCAGGCACCCACCCATGTGCTGATCGTTCCCAACGTGCTGATCCCAACCGTCAACGATGTGACCGTGGAGCACGAAGCCGCGCTGGGCCGCATGATCACCGCCGCGGCGAAGATCGCCGAACAGGAAGGCATCGCCGAAGACGGCTATCGTCTGATCGTCAACTGCAACCGCCATGCCGGTCAGGAGGTCTATCATATTCATATGCACCTGGTCGGTGGCCGCTCGCTGGGGCCGCTGCTGTCACGCTAAGCGAGGAAATCATGCGCGGTAAAAAAACTCTGCGTGGTCTGATGGCGTTGGCGCTGCCCGTCGCGTTGCTGATGGGGTGCAGCTCGCCGTCCGGCATCGCGGTTAATCAACGCCAAACGGTGGTGATGGATCCTTCGGTGCTGACCGCCGGCATTTTGGCCGATACGCCCTCGATTTCGAACGCCTCCGGGCGGGTGATGGCGACCTCGGTGCTCAACAACAGCCAATCGACGCCGGTCACCGTGCATTATCGTTTCTATTGGTACGACGCGCAGGGGCTGGATATTCGCCCCTTCGAGAAACCGCGCGAGATCGTCGTGGCGCCCGACTCGGACGCCAAAATCTACTCGATTAACGGCAACCTGGACGCCAAAAGCGCGCGTCTGTATCTGTACCTGTAAGCGCTTGCCAGGTTTGGAGAAAAAGCATGAAAAAGTACGTCTTAGTGGCGCTGGCCGCATTAACCCTCAGCGGCTGTCTGTCGCGTCCGCCTGAGTCGGATCAGCCGCTGCCGCCGGTCACCGTTGAGCCGGATCAACCGAAGCCGCCGGTCGAGCAGCCACAGCCGCCAACCACCGAGCCGGTGCCGCAGCCGCCGAAAATCCAGCAGCTTGACTGGCTGGGCAGCGTTCAGCCGCTGGTGGGGCAGATGCTGAAGGCCGATGGCGTCACGGCCGGCAGCGTGCTGCTGCTGGACAGCGTCAAGAACAATACCAACGGTTCGCTGCAGATGGGCAAAGCCACCGCGGCGCTGTACAAGGCGCTGGCGTCGAATTCCACCTTCAGCGTGGTGCCGGAAGCGAAGCTGACCAGCGCCCGACAAACGCTGGGCCTGTCGGCGGATGACAGCTTCGGTTCGCGCAGCAAGGCGATTGGCCTGGCGCGCATCGTCGGCGCGCAGTACGTGCTGTACAGCGACGTCAGCGGCGACGTGAAGTCGCCGGCGTTGGATATGCAGCTGATGCTGGTGCAAACCGGCGAGATCGTCTGGTCGGGCAATGGCGCCGTTAAACGCTGAGGCCGCGCTGCGACGATTGATGGAAACCAGACTGCCGGCGGTGAATACCGCCGGTTGTCATTTCAGCCCGGTGCAGGGGCTGACCGGCGAGAGCTGGCGCATCGACGGCGCGGGCATCACGCTGTTGGCGCGGCAGCACAGTGCGGAAAAACGCGCACTGGGCGTGAGCCGCCGGCGGGAAGCGCGGGTCTTGCGCCGCTGCGCGCCGGGGCTAGGGCCACGGGTTTTCGCACAGAATAATCAGTGGCTTATCCTTGAATGGCTCGAGGGTGACGTCGTCACCGATACCGAGTTTGCGGCGCTGAATCAGCGCGGCGAGCTGGCGGCGATGGCGGCGGAACTGCACCGGCGGCCGCTCAGCGGTTACCGACTGGATCTGCAGCGGCAGTTCCGCCGCTACTGGCAGCAGCTGGATAGGCGGCGTTTAACCCCTGACTGGCTGCGCCTGCAGCGTCATTTTTTACGCAGCGCCTCGCCACGGCCGCTGCGCCTGGCGCCGCTGCACATGGACATCCATCCGGGCAATCTGCTCGCCACCGGCGAAGGGCTGCGGCTGATCGACTGGGAATATGCCGCCGACGGCGACGTGGCGCTGGATATCGCCGCGCTGTTTCGCGGCAACGGTTGGTCGGCCGGCCAGCAGCAGCGCTTTTTGCAGTACTACGCGCGCCAGGGCTATCACGACGTCGCCCGGCTGCAGGCGCAGGTGCACCGCTGGCTGCCGTGGGTCGATTATCTGATGCTGCTGTGGTTCGAAGTGCGCTGGCAGCAGAGCGGCGACGCCGAATTTTTGCGCTGGGGCGCGGCGGTGCGCCGGCGGCTTTGTTTATCACCATCCGAATTCTGAACGAACAATAATGAAGTGAGGTGCCCGTGGGCCCAGTAATGCTAGATGTCGCCGGCTACGAGCTGGATGCAGAAGAACGCGAAATTTTGAAACACCCGCTGGTTGGCGGATTGATCCTGTTTACCCGCAACTTCCACGATGCGGAGCAGCTGCGTGAGCTGGTGCGCCAGATCCGCGCCGCCTCGCACGATCGGCTGGTGGTGGCGGTGGATCAGGAGGGCGGGCGCGTACAGCGCTTCCGCGAGGGCTTCACCCGCCTGCCGGCGGCGCAGTCGTTCGCCGCGTTGCACGATGCGCAGGAAGGCGGCCGGCTGGCGCAGGAGGCCGGCTGGCTGATGGCGGCGGAAATGATCGCACAGGATATCGACATCAGTTTTGCGCCGGTGCTGGACATCGGCCACGGCAGCGCGGCGATCGGCGAGCGTTCGTTCCACAGCGATCCGCAGCAGGCGCTGGCGATGGCGGAACGCTTTATCCTCGGCATGCACAGCGCCGGCATGAAAACCACCGGTAAACACTTCCCGGGGCACGGCGCCGTCAGCGCCGATTCGCACAAGGAAACCCCGCGCGATCCGCGGCCGCTGGCGCAGATCCGCGAGCACGACATGGCGATCTTCCGCGAGCTGATCAACCGCCAGCTGTTGGACGCCGTCATGCCGGCCCACGTCATCTATACTGAAGCGGACCCGCGTCCGGCCAGCGGCTCGCCTTACTGGCTGCAGCAGATCCTGCGTCAGGAGCTGGGCTTCGACGGCGTAATTTTCTCCGACGATCTGTCGATGGAAGGCGCCGCCATTATGGGCAGCTACGCCGAGCGCGGTCAGGCGGCGCTCGATGCCGGTTGCGACATGATCCTGGTGTGCAACCACCGCGAAGGTGCGGTCAGCGTGCTGGATAACCTGTCCCCGGTCAAAGCAGAGAAGGTGAAGCGGTTATATCATCGCGGTCAGTTCACCCGTCAGGAACTGCGCGACTCCGAGCGCTGGCAGCAGGCGCACAAGGCGCTCAGCGCGCTGAGCGAACGCTGGGAGGAGCACAAGCAGCGTTCGCAAGGGTGAATCCAGGCGCCGCATCGCGGCGCAGAGCGGAAATGATGAGGGCCGCGCCCGCGGCCCTTGGCTTGTTGCGAGGATCCACATGATTATCTATTTGCACGGCTTCGATTCCACCAGTCCCGGCAATCATGAAAAGGTGTTACAGCTGCAGTTTATCGATCCGGACGTGCGCTTCATCAGCTACAGCACGCTGCATCCGCGTCACGACATGCAGCATCTGTTGAAAGAGGTGGACAAGGCGGTGCAGCAGGGCGGCGACGCGCACCCGTTGATCTGCGGGGTCGGCCTCGGCGGCTTCTGGGCGGAGCGCATCGGCTTCCTGTGCGGCATTCGCCAGGCGATGTTCAACCCCAATCTGTACCCGGAAGAGCACATGCACGGCAAGATAGACCGGCCGGAAGAGTATCGCGATATTGCCACCAAGTGCGTGGAGGATTTCCGCGAGAAGAACCGCGACCGCTGTCTGGTGGTGCTGTCGCGGCACGACGAGGTGCTGGATAACCGGCGCAGCGCCGAATTGCTGCATCACTACTACGAAATCGTCTGGGATGAACAGCAGACGCACAAGTTCAAAAACATCTCACCCCATCTGCAGCGGATCAAGGCGTTCAAGGCGCTGGGTTAACAGTTTCATAACGCCGCCGCGAGCCGCACCCACCGTTTTGTACCGACGGAAAGTGCGGCTTTTTTGTACGCCAAGGTAAAGTTTTTCGTGGCAATCGGCAAAATTTAAAACTGTGACTCAGCGCTAACTATTTGAATCACAATCCCCAAAAAATCCCCGCGTCCAGCCTTTAACCAAAAAAATTTGATGTACGTCAATTTTGGTATGACCAAATAACCTCGCATGTTATTCTGGCCTCAGAGAGCCGATTTATTTTAAGCGAACCCTATGTATTCTAAGGATATTATTTATTTACCCTGGAATAACAAATGGTTCACATTTAGGGGGTTATTTTGACAACGCCAAAGAAGAAAATCGTTATTGTTGGCGGCGGTGCCGGTGGCTTGGAGCTGGCGACCAGCCTGGGCCATAAACTTGGCCGCAAGAACAAAGCGGAGATCACGCTGGTGGATCGCAACCACAGCCATTTGTGGAAACCGCTGTTGCACGAAGTGGCGACCGGTTCCCTCGATGACGGCGTGGATGCGCTCAGCTACTTGGCGCACGCGCGCAACCACCATTTCAGCTTCCAACTGGGGTCGTTGACCAACATCAACCGCGAGACGCAAACGCTGCAGCTGGCGCAGATCTGCGACGAGCAGGGCGGCGAACTGGTGCCAGCGCGCGAATTGCCGTACGACATCCTGGTGATGGCGCTGGGCAGCACCTCGAACGATTTCGGTACGCCGGGCGTGAAAGAGCACTGCATCTTCCTGGATAACCCGCATCAGGCGCGCCGCTTCCACAACGAAATGCTCAACCTGTTCCTGAAGTTCTCGGCGCAGCCGGGGCAAAAAGAGCGGGTCAACATCGCCATCGTCGGCGGCGGCGCCACCGGCGTTGAGCTGTCCGCCGAACTGCACAACGCGGTGAAGCAGCTGCACAGCTACGGTTTCGAAGGCCTGGACAACAGCGCATTGAACGTGACGCTGGTGGAAGCCGGCGAGCGCATTCTGCCGGCGCTGCCGCCGCGCATTTCCGCTGCGGCGCACCAGGAGCTGATCAAACTGGGCGTGCGCGTGCTGACCAACACCATGGTGACCAGCGCCGATGCCAAAGGCCTGAACACCAAAGGTGGCGAGTTCATCGATGCCGATCTGATGGTATGGGCGGCCGGCATCAAGGCGCCGGACTTCATGAAAGACATCGGCGGCCTGGAAACCAACCGCATCAACCAGCTGGTGGTGGAGCCGACGCTGCAGACCACGCGCGATCCGAACATCTTCGCCATCGGCGACTGCGCCTCCTGCCCGAAAGAGGGCGGCGGTTTTGTGCCGCCGCGCGCTCAGTCGGCGCACCAGATGGCCTCGCGCTGCGCCACCAATATTCTGGCGCTGATGAACGGCCAGACGCTGAAGCCATACGTGTATAAAGACCACGGCTCGCTGGTGTCGCTGTCGCGCTTCAGCACCGTCGGCAGCCTGATGGGCAACCTGATGCGCGGCTCGATGATGGTGGAAGGGCGCATCGCGCGCTTCGTTTACATCTCGCTGTACCGCATGCACCAGGTGGCGCTGCACGGCTACATCAAAACCGGCCTGATGATGCTGGTAGGCGGCATCAACCGGGTGATCCGCCCGCGTCTGAAAATGCACTGATCCTGCCTTCGTCGACCAACCCGCGCCGGTTCGCCCGCGCGGGTTTTTTTATGGCGGCGCGAGGCGAACGGCGGCGGTTGTTTGATTCTTCAGCATAAGCTGTCGTCGGCATGGGTAAAATTCTTAAGATTCCTCCTAAACAGCGGCGAAACGGCCGTTTTCCCGCATTTTTGGTCCCCTTGTCTTATTGCGGGCCCTCAAATCATTGTGCAGACTTTACCTCGTTTACAGACGGCGCGTCGCGCACGCCGTAAACCGGGATACCGCAAGCCGCCCATGCGCAAAATAATAAGCGCGGTGCAGCCGGTCACAGACCCCGGACAAAATGCGTGGTAACACTTTCAGGAGGTTTCCTGTGAACAAGTCAATGTTAGCCGGTGTTGGGATTGGTATCGCTGCCGCTCTGGGGATTGCCGCGGTAGCCAGCCTGGACGTCTTTTCTGCCGGTCCGCAGTACGCGCAGGTGCTCGCCGCAACGCCGATTAAAGAAACCATCAAAACGCCACGTCAGGAATGCCGCAACGTCACCGTTACGCACCGTGCGCCGGTGCAGGATGAAAACCGCATCGCCGGTTCTGTGCTGGGCGCAGTGGCGGGCGGCGTGATCGGCCACCAGTTCGGCGGCGGTCGCGGGCGCGACGTGGCGACCGTGGTCGGCGCGCTGGGCGGCGGCTATGCCGGCAACCAGGTGCAAGGGGCGATGCAGAACAACGACGTCAGCACCAGCGTTCAGCAGCGTTGCAAAACGGTCTACGACAAGTCTCAGAAAATGCTGGGTTATGACGTGACCTACAAGATCGGTAATCAGCAAGGCAAGATCCGCATGGATCACGATCCGGGCACGCAAATCCCGTTGGATAAAAACGGCCAGCTGGTGCTGAACAGAGCCTGATCGCCACATTCGAATTAAGCCCGCGGGCAGTGTTAGTTCTGATCGTTTAACCCGGTTAAGCGAGCGGCGTTAACATTGACGCGGGTTTCTGTTTTCTGCCTGCCCAAAAATTTGCGATCGTTCTAATGTCTGCGTGCGATATCACTGGGCAAAACTTCAAAAAAGCCCCCGCGTTTGTTATATTATTGTGCAATTAAGCGGTGTGTTCGGCGCCAATCGCCGCACCGGTAAAACCCGAGTATTTCGTCTCGCAGAGATAACGACATGTTAGATTTTCGCTTTCCGACAGCGTTGCAAATGGTCCTTAGCGTCGCCGTAGCTGAGAAGCAGGGCATGCGTTCGACGAGCGCCACCCTCGCCGCCGCTCTGGAAGCCAACCCCAGCTTTATCCGCAAACTGATGGTCCCGCTGACCAAAGACGGCATCATCGTTTCCACCCTGGGCCGAAACGGCTCTATCCATCTCGGCCGCCCGGCGGAAGAAATCACCCTGCGGGATATCTATCTGGCGGTGATCGACGACAAGCGCATCTGGGCTTCCCGCCCTGAAGTGCCGGCCCGCTGCCTGGTGAGCGCCAACGCCTGCTGGTATTTCAAATCGGTGGTGAACGAGGCCGAGCAGGCTTCGCTTGCGGTGCTGGCGCGCCACACCGTGGCCGATTCGCTGGCCGAACTGGAGCGGGGCGACAAGCGCGCCTGCGCGGAATACGCCGCCGAGCAAGAGGCCGAAGCCGCCGGTAAATAATCGCGGATCGCATGCATAAAAAAGGTCGGGCAATGCCCGACCTTTTTGCATGTTAAGACGATGATTACGCCGTCTGCGGCTGCGCTTTGCGTGCCACCAGGCGCCGCAGGGTGACGTAGAACACCGGCGTCAGGAACAGCCCGAACAGGGTGACCCCCAACATGCCGGAGAACACCGTGATGCCGGTGACGCCACGCACCTCGGCGCCGGCGCCGTGGCCGAGGATCAGCGGGATGGTGCCGGCGATGAAGGCGATGGAGGTCATCACGATCGGCCGCAACCGCAGGCGACAGGCCTCCAGCGCCGCCTCGACGATGCCTTTGCCCTGCATTTCCAGCTCGCGGGCGAACTCGACGATCAGAATGGCGTTTTTGCAGGCCAACCCCATCAGAACGACCAGCCCGACCTGCACGAACACGTTGTTGTCGCCGCCGGTCAGCCACACCCCGAACAGCGCCGACAGCATGGTCATTGGCACGATCAGGATCACCGCCAGCGGCAGCGTCCAGCTCTCATACAGCGCCGCCAGCGCGAGGAACGCCAGCAGCACCGCCACCGGGAATACCACCAGCGCGGCGTTGCCCTGGGTTGATTGTTGGTAGCTCAGATCGGTCCACTGGATATTCATGCCGTTCGGCAACAGCTTGCCGGCCATCTGCGTCAGCGCGCCCATCGCCTGGGTTGAAGAGAGCACGCGCGGATCGGCGTCGCCGATCAGGTCCGCCGCCGGGAAGCCGTTATAACGGATCACCGGATCCGGGCCGTAGGTGGTACCGATGCTGACCATACTGCCGATCGGCACCATTTCGCCCTTGTCGTTGCGGGTGCGCAGGTTGGCGATGTCCTCCACGCTGTCGCGGAACTGGCCGTCGGCCTGCGCCATCACCTTCCAGGTGCGGCCGTAGCGGTTGAAGTCGTTGATGTAAGACGAACCGAGGTAGGTCTGCAGCGTGCTGAACAGCGCATTAAGCGGTACCCCTTGCGCCTTGGCCTTGTCGCGATCGATTTTGGCGTCCAGCTGCGGCACGTTGGCCTGATACGAGGAGATCGGGAACCCCATCCCCGGCGTTTGCATAATGGCGCCGGACATGGTGTTGATCGCCGTTTGCAACGCGCCGTAGCCCAGCCCGGCACGATCCTGCACGTACAGCGAATAGCCGGAGCCTTGGCCAATGCCGAGGATCGGCGGCGGCATGATTGAGAAGGCGAAGCCTTCCTGAATCTGTGAAATGCGCGCGTTGATCTCGGCGTTGATCTGCGCCGCGGTGCGGGTACGGGTGCTCAACGACTCCAGCGCGAAGAACACCGTGCCGGTATTCGGCGTATTGGTGAACTGCAGCGCATTCAGGCCGGGGAAGGCCACCGCATCGGTGACGCCGTCCACGCTCAGGCCGATGGCGCTCATCTTGCGGATCACCGCATCGGTGCGCTCCAGCGAGGCGCCTTCCGGCATCTTAACGCCGCCGATCAGGTACAGCTTGTCCTGCGTCGGGATAAAGCCGCCGGGTACGGTCTTGAACATCACGCCGGCGGCGGCCAGCAGCAGCAGGTAGACGACGAACACCGCGCCGCGCCGGCCCAGCACGCGGGAGACGCCGCGCTGATAGCGTTGCGAGCCGCTGGCGAAGAGGCGGTTGAACGGCCGGAACAGCCAGCCGAACAGCCGGTCAATCAGGCGTGACGGCAGATCTTTCGGCGCACCGTGCGGTTTAAGTAAGCGCGCCGCCAGCGCCGGCGACAGGGTCAGCGAGTTGATGGCGGAGATCACTGTCGAGATGGCGATGGTGACGGCGAACTGCTTGTAGAACTGGCCGGTAACGCCGGAGAGGAACGCCATCGGCACGAACACCGCACACAGCACCACGGCGATGGCGATGATCGGGCCGGAGACCTCGCGCATCGCCTGGTGCGCCGCCGCCAGCGGCGACAGCCCCTCTTCGATATTACGCTCGACGTTTTCCACCACCACGATGGCGTCATCCACCACGATGCCGATCGCCAGCACCAGCCCGAACAGGCTGAGGGTATTGAGCGAGAAGCCCAGCATATACAGCACGGCAAAGGTGCCGACCACGGAGATCGGGACCGCCAGCAGCGGAATGATCGAGGCGCGCCAGGTCTGCAGGAACAGAATGACCACCAGCACCACCAGGATCACCGCTTCCAGCAGGGTATCCACCACCGCGCGGATCGAATCGCGCACGAACACCGTCGGATCGTAAGGCGATTTCCAGCTCATGCCGTCCGGGAAGCGGGTCGCCAGCTCGGCCATCTTGCCGCGCACTGCGTCCGACAGCTCGATGGCGTTGGCGCCCGGCGACTGGAAGATACCGATACCGACCGCATCCTTGTTATTGAGCTGGGCGCGCAGCGCGTAGCTGCCGGAGCCCATTTCGATGCGCGCCACGTCGCGCAGCCGCACGATCTCGCCGTTGTCGCCGCTCTTGAGGATGATGTTGCCGAACTCTTCTTCGGTTTGCAGGCGGCCCTGGGCATTGATCGACAGCAGATAGTCGCTGCGCGTCGGCATCGGCTCCGCGCCGAGCTGGCCGGCGGAGACCTGCACGTTTTGTTCCTGCATGGCGCTCACCACGTCGGAGGCGGTCAGGCCACGCGCGGCGACCTTGTTCGGATCGAGCCAAATGCGCATCGCGTACTCACCGGCGCCGAAGATCTGCACCTGGCCGACGCCCGGCAGACGGGCGAGCTCATCCTTGACCTTCAGGGTGGCGTAGTTACGCAGGTACAGTGAATCGTACTTGCCGGAAGGCGAGACCAGATGCACCACCAGCGTCAGCGCCGGGGACTGCTTCTGGGTGGTGATGCCCTGGCGGCGCACGTCTTCCGGCAGGCGCGCTTCGGCCTGTGCCACGCGGTTTTGCACCTGCACCTGCGCCTGATCGGGATCGGTGCCGGGGCGGAAGGTGACGGTGGTCACCAGCACGCCGTCGGAACCGGCGACCGATTTCATGTACATCATGTTTTCGACACCGTTGATCGCTTCTTCCAGCGGCGTGGCCACCGTTTCAGCGATCTCTTTCGGGTTGGCGCCCGGGTATTCGGCGCGCACCTGCACGCTGGGCGGCACCACGTCCGGGTACTCGCTGATCGGCAGCAGCGGGATGGCGATCGCCCCGGCGACAAAAATCAGGATCGACAGCACCGCGGCAAAGATCGGCCGGTCGATGAAAAAACGGGAAAAGTCCATGGGTCAGAAGTCTCTGCTGGGAGCTTAGTTAAGTGCGGAGGCGATAGGGTTCATGGCGACGGCTTTCGCGTCGACCGGCATGCCCGGCATAAACACTTTCTGCATGCCGTCGACGATCACCCGATCGCCGTTTGCCAACCCTTTCTGCACGATGCGCAATCCTTCGGCCATGCGGCCCACGTCGATGTCGCGGCGCTGCGCCTTGCCGTCTTTATCGACGATGTAAACGAATTTGCGGTTCTGGTCGGTCATCACCGCTTTATCGTCGATCAGCATGGCGTTGAACTCGGCGCTGCCGGGCATCTGTACCCGGGCGAACAGCCCTGGCGTGAAGCGGCGCTCGCGGTTATCGAGCAGGGCGCGCATGCGGATGGTGCCGGTCCCGGCGTTCAGCTGGTTATCGGTGAAATCCACCAGCCCTTGATGCGGGGTGCCGTCTTCGCCTACCAGGCCGACTTTCACCGGCAGGCGCGCGTCGTGCCGGCCCTGCTGCTGATAGCGCAGGAAGGTGGCTTCATCCACGTCGAAATAGACGTAGACCTTGTCGAGCGACACCAGCGTCGTCAGCACGCTGGCGCTGTCGCCGGTGGTGACCAGGTTTCCGGCGGTGATCATTGCGCGGCTGGCGCGCCCGTCAATCGGCGCGGTAACGCGGGTAAAGTCGAGATTCAGCTGCGCCATGTCGAGCTGGGCCTGCGCTGCCAGCACGTTGCTTTGCGCCTGCGCGGCGGACGACCGGCGCTGCTCCCAGACTTCTTGAGAGATGGCCTGAGTGCCGATCAGTTTCTCGGTGCGCGAGGATTCGCTGCGCGCCAGGGCGGCCTGGTTGCGAGCTCGCACTAGCTCCGCCTGCGCCTGTTCGCGTGCGGCGCGGTAGGTGCGATCGTCGATGGTGAACAGCACCTGGCCTTTCTTCACCTCGTCGCCTTCGGTGTAGTTGACCCGCTCGATGTAGCCGGAGACCCGTGGGCGCAGCTGCACGCTTTGCACCGCTTCGATCCGGCCGTTGAAGGCATCCCATTGGCTGATGGGCTTGACCACCACGCTGGCGGCGCTGACCACCGGCGGCGGTGGCGGGGCGTTGTGCGCGACGCTGTTGTCGCACCCGGCGAGCAGGGTGGCCAGCAGCGCCACCCCGGAGAGCCGCTGGCCCAGAGCGACGGCGCGCGTGCGGCCGCCGGCGTTGAACGATGAGTTTGGTTGATTTGCCATTATTTTTATTCCGATAAGTAAGCGCGGTCAGGCCCCATACCCGGCCCTGTTCTCCGGGATTCGCCCCTGCGCCGGCGTGCGGCGAGGGGGCGGCTGCGTCGTGCAGCGGCGCAGCGTTAGGTTTTGAAACACATTGGTGTCACATTAATGTATCAATATCGGTTACATTAATTGGGTGGAGTATAGTGGCGGCTTTCTGGTAAATGCAATAATAAAAATTGCATTTAAAGCGAAACTGTTGCAACGTATGTGCATCGGGCAGAGGGTGACCCTGCCGAATGATGGGAGCATCAGCATGAACACTACGGGCTTTATTACCGATTTGAAGGCGTGGATCGACAACAATCTGGAAGAGAAACTGGATATCAACACTGTGGCGGACCGCGCGGGCTATTCCAAATGGCATCTGCAGCGCATGTTCAAGCGCCAGACCGGCTACGCGCTGGGGGAGTATATCCGCATGCAAAAACTGAAAGTGTCGGCGGAGCGCCTGGCCAACAGCGGCGAGCCTATCGTCAGCGTGGCGATTTCGCTCGGCTTCGACTCACAGCAGTCGTTCAACCGCAGCTTCAAACGCCAGTTTGGCCAAACGCCGGGCGACTGGCGCCGCGCGTTGGCGCAGCCGGCGTCCATGGGGCGCACGCACCACTGAGCGGTTGGGCAGTGGGGATAAAAAAGCCTGAATTTGCGTTCGGGCTTTTTTGTCTCTACCCGTGGGGATTCAAAAGTTGTCGCAACTGCCTGACTTCGCCACCGTGTCGCTGTCGCGGCAGAATATGCGAATCGCCTCGTTGAGGGAGTTTGAACGAGAAGGCGTCCAGTAGTTTTCAATGACCAGGTAGCGAACGGTGTGCTGGCGGGAGTGGAAGCCAAGGACGTCAAATATGCCTTCAATAGCGGCAAGTACAGGGTTTGACGAGTCGATTTCATAACGAATATCGACGATGGCCGCCTCCGGCGCCATCCAGGTGCGATTGGAAAGCGGCGGCACGCGAAACTTGAATGAGGAGTTCGCGGATAGGCGCTGGCCATCAAGCTCTTTAAATTCTGCGGCGGGAACATAACTCTGGTTGCCGCCCGGCAAGGTAATCTGCCCTTTTTCGTCGCGGGTGGCATACACATCCTCGGTGACTTTGTAGATCACTTGCTGGACGTCGGGGGGAATGATGCGGAAGGATTTTACGGTACGATCCGAAGGCGTGTCATTTGTCAGTTGGAACTCATAGGCTCTTCCGACGGATTGAACGAAAGCTAATGAAACGCTGCCGGCGAAGTACTGATAGGCGGCGCCCAATATCGCCACGAGAATCCCCGAGCCTACCAAAAATGCCGATACTTTCGCCAAACGGTTATTCGATTTTTCTTTAACGGGGCCTGTCTTTGGCCGCGGGGCATTGCCTTTCTTCTTACGCGCCACGTTTCTCCCTTGCATTACGCATTGGCCTATCTTTATGAGGGCATTATGGTCGACAGCTTATGCCGCTGTCGAGGGGCCCCTCCCGGCCGGTACGCTATGCATACAAAAAAGCCTGAACTTTCGCTCAGGCTTTCTCGTTAGAATATGGCGGTGAGGGAGGGATTGATTCGCTGCGCTCACCCTGCGGGCCGCCGTTGGCGGTCCAAAACGCAAGCGTTTTGTCGAACCCTGTCGAGGGTTCTCACCCTCCCGGTCGGTGCGTTATGCAAACAAAAAAGCCCGAACTTTCGCTCAGGCTTTCTCGTTAGAATATGGCGGTGAGGGAGGGATTCGAACCCTCGATACACTTTCGCGTATACACACTTTCCAGGCGTGCTCCTTCAGCCACTCGGACACCTCACCATATTTTTTTGTTGCGAAATCATCGCTGCAACGGGGCGCTACTATAGGGAGTGGGGCCGATCCGGTCAAGAATAATTTCTGTGTTTTTGTTCGTCCGCTCAAGCCGTGCGCACTTTGCTGAAAACTGCGGCGAACGGCAGGGCAGATGTCATGAATGGGCGAGAAAATCAGCGGTAAGGTTCAGGGATAGCCGGCGGAAATGGGGATCACTGTCGCAGAGGGGGAAAGATGCTCGCCCCTCTCGGCGGTGCACCATGCAAAAAAAAAGCCTGGACGTGAATCCAGGCTTTCTCTTTGAATTTGGCGGTGAGAGAGGGCTTGATTCGCTGCGCTCACCCTGCGGGCCGCCGTTGGCGGTCCAAAACGCAGGCGTTTTGTCGAACCCTGTCGAGGCTTCTCGCCCCTCTCGGCGGTGCACCATGCAAAAAAAAGCCTGGACGCGAATCCAGGCTTTCTTTTTAAATTTGGCGGTGAGAGAGGGGTTCGAACCCTCGATACACTTTCGCGTATACACACTTTCCAGGCGTGCTCCTTCAGCCACTCAGACACCTCACCGTTTTGTTGTCGAAAACGCGTTGCGCTGTCGACGGGCGCTAATGTAGGAGAATCTGATCTCAGCGTCAACCCTCTTATTTCATTCTCATGACTGTTTAGCCAAACTTGCAGCAATTTGCTGATTTACCGAACGATATTCCCACTCGCGGCCGCCGGCGGGCAGGGCAGGCAGCGGTTGGAATCCATGAAAGACGATTTTTTGACCTTTTTCTGTACAGATAGCTCAATATGTCGACAATGAGATTGGGTTGTTTGCTGTTATATGCATTAATACTGGATTATTAGTCAGATGTGTCGCTAAATGGAATCATGTCGGCGCGGCGTTTTTGGCAAGGAATATCACGACGCCGCGCAGATTGCCGGGTGACAGGCCGGCGATATCGCAGACAGGGACAGACTCATTACATAATAATGCAGTAGAGGTTCGTTTTGACTCCTTCAGATGCCATGCCGGCGCCGCAAGCGCGCCATGCCATTCCCCCCGGTGCGGGGGCGCTGTTCTTCATCCAGATCTTCGCCACGCTCGGCTTCGCCGTGCTTTACTCTACGCTGGTGCTGTACGCCACCAAGCGGCTGGGCTTCAACGAAAGCAGCGCCAACGCCATGATGGGCGTGTTCGGCGCCTTCAACTATGGCCTGCACATGTTCGGCGGTTACCTCGGCGGCCGATTCCTCAGTAACCGCAATCTGTTCGTGCTCGGCATGGTGCTGCAGGTGATCGGCTGCGCGCTGATTGCCGTCGCGGGCGTGTGGGGGTTGTACTGGGGGCTGGCGATGTTCCTGACCGGCAGCGGCCTTAACGTCACCTGCATCAATATGATGCTTACTCAGCGTTTCAAGCCGGACGATGATCGGCGCGAATCGGCGTTCCTGTGGAACTACGCCGGTATGAACCTCGGGTTCTTCGTCGGCTTTACCGTCGCCGGGTATTTCCAACTGACGGAAAACTACCGCGCGCTGTTCCTGTTCGCCACGCTGGGCAACGCGGCGGCGATCATCGTCGCCGTCTGCCGCTGGCGCATTCTGGCGGATCTCAATACCCCGCTGCAGACGCCAGCCGCAGCCAATACCGCTGGCGCATGCTGGTCGGGTTGGCGGTGCTGGTGGCGCTGGTGCCGATTATCCGCGTGATGCTGACCCATGCCGAGTTCAGCGGCCACTTCGTGATCGTGCTCGGCGCGCTGATCTTCCTGATGCTGTGCGTGGTGACGCTGCGCCACCACCCGCGCGATGAGCGCCGCAGAATGGCGGCCTATCTGATCCTGGCGCTGGGCTCGCTGGTGTTTTGGGCGCTGTACCAGCTGGCACCGATGGGGCTGA
The DNA here is from genome assembly GCF_052166245.1 of Serratia sp. CY84636. Taxonomy (NCBI): domain Bacteria; kingdom Pseudomonadati; phylum Pseudomonadota; class Gammaproteobacteria; order Enterobacterales; family Yersiniaceae; genus Serratia; species Serratia sp. CY84636. The sequence continues at coordinate 236,103 of NZ_JBJNOX010000002.1, forward strand.
TGCTGTTCTCCGAGCACAACATCAACCTTAACGTTTACGGCATTCAGGTGGCGCCGCAGTGGATCCAGAACATCAACACGCTGGTGATCGTGGTGGGCGGCCCGCTGCTGGCCTGGTGGTTCAACCGCCTGCGCGCTCGCGGTTGCAACATCGACATTCCGCTGCAGTTCTCCGGATCGCTGTTCTGCATCGGTTTGGGCATGCTGGTGCTGCCGCTGGGTATCAGCATGGCGGGCGGCGACGGGCTGGTGGCATTCAAATGGATCGTTATCAGCTATGTGCTGCAAAGCGCCGGTGAATTGATGATCTCGCCGATCGGCTACGCCATGATCGGCAAGCTGGCGCCGCCGCGCTATCAGGGCGTGATGATGGGCTGCTGGATGATGGTGACCGGCGTCGCATCGGTGCTGGCGGGCTACGTCTCCGGCCTGATGCCGGAAAACAGCGGCAGCACGCCGCTGCAAACCAACCCCGGCTACAGCGAAATCTTCAGCGCGCTGGGCTGGGGGGCGACGGGCGTCGGCGTAGCGATGCTGATTTTAATTCCGCTGCTGCGGCGCCTTATCCGGCGCGACGGCCCGGCTGCCGCCTGATTGGCTAACATGCACAACAGCCCCACTGGTCGGGGCTGTTTTTATTTTGGGCTTTAACGCTTGCATCCGGCGGCGAATCGCGGAAGGCTGGAGGAAAACCAATAAAAACAAACGGGAGCCCGCAGTATGAACATCATTTATTACCACCCCTTGTTTAACGCCCAGGAATGGCTGGCCGGCATCAAGCAACGCCTGCCGCAGGCCGAGATCCGCGAGTGGCAGCGTGGCGACGAGCGGCCAGCCGATTACGCGCTGGTGTGGCGCCCGCCGCACGAAATGCTGGCCAACCGCCGCGATCTGAAAGCGGTGTTCGCCCTCGGCGCCGGCGTTGACGCGATCCTCGATCAGGAGCGAAAGCACCCCGGCACGCTGCCCGCTGGCGTGCCGCTGCTGCGGCTGGAGGATACCGGCATGGCGCAGCAGATGCAGGAATATGCGCTGAGCTATGTGCTGCGCTATTTCCGCCGTTTCGACGAGTATCAGGCGCTGCAGCAGCGGCAGGAGTGGCAGCCGCTCGATCCGCACTCGCTGGATGATTTTACCATCGGCATCCTCGGCGCCGGCGTGCTGGGGCAGAGCGTGGCGCGCAAGCTGACCGAGTTTGGCTTTAGCGTGCGCTGCTGGAGCCGCAGCGCCAAACAGATAGATGGCGTGCAAAGCTTCGCCGGGGAGGCGCAGCGCGCGGCCTTCCTCGACGGCGTCAAATTGGTGATCAACCTGCTGCCCAATACGCCGGAGACCGTCGGCATCCTCAACCGCGAGCTGTTCGCGCAGTTGAGCACGGGCGCCTATCTCATCAACATCGCGCGCGGCGCGCATCTGGTGGAGGCCGATCTGCTGGCAGCGCTGGAGCAGGGGCAACTGGCCGCCGCCACGCTGGACGTGTTCGCCCGCGAGCCGCTGCCGCAGGATCACCCGTTCTGGCGTCATCCGCGTGTCACCATTACCCCGCATATTGCTGCCATCACGTTGCCGCAGCAGGCGATGGATCAGATCGCCGCCAACATTCGCGCGCTGGAGGCGGGGCATGCCCCGGCCGGCGTGGTCGACAGGCAGCGGGGTTACTGATCCTTCAGCCGCCGCTCGGTAACTGATAAGCTGTTATCGTCATCGCGCCTGCCCGTACCTTTGCGGGCGGGCCCTCTGGAAGGAGAAACAATGTACCCCGTTGATTTGCATATGCACACCGTCGCCAGCACCCATGCTTACAGCACGCTGCACGATTACATCGCCGAAGCCCAGCAGAAGGGCATCAAGCTGTTCGCCATCACCGATCACGGCCCGGACATGGCCGATGCGCCGCATTACTGGCACTTTATGAACATGCACGTCTGGCCGCGGCGGGTGAATGGCGTGGGCATCTTGCGCGGCATCGAAGCCAACATCAAAAACCTGCAGGGCGACATCGACTGCACCGGCCCGATGTTGACCGCCACCGACGTGATCATCGCCGGTTTCCACGAGCCGGTGTTTGCGCCGCAGGACAAAGCGTCCAATACTGAAGCGATGATCGCCGCGATGGCGCAGGGGGACGTGCATATCATCAGCCACCCCGGCAACCCGCGTTATCCGATCGACATTCCCGCCGTCGCGGCGGCGGCGGCCAAATACGAGGTGGCGCTGGAGCTGAATAACTCGTCGTTCACCCACTCCCGCAAGGGCAGCGAGGCCAACTGCCGGGCGATCGCCGCCGCGGTGCGCGATGCCGGCGGCTGGCTGGCGCTGGGCTCGGATTCGCACGTCGCCTTTTCGCTGGGTAACTTTGAGCACTGCGAGCGCATTATCGAAGAGGTGGGCTTCCCGCAGGAGCGCATTCTCAACGTTAGCCCGCGCCGGTTGCTGGACTTTCTCGAACGGCGCGGCAAGCCGGCGATTGCGGAATTGGCCGATTTGTGACATCGTCCCGGCAAAATTTTCCGTATTGTATAAGGCATTATCATGAATGAGTTTTCCATTGTCTGCCGCGTGCTGGGTACGCTGTTCTACCGTCAGCCGCAGGATCCGCTGCTGGTGCCGCTGTTCGCGCTGATCAAAGAGGGCAAGCTGCAGCAGCACTGGCCGCTGGAGCAGGATGACCTGCTGAAGCGCCTGCAGCAGGGCTGCGACGTCAACCAGTTGGCGACCGACTTCAACGCGATGTTCGTCGGCAGCGAGTGCAGCGTGTCGCCGTTCCGCTCCGACTACGTCGAAGGCGCCAGCGAAGCGGAAGTGCGCACTTTCCTGCAGCAGCGCGGCATGCCGTTGGCGGAGGCGCCGGCTGACCATTTCGGCCAGCTGCTGCTGGCGGCGTCCTGGCTGGAAGATCAGTCGCAGGAAGATGAAGCGCAGGCGCAGATCGCCCTGTTCGACGAGTTCCTGCTGCCGTGGTGCGGCCGCTTCCTCGGCAAAGTGGAAGCGCACGCCACCACCGCTTTCTACCGCACGCTGGCGCTGATGACCCGCGACGCCATCCAGGCGATGCGCGACGAGCTGGCGGAGTACGAGCAGGACGACGAAGCGGGCGACGAAGAAGCGTAACGCCGCAGCTTATCCCGGCGGGCCGCCCGGCCCGCCGATCCGCTAAACACAGGTTTGCATCCCCCAGACGTAAATTGACAAAAGATCCCCTAATCTGGCGGTTTACCGTCGGTTCGGCCGCGCCTGCGCGCCGCGCTTTTTCACGCAAGGGGTAGATGATGAAAAGTAACTGGATGCAGCAGATTCAAACGTTGATCGGGCAGAAGGCCGGCGCGATGGGCGGAGCAGAAGGCATCGGCAAGCTGCTGGCGCCCACGGCGCTGGGCGGCCTGGTCGGCGTGCTGTTGGCCAACAAATCCTCGCGCAAGCTGGTGGGCAAGTTCGGCAAGAATGCGCTGATTGTCGGCGGCAGCGCGGCGGTGGGCGCGGTGTTGTGGAACAAGTACAAGCAGCGGGTGAAGGAGACCCATCAGGGCGAACCGCAGTTCGGTTTGCAAACCACCCCGGTGGATCTGCGCGCCAAACGCCTGGTGCAGGCGCTGGTGTTCGCCGCCAAGAGCGACGGCCATATCGATGCCGACGAGCAGCGCGCCATCGATCACAGCCTGGCGCAGCTGCAGGTGGGGGAGGAGGCGCAGAGCTGGGTGCAGGAAGCGCTCGATCAGCCGCTCAACCCGGAATTGATCGCCCGCAGCGTGCAAAACGAAGACGAGGCGCTGGAGGTTTACTATCTGAGCTGCCTGGTGATCGACGTCGATCACTTTATGGAGCGCGGCTACCTCGATGCGCTGGCGCAGGCGCTGAAGATCCCGGCGGACGTCAAGCAGGGCATCGAGAGCGACGTCAACGAGAAAAAGCGCGAGCTGGCATAGCGCTGCTTGGCAAGCCGGGGGGAATCGTGTCACTCTTGCCGCAATCTATGTAAGCGGATGATTTAGCAATGATGACCCCACCGAAAGCGGAAAAACGCCCTTATCCCATCACCATCCACGGCGACACGCGCGTGGATGACTATTACTGGCTGCGCGACGACGAGCGCGCAGACCGCCAGGTGCTGGACTACCTGCAGGCGGAGAACGCCTACACCGATGCGATGCTGAAACCGCAGCAGGCGCTGCGCGAAACCCTGTACGAAGAGATGGTGGCGCGCATCCCGCAGCAGGAACATTCGGTGCCATACGTGCGCCACGGCTATCGCTATCAGACGCGCTATGAGCCGGGCAACGAATACGCGATTTCCGTGCGCCAGCCGCAGGCCGAGAGCGAGCACTGGGAGGTGCTTATCGACGGCAACCAGCGCGCCGAGAACCACGAGTTTTACACCCTGGGCGGGCTGGACGTCAGCCCCGACAACCAGCGGCTGGGGGTGGCGGAGGATTTCCTGTCGCGCCGCCAGTATGACATTCGCTTCAAGAACCTGACCGACGGCAGCTGGGCGGACGAAGTGCTGGAGAACACCTCCGGCAGCTTCGAGTGGGCCAACGACTCCTCGACGGTGTACTACGTGCGCAAGCACGCCAAGACGCTGTTGCCGTATCAGGTCTATCGTCACGTGGTGGGCAGCGATCCGCAGCAGGACGAGCTGATTTACGAAGAGCGGGACGATACTTTCTACGTCGGGCTGGAGAAGACCACCTCCGAGCGCTTTATCCTGATCCACCTGAGCAGCACCACCACCTCGGAGATCCTGCTGCTGGACGCCGATCGTGCGGACGCTAAGCCGCAGCTGTTCGTGCCGCGCCGCAAGGATCATGAGTACGCCATCGATCACTATCACCAGCATTTCTACATCCGCTCCAACAAGGACGGCAAGAACTTCGGCCTGTACCAAAGCGAACAGGCGGACGAAGCGCAGTGGCAGACGCTGATCGCCCCGCGCGCCGACGTGATGCTGGAGGGCTTCAGCCTGTTCCGCGACTGGCTGGTGGTGGAGGAGCGCAGCGCCGGCCTGACGCTGCTGCGCCAGATCCACTGGCAGAATGGCGAAGAGAAGCGCATCGCCTTCGACGATCCGACTTACACCACCTGGCTGGCGTATAACCCGGATCCGGAGACCGCGCTGCTGCGCTACGGCTATTCATCGATGACCACCCCGACCACGCTGTACGAGCTGAACATGGACAGCGGCGAGCGGACGATGCTCAAACAGCAGGAAGTGAAGAACTTCACGCCGGAAAATTACCGCAGCGAGCGAGTGTGGGTGAAGGCGCGCGACGGCGTCGAGGTGCCGGTCTCGCTGGTGTATCGCCAGGACAGCTTCCAGCGCGGCGCCAACCCGCTGATGGTGTACGGCTACGGCTCCTACGGCAGCAGCATGGATCCAGCATTCAGCGCCAGCCGCCTGAGCCTGCTCGATCGCGGCTTCGTGTTCGTGCTGGCGCACATTCGCGGCGGCGGCGAGCTGGGGCAGCTGTGGTATGAAGACGGCAAGCTGTTCAACAAGCAGAACACCTTCAACGATTTTATCGACGTGACCGAAACGCTGGTCGCCCAGGGATACGGCGACGGCAAGCGGGTGTTCGCCATGGGCGGCAGCGCCGGCGGCCTGCTGATGGGCGCGGTGATCAACCAGGCGCCGCAGCTGTTCCACGGCGTGGTGGCGCAGGTGCCGTTCGTCGACGTGGTGACCACCATGTTGGACGAGTCGATCCCGCTGACCACCGGCGAATACGACGAGTGGGGCAACCCGAACGAGCAGGCCTATTACGACTACATCAAGCAGTACAGCCCGTACGATCAGGTGAAGGCGCAGGCATATCCGCATCTGCTGGTGACCACCGGCCTGCACGATTCGCAGGTGCAGTATTGGGAGCCGGCCAAGTGGGTGGCCAAGCTGCGCGAACTGAAAACCGACGATCGGCAGCTGCTGCTGTATACCGACATGGATGCCGGCCACGGCGGCAAGTCCGGGCGCTTCAAGGCCTATGAGGATATTGCGCTGGAGTACGCCTTCATTCTGGCGCTGGCGGAGTAACGGCATTCGGCGGGCGGCCTCTGTGCCGCCCGCCGTGTTAGCCAATCAGATAGTATTTCAGCGTGTGCTTCATGTCCGGGCTCAGATCGTCGATGGATTTCAGCATCCAGCGCAGATAGCCGGGATCTTCCTGGGCGATGCGATCGATCTCCTGCCCGCGATACTTGCCGAATTTGAACTTCTTCAGCAGCACCGGTTGTTCGGTGATCTGCACCATTTGCTCCGGCGTCCAGCCCGAATCCTTGATGATGCGTTGCAGCAGCGCGGCGGTGACATAGCAGTCATACAGCGCGCGGTGCGGGTACAGCGTGGCGTCCGCCGGTAGCTGCACATCCAGGTTCAGCGCATAGCGCAGATACTGGTTGCCGTACTTGATGTCCGGATACAGCGTGCGCGCCAGCTTGAGGGTACAGATCCAGGCGCCGTTCATCTCCGGCAGCACGCCGCGATCGAAAGCGGCGTTGTGCGCCACGTAGTAAGGGCTGCCCTGATAGCGGCCGATCGCCACCGCGATGCGCGGTTTACCTTCCACCATTTGTTCGGTGATGTGATGAATCGCCATCGCGTCGAGGCTGATGGGGCGATCCGGGCTGACCAGATCGCTCATCGGGTTGGTTAACTGACCGTCGAGCAGATCGAGGGAGGCCACTTCTACCACGCCGCCGTCCAGCCCGCAGGTCTCGGTATCTATTACGCGTAACGTCATGTTTTCCTCCGCGTTGCCGTCAGGCTTCAGCTTAACCGGCACAGGCGGCCGTGCCAACCGCCCCCTCGCTACAGGCAATAAAAAACCCGCCTTGGCGGGTTTAATGACGGATGGAAGGACGCTTACTCACCAGACGGATGCGCTTTTTTGGCGCGTTTCTCCGCACGTTTCTCAGCTGGGGTTTTCAACGGCTTCTTCTTCGCATTCTTTTTGCTATCCATTCCCTTACTCATGATGGCCTCTCGTTACCTATGATTGGGTGGCTTGCTCAGCCATTAACCGCCTAAAGCCAAGAGGATGCAAGCGGCAAAGTGCAGGTTTAGGTTAACCGACTGTTTGTGCATGAAATTTTGTTTTTGGATGACCGGGTGCTAAAAATAAATATTATGTTATAATATTACACTTTTGGTGTTGGGAGAGCGCAATGACAGTCATGACGTTACCGGATGCGCAGCAACTGCTGGCCATGCCGGATTCTGATTATATGAACTCGGTTCAACGGGCGTTTTTCCGCCAACGGTTGCAGGACGAGCGGCAAAAGCTGCTGCTGCACATCGATGAGCTGAAAAAAGAGATCGACGGCGGCGAAGCGACGGGCGATGAAGCCGACAAGGCGGCGCGCGAAGAGGATCTGCGCCTGCTGTTCCGCCAGTTGGATCGCGAAAGCCGCCTGCTGCCGAAAATCGATGCGGCGCTGGCGCGATTGCAGAACGGCGAGTACGGCTACTGCCGGGAAACCGGCGAACCTATCGGGCTGGCGCGTCTGCTGCTGCGCCCGACGGCGGAGCTGAGCATCGAGGCGAAAACCGCACAGGAGATGCGTGAGCCGCATATGCGTAAAGGCGGGTAAGGTTTCAGCCGCCTAGCGTATCCACCAAGAGATCGAGAAAGCGCCTGACGCGGGGTTCCAGCAGGCGCTTATTCGGATAGAGCGCCACAATCCTGACTTCTTCACCCTCCACGGCGCGCAGCACCTGCTGCAGACGACCGGTGGCCAAATCCTCCGCAATCATAAACTCCGGCAGATACGCGATGCCCAACCCGGCCAAAGCGGCATCGTGCAGCGCTTCTCCGCTGTCCAGCCGCAGGCGGCCGCGAACTGGGGCCTTGACCCATTCGCCGAGCTCGTCACGCAACCGCCAGGGCTGTTTTTGGTTGCGGCTGCTGAACAGCAGAGCCTCGTGCCCGGCGAGCGACTCAACGGTATGCGGTTCGCCACGGGCGGCGAGGTAGGCGGGGGAGGCGCACAGCAGGGCGCGATACCTAGCGAGGGTTCTGGACACCAGCCGGGTATCCGGCGCCGTGACGCCGATCCGTACTGCCAAATCAAACCCTTCTTCCACGACATCCGCCAGGCGATCGGAAAAACTGATCTCCACCTGCACCTCAGGCCAGGCGACGAGAAATTTCGGCACCAGCGGCAACAGGATCCGTCTGCCGAAGGCGGAAGGGGCGGTCAACCGCAGCACTCCGCGTGCGGTGCCCTTGTCGCCAGCCACGCTGGCCTCGGCATCGTCGACCGAAGCGAGGATCTGCAGGCCACGTCGATAAAACTCTCGTCCCTCGTTGGTCAGGCCAAGCGAACGCGTGGTGCGATGCAACAGCCGCACGCTCAGCCGCTGCTCCAGACGCGCGATGGCCTTGCCCGCCGCCGAACGCGATAGCCCCATCGTCTGTCCGCCGGCGACAAAACTGCCGGCGTCGACGACGGCCATGAAAACCTGAATGTCATTGAGATTCGCCCGTAGCATGCTGCCCTCCGAGAACCGGTGAAAAGACAATAAATTTAACATATTCAATATATTAAATGCATCTTTAACGTCGTTTCAGTGACGACATCCATTCGCCAATCAAACGATTATAGTCGTCATGGAAACGATAAACGGTTGGAGAAACAGCATGAAAAATGGCATCACGCACTACCACCACGGGGTCATTTGGGAAGAGGAGAATGGCGTGTCCCAAGGCTATCGCGTCAAGGATACCCTCTACATCTCGGGGCAGTTTTCCCATGATATGCAGGGGGAGTTTGTCGGCGCGGGCGATATCGAACGGCAAACCCAACAGACGTTGGACAATCTGGATCGGGTATTGGAGGGATTCGGTGCCGAACGTTCGAACCTGGCGTATGTGGAGATCTACCTGACCGATGTACTGGCGTACTTTGAACCGTGCGTTGCGTTGTTCAAGCGCTATGTCGGCGATCACCGGCCCGCCGGTTCGCTGATCGGCGTCACCGGGTTGGCTTCGCCCGATCAATTGGTGGAGATCAGTGCGATCGCGCACCTTAACTGATCGGGCCTGTGGGCATTTTGCAGGCAGGTCGTTGCGATTTTGAGCAAACGCGCGCCGAGTTCTCGGCGCGCGTTCGAGTTTTCGGGTTTTACCGTTGACCTGCCGGGCGGCTTCCGCTTTGATGAAAGCATGACTCACAGAGAGACGGAAAGCGCCATGGAACAATTACGAGGTTTGTACCCGCCGTTAGCAGCATACGACAGCGGTTGGCTGGACACTGGGGATGGCCACCGGATCTACTGGGAGCTGAGCGGCAACCCGAACGGTAAACCGGCGGTCTTCATTCACGGCGGGCCGGGCGGCGGCATCTCCCCGCATCATCGTCAGCTGTTCGATCCGGAACGCTACAAGGTGCTGCTGTTCGATCAGCGCGGCTGTGGCCGCTCCCGTCCGCACGCCAGCCTGGACAACAACACCACCTGGCATTTGGTGGCCGATATCGAGCGGCTGCGCGACATGGCCGGCGTCGATCAATGGCTGGTGTTCGGCGGTTCCTGGGGATCGACGCTGGCGCTCGCCTATGCGCAGACCCACCCGGAGCGCGTCAGTGAAATGGTGCTGCGCGGCATCTTCACCCTGCGTAAGCAGGAACTGCATTGGTATTACCAGGACGGCGCGTCACGCTTCTTCCCGGACAAATGGGCGCGCGTGCTGTCCATTCTGTCGGATGACGAGCGTAAAGACGTGATCGCCGCCTACCGGCAGCGACTGACCTCGGCCGATCCGCAGGTGCAGCTCGAAGCGGCCAAGCTGTGGAGCGTGTGGGAAGGGGAGACGGTGACGCTGTTGCCGAGCCGCGAATCCGCTTCGTTCGGTGAGGATGATTTCGCCCTGGCGTTCGCCCGCATTGAAAACCACTATTTCACCCATTTGGGCTTCCTGGAGAGTGATGACCAGCTGCTGCGCAACGTGCCGCTGATCCGCCATATTCCGGCGGTGATCGTCCACGGCCGCTATGACATGGCCTGCCAGGTGCAGAACGCCTGGGATCTGGCCAAGGCCTGGCCGGAAGCGGAACTGCATATCGTGGAAGGAGCGGGGCATTCGTTTGATGAGCCGGGCATCTTGCACCAGCTGATGATCGCCACCGACCGGTTCGCCGGCAAGTGACGTAAAAAACCCGCCGTTACGGCGGGTTTTTTGTTATTTGACCTTTGGCTCGTAAGGCAGGCGCGAAAACCTGTGGGATTCCGCGCGGTAGTGCGCCACGCGCTCGCGAAAATAGTCGCGCAGCGCTTCCGGCTGCTCACGCTCCACCACTTCCGGGATCACCGGCATGTTGTAGCGCTCTTTGTACGCCACGCCTGAGGCGGCGAGATCCACGTTCACCCGGTCCATCTCTTCTTTAGACAGCTCGGCCAGATTGTAACCCACGCTATGCTCCTTACTTACTTTGCCGCTTTGAACCTGCGCAGAAGGTAATCCACCCGGCGGCGCTTGGCAAGCCCGTTGCGCCGCTGCTGCGGGCGATATTTGTCCGGGAGTAATGCAATCTATTTATTCTTTTAAATAAGAATGATTCGCTTTTTGATTAAAATAAAAGATGAAAATAATTATCATGTTAATTCTCAATGTGGTGTTGATATTTTAATTCATTGATATATATGATTTTTATAATTAATGTGATTTGAGTGTAAATAAGGTGTTTTTATTTTTACGGCAGCAGGGCATAATGCGCGGAAATTAAATTCATGACCTGCAAAATAAAAGGAATCATTATGCTGACGCAAGAAATGACTCAAAAGCTGAATGAGCAACTGAATCTGGAGTTCTACTCCGCCAACCTGTACCTGCAGATGAGCGCATGGTGCAGCGATAAAGGCTTTGAAGGCGCCGCCGCATTTCTTAAAGAGCACTCTCAGGAAGAGATGCAGCATATGCAACGTCTGTTCGACTACCTGAGCGACACCGGCTCTCTGCCGCTGCTGGGCACCATCGCCGCGCCGCCGGTGTCGTTCGAATCGCTGGCGGACGTGTTCCAGCAGACCTACGAACACGAACAGCTGATCACCCGTCAGATCAACGAACTGGCGCACGCCGCTATGACCGCACACGATTACTCCACCTTCAATTTCCTGCAGTGGTACGTGGCGGAGCAGCACGAAGAAGAGAAACTGTTCAAATCCGTGCTGGATAAGCTGGCGCTGGTGGGCACCAGCGGCAAAGGCCTGTTCTTCATCGACAAAGATCTGAAGAAAATGGGCGCGATGGGCCAGGGCGGCAACGGCCAGGCTTAATCCGCATCAGAACACCGAAAAACCGCGCGCGGGCGAGCCTGACGCGCGGTTTTTTTTACCCTGCGTTTATCGCGGTTATGCGGCGATACGTGCTGCCGGATCGCAAAATGCCAGTGATGCGCTCGACTTGCCGCAGCGTGGTCGTTATGATTTACCGCGATACGCTACAGGGATGGTAGAGTCAAAACAGCGGGTTAGCCGATACAACCCGTTTTTCTGTTTACCCGTGGCGCAATCACTTGCGGTGGGTTGGGGCCGCTGATACATCGCCTTGGCTGTGGCCTTAACCCTTATGACCCTCTTTATACTGTTAAGGGATACCACTGTGATCGGTAAAATTCGTTCCTCCTGTCGCCTGCTTTCCACCGTTTTCGTCCTGTTCGTCGGCCTGTCTTCGCAGCAAGCGCTGGCGCACGCCCATCTGAAAGTGGAAACGCCGAAGGCCGACGCCAGCGTCAGCCCGGCGCCGAAAGCGCTGACCCTCAGCTTCTCCGAAGGCATCGAGCCGAACTTCAGCGGCGTGAAAATCACCGGCCCAGACAACGCCGTGGTGAAAACCGGCAAGCTGCAGCTCGATCCGAACAACAACACCCAGGTCAATGTGCCGATCGAAGGCGAACTGAGTGCGGGCAAATACAACGTCAGCTGGCATGTGGTTTCGGTCGACGGGCATAAAACCAAAGGCCAGTACAGCTTCACCGTAAACTGATCGTGAGTCTGGCGACCCTGTTCGTTCTGTGTCGCTTGGTGCACTTTGCGGCGGTGATGCTGATGTTCGGCATCAGTCTGTTCACCGCCTTATTGTCACCGCAGCGCCTCTCCCCGATCCTCTCCCGCGATGTGCGCCCGCTGCTGCTTGCCGGCACCTGGATTGCCGGGCTTTCCGCCGTGGCGCTGCTGGCCATTCAGGCCGGGCAAATGGGCGACGGTTGGGAAGACGCCTGGCGGCTGGAGGTCTGGTGGGCGGTGCTCGGCACCACCTTCGGCGAAGTGTGGCGCTGGCATCTGGGCCTGTCGCTGCTGGCGATCCTGAGCCTGCTGCTGCCGGAAAGGCCGCGCGCGCAGGCGTTGGCGCTGTGTTCGGCGCTGCTGCTGGTCAGCCTGGCGTTCATCGGCCACGCGGCGATGCACGAAGGCACGCTGGGCGTGCTGCACTGCGCCAACCATGCGGTGCACCTGCTGGCCGCCGGTTACTGGTTCGGCTGCCTGGCGCCGCTGCTGGTTTGCCTGCGCTATCTGCAGCCGCCGCAGTGGCGTAGCGACGCCATCACCACGCTGATCCGTTTCTCGCGCTGGGGGCACCTGGCGGTGGCGGCGGTGATCGTCACCGGCATCGTCAACAGCCTGATCATTCTCGGCGGTTGGCCGCTCAACCTCGGCTCGCCTTATCAGCGCCTGCTGCTGATCAAAACCGCGCTGGTGGCGCTGATGGTGATGGTGGCGCTGGCCAATCGCTATGCCATCGTGCCGGCAATGAGCCGCGTGCCGGCGCTGGCGCAGCACGGCGTGGTGCTGGCCTGCTGGCTCGAAGTCGGGCTGGGGGGGGCGGTGCTGCTGCTGGTCAGTTTATTTGCAACCTATGCGCCGGTTTGACATTTCGGCTTGCCGCAACAGGGCAAGCTGCGGGAAAATCGACGTGAATAGCAACCTTAAGGCCAACACATGAAATCGGTATTACTCGGCATTACGCTGCTGGCAACCGCGACCGGCGCGCTGGCGGCAGACAAACTGGTGAACATCACCAAACTGGAATACGGCAAACAGTGGGCGTTCACCAAGGAAGAAGTGACGCTGCAGTGCCGCAGCGGCGGCGCGCTGTTCGTGCTCAACAACAGCACTCTGATGCAATACCCGCTCAACGACGCAGCGGAGCAGCAGGTGAAGAAAGGCCATCAGCGCGCGCAACCGCTGGAGGTGCTCCTGCTGGACGACCCTGCCGAACCGGGGAAAAAAATGAGCCTGGCGCCGTTCATTGAACGCGCCGAGAAGCTGTGCGCTGACTAACCGCTTGTTTGCCAACGCCTTGCCCAACGTGCGCGGATTGATGCGCATTTGCCGCATAGTTATTTCGTCACGAAACTATCACGCGGCCGCCGGGCGGCTGGCAAAACTGGCGCGGTAGGCTACTCTTAAAGTGCACGGCTGAACAAGCCCTGCATTAAATGCCAACTTTTAGCGCACGGCTCTCTCCCAAGAGCCATTTCCCTAGACCGAATATAGGAATCGTATTCGGTCTTTTTTTGTGTGATTGATTTATAAGGAAATTTCATTTAAGGCACCACCAGCAATCCCCGCTCCTCTTTTCGAGTCATAGCCACCAACCCGATCTCCATCCTTATTCCCCACCCGCACATATCGCTAATTTCGCCGCACCAAAAGTTATTACGTCATTTATGGCGCTGATAAGCTCCGATCATTGCTCCCATCACCGTTAAATGAGAGTGGCATTATGGGGAATATCAAAGCATTAGGTGTTGTAAAAGGAAACCAGCGTTGAACGATCGGTTGAGCCAGTTGAAGATGGCGTTGCCCGGCTATCTCGAGGCGTGGCGTGAGGGGGCTTTACCCTCTGACTGGGGGAAGATGGCCAACCCCGAAGTGGTTGCCGCCCTGTTGGCGGAGTGGGAGGCGCTAAGCGAATTGGCGTCTCGGTTCGAAACAACCACTGAAACTCCCTCCGATCTCGCCGCGTTTTGGCAGGCGCGTGCTGAGCTGATGGCGCAGCGCAATCTCGAACTCAGTGTCCAACTGGCGACGCCAGTCCGTCTGCCTGGCACGCGGGTAGCCTTTTTTGGCTATGTGAAAACGGCGGTGATGGATGCCAGGCAGGTGAAGGCGGCGATTCGTGATGCCGGTTTTCTCATTGATGGCGATGATAAAAACGACAGCGTACCGTCATGACCGCTGTCCTGTAACGCGTGAGTTTGGAGAATAAACGCGAACGAATAATGTCGCTCCTGTGATACGGAGCAAGGTTCAATTCATCCAGTCAATTTGTTAGGATCGCCTGACCTACATGACTATTGGTGCAGTACATTGAAAATTAAAGCGTTGTTATTTGTTGCGTTGGCCGCGCTGGCCGGCTGCAGCCAGGAGGGAACCTCGATGAATCAGCCCGTTAACGAGAAAGGCGGCCAAACGGAAGTGTTGCTCGTGAACAGCGCGCTGGTGGACTGCGTGGGCGTCGGCCCGATGAAGTGTATGCAGGTGCGTCGCTCCGCGCAGCAGCCGTGGGAGTTGTTCTATACCGGCATCGAGGGTTTCACCTTCGAACCGGGTTATCAGTATCGGCTGAAAGTGCTTGTTACCCCGGTGGAGAACGTGCCGGCCGATGCCTCATCGCTGCGTTATACGCTGATTGAGCAGCTGGAAAAGAACAAGGCGTAATGGATCTACCTTGTCACCACCAAATGGCGTTTCATTTGGTGGTGACGACTTCAGGAAAGTTTGTCTTTTTTCTTTCTTCTGGAGGATTCGAAAGTGGCGAAGGCATGTGCAAGAGCAAACCCCAACGCACAGTAGCGTAGAGGCCAATTTTCTTTGGTCCATGTTTCAGAGTCAGCAATAAACATCGCGTTGCCGTTGGCAAAAAGGGTAAATTGCCAGCAAAGGATTAAAAAACATATCGTAACCAGAACGACATAACCCTTGGAACCCAGAGGCGGTCTGAAGCCGTATTTCACGGCCAGACAGGCCGCGGCGGCGAGAGTAGAAAGAATATAATATAAAGTTGGTTCCATCACTGTTCCTGGTGATTTTATCTTCCCTGATATTCGACCGAAAAACAGCCACACCATAACGCAACGCCAGAAGCATGATCAACTTTTGCTGATTTGAAGAGGGAAGGCTTGAACGCGCTGAGGGTGCGAAGCGTGGCGCGTGGAGGCATCACGATGCGGAGTTGGGCAACCCTGATCCCTCGACTAAACTGGTCTGTTCACTGCGCTTGTTTTCGCACTTTCTTAAGTATATCGAGAAAATCAGGTATATTGTCCTTCGGTTTTTAGCTACCAAGAAAAAATTACTATGATTATCAAACCTAAAATTCGTGGTTTTATCTGCACCACCGCTCACCCGGCAGGCTGTGAAGCCAACGTCCGTGAGCAAATCGCCTACGTTAAGTCGCGCGGCGAACTGAAAAACGGGCCTAAAAAGGTGCTGGTCATTGGTGCATCCACCGGTTACGGTCTGGCCTCGCGCATCAATGCCGCTTTCGGCAGCGGTGCGGCCACCATCGGCGTATTTTTCGAGAAGCCTGGCAGCGAAGGCAAAACCGGTTCCGCCGGTTGGTACAACTCCGCCGGTTTCGACAAGGCAGCTAAAGAAGAAGGCCTGTACGCGAAAAGCATCAACGGCGACGCATTCTCCAACGAGTGCCGTCAGACCGTGATCGACCTGATCAAAAAAGACCTGGGTCAGGTTGACCTGGTGGTTTACTCGCTGGCTTCGCCGGTGCGCAAAATGCCGGAAACCGGCGAAGTGGTGCGTTCCGCACTGAAGCCGATCGGCGAGCCGTACAAATCTGTCGCGCTGGACACCAACAAAGACGTGCTGGTTGAAGCCGTGGTCGAGCCGGCCAACGAGCAAGAAATCGCCGACACCGTGAAGGTGATGGGCGGCCAGGACTGGCAGCTGTGGATGGACGCGCTGGACGAAGCGGGCGTGCTGGCGGATAACGCGCAGTCTGTCGCTTACTCCTACATCGGTACCGATTTGACCTGGCCAATCTACTGGCACGGCACGCTGGGCAAGGCGAAAGAAGATCTGGATCGCGCGGCGCAGGCCATCAACCAGAAGCTGCAGGCCAAAGGCGGCGCGGCTTACGTTGCGGTGCTCAAGTCGGTAGTGACTCAGGCTTCCTCTGCCATTCCGGTGATGCCGCTGTATATCTCCATCGTGTTCAAAATCATGAAGGAGCAGGGCATTCACGAAGGCTGCATCGAGCAGATCCAGCGTCTGTTCGCGACCAAGCTGTACAGCGGCGTGGCGCCGGACACCGACGAGAAACACCGTCTGCGCCTGGATGACTGGGAACTGCGCGACGCCGTGCAGGAAACCTGCCGTGAAATCTGGCAGCAGCTGAACGACAGCAACATCAACGAACTGACCGATTACCAGGGCTACAAGGCGGAATTCCTGCGCCTGTTCGGCTTTGGTCTGCAGGGCGTTGACTACGACGCCGATCTGAGCGGCGAAGCCAACTTCGATGTGATCGAGCTGGTCTAAGCGCGTCGAGCAGTCAAACAAGGTCGGGTTAGCCCGGCCTTTTTTATTGTCCGCGCGTTGGCGACCACCGCCTGACTCATCAGTCCACTTGATTATTGACAGTAATAAATTATCGTTTTACGATAATTTATTGCTGTTGATTAAGGGATAGAAAATTATGGGCGCTGCGCCAAGGATCCATCTGCCGCTGTATGTGCGTTGTCTGTGTTTGCTCATTATGGCGATGCTGATCGTCAGCACCGGCGTTGAGATGTTCATCATCGTGCGGGACTGGCTGCAGGGCGTAGCCTATCGCGATATCGTCGCCTCTTACCGGGAATATTACCCGGAGCTGCTTGCCTACGCGATCCCGCAGCAACGCTGGGCGCTGTTCGCCACGCTGGTTATCGACATGCTCGGTTATTTGCCCTATTACAGCGCGCTGCTGTGCGGCGCCGGGCTGTTTTATCAATTTTTCCGCGGCAACGTGTGGCATCGCAACAATATGGTGCTGTTGCAGATCATCGGCATCTTGCTGATCGTCGATGTGTTGTTCCCGTCGTTAGCCGGTCTGCTGCAGGTGATGGTATTGACCGCCGATGAAAAAATGCTGTTTATCCTTTATTATGGCGTCAATAGCGAGTCGGTGCGCTCGCTGATCGTAGGCTGCGCAATCCTGGTATTTAGCCGGGTATTTCTGGAAGCGTTGCGGCTGAATGAAGAACAGCTTTCTTTCGTGTGAGAATAGAGTGGCAATAATCGTAAGTCTTGATGTCATGTTGGCCAAAAGGAAGATGCGTTCAAAGGAGCTGGCGGAGCAGGTGGGGATCACTGAGCAAAACCTGTCTCTGTTGAAAAACGGCAAGGTCAAGGGAGTCAGGCTGGAAACGCTGGACAAGATCTGCCGCATTCTCGACTGCCAGCCTGGCGATCTGTTGGCCTGGCAGCCGGACGGCGAAGAGTAAGATCCCAGCGCACTCGGAAGTGCGCTGAACCTGTTGGCCCATTTCTGCGATTAGCGTTATCTTATTGAGCGATATTTGTTTTATTCAGGTTAATTAAAATAACGGGTGATTAACACCGGCGTATTCTTTTTGTCGCAGGCGATGGCATGCGGCGAGCGTTATTAAACTAAATAAACTCATTTTTCATTTACCGTCACTGCCAATGGCGTTATTTTAAGGGGAATAGTATGACATGGCGTAATTATCTTCTGGCATTGTGTCTGGTATTAAACGGATGCAGTGCCATTTACCCCACTGTTTCATCCTCATCCTCCTCCACTCACTGGGGGAATTGGGGAGCACCGCAGCCCGCAACGCGAGAACAAAAACAGCGTATTATCGCCGGCGAATCCGCCGCTTCCGTGCTGAATGAAGGCCGGGTCGGTATCGGCGGTACGCTGGACTGGTCGAAAATAGGGGAGCGCTAATCACCACTCTTTATTCGGCGTGGCGCCAAACGTTATCTCAGAGATATTGTGGAACGGTTTATTATTAATTCGCTACTCTGTTTTTCCGATGCGTTATTTATCTTTAAACGATGAATCTCTGCTTGTTGAGTTTATATCGACATACCCAGACATCATTACAGGAGTTTTCAATGACAAAGCGTATTGTCGCCATGTTGATAATGTCGTTGTTGAGTCTGCAAGCAAATGCGGCCCGCTACGATCGGCAATGCGAGGGAATTTCTCCCGTGCTGTTTCAGAAGAAATTGAAAGAGCTGGCGCATGGCCTGCGACAAGAGATGGCGGTGCCGAGCCCACCCACGGAGAACGAGGCTGAAACCTTGGCGCGTCTGGTCGAATGCGATGCCGAAAACGCGAAAACGCCGGCGACGGGAGGGCAACATGCGCCAGATCCCGCAGAGCCTCATGTGTCTTCACTCAATGGCTGTTGAACGGTTCTCTGCGTCATTTTTCGTGGCGCGCCCCAGTCGGCTTATTCATGGAGCTTGTGTATTGAAACTACCCTCGTTAATCGCTGCGGCGCTGGCACTGTTGGCCTCATTTTGCAGTCAGGCGTTCATCGATCGTCATTCCTCGCCCGGCGCCTCGACGGAAAGTTCTTCGGCGGCGGGATGCCCGGCGCGGCTGGATGGCTTGTTGCAGCATATTTGGTTGGCTGAACAGATTCAGGCGGAGCGCATGCAGCTGGCGCGGCTGCGTGCGGAGCGGGAAGCGTTGGAAATGCGGTTGCAAACGCAGAAAACGGCGAGACGTTCTGCGCAGGGGCACCAGAGCGCCCGATCGGCCTGTGAACAGGGAGCCGATATTGTCCGCTGCCTGTCGCTGCGTCTGCGGCGGACGTCCCTGATGGGGCCGCATCGGCCGTTTGTCGGCGCATATTGCCGGGCCTGGCTGAATGGTCGACCGCTGAATTGCTAAAGATGAGAACAGGGACTTGTCAGGAGTTTATCGATGAAAATGATAGTGTTGGCCGGCATGGCCTTGTGTTGCGCCAGCTTCGCGCAGGCGCGGGTGGATCTGGAATACCATGCAGTGGCGCCGAAGGACAGTAAGATCACCGAGGAGTACCAGAAAAAGCGCGACGCATTGCGCCACAAGGTGTGGAATGTCGATAACCTGACGCTGGTCAACGAGCAGGCGATTGCACGGGAACAGCAGCGCGAGGCTGCAGAGGCCGCCGAGCGGCAGCAGCGGAACCTGGAACAGCAGTAGAAAAAGCAGCGTTGCCTGCGCAGACACTCGAAAGATCCTCACCCCGAGGCGAAGTGTTACATGCACAACTTCTAGCCTTCAACGTCCGGGCGCTTTCTGCGCCCGGCGTCGTTTAGGCCGGGCGGCAATGCTCTTTCAGCATGGCGATCGCGTCCGGTTTCAACTGATACAGATAGACCGGTCGGCCGGTGGCGCCGTACAGAATACGGGTGCCGAGAATGCCGCTCTCTGCCAGATAGATGAGGTACTTGCGGCAGGACACCCGCGAAATGCCGATGGCGTTGGCCAGGTTGTCGGTGGAGAATTCGCTGTCGTGCTGCTGTTCGATCCACTCGCACACCGTGCTCAGGGTGATGCTGGTCAGCCCCTTCGGCAGCTTCTTGCTCTCCTGGCCGCCGGGCTGGCGGCGCAGCAGGCTGTCGACGTCGGCCTGCGAAAACTCGCGCTGCGACAAGAGCTGCGACTGTTGCCGGTAGTGGCTCAGCGCCTCCTTGAAGCGGCTGAACTGGAACGGCTTGATCAGGTAATCCACCACGCCGTAGTGCAGCGCCTTTTGCACCGTGTTCACGTCGCTGGCGGAGGAGATGATGATCACATCCGTCTTCTCGCCGAGTTCGCGCAGGCCGGGCAGCAGATCCAGCCCGTTCTCCTGCTGCATGTAGATATCCAGCAGCACCAGATCGATGCTGACGTCGGCATCGGCCAGCAGGGCGCGCGCCTGGTTCAGGGTGGCGACCGTCGCCTGGCAGTGAAAACCGCTGACCTGGCTCAGGTAGTATTTGTTCAGCTCCGCCACCATCGGGTCGTCGTCGACAATCAGTACGTTAATCATGGGCTCTGCTCTTGGCCTGATAGGGAAGGTGCACGAAAAATTGGGTCAGCTCGCCCGGTTCGGATTCGAAATCGATGCTGCCGCCCAGTTTCTCCAGATGGCTGCGGATCAGCGCCAGGCCAATGCCGCGTCCCGTTCCCTTGGTAGAAAATCCGTGTTCGAAGATGCGCGCGCCGATCGCCGGATCGATGCCGGGGCCGTCGTCGCTGACGATACAGTGTAATTGATCGTCGTGGTGATGGAAGCTCAGGCCGATCTCGTGGCCCTCAACGCCGTCGATGGCGTCGATGGCGTTTTCGATCAGGTTGCCGAGCACGCTGATCAGCACATGGGTGGTTTCCGCGTCGTCGGTTTCCGGCAGCAGGCTGGTTTCCTCGATGGTCAGCTCAACGCCGGCTTCGTGGGCGCGGCTGATCTTGCCGATGAAGAAGCCCGCCACTTCCGGCGAGTGAATCTTGCGCAGCAGCGCGCCGATCTCTTCCTGATAGTTGCTGGCGGTATTGATGATGTAGTTTTCCAACTTCTGGTAGGCCTTCATGTGCAGCATGCCGAGTATCACGTGCAGCTTGTTCATAAATTCGTGCGACTGCACCCGCAGCGCATCGGCGTAGTGCGCCATGCCGCTCAGGCGCTGCAGCAGGCGGCTGACCTCGGTCTTGTCGCGGAAGGTGGCGATGGCGCCGGTCACCTGGCCGTTGACGATCACCGGGACGGTATTGGTCAGCAGTTCGCTGCCGTTGAAGCTGATCTGCCGATCGCGCAGCGGTTTGCCGCTGGCCAGCACCTCCGCCAGATGCAGCTGCGCCGGCCAATGCTTGCTGGCGGCTTCCAGCAGCAGGTTTTCCACCGGGCCGCTTTGGCGCAGCAGGCGCTTGGCCTCGTCGTTGACGATGGTGATGCGGGATTCATTATCGACCGCGATCACGCCTTCTTTAATCGATTGCAGCATGGCGTTGCGCTGTTCGAACAGGTTGGAGATTTCGTAAGGCTCGAAACCCAGCATGATGCGCTTGAGTGCGGACACCAGGAAGAAGGTGCCCAGGCTGCCGACCAGCGCGGCGAAGGCGATGGTCCAATAGATGATCCAGCGGCTTTCCGCCACCACCCGCTGCACGGTATCCAGCGCGATGCCGAGCGCCACTACGCCGATTTGCTGTTTCTGCGCGTCATACACCGGCACGAACACCCGCAGCGCCGGGGCCAGCGTGCCGCGGTTGATGGCGCTGTTGACGTTGCCTTGCAGCGCGGGCGCCAGATCGTCGCCGATAAAATGCTGGCCGATCAGCCAGGGTTTGGGGTGCGAATAGCGGATACCCTGCATATCCACCACCACCACGAACAGCAGCTCGTTTTGATGGCGCACCTGCTCGGCGAAGCGCTGAATGGCGCCGCTTTGGTCGCGCCGCTGCAGGCCGTCAACCACCGTGCTGGAGAGCGCCAGCGTATTGGCGACGGCGATGGCTTTCTGCTGCAGCTGATCTTGCCCCTCGCGGCTCATCTGCACGAAAAACAGCGCGAATACCACCAGCAGCACCGAAGCGATGATGGCGGACACCATCAGCGTGATGGAGGTGCTCAGCTTGAGCGGCACCCGTTGTTTTGGCATGGCGGTTCTCCGAATGGCGATATCACGGCGTATTCTAGCGAGGAATGAGGCAAGCTGCAGTTACCGGCAGCAGGTTATAGCATGCTGCCGGGGGAGCAGGGGGTTATTTTAGTTACAAAAGCGGGTCACTGCTGGTGGTAGATCTCCAGCGCCTGTTGGCCGCTGGCGCCCTGATGGATGATTGCCATCAACGCGCGCACCACCTGCGACGGATTGCTGTGTTGATAGACGTTGCGGCCGTAAACCATGCCGGAGGCGCCCTGGGCCATCAGCGCGGCGGATTTCTCCAGCACCGGCCCCAGCTCCCCCTTGCCGCCGCCGCGCACCAGCGTCGGGCAGCGCGCCGCTTCGACCACGCGATGGAAGTCTTCCACGCGTTCGGTCGGGTCGGCCTTGATGATGTCGGCGCCCAGCTCGCGCGCCAGCCGCACCAGCGGCACGATCTTCTCCACGTCGCCGAGCGAGCCGTAGGCGGCGCCCTGGCCGGCCGGGGCCATCACCAGCGGTTCAATCATCAGCGGCATGGCGTATTGATCGCAGGCGTGGCGTAGGCGGCCGATGTTTTCCACGCACTGGCGGAAAATGCCGGGCTCATCCGGGATCATATACAGATTGACCACCACCGCGGCGGCGTCCATTTGCAGCGCCGCGAGGATCGGCGCCTCCGGGTTGTGCAGCACCGCCCACATTTCGCGGTGGCGCGCGGCGTTATAGGCGTTGCCGACGTCGGTGCGCATCACCAGCGCCGGTTTTTCGCGCTGCGGCGCGCGCTGCAGCAGATCCGCCTGGCCGTAGTTGACCTGAATGGCGTCGGGGCGCGCGGCGATCAGGTTGCCCATCACCCGTTCGATATCTTCCAGGCCGATCAAGAAATCCGGTTCGTTGGCGATGCCGTGATCGATCGCCACGTCCAGGCACTTGCCGTTGTTGAACAGGCGGTTCATCCGCACCTTACTGCTGAGCTGCATGTCAGGTCCTCCTGAGATAGGGATATGTCCATTATTGCCGAGTAAGGATGGTCGGGAAACGCGGAAACCGCAAACTGCGTGGCCGCTCGCAGTTTTTGCCGGCGCACGAAAGAGGAACGCTCGCCGGCGGCTTTCATTTCATTTGTTAGATCCGTGTCATGTTTTTGTTAATAAGACATTCCAAAATGCATGTTTCGCTTGTTTGGGTTAAAAAGTTTCAATAATCTAAATTATGAAATAAACATTTAAAAACGTGCTGAAGGTGCCGTTTGTTGTGCCAGGGGTTTATTTCAATTGGTTGTTTTTAATCTGTTTTGAGATATTGATCACCATTTTTCCAACGACCTTTATACGGCGATAACGCGGTAAATTCGCCGTATCAAAGGGATAACACCGACCGTATTGTTGTTTGAATGTAAAAAATATTTTTCATTAGCTGTCAACCAACAGACCTCTTCATTCTAACGATTAAAGGGTAACGAACATGAAGCTGAAGAAACTGATCGCCGCCTCGGTACTGATGTGCATGCTGCCGGCCAGCGTGTTGGCGAAAGACATCAAGATCGGCGTTTCCATGGCTTACTTCGATGACAACTTCCTCACCATTCTGCGCCAGTCGATGCAAAACAAAATGAAGGCCGACGGTAATGTCAGCGGCCAGTTCGAAGACGCCAAAGGCGATATCGCGCAGCAAATTCAACAAATCGAAAACTTCGTCAGCCAGGGCGTCGACGCCATCATCCTCAACCCGGTGGATACCCAGGGCGTCAAGCCGATGATTAAGCTGGCCGAGAAGGCCAAGATCCCGCTGGTGTTCGTCAACCGCAAGCCGGAAGTGGCGCTGCCGGCCGGCATGGCCTACGTCGGCTCCGACTCCAAGCTGGCCGGCAAGCTGCAGATGGAAGCGCTGGCCAAGCTGATGAACGGCAAGGGCAACGTGATGATCCTGATGGGCGAGCTGTCGAGTGAAGCCACGCGCGACCGCACCCGCGGCGTGGAAGAGGTGGCGGCCAACTATCCCGGCATCAAAATAGTCGATAAGCAAACCGCCAAGTTCTTCCGCAAAGAGGCGGTGGACGTTACCACCGACTGGATTTTGTCCGGCCAGCAGATAGACGCCATCGCCTCCAACAACGACGAAATGGCCATCGGCGCTATTTTGGCGCTGAAGCAGGCCAAGAAATCCGGCGTGCTGGTGGCCGGCGTTGACGGCACGCCGGACGCGCTGGAGTTCATCAAGAAGGGCGATCTGGCGTTGAGCGTGTTCCAGGACGCCAAAGGCCAGGGCGAAGGCGCGGTGCAGACCGCCGTTCAACTGGTGAAAGGCGAGAAAGTGGAGAGCAACGTGCTGATCCCTTACCAGCTGATCACCCAGGCCAATTACCAGCAATTCGCCGATAAAAACAAGAAATAAGCCGTGAAGCCCGCCGCGGGCGCCGGTGTGGGGCGAGCGCGGCGGAAAACGTGGGTCAGTGCGGAGGTAAGCGGTATGTACCCTTATGTTCTTGAGGCCGAAGGCATCAGCAAGCAGTTCCCCGGCGTCAAAGCGCTGGATAAGGTCTCGATTAGAATCAAACCCGGCAGCGTGCACGCGCTGATGGGGGAAAACGGCGCGGGTAAATCGACGCTGATGAAATGCCTGATCGGCATCTACCACCCGGACGAAGGCTCGATCAAAATCAAAGGTCGGCCGGTCACCTTCAGCGACACGCTGCAGGCGCTGCATTCGGGCATTTCCATGATCCACCAGGAGCTGAACCTGGTGCCCTACATGACGGTGGCGGAAAACATCTGGCTGGGGCGCGAGCCGGCGCGGCTGGGGTTCGTCAACCACGAACAGCTGAACGAACAGACCCGCGAACTGCTGGCGCGGCTGAACATCAAACTGCAGCCGGAGACGCTGGTGGGTGAGCTGAGCATCGCCAACCAACAGATGGTGGAGATCGCCAAGGCGGTATCCTACAACGCCGACGTGCTGATCATGGATGAACCGACCTCGGCGCTGACCGAAGGCGAAGTGGTGCACCTGTTCGCCATCATTCGCGAGCTGCGCGAGCAGGGCAAAGGCATCATCTATATCAGCCACAAGATGGATGAGATCTTCGCCATCACCGACGAAGTGAGCATTTTTCGCGATGGCACCTTCATCGCCTGCGACAAAACCGAAAACCTGACCAAACAGTCGCTGATCACCATGATGGTGGGGCGAGAACTGACGCAGATGTTCCCCAAATTCAACAACAATATCGGCGAGGAAGTGCTGCGGGTGGCGGGGCTGCGCCGCAGCGGCTGGTTCCATGACGTATCGTTCAGCGTCAAGCGCGGCGAGATCCTCGGCGTTGCCGGGCTGGTGGGCGCCGGGCGCAGCGAAGTGATGGAGAGCCTGTTCGGCATGCACCCGGCGGACGGCGGCGAGATCTTTATCGAAGGCCAGGCGGTAAAAGTGGATTCCCCGGCGAAGGCGATCGAGAGCGGGCTGGCGTTCCTCACCGAAGACCGCAAGAAATCCGGCCTGTTTCTGGTGCTGTCGGTGGTCGAGAACATGAGCATCGTCAACCTGTCGGAATACATCGGCAAGAACGGTTTCGTCAGCCACGTGCAGATGGCCAAAGACTGCATGGATCAGATTAAAAAGCTCAACATCAAAACGCCGACCATGGATCAGATCATCAATAACCTCAGCGGCGGCAACCAGCAGAAGGTCTTGATCGCGCGCTGGCTGCTGGCGCAGCCGAAAATCCTGATCCTCGACGAACCGACGCGCGGCATCGACGTGGGGGCGAAAGCGGAAATCTATCGCCTGATCAGCGAGCTGGCCAACCGCGGCGTCGCCATCATTCTGGTCTCCTCCGAGCTGCCGGAGATCCTCGGCATGAGCGACCGGGTGATGGTGATGCACGGCGGCCGCATCACCGGCATTTTGGACAAAGACGACGCGGACCAGGAGAAGATCCTGGCGCTGGCCTCAGAATAACGAAGGGTGAACATCATGAGTAACGTAAAGATTGAGAAGCCGCTCTCCGCCGATTCAACGGGCAAGGGAACGCTGTTCTCCGGGCTGAGCGGCAAAATGCCGAAGGATACCGGTATCTTCATCGTGATGATCGGCATCGCGCTGATCTTCGAAATCCTCGGCTGGTACATGCGCGATCAGTCATTCCTGCTGAACCCGAACCGCCTGCTGCTGATCGTGCTGCAGGTGGCGATCATCGGCATCATCGCAGTGGGCGTCACCCAGGTGATCATCACCACCGGCATCGATCTCTCCTCCGGCTCGCTGATTGCGCTGACTGCGGTAGTGGCGGCCAGCCTGGCGCAGACCTCGGACAGCATCTCGCCGATGTATCCGGGGCTGCTCGATCTGCCGGCGGCGATCCCGATCGGCGCGGGGATCGGGGTGGGCATCGTCTGCGGCTTTATCAACGGCTTCCTGATCACCCGCACCGGCATTCCGCCGTTTATCGCTACGCTGGGGATGATGGTGTCGGCGCGCGGCCTGGCGCAGTACTACACCAAGGGCAACCCGGTCAGCTTCCTGTCGGACGGCTTCACGTCAATCGGCCAGGGCGCGATGCCGGTGATCATCTTCCTGGTGATTGCAGTGATCTTCCATATCGCACTCAAGCACACCCGCTACGGCAAATACATCTACGCCATCGGCGGCAACATGACCTCGGCGCGGGTTTCCGGCATCAACGTCAATAAGTACCTGGTGACGGTTTACACCATCGCCGGCGGCCTGGCGGGGTTGGCGGGCGTGGTGCTGGCGGCGCGCGTCAGCAGCGGCCAGTCGAGCATGGGGATGTCCTACGAGCTGGACGCCATCGCCGCGGCGGTGATCGGCGGCAGCAGCCTGATGGGCGGCGTCGGGCGCATCACCGGCACGCTGATCGGCGCGGTGATCCTCGGCCTGATCAAAAGCGGCTTCACCTTTATCGGCGTCGATTCTTACATTCAGGACATCATCAAAGGCGTGATTATCGTCGCCGCCGTGTCGATCGACATGCGGCGCAACCGCAAAAAACACTGATTGCCGTGAATTGCCGCCGGCGCCAGGGTTGGCCGGCGGCGTTTTTTTACCGGGGGACACATCATGAATTACCTGAAAGGGCTGTGGCTGGCGGTGGCGCTGTGCGCGTCTACCCCGGCATGGGCGCAAACCATCGGCGTGTCGATGGCCTATTTCGACCAGAACTTCCTCACCATCATCCGCCAGGCGATCGACAAGGAAGCCAAGGCGCGCGGCATCACCGTGCAGTTTGAGGATGCGCGCGGCGACGTCGGCCGCCAGACCGATCAGGTGCAGAGCTTTATCAGCGCCGGGGTGGACGCGATTATTGTCGATCCGGTCAACTCGGCCAGCACGCCGGTGATGACCAAAATGGTCCAGGCCGCCGGCGTGCCGCTGGTGTACGTGAACCGCACGCCGGGCGACGCCAAACTGCCGCAGGGCGTGGTTTTCGTCGGCTCCGACGAGCGGGAATCCGGCACGCTGCAGATGGAAGAGCTGGCGCGGCTGGCCGGCTATCAGGGCAACGTGGCGGTGATGATCGGCAACCTGACCGACGCCGGCGCGCTGCAGCGCACCAAAGACGTGGAGCAGGTGGTGAGCAAGTACCCGAAAATGAAGGTGGTGCAGAAGCAGAGCGCCAACTATTCACGCAGTGAAGGTATGGACCTGATGATGAACTGGCTGACCAACGGCGAAGCGATCGACATCGTCGCCGCCAACAACGACGAGATGGCGATCGGCGCAATCATGGCGCTGCAGCAGGCGGGCAAGGCGGACAAGAAAGTGCTGATCGGCGGCATCGACGCCACGCCGGACGGCCTCAAGGCGCTGGCCTCCGGCAAGATGCAGGTCACGGTGTTCCAGGACGCGGTCGGGCAGGGCAAAGCCTCGGTCGATGTGGCGCAGCGCATGATCAACGGTGAAAAGCTCGAGCCGTATTACTGGATCCCGTTCGAGCTGGTGACGCCGGCCACGATGCAGAAGTATGCGGCCAGGCCGTGAGTTAACCGTCAGATCCGCGTTGCCGGGGCGCTGCTTGCAGCGCCTTTTTTATTGGCGTCAGTTACATGTCCGCTTGCGGCCAGCGCGGCGCGGGATCTTGCTTCACACTGAGGATCTTTAAACCGCGTGAGGATGAGCGATGAACGCATTGAACGGCAAGGTGGCGGTGATCGGCGGCGCCAGTTCGGGGATCGGCAGGGCGGCGGCGCTGCTGTTCGCCCGCCAGGGGGCTGCGCTGGTGTTGGGCGCCCGGCGCGAGCGGCTGTTGGCGGCGCTGGTGGAGGACATTCGGCGCGAGGGTGGCCGGGCGCTCGCGGTGGCGGGCGACGTGTGTGACGAAGCCTTCGCCGAACGGCTGACGGCGGCGGCGGTCGATGAGTTCGGCGGGCTGGATATCGCTTTCAACAACGCCGGCACCTTGGGGCCGCTGGGGCCATCGCTGGCGCTCACCGCCTCAGCGTGGCGCGAGGTGTTGGAAACCAACCTGTCCAGCGCCTACTACGGCGCCAAATATCAAATCCCCGCCATGTTGGCGCGCGGCGCAGGCTCGGTGATCTTCACCTCCACCTTCGTTGGCCACACCGCGGCGTTTCCCGGCACGGCGGCCTATGCGGCCGGCAAGTCGGGGCTGATCGGCCTGACGCAGGCGCTGGCGGTGGAGTTCGGCGGGCGCGGCATTCGGGTGAACGCGCTGCTGCCGGGCGGCACCGATACGGCGATGGGCCGGCAGATGAGCAATACCCCGGAGGCGCTGGCGGAGGTGGCCGACCTGCACGCGCTGAAGCGGCTGGCGATGCCGGAGGAGATCGCGCAGGCGGCGCTGTATCTGGCGTCTGACGCTTCCTCATTTATCACCGGCACCGCGATGCTGGTGGATGGCGGGGTGTCTATCCAGCGCGGCTGAGGTTGGCATGGCCCGTGGCCGGGCGCCACGGGCATGCGGGGGAGGGTTACCAGCCTTTGACGGCGTCGCCCTTGTAGATGTCGGCGGCGCTGGCCGCCACTTCGTCGGTCTGATAGGCCTTGACCAGATCCTTCACTTTCTCGCTGTCTTTGTTGTCGATGCGGCTGGCGAAGATGTTGACGTACGGGGAGTTTTTGTCTTCGACAAACAGCCCGTCCTTGGCCGGCGACAGGCCGATCTGGCTGGAATAGTTGGTGTTGATGATCGCCAGCGTCACCTGTCGGTCGTCCAATGCGCGCGGCAGCTGCGGCGCTTCAATCTCGACGATCTTCAGCTTTTTCGGGTTGCCGACGATGTCCAGCGCGGTCGGCAGCAGGCCGACGCCCTCTTTCAGGGTGATCAGCCCCTGTTTTTGCAACAGCAGCAGCGAGCGGCCCAGGTTGGTCGGATCGTTCGGCACCGCCACCTGCGCGCCGTCCGGCAGTTGGCTGAGTGCGGTTATCTTCTTCGAATAGCCGGCGATCGGGTAGACGAAGGTGTTGCCCACCGCCGCCAGCTTGTAGCCGCGCTCCTGCATCTGCTTGTCCAGATACGGCTTGTGCTGGAAGGCGTTGACGTCCAGATCGCCGTTGTTCAGCGCTTCGTTCGGCAGCACGTAGTCGTTGAAGGTCACCACCTCCACGTCCAGATCGTATTTCTGCTTGGCGACCTTTTGTACCACCGCCCACAGCGACTGATCGATACCGGCGCTGATGCCGACCTTGATGTGGTGATCGTCCTGTGCCGTCGGGCCACAGGCGGTCAACAGCAGCGTGCCGGCGGCGGCCAGCGCCAGGGCGAGGTTTTTCAGCGTAAATGTCATTTTCCCAGGGTCCTTTTCAACATTGCCTGCTAATTTTGGCGGGCAGAATAGTGGCAGTGACTGTAGGTAATCGCTGGGCTAAAACAAAATACTGATTCACTATGACTCATAGCGATTAGCTATGAGCGGCCGCCGCCTGGCGCGGTGCGGATTGTTTTGACGGCGAATCGGCGGGCTTATTATGATAGCCGTTAGCCCGTGAGGGCAGACTGGGTACTGAAACGAAGGAAAAGACAATGCGATTGAACACTTGGAGCAAGGCGCTGCTGCCGCTGGTGGTGTTGGCCTGCGTCTCGGCGACTCAGGTTCGGGCGGCGGAGAGCGATACCGGGCCGATCCCCAAACAGCTGCTGGGCAACTGGCGCGTCAGTAAAATTGTGCCGACCCAGACCACCGGCTGCTGGGATCAACAGCAGGCGCAGAGCCTGATCGGCGGCAAAATCAGCTACAAAGCGGATGCGTTCAGCTGGAACGGCACGGCGCTGAAAAGCGAAGGGGCCACCGTCAGCACCGTAGAAGCGCAGGAGTTTGTCGAGGACAATTCCGGCAGCAGCTCCTACATCGATTTCCCGATGCTGGGCATCAGCACGCCGTCGGTCGAACGCGTGGCCATTCAGCACGCGGATACCGCCATCAAAGGCATCACCGATCAGGGCACCGATGGGGTGCCCGGCGATAACGTGCTGGTGAAAGACGCCAACACGCTGATCCTGTCGCTGTGCAACGTCTGGTTTGAGGCGCAGCGCGAGAAGTAATTTTTGCCTTCAGCCCCGGTAACGGGGCTTTCCCACCGCGTCGCCACCCGTCATACGCGCCATTTCTGAACTAAAATTAACCATAACGATATGACCCCGGCGTGATATCGGAGCCTCGGCTCTACCGAGTCCATGACAGGAGGCGCTATGTGTTACCACCATATTGTCATCGCCACCGATCTGAGCGATGACGGCAAACGGCTGGTCGAAAAGGGGGCGCTGCTGGCGGAGGCGCTGCAGGCCAAACTCTCGCTGATCTATGTGGACGTTCACTACGACACCTACCACGCGGCGATCGGCTTTTCGGAGCGCAGCTATGACGGCGTGCCGTTCGAAGAGAAGATCCGCAAAGAGCTGGAGCCCACCACGCAAAACGTCAATTACCCGATCGCGGAGGTGATTATCGGGCGCGGCGGCTTCGTCGACGAACTGCGTACGGCAGTCGTGGATAAGAACATCGATCTGCTGGTGTTCGGCCATCACCACGATCTGTGGAGCAACCTGTTTTCTTCCACCCGCAATGCTATCAACCAGCTGAATATCGACGTGCTGGTGATCCCGATCCGTTCATAAACGCGGGCCACCGCCGGGCAACGATGGCGGTGGCCGCTGCGGCTTATTGCGTGAAGAAGTCGTTATACAGCATGTACAGGTGCGCTGCGCTCCAGGAGAAGTTCGGCGCGCCTTGCTGCTTGCCGGTGAGCGGGTTGTAGTTCTCGCGGATCGGCCCGTCGGCGACCAGGCCGTCGGCGTGGCGGAAGAAGGCCTGCGTCATCGCGCTCCGGCGCGGAGTCTCGCTTCGTGCAAAAAATTCCTGCCCCGGCGTTTGCATAATACATAAGTGAATACTAATGTGTTTATATGAACGAAAATGACATCTTCAAAGCGTTGGCCGATCCGACCCGCCGCACCATCTTCGACAAACTCGCCGCCGGCAGCATGAACGCCAGCGCGCTGCGCGAAGGGCTGCCCATCAGCCAGTCGGCGATGTCGCAACATCTGGCGGTGCTGCGCAATGCCGGGCTGGTGCGCGAGGCGAAGCAGGGGCGCTGCGTCAATTATCAGGTCGACCCGGACGGGCTGGCGCAGATCGCCCAGTGGCTGGCGAAGTATCGCGCCTGGTGGCCGGCGCGCATCGACGCGCTGCAAACCTTGCTGAAGGACATGGATCAATGAACAAACGGGCTGAGCCACCGCCGCACGATCGGCTGGTGTTGGAATATTCGCTCGATGCGCCGCCGGAAAAAGTGTGGCGGGCGCTCAGCATTCCCGAGCTGCGCGAGCAGTGGCTGCCGACGGGCGACCTGGCGCAGGCCGAGCCGCTGGCCACCACGCCGGGCGAGGCGGTGAGCTATCGCCTGCGCGACGACCAACCGCCGTTCCTCGAAAGCGTGGTGACGCTGCAGATTGTGCCGGATGCCGGCGGCAGCAGCCTGCTGCGGATTATTCACCAGCTTGACGCCGCCAACGACGGCCCGACGACGGTGATGCGCGCCGCCTGACGCGTTAAACACACTTCCCTTTGTTGCCAACCCAGGAGTTCACCGATGCGTGAGAAGATGATGCTCGTCCCGATGGTGGTGGAACAGACCAGCCGGGGAGAACGCTCCTTTGATATTTATTCGCGCCTGCTGCGCGATCGGATCGTGTTCCTCAACGGCGAAGTCAATGACGACGTGGCCGAAATGCTGTGCGCCCAGCTGCTGTTTCTGGAGGCAGAAAACCCGGAAAAACCGATTCATCTGTACATCAACTCGCCGGGTGGGGCGATCACCAGCGGGCTGGCGATTTACGACACCATGCAGTACCTGCGCGCGCCGGTGCATACCCTGTGCATGGGCACCGCGCGTTCGATGGGCTCGTTCCTGCTGATGGCCGGCGAGCCGGGGCACCGCATGGCGCTGCCCAACGCCAGCCTGCACGTGCACCAGCCGCTGGGCGGCTTTCAGGGGCAGGCCTCCGACATCTTGATCCACGCCGAAGAGATGAGGCGCACCAAAGACCGGGTGATCCGGCTGTACGCCCAACATTGCGGCCTGAGTGATGAAGCGGTGGAGCAGGCGCTGGATCGCGATCGCTTCATGACCGCCGACGAAGCGGCGGCCTGGGGGCTGATCGATAAGGTGCTGCGGGAGCGGTAAAACGGCTCAGCGAGGCTCGGCGGCCTGCGGCGTGTGCCAAACCCGTTCAAGCCCGAATTCGACCATCGCGAAATAGAGGCTGAAATAGCGCTCTGCCATGATAAAGAACGAGCTGTTGAGTTCGATCACTACGTTATTGGTGGTGGTCAGCAGGCCCGATTTTTCCGCCGCCTGCAGGATGCGGTTTACGTGCGCGCGTGAGACGGAGCACGACTTGGCGATTTTCGCCGAGGAGAGCAGCAGAAAGGGGGAGTCCTGCCGGATGCTTTCGATATGCAGCATCAGTAGCACCATGTGGCCGGCGTCCTTGCTGATAAACAGTCCGGATTGCGGCACCAGATCGATCAGGTAGATCTCCTTAAGCATCAGCTGCCCGTAGGCGGCGAAAAAGGTGGGCAGAAAGTCGGGCGCCGCCAGCAGCGCCGCGATGGGCATCTGTGGCGCCAGCGCCTGATAGGGCCGCGCCATGGAGGCGATCAGCGCCTGGGTTTCCGCCAGCGCGTGCGGCGTAGGCTTATAGCGCAACTGGCGTTTGTCATGTTCGCAGGGTTTGACCTCCAGCCGGCGGCCGACCCGCAAAAAGAACAGAAAGGAGTCCAGGGAGTTCTCGCTGATCATGTTCTTTCCTTTAAAAAAGGCTTTGATGTCTTTCAGCCCGGCGGCGGGCTGGTGGTAGTAAATGGACAGGATGGTGGAACAAATGATGAACCGACTGTTCCTGAAGATGATTTTGTAAAACAGCGGATGCTTCTTGTAGGTCTCTTTCAACAATTCCCCGTGTTTGACGATGGCGGCGTGAAATCCCGGTGACTGCCTGATGTTGTTGGCCTGTTTCTCCAGGTGAAACTGTAGCTGGAATCTGCTTAGACTCATTTTTCCCTATTTCCTGTACTTAAAAAATGTGCTGCTTTTTATCGTTATGGGTTTGCTGTGTATGACTTGACGATCTGTTGGCCCTGGTCGTTGATGAGGGTGGCCTGAACGGTGATCTGTGAAGGGAGTGTCGGCGCCGCAACGCCGTCGAGGTGATAATCTCGCATGCTGAACGGCGCGGTCATCATGTCGCTTTCTTGTCGCACCGGGTAATCACGTTTTCCTATATGTACGCTTATGCGGGCGAAGGAGAGATAAAACGCCGACCGGTTGTGGCAGCGCAGCAGATAGCCGCCCGGCGATTTTTGCAGCGAGAACGAGACGGCCTCGGCCGCGTTTTCGGCGTTTCCCTTTAGCGCTTTGGGGCGGTAGAAGATTTTCATCTGCGTGTTCATCGCCAGCGTCACGCGCGACGCCAGCGGCGGCGTGGTCGGCTGGCTGGGCGGGATCTCATACAGGTTAAGCCAGAACACCGACTCCCTGTCGGTGGGCAGGGCCGCGCCGGCAAACAGGATCCGCAGCCCTTTCAGCGCCGAAGGCGGCAGGGCGAATACGCTTGGCAGGGTGACAAACGGCGCGCGCGACAGTTCGGGGGCGGCATTGACGTCGCCGTTATCGACCCAGGTTTGCGCCACGATCGGATAGCCGTTGGTGTTGAGCAACATCAGGTTTTTTTCCGTGTCACCCTCGCGGAAAATCACCCGGGTGGCGGAGGCGATGATGCCTGCCTGCGCGCCCATGGCCGCCAGCGCCAGCAGCAGGGCGCATCCCATTGTCAGATATTTCTTTCTCATCATTATTGCACCTTAACCCAGACGTAGGCCCTGGCGTCCACTTTGCCGGCGGTGACGGTTTGCCCGGGCAGCTGGGCAAGCGTGGCGGTGAGCTGGGTGGTGTAGTGGGTAAACCCCGCCGCGGTGCTGCCGCCGCCGCTGGCGCCGTTGAGCACCGGGTACCAGCCGGCGTCGTTGCCCTGCGGGCATTGCCCGGCGCTGCAACGCGCCCAGCCGACGAAGTTCATCGGCGCGCCGTTGCCGGCGTTGGCGAGTGCGATGCCCACGCCGGTGGCGACGCTGCTGTCGGTGCCGTAGCCGCTGGAGAGCAGGTAGCTCACGCCGCCGTTGGCGCTGACCAGCCCGAGCTGCTGCGCCGCGACATAGCTTTCATACGGTACCTGCAGGCCGAGGGCGGTATTGTTGCTGCTGACGCCGGACACGGCGGCGTTGTCGCATTCGATATTGATGGTGAACTGCGCCTGAGAGGTTTGCCCGGCGGTCAGCTGGCTGACGGAAATGGTCGGCAGGATCACCAGCGGCGTGACGTTGCGCGCCACGCAGGTGGCGGTATAGGTCAAGGAGGAGATCGGTGCGGTGCCCATGCCCATCGCGTTCCAGCGCCCGGTGCCCCAGGTGGCGTAGTTGGTGGCGGAGTCGCTGCCGATAGGATCCGAGGCGATGCCGGGCCCCTGAAAGGTGACATAGCCGTTCGGCTGCGTGCAGGTATAGTTCGAATTGCCGGTGGTCGAGGCCATGCCCACCAGCGGGTTGCCGGCGCTGTAGCCACAGTAGTTGCTGGCGCCCGCGCCCGGCAGCGAGCTGATGCGGATCAGATCGGCACGGATGGCGCTGAAGTCTTTCACTCGGATCTGAATTTTGCTGCCGACGGTGGCATAGCGGGTAATCGGCGCCGACTGCCAGTAGCGGGTAAAAACCTTGCCGGAATCCAGATGGGTCAGGCGGATGCCGACGTAGGGGAAGTAGGTGGCGTAGTAGTTGGGGTTGCCGTCCTGGGCGCCCAGATCGTAATAGCCGCCGACGCGATCGTCGCCGTTGGTGGCGAAGACTTCATAGATCTGCCCCGCGTCGCCGGCGTCGCATTCATACAACACCTTGTTGGGATCGGGATAGCGCGTGCCGGAGGTGAAGTCGAACACGCTGGTGCCGAGCGGCGTGCCGACGGGCTGCAGGTAAGTGCTGGTCAAATTGACCCGGCCCAGCGCCGTGCCCACCCCGCAGGGATCGCAACCGGAATCGATCGCGGGAGAAACCCGGGTGCATTGCGCCAGCGCGGCGGGCGCGCCGAACAGCGACAGGGCGAGCAGCGCCAGGGCGGCGATCGGGTAAAGAATGCGTTTCATCGTCTCTCCTGAAAATAAGTTTAACGGGCTAGCGGCACGGGGCGCTGAGCCGTTGAATCGGGCCGTCTTCCCCGGCAGACAGGCGATAATGCAACGTGCACTGCTGGCCGGGGGCGTCGCCCCAGTTCAGCGTCAGCGCACCGGCATTCCGGTCGCTGCGCAGATACACCTGATTGGCCTGGCCGACCATGCCCACGCTGTTGCCTGCCGCGTCAAGGACGTTGGCGCCCATCGGGATCGGTGCGTTATCGGGCCGCTGCGCGGTGATCAGCAGCGCCTGGCCGCGCACGGTGTTGAAGTGCAGGCGCACCGTGGCACCGGCATAAGGAGCGACGCGCCGCTGGCCGTCTTCCAGTTCCGCTTTGTCGTTCATGCCCTCGGGATTCAGCGCGACGGTGTTGTAGTGATAGGGCACCAGCGACGGTGCCAGGGCGTAGCCGAAGCGATCGACGCGCGCACCCTGGCCGTCCATCACCCGTGCGCCGCTGGCGCCGGGCGCCTCGATCAGGGCGAAGGTATCGCCGACATACGGCCCTAATGTCACGCCGCCGCGGTGCGCCACCACCGCCCCCTGCAGCGACAGGGAGCCTTGTCGGTACTGGCGCGCGGTGGAGAACGAGCCGGTGACGTTGGCGTAAGGCAGACGGGTTTGCAGGTTGCCGCCCCAGATGCTTTGTTGGCGATCGTCATCGGTGGTGAAGTTCAGGCCGTAGCTGACCGGCTGTTCGTCGCCGACGCTGCCCGACAGCGCAGCCTGATAGTTGCCGCCCTGGCCCTGGCTGTGGTTGGCCAACAGCGAGACGCTGGGGGCGGATGACGAACGGCCGAGCGGGAAGCTCAGCGACAGGGCGGTGACGGTCTGCGCGTTCTGCGCCAGCGGCGCGCTGTAGACGTTATCCAGCGGCCCGTAGCCGCGGTAGTCGCCGTTGCTGTAGCCCAGGCTGCGGGTGCGGGTGACGGAGAGGTTAAGCGCCACGCCGTTGCCGAAGGTTTTTCCCCAGCCCAGCTGGAGCTGATTGTCGCGGCCGCGCTGATCGCGGTAGTCCTGAGTCGAGCCGGACATCGTCAGGCTGCCGAACGTCCCCATCCCCTGATTGACGGCGACCTCGAAGCGCGAACGCTGGCGGTAGGAGTCGGACTGCCAGTTTTGGCCGGTAGTGGCGGCGCGCCGTACGCCGAGCACGTCGCTGAGATCGCGAAAGCCTTCGGTGGAGTAGCGGTAGCCGGCGATGGATAAGGTGGTGTCCGTCGGGCTGAAGGTTCGGCTGTAAGAGAGGTGCAGCATCCAACCGGAGGCGCCGCCGTCCGGCAGGCTGGCGTGGGAATAGGTGGTGTCCATGCCGAAGGCGCCCAGCCAGCTGCTGTACACGCCGCCCAGCATCATCGCCTGATAACCGTCCGCCAGCTGGTTGCCGAGGTTGAAGGTCAGGGCGTTGGTCAGGCCGTGCTGCCAGGTCACTTCGCTGAACAGATCGTTGTCGCCGACGTAGCGGGAACGGCCGACGATCGCGGAGTAGCGCGACTGACCGGGGCGGATGGATTCCGGCACCGCGGCGAACGGCACGGTGAAGGTACTGACGCTGCCGTCGGCTTCCGTCACCACCACGGTGAGATCGCCGGCGTAGTTGGTGGCGTACAGATCGTTGATGGCGAACGGCCCCGGCGC
This sequence comes from Serratia sp. CY84636, assembly GCF_052166245.1. Taxonomy (NCBI): domain Bacteria; kingdom Pseudomonadati; phylum Pseudomonadota; class Gammaproteobacteria; order Enterobacterales; family Yersiniaceae; genus Serratia; species Serratia sp. CY84636. The sequence goes on from NZ_JBJNOX010000002.1 coordinate 273,011, forward strand.
GACGGTGGTTTCATACAGCGTGCTTTTGCCCTGCAGCACCGTCACGCGCGCGTTGCTTTTCGCCACGCCGCGTACCACCGGCGCATAGCCGCGCTGTGAATCCGGCAGCATGCGGTCGTCCGAACTGAGCTGAATGCCGCGAAAGCCCAGGCCGGAGAAGAAGTGCCCGTCGGTAAAGCCTTCGCCCAACAGCATTTCGCTGCGCCAGGGCAAAATTGCGCGCTGCACGTAGCGGCGGCTGGTGTCCAGATGGCCGCCGAACTCCCGATCGTAGCGGTAGCTGGACTGCTGGCGGTAGCGCCATAGCCCGAGGTTGAACCCGCCGTTCAGGTTGGCGTAGGTCGAGTCGAGATCGCGGGTTTGCCCCTGTCGATAACTGACGTGGTACTGGTTGAGGTTGTAATTGACGAAGGCCATCGATTCGCCGCTGTCCAGGCTGGCGGGATTGACGCTGCCGCGCGGCTGGCCGTTCAACAGCGCCTGCGGAATGCTCAGATCCAGCCGCAGCCGCGAGATATCGGCGCTCACCGTGATGTCCTTCAGATCCCGACCGGGCAGCAGGCATTCTGCTTCGGCGGCCGCCGGCGGATTTTTCAGCCCGAAGCGCGTCAGCTGCGGCCGATCGAAACAGGGCAGCACCTGCTTGCCTTCGCGCACGAAGCGAATTTGATCGCGCTCGAGAAACTGGCCGTTGAGGTACAGATCGATCTGATAGCTGCCGGGAGCAACGGCGTCCTGCTGGTTGAACTGGCTCAGGGCGCTGTTGCTCAGCACGCTGCCGCGCAGCAGCGCGGGATCGAAGGTATAGCCGTCGGCAGCGGCGCAGCCCAGCGGCAGCGCCAGCAGCGCGCAACACCAGCGCGCAGGCAGCGGCGTCGCCTTGCGGACATCGAACATGAAAACCTCCCTGTCTGGTTTCAGCGCGCGACGTCCAGGGTGCGTGAGATTTCCACCCCATAGTCATTGATGACGCGCAGTGCGACCTGCCGCACCTCCCCGTTCACCGGCCAACTGGCCTGTGAAAACGGCGGGATCAGATCCGCCTGCGGGATGGTGATGCGCTTCGCGCCGCTCAGGATCGCGGCCTGGCTGACGTTGGCGTAGTAGCCGGTCGGGTTGTCGACGCGCAGCGCGTTACCGGCCTGGCGCAGGCTGAGCCGATCGATGACGTGGTTGGCGTCGCCGGCCAACCCGGCGGGGCGATAGAACACCTTCAGCCGATTGGTGACCACCAGCAGCAGTTTGTTCTTGTCGCTGTCCGTCTGGCGCACGGCGGGCACCTGCAGGAAGTTGAGGTAGAACAGCGATTCGCGATCGCGCGGCAGCGGCTGGCCGACGAACGACAGCCGCACCATCTGCCCGCTGTGCGGATTCATGCGGAAGATTTGCGGCGAGGCGACAAAGGGCGCATCGGCGTTTTCCGGCGTGGATTTGGGGTTATTGATGTCGAGCCAGATCTGCATCAGCGCCGGGGTGCCGTCGTCGTTGGTGAACTGCAGCGTTTTTTCCCGCGCCTCGGCGGGGTAGATCACGCGGTTGCCGAGCAGCGTCACGCTGGCCGACGCGTGGGTAGCGGCAAAACTCATTAGGCAAAGCGACAGGGCGGCCCATCGGCGGGCGGAGCGGGTTATCTGCGGCATAAACGTGAACCGATAAAGGGAGCGAGTCATTCAGCGCCGCCCGGCGAAGGGCGGCGCTGGCATCAACAGGTATGGCGCCTGACGCCGGCTTATTTGTAGCTAATGGCGAACTGTGCGGTGGCGATCACCGAACCGGCCGCCACGCCGGTGTCTTCCGCGTAGTAGCGGGCCACCAGGTTCTGCGAGGTGGAGGTGGCGTCTTTGGCCAGCGTCATCGCCGACGTGGTGACGGTCGAACCGCTGGCGAACGACAGCGGCGTGGTGGCGTCGCTGTCCAGCAGTTGAATGGACACTTTGGCCGCATCGCCCGCGTTGCCCAGGTTGCCGTTGGTGGTTGGGTTGTTGCCCGCCAGCACGGTTTTGATCGCCGTATCGCTGGTTGCGGCCGCACAGCCGGTCACGTTGACGGTGAAGGTGGTGTCGCCGGCGGTGGCGCCTTTGGTGGCGAGTTTGCTGGCGGCGACGGTCGGCAGCAGAACGACCGGGTTGGATTGGTTGCCGTTAATATTCACCGAGCAGGTTTGCGTGCTGACTTCGCCTTTAAATTGCACCGTATTGGACGAAGCGGCCGCACAGGCGCCGGAGAGAGCCAGCATGGATAATGCGACTAATTTAACATTCATGTGAAATGCCCTTTAATTTACTTTAGAGAAAAGCTTTCCTGACAGTAATAAATTACTGACGTGCGGTTGTGGGTTAATCATGTTGCGCAATTGTTTTTTAAACGCGTCGGCAAACATGGATTTTCATCCTAACAAACTAAGAATTTTCCCTATAGGTGTTTTGAATAAGGCAATAAGACGAGAAGGCCTGCTGTTACATTTTTTTTCATTTGTGCTTATATCATACAAAATAGAAAATAGATCTATATCATTACGTTGCGATTTTATTGGATCGCCAGTTTTTGTGATTGAAATAATTTGAAACATTCATGCCTTTTTTGCGTATTAATCAACGTGCTGACGGTTGCGTGATTATTTGAAAAACATGTTATCAAGATGTTTTATATCGGTGTGCTTTGCAGGCGAATTACCCCAAAAAAGAGCAGCGACAAGCCGCCTGAGGTGTGGAAGCATGCGTCCATGCTGATAAGGAGAATTAAAGTGAGAGTGATTTATATCGATGGTTCACCGCTGTGCCGGCTGGGCATGAAAACATTATTGGGCGGCGGGGTGATAACCTTATCCTCACCCAATATGAATATCATTAAAAATATAAGCCCGGCGCCTGATTTAATTATTATGGAGTTTCCCCAGGAGATTTACCGGTTCGAGGCGTATTTAAAATTCATTAAATATTCACGCAGTGAATATAAAGACGTCCGGTTACTGTTCTTCATCGATAGGAGTTCACCGCTGATCCTGGCGTTTATCGCTGCGGCGCAGCCGGATGCGATTTTGCACAAACGGGAAGCGCTGCAGGTGGTGCGAGAGACCTGCGCAACGCTGGCCCGCCAGGAGACGAGCGAACGGCACGTGGTGAACCGGCAGCGGGCGGCGGCAATCACGCCTGGCGAGGCGGCGGTGCTGTGTGAAACCGCCCGCACCGAAGATATCCGCCTGACCGCTCGGCGGCTTAACCTGCACCCGAAAACCGTTTATTCGCACCTCAATAACGCCGGCAAAAAGTTCGGCATCCGCAATCGGGTCGAACTGCTGAAGATGATTGCGCTGTTGTAGCGCACCGTTAGCGGGTTTTGCCGACGGCCAGCCGCCATCGCGTGATCTCATCGGCGCCGGGCCCGGCGGCCAGCGCCAGGTTTTTCGGCGGCAGCGATTCGCCGGTCACGGCATCGACCACGCGCAGGGTGGCGGGGTGGCCAGTCGCACGGTCGACCACGCGCAGCGGCGGCCCGGCCAGCTCGGACAGGTTCCACTTGTCGCCAATCTGGATCATCGCCATCACCAGCAGCCCGAGATCTTTTCCCTTCTCCGTCGGCAGGTACTCGTAGCGATCGGGGCGCGTCTGGTATTGCCGCTTTTCGATAAGGCCATGGTTTTCCAGGGCCTTCAGCCGATCGGTCAGCGTATTGTTGGTGATACCGGTCGACTGGCGCAAATCGTCATAGCGCGAGAGCCCCAGCAGCAGATCGCGCATGAGGATCGCGCCCCAGCGATCGCCTAACGCCGACAGCACGTGGGCCACCGAGCACGTCATACCTTCAAACCCTTTTGCTTTCACGTTGCCTTGCCTCCGTTTGCCGCCCTAATGCGGATAATTTTATCGCCTCGGCTTGATCACTTCAATGATTGGAGTTATTACTCTTATTATTAGAGTTTTGTTTGACACCACCTGCCGGCCAGAACGATTGTCGATACCCCGCAGCTTTACCGAGGAGATAACGCGATGCCACTGTGGCAGATTTACCACCCTGAACCGGCTTTCAGCGCCGCCGATAAACGCGCGATTGCGCAGAAGGTCACTGCCCTGTACCAGGACTTTTTGCCGCGCTTTTACGTCAACGTGTTCTTCCACGCGCTGCCGCCAGGTTCGGCCTATCTCGGCGGCGAACCGGCCGATGATTTCGTGCGGGTGACCATCGACCATATTGCGCGCGCCATGGACAACGACGCAGAGCAGCAGCAATTCCTGGCGGCCTGCACCCGCATCCTGCAACCCTACCTTGCCGCGCGCGGGTTGCGCTGGGAGCTGCACGTGGACGAAACGCCGTTCTCGCTGTGGACTATCGAAGGCTTGAAGCCCCCGGCGCCGGGAACGACGGCGGGGGAGAAATGGCGCAGCGAGAACCGGCCTTCGGTGTGGGAGGGGGATAACCGTGAGAAATGGACATAATGAGCAACGGTAAACGCTTGTGGACTATGAAATAATGCGTACTGTATCTGCCGAAAGAAATTGAAAGGCAGCCTCCAAGAGGCTGTTTTTCGGAAGTGTTAGAATGGATAAAAATGTCGCTTGCAGGGAGAAGCCATGTCTCATTCATCAGCGAGGAAAAAAGTGTTGAATACGGCAATGCCGCTGGCACACAGAGCGTCTCACGCGCGCAGTTGTGCTAACCATGTGGCGAACCGATTGGGAATGACTCGCAGTGGGCTTCTAATAAAAGTTGAGAAAGAGTCAGGCTCAAATCTGGAATCACCGTTAACTGAAGAAGAGCTGATGAACGCATTCAACTATATGGAAAGCCTTTAGGATTAGACCGCTTTAAGCCGCACAAACATCTAATATTGAGCGTTCAGATTGGAAAAGAGGCCAGTACCGTTCTTTAAGCATTGATCATGGGATCGGATACTTTAACTCTATTTCAGGCGCATCAGCTAAATACCTGCCAGAGCGGGCCATTAAATAGCCGGCAATCTCTTCGGTTGTCAGGTCAACATGGAACATATCAGGATCCTGGAACCATTCATCCGGCCAAAAAATGAGGTCTGATGGATTGCCATCAAAATTTTTCTCAAGCAGTGCAAGAGCGAAATTTTGTTCGGATTCCTTACTTTTGGCATCAGACACACAGCGAAGTGTTTGAACCAATTCATCCCAGGTAAAATCCGCATAGAATTTTTCCAGATTGAAAGCCATGCGGGCGAACTCCCTGGCACTGGTCCAGGAGGAGAAATCTCTGAAATCTGAAAACGCATAGGGGCATGCAACCTGGCTGTTCCATTCGACTATCATTGCTTCTAAAACGGAATCTTGTTCGTCAAAACCTTCGTCAATTCTTGAAAGTATCTGCTTAGCTTTGTTTGCCAGCTCATTGATCTTTTTGCTACTGACTTTTGTGGGTCTCATTCGGTCAGGTAGAGGCATCGCTAGAATCCTTATCTAACTCACTAATTAACCAAAGATTGTGAAGTCATCTTAATACAGATATTAAAATATTGAATAGCAGAAAATTTAATCATTCTGGATGAGGGGCCTACTGAATAAAACTGTCCGTTGCTCATCGTAACGTTCAGTACGTTGCACTTTTAACATTAGATTCTTATCCAGAGCGCTAACACGCAGAATCGAGAGACAAAAAAATCCACGCCGAAGCGTGGATTTTTCCGTTTCCGGCAGCGGAGAAATACGCTGCGGGGAAGGGATTAGACGTTGAACAGGAAGTTCATCACGTCGCCGTCTTTGACGATGTAGTCTTTACCTTCTGAGCGCATTTTACCGGCTTCTTTGGCGCCTTGTTCACCCTTGTAGGTGATGAAGTCGTCGAAGGCGATGGTTTGCGCGCGGATAAAGCCTTTCTCGAAGTCGGTGTGGATCTTGCCGGCAGCCTGCGGGGCGGTGGCGCCGACCGGGATGGTCCAGGCGCGTACTTCTTTCACGCCGGCGGTGAAGTAGGTCTGCAGGTTCAGCAGCTCATAACCGGCGCGGATCACGCGGTTCAGGCCCGGCTCTTCCAGGCCCAGCTCGGCCATGAACTCGTCGCGCTCTTCGTCTTCCAGCTCGGCGATATCGGATTCCACAGCGGCGCACACGGCAACTACCACGGAGCCTTCGGCATCGGCGATTTTACGCACGGTGTCCAGGTACGGGTTGTTCTCGAAGCCGTCTTCGTTAACGTTGGCGATGTACATGGTCGGCTTCAGGGTCAGGAAGCTCAGGTATTTGATCGCCGCTTTGTCTTCTGCAGTCAGATCCAGCGCGCGCAGCATGCCGGCGTTTTCCAGGTGCGGCAGGCATTTCTCCAGCGCCGCCAGCTCGGCCTTGGCGTCTTTGTCGCCGCCTTTGGCTTTCTTCTGCACGCGGTGGATGGCGCGCTCACAGGTGTCCAGGTCAGACAGCGCCAGCTCGGTGTTGATGACGTCGATGTCTTCGGCCGGATCGACCTTGTTGTTGACGTGAATGATGTTGTCGTTTTCGAAGCAGCGCACCACGTGGCCGATGGCTTCGGTTTCGCGGATGTTGGTCAGGAACTGGTTGCCCAGGCCTTCACCCTTGGACGCGCCTTTCACCAGACCGGCGATGTCGACGAATTCCATGGTGGTTGGCAGAATGCGCTGCGGCTTGACGATCTCGGCCAGCTTATCCAGACGCGGATCGGGCATCGGCACCACACCGGTGTTCGGTTCAATGGTGCAGAACGGGAAGTTGGCTGCTTCAATGCCCGCTTTGGTCAACGCGTTGAACAGGGTGGATTTGCCTACGTTAGGCAGGCCGACGATACCGCATTTGAATCCCATGTTGTAATCACCTTAAATATCTTAACTATCAGCCGGTTAGGTTTAATCGACTGCATAAAGGGCAAAATAATGGCGCCATTATACACGTAATGGGCGTTTATCTCGATCAGACTTGTTTGGCCGGGGCGAGCCCAGCGCCCGCGGCCGGTTTTTATTTGAGATTTGGATCACATTTACCCATACTGGCCGTTCCGATTAACCGACAGGAAACGCGCCGGATGTATTTCTTGCCTACGCCACCCTGAGTTGTGCCCGCCTGCAGTCTGCCGCGCCTTGCGGTACCCCATACCCGCTACGCGGGGAGATGATGTCATCTGTCATAAGTGAATAATGCATGTTTAACCTGAGTAACGTCAGGATCGCGGACGTTAAAAATGAAGTCCTGGCGGGCTTTGTGGTGGCGGTTTCGATGATCCCCGAGGCGGTCGGCTTTTCGCTGGTCGCCGGTCTTTCGCCGATCGTCGGTTTGCATACCGCGTTTATCATCGGCCTGGTCACGGCGCTGTTCGGCGGCAAGCCGGGCATGGTTTCCGGCGCCGCCGGCTCCATTGTGGTGGTGCTGATGAGCCTGGCGGCGCAGTACGGCATGGGCTACGTGCTGTGGGCCACGCTGTTCGCTGGGGCGATTCAAATCCTGATTGGCGCCTTCCGGCTGGGCAAGTTCATTCGTTTGGTGCCGCTGCCGGCGATCCACGGCTTCGTCAACGGTCTGGCGATCGTCATCATGCTGGCGCAGCTGAAGATGATCGCCGGGCAGGGGCCGCTGATGTACGGCCTGGTGGCGCTGGCGATTGCGGTGGTGGTGCTGTTCCCGCGCCTGACCAAGGCCATTCCGTCTTCGCTGGCGGCGCTGCTGGTGGTTTCGGCGTTGGCGATCGGCCTCAATCTGCACACGCTGCGGGTGGGCGATCTGGCGGACATTTCCGGCGCGCTGCCGCACTTCAGCCTGCCGACGGCGCCGTTCACCCTGGAGATGGTGCGGGTGGTGTTGCCCTATGCGGTGGTGATCGCCCTGGTCGGTTTGATTGAATCGCTGCTGACCATGACGGTGCTGGATGAAATGGGCGGCAAGAAGGGGAACGGCAACCGCGAAAGCATCGCGCAGGGCGCCGGTAACGCGGTGTGCGGCCTGTTCGGCTGCTTCGCCGGCTGCGCGATGATCGGCCAGTCGATCATCAACTTTACCTCGGGCGGGCGCGGGCGCCTCTCCGGCACGGTGGGCGCCATCCTGCTGATTCTGTTCGTGGTCAGCCTGTCGCGCTATATCGGCCTGCTGCCGGTGGCAGCGCTGGCCGGGGTGATGCTGGTAGTGTGTTACAACACCTTCGAGTGGAGCTCGCTGCGCCGTTTGCGCCGCATGCCGAAGGCGGACGCGCTGGTGATGATCGCCGTCACGCTGATCACCATCTTTACCGATCTGGCGGTGGCGGTGATCAGCGGGGTGATTATCTCGGCGCTGGTGTTCGCCTGGCAGCAGGCGCGCATCCGCGTGCGCCAGCGGCAGGTGACGGGCGACGTGGCGGTGTATCAGCTCGATGGCCCACTGTTCTTCGGCTCCGCTGCCGCTTTCGCCGAACTGTTCGATCCGCAGAGCGATCCGCAGAATGTGGTGCTGGATTTTGCCGGCACCCGGGTGATGGATTCCAGCGGCGTAGAGGCGATCGATAAGCTGACGGCGCGTTATCTGGCGGCGGGGAAAAGCATTCGGCTGCGCCACCTGAGCGGTGACTGCGTGCGCTTGCTCAAGCGCGCCGGGCCGTTCTGCAGCCATGAGCTGGACGATCCGCAGTATTACGTGGCGGAAGAGGGCTTCACCGCCGATGACCGCCGCGTGAGCGAGGAGACCTTCAACCCGCGCGGCTAAATGCAGGCAGCGGGCAGGGCGCCCGCTGCGGCAAGGTTCAGGCCTGCGCCTTGAAGCTGTGCAGGCGCTGAACGGTTTTTTCCAGCCCGTCCTTCATCAGCATCTCGGTGCAGCGCAGCGACTCGTCGATCGCTTCGTCAATCATCTTCTGCTCGCCGGCCGGCGGTTTGCCGAGCACGAAGCCCACCACCTTGTTCTTGTCGCCCGGATGGCCGATGCCGATGCGCAGGCGGTAGAAATTCGGGTTGTTGCCGAACTTGTTCTGGATGTCCTTCAGGCCGTTGTGGCCACCGTTGCCGCCGCCGAGCTTGATTTTTGCCACGCCGGGCGGCAGATCCAGCTCGTCGTGCGCCACCAAAATCTCGTTCGGCTCGATGCGGTAGAAGTTGGCCATGGCCAGCACCGCTTTGCCGCTCAGGTTCATGAAGGTGGTCGGCACCAGCAGGCGCACGTCGTTGCCCGCCAGGTTCAAGCGGGCGGTGTAGCCGAAGAACTTGCTCTCTTCTTTCAACTGCTGATTGTGGCGCTGGGCCAGCAGATCGACGTACCAGGCGCCGGCGTTGTGGCGCGTCTGGGCATATTCCGCGCCCGGGTTGGCCAGGCCGACTATCAATTTAATACTGCTCACTGGGAGATTCGCTATGATCAGGGTAATGGAAAGGGCCTTAGTCTACCTGCCGGGGCGGCGAATGACAAAATCCGATCTCCGCCGTCGCCTTAGGTAAGAAAGACGAATGATTCATTAGCTGAATAATTCAATTTGTCCGCTAATTTTCAGCGGCGTGTTAAGAAGTGTCAATAATTCTTTACCATTTGTGATCGCCTCCGCAATCCCCTTGCCGCAACAAGGACTATACTTAACTTATCAAAGTGGGTTAACAAGTTGCAGCGTTATCCCGGTTGGCACATGGCAATCATGGAGGTGGCATATGAAACGTAGAAACGCGGACAGAATGGGCAACTTTTTTATGGGGCTGGGCCTGGTCGTGATGATCGGCGGCGTCGGATACTCCATTATTGCTGAAGTATCTCAGTTCGATTTACCGCAATTTTTCGCCCACGGCGCCATCATGAGTATCTTCGTCGGCGCGCTGTTGTGGCTGGTGGGCGCGCGTATCGGCGGCCGCGAGCAAGTGGCGGATCGCTACTGGTGGGTAAAACACTTTGATAAACGGTGCCGTAACGACCAACATCGTTCGTCGCATTGATTAAAAAATCAGAAGGGAAGCGAGAGCAGGGCAAGGGAATATCTGCCGTGCATTAAGGTCTGAGGTCATGTTGGACTACGAGTAGAAAACCCGTTGCTGCGCACGCACCAACGGGTTTTTCTTTTTCTGCTGTCGGGCACGCTATCTTTCCGGCACGGTGGGCGCCGCACCGGAAAGACGACGCATCAATGCTCGAACATCGCAGAGATCGACTCTTCGTTGCTGATGCGGCGGATGGCTTCAGCCAGCATGCCGGACAGGGTCAGAGTGCGAACGTTTTTCAGTGCCTTGATTTCCGGCGACAGCGGAATGGTGTCGCAGACGATCACTTCATCAATCACCGAGTTCTTGATGTTGTCCACGGCGTTGCCGGAGAAGATCGGGTGCGTCGCGTAGGCGAATACGCGCTTGGCACCGCGTTCTTTCAACGCTTCAGCCGCTTTACACAAGGTACCGCCGGTGTCGATCATGTCGTCGACCAGCACGCAGTCGCGGCCTGCCACGTCACCGATGATGTGCATCACCTGAGACACGTTCGCGCGCGGGCGGCGTTTGTCGATGATGGCCATGTCGGTGTCGTTCAGCAGTTTGGCGATGGCGCGGGCACGCACTACGCCGCCGATGTCCGGGGAAACCACGATCGGGTTTTCCAGGTTCTGCTGCAGCATGTCTTCCAGCAGGATCGGGCTGCCGAACACGTTGTCTACCGGTACGTCGAAGAAGCCTTGAATCTGCTCAGCATGCAGATCCACCGTCAGAACGCGGTCAACCCCTACGCTGGAGAGGAAATCGGCAACCACTTTGGCGGTGATTGGCACACGCGCGGAACGCACGCGGCGATCCTGGCGGGCATAGCCGAAGTAAGGGATAACGGCGGTAATACGACCTGCGGAGGCGCGACGCAGGGCGTCGACCATCACAACCAGTTCCATCAGGTTGTCGTTGGTCGGGGCACAGGTGGACTGGATGATGAAAATATCACCGCCGCGTACATTTTCGTTGATTTGCACGCTCACTTCGCCGTCGCTAAAACGACCTACAGCGGCGTCACCAAGGCTGGTGTACAAACGGTTGGCAATACGTTGTGCTAGTTCCGGGGTGGCGTTACCAGCAAAAAGCTTCATATCAGGCACGAGAAGAACCTCAGGCTTGCGTCCAGAGAAGATATTGTCATACGACATCGCCAAGGGGCAGTCGGCGACGCCGGCGCAATATACATACGGGTATGTAAAACTAAAATTGAGACCGCAGGCAGCGCAGGGATAACAGGGCCAGGTGTGCATGACCCTGCGCAGCGAAACGTTGAGCTACGACTCAAACCGCCCGGAACGAATGCGATGTAGTGGGGAGACGTTAACGCCGCGCGCTACAAAACCACACAACCACTCCGGGGCTTGATTTAACACCTGACGGGCGGCGATTTCTGTGTCGAATTCAGCAAACACACAAGCACCTGTGCCAGTCAGGCGTGACGGGGCGTATTCTAACAGCCATGAAAGAAGCTGTTCAACCTCGCGAAAACGTTTTCTTGCGATCGGTTCGCAATCATTTGCGTACGGCGCCTGCAACAGCTCACTTAAGGAGCGAACCGGGGTGTCTCTTTTCAATTCGGGGTCACCGAAGATAACCGGTGTCGGGATGCCGACGCCGGGATGCGCCACCAGATACCACTTTTCTTGCGGCTCGGCCGGCTGCAGACGCTCGCCGATGCCTTCGGCGAAGGCGGCGTGGCCGCGCACGAACACCGGCACGTCGGCGCCGAGGCTGAGCCCCAGCTCGGCCAGTTGGTCGTCGTCAAGACCGCAGCGCCACAGTTCGTTGAGCGCCACCAGTACGGTGGCGGCGTTGGAGGAGCCACCGCCCAAGCCGCCGCCCATCGGCAGACGCTTGTCGATGCTGATGTCGGCGCCGCGCGGTGCGGTCTGCAGGCCGCGCTCATCGCAATAGCGCTGCAGCAGGCGGGCGGCGCGCACGATCAGGTTCTGTTCGTCCGGCACGCCGTCGACCGGCGTCAGCAGATGAATGCGGTCGTCCTGGCGCGGGTCAATGGTCAGGGTGTCGCCGTAGTCCAAGAACTGGAACAGCGTCTGCAGCAGGTGATAGCCGTCTTCACGACGGCCGGTGATGTACAAAAACAGGTTGAGTTTCGCGGGGGAGGGCCACTGGCGAATCATTTGAGCGTCCAGTTATCCATTTTCAGCTTGATGCGCTGCTCGCCCTGCTGCAGTTCCAGGCGGTTCGGCAGCTTCGGCTGTACCTCGTTGCTGTAGCTCTGGTAATCCACTTTCCAGGTTTGGCCGCCTTGCTGGTAAGTCAGCTTGCTCAGGCGATATTGGTCATCCAGCGCAAAATCGTTGGCTTCGCCCGGCAGGCCGAGCATCCACTGGCGCAGGTTGTTCAGCGGGATCGCCATGCCGGTCAGCTTGCGGATCATCTCGTCCGGGTTGTCGCTGACGTAGCGTTTGCCCTGGTTGTCGGTCAGCTGCACCACGTTTTTCTGCACGTTGAGATCCATTTCCGTGCTGCCCAGCGGGTTGGTCAACAGCAGACGATAGCGCTCCGGCGAGAACTGCTGCCAGAAGAAGCGGGCGTAGACTTTTTTCTGATCAGACAAGTAGGCGAAGGAGCCGCGGGTCTGATAGGTGCTGAGCTGCTGCACCGCCTGCTCATGGGCGCGCCACTGCGGAGAAGTCGGGCTGGTGGCCGGGCCGGTCGGCTTGGTGGTGGTACAGGCGGCCAGCACCAGGCTGGCCAGCGGGATCAGACGGAGCAAACTAACTTTGCGTATTGGCATAACTTTCTCTTGTCCTTTTGTCCTTGCGGGCATGCGCGACGAAACCCGGATTCAGCGCTCACGCTAACGGGGCGGCGGCGGCGCGTCAATGTCTACTAAGACTAGTAAGGATACGTAATGTTGGTAGGATAACGCCAGACCCGCTGTTTAACTTTCACAATGCTGCATATATTGAGCTATTTCCGAACGATATCTGAGACATGGGCATTGGCTTGCGGGGTATTGGGGATATTCTGAAATTTCATATAACGTTGATAACTGGCGAGTATGCATCGTGATGCGAGCAGACTGCAGAAGAAGGCAGTATTTACCTATCTCTTGCTAACGTCGTCTTTCTAAAGCAGAAAATGACAGAAAAGGTGGGGGAGTTCCGATAGAAATCTCACCTTTTTAACAGGGTGTGTGAATGGGTAACTGATTGCAAAATACTAAAAAAATGCTACCATTTTAAACCTTTAGTGCATCATAGAGACTCTTTTGTGAATACATTACCCAGCCAGAAGGCCGCAAAGCTTAAATGTCTTGATTCTGTCAGGGGAATTGCCAGTCTGGCGGTTGTACTTTCCCATTTATCATTGATTTATTTTATATATCTGCATAATTTTTCTGGTGGGGCGATTCCTGACGCTTATCCTGTTCAAAAATATTTGCATGATTCTTTTTTGGGTTTCTTTTATTCTGGCAGTTCGGCGGTGTTCGTTTTCTTTGTCATGAGCGGAATCGTGCTGTCGCGAGGTATCGAAAAGAAAAGCGATGAATATTATTTGATAACTTCCTTTACGCGATATTTCAGGCTGGCCATTCCGGCTACGTTTTCTTGCTTATTGATGCTTCTGGTTTTGTTGTTTATCTCTGAGGGGACGCGAGAGTTTCCCGGTGTGTCGGCATGGCTCGATCCTTTCCTCATCAGTGACCCCTCTTTGATTGGTGCATTTACCTATGGCGCTCTGGGATCTTTCATCGGTGGTTCCGTTTGGGATGGATATATATATAACCCCGTGCTTTGGACGATGAAAATTGAGTTAATTGGCTCATTATTCATCTATATGGCCTGCATCGTTTACAAAAGAAGCAAGTGGCAATCATTGTCTCTGTTCCTGCTGGCATCATTGGCTATAGTACCTTTTAGTATCCCCATTGCATTAGGGATGATATGTTTCTTCTTTGGATTTGTTTACTCGGCCTTTAATATTACCTATAAGAATAATTACGTTGGCCTTGTGCTCCTTATCATTGGGTTGTATTTTGCCGGCGTCCACAACGATAGCGTAAGCTATAGTTGGGTAACCAAATTCCTTGGCTATCGTTCGTATATGTTCCTCAATTTTCTCTCAGGCATATTTATTGTCTACGGCGTGTTGACCAGCCATTCTCTTAGTCGGATGTTGGAAAATAAGGGGTTGGTTTATTTGGGTAAGCTCTCGTTCCCCATTTATATCATCCACATTCCCGTGATCATTTTGACGATCTATTTGACCCAAGGTTTTGCGACGGCGACCGTCGCCAGTATGCTGAGCGTTTCGGCTATCGCGATCGCCGCCACTTTGCTGCTCGCGCGGTTTGTGGTGCCGGTAGATGATTTTTCCATCAGCTTCTCGAAGCGCGTGTATAACAAAATCATCGGGTTGCGAATGGTCAGGAGAACTGAGTAATCCACGACGTGCGTCGGGCCGCTGTGCTGGGGGCTCGACTGCCGCCTTGTCGAACGTATTTTTAATCCCGCACAGCGGAGTTTTTAGTTCATAATTTGGCTATGACGTGCCGTTCTGCCTGCAATTCGCGCGGCGTCCCCAGACGATCAGCGAACGTAAAGCGTTCGCTGTTCTGACAACGTTATGAATTTATTGATTTTCATTGATTGATTTCATTGATGACAACGATTGAACGGAAGATGCGGTTGTTGCTTTTATTGATCCCGCGCATCAAGTAGAATGCCGTTCAACGAGAACCCGTACCAACAGAAGTATTACTCGAAGCAATGACCCTGCTGGCGTTAGGTATAAATCACAAAACCGCTCCGGTTTCTCTGCGTGAAAGGGTGACCTTCTCGCCAGAGTCCATCGATGAGGCGCTGACCAGCTTGCTCCAACAACCGTTGGTGCAGGGCGGCGTCGTGTTGTCCACCTGCAACCGCACCGAGCTGTACCTCAGCGTAGAGCAGCAGGAACACATGCACGAGCAACTGGTCGCCTGGCTGTGCGCCTACCACAACCTGCGCCCGGAAGAGGTGAAGAAAAGCCTGTACTGGCATCAGGGCAACGACGCGGTCAGCCATTTGATGCGGGTGGCCAGCGGGTTGGACTCATTGGTGCTGGGCGAACCGCAGATCCTCGGGCAGGTCAAAAAGGCCTTCGCCGAGTCGCAACGCGGCCAGTCGCTGTCCGGCGAGCTGGAGCGTCTGTTCCAGAAATCCTTCTCCGTCGCCAAGCGCGTGCGTACCGAAACCGACATCGGTGCCAGCGCGGTCTCCGTGGCTTTTGCCGCCTGTACACTGGCGCGCCAGATCTTCGAATCGCTGGCCGATCTCAACGTCTTGCTGGTGGGCGCCGGTGAAACCATCGAGCTGGTGGCGCGCCACCTGCGCGAACACAAAGTGCGGCACATGATCATCGCCAACCGCACCCGCGAACGCGCCCAGCTGCTGGCGGACGAAGTCGGCGCGGAGGTGATCACCCTGCCGGAGATCGACGAACGCCTGGCGGACGCCGACATCATTATCAGTTCTACCGCCAGCCCGCTGCCGATCATCGGCAAGGGGATGGTGGAGCGCGCGCTGAAGGCGCGCCGCAACCAGCCGATGCTGCTGGTGGATATCGCCGTACCGCGCGACATCGAACCGGAAGTCGGCAAACTGGCCAACGCCTATCTGTACAGCGTGGACGATCTGCACGCCATCATTCAAAGCAACCTGGCGCAGCGCAAAGCGGCGGCGGTGCAGGCGGAATCGATCGTGCAGCAGGAAAGCACCAACTTCATGGCCTGGCTGCGCTCGCAGGGCGCGGTGGAAACCATCCGCGACTACCGTTCGCAGGCCGACCAAATTCGCGCAGAGATGGAGGCCAAAGCGCTGGCCGCCATCGCGCAGGGCGCCAACGTGGAGCAGGTTATTCACGAGCTGGCCCATAAACTGACCAACCGTCTTATTCATGCCCCTACCAAATCCCTCCAGCAGGCCGCCGGCGACGGCGACGTGGAGCGGTTGCAGTTATTACGCGACAGCCTCGGGCTGGATCAGCATTAGTTTTCTCTATTAACAGGGTTTATTACCACGCATGAAGCCTTCTATTGTTGCCAAACTGGAAGCGTTACAAGAGCGCCATGAAGAAGTGCAGGCGCTGCTCGGCGATGCCGGCGTTATCGCCGACCAAGACCGGTTCCGCGCGCTGTCGCGAGAATACGCGCAGCTGACCGACGTCAGCCGCTGCTTCCTGGAATGGCGTCAGGTGCAGGAGGATCTGGAGACGGCGGAAATGATGCTGGACGATCCGGAAATGCGCGAGATGGCGCAGGAAGAGCTGAAACAGGCGCGGGCGACCAGCGAAGAGCTGGAACAGCAGCTGCAGGTGTTGCTGCTGCCGAAAGATCCGGACGATGAGCGCAGCTGCTTCCTCGAAGTGCGCGCCGGCACCGGCGGCGATGAGGCGGCGATCTTCGCCGGCGATCTGTTCCGCATGTACAGCCGCTATGCGGAAAGCCGCCGCTGGCGCGTCGAGGTGATGAGCGCCAACGAAGGCGAACACGGCGGTTTCAAAGAAGTGATCGCCAAAGTCTCCGGCGACGGCGTGTACGGTCAGCTGAAGTTTGAATCCGGCGGCCACCGCGTGCAGCGCGTGCCGGAAACCGAATCCCAGGGGCGCATCCACACCTCCGCCTGCACCGTGGCGGTGATGCCGGAAGTGCCGGAAGCCGAGCTGCCGGACATCAACCCGGGCGATCTGAAAATCGACACCTTCCGCTCCTCCGGCGCCGGTGGCCAGCACGTTAACACCACCGACTCGGCAATCCGCATCACCCACCTGCCGACCGGCATTGTGGTGGAGTGCCAGGACGAGCGTTCACAGCACAAAAACAAAGCCAAGGCGATGTCGGTGCTGGGCGCGCGCATTCGCGCCGCCGAGATGGCCAAGCGCCAGCAGGCCGAGGCGTCCACTCGCCGCAACCTGCTGGGCAGCGGCGACCGTTCCGACCGTAACCGCACCTACAACTTCCCGCAGGGGCGGGTGACCGACCACCGCATCAACCTGACGCTCTACCGCCTGGACGAAGTGATGGAAGGCAAACTGGACATGCTGATCCAGCCGATCGTGCAGGAGTATCAGGCCGATCAGCTGGCTGCGCTGTCCGCCGAGCAAGAGTGATGGACTATCAACACTGGCTGAAAGCCGCCGCCGCGCGTTTGATCCACAGCGACAGCGCCCGGCGCGACGCGGAAATCCTGTTGGGTTTCGTGACCGGCAAGGCCAGAACCTTCCTGATGGCGTTCGGTGAAACCCTGCTGACGCCGCCGCAGCAACAGCAGCTGGAGACGCTGCTGGCGCGCCGCGAACGCGGTGAGCCGGTGGCCTATCTGGTGGGCGAGCGCGAATTTTGGTCGCTGCCGCTGTCGGTTTCACCCGCAACGCTGATCCCACGCCCGGATACCGAATGCCTGGTGGAGCTGGCGCTGGCGCGCCTGCCGCCGCAACCCTGCCACTTCCTCGATCTCGGCACCGGCACCGGCGCCATCGCGCTGGCGCTGGCCAGCGAGCGCCCGGACTGTTCGGCTATCGGCGTCGATGTGCAGCCGGAAGCGGTCGCGCTGGCGCAGCACAATGCGCACAAGCTGAAGATCGACAACGTCCGATTTCTACAGGGCAGCTGGTTTGTGCCGGTGGCGGGGCAACGCTTCGCGCTGATCGCCAGCAATCCGCCCTATATCGACGCCGCCGATCCGCATTTGTCGCAGGGCGACGTGCGCTTCGAGCCCGGCAGCGCGCTGGTCGCCGCCGATCGTGGGTTGGCGGATCTGGCCGCCATCGTGCGCCAGGCGCCGCACCATTTGCAGCCCCAGGGCTGGCTGCTGTTGGAACATGGCTGGCAGCAGGGCGAGAGCGTGCGCGCGCTGCTGCAGGCCGCCGGATTTTCCGCTGTCGCCACCCACCGTGATTATGGCGACAACGACCGCGTGACGCTCGGCCAATGGCCGGGATAAGCGCCTCTCATAATAACGACGCCCGAGCCATTTAAGGGAGCATCATGACTGCATACACCGCGTTGAAACATTTCCATTTGCTGACGGTCGCCATCAGTATTACCTTGTTTGTGCTGCGTTTCTTTTGGCAGTGGCGCCGCTCGCCGATCATGGGCCGCCGCTGGGTCAAGGTAGCGCCGCACCTGAACGACACGCTGCTGTTCGTCAGCGGCATCGCGCTGGTGGTGACGTTCGGGTTTTATCCGCTGCTGGGTATGGACTCATGGCTGACCGAGAAGCTGTTTGGCGTTATTATCTATATCCTGCTTGGCTACGTCGCATTGGGCAAGAAGACCAAAAGTCAGCGGCTGCGAACCGTGGCGTTCGTGCTGGCGTTGGGCTGCCTGTACCTGATAATTAAACTTGCCACGACGAAAATACCGTTTCTGATGGGATACCTATGAGTAGCATTGCTGATTTTGAATTTAACGCCTCGCCGCTGAGCGAAGGGGTGATCCTGGTGTCGCAGTCGGTGCGGCGCGATTTCCCGGTTGCCGACGTGGAGCGCAAGCTGCAACAGCTGGTGGACGAAGCGCGCGCGGCGGTGCCGGTCGATATCACTCAGGAGCAGCAACTGGATGCGCTCATCGAACTGTTTTACAAGACCTGGGGATTCGGCGGCGCCAGCGGCGTGTACCGCCTGTCGGACGCCATCTGGCTGGACAAGGTGCTGGAAGCGCGGCAGGGCACGCCGGTCTCGCTGGGCACTATCTTCCTGCATATCGCCAACGCGCTGGACCTGCCGCTGCTGCCGGTGATTTTCCCCACTCAGCTGATCCTGCGCGCCGACTGGCTGGACGAAGAGCTGTGGCTGATCAACCCGCTGAACGGCGAAACCCTGAGCGAACACCAGCTGGAAGTGTGGATCAAGGGCAACCTGGGGCTGGGCGCCGAGCTGGAAGACGACGATCTCGACGAGTCGGAGAACATCATGGTGGTGCGCAAGATGCTCGATACGCTGAAGGCCGCCCTGATGGAAGAAAAGCAGCTGGAAATGGCGCTGCGCACCAGCGAAACGGTGCTGTGCTTCGATCCGGAAGACCCGTACGAGATCCGCGACCGCGGGCTGATTTACGCCCAGCTGGAGTGCAACCATATCGCGATTTCCGACCTCAACTATTTTGTCGAGCAGTGTCCTGAAGACCCGGTCAGCGAAGTGATCAAAGTACAGATCCACTCGATTGAGCCGAAACAGGTGACGCTGCATTAATTCAATGACTCCGTGCAGTTTGCAAGGCGACGGTTACAACCTTAACAAAGGCGAAAGCATGAAACAGAAAGTGGTTAGCATTGGCGATATCGACGTAGCAAACGATCTGCCGTTTGTGCTGTTTGGCGGTATGAACGTGCTGGAATCGCGCGATCTGGCGATGAGCATCTGCGAACACTACGTCACCGTGACGCAAAAACTGGGCATCCCTTACGTATTCAAAGCCTCTTTCGACAAGGCCAACCGTTCTTCCATCCACTCGTACCGCGGTCCGGGCCTGGAAGAAGGGATGAAGATCTTCGAAGAGCTGAAAAAAACCTTCGGCGTGAAAATCATCACCGACGTGCATGAAGCGGCGCAGGCGCAGCCGGTTTCCGAAGTGGTTGACGTGATCCAGCTGCCGGCCTTCCTGGCGCGTCAGACCGATCTGGTGGAAGCGATGGCGAAAACCGGCGCGGTGATCAACGTCAAGAAGCCGCAGTTCGTCAGCCCGGGGCAGATGGGCAACATCGTCGACAAGTTCAAAGAAGGCGGCAACGATCAGGTGATCCTGTGCGATCGCGGCAGCAACTTCGGCTATGACAACCTGGTGGTCGACATGCTGGGCATCAACGTGATGAAGAACGTGACCGGCGGCCATCCGGTGATCTTCGACGTGACCCACGCGCTGCAGACCCGCGATCCGTTCGGCGCCGCGTCCGGCGGCCGCCGCGCTCAGGTGGCCGAGCTGGCGCGCGCCGGTATGGCGGTTGGCCTGGCCGGCCTGTTCCTCGAAGCGCACCCGGATCCGAAAAACGCCAAGTGCGACGGCCCGTCCGCGCTGCCGTTGGACAAGCTGGAGCCGTTCCTGGCGCAGATGAAAGCCATCGACGACCTGGTGAAGAGCTTCCCGGAGCTGGATACCAGCAACTAAGCGTTCGTCGCCATAAAAAAAGCCCGACTCGTCGGGCTTTTTTACGTTTAGGCGCCGGTGGCCGCCAGCGCTTCCGGCAGCGTCGGGTAGAACTGCAGGCGGCCCTCGATCGGCTGCACCCGCGCACGCGCCAGGGTTTTCAGCGGCTGGAACGGGACGTCGGTGATCACCAGCTTTTTGTCCGCCGGCAGCACGTCGATAAAGCGCCGCAGGGCGCTCAGGCCGCCGGCATCGAGCACCGGCACCGCATCCCATTGCAGCACGATCGTGCGGTAGCCTTCGCTGCGCGCCAGCAGTTCGGTAAAGATGCGCTCGGCGGCGGCGAAGAACAGAGGGCCGTTCACCCGCAGCACCAGGCGGCCGTCGCCGGCGCTCAGCTCGCTCAGCCGCGTCATGCGGGCGATGCGGCGCATAAACAGCAGCGACGCCAGCACGATGCCCACGGTAATGGCGATCACCATATCGAACAGCACCGTCAGCGACATGCACAGCAGCAGCACCAGAATGTCGTCCTTCGGCGCTCGGCGTAGCAGGTAAATCACCTTGTGCGCCTCGCTCATGTTCCAGGCGACCATCAGCAGCAGTGCCGCCATCGCCGCCAGCGGCAGGTAAGAGAGCCACGGTGCCAATACCAGCAGCGCCAACAGCACCAGCAGCGCGTGGATGATGGCGGACACCGGCGAGGTGGCGCCGGCGCGCACGTTGGCCGCCGAACGGGCAATCGCGGCGGTGGCGGTAATGCCGCCGAAGAACGGCGCGATGATGTTGCCCGCACCCTGGCCGATCAGCTCGCTGTTCGAGTTGTGCTTCTTGCCGGTCATGCCGTCGAGCACCACGGCGCACAGCAGCGATTCGATCGCGCCGAGCATCGCCATCGAAAACGCCGCCGGCAGCAGGGCGGAAACGGTTTGCCAGCTCAGGGTGAACGGCTGCCCGCCGCCGCCCGGCAGATCCCAGGGCAGCAGCAGCTGCGGCAGGATCGGCGGGATGCCCTGGCCGCTGCTGCCGTCGGCCAGCAGGTAGCTGAAGCGCGAGCCGATGGTCGCCACCGGGTGGTCAAACAGCGCCAGCAGCCCCATCAGCGCGGTGCCCGCCAGCAGCGCCGGCAGGTGGCCAGGCACCCGCAGGCCGAGCTTGGGCCAGAAGATCAGGATCAGGAGCGTCACCGAGCCGATCAGGGTATCGCCGAAATCCAGCGTTGGCAGCGCCTGCAGTAGGGCGTACAGCTTGCCGACGTAATTTTCCGGCGTGTGCGCCAGCTGCAGGCCGAAGAAGTCCTTGATCTGCATGGTGGCGATGGTGATGGCGATACCGGAGGTAAAGCCGAGCGTCACCGGCAGCGGAATGTACTCGATCAGCCGGCCAAAGCGCGCCAGCCCCATCAGCAGCAGAAACACCCCGGAGATCAGCGTGGCGACCAGCAGGCCGGCCAATCCGAACTGCTGCGAAACCGGATACAGGATCACCACGAAGGCGGCGGTGGGGCCGGAGACGCTGTAGCGCGAACCGCCGCTGACGGCGATGACGATCCCGGCGATGGCGGCGGTATACAGGCCGTACTGCGGCGGCACGCCGCTGGCGATCGCCAGCGCCATCGCCAGCGGGATGGCGATAATACCGACCGTCACCCCGGCGATAGCGTCTTTCAGCAACCGGGCCAGGCTATAAGGTTCCCGCCAGCAGGCGTCTATCAGCGCGCTGAAGGGGCGAATTTTGTTTATTTTATGCGTTTTCATCTACGGTGCGTACCAAATCTTCAAAAGTGAAAGGAATGGCGGGCCCGATGAGGTCCGTCTTGTCACGTGACAGATACCATACGCCTTTTGTTCAGCGGATTACCAGACCTGTGTCAATTTGGCGCAGGAAATCAGAGAGTCGCCCTTTTGTTTGGCGCTAAATGCGGATAACAGATAAGTCAGCCGCAGATTCTGCGGCTGAAAAGGAAATGAATAATCAAGGTTTTAACGGCTAGTGGAGCGCGGGTAGGGATAAGCCGAGAAAGTGGGCTAAAGTGCTTACCAGCAGCTGGTGATCTTCCTTCTGCGGCGCGCCGGAAATGCTGATGCTGCCGACGCAGCCGAGGCCGGCCAGGGTGAGCGGGAAGGCGCCGCCGTGCACCGAATAGTCGCGCACGCTCAGCCCGTAGCGCTCTTCCAGCGACGTTTGCCGCTGCTGCAGGCGCAGGCCGATGGCGTAAGAGCTTTTGTGAAAATGATTCACCAGATTGCGCTTGCGCCGCACCCAGTCGGCGATGTCTGGTGTGGCGCCCGGCATGGCGTAATAAAACAGCGTCTGCCCGGCCAGTTGGATCTCGATAGCGATGCTCAGGCCGCGCCGCTCGGCGGCGGTTTTCAGCGCCGCGCCCAGCTCCCAGGCGGTGGCGGCGTCAAAATGGGTAAAGGCCAGCGTCGCTTCCTGTTCGCTGAGCGCCTGCAGTTCATCGTCGATATTCATGCGGTTCTCCCCCGATAACACAAAGCACAGAGTAGCCTGAAGCGCGCATCGTGAGATAGACGGCTTGGCGATAAGATAGAACTGCTACTCTATTAATAGACTGTGTAAAATAGCCGCCGCCGAAGCGGAGACGACAGGGATGCGTTATTCAACGTCTGCATATCAACCCCTGGCGATCCCGAGGAGCCGCTGACTATTTATGACCTACATTGCGTCCATTCCCGCCATTTACAGCGACGCCTGCATTACCTACGCCACGCTGTCGGTAAGCTATTTCGTTCTCAGTAAAAACGCGCCTTTCTCCTATCGCTCTGCGCTGTGGAAGCGCGTCGTATTCGGCCTGTTGGCCGGGGTGGCGGTGCTGTATTTAAGCCAGGACCGGCTGGAGCTGACCGATAAGGTGCACTACAGCTTTTCGATGATTCCGATGATCCTGGTGACTTTTTTCGGCGGCGGCATCAGTGGGCTGGTGAGCTTTTTGTTCGCCATGGCGCTGACCGGCGGTTTCACCGTCGATAACCTGTTTATCGCCTCAATCCTGGTGCCGTTGCTGCTGTCGCGCGTGTGGCTGAAGAAATCCCACTGGGTGTTTTACCTGACGATCGGCGCCATCGCACTGTATCGCATCGCGGTGGTGTGGCTGCTGGTGGACATGAGCGGGCTATGGCTGGACGTGTTGCTGTACCAGGCGGTTTCCGCGCTCTGCCTGGCGATTTGCTACCATGCGCTGAATTTCAAAGAGCGCCACATCTACGCCTATTTCGCGATGCGCGCCCGCGCCACGACCGACAGCCTGACCCATATCAACAACCGCGCCAGCGTCGATTACCACCTGATGCTGCAGCGCGCCGAACGCCGCCCGTGCGGGCTGATGATCCTCGATCTGGATGATTTCAAAAAGATCAATGACACCTACGGCCACCCGGCCGGCGACGTGCTGCTGGCCAGCGTCGGCCGGCTGCTGCAAAACAGCGTGCGCAACGAGGACTTCGTCGGGCGTTACGGCGGCGAGGAGTTTATGGTGATCACCGCCAGCTACGATCCGCTGGTCATCGGTGGGGTAGCGGAGCGCATTCGCAGCGCGGTGGAGAGCTCGACGTTCTTGCTGAATGCCCACGATGAAGCGCACATCACGCTGTCGATCGGCGTGTCGCTGTATCTGCCCGGCATGACGCTGGACAAGGCGATCGCCATGACCGACGAAGCGTTATATGAGGCGAAGCGCAGCGGTAAAAATCGGGTGGTGACCAGCCGCGTGATGCAGCTGGCGCCGCTGGGCGCCGGTTTCCCGCGCGAATAAGCCGCCTCCCGCCGCGCCGGCGGGAGGCGTTGGCTCAGGCCGCCAGCGTGTGTTCGCGGAAGGCGTCCAGCAGATCTTCGGTGAACGTCAGGCGTTTCTGGCGGTCGGCCAAATCGAGCGTGAACTTCAGCTTGCTCGGGCCGTCCAGGCGGTAAACCTGCGGATTGCCTTGCAACAGCCCGATCAGATAACCCGGGTCGACGCGGTTGTTGTCGCCGAATTCGATAAAGCCGCCGCGCTCGTTGCTCTCGATGCGTTTGATGCCCAGCTTTTGCGCATGCAGGCGCAGCGCCGCGCACTGCAACAGGTTGCGCGCCGCGTCTGGCAACTGGCCGAAGCGGTCGATCAGCTCGACTTTCAGCTCATCCAGCTCGCCGTCGCTCTTCGCGCTGGCGATACGCTTGTACAGCGACAGACGGGTATTGACGTCGGGAATGAAATCTTCCGGCAGCAGCGCCGGCATGCGCAGTTCCACCTCGGTCTGGCTGCTGGTGAGATCTTCCAGCGACGGTTCGCGGCCGTTTTTCAACGCATCGACGGCGCTTTCCAACAGCTCCATGTAGAGCGAGAAACCGACGGTGGTCATCTGGCCGCTCTGGTCTTCGCCCAGCAGTTCGCCGGCGCCGCGGATCTCCAGATCGTGGGTTGCCAGCGCGAAACCGGCGCCGAGATCTTCCAGCGATGCGATGGCTTCGAGCCGTTTATGGGCGTCGGTGCCCATGGCTTTCGGGTTCGGCGTCAGCAGATAGGCGTAAGCCTGGTGGTGCGAACGCCCGACGCGGCCGCGCAGTTGGTGCAGCTGCGCCAGGCCGAAGCGATCGGCCCGCTCGATGATGATGGTGTTGGCGCTGGGGATATCGATGCCGGTCTCGATGATGGTGGTGCACACCAGCACGTTGAAGCGCTGGTGGTGGAAATCGTTCATCACCCGTTCCAGATCGCGTTCGCGCATCTGGCCGTGGCCGATGGCGATGCGCGCTTCCGGCACCAGTTCCGCCAGGCGCTGCGCCGCTTTCTCGATGTTTTCCACATCGTTGTAGAGGTAGTAAACCTGGCCGCCGCGCAGCACTTCGCGCAGGATCGCCTCGCGCACCACCAGGCTGTCGTATTCGCGCACGAAGGTTTTCACCGCCAGCCGGCGCGCGGGCGGGGTGGCGATGATCGACAGATCGCGCATGCCGCTCATCGCCATGTTCAGGGTACGCGGGATCGGCGTGGCGGTCAGCGTCAGGATATCGACGTCGGCGCGCATCGCCTTGATGCGTTCTTTATGGCGCACGCCGAAGCGGTGTTCTTCATCGACGATCAGCAGCCCCAGGTCTTTCCAGCGTAGATCGCTCTGCAACAGCTTGTGGGTGCCGATGATGATGTCCACTTTGCCTTCGGCCGCGTCGTCCAGCACCTGCTGCTGCTCTTTGGCGCTGCGGAAGCGCGACATCATTTCGATGCGGATCGGCCAGGTGGCAAAGCGATCGCGGAAGTTGTCGAAGTGCTGCTGCGCCAGCAGGGTGGTCGGCACCAGCACCGCCACCTGCTTGCCGTTTTCCACCGCCAGGAAGGCGGCGCGCATCGCCACTTCGGTTTTGCCGAAGCCGACGTCGCCGCACACCAGGCGGTCCATCGCCAGCGGCTGGCACATGTCGCTCAGCACCGCGTTGATCGCCTGTTCCTGATCCGGCGTGGTTTCGAACGGGAAGCTCTGGCAGAACAGCTGGTACTGTTCGCGATTGTGTTTAAAGGCGAAACCGGCCTTGGCGGCGCGCTGGGCGTAGATATCCAGCAGCTCCGCCGCCACGTCGCGCACGCGCTCGGCCGCTTTCTGCCGCGCGCGCGTCCAGGCGTCGCCGCCCAGCTTGTGCAGCGGGGCGTTTTCGTCCGCGCCGCCGGCGTAGCGGCTGATCAGATGCAGCGAAGAAACCGGCACGTACAGCTTGTCCTCACCGGCGTAGGAGAGGATCAGGTACTCGGCCTTGATGCCGCCGGCCTCCAGCGTGGTCAGGCCGACGTAGCGGCCGACGCCGTGCTCCAGATGCACCACCGGCTGGCCGGGATGCAGCTCCGCCAGGTTGCGGATCAGGGTATCGGTATTGATGGTGCGCCGGTTGTCCTGCCGGCGGCGGCTGACGCGCTCGCCGAGCAGATCGCTTTCGCAGATCAGCGCCCGCTGACGCAGGCCGTCGAGGAAGCCGTGTTCGGCGGCGCCGACCATCATGTAACGGCCCGCCGTTTCCGCCTGATCGAGGCGCTGAATCAGCGCCGGCGCCAGCTTGATGCGGCCGAGCAGATCCTGCAGCGTTTCACGCCGCCCCTCGCTCTCGACGGAGAAAATCACGCTGCCGTCGAAGCCTTCGATAAAGCGCCGTAGGTTATCCAGCGGGGATTTATGCTGCGCCTGCACCGCCAGATCGGGCAGGGCATGGTAGTCCAGATTGGTATTGCCGGCCTTGGCCGGCAGCTCATCGGTTTTCAGCGCGATGCGCGGCCAGGCCTTCAGCTCGCCGAACAGCGCATCGACGCGCAGCCACAGCGTATCCGGCGCCAGCAGCGGGCGCATCGGATCGACGCGGCGGCTTTCGTAACGCTGGTTGACGTCCTGCCAGAAGCGCTCGGCGGCGCCCTCCAGATCGCCGGTGTTGACGATCAGCGTATTGGCCGGCAGGTAGCTGAACAGCGACGGCAGCGGCTGGCTGAAGAACAGCGGCTGCCAGTATTCGATGCCGGCCGGCCAGGCGCTTTTGCTGACCTGCTGATAGATGTGCTCGGCGTCGCGGCGCACCTCAAACTGCTCGCGCCACTGGCTGCGAAACAGCTCGATGGCGTTTTTGTCGGTGGGGAACTCGTGGGCCGGCAACAGATTGATGGCCTCGACTTCGCTCAACGTGCGCTGGGTATCGACGTCGAAGATGCGCAGGCTGTCGATTTCGTCATCGAAGAAGTCGATGCGGTAAGGCTCATCGCTGCCCATCGGGTAAAGATCGAGCAACGCGCCGCGGGTGGCGAATTCGCCGTGCTCCATCACCTGATCGACGCTGCGGTAACCGGCCTGTTCCAGCTGCGCGCGCAGCTTGTCGCGCGACAGGCGCTGGCCTTTCTTCATCACCAGCGCGTGGCCGTGCAGGAACTCGTGCGGGCAGACGCGCTGCATCAGGGTGTTGACCGGCAGAATAATCACGCCGCGCGCCATGGTCGGCAGGTGATACAGGCTCGACAAACGATCCGAGATGATTTCCTGATGCGGCGAGAAGCTGTCGTACGGCAGGGTTTCCCAGTCGGACAGCGTGGTCACCATCTGGTCGGTGAACTGCTGGATCTCGTCGCGCAGCCGCAGGGCGTTTTGCATGTCCGGCGCGATCAGCATCACCGGGCCATTGTGGCGTTCGACGATCTCGGCGCATTCCACGGCGCAGGCCGCGCCGGTCAGTTGCCCCAGCTGGCGCAGATCGCCCGCGCGATCGGGCAGAGAATAACGGGGGGATGGGGAACGGTTACGGCTATCGGAAGTGCTCATTCAGGTATCTTTAATCAATGTGTTAGAGGGCGTTCCGGCACGGATAACCCAGCGCCTTTATGCTGTTTATAGTAGCCCAGCGGCCGCCAAACTGACACAGCAAAAAGCGCTATACCCTGATGTTCCGCCTGTTATTTAACCGATGCGCCGCGTTAATTTTCGCCGGCCAGGGCGAGATAGTGCGCAATCTTGTCGACGTCAAGGTTGCCGCCGCTGACGATAACGCCGACCTTTTTACCGTGCAGATCGAGCAGGCCGTTCATCGCCGCCGCGGCCGCCAGGCAGCCGGTCGGCTCAACCACCATTTTCATCCGCTCCATAAAGAAGCGCATTTGCCGACACAGCTGGGCGTCGCTGACCGTCAGAATGCCTTCGACATATTCTTGAATGATCGGGAAGGTCAGCCGCCCGACCTGTTGGGTCTGCGCGCCGTCGGCAATGGTTTTCGGCACCGGGATGTGCACCGGTTCACCGCGCTGAAAGGCTTGCTGAACGTCGTTGCCGGCTTCGGGCTCGACGCCGAACACGCGGCAGCCCGGCGACCAGTGATGCGCCGCTACCGCGCTGCCGGCCAGCAGGCCGCCGCCGCCGGTGCACACCAACAGCAGATCCAATGGCCCGGTCTCTTCAAACAGCTCCTTGGCGGCGGTGCCCTGGCCGGCGATCACCTGCGGATAATCGTACGGTGGCACCAGCGTCAGGCCCCGCTCTGCGGCCAGGCGTCGGGTGATTTCTTCACGATCTTCGCTGTGGCGCTGATAGATGACCACGTTGGCGCCGTAGCCGCGCGTCGCCGCCAGCTTGGCCGCAGGGGCGTCATGGGGCATTACGATGGTGGCGCTAACGCCCAATTCGCGCGCCGCCAGCGCCATCGCCTGTGCGTGGTTGCCGGATGAAAAGGCGATTACCCCGGCCCGACGCTGCTCTGCGCTGAGTTGCGCGATGGCGTTATAGGCGCCGCGAAATTTGAAGGCGCCGATGCGCTGAAAATTCTCGCACTTGAAGAACAGCTGCGCGCCGGCGATCTGGTCGGCCTGGCGCGAAGTCATGACCGGCGTGCGCAGGGCATGCCCGGCGATAACGTCGGCGGCGGTGGCAATATCGGCGGCGGTGATGCAGCGTGGGACTGAACTCATGGCGACCTCGCACAGGTAAGTGATGGACGATGCATTGCTTGGTGTGGATTTTTAATTTACTCTTTGTAAAGTTATTGTCAAATGGTTAACTCAATGAGCGATCTCAGGCAGGAAAATGCGCTGTTGTTGCGCGAAGCGGAAAAAATTGTTCAGGCGTTGGGCGTGATGTTCGCGCCCGGTTGCGAAGTGGTGCTGCACGATCTGACCCAGCCCGATCGCGCCATTGTCGCCATCGCCAACAATCTGTCCAACCGCCGCATCGGCGACGCCGCGACGGAAATGGGGCTGGAGCGCATCGCGTCGCCGGAGTTTCCAGACGTGGTGCAGAACTACGCCAGCGTGTTTCCGGACGGGCGCCCGGCCAAGAGCACCTCGATCGGCCTGCGCAATAGCCAGGGCCGCTTTGTGGCGGCGATTTGCCTCAATCTGGATGTGTCTATCTTCAACAGCGTCACCGCTATCCTGCAGCAGCTGACGGCGGTGGTGCAAAGCGCCGCGCCGCAGGCGGCGGAGAGTGCACGCTCGCTGTCGGACATCGCCGCGGCGATCAACGCGTTCGCCGCGTCGCATGCCACCCAGCCGCGCGCTTTGTCTTCCGAACAGCGGTTTCAGGTGGTGCAACAGCTGAAGCAGCAAGGGTATTTGCAACTGCGCGGCGCGGCCACCATGGTGGCCGAAGCGCTCGGCATCTCGCGGGTGTCGGTCTATAACCTGCTCAAGCGAGACGCCGGATGAGGGGCCGCCCGGCGCAATAAAAGGCCGCCGGGTGTTCCCTAAACGAGGGAGAGCCTTTATTATCCATGATCACTTTGCTTAAGCCACGGCTATCAAACGGATTTCATGTATCAACCTGTCGCGTTATTCATTGGCCTGCGCTACATGCGCGGGCGAGCCTCAGACCGCTTCGGGCGGTTTGTTTCCTGGCTTTCCACCATCGGCATTACGCTGGGGGTGATGGCGTTGGTCACCGTGCTGTCGGTGATGAACGGTTTCGAAAAGGATCTGGAGAACAACATCCTCGGCCTGATGCCGCAGGCGTTGGTTACCAGTCCGCAAGGATCGGTCAACCCGCAGCAGCTGCCGGCCTCCGAGGTGCAGAAGCTGCAGGGCGTCACGCGCGTCGCACCGCTGACCACCGGTGACGTGGTGCTGCAAAGCGCCCGCAGCGTGGCGGTCGGGGTGATGCTCGGCGTCAATCCCGACGAAGCCGATCCGCTGACCCCGTATCTGGTCAACGTCAAGCAGCAACAGCTGCAGCCGGGTCAATACAACATCATCATCGGCGAACAGCTGGCGGGGCAACTCGGCGTCAAGCGCGGCGATTCGCTGCGCGTGATGGTGCCGAGCGCCAGCCAGTTCACACCGATGGGCCGCATACCCAGCCAGCGCCTGTTCACCCTTATCGGCACCTTCCACGCCAACAGCGAGGTGGACGGCTATCAGCTGCTGGTCAACCAACAGGACGCTTCGCGCCTGATGCGCTACCCGGCGGGCAACATCACCGGCTGGCGCCTGTTCCTGCAGCAGCCGCTGGCGGTCGATACCCTCAGCCAACAGGCGCTGCCGGCGGGCACGGTCTGGAAAGACTGGCGCGATCGCAAGGGCGAGCTGTTCCAGGCGGTGCGCATGGAGAAAAACATGATGGGGCTGCTGCTCAGCCTGATCGTGGCGGTGGCGGCGTTTAACATCATTACGTCGCTCGGCCTGCTGGTGATGGAAAAGCAGGGCGAGGTCGCCATTCTGCAGACCCAGGGGTTGACTCGCCGCCAGATCATGTCGGTGTTTATGGTGCAGGGCGCCAGCGCCGGTATCATCGGTTCGCTGCTCGGCACGCTGCTCGGCGTGCTGCTGGCCACCAACCTGAATAACCTGATGCCGATCCTCGGCGCCTTGATCGACGGCGCTTCGCTGCCGGTGGCGGTCGATCCGCTGCAGGTGACGATCATCGCCGTGGTGGCGATGGCGGTTTCCTTGTTGTCCACGCTTTATCCTTCATGGCGCGCTGCCGCCGTACAACCCGCTGAGGCTTTACGTTATGAGTAACCATCTTTTGCTGCAGTGTGACAACCTGTGCAAGACCTATCAGGAAGGCAATCTGCACACCGACGTGCTGCGCAATGTCAGCTTTGCCATGCAGCAGGGCGAGATGATGGCGATCGTCGGCAGCTCGGGTTCCGGCAAGAGTACCCTGTTGCACCTGCTGGGCGGGTTGGACTCACCGACCTCCGGCGAGGTGATCTTCAAGGGCGAATCGCTGAACGCCATGTCTTCGGCGGCCAAGGCCGAGCTGCGCAACCGCCAGCTGGGCTTCATCTATCAGTTTCACCATCTGCTGCCGGACTTCACCGCGCTGGAAAACGCCGCCATGCCGCTGCTGATCGGCGGCGCCAAGCCGGCGCAGGCGCAGGAGAAGGCGCGGGAGATGCTGGCGGCGGTCGGGCTGGAAAAACGCAGCAAGCACCGCCCGTCCGAGCTCTCTGGCGGCGAGCGTCAGCGCGTGGCGATCGCGCGCGCGCTGGTCAACAACCCGGCGCTGGTGCTGGCGGACGAACCGACCGGTAACCTGGACAAACGCACCGCAGACAGCATCTTCGATCTGCTGGGCGAGCTGAACGTGCGTCAGGGCACCGCTTTTCTGGTGGTGACGCACGATCTGCAGCTGGCCAAGCGCCTGAGCCGCCAGCTGGAAATGGCCGACGGCCACCTGCAGGCGCAGCTGACCCTGATGGGGGCCGAGTAATGGCGGGAGCCTCACTGTCCTTCCTGACGGCCCTGCGTTTCAGCCGCGGCCGTAAACGCGGCGGCATGGTGTCGCTGATCTCGGTCATCTCCACCATCGGCATTGCGCTAGGGGTGGCGGTGCTGATCGTCGGCCTGAGCGCGATGAACGGTTTTGAGCGCGAGCTGAAGAACCGCATTCTGGCGGTGGTGCCGCACGGCGAACTCGAGCCGGTCAATCAGCCGTTCAGCGGCTGGCCGTCGATTCTGCAGCGGGTGGAAAAGGTGCCGGGCATTGTGGCCGCCGCGCCGTACATCAACTTTACCGGCCTGATGGAGAACGGCGCGCAGCTGCGCGCGGTGGAAGTCAAAGGCGTTGATCCGCAGCAGGAGAGCCGACTGAGCGCGCTGCCGCAGTATGTGCAGGGCGACGCCTGGGCCAACTTCAAGCCCGGCGAGCAGCAGGTGATCCTCGGCAAGGGCGTGGCCGACGCGCTGGGCGTCAAGCAGGGCGCCTATGTGACGGTGATGATCCCCAACAGCGACCCGGAAATGAAGCTGCTGCAG
Organism: Serratia sp. CY84636; assembly: GCF_052166245.1. Classification (NCBI taxonomy): domain Bacteria; kingdom Pseudomonadati; phylum Pseudomonadota; class Gammaproteobacteria; order Enterobacterales; family Yersiniaceae; genus Serratia; species Serratia sp. CY84636. Next base: position 304,688 of record NZ_JBJNOX010000002.1, read on the forward strand.
CCGAAGCGCATCCGTCTGCACGTGACCGGCATTTTGCAGCTCAGCGGCCAGCTCGATCACAGCCTGGCGCTGGTGCCGCTGGCCGATGCGCAGCAGTATCTCGATATGGGTGACAGCGTCACGGGCATCGCCCTCAAGATGAACGACGTGTTCGCCGCCAATAAACTGGTGCGCGACGCCGGCGAAGTGACTAATTCTTATATCTACATCAAAAGCTGGATCGGCAAGTACGGCTACATGTATCGCGATATCCAGATGATCCGCGCCATTATGTACCTGGCGATGGTGCTGGTGATCGGCGTGGCCTGCTTCAACATCGTGTCCACGCTGGTGATGGCGGTGAAAGACAAAAGCGCCGACATCGCGGTGCTCCGCACCCTGGGCGCCAAAGACGGCTTTATCCGCGCCATCTTCATCTGGTACGGGCTGCTGGCCGGGCTGCTGGGCAGCCTGAGCGGCGTAGTGATTGGGGTGATCGCCTCGCTGCAGCTGACCAACATCATCCGGGGCATCGAGAAACTGGTCGGCCACTCCTTCCTGTCGGGCGATATCTACTTCATCGACTTCCTGCCTTCCGAGCTGCACTGGCTGGACGTGCTGATCGTGCTGGCGACCGCTATCGTGCTGAGCCTGTTGGCCAGTTGGTATCCGGCCAGGCGCGCCAGCCGCATCGATCCGGCGCGGGTGCTGAGCGGACAATAAAACCCACGGGGAGGCAGCGATGCCGCCCCGTTTTTTTAGCCTGGGGATGGGTTATGTACTACGGTTTCGATATGGGCGGCACCAAGATTGAGCTGGGGGTGTTCGACGACCACCTGCAACGCATTTGGCAAAAGCGGGTGCCGACGCCGCGTGAAGACTACCGGCAGCTGCTGGCCACGCTGTGCGATCTGACCCTTGAGGCGGATGCGTTTTGTGGCCGGCGCGGCAGCGTCGGCATCGGCATCCCGGGCCTGCCCAACGACGATGACGGCACGCTGTTTACCGCCAACGTGCCGGCGGCGATGGGGCGGCCGCTGCCGCGCGATCTGGCGGCGCTGATCGGGCGCGAGGTGCGGGTCGATAACGACGCCAACTGCTTTGCGCTGTCGGAGGCCTGGGACGACGAGTTTCGCCGCTACCCGACGGTGCTGGGCATCATCCTCGGCACCGGCGTAGGCGGTGGGCTGATCGTCGACGGCAAGACGGTGCCAGGGCGTAACTATATTGCCGGCGAGTTCGGCCATTTGCGCCTGCCGGTGGACGCGCTCGAGGTCTTGGGGCGTGATGTGCCTCGCGTTGCCTGCGGGTGCGGCCATCAGGGTTGCATTGAAAATTACATATCGGGCCGCGGTTTCGAATGGATGTACGCCCATTTCTATGGCCGGCACTTGCCTGCCACCGAGATCATTGCGCATTATCAGGCGGGTGAGCCGCAGGCGGTGGCTCACGTCGACCGCTTTATGGACGTGCTGGCGATCTGCCTGGGCAACCTGCTGACGGTGCTGGATCCGCACCTGGTGGTGATCGGCGGCGGGCTGTCGAACTTCGACGCCATTTACCAGGCGTTGCCGCAGCGGCTGCCGGCGCACCTGCTGCGGGTGGCCCGGCTGCCGCGCATCGAGAAGGCGCGCTATGGCGACGCCGGCGGCGTGCGCGGCGCAGCGTTCCTCAATTTGGTAAACAGGGAAAAGTAAGGAGAGAGTTAATGCACACTCGCCATCGGCTGTGTCAGTTTCGCAAGAGTAAGCATGTGCTGCATCAGCGCTTTCGTTCACGCATTTTTCACCGTGACACCATGGCGGCGGCCGAGCTGAAAAAGCCGTTTGTGGTGGTGTTGACCGGTGCCGGCATTTCGGCCGAGTCGGGCATTCGCACCTTCCGCGCCGCGGATGGGCTGTGGGAAGAGCACCGGGTGGAGGACGTCGCCACGCCGGAAGGTTTTCAGCGCGATCCGGCGCTGGTGCAGGCGTTTTACAACGAACGCCGCCGCCAGCTGCAGACGGAAGAGATCGCCCCGAACGCCGCACACCGCGCGCTGGCGGATCTGGAAGAGTGGCTGGGGGACAACTTCCTGCTGGTCACGCAAAACATCGATAACCTGCATGAGCGCGCCGGCAGCAAGCGAGTGCTGCACATGCACGGCGAATTGCTGAAGGTGCGCTGCACCCAGTCGGGCCAGGTGTTCGAATGGCCTGGCGATCTCAGCGTTGACGATCGTTGCCACTGCTGCCAGTTCCCGGCGCCGCTGCGGCCGCACGTAGTGTGGTTCGGCGAGATGCCGCTGGGCATGGACGATATTTATCAGGCGCTGAGCAAGGCCGATTTCTTCGTCGCCATCGGCACCTCCGGCCACGTCTATCCGGCGGCCGGCTTCGTGCATGAGGCGCGGCTGGGCGGCGCCTACGCCATGGAGCTGAATCTGGAGCCGAGTCAGGTGGAGAGCCAGTTCGACGAGAAACACTACGGCCTGGCCAGCGAAGTGGTGCCGCGTTTTGTGCACAAGTTCCTGGTGGGCAAGGTGGCGCGGGCCGACAGGCCCTGAGAAAGGCATCAGGGCGCACTGCGCGCCCTGATGGGATGGCGGGGCGTGTTAGCGCCCGGCTTTCAGCTTTTGGAAGTAGCTTTCGTACAGCGTGCTGGCGTCGCCGACGTCGTTTTGCCACTCGCCGTGCTCAATCACCGCCTTATCCGGGTAGAGTGACTTGTCGTTGGCGATCTCCGGCGACAGCAGCTTCTTCGCCGCCAGGTTCGGCGTCGGGTAACCGATGGTTTCCGCCACCTGCACCGCGATTTCCGGCCGCAACAGGAAGTCGATCAGCTTCAGCGCCCCCTCGACGTTGCGCGCATTGGCCGGAATGGCCAGGCTGTCCATCCAGAAGATACCGCCTTCCTTCGGCCAGACGATCTCCAGCGGCGTGCCGGCCTGGCGCGCCACGAAGGCCGAACCGTTCCACACCATCCCGACGTTGACTTCCCCTTCCATAAACGGGTTGCCCGGGTTGTCGGAGTTGAAGGCCAGCACGTTCGGCATCAATTTCTGCAGTTCGTGGTAAGCGGCTTCGATCTCTTTCGGGTCGGTGGTGTTGCCGGAATAGCCCAGCTTGAGCAGCGCCATCTGGAACACTTCGCGCGCGTCGTCGGTCAGCAGCAGGCGGCCTTTGTACTGCGGCTGCCACAGATCGGCCCAGGACGTGACGGTAGAGGGCTCCTGCGCATCGCTGTTAACGCCGATGGCGGTGGCGCCCCAGATATAGGGGATGGAATAGTCGTTGTTAGGATCGAACGGCTTGTTCAGCAAGGCAGGATCGAGATCCTTGAAGTGGCTGAGCTTGCTCTTGTCGATTTTTTGCAGCATGCCTTCCTTGCTCATCTTGGCGATGAAGTAGGTGGAAGGCACCACCAGATCGTACGCGCCGTCTTTATAGGTCTTCAGCTTGGCGTACATGCTTTCGTTGGATTCATAGGTGGAATAGATCACCTTGATGCCGGTTTCCTTGGTGAACTGCTCCAGCAGCCCCGGCGGGACGTATTCAGTCCAGTTATAGAAATACAGCGTTTTGCCGTCAGAGGCGTTTGCAGAGCAGAAACTCAGCGCCATCATCCCGGCTGCGAGCAGATGTGACCACTTTTTCATGCAGCGTATCCTTCAGCAGTAATGAGCCGAACCCGTATGGGCAAACCGTTTGGCGGCCGCGCCATACCCCAGAAAGGGGCCATTATAGGGGCCGGGGCGGGGTGGGTAAAGGCGGTTATCCCAGCGGCAAATCAGCGGGTTAACCGAGCCTGGCCGATCAAAAACGGCCGCAGTCATATCACTGCGGCGAATGAAAGAGGCGGGCGCTGCCGCGCCCGGCGGTAAGGATTACTCGGCCTTGGGCGAGCGATCGCGCATCACCCACTGGCTGGCGATCACCAGCACCAGCGACAGCAGCAGCAAAATGGTGGCCAGCGCGTTGACCTCCGGCGAGACGCCGACTTTCACCATCGAATAGATCTTCAGCGGCAAGATTTCGTAGCTCGGCCCGGTGACGAAGGAGGAGACGACCACGTCGTCCATCGACAGGGTGAAGCTCAGCAGCCAGCCGGCCGCCACCGCCGGCATCGCCAGCGGCAGGATGATCTTGCGCAGAATGGTGAACTCGCTTGCGCCGAGATCGCGCGCGGCCTCCAGCATCTTCACGTCGAACCCTTTCAGGCGCGCGTAGACGGTCACCACCACGAACGGCAGGCAAAAGGTGATGTGCGAGAACAGCAGCGACCAGAAGCCGAGCGAAATGCCGAGCAGCATGAACAGCACCAGCAACGAGATGGCCATCACGATGTCCGGCGACATCATCACCACGAACAGCATGCCGCCAACGAACGGCTTGCCGCGGAAGCGGTAACGGTACAGCGCCACCGCGGTCAGCGAGCCGATCAGCGTGGCGAAGGTGGCGGAGAGCACCGCCATGGTCAGCGAGTGGCCGGCGGCCTGCAGCAGGCTGTCGTTATTCAGCAGCGTGCTGTACCACTTGGTGGTGGCTCCTTGCCAACTGATGCCGAAGCGCGAAGCGTTGAAGGAGTTGACGATCAGGATGACGATCGGGATATACAGGTAGGCGTACACCAGCGTCATAAAGCCGCCGCGCAGCAGACGTCCGATCATGCCAGATCCTCCTTCTTGTTCAGCAGGCGGGCGGCCCGGTAATAGACCAGCAGCAACAGCCCCATCACCAGCGTCAGGCAGATGCTGGTAGCCGCGCCGAACGGCCAGTCGCGGATATTGAGGAACTGGCTTTTAATCACGTTGCCGATCAGCAGATTCTTGGCGCCACCCATCAGATCGGCGACGAAGAACAGCCCCATCGCCGGCAGCACCACCAGCAGGCAGCCGGCGATAATGCCCGGCATGGTCAGCGGCACGATGATGCGGATAAAGGTCTGCAGCTTGCTGGCGCCGAGATCGCGCGCCGCCTCCAGGCAGGACTTATCGAGTTTTTCGATGCTGGAGTAGAGCGGCATCACCATAAACGGCAGCAGAATATACACCAGGCCGAGGATCACCGCTTCCGAGGTGTACATGATGCGCAGCGGCTTGTCGATGATGCCGATCCACAGCAGCGCGTCGTTGAGATAGCCGCGGGTGCTGAGAAACAGCTTCAGGCCGTAGATGCGGATCAGCGAGTTGGTCCAGAAGGGCACGATCAGCAGAAACAGCAGCAGCGGCCGCACCTTCTGCGGCAACCGCGCCAGAATAAAGGCGAACGGATAGCCAATCACCAGGCAGCACAGGGTGGCGATCAGCGCCATGTTCAGCGAGTGCAGCAGCACCTGGGCGTACAACGGATCGAACAAGCGCCGATAGTTATCCAGCGTGAACACCATCTGCACCAGGTTGGCGTCGTCACGGGTCAGGAAGCTGGTGGCGATGATCATCAGGTTCGGCATGAACACGAACAGCAGCAGCCAGGCGACGACGCCGACGATCACCACATTCTGGAAGACTTTACGCGATTTCTTCATCGGCCAGCACCACCTCCCAGCTTTCAACCCAGGTCACCGCCATCTTCTGGTTGAGCGAGTGGTCGACGTCCGGATCGTCTTCATTGAAGAACTCGCTGACCATCACCGTTTTACCGCTCTCCAGCTCAACCACCGACTCCAGCGTCATGCCTTTGTAGTTGCGTTCGCGCACGTAGCCGATCAGCCCGTCGTGCTGCGCGCTGTCGTTCACTTCTTCTACCCGCAGATCCTCCGGGCGCAGCAGCACCTTCAGCTTTTGGCCCGGCTCTACCGGCAGATCGGCATAGATGTCGCACTCGCGGCCTTCGACGTTGGCGCGCACCCGCTGCGCATCGAGGCGCTGCAAGACCACCGCGTCGAAGATGTTGATCTCGCCGATAAAGCTGGCGACGAACAGGTTCTTCGGCTCTTCGTAGATCTCACGCGGCGTGCCGTCTTGCTCGATGCGGCCTTCACGCATCACCACGATGCGATCCGACATGGTCAGCGCTTCTTCCTGATCGTGGGTGACGAACACGAAGGTGATGCCCAGCTTGCGCTGCAGCGCCTTCAGCTCGTTCTGCATCTGTTTGCGCAGCTTGTAGTCCAGCGCCGACAGCGATTCGTCCAGCAGCAGCACCTTCGGCTTGTTGACCACTGCGCGGGCGATGGCCACGCGCTGCTGTTGGCCGCCGGAGAGCTGGCCCGGGCGCCGCTGGGCGAACGCATCCAGCTGCACCATGCGCAGCGCCTCTTCGACGCGCGGCGTCAGTTCTGCCGCCGGCACCTTTTGCATGCGCAGGCCAAAGGCGACGTTGTCGAACACCGACATGTGCGGAAACAGGGCATAGCTCTGAAACACGGTGTTGACGTGGCGGTGTTCGGCCGGAATGGCGGTGATGTCCTGGCCGTCGAGCACGATGCGGCCCCGATCGGCGTCTTCCAGACCGGCGATCAGGCGCAGCACCGTGGTTTTGCCACAGCCGGAGGGGCCGAGAATGGTGAGGAATTCGCCGTGGTTAATCGCCAGTTCAAGATCGGCAATGATGGTTTTGCCATCGAACGCTTTGCTCAGGGCATGCAGTTCAACAAGGGGGGTCAGAGAGGATGTCTCAGTCATTTATCGTATTACTCTATCCCGTGGGCTAATGCAGATAGAACCGCAACTGGAAAAGACTGCCGGAGCTTGCGGAATGCCCGCTGATCAAATGAAGCTCAAACCAGTTGCGCCAATGGAAATTTTTCGAGCGCGCATGATAGACGCTGAATGCCGGAATTGAAAGCCGATCCGGCCCAGATGCCACGTTTTTCATCATGATAGCGACAAATGACCCTGTGATGACAGTGTTATTTCCCTCAGAAATCATCACAAAGATTAATGATATTGGCGAATTCTGGTTAAAAATGACCTGACGCAATATTTGATCCTGATCGGTTCCGCATAATGAAACGCGATATTCTGAGGGGCCGCTACCATGGACAAATTACTTGACCGCTTTTTCAACTACGTCTCTTTCGACACCCAGTCCAAAGCGAACGTAAAGCATGTGCCGAGCACTGACGGGCAGTTGAAGCTGGCGCGTGCGTTGCAGCAGGAAATGATCGCGCTCGGCTTCGAGCGGGTGTCGCTCAGCGAACACGGCTGCGTGATGGGCACCTGGCCGGGCAACGTCGCCTGGCCGGTGCCGGCGGTCGGTTTTATCGCCCATCTGGATACCTCGCCGGATTTCAGCGGCAAACACGTCAATCCGCAGATCGTCGAGAACTATCGCGGCGGCGACATCGCGCTCGGCATCGGCGATGAAGTGCTGTCGCCGGTGATGTTCCCGATCCTGCACCAGATGCTGGGACAGACCCTGATCACTACCGACGGCAAAACGCTGCTGGGCGCCGACGACAAGGCCGGCATCGCCGAGATCCTCACCGCCATGGTGCGCCTGCGCGCGCGCAAAATCCCGCACGGCGATATCCGCGTGGCCTTCACCCCGGACGAGGAGGTGGGCAAGGGGGCTCAGCTGTTCGACGTGGCGGCCTTCAATGCCGAATGGGCTTACACCGTGGACGGCGGCGGCGTCGGCGAGCTCGAGTGCGAGAACTTCAACGCCGCCTCGGTGACGATCAAAATCCTCGGCAACAGCGTGCACCCCGGCAGCGCCAAGGGCGTGATGGTCAACGCGCTGTCGCTGGCCACCCGCATTCATCAGGCGCTGCCGGCGGACGAAGCGCCGGAGACCACCGAAGGCTACCAGGGCTTTTATCACCTCAGCAGCATCAAGGGCAGCGTAGAGCGCGCCGAAATGCACTATATCCTGCGTGACTTCGAGCGCGAGGGGTTTGAAGCGCGCAAGCGCAAGATGGTGGACATCGCCCGCGAGGTCGGCAAAGGCTTGCCGCGCGATTGCTATATCGAAGTGAGCATCGAAGACAGCTATTACAACATGCGCGAACAGGTGGCGGAGCACCCGCATGTGATCGCGCTGGCGCAGCAGGCGATGCGCGACTGCGACATCGAACCGGTGATGAAGCCGATCCGCGGCGGCACCGACGGCGCGCAGCTGTCGTTCCGCGGCCTGCCGTGCCCGAACCTGTTCACCGGCGGCTACAACTACCACGGCAAGCACGAATTCGTGACCCTGGAAGGCATGGAGCAAGCGGTGGCGGTGATCATGCGCATCGCGGCGCTGGCCGCCGAGCGGGCTCGGTAAACACCTTCGTTCCCCGGCCGGCTTGCGCCGGCCCGCATTCCCTTTTCTGATACGCCCGGCGGGCTCAGCGTGCCCGCCGTTCTCTTCTTCTGCTCTCTTTATGGCTCCCAGTCTCATGGTTGTTTCGTTCACCACACAATCCGCAGTGAGGGAATCCCATTATCCTTCGAGATAAGGTGCTGGTTATGTATACAGCATTGCTGTGTGCTTAACCGGTTTTACAGCTTCGGTGCGGTGAGCCCAGTGGCCAGGGAATGCTGGGGGAATGAGCGCTGTTAACCGCCATCAAACAGGACGTAAGAGGGTAACAATCATGGCAGAAGAAAAGAAAAATGCTCAGGTGATTAACGGCGTTAACGACGATATCGCGGAACTGAAATCGCTGTCTACGCTGCGCCAGCGCGTGGTCAGCGACGGTGAAATCGTCTCCAAATCGGCCAACGGTTTTCGGCTGGCAAATGGCAATACCGGCGTGATGCTGCGTAATGATGGACGCGATTTTTATGCGCTGACGACGCCGGGCGGCCAGGCGCAAAACGGGCAGTGGAACACCCTGCGCCCGTTCTCATTCAATTTGGCGTCTGGCCGGGTTGCGATGCAAAACGGTGTGGATATCTCTGGTGGCGCAACGGTATCGCATAACGCGGGAATTCGGGCTGTCAACACCGCCCCAGTTCCTCTCATTAATGGGCAAACCTATGTTGCGCCACCGGTATACACCGATCTTACCAGTGGCAGCACAACCAGCACCATGATGATGGCATCGCGAGTTGTCGCCGGTAAAGAAGATTACGGTTTGCTCTCTTATCGCGATTGGCAAGGGCAGTGGAATGAACTTCAGGTCAGGTCTAACGCTGAGCTTTCCGTTGGGCAGCTGGTTAAGCGCAATGCGAATGGCTGGATTTGGGCTGCTGGAAATCAAGATGTCAACAATAAGACTGAACGGATCACTCGCGGGCTGCATATACAAGGGAACGGCGATTTGTTTGCCGATCTTTATCATTATGAACGTGTTGGCAAGCATCACATCTTGTCGCTTCACGTGGCCAACGGTGGTGCTGATGGTTGGTATGAATTCCGCAACGACGGCCACGCGTACACCAATGGTTCCTGGCACAGCAGCTCCGATGCTCGCATGAAAACGGACATCACCCAAATTGCCGGTGCATTGGACAAGCTGGCCAATATTGGCGGCTATACCTACCTCAAACAGGGCGTGCCGGAGGCCGGGGTGATCGCTCAGGAAGTGGAGAGCGTATTGCCGCAGTCGGTCACCCAAACCGAATTGAAGCTCAACGACGGCAGCGTACTGAAGGATGCCCGGGGCATCAATATCAACGGCGTGGTGGCGCTGTTGGTCGAGGCGCTGAAGGAAGAGCGAGCGGCCCGAGAAGGGTTGGAATCGCGGGTGGCGGCGTTGGAAGACATGATTTCAACGTCTCAAAATGCTTGAGTCACGGCCAACTGACGGGATTTTCAACGGAGTAATTATTGCGGCTGAATAATGCAATATTTGCTCCGCCTGCCTCGAACAAGGAGAAAGATATGGGCGGATTTAACTATGGCGGCGGAAAAGGGGATGGGACTGGCTGGAGTTCTGAAAAAGGAGATACTCCCGAACCCGGTGGTGGCTCCAATGGCAATGGCGGTCGAGACAGTGGCAACGACAACTCTCAGGCGGGTGCTTTCCAACGCCAGATGACCGCAGTGTTGAATGATCCGGCGATTAAAAACATGCTGGCGGATTTGCAAAAGCGGGCTCTGCGCATTAGTCCATCGGCGAAAGTCGAGTTAGTCAGTGTAGATGCGCGCGGTCTGTTGAGTATAAGCCTTTCGGGTATGCGTCGTGAGCAGTCTCTCGCCGTAGAGATGGCTTTTCAGTCAGTGCGACCGCAAATAGAAAGAGATTCAATATTTTCATTTACTGCCGGCGTGGGCACAGTAAATGAAAAGACGGTTTACTCAGGAACGGTTGAAACCGGATACCGACTCGGTGATTACGAGCGTGGGTCCAGCGGTAACAATGGTGATGCCAATACGGTGGCTGAAAACAACATCACGTTTAGTGCTTATTCATCGGTTCTGCAAGGGAAGATACCACCGGGCTATTGGTTGGATAACAATAAAGTCATGACCGAGGTTGTGATTGAGTATGAGATTAACGGTGGGGGGAAAGGGGACAGTCGGACGGGGTACCGAAAAACCACAGTAGAAGTTCCTTCGCTTACCCGTGCTTACCAACAGTGGCAACAGATGCTTAAGGATATCGCTGAGGAACAGCGGAAAGCAGAAGAAGCCCGCAAGGCAGAAGAAGCTCGTAAGGCTGAAGAGGCCCGCAAAGCCGAAGAAGCTCGTAAGGCTGAAGAGGCCCGCAAGGTGGAAGCCGCAAGAAAAGCGTTGTTCGCCAAAGCGGGGATTCTGGATGCACCGGCCTACTCCCCGGAAAAGCTAAAAGCGGCCAATGCGGCGCTGGCTGCCGCAGGCGCCATGGTGCTTAACCGCGCGCCCGCGATGCTGCAGGCGTCGATGGTTGGGCAAGGAGTGATGACGACCACGAGCGAACTGGCCGGCTGGGCAGCGAGCGCGTCGTGGCGGGCGGCTTATGAAGTTGGCAGTATACGCGCCGGCACCGCAGTCGCCGCCGGCTCGGTGCTGGGGGCTTTTGCCCTCGGCTTCTACCCGACAGAGGCCGGAGCCGGGAGTGCCCAGGTGCCCGGGCGGGATGTCAATCTGTTTGCCCTCCAGGCGAGCCTGGCGGCGGCGGGCAGGGCGACCATCCAGCCCGGCATGACCTCGGTCGATTTGCCGGTGCGCGGATTTATCACCACCGACGATGACGGGAGACAGAGCGTCAACTTCGTCAGAACGGGCGTCGGCGGTGTATCACCGAGCGTTCCGGTATTCAGTCCCGTTCGCGATGAGCTGACGGGGCTGGACAAAATCACGCTGCCGGCGGTGGCAGGCGCACCGGCCAGAACGATACTGATCAACCCGGTACCGACCGGGCCGGCAGCGCCGGCGCATACCGGCAACGGCTCACCGGGGCCCAAATCACCAGTGCATACCGGCACCGGCATCAGGCAGGCGGACAGCATCGTGGTCACCACCTTCCCGGCGGATGTGGTGCAGGATCTGCAAGATTTTATCCTGTGGCAGCCGGATGCGCTGGAAACCGGGGTTGAAGCTGTCTATGTGATGGTCAGTGATCCGTTGGACTCGGGGCGTTTTACGCGTCAGCAACTGGATAAAAAGTACAAGCACGCGAGTGATTTTGGTATTGCGGACACCAGAAAAAACAGAGAGACTCTGACTCAATATCGCGATGCGCTCGAGGCCCATTTGAATGATAAGGATACGGTAGAGAAAGGGACTTATAGACGAGAAAAAGGATCTAAGGTGTTTTTCAATCCTAACACAATGAACGTTGTTGTTTTAAAAGAAAACGGCGATTTCTTATCAGGGTGGAAGATAAATCCAGACGCAGATAACGGTAGGATATATTTAGATACGGGGGATTTATGAATCGGATGGCAATTATTGATCTGGCTAAGAGTTTTCTAAGTAAAGAGATCGGGGCATTGGAGTTCTCCGAAAAAATATGTGTAGAAAGACGTATGCTCTATGGGGTTAAGGATCAGGATAGAGACGTTATGAATTGTGGGGAAGAGCTGTTTATGATAGCTGAAGTTTACAATCCTGATTCAGAACGTGCTGACTATGAACTTGATGATGCCGGATTGCGTGCCGCAGTTATAACGGCACTGGAAAAATTCAATTTTATCTGAACAATTATTAGAATGGGTGCTCTCGTAGATTTGAACTTATCTGAGTATTAGGGACGGTAGAAAGAACCGTCTACATAGTGACAGAATAGTTAACAAAAGTGACCCTTACGCCCAATAGACGAGAGTCTATTGGGCATTTTCTTTTTTTCACGGTGATAAGGAAGTGAAGAGTTAATTCAATGCCGGTTGCTCGGTTGCCCTGCAAGGTCCAGCATCAGGCAGGCGGACAGCATCGTGGTCACCACCTTCCCGGCGGGTGTGGTGCAGGATCTGCAAGACTTTATCCTGTGGCAGCCGGATGCGACGGAGATTGGTGTAGAGGCCATCTATGTGATGGTGAGCAAGCCCTATGGTGAAACCAACGCCAGGGGCAAATACAGCGGTCGTGAATACAACACCAATAAAGCTGGAGGCCCCATTCAGAATCTGGATTGGAAAGGGGCCAGCATCGACCGTGCCGGCGTGGATAAGGTGAAGCTGCATACTGGGCGTTTTGAACAGACTCCGGAAAACCAAGTGATGATTGACCGTTTGGATAAAATCTTGAAAGGGGAGCTACAACCAACTGACACTGATAGGCGATTTTATACTCATGAAATCAGAGAGTTGGAAAGGTACAGGAATCTTGGCATAAAAGATGGTGAGATTCCGCACAGTGTTCAAGAACAGAAGGCCGTATGGAATAATACACATACTGCTACGCTTGAAGACTATAGAATAAATGAAAAAGAACAGGCACTTTATACAGATGGGGCCCTACAAGCCGCATATGAACAGGAGCTGAAAGATGCTATGGGAGGGAAGAAATAATGCCTTTAAAAGATATCGTTAAAAATGAAAGTGTAGAAGATGTGCTAACTTTTTTGGGGCCGACCTCTGATTACCGTAAATTGGATCGTCTATATACCTATAATCGCTTTGATGCAATTTCCAGCGGGGAACTCTCTTCTACTTACGATGCATTATTCCAAAAAGGGGTGCTTCAAGATCAAAATGGAAAAGTAGTTAAAGGCCCCAATTGGAAAGAGCCGAAGTTCGTAGCCGAGAAAAAATACGGTATCGAATAGCCATAGTTATGGTCTGATTAGTGCATCTTTAACCCCCAGCAAACGAAATTTTGTTGGGGGTTTTCTTTTTTGGCTGGTGGGGCGCCATAACCTGAGCCTTGTGCCGGGTGGCTAAAGTAGCGGCGCCCGCTCTTTTCGTCGCCTGGGCTAACGTGCGGATACCATAGTTAAAACGGGACGCTTGCGATCGGCATAATCGCTTGCCGTAACAAGGCGTTGCTCATAGTGTGGAAGCCTATTCCCCACGCATAAGGACCGCATGATGAGCACCGAATACCGTATCGCCAGCCCGCATTTGGCGCAGTTCGTTCAGGCGATTTGGCGCCAGGCCGGCAGCACGGCGCGTGAAGCCGAGCTGGTGGCCGATCATCTGGTGCAGGCCAATCTGGCCGGGCACGACTCGCACGGCGTCGGCATGATCCCCAGCTACATGGCGTCGTTGGCGCAGGGGCAATTGCAGCTCAATCAGCATGCCGAGGTGGTGCGCGACGCCGGCGCGGTGCTGACGCTCGACGGTGCGCGCGGTTTCGGTCAGGTGGTGGCCAGCGAAGCGATGGCGCTGGGCATTGAACGCGCCGGCAAGCTGGGCCTGGCGGCGGTGGCGCTGCACAACGCGCACCATATCGGCCGTATCGGTCATTGGGCGGAGCAGTGCGCTCGCGCCGGTTTCATTTCGATTCACTTCGTCAACGTGGTGGGCGATCCGATGGTGGCGCCGTTCGGCGGCAGCGATCGTCGCTTCGGCACCAACCCATTCTGCGCCATTTTCCCGCGGCCGGGCCGCACGCCGCTGCTGTTGGATTTTGCCACCAGCGGTATCGCCTTCGGCAAGACCCGGGTGGCCTATAACAAAGGGCTGTCGGTGGCGCCGGGCTATCTGATCGACGAACACGGGCAGCCGACCACCGAACCGAAAGTGATGCACGAAGCGCCGTTCGGTTCGCTGCTGCCGTTCGGCTTGCACAAAGGCTATGCGTTGGCGGCGATGTGCGAAATCCTCGGCGGCGCGCTCTCCGGCGGCCGCACCACCCACGACGCCACGCTGAAAGCCGGCAGCGACGCCATCTTCAACTGCATGACGACCCTGATCCTCGATCCGCAGGCCTTCGACGCCCCGCAAATGCAGGCCGAAGCCGAAGCCTTTATCGGCTGGGTGAAAGCTTCGCCTCCGAGCGGCGAACAGCCGATCGCCGTCCCGGGAGAGTGGGAAGAGGCCAACCGCGCTGCGCGGCTGGAGCAGGGCATCCCGATCGATGCCAATACCTGGCGGCAGATTGGCGCGGCGGCGGAGCAGGCGGGCATGGCGGCGGGGGAACTGGCGGATTATCGCGCGCAGGCGCGGCAGGCATAAAAAAAGCCACCCGGCAGGGTGGCTTGTTCGCGTGACCGCAATCAGTCGTTAAAGTACCAATACCCGCTGTTGACCAGCGCGGTCAGCAGCGCCAGGAACGACGGGTCGTCCACCGCGTCGCCGAGCAGGGCGGCATCGACGCTGAAGTTTTGGCACAGGGCGTCTGCGGCCTGCAGCTGGTCGGTGTCGATCAGCTCGCCGTTGACGAAGCAGCGATCGCCGACGCGCAGCACGCGCAACCCACCCAGGCGCTGCAGCGCTTCACCCTGTTGCAGCAGCTCGTAGATTTCCCCGGCTTGATACGGTGGCTCCGGCGGCGCCAGATCCAGCTCGTGGCGCGACTGGGAGATGAACTCGCCGAACCAGTGCTGGAAGTGTTCCGGCTGTTGCACCAGATCCAGCATCATCTGCCGTAAGGCGTCCACTTCCTGCGGCAGGATCTCCGCCGGGTGTTCGCGCAGTTTAACGTCCGGATCGCCGTAGCGCTTGCTGCCCAGTTCGCGCGCCAGCACGTAGTCGGCGAAGCCGCTCACCAGCTCGCGGCCGTTCGGTGCGCGGAAGCCCACCGAGTAGTTGAGCGCGTTTTCCAGCGCGTAGCCTTCGTGCGGGAAGCCCGGCGGAATATAGAGAATGTCGCCCGGCTCCATCTCTTCGTCGATGATGGCGTCGAACGGTTCCACCTGCAGCAGATCCGGATGCGGGCAGTGCTGTTTCAGCGGCGTTTTTTCCCCGACGCACCAGCGGCGGCGGCCGGTGCCCTGAATGATGAACACGTCGTACTGATCGAGGTGCGGGCCGACGCCGCCGCCCGGTACCGAGAAGGAGATCATCAGGTCATCCATCCGCCAGTCCGGCAGCTGGCGGAACGGGCGCATCAGCGCTGCGGAAGGCTCATGCCAGTGGTCCACCGCCTGCACCAGCAGCGACCAGTTGTTTTCGCTCAGGTGGTCGAAGCTCTCGAAGGGGCCGTGCGCAACCTGCCAACGGCCGTCCTGGTGGCTGACCAGGCGGCTGTCCACTTCGTTTTCCATCGCCAGCCCGGCCAGCTCATCCGGGGAGATCGGATCGATAAAGTTTTTGAAGCCGCGCTTCAGAATCACCGGACGCTTTTGCCAATAACGTTGCAAAAAATCGTTCCAGTCCAGGTCTAATTGATAATCCATGTTCTATTCCAGGAGAGAGGAGTGAGCCTGAGTGCGATTATAACGGAAGTTTGGCCCCGTGGATCGGGGCCGCAGAGGCATAATTTACTCGTTGTGGTGGGTGTCGTGCTGGCGGGCGAAGGTGACCTGCATGCGCGCGCCGCCGAGCGGGCTGTCGCTGATGACGATTTCGCCGTCGTACTGCTCGATGATCTCCGCCGCCACCGACAGGCCCAGGCCCTGGCCGGGGCGCAGGGTATCCACCCGCTGGCCGCGCTGGAAGATCAGCTGGCGCTTGCTTTCCGGGATCCCCGGGCCGTCGTCGTCGATGACGATGGTGAGGTTTTTCTCGGAGTGCAGCGAGGTGATCTCAACGAACTCCAGGCAGTATTTGCAGGCGTTTTCCAACACGTTGCCCATCACTTCCATAAAGTCGTTCTTCTCGCCCATAAAGGTCACCTCCGGCGAGATGTCCAGCGTGATCACTACCCCTTTGCGCTGATAAACCTTGTTCAGCGCCACCACCAGGCTGTCGAGCAGCGCCGGCACCGAGTGGATCTCGCGCGTCAGCACCGTCTGGCCGGAGTTGATGCTGGCCCGGTGCAGGTAGTAACCGATCTGCTGCGAGATGCGGCCGATCTGATCCAGCATGATCGGCTCGGCTTCTTCGATGGTGGTCTGTTTGCCGCTGCGCAGCGAACGCAGGGTACTTTGCAGCACCGCCAGCGGCGTTTTCAGGCTGTGGGTCAGATCCGACAGGGTGGTGCGATACTTGGTGTAACGCTGGCGCTCGTTGCGCACCAGAATGTTCAGATTGCGCACCAGCCCGCGCAGCTCGCTGGGCGGATTTTCGTCGAGCTGATCGCGCTCGCCGTTCTCCAGCTCGCCCACCTGAGTGACCAGTGCCTTGATCGGCCGCAGGCTCCAGTAGGCCGCCAGCCACAGCAGCGGCACCACCAGCAGCAGGTTGGCCAACAGCACGTAGCTGAACCACTCCCACACCACGTCGGATCGCTGCAGCTCCTGCGGAATGCTGTCGACCACCACGATGGTCAGCGCCGGCAACCGAGGCGTGGCGGCATAGGTGTTAACCGCCACCGAGTGGGTCAGCGCGTTCTGATCGGTATCGTCGTAATCTTTCAGCTGGTTTTGCGCTTTGGGGTTGTCCCCCAGCACTTCGCTACTGATGCGGGTGTCGGTGTCGATTTCGTAGAAGCCGGACTCCTCCAGCCACTCCTTGTTGATCAGTTTCTCCAGCTCCGGCACTTTGCGCTGGCTCCACAGCAGGTTGCCTTTATCGTCGTAGATAAACACCAGCGTCGGGAAGTTGAGATCGATATCGGGGGGAATGGCGATGGTGAGCTTGTTGTCTTTCCACTGCGCCAGGCTGAAGAACAGGTTGCTCTCGCCGCGCAGCAGGCGGAAGGCGGTCTTGTCGAAGCTGACGATGTAGCCGACGACCGCCACCAAACCGTAAGAGAGCGACAGCGCCAGGATCACCCCGGCGGTCGCCATCAGGAAGCGGGCGCGCAGCGAAAACGGTTTTTTATTCTTGTTGAACATCATGTTCACTTCGCGTCAAAACGATAGCCCTGGCCACGTACCGTGGTGATCACTTCATGCGGGTATTCCGCCTGCACCTTTTTACGCAAGCGGCCCATCAGCACGTCGATGGTGTGGCTTTCGCGCAGTTCGGCGTCCGGGTAGAGTTGCAGCATCAACGAATCCTTGCTCACCACCTTGCCGGCGTTGCGGATCAGGGTCTCGATGATGGTGTATTCAAAAGCGGTCAGCTTGATTTGCTGATCGTTAACGCTCAGTTCGCGGCGCGACAGATCGATCTGGAACGGCGGCAGCACGATCACCTGCGAAGCCAGGCCGCTGTTGCGGCGCATCAGCGCCTGCATGCGGGCGATCACTTCTTCCAGGTGGAACGGCTTGGTGACATAGTCGTCGGCGCCGGCTTCCAGCACCGCCACTTTGTCCTGCCAGCTTTCACGGGCGGTCAGCACCAGGATCGGCAGCTTGGTCTGGTGTGCGCGCCAGCGGCGGATCAGGCTCAGGCCGTCTTCGCCCGGCAGGCCGAGATCGACGATGGCGATATCCGGCGCGTGTTCCTGCAGGAAGTAATCGGCTTCCTTGGCGTCTTCGGCCGCGTCGACCTGATGGCCCATCTCGCGCATCTGAACGGAAAGGTGGTGGCGCAGCAAACCATTATCTTCAACAACCAGTACTCGCATGGCGAACTCCTGTGACTGTGCGGGTGAACGTCCTGTCACCCACGCGATAAAAGGGAACACGCTCTGCGGCGTGTCAGGGGATAACGCGGCCACCTGAACCATTTTGGCAAAAAATGCTGAGGTTATGGTAGGTATAACCCGCTCGGCCCGCAAGAGAGCCGAAGCAATGTATTAAAATAAGCGTTATCAATTTGTTCGCCGACATTATCGGCAAGCTCTGATAAACGTCGGATAAACAGCGGCGGGGCAACGTTAAACGCACCTTAAACGCGGTGGGCATTGCCGGCAGGCGGAAGGGTGAACCGGACCGCTTGAAAAGCTTTAAAGGTACTAATAAGGTATTATGGATGTATCGGCACACTTTTCAGGAGCGACGGATGAAGCAGTTAACCCAGGCAGAACGCATAGCGGGCGCACTTTACGGACAGATGCTGGGCGACGCGCTCGGCATGCCTTCCGAGCTGTGGCCGCGCGAGCGGGTTAAGCGCCACTTCGGCTGGATCGACGGCTTTCTCGATGGGCCGAAGGAGAACACCGCCGCCTGCTACTTCAAGGCCGGGCAATATACCGACGATACCGCGATGGCATTGGCGTTGGCCGATGCGCTGTTGGAAGCGGAAGGCGAGGTGGTGCCGGAACTGATTGCCCGCAACGTGATCCGATGGGTGGACGGTTTTGACGCCTTCAACAAGAACATTCTCGGCCCCAGTTCCAAACTGGCGCTGAGCGAGCAGAAAGCGGGCACGCCGATCGCCGAGTTGGAAAACAACGGCATCACCAACGGTGCGGCGATGCGCATTTCGCCTTTGGGCTGCGTGCTGCCTTCCGCGCCGCTGGAGGATTTCTGCCAGCAGGTGTGGCTGGCTTCCAGCCCGACGCACAAATCCGACATCGCCGTCGCCGGTGCCGTGGCGATCGCCTGGGCCGTCGCGCGAGCGGTGGAGGGGGCGGACTGGGCCTCGATTCGCTTGGCGTTGCCGGGGGTGGCGGAGTATGCCCAGCGCCGGCAGGAGACGACGTTCAGCCCTTCGTTGGCGGCGCGCATCGAACTGGCGTTTCAGGTGGTGGATGAAGCCGCTGACACCGAGCAGGCCTCCGAACGGGTGTATCAGCTGATCGGCGCCGGGGTGAGCACCATCGAGTCGGTGCCTGCGGCGCTGGCGATGGTGCAGCTGGCGCAAACCGATCCTACCCGGTGCGCCGTGCTGTGCGCCAACCTGGGTGGCGACACCGACACCATCGGCGCGATGGCCACCGCGATTTGCGGCGCGCTGCACGGCGCAGAAGCGATCGAACCTGGATTGCTGGCGGAGTTAAAACGGGTGAATCCGCTGGATATCGAGGTTTACGTTCAGGCGTTCGCGCGTTTTCGCCGCCGCCGACAGGGCGAGGCGTAAGCGACCGCGTGACGCAACGGATCAGCTTTCGCTGGTAAATTCATACATGTCGCTGCGGCAGAAGCTTTCGCTGTATTCGATCGGCTTTTTATGGTGGTCGAACAGCGTCTGGCGCACGATCAACAGCGGCATCGGCTCCGAGAGCCGCAGCGCCTGACGGATATCGTCGTCGGCCATCGCCGCGCTGACCTGGCTGCGCAGCGATCCCATCTCAACCTTATTGCGCCGGAAGTAGTCGTACAGCGAAATGCCGATCTCGTCGACGTTGGCAATTGCCGTCACCACCACGTAGGACACCGCCACTGACATTGGCCGCCGATCGATCAAGTGAATGCGTTTGAGTTTGTAGATCGGCGTACCGGCCGCCAGCTGGAGCTTTTCAGCCAGTTCAGCGCCGGCGGGCATCCGTTCGCGGCTGATCCATTGCGTGTCCGGCCGGCGCCCTTGCTGTATCACCTCGCGCGAGAATCCTTTGACGTCCGCCAATGAATAGAACAGCTTCGGCTCGGGCCGTTGCGGTTGAATAAAGGTGCCGTAACCGCGCGAGCGGCCGATGATGCCGTCCTGCTCGAGGCAGGCCAGCGCTTTGCGCACCGTGATGCGCGAGATGCCGAGCCGTTCGGTGAACAGGCGTTCGCTGGGCAGAAAATCCCCCGAATTCAGCAACCCTTGCTCGATGGCCTGGCGTACCGAGGCGTTGAAGCGCAAATACAGCGGCATCGCGCCCGCGCTGGCCAGATCCTGCTGCAGTTTGTCCAGCAGACGCTGGTTGGTCTCCTTGCTCATAGCCGACGGAAGTCCTGTAGCCGCAATGCGATGGCTTATTTAAGGGGATTTCGCCGGGCAGCGCAACTGCCGCCGCCGGAGCGAAATGAGGTAGAGTAGTGCGTCGGCCCCCAGAGCCAGGAGAAATATCCCCCATGAGCGACACCCCACGACACGCGGACGACGCGGCGATCCTGTCCGCCTTCGCGCAGCAGCGCCGGCAAGGCCTGACCCGGCGTTCGGCGCTGCATCAGGCCCTGTTGCAGCTGATTGCCGCCGGAGAACTGCCCTGGCGGACGAAGCTGCCGCCAAGCCGTGCGTTGGCGGCCCGGCTGGCGGTGGCGCGCGACACGGTGGAACAGACCTACGCTCGGCTGGAGGCGGAAGGGTTCATCAGCCGAACGGTGGGGCGCGGCAGCTTTGTGCGCTATCGCTGCGACACGCTGCTCGGCCGCGAACTGCTGGCGACGGCAACGGGGCAAGAGGCGCGGCTGGCGGAGCGCGAGCTGAGCGACCGCGGCCGGGCGCTGCTGGCGGTCAGCCATACGCCGCACACCAGCCGCCAGGCTTCGCTGACGCCTTCGCTGGCGGATCTGCGGGCGTTTCCCATTGACCAGTGGCTGCAGCGGGAGAAACAGGCGCTGCGGCAGCACGGCGAGCGGTTGTTGGGGTATGCCGATCCGCAAGGGCTGCCGGAGCTGCGCGCGGAGATCGCGCACTACTTGCAGCGGGAGCGGGGCGTCAAGGCGACGGCGGAGCAGGTGATCGTAGTGACCAGCTCTCAGCAGGCGCTGGCGCTGTGTACCCAGGTGCTGTTCGATCCTGGCGATGCGGTGTTCGTCGAAGAGCCGGGTTACCAGGGGGCGAAAAAGCTGGTGCAGTCGGCGGGGCTGCAGGCGCGGCCGATCGGCATCGACGAGCAGGGGCTGGATGTCGGGCAGCTGATGCAGGCCTCGGGCGGCGGACGGGGCGTTTACATCACGCCGTCCCATCACTATCCGCTGGGGTATTCGCTGAGCCTCGATCGGCGGCTGGCGCTGTTGCAGTGGGCGCAGCGGCAGCGAGCCTGGATCATCGAAGACGATTACGACGCCGAGTTCAACTACGACCGGCAAACCAAGGCGGCGCTGCAGGGGTTGGACGGCGGTGGGCGCACGCTGTACCTCGGCACCTTCAGCAAGACGCTGTTTCCGGGGCTGCGCATCGGTTTCATGATCGCGCCGCCGCAGCTGGTGCGGCCATTGGTCGCCGCCAGGCAGTTTCAGGACGGCTACACGTCGGCGCTGGCGCAGATGACGCTGTTCCACTTCCTGCACGAGGGCGGCTACGCCGAGCATCTGCGTAATATGCGCACGCTGTACAAGGCGCGGCTGGACGCGCTGTACGACGCGGTGCATCGTCACCTGGCGGCCTGGACGCGTCCGGCGCTGCCGCAGGGCGGGCTGCAGCTGGTTTGCCCGTTGGCGGATGCGGCGACGGAGCGGCGGCTGGTGGCGGCGGCCGCCGAGCGAGGGATTCGGCTGTACGGCCTGGCGGACTTCTACACCGGCACGCCGCAGCGCGGGGCGTTGGTGCTCGGCTTCTCGGCCTATACGCCGGATGAGATCGTGCGCTTTATCGCGACGCTGGCGCAGGTGTTCAACGCGCTGTCGGTGGCAAGCGACGGCTAAAATTGGTCTGCTCTGCGTTTTGAATTGGTCCGTATTGCACCGCCGCCGTGCGGTGTATTCTGCCGCTATCCGATTATTTCCCTAATGGAAATAATATCTTACTCCGTGAGGCGCTATGAACCTATCCAACCCTGAAGTGACTATCCGCAGAATCAATGGCGACGACAAAGCGCAATGGCTGGCGCTGTGGCAGGGCTATCTCGATTTTTACCGCGCCGACGTGGCGCCGCAGGTGACCGATCGCACCTTCGAACGCCTGGGGCAGGATGAACAGGTGTACGGGCTGGTGGCAGAGGATGCCGAGGGCCGGCTGCTGGGGCTGATGAACCTGGTGTTCCACCCGTCCACCTGGAGCGCGGTCGGCTATTGTTATATCGAAGATCTCTATGTGTCGCCGCAGGCGCGCGGCCACAAGGTGTCGGAAAAGCTGTTCGAACAGGCATACCGATTGGCAGAGACGCGCGGCAGCGATCGGGTCTACTGGATGACCCAGGAGTACAACGCGCCGGCGCGCTCGCTGTACGACAAAATCGGCAGAAGAAGCTCGTTTATCGTTTATTCCCGTTAATCGCAGGAGGGCGTTTATGGCAATGAATCGTTATGGTCAGCCGGTCGGGGAACCGATGCCGGATTGGCAGCCGGCTCGCCGCCCGGGGGGCGCGACGCTCGGCGGGCGTTTCTGCTCGCTGGCACCGCTCGAGCCGCAGCGGGATTACGCCGCGCTGTTCGAGGCGTTTCAACTGGCGCCGGACGGCCGCGACTGGACCTATCTGTCTATCGAACGGCCCGATACGCCGGCGGCGATGCTGCAACATCTGGAGACGCTGCAGGCCAACCCGGCGCTGGTCAATCTGACGGTGTTCGACGCCGCCAGCGACGCGCCGGTGGGCACGGTGGCGCTGATGCGCATCGACGAGGCCAACGGCGTGCTGGAGATCGGCCACGTCAGCTGGTCGCCGTTGATGAAACAGCGCTCCAGCGCCACCGAAGCCATCGCGCTGCTGCTGCGCTACGCCTTCGACACGCTGGGCTACCGCCGCTGCGAGTGGAAGTGCGACAGCCATAACGCGCCGTCGCGCCAGGCCGCGCTGCGCTTCGGTTTTCGCTACGAGGGTAATTTCCGCTTCGCGGTGATCGTCAAGGGGCGCAGCCGGGATACCGACTGGTTCGCCATCACCGCCGACCGTTGGCCGGCGGTGCGGCAGGCGCTGGCGCGCTGGCTGAGCGCGGACAACTTCGATGCACAGGGGCGGCAGATAACCAGGCTGCAGGTGTTGCGCGGCGAATGATAAGCAAAAAGGCGGCCCAGGGGCCGCCTTTTTATCGGGCTAAAGCGCTTACTTCAGCTCGTCGACCATGGTGGTGGCGCGGCCGATGTAGTTGGCCGGGGTCATCGCCTTCAGGCGGGTTTTCTCTTCTTCCGGCAGCGCCAGGCCATCGATGAACGCCTGCATGCCGGCGGCGTCCACGCGTTTGCCGCGGGTCAGCTCTTTCAGCTTCTCGTATGGCTTCTCGATACCGTAGCGGCGCATCACGGTCTGGATCGGCTCGGCCAGCACTTCCCAGTTGTGATCCAATTCGTCCAGCAGGTGCGCCTGATTCACTTCCAGCTTGCTGATGCCTTTCAGGGTGGCCTGATAGGCGATCAGCGCGTAGCCCAGGCCCACGCCCAGGTTACGCAGCACGGTGGAGTCGGTCAGGTCGCGCTGCCAGCGGGACACCGGCAGTTTGCCCGCCAGGTGGCCCAGCACGGCGTTGGCCAGGCCCAGGTTGCCTTCGGAGTTTTCGAAGTCGATCGGGTTGACCTTGTGCGGCATGGTGGAAGAGCCGATTTCGCCGGCGATGGTCTTCTGCTTGAAGTGGTTCAGGGCGATGTAGCCCCAGATGTCGCGGTCGAAGTCGATCAGGATGGTGTTGAAACGCGCTACGCAGTCGAACAGCTCGGCGATGTAGTCATGCGGCTCGATCTGGGTGGTGTACGGGTTCCAGGTGATGCCGAGTGAGGTCACGAACGCCTCGCTGAACTGGTGCCAGTCCACTTCCGGGTAAGCGACGATGTGGGCGTTATAGTTGCCGACCGCGCCGTTGATTTTACCCATGATCTCCACGCGCTCCAGCTGGCGGTACTGGCGCTCCATGCGGTAAGCCACGTTGGCGAACTCTTTACCGACGGTCGACGGGGTCGCCGGCTGGCCGTGGGTGCGCGACAGCAGCGGGATATCGCGGTATTCCAGCGCCAACCCTTTCAGCGCGTCGATGATCTTGCGCCAGTAAGGCAGCACCACGTCCTGACGGGCGCTTTGCAGCATCAGCGCGTGCGACAGGTTGTTGATGTCTTCGGAGGTGCAGGCGAAGTGGATGAACTCGGACACCGCGTGCAGCGCAGGCACCGCCGCCACTTTTTCCTTCAGGAAATACTCGACCGCTTTCACGTCGTGGTTGGTGGTGCGCTCGATGGTTTTGATGCGCTGAGCGTCTTCTTCATTGAATTCCGCGACGATTTTGTCGAGGAAAGCGTTTGCGTCGGCGTCAAAAGCGGGAACTTCCTTGATTTCTGCGCAGGCCGCCAGTTTTTGCAGCCAACGTACTTCAACCTGTACGCGGAATTTCAGCAGACCGTATTCGCTGAAAATGGGGCGCAGTGCGCTGACTTTATCACCGTAGCGTCCATCAACGGGGGAAACGGCGGTCAGTGAGGATAATTCCATCGGTAGCAACTCCTGGGATCGATTAACAATGAGCAACGATATTTTGCGCCTGCTTGAACAGACGATTACGGGAAAACATTAACTGCAGGCGGCTGCCGCCGACCTGTTGCCACAGCACGGCGGCGCGAATGCCGGCCAGCAGCGTGGCGCGAACCTTGGCCTGCACCTGCGGGTTCTGCAAGATTGCCGGCGAGCCGGTCACCTGGATGCGCGGCCCGAGCGGGCTGACCACGTCGACGTAAATGCCGGCCAGCGCGCTGATGATGGTGTCCGACTCAAGATCGAAGTGCGCCAGCTGGCGCTCGAGCTGGCCGAGGCGTTCGCCGAGCGTGTTCATCGCCTGTTTGTTGGCGTTGAGCTTGCGCTCCAGCACCATCAGGCTGATGGTGTAGCGGGTCAGTTCCGCACCTGGCCCTTTGTTGTTGGCGTTAAGCACGCCCATCAGGGTTTCGAGGCCGACCAGCAAATTGCGTTCTTCACCGCCGAACACCGCCAGCGTGGAGGGCGGGTCCATCTGCAGCAGGCTTTTCAGCGAGGTTTGAAAGGCTTCGCGATTACATTGCCCTTCATGGGCCAACTGCTGAACCAAACGCGCCGCCTGGCTGATACCTGCCATGGCCAGCGTGATGTCATAATAATTCTTCGCCACGATGACTCCTGTAAACGCGGTGAACGGTACATGGCTTACTGCATAAGGTTGTGTGTATCGCCAGGGTAACGGCGGCGGCCGCGAACGAGAACGATCGGGCGTGGCTGTAACAACGATGACAACGAATGCCGCGGATCATGCCACAAAATCGAGGGTAAACCCAGCGTCTAATACGCCCATAACGAGGCGGAGGCGCCGTGCGGCGCAGAACTGTGCAAATAGGCGGCGAAAATCGCCGGCGTGGCGACGCGAACATATTGTTGCGGCGGCAAATAAAGTGCGGCGGCTGCATCTATACTGCCAACGTGAGCCCTCAAATAAAGACCTTTATATGCACGTAAAAAACAAGCAGCCGCTGCCGGCGGTGACGCTGGCGGCCATCGGCGTGGTGTACGGCGATATCGGCACCAGCCCGCTGTACACCCTGCGCGAATGCCTGACGGCAGAGGAGGGCATCACCATGACGCCGGCCTCGATCTACGGCTTTCTGTCGCTGATCTTCTGGCTGCTGACGCTGGTGGTGTCAATTAAATACATTTGTTTCGTGATGCGCGCCGACAACGACGGCGAGGGGGGGATCCTGACGCTGATGTCGCTGGCGATCCGCAACCTCGATGCGCGCTGGGTGCCAGCGGCAGTGCTGATCGGGCTGGTGGGCGGCAGCTTCTTTTATGGCGACGGGGTGATCACCCCGGCCATTTCGGTGCTCTCGGCCATCGAGGGGCTGCAGATTATCGCCCCCGAGCTGGACCGTTTTATCGTGCCGCTCTCGCTGCTGGTGCTGACCGCGCTGTTTGCGATCCAAAAACACGGCACCGGCAGCGTCGGCAAGCTGTTCGCGCCGGCGATGGTGATCTGGTTCCTGACGCTGGCGCTGCTGGGCATCGGCGGCATTTTGCATCACCCCGGCGTGTTGCGGGCGTTGAACCCTTACTGGGCGGTGAATTTTTTCCTCGAGTACAAGGCAGTATCGTTCTTTGCGCTGGGCATGGTGGTGCTGTCGGTGACCGGCGCTGAAGCGCTGTACGCCGATATGGGCCACTTCGGTAAAAAACCGATCCGCCTGGCGTGGTTTACCCTGGTGGCGCCGTCGCTGGTGCTGAACTACTTCGGCCAGGGGGCGCTGCTGCTGGCCAATCCGGCGGCGATCAACAACCCGTTCTTCCTGCTGGCGCCGACCTGGGCGCTGATCCCGCTGCTGGTGATCGCCACGCTGGCGACGGTCATCGCCTCGCAGGCGGTGATCTCCGGCGTGTTCTCGCTGACGCGCCAGGCGGTGCGGCTGGGCTACCTGCCGCCGATGCGCATCATTTATACCTCCGATCAGGAGTCCGGGCAGATTTACATTCCGGTGGTGAATTGGCTGCTGTTCGCGGCGGTGCTGATCGTGATCATTAGCTTCAAACACTCCAGCAACCTGGCCTCGGCTTACGGCATCGTGGTGACCGGCACCATGCTGCTGTCGTCGATTTTGCTGAGCATCGTGGCGGTGAAAAACTGGGGCTGGCCGCGCTATCTGGGCGGGCTGATGCTGGTTATCATGCTGTGCATCGACGTGCCGCTGTTCGGCGCCAACCTGATCAAACTGGCGACCGGCGGCTGGCTGCCGGTGGCGCTCGGGCTGACCATTCTGCTGATCATGCTGACCTGGAAGACCGAACGTTCGCGCCTGATCCGCCGGCTGCGCGACAATCAGGAGGGGCTGACCGCGCTGATCGAGTCGCTGGAGAAGGCGCCGCCGAAGCGGGTGCCGGGCACCGCCGTGTTTATGGAGCGCACGCCGCACGCGGTGCCGCTGGTGCTGTTGCACAACCTGAAGCACAACAAGGTGCTGCATGAGCGCGTGGTGCTGCTGACCATCGTCACCACCGACATGCCTTACGTGCACAACGTGCAGCGGGTGGCGATCGAACAGCTGTCGGCGAGCTTTTGGCGGGTGGTGGCGAGCTACGGCTGGCGCGAAACGCCCAACGTGACGGACATTCTGTACCGCTGTGGGCTGGAAGGGATGAGCTTCACCATGAACGAGACCTCGTTCTTCATGTCGCGCGATACGCTGGTGCTGGGCAAGCGGCCCTGGTATTTGCGCATTCGCGGCAAGGTGTTCCAGCTGTTGCAGCGCAACGCGCTGCGGGCGCCGGACCTGTTCGAAATCCCGCCGAACCGGGTGATCGAGCTGGGGGCGCAGGTGGAGTTCTGAATAAAAAAAACGCTGCGGTAAACGCAGCGTTTTTCTTTTGCCGGGCAGTTACGCCAGGCGCTGTTCGATGATGCCGCCGCCGAGGCAGATTTCGCCCTGGTAGAACACCGCCGACTGGCCGGGGGTGACGGCGGAGACCGGTTCGTCGAAACGCACTTCGATGCGTTCATCGTCGAGCGGGGTCACGGTGCAAGGGATATCCTGCTGGCGATAGCGGGTCTTCACCGTGCAGCGGAACGGGCCGCTCAGCGGCAGGCGATCCACCCAGTGCAGCTGCTGCGCGATAAGGCCGACGGACATCAGGCGCGGATGATCGTGCCCCTGTGCGACCACCAGTACGTTGTTGGCCACGTCTTTATCCACCACGTACCACGGATCTTCGCTGCTGTCTTTCATGCCGCCGATGCCCAGCCCTTTGCGCTGGCCCAGGGTGTGATACATCAGGCCCTGGTGTTCGCCGACGGTCTGGCCGTCAACGCTGACGATCGGGCCCGGCTGGGCCGGCAGGTAGCGGCCGAGGAAGTCGCGGAACTTGCGCTCGCCGATAAAGCAGATGCCGGTAGAATCTTTCTTCTTGGCGGTGACCAGCTCCAGCTGCTCGGCGATGCGGCGCACCTCCGGCTTCTCCAGCTCCCCGACCGGGAACAGGCTTTGCGCCACCTGCTCGTGGCTCAGGGTGTAGAGGAAGTAGCTCTGATCTTTGTTGCCGTCGACGCCGCGCAGCAGGCGGCTCTTGCCGTCCACATCCTGGCGGCGCACGTAGTGGCCGGTGGCGATAAAATCGGCCCCCAGATCTTCGGCGGCGAACTCCAGGAAGGCTTTGAATTTGATCTCTTTATTGCACAGGATGTCCGGGTTCGGCGTGCGGCCGGCCTTGTACTCTTCCAGGAACAGCTCAAACACGTTGTCCCAGTATTCCGCCGCAAAGTTCACCGTGTGCAGTTCGATGCCCAGCTTGTCGCAGACCGCTTGCGCGTCGGCCAGATCGGTCGCGGCGGAGCAGTACTCTTCGTCGTCGTCTTCTTCCCAGTTCTTCATGAACAGCCCAGCGACCTGATAGCCCTGTTGCTGTAACAGATAGGCGGTAACGGAAGAGTCGACGCCGCCGGACATACCGACGATTACTTTTTTCTGGCTGTTGTCTGACATGGGGATCTCACGAACTTGAACACGAACCGTGCTGATAAAAACAAGCGCAGGATTTTACCACGTTGGCCGCGCCGGCGCACTGTTCATCTTGTGCTGCCCGGCGCCGTTAAAACGGCCAGGCGAAGCTGCCGACCAGCGACAGCGGGTAGCGCTCCGGCTGCTGGTAGCTGCGAATGCTCTCCGCCACCAGCGCGGAACGCAGGTTGGGCGCCTGCAGAATCTCGTCGGCGCTCAGCCACAGGCAGCGATCGATGTCGCTGTCGTGCGGCTCGGTCGGCAGCGGCTGTTCCAGCTCGATAACGAAGCAAAAACGCAGGAACGGTGTGCGATCCGGTGCGATCCACTGGTGCAGGCGCAGGAACGCCTGCGGCGTGGCGCGGATGCCGGTCTCTTCCCACAGCTCGCGTTCGGCGGCCTGCACCAGCGTCTCGTCGGCCTCGAGGTGGCCGGCCGGCTGGTTCCACAGCGCTTTGCCGTTGATGGTCTCTTCGACCACCAAAAATTTGCCGGCGGCGTGCACTACGCAGGCCACGGTGACATGCGGTTTGAACATGCGCTCTCCTTACAGCGGTTTGTCGATACGCCGGTAGATGTCGTCCAGCTCGGCGATGCGGGTGCGGTAGCTTTGCAGCAGGCAGGCGGTATCGCCGCCGCACCGCTGGCGTTTTGCCAGCCAGGCCTGTTGGCTGTCCTGCATCGCGCCGCGCGCGCCCATGGCGAACAGGCCGCGCAGGAATTGGTACTTGGTAGCCATTTGCACGTCCAGATCGTTCAGCGTGCGGTTGGCGCAGATGGCTTGCTCATCGCGGTTTGCCGCCTTGGCGCACTCGAAGCTGGCGGCCTGGGTGGCGAACGGGGCCGCCAGAGCGGCGAGCAGCAGCGCGATCGGCGTGTATTTCATGGCGCCTCCATCAGTTATCGGTCTACAGGGAATCGATGCTTTTCCATTCACCAGGCTGCAGTGAACCCAGCGAAAGATTACCCATACTGTAGCGAATCAGGCGCAGGGTAGGGAACCCGATATGCGCCGTCATGCGACGCACCTGGCGGTTTCGCCCTTCATACAGGGTGATTTTCAGCCAGCTGGTGGGGATGGATTTACGTTCGCGGATCGGCGGGTTGCGCGGCCACAGCCACTGCGGCTCGGTCACCAACTCCACCCCGGCGGGCAGCGTGGGGCCGTCTTTCAGCGTAACGCCGCTGCGCAATGGCGCCAGATCGCTCTCCTGCGGCGCGCCCTCGACCTGCACATAATAGATTTTGCCGGTGCGCTTCCCCGGCTGGGTGAGCTGCGCCTGCAGCTGGCCGTCGTTGGTCAGCACCAGCAGCCCTTCGCTGTCGCGATCCAGGCGCCCGGCGGCGTAAACGTCGGGGAAGGGGATGTACGCTTTCAGCGTGGCGCGGCCGGCTTCGTCGGTGAACTGCGGCAACACGTCGAAGGGCTTGTTGAATAACACAATTCGGCGCGGCCCTTTCGGCGCGGCGGGTTTGGCGGCATTCGGCTTGCTGAATCGTTTAACGTTGTGATTTCTAACAGAGAATTTTTTCATAACAGTTGAGATTACGGATGATAAGCGCATTATAACCGAATCCGTTTCGGATTGGCGCGGACCGAATATTCAAGTAGTATCTACACGCATCTTACAAAGCATTAACAAAATTGCGCTTGAAGGAGAGGTTGATGGAAAGCAAAGTAGTTGTTCCGGCAGAAGGTAAAAAAATCACGGTTGACGCCCAGGGTAAACTGGTTGTTCCTCATAACCCGATCATCCCGTTCATCGAAGGCGACGGCATCGGCGTTGACGTGACTCCTGCCATGATCCACGTGGTTGATGCGGCCGTTAAAAAGGCTTACCACGGCGAACGTAAAATCTCCTGGATGGAAATCTACACCGGCGAAAAATCTACCCACGTCTACGGTAAAGACGTGTGGCTGCCGGACGAAACTCTGGACCTGATCCGCGACTACCGCGTCGCCATCAAAGGCCCCCTGACCACCCCGGTCGGCGGCGGCATTCGTTCTCTGAACGTGGCCCTGCGCCAGCAGCTGGACCTGTACGTGTGCCTGCGCCCGGTGCGTTACTACCAGGGCACCCCAAGCCCGGTGAAACAGCCTGAGCTGACCGACATGGTGATCTTCCGCGAAAACGCCGAAGACATCTACGCCGGCATCGAGTGGAAAGCCGGCTCCGCCGAAGCGGACAAAGTGATCAAATTCCTGCGCGACGAAATGGGCGTGAAGAAAATCCGCTTCCCAGAGCAGTGCGGTATCGGCGTGAAGCCATGCTCCGAAGAAGGGACCAAGCGTCTGGTGCGTGCGGCGATCGAATACGCCATCACCAACGACCGCGACTCCGTGACCCTGGTTCACAAAGGCAACATCATGAAGTTCACCGAAGGTGCCTTCAAGGATTGGGGCTATGAGCTGGCGCGCGAAGAGTTCGGCGGCGAGCTGATCGACGGCGGCCCATGGCTGAAGATCAAGAACCCGAACACCGGCAAAGAGATCGTGGTTAAAGACGTGATCGCCGACGCCTTCCTGCAGCAGATCCTGCTGCGCCCGGCGGAATACGACGTGATCGCCTGTATGAACCTGAACGGCGACTACATCTCCGACGCCCTGGCGGCCCAGGTTGGCGGCATCGGCATCGCGCCGGGCGCCAACATCGGCTCCGACTGCGCGCTGTTCGAAGCGACTCACGGCACCGCGCCGAAGTACGCCGGCCAGGACAAAGTGAACCCAGGCTCCATCATCCTGTCCGCAGAGATGATGCTGCGCCACATGGGCTGGTTCGAAGCGGCTGACCTGATCGTTAAGGGCATGGAAGGCGCTATCGCTGCCAAGACCGTGACCTATGACTTCGAACGCCTGATGGAAGGCGCTAAGCTGCTGAAATGCTCAGAGTTTGGCGACGCTATCGTTAAGCACATGTAAGTGTGTTCAGCGTTTGAATGAGAGCGGGAGCCTTAGGGCTCCCGTTTTTTTATTGTTCAAATATGAGTGAGGTATCGGACAGGCTCAGCGAGCGGCGTTAGCCGATTCACGTACGACCAGCACCGGGCAATTGGCGTGGCGGACGACGGCGGTGGCATTGGAACCGAGGAGGTAAGTGATCGCAGAAGGGCGGTTGGAACCCATCACGATAATCTCCGCGTTAAGCGCATCAGCGAGTTCCAGGATCTGATCTTTAGGATCGCCGACGGCAACGTGCGTGGTCACTCTATCTTCAGGCACGCTGAATTGTTTTGCCGCTTTTGCCAGCCCCTCGGTCGCTAGCGCAATGGTTTCGTCTTTGGTTTCTATCGCCGCCGTGGCGGCAAAGCCGAAAGCGGCGTAGGTGGCGCGCGACGGGATCACCGCCAGGAAATGGACGTGGGAGTCTTCGAGCCTGGCGAGCGCGTTGACATGCGGGATGACCTGCTGTGTTAATTCCGGCTCGGTAATATCCACGGGAACCAAGATAGTTTTATACATACTCCCTCCTTATCGTTATCAAAAAACTCCACTTTTTGGATTATAGCTGCTTGATGCAGGGAAAGGAGAGATCCCTATGGCAAACCTGAGAACGTTGCCGCTAAATGTCAGGTGTTTATCGGCGTTATCGTTAAATTCACGCAAGCACGCCGGTTTTTTCGAGTAGAAAGGGAGCCATTGGCTCCCTTGGTTTTAACTGGCTAAGGTTATCGAAATCTTAATGAGGGATCTCTGAAACCTCTTTGACTTCCGTCTTGTTGATTTGCTGTTTAACGCCATTGGCGTCGGTATAACCGATCAATCCGGCAGCGGTTTCTTTCGGCTTGCCGTCACTGATGAGCGTTCGACCGTCGTGGGTATGGATGGCGTAGCTGGTGCGTGTGCAGCCTGACAGTGCGGCGATGGCAACCAGGGCGATCGCGGGAAGAACAAGCGTTTTTTTCATTTGTAGCTCCTTTTAGTTATCCAACTCACTCATGTTTGCAATCTGATCTCGATTGATCTGTTCCGTTTTGCCCGTTTCTGCATTTCGATAGGAGACTAACCCGGTATCTTTATCGACCTGAGGCTTGCCGTCGGTGACAATGGTCTTGCCATCCGTTGTTTTGATCGCCTGATTGGAAGCGCAGCCCGCTATGAACATCACCGTAGTCGCAGTAAGAAGCGCGGCAAAGAGTCGTTTACTTTTCATACTTACCATCCTGGTTACTTAAATGAATTTAATAGCAGGAAAGTAAGTATAGGCAGGATCTCCAGATTGTTAGCGTTGAAACGCTTTTAATGCGATAAAAAATTAAGAATTTCTTAATTTATTGATGGGGTGATTGATCGCTCGGATAACAAAGTTATCGATAGGTCAAAGTTCGCAGACGTACTGCCCGGCGAGGGCGCTATGGCTTCATGTCATCATCGGCTTACGATCCTCCGCATGCCGATGCTTGATACTAACAATGTCTCTGGTGGTTGGGTGTTAATTCTGTATAAGTATTCACCGGGGATCTTTTTGAATACAACGTTGATTCGGCTGATAATCATCCATAAGGACAGGGATATGAAAATAACGCATTCAGGCTACAAAACCGGCATCGCGATACTATTGGCGGCGATGACCGCGCTGACGTTAACGGGGTGTGCCAAGCACACTGCCCCCAGCCAAAACGATCCGGTGAATAAAGAGGTCGATGATCTTTTCGCCAACCTTGGCGACCCAAAGACGCCGGCGCCGGGAAAAGAGAAATTACATTACATGACTCAGGTGCAAGCTGAGATTCAACGCCATTTAAAAGACGCCGCCACTTACTCAGGCCAACGCTGTACATTGCGTATCACGCTGGCGCCGGACGGCATGCCAGTCGGTGTTCGAACTGAAGGTGGCGATCCGGATCTTTGCCGTGCCGCCATGAAGGCGGTTGCCGATGCGCGTCTGCCTAAGCCGCCAACGCCAGAGGTTCATAATGCGTTCCAAATTATCACATTGGAATTTCGCCCGTAGTGACAGTAGAAGGTAAAGGGCGGCAACTGGGTTAAAAGAAGCCACAGGCCGCACTTTCATGCGGCCTGTGGCTTTGCCACGTTCCGTATCGCGCTTTCCTATGCTGAACCTGGATTTTTCGGCATTCTTTCACGGCATATGTTGCCAATACCTACCGATACATCATCGCGCTCACGCGTTCGGCCCGATCTTTAAAGCCGTTGCTGCGCATCGTTACCACATAGTAGCGGTAGTGATGTTTCTGTGCGTATTCGCGCACCAGATCTTCGGCGAACAGGCCGCTGAAGGTGACGGTGGTGACGAACGTCAGCCCTTTCACTTCGTAGGTGCTGATCTCTTGCGGGGTGCCGATATACGGCGGCGGGAACACGGTTTTGTGGAACTGGCAGCCCGCCAGCAGCAGGGTAAACAGCAGGGCGGCGGAGATTTGCGGTATTCTCATTGGGAAATGCTTTCCTTCCTTGGCGTGGGTTCTAGTAACTCTATAATAGGATTACAAAATTCGGCGGGGATGTAAAAATTATCCCGCTTCGGTTGCCGTTTCGTTGAAGCGGTGTCGCCGCTACCCATAAACATGAGGGGGTAAACATGCCTGTTCGTCTTGCCACTGAAACCGATGCCGCAGCCCTGATCGCCCTCGACAGCGCTGCCGAAGACGAGCCACAGCGCGCGGCGCAGATCCGCGCCTGGTGCGGGCAGGGCATCTGTTATCTTGCCGAGGAACACGGCATGGCGATGGGCTACGGCGTGCTGCACTATCACTTCTTCGGCTGCGGCTTTATCGAGATGCTGATGGTTGGCGAGCGCTATCGCCGCCGGGGCGTCGGGCTGGTGCTGATTGCCGCGTTGAAGTCCCACTGTCGGCACCCGAAGCTGTTCACCTCCACCAATCGCTCCAACCTGCCGATGCAGCGGCTGCTGCTGAACGCCGGGTTTGTCGCCAGCGGCCAGATTGACAATCTCGATGACGGCGATCCGGAGCAGGTCTTTTTTATCCAGGCGCGCTAATACAGCCGGACATCGACCGCCTGCTGTTGCAGCCAGGTGCTGACGTAGCCATAAGCGGCATAGAAGGCCAGCAGCGCGAAGAGCAGCACGGAAAGCGAGGCCAAAAACTTGACGTCGCCGTGCTTCGACAGCTGATAAGCGCAATAGAGAAAGGCCATCAGGCACAGCAGAGTGAAGGCGATAGCCAGCGTGGCGTAAAAAATAAGCATAACGAAACCCGTTCTTCCTTGTAAGCACGGCAAGGATACCACAGACAAAAAAGGGGCCCAATTGGGCCCCGGCGTGATTCGCTGCGGGAGGGTTACTCCGCCGCGTCGGGATGGTTTTTGCCTTCCTCGATAAACGCTTCGTCGATCTCTTCGATGTTCTCCTCACTGTCGCGGCCGGACAGGATGTTCCAGCAGGCGATGAACAGCGCGGCGATCAAGGGGCCGATGACGAAGCCGTTGATGCCGTAGATTTCCATGCCGCCCAGGGTGGAGATCAGGATCAGGTAGTCCGGCATTTTGGTGTCTTTGCCCACCAGCAGCGGGCGCAGAATATTGTCCACCAGGCCGATCACCACCACGAAGAACACCACCAGGAAAATGGCTTTCCACAGCATGCCGGTGGCGAAGAAGTAGATCACCGCCGGCACCCAGATGATGGCGGAGCCCACGGCCGGAATGATCGACAGGAACGCCATCAGCGCGCCCCACAGCAGGCTGCCGTCGATGCCGGTAAAGTAAAACGCCAGCCCGCCGAGCGCGCCTTGCACCACGGCGACCACCACCGTGCCCTTGACGGTGGCGCGGGAGACGGCGGCGAACTTCACGAACAGGTGGTGCTTCACGTGCTGGGAGAGCGGCAGCGCTTCGAGCGCCAGGTTCACCAGGTAGGGGCCGTCTTTCAGCAGGAAGAACAGCAGGTAGAGCATCACGCCGAAGCCGACGACGAAGTTGAAGGTGCCCTTGCCGATCAGGAACACGCTGCCCGCCAGGTATTGCCCACCCTTGAGCGCCACCTCGGAAAGCTGCTTTTGGATCTCGGCGGCGCTGTTGAGGTTATGCTCCGCCAGGAAGCGCTGCGCCCAGCCGGGCAGGTGGCGCATAAAGTCCGCCAGCATGGTCGGCAATTGGCTGTTGTTGGTCTGCAGCTTGGTGTAGATCACGTTGAATTCCATCGCCAGCGACGAGGCGATGATCGCCAGCGGCGTGAACACGATCAGGCAGATCAGCGCCACCGTCAGCAGCGACACCACGCCATTGCGTTCGCCGACGTACTGCTTCAGCTTCTTTTTCACCGGATGGAAAATCACCGCCAGAATAATTGCCCACAGCACCGAGGAGTAGTAAGGCCCCAGCACGTCAAGAAAGGCGGCGGTGACGATAAACAGGATCAGAATAAAGAATCCCTTGGAAATGCCTTTAGACATCATAGTCGTCCCTCAAAAGATGAATTTTCAGCATAGATGAACTGAATGAAAACAACACTATCATCACCTTTGCTTAACCGGTAGGGGATTTTTAGTGGCGTATTCCATATGGTTATTAAGGGCAAGGCGGGCGCCGTACGGTGAACAGGCGGCGGCGCGAGAAAAGAAAGAGGGCAAAATAATTAACAAAATTTATCGATTGTGTTTCATTTTGTGAGCCACGCTTGCCGCCTGCGCCAGGCTTTCCTAGTGTTGATGAGGGCGGCCGTTCGCCCGATATCACGTAGGAGTATGCAAATGACTGAACACAAACGACTTGCCGTTATAGAAAAAGCACTGCTGATCGTTTTCGCCGGCGTACTGGTTTATCTTGCCGCGACCGGCGCCTTGTCATTATCGGGCCTTGATCATCACTGGCCTTATCCTTCGCGATAGCGCGGTTGCTCTAGCTATGCAGACCCGATAACGATAATTAGCCGCTGTACCCTACGACAATACATTCACATAATGAATCATCCGTTATCCGCGCCGTTCTTTGGCGCGCAGGGTGGTTACGCTCTCTCCGCCGACGCCCCAGTTGTCGGTAGGCACCTCGTCAATCACCACGAAGGTGGTGTGGCGCGGTTTATTCAGCACCTGTTCCAGCAGCGCGGTGGCCCCCTCGATCAGCCATCGTTTTTGCTCGGCGCTGATCCCTTCATCGGTCACTTTAATGTTGATGTATGGCATATCATTGCTCCATGGGGTCACCAGACCCCGGCGGTTGCGCCGCCGTCCACCGCGATCGCGGTGCCGGTGACAAAATGGGAATCGGTCAGGTACAGCACCGCGTTGACGATATCCTGAGGTTGACCTATGCGGCCGGTTGGTGCCAGTTGCCGCATCTGCGCCAGGTTCTGCTCATCGTTCTGGTGCATCGGCGTGGCGATGATGCCTGGCGCCACGGCGTTGACCATCACGTTATGCGGCGCCAACTCCAACGCCAGTTCGCGTACGGCCTGATTCAGGCCGCCTTTGATTAGCACCGGCAGCAAGGCGGGCACTTTACTGTTGGGCTGCATGGCGATCGACGCGGTGATGGCGACGATATGGCCGCCGCCGAATTGTTGCATATGCTGCGCGGCGGCCTGCGCTGGGTAGAAGAAGCCTTTCAGGTTGGTTGCCACCATGGCCTCGACATCCTCCGGCGAATAGTCGGCGATCGGCTTGGCGATAAATATGCCGGCGTTATTGATGAGAATATCCACCCGGCCAAACCTTTGTGTCGCCATGCTGAACAACCGTTCGGCGGTTTCCGGCAGCGCAATGTCTCCCGGCACCAGCAGCAGATTGGCCTGATGGCCGAGTTGGTCCGCCGCCGTTTGCAGCCGTTCAAGCGAACGGGCGTTTGCGACAACCTGATAACCGCGTGCCAGATAGGCTTGCGCAATGGCAAAGCCCAATCCGCTCGATGCCCCCGTTACAATGACCGTTTTTACCTTGTTCATGTCCCCTCCTCGACAGGGCTGTGATTTAGCCTAGGTGAACGGTAATCCATACCTTTGAATTGAAAAATGAGGGGAAAAGAACTTTAATTTATACTTTATGTAATGAATTGGCAGGGATAGATATGCAACGTCATTTTGACGATGTCCAAGTGGGCAGCATCGAGCTGTTTTGCCTGACCGTCGAGACCGGCAGTTTCACCGCCGCGGCAAATGCCGCCGGGATAACGCCTGCGGCGGTCAGCCGTTCCGTTGCGCGCCTGGAGGCGCGGTTGCAGGCGAAGCTGTTTATCCGCACGACGCGCCAGATGCGCGTCACGGATGCCGGCCAAAGTTATTACCTGGAGTGTCGCAAGGCGCTGAGCCAACTGATCGAGGCCGAAGCGAAAATTTCCGGCGAGCGGCAGAAACCGGTCGGCACGCTCAGCATCAGCGTACCGACGCTATACGCACATTTTAGGTTGTTGCCGCGCCTGCCCGAGTTTGCGCAGCGCTATCCCGAACTCACGCTGAATCTGCACGTCAGTAATCAAAATATCGACTTTTCCGAAGATAAATTCGACGTTGCCATTCGTGGCAGCGAACTGAACGATTCAGGCCTGGTATCGCGGCGATTGGAGGAGGCCGAACTCAT
This sequence comes from Serratia sp. CY84636, assembly GCF_052166245.1. NCBI lineage: Bacteria > Pseudomonadati > Pseudomonadota > Gammaproteobacteria > Enterobacterales > Yersiniaceae > Serratia > Serratia sp. CY84636. The sequence continues at coordinate 342,486 of NZ_JBJNOX010000002.1, forward strand.
CGTAGTGGCGTCACCGGGCTATTTGCAGCGCCATCCTGCGCCGCTTACGCCGGCGGATTTGGCCCAGCACGACTGCATTCAGTATGCGTTGCCCAGCACCGGCAGGAAAACCACCTGGGCCTTTAACGTGCAGGGCGAAAATAGCAAAGTGGAAACCCGCGGGCGTTGGCTCTGCCAGGAAGATTATCTCGCCACGCTGACGCTGGTGAAAAATGGTGCCGGGTTGATGCAGGTTTATCGCTTTAGCGTCGAACAAGAGCTGAGAAGCGGGGCGCTGGTGGAGGTGCTGAAAGATTACGCCGGCGCCTCACGCCCCTTCATTCTGCTTTATCCCTATGCGCGTTATGTTCCGCTTAAAGTGCGGAAATTCATCGATTTTCTGACGGAAGATTAGCCGCCAGCGCCAACAGCGCCCCTGACACCGCCGCCGCCAGCACCAGCCACGCCGGGGCCGCCCAACCGGCCGCGGCCACGATGGCGCTCAGCGCGACCGGGCCGATCACCTGGCCGAGATAGTTCCCCTGCATCACCAGCCCCAGGCTCAGCGGCAGCAGGGTCGGTTTCGGCGTCGCCGCCGGCGTGGCGGCCAGAATGGTGGCAGGCAGCATGCCGGCGATGGCGCAGAACAGGAAACACAGCGGGATCAGCAGGCCGTTGGGCGTCATCGGCAGGAAAATGCCGATGCCGAAGATGCCTATGATCAGGCTGGTGGCCGCGAGCAGCGTTCTGGCGGGCAGACCGCGTGACAGCAGTACGCCGGCGGCGAGGTTGCCGATGATGTTCGCCGCCACCGCCGCCGCGCTGATGCCGCCGGCGGCCGCCAACGACAGGCCGATGCGTTGCATCAGGAAGATCGGCAGGAAGGTCATCACCGAGAAAAACTGCAGGTTGTAAGTGGTGAACATCAGCGCCAGCAACAGCGGCCGGCGCGCCCGCAGCATCGCGCCCAGCGCTTGCCGCAGCTGTAACGGCGGAACGTGTGCCTCGGCGGTGCGTCGGGGGGGGGTCAGCGGCAACAGCAGGGCGGCCAGCAGCGTCAGCGCCGCACCGGCCTGCCAACTCTGTTGCCAGTCGGCCAGGTGCGGGCCGAAAAACAGCGAAATGGCGATGCCCGCCGGCATGAAGGTGCTCCAGATGCCGAACACCAGGCTGCGCTGCGCCGGGGCGACGAGGCGGTTCAGCACCGCCGGCGAGGCGACCACCACGATCACGAAGCCGAGGCCTTCGACAAAGCGGCTGACGATCAACCCGCCGAAGTCGTGCAGCGTGGCGCCGGTAAAGCTGGCGGCGCTAATGATCAGCAATCCGAGCGCCAGCAGGCGCCGGTCGCCCCAGCGGCGCACCAGCAGCCCGGCGGCGATGCCACCGAACACTCCGACGAAGGGAAAGGCCGAAATAACCCAGCTTAGCGCCTCGAGCGAACGGCCGAACTCGGCCTGCAGCGCCGGCAGCGCGATGGTGGCCTTGCCCACGTGCAGCGCCGCGGCGATGCCGGCGAACAGCACGTTGATGACGGCTAGCCAGGGCGTGGCGGCAGGGGAAACGCGGTCGATGGCGTCCGGTTTAATGGCGGTCATAACACTCTCCAGTGGCGGTAACGCCATCACTATGTGCTCTTGCAACGGCTGAGGTCGTTCAAATGCTGCGCTATCACGCAGGGAAATTATTCATTTCGAGCTTTATTGATTGCGCGCCTTCGTTGTTTGGTTTGCCAGCGTGCCGCCCGGCGTGGACGCTCGCCTCCCTTCAGCGGTTTACTGTTCCGACACGCAGCAGGCGTGTTGTATTCATTTTATAAGGAGCAGTGTATGTCAGAGATGATGAACGAGAGTGGGGCGCCGGCCATTGAATGGAGCTATGGCGGCCGGGGTGATGATATCAGCAGCAGTCTGAGCCTCGACACGGTCGAGGAGCAGCCGCAGGGTTTCTTGATGACGGTCGATCGGCCGGTGCAGATCTTTAAAGACGCGCTGTCGCCGATGATGGCCTTTGTCACGCTGCTGCGCCCGCTGTACGCCAAGACGGGCGAGGGCTTCCAGTACGTGCCGGTTTCCAATCCCTGGACCGACGTGCAGCGCCTGCCGGCCAGCGCAGGTTATCTGGGCGTGCAGGTCAACGCCGGGCTGTTCTTCCACGGCGCCAAGCCGACGCACTATAAAGATCGCGACGGCCAGATGAAGCCGATCGACGGCGGTACCCTTTTGCAGAACATCACCGTGCTGCATCAGGTGGCGCAGCCGCTCGGCCCGGGTGAAGGCGCCGTCTGAGTCGGCTGCGTTATCACGGGGCCGGACGCGGCCCCTTATCGCGCCTTGAAACCGCGTGCAGGTTGGGTAAAACTGGCTGCCTATTCAAGGAGAAGAGCATGTACATCGACAACGAGAAAAAGTTTTATATCATCCTCAACCGCAATCACGAACCGGCCACGCTGTTTAACGCCTCCTGCCATCTGACGGCAGGCATCACCGATCTGATCGAGCAGCGCGAGTTTCACCACTATCCGAGCAGCCTCGACGGCGTCAGCGCCAATATGAGCCACTATCCGATCGTGATCCTGCAGGCCAAGAACAGCAGCCAGCTCAGCAACCTGATTCTGAAGTGCAAGGAAGAGGGCGTGTTGTCCAACTTCTTCACCACCACCATGCTGTCACACTCCGCCGAACAGCAGATCGCCGACACCGCCAACACCCCTTACGAACAGCTGGATTTCGTGGCGGTGGCGCTCTACGGCGACGCCGAACAGCTTAAGCCGCTGACCAAGAAATTCTCCGTCTACCGCTGAAAACGCGGGATCTCAGACGCTGGCGCCGTCGTAACTGTGGATCTGCAATGCATCGAGCGCAACGTCAGGCACGCAGCGCAGGTTGACGGCGCACATCGCGGCGCCGTCCGGCGCAGTGCCGTAGGCGAAGGGTTGGGCACCGCAGACTCGGCAGAACTGATGGCGGATCTTGTGGTGATTGAAGGTGTAGGTGCTGAGCTGGTCCTGGCCGCTGTTGAGCGTGAAGGCGCTGATAGGGAAGAAAGACAGCAGCAGCCCTTTGCGGCGGCAGATGGAACAGTTGCAGCTGAGGGCTTCGGTGGGCAGTTCGGCGTCCACGGAGAAGGTGACGGCGCCGCAGTGGCAGCTTCCCTGGAATGACATGGCGATGATCCTGTAGCAGGAGGGGTGTTTGCCCAGTATAGTGCAATTTATCGCCACTCGGCCGCGCAGGGCCCGGTTTCCTTAGTAAATGCGCGGTTTTCTGGTAGGTTAGAGCTTAACGTCATCAAAAGGAGATCGCGATGTTAGAACACTATTATCCGGCCAATATGGGCGCCGAACCGGTCACGGACGAACAGCACAAACGGTTGGTGGCGGTGCAGGCGGCGCTGGAATTGATCAAGGCCACGCTGTCGGATACCAACGACGGCAACGGCGTAGACTTCCAGCTGAAGGCGGCGGAAAAGCACATCGGCCCGATGGCCGACGCCATTCAGGAAGCCCTGAAGTAACGGTTCGCCGTCACCTCAACCGCCCGCACCGGGCGGTTTTTTTTTGCGCTGATTACTGCGATTTTTTTAGTGGCGTATTGCCTTTTTCCCGGCTGGTGCCGTGAGCGACGCGATCCTACTCTAGCGATCCGAATCCTTATCAGGGTCATGCTCATGTTCCGCTTCAACCTCTTTTCTTTCTTATTACAGCGCCACCGGCGCGTCATCCCGTTGGCCGTCGGCGCGCTGCTTCTCAGCGGCGTCATGCAGGCACAGGCCGCGCAGCGTATCGAATTCTCGCCGGATGCCGCCGGCGCTTATCCAGAGGGTATCGCCTGGAACCCGCGCGCCGGTGCGTTTCTGGTCTCCTCCCTGCGCGGTGGGCAGCTTGGCCTGGTCTACCCGGATGGCCGCTATCGGCGGTTTTCCATCGGTAAGGGGTTTATCACTACCTCCGGCATGCTGGTGGACGCCGAGCGTAATCGGGTGCTGGTGTGCAACGAAGACGTGGGGGTTTCCCTCAGCTCTGCTCCCGGTACGCGCAATCGCGTGGCGCAGGTGCTGGAGTTCAATCTCGATACCGGCGCGCTGCAGCAGACGTACGATCTCTCATCGTTAAGCCGTGGGCCGACGCTGGCCAACGATCTGGCGCTCGACGCGCAGGGCAATATCTACGTGACCGACAGCTTCCAGCCGCAGATTTACAAGGTCGACCGGGCAACGCGCCAGGTATCGATTCTGGTGCGCTCAGCGCGTTTGATGCCGGCCGAGGTTCCCGCCGCTGCGCAGGGCACGCAGCCTTATCTCAACGGTATCGTGTATCACCCGGATGGCTATCTGATTGCGGCGGACTACACCCGCGGGCTGTTGTGGAAGGTGACGCTGGATAGCGCGCCTGCGATAAGTGAAATCAGGCTACCGCAGCGGCTGAAAGGGCCGGACGGGCTGCGGCTCAAAAACGCCCATGAATTGGTGATCGTACAGTCTTTTCCGGGGGCAAAGGGGAGCATGTCCGGCGACGTAACGCTGCTCTCCTCGAACGACGGCTGGGCCAGCGCGCATATCACGGCGGTCGCCACGCCGCCGGAATTGGATGGGCCGACCGGCGCCGCGCTGCGCGATGGCGAGGTGTGGGTCGTCAACTCGCGTTATCCCCGTTTGTTTGCCGACGTCGCTCAGGCGGAGAGAACCAGGACGTTCAGCATCGTCAGGGTGGCGTTAGAGCGGAGGCCCGCCGATCGGCGACGGTTGCCAACCCGGCCGGAATAGGATTAAATGCCGCACTGACTGTATAAATAAACAGGTGCGCTGCGATGAGTCTGATGTTGAAGGGTGAAAAGATCGACCGTAACCGCTTTACCGGCGAGAAGATTGAAAACGGCAGCTTTATGCTGTGCGATTTTTCGGGCGCCGATCTGACCGGCACCGAGTTTATCGGCTGCCAGTTTTACGATCGCGACAGCCGACAGGGCGGCAATTTCAGCCGCGCGATACTGAAAGACGCCAGCTTCAGAAGCTGCGATTTGTCGATGGCCGACTTCCGCCACGCCAGCGCCCTGGGGCTGGAGATCCGCGAGTGCCGCGCGCAGGGCGCTGATTTTCGCGGCGCCAGCTTTATGAACATGATCACCAGCCGCACCTGGTTTTGCAGCGCCTATATCACCAAAAGCAATCTGAGCTACGCCAACTTCGCCAAGGTGGTGCTGGAGAAATGCGAGCTGTGGGAAAACCGCTGGCACGGCGCACAGGTGCTCGGCGCCAGCTTCAGCGGCTCCGATCTGTCCGGCGGCGAGTTCTCCGGATTCGACTGGCGCGCTGCCGACGTCACCCAGTGCGATTTGAGCAACGCGGAACTGGGCGAATTGGATTTGCGCACCACCGATCTGCAGGGCGTCAAAATGGACAGCCATCAGGCCGCGCAGCTGCTGGAGCGGTTAGGGATTGCGGTTATCGGCTAATAAATTGCCCCAGGCCCGTTTTCCACGGTGCCTGGGGGGAATATGTTTACGCGGTTTATGAATATAAATTTAAATATTGCTTGCTTAAATAACTCAGCCGTGTGTAAATAGCGTCATCGGTTTGTAGTACAGACCTTATGAAAGCAGTTTTAGTAAAGCAGTTCTCAGTATTAGCGATATCCCTCAGATACCTCTTCTTCCGCGAATTTTCTTCTCTAGTGCCCCATAAGTTTCCAATAAAAACAGACCTCTATCGCCCTATGGCGTCGCAAAAATAGAAAGGAAATATCTCTATGTCTACTAAAATGACGGGTTTGGTAAAATGGTTTGATGCAGGTAAAGGTTTCGGCTTTATCACCCCGGCAGACGGCGGCAAAGACGTGTTCGTACACTTCTCCGCTATCCAGAGCAACGATTTCAAAACGCTGGACGAAGGCCAACAGGTTGAGTTCACTATCGAAAAGGGTATGAAGGGTCCTTCTGCCGGCAACGTGGTCGCGTTATAATTTTCGGCCAAGGTGCGGTTTCTTACGACAGCGATGAAGGTTTAAGCCGGAGCAGTTAAGAAATAACACCCTCAGCCTGAATAAACTCCGGGTTCGCCCGGAGTCTTTATCGATACGTCATTAGCTCAGCAGGAAGAGCGGCAGCGAAATATTCGTTGGCGGACTGGGGTTCGATTCCTCGATGACGTTCCAATAATTAATTATTATTGGCAACAGAAAAACAGATTTTCGCATAAATAATAATGCCGCTTTCCAGTCTGTTTTCCTGTTGTGAAAAAGTCGCGCTTAGGCTGCGTAATGTTGGAGTGTTGGATGGACGCTTACGCCATAACATGACAGCCGGGAAAGTCACCGGCACATGATTAATAGCCCCGGCCCTGGCCGGGGTTTTTTGTGCCCGCGATCTTAACGCTGCGAGTCCAGCCGTTCGTTGTTTTTCACCACGTCCTGCGCCTTGAGGTAGCTCTCGATCAGCAACTGATAGGCCGGGAAGATTTTGGTGTAGACCTCGGCCCACTGCTGAGCGTCGGCGCGGTTCCAGCTGCCCTGCAGCTCGGAGGCCACGCCGGCGGTGTCGATCGGCACTACGCCGGCCTGCACCACGCGCGCCAGGGTGATTTCCTGCGCCATTTTCGAGTAGGTGCCGGAGGCGTCGATCACCGCGAATACTTTATAGCCTTCGGCCACCGCGCTGATGGACGGGAAGGCCATGCAGACGCTGGTGACGGTGCCGGCAATGATCAGGGTCTTGCGGCCGGTGGCTTTGACCGCCGCCACGAAGTCCGGGTTGTCCCAGGCGTTGATTTCCCCTTTGCGGGCGACGTATTGCGCGTGCGGCGCATTTTGGTGAATTTCCGGGATCAGCGGGCCGTTCGGGCCCTGCGGCACCGAGGCGGTGGTGATCACCGGCAGTTTGCTGAGGGTGGCGATGATGGCCAGGCCAGCGGCGCGGGCGCGCAGTTCAGTCATCGGCATATCGGCGACGGTTTGGAACAGGCCGCTCTGGTGGTCGATCAGGAGCATGACCGCGTCATTGGCATCAATAACAGGACGCTGGCCGTTGAAGTTGGCTGGAGTGCTCATGGTGTTTTCCTTTTCTCGTCGTGAGGTCAGTGGGTATCTTCTTTGATTGATAAGGCTGAAACTCAGCGCTTGCCTACAGTGTAGGGAGGGGAGAAAAATCCGGTAGACCGTGCAGGCGGGATGCATCGTTCCACAGATGGAACGACGGTGCGGCAGGCGAGTGAACCCGCGCTGGGCTAAACTTAAGATGCATGAGAAACATGCGGCAAGGAGCGCCATCCTGTTTACGTAGTTGACGAGGAGGGCCGCCATCATGGCTTACCGGCATATCGTTGTCGCCACGGATCTCAGCGAAGACGCCGAGTTCCTGCTGGGCAAAGGCGCCAGACTGGCCGCCGCGCTCAAGGCCAAACTTTCCCTGATCTATATCGACATCCACCGCGCCGGTTATTACGTCGATCTGGGCGTGGGCGATTACAACTACACCGATCGCACCTTTTCGGAGCGGGTGAAGAATATGCTCAATGCGATCAAAGGGCAGTCGTCCTACCCGGTCGAAGAGGTGATCGTCAGCCGCGGCGCGTTGACGGAAGAGCTGAACCGGGTGGCGAAAGAAAAAGGGTTCGACCTGGTGATCTTCGGCCACCATCACGACGTCTGGAGCCGGCTGGTCTCTTCGGCGCGCCAGGCGATCAACGAACTGAACGTCGATCTGCTGGTTGTTCCCATCGAGAAAAAATAGTCGCGGCCGCCTGCGGGCGGCTGCCGTTTTTGATTCACATCGTTTATCTCTGTGCGTCCATAACCGCACACCTGCAATAGTCTCGCCCGCTGACAATCTGCCAGGAAAATAGTGACTCACCGTAATTTTATTTTATCCATCAATATGTTGGCCAAAATCCGATAAAGGTTAATCCAGCGCATTGAAATCACTGACATACCTCCTTTTGGTTAATAAACCGCACGTTTTGACTGGCTCTCAGGGGAGGGGCGTCTTATCCTCGGGGTAATGAGATTTGTATGACTTATATAAATACGTTCACATGGAGGAGGTCTCATGCGTTTTGACAATAAAGTCGTGGTTATCACCGGTGCGGGCAACGGCATGGGGGAAGCGGCGGCGCGGCGTTTCTCCGCCGAGGGTGCCATCGTGGTGCTGGCCGACTGGGCCAAAGAGGCGGTAGATAAGGTTGCCGCTTCGCTGCCGAAGGGCCGGGCGATGGCGGTACATATCGACGTGTCCGATCACGTCGCGGTTGAGAAAATGATGAACGAGGTGGCGGAAAAACTGGGCCGCATCGACGTCCTGCTGAACAACGCCGGCGTACACGTGGCGGGCAGCGTGCTGGAAACCAGCGTCGACGACTGGCGCCGTATCGCCGGGGTCGATATCGACGGCGTGGTGTTCTGCTCCAAATTCGCCTTGCCGCACCTGCTGAAAACCAAGGGCTGCATCGTCAATACCGCGTCGGTGTCCGGCCTGGGCGGCGACTGGGGCGCGGCCTACTACTGCGCGGCGAAAGGCGCGGTGGTCAACCTGACGCGCGCCATGGCGCTGGACCACGGCGGTGACGGCGTGCGTATCAACTCGGTCTGCCCTAGCCTGGTGAAAACCAACATGACCAACGGTTGGCCACAGGAGATCCGCGACAAGTTCAATGAGCGCATCGCGCTGGGGCGCGCGGCGGAGCCGGAAGAAGTGGCGGCGGTGATGGCGTTCCTGGCCAGCGACGACGCCAGCTTTATCAATGGCGCCAACATCCCGGTCGATGGCGGGGCGACCGCCTCGGACGGCCAGCCGAAGATCGTTTAAGCGTTAACGCACAGGCCCGGTCAGGACGACCGGGCCTGCTGTTTTAGACGCCGATGCGGTCGCGCAGCGTGTAGTAGGCCGCGCCGATGGCGGTGAACGGGATCTGCAGATTGCGCCCGCCGAAGAACGGCAGGTGCGGCAGCTTGGCGAAGGCGTCGAAGCGTTCGGCGTCGCCGCGCATCAACTCGGCGATCAGCTTGCCCGCCAGATGGGTGCAGGTCACGCCGTGGCCGCTGTAGCCCTGCATGTAGTACACGTTATTCTCCAGCCGGCCGAACTGCGGCATGCGCGACAGCGTCAGCAGGAAGTTGCCGGTCCAGCGATAGTCGATACGCACCCCTTTCAGCTGCGGGAAGGTCTTCAGCAATTTTGGCCTGATCAGGTTGTCGATGTCGTCCGGATCGCGCGCGCCGTACACCACGCCGCCGCCGTACAGCAGGCGATGATCGGCGGTGATGCGGTAGTAATCCAGCAGGTAGTTACAGTCTTCCACACAGTAGTTCTTTGGGATCAGCGCCTGCGCGATCTCCGGCGCCAGCGGCTCGGTGGTCACCACCTGAGTGCCGCACGGCATGCTGCGCTTGGCCAGCCGCGGCTCCAGCTTGTCGCCCAGATAGGCGTTGCCGGCGACGATGACGAAACGCGCCTTCACCTGGCCGTTGGCGGTGCTGATGAGCGCCGGTTCGCCGTGGCGGATGTTCGTCACCGCCGATTGTTCGAAGATGCGCCCGCCCTGCAGGCGAATCGCCTCGGCCTCGCCCAGCGCCAGGTTGAGCGGATGGATGTGGCCGCCGCTGTGATCGAGCAGCGCGCCGACGTAGCGATCGCTGGCAACTTCCTGGCGTACCCGATCCGCATCGAGCAGCTCGAGCTGGGTATTGCCATAGCGTTCCCAGTTGCGTTTCTGCTCGATCAGCGCATGGAACTGCTTGTTGTTCAGCGCGGCGAAGATGCCGCCGGGGCGGTAGTCGCAGTCGATGGCGTAGCGGCTGATGCGGCTGCGGATGATCTCCGCGCCTTCAAACATCATGCTGCCGAGCAGGCGGGCGCTTTCCGCGCCGTAGCGCTCTTCAATCACATCAATGTCGCGGCTGTAAGAGTTGACCAACTGGCCGCCGTTGCGGCCGCTGGCGCCGAAACCGATGCGCGCCGCTTCCAGCACCACCACGTTATAGCCGGCTTCCACCAGAAACAGCGCGGAGGAGAGGCCGGTATAGCCGCCGCCGATCACGCAGACGTCGCATTCGATAGATTCATTCAGTTGCGGATAGGGCTGATGTGCGTTGGCCGTGGCCGCATAGTAGCTTTTTACGTGTTCAGTCATGAGATAAGCCCTTATTCCAGCGAGATCCAGGTGGTTTTCAATTCGGTGAACTTGTCCAGCGCGTGCAGCGATTTGTCGCGACCGTTGCCGCTCTGCTTGTAGCCGCCGAACGGCACGGTCATGTCGCCGTCGTTGTAGTTGTTGACGAACACCGTGCCGGCCTTCAGCTGGCGCGCCATGCGGTGCGCACGGGCCAGATCGCGGGTCCAGACCGCGGCGCCGAGGCCGTAGTCGCTGTCGTTGGCCAGCTGCAGCGCCTGTTGCTCGTCGTCGAAGGTGGTCACCGCCAGCACCGGGCCGAAGATTTCATCGCGCGCCACGCTCATGGCGTTGTTCACCTGGGTGAGGATGGTCGGCCCCAGGTAGCCTGCGTGGTCGCCCTGCGGATGGTCGCGCCCGTCAAGGAACAGTGCGGCGCCCTGGCTCAGCCCCCGATCGATATAGCCGGCCACTTTTTCGCAGTGGCCGCTGTCGATCAGCGTGCCCATCACCGTGGCGGGATCGAGCGGATCGCCGGGAACGAAGGCCGCCGCGTGTTTGCGCAGCGCCTGCAGGAATTCTTGCTCAATGCTCGCTTCGACCAGCAGGCGAGTGCCGGCGATGCACACCTGCCCCTGATTATAGAAGATGCCGGCGGCGGCGCTGCGGGCGGCCTGATCCAGATCCGGGCAATCGGCGAAGACGATATTGGCGCTCTTGCCGCCGGCCTCCAGCCAGACGCGTTTCATGTTCGATTCGCCGGCGTAAATCATCAGCTGCTTCGCCACCAGCGTGGAGCCGGTGAAGGTGAGGGCGTCGACGTCGCGGTGCAGCGCCAGCGCCTTGCCGGCGTCGTGGCCATAGCCGGGCACCACGTTCAGCACGCCGTCCGGCAGCCCGGCCTGCTGCGCCAGTTTGCCGAGCAGGATGGCGCTCAGCGGCGATTTTTCGGAGGGTTTGAGCACCACGCTGTTGCCGGCGGCCAGCGCCGGACCGAGTTTCCAGCAGGCCAGCAGCAGCGGAAAGTTCCAGGGCACGATGGCGCCGACCACGCCGATCGGCTCGCGCTCGATCAGCGCCAGCGCATCGCGGCCGGTGGGGGCGATTTCGCCGTACACCTTATCGATCGCTTCGGCGTACCAGCGGATGCAGCGAATGGCGCCCGGCACGTCGTCGCGCAGGCTGTGGCGAATCGGTTTGCCGGTGTCCAGCGTTTCCAGCAGCGCCAGCTCTTCGTGATGCTGCTCCATCAGCTCGGCGAAGCGCAGCAGCGTGGCCTTGCGCTGCGCCGGGGCGGCTTGCGCCCAGTCGCCACGCTCAAAGGCGGCGCGCGCCGCGCTGACCGCCCGATCGATGTCGGCGGCTTCGCCCCGCGCGACCTGCGCCAGCTCACGGCGCCCGGCGGGATCTTCCACGGCGAAACTTTTCCCCGCGGCGGCCGGCTGGTAGCGGCCGTCGATAAACAGCTGGTGCTCAATCTTCAGGGCCTGCGCCCGTTGTTGCCAATACTGCAAATGGTGAAAGTTCATGCCTGGCTCCGTTGATCAGAATGTCGTCGGCGTATGGGCGCTGATAATCCGGCAAATGCGCGCCGACGTGTTGCTGAAACTGTGGGGGATGCCGGTATTGATGGCGTAGCTCTGCCCAGCCAACAGGTGATAGCTCTGGCCGTTGACCTGCAGCACCACTTCACCCTCCAGCAGCGTGCCGATCTCTTCCCCCTGATGCTTGATGCGCTCGCCGGTGGTGGTGCCCGGTTCGTAGGTCTCGATCATCATCGCCAGCGTGCGGTTCGGGTCGCCGTTGTGGATAAGCTTCATCGAAACGCCCTGGCTGCCGATTTCGATCAGATCGTCACTGCCGATCACGATCTGCGGCTCCGTCGGTTTTTCCGGCTCGGCGAAAAACGCCGACAGCGACAGACCGTATACCGTCAGCAGCTTTTGCAGCGTGCTGATGGCCGGGCTGACCTTGTCCTGCTCGATAGTGCTGATGGCGCTGTGGGTTAACCCAGACAGTTCGGCGACCCGGCGCTGCGACAACCCTAATTGTTGACGGATCTGCGACAGACGTTTTCCCGGTGCCAAGCTGACGTCGCTCATGGGCGTTTTTCCTTTTGATAGTTCCGACAGGCGGTGATGAAACCATCAAACAACAGGCGCGACAGGGCGTACTCGTCGCTGTTCCACTCCGGGTGCCACTGCACGCCGAGCGCGAAAGGCTGATCGCGCACGCTGATCGCCTCCACCAGCCCGTCGGCGGCGTGCGCCTCGATGCGAACGCTCGCGCCCAGGGTTTTGGCGCCCTGGCCGTGCAGCGAGTTCACCCAGAATCTGTTGCAATCCGGTATCAGTTGCGAAAGCAGCCCCCCTTCCTGAACGATGACTTCGTGGGCGGGGGCGTATTGCTGTTCCAGCGGCAGGTCGTGATCTTCACGGTGTTCCTGCAGCTCGGGCAGTTCGTACAGGCGGCGATGCAGGGTACCTTGGGTGGCGACCACCATCTCCTGCATGCCGCGGCAAATGGCGAAAAGGGGAATGCGCCTGTCGAACGCCTGGCGGATCAGCGCCAGGCTCAACGCGTCTCGGCCAGGATCGGCGTCAGGCTCATCGCCGTTTTCACCATAAAGGTGCGGCTGCACATTACTGGGGCTGCCCGGCAGCAAAATGCCGTCGAGGCGCGGCAGCAGTTCCGCCAGCATTTCCGGCTCTGCCAGCGCGTGCGGCAGGGCGATCGGCAAGCCGCCGGCGGTGATAACGGCATTCAGGTACTTTTCTTGCAAGGTCTGTGTGAGGTGCCCGTTTAACCTATACCTGCACATGACGACGCCGATGACTGGTCTGTTAAATATATTGTCCATGCTATCCCCTTGGTACGTTCGAAATTATGAACGATAAGCTTCTCCACCGCCGATTTCGTTCAATATTCTATAAATCTAGCAGTCGATTGGGCAATATTCAAACCAAAAGTAACACTTGCAAAACAAATTTGTTTCATCTACGTTTCATTTGTGGGCATTATATTGAACAGTGCGGTCAATAAACATCGACGACAGCAAAACACAAACGGCGGGTGAACCATGCAGACCAACATCGTAGAAGTGGAAAACTTTGTTCAGCACAGTGAAGAGAGACGAAGTAGCGCGTTCCAGCGCGAAGTGAAGAAGTACCTGGAACGTTATCCGTTAACCCAACATGTCGACGTACTGTTGACCGATCTGAACGGCAGCTTCCGCGGCAAACGCATCCCGGTCGGCGGCCTAAGCAAGCTGGAGAAGGGCTGTTACTTCCCGGCGTCGGTATTTGCGATGGATATTCTCGGCAACGTCGTCGAAGAGGCCGGGCTGGGGCAGGAGCTGGGCGAGCCGGATCACGTGTGCGTGCCGGTGCCGGGCACGCTGACGCCGTCGGCGGCGGATCCGCAATATATTGCGCAGGTGCTGCTCACCATGCTGGATGAAGATGGCACTCCCTTTGACGTTGAACCGCGCAATGTGCTGAACCGAGTGTGGCAGCGTTTGCGTCAGCGCGGGCTTTCCCCCGTGGTAGCGGTAGAGTTGGAGTTCTATCTCATCGATCGTCAACGCGACGCAGAGGGCTATCTGCAGCCGCCGTGCGCGCCGGGCACGCAAGAGCGCAACACCCAAAGCCAGGTGTATTCCGTCGATAACCTGAACCATTTCGCCGACGTGCTGAGCGAGATCGACGAACTGGCGCGTTTGCAGGGCATTCCGGCGGACGGCGCGGTGGCGGAGGCGTCGCCGGGACAGTTCGAAGTCAACCTGCACCATACCGACGACGTGCTGCAGGCCTGCGATCACGCGCTGGCGCTGAAGCGGCTGGTGCGCATGGTGGCCGAGAACCACAACATGCAGGCCACCTTTATGGCCAAGCCGTATGAGGAGCACGCCGGCAGCGGCATGCACGTGCACATCAGCATGCTGAACGCGCAGGGCAACAACGTGTTCGCCGACGACGACGGCGAAGACTCGGCGCTGTTGAAACAGGCGCTGGCGGGTATGATCGCCCTGATGCCGTCTTCGATGGCGCTGCTGGCGCCGAACGTCAACGCCTACCGCCGCTTCCAGCCCGGCATGTACGTGCCGACCCAGGCCTCCTGGGGGCATAACAACCGCACCGTGGCGCTGCGCATTCCCTGCGGCGATCGCGATAACCACCGTGTGGAGTACCGCGTGGCGGGCGCCGACGCCAACCCTTATCTGGTGATGGCGACCATTCTGGCCGGCATCGTCTACGGCCTGGAAAGCGCGCTGCCGCTGCCTGAGCCGGTGACCGGCAACGGGCTGGAGCAGGACGGGCTGCCGTTCCCGATTCGCCAGAGCGACGCGCTGTACGAGTTCGAACATCAGCCGGTGCTCAATGCACTGCTGGGCGAACGTTTCAGCCATGTCTACCTGGCCTGCAAAACCGATGAGCTGGTGCAGTTCGAGCGCCTGATCACCGAAACCGAAATCGAGTGGATGCTGAAAAACGCCTGATCCCGCTCACCCTGCGACGACCGCGCGCGTCTGGCGCATTTCATCGGCTCTCCTGTGGCCGGTGAGGCTGCGCGCTGCGGTACAGAATTTCTTCTATCACGGCGTACAGGACGCCGACGAGGAAATAACCATGACTCAGTCATCTCCCTGCGCAGACGTTTGCCTGTGCCGCAGTGCCTACGGGCCGGTCGCCGGCCGCCCGACAGTGATCCCAACCCGTTTTTCCCGCCGCCTGAGCAGCAGTTTCCCCGCGGCCTCTCTGAATGACGTTGCACGGTTGACAGCAGAGGACCAAGAGGGGAAATGCCATGACGATTAAAGCCATCGACGGCGGCCCGGCGGGCAAACCGCAGCTGCGCAAATCCCTCAAGCTGTGGCAGGTGGTGATGATGGGCCTGGCCTATCTGACGCCGATGACGGTGTTCGATACCTTCGGCATCGTCTCCGGCCTCACCGACGGCCATGTGCCGACCTCCTATCTGCTGGCGCTGGCCGGCGTGCTGTTCACCGCCATCAGCTATGGCAAACTGGTGCGCCAGTTTCCTACCGCCGGCTCCGCCTACACCTATGCGCAGAAGGCGATCAACCCGCACGTCGGTTTTCTGGTGGGGTGGTCATCGCTGCTCGATTATCTGTTCCTGCCGATGATCAACACGCTGCTGGCGAAGATTTACCTGACCGCGCTGTTCCCGGAAGTGCCGCCCTGGGTGTGGGTGGTGGGCTTCGTTATCCTGATTACCGCCATCAACCTGAAAAGCGTCAATCTGGTGGCCAACTTCAATACCCTGTTCGTACTGGCGCAGGTGGCGATCATTCTGGTGTTCATCTACCTGGTGGTGCGTGGCCTGCATAACGGCGAGGGGATGGGCACGGTGTGGAGCCTGCGGCCGTTCCTCAGCGAGAATGCGCATCTGCTGCCGATCATTACCGGCGCCACTATCCTGTGCTTCTCGTTCCTCGGCTTCGATGCGGTCACCACGCTGTGTGAAGAGACGCCCGACGCCGCCAAGGTGATCCCGCGCGCCATCTTCCTGACCGCGCTGTACGGTGGGGTGATCTTTATCAGCGTGTCGTTCTTTATTCAGCTGTTTTTCCCGTCCATTCAACGCTTCCACCAGCCCGATGCCGCGCTGCCGGAGATCGCGCTGTACGTCGGCGGCAAGCTGTTCCAGTCGATCTTCCTGTGCGTGACTTTCATCAACACGCTGGCCTCCGGCCTGGCGTCGCACGCCAGCGTGTCGCGCCTGCTGTACGTGATGGGGCGCGATAACGTGTTCCCGGAGAAATTCTTCGGTTACATCCACCCTAAATGGCGCACGCCGGCGCTCAACGTGCTGATGGTCGGGCTGGTGGCGCTGTCTGCGCTGTCGTTCGATCTGGTGACCGCCACGGCGTTGATCAACTTTGGCGCGCTGGTGGCCTTTACCTTCGTCAACCTGTCGGTCATCAGCCACTTCTTCATTCGCGAAGGGCGCAACAAAAGCTGGAAGGATCGCTTCAACTTCCTGTTCCTGCCGCTGGTGGGGGCGCTGACGGTGGGGGTGCTGTGGCTGAACCTGGAGAAGAGCTCGCTGACCATGGGGCTTATCTGGGCGACGCTGGGCTTCGGCTATTTGGCCTGGTTGACCCGGCGTTTTCGCCAGCCGCCGCCGCAGCTCGAGCGGCAGCCGCAGCAATAAAATCACAGGCGGGAATTTCCCGCCTTTCTTTTTGGCGCGTGCGGCAGTAGAGTGAAAAACCTGATAAAAAATAACCCATTGGATCCGCCTTATGCCCGCTTTGCCCTCGCGTACCCGCGCCACGCTGTTCGGTTTATTGGCCATTGTGCTGTGGAGCAGCGTCGTCGGCCTGATTCGCAGCGTCAGCGAAGGGCTGGGGCCGATCGGCGGCGCGGCGATGATCTACAGCGTCAGCGCGGTGTTTTTGCTGGTGGCGCTCGGCGTGCCGAAATGGCGCAGCTTTCCGCGGCCTTATCTCATCGTCGGCAGCCTGCTGTTCGTCAGCTACGAGATCTGCCTGTCGCTGTCGCTCGGCTACGCCAATACCCGCCTGCAGGCGATAGAAGTGGGCATGATCAACTACCTGTGGCCCTGTTTCACCGTGCTGATGGCGTTGGCGCTCAACGGGCAAAAGGCCAAATGGTGGCTGCTGCCGGGGCTGCTGTTGTCGCTGTTCGGCATCGGCTGGATCATGAGCGGCGAGGGCGGCTGGTCACCGGCGCAAATGCTGGCCAACGTGCGCAGCAATCCGCTCAGCTACGGGCTGGCGTTCAGCGGTGCGGTGATCTGGGCGCTGTACTGCAACCTGACCAAGAAGATCGCCCAGGGCAGCAACGGCGTGGTGCTGTTCATCGTGCTGACCGCGCTGGCGCTGTGGCTGAAGTATGCCTTCAGCGCGGAAAGCGGCATGCATTTCAGCCTCGGCGTGACCCTGACGCTGCTGTGCGCCGGGGTGGCGATGGGGGCGGGGTATGCCGCCTGGAACGTCGGCATTCTGCACGGCAACATGACGCTGCTGGCCACCGTCTCTTATTTTACCCCGGTGCTGTCGGCGGTGTTCGCCGCGCTGGTGTTGCACACCTCGCTGACCGCCAATTTCTGGCAGGGCGTGGCGATGGTGACGCTTGGCTCGCTGATCTGTTGGCGGGCAACCCGTGGAAATTAACGGAAATTATCCGCCGTCGGCGCAATGTTGAACTAGAATTTAACTAGCCATGTTGCCTGAAGGAACGACGACGATGAGAAGCGACATTCAATTTATTCAACAACCCGAAATCGACGCGCATCACTATGAACGCGGCGATACCGTGCGCCTGACCACGGCGAATCTGCGGCATGAATATCAGCTCGACGTTTATATTTTGCGCCGCGACGACAAGCTGATTTACGGTTCCGTCGTTGCGGCGGCGCCCAAGACCGACATACCGGTCGCCAGCTGGGAGGTGAAAAACGGCGAGGAGGTGGCGTTCCGCCAGGAAAACATCGCCAAGGCGGTGCCGGCGGTGAACTGATTTCGCTTTGCGTATTTTCTGTTGATTTTGATGAAGGCCGGCGTTCATGCGTCGGCTTTTTCTTTTCCACGTCGCGATAATGGGCAGGTGACGCCCTGATGACAGTTGGCTCAAAAACTGCGCTAAAAATCGATGTGCATGACTAAAATCACAGCGAATGTGAATTTGCATGAAACATAATTTGACAAATGTGAACGCAATCGATTACCTATTCGCGAAATGCGTAACTGGATCACAGATTCTTACAGTCAGTGGTTTCTATAATGCGCGCGTCATCCGAGTTTCTGTGTGAAGACAACGCCAGGTGTCGGCAGACTCATTGTCATCTTTTCTAAACGGGCAGGAAATGGCCCTTTAAGCATGTGGTAATAAAATGAAAAAAATAGCTCTCGCAGCAGGTGTACTGCTCGCAGCGTCTTACAGTGCATCATCAATGGCTGATAGCAAAGACAGTCAATATGTCTCCGACTGGTGGCACCAGAGCGTCAACGTGGTGGGCAGCTACCACACCCGCTTCGGACCGCAGCTGAATAACGACGTGTATCTCGAATACGAAGCCTTCGCCAAGAAAGACTGGTTCGATTTCTACGGTTACGTTGACGTGCCGAAGTTCTTCGGCGTGGGCAACACCCCGGACCGCGGCATCTGGGACAAAGGCTCCCCAATGTTTATGGAGATTGAACCGCGCTTCTCCATCGACAAGCTGACCGGCACCGATCTGAGCTTCGGGCCGTTCAAAGAGTGGTACTTCGCCAACAACTACATCTATGATCTGGGCCACAACGCCGACGGCCGTCAAAACACCTGGTACATGGGTCTGGGCACCGATATCGACACCGGCCTGCCGATGAGCCTGTCGATGAACATCTATGCCAAATACCAGTGGGAAAACTACCAGGCTGCCAACGAGAACAGCTGGGACGGTTACCGCTTCAAGGTGAAATACTTCGTGCCGCTGACCCAGGTGTGGGGCGGCAACCTGAGCTACATCGGCTTCACCAACTTCGACTTCGGTTCCGATCTGGGCAAGGACAGCCATTGGGTTGACGGCACCGGCAAACAGGTACGCACCGGCAACTCGATCGCCTCCAGCCATATTTTGGCGCTGAACTACGATCACTGGCACTATTCTTTCGTGGCGCGTTATTTCCATAACGGCGGCCAGTGGCAGGATGGCGCGGATATCGGCACCCCGCAGGGCCCGATCAAGTCTACCGGTTGGGGTTATTACCTCGTGGTCGGCTATAACTTCTGATTTTCCGTGTTATCAGAAACAGAAAACCCCGCCTGGCGGGGTTTTTTTTCGTCATCACTGGGCTTGTTCGACCGGGAGATGCTTCACCGGCATAAACAGCCTGCCTTTGATCACGTGACATTCATTATTTATCCAACTAATGATTTGTTCACGGCTGACGCCTTCCGACTGCGCGTAACGATGAAGATCGCCGTTAAAGTGTCGAGTGATGTATTCCATGAGGGTCATTTGCACGTCTTTTGCTCCTGAACGCCCACCCGTTGCCAGCCTGGCCACCGCGGGAGGTTGAGGTTTCTCAGACAGCGAATGTAAATTATCGGCAACTAAATCTCAACATAAAGCACCAGATTGGGGCGACGGCGGCGGGAAAAAGAATCCCGCACGGAGAGGCGGGAAGTGTTCGCTATTATCATTATGGATGATAAGAATAAGATTTGAGGTGCGACGAAAAAGAGCACGCTAACTCTTTTTTGTTACCTTCCCACGCTAGCGTAAGGCTTATTTTTCTTCAAGAAAAATCTGAGGTAAGTATCGGCATTTTCGAGGCGTTTTGCGTTAAAACAAGATTTTGGCGCGTCTGCCGTCTCGCGCGTCATCATCTCGGAGTTTTCCTTATACTTCGTCCGGGAAAGGCCCGCTATAGTCAAGAGAGTCACCCACGCAGGAATACACAACATGAACAAACGTCGTACGACCCTCACGGTGTTGGCGCTGATTGCGTCGCTGGGGTTGTCATCCGCTCCGGCTCTGGCCGATAAGGGCGGCAATGGTAACGGCAACGGTAATGGCCATGGCAACAGCGGCAATAACGGTAACCATGGCAATAACGGCAATCACGGTAACAAAGGCAATAAAGACCATTATGATAACGGCGTTTATCGCAACGACGACAATCTGATCACCGTCAACCTCTCGCGCGATCGCGCCCGTTCGCTGGCGCACAACTATGGCCTGACCGGCTACCGTTCGTTGCCGCCGGGCATCGCCAAGAATCTGGCGCGCGGTAAACCGCTGCCGCCGGGCATCGCAAAAAAAATGGTGCCGCGCTCTATGCTGCGTGAGCTGCCGCAGTACCCGGGGTATGAGTGGCGTATCGCCGGCGACGATCTGGTGCTGGTCGCACTCAGCACCGCGATTGTGGCCTCCGTCATCAACGGCGTGTTCGACTAACGCCTGTCGAGCGTTATCGGGCCTCGCTGCGGCGGGGCCTTTTTATTTGCCAGCGCGGGGCGGACGTGGTGAACTTTAGGCCTTACGTTTTCACCGCATCATAAGGGAGGTGCCATGTTCAGGGCGTTATTGATAGCCTGTTGTTTGACCAGTTTTCCGGCGTTGGCGGACGGCGCCGCCGCTCTCGGGGAGCTGGTGAACCAACGGCTGTCGTTGATGAAGGACGTTGCCGGTTACAAGGCCCAGCAGCATTTGCCGATCGAAGACCTGGCGCAGGAGGCGAAGGTGTTGGCCAGCGCGCAGGCGGAGGCGGGGCGTTTGGGGCTTGAGCCCGCGTCGGTGCGGCCTTTTATCGCCGCGCAGATGGACGCCGCCAAGGCGATTCAGTATCGCTATCGCGCCGACTGGCTGGCGAGCCCGGAAACCGGTTGGCAGCCGCGCCCGTTGGCGCAGGTGCGCCCGCAGATTGCGCGGTTGAGCAGCCAGATATTGCAACGGCTGGCGGAGCGGCTGCGTGCCGGCCCGCTTGGCGAGGCGGATCGGGCGGCGTTTATGGCGTCCGTGGAT
The DNA here is from genome assembly GCF_052166245.1 of Serratia sp. CY84636. NCBI lineage: Bacteria > Pseudomonadati > Pseudomonadota > Gammaproteobacteria > Enterobacterales > Yersiniaceae > Serratia > Serratia sp. CY84636. The sequence continues at coordinate 363,063 of NZ_JBJNOX010000002.1, forward strand.
CAGGTGAACCTCAGCGCCGCCGACAAACGGCGGCTGGCGGATGCGCTGCTGGCGGTCAAAACCGGCAGCGCAGGCTGAGCGTCAGTCGCGGCCGACGGTGCTGCGGCGGAAGGTCAGCATTCGGCTGCGGTTGGCGATGAGATCCACGTTGTAACCGCGGAAATAGAGGCAAAAGCGTTTTAACCACGGGCCGTCCTGGCACTCCACCAGCATGCGGCCCTGGCCGAGCGGGCTGAGCGTACCGCTCTGCGCCGCCGGGCCGACGCCGATATGCACCCGATCGCCACGAATTTCAAAGGCGGTGCGATAGTGCGGGTGATACCACAGCCCCTGCACATGCTTCAGGCAGTCGCCGTTGGCCGTGACCGGCAGAAAACGGCGCGCCACATGCCCGACTTCGCCCTCGACCGCTTCGCCGGTCCACTTCAATTTGATTGGCATATGGGCGGACAGCGACACCGCGTACCCGTCCTCGCCCTGATACAGCGGTTCACCGCTGCCCAGATAGGCCAGGTTGCCGTCTTTAACCTCCAGCCAGTGCGGCTCGGCCAGCGTGGCGTAAAGGCCGTCGGGGATCGCCGTGCTGCGCTGCGGCAAAGGTTCGCCCAGCAGCGCCGCCATCACCTGCAAAGCCATACCGAAACTGTCGCAGTCTTCGCGGTTGGCCACCAGCGCGACGCCGACCTGGCGATCGGGCGCCAGCAGGAAGTAGGTTTTGTAACCGGCGTGGGAACCGCCGTGGCCGAGCAAGCGGCGGCGGCCCAGCGGCGTCTGCGCCAGCCCCAGGCCATAGGCGCTGAGCTGGCCCTGATTGAGGCGGCGCGGTGCGCCGAGTTGCGCCAGCACGCCCTGGCCGGGGCCCTCGTCGGCCAGCAGCGTTTGCAGCCAGCGAGTGAGGGCGTGGAGGCTGCCGGTCAGGCTACCGGAGGCGGAAAGGTGCAGGCCGGCGCTGGCGTGTTGCCAGCCCTGCGGCGCCCGCCAGTAACCCGGCACCAACCCCGGCACCACGTCGAACCAGCTTTCCGGTGCTTGCATCTGCACCTGCAGCGGCCGGGCGATGTGCTGTTGCACCAGTTGGTCGAAATCATACCCTTTGCTACGCAGCGCGGCCTCCAGCAGCCGATAGCCGGTATTGCTGTAGGCGATTTCGCTGCCGGCTTCGTAGTTCAACTTTTCCAGCCCTTCGACAAACTGCATGACCGGCTGCGCCTCGCTGACGGCGTGCAGCGAGATGCCGAGCAAGCCGAGCGTTTCGCGCACGTCGGGCAGGCCGCCGGTCATGTCCAGCGCCTGGCCGACGGTGACGTCCGCCAGCGCAGGCTGCAGGGCGGGCAGCAGTTCGCCCAGGCGCTGATCGAGCCGAATGGCGCGGCCGGTGGCGTTCAGCGCCAGCGCGGCGAAGATATGTTTGGTCACGGAGGCGTAGCGCACCACGCTGTCGACGGTGAAGGGGGTATTCTGCGCCAGATCGGCCAGGCCGGCGCAGGCGGTGGCGCGGAGTTTTTCGGCGTCAAACAGGGTGATGGCGCCGCCGGGTTCGCCACGCCGTTGCCAGCCGGCCAGCAATTGTTCGGCGAGGGCGCCGGCAGCGCGCCAGTTTAACGGTGTTACAGACATAGGGCCTCCAGAGTGATGGTTCGAAACGGGCCAGCTCGGCCACACGCCGCCCGGCGCTGACGATGAGCGCGGGCTTTTCGGCTGATTGTGGCGCAGTGCGTTTTTCGTCGGCCGCTGTTTTGTGCGCTGTTTAGACCAGTCAGTGGGGAATCACGCGAAACTTTGATATAGCGCGCAGATTGCGGTTGACGTTGCGGTTAAAAGGCAGGGGGAGAAACAGGCGCCCGGCGGCGCCTGCAGGGGGATCAGTTGAGTTTGGCGGCACCGTCCAGCAGGCCTTCAATCATCTGCTTGAGCAGGCGCTGCAGTGAGGCGGCGCGCTGCGGTTCGAACGCGTAAGGATACTGTTCGGACATGTAGTTCACCTGCGCCAGTTCGAGCTGGATCGCATGCTGTTGCTGCTGCGGCTGCCCGTAGGCGCGGGTGATGTAACCGCCCTTGAAGCGGCCGTTCAGCACGTGGGTGTACTGCTGTTGTTGCTCGCAGCAGGCGACCAGCCGATCGCTCAGCGCCTGGGCGCAGCTTTCTCCGCCGTTGGTGCCGAGGTTGAGATCCGGCAGCTGGCCGTCGAACAGCCGCGGGATCACCGAGGCGATGGAGTGTGCGTCGAACAGCAACGCATAGCCGTGCCGCGCCTTGAGGCGTGCCAGTTCGTCCTGCAGCTGCTGATGATAAGGTTGCCAAATCTGCTGCAGATAACCGGCGCGTTCTGCGTCCGTCGGCGCTTTGCCCGGCAGGAAGCTTGGACGGCCGTCGAACAGCACGTCGGGATACAGGCCGGTGGTGGCGGTGGTGTACAGCGGCTTGTCGTCCGCCGGGCGGTTCAGATCGATGACGAAGCGCGAATAGTTGCCGACCAGCACGCTGGCGCCCATCGCCCGGGCGAAGTCGTACAACTGCGGAATGTGCCAGTCGGTATCGGGTAGCGGGCGGGCGTCGTCGGTCAGCCCGACCTCGACCGCCGGCGTCAGTTGCGTGCCGGCGTGTGGGATGCTGATCAGCAGCGGCAGGCTGCCGCTCTGGAAGCTAAAAGGATCGCGAATGGTCATTGACGTACTTCTCCTCGGAAAATCACCGTACAGGGCAGCTGGCCGCCCAACCAATAAGCCAGTTCCGCCGGCCGCGACAGCGGCCAGTGAACGAAGTCCGCCACCTTGCCGGTTTCCAGCGTGCCGTGGCTGTGTTGCAGCCCCAGCGCTTTGGCGGCGTGGGTGGTAACGCCCGCCAGCGCTTCTTCCGGCGTCAGGCGAAACAGCGTGCAGGCCATGTTGATCATCAGGCGCAGCGACAGCGCCGGCGAGGTGCCGGGGTTGGCGTCGCTGGCGATCGCCATCGCCACGTGGTGCTTGCGGAACAGCTCTACCGGCGGGCACTGGGTTTCGCGCAGCAGGTAATAGGCGCCGGGTAGCAGCACCGCCACGGTGCCGGCATCGCCCATGGCGCGGGCATCTTGTTCGGTAGCGTATTCGAGATGGTCGGCGGAGAGCGCGTGATGGCGTGCCGCCAGCGTGCTGCCGCCGAGGGCGGAGAGCTGCTCGGCGTGCAGCTTGACCGGCAGCCCGGCGGCCTCGGCGGCGGCAAAGACTCGCTCCACCTGCGCCGGTGAGAACGCCAGATGTTCGCAGAAGGCGTCAACCGCATCCGCCAGCCCGGCGGCGGCCGCCTGCGGAATGATGGTATCGCAGACCAGATTGATGTAGTCGTCGGCGCGGTTGGCGTATTCCGGCGGCAGCGCATGGGCCGCCAGACAGGTGGTTTTCACCTCGACCGGCAGCAGCTCGCCCAACTTGCGCGCCACCCGCAGCATCTTCAGTTCGCTCTCCGGGCTGAGGCCGTAACCGGATTTGATCTCCACGCAGGTGACGCCTTCCGCCAGCAGCGGCCGCAGGCGGAACAGCGCCTGCTCCAGCAGCAGCGCCTCGTCGGCCTCGCGGGTGGCTTTCACGGTGGAAATGATGCCGCCGCCCTGCGCGGCAATGTCGGCGTAGCTCACGCCGTTCAGCCGCTGTTCGAACTCGCCGCTGCGGTTGCCGCCGAACACCAGGTGCGTGTGGCAGTCAACAAAGCCGGGGGTGATGATGCCGCCGTCGAATTTCACCGTTTCGTCCGCGATCAGGCCGGGCGGCAGCGCCGCATGTTCGCCAATCCAGACGATCTTGCCGTCGCGTACGGCGATCGCGCCGTCGGTCAGGGTGTGATAGTTGCCGTCGCGCATGGTGACGATATCGGCGCCGTGCCACAGGCTGTCACAGTGAATCTCAGACGTCATTGCTTTCCTCCGCCGGAGCCGCAGCTCCCACATGGTTGTATATACAATTAAAAACAACCTAACGCATTCACCGGGATGTCACAAGAGGCGGGAGAGATTTTGTTATCAGGATGTGATCGACAGCGGAGATGCGGGCGCAGGGCGCGCCCGCCGGGAATCAGACTTCGCTGGTGAAGCGGCCGAACAGTTGATAACGGCTGCCGGGGTACAGCAGCCGGGCCGAGGTCACCACGGTTTTGCCGGACCAGGTGCGGCGATGAATCAGCAGGCCGGGTTCGTGGTCTTCCAGCTGCAGCAGCTCGCGCTCGCGCCGGGTGGGGATCACCGCTTCGACGATGTGTTCGCCGGCGGTCAGCGGCGCGGCCTGCGTCAGATAGGTGTAAGGCGTGACGCGGTCGAAATCCTGCTTCAGGTAATCCGGCGCCACCAGCGGGTTGACGCAGCGGTCTTCCACCTGCACCGGCACATCGTTTTCGTAATGCACGATCTGCGAGTAGAACAGCCGTTGGCCGGGTTGAATGCCCAGCGCCGTCGCTTCTTCTTCGCTGGCCGCTCGGGCCTTCAGCTCGAGGATCTTGCTGCTGTGGCGATGGCCGCGCGCGGCGATCTCATCGGCGATGTTGTGCACTTCCAGCAGCGCGGTATGCGCTTTGGCTTCGGCGACGAAGGTGCCGACGCCCTGCATGCGAATCAAAAAACCTTCGCTGGTCAGCTCGCGCAGCGCGCGGTTGATGGTCATGCGGCTGACGCCCAGTTCCGCCACCAGTTCACTTTCGGAGGGCACGCGCTGGTGCGGTTGCCAATGCCCCGCACGGATTTGATTCACGATCGCCTGTTTGACCCGTTGGTAGATCGGGGCGGGGGCATCGCTCATTGCAGCCGCCAGTTGTAACACGGTCTGTTGTTCAGCCACGACGTTAACCTCGTCAAATAAAAAAATAATAACACCAGTTTACTGTTGATGTCGGCGTATGTATATGTATATACAACTAGTGGCCGTCGCGCCAGAAACTTGCCGGCGACCGCCAAAAATTCCTGAATGCGCGCCATCGCCGCGCCTCATTCGCCGTTACACCAACAGTGGAATACTGCCATGCCTGCTTATTTTGCCCCACGCGCTTTGCTCCCTGAGGGCTGGGCGCATAACGTCCGGCTGGACGTCGATGCGCAAGGTTATCTGACTCAAGTTACCGCCGACGCTGAACCGCAAGGCTGCATCCGGCTGCACGGCGATGCGGTGCCGGGCATGCCGAACCTGCACTCCCACGCTTTCCAGCGCGCGATGGCCGGGCTGGCGGAAGTGGCGGGCAACCCGCAGGACAGCTTCTGGACCTGGCGCGATCTGATGTACCGCCTGGTGCAGCGCCTGACCCCGGAGCAGGTGGAGGTGGTCGCCCGTCAACTGTATATCGAAATGCTCAAGGGCGGATACACCCAGGTGGCCGAATTCCACTACCTGCATCACGACGCCGACGGTAAGCCTTACGCCGATCGCGGTGAAATGACCGGCCGCCTCAGCGAGGCCGCGCATCAGGCCGGCATCGGCATGACGATGCTACCGGTGCTGTACAGCTACGCCGGTTTCGGCGCGCAGCCGGCGCAGCCGGGGCAGAAACGTTTTATCCAGGATACCGAAAGCTATCTGCACCAGCAGCAGGTGATTGCCCGCCAGCTGGCGGATCGTCCGTTGCAGAATCAGGGGCTGTGCTTCCATTCGCTGCGAGCGGTGGAGCTGGGCCAGATGCAGCAGATTTTGGCCGCGTCGGATCGCACTTTGCCGGTGCATATTCATATCGCCGAGCAACAAAAAGAGGTGAACGACTGCCTGGCGTGGAGCGGGCAGCGCCCGGTGGCCTGGCTGTATGACCATCTGCCGGTCGATCAGCGCTGGTGTCTGGTGCATGCCACCCATCTGGATCGAGATGAGCTGGAAGCGCTGGCGCGTAGCCGCGCGGTGGCCGGCCTGTGCCTGACCACCGAAGCCAACCTCGGCGACGGCATTTTCCCCGGCGACGCTTACCTGCAGCAGCAGGGGCGCTGGGGCATCGGTTCCGACAGCCACGTTTCGCTCAACGTGGTGGAAGAGCTGCGCTGGTTCGAATACGGCCAGCGGCTGCGCGATCAGCGCCGCAACCGTCTGACGACGCAGGAACAGTCGGCGGTGGGCGATGTGCTGTACCTGCAGGCGCTGCAGGGCGGTGCGCAGGCGTGCGGCGCGCCGATCGGCCGGTTGCAGAGCGGCTATCGCGCCGACTGGCTGGTGCTGGGCGGCGACGATCCGTATCTGGCGGCGGCACCGGACGCCTCGATCCTCAACCGCTGGCTGTTCGCCGGCGGCAAAGAGCAAATTCGCGACGTGTTCGTCGGCGGCCGGCAGGTGATCGAGCAGGGGCGGCACGCGCTGCAGCAGCAGAGCAGCGCCGAGTTCCTGCAGGTGTTGAAAACCTTTCAGCAGGAGGCGTAATGAGCCTGACCCGTTTTAGCTTCGCCGCGCTGGCGGTCAGCCCGTGGCGCAACGGCGGTGGGGAAACCCGTGAAATCGTCAGCTGGCCACCGGGCGCGCAGGATTTTGACTGGCGCGCCAGCATCGCTACCATCGCGCAGGACGGGCCGTTTTCCGCCTTTACGGGCATCGACCGCTCGATCACTTTGCTGGAAGGCGACGGCGTGCGGCTGTTCAGCGCCGGGCATATCGACCATCAATTGGCTCGCGTCGGGGAACCGTTCGCGTTCTCCGGCGACGTGGCGCTGGAAGCGACGCTGCTGGGCGGCGCCAGTCAGGATTTCAACATCATGACGCGCCGTGGCCGACAGGCGGCCGAGGTGCGGCGCAGCACGGCACCCGTCACCCTGCCATCCCACCAGGCGGGCGTGCTGTATGTGCTGAGCGGGGTCTGGTCGCTGCCGGGGGGCGGCGAACTGCGGGTGCGCGAGGGCGTCTGGTGGGCGGGGCAGACGGCGGGCGGTGAAGTGGCGCCGCTGACGGCCGACGGCGCTCTCCTGTGGGCGAACATCACAGCCTGCTAACGCAGAGTAGAGTCCTGCGCCCGGTTATGGGATTATTCACTTTTTCCCATTAATCATCATAAAGAAGGGCGCATGGCTTCGCTGAAAGACGTCGCAAAACTTGCCGGAGTCTCGCTGATGACGGTGTCCCGCGCCATCAATGAACCCGGCAAGCTGCGGCCGGAAACCTACCGCCGCGTCAAACAGGCTATCGACCAGTTGGACTACGTGCCGGATCTGTCGGCGCGGCGTATTCGCGGTGACGGAAATCGCGTGCAGACGCTCGGCGTGCTGGCGCTGGACACCGCCACGACGCCGTTCTCGGTGGAAATGATCCTGTCGATTGAGAAAACCGCGCGCGAGCGAGGCTGGAACAGCTTCGTCGTCAACCTGTTTGCCGACGACAACGCCGAACAGACCGTCGATCTGCTGCTGGCGCATCGTCCGGATGGGGTGATCTTCACCACGATGGGGCTGCGCGAGGTGACATTGCCGGCCAAACTGTTGGACAAAAAGCTGGTGCTGGCCAACTGCGTCAGCCCGGCGCATTCGATCGCCAGCTACATTCCTGATGACGAGCAAGGGCAGTATGACGCCACGCGCGCGCTGATCGCCAAAGGCTATCGCGCGCCACTGTGCATTCATTTACCGGCGGATACGCTGGCGGCGGGCCTGCGCCGCCGCGGTCTGGAACGCGCCTGGCGCGAAGCGGGGCGCGATGTTGAACAGCTGCGGCAGTATCATCTCGATCTGAGCGGCGGCGACCAAAGCTATCGCGACTGCGTCGCGCTGTTGGAGCGACATTTCTCTGCAGGAAGGCGCGATTGCGATGTCGTGGTGTGCGGGAACGATCGGATAGCCTTTCTGGTGTATCAGGTATTGCTGGCGCAAGGATGGCGGATACCGCAACAGGTAGCGGTGCTGGGTTACGACAATATGGTCGGCACCGGCGAGCTGTTCCTGCCGGCATTGACGACGGTGCAGCTGCCGCATTACGAGCTGGGCCGCCTTGCGGCGCTGCATGTGATTGAGCAGCGGGAGCAGCGTGAGACGTTGAAAGTGCCTTGCCCGCTGTTGGAGCGTGGTTCGCTGTAAGCGCACCGGGTGCGTCGCTGCGCGCCCGGTGCTCATTCCCATTATCCCCAGAGGTTTGCCAACTGCCATCCCGTGATGGGCTCAAACTGTGCCCGGCCGCCTTCGGCGAACAGGCTGAGGCGGCGATCGCCCTCCGTCGGATAAATTCGGCTGGTCAGGCAGGCCTGCCCCTGATTGACGAAGATCTCCAGCGATGAGCGGTCAATGAAGATCCGTAGCGACAGGCTGTCACCTTCTGGCAGCGGCACGCTGCGGCAGGTGCACAGGGCGGGGTTTTCATGAAAACGTTCCAGCACCAGCCGGTGCGCCTGATTGTCGACGAACAGCCGCGCCGCACTCCCGATGGCCAGCCCGTAGCGCTCGGCGTCGTTGTCGGCCGGTTTCAACGTCAGGGTGAGTTCCTGCACGTCGTCCGTCAGCGGCAGATGCTGATTGGTCAGCGTCTGTGCCAAAAAGGTGTGCGATTCTCGGCGCAGCGCCGTCAGTTCACGCGCCGGGTTCATGCGGACGCTGCCGTCGGCGGCCAGCGTCAGCTCACGCGGCAGGGTGAGGGCGCCGGCCCAACGGTGCGCTTTGCTGGGCATTGGGGATTCCCACATATCCATCCAGGCAAACAGCAGCCGACGGCCGTCGGCGGCGGTGAAGGTCTGCGGCGCATAGAAATCGTGGCCGGCATCCAGCTCGCAGAAGGGTTGGGTCACCCTAAAGTCGCTGTCCGGCCGCCAGTGGCCGAGCAGATAGCCGCTCTGGAAGCGATTGCGGTAGCGGTAGCCCTGTGCTGCCAGCCCCTGCGGCGAGAACAACAACAGGTGTTGTTCCCCCAGCGGGAAGAAATCCGGGCATTCCCACATATACCCTTGATGCGCCGCCTGCGCGCCGGCCAGCACCCGATCGAAGCGCCAGGCGCGCAGGTCTGTAGAACGGTACAGGCGCACCTGGCCCAGGCCGTTTTCTTTGGCACCGACCACCAGCCACCATTCGCCGTTCTCGCGCCAGACTTTCGGATCGCGGAAATGCTGAATGCCGTCCGGCGCGGCCAGCACCGGCCCGTGCTTGACGAAGCGTATGCCGTCTTCGCTGGTGGCGAGACATTGCACTTCCCGCACCTGGCTGTCGTCGCCGGGCTCGCCCAGCCACACGTGGCCGGTGTAAATCAGCGTCAGCACGCCGTTGTCATCCACGGCGCAGCCGGAAAAGCAACCGTCTTTGTCATAGGGCGCATCGGGTGCCAGGGCGATGGGCTGGTGCTGCCAGCGGATCAGATCGCGGCTGGTCGCGTGCCCCCAGTGCATGGGGCCCCAGTGCTCGCTATAGGGGTGATGCTGGAAGAAGGCATGATAGACGCCGTCAATACAGATCAGGCCGTTGGGATCGTTGATCCAGCCGGCGGGCGGCGCGAGATGGAACTGCGGGTAGTATTCGTCTCGGCGCTCTGCGCGCAGGGCTTCGACCGCATGGTCGGCTTGAGCTAAGGCAGTGTTCATTGGACAGACTCACTTGATTTAATGGCGGATTGAAAGGGGGCTGCGCTGGGGGAACGTTCGCCGCGCAGCAGGAAACAGGAGACAAGCGTCGTGGCGGCGACCGCGCACCCCATCAGCAGATAGGTGTCGGCAAAGCCGATGCGGTCATAACCGTAGCCCGCCAGCGGCGACAGGAAGCTGGCCATCACCTGGGTGATGAACTGAAAGCCCACCAGGTAAAGCGTTGAGGAGAGGCGACTGTCGAAGCGGCTGGCGATGTATTTGAAGATAGCGATCAGCAGGATCGGCAACTCTACGGCGTGCAGCAGTTTCATGGCGGAGATCATCAATGCGCCGCTGACCAAGCCTGAGCCGAACATGCGCAGCGCCATCACGCCACCGGCCAGCAGCAGCCCCTGTTTGGCGCCGATGCGGTTCACCAGCAGCGGCGCCAGGAACATGCCGCCGGCTTCGAGGAAGACCTGCAGCGAGTTGAGGAAGCCGTACATCTCGTTGCCCTGTTCGCGAGAAGCGAACTGCGAGGCGAAGTAGACCGAAAATTGCTGATCGAAAACGTTGTACACGCTGATACCGAGCACAAACACCACCAGCGCCCAGAAGCCCGGCATACGCAGCAGCGCCAGCGCATCCTGCAGCCGCAGATTTTCCGGTTTGCCGAACGCCAGGCCGGCCATGGCGTTCGGCTTCAGCTCGCGCACCTGGCTGAGCAGCAACAGGAATACCACGGCGGCGGCGGAGGCCAGCCAGAAATTGATGTTCGGATCGATATTGAAGATAAAACCGGCCAAAAAGGTGGCGCTGGCCCAGCCGAGCGATCCCCACATGCGGGCGCGGCCGAATTCGAAACCGCTGATGCGGCTGACTCGCTCGGTATAAGATTCCAGCGCGCCGATGCCGGCGAAGAAGGTGGCGCCGATAAATACCCCGCCGACCAGCGCGCCGAGCGGCAGGCTGCTGGCCAGCAGCGGGGCGTAAACGTAGATAAAGAACGGGCCGGTCAGCAGCAGCATCACGCCGAGAAACTGCAGCAGGTGCTTGCGCAGCCCAAGTTTGTCCTGAATAAACCCGTACAGTGGCTGTGCGCACAGCGCCACCAACGAGATAGCGGAGAAGATCAGGCCGGTCTCGGCGCCTTTCAGGCCGATCTTCTGATTCAGCCACAGTGAGATCAGCGAAAAGCTGGAAGACCAGGTGAAGAAAAAGAAGAACAGCAGGCCGCTGAGCAGCACGTAATATTTTTTAGTTTCGCGGTTCATGGGTAGGGCCCCGGTGAGTGAAGTTAGCTCTATTGTTAACGTTAACTCGCAAGGGGATGAAGCCAGCAGATATCACGCGTGCGATGTTAATCACAAAAGTTAACGTTAACATTTTGGCGTTGTGATCGAGGTCACGAGTTGGCAAGGGGGCGATATGCCCCCGGAGGATTAACGTTCGTTCAGCGAGCGCAGATGGTCGTCGCGGCGCAGCGTCATCAGCGCAAACAGGCTGACCACCGAGGTGGCGACCACGTAGTAGGCGGGAATGTCGATATTACCGGTCTGTTTGATGAGGCCGGTGATAATCAGCCCGGCCGAGCCGGAAAACACCGCATTGGACAGCGAGTAAGCCAGCCCCAAGCCGGTATAGCGCACCCGGGTCGGGAACATCTCCGCCAGCATCGCCGGGCCGGGGCCGGCCAGCAGGCCGACCACGGCACCGGCGATCATGACCGCCAGCCCTTTGGCCCACAGTGAACTCTGCGCATCCTGCAACAGGTGCAGCAGCGGGAAGGTGAACAGGATCACCACCGCCACTGCCGTCAGCATCACCGTTTTACGCCCCAGTTTGTCGCTGATGATGCCCGCCGGCAGAATGGTCAGGGCGAAGCCGACGTTGGCCAGCACCGTCGCCACCAGCGCCTGCTGGAAGGTGGCGTGCAATGAAGTTTGCAAATAGGAAGGCATCACCACCAGGAAGGTATAGCCGGCGGCCGACCAGCCCATCATGCGGCCGATGCCGATCAGAATGGTTTTCACCACGCCGCCCAGCTTCGCTTCCGGCGGCGCGGCGGCGTGCTCCGCATGTTGCTGCGCCTGGGTGAACGTGGGCGTTTCCTCGAGCTTGAGCCGTAGCCACAGCGCCACGGCGCCCATCGGCAGCGCCAGCAGGAAGGGAATGCGCCAGCCCCAGTCATGCAGCTGCTGCACGCTGAGCAGCGCGGCCAGCAGCGCCACCAGCCCAGCGCCGGCCAGCAGGCCGAGCGCGACGGTCAGCGACTGCCAGGCGCCGAACAGCCCACGCTTGCCCTTCGGGGCGAACTCGGTCATCAGCGACACGGCGCCGCCGAATTCGCCGCCGGCGAACAGCCCCTGAAACATGCGCAGCAGCGTCAGCAGCAGCGGGGCGGCGACGCCGATCGAGGCATAGGTCGGCATGACGCCGATCAGCGCGGTGGCCAGCGTCATCAACAGCAGAACCGCAATCAGCGTCGGGCGACGGCCGATGCGATCGCCGATGCGGCCGAAGATCACCGCGCCGATCGGCCGACAGAAAAACGCCAGCGCGAAGGCGGCGTAGGTGAGGATCAGGCTGGTGATTTCGTTTTCACCCTGCAGCGTGAAAAAATTGGCGGCGATAACGGTGGCCAGGAACCCGTACACCCCGAACTCGTACCATTCGATAAAGTTGCCGACCGAGCCGGCCAGCAACGCCTGACGCGAGCGGCGTGCGTCGAGAGTCTGTTGATTCATCCCCGTTTCCATACTTTTGAATTATTGTTCGTCAGTTCTAAATTTATACGACAAAACAATCAATTGATTTTAGCGGGAACTGTGAGGCGTTCAGCGCATGCCGTCGATACGCCACCATTCGGGGCAAACATCGGCGAACGCATGTGAGGTCGGGCGCAGCTCCGGCAGATCGGCCCGATCGAAGCTGCCGGTGGCCAGTGCCACCGTCGGCTCGTCGTCGATCGCCCCCAGCGTGCTGCCGCAGCGTGGGCAAAAGGCGCGGCTGGAATAGGGTGAAGAACGGTATAGGGCCGGCATGCCACCCGGGCCGTTCCACTCGATGGCCTGACGCGGAAATTCGACCCAACAGAGCGTCGGCGCGCCGGAGTGGCGGCGGCAAAAATCGCAGGAACAGCTGTGCGGATTGCCAGGCAGGCCGCGTGCCTGAAAGCGAATATGCCCGCACAGGCAGCCGCCGCTATAGCTGGGGTTTTCCATGAGTTCTCCGTCATAAACGCGGGAATGGCGATGAAAATCACTATAGCGGCATCGCGAAAAATTAACAGGTCCCCGCTGACGCATTACCAGAGCAACGGCGCCGGTTCGCGGCCGTTTTCGGCGTAGTACAGCGACGGCAGGAACTGCGCCAGATAGCTGAACTCGTTGTAGCAGTGGCGCATCAGGTTAAAGCCGATGTCGTCCGGCAGCTCGTCGTGGGCGTTGGCGCAGGCTTTGCCCAGCAGGAAGCGGCTGCGCAGCACGCAGCCATAGGGCGTGTCGCGCACCAGGTGCAGCATCTCGCCGTCGCAGGGATCGCCGTTGTCATCCAGCGCCACCTGGTCACCGAAGCCGATGCGCGCGCAAACGGCGGCGGAGAGCGCCTGCGCGTCGCGCGCCTGGCGCAGCGGCTGCGGCGAGAAGAAGTCCTCGGCGGCGTGAAACTTGAGGCGCGCCGCGACCGGCGGCAGCTCCGCCAACCACTCGACCGCTTCGATGCTGGCGCCGACGTAGCTTTCCCCCTTTTTCCAGTGGCGATCCCAGCCGCGGTGTTCGACGTGATCGTGCGGGTGCCACCAGTTGATATGCTGAGTCGTTTCGAAGAAGGTGAACCACCAGTCCAGCATGCGCCCTTTGCAGCCGTGCAGGTCGGTGCGAACCGCGACGGTCAGCAGGCCGTCGGCGCTGCGGCTCAGTCCCATCTCCAGCCGCAGCGGTTCGGGCCTGAGCAACTCGTTGATATCGTTAACGCCCCACGGCGCCAGCAGGGAAGGATGTGTCATAATGGGTTCCTTTTTTATTTTGGAAACGAATTGCGTTTCCAAAATAAGGCTATGCCGCTATGCTGAGTCTGTCAACGCTTATGAGGAATAAATATGGCAAACCCGAATGAAGAACCGCTGCGTGCTCGCGGCCGGCCGGCCACGCCGGAAACGGCGCTGCGCGCGGCGCTGGTTCAGGCGACGTTGGCACTGCTGATCGACGGTGGCTATGCCGCGGCGACGATGGATGCGGTGGCGAAACGCGCCGGGGTGGCTAAAAAAACCCTGTATCGCTTTGCCGCCAACCGCGACGAACTGGTGGCGCAGGCGGTAAGCGGTTGGACCGAGGCGTTTCAGCCGGCCTTCGCCCAGGATGCCGGGCAGCGGGCGGCGGTTGCGCCGCTGTTGGAAAAAGGGCTGCAGGCCATCGCGCAGCAAGTGCTGAGTGCGGAAGCGGTGGGCATGTTCCGGCTGCTGCAAAGCGAATTTCCGGGGCGCGAGGGGCTGCTGGACAGCTACCAGCGCAACGGTATTCAGCGCGGCCGTGCGACGGTGGCGGACTGGCTGCAGCGCCAGCAGCAGTGCGGATGGCTGCGTGAGCACGACTGGGCGCAAACCAGCGACCTGCTGTTGGCGATGACCATCGCCGAACCGCTGCGGCAGATGACGCTGGGGCTGTTGCCGCCGTGCAGCGCGATCGACGAGCGCATCGCGGCGGCGGTGGCGCTGGTGATGCCGGGTTTGCTGGAAGAGGAGTGAAAACAAAAAAGGGCCGACGAATCGGCCCTTGAGCGGGGGAATGCCGTTACCGTTTAGGCCCGGCGTTCACCAGTTTTTCGCCCGCCGGGGTGACGGTATATTTGGCGAAGTTATCGATAAAGCGCTGCGCCAGATCCTGCGCCTTCTCCTGCCACAGCGATTCGTCTGCATAGGTTTTGCGCGGATCGAGAATCGACGGATCGACGCCCGGCAGCGCGGTCGGCACTGCCAGCCCGAAGATCGGCAGCGTGAATGTCTCGGCCTGCTCAATGTCGCCATTTAGAATGGCGTCGATGATGCCGCGCGTATCTTTGATCGAGATACGTTTGCCGCTGCCGTTCCAGCCGGTGTTGACCAGGTAAGCCTGGGCGCCGGCGGCCTCCATGCGTTTCACCAGCACTTCGGCATACTGCGTTGGGTGCAGCGTCAGGAACGCGGCGCCGAAGCAGGCGGAGAAGGTCGGCGTCGGCGCGGTGATGCCGCGCTCGGTGCCGGCCAGCTTGGCGGTGAAGCCGGACAGGAAGTGGTACTGGGTCTGCTCAGGCGTCAGGCGCGATACCGGCGGCAGTACGCCGAAGGCGTCGGCGGTCAGGAAGATGATCTTGCGCGCATGGCCGGCTTTGGACACCGGTTTGACGATGTTCTCGATGTGATAAATCGGATAGGAGACGCGGGTGTTCTCGGTTTTGCTGGCGTCGTCGAAGTCGATGCTGCCGTCGGCCAGCACGGTGACGTTTTCCAGCAGCGCATCGCGGCGGATCGCCTGATAGATTTCCGGCTCCGCCTGCGGCGACAGCTTGATGGTCTTGGCGTAGCAGCCGCCTTCGAAGTTGAACACGCCGTCGTCGTCCCAGCCGTGCTCGTCATCGCCGATCAGCTGGCGCTTCGGATCGGTGGAGAGGGTGGTTTTGCCGGTGCCGGACAGGCCGAAGAACACCGCCACGTCGCCTTGTTCGCCGACGTTGGCCGAGCAGTGCATCGAGGCGATGCCCTTCAGCGGCAGCAGGTAGTTCATGATCGAGAACAGGCCTTTCTTCATCTCGCCGCCGTACCAGGTGCCGCCGATCAGCTGCATGCGTTCCGTCAGGTTGAAGGCGACGAAGTTCTCCGAATGCAGCCCTTGCTGCTGCCAGTCCGGGTTGGTGCATTTGGCGCCGTTCATCACCACGAAGTCCGGCTCGAAGTCTGCCAGTTCGGCGTCGCTCGGGCGAATAAACATGTTTTTCACGAAGTGCGCCTGCCAGGCCACCTCGGTGATGAAACGCACTTTCAGGCGCGTGTCGGCGTTGGCGCCGCAGAACGCGTCCACCACGAACAGACGCTTGCCGGAGAGCTGGTTGCCCACCAGCGTTTTCAGATGCTGCCAGACTTCCGGGGAGAGCGGCTGGTTGTCGTTCTTGCCGGTGCCGTTGTCCGACCACCAGACGGTATCGCGCGTGGTGTCGTCGCGCACGATGTATTTGTCCTTCGGCGAACGGCCGGTGAATTCACCGGTCGCGACGTTGACCGCGCCCAGCTGGGTGAGGGTGCCGCGTTCCAGCGGCGGCAGGTCGGCGCGGGTCTCTTCGGCGAACAGTAATTCATAGCTGGGGTTATAGACGACGTCGGCGGCCTGATGAATGCCGTAGCGAGCGAGGGTTTGTGGGGTAACAGCGCGTGAAGACATATTCTACTTCCTTATGAGTCATATTATGCCTCTTTCCCGTGCGGTGCCGCGCGCAGGATTAAGGTTCGGATCAAGCTGACCGGATTCAGCTAATGCGTTTCCGGTTCTTTATTAATAAAGCAGGGGGCTTTTTCGCCCTCCTATAGCATAGCAGCGAATTTAAACTCGATTACTTTAATTACAAAATGCTGACGATAATTAATTAAAACTAACCTTGGCGGAGGGTCACAATATTGAATTCCGCCGGCGTAATTTAGTTTTGCATTTTTATTTTTTATCATATCGTCAGAACTGTCTACTGTTTTATTTTTTATTAGAAAAAACGAAATCCACAATAGGATTTTTCGTAATCATTTGTTTTTGCTTGGCTATGGCAAGACCGTTGCGCCAGGTGAATCTAACCGTACTGTACGCTTGTCAGCAGGGTGAATAATGAAACAGATAAATGCAGAACTGGCCTGTGATAAAAATACGGCATCGTCCGAATCCTCAGGATTAATTAATCAACTTCGTCAAATAGATATCGGTGCGGTACCGATCGCGCTGTTTATCACGATTTGCGCGATCGTGGCGATTTCCGCCTATGCCAACTTCCTGCCGAAGAATATGATCGGCGGCCTGGCGGTGATAATGACGCTGGGCTTTGCGCTGGCGCAGTTGGGAAAAAGCATTCCCGTGCTGCGCGATATCGGCGGGCCGGCCATTCTGTGTTTGATGGTGCCGTCGGTGCTGGTCTATTTCAATGTCTTCCAGCCTAACGTCATGGGCACCGTCCATTTGCTGATGAAAGACGCCAACCTGCTGTATTTCGTCATCGCCAGTCTGGTGGTCGGCAGCATTCTCGGCATGAATCGGGTGATCCTGATCCAGGGGATGATTCGCATGTTCGTGCCCTTGGTGGTCGGTACGGTGACGGCGGTGATCACCGGGCTGCTGGTGGGCAAGCTGTTCGGTTTTACCTTCTATCACACCTTCTTCTTCATCATCGTGCCGATCATCGGCGGCGGCATCGGCGAGGGGATTTTACCGCTGTCGCTGGCCTATTCGGCGATCCTGGGAGCGACGCCGGACGTCTACGTCGCGCAGCTGGCGCCGGCGGCGGTGCTGGGCAATATCTTCGCCATCGTGACCGCCGGGGTGCTGGCTCGCATCGGCATGCAGCGCAAGGCACTGAGCGGCGACGGCATGCTGATCCGCTCGGCGCAGGAGAACGCGATGTTCGCCATCAAGGAGCAAAGCGGCAACGTCGATTTCCAACTGATGGGCGGCGGTCTGCTGGTGATCTGCGCCTTCTTTATCGTCGGTGGCCTGTTCGAACACATCGTGCATATTCCCGGCCCGGTGCTGATGATCCTGTTCGCGGTGTTGTGCAAGTACTGCCGGGTGATCCCGGCCTCGATGGAAACCGGCGCGCACAGTTTCTACAAGTTCGTCTCCACGGCGCTGGTGTGGCCGCTGATGATCGGTCTGGGCATGCTGTACGTGCCGCTGGAAAGCGTGGTGGCAGTGTTCTCGGTCGGTTATGTGGTGGTCTGCGGCTCGGTGGTGCTGTCGATGGGGCTGGTCAGTTTCCTGATTGCGCCTTACCTGAAGATGTTCCCGGTGGAAGCGGCGATCGTCACCTGTTGCCACAGCGGCCTGGGCGGCACCGGTGACGTGGCGATCCTGTCGGCGTCGAACCGCATGGGGCTAATGCCGTTCGCCCAAATCGCCACGCGCATCGGCGGCGCTTCCACGGTCATCGGGGCGACGCTGCTGCTCGGTTGGTTAGTCTGAGTCCAGAATTTCTTATGGATAGCCGGGGTTGGATTGCCCCGGTTTTTTTATGCGTTTCTTCCGCTTATCGTGATAATGCTGATGATTACCTTGAAAATCATTCGTATGGCGCAAATGCATAGTCGTACTTTATCTAAGAAAATTCTGTACTCGGCGAAAATGTGTCTATTCTTTTCTCTTAAGGGATTATCGTTCTCATTCAGAGTGCCGAGGGAAGGCGCCACCGCATTACCGATATCCCCGTATTGATTCAACACCGGGCCGCTGCCGTTCAGGCAATCCGCCAGTTGGGGCATCCCCCCGATTGAATTGACGAATATGGAGATAAGGTTATGTCATCAAGCAATGCTTCCGTTAAGGCCGAAGGCGTATTAGCCCTGCTGGGCGCTTATAAACCCGATGAAGACGACACCATTACCGTGCTTCATCCGTCGAAAACGTTCGAAAACGCCGGCCTGGAGCTGGTGCGCGGCGATCGCAGTTGGCACGACAAGGGCGTGACTGACACGCCGGTCTCCCTGACCTTCAGCTTCTGGGAAAAGGCGCCGAGCAACATGCCGAGCATGGGCATCAGCGGCTTCAGCAGCTTTAACGCCGAACAGCGCGAGCAGGCCAAACTGTCGTTGCAGTCATGGTCCGACGTGGCCAACGTCACCTTTACCGAAACCAGCAACACCGCCGCCGCCAACATCAAATTCGGCCTGTTCGACTACAGCTCGCGCGGCTCCTATGCCTTTGCGTATAACCCGGATACCTCGCCTTCGGTTGCCGGGCAAACCTGGTATAACGCCAAGAACCACACCTTCGTCAACAACCAGATCCATGAGAACGAGTACGGTCGCCAGACCTTCACCCATGAAATCGGCCATGCGCTGGGGCTGCAGCATCCGGGCGACTATAACGCCGCGCCGGGCGTCAGCATCACCTACGGCAAGGACGCAACCTATTTCGAGGACAGCCGCGCCCACAGCGTGATGAGCTATTTCAGCGAAAGCAACACCGGGCAGGACTTTAAAGGCGCGTACTCTTCCGGGCCGCTGCTCAACGACATTACGGCGATCCAGCATTTCTACGGCGCCAACATGAACACCCGCACCGGCGATACGATCTACGGCTTCAATTCCAATACCGATCGCGACTTCCTCACCGCTACCGGCGCGCAGGACAAGATTATTTTCACCGCCTGGGATGCCGGCGGTAACGACACCTTCGACTTCTCCGGCTTTGGCCAGAATCAGCGCATCAACCTGAATGAAAAAGCGTTCTCGGACGTTGGCGGCCTGAAAGGCAACGTGTCCATCGCCGCAGGCGTAACGATTGAAAATGCCATCGGCGGATCGGGCAACGATGTGCTGGTGGGCAACGCCGCCGACAACGTGCTCAAGGGCGGCGCGGGCGATGATGTGCTGTATGGCGGCAAAGGGGCGGATCAGCTGTGGGGCGGCGCCGGCAAGGACACCTTCGTCTATTTCGCGGCGGATGAATCGACGGCGGCGGCACCGGATTGGATCCGCGACTTCGTGCGCGGTGAAGACAAGATCGATCTGACGCTGTTCAACACCGGCAGCGCGGACGGCATTCGCTTCGTCGATCAGTTCAGCGGCAAGGCGGGTGAAGCGATGTTGAGCTATGACGCGCAAAGTCACGTCAGCGACGTGGCGATCAACCTGGGCGGCGCTTTTGACGCCAGCGATTTCCTGGTGAAAGTGGTGGGGCAGCCGCTGGATGCCAGCGATTTCGTGTTGGCGTAATGCTGGCAACAAAAATAGGGCGTTTTGGGTAAAAACCCGACAATTCCTATTAATTCCGTCATATTAGCGTGACATAGTAGCGCGCAGAAGGCCGGGCTTGCATACCTCGGGCTTCTGTCGGATCGCCAACCTTTTCGGTTGGCGATTCATTTTCCGCCTTTCAACATGTTGATGGCGGCGCCGAGCAGGATGCGCCGTTCGATATCGTTGCTGTCCGCCAGCTGCCGCGCCAGATGTTTTTCCAGCGTTTCCACCGACAGCGCTTCGCCACGATGGCGCAGCTGCATCACGCCGTCGCCGATCAGGCGTGCGACCTCATCCCATACGGGTTTAATCTCCTGTTCCGAGAACGTCATGGCCTACCTCGGCTGGTTGATTTTTGCCCAATGTAGCAGCTGAATTGCGGCTTCGCTACCGGCCACCCAAAACAGGAAGCATAAAAAACAAGCCATCAGTATTTCTTCTGGTTTTTACGCTCAATACTGACGGTGTCGAAAAGCAGGAGAAAACATCATGAACTGGGTCGAAACCTTGGCGGAGTACTACCGCCTCAGCCGCACGGGTGAAACGCAACATTGGCTGTGTCGCCTCTGGTTGCCACAAGGGGAAGCGCGTCTGGCCTATTTGCAGGAGTTGCTGGAGCCGACCGCGCCAGGGCGGCGGTGAGCACGACGCCGGCGCTTGACCGGCGCCGGTTCGCGAGATTAACCGAAGGCGATCGCCGCCCAACGCAACAGCAGCAACGCCAGGCAGATCAGCAGCAGCACCACGACCATTTTACTGAGTTTGTTGCCCATGCGTTTTGTTGCCACGTTGCCTCCTTAACTGAAGTACCACCCGCCGACGAGGGTGATGAGGAAAAGCGTCACCAGGGCGACGCCGTTGAGTAAATCGCTGAAGGTATCGTCAGCATCGATGTCGTCTTGCCGCATGTTGCCGCCTGGCGGTTGCCATTGGGTGAATAATGTCCACAGTATGCGCCCGGCAGCGCGACAGGCACAGCGAAGAACGGTAAAAACTCGTAAAGGCGGCGGTGGCGGAACGCGCAGTCGCGCTCGCGACGGATGCAGACGGCCGGCAATACGTTGTACTATCCTGTCTGCATTGATGCATTTTTCCAAAAGGTATAATCATGGCGACGGCAATTCCACAGAAATACGAGCACCTTGAGCGCTGGGCGTTCGGCGATACCGAGCAGCAGGCCGATGAAGTGGTGCAATTGATCCTCAATGGCACCAAAACGGCCACCTGTTCCAACCTGGACGGCGAAGGGATCCCGCAGGCCGGCGATCTGTTCCTGGTGGTGGATGGCAAAGGTGAACCGGTCTGCGCGGTTGAACTGACCGCGGTGGAAATGAAAACTTACGATCAGGTCGATGAAGCGCACGCCTTTGCCGAAGGCGAGGGCGATCGTTCGCTGGCGCATTGGCGCAAAGAGCTGCAGCGTTTCTTCGAAGAGTACGATCTGTTCTCGCCGGACATGACGCTGGTGCTGATGAATTTCAAAGTCGTCGACAAGTTCTAAACGGATGCGCGCCGTTCCCTACGAATGCCAGTGGGCAAGCCCGGAGCTGGCGGCCGATCTGATCGCCGGCCGTATGACGCTGGCGCAAGACGAGAATTGGGCGCGCAGCGGCGCCCGCGATCGGGCGGAGTACGTCGAGTGGGCCAACCACGTATGCGGCATGGCCTGCCTGAAAATGGTGCTGAGCCACCGCGACGGCGAAGCGCCACCGCTGCTGGAGCTGGCGCGGCGCAGCCTGCCTTACGGTGCCTATGTGCGCGAGGGGGAGCGGATAAAAGGGCTGATTTACGCGCCGTTCGTCGAGTACGTGCGCGAGCAGTTTGCGCTGCAAGCGGAGGTGAAGGTGGGGCTGGAGGCCGTCGACGTATCGGCGCTGCTTAGCCAATACCGCTACTTTATCGCCTCGGTGCACCCCTCCATTCGCCGGCCCGAGAGCCTGCCGCCACAGCGGGGCGGGCATCTGGTGCTGATCACCGCCGCCGATACGCAAAGCGTGACCTTTCACAATCCTTCGGGCGACAGCCCGGCGACGCGCGAGCAGGTACAGCTGCCGCTCAACCGCTTCACCCCTTTCTTTGCCGGCCGCGGCATCGCCATCGCATAAAAAAACGCGCTGTTTCCGATGAAAGCAGCGCGTCGTCAGCAGGCCCGGCGTATTTTCATGCCAGCCGCATCACCCAGGCGTCCGCCTGCCGATCGTAGTGCTGCTTGTACAGCAGCGACTGTTTGCCATCAAGGATCGCCGGAATGCTGGTGTGTTCATCCCAGCCGTCGAGCTGCATACACAGGTCCGGATCGGACTTGCAGGGAATGCTCAGGGTGCCGGCGCGGTCGGCGCCGGCGTGAAGATGCGCGTCATCGACCTCGAAGCTGCCAATTTTTACGACGGTTTTGCTCATGGGAACTCCTTGCTCAATGATGTGGTAGGAGGTTGGACCAGTAAGGCCATCGGTATGAGCATAGCCAAATGAGCAAAAAATGCCACATAAAAAATACATTCTGGCAACATTCTTCCTGAGCGGCTAGCGGCCAGGCTAATAGGTCACGACATAGCTGACGTTATCCTGATAGGTACCAACCGGCACTTCGGTCTGCGCCGGATTGATGGCGGCGGTAAAGGGAATGCTTTGCGCCAGGCCGGTGCCGGTGCCGCTTTGCGCGTTGGTGCTGCTCCACACGGTGCTGGTGTTGGGCAGGTAGATCTGATACTGCAGGAAGTTGCTGGTGCCGCTGAGCATTTGCCGCCAACCGGTGATGGGGTTGTTGCCGTTGGTAAAGTAGGAGCTGTATGACTGGGATTTGGTGCAGGTCAGGGTGATGCTCTGGTTGATCGGGTTGAATTGCCCCACCAGCGCCATGCTGCCGAAGTTGACGTTATTGGCGGTATTGATCAGGCAGCTTTTGGTGATGACTGCGGTGATGGTCACGGTGCTGGGTTGGTTGGTGCCGTCCCACCAGATACACAGCCCTATCAGGCCCAGGCCGCAAATATGGTAGTTCCACACCAGATTGATGGTGTCGGTATAGGTGCCGGCGCTGACGTTCGCACCCGCCACCGTTTTGATGTACACCGGAAAGTTGACGTTGGAAGAGATCAGGATCAGCGACAGCAGGTTCAGCGAGCTGTAGTCGATGGTCTGGCCGACGCTGTAGGGGTATTGGTAGTTGGCATCCGGGTAGATGAGATAGGAAATTTTATCGCCGGAGCCGTTGCCGTTCAGCAGGGCCATATTGTTGGTGGTGGAGGCGATCTTGACCGTGACGGTGTTTTGCGTCAACAGATTGAGCCCCAGCCCGGTACAGTTGAGCCCGGCGGTACCCTGGGCGCTGATCTGGCCGTTGTAGACGGCGAAGGAGTTGCTGCTGGGCAGGGTCACCGTGCCGTTGGTGGTGGCGCAGTCCGCCAGCGCGCGTTGCCCGCACAGCAGCAGCAGCGCCGCCAAAAGAATTTTCACTTGCCGATACATCGTTCTTCTTCTCCGTGTGTTATTGGCAGACGAGGGGACCGACGCGCTGTAGCCCCTGCGGGTTGGCCAGGCTGAAGCTGACCTGGCACGGCGCGCCGCCGTCGGCTGGGATTACGCTCAGCCGGTTGTGCTGCTGCACCGGGTCGATATAGGTCATGCCATCCCACCCGACGTAGCTTTGTTGATTGCTGCCGATCACCGCCACCTGGCTGCCGTTGGCCAGCGGTTTGCCTTGCGTATCGACCAGCTCCACGTCGGCGGCGGAAAGGCGCTGGACGGGGAATTCGACCAGGTAGCCACTGTGATCGCGAATGGCGACGGTTTTTTCTACCGACGGCAAATTGACGTCCGCCGGCAGATTGAGCGGATCAATCTGGAATTTGGCGTGGTAATACGAAGTGACGGTGGGCACCAACAGGTAGCCTTTGTCGTTGGTGACGCCGATGCGCTGGTTCTCGTAGCTGACCGGAATACCGGCGTAGCCGTTGGTCGAAACCAGGGCAAAGGCGTCGTTGATGGTGTTAGTGGCGTATACGCCGCCGTTCATCGCCACCAGCGAACCGCTGACTTCGCCCCAGCGGGTGTAATCGTTACGGTTGCCGTACAGCCCGGCGCGGGTTTCCAACAGCGAGGTGCGCCAGGTCAGGTCTGCCTGGCGGTAATCGCTGTCGCTGCCTTGACCGCCGGCGTAGGCCAGGTTCCAGCCGAAACCGCCGTCGGTCGGCGCGGCGCGGCTGTACGCGACGCGTTCGCTCCAGCGGTTGCCGGCGTCGCGGGCGGTACTGACGTTAGCGGTGCCCCAGGCATCGAACGGAATGCTGATCTGCAGCTGCGAGCTGTAGCCGTCGCCGCCGATCTCGCGGTTCGCCGAGGCGTACAGGCTGATATTGCGCCACAGCGTCAGGCTGTACGACAGGTTGACCAGGCGGGTGCGTTGGCCGATGGCGTCGCGCACGTCGAAATAACCGGCGCCCAGGCTGCCGAAGCGGCTCAGGCCGATGCTGCCGGTCAGTTGATCGGTGCGGCGGCTCAGGCGGTAGCTGCTCTTGTAGGTGGAGAGGTCGCCGAAGTTCGCGCTGCGCAGTACCCGTTGGGCATTGAGGCTGAAATATTGGTTGCTGTAGGTATAGCTCAGGCTGGTCTGATCGCCGTGGCGGCCGGTGTACTGATAAACCGGCCCGGCATCCGGTTGCTGTACCGGTTGGCCGGTGATCGGATCGTAATAAAGGGGCGTGACCGGCGGGGCGTTGAAGGCATCGCTGCCCGCCTGGCTGTAGCTGTAGGAGGCGTTGAGGACCCCTAACTGCCCCAGGCGCACGCCCGCGCCGGCGCCGGTGACCGCCAGCTCAGCCGCGCCTTCCGCCCGCCCTTCGAGCGTCAACCAATCAGTGACGCCGTAACGCCCGCTGCCGCTGGCCACCCATTGGCCGTAGTCTGCGGAACGGTAGCCGTAATTTTGACGCAGCGCCCCTGCCGACAGGCTGAAATCGCTTAGCCCGGCCTGCAGCAGCGAGCTGGCGACATAGAACGGCACCGTGGTGCTGATCTGGCGGCCGAGCGCGTCGGTGGTGACCACCGTCGCCTGGCCGGCGCCGTTGATGTAAGGCACGGTATTCAGGGTGAACGGGCCGGGGTTCACGCTGACGGAGGTATTCTTGTAGCTGTTGATGTACAGATCGACGCTGCTCGGCACGGCGGCCTGGCCGGAGAACTGCGGCAGCGGATAGGTAATCAGATCCGGCCGCGTGGCGAAGTTGCGCGCCACCTGCAGGCCGCCGATGCGCACCGAACTGGTCCAGGGCAGCGAGCCGGTCGTGAGATCGCCGGCGGTATAGCTGAGCATGGTGTCGTCGTCGCTGTAGCGCCAGCTGCTGTCGTAGCGGATATAGCGATTGTTCTGCTGTGCGGCGGTCTCGCCGTTGAAGCTGCTGCGGAAAATGCCGGTGTTGGCGATAACGCCGAAGCCGTCGAACAGCCGCTGTTCGCTCCAGGCGGAAAAATAGCCCGGATTGCCGCGCCCGCCGCTCTGGCTGACGTAGGCGTCGTAATTCAGCAAGAAACCCAGGCTGCTTTGCGCCGGCAGCCGCTGTTCTGGGTTGGCGTCGCCGAGGGTTTGCTTGGGCAGCCAGTCGTTGGGCACCGAGATCAACAGCTGCTGCGTTTCGCCGCTGTAGGTGACGTCGACCTTATCCAATTGATCGACGGCGATCTCTTTCGCTTGCTTGTTCGCCACCGGCAGGCCGGCGTCGCTCAGTTGCTGCGGCGTCAAATAGTAGTGGCCGCCGCGGTAGGTGACCGGCACCACTTTGCCGGTCTGGCGGCCGTTCACCACCGGCTCCAGATACAGCGTGGTGTCCGGCATGCTGATGGCGCTGGGCGGCGGTGGAAGGTCGTCGGCGGCGGCGTGCGGCGGCCACAGCTCCACCGCCATACAAAGTACGGCCAGGGCCAGCGGCTTGAGCTGCATGCCGCGCGTGGCCGGCGACGAGATCCGCTTCACCTGCACCTCAGGCTCAGTAAGACGGAATGGTTACGGGTTGCTTATTGTCATTGACCATCGCCTGCAGCTTGCCGGCGGCGAAACTGCCCGAAGGCGGCAGGGCAAAGCGCATTTGCGAACCCGGCAGCACATAGCCCAGCAGCCCGTTGTTGAGCGGCTTGCCCTGGATGCTGACCTGCGACAGGCGGGCGTGCACGATGCCGTCGTTGCGCACGTCGAGCCAGCGCTGGCTGTTTTGCTGCAGCAGCCGGTAGCTGAGCTTAGGCTGGTTGGCGGTGGCATAGTCGCGCGGGTGTTCGAAGTCTTGCTTGGTCCAGACGCCTTTGCCGCTGACGAACAGCGGCACCGAATAACGCATCTGGAATTTCAGCCCCATCTGCGCACCCTTGTCGGGCGCCGCGCCGTCTTTATCCTTGATGGGCACTTCGTCAACCAGTATCCGGTAAGCCCGTTCTTGCCCGGCGGCGACCGGGGTCTGCTTGATCAGGCGAATCAGCTGGCGTTTGCCGGGGAGAATGGTGGCGACCGGCGGGCTGGCGACCACTTCGCTCTGGTTGCGGTAGTCGTCCTTACCGCCGGTTTGTTGCCAGCCGAGCACGCGGATCTGCATATAGACCGGTTTGCTGTCGCGGTTTTCCAGCCACAGGGCCGTCGCCTGCTGGTTGTCTTCAATCGCCGGATCGATAGGCCAAATCAGAATGGAGGCGGCGGCGAAGGCCTGCGGTTGACCGGCTAACAGCAATCCTGCCAGCAGGGGCAGGCGGAGCAGAGTACTACGCATAATGTGATCCTTTTTAAAAGCTCAATAACTCACCGTCACTAAGACCGTATCGTTGTAGGTGCCGCTGGTGGGCAAGGTGCTGCTCGCCATTAAACTGGCGTAGATTTTTATTTCTTGCGTACTGCCGGTGGAGGAGACGGTTTGGACGGCGCCGCCGTTGCCGCCGTCGCCCCACAAAACGGCGTAGTTGGCATCCTGGTAGAGCTGGTAAACCAGCGTTTCCGAGGTCACCGAGTTCAACAGTTTTCGCCCGCCGGCGATGGAGCCGGTGACGTTATTGCCGACGTTCAGCCCCAGGGTGACGCTGAGCCCGGGATTGCAGCGGATCAAAATGGAGCCGGCGCCGGCGCTAGAGACGATTTTTATCGGGCTGCTCAAGGACGCCACCTGGCCGAAGCTCATGCTGCCGAACGAGGTAACGTTGGTGACGCCGCTGCCGAGTACGCAGCCTTTGATGATCGAAGCATTGACCGTGAAGCCCTGGCTGACGGTGTCGGCACGGGTCGTCGGGGCGCCGATCAGCGCCGCCAGCAGCAGGGTGCGCAGCGTTCCGTTAATCACCAATTTATCGTCACCTGCACCGTATCCGTATAGTTGCCCGTCGCCGGCGTCGTTTGTACCGGGATCATGCCGTACACCGGCAGCCAGACGCTTTGGCCAGTGGCGGTCTGGGTGACGCCGGTGACGTTATCCCAGACGGTGGCGTAGCTGGCGCTGGTATACAGGTTGTAGTTCACGCGGGCGCCCGCCGCGCTTTGCAGATAGCGTGCGGCGGTATTGCCGCTCTGTCCGCCGCTGAGCAGCACCGTGTAACTGGTGCCGTTGTTGCAGTTGATCTGCAGTGCGCCGGCGTTCGCCTGGCCGGTCACCTTTATCGCCGTATTGAGGAAATAGACCGTGCCGAAGTTAAAGGTGCCGAATGTGGTGTTGCCGCCGCTGGTGGTGCCGGCGACGCAGGACTTGACCAAGGTGGCGCTGACGCCCACCGTCGCGGTGCTGACGTCGGCGCGGCAAACGCCCGCCAACGACAGCAGCATGCAGGTGACGGCCAGGCGCGTCATGTTTACCAGGTGACGGTCATGGTGACGGTATCGCTGTACGCACCGGCCGCCGGGGTGGTGCCTGCCGCAGGTACCAGGCCGTAGACGATCAGCGGCACCGCCGAACCGGTGCCGGTGCCGGTCAGCACGCCGGTGGTGCTGTTCCACGGCACGGAGTGGGCGCTGTCCTGGTAGAGGTTATAGCTGATATAGGCCGGTACGCTGCTGGCCATGCGCCGCTGGCTGCCGGTCGCGTTGAGGCCGTTGTCCAGCGCCACGGTGTAGTTGGTGCCGGTGGTGCAGTTCAGCCCCAGCGTGCCGCTGCCGCCGCTGCCGGTGGCGCTGGCGGTGATGACGTTAGCCAGTGAGGAGTAGGTGCCGAAGCTGATGGAGCCGAAGCTGTTGGTGGTGCCGGAGCTGGTGCCGCCGGTGACCACGCAGCCGGCGCCGATGGTCAGGGTGACGCCCAGCGTGCCCTGAATGGTGCCCGCCGCGTAGGAGGTGCCAGAGGCGCACAGCAGAAGCGCTGCCGAGGTTAATGCCGCCAGAGTCTTTTTCATCGTGGTTCCTTGCCGTAGTAGAGAAGCCTGCCAAAAAGCCCGAAAAATGAGTCAAATGCATTAATCTATTTACAGATTAATTAATAGAATAAGAACGTGAGAATGTCGCGCTAAAAGATTAAAAACTTTATTTATTTTTAATCGCTGTCGCAGGTTCGCTGCGGCGGCCGTGTCACCGGGCATGAACATGAAGGGGATATTGATAAGATGAGTGGGAATATTATTACTTAATGAATAACGGAGCGCACTGACGGCGCTCCGTTGACGATGAAACTCACCAGGTGACGGTCATGGTGACGGTATCGCTGTACACACCGGCCGCCGGAGTCGTTCCCGCGGCAGGCACCAGGCCGTAAACGATCAGCGGCACCGCCGAGCCGGTACCGGTACCGGTCAGCGTGCCGGTGGTGCTGTTCCACGGCAGGGCGTGGGCGCTGTCCTGATAGAGGTTGTAGCTGATGTAGGCCGGCACGCTGCTGGCCATGCGCCGTTGGCTGCCGGAGGCGTTGAGGCCGTTGTCCAGCGCTACGGTATAGTTGGTGCCGGTGGTGCAGTTCAGCCCCAGCGTGCCGGTGCCGCCGCTGCCGGTGGCACTGGCGGTGATGACGTTGGCCAGCGAGGAGTAAGTCCCGAAGCTGATCGAACCAAAGTCGTTGGTGGTGCCGGAACTGTTGCCGCCGGTGACCACACAGCCGGCGCCGATGGTGATCGTCACGCCCAGCGTGCCCTGAATGGTGCCCGCTGCGTTGGCTGTGCCACTGATGCACAGCAGAGGTGCTACCGAGGTCAAAACCATCAGAGTTTTATTCATCATGATTCCTTGCCGTGTCAGAGAAAGCCCGCAAAAACGCCACCCAGAGCTGAGTTGAACGCATTAATTTACTTACATTTAAATTAATAGGATAAGAACGCGAAATTGTCTTGATCAAAGGCTAAAAACTTTTTTCTTTTCCGGCGGGGAAATACGGGCGGGGAGGCGGAATAGTGCAAATTGGAAATGATTAGAATAATAATGAATGGCGATAGGAATATTATTAGCATTATTTTGGCGCCGGGGAAGGCGGTTCCCCGGCACCGGAGCGATTACAGGTGAAAATCCAGCGCGCCGTCGCGCACCAGCTCGCGCGGCAGGTTGTTCTTGATGCGGCTGCCGATGCGCTTGGCGATGCCCAGCGGCTGGCCCTGGTAGGTGACGATGCATTCATCGCCGGCCGGCGGCTGCTCCGGGTAGAGATCGCGGCCGTGATACCACTCTTGCGCCAGCGCGGCGTCCAGCTCGAAATGCGTTTTGCCGCCGGTGCCGGCCAGCGCGATCGCCGCCTCGTGCTGCCAGCGGAAACCTTTCGGGAAACGTTCCGCCAGCTTGAGGCCGATACGTGAGAAGCGCACTTTACCGAACAGCGGTTCCAGCTCGGCCGGGAACAGCCAGAGCTCCTTGTCGCGCTCCCACAGCCGGCTGTCATCGTCCCAGGTTAAGCCGGATGCGGCGGCGGCTTGGGCGACCAGCGCCGCCTCTTTGCCGGACAGCGGGCTGAACGGGAATTTACCCACCTTGTAGGTCGGCTTCGCCAACGGCGCCACGGCGCGCTGTTTGCGCAGGCGGGCGACGAAAAAGCCTTCGCTGTCGTAAATCTGCGGGAAGACGTGCAGGAAGCCTTCGGCAGTCAGCGCCTTGTCGGCGCCGGGGAACAGCGCACCCAGCGGCTCGACGCTGACCGCGTCGCCGTAGGTGTCCAGCAGCCAGCGCACCACCTGCTGGTTTTCCTGCGCATTGAGCGTGCAGGTGGAGTAAACCATCACGCCGCCCGGCGCCAGCGCATGAAACGCGCTGTCGATCAGTTCGCGTTGGGTGGCGGCGATTTCGGCCACGCTCTGTGGCGACCAGTTGCTCATGGCGTCCGGATCCTTGCGCACCACGCCTTCGCCGGAGCAGGGGGCATCGAGCAGAATGGCGTCGAAGCTCTCCGGCAGCGCGGCGCCGAACACCCTGCCGTCGAAGTGGGTCAGCGCGGCGTTCTTCACGCCGCAGCGGCTGATATTGGCGTGCAGCACTTTTACCCGGCTGGCGGAGTATTCGTTGGCGACGATGCCGCCCTGATTGCCCATTAACGCGGCGATTTGGGTGGTTTTGGAGCCTGGTGCCGCCGCCACGTCCAGCACCCGATTCGGCACTGCGCCGCCCGAGAACAGCGCGCTGACCGGCAGCATTGAACTGGCCTCCTGAATGTAGAACAGGCCGCTCAGGTGTTCGGCGGCGCTGCCCAGACGCAGCTCTTCATCGTCGCGCTCGATCCAGAACCCTTCCGCGCACCAGGGGATGGGCTCCAGTCGCCAGTCGTAATCCTGCACCAGCGCCAGGAAGTCGGCGACGCTGATTTTCAGCGTGTTGACGCGCAGGCTGCGGCGCAGCGGGCGCTGGCAGGCGGCGATAAAATCTTCCATCGCCAGCTCGGCGGGCATGATGGCGCGGGTGGCGTCAAGGAAAGCGGGGGGCAGAAAAACGGCGGTGGATTTGGCCACGGGGCGAACTCTCAGGGTGCAATAAAGACAAGGGCGAGAGTTTATCACAAAGCGGAAAAAAACAGGGCCCGACAATGCCGGGCCCTGAGGAAAATGCGAAATTTAATCGCGCGGAATGGCGGTGCCCCAGGTTTTCCAGTCCTTCGGCTCTTCCGGATTCAGCAGGAAGTGTTTGTTAGGCGTCGCTTTCGGCGCCAGCGGAATGGTCGGCGGCGTGGCGAAGGCGATACCGCCGCGGATGAACTGCTGGAAGGTGCCGCTCTTGATCACGCCGCCGGTCAGGCCGAACTGCAGGTTGTACCCCGAAGCCAGCCAGAACACGCTGTTGTTGCGCACCAGATGCTGATACTTCTTGCTGATGCGCAGCGCGACATGAACCCGGTCTGACATGGCGCCAAGGTAGAAGCCGGTGATGGTGCCGACCTCCACGCCGCGGAACAACACCGGCGTGCCGATCTGCAGCGAGCCGGTTTCGGCGGCGTCGAGCACCACGCTCAGGCCGTCGAGATAGCGCGAGTCGGTGATGCTGGCCTGCTGCAGTTCGAAGGTGCGCAGCTCGCGGCCTCGCCCCGGCTCCACGTTGATATAAGGCTGGAGCAGGGTATCGAGGTTGCTGACGCCGGCGGCGGAGATCTCCGGCGAGACGATCGAGAAGCGGCTGCCCAGACGCGCGAAGGTCTGCACGTATTCCGGATACAGCACCGCTTTGGCCAACACTTCGTTGCGCTCCGGCGCCAGCTGCAGCGACTCCACCTGGCCGACGTCGATGCCGAGGTAGCGCAGCGGCATGCCCGCCGACAGCTTGCTGGCGTCGTAGGTTTTCAACGTGATTTGGCTGCCCACCGCGCGAGCGGCGGTTTCGCTGGCGTACAGCACGCGGTTGGCGCCCTTGTTGAGCGTCACGCCCTGCAGGTTGTCGAAGCTGATGGCGCCTTTCAGCGCGCGGTTAAGCGGCGAAGCCTGCACCGTCAGCCCGCTGCCGTTGAGCTGCACCTTGGCGCCGCCTTCGGCCCAGAAGATGCTTTCACGGGTCAGCAGCTTGCGGTATTCCGGGCTGATGTAGACGTCCACCTCAAACTCGTTGGCCTTTGGCCGCACGTTGACGATTTCGCCCACCTGGAATTTGCGATACAGCACCACCGAGCCGGCCTGCACGTCCGGCAGGCTGGTGGCGCTGAGGGTCAGGGTGGTGGCCGGGGCGTTGCCGACGATGCCTTCCTCGGCTTTCTCACTGTTGGCGTACAGCGGGTATTGGCCGCCCGGTTCCCCCTTGCTGCCGGGAATAATGCGCACGCCGCCGTCTACCCACTCCTGGGCGCTGGCGCCGAGCACTTCCATGCCGTCGATGCCCAGCTTGACGTCGAGGCGGCTGTTGACCACGAATTTGCTGTCTTTGTGCAGCAGGCCGCGATATTGGGCGTCGATGGCGGCGGTGAACACCACGCCGCTGGCGGTCAGGGTGCGGCTCAGGATCTGGCCGACTTTCACGCCGTGCACCACCAACGGCTGCCCCACGTCGATGCCGTAGCTTTGCGGCGCATTCAGCGTGACGGTCAGCACGCCAGGCTGTTGCAACAGCGTCTCGCTGCTGTCCAGCACGTTGAAGCGCTGCTGCGGCTCGCCTTCACCCGGCACCAGCTCCAGCGTGGTGCCGGTCAGCAATTGGCTGAGCTTGGCGTCGTTGAGGCTGATGCGCGGGCTGCGCATCACGATGCGGGTGCCGCTGCGCATCAGATCGACCACCGAAGGATCGATGGTCAGTTCACCGACCACTTTGCTGTCCTGCTGCAACGTCAGTTTGGTCAGGGTGCCGACCTGCAGCCCTTGGTACATCAGCGGCGTGCGGTTTTCACTCAGGTTGTTGCCGCTCGGCAGATCCAGCAGGATATTGACGCCGCGCTGGCTGTGGGCCAGATCGGGATACAGGGCATAGCTCTGGTCACCCTTGGCCTGCTGGCCATCGGCCGGCGAATCGAAGGCGATGGCGCCGTTGACCAGCGCCGCCAGGCTCTCCATCTGTACCGTCGCGCCGGACAGGCTGAAATCGCCCTTGAAGCCGGAGACGTTCCAGAAGCGGCTGTTGTTTTTCACCAGATGGGCGAAGCGGCGGTCGATCAGTACGTCGATGGTCACGCCCTTATTGCCTTCGCTGATGGTGTAGTCGTACACCTTGCCGACCGGGATTTTACGGTAGTAGACCAGCGAGCCGCTGTTGAGCGAGCCCAGATCGTCGGCGTGCAGATGGATCATCAGCTCGCCGGTGTTCAGGCGGTATTTCGGCTGGGTATCGAGCGCGGCGAAGTGGGTTTGCGCCTTGCCGCTGCCGGGCATCATGCCGATATAGTTGCCGCCGACCAGCGCATCGAGCCCGGAGACCCCGGCCAGCGAAGCCTTGGGGGTCACCAGCCAAAACTGGGTGCCTTCGCGCAGCGAGTCTTCCAGATCGCTTTTGATGCTGGCTTCCACCACGATGCTGCGCAGATCTTTGCTCAGGCTGATCTTCTGCACCGTGCCGACGTCAACGCCCTGGTAGCGCACCGGCGTGCGGCCGGCGACGATGCCCGCCGCCGATTGGAAATCGATGGTGACGGTGGTGCCGCGCTCCTGGAAATTGTTATAGACCAGCCACCCGGCGATCAGCAGGGCGATGAACGGCAGTAACCAGAACGGTGAAATGCGGCGCTTGTTCTTGACCCGCGCTTCAGTCGGTGTAGTCGGCGTTTCCTGTTGCATGTGCATCCCAAATCAATCGGCTATCCAGCCACTCAACGGCAAGAATAGTCAAAATGACCGCCGAGCCAAAGTAAAACGCGGCCGGTCCCATAGTAAAAGATAACAGCTGGTCGCGGTTTACCAGCGACATCATCAAGGCGATAACGAACAGATCCAGCATCGACCAGCGGCCGATCCAGGTGACCAGGCGCAGCAGACGAATGCGCGTCTTCAGGCTGTGCGAGGTTTTGAAGTGAATGCTGAACAGCAGCGTGATCAGCACGATCACCTTGGTAAAGGGCACCAGCACGCTGGCGATGAACACGATGGCGGCGATCGGCACGTTGCCGGAGGTGGCCAGCGAGACCACGCCGGAGAAGATGGTGTCTTCGAGCCGCGCGCCGTTGGCGTAAATGATGGAAATCGGCAGCAGGTTGGCCGGTATCAGCAGGATCATCGCCGCGATCAGCGCCGCCCAGGTTTTCTGCAGGCTGTAGGGCTGGCGGTGGCACATCGGCACGTGGCAGCGCGGGCAGCGGCCGCGCGCGTCGGGGTAGCCGGTATAGTGGCAGGACAGGCAAATATGCAGCGCCGCTGGTGGGCCTTTCGGCTGCTCCTGCGGGTAGTAACGCTCCCACAGCTGCTCCAGGTTGGCGTGGATCAGCGTCAGGATGCTGAGCAGGGTGAGCGACAGGTAGGCGATCAGCGCGCTGCCCGCCTGGATGTCGGCATAATCCTGCACCTTGATCGCCGCCACCGCCATGCCGATCAGATAGATGTCCAGCATCACCCACTCTTTCAGCCGCTCCAACATCAGCAGCACCGGGCGCAGGTTCATGCCGAGCGCGTGGCCGAAGCGCAGATACAGCAGCGACAGCGCCAGCGTCAGCGGGGCGCCGAGGGTACAGAACGCCACCATGCTGGCGGTAAGCGGATCGCCCTGACGGCTCATCTGCCAGATGCCCTCCAGCAAACTGGCGTCGATGCGCGTGCCGAGCAGGCGGATGCTGATCAGCGGCTCGGTGAAGGCGAACGGCATCAGCAGCAGCATGGCGATCGCCATGGCGGTCAGGCGCGTCATCGACCAGTCGCGGCCGCTCACCACCTTGGCGTTGCAGCGCGGGCAATAGGCGGCCTGATTGCCGCTGAGCGGCGGCAGCACGAACAGCAGGTCGCACTCGCAGCAGCGCTGGTGGCGCGCTTTGGAAAGGGGGGCGGTGATCGCGTGTATTTTCATTTTTGACAAGTAGCTGCCCTTGAGCCCGCCGGAACTGTCAGCGTAGCTGAAAAATAAACCGGCCGCGTCACCGGCGATCGGGCGCCGGACGGTAAAAAGAGGTAAACCGGGATTCTGAGCGGCAAACATACCCCGAGCGGCAGGGTTTTGTGAAGCAACAGATGATTAACCTTGTGGCTATACGCATTTAATGCTTATTTTATAGGGCCTAAGCTTTGGGCTTCTGGCCATCTTCACTGTTTCAATGGTTATCACATGACAAAAGAACAATTCTACGCGGAATTAAAACGTGACCTGAGCGCGTTGCTCGGCGGGGAGACCAACTTTATCGCGGCGCTGTCCAACGCCAGCGCGTTGATCAACGAGCGTCTGGATGACGTGAACTGGGTCGGTTTCTATCTGATGGATGGCGACCAGCTGGTGCTGGGGCCGTTCCAGGGCAAGATCGCCTGCGTGCGCATCCCGGTGGGCAAGGGCGTGTGCGGCACGGCGGTGGCGGAAAATCGCGTGCAGCGCGTCGGCGACGTGCATGCGTTCCCGGGCCATATCGCCTGCGATGCGGCCAGCAATGCGGAAATCGTGCTGCCGTTGGCGGTTGGCGGCCGGGTGATCGGCGTTTTGGATATCGACAGCACGGTTTATCAACGCTTCGACGAACAGGATGAAGCGGGCCTGAAAGCAGTGGTGGCGGGGCTTTGTGAGCAACTGGAACAGTGCGACAGTGCGAAATATGTGACTGTAGCGGCAAGTTGATCGACGGTTAACGTGGCAATTACCGATGGCGTCATTATAATGACGCCTGTTCATGCCTGTGGCTTGTTGGCAATACCGTTGTAATCAGGAAATTTCATGGAAAATCAACCTAAGTTGAACTCTAGTAAAGAAGTCATTGCTTTTCTTGCCGAGCGTTTTCCGCTCTGCTTTAGCGCCGAAGGCGAAGCTCGTCCGCTGAAAATCGGTATTTTTCAGGATTTGGTAGAGCGCGTGCAGGGGGAAGAGAATCTCAGCAAAACGCAATTGCGTTCTGCCCTGCGCCTGTACACCTCAAGCTGGCGTTACCTGTACGGCGTCAAAGTTGGCGCGCAGCGCGTCGACCTGGACGGCAATCCGTGCGGTGAACTGGAACAGCAGCATGTCGATCATGCTCGCCAGCAGCTTGAAGAAGCCAAAGCGCGCGTTCAGGCACAGCGTGCCGAACAAAACGCCAAAAAACGTGAAGCCGCCGGTGAATCTGCCGATGCCGCGCCACGCCGTCCGCGCCCAGCCGGTAAAAAGCCTGCTGCACGTCGCGAAGGCGGAGCCGCGCCGGAAAACCGCAAGCCGCGCCCACAAACTCGCCCACAGCCAGCTCGTCAACCTCGTGCAGCAAAAGAGGAAAACCAGCCGCGTTATGCGCCAGTCACGGATATCTCTAAACTGCAAATTGGCCAGGAAATCAAAGTCAGAGCAGGCAAGAGCGCGATGGATGCTACCGTACTCGAAATCGCTAAAGATGGCGTACGTGTGCAGCTCTCTTCCGGTCTGGCGATGATTGTGCGCGCAGAACACTTGCAGTTCTGATACGGAGGCCAACCAAGGCATGAACAAATTCGTCAGATTAACAGCGATTGCAGGGCTGCTGTGGGCGGGTGTCAGTTACGGCGCGGAAACAGCCAACATCCGCATCGGCCAACTGCCCCAACTGCAACAGGAACCCCAGCACGCTACGGTGAGTGAGCGCGTGACCTCGCGCTTCACTCGCTCTCATTACCGCCAGTTCGCCCTCGACGCGGAGTTTTCAGGCAAGATCTTCGATCGCTACCTGAACATGCTGGACTACAACCATAACGTGTTGCTGGCCTCCGACGTGGCGCAGTTCGCCGGCAAACGCAATCAGGTTGGCGAAGAGCTGAAAACCGGCAAGCTGGATACCTTCTACGCGCTGTTCAATCTGGCGCAGAAACGCCGTTTCGAGCGTTACACCTATGCGTTGTCGCTGCTGGACAAGCCGATGAACTTCACCGGCAACGGCACTATCGATCTCGACCGCAGCAAAGCGCCGTGGCCGAAAGACAAGGCCGAGCTGGATAGCCTGTGGGATGCGAAAGTCACCTATGACGAGCTGAACCTCAAGCTGACCGGCAAGACCGACAAAGAAATCCGCGACACGCTGACCAAGCGTTATCAGTTCGCCATCAAGCGCCTGACGCAAAGCAACAGCGAAGACGTCTTCCAGCTGGCGATGAATGCCTTTGCGCATGAAATCGACCCGCACACCAACTATCTGTCTCCGCGCAACACCGAGCAGTTCAACACCGAGATGAGCCTGTCGCTGGAAGGCATCGGTGCGGTGCTGCAGATGGATGACGACTACACCCTGATCAACTCGATGGTGCCGGGCGGCCCGGCGGCGAAGAGCAAGGCGATCACCGTGGGCGATCGCATCGTCGGCGTCGGCCAGGCCGGCAAACCGATGGTGGACGTGATCGGCTGGCGCCTGGACGACGTGGTGTCATTGATCAAAGGGCCGAAAGGCAGCAAGGTGCGCCTGGAGATCCTGCCGGCCGGCAAGGGCACCAAAACCCGCGTGGTCACCCTGACCCGCGAGCGCATCCGCCTGGAAGACCGCGCGGTGAAAATGACCATCAAGACCGTCGGCAAAGAGAAGGTGGCGGTGTTCGACATCCCAGGCTTCTACGTCGGTCTGACCGATGACGTGAAAGTGCAGCTGCAGAAGATGGCCAAGCAGAACGTCAAGAGCGTGATCATCGATCTGCGCACCAACGGCGGCGGCGCGCTGACCGAAGCGGTGTCGCTGTCCGGCCTGTTCATTCCGAGCGGCCCGGTGGTGCAGGTGCGCGACAACAACGGCAAAGTGCGTGAAGACGCCGACACCGATGGCGTGACCTACTACAAAGGCCCGCTGGTGGTGCTGGTCGATCGCTTCAGCGCCTCCGCCTCCGAGATCTTCGCGGCGGCGATGCAGGATTACGGCCGCGCGCTGATCGTCGGCGAACCGACCTTCGGTAAAGGTACCGTGCAGCAGTACCGTTCGCTGAACCGCATCTACGATCAGATGCTGCGCCCTGAGTGGCCGGCGCTGGGGTCGGTGCAGTACACCATTCAGAAGTTCTACCGCGTCAACGGCGGCAGCACCCAGCGCAAAGGGGTGACCCCGGACATTCTGATGCCGACCGGCGTCGATCCGGCGGAAACCGGCGAAGCGTTTGAAGACAACGCCATGCCGTGGGACAGCATCAATGCGGCGACCTACAGCAAGACCGGCGATATGGCGCCGTTCGAGCCGGAGCTGCTGAAAGATCACCAGCAGCGCATCGCGCAGAATCCGGAGTTCCAGTACATCGCGCAGGATATCGCGCATTACAAGGCGCTGAAGGATAAACGCAACATCGTGTCCCTCAATCTGGCCGTGCGCGAGAAAGAGAACCACGATGACGATGCGACCCGTCTGAAACGCATCAACGAGCGCCTGGAACGTGCGGGCAAGAAGCCGCTGAAATCGCTCGACGATCTGCCGAAGGATTACCAGGAACCGGATCCGTACCTGGATGAAACCGTGCATATCGCGCTGGACCTGGCTCATCTGGAAAAAGATCAGCCCGCTCAGCAGCCAACGCCGGCCAAATAAGGCCGCGTCAGGCAGGATGAAAAACGCACCCTCGGGTGCGTTTTTTTATGGCCGCGTTACGTGCTGCTCAGACGGCTTTCTTGCGGTGGCGCAGCCCGAGCCGGATGCAGGAAACCACCACCAGCAGGCAGCCGATCAGCGACAGCAACAGCGGGACTTCGTGCCAGAACAGCCAGCCCCAGGCAATATTGAAAACGATGCCGATATAGCGCACCACCGAGACCACGATCAGGTTATCGGAGGAAAAGGCCTGGGTTAAGACAACCTGTCCCAACAGCGATACCAGGGCGATGGCGAGCAGGATGGCAAACTGGTAGACGTTGGGCCAGACGAAGGCGTTCCACATCAGCGGCAGCGAGATCAGCGTCGCGATAAACAGGAAATAGAACACGATCTCGTAGTTGTGGTGGCGCTTGCTGAGCTTGTTGACCGACAGATAGGCGATAGCGGCGAACACCGCGCTCATCACGCCGACCAGCGACGCCAGGGTATACGTTGAGAAATGCCACGGCCGCACCAGCAGCACGGCGCCGATGATGACCAGCGCTAGCCAAAATGCGGTGTTGGCGCTGATCCGTTCACGCAGCACCAGCAAGGAAAGCAGAATGGAGAAAAACGGCGACAGGTAGGCCAGCATGCTGGCGTCGGCCAGCGTGAGGTGGGCGATGCTGTAAAAATAACAGATGAGATACAGCCCACCCATAGTGCCTCGTAATACCAGCAGCGGCCGGTCTTCGCGGCTGAAGGCGACGCCGTGGCGATACATCAGCAGCAGAACCAGCAGGCAGCCGATGCTGCTGCGAAAGAACACGATTTCCCCGGTGGGTATGTCGTCGGCGATGGTTTTGACCAGCGCATTCATGACGCTGAAAATCAGCGAGGCGAAAATGGCCAGCAGCGCACCCTGATTCATGCTTGCCCCCGCCACTGACGGTAGGTGATGGCCGCCTGTTCGTCGCAGGTATCGTCCAGCAGCGAATGATGGCAATGCTCGGCGCCGATCCGGGTGACGAAGCTCTGCAGCGCCTGCTGAAAGCGCGCCAACAGGCGCCGGGCAGTGGGCATCTCGACGCCAAGCCGCTCCGCCAGCAAGACCAGCGTGCGGAGTTTTCGCACGTCTTCCAGCGGCACGCGCGGCAGGCACCACAGCCCTTGAGCATCCTGAAAGACGCGGGCGACCCTGACGGCGGAAAAATCATAATAGCGACCCTGCGCGTCCGGTTCGGAATAGGGATCGACCAGCAGCGCGGTATAGCGCGTAAACAGCGCATAGCGTTGTTCCGCCGGCGCGAGCTGCGGGAAATGGTCAATCCAGCGGCGGCTCACCATGCGGGAGGGAACCGGGTAGCTGTCGTCGTTCAAAAAGCGCAGCAGGTTGATCTCCTCGACGCCGAGATGGTTGAGCAGCCTTTTGTAATCCTCCGACAGTTCGAGCATATCGGCGATCACCTCGGGGCAGATGGGACCCTCGGGATAGGTTTTATACAGGTATTGCACCGGCGCCTGCGGCTGGAATATCGCCTGCAGCGTGGTGTCGGCCAGCGCCAGCGGCGGATGAACATAGTTGGTGATGCTGAAGCGCTCGGCGGCCAGCAGGCTGTCGCAGCGCCGGGCGTCGATAGCGTGACGCGCCAGCACCGAGCCGATCCAGTCGAGTTCGGCGGAGTCTGGCGCCGGGCTTTGGGCCGCGAGATAGACCCGCTGTTTAAAGGCCTTGGTATAGGCGCGGTAGGGCTGCGCCGCATCCTGATATTTGGTGTCGGCGTAATAACTGGACAGACTGATGACCCCGACGTGGGATTGGCCAGCCGCCTGCAGCAGGTTTTGCACCATCAGGCCGGAGCCGATGGACGGGGAAAGCAGGATCAACGAACGCAGGTGGGGTAAGGTGGCCCACGGCACCTGCCGCAGCACCTCGTAATAGCGATCGGCGGGCACCGCGAGGATCAGCCGCTGCCAGTCGCCGCCGATGAGCGACAGATCGTCGCAATAACTGTCTACTGCCACCTGCGCATCGCGCTGGGTCTGCCGCGCCTTGCCGACGCCTTCAAGATGCAGACTGGGCGTGTGCGCCAGATGCGCCTTCAGGCGTTGTCCTTTCTCGCTGGGGCGATTGTACAGGCCGATGCGCGTGTCGGCCGTGGCCTGGATATCCGCAGCCAATTGGATCGCCGCCGGACCGGCGCCGAGGATCAGGGTAGAAAACGCATTATTCATGGCGATGAGACTCCAAAATCAAGAGATCGTACAGCGGGGTGGCAACCGGTTTACCGCTGACGCGCCAGGGTGAACGGGCAGCCAGATGGTGATAAGGGCAGTTGAAGATCGACTTAAGGCCGTTACCGTAGCGCAGCAGCAGTTTGCCGCGCTGGGGCAGTAAAGGCCGCAGCTGCGTCAGCAAGGTCTGCTTGTCCGCCACCAGAGAGGCGATGATGATGTGATCGATGTCGCGCTCGGTCAGGCCGTTCAATTTATCGATGCAGGGGATTTGCCGTGACAGCCCCAGATGGCGCGTGAGGCGGCGGGCAAAACGCTGGGCCGCCGGGTCGCAATCGTAGCAAATGACGGTGGCGGAGAGCCTGGCGACCAGCGCCAGCGCGGTGGTGGGCAAGGCGCCGCTGCCCACCAGCAACACTCGTTCACCGGGTTTGATGTCGGCGGCGGCGATCTCCAGCTGCAGGGCGCTATCGAAACTGTTCAGGTAGGCGTTGGTCTGCGCCGGCTCCCGGCAGAGCGTGGCGACGCGATGCTTCTCGTAATCGCACAAGGCGGCATTGGCCACCGCTCGCAGCTGGGTGATTTGCGCCGTTATCGAGCGATCGTTTTCCAGCTTGCGGCGATAGGCCTGCAGCTGCGGCAGATCGTTAAAGGCCTGCAGGCGGCTGAAGCGCCGTTCCAGCAGGGAAAAATGGCGCCGATCTTGCCGGGCGGAACGGTGAAGCTGGTGGATTTCCTGTTGCAAGCCGGCGAGTTGCGCCAGCATGTCCGCCTTGGTCAGAGTGTACATGGGGTTTCTCCGTGTGCGTGTAACAGCTGTGTCGGCAGCAGAAAGGGGTAGCCTTGGGGGCTGATGCCGCTTTCGATACCGACGCCAAATACGCGGGACATCATCGGGTGCCCCATCATCTGATGGGTGTCGCCGTGGCAAATGACGCGTCCGTGCTCGAGCAAGGTGAGAGAATGGCAGTAGCGCAGCGCCAGCCCCAGATCGTGGATCACCAGCAGCGTGATGCAGCGATGACGCCGGCTGTAGTCGGCGATCTGATTGAGTACGCGCAGCTGATGGTGGATGTCCAGCGCGCTGGTGGGCTCGTCGAGTAAAATGAGCTGCGGCTGAGAGACGAAGGCCTGCGCCAACATCACCAACTGCCGCTGCCCGCCGCTGAGGCGGTTGAAAGGGCGATCGGCAAGTGCGGAAATGCCGCATTCCGCCAGCGCCTGTTCGACCGCGTCGGCCTGTGCGGCGCTGACGCGCCACCCCAACTGCCGTACCTTGCCCAGCAGCACCATGTCAAACGCGGTCAACGCCGACTCGCTGCGATTGAGTTGCGGCACATAGGCGATGCGGCTGGTTTTCGGATCGAGCGGGCGCTCGCGGTAGGCGATAGCGCCGCTGTGCGGCAGCATGCGATTGATCGCTTTGAGCAGCGTCGATTTGCCGGCGCCGTTGGGCCCGATGATGCCGCCGAGCTTTGCCTCCGGCCAGGCCAATGAAACGTCGGCTAACAGCTGACGTCGATGCAGCGTGACGCCGACGCCGGTGAGGGTCAGTTGAGTCATGGGCGTTTAACCTGTCGGGTGACGAAGTAGAACAGCACCGGCACGCCGATTAAGGCGATAACGATGCCGATGGGCACTACGCCGTTCGGCAGCACCAGTTTGGCGACGATCGACGCGCACAGCAGCAGCAGGCTGCCGCAAAGGGCGGAAATGCAGATCAGATAGCGTTGATCCTCGCCCACCAGAAAACGGGCGAAATGCGGGGCGATCAGCCCGACGAACCCGATGGTGCCGACAAACGAGACCGAGGCGGCCGTCAGTAAGGTCGCCAGCAGAAAGGCCAGCTTGCGCAGCGCGCTGACGTTGATGCCCAGCCCCTGGGCCTGTTCTTCGCCGGCGGACAGTGCGGTCAGGCGCCAGGCCAGCCGCAGGCTGACGACCAGCGCGCAGAACAGGACGCCGCCGGTGATCGCCACGCCGTGCATATTGGCTTTGAGCAGGCTGCCGAACAGCCAGAAGACGATTTGCTGCATGGCTTCGGGCGAGGCCAGAAACAGCAGCAGGGATTGCAGCGACTGAAAGAAGAACAGCACCACGATGCCGCTCAGCACCAAAATTTGCGGCGTCATGCCGCGGCGCTGTCCCAGCAGATAGATAGGCACGCAGGCCAACAGCGCCATCAGCGAAGCCAGCAGCGGCGTGCCCAGCGCCAGCGCGCCACCCAGGCTGAATCCGGTGATGATCGACAGCGCCGCGCCAAATCCCGCCGCGGCCGAGATCCCCAGCGTATACGGGCTGGCGAGGGGGTTGGCCAGCACGGTCTGCATCAACAGACCGGCCAGCGCCAGGCTGGCGCCGACGACCAACGCGGTGAGCGTCATCGGCAAGCGAATCGACCAGAAAACCACCTGATGCAGCTCGTTGCCTGGCGCGGAGCCGGGCCAGAGCAGGGGCAGGATATCCGAGAGGCTAAGGTGCGCGGCGCCGACGGTCAGATCGACGACGGCGGCCGCCAGCAGCGCGCCGAGCAGCGCCAGCGTCAATAGCCCGCGGCGCAGCCTGCGCCGTTGTAAAAACGCACGTCCTGTGTAGGCCACGGCTACTCTCCTTGCCAGCGTTGCAGGAAGACGCCGTCAGCCTCTATCGGTAAGTATTGGCGGTAGAACCGCGCCAGGTTGCGTGGGGGATCAACGTCGGCAAACGCGGCCGGATAGAGCGCTTTCGCCAGATACTGAACAAAAATAAAATCGTAAATCGTGCGCGCGCCGCCATGGTAGAGCGCATAGAGGCGCTGGTCTTTTATCGCCGGCAGCTGCGGCCAACCGGCACGCTGGGCGTACTGAGCGAGGCGTGCCTGAAGGGGGGCCGCCTGTGCGCCGTAGCCCATCGGTACGGCGTTTGGCATGTTTTCCCAGTCGCCGCCGGCGAGGAAAATGACGTCCGGCTTTTGGGTCAGTACATAGTCGGCGCGCAAAGGCGCGGGGCTACCGACGACGCCGGCGGCGATATTGCGGGCGCCGGCCAGCTGTAACAGCGGCCCCCAGACGGAGGCGCCATAGCTGCTGCTGTATTCGCCGGGCCCCTTGTCGCCGAGTTCGATATAAGCGGTCGGTGGCGGCAGCTGCGCCTCGCGAATACGTCGCTGAGTCTCTTCAAGGCTCTGCCGATACTCGCTGGCCAGCCGTTCCGCCCGCTCGGGGTGGCCCATCGCCTGACCCATGGCCCGAATGCTGGCAAGTTTGACTTCCGCACCCTGGTTGAAGTCGACGACGATGTAAGGAATGTTGAGCTGTTGCAGCACCGGCAGGTAGTTGGCGAAGCCGTCG
The DNA here is from genome assembly GCF_052166245.1 of Serratia sp. CY84636. Taxonomy (NCBI): domain Bacteria; kingdom Pseudomonadati; phylum Pseudomonadota; class Gammaproteobacteria; order Enterobacterales; family Yersiniaceae; genus Serratia; species Serratia sp. CY84636. Next base: position 406,469 of record NZ_JBJNOX010000002.1, read on the forward strand.
AGCTGCCATTTCGCCAGGATCAGCAGGTCTGGCCGCGTGGTCAGCAGGCGTTCGAAGTCAAAGCTCTGATTGTAGAGCGAACCGACATCGACCAGCTGAGCGAGCCGCGGCAGAGCCGCCTGATAACGCGGCCATTGGCTGGTGCGCAAGGCCCAGTCGCTTTTAGAGAAGGCGGCCACCTGTTGAAAACTGTCCGGGCCGTTCACCGCCAGAAAATCTTCGTAGTAAAAGCCGATATAGGCGCGTTGTGCGGGGGCGGCCAGGGTGACCTGGCGTCCTTCTGCGTCGGTGAGGTGGATTTCAGCTTGCGCGACGTGGCAAAAGAGCAGCCACGCAGTCAGCATGCAGACGAGGCGAGGTAACATGATTGACATCCCTTTACGATTAAATGTGATGTTATAATGTAACAATTAATCGCGGGATTCAAACTTTCCTGTCAGGCGAGGCGAGCGCTGCGTGAGCAAAGGCGGTGAGAGCCTGGCGGCCATAAAAAGTGTGCGGGCAATTTTTCTCGACGTCATTTTGCACGGGCCAAGAGTTTTTTCTGAGAAATCCCTCCGCCTTGCGCAACAATCGTTTACAATTTGCCAAATCCCGGTCGCGCGTCGTTTTTGTAAAGTTTCGTATTTTTAGTAGGTTAATGACGTGCGACTCTTGAAACTGTGACGAATGCCCATACGATCTAGGGTATCTTAGACAGCGTTTTGTTAACATTTATGAGGAAGTAAACATTTTATGATGCGTATAGCTCTGTTCCTGCTCACCAACCTGGCGGTGATGTTGGTTTTCGGGCTGGTGCTCAGCCTGACAGGAATCCAATCCAGTAGCGTTCAGGGCCTGATGATCATGGCCGGTCTGTTCGGCTTCGGCGGCGCTTTCGTGTCGTTGCTGATGTCCAAGTGGATGGCGCTGCGCTCCGTCGGCGGGGAAGTGATTGAACAACCGCGTAACGAAACCGAAAACTGGCTGCTGGAAACGGTACGCCGTCAGTCGCAGCAGGCGGGCATCGCCATGCCGCAGGTCGCTATCTACCACGCGCCGGACATCAACGCCTTTGCCACCGGCGCGCGCCGCGACGCCTCGCTGGTCGCCGTCAGCACTGGCCTGCTGCAGAGCATGAGCCGCGACGAAGCGGAAGCGGTCATCGCGCATGAAATCAGCCACGTCGCCAACGGCGATATGGTGACCATGACCCTGATTCAGGGCATCGTGAACACCTTCGTCATCTTCATTTCGCGCCTGATCGCGCAGGTCGCCGCCGGCTTCCTGGGCAATCGTGATGGCGAAGGGGAAGGCAACGGCAACCCGATGATTTACTTCGCGGTGTCGATGGTGCTGGAACTGGTGTTCGGCATCCTGGCAAGCATCATCACCATGTGGTTCTCGCGTCACCGCGAGTTCTACGCCGACGCCGGCTCCGCCAAGCTGGTGGGCCGCGAGAAGATGATCGCCGCCTTGCAGCGCCTGAAAACCAGCTACGAACCGCAGGAAGCGGGCAGCATGATGGCGTTCTGCATCAACGGTAAATCCAAGTCGTTCAGCGAGCTGTTCATGTCGCACCCGCCGCTCGACAAGCGTATCGAAGCGCTGCGTTCCGGCCAGTACCTGAAGTAATCGGCTGAATGAAAGGAAAAACCCCGGCTCGCCGGGGTTTTTTTATGTCCGCTATTTCACCTCGCGGCTTGGCTGCGCCGTTTGCGCCGTCGATTGGGTGATGCGCAGGCTGCTGACCGCCGCCGCCAGAGTAGCGAACACGCCGGCCAGGATCAGCGATGCGTGGGTGCCGGAGGTGGGGAACAGGTTGAACATCAGCGCCACCAGCGCGGCCCCCGAGGTTTGCCCCAGCAGGCGAGCGGTGCCCAGCATGCCGCTGGCGCCGCCGCTGCGGTTACGCGGCGCGGCGGAGATGATGGTGTGATTGTTGGGCGACTGGAACAGGCCGAAGCCGGCGCCGCACAGCACCATGCGCCAGATGATGTCCCCATTCGACGGATCCGCGGGCAGCAGCGCCAGCGAGAACAGCCCAAGCGCGAACACCGCCAGCCCAATGCAGCCCAGCAGGCCGGCGTGCACACGCTCCACCAGCCGGCCGGCGATCGGTGCCATGACTACGATCGCCAGCGGCCACGGCGTCAGCAGCAGCCCGGTCGCCACTTCGTCGCGGCCCAATGCGCTTTGCAGGAAGAACGGCAACGACACCATCGCCAGCATTTGCGCAGCAAACGAGCAGATTGAGGTGCCCATCGACAGGGCGAAGATCGGGATGCGCAGCAGGTCGACCGGCAGCAGCGGAAATTCCTGGCGCAGCTGGCGGCGCACGAACACCGCGCCAATCGCCAGCAGCGCGGCGATCTCGCTGAAGATCAGCGTCAGGCTCTGGCCCTGGGCGAAGCCGCTGATGGCGGTGATCAGCAGGCCGAACGTCAACGCGTTCAGCACGGCGCTGGTGGGATCGAAACGGCGGTTATCGCTTTTTTGGCCGTTGGCCGGCAGGAACTTCATGCCCAGCAGCAGCGCGACGAGGCCGATCGGCAGGTTGATGGCGAACAGCCACTGCCAGGAAGCGACCGACAGGATCGCCGCCGCCACCGTTGGCCCGGCCGCCGAGGAGCAGGCGACGATCAGCGAGTTGATGCCCATGCCGCGGCCGAGAAAACGCTGCGGATAGATGATGCGGATCAGCGCGGTGTTGACGCTCATGATGGCGGCGGCGCCAAAGCCTTGCAGCACGCGGGCGATGGTCAGCGTAAGCAGCGAGTCGGACAGGGCGCAGAACAGCGAGGTAATGCTGAACACCAGCAACCCGGCCTGATAGATGCGGCGATAGCCGATCAGATCGCCGAGCGACGCCAGCGACAGCAGAGACACGGTGATCGCCAGCTGATAGGCGTTAACCACCCAAATGGAGCTGGCCGGGCTGGCGTTGAGATCGCGCGCGATGGTGGGCAGCGCTACGTTGGCTATCGCGCCGTCGAGTACGGATACGGTAATGCCGAGGGCGATCGCGAGGATCGCCCCATAGCGTTGCGGGACGGGGAGGCCGTCGGAACAAGGACGCATGTTGGTCTCAGCGGTGTTTATTCAGGGGAGTATTATCATGCTAATCATAATCGCCTGCGATTGCATGCCCGTTGTCTGCTTAATTGTAAACGGCGATGAGCAGGTCGGCGGTTATCCAATTGGCTTCAATCACTTAGCGTTCAGCCGCGTTGCACGTCGCGATCTGTTCCGATTATACTGAAACCCTTGTTTAAATTTCCTGAAACAAAACCGTTAAGTAGGGTATGCACCATGGCTAACGCAGATTCAGACAAGCAGCCGGATGCCGTCTCATCCGTGATGAAAGTGTTCGGCATTTTGCAGGCGCTCGGCGATGAGCGCGAGATTGGCATTACCGAACTGTCCCAGCGGGTGATGATGTCTAAAAGCACCGTCTACCGTTTTCTGCAGACCATGAAAGCGCTGGGCTACGTCTCGCAGGAAGGGGAGACGGAAAAGTATGCGCTGACGCTCAAGCTGTTCGAGCTGGGTGCCAAATCGTTGCAGAACGTCGATCTGATCCGCAGCGCCGACGTGCAGATGCGCGAACTGTCGAATCATACCCGCGAAACCATCCACCTTGGTGCCCTGGATGAAGATGGCATCGTCTACATCCACAAGATAGACGCGATGTATAACCTGCGCATGTATTCGCGCATCGGCCGCCGCAACCCGCTGCACAGCACCGCCATCGGTAAAGTGCTGTTGGCCTGGCGCGATCGGGATGAGGTGGCGCAGATCCTGTCGCAGATTGAATTTACCCGCAGCACGGAGCATACCCTGGCCAGCGCCGCCGAGCTGTTGCCGGTGCTGGAGCGGGTGCGTAAGCAGGGATACGGCGAAGATGCCGAGGAACAGGAGGCGGGGATCCGCTGCATCGCGGTGCCGGTCTTCGATCGGTTCGGGGTGGCGATCGCCGGGCTGAGCCTCTCTTTCCCGACGCTGCGTTTTTCCGAAGCGGCGCGGGAGGAGTATGTGGCGCTGCTGCACGTCGCCGCCCGGCGCATCAGTGAACAGCAGGGCTATCACGACTACCCGTTCTAACCCTTCGCTTCGATGAACAAGGCGCGGCCATGGCAGCGCCTTGTTGCTATTTTGCGCTCGGCGTCAGCCTCTGCGCAATCCGCTCCAGCACTAACATCAGCAGCAACGTGGCCGCCACCAGGATCATGGTCAGCGTCGCGCCGTTGGCGATGCTGCCGCGATCGGTCAGGCTGAAGATAGTGACCGGCAGCGTCGCCCAGCTCGGTGGGTAGATCATCATGGTCGCGCCCAGCTCACCCATCGACAGCGACAGGCTGAGGGCGAAGGCGGAGATCATATAGGGAGCGATCATCGGCAGGGTGACGTGACGCAGGCGAAACAACGGCGAAGCGCCCAGGCTGGCGGCGACGTTTTCGTAGTCGCTCGAAAGCCGGGTCAGCCCGGCCATCACGTTGCCGAAGGTGAAGGCGGAAATCAGCACGAAGTGGGCGACGGGCACGATCAGGAAGGTACCGTTCATCTGCAGCGGTCCCTGGCTGAATGCCACCAGCATCCCTAAACCGATCGACACCGAAGGCACCGCGCTGGGTATGAAGAACAGCGTACTCAGCAGGCGCTGGCCGCGCCCCTGATGGTGGCGCAGCGCCAACGCCGCCCAGGTGCCGCACAGCAGCGCGAACAGGCTGGCGCTGAAACCGATAGCCAGGCTGGCGACCAGCGCGTCCCAGGAGGCGCCGCTGAAGGCCTGGCGGAAATGGCTTAGAGTGAAGCCGCTCGGCAGCACGCCGTTCCACTGTTCGCTCAGGCTGGACATCAGGATCACCGCCAGCGGCAGGCAGAAGAACAGGGCGAACAGCGTGACCGCCAGCGTGCAGGTCAGGGTGCGGCCGGTGCGAGACCAAATCAACATCGTCAGTTCCTCAGCCCGGCGCGCGCCGCGGCGTAGCGGTAAAGGGAGAACAGCCCGAGCGACAGCGCGATATTCACGACGGCGATCGTGCAGGCGACGGCGTAATCCGACTCCAGAATCGCTTTGGAGTAGACCATCATCGGCAGCGTGGTGACGCCCTTGGCACCGATAAACAGCACGATGCCGAATTCATTGGTGGTCAACAGCAAACACAGGCTGCCGCCGGCCAGCAAGGCCGGCAGCGCGGCCGGCAAAATCACCTGGCGTACCACGCGCCCCGGCCGGGCGCCGAGGATGCTGGCGGCCTCGAGCTGGCTGCGATCGATCTGCGACAGCGCCGCCATCAGCGGGCGCATCACCAGCGGCGTAAACACGGTGATTTCCGCCAGGATCACGCCCCAAATGGAGTAAAGAAAGTCCACCGGTGGCAGGGTAAAACCGAAGGCCGCCATCAGCGTGCCGTTCAGCAGGCCGGCGGATCCGTAGATAAAGGTGAAGGCCAGCGTGATCAGGAAGGTCGGCATGGCGATAAAGGTATCGATCACCCTGGCGATCAGCCGGCTGCCGGGGAACGGCGTAAACACCAGCAGCAGCGACAGCAGGGTGCCGAGTACCAGGCAGCCCAGCGTCGCCAGCAGCGCAATCTGCAGCGTGTTGAGCAGGGCGCCGACAAAGCGTCGGGATTCAAACACCTGTTGCAGCGCGGCGGCGCTGAACAGCCCCTGATCGTCGGTAAACGCCTGTTTGACGATCAGCGCCAGCGGATAGAAAAACAGCGTCGCCAGCACCAGCAGCGGCAGCAAGATCCACAGACGGCGCGGCAAGCGCAGCCGCAGAGCCGGGCGAATAAGCGTAGAGTCGGTCATGTCAGTCCTCGATCAGTACCGCGTCGTCGGGGGCGAAATAGAGCGGCACGCGCTCGCCGAGCTGCGGCATCTGGCTGCGATGGGTGGTGACCACGCGCAGCGGATGACCTTCCGCGTCGAACTGCAGGTGCGTCAACTCCCCCTGCCAGTGAATGTCGCGCAGCGTACCGATGATGCAGTTGCTGCGCTGGGCGTCGGCATCGAGCGCAATATGCTGCGGCCGAATGCACAGCAATTTATCGAAGCCGCGTTGTGCACCGTAGGTGAAGCAGCCGATCACTTTGCCGGCGCAGCTGACGGTGGTCATGCCTTGCCCGGTGGTCGTCTCCAGCGCGGTGGCCGGCAGCAGGTTGGCGCGGCCGAGGAACTCGGCGGCGAAGCGGTTCGTCGGATGATGGTACAGCGCGCGAGTCTCGCCGTGGGCGATCAGGTGGCCGTCGCGCATGATGCCAATCTTGTCCGCCAGCGTCAGCGCTTCGCCCTGATCGTGGGTGACGTACAGGATGGTCAGGTCAGGCAGTTCGCGGTGCAGGCGGGCGATCTCCTCCACCATGCTGTGGCGAATTTGCGCGTCCAGCGCCGACAGCGGCTCATCCAACAGCAGTACTTTGGGGCGCACCGCGATGGCGCGGGCGATCGCCACCCGCTGCTGTTGGCCACCGGAGAGCTGGCTGGGATAGCGCTTGGCGTAGGCGGACATGCCGACGATGGCCAACGCCTCTTCGACGCGCTCGGCGGTGAGGCCGCGCGGCTTGCATTGGGCGCGCAGGCCGAACGCCACATTGTCTTCGACGCGCATATGCGGAAACAGCGCGTAGTTCTGTACCACCATGCCCAGACCACGCTCATAGGGCGGCACGTCGGTGACATCGACGTCACCGATGGCAATACGCCCGGCGGAGGGCTGCACGAAGCCGGCGATCGCCCGCAGCACGGTGGTTTTACCCGAACCGGAGGGGCCGATCAGCGCCAGCACTTCGCCGGGGGCGATGGTGAGCGTCAGGGGTTTCAGCACCTCGGTGCCGCGATACGACACGCTGACGCGGTCGAGCTGAATGCCCGACGGCCCGGCGATGTCCTGACTGCTATCCCGCGCCTCGGCGCGGGAAGAGAGGGTAGAAGGCATCGTCAGCGTCATTCGGTCACCTGGTGCCAGCGGGAGATATCGGCGGACAGGCTGCTCACCACCTGATTCCAGTCCGGCGCCCAGATCTCAACGCCTTTCAGCGCCGCCTGCGACTGCTTGAAGTTATCGTCGGTCGGGGTGACGTCCTTACGCACCGGCATGCCGTAGGAAATGGCGCTGACGCTGCTCTGGGCTTCTTTGCTCAGCAGGAAGTCGATCAGCTTTTTGCCGTTGGCGCTTTGCGGCGCGCCTTGCACCAGGCCGACATAGTAAGGCAGCACCAGCGTGCTGCGCTTGCCGTCCGGCCCGGCCGGCCAGAACACCTTCACGTTCGGGTTGCTGCGCATCTGCGCCAGGTTCATCTGCAGATCGCCGTTGGCCACCAGCAGCTCGCCTTTATTGACCAGCGCGGTCAGCTTGCCGGTGGAAGCGGAAGGGCCGACGTTGTTGCTTTGCAGTTTGCCGAGGTAGTCGAAACCGGCGTCTTTGCTGCCGAAGCTGTGAAACGCCTGCAGCATCACCGCGGTGCCGTCACCCGCCTGGCCCGGCGTGGAGTACTGCAGCTTGTTGCGGAACTGCGCGTCCAGCAGCTGTTGATAGCTGGCGGGCGCCTGCGGCAACAGCTTGGCGTTATAGATGAAGCTCAGGTAGTTGTTCACCAGCGGCACGAACTGTGGCTGGGCGTCGGCGATCTGCGCCGCATCCTGCGGGGTGAAATCCTGCAGCAGTTTTTCCGCGGCGGCGCGCTGGATGAACGGCGGCAGCGTCACCAGCACGTCGGCCTGCGGGTTGCTGCGCTCTTTCGACAGCCGCTCGACGATGGCGCCGGAACCGCCTTCGACGTACTGCACCTTGATGCCGGTTGCCTGAGTGAAGGCGTCGAACTGGGTTTGATACCAGCTGTGATCGCCGTCGTGCAGCCCATCGGCAGAGTAGACGGTCACCACCGCGTCGGCGGCCCAGGCCGGCGCGGCGCCGAGTGCGATGGCGGTCATCACGACCAGACGAGAAAGTTTCATAGCTTCAGCCTCACTGTTGCGGGTTAATGCGAAACTGGTATACACCAGATATGCGGCCAAGCTAATCGGCGAATATGACAAACAAATGAAAGCGGCAAAATATATTTGCCGGCAACGGGGATTGGGCGTGGGAGAGAAACGGGGGCGGCAGGCGCAGCCCCGTCATGCTGGGGTTAAAGCGTATCGACTTCGATGCGCAGGCTGTCGTGGCGCCAGTATTCGATATCGAAATCGAGAATGCGGCCGTGCTGATCGTAATTCAACCGGCGCAGCAACAAGGCAGGCAGGCCGACCATGGCGCCGAGCGCGTTGGCGGCGCGGTAAGGCAGGGCTGTCGGATAGAACGACAGATGCATGTTGCTGTAAATCAACGCGTAATGCTGTTGATAGACCTCGGTCAGGCTGCCGTTGAGATCGTGGCTGAGCAGTTCCGGCACCCGCTGCGGCAGGCAGTGGTTTTCGCAATAGCAGATGGCGCGGCCGTCGGCGTAGCGCACGCGGCGCAGCAGATACACCTGATCGAACGGTTCGAGCGCCAGCGGCTGCATCACGTCGAGCGGCACCGTGGTTTTTTCGCCGGACAGCAGCGCGGTGCGCGGCGTGCGCCCCTGCTCCTGGCAGAGGCGGTGGAAGTTGGTGTTCTGCGTCGGATCCAGCCACAGCCGCTCCGGCGTGACGAACCAACCGCGGCGATCGGCGCGGTAGATGGCGCCGGTGGCCTCCAGCTGCGCCAGGCTCTCGCGAATGGTAACGCGGGTGGTGGAGAAGATGGCGCACAGCTCGCGCTCCGAAGGCAGCTTGTCGCCCGCCTGCAGCGCGCCGCGGGTGATACGCGCCTGAAGCTGATCCTTGATCTGCAGGTAGTGGGGCATATCGCCCTGATGTTCTTTCATTTCATCTCGCTATGGCATCGGCCCGACATTCCGGCACGCGCTTATTATACATAGCCAGATGAATTTTTTGTTTCACCGCGCTTTGTCGTTTGACCGGGGAAGGAATTTGCGGCCACAATGCCCGCAATCTGGTATAGACCAAATAGGTGAATAACATGTCCGATCGTAACTACCTGCTGTTGACCCCCGGCCCGTTGACCACGTCGAAAACGGTAAAAGAGGCGATGCTGTTCGACAGCTGCACCTGGGATGAAGATTACAACCTGGGCGTGGTGCAAAGCATCCGCCAGCAGTTGGTGGCGCTGGCGACGCCGTCCGCCGGTTACACCTCGGTGTTGCTGCAGGGCAGCGGCAGTTTTGCGGTGGAAGGCGTGCTGGGCACGGTCATCGGCCCGCAGGACAAGCTGCTGATCGTCAACAACGGCGCCTACGGGGCGCGGATGATCGAAATGGCGCGGCTGATGGATATCGACCACCACGCTTTCGACTGCGGCGAGGTCAATGAGCCGGACGTGGCGGCGATGGAGGCGGTGCTGAAAAGCGATGCGCGCATCAGCCATATCGCCATGGTGCACTGCGAAACCACCACCGGCATGCTCAACCCGCTGCAGAAAGTCGCCGGCCTGGCGGCGCGCAACGGCAAGACCTTTATCGTCGACGCCATGAGCAGCTTCGGCGGCATTCCGCTGGATGTGGACGCGCTGGGCATCGATTTTCTGATCAGCTCCGCCAACAAATGCATTCAGGGCGTGCCGGGCTTCGCTTTCGTCATCGCCCGCCGCAGCGAGCTGGAGAAATGTGCCGGCTGTTCACGCTCGCTGTCGCTGGATCTGTATGCCCAGTGGCGCTGTATGGAAGACCAGGCCGGCAAATGGCGCTTTACGTCGCCGACCCACACCGTGTTGGCCTTTGCACAGGCGCTGAAAGAACTGGAACAAGAGGGCGGCATTGCCGCGCGCCACCGCCGCTATCAGACCAATCAGCGGCGGCTGGTGGCGGGTATGCGCGAGCTGGGCTTTGAGACTCTGCTGGACGATGCGTTGCATTCGCCGATCATCACCGCGTTCTATTCGCCAAAGGCCGACACTTACCGCTTTGCCGAATTTTATCAGCGCCTGAAGCAGCAAGGGTTTGTGATCTATCCCGGCAAAGTGTCGCAGAGCGACTGCTTCCGCATCGGCAACATCGGGGAAATTTATCCGCAGGATATCGAACGTTTGCTGGCGGCCGTCGGGCAGGCGATGTACTGGAATCAATAAGGATTGACCATGAAACAGATCAACGCAGTGATCCTCGACTGGGCCGGCACCACGGTGGACTTCGGCTCCTTTGCGCCAACGCAGATTTTTGTCGAGGCATTCAAACAAACCTTCGATATCGACATCAGCCTGGCGGAGGCGCGCATTCCGATGGGGCTGGGTAAATGGCAGCACATCGAGGCGCTAGGCAAGCTGCCGGCGGTCGACGCGCGCTGGCGGCAGAAGCTGGGCCGTTCGATGACCCATCAGGACATCGACGCGCTGTATCAGGCGTTTATGCCGCTGCAAATCGCCAAAGTGATCGACTTCGCCGATCCCATCGAAGGTGTGCCGCAGGTGATTGCCGGGCTGCGCGAACAGGGCATTAAAATCGGCTCCTGCTCCGGTTATCCGCGTGCGGTGATGGAGGTGCTGGTGCCTGCCGCCGCGCAGCGCGGCTACGCGCCAGATTACTGGGTCGCCACTGACGATCTCGCGGCCGGTGGCCGGCCGGGGCCGTGGATGGCGTTGCAGAACGTTATCGCGCTGGGCATCGATGCGGTGGCGCACTGCGTGAAGGTGGACGACGCGGTGCCGGGCATTGCTGAAGGGCTGAACGCCGGGATGTGGAGCGTCGGATTGGCGCTGTCCGGCAATGAGTTTGGCGCGACCTGGCAGGAGTACCGCCAAATGGCGGAAGGTGAGATAGAGCAGCGCCGTAAGGCGGCCGCCGATAAGCTGTACGCGGCGGGCGCGCACTATGTGATAGACACGCTGGCGCACTTGCCGGGCGTGATCGCCGACATCAACCGGCGGCTGGCGAACGGCGAGCGGCCGTAACGACCGAGCGCGGGGCATAAAAAAACCGGGGATAATCCCCGGTTTTTTTCGTTTTGAGACGGCGTTAACGGTGAGCCAATTCGACTTCGTCTTCGCTGTCCATCACGGCTTTGTCGGTTTGCTTCATCAGCTGGCTGGTGATGGTGCCCGCCGCCATGGAGCCGTTGACGTTCAGCGCGGTACGGCCCATGTCGATCAGCGGTTCGACCGAGATCAGCAGCGCGACCAGCGTCACCGGCAGGCCCATCGCCGGTAGCACGATCAGCGCGGCGAAGGTAGCGCCGCCGCCCACGCCCGCTACGCCGGCGGAGCTGATGGTGACGATGCCGACCAGGGTGGCGATCCACACCGGATCCAGCGGGTTGATGCCGACGGTCGGCGCAACCATTACCGCCAGCATCGCCGGGTAGAGGCCCGCACAGCCGTTCTGGCCGATGGTGGCACCGAAAGACGCCGAGAAGCTGGCGATGGATTCCGGCACGCCCAGGCGGCGGGTCTGCGCTTCCACGTTCAATGGAATGCTGGCGGCGCTCGAGCGGCTGGTGAAGGCGAAGGTGATCACCGGCCACACCTTGCGGAAGAACTTCATCGGGTTAACGCCGGTGAAGGCCAGCAGCACAGCGTGCACCACGAACATGATGGCCAGGCCGATATACGAGGCCACCACAAAGCTGCCGAGCTTGACGATGTCGTGAATGTTGGAACCGGCGACCACTTTGGTCATCAGCGCCAGCACGCCGTACGGCGTCAGCTTCATGACCAGACGCACCAGCTTCATCACCCAGGCCTGCAGGGTGTCGATAGCCACCAGTACGCGCTCGCCTTTCGGCTTGTCGTCTTTCAGCAGCTGCAGCGATGCCACGCCGAGGAAGGTGGCGAAAATCACCACGCTAATGATCGACGTCGGGCTGGCCCCGGTCAGATCGGCGAACGGGTTTTTCGGGATGAACGACAGCACCATCTGCGGCACGGTCAGGTCGGCCAGTTTACCCACGTAGTTGGTCTGGATCGCCGTCAGGCGCGCGCTTTCCTGCGCGCCCTGCACCAGGCCTTCGGCGGTCAGGCCGAACAGGTTGGTGACCAGCACGCCCACCAGCGCCGAGATCAGCGTGGTGAACAGCAGCGTGCCGATAGTCAGGACGCTGATTTTGCCCAGAGAAGAGGCGTTGTGCAGCTTGGCCACCGCGCTCAGGATCGAGGCGAACACCAGCGGCATGACGATCATTTGCAGCAGCTGCACATAGCCGTTGCCGACGATGTTGAACCAGCTGATGGATTCTTTCAGCACCGGGTTGTCGGAGCCGTACACCAGCTGCAGGCCCAGGCCGAACACCACGCCGACCACCAGGCCGACCAGCACTTTTTTCGCCAGGCTCCATTGCTTGTGGCGGGTTTGCGCCAACAGCAACAGGAGCGCGACAAACACCAGCACGTTAATCACGAGCGGAAGATTCATCCCCAATGTCTCCAATAATCTTTCTTATAAAAACGACTACGCATCACGTATGTCGCGATGTAAATATCGTAACAGTTTGCCGAGTGGCCTACTTATATCCAAATGGAATTTGATATAGCTTTTTGTGTGTTTTTGTTCGTTTTATATACATGAAGGTGATGGGTTGAGCGGGTTTTTGTGATCAGAGTCTGATATTTCTGATTTGCTCGACATAGGATTGCACCGGCAGGGTGAAATCACCTTGCCAACAGATGGCAAACGCCACCAGGCACAGACACAGCACGCGCTCGAGCTGATTGCCTTTTTGCGAGTTGAGCAGCGGCAGGCGAAAACGCCAGCGGCATGGCCACAGCAGCGGAACGCCGGCGGGAGTGAGCATATCGGCCAGCAGATGGCTGAAGTAACCGATGATCATGGCGTGCAGCGCGTCGGCCGGGATCGGCCAGCTGCGCGGCACGTCCAGCTGGAACAGCGCCATGCCGCCGGCGATCGCCAGCAGGCTGTGGGTGAAGCCGCGGTGGCCGAAGGCGCGGGCGATGGGCAGGGCAATCCAGCGCAGACGCTGGCCCAGTACCGACTTGGGGTGATCGATGTCCGGCAGCAGCGAGGTCAGCAGCGCGGCGGGTATGATGTGCCACCAGTCGCCGGTAGCCAGCTCTGGCGTCACTTCCGCCTTCTTGGCGAAGATCGCGCAAGCGACAGAGAATATAAGGTGTCCTTCCGCGGTCATGCTGTTGCGATTCCGGCTGGTAAACTGTTAATTTATCCAGTATATGGGAAAATTCCCAGTAGTGGAAGCAGTTACCCTGTAACCAATTGTTTATTTTTCCCGGTTTTACAACGGCTTGTTACGGCAATGCGTAACAAATCATCGCTTTTGACGGACGTGAACAAAAAGCGGGCAATGGGTGGTGCGGAACGGAGAGAAATAAGGGCGGTTTTCAGTACGCAGCGGCGGGAGGAAGCGGCGGCCGCGAAGAGCGCTGCGTGGCAGTGACAACGTTTCGCGGACCGTCGCTTTCCCTGCCGCCCAGCATAATAACAACAGCATGCCGATTCAATAATAATGAAACGCTGTTTCGTTTGTTTTGCGGCACGGATCCCTTTTATGGCGCTGAGCGGAAAGCCAGGGCGCCGGTGGCCGGCGCCGCAGGTCAGGCAAAGTGGGCGGGGGTGAGCTGTTCCAGGGTCTCCAGCTGGTGGTCTGCCAGCGCCCAGCGCGGATCGTGGCGGTATTCGGCGGCCGGGATCACGATGGAGCGCATGCGCGCGGCCTTGGTGGCGATCATGCCGTTAAAGGAGTCTTCCAGCGTGATGCAGCGCAGCGGATCGCTGCCCAGCCGTTCGGCGGCGATCAGGTAGACCTCCGGGTGCGGTTTGCTGTACGGCAGGTATTCGGCGGAAACCAGCTGATCGAAGTAGCCCTCAAGATCGAACATCTTCAGCACCTGCTGTTGCATGTGCAGCGGCGAGGCGGAGGCGAGACCGATGTTCAGCCCCTGCTCGCGGCACAGTTCCAGCGCCTGCCGGACCCCCGGCAGCAGCGGGCGGGTCTCGTGCACCAGCTCGATGGCGCGTTCGATAATCCGTGCCGACACCTCATCGAGCGAAACCCCTTGCCACGGCATCGCCTGGTACCACATTTTCACCACCAGATCGATGCGCAGCCCCAGGGTGTCCGGCAGTTTGTGGCGATCGGACAGATCCAGACCCAGCGCGCCGAAGATATCCAGCTCGGCCTGCAGCCACAGCGGTTCCGAATCGATCAACAAGCCGTCCATATCAAAAATTGCGGTTTCAATGCGTTGCGAATAAGCCATTAGCGGTTAACTCCTGCCGGCGCGGGTGAATGTGCCCGACACTCTATCATCGCCGACGGCGAGACTAAAATCTTTGCCTGCGCGTTTGGCTTTTGCCAAAGCGAAGGATATTCCACATCTCGCGCAACTTTAGCCACCAGCGTTGGTGTTGGCGCTCGGTAACCTGTTGCAACATGCGCGCATAGTCCAGCACCAACCCCGGCGTCCAGGTCATGCTTTCGCCACGGCTGCGCAGTACCGCCAGCATCCACAGATTGGGATCCAGCACCAATAACAGAAAACGGCGCCACAGATGTTTATCGCCCAGCACGCCCTCCAGCGCACTGTCGAGCGCGCCGATGACCGTGGTGGAGCAGTTACGCCGGGTCAGGTTGTAAGTCGCATCCTGTCGGTAGCGTAACCAGAATGCGCGCAGCGCCGCCGGGTTATAGCGATAGAACTGAATTTTTTTGTCCGGGGGGCACCAGGCGGCGATCTCGCCCGACAGGTCGGGCAGGAAACGTCCGTCGACGTTGTTCTGTTCGCCGGCATGCAACAACTGGCGGAAATCCTGAACGGAATGGCTGATGTCGTTGAGCGGGTAGTGACTGATATACACATCCGGCGCGAGCGCCAGGGCGGCATGACCGGTGGAGATATTGCCGCCGTTGTCGACCGCCGCGATGTATCGGTCGACGATGTAACGCCGGCGCGGATCTTTAGCCGCACCAATCGGTGTCCAGACATACACCGTGAGCGGCGCAGTCTCATCCGCCGGGGGCGGTGGCTGCCGGATTGGGTGCTGATTCAGAGAAAAGCTTGTCAGTCTCCGGGCGATGCGCAATAAAGCCCAGCCGGAAAGCACCATCATCACGCCGAGGCAAAAGGGCACCGTCATGCGATGCGGCGCCGGCCAGCCGACAAAAATCATCAACGAAAGCAGGATTTCGCCGCCGCCCGCCAGCGCCACGGCTTTCCATCGGCTGTGTTGAATCACCGTGGAGGAGGCGATGCGCACGGCGCCGTCAAGCAGCAGCGCGCTGCCAAACACCACGGTGGCGACGATGTTATCGTCTGCGGGCACGTCCAACATTAAAAAGGCCATAAACACGAAGCCCAGCCCCTTAAGCAGCACCGGCCGGCTGGCCGAAGAGCCGATCACCAGCGCGGCGGATATCGCCACCAGCCCCTCCAGCGCCAGGATGACCGCCAGCGCATCCAGCGCCAGCACGGACCGGCCATCCTGCAGGATGTCGAACAGCATCAGCGCCCCTGCGGCTATCCACAGCCAACCGAACAGCACCAGCAGGCGGCGCTGGCCGTGCAGCGCCTGCGCGCCCAGCAATAAGATAATCAGTCGAATCATGACGGCCTCTGATTAAACGGGTAACGTTATCTCTTCAATGATAGTGCGCGAACGTCGTTAAGCAGTTGATTTCGGCGAATTCGGCTAAGCTTGTAGCACAGCGGGAATGAAGAAAACGGTGGGCGAGTTTCGCCAACTGCAGGTAGACTTAGCCGATTCGGTTACGTCGCTAACAAGGGGAACACATGACGTATCAACAGGCCGGGCGTATCGCCATTTTGAAACGCATTCTCGGATGGGTAGTTTTTATCCCGGCGTTGCTGTCGACGCTGATTTCCGTGCTGGGCTTCATCTATCAGCACAGTGAAAAAACCAAGGGCATCAACGCGGTGATGCTGGATTTTGTTCACGTGATGGTGGACATGGTGCGTTTCAATACGCCGTTCCTGAACCTTTTCTGGTACAACTCGCCGGTGCCTGACGTGGATAAAAGCCTGTTCAGCGGCGCCAATCTGATGTTCATCATTATCTACATACTGATCTTCGTCGGGCTGGCGCTGCAGGCTTCCGGCGCACGCATGTCGCGCCAGGTCAAGTTCATCCGCGAAGGGTTGGAAGACCAGATGATCCTGGAGCAGGCCAAGGGCAGCGAAGGGCACACGCGCCAGCAGCTGGAGGCGCGCATCACGCTGCCGCACCACACCATCTTCCTGCAGTACTTCCCGCTGTATATCCTGCCGATCGTGATTGCGGTGATCGCCTGGTTCGTGATCCGCCTGTTGGGGCAGTTGGCCGGCGCGGCCTGAACCATGAACGGGGCGCCGAGCGGCGCCCCGGAACGTTATGACGCCTCGGGCTGCAACAGCGCCTCCACCGCGCGTTGCGCAGCCACCAGATGCTGGCCGCCGAACAGGTTGCTGCGGTTGAGCAGGTAGTACAGCTGATACAGCGGCTGACGCTCGATAAATCCGGCCCCCAGCGGCCATACGCTCTGATAGCCGTCGTAGATCTGCGGCGGTAGCTCGGGGTACAGCGGCAGCATCGCCAAATCGCACTCCCGGTCGCCCCAGTAGCTGGCCGGATCGAACAGAATCGGCCCGTGGGCGGTCATCGCGCAGTTGCCTGGCCACAGGTTGCCGTGCAGCAGCGAAGGCTGCGGCTGGTGGTGCTGCAAGCGCAGATACACCCGGTCGACGATGTCGTCGATGTCACCGAAGGTCATGCCTTTCTCGGCCGCCAGCTGCAGCTGCCAGCCAATGCGCTGTTCGGCGAAGAATTCCGACCAGCGGCGCTGCCAGGCGTTAGGTTGCGGGGTGGTGGTCAGATCGCTGTCGAAGTCGAGGCCGAACTGCGGTTGCTCGCTCCACTGGTGCAGGTGCGCCAGCTGCTGGCCCAGGCAGTAGGCGCCGTGGGCGTCGAGGGGTTTCAGCTGCTGATACTCCAGTAGCAGGAAGCTGTAGTCGCGATCGCTGCCGACGCCGTACACTTCCGGCACCCGCACGCTTTTGCTGCGCGCCAGCAACGCCAGCTGATCGGCCTCGGCGGTGAATATCGGCAGTTGTTCACGGGCGTCGCATTTCACGAACACCTCGTTGTCACCGTAACTCACGCGCCACGCCGGGTGAATGTCGCCCCCGGGCAGTTCAATCCTTTCGCGTATCTCTGCGCTGCCAAGATGTTCACTTAACAGACGGCTAACGGCTTGCCACATGGTATTTCCCCCTCTGTGCTGCCTGATAATTCATTAGGTTAGCGTCTTTCCCGTGGTGAAAACACGACGCGGCGCACAGCCGGCGTCAAAGGCGGCGATTTTTTCAGCGCCTCGCCAGCTCAAAGTATATACCCTATTGATTAATTTAAGCGCAATACCGGTTGCAACTTGATGACAACGACGCGATGAGCGGGGGAAGGTGATGCGGCGAGCAGAGGGCATCGCCGCATCGGGGAGTTAACCGCCGGTGAGGGCGCCTTGGTTACGCTGTAACGGACGTAGCTTGCTGTACAACAAGGCGATAACGAACAGCACGGCCTGTACGATGACGATGCAGGGGCCGGTGGCGCCGTCGATGTGGAAGCTGATCAGGGTGCCGAGCACGCAGGAGAACACCGATACTATCGTCGCCACCATCAGCATGCGGTCGAAGCGGCGGCACAGCATAAAGGCGATGATGCCGGGGGCGATCAGCATGGCGATCACCAGTATCACCCCCACGGCCTGCAGCGAGGCGACGATGGTCATCGCCAGCAGGCACAGCAGCCCGTAGTGCAGCAGCTTGACCGGCAGGCCAATCACCCGCGCATGATGCGGATCGAAGCAGTACAGCATGAAGTCTTTACGCTTGAGCAGCACCACCGCCAGGGTGATGCCGGCGATCAGCAGGGTTTGCTTCAGCTCGCCGTCGGTAATGCCCAGCATGTTGCCGAACAGAATGTGGCTCAGGTGCTGGTCGGTATCGATGCGCGAGAACAGCACCAGGCCGAAAGCGAACATGCCGGAAAAGACGATGCCCATCACCGTGTCTTCTTTCACCCGGCTGTTCTCTTTCAGGTAGCCGGTGGCTACCGCGCAAAAGATGCCGGAGAGGAACGCGCCGATCGCCAGCGGGATGCCGACCACGAACGCCACCACGATGCCGGGCAGCACCGCGTGCGAGATGGCGTCGCCCATCAGCGACCAGCCTTTGAGCACCAGATAGCAGGAGAGCACGGCGCACACTACGCCGGTGACGATGGCGGCGACGATCGCCCGCTGCATGAACGGGTAGGCGAAGGGTTCGCTGAGCAGTTGATACAGGGTGTCCATCAGCGGCCTCCGGTTTGCGAATGCGCCACGCGGCGCCGGGACGCCAGCAGGCCGTGTTTCGGCGCGAAGAAGAACGCCGCCAGGAACACCAGCGTTTGCAGGGTGACAATCACGCCCCCGGTGGCACCGTCGAGGAAGAAACTCAGGTAGGCGCCGACGCCGCTGGTCAGCGAACCGATGATGATGGCGATGATCACCAGCCGGCTGAAGCGATCGGTCAGCAGGTAGGCGGTGGCGCCCGGCGTGATCACCATGGCGATCACCAAAATGGCGCCGACGGTTTGCAGCGCGGCGACGGTACAGGCGCTGAGCAGGGTGAAGAACAGGATCTTCAGCTTTAGCGGCGACAGGCCGATCGACACCGCGTGGCTTTCGTCGAAGAACACCGCCAGCAGGTCTTTCCACACCAGGCACAGGATCAGCAGCGAAACGCCGATGATGATTTCCACCTGCAGCACGTCTTCGTCGGCGATGCCGAGGATATTGCCGAAGATGATCGACTGTACGTTGACCGAGGTGGGGTTGAGCGACACGATCAGCAGGCCGACGGCGAAGAAGGTGGAGAAGATAAAGCCGATGATGGCGTCTTCGCGCAGCCGGGTGATGTGGCGCACCAGCGTCATCGCCAGCGCCGCCAGCATGCCGGTGAAGAAAGCGCCGGCGGCGTAGGGCAGGCCGAGGGCGTAGGCGCCGGCTACGCCGGGCACCACCGAGTGCGACAGCGCGTCGCCCATCAGCGACCACCCTTTCAACATCAGGTAGGCGGAGAGGAACGCGCAGGCGGCGCCGACGATGGCGCTGACCCAGATGGCTTTCACCATGTAGTTATAACTGAAAGGTTGCAGCAGAAGGTCCAGCATCAGGATTGTTTCTCCCTGGCCTGGCTGTTGGCCGGCGGATCGCTCTTGGTGTGGCCGTAGAACACCGCGGGGCGTTCATCGTCGGTCAACACCGTAACGGTGCGCGGATCGTTGTCGTCGTGCAGATCCGGGCCGGAGAGGTTGATATGGCGCAGCACGCCGCCGAACGCCTGTTCCAGGTTGCTCTGGGTGAAGGTGGTCTCGGTCGGGCCGGCGGCCAGCACCGTGCGGTTGATGAGGATCACCCGATCGCAAAACTCCGGCACGCTGCCGAGGTTATGGGTGGAGACCAGGATCAGGTGCCCCTCGTCGCGCAGCGCGCGCAGCAGCTCGATAATGGCGTTCTCGGTCTTTACATCCACGCCGGTGAACGGCTCGTCCAGCAGCAGTACCGTGCCCTGTTGCGCCAGCGCGCGCGCCAGAAACACGCGTTTTTTCTGGCCGCCGGACAGCTCGCCGATCTGCCGGCTGCGCAGCTCGCTCAGGCCGACGCGCTCCAGCGCCTTGTCGACCCGCAGCCGGTCTTCGCGCGACGGGATGCGCAGGAAGTTCATCTTGCCGTAACGGCCCATCATCACCACGTCTTCCACCAGCACCGGGAAGTTCCAGTCGACGTCTTCGGTCTGCGGCACGTAGGCGATCAGGTTTTTTTTCAGCGCGTCCGCCACCGGTTTGTCGCTCAGCGACACCTGGCCGGCAGTGGGCCTGACCAGGCCCATGATGCTTTTGAACAGCGTCGATTTGCCGCTGCCGTTGACGCCGACCAGCGCGCAGATCGAGCCGCCGCTCAGGGTAAAGCTGGCGTTGTGAATGGCGGTGTGCCCGTTGTTGTAGGTTACGGTGACGTCGTCCACGTTCAATTCAGGGCGGACAAACGGTTCATGGGTCATTGATCGAATCCTTTGGCGATGGTTTGCACGGTGGTATTAAGCAGGTCGATATAGGTCGGTACCGGGCCATCGCGGGTGGACAGCGAATCCACGTACAGCACGCCGCCGTATTTGGCGCCGGTCTCTTTCGCCACCTGCTTGGCCGGCTTGTCGGAAATGGTGCTCTCGCTGAACACCACCGGAATATGGTGGGCGCGCACCGCGTCGATCACCCGGCGCACCTGCTGCGGCGAGCCTTGCTCATCGGCGTTGATCGGCCAAAGATAAACTTCTTTCAGCTGGTAGTCCTGCGCCAGATAGCTGAAGGCGCCTTCGCTGGTCACCAGCCAACGCTGTGCGGCAGGAATGCGCGCCAGGCGTTCGCGCAGCGGGGCGTCCAGCGCGCCGATCTTCTCTGCGTAGGCCTTGGCGTTGCGGTTGTAGGTTTCTGCATGGGCCGGATCGTGCTCTACCAGCGCCTTACGGATGTTCTCGATGTACACCAGCGCGTTGCTCGGCGACATCCAGGCATGCGGGTTCGGGTTGCCGTTATACGGCCCTTCGCGGATCGGCAGTGGGGTGATGCCTTCGGTCACGACCGCCGCCGGCACCTGCTTGATGTTCTCGAAGAAGCGCTGGAACCAGCGTTCCAGGTTCATGCCGTTCCACAGGATCAGATCGGCGTGCTGCGCCTTGACGATGTCGCGCGGGGTAGGTTGATAGTCGTGGATCTCGGCACCGGGTTTGGTGATGGATTCTACCACGGCGGCGTCACCCGCTACGTTCTGGGCGATGTCCTGAATGATGGTAAAGGTGGTCACCACGCGCAGCTTCTTTTCCGCCAGCGCGTGTGGGCTGGCCATAGCGGCGCCGAGCAGCAGGCAGGCGAGCGTGAAAGGGCGTAACAGTGCGGCAGCGCGGGGAAGGCGACTGCGGCGAAAAGCGCAACTTATCAATGGCATGATGACGTCTCCTGGTTCAAATGAAAATGATTATCAATATCAATTGAAGCGAAGTCAAGCGTCACTTGCCCACCGCCGGCGGGGTATTTCTCCAACTGAAAAAATAATACCGTCCGGGGAGTTATAGCATTTTATGTATCAGTATGTAACCGCTGAAGGTAGTCCTTACAGCTGCATATAGTCACCTCAGGCTGTTTTCCCAAGGCCAACTGCCCGAACCCCTGCGCCAGCCGCTGTACATCCTCTTGATCCAGCACGGTTATAAACGCAAAACTGTTGCTGCCGAGTTCGTGGTGAACGCCATTCTCGTCTGTCACCGACGTGACAAAACCCTCCCGCGTCAATTGCCCGGTCAGCTTCGCCAGGTCGGTCAATCCTTCTTCCTGATAGCGAAAAGTCACCACAAAGCAGCTTGTTGCAGATTGACTCATAAATCACCTCTTGGTATATGGATAGCTTGAGATTAGTCCAAAAAATTACTGCAGGTGTCCTTACAAGTTGTATATGCTACGCAACTCATTGAAAGGAGTGAGGGATTCTGTGAAAACAAAAATAGGTTGCCTTACGGCAATTTTACTTTTGTCGGGGTGCGCCAAAGACCCGCAAACGGCAAGCAATATTTCAGGCAGTGGCACAACGCGCGGCGGTTGGTTAAAACCCCCTCCGCAGGCACCGGTAAACCGCACAGGCACGCCGGTTGTTTATAACGATTACATTCGTCAGGCCGCCAGCAACTATGGCGTCGATGAAACGCTGATTAAAGCGATTATTCAGGTGGAGTCCGGGTTTAACCCGAACGTGGTCAGCACCTCGAACGCAGTGGGATTGATGCAGCTTAAGGCTTCTACCGCCGGCCGCGACGCCTATCGCATGAAAGGACGAAGCGGGCAACCCAGCTCGCGAGAGCTGAAGGATCCGGCGGTCAATATTGATCTGGGAACGGCCTATATCAATATTCTTCAAAGCCAGCAGCTAGCCGGGATCAACAACCCACAGACTTTGCGTTATGCCACCATCGTTTCGTACGTGAACGGGGCGGGCGCCATGTTGCGCACCTTCTCCTCGGACAAGCGCGTGGCGGTCAATCGCATCAATCAGATGAGCCCGGATGAGTTTTATCAGCACATCCAGAAAAAGCACCCGGCACCGCAGGCGCCGCGCTATTTGTGGAAGGTGACCACCGCTTATCAGGCGATGTCGCCGTAGCCTCCCATCCTTCTTCAAATCGGCCGCTGAACGCGGCCGATTTTGTTTCCGGCGCCGTTCCAGTGCGCGACCTACTTCTCATTTTTCGTTATTTCCTCGCTGCTTATCGGAAAAACCGCACAAAAAGTTAAATTTACGTTAGCAGATAAATCTTTACGTTCATTCAATAAGTTACCGGTAACATTTTTGCTTTTGCACGCATTGTGACCTTCAATAAATATACAAATAAGTAACAAATTATTTTAAAAACCCGTATCGAACGCAAGGTTGCGGTTAAATAGTTGTGACTATCTTTGGATGGAATGTGACATGTCGAACCATAAAACCAACAATTCGCGGCGCGATTTCTTGTTGAAATCGATGACCTTAATTCCTGCGGCGGTAATTGGTGGCAGCGGCGTTGGCGCGCTGACGGCACCGACACCGGCGGTCGCGGCCTCGAACACCACAACGCAGAACGATTACCAACCGACCTTTTTCACCCCGGAAGAGTGGGCCTTCATCAAGGCCGCCGTCGCGCGCCTGATCCCGGCCGATGAACGCGGCCCCGGCGCACTGGAAGCCGGCGTGCCGGAGTTTATCGATCGCCAGATGAATACCCCGTACGCCACCGGCTCCATCTGGTACATGCAGGGGCCGTTCAACCCCGATGTGCCGAAGGAGATGGGCTATCAGCTGCCGCTGGTGCCCAAGCAAATCTACAACCTCGGCATCAGTGACGCCGACGCCTACAGCAAGAAAACCGCCGGCAAGCCTTTCGCCGAACTGGATGGCGCGCAGCAAGACGCCATGCTGCAAAAGTTCGAGTCCGGCGAGGCGGAGTTCCAGCAGCTGCCGTCGAAACTGTTCTTCTCCTATCTGCTGCAAAACACCCGCGAAGGTTTCTTCAGCGATCCTATCCATGGCGGCAACAAAGACATGGTGGGCTGGAAGCTGATTAATTTTCCGGGCGCGCGCGCCGATTTTATGGACTGGGTTGAGCGAGGGGAGCGTTATCCCTTCCCGCCGGTCTCGATTCGTGGGGAGAGGGGCTAATCATGGCAACGGTAATGAAAAAAGTAGATGCGGTGATCGTCGGCTTCGGCTGGGTGGGCGCGATCATGGCCAAAGAGCTGACCGAGGCCGGCCTCAACGTGGTGGCGCTGGAGCGCGGCCCGATGCGCGACACCTATCCGGACGGGTCTTATCCGCAGGTGATCGACGAGCTGACCTATAACATCCGCCGCAAGCTGTTCCAGGATCTGTCGAAAAGCACCGTCACCATTCGTCACAACAGCAGCCAGACCGCGGTGCCTTACCGCCAGTTGGCGGCGTTCCTGCCGGGCACTGGCGTCGGCGGCGCCGGCCTGCACTGGTCGGGCGTGCATTTCCGCGTCGATCCGATCGAACTGCGCATGCGCAGCCACTATGAAGAGCGCTACGGCAAAAACTTCATTCCGAAGGACATGACCATCCAGGACTTCGGCGTGACCTACGACGAGCTGGAACCGTTCTTCGACAAAGCGGAGAAAGTGTTCGGCACCTCCGGCACCGCCTGGACCATCAAAGGGCAGAAAGTGGCGCAGAAGGGCGGCAACCGCTTTGCGGCAGATCGTTCCAGCGACTTCCCGCTGCCGGCGCAGAAAAATACCTACTCCGCCCAGCTGTTCGAGAAAGCGGCGCTGGAGGTGGGTTACCATCCTTATAACCTGCCGTCCGCCAACACCTCGGACTCTTACACCAACCCGTACGGCGCGCAGATGGGCCCGTGCAACTTCTGTGGTTTCTGCAGCGGCTACGCCTGCTACATGTATTCCAAAGCTTCGCCGAACGTCAACATTTTGCCGGCGCTGCGCATGGAAAAACGCTTCGAGCTGCGCACCAACGCCAACGTGCTGAAGGTCAACCTGACCGACGACAAGTCCCGCGCCACCGGCGTGAACTACGTCGATGCGCAGGGCCGCGAGATTGACCAGCCGGCCGATCTGGTGATCCTGGGCGCGTTCCAGTTCCACAACGTGCACCTGATGCTGCTGTCCGGCATCGGCAAGCCTTACGATCCGGTGACCGGCGAAGGCGTGGTCGGGCGCAACTTCGCCTACCAGAACATGACCACCATCAAGGCGTTCTTCGATAAAGACGTGTTTACCAACCCGTTCATCGGCGCCGGCGGCAACGGCGTGGGCGTGGACGACTTTAACGCCGATAACTTCGACCACGCTAAAGAAGGCTTCGTCGGCGGTTCGCCGTTCTGGGTCAACCAGGCGGGCACCAAGCCGATCTCCGGCCTGCCGACCCCTCCGGGCACCCCGGCCTGGGGCAGCAAGTGGAAAGCGGCGGTGGCGGATGCCTACACCCACCACGTTTCGATGGACGCCCACGGCGCGCACCAGTCGTACCGCAACAACTATCTGGATCTCGATCCCAACTACAAGAACGTCTTTGGCCAGCCGCTGCTGCGCATGACGTTCGACTGGCAGGAAAATGACATCAAGATGGCGCAGTTCATGTACGACAAGATGGTGCCGATTGCCAAGGCGATGAACCCGAAACTGATCGCCGGCAGCCCGAAAAACGCCAACAGCCACTTCGATACCACCAGCTACCAGACTACCCACATGAACGGCGGCGCGGTAATGGGGGAAGATCCGAAGACCAGCGCGGTCAACCGCTATCTGCAGAGCTGGGACGTGCACAACGTGTTCTCGATCGGCGCCTCGGCCTTCCCGCAGGGGCTGGGCTACAACCCGACCGGCACCGTGGCGGCGCTGGCTTACTGGTCTGCCCGCGCTATTCGCGAGCAGTATCTGAAAAACCCAGGCCCATTGGTGCAGGCATAAGGACGGCGAACGATGAAAGCATTTGTACCGGCACTGGTTCTCAGTGCAGTGAGTTTTTCCGTTTGGGCGCAGGACGCCACCGTCAGCAGCGAGCTTATCAAGCGCGGTGAATACCTGGCGCGCGCCGGCGACTGCGTGGCCTGCCACACCGACGGCAAGAGCGGCAAAACCTTCGCCGGCGGTCTGGCGATGGAGACGCCGATCGGCACCATTTACTCCACCAACATCACGCCGGACAAGAAAACCGGCATCGGCGATTACAGCTTCGAAGATTTCGACAACGCGGTGCGTAAGGGCGTAGCCAAAAACGGCAGTACCCTGTATCCGGCGATGCCGTACCCGTCGTTCGCGCTGGTGAAAGAGGAAGACATGCGCGCCATGTATGCCTATTTCATGCACGGCGTGCAGCCGGTGGAGCAGGCCAACAAGGATTCCGACATCCCGTGGCCGCTGTCGATGCGCTGGCCGCTGAGCATCTGGCGCGGCATGTTTGCGCCGTCGCCGGCGGACTTCGTGGCTGACGCCAAAGCCGATCCGGTGATTGAACGCGGTCGTTATCTGGTGGAAGGCCTGGGCCACTGCGGTGCCTGCCATACCCCGCGCAGCATCACCATGCAGGAAAAAGCGTTGAGCAACAGCGAAAGCGACGACTATCTGTCCGGCAGCAACGCGCCGATCGACGGCTGGGTGGCTTCCAGCCTGCGCAGCGACCGTAAGGATGGCCTGGGCAGCTGGAGCGAAGCCGAGCTGACCGAGTTCCTGAAAACCGGCCGTAACGACAAGGCGATCGTGTTTGGCGGCATGAGCGACGTGGTGGAGCACAGCCTGCAATACCTGAGCGACGACGATCTGACCGCCATCGCACGCTACCTGAAATCGCTGCCGCCGAAAGACGGCAAACAGCAGGCGGCGCCGGTCGAAGACAGCGTGGCCAAGGATCTGTGGCGCGGCGACGACAGCAAGCCCGGCGCGGCGCTGTATGTCGATAACTGCGCGGCCTGCCACCGCACCGACGGCGTGGGCTACAAGCGCGCCTTCCCGTCGCTGAAGGGCAACCCGGTGGTGCAGACCGAGGACGCGACCTCGCTGATCCACATCGTGCTGACCGGCAACACTACGCCGGCGGTGCAGGGGGCGGTGTCCAACATCACCATGCCGCCGTTCGGCTGGCGTTTGAACGATCAGCAGGTGGCGGACGTGGTGAACTTCATCCGCACCAGCTGGGGCAACAGCGCCAAACCGGTGAGCGCCTCCGACGTGGCCGACGTGCGTAAAGACCGCTCGATGATCCGCGACGAGAAGGAGATGGGCAGCGCCGAGGTGCCGGACCATCCGGACGCGAAGAAGTAAACCGCTTAAGGGCTCCGCAAGGGGCCCTTAGTTTTTTCTGTGCATGCCGGTTTTTTCAGCATTTCCTGTTCGCAAATTGCCCGTTCGGCCGATAAAACATAGACCCGCAGCGGATTTTTCATTATCCTTTGCCGTCCTTTCATCAGGCGTAAGTATGAAATATCGCTTTAATTCACTGATTACTATTAAAAAGTTCGCGGAGAAGGATATCCCGTTAGGCGCAATCGTTGGCGCCGCAGATTAAGGTAGACTGTCTCATGAGTACGATTTCTCCCGATTCAGGCACGCTGACGGCCGCTCAGCCAGCCAAATGGAACAAAACCGACACCGTCTGGATGTTCGGCCTTTATGCCACCGCGGTGGGTGCCGGCACGCTGTTCTTGCCGATCAACGCCGGTTTGAACGGCCCGCTGGTGCTGTTGTTGATGGCGCTGTTCGCTTTCCCGCTGACCTATTTGCCGCACCGCGCGCTCAGCCGCTTCGTGCTGTCCGGCTCCAGCCGCGACGGCAATATTCACGATGTGGTGGTGGAACACTTCGGCGTGCTGGCCGGCAAAATCATCATGATGCTGTATCTGATGGCGTTCTTCCCGATCGTGCTGGTGTACAGCATTTCGATCACCAACGCGCTGGACAGCTTCCTGATCCATCAGTTCCACGTGGCGCCGCTGCCGCGCATCTGGCTGAGCCTGGCGGTGGTGGTGGTGCTCAATCTGGTGCTGCTGCGCGGCAAAGACAGCATCGTGGCGGCGATGGGCATGCTGGTGTTCCCGCTGTTGGTGTTCCTGATGGGCATTTCGCTGTACCTGATGCCGAGCTGGAATACCGCCAACTTCGTTCACGGCCTGGCCGCCACCCGCTTCGACACGCCGGGGCTGTGGCATTCGCTGTGGCTGGCGGTGCCGGTGATGGTGTTCTCCTTCAGCCATGCGCCGATCATCTCTTCCTTCGCCTCGACGCAGAAGAGCCTGTATGGCGACAAGGCGGAACGCCGCTGCGCGCGCATCATGCGCTACAGCTATGTGCTGATCTGCGTCACCGTGCTGTTTTTCGTGTTCAGCTGCGTGCTGAGCCTGTCCCATGAAGACATGCAGCAGGCGAAAGACCAGAACATCACGGTGCTGACCACGCTGGCCAACAAGTTCTCCAACCCGCTGATCGCCTATCTGGGCCCGGTGATGGCGATGCTGGCAATGGCCAAATCCTATCTCGGCACCTCGCTGGGGGTGACGGAAGGGGCGACCAGCCTGATCGACGGCGTCACGCGCGCGGTCGGCAAACCGCTCAGTTCGCGTATGACGCACCGCATCTCGGCGGTGTCGCTGTTCCTGCTCACCTGGGCGGCGACGGTGTGGAACCCCAGTGCGCTGCACATCATTGAAACCATCAGCGGCCCGCTGATTGCCGCCATCCTGTTCATTCTGCCGATGTACGCGGTGCGCGCGGTGCCGGCAATGCGTAAATACCGCGCGGCGAGCAACGTCTTCGTGCTGGTGATGGGCCTGATTGCGCTGTCGGCGCTGATCTACGGCCTGGTGTGATCCTCAGGGCGCGCCGCTTCCGGCGCGCCTCTTCATCCCGCGTTACACATCCCTTTGCAATTAATCGCCGGGCAATGCGGCGCGACCTTTGATAATGCTAGCCATTCTCATTACTATTCCTTGGTTGAATTGTTTACCAAGGAGCTTTTCGTGCACCGTCGAATCACTCTGTCGGCGCTGGTTTGCGCCGCCGCGCTTTCCGCCCCGGCGATGGCCACTACCTATCCGCTGACCCTGACCGACACTTCCGGCCAGACGCTCACCCTCCAGCAAGAGCCAAAACGCATCGTGGTGCAGGACGGGCGCGATATTCTCACGCTGGCGCTGCTCGATCGCGCCAACCCGTTCGATCGGCTGGTGGCCTGGAATAACCTGCTGAAGAAAAGCGATGCGGCGACCTGGGACATCTTGCAAAGCAAATGGCCGGCGGCGAAAAACATCATCGATATGGGGTTCAGCGACAAGGGCGAAGTCAATTTGGAAAGCGTGATCGCCAAACGCCCCGATCTGATGATCGCCCAGCTGCGTTCCAAACCTTCGCTGAGCCAAACCGGCGTGCTGGATAAGCTGAAGGCGTTGAACGTGCCGGTGCTGTTTATCGACACCATGCTCAAGCCGGTGGAAAACACGCCGAAAAGCGTGACGCTGCTGGGGGAAACCCTCAACCGCGAAAGCGAAGCCAAGCAATATACCGATTATTATCAGCAGCACTATCAGGCCATTCTGGCCAAGACGCAGGCGGTGGAACCCAAGCCGCTGGTGTTCTTTGAAGCCAAGGCCGGCCTGAACGGGCTGGAGTCCTGCTGCTATACCCACGCCCACGTCGGCTGGGGCGCGTTGGTGGAAGCGGTCGGCGCGCGCAATATCGGCTCTGCGCTGCTGCCGGGCGCCACCGGCGACGTGGCGCTGGAAAAAGTGATCAGCATGAAGCCGGACGCCTACATCGTTTCCGGTTCGCAGTGGGCCAGCAAGACCAACGCCGCGGTGCCGTTTGGCTATGGCGTGACGCAGCAGCAGGTGGATGAGGCTTTCAACCGCATGAAGCAGCGCCCGGGGTTCGCTCAGGTGTCGGCGGTGAAGGAAGGGCGGTTCTACGGCATCTACCATAACTTCTACAACCACCCGTACAACATCGTCGGGCTGGAGTATCTGGCGAAGTTTATCTATCCGGCGCAGTTCCCGGATCTGGATCCGGCCAAGACCTACAGCGAGATCCTCAGCCGCTTTACCGAAGTGCCGGAAGGCAAGGGCATTTTGGGCGCGCAGGCGCCGGCGGGGAAATAACGGCAACGGGCGCGACGATCATCGCGCCCGTTTTTTATCGTCAGGCGGCCGGCGTATAGGTGGAGATAATCTCCAGTACGCCGTTGATGATGAACTGCACGCCCATGCACACCAGCAGGAAGCCCATCAGGCGAGAGATCGCCTCGATGCCGCTTTTCCCCACCAAGCGCATGATGGCGCCGGAACTGAGCAGGCAGCCCCACAGGATCACCGCGACCGTCAGGAAGATGGCAACCGGCGCCACGGCCAGTACCCAGGGTTCAAAACCCAGCGTGTTCGCTTTGACGCTCGACGCCGAGCTGATGATCATCGCGATGGTACCCGGCCCGGCGGTGCTCGGCATGGCCAACGGCACGAAGGCGATGTTGGCCGACGTCTTATGGCGCAGCTCGTGCGACTTGCTTTCTACCTCCGGTGCCTCTTCAGGGCTCTGCTGGGGGAACAACATGCGAAAACCGATGAAGGCGACGATCAGCCCGCCGGCGATGCGCAGGCCGGGGATCGAAATGCCGAAGGTGTTCATCACCACCTGCCCGGCGTAAAACGCCACCGTCATGATGCAGAACACATAAACCGAGGCCATCAGCGACTGCTGGTTACGCTCTTCGCGCGTCATATTGCCGGACAACCCGAGCAGCAACGCCACCGTGGTCAGCGGGTTGGCCAGCGGCAGCAGCAGCACCAAACCCAGTCCGATGGCCTGGAATAACTGCAAAATACCCGTCATAAAAAACTCCCTGTGCAACGTTCAAGCCGCCAGGCGGCGGCCCATGAGCTGAACAGCCTAGCCTGCCGTGTGCCTGGCGGCAATGGGGATAGCTCGGAAGGTTAATTAACCGTCGGCCGGCGTTTCCTCTTCGCCATTGCACTCGCCGGCGAGCTCCGGTTCATCCCCACACCCCAGCGGCGCTTCATTGACCGCAATCGCTCGCGGCACTGAACGCGCGCCAAAATGCACCCGCCCATACAGCGTCGCTAATACCGCGCATAGCACGACGAGGACTGCGAGTAACCGGTTCATATTATGAGCTCAAGACCTGTTCACCAGTGAATAACGTAAGGATAGTGATGCCAAGACGCTCTGTCAGCGTGTTGTCGCCGAGAGTAGGCACGTCCGTGCTGTAATTATTATTAATTATTTTTAACTGTTTTTACCATTTAAGCGCTTAAGAGATTAAACACTTCTATACTGGTAAGGCTTTGTGGCATTTCTTTATAATCGAAAAGCTTAAAAGGAGTTTTACTATGGAAGTGGCAAAAGAATGGGTAGCGGCGAAAAAAATCTCCTGGGGCAGCGTCATTGGTGGTGTTATCACCGTATTGGCTGTTTCACTGTTGCTGTCGACGTTGGGCACCAGCCTTGGATTTTCCATCGTGGATCCGACGTCAGACGATCCAATCAATGGAGCCGGTACCACCGTAGTGATTTGGTCCGCTGTTTCAATCATTATTAGCTTGGCTGCCGGCGCTTTTATTGCCGGACGTTTGGCTGCTAATGACGGCCTTATTCATGGCTTCCTGGTATGGGCTACGTCACTGATTGTGGCGGCGGTGCTGGGCGGGATGCTGGTCGGGTCTGCAGTGAAGGCCACCGGCAATGCGCTGGGTGCTATCGCTTCGACCTCTGGCAGCTTGCTCTCCGGTGCCGGTTCAGCGATTGGCAAAGGGGCAGCCGGGTTAGCGGACGTGGGTGGCAAGGTGTTTGACAAGTTGGGTATAGACACCACGTTGGAACCTGAACAGCTGCATGGTGATGTGGTTACGGCGCTTAAAAAAAGTGGTATTCCGTCATTGCAGCCTGAATTCATGCAGCAACAGTTGAATGCGGCCAAGACTGATTTGGCAGACGCAGTAAAAGCCCTGGCACTTCAGCCCGACAATAGCGATGCGATTATTAAGCAACTGGTCGACAAGCTTAAAAAACATGGTGAGGCCATCTCGCAAGATGTGGATCAAGACACACTGAAAAAAGCGCTGGTTGAAAATACCAATATGACGCCGCAGGAAGTAGACCAGACTGTGAAGAATTTGGTCGACGCCAAAAATAAAACTGCGCAGCTGGTTAATCAGCGTTTGGATGAAGCCGAAGCAAAAATCAATCAGGCAAAACAGGAGTATGCTGAGCTGAAACAGAAAGCGCGCGAACAGGCTGCCGCGGCTGCGGACGAATTGTCTCGGGCTGCCCTGTGGTCATTCTTTGCATTGTTGATTGGCGCAGTGGTCAGTGCATTGGCAGGCTTGTGGGGCGTTAACACCAACGCCCGGCGTGTCACCGTATCATCTCCGCAGGCGTAATTTCCAGGCTCGTTTGCGCGTCTCGATGATAGAGGGATGAGAGCCTGAAATACTGACGGTGATGAAATGACAGCCAGGAAAGACTGGCGTTTCCCCCGGCCATGTGCCGGGGTTTTTATTGTTTGCGGCGTGATTAATGACCACCTTTATCGCTGTGTACGGTATTAGGCATCAATTGCCACGATCCCTGAGAACAGGTGGATAACATAGATGCGCTGTAAATAATAATGAATGTGATTATGAAACAAGAGCTGAATATTTTGCTGGGGAAGGCCGTTGCCTTTCTATTCTACGGCGCTTTTTTAGCGGCCTTGGTCGGCCTGGTGTTTATCGACGTACACTGGCTGCATAATTTCGTGCATGAAACCTCGCTGACCGAAGTGGCGCAGGAACTGTTGCTGCTCGCCATCGCCGGTGGTTTTTTCGCCGCGGCCTGGCGACAGGCTGAACGCCGCTCCGCCTGGATGCTGGTCGGCGGCTTCTTTCTCTGCATGTTGATCCGCGAGATGGACTTCGCCTTCGATGCGCTGTGGCACGGCGCGTGGGTGTGGTTCGCGCTGGCGATCGCCTTGGTTTGCCTGTGGCATGCCGCCAGGCACATCGCGGCGACGGTGCGCGGCCTGGCCGATTTCGTAACGCATCCCGGCTACGGCATGATGTGCGCGGGCCTGCTGTGCATTCTGGTGTTTTCCCGCCTGTTCGGCATGAGCGCGCTGTGGCAAACGCTGATGTTGGACGGCTATAACCGGGTAGTGAAAAACATGGTGGAAGAGGGCTGTGAACTGCTGGGCTACGGCCTGTGCCTGCTGGCCACCCTGAGCTACATGAAAACCGTTTTTGCGCCGGATGACGCGAAAGCGTGAGGGCGGCGCTTTATTTATCCGGAACAATTTTAGTGATACTATTCGCTTAGCCGAATGCGGCTGAGAAGGTATGCGTTCCATTCTGTATACCCAGTGAGGTTTCAATCTGGCAATTGTGGGCGAGATCTGAAACCTGGCTGACCAAACCCAAAACCCAATTTTCGTACTGCATGTGATCTGTCGTGTGGGTCACCACTGTAGATAAGGAATTATTAATGCCTGTTATTACTCTTCCTGACGGTAGTCAGCGTCATTTCGACCACCCCGTTTCCCCGATGGATGTCGCGCGCGATATCGGCCCTGGCCTGGCGAAAGCCTGTATCGCCGGCCGAGTCAACGGCGAGCTGGTTGATGCCGGCGATCTGATCGAATCAGATGCGCAGCTGGCCATCATCACCATCAAAGATGAAGACGGTCTGGAAATCATGCGCCACTCCTGCGCGCACCTGCTGGGTCATGCGATCAAGCAGCTGTGGCCGGATACCAAAATGGCGATCGGTCCGGTGATCGACAACGGTTTCTATTATGACGTGGATATCGACCGCACCCTGACGCAGGAAGACCTGGATCTGCTGGAAAAGCGGATGCACGAGTTGGCCGATAAAGATTACGACGTCATCAAGAAGAAGGTCAGCTGGCAAGAAGCCCGCGACACCTTCGCTGAGCGCGGCGAAATCTACAAAGTGGCGATCCTGGATGAGAACATCAGCCATGACGATCGTCCTGGCCTGTATCACCACGAAGAATACGTCGACATGTGCCGTGGCCCGCACGTGCCGAACATGCGTTTCTGCCACCATTTCAAGCTGCAGAAAACCTCCGGCGCTTACTGGCGCGGCGACAGCAAAAACAAAATGCTGCAGCGTATCTACGGCACCGCCTGGGCAGACAAGAAGCAGCTGAACGCCTACCTGCAGCGCCTGGAAGAAGCGGCCAAGCGCGATCACCGCAAGATCGGCAAACAGCTCGACCTGTATCACATGCAGGAAGAAGCGCCGGGTATGGTGTTCTGGCACAACGACGGTTGGACTATCTTCCGCGAGCTGGAAGCCTTCGTGCGCATGAAGCTCAAAGAGTATCAGTACCAGGAAGTGAAAGGTCCGTTCATGATGGACCGCGTGCTGTGGGAAAAAACCGGCCACTGGGAAAACTACAAAGACGCCATGTTCACCACCGCGTCGGAAAACCGCGAATACTGCATCAAGCCGATGAACTGCCCGGGTCACGTGCAGATCTTCAACCAGGGCCTGAAGTCGTACCGCGATTTGCCGCTGCGCATGGGCGAGTTCGGCAGCTGCCACCGCAACGAGCCATCGGGCTCCCTGCACGGCCTGATGCGCGTGCGTGGCTTCACTCAGGATGACGCACACATCTTCTGTACCGAAGAGCAGGTGCGTGCCGAAGTGAACGAATGCATTCGCATGGTCTATGACGTGTACGGCACTTTCGGCTTCGACAAGATCGCCGTCAAGCTGTCTACGCGTCCGGAAAAACGCATCGGCACCGACGACATGTGGACCCGTGCGGAAGAAGACCTGGCCGCCGCGCTGACCGAGAACGGCATTCCGTTTGAATATCAGCCGGGTGAGGGGGCCTTCTACGGACCGAAAATTGAATTTACCCTGCATGATTGTTTGGATCGCGCATGGCAATGTGGTACCGTGCAGCTCGATTTCTTCTTGCCGGGCCGTTTGGGCGCCTCGTACGTTGGCGAAAACAACGATCGCGTCGTGCCGGTAATGATTCACCGCGCCATTTTGGGCTCCATGGAACGCTTCATCGGTATCCTGACCGAAGAATACGCCGGGTTCTACCCGACCTGGATCGCCCCGGTGCAGGTGGTGGTGATGAATATCACCGACAGCCAGTCTGATTACGTCCAGCAATTGACCAAAAAACTGCAGGATGCAGGTATTCGCGTGAAAGCGGACTTGAGAAATGAGAAGATTGGCTTTAAAATTCGCGAACATACTTTACGTCGAGTCCCTTACATGTTGGTGTGCGGCGACAAAGAGGTCGAAGCAGGCAAAGTTGCCGTTCGTACCCGCCGTGGCAAAGACTTGGGAAGCCTGGACGTAAACGAAGTCGTAGACAAGCTGCTGAAAGAGATTCGCAGCCGTAGTCTTCATCAACTGGAGGAATAAAGTATTAAAGGCGGAAAACGAGTTCAACCGGCGCGTCCTAATCGCATTAACAGAGAAATTCGCGCGCAAGAAGTTCGCCTAACCGGCGTCGATGGCGAGCAGATTGGTATTGTCAGTCTGAATGAAGCTCTTGAAAAAGCTGAGGAAGCGGGCGTTGATTTAGTAGAAATCAGCCCAAATGCCGAACCGCCAGTTTGCCGAATCATGGATTACGGCAAATTCCTCTACGAGAAGAGCAAGTCGACGAAAGAACAGAAGAAGAAGCAAAAAGTTATCCAGGTTAAGGAAATCAAATTCCGTCCTGGCACCGATGATGGCGACTATCAGGTCAAACTACGCAACCTGATTCGCTTTCTGGAAGATGGCGATAAAGCCAAAATCACCCTGCGTTTCCGTGGGCGTGAGATGGCGCACCAGCAGATCGGTATGGAAGTGCTTAACCGCGTCCGTAAAGACCTGTGTGAAGATATGGATCTGGCAGTGGTCGAATCCTTCCCTACGAAGATCGAAGGCCGCCAGATGATTATGGTGCTCGCTCCTAAGAAGAAACAGTAAGGCTTACAAGTAATGGAACCCGCGCGGCGCTTGCGCTGTGTGGGTTTTATTCGCCCAACTGATTCGTTGTTTAACAATGCGAAGTGGATTTAATTAAAATGCCAAAGATTAAAACTGTACGTGGTGCAGCCAAGCGCTTCAAAAAAACCGGCAGCGGTGGTTTTAAGCGTAAACATGCCAACCTGCGTCATATTCTGACCAAAAAAGCAACCAAGCGTAAACGTCACCTGCGTCCGAAAGGCATGGTGTCTAAAAACGATCTGGTCCTGGTTACCGCGTGCCTGCCGTACGCATAAGCCATTTTTTTTGAATTTAGAATAAGACTTTAGGAGAGAGCATATGGCTCGCGTAAAACGTGGTGTAATTGCACGCGCACGTCACAAGAAAATTTTGAAGCAGGCGAAAGGTTACTACGGTGCCCGTTCGCGCGTATATCGTGTTGCCTTCCAGGCAGTAATCAAAGCAGGCCAGTATGCTTACCGTGACCGTCGTCAACGTAAGCGTCAGTTCCGTCAGCTGTGGATTGCACGTATCAACGCAGCTGCTCGTCAGAACGGTCTGTCTTACAGCAAGTTCATCAACGGCTTGAAAAAAGCGTCGATCGAAATTGACCGTAAGATCCTGGCTGACATCGCAGTCTTCGACAAAGTGGCCTTCGGCGCACTGGTTGAGAAAGCGAAAGCAGCTCTGGCGTAAGTCAGTAGAAGAGGGAGCTTGCTCCCTCTTTTAATCTTTGTTTTCAGCGACAAATATTGACTTTTAGTGGCCGCCGCTATATCACTGGTGGGCAATCATCGACAAGGTACCGCAATCATGCACGCAGCTATTTTTCGTTTCTTTTTTTACTTTAGCGCCTGATTTCAGGAGGCTTTGCGCGTAAGAAAAGAAACGAAAAGTAGCGCCTAAGCCTCCCTCGTGGAGGCTTTTTTGTTTTTGGCCATCGTCCCGCCTTGCAAAGCGTTGCGGTGAGAGCGGCAGGCGTTGAGCGAGCCTTGTGCCTCGCTGGTGAGTCGCCTGGCCGGCAACGTATTGAAAAGTCTTTGAAGATTGCTCAAAGGCGTGTTCGAATAATAGATAACAATTACTTAGGGCCATCCCGGCCAGAGGAAGAGGAAAGCAATGCCACATCTCGCAGAGCTGGTTGCCAATGCCAAGGCAGCCGTAGAAGATGCCCAGGATGTTGCCGCGTTAGATTTGGTACGCGTCGAATATTTTGGCAAGAAAGGTCATTTCACCTTGCAGATGCAGTCTCTGCGCGACGTACCGGCGGAAGACCGTCCGGCGGCCGGCGCGGTGATCAACCAGGCCAAGCAAGAGGTGCAAGACGCGCTGAACGCGCGTAAGAACGCGCTGGAAAGCGCCGCGCTGAACGCGCGCCTGGCGGCTGAAACCATCGACGTGTCCCTGCCGGGCCGTCGCATGGAGAACGGCGGCCTGCATCCGGTGACCCGCACCATCGACCGTATCGAAACCTTCTTCGGCGAGCTGGGCTTCTCCGTTGCCACCGGCCCGGAAATTGAAGACGATTACCATAACTTCGACGCGCTGAACATTCCAGGGCATCACCCGGCGCGCGCCGACCACGACACCTTCTGGTTCGACGCCACGCGCCTGCTGCGCACCCAGACTTCAGGCGTGCAGATCCGCACCATGAAGAACCAGCAGCCGCCGATCCGCATCATTGCGCCGGGCCGCGTTTATCGTAACGACTACGATCAGACGCACACCCCGATGTTCCACCAGATGGAAGGGCTGATCGTCGATAAAGACATCAGCTTCACCAACCTGAAGGGCACGCTGCACGATTTCCTGAACAACTTCTTTGAAGAAGACCTGCAGGTTCGTTTCCGTCCGTCCTACTTCCCGTTCACCGAGCCGTCCGCTGAAGTGGACGTGATGGGCAAGAACGGCAAGTGGCTGGAAGTGCTGGGCTGCGGCATGGTGCATCCGAACGTGCTGCGCAACGTGGGCATCGATCCGGAAGTTTACTCCGGCTTCGCCTTCGGCATGGGCATGGAGCGCCTGACGATGCTGCGTTACGGCGTCACCGACCTGCGCGCATTCTTCGAAAACGATCTGCGTTTCCTCAAACAGTTTAAGTAAGGCGGGAATATCACATGAAATTCAGTGAACTCTGGTTGCGCGAGTGGGTAAACCCGGCCATCAGCAGCGAAGCATTATCCGATCAAATCACCATGGCCGGCCTGGAAGTGGACGGCGTGGATCCGGTTGCCGGCGCGTTTAACGGCGTCGTCGTGGGCGAGGTGGTCGAGTGCGGCCAGCACCCGAACGCCGACAAACTGCGCGTCACCAAGGTTAACGTAGGCGGCGATCGCCTGCTCGACATCGTCTGCGGCGCGCCAAACTGCCGTACCGGCCTGAAAGTGGCGGTCGCCACCGTGGGCGCGGTGCTGCCGGGCGATTTCAAAATCAAGGCCGCCAAGCTGCGCGGCGAACCTTCGGAAGGCATGCTGTGCTCGTTCTCCGAGCTGGGCATTTCCGACGATCATGACGGTATCATTGAGCTGCCGCTGGATGCGCCGATCGGCACCGACATCCGCGACTATCTGAAACTGAACGACAACACCATCGAGATCAGCGTCACGCCGAACCGCGCCGACTGCCTGGGCATCATCGGCGTTGCGCGCGACGTGGGCGTACTGAACCAGGTTGCGCTGACCGAGCCGGACATGAGCCCGGTAGCTGCCACCATCGACGCCACGCTGCCGATCCGCGTTGACGCGCCGCAGGCGTGCCCACGCTATCTGGGCCGCGTAGTGAAAGGCATCGACGTTAAGGCGCCAACCCCGCTGTGGATGCGTGAAAAACTGCGTCGCTGCGGTATCCGTTCTATCGATGCCGTGGTTGACGTCACCAACTATGTGCTGCTGGAGCTTGGGCAGCCGATGCACGCCTTCGATCTGAGCCGCATCGACGGCGGCATCGTGGTGCGCATGGCGGAAGAAGGGGAAACCTTGACGCTGCTGGACGGCAGCGAAGCCAAACTGAACGCCGACACCTTAGTGATCGCCGATCATCAAAAAGCGCTGGCGATGGGCGGCATCTTCGGCGGCGAGCATTCCGGCGTCAACGGGGAAACTCAGGACGTGCTGCTGGAGTGCGCCTTCTTCAGCCCGCTGTCGATCACCGGTCGCGCACGCCGTCACGGCCTGCACACCGATGCTTCTCACCGCTATGAGCGCGGCGTCGATCCGGCGCTGCAGTACAAAGCGATGGAGCGCGCTACGCGCCTGCTGCTCGACATCTGCGGCGGCCAGGCCGGCCCGGTTATCGACGTGACCGATGAAAACGAACTGCCGAAGCGCGCTACCATCACGCTGCGCCGCGAGAAGCTGGATCGCCTGATCGGCCACGTGGTGCCGAGCGAGCAGGTTAGCGACATTCTGCGTCGCCTGGGTTGCCAGGTAACCGAACAGGGCGACAGCTGGCAAGCGGTCGCGCCGAGCTGGCGTTTCGATATGGAGATCGAAGAGGACCTGGTGGAAGAAGTGGCGCGCGTTTACGGCTACGACAACATCCCGGATGTGCCGGTTCGTGCCGATCTGGTGATGACCCAGCATTGCGAAGCCGATCTGACGCTCAAGCGCGTGAAGACCATGCTGGTCGATCACGGCTACCAGGAAGCGATCACCTACAGCTTCGTCGATCCGAAAGTGCAGGCATTGCTGCATCCGAATGAAGAAGCGCTGATCCTGCCGAGCCCGATTTCGGTCGAGATGTCGGCGATGCGTCTGTCGCTGTGGACCGGCCTGCTGTCTGCGGTGGTGTATAACCAGAACCGCCAGCAGACGCGCCTGCGCCTGTTCGAAAGCGGCCTGCGCTTTGTGCCTGATAGTGCGGCAGATCTGGGTATCCGTCAGGATGTCATGCTGGCAGGCGTGATCGCTGGCCATACGCACGATGAGCATTGGGATCTGGCGCGCAAGCCCGTCGACTTCTATGATTTAAAAGGGGATCTGGAGTCTGTCCTCGAGCTGACCGGTAAATTATCCGAAATTCAGTTCCGAGCGGAAGCCAATCCGGCCCTGCATCCAGGGCAAAGTGCGGCGATTTATTTGCACGGCGAACGCGTAGGTTTCATCGGTGTGGTTCACCCGGAACTTGAGCGTAAACTGGATCTTAACGGCCGCACCGTGGTGTTTGAACTGGAGTGGAACAAGCTTGCGAGCCGCGCCGTGCCTCAGGCGCGGGAGATTTCGCGCTTCCCGGCAAACCGCCGTGATATCGCCGTTGTGGTGGCTGAAAACGTCCCCGCAGAAGATATTTTGGCCGAGTGTAAGAAAGTTGGCGCAAATCAGGTAGTTGGCGTAAACTTGTTTGACGTGTACCGTGGCAAGGGCGTGGCAGAAGGTGACAAGAGCCTGGCTATCAGTCTGGTATTGCAGGATACCGCTCGTACACTGGAAGAAGAGGAGATAGCCGCTACCGTTGCAAAATGCGTAGAGGCTCTAAAACAGCGATTCCAAGCATCCTTGAGGGATTGAACCTATGGCGCTTACTAAAGCTGAAATGTCAGAACACCTGTTTGAGAAGCTTGGGCTTAGCAAACGGGACGCCAAAGACCTGGTGGAACTGTTCTTTGAAGAGGTCCGTCGGGCCCTTGAGAATGGCGAACAGGTAAAACTGTCGGGTTTTGGCAACTTTGATCTGCGTGACAAGAACCAACGTCCGGGGCGTAACCCGAAGACCGGCGAAGACATTCCGATTACGGCGCGCCGCGTGGTGACCTTCCGTCCGGGGCAGAAGCTGAAAAGCCGGGTAGAAAACGCCAGCCCGAAAGGGTGAGTGACGTGACATCAAAAAAGGCCGCTTGCGCGGCCTTTTTCTTTTTTTTGGGAAAATTCAGTTTATTCCTAATGGGCAATGTAAGAATTAAATTTATTCATTAAAGCACTACGGCGAAAATTTATTTAATCTTATTTGCGGAATATTCTTATATCTTATTTAATTTGATGGGTGGCCTTATTTGTCATTTCAATAACGGCCATAATAATGGCCTGGGCCGTCGCCGCGGTGGCCTCCACCCCAGTGCGGGCCCCAGCAGCAGGCGCTGAGGCTTGAGGCCAGGGCCACAACGGCCAGCAACATACCGATACGTTTAATCATCTTATTATCCTCCGGTGGGAATCCATTTAATTATAATTGTCTTGAGGTCTGAGAGACGTCAGTTATTCGTTAAACCTTGTCAGTGGTTATGATAATTAAAGGCGGCGGCAAACAGTGTAGGGATTGTGTAAGGCCGTCGAAAACGATCTGAAAATAGGCATCGATGAGATAGTCGTTAAATAAGCACGCTGATATAACCACTGCAGCAAGAAAAATAGAGTGAGAAGGTAAAATGAAAAAGATCCTGTTGCTGGTGTGTTTCCCGCTGTTGCTGCCGCTGGCGGCGCAGGCCGATGTGTCCGTCGATATCAACGTGCCGGGCGTTTCCCTGCATCTGGGGGATCAGGACCGTCGCGGCTACTACTGGGATGGCTACGACTGGCGTCCACCGCAGTGGTGGCATGCGCACCAGGGCCGCGGTCTGGGTGAGCGCAATGCGCGCGGTTTGTACTGGGACGGCGGACGCTGGCAACCTTCGCCGCCGCGTGGTTATGAGCATCGCGAGCCGGAGCGCAGCGGCAATCCGTTCCATGGCGATCGCGATAATCGCGACCGCCGTCATGACGATCGGGGTGACCATGACCGGCGCGATGACGGCCGCGGTCAGCCTTATCCACCGGGCAACACCGGCCCGCATCGTTAATCCCTGAGTTTATCGGCGGCTGGTTTTGCCATCATCATGGTGATGACGGGCAGGGCCAGCCGCTGCTTTCCTGCGCCATCGCCTACGCAAGGCTTCCCCTTGCGGCGTTAACCCCCTAATATTCGACTCAGACGTCAATTATCCGGCCACGACAGCGGCCGGCAGGGAACCGCCGCGCCATGCCAACCAGCCGTACTTTCACCTTACTGTTGCAACATCAGCGCTACCGCGATAAGCGCCAGGTCACTCTGCTGGCGCTGGGCGTGGCGGTGGCGTTGCTGTTCAGCCTCTGCGCCGGTGACCAATGGATATGGCCGTCAGCGTGGTTCAGCGATCGGGCGCAGCTGTTCGTTTGGCAACTGCGTTTACCGCGCGCGCTGGCGGTGATGCTGGTCGGCGCCGCCCTGGCGGTGGCAGGCGCGGTGATGCAGGCGCTGTTTGAAAACCCGCTGGCGGAGCCCGGTCTGCTGGGGGTGGCTAACGGCGCCGGCGTCGCGCTGGTGTTGACGGTCCTGTTGGGGCACGGTTTGTTGCCGGTGGCGCTGATGAGCGCCGCCGCGATAGCCGGTGCGCTGGCGATGACCTTTTTGCTGCTGGGCTTCGCTCGGCGTCGGCGCCTGACCAATGCACGGCTGTTGCTGGTTGGCGTGGCGCTGGGCATCGTGTGCAGCGCGCTGATGACCTGGGCGGTCTATTTCAGCACCAGCCTCGATCTGCGGCAGCTGATGTACTGGATGATGGGCGGTTTCGGCGGCGTCGATTGGCGGCAAAAGTGGCTGGTGCTGGCGCTGCTGCCGGTGCTGCTGTGGCTGTGCGGCCAGGGCAGAGCGCTCAACCTGATGGCGCTGGGCGAGGTACAGGCGCGGCAACTTGGGCTGTCGCTGCAGCTGTGGCGTAATTTGCTGGTGCTGGCGATCGGCTGGTTGGTCGGCGTCAGCGTGGCGCTCGCCGGAGTGATTGGTTTTGTTGGGTTGGTGATCCCGCATATTTTGCGGCTCACCGGCCTGACCGATCAGCGCTATCTGCTGCCGGCCTGCGCGCTGGCGGGAGCCGGGGTGTTGCTGGTGGCCGATGTGATCGCCCGCGTTGCGCTGCTGGCGGCCGAGCTGCCGATCGGCGTGGTGACCGCCACGCTGGGGGCGCCGCTATTTATCTGGTTACTGACCCGAACAAAGGGCGTAAGGTAGTTTTCTTCATTCACCTGCCATTAAAAAACCAAAGGATGACAACCGATGAGCAAGCCAATCTACAACCTGCCGTTACACACCATCGAAAATCAGGCGACCACGCTGGGCGCCTACCAGGGTAAGGTGCTGCTGGTGGTCAACGTGGCCTCGGAGTGCGGCCTGACCAAGCAATATGAAGGGCTGGAAGCGCTGTACGAAACCTATCGCGATCGGGGACTGGAAGTTTTGGGGTTCCCGTCCAATGAATTCCTGGGCCAGGAGCCGGGCAGCAACGAAGAGATCCTGGCGTTTTGCCGCGGCACCTTCGGCGTGCAATTCCCGATGTTCGCCAAGATTGAGGTGAACGGCGAACATCGGCATCCGCTGTACCAGGCGCTGATTGCCGCGCAGCCGGATGCTGTCGCACCGCAGGGCAGCGAGTTCCTGGCGCGAATGACCAGCAAAGGGCGTGCGCCGAAGCACGCCGGCGATATTCTGTGGAACTTCGAGAAATTCCTCATCGCGCGCGACGGCACGGTGATCCAACGCTTCTCGCCTGACACCACGCCGGAAGATCCGGCGCTGGTGGCGGCGGTAAAACAAGCGCTGGCAGGATAAGACGGATGCTGCAACTCGTCGAGGTTGGGGGGGCGGGGCGCCTGGCGCCTTTTTCGGCACAGATTGAAGGCGGGTTGCAGGTTCATCTGATCGGCCCAAACGGCGCCGGGAAGAGCACCTTGCTGGCGCGGGTGGCCGGCATGCTGCCGGGGCTGGGCGAGGTTCGCCTGGACGGGCGCGCGCTGGCCGATTATCCGGGTAACGCGCTGGCATGCCGGCGCGGCTATCTCAGCCAGCAACAGCCGCCGGTGTCGCTGATGCCGGTGTTCCAGTATTTGGCCTTGCACCGGCCAGCGGCAGCGGCGCAAACCGATGTGGAACACGCCATTCTCTATTTGTGCCAGCGGCTGAAGCTGGTGGATAAGCTGTCACGCATGCTGACGCAGCTCTCCGGTGGCGAATGGCAGCGGGTGCGGCTGGCGGCGGTGTTGCTGCAGGTGTGGCCCAGCGTCAATCCGCACAGTCAGCTGTTGTTGCTGGATGAGCCGACCAACAGCCTGGACGTGGCGCAGAAAGTCGCGCTGGATCGCCTGCTGCGGGAATTTTGCCAGAGCGGGCGCAGCGCGCTGGTGTGCGCGCACGATCTGAATCATACCTTACAGCAGGCCGATCGGGTTTGGTTGCTGCACGCCGGGCGGCTGGTGGCACAGGGGGCCACGCGTGAGGTGATGGCACCCGCGCTGCTGTCGCAGATCTATGAAGTGGACTTCCACCTGCAATGGGTGGGGGACCAGCGTTGGATCATGACCCGCACGGCTTGAGTCGCGGCGGCGGCGGAGCGTAACGTAAACGAACACTAAACGTAGTGAATATAAATAGCCGGGTAATCATCGGTTAATATTGGGCTGCCTCTCACTTTCTTATCGATTTTCTTGAAAAACGTCGATGACGTGCTACGCTTGATTCGGCAAAAATAAAATACGTAAATAATTATTAATAAATATAAGAAATTGATTTTAATAATGATTTTAAATAGATGATGGCGGCACCCACCAATCAGTTGACCCACTGATGACAAGTCTCGTCTTAAGGTTTAGTTAAGCTTGCGGCCTTACATTGGCAGTTAATCCACGGAAACGATTCTTCTCTGGCGTTTAATATCCGTTAAACGAAAGGGATTTACAGTGTCATCAAAAGCAGTTCGATACGTTTGGGGTTAACTATGGATCAATTTTTGCCTTTCTCTCGTCCGGCCATCGGCGATGAAGAAATCGCCGCGGTAGAGAAAGTGTTGCGTTCCGGTTGGATCACCACCGGGCCGCAAAACCAGCAGCTGGAAAGCGACTTCTGTTCCACCTTCGGCTGTAAGCATGCGATCGCCGTCAGTTCCGCCACGGCGGGCATGCACATCACGCTGATGGCGCTGGGCATCGGCCCCGGCGACGAAGTCATCACCCCTTCGCAAACCTGGGTTTCCACCCTCAACATGATCGAGCTGCTGGGCGCCACGCCGGTCATGATCGACGTTGACCGTGATACGTTGATGGTCAGCGCCGCCGATGTTGAGGCTGCCATCACCCCGAAAACCAAAGCGATTGTTCCGGTGCACTACGCC
Source organism: Serratia sp. CY84636 (assembly GCF_052166245.1). Taxonomy (NCBI): domain Bacteria; kingdom Pseudomonadati; phylum Pseudomonadota; class Gammaproteobacteria; order Enterobacterales; family Yersiniaceae; genus Serratia; species Serratia sp. CY84636. Next base: position 450,605 of record NZ_JBJNOX010000002.1, read on the forward strand.
GGCGCTCCTCTGCAGATGGATGCGCTGCGTGCCGTGGCCGAACGCCACGGCCTGCCTTTGATCGAAGACGCCGCCCATGCGGTTGGTACGCGCTACAACGGCGAATGGGTCGGTGCGCGCGGCACGGCGATTTTCTCGTTCCACGCCATTAAAAACGTGACCTGCGCCGAAGGCGGCCTGATTGCCACCGACGACGATGCGCTGGCGGATCGCCTGCGTTGCCTGAAGTTCCACGGTCTGGCCGTCGATGCCTTCGATCGTCAGCAGCTTGGCCGCAAACCGCAGGCCGAAGTGGTGGAGCCGGGTTACAAATACAACCTGTCCGACATTCACGCGGCGATCGCCGTGGTGCAGCTGTCGCGCTTCGCTGAGCTGAACGCGCGCCGCAAGGCGCTGGCACAGCGCTACCTGAGCGCGCTCGAAGGCTCGCCGTTCCAACCGTTGGGCGTGCCGGATTACCCGCATGACCACGCCTGGCATCTGTTTATGGTCCGTGTCGATCCTGAGCGTTGCGGCATCGATCGCGATCGGTTGATGGAGCGTCTGAAAGAGGTTGGCGTCGGCACCGGGCTGCATTTCCGCGCCGCGCATACCCAGAAATTCTACCGTGAGCGTTATCCGCAGCTTTCCTTGCCGAATACCGAATGGAACTCGGCGCGGCTGTGCACTTTACCGCTATTCCCTGATATGACCGACGCCGACGTGGATCGCGTGGTCAATGCCTTGTCTTCTGTTGTGGAGTCTTTACGTGTCTCGCGTTGAACCGATTAAAAAAGTGTCGATAGTCATCCCGGTATACAACGAGCAGGAAAGTCTGCCGGCGTTGCTGGAGCGTACTACCGCCGCTTGCAAGCAGTTATCTCAACCTTATGAAATCATCCTCGTCGACGATGGCAGCAGCGACAACTCCGCGGACATGCTGACCGCGGCGGCGGAAAAGCCGGACAGCCACGTCATCGCCGTTTTGCTGAACCGCAACTATGGCCAGCACTCGGCGATCATGGCCGGTTTCAACCAGGTGACCGGCGATCTGGTGATTACGCTGGACGCCGATCTGCAGAACCCGCCGGAGGAGATCCCTCGTCTGGTCAGCGTGGCGGAAGAGGGCTATGACGTGGTGGGCACCGTGCGCGCCAACCGTCAAGACTCCTGGTTCCGCAAAAGCGCTTCGCGCGTGATCAACATGATGATTCAAAGCGCCACCGGCAAGTCGATGGGGGACTACGGCTGCATGCTGCGCGCCTACCGTCGTCACATCGTTGAGGCGATGCTGCACTGCCACGAGCGCAGCACCTTTATCCCGATTCTGGCGAACACCTTCGCCCGCCGCACGACCGAGATCGACGTGCGTCACGCCGAGCGCGAGTTTGGCGATTCCAAGTACAGCCTGATGAAGCTGATCAACCTGATGTACGACCTGATCACCTGCCTGACCACCACCCCGCTGCGTTTGCTCAGCGTGGTCGGCAGCATCGTGGCGCTGTCCGGGTTTGTGTTGGCGCTGGTGCTGATTGCGCTGCGTCTGCTGCTCGGCCCTGAATGGGCCGCCGGCGGCGTGTTCACCCTCTTCGCCGTGCTGTTCACCTTTATCGGCGCCCAGTTTGTTGGCATGGGGCTACTGGGTGAATACATCGGCCGCATCTATACCGACGTGCGCGCACGTCCTCGCTATTTTGTTCAGAAAGTGGTCGGCGTACAGCAGGACCACAATACTCAGGAAGAAGAATGATGAAAGCTATTGTATTTGCTTACCATGATATTGGCTGCGCAGGTCTGAAAGCGCTGACTGAGGCGGGTTATGACGTGCAGGCCGTATTCACGCACACCGACGACCCTGGTGAGAACAACTTCTTCTCCTCCGTGGCCCGTTTGGGCGCCGAATTGGATCTGCCGGTCTATGCGCCGGAAGACGTGAACCACCCGCTGTGGGTTGACCGCATTCGCGACCTGCAGCCGGACGTGATCTTTTCGTTCTACTACCGCCATATGCTGAGCGACGAGATCCTCTCGCTGGCACCGCAGGGTGGCTTTAACCTGCACGGTTCGCTGCTGCCGCATTACCGTGGCCGCGCCCCGGTGAACTGGGCGCTGGTGAACGGCGAAACCGAAACCGGCGCCACGCTGCACAAGATGGTGAAACGCCCGGACGCCGGCGACATCGTCGGTCAGCAGAAAGTGACCATCGCCGACAGCGACACTGCGCTGACGCTGCACAAAAAAGTGCTGGAAGCCGCGCAGGCCGTATTGAAAGAGCAGTTGCCGAAGCTGAAGAACGGCACCGCCACCTTCACCAAGCAGGATGAGTCTCAGGCCAGCTACTTCGGCCGTCGCACCGCGGCGGACGGCGAGATCCTGTGGCACAAGTCCGCCAAAGAGATCAACAACCTGGTACGTGCCGTCACGGAACCGTACCCGGGTGCCTTCAGCTACCTCGGCCAGCGCAAGCTGATCGTCTGGCGCTCTCGCGTGCTGGATACCCAACACGACAAGCAGCCGGGCACCGTACTGAGCACCTCGCCGCTGGTCATCGCCTGTGGCGAAGGCGCGCTGGAGATCGTTGCCGGTCAGAACGACAGCGGCCTGTACGTGCAGGGCAGCCGCCTGGCGCAGGAAATGGGCATCGTCACCGACGTGCGCCTGGCCGCCAAGCCGAACGCCGTAATGAAACGCCGCACTCGCGTGCTGATCCTCGGGGTCAACGGCTTCATCGGTAACCACCTGACCGAGCGCCTGCTGCGTGACGATCGCTACGACATCTACGGCCTGGATATCGGTTCTGACGCCATCAGCCGTTTCCTCGACAACCCGCGTTTCCACTTCGTGGAAGGCGACATCAGCATCCACTCCGAGTGGATCGAGTATCACATCAAGAAATGCGACGTGGTGCTGCCGCTGGTGGCGATCGCGACGCCGATCGAATACACCCGTAACCCGCTGCGCGTGTTCGAGCTGGATTTCGAAGAGAACCTGAAGATCGTTCGCGACTGCGTGAAATACAACAAGCGCATCATCTTCCCGTCCACCTCAGAAGTGTACGGCATGTGCGACGACAAAGAGTTCGACGAAGACCATTCGCGCCTGATCGTCGGGCCAATCAACAAACAGCGCTGGATCTACTCGGTCTCCAAACAGCTGCTGGATCGGGTGATCTGGGCTTACGGCGCTAAAGAAGGCCTGAAGTTCACGCTGTTCCGTCCATTCAACTGGATGGGGCCGCGCCTGGATAACCTGGACGCTGCGCGTATCGGCTCTTCCCGTGCCATCACCCAGCTGATCCTCAACCTGGTGGAAGGTTCGCCGATCAAACTGATGGACGGCGGCGCGCAGAAACGTTGCTTCACCGACATCAACGACGGCATCGAAGCGCTGTTCCGCATCATCGAGAACCGCGACGGCCTGTGCGACGGCCAGATCGTCAACATCGGCAACCCGACCAACGAAGCGAGCATCCGCGAGCTGGCGGAAATGCTGCTGGAAAGCTTCAACAACCACCCGCTGCGCGACCGCTTCCCGCCGTTTGCCGGCTTCAAGGACGTTGAGAGCAGCAGCTACTACGGTAAAGGTTACCAGGACGTCGAGCACCGCACGCCGAGCATCAAGAACGCTCACCGCCTGCTGGGCTGGCAGCCGACCATCGAGATGAAGCAAACCGTCGCCGATACGCTGGACTACTTCCTGCGCACTACCGTTCAGGAAGGGAACGATGCATGAAGAAAGTCGGTCTGCGGGTTGATGTAGATACCTTCAGCGGCACCCGTGAAGGGGTGCCGCAGTTGCTGGACCTGTTCGACAAGTACGACATTCAGGCCAGCTTCTTCTTCAGCGTGGGACCGGACAACATGGGGCGCCATCTTTGGCGCCTTTTGCGTCCGAAATTTCTGTGGAAAATGCTGCGTTCGAACGCCGCCTCGCTGTACGGCCTGGACATTCTGCTGGCCGGCACCGCCTGGCCGGGGCGCAACATTTCACGCGCGTTGGGGCCGCTGATGAAGCGCACCGCCGAAGCCGGCCATGAAGTCGGGCTGCACGCCTGGGATCACCAGGGGTGGCAGGCCAAGGTCGGCAAGTGGAGCGAGGCGCAGCTGACCGAACAAGTGCAGCTGGGCGTCGATGCCCTGAGCGCCAGCACCGGCCAGCCGGTGAAATGCTCCGCCGTGGCGGGCTGGCGTGCCGATACGCGCGTGCTGGAGGTCAAGCAACGCTTCGGCTTCCATTACAACAGCGATTGCCGCGGCACCCATCCGTTCCGTCCGGTGCTGAGCGACGGGCGTCACGGCACGGTGCAGATCCCGGTGACGTTGCCGACCTTCGACGAAGTGATCGGCAGCGAAGTCAGCATGGCCGACTTCAACGACTACATTCTGCGCGCCATCGAGAACGATCGCGGCGTGCCGGTGTACACCATTCACACCGAAGTGGAAGGCATGTCGCAAGCGGCGATGTTCGAACAGTTATTGCAACGCGCACGGCAGCAGGGCATCGAATTCTGTCCGCTTAGCGCGCTGTTACCACAAGATTTGGCGTCACTGCCGTTGGGCCGCATCAAGCGTGCTCCTTTCCCCGGCCGCGAAGGTTGGCTGGGCTGTCAAACCGATGTGAAGGACGTTACATGAAGGCGCTAAAAGGATCCTGGGCCATTCTGCTGGCCGTTTTTTTTGCTCTGGTTTACCTGATCCCGCTTAACGGCCGCCTGCTGTGGCAGCCGGATGAGACGCGTTATGCCGAGATCAGCCGTGAAATGCTGCAGCGCGGCGATTGGGTTGTGCCGCACCTGCTGGGGCTGCGCTACTTCGAAAAGCCGGTGGCGGGTTACTGGTTCAATAACATCAGCCAGTGGCTGTTCGGCGAAAACAACTTTGCGGTGCGCTTCGGCTCGGTGTTCAGCACCGGCATGACCGCACTGTTGGTGTTCGCGCTGGCGATGCTGATGTGGCGCAATGCGCGCCGCGCCAGCCTGGCGGCGCTGATATTCCTGTCGATGGTGCTGGTGTTCAGCATCGGCACCTACAGCGTGCTGGATCCGATGATCTCGCTGTGGCTGGCGGCGGCGATGGTCAGCTACTACCTGACGCTGAAAGCCACCTCGGTCAAAGGCAAGCTGGGCGCCTACGCGCTATTGGGCTTGGCCTGCGGTATGGGCTTTATGACCAAGGGCTTCCTGGCGCTGGCGGTGCCGGTGATCGCGGTGATCCCGATCGTCATCCAGCAACGTCGCATCAAGGATCTGCTGTGCTACGGCCCGGTGGCGATCGTGACCGCTACGTTGCTCAGCCTGCCGTGGGCGCTGGCGATCGCGCAACGTGAACCCGACTTCTGGAATTACTTCTTCTGGGTCGAGCATATTCAGCGTTTCGCCGAAGATAATGCCCAGCACAAGGCGCCGTTCTGGTATTACCTGCCGGTCCTGCTGGCGGCGGTGCTGCCGTGGCTGGCGCTGCTGCCCGGTGCGCTGCTCAAGGGCTGGCGCGAACGCGTACAGCGCCCGGAGCTGTTCTTCCTGCTGAGCTGGGCGATGATGCCGCTGATCTTCTTCAGCATCGCCAAAGGCAAGCTGCCGACCTACATTCTGCCGTGCATGGCGCCGCTGGCGCTGCTGATGACCGCCTATGCGGAAGACTACGCCGCCACCCTGCGCGCCAGGCTGTTCAAGGCCAATGCCTGGCTGAACGGCCTGTTCGGGCTGATCGGCATCGTGGCGCTGGTGGTGTTGAGCTCCGGCCTGCTGCCGAAAGCCCATCTGTTTACCGCGCAAGAGTGGCCGAAGGTGGTGCTCGGCCTGATCGCCTTCGGCGGTTGGCTCCTGTTCGCGCTGGTTTCCGCACGCGATAACGGCCGTCAATGGCGCTGGGCGGCGGCCTGCCCGGTATTGCTGTGCCTGGTGATCGGCTACGCCATCCCGCAACAGGTGACCGATTCCAAGCTGCCGCAGAACTTCGCGCGTGCCACGATGGCCGAGCTGGGCGACAGCCGCTATGTGTTGAGCGACAGCGTCGGGCTCGCAGCCGGTTTGGCCTGGGAACTGAAGCGTAGCGACGTGCTGATGTACAGCCAGAAAGGCGAGGTAGCTTATGGTCTGGAGTATCCGGACGCCAAAGGCCACCTGATCAGCGACGCCGACTTCCCGCAGTGGCTGGCGCAGGCGCGCAAACAGGGGAACGTGTCGCTGGTGCTGCAGCTGTCCCGTGGCGAAGCGCTGCCGCAGGAACTGCCTGCCGCAGACAAGGTGGATCGTATGAACCGCCTGGTGCTGATGTGGTATAAACAGCAACCATGATGGGTTTTCTGTTGGTGATAGTGGTCAGCCTGCTCACCTGCGGTGGGCAGCTGTGCCAGAAGCAGGCGGCGCACTGTTGGGAGCGGGCGGACGAAGCGCGGCTGAAGCAGACGCTGCGTTGGCTGGCGCTGGCGGTGCTGCTGCTGGGGCTGGGCATGGCGGTGTGGCTCAATGTGCTGCAACGCCTGCCGCTCAGCCTGGCTTACCCGATGCTCAGCCTGAACTTCGTGATGGTGACGCTGGCGGCGCGCTGGCTGTTTCATGAGCCGACGACCGTGCGCCACTGGTGTGGCGTAGCGTCGATTATGTTGGGGATCCTGCTGATGAGCGTGCATTCATGAGGGGCTATGCCTGGGGCGCCGCCAGCGTGTTGCTGGTGACGCTGGCGCAGTTGCTGATGAAGTGGGGCATGGTGCAAATCCCGCTGATGTCGTTCGCCGACGTCTCGTTGGCGTTGATCGGCGACTACTGGCTGCCGCTTCTGGCGGTGGGCGGCGGCATCTTCGGTTATGCGCTGTCGATGCTGTGTTGGTTCTTTGCGCTGCGCCACCTGCCGTTAAACCGCGCTTATCCTCTGCTGAGCGTCAGCTACGCGCTGGTCTATCTGGCGGCGGTGATCCTGCCGTGGTTTAACGAATCCGCTACGCTGCTGAAAACGTTGGGCACGCTGTTTATTCTGTTCGGCGTCTGGCTGATTAACAGCAAATCCGAGACAAAATCGCCGGAATAGGGTCAAAACCGGCGATCCTGCTATTATCTCCCTCATGGCGCTTGCCTTTTTCCCCGTGCGGGAGATAAATTAACGCCAAATAGCGCTCTCCTTACGTGGTGCCGGCTTCGCCTCGCAGGCGGTGGTGGTGTGCCGATTGGCATAATGCGGCAGCGTGTTCAATGAAGGAATATTATGCGGATGCGTGTGTGGTTTTTATTAGCCAGTTTGATTCTCGCCGGCTGCAGCAGCCATGCGCCGCCGCCGAGCGGCCGCCTGGCGGACTCTATCGTGGTGGTGGCCCAGCTCAACGAGCAACTGCGTCAGTGGTACGGCACGCCATACCGTTACGGCGGTCTGGATCGCGGCGGCGTAGATTGTTCCGGCTTTGTTTACCGCACGTTCCGCGATCGTTTCGACATGCAGCTGCCGCGTTCGACCGAAGAGCAAACCTCGCTGGGCACCAAGGTTTCGCGTGATGAGCTGATGCCGGGCGACCTGGTGTTTTTCAAAACCGGCGGCGGTGAGAACGGCCTGCACGTCGGCATTTACGATACCAACGACCAATTTATCCACGCTTCGACCAGCCGCGGAGTGATCCGCTCCTCGCTCGATAATGTCTACTGGAAGCGGGTATACTGGCAGGCGCGACGCATTTAGCCTTAACCTATTGATTTGGTGTATCATGGCGGCATCACGTGTTTTGAACGGTGCCTGCCATGAACAGCCTGCGTTTACTGATCTCCGATTCCTACGATCCCTGGTTTAACCTGGCGGTGGAAGAGTGCATCTTCCGCGAGATGACCACGCAAAAAATCCTCTTTCTGTGGCGCAATGCCGAAACGGTGGTGATTGGCCAGTCGCAGAACCCCTGGAAGGAGTGCAACACCCGGCGCATGGAGCAGGACGGCATTCGGCTGGCGCGGCGCAGCAGCGGCGGTGGGGCGGTATTTCACGACCTGGGCAACACCTGTTTCACCTTTATGGCCGGCAAACCGGGTTACGACAAAAGCGTCTCGACCGACATCATTCTGCAAGCGCTGCGGCAGCTGGGCGTCACGGCCGGCGCGTCGGGGCGCAACGATCTGGTGATGGAAACCGCCGACGGGCCGCGCAAAATATCCGGCTCGGCCTATCGAGAAACCCAGGACCGTGGTTTCCACCACGGCACGCTGCTGCTGAACGCCGATCTGGAGCGGCTGGCAGACTACCTCAATCCCGATCCCAAAAAGCTGCAGGCCAAGGGCATCACCTCGGTGCGTTCGCGCGTCGCCAATTTGGCGGAGTTTTTGCCGGGTATCAGCCATGAACAGGTGTGCGAAGCCATCGTGCAGGCCTTTTTTGCCCACTATGGCGAGACGGCCGAGCCGGAGATCATTTCGCCGGACGTATTCCCTGATTTGCCCGATTTTGCCGCGCAGTTCGCCAAACAGAGCAGTTGGGAATGGAATTTCGGCAAGGCGCCGGCGTTCAGCCATCTGCTTAACGAGCGCTTCGTCTGGGGCGGCGTGGATCTGTTCTTCGACGTGGAGAAGGGAACGATTGTTCGCGCGCAGGTGTTCACCGACAGCCTGAATCCCGCCCCGCTGCAACGGCTGGCGGAAGCGCTGGTGGGCTGCGCGTATCGCAGCGAGCCCGTTGCCGCTTGCTGCGATCGGCTGATGGCGGATTATCCGCAACAGGCGGCGGAATTGACCGAACTGCGGCAATGGCTGAGCGAAACGATCCGTTAGCCGGTATGGGATGGTGAAGGGGATGAGCGTGCTCATCCCTTTTTTTATCGCTGAAATCGACGTTTCGCAGGGGCGTAGCGCAGATTTTCTGAAAATCAAGGTGGGCATTTTTTTACGTTTTCAATGCTGAGAATAACGGGCGGAATTGATGTGTTATTAAATTTAATCAGTCATCGTTAACGACAGGAAAAATCGGCGTTACGGCAGAAAGATTATTTTACTTTATTTAAGATTTTTCTTAAATAAAACAACGGAGATAAGTCAAATTTAGCCCGTCATCCAATCCACTTAAGCCAAATACCTTTTCATATCACGCGTTAGGCGAGAAAGGTGGCATAAGTTCAGCTGCTTTTCTTTTGCGCCTTTCGCGATTGTCGTATAGCTTTAATCTATCAATTAAATGATATTTCATGGGTATTTGCATTGATATTTCCGATTAATCCCAGAAGGATTGATCGATAAAATATATTGATATACGATGATACGCTAGCCATTCATCCTGTGGCATTAAAATGAACATCCAACTCGAAGCTGACTTTATTAGTAGCTATGTTTTTCAACCTGTTTACTCAATGGAGGGCAGGCTGTTGGCGGTGGAAATGTTGAGCCGTTTCAACAGTCTCGACGGTGATTTAGCCATGCCGGCCGAAATTGGGATTAATTTATTGGCGCCTGAACAAAGGATTGAGTTATTTAATGAGCAATTGAAACTTGCGGAGCGGCACGCGGGCTGGTTTACCGGTAACAGCGTGCAGTTGACCATCAATATCGAAGAAACCATCGTCGAACTTATTCTTTCCGATCCGGCATTGTGCCAATGGATCAGGCAATATCCTTTTATTGCATTCGAAATGAGTGAGAGTTTTCCGAATCTTTCGGCCGGGAAGAACAACCCGAACGTGCAGCGATTAAGCGAAATGTTTACGCTGTGGCTCGATGATTTCGGTTCCGGTAAAGCCACCTTGACCGCGCTGTATGATGGTTTGTTTGACTATGTAAAGATAGACAAGCGTTTTTACTGGCAGCTGTTTACCCATCAGGGGTATGACGTGGTCATCGACTCGTTGTTAAAGAATATCAACCTGTTGTGTAAAGGCGTGATCGTCGGAGGAATAGAGAAAAAAGAGTACTTTAATAAACTCAGATACGCCGGTGTTTTAGGCCTGCAAGGTTTTTTATGGCCCAGCGTTGGTGTGGATAATCTGCAAGCTTTGCTGGCGAAGCCCAGCGAGTTCAATAATTAAGAAGTGATATAAAAAACTACACACAATGAGGTAAATAATGCGCGGGGTGATGTTTGCCGTGATTCCGTCGCCGTTATTCGCCATCGTTTTTTGGCTGATGACACCGTTTTGTCAGCCCGCGTTAAACCGCGTTTCCTCCGCCAGGTGGAAACGCCAAACTCCCCGCATCCGTCCTGGCGACAGGCGGATGCGTTCTCCCTGCATTCCTTCGGTGTTAATCCGCCCGTCCAGGCTCTACACTACGCTGAAACGGAGGGCCTATGCCGCAGTTCGATAACGCTTACTACCAACAGTTACCCGGTTTCTACACCGCCCTGAACCCGACGCCGCTCAAGGATGCGCGCCTGCTGTACCACAGCGAGCCGCTGGCGCGCGAGCTGGGGCTGGATGAAAGTTGGTTTACCCAGGATAAAACCCCCATTTGGGCGGGAGAAACGCTGCTGCCCGGCATGCAGCCGTTGGCACAGGTGTACAGTGGCCACCAGTTTGGCGTATGGGCCGGGCAGCTGGGGGATGGCCGCGGCATTTTACTGGGCGAACAGGTCCTGGCGGACGGCAGCCACCGCGACTGGCACCTGAAGGGCGCCGGGCTGACGCCATATTCGCGTATGGGGGACGGCCGCGCGGTGCTGCGTTCGGTGATCCGCGAGTTTCTGGCCTCCGAGGCGCTGCATCATCTGGGGATCCCGACCACCCGGGCGTTGACCATCGTGACCAGCCGGCAGCCGGTGTTCCGCGAGCAGCCGGAACGCGGCGCCATGCTGATGCGGGTGGCGGAAAGCCACGTGCGCTTCGGCCACTTCGAGCACTTTTACTACCGCAAACAGCCGGAGCAGGTGCGGCAGTTGGCGGATTTCGTCATTGCCCGTCACTGGCCGCAGCTGCAGGATCAGGCTGAACGTTACCTGCTGTGGTTTACCGACGTGGTGGAACGGACGGCGCGCCTGATCGCCCATTGGCAAACCGTCGGTTTCGCTCACGGCGTGATGAACACCGACAACATGTCGATTCTCGGCATCACCATTGACTACGGCCCTTACGGCTTCCTCGATGACTATCAGCCCGGTTATGTCTGCAATCACTCCGACCATCAGGGGCGTTACGCCTTCGACAATCAGCCGGCGGTGGCGCTGTGGAACCTGCATCGCCTGGCGCAGACCCTGTCGGGGCTGATGACCACTGAACAGCTGCAGCAGGCGCTGGCGGCGTATGAACCGGCGCTGATGCGCGCCTACGGCGAACAGATGCGCGCTAAACTCGGCTTCTTCACGCCGACGGCGCAGGACAATGACGTGCTCACCGGGCTGTTGAGCCTGATGGCGCAGGAAGGGCGGGACTATACCCGCACGTTCCGCCTGTTGAGCGACACTGAACAGCAACAGGCGCAGTCGCCGCTGCGCGACGAGTTTATCGACCGCGCGGCGTTCGATTCCTGGTATCAGCAGTATCGTCAGCGTTTGCAGCAGGAGCAGGTGAGCGATGAGGAACGGCAACGGGCGATGAAGGCGGTGAACCCGCGCCTGATCCTGCGCAACTATCTGGCGCAGCAGGCGATTGAAGACGCGGAGCAAGACGACGTGGGCCGTTTGCAGCGGTTGCATCAGGCCCTGCTGCGGCCGTTCGACGATGCGCCGGAATATGACGATCTCGCCGTGCTGCCGCCGGACTGGGGCAAACATCTGGAGATTTCCTGCTCCAGCTGAGATGAAAAAAGGGCGCTTAATGGCGCCCTTGACGTTATTGACGCAGGTAGACCTGCGGCAGCGACACTTCGGGATGATGCACCACGCCGAGATCGGCCTGATACCAGCGGGTGAGGATCTCCGTCTGCAACACCTCCTGCGGCGTGCCGCTCGCCACCAGACGCCCCTGATGCAGCAGCAGGATCCTATCGGCGTACAGTGCGGCCAGATTAAGATCGTGCAGCACGCAGCAGACGCCCAGCGGCTGTTGGCGCGTCAGCGAACGCAGCAGGCGCAAAGTGTGCTGCTGGTGGTACAGATCCAGCGCCGAGGTCGGCTCGTCGAGAAATAGCCAGGCGGGAGACGGCTGCGGTTGCCACAGCTGCGCCAACACCCGCGCCAGCTGTACCCGCTGCTGTTCGCCGCCGGACAGTTGGCGGTAGTCGCGCTGCGCCAGCGCCAGGCAGTCGGTCTGCGCCATCACCTGTTGGATCGCCTGATGCTCGTCGCGTTTGCCGTGCGGCGCCCGCCCCATGCTGACCACTTCCTCCACGCTGAACGGAAACGCCAGATCGCTGTACTGGCGCATCACGGCTCGGACTTTGGCCAACTGCTGCGGCGCCCACTGTTCCAGCGGGCGATCAAGCAGGCGACATTCGCCGCAGTCCGGCGTCAAATAGCCGGTCAGCAAGCGCAGCAGCGTCGATTTGCCGGCGCCGTTAGGGCCGATAATCGCCACCATTTCGCCGCCGGCGAGGCTGAGCGAAACGTCGTTGATCAGGCGGCGCGCACCGAGGCTGTAGCGCAGCTCTCGGGCCGTCAGACAGGCGGCGTTATCCACCGGTTCGCTCCCGCTGGCGCATCACCAGCCACAAGAAGTAAGGACCGCCGATCAGGCTGGTCATCAACCCCACCGGCATTTCGGCCGGCGCCACCAGCGTGCGCGCCAGCGTATCGCTGACCAGCAGCAGGCAGGCGCCGCCCAGCGCGGAGCAGGGCAGCAGCCAGCGGTGATCGCCGCCGAGGCGCATGCGCACCAGATGCGGCACCACCAAACCGACAAAGCCGATCACGCCGCTCATCGCTACCGCCGCGCCGATCAGCAAGGCGCTCAGCAACAGCAGCTGCAGCTTGGCGCGCTGGACGTTCACCCCGAGGTAGTGGGCCTCTTCGTCCCCCAACTGCAACAGGTTCAGCCGGCGCGCCTGCAGCAGCGTCAGCAGCGCCGTAGGCAGGATCAGCGAGGCGGAAACCGCCAGCGTCGGCCACTGTGACTGGCTGAGGCTGCCCATCATCCACAGCGAGAACTGGCGCAGCTGTTGATCGCTGCTGACGTAAGAGAGCACGCCGATGGCCGCCATGCACAGGGCGTTGATGGCGATGCCTGCCAGCAGCAGCCGCGACAGATTGCCGTGCCCGCTGCGGCTGATGCCGTAGATCAATAGCGATACCAGCAGGCTGCCGAGGAACGCCGCCAGCATATGGCCGTACAGCGCGATCGTCACCGGCAACGCCAGCGGCATCACGATGAACAGGGCGACAAACAGCGCGCCGCCGCTGCTGATGCCCAGCAGGCTCGGATCCGCCAGCGGGTTGCGGAACAGCCCCTGCATCACCGCACCGGATACCGCCAGCGCGCAGCCGATCACCACCGCCAGCAGCACGCGCGGCAGGCGGATGTTCAACCAGATGTGCCAGGCGGCGTCGCTGAAAGGTTCGCGCCACAGGGTGCGAAACGACAGCGTCAGCGCGCCCAGGTTGGCGGCGACCAGCGCCAGCAGCGTCAGCAACACCAGCAGACCGATGATGGCCAACTGAGGCGAGGTGCGACAGCGCATTACTTTTGCTCCGCCGCGTGGCGCAGTTTGGCCAGCGCCGCCGGCGTTTCCAGACCGAAGCCCAGCAGCGCCATGTCATCGACGATCAGCACGCGGCGCTGCTTGCCCGCCGGCGTCAACGCCAGGCCCGGCAGCGTCCACAGCTGCTGTTCGCCGCCGAGGGTGCGCACGCCGTCGGTAGTGACCAGCAACAGATCCGGCGCGCTGGCGATGACGCCTTCCTGCGACAGCGGACGGTAGCGGTCAAAGCCCTGCATGGCGTTTTTCAGGCCGGCGGCGGCAATCACTGCGTCGGCGGCGGTGTGTTGCCCGGCGGCCATCGGCGTGATGCCGCCGTGGCTCATCACGAACAGCACCTTGACCGGCAGCGGGGAGGTATCGACCGCCGCCAGCTGTTGTCGATAGCGCTCGCTCAGCTGTTTGCCTTGCTCAACGCGCTGCAGCGCAGCGGCAATCGTAGCGATTTTCTGCGGCACCGCCTGCAGGGTGGTGTCACCCGGCACGCTGACCACGTTGACGCCGCTGTCCGCCAGCTGTTTGAGCACCAGCGCCGGCTGTGCCAGCTCGGTTGTCAGCACCAGCGTCGGCTTCAGCGCCAAAATGCCTTCGGCGTTCAGCTGGCGCATATAGCCGACGTCCGGCAGCTTTTTCACCGCTTCCGGATGCAGACTGGTGCTGTCGCGGGCGATCACTTCGTCGCCGGCGCCGAGCGCGAAGGCGATTTCCGTCACGTCGCCGCCGATCGAGACGATGCGCTGCGCCGCCGCAGCGGTGAGCGGCAGCGCCAGCGACATCATCAACGCCAGGCGGCGGATCAAGGAAGATTTCATGCGGCGATGTCCTTGACGGCGAGCGCGGCAACCTGCTCGCGCCACTGGGTTTGTTCCGGCTGCCCTTCGGTACGCTGGCCATACAGCTGCGCAATCTGCGTGCCATCGGCGGCGAACAGCTCCAGGCTGGTGACGATGCCGTCTTTGGTCGGTTTGCGGGTGATCCAGCTTTCGGCGATGGCGTCTTCGATCAGGTGCAGCGTGAAGCGGCGGTTGAACACGTTGATCCAGCCTTCCTGCGGCATCAAACGTTCGATCTGGCCGGTGAAGATCTGCACGCAGCCGCGGTTGCCGACGAAGATCATGATCTCGTTCTGCTGCTGCTGCGCTGCTTCCAGCAGCTGCGACAGCGCGCTGTTGTCCACCTGATAGGCCAGATCGTCGCCGACGGCGCGGAACGCCTGCTGGCGCGTCAGTTTGTTGCGGCTGAGCAGCTGGAAGAACTGGTGAACGTCGGTCATCGCGCGCCATTCACCGTCGATTTTGGCATGATCTTGCGTCGTTTCATCCGCAGTGCTCGCCTCGGCGGGCTGCAGCGCCAGCGCCGGGTTTTCTTCGCTCAGGTGGCGTTCCACCAGTGCCATCCAGGCCGGCAGATCGGTCTCTTCGGTGGTGTAGACCTTGTGCAGCGCATCGCCCTGTTGGTCGAAGAACTGGATGCTGTGGCGCACGCCGCGCTTGTTGGTTTCGCTCATGGCGAAAACGCTGGTCCAGTGGTTGAGGAACAGGCGCAGATCCAGCTCGCGCGGGTTGAGGATCAGCCCGGCGTGGCCGTTGAGGTGCTGGTTGCGGTAGCGGCCCATCTGCTCATGCACCGCATAGCTGTTGCGGGTGATGGACTTGGTGACGCCGACCTGCTCAAGCTCGGTCAGCAGGGTGCGCGCGTCGGCCTGCAGGCGGCGAGTGTCGTGGCCGACGCGGGCGTGCGTTAGCTCCGCTTCGCTGACGCCGAGGATCGCCGCCAGATCGCGGGCGTATTTGCCGGGGTGATCGATTTTAGCCTGTTGGTAGCGTTCGTATAGGGTATTGCTCATGCGGGATTCTCCTGCGCTGTAATGCGAACGGCGGACAACCGGGTTGTCCGCCAGATAGTCAAATGATTACCACTGGTAGCTGACCAGCAGTTTGGCGTTGCGGCCATCCTGCGGGACGCCCTGCGGCGAGTAATATTCTTTGTCAAAGGCGTTGCCCAGCACCACGGTGGTGGTCATGCCCTGCAGCCGATCGCGGCCCTTGTAGCTCAGATAGAAATCGTTGACGCCGTAGCCACCTTGCTCCGGCATCCCCGTTTGTACGCGGGTGGCGCGTTCGGCGAAAGTGGCGACCCAGCCGGCGGACAGACCGGTTTCGCCCAGCGGCACGTCCAGCGAGCTGGTGACGGTATCCGGGCTGATGTCGGCCAGCCAATCGCCGCTTTTCGCGTTCAATTCGCCATTGCGAGACTTGTCCTTGCCGCGTGTGCGGTTGTAAGCCAGATCCCAGTTAAACCACTTGGTCTGGTAGTTCAGCGAGGTGTCCCAACCCCAAATCTTGGCGCGAGAGATATTCGCTGAGGCGGTCTGCGTACGAGTGACATACATGAAGATGTAGTCTTTGGCGTCGGTATCGAAGTAACTGGCCTTGAATTGCAGGCTGTCATCCGCCAGCAGCAGGTCGTCGAAGCGCAGGCCGAAACCGGCTTCGGTGGTGCTGGTGGTTTCCGGCCGCAGATTCGGATTAGGCACCCAATAGTTACCGGGGAAGTGGCGCGAATCGTTGTACATCTCGCCCATGGTCGGAGCACGGAAGGCCTGGGAATAGGAGCCGAACAGCATCAGCCAGTCGGTCGGCGAGTAGCTCAGGGCGCCGCGGGACGACCATTTGTCGGCCTTGACGTCTTCGTGGCCCTGGCTGCTGCCTTTGTAATCGTCGTAGCGCGTGCCGGCCAGCACGGTGATCGGAATGTCGCGCAGCGTGATTTCATCCTGCAGCCAGCCGGAGGCGAAGTTGATCTTGGCCTGCGGGAAGCTGGTGGTGGCGCCGCCCGGCTGCTGTTTCTGTTCATAGACCTCGGAGCCGTAGGTCAGCAGGTGTGACGCAAAGCTGTCGGCGAACAGACGCGTGCGGTTTTCCAGCTTGCCGCCGTTGGTGGTCTGCTTGCGGAATTCGTCGGTCGCACCGGCGTTGTGCGCATTGATTTTGACTTCCGAGGTGTACAGTTTCGCGGTGGCGTCCAGCCAATCCTGGCCGACCGGCTTGAGCTTATAGCTCAGAGCGGCATCGCGCTGGATGGTGGAGCGGTTGGTCATCGGGTTGCCGCTCGAGCTGCCCGGCGTCTGCGGGTTTTTCGGCTCCTGGGCGCTGTTGTTGTAGTAGCGCAGATCGCCGCTCAATGACTGATTGTCGTCGATTTTCCAGGTGCCTTTGGCCAGCACGTTGCTGATGGTTTCGTCGTTTGGCGCATCGAAGCCGTTGCCCTGACGCAGATTGCCGACGTCGCGGGTGCCGAACGACAGCAGGCCGTCGAGGTTATCGGTCTTGCCGTAAGCGCTGGCGCCCATGCCCAAGCTGTGATCGCCGGTGCCGGCGGTGCCGTAGACGCGGAACCCGGTATCGTGGCCCGGCAGCAGCAGATCGGCGGCATCGACGGTCTCGTAGGCGATGACGCCGCCCAGTGCGCCGCTGCCGTACAGCAACGCAGAGGGGCCGCGCACGATTTCAATGCGCTTGACCAGCGCCGGATCGAGGAAGGTGCCGCCGATGTGGCCGGTATCGGTACCCTGGCGGATGCCGTCGACCAGCGTCAGCACGCCGTTTTTGCCGTAGCCGCGCATCGTTACGTCCTGACCGTTGCTGCGCCCGGTGCCGTTGACGGTGATGCCCGGCACGCGGCGCAGCATATCGGCGGCCGAGGTGGCAGTCTGGCTTTCCGGCGAGTTGCCTTCGATGACCGTGACCATCATCGGCGCTTCAAAGCTGCTGCGTTGGTTACCGGTGGCGACCACCGTCATGGTCTCGTCGGCGGCTTTGGCTTTTTTAGCCGGCGCCGCGTTGGAAGAGGATGTTGTGCTGGTGTTTTGTGCCAAGGCCACCGTAGGCAGAGCGCAGGCAATCGCCAGACTCAAAGCGGAAAAACGCAGCCGGGTGGAAAATGTCAGAGGCATGGTGCAACTCTCCGTATGTAATAAAACATATCAATAGATTTGCTGGCTGCCTGGATCAAAAGATCGGGGTGGCTGGCGTTTGAGGATTCTGTGGTTATTTGGTCAGGATCAATTTCCCGGCTTTGGTCTGCCGTAGCTGATAGCGCTGGCCCTGATGGGTAATGAACGCGATGCCGTCGGTGCCGAGCAGCTGTGCGCTGTCGTAGCTGGGCGGCGCGTTTGCGCTGTGCTCGGTCGGGGCCGCGGCGGCGGGGGTAGGCGTGTTGGCAGTATCCATCATCATTGTGCTTATAAAACAGACCATTAAATGGTAATTAATATCAAACTGAGAATCATTATCATGTGAAGGAAAGGTTACATCAAGGAAAATTTTCTTACCGATGGAACCTTTTTGTCGAACGGACATCCGGCGGCGGGCCGAGCGCACTCGGCCCGTAAAAAAGGGGCGTTATTTCAGCAGGGTTTCGATGCGGTCAAACAGACGTTCGGGCTTGGTGATCGGCGCAAAGCGCGTGACGCGCTGGCCGTCGGCGGTAAGCAGAAACTTGGTGAAATTCCACTTGATGCGGCGGCTACCCAAAATGCCGGGCGCCAGGCGTTTCAGCTCATTGAACAGCGGGTGCGCGCCGGGGCCGTTAACGTCTATCTTGCTGAACAGAGGGAAACTGACGCCGTAGTTGAGGCTGCAAAAGTTGGCGATCTCCAGCGGGCTGCCCGGCTCCTGAGAACCAAACTGGTTGCAGGGGAAGCCGAGCACCACCAGGCCGCGTTCGCGATAGTATTGCCACAAATTTTCCAGCCCGCGGTATTGCGGGGTGAAGCCGCATTTGCTGGCGGTGTTGACCACCAGATAAGCGCGCGCCGGGAAATCGCCCAGCGTTTTTTGCTCGCCCTGCAGCGTGACGCAGGGGATGGATAACAGAGAGTGAATCATGCCGGGGCTCCAGGTGCGTTTCGGCGGGTGCAAAGAGGTTGCAATCAGTATAGATGAGCGGGGCGGGAGGGATAAAGCCGGGGCGAAGCCCCGGCCCAGGTTGCGTCAGAAACGGCTATCGACCGCATCCGCCAGCATCGCCAACAGCTGTTCGCTGTCGGACCAGCTCAGGCAAGGATCGGTGATCGACTGGCCATAGGTCAGCGGCTGGCCGGCGACGATTTTCTGCGTGCCTTCCACCAGGAAGCTTTCCGCCATCACGCCGGTGATGGCGGCGGAGCCTGCGCGGATCTGTTGGCAAACGTTGTCGGCCACTTCCAGCTGGCGGCGGTGCATCTTCTGGCAGTTGCCGTGGCTGAAGTCGATCACCAGGTGCTCCGGCAGATCGAACTCGCGCAGGCTGTCGCAGGCGGTAGCGATGTCGCTGGCGTGGTAGTTCGGCGTTTTGCCACCGCGCATGATGATGTGGCCATACGGGTTGCCGCTGGTCTGGTAGATGGTCATCTGGCCATGTTTGTCCGGCGACAGGAACATGTGCCCGGCGCGCGCCGCACGAATGGCGTCGATGGCGATGCGGGTGTTGCCGTCGGTGCCGTTTTTGAAGCCGACCGGGCAGGAGAGCGCCGAGGCCATTTCACGGTGGATCTGGCTTTCGGTGGTGCGTGCGCCGATGGCACCCCAGCTGATGAGATCGGCGATGTATTGGCCGACCACCATGTCCAGGAATTCGGTGGCGGTCGGCAGGCCGAGCTGGTTCACTTCCAGCAGCAGGCGGCGCGCCATTTCGATGCCGCGGTTGACCTGGAAGGTGCCGTCCAGCGCCGGATCGGAGATCAGGCCTTTCCAGCCGACGACGGTGCGCGGTTTTTCGAAGTAGGTGCGCATCACGATTTCCAGACGATCCTGGTAGCGTTCGCGCAGGGCGTTCAGCCGGCCGGCGTAATCGACGGCGGCGTCGAGATCGTGGATGGAGCAGGGGCCGATCACCACCAACAGGCGGCGGTCTTCACCGGTGAGGATTTTTTCAATGCGTTTTCGTGACGCTGTCACGTTATCGGCGACGGCCGCCGAGATCGGCAGCTTGTCTGCCAACGCTTGCGGCGTGACGAGGCTGTCGATGCGCGCGGTCCGCAGTTCATCTGTTTTGTACATGTTGTTCCCTGGAAACTGTTCTTCTCTGCGGCAGGAGTGCCGGGAAGTGATGGCGATCACAATAACGCAAAAAGCGCTGAATTCAACCGTAGAGATTGCGTTCTGTTGATCAAAGCCGCGAAAAAAAGCACAAAAAAATCAGCTGCTGCTGAAATAAACGGCAGGCGGCGGGGCGCGACGGCCCCGCGAGGAAAAGATCAGAACATGCGGCGGCTCATGCCGAGGATATCGAGGATTTTGGTGGAGATCTCTTCGACCGAATAGTTGGTGGTATTGAGATAGCGGATCTGGTTTTTGCGGAACAGCGCCTCGACCTCGGCGATCTCCATGCGGCACTGGCGCAATGAGGCGTAGCGGCTGTTTTCGCGCCGCTCTTCGCGGATCGCCGCCAGGCGCTCCGGATCGATGGTCAGGCCGAATAATTTATGCTGAAACGGTTTCAGCGAAGCCGGCAGGTGCAAATTGTCCATATCGTCGGCGATAAACGGATAGTTGGCGGCGCGGATGCCGAACTGCATCGCCAGATAGAGGCTGGTGGGGGTTTTGCCGCAGCGCGACACGCCGAGCAGGATCACCTGCGCCTGATCGAGGTTGCGCAGCGAAATGCCGTCATCGTGCGCCAGGGTATAGTCGATGGCGGCGATGCGCGCATCATACTTGCCGAGGTTGCTGGCGGTCAGGCCGTGGGTGCGGTTCGGCACCGGCGTCGGTTCTACGTCCAGCTCGCCCTGCAGCGGGCCGACCAGCGCCTGCACGATATCCTGGCAAAAGCCCTGGCTCTGGACGATCACATCTCGCACTTCCGGCGAGATGATGGAGTAAAACACCAGCGGCCGCACGCCGGTTTCATTATAGATATCATCGATTTGTTGGCGAACTGCGCGTGCGCGGGCCTCGGTTTCGACAAACGGCAAGGTGTACGTGGTCGCTGTGACCGGGAACTGCGACAGCACCGCGTGCCCCAGCACTTCGGCGGTGATCGCCGTACCATCCGAAATATAAAAAACGCTTCTTTCCACCCGAGGCTCCTTACCTGAGAACGGTGTTCCTGCTGTCATCACTGCCAATATCATGAGCCGCAGACGATTCGCCGGTAAAGGGGCGAGGGAAAAAATTGTGACGGCGGGGCGGTAAACCGCCTTGCGGCGGCGCGTGAAGAAAAGTGCATTTTGACGACGGTAAAAATCGTGGCGCAGCGACGCTTTTCGATCCGAAACGCAAATTTGCCGCTATTTTCACCAAAAACGGTAGCGTTTGCGTGGTCATTAAAACAGAAGTTTAAAAAGAACGTAATTTGTTGAGAATTAAGCTTATCGTGCGATTGGGAACGGTTCCCAGGCAAATCAGCCGGTTAGGACATTCTCTTAAAAACCACTTTCTTCAGTGGGTTGATCGATTCACCTTTCCATTTTCCCCAGATCAGTGTGCTAGTCTGATTCGGCTCCGTGTTAGCGGCGCCGTAAAGCAAGCGAATTAAATCCGTCTTTACCCTACTGATAGCAATAAGGATTGTCTCGATGTCCAACAATGGCCCAGACTTGCGTAATGTGCTTTGGTACAACCAGCTTGGCATGCACGACGTTGACCGTGTCGGCGGCAAAAACGCCTCCCTCGGTGAAATGATCACCAATCTTTCCGATTTGGGCGTGGCCGTGCCAAACGGTTTTGCCACCACCGCACAGGCGTTTAACGATTTCCTCGAACAAAGCGGTGTTAACCAGCGCATCTATCAGCTACTGGATCAGACCGACGTTGACGACGTTGCACAACTGGCCAAGGCCGGCGCCCAGATCCGCCAATGGGTGATCGACACGCCGTTCCACGCCGAGTTCGAACGTGAAATTCATCAGGCTTACCAACAGCTCGCCGATGGCGAACCGGAAGCCTCTTTTGCGGTGCGCTCCTCCGCCACGGCGGAAGACATGCCGGACGCGTCCTTTGCCGGCCAGCAGGAAACCTTCCTCAACGTGCAGGGCATCGACGCCGTGATGGTGGCGATCAAGCACGTGTTCGCGTCGCTGTTCAACGACCGCGCCATCTCGTATCGCGTGCATCAGGGCTATGACCACCGCGGCGTGGCGCTGTCGGCGGGTGTACAGCGGATGGTGCGCTCCGATCTGGCCTCCTCGGGCGTGATGTTCACCATCGACACTGAGTCCGGCTTTGATCAGGTGGTATTCATCACCTCTGCCTTCGGCCTGGGCGAAATGGTGGTGCAGGGCGCGGTGAACCCGGATGAGTTCTACGTGCACAAACCGACGCTGCAAAACGGCAAGCCGGCGATCGTGCGCCGCAACCTGGGCTCGAAAAAGATCCGCATGGTGTACGCACCGTCGCAGGATCACGGCAAGCAGGTGCGCATCGAAGACGTGCCGGAAGCGCAGCGCAGCCGTTTCTCGCTGACGGATGAAGAAGTGCAGGCGCTGGCGCAGCAGGCGATCCTGATCGAAAAACATTACGGTCGCCCGATGGATATCGAGTGGGCGAAAGACGGCCATACCGGCAAGCTGCTGATCGTGCAGGCACGCCCGGAGACCGTACGCTCCAACGAGCAGACCATGGAGCGCTACCAGCTGAACGGCTCCAGCCCGGTGCTGGTGGAAGGCCGCGCCATCGGCCACCGCATCGGCGCCGGCCCGGTGAAAGTGATCCACGACATCAGCGAAATGGATCGCATCCAGCCGGGCGACGTGTTGGTCACCGACATGACCGACCCGGATTGGGAACCGATCATGAAGAAAGCCGCCGCGATCGTCACCAACCGCGGCGGGCGCACCTGCCACGCGGCGATCATCGCCCGTGAGCTGGGCATTCCGGCGGTGGTGGGCTGTGGCCACGCCACCGACGTGCTGAAAGACGGCCAGAAAGTCACCGTCTCCTGCGCGGAAGGCGACACCGGTTTCGTTTACAGCGATATGCTGGACTTCAGCGTGCAGAGCTCCGAAGTGACCGAGCTGCCTGATCTGCCGCTGAAGATCATGATGAACGTCGGCAACCCGGATCGCGCCTTCGACTTCGCGCGTTTGCCGAATGAAGGCGTGGGCCTGGCGCGGCTGGAATTTATCATCAACCGCATGATCGGCGTGCACCCGCGCGCGCTGCTGGAGTTTGACCAGCAGACGCCGGCGCTGCAAAACGAAATTCGCGCGCTGATGCAGGGTTACGATCATCCGGTCGAGTTCTACGTCGGCCGTCTGACCGAGGGCATCGCGACGCTGGGCGCCGCGTTCTGGCCGAAGCGCGTGATCGTGCGTCTGTCCGACTTTAAATCCAACGAGTACGCCAACCTGGTGGGCGGCGACAAGTATGAACCGCACGAAGAGAACCCGATGCTGGGCTTCCGTGGTGCCGGCCGTTACGTGGCCGACAGCTTCCGCGATTGCTTCGCGCTGGAGTGCGAGGCGGTGAAACGCGTGCGTAACGAAATGGGGCTGACCAACGTCGAAATCATGGTGCCGTTCGTGCGCACCGTGGCGCAGGCGGAAGCGGTGGTGGCCGAGCTGGCGCGTCAGGGGCTGAAGCGCGGCGAGAACGGGCTGAAAGTGATCATGATGTGCGAGATCCCGTCCAATGCGCTGTTGGCGGATCAGTTCCTCGAGCACTTCGACGGCTTCTCCATCGGTTCCAACGACATGACCCAGCTGGCGCTGGGGCTGGATCGCGACTCCGGCGTGGTGTCGGAGCTGTTCGACGAACGCAACGAGGCGGTGAAAGCGCTGCTGTCGATGGCGATTCAGGCGGCCAAGCGCCACGGCAAATACGTCGGCATCTGCGGCCAGGGCCCGTCCGACCACGAAGACTTCGCCGAGTGGCTGATGGAGCAGGGCATCGACAGCCTGTCGCTCAATCCGGACACCGTGGTGCAGACCTGGATCAATTTGTCGAAAAAGAAATAATGTCTCGGCATCGCTAAGGCATTAACGCCAGGCCGCAGTTTACGCTGCGGCCTTTTTATTTCTGAATGTAAATAACGGCGCGTAAAATAATCAATTTGGCGAACAAAGAATAAAAAAAAGCCCACCGTAGGAGATGGGCAAAGACTACACACAGCAATTCACATGTATGGCATTACATAGTTCAGAAAGGTTGCTTTAAAATCAGTGATTTGAAGCAATAGATGGCCATAATACTAGATTTTTGAACGCGACTAGTCATTAAGAATCATCCTAATCGATAGCGGCATCACATTTTATTTGCGGTCGTTATCTCTTTTTGCCGCTTGCAATAAACAGGGATTTACATTGCACCTTTCATTCGCCGAGGCCCAATCAATATAGGGCGGCATTATATTTGGCGTAGATATTACTCGAATGAGGTAGGAATAATGACGGGGCGAAATATTCCGCCCGACGATGCGGGCGGAAGGGGGGATTAGCGTTTTTCCAGATCTTCGATGACTTGCTCCGGCGCGGTGGTCGGCTCCGGCGCTTCATTCATCCAGGCGGTCAGCAGGCGATAAGATACCGCCAACACCACCGGGCCGATGAACAGGCCAATCATGCCGAAGGCCAGCAAACCGCCGATAACGCCGGACAGGATCAGTAGCAGCGGCAGATCGGCGCCCATGCGGATCAGCACCGGGCGCAGCACGTTATCCAGCGTGGCTACCACGCAGCTCCAGACCAGCAGCACGGTGCCCCAGGTGGTATCGCCATGCCAGTACAGCCAGATAATGGCCGGCACCAGCACCAACAGCGGCCCCAATTGCGCCACGCAGCAGATAAAGATCAGCATCGTCAACAGGGTGGCGGCCGGAATGCCGCTCACCGCCAGACCGATACCGCCCAGCACCGACTGCACCAGCGCCGTCACCACCACGCCCAGCGCGACGGCGCGGATCGCCTGGCCGCCCAACAGCACCGCCGCATCGCCGCGCGCAGAACCGAGGCGCACCGCAAAGTGGCGGATACCCAGCGCTACCTGCTCGCCGCGCGCATACAGCAATGCGCTGAACAGCAACATCAGCGCGCAGTGCAGCAGCAGACGGCCGATATGCGCCGCCTGCGCCACGAACCAGGTGGCGGTCTGGCCGAAGTACGGCTGCACCTTCGCCAGCAGCGCGGCGCCGCCGGCGTTAACCAGCGTGTGGTAGCTGGTGTAGAGCCTGTCGCCGATCATCGGCACGGACTGCAGCCAGGCGAGGTCGGGAATGTGCAGCTTGCCCGGTGAACTGGCCCAGGCGATCAGCGGCGCGCTGTTATCCACCACGCTGCTGATCAGCAGGGAGATTGGCAGAATGAACAGCAGGATCAGCAGCAGGGTCATGACCAACACCGCCAGCGAACGGCGGCCCCACAGCAGTTTTTGCAGTTTGAGCAGCAGCGGCCAGGTGGCGATCACCACCATGCCCGCCCAGGCGAAGCCGAGAATAAACGGTTGGATCACCCAAAAACAGGCGACGATCATGATGGCGATAAACAGCACGCCGAAAATAATTCGCGGTAAGTCGTAACGCGATTGCGGGAGTGGCATCAGTGGCTTCTCATCCTGGTCAATTAAATCCCTGGCACCGGAGAATCGGGGTGCCTGTCGGTCGGTTTCTCACCTCCGGGCGGCCGCCTGTGGCGGCGCTCGCAGGGCGGTAATAATGTGAATGCCTTCACTAAACGAGTATGTTAGTTTTTAGTGTCACTAAAAAATAGGGTGGGTCTGAATTAAAGGCCCGATTCAGCGTACATCAGCGCATAAAAAATAGACGGACAGGGTCAAAAAAGCGAATGATCCCACAGATTTCTCAGGCGCCCGGCCTCGTTCAACGGGTGCTCGACTTTTTGGAAGCACTGAAGCAAAACGGATTCAACGGCGACACCGCCACCAGCTACGCTGACCGGCTGACGATGGCCACCGACAACAGCATCTATCAGCTGTTGCCCGATGCGGTGGTGTTCCCCCGTTCCACCGCCGACGTGGCGCTGATCGCCCGCCTGGCCGGGGAAGAGCGATTCAAGACGCTGACCTTCAGCCCACGCGGCGGCGGCACCGGCACCAACGGCCAGTCGCTCAATACCGGCATTGTGGTCGATATGTCGCGCCATATGAATCGCATTCTGGAGATCAACGTCGAACAGGGCTGGGTAAAAGTCGAAGCCGGGGTGATCAAGGATCAGCTGAATCAATATCTGCGGCCGTTCGGCTACTTCTTCTCGCCGGAACTGTCCACCAGTAACCGCGCCACGCTGGGCGGCATGATCAACACCGACGCCTCCGGCCAGGGCTCGCTGGTGTACGGCAAAACCTCCGATCACGTATTGGGCCTGCGGGCGGTGCTGCTGGGCGGTGAGATGATCGATACCCGCGCCATGCCGACGGCGCTGGCGGAAACGATTGCTCTGGAAGAGACCGCCGAAGGGCGCATCTACCGCACTGTGCTCAACCGCTGCCGCGAGCAGCGTGCGCTGATCCTGGAAAAATTCCCCAAGCTCAACCGCTTCCTCACCGGTTACGATCTGCGCCACGTGCTGAGCGACGATCTGCAAACCTTCGATCTGACGCGCATCCTGACCGGCGCCGAAGGCACGCTGGCGTTTATCACCGAGGCGCGGCTGGACATCACGCCGCTGCCGAAAGTGCGCCGTTTGGTTAACGTAAAATACGACTCCTTCGACTCGGCGCTGCGCAATGCACCCTTTATGGTCGAAGCCAAGGCGCTGTCGGTGGAAACCATCGATTCCAAGGTGCTGAACCTGGCGCGTGAAGACATCGTTTGGCACTCGGTGA
Source organism: Serratia sp. CY84636 (assembly GCF_052166245.1). NCBI lineage: Bacteria > Pseudomonadati > Pseudomonadota > Gammaproteobacteria > Enterobacterales > Yersiniaceae > Serratia > Serratia sp. CY84636. The sequence goes on from NZ_JBJNOX010000002.1 coordinate 476,861, forward strand.
ACGAACTGATCGCCGACGTGCCGGATAAAGAGATGCTCGGGCTGAACATCGTCGAGTTCGCCGGCGACGATCGGGCGCTGATCGACGGCCAGATGGAAACCCTGTGCCAACGGCTGGACGAACTGATCGCGCAGCGGCAGGGCGGCGTGATCGGTTACCAAATCTGCGGCGATCTGGTCGGCATCGAGCGCATTTACAACATGCGCAAGAAGGCGGTCGGGCTGCTGGGCAACGCCAAAGGGCGCGCCAAGCCAATTCCGTTCGCCGAGGACACCTGCGTGCCGCCGCAACACCTGGCGGACTATATCGTCGAATTCCGTCAACTGCTCGACGACCACCACCTGAGCTACGGCATGTTCGGCCACGTCGACGCCGGGGTGCTGCACGTGCGCCCGGCGCTCGACATGTGCGACCCGCAGCAGGAGGTGCTGATGAAGCAAATCTCCGATCGGGTGGTGGCGTTGACCGCCAAATACGGCGGCCTGCTGTGGGGGGAGCATGGCAAGGGGTTCCGCGCGGAATACAGCCCTGAGTTCTTCGGCGAAACGTTGTATGAAGAGCTGCGCCGCATCAAGGCGGCATTCGACCCGGATAACCGTCTGAACCCGGGCAAGATCTGTTCGCCGCTGGCGGTGGATGCGCCGATGATGCAGGTGGACGCGGTCAAGCGCGGCACCTTCGATCGCCAGATCCCGGTCGAGGTGCGCACCTCATTCCGCGGCGCGTTGGAGTGTAACGGCAACGGTCTGTGCTTCAACTTCGACGTGCGCAGCCCGATGTGCCCGTCGATGAAGATCAGCGGCAACCGCATTCATTCACCGAAAGGGCGGGCGACGCTGGTGCGCGAGTGGCTGCGTCTGTTGGCCGAGCAGGGCGTCGATCCTTTGGCGCTGGAAAAACAGTTGCCGCAGCAGCGAGTCAGCCTGCGCGGTTTGATCGAAAAGACCCGCAACAGCTGGCACGCGGGCAAGGGCGAGTATGACTTCTCGCACGAAGTGAAAGAGGCGATGTCCGGCTGCCTGGCCTGCAAGGCCTGCTCCACCCAGTGCCCGATCAAGATTGACGTGCCGGGATTCCGTTCGCGCTTCCTGCAGCTCTACCACACCCGCTATCTGCGCCCGGTAAGCGACTACATGGTCGCCGGCGTGGAGAGCTATACCCCGTTGATGGCCCGCGCGCCGAAGGTGTTCAACTTCTTCTTCCGCCAGCCGTGGCTGCGGGAGATGAGCCGCAACGCCATCGGCATGGTCGATCTGCCGCTGCTGTCCAGCCCGACGCTGCGTCAGCAGCTGTCCGGCCACCGCGCGACCACGCTGACGCTGGAGCAGCTGGAAGGGCTAAGCGCCGAGCAGCGCGCAGAACACGTGCTTATCGTCCAGGATCCGTTCACCAGCTATTACGACGCCAAAGTGGTGGCGGACTTTGTCCGGCTGGTGGAGAAGCTCGGCTATCAACCGGTGCTGCTGCCGTTCTCGCCGAACGGCAAGGCGCAGCATGTGAAAGGTTTCCTGACGCGCTTTGCCCGCACCGCGCGCAAAACCGCCGATTTCCTCAACCGTGTGGCGCAGCTCGGCATGCCGCTGGTGGGCGTCGATCCGGCGCTGGTGCTGTGCTACCGCGACGAATACCGCGAGATCCTCGGCGCCGAGCGCGGCGATTTCCAGGTGCAGCTGGTGCATGAATGGCTGCAGCAGCGGATTGCGGATCGCGCCGAACAGCCGGCGACCGGCGAGCCGTGGTATCTGTTCGGCCACTGCACCGAAACCACCGCGCTGCCGGCCAGCGGCCAACAGTGGGCGGCGATCTTCGCCCGCTTCGGCGCCAAACTGGAGAACGTCAGCGTCGGCTGCTGCGGCATGGCGGGCACTTACGGCCATGAAGCCAAGAACCTGCAAAACTCGCTCGGCATTTATGAGCTATCATGGCATCCGACGCTGCAGCGTTTGCCGCGGCAGCGCTGCCTGGCGACCGGCTATTCCTGCCGCAGCCAGGTGAAACGCATCGAGGGCAATGGCGTGCGCCACCCATTACAGGCACTTCTGGAGATGATTGAGTGAAATTGTGGAAACGTGAAACATCGCTGGAGCAGCTGAACCGCGCCGGCGACGGCTGCATGGTCAGCCATGTGGGCATCGAGTTTACCCAACTGGGCGAAGATTTCCTCGAGGCCACCATGCCGGTCGATGGCCGCACCCGGCAGCCGTTCGGGCTGTTGCACGGCGGGGCATCGGTGGTGTTGGCGGAGTCGATGGGATCGATGGCCGGCTACCTGTGCAGCGAAGGCGAGCAGAAAGTGGTGGGGCTGGAGATCAACGCCAACCACCTGCGCGCGGTGTTCGATGGCCAGGTGCGCGGGGTGTGTCGCGCACTGCACGTCGGCCGTCGCCATCAGGTGTGGCAAATCGAGATCTTCGACGCGCGCGATCGGCTGTGCTGCACCTCGCGTCTGACCACGGCGGTCATCGACTGATTCCCGCCGGTTTCCGCAGGCGTTCGGCCTGCGGAGCCTTTCGCCTTACAGCTGAAACGGCACGCGTTTGACGAAGTCCTTTTGAAACGCGTTCGCCTTCTCCCAGGTGCCTTCCATTGCATATTTTTGGCAGATCAGCGTCAGCGTGTGGCGGGCGAAGTGGTAGCTTTGCACCCGAAACAGCTGGCAGCGCTGTGGGTTGTTGATCTCGACGATCAGCCGGTTGTGCAGCTTGCTGAGCGCGTGCAGGTAGCTGTCGTCGTCGCCGTTCTCCAGACACAGATTGGCCATGGTGAGGCTGACGCTGTTGTACCGCTTCAGATGGTCGATATTGCATTCCGGGCGCCGCAGCGCCGCTTCGGCCATATAAAAGTCCACCGTGGCGTCGCGCACGCTGAATTTGTATTCATCAATCTTGCCCAGCAACCATGCGTTGATCGAAAGAGTCATTGGCTTCGCGCTCAAATTCAAATTGAATGATAATCATTATCATATAAACTGCCGCGTTGCCGATCAATCCCGGCGCGGCGTTTTTTTATTGCTCAGGAGGGTAAAAGACCGCCGCCGACCCAACTTAATCCTGAGCGACTAAACTTTAACCTGAGGGCCGCGCGCTTGCGCCGCGCCACGAAATGCCGATAAACGCACATTTACGACAGACAGAATGCAGAAATAGGTATTTTCTATGAATGTTTAGATCGGCAACGCACCGCAGCGCTGTAACGCTGACGGGCCACCGGGGAGTGCGGTACGGTGATGCAGGATAGATAACGAATTCATAGGGATAGCATGCACACCTTGCCGCCTGACGCCGCAAGCCGCCACGGGTGTCCCGTTGGCTTGCCGCGCGCCGCAGCGAAAAACCGCGCTCGCGGCGGATACCCCCGCAAAACAAACGGTTGAAGTGATAATCGTTATCACTAACATATAAGCAACCCAGATTGGCTGTGGCCAAACACGAGTGTGAGGTAGACCCTATGCAAACGGAAAATGTCGGCACTTTTTCTCTGGATGAAAATGTCTGGCAAGGCATTTCGCTCAGCGACAGCGCCGTACGACAAATAACGAAACTGATGCAGCAGGATCCGCAGGTGAAAGGGCTGCAGCTAGGGGTGAAACAATCCGGCTGCGCCGGCTTTGCCTATGTGCTGGATCTGACCCGCGAACCCGCCGATGACGATCTGCTGTTTGAGCGCGACGGCGCCAAACTCTATGTGCCGCTGAAGGCTATGCCGTTCATCGACGGCACCACGGTAGATTATGTCCGCGAAGGGCTGAATCAGATATTCAAATTCAACAACCCTAAAGCTCAGCATGCCTGCGGGTGCGGCGAGAGCTTTGGCGTTTGAGCGATGCAATCAACATGACACGAAGCAATGTAGAAATGCCTAATGAAGTGCAGGCTTGGGTCAGCGAAGGTCGCTACAAAGAAGGTTTCTTCACCCAGCTGGCAACCGATGAGTTGGCCAAAGGCATCAACGAAGAGGTGGTGCGCGCCATCTCGGCCAAGCGCAACGAACCCGAGTGGATGCTGGAATTCCGCCTCGAGGCCTACCGTGCCTGGTTGCAGATGGAAGAGCCGCACTGGCTGAAGGCCAATTACGATCGCCTGAACTACCAGGACTACAGTTACTATTCGGCGCCGTCCTGCGGCAGCTGCGACGATGCCTGCGGTTCGCAACCCGGCGCCGAGCAGCAACCGGGCGCGGCGACGGAAAAAGATTACCTGACCAGCGAAGTGGAGCTGGCGTTCAATCAGCTCGGCGTGCCGGTGCGCGAGGGCAGCGAGGTGGCGGTGGACGCCATCTTCGACTCGGTCTCGGTCGCTACCACTTACCGTGAAAAACTGGCGGAGAGCGGGGTGATCTTCTGCTCGTTCGGTGAAGCTATCCAGGAATACCCGGATCTGGTGCGTCAGTACCTGGGCCGCGTGGTGCCCTCCAACGATAACTTCTTCGCTGCGCTGAACGCCGCGGTGGCCTCCGACGGCACCTTCGTCTATGTGCCGAAAGGCGTGCGCTGCCCGATGGAGCTGTCGACCTATTTCCGTATCAACGCCGCCAAAACCGGCCAGTTCGAGCGCACCATCCTGATCGCCGACGAAGGCAGCTATGTCAGCTACATCGAAGGCTGCTCGGCCCCGGTGCGCGACAGCTACCAGCTGCACGCGGCGGTGGTGGAAGTGATCCTGCATAAAGACGCCGAAGTGAAATACTCGACGGTGCAGAACTGGTTCTCCGGCGGCGAGAGCAAGGGCGGCATCCTCAACTTCGTCACCAAGCGCGCGCTGTGCGAAGGCGCCGGCTCGAAAATGTCCTGGACCCAGTCGGAAACCGGCTCGGCCATCACCTGGAAATACCCGAGCGTGATTTTGCAGGGCGACAATTCGATCGGCGAATTTTTCTCGGTGGCGCTGACCAGCGGCCATCAGCAGGCGGACACCGGCACCAAGATGATCCACATCGGCAAAAACACCAAGTCGACCATCATCGCCAAAGGCATCTCCGCCGGCCACAGCGAGAACACCTATCGCGGCCTGGTGAAAATCCTGCCGGGGGCGGAAAACGCCCGTAACTTTACCCAGTGCGACTCGATGCTGATCGGGCCGGACAGCGGTGCCCACACGTTCCCTTACGTTGAAGCGCGCAACAACAGCGCTCAGCTGGAGCACGAAGCCACCACCTCGAAGATCGGCGACGACCAGCTGTTCTACTGCCTGCAGCGCGGCATCAGCGAGGATGACGCCATTTCGATGATCGTCAACGGTTTCTGCAAGGACGTTTTCTCCGAGCTGCCGCTGGAGTTCGCCGTCGAGGCGCAGAAACTTCTGGCCATCAGCCTGGAACACAGCGTGGGTTAATCGCCGCATTTTTAGCGCCGTCGGCGCTATCTGAGGACACAGCATGTTAAGCATCAAGAATTTGAAAGTCAGCGTGGAAGGCAACGAGATCCTCAAGGGATTGGATCTGGAGATCAAACCGGGCGAAGTGCACGCCATCATGGGGCCGAACGGCTCGGGCAAGAGCACGCTGTCCGCCACGCTGGCCGGGCGTGAAGAGTACGAAGTGACCGAAGGGGAAGTCACCTTCAAGGGCAAGGATCTGCTGGAGCTGGATCCGGAAGATCGCGCCGGCGAAGGCGTGTTCCTGGCCTTCCAGTACCCGGTGGAGATCCCTGGCGTCAGCAACCACTTCTTCCTGCAGACGTCGGTCAACGCGGTGCGCAAATACCGCGAGCAGGAGCCGCTTGATCGCTTTGACTTCGCCGATTTCATCGAAGAGAAAATCGCGCTGCTGGATATGCCGGCCGATCTGTTGACCCGTTCGGTCAACGTCGGCTTCTCCGGCGGTGAGAAAAAACGCAACGATATTCTGCAGATGGCGGCGCTGGAGCCGGATCTGTGCATTCTCGATGAAACCGACTCGGGCCTGGACATCGACGCGCTGAAGATCGTCGCCAACGGCGTCAACTCGCTGCGGGACGGCAAGCGCGCCTTTATCATCGTGACCCACTATCAGCGCATTCTGGACTACATCAAACCGGATTACGTACACGTGCTGTCCCAGGGGCGTATCGTTAAATCCGGCGATTTCTCGCTGGTGAAACAGTTGGAGGAGCAGGGCTATGGCTGGCTTACCGACCAACAGTAATTCAAACGCGCTGCAGCAGCTGTATCGCCTGTTCGAAGGCCGCGGCGGCGAGCGTTCGCCGTATGCGCTGGCGCACTGGCAGCAGGCGCTGCGCCTCGGCTGGCCGACGCGCAAGCATGAAAACTGGAAATACACGCCGCTGGAGAGCCTGCTGGAGCAGCAGTTCCTCGATCCGCAGCCCGCGCCGGTGAGCGCAGAGCAGCTTGAGGCGCTGGCGCTCGGCATCGATGCCTGTCGGCTGGTGTTTATCGACGGCCGCTACAGCGCCGCGCTCAGCGATGGCGATCTGGGCGACTACCAGTTCGAGTTGACCGCCTACGGCACGCCGCAGGCGCTGCCGGAGCCGATCCAGCCGGAGATTTTCCTGCACCTGACCGAAAGCCTGGCGCAGGAAACCAGCCTGATTCGTTTGCCGGCCGGCAAGGCCCCGGCCCGCCCGCTGTACCTGCTGCACATCAGCAGCGGACGCGGCGCCACCGGGGAAGTGAACACCGTGCATCATCGTCACCATCTGGAGATCGGGCGCGGCGCCGAGGCGGAAGTGATTGAACACTATGTCAGCCTGGGCGAGGCCGCGCACTTCACCGGCGCGCGCCTGACCGCCAACGTGGCGGACAACGCCGGGCTGTTGCACTGCAAGCTGGCGTTTGAGAGCCAGCCGAGCTACCACTTTGCCCATAACGATCTGGTTATCGGCCGCGACGCGCGGGTGAAAAGCGACAGCTTCCTGCTGGGCGCCGGCCTGACGCGGCACAACACCAGCGCACAGCTGAACGGCGAAGGCGCAAACCTGGTGATCAACAGCCTGGTGCTGCCGGTGGGCAAAGAGATCTGCGATACCCGCACCTATCTGGAGCACAACAAAGGCTATTGCGAAAGCCGCCAGCTGCATAAAACCGTGGTCAGCGATCGCGGCAAGGCGGTGTTCAACGGCATGATCAAAGTGGCCAAGCACGCGATCAAAACCGACGGCCAGATGACCAACCATAACCTGCTGTTGGGTAAGGTGGCGGAAGTGGATACCAAGCCGCAGCTGGAGATCTACGCCGACGACGTCAAATGCAGCCACGGCGCCACCGTGGGGCGTATCGATGAAGAGCAGCTGTTCTATCTGCAGTCGCGCGGCATCGACAAACACGCGGCGCAGCAGATGATCATCTTTGCCTTCGCCGCCGAGCTGACCGAAGGCATCGCCAACGACATCATCCGGGAACGGGTGCTGGCGCGCATCGCCCAGCGTCTGCCGGGGGAGGCTGCATGAGTTATCCGATTGAACGCGTGCGCAGCGATTTTCCACTGCTGGCGCGTGAGGTGAACGGCCAACCGCTGGCCTATCTCGACAGCGCCGCCAGCGCGCAGAAACCGCAGGCGGTGATCGACCGCGAGCTGGCGTTCTACCGCCACGGCTATGCGGCGGTGCATCGCGGCATCCACACCCTGAGCGCTGAGGCGACTCAGCAGATGGAAGCGGTGCGGGAGCAGGCGGCGCGCTTTATCAACGCCGCCTCGGCGGAAGAGATGGTGTTCGTCAAGGGCACCACCGAAGGCATCAATCTGGTGGCCAACAGCTTTGGCCGCCACCTGCTGCAGCCGGGCGATGCGATTCTCATCACCGAGATGGAGCACCACGCCAACATCGTGCCGTGGCAGATGCTGGCGGAGGAGCTCGGGCTGCAGCTGCGGGTGTGGCCGCTACAGCCGGACGGTACGCTGGATCTGGCGCGGCTGCCGGAACTGGTCGATGCGTCCTGTAAACTGCTGGCGCTGACCGAGGTCTCCAACGTGTTGGGCACCGTCAACCCGGTGCGCGACATTATCGCCCGCGCCAGAGCCCTGGCGCCGAATTTGACGGTGCTGGTGGACGGCGCGCAGGCGGTGATGCACCAGCGCGTCGATGTCCAGGCGCTGGACTGCGATTTTTATGTGTTTTCCGGCCACAAGCTGTACGGTCCTTCCGGCATCGGCATGCTGTATGGCCGCCAGGCGCTGCTGCAGCAGATGCCGCCGTGGGAAGGGGGCGGCTCGATGATCCGCCAGGTCAGCCTGACGGCGGGCACCACCTTCGCCGATCCGCCGTGGCGCTTCGAGGCCGGTTCGCCGAACACCGCCGGCATCATGGGGCTGGGGGCGGCGTTTGATTACGTTGAAGCCCTGGGCCTGAATGCGATCCACGATTATGAACAGTCGCTGATGCACTACGCGCTGGAGGCGCTCAGCCAGGTGCCGACGCTGAAAGTCTATGGCCCGGCCCATCGCGCCGGGGTGATCGCCTTCAATCTGGGGGAACACCATGCCTATGACGTCGGCAGCTTCCTCGATCAGTACGGCATCGCCATTCGCACCGGCCATCACTGCGCCATGCCGCTGATGGCGTTTTATCAGGTGCCGAGCATGTGCCGCGCTTCGCTGGCGTTATATAATACCCGCGAAGAGGTGGACCGGTTGGTGGCCGGGCTGCAACGCATTCATCAGCTATTAGGCTAGGCCGGGGCGCGTCCCCGGCGGTACAAAAGGATCCCCATGGCGAATTTGCCGGACAAAGATAAATTGGTGCGAAATTTCTCCCGCTGTTTGAACTGGGAGGAGAAATACCTGTACGTGATTGAACTCGGCGCCAAATTGCCGCCGCTGGACGAGGCTGAGCGGCAGGCCGGCAACCTGATCTCCGGCTGTCAGAGCCAGGTGTGGATTGTGATGCGCCTCGATGAGCAAGGGCAGGTCGAGTTTCACGGCGACAGCGACGCGGCGATCGTCAAAGGCCTGCTGGCGGTGGTGTTTATTCTGTATCGCCAATTGACGCCGCAGCAGATTGTCGAGCTCGACGTGCGGCCGTTTTTCGCCGAGCTGGCGCTCAGCCAACACCTGACGCCTTCGCGTTCACAGGGGCTGGAGGCGATGATCCGCGCCATTCGCAGTAAAGCCACGCAGCTGGCCTGAGCCTGAACGCCCCCGTTCTTGAGGGCTCATTGATACATTCGTTTTGTCAATGAGCCTTTACAATCCACGCTTTCCCCCCAGATAACATCCCCAATTCAGTGATATTTCAGCAGCTTATCCGTTGACGTTTCGTTGACAATCAACGGCGGTGATTACGTTATAACGTGTTGATTTTTAGAGAACTTATTGCCTTTGATGCCAGCATTGCTAGTATTAATCAGGTATTGTCTGATTTACCCGCCGCCGGGCGCTCGTTAGCCTTGGGGACGAACCGTCATAAAAAATATAGGGATGATAATGAAACGTGCGTTGAGTTTAATGGGCATGGTCTTCGCCACCGTATTGGCGGGCACGCAGGCCGCCAATGCGACCGAGTACCCGCTGCCGCCGCCGGACAGCCGTCTGATCGGTGAAAACACCACTTATACCGTGCCAAACGACGGCCGTCCGCTGGAGGCGATCGCCGCCGACTACAAGATTGGCCTGCTGGGCATGCTGGAAGCCAACCCCGGCACCGACCCGTTCCTGCCTAAGCCGGGTACGGTGCTGACCATTCCGACCCAAATGCTGCTGCCTGATACCAAGCGTGAAGGGATCATCGTCAACCTGGCCGAGCTGCGCCTTTACTACTATCCGAAAGGCGAGAACAAAGTGATCGTCTATCCGATCGGTATCGGCCAGACCGGCATGCACACGCCGCTGGAAGTGACCTCCGTGAGCCAGAAGATCCCCAACCCGACCTGGACGCCTACCGCCAACATCCGCAAACGCTATCAGTCCCAGGGCGTGACGCTGCCTGCGGTGGTGCCGGCCGGCCCTGAGAACCCGATGGGGCTGTTCGCCCTGCGTCTGGCGATGGGGCGCGGTGAATACCTGATCCACGGCACCAATGCCAACTTCGGGATCGGCATGCGCGTCAGCTCCGGCTGTATTCGTCTGCGTCCGACGGATATCGAAGCGCTGTTCAACCAGGTGCCACGCGGTACGCGGGTGCAGGTGATCAACGATCCGGTGAAGATTTCGGTTGAGCCGGACGGCAAACGCTATGTGGAAGTGCACCAGCCGCTGTCGCGGGTAGAAAGCGACGATCCGCAGACCATGCCGATTGCGTTGTCTAAAGCGGAGAAAGCCTTCGCTGCAGATGGGCAAACCGATCGCGCCGTGTTCGATAGCGCGGTTGTACGCCGTTCTGGCATGCCGGTGCTGGTCAACGTGGGGGAGAGCCCGTCTGAGGTGAGTTTAACGCCTGTAGCGGCGCCTGTGGCGAATAAGAGCCCATTCAAGGCAGCGCCAATCAGTTCAGTGAACTAAGTTTGCAGGACTGAGCGGTCGAAGAGGGGTTCAGCGTGCTGAGCCTCTTTTTTTTGTCTGCCGAAGGAGAACCCCCGGGCCGATGAGCAGGCAAAAAAAACGGCGCACAATGTGCGCCGTTTTCAATAACCAAAGCTAACTTACTTTTTGTAAGCGTGAGCTTGGTTGTCCAGACGCTGGTTAGCGCGTGCTGCGTCGTCTTTAGCCGCTTGAACGTCAGAACGCATTGCGTTCACGTCGTTGCTCAGCTGATCAACTTTAGCGTTCAGAGTCTGAACGTCAGAAGACAGTTGATCGATTTTAGCGTTGCTAGAGCAGCCAGCCAGCAGAGTGGAACCCAGGATTACCGCGCCCAGTACCAGTTTAGTACGATTCATTATAACACCCTCTAGATTGAGTTAATCTCCATGTAGCGTTACAAGTATTACACAAACTTTTTTCGAAAGAGAATAATTTTTTAGTGTTGAGGTGCTTTATTTTGATCGTTCGCTCAAACTTGCATCTGGTTTTACAAATTAGTTAAAAAAACGAGGGAAAACAGCCGGCTTCCATGGGACTACTCCGATTTGTTATTAGCTAAATAATGAGCGGATCGCGGTTGCGTTTTGAGAAAAATAGTTTACTGCCGATAAAAAAAACGCCGCAAAGCGGCGTTTTGATCAAGGTAATTATGTCACGTTTTATATTACAGCACGTGTACCGAGGCGGTGTTGGTAGTGCCGCTCGGCACCAGCGCGCCGGAAACCATCACCACAACGTCGCCTTTCTGCGCCAGGCCGCTGGCCAGCGCGGCTTCTTTACCGATGCGGTAGAAGTCGTCGGTAGAGGCGATTTCCTTGACCATCTGCGGGATAACGCCCTTGCTCAGCACCAGCTGATGCGCGGTGGTTTCATTGGTGGTCAGCGCCAGGATCACTGCGTTCGGGAAGTATTTACGCACGGATTTCGCTGACTTGCCGCCGCTGGTGGCGACGACGATCAGCGGCGCGTCCAGTTTCTCGGCGGTTTCTACCGCACCGCGGCACACCGCTTCGGTGATGCGCAGCTTGCGACGGTCGTTCAGGGTATCGATGCGGCTAGGCATCACGCGATCGGTACGCTCGCAGATGGTGGCCATGATGTTGACCGCTTCCAGCGGGTATTTGCCCTTGGCGCTCTCGCCGGACAGCATGACGGCATCGGTACCGTCCAGGATGGCGTTGGCAACGTCGCCGGCTTCCGCGCGGGTAGGGCGCGGGTTCTTGATCATGGAGTCGAGCATCTGGGTGGCGGTGATCACCACTTTACGCGCGCGGTTGCATTTCTCGATCATCATCTTCTGGGCGAAGATCACTTCTTCGACCGGGATCTCGACGCCCAAGTCGCCACGGGCAACCATGATGCCGTCGGACGCTTCGAGGATCTCGTCGAAATTGTTCAGGCCTTCCTGGTTTTCGATCTTGGAGATGATCTGGATCTGCTCGCCGCCGTGGGCTTTCAGGTGTTCGCGGATCTCCAGCACGTCGGAGCGCTTGCGGATGAAGGATGCCGCCACGAAGTCGACGCCTTGTTCGCAGCCGAAGATCAGGTCGCGTTTGTCTTTTTCGGCCAGCGCAGGCAGCTGGATGGAAACGCCCGGCAGGTTGACGCCCTTGTTCTCGCCGAGATCGCCGTTGTTCAGCACCTTACAAATGACTTCGTTTTCGGTCACGTTGGTGACTTCCATGCCGATCAGGCCGTCGTCTACCAGCACGGTGTTACCGATCTTCAGGTCGGCGGCGAAGCCGGCGTAGGTGACCGCTACGCGATCGCTGTTGCCGATCACGCTCTGGTCGGTGGTGAAAGTGAAGGTTTGGCCGGCGACCAGCGAGGCGTCTTTACCGCCTTCCAGTTTCATGGTGCGAATTTCCGGGCCTTTGGTATCCAGCAGGATGCCGGCATTGATACCGGTTTTCGCCATCACGGCGCGCATGTTCTTGATGCGGTTGCCGTGCTCTTCATAGTCGCCGTGAGAGAAGTTGAGACGCATCACGTTCATGCCCGCGTTGAGCAGGTTGGTCAGCATTTCTTCCGATTCGGTTTTTGGACCGATGGTACAAACAATTTTGGTCTTTTTCATGGCGGAGTTTTCTACAAGTTGTGATGGATAAAAAAACGAATTTGACCGGCGCGGTTTACGCCGGTAGGGAATTTGGGCCGTGCCTGGTGGTGAAAAACATAGTTAAGGATAGGTGACGACAGTTGAAGCGGGGCGGAAAAATTCAGCCCGCGCGGGGGCGCGGGGATGCTGCGCAACGGGGTAAGATCAGATCGTGTTGTTATAGCGTTTTCGCAGATCAAGGGCTGAAACCATTCAACTGATAGACGTTGCGCATTATAAAGGCTAAGCGGTGGGAAACAAAATAAAAAACCGCGGCGGCGCGGCGGATATGTCAAAACGGGGGCAAATGTGGCGCAAATGCAACGCGTTGCGGGCCGCTTGTTGCGCAAATAACCATGCTGTAAATACAGGTTTAACGCGTTTGGGGAATTTCCAGCAGCACGCCGGCGCTCAGGCAGAAGCAGCCGCTGGCGACGTTGGCCGGCAATATCAGGCTCTCGCCGGCCCGTACCACCCGGGTGTCGCCGCCGAGGGTAAATTCGAATTCACCGGAGATCACCCGGGTTTGCCGCGCGTGCGGGGGCTTTTGCAGCTGGCCGAAGGCACCGGCCTCGAAACGCACTTCTGCCGCCGGCGAACCGTCGCTCATCACGCCTTCACGGCGGGCAAGGCCATTGTCGAGCGATAAAAAGGCGGTTTTGGCGGTAAAGGTGGTCATGTGGCGTTCCTGGTGGCTGATGGCGGTAGCACGGCGCGATCGACATAAAAGTCAGGCGGTCGGGCAGAGACGAAACAACGGGAAGTATAACGCGATAGGGGGAGAGATGAATCAGCAATATGGTGCGTCCGAGTGGACTCGAACCACCGACCCCCACCATGTCAAGGTGGTGCTCTAACCAACTGAGCTACGGACGCACTGCACTGCTTCTGAAATTTGGTGCGTCCGAGTGGACTCGAACCACCGACCCCCACCATGTCAAGGTGGTGCTCTAACCAACTGAGCTACGGACGTACGGCACTGCTTCTGAAATTTGGTGCGTCCGAGTGGACTCGCACCACCGCCCCACCCCATGCCCATGTGGTGCTCTAACCAACTGAGCTACGGACGCACTGTACGGCTTCAGGAATTTGGTGCGTCCGAGTGGACTCGAACCACCGACCCCCACCATGTCAAGGTGGTGCTCTAACCAACTGAGCTACGGACGCATCTTTTCCTATCTGTCATGGCTGACAGCGGGGACGAATATTAACGAGCTACCCGCGTGCTGGCAAGGGGAAAAGCGCAATTTTATTCGGTATTTCACGCGATTGCTGAGGTTGTGCGCAGTCCGGCGTTTTTTTCCGCAAACCGCAGCCCGGCCGGGGATGAAACCGGCCGGGCGCGGGCTCAGCGCGTGGATCGCTGCAGGATGACGGCGGTCGGCTGTTTCTGCAGCCAGCGCATGCGTAGCGCCATCATGATGGCGGCGAAGGTCAGGCCGATGATAAAGCCGATCCAGAAACCGCTTGGCCCCATTGCCGGCACCACCACATCGGTTAACGCCAGCAGATAGCCGCTCGGCAGGCCCAACACCCAATAAGCGATGAAGGTGATAAAGAAGATCGCGCGGGTGTCTTTATAACCACGCAGCACGCCACTGCCGATCACCTGGACAGAATCCGAGATTTGGTACAGCGCCGCCAGCAGCATCAGCTGCGACGCCATCGCCACCACCGCCGGGCTGTCGTTGTACAGCAGGGCGATCGGTTCGCGGAAGGTGGCGGTAAACAGCGCGGTGCAGACGGCCATGGTGATGCCGACGCCGATGGCGGAGTAGGCGGCGACACGGGCGCCTTCAACCGAACCTTCCCCCAGACGGTAACCGACGCGGATGGTGGCGCCGACGCCCAGCGACAGCGGCAGCACGAACATCAGCGCGCTGAAGTTAAGCGCGATCTGGTGGCCGGCGACCGCAACGATCCCCAGCGGCGAAACCAGCAGCGCCACCACGGCGAACAGCGTGACTTCGAAGAACAGCGCCAGCGCCACGGGCATGCCGATGCCGATCAGGCGCTTCAGCGCCGCCCAATCCGGGCCGCCGAGATCGCCTGCCTGGCGTTTGATGTCGCGCTGCGAGGGCGCGCGCTTCACGTACCAGCGCATCATCAGGAACATGATCCAGTAGACGCTGCCGGTGGCGACGCCACAGCCGACGCCACCCAGCTCCGGCATGCCGAACTTGCCGTAGATGAAGATGTAGTTGATCGGGATATTCACCAGCAGGCCGAGGAAGCCGATCACCATGCCGGGCTTGGTTTTGGACAGGCCTTCGCACTGGTTGCGCATCACCTGGAAGAACAGGTAACCCGGCGCTCCCCACATGATGGCGTGCAGATAACCGACGGCTTTATCCGCCAGCTGCGGGTCGATGTTGTGCATCATGTCGATGACGAACTTGCAGTTATACAGCACCACGATCAGCAGCACGGACACGCCGGAAGCCAGCCAAAAACCCTGGCGCACCTGGTGAGCGATGCGATCGCGCCGCCCGGCGCCGTTAAGCTGGGCGATAACCGGGGTCAGCGCCAGCAGCAGGCCGTGGCCGAACAGGATGGCCGGCAGCCAGATTGAAGTGCCGACCGCAACCGCCGCCATGTCGGTGGCACTGTAGGCGCCGGCCATGATGGTATCCACCACGCCCATGGCGGTTTGCGATATTTGCGCGATGATGACCGGGATAGCGAGAGCCAATAAACTACGCGCTTCAATTAAGTACTTCTGCACGCATACACCTTTCTATTTATATATGTGGGAGGGAGGGCTGCCGCGAGAGGACAACAATTAAAATAGCGGAATTTTGTCAAAAATATTGTACCTGCTCGGCGTCGTTAAGCAAACGCCGCAGATAAATAGTTATTAAATGCGCAGGCCCGCGTTTTTTGCCTACGCGGATTTGGTTTTCAGCGCCAACTGGGGCAAACTGCCGGGAGCGTTTTAACCTATTAGTAAGAAGAGGCACATATGTTCACCGGTATCGTACAAGGCACCGCGCCGCTGGTCGCCATTGATGAGAAACCCAATTTCCGCACCCACGTGATCGAGATGCCTGCCGAGCTGTTGCCTGGGCTGGAGCTGGGCGCGTCGGTGGCCCATAACGGCTGCTGCCTGACCGTGACCGCGGTGGAAGGCAACCGCGTCAGCTTCGATTTGATCAAGGAAACGCTGCGCCTGACCAACCTCGGCGATCTGGCGCTGGGCGACATCGTCAATATCGAGCGCGCGGCGAAGTTCAATGACGAAATTGGCGGTCATTTGATGTCCGGCCATATTATCTGCACGGCGGAAGTGGCCAAGATTTATACGTCAGAAAATAACCGCCAGGTATGGCTGCGCATGCCGAATGCGGAATTGATGAAATATGTGCTGCACAAAGGTTTCATCGGCATAGACGGCATTAGCCTGACCATCGGCGAAGTGGTGAATAATCGTTTCTGTGTGCACCTGATCCCGGAAACGCTGGATCGCACCACGCTGGGTAAGAAACGCCTGGGCGATAAGGTGAACATCGAAATCGATCCGCAAACGCAGGCGGTGGTGGATACCGTCGAGCGCGTGCTGGCCAACCGGGAAGCGACGCTGGCGGCGGCGATGGCGCCGGCGCACAAAGACTGACAGCGATTCTGGCGTTGCCGCCGGCATCGAATCATAAGCAGAGAGGAGAAACGCGTGAAGTTTTATGGGAAAACGTTGTTGTTAACCGCGTTGCTGGCGCTGAGCGCCTGCAGCAGCTCACCTGAGCAGGGCGCCGGCGCGCAAATGGCCGATGCGGACGATACCTGCGGCGCTTCGCAGTATCAAAACTTCGTCGGTAAGCCGATGACCTCGCTGGAAGGCGTGCGGATCGACGCCAAGGTGCGCGCCATTCCGTACAACTCTGCCGTTACCATGGATTTCAACCTGCGCCGCCTGAACTTCCTTGGCGATAGCAACGATAAAATCATTCGCGTTTATTGCGGTTAACCCGCAGCATCCGAAAGAGCAAAAAAAAGCCCCGGCGATGATGTTACCGGGGCTTTTTTATTGGGGAAACGTTCAGCGCGCGACGCGAATGCCGCCTTCAACGCCTTTCGGGCTGAACACCACCTGCCACAGCTGCAGATCGCGCGCCCGGAACGCGCCGGCGCAGGCGTTCAGGTAGTAGCTGAACATCCGCTCGAAGCGTTCGGAATAGCGCGGGGCAAGCTGCGGCCACGCCTGTTTGAAGCGCTCGAACCAGGCCATCAGCGTGCGGTCGTAGTCGGCGCCGATGTTGTGCCAGTCTTCCATCACGAAATGGCCCTCGCTGGCTTCGGCAATATGGCTCACTGAAGGCAGGCAGCCGTTCGGGAAAATGTACTTGTTGATCCACGGATCGACGTTCATATCGGTCTTGTTGGAGCCGATGGTGTGCAGCAGGAACAGGCCGTGCGGCGCCAGATTGCGTTCTACCACGTTGAAATAGGTGCGGTAGTTTTTCGGCCCGACGTGCTCGAACATGCCGACCGAGACAATGCGATCGAACTGCTGATGCAGATCGCGGTAATCCTGCAGCAGGATCTGCACATCCAGCCCGGCGCAGCGCGCCTGAGCCAGCTTCTGCTGTTCGGCAGAAATGGTTACGCCGACCACTGACACGCCGTAATGCTTCGCTGCATAGGCGGAAAGACCGCCCCAGCCGCAGCCGATGTCCAGCAGGCGCATACCTGGCTGCAGCTGCAGTTTTTCGCAGATCATCCGCAGCTTCGCTTCCTGCGCTTCCTCCAGCGTGGTGGCGTCTTTCCAGTAGCCGCAGGAATATTGCATGTAAGGATCGAGCATCAGGGTAAACAGATCGTTGCCGAGATCGTAATGTTCTTTGCCGACGATCCAGGCGCGCTTTTTCGATTGCAGGTTGGTCAGGCGCGCGGCGGCGATACGCAGGGTATCTTTCAGGTGGTGGGGGAGTTTCTTCTCCAGCCCGGCGCTGACCACGCGCTGGAAGAACATATCCAGCCGTTCGCACTCCCACCAACCGTCCATGTAGCTTTCGCCCAGGCCCAGCGACCCTTGCTGCAGGACGCGTTTAAAGAAATCGGGGTTTTTAACCTGAATATCGAAAGGGCGCGATCCGTTGATTTCAATGCCGGCCAGACCGAGCATTTCGTGCGCGATACGGTACCACTGATTGTCCTGGATGCTCAGATCTTCTATACACGATGAACTCATAGCTTCTCCATCACCTTCTTCTGACTGATGACCCGTTAGGAAACAGCTTAGACAATTTCTGCGGGTGCATACGTTTACCGGCGGAAAATAGGCCCGCGGCGTCTGATATCCGACTATGAACAGAGGAAATTTAAAGAAACGACCCGGCGCGAACGGCGCGGGATAAACGCATCCTTAAAAAAGAGTGTGACGCAAAGCGCGTACACAAGTGCTAATTGAGATATAGAGATTATAAGGTGTTACTTTACAAGGTTGTTTTTGAGTATAGGCGTGCCGAGGCGTTGACTCAACTGTAAATCGCACTCGGCACGCATATTCTTTAAGTGATTATTAAACTTGGTAATTATGACGCTGAGTTAGCATGTTCCCGCTGCGCCTTTTGCTGCGCGTCAACTGCTTTTCCCCGCTGCAGGAAATACCCCAGCGCGGCCAGGATCACCGTCGATACCATTACCGTCACCGTCGCCAACAGCGGCTGGGCAATGAACGCCGACACCAGCATGCTCGCCACAAAACACAGCCCCAGCTGCAGCGTATTTTGCAGCGCGGCGGCCTTGCCACTGCTTTCCGGGAACGGCATCAGCGCATTCGCCACCATGATCGGATAGCCGGCGCCGTTGACCAGCGCCATCACGCAGAACGGGATCAGCAGCGTGGTGAGCGTCGGTGCGGTCAGGGTCGCCACCAGATACAGCGCCACCATGCTGACACCATAAGCTACCAGCAGCCACGGCAGCAGGGTTTTGCCATTGATGCGCTTGAGCGCGGCGCGGCAGCCATAGCCCCCCAGCAGGAAAGCCAGCGTCTGCGGCACATAGCTCAGACCGATGTCGCTCGGGCCATAGCCCATATCACCGAGGATGAACGGCGAGCCGGTCAGCCAGGCGAAGAAGCCTGCCGAGCAGGCGGCGTACATGGCGACGTTGCCGCTGAACACCGGGGATTTCAACAGTCGCCAGAAGCTGACGCCGTTTTTTGGCGCCTCGGCGGTGGGCTGCGTTTTGGCGCGCTCTTTGAGCATCAGCGTCGGCAGCAGCAGCAGTACGGTGATGGCCAGCAGCACGGCGAAGATCGCGCGCCAGCTGGCGTGGTTCAACAGCCAGGCGCCCAGCAGCGGCGCCAGCGCCGGCGACAGCGCCACCAGCGGCATGATGGTGGCGAATACGCGATTGGCCTGGCCTTCGCGATAGCGGTCGACCACCAACGCTTGCCAGATGGCGGCGGCGGAACAGACGCCGACGGCCTGAATAAAGCGCAGGATCCAGAGCTGCACGGCGTTCTCTACCCACAGCATGCCCAGGCAACCGAAGGCGAACAGCGTCAGGCCGATCAATAATACCGGTTTGCGGCCCAGACGGTCGGAGAGCGGCCCCCACAGCAGCTGCGCGAAGGCGAAGCCGGCCAGGAAGATGCTCAGGCTGGCGCTCACCGCGCCGGCGGAAATTTGCAGTTCTTCCCGCATGGCGCCGAAGGCGGGCAGGTACATGTCGGTCGCCAGATAACCCAGCATGCTCAGGCCGGCGAGGTAGAACATAAAGCCAAAGGAATTTCGCATGGTATTTCTCGTTAATATTTTAATGTCGCAGGTTTTTAGCGCCGGCCAGTGTATCCGGCTGGATCTCTGCTTGTGAAACGGTAATATTTGCAAAGTGCTGTTAAAAAAATTGAAGGCAAAGCGATGTGGTCTGAATATTCTCTTGAAGTGGTCGACGCGGTGGCGCGCACCGGCAGTTTCAGCGCGGCGGCGCAGGAGCTGCACCGGGTGCCGTCGGCGGTGAGCTATACCGTACGGCAGCTGGAGCAATGGCTGGCGGTGCCGCTGTTTGAGCGGCGTCACCGCGATGTGGAGTTGACGCCGGCCGGCGCGCTGTTTATCAAGGATGCGCGAGTTGTTATCAAAAAAATGCTCGACACCCGCCGCCACTGTCAGCAGGTGGCCAACGGGTGGCGCGGCCAGCTGAATATCGCGGTGGACATCATCGTCAAACCGCAGCGCAGTCGCCAACTGGTGCTGGATTTCTACCGTCATTTCCCCGACGTCGAACTGATGCTGCAACCCGAGGTGTTCAACGGCGTGTGGGATGCCTTGGTGGACGGCAGGGCGGACATGGCAATCGGCGCCACCCGTGCGGTGCCGGTCGGCGGCGGCTTCGCCTTCCGCGACATGGGCTATATGAACTGGCTGTGCGTGGTCAGCCCGCAGCACCCGCTGGCGCAACTGACAGGGCCGCTGAATGACGATCAGCTGCGGCCGTACCCTTCGCTTTGCCTGGAGGACACCTCGCGCAATCTGCCCAAGCGCGTCACCTGGACGCTGGATAACCAGCGGCGGCTGGTGGTGCCGGACTGGACTTCGGCGCTCGACTGTTTGTGCGCGGGGCTGTGCGTCGGCATGATGCCGGCACATCGGGCGCTGCCGCGGGTGCAGCGCGGTGAGCTGAAGGCGTTGCAGCTGCAGCAGCCGTTTCCCGCCAGCCCTTGCTGCCTGACCTGGCAGCAGGATAAACCCTCACCGGCGATGAGCTGGCTGCTGGCGTATCTGGGCGATGGGGAGACGCTGAACCAGGAGTGGCTGAGCGAGGCGGAACCGGAAGCCGCGCAGGCTTCCGGCGCGGGGGATTAGCGGCGGTAGTCGATGAACGGGCCGTCGGCGACCGAGCGGCGTTCAATCAGCTTCGGATGCACTTCGATCACCTGCGACTCTTCGCGTTTGCTGATGATGCGATCCAGCAGCATGGTGAAGGCCATTTCGCCCAGGCGTTCTTTAGGCTGGTGAATGGTGGTCAGCGCCGGGGTGAAGTAGCGGGCGTTGCGCACGTTGTC
Organism: Serratia sp. CY84636; assembly: GCF_052166245.1. Taxonomy (NCBI): domain Bacteria; kingdom Pseudomonadati; phylum Pseudomonadota; class Gammaproteobacteria; order Enterobacterales; family Yersiniaceae; genus Serratia; species Serratia sp. CY84636. The sequence goes on from NZ_JBJNOX010000002.1 coordinate 497,356, forward strand.
GTAGCCGATCACGGAAATATCCTGCGGCACCCGCAGCCCCAGCTCGTCGGCGGCGCAGATGGCGCCCATCGCCATGATGTCGCCGCCGCAGAATACCGCGGTCGGCCGCTGCTTTTGCGACAGGATTTGGTGCATCGCCTTGTAGCCGGACTCCGGCTCGAAGTCACCCTGGACGATCCACTCTTCGCGAATGTCGATATGCGCTTCCTGCAGCGCCTTCATAAAGCCCTGGTGACGGCCGCCGCCGGTATTGCGCGACAGCTGGCCCGGAATGGCGCCGATATCGCGGTGGCCGCGCTCGATCAGGTAACGGCCGGCCAGATAGCCGCCTTCGAACGCGTTATCGATGATGGTGTCGGTGAAGTCGCCGCGCGCGGCGCCCCAGTCCATCACCACCATCGGGATGTTGCGGTAGTCTTCCAGCATGCCCAGCAGCTGATCGGGGTACTCGGAGCACATGACCAGCAGGCCGTCGACGCGCTTTTGCGCCAGCATCGCCAGGTAGGCGCGCTGCTTGTCGAGATTGTTGTGCGAGTTGCACAGGATCAGGGTGTAGCCTTTGCTGTAGCAGCTGTTTTCCACCGCCTCGATCACTTCGGCAAAGTAGGGCGCTTCGCTCGAGGTGGCCAGCAGGCCGATCGACTTGGTGTGATTGACTTTCAGGCTGCGCGCCACGGCGCTCGGCGAGTAGTGCAGCTCTTTGATGGCGGCCCACACGGCCGCTTTGGTCTCTTCGGCGACGAAACGAGTCTTATTGATGACGTGCGAAACGGTGGTGGTGGAAACGCCCGCGCGTTTGGCCACATCTTTAATCGTTGCCATGTAAGGAATGACTCCTGAACTCACATGTTTACAGCATGTAAGTGTGATGTTAATCGTTTGCCTACGTAGATCCTTCTCCAGAGAAGCGAAAACTGAGTTTTTAGTGTGTTGAAGTCTTCAGCGCTTAATCAGGAGGGGCATGGATGCCGGTACGCAGTTGTGAACTGCGAATTTTGTCGCATATTGAACAAAAGTGGAAGAGGTAATCGAGATTATAAACCGGGAAATGATAACAAGATTTTATCGGCGAACTGTGGGAAAATGATTTGACGTACTAATTGTGCGCCTTTTATCCTTAGGAAAGCCCATTTTAAAGGAGTTGTCATGGATACCGAATTGAAGATGTCGCTGTTCACCACCGTCTGCGCATTGGCGGTCATTATCGCTTTCAGCTTCGTTGCCGCGTTGAACTGATTTACCCCCGGTTATAAAAAAGGCGCAGCCTGGCTGCGCCTTATCACCTCAGAACCTGCGCTTACGCCAGGTTTTCCGCTGCGAAGGTCCAGTTGACCAACGCCCAGAAGTTTTCCAGGTATTTTGGACGCGCATTGCGGTAATCGATGTAATACGCGTGTTCCCACACGTCGACGGTCAGCAGTGGTTTGTCTTCACCGGTCAGCGGGGTGGCCGCGTTGGAGGTGTTGACGATCGCCAGCGCGCCGTCCGGCTTTTTCACCAGCCAGGTCCAGCCTGCACCGAAGTTTTTCACTGCGGCATCGGTGAACTGCTCTTTGAACGCAGCGAAAGAGCCGAAGGATTTGACGATTGCCGCCGCCAGTTCGCCCTGCGGTTCACCGCCGCCCTGTGGCGACAGGCAGTGCCAGTAGAAGGTGTGGTTCCACACCTGCGCGGCGTTGTTGAAGACGCCGCCGTTAGAGGTCTTGATGATCTCTTCGAGCGATTTGCCTTCGAACTCGCTGCCTTTCACCAGGTTGTTCAGGTTAACCACGTAGGTGTTGTGGTGTTTGCCGTAGTGGTATTCCAGGGTCTCGGCGGAGATGTGCGGCTCGAGCGCGTTTTTCTCATACGGTAATGCAGGTAATTCAAACGACATTGCTTCCTCCTTTACAGCGCCATTCGCTTCCCGCCGGGGCGAGAGCCGTATGGGCCGTTTTTTATTGTGGTCATTCAATCTTAACAATTTTCATCATAAAAAACAGGAGGAAAAGCGAGAAATGCGCGTGGGGAAGTGCGATGGGCGATAGCTTGAGCAGGCGGTTGCGACCGGGGCCGCAACCGCGCAGAACAGGGCATTAACGAATGGTTTTCGGCGTCACTACGCGGCGTGCGCCGATGTAGTGGTTCTGCCAATAGTCGTTGTCGAGCTGACTGATGCGGATCTCTTCACCGGTGCGCGGCGACTGGATGAACTTGCCGTTACCGAGGTAGACGCCGACATGGTCCGCCACGCCGCGGTTGTTGATGCGGAAGAACACCAGATCGCCGCTTTCCAGTTCGCTTTTCTTGATCGGCGCCGCATCGCGCAGGTGATACATCTCGTTGGCGGTGCGCGGCATCTTGATTTTCACTACGTCTTTATAGGCGTAATAGATAAGGCCGCTGCAATCGAAGCCGGTGCGCGGCGAGCTGCCGCCCCAGCGGTAAGGTTTGCCCATCTGTCCCATCAGCTTGGCCATCGCGGTCTGCTTGGCGTGCTGGTAGCGTTTTTTGTGCGCGGGGCTGAGTTTCAACGGCTTTTCTTCACGCGCCAGTTTGGCGGTGGCCATACCGGCTTCGCGGTGGCGACCATAGCCTTTTTTATAGCCTTTTTTCGGCGGGGTGACTTTAATCTTGGCGGTTTTCTGCGCTTTGGCCTTGGGTTTGGCGCTGACGATCTTTTTCGCGCTTTTCTCGCTTTTTGCCTTGGCGGTCTTGGTTTTTTTCTCGGGGGCCGTCACTTTGGCTTTTTTGGCGGCTTTGTCCGCTTTCTTTTTTCTGCGGTCATCGGGCCGCGCTTCATTAGCATGGCTTTTACGCTGCTCGGCGGCGACACGCGCCTGTGGCGCAGCGTGCGCCAAATTGAAGAAGAGCTGCGTAAACAGCAGCGCAAAGAGCGTAAGAATTAAACGCATGTCGACGTCACCAACCTTGGCCCCGAAACGGATATCGAAAGAGTTACAGTATTCCCGAATTTCGCCATATAAAACAGCGAAGAACTCATAAATAATAATCCATATTGTGAGAAAACGTTAATGACATTTTTTTTGGTTCAAAATCAGCCTGTTGATGTATGAAAAAGCGCCAGTTGGCGGTGGGGATATAATTAATCCGCGCCGTCATCGCGACGCAATATATTAGTGAAATGGTCGGATTAAAAATGTTATTCTCGACGTATGTTTTGACCGGAATGACGTGGCCGGTGAAACGCGATCGGCGGCGGGCGAATATCCTTGCAAAAGATGGCGTTTTCTTGCGACTGTTCCAGCCGCTACAATAGCCCGCGTGATGCATGTTGTAGCCATGAAATGTGGCTTGAGGAAGCAATAAATGACGACGACACTTGAAAAAATTCAGCACCAGATCGCTGAAAACCCGATTCTGCTGTACATGAAAGGTTCGCCTAAGCTGCCGAGCTGCGGCTTCTCCGCACAGGCTGTGCAAGCGCTGTCCGCCTGCGGCGAGCGTTTCGCCTACGTGGATATTCTGCAAAACCCGGACATCCGCGCCGAGCTGCCAAAATATGCCAACTGGCCGACGTTCCCGCAGCTGTGGGTAGACGGTGAGCTGGTCGGCGGTTGCGATATCATCATCGAGATGTATCAGCGCGGCGAACTGCAGCAGCTGATCAAAGAAACTGCGGAAAAGTATAAAGCGCAGGAAGACCAACAGTCTTAATCGACAGGCTTGCGGTTATCGCGCAATGGGCGGCGCCAGTGCAAACTGGGCCGCCTTTTTTATTGGGCTTATTCGGCGAGGTCGCCGGCGGGCAGCGGCCAGCCGCCGAGACGTTTCCAGCGGTTAACCAGCTCGCAAAACAGCAGGGCGGTTTGTTCGGTGTCGTACAGGGCGGAGTGCGCCTGGTTGCTGTCGAACGGCATGCCGGCGGCGATGCAGGCTTTCGCCAGCACCGTTTGGCCCAGCACCAGGCCGCTCAGCGCGGCGGTGTCGAAGGTGGCGAACGGATGGAACGGGTTGCGCTTCAGGCCGGCGCGCTCGGCTGCGGCCATCAGGAAGCTGTGATCGAAGTTGGCGTTGTGTGCCACGATAATGGCCCGGTTGCAACCGCGATCCTTGAGCCCTTTGCGCACCGCTTTGAAAATGGCGTGCAGCGCGTCATATTCGCTGACCGCGCCGCGCAGCGGGTTGTGCGGATCGATGCCGTTGAACGCCAGCGCTTCCGGCTGCAGGTTGGCGCCCTCGAAAGGCTCCACGTGGAAGTGCAGGGTCTCGTCCTGCTGCAGCCAGCCGTCCTCATCCATTTTCAGCGTGACGGCGGCGATCTCCAGCAACGCATCGGTATTGGCGTTGAAGCCGGCGGTTTCAACATCTATTACTACGGGATAAAACCCACGAAAACGACCACTCAGGGCGTTAAGATCACTTTTCTCGGCCATCAGTTTCTTATCTTCATCGAATGCAGCGCGCATTATGGCAAATTTTGCGCCCGGTTGCAGGCGCTATTGCGCGGAGAATCAGCAGGGCGCAGCGCGCCCTGAAGGGGAGGCCTAGTGGCCGAGGCCCTGACCGGCATGTTTATTTTCGATCAGCTCGATTTTGTAGCCGTCCGGATCTTCGACGAAGGCGATGACCGTGGTGCCGCCTTTCACCGGGCCGGCTTCGCGGGTGACCTTGCCGCCTGCGCGGCGGATGCTGTCGCAGGTGGCGGCAACGTCGTCCACGCCCAGCGCCAGGTGGCCGAAGGCGGTGCCCATGTCGTAGCTGTCGGTGCCCCAGTTATAGGTCAGTTCGATAACCGCGCCTTCGCTCTCTTCCGTATAGCCGACGAAAGCCAGCGAGTATTTGTACTCTGGGTTTTCGCTGGTGCGCAGCAGGCGCATGCCTAATACCTTGGTGTAGAAGTCGATGGCGCGTTGCAGGTCACCGACGCGGATCATGGTATGGAGTAAGCGCATAATTCCTCTGAATTGGCTGTGCCGTGGCAGACGGCGGGTGGATTGAAGCTCCAGCGAGTATAGCCTTGTCCCGCAAGGGAATTCAACGTAACGAATGAGTGACAATGTCACTTGTGGGGCTCGCGACGGTGATGTCTAAATATTGATCGAGCGTACCGATCGATACAGAGTAATTGATCTGCACAATCAATTATCTATTTCGACGGCAAGCGTGTAAAAATTGAACGGCAGTAGAGCACAACACCAGGGAACACCGGCCCGCCCCGTGCGGGCTTTTTTGCGTGCGGCGCATAAAAAAACGGCCAGGCAGTCGCATGGCCGTTTGGGATCAGGACGGGTTACTTCGCCAGAAACGGATAGTCGGTATACCCTTCGGCGCCGCCGCCGTAGAAGCTTTCCGGCTTAGGTTCGTTCAGCGGCGCGTGCTGACGGAAGCGCTCCACCAGATCCGGGTTGGCGATGTAGCTGCGGCCGAAGGCCACCGCGTCGATGAAACCTTTTTCGATCAAGGCTTCGGCTTTTTCGGCGGTGTAGGCGCCGGCGCCGACGATCACCCCTTTAAAGTGGGCGCGCACCGAGTCGCGGAAGGCGTCAGAATACGGCTTGCCGCCGGCCCAGTCCGGCTCGGAAATGTGCAGGTAGGCGATGTTGCGCTTGTTCAGCTCTTCCACCAGATACAGCGCCGCGTCTTCCTGATCTTCACCGTTGTCCAGCCCGTTGAACGGCCCCAGCGGCGAGATGCGGATGCCGATGTGTTCAGAACCCCATTCGGCGACCGCCGCGTCGACCACTTCCAGCGTCAGGCGGGTGCGATTCTCGATGCTGCCGCCGTATTGATCGGTACGTTGGTTGGAGGCCGGCGACATGAACTGATGCAGCAGATAACCGTGGGCGGCATGCAGTTCGATGAAGTCGAAGCCGGCTTCCCGCGCGTTGGCGGTCGCCTGGCGGAAATCGTTGACGATGCCCGGGATCTCGCTGGTTTCCAGCGCGCGCGGCGTGGAGGTCGGTACGCGCACCCAGGCGCCGGTTTCATCACGCACGGTGGTGCGGGTTTCGGCGTTGATTGCCGAAGGGGCGACCGGTGCTTGCCCGCCCGGCTGCAGGCTGGCGTGGGAGATGCGGCCTACGTGCCACAGCTGCACGGCGATATGGCCGTTTTTATCATGCACTGCCTGCGTGATGTTTTTCCATGCGGCGATCTGCTCCGGCGTATGCAACCCCGGCGCACCGGCGTAGCCTTTCGCCTGGAAGGAAACCTGCGTCGCTTCGGTCACGATCAGGCCCGCGCCGGCGCGCTGTGCGTAATATTCCGCCATCAGCGGCGTAGGAATATCGCCCGGCTCGATGCTGCGCAGACGCGTCAGCGGAGCCATAAACACGCGGTTGGGCAGGGTGATGGCGCCAACCTTCAGCGGAGAGAGCAATTTTTCAGTCTTCATAGTGCATCCTGTATTTAATAGACCGGTCGTCTAGTGGTGGGCGATAAAAAACCACGAACTGCATTTTTCAATAAAAAGAAATTGTTACCGTTACGGTTGCGGCGGGCGCAGCAGCAACTCGATGCTTTCCAGCGCGCTGGTCAACGGCGCCAGCGAGTGGCGGATCTTGGCGCGCAGCGAAGCGCCGAGCCACAGTGAGTACAGCGTCTCTGCGGTCGCTGCCGGGCTCATGGCCACCGACAGCGAGCCCTCGGCGATACCGCGTTCGATGGCCTCCTGCAGGTGGCCGATCACGCGAGCGGTGCCCGTTTCCAGCGCATGGCGCATCGGTTCTGACAGATCGCTCACCTCGGCGGAAAGCTTCACCGCCAGGCAGGCGTTATGGCATTCGCTGCGGCAGTGGTAGCTGATGGCCTGGGCGTAATAGCCGAGCAGCTGGTGGCGGGCATCGCCGTGCTCATCGGCAAACAGCGCCTGCATTTCTGCATCATAATGCGCGAAATAGCGGTGCAGCATCGCTTCGCCGAAGGCTTCCTTCGAGCGGAAATAGTGGTAGAACGAGCCTTTCGGCACGCCCGCAGTGGCCAGCAATTCGCTCAGCCCCATGCCAGTAAAGCCCAGGCGCAGGCTGAGAGTTTCGCCGGTGGCGAGCAGATGTTCACGTGTGTCCACGTTGCAATGCGTTGATTTGGTCATCATGGTGCCGAGTATAATAGACCGATTGGTCTAGGTCAATGGGAATAAAAAAACCGGCGCACAAAACGCCGGTTGTCTGCGAACTATTGTGCCCCAGCGGCACGAGGAAGTTAAGCGCTTACGCCGCGTTGCGGCAACGCTGCAGGATATCCAGCCGGGATTGATATTCGCGGCTTTGTACGTTCAGCATGCCCAGCAGGGTATGGAACAGGTTGTCCTGCGACACATCGTCCTTTTCCGCCAGCGCGTTCAGGCATTGGCGATCGACGCCGAAGTTGCGCTGATAGTCGGCCGACATCCACATCAGGAAAGGCACGTGCGTTTGCTGGCTCGGCGCGAAGACATAAGGCGTGCCGTGCAGGTACATGCCGTTTTCCCCCAGCGACTCGCCGTGATCGGACAAATAGACCAGCGCGGTATTGAAGCGGTCGTCATACTGCTGCAGCAGCTTGATGGTGGCATCGAGCATCGCGTCGGTATACAAGATCGAGTTGTCGTAGGTGTTCACCAGCTGTTCATGGCTGCAATCCTGGATCTGATTGCTGTTGCAGGTCGGCGAAAATGTCTGGAATTCTGGCGTGCTGCGGCGGTAGTAAGCCGGGCCGTGGCTGCCCATCTGGTGCAGCACGATCACGCCGTCGTCTTTCAGGCTATTGATGTAGTCGTTCAGCTTATACAGCAGCACGTTATCCATGCAAACTTCGCCGTCACAGTCCTGCGGCAGTTTCAATTTGGTCATGTCGATGTGCGGCACCCGGTCGCAGGCGCCTTTGCAGCCGCCGTCGTTATCGCGCCACAGCACGTTGACGCCGGCATGCGCCAGCACGTCGAGCATGCCCTCCTGGTGTGCCGCCTGAGTCGCGTCGTACTCTCTGCGCGGCATGTTGGAGAACATGCAGGGGACGGAGATCGCCGTCTCGGTGCCGCAAGAGCTGGCGTTCTTGAAGTAGACCACGTCGTCCTGCTTCAGGCGCGGGTTGGTTTCGCGCTCGTAGCCGCCGAGGGAGAAGTTTTCGGCGCGGGCGGTTTCGCCCACCACCAGGATCACCAGCGTTTTCTTGGCCTGCCCGGCGATCAGCGGCCCTTTGCGCGCGTCTTCACCGATTTTTACCAGCGGCAGATTGCGGGTGAAATAGCGCTGTTCGGTAAATTTGAGCGTGCCGGCGACGAAGTTGGAAGGCGTCAACATCTTCACCACGCTTTTATTGTTGCGGATCAGCGAAGCGTAGTCTTTGTAGAACAGCGCGGCGACGATCAGGATCACCACCAACGACAGCATGACGTTGGCGGCGCGCAGCCCGACCATATACCACCAGGGGCGGGTCTGGCGAATATGGGCGAAGCAGACCGCCACCGCCGGCAGAACGCCGAGCAGCGCCAGCCACAATCCCATGCGCGGCGTCAGCAGCGCCGTCGCTTCCTGGGTATTGGTTTCGAAGGCGTTCTGCATCATGTTGCCGTCGATCACCACGCCATAGCTGTACATGAAATAGTTGGCTGCGGCGCTGCCCAGCAAGAAAAAGACGATCAGCGGCTTGCGCAGGTAGGGCACGGTCAACACGCTGAAGATGATATTCAGCGCACAGAAAATCACCACCGGCATGCTGGCGGCGAAAATGACGCTGTGGACGCTATCGAAGGTGATATACGACCAGGCGCGGTGCAGGAATAACGCGTTTTGAAACAGAGTGAAGAACAGGGCGGTGGCGAGGATAAAACCGAGGCTGTTGCACTGTAAGCGTTGACGTAACCACATTGCCAAATCTGGATCCTGAGAGGAGATAATGCCTTGAAATCTACCGGATGAAACTTAAGAAAACCTTAGAAATTCAGAATACTGGCGGCGGTGAACGCAGGGAAAACGCCAGGCCGGGCGGCCTGGCAATAAGGCAGTTTAGTAGGCGGCGGTGAACTGCGCGCGAATAAACTGTGGTTTTTCAATCTCATCGACGATGGCGACCGCCAGATCTTCCACCGAAATGCTGGCCGGCGCTTCGCCGTTCATCAGCAGCTGGGTGGTGCCGAGGCGGAACTGACCGGTACGTTTACCCGGTTCCAGCAGGGCAGCCGGCGAGAGATAGGTCCAGTCGAGCGCCGATTCATTGCGCAGCTTGTTGCGCAGATCGCGTACCGCCTGCGCGCCGGGGCGGATATTTTCCGGGAACTGCGGCGTATCCACCAGTTCAACGCCCGGCGCCACTTCCAGGCTGCCGGCGCCGCCGACCACCAGCAGGCGCTTGACGCCGGCCTGTTCGACCGCGGTGAGGATCTGTTGGGCGCCTCGAGCGGTCTTTTCATACAGGTTGTCTTCGCCCCAGCCGGGGTTGTAGGCGCTGATCACCGCATCCTGACCGCGCAATTGCCCCGCCAGCCAGGCGGTATCGGCAACGTCGCCCAGTGCGACGGTCAGATTGGCGTGCTCCGGCAACTCTTTGTTCTGGCGGGCGATCGCCGTCACCTGAATGCCGCGAGCCAGCGCTTCATCCACCACGCGGCGGCCAACAAAACCGGTTGCTCCAATAATGGCTACTTTCATCTGTATGCTCCTTCGGGGATGTGTTCAGTATCATGAAGCAGGCCGATATGCCTGCTGCGTGGTTTATACTCTAGCCCTTAACAATAGCCGTGATTAGTGCCATATTCATGCTTTCTTGATTAAGTAAAACTTCATAATCGTGGATAAACTCAATCGAATGGCGATATTCGCCACCGTGGTGGCGGAGGGGTCGCTGGCCGGCGCGGCGCGGCGGCTGGGCATGACGCCGTCGGCGGTCAGCCAGCATATGCGCTCGCTGGAGAAGGCGCTCGGGGTGCCGCTGCTGCACCGCTCCACCCGTCGTCTGGCGCTGACCGAGGCGGGGGCGGCGTTTTACCCCGGCTGCGAGGCGATGCTGCAACAGGCGCAGCAGGCGGAACAGCGGCTGGCGGAGCTGCGGGATACGCTGGTGGGTGAGCTGCGCATCGCCACCCCGGTCGGCATCGGCGGCCGATCGCTGGCGGAGGCGCTGGCGCCGCTGCTGCAGGCGCATCCCAAGCTGACGCTGCGGGTGCTGGCGGACGATCGCATCGTTGATATGATAGAGCAGCGGGTCGACATTGCGCTGCGGGCCAACCGGCAGCTGGCGGACGCTAATATGATCGCGCACCCGCTGACGGCATGGCCGATGGTGCTGTGCGCCGCACCGCGTTATCTCAGCCAGCATGGGGTGCCGGAAAAACCGCAGGATTTGGTGCAGCACCGCTGGATCTCCAGCGGCTACAGCGGGGCCCATCTGGACCTGCTGCACCAGTCCGGCCAGCAGGTTAAGCTGCGGCTGGCGGAAGGGCAGATCGTCAGCGAGAGCATGAACGTGATGCGCGCCTTTACCCGCGCCGGGCTGGGCATTTCCATTCAGCCGCTGTATGAAATTGGCGACGAGCTTCAGCGTGGCGAGCTGTTGCTGCTGTTGCCGGAGTGGCGGCCGGCGCCGCTGCGGCTGCACGCGCTGACGCTCGAGCGTAACGTGCCGGAGAAAAGCCGCCAGGCGCTGCGTTATTTGCGCGACTATTTTCGCCGCAATGGCGAAAAGGGACTTGCCAGCGGCGGCGATGGCGTCTTCAATTAGCAAGAGAACGCAGGAGGCCCCGTGGCGCAGCAGCTTGAATTTTTCGACATCCCCAGCCCGTGTCGCGGCATTTGTCAGGCCGACGACCGCGGATTCTGCCGTGGCTGCCTGCGCAGCCGCGAGGAGCGCTTCGGCTGGATGAGCATGAGCGACGTGCAGAAGCGCGAGGTGCTGCGCCTTTGCCGTCAACGCTTCCTGCGCCTGCAACGCGCCAATAAAGCGCCCGACGAGCCGCTGCCGGAACAGCCGTCGCTGTTTTAACCTTTCCTGATCTGCCGCACGTTCGTGTGGCTTACCGCTTCCCTGTGCCTCACCGGCTTGTGTATGCTGGCTGACAACTAATGTCATGAGGTTTTCGCAATGGTAGAACGTATACGTCTCGCGCCGCAGGGGCCTGAATTTTCCCGCATGATTTGCGGTTACTGGCGGTTGATGGAATGGGGCATGTCGCCGCAGCAGCTGCTGACGTTCATCGAACAGCATGTTGAACTGGGCGTCACCACCGCCGACCACGCGGATATCTACGGGGGTTACGCCTGCGAACAGGCGTTCGGCGACGCGCTGCGCCTGAAGCCGGCGCTGCGCCAGTCGCTGGAGCTGGTGACCAAGTGCGGCATCGCCACCACCGCCAAGCCCGGCAACCCGATCGGCCATTACATCACTGACCGTGACCATATCGTACAGAGCGCGGAACAATCGCTGCGCCATCTGCATACCGACTACCTCGATCTGCTGCTGATCCACCGGCCGGATCCGTTGATGGATGCCGACGACGTGGCTGAAGCCTTCGTCGCGCTGCATAAAAGCGGCAAGGTGCGCCATTTCGGCGTTTCCAACTTTACGCCCGCGCAGTTCCAGCTATTGCAGTCGCGCCTGCCGTTCACGCTGGCGACCAACCAGGTGGAGATCTCGCCGATTCACCAGCCGGCCATTCTCGACGGCACGCTCGACCAGTGCCAGCAACTGCGCATCAAGCCGATGGCCTGGTCCTGCCTGGGGGGCGGGCGCCTGTTCAACGACGCCGAGTTCCAGCCGCTGCGCGACGAGCTACAGCGGGTGGCGCAAGAGATCGGCGCCGATACCATTGAACAGGTGGTGTACGCCTGGGTGATGCGTCTGCCGTCGTCGCCGCTGCCGATTATTGGCTCCGGCAAGATTGAGCGGGTGCGCTCGGCGCTGAAGGCGCAGAAGCTGGTACTGAACCGCCAGCAGTGGTTCCGCATTCGCAAGGCGGCGCTGGGGTATGACGTGCCTTAAGGCGGAGCAAAAAAGAGGAAAGCCGGGCGGCGACAGCGCCCGGCTTTTTTTACGCCGATCCTTAGGCCAACACCACCTGATCGGTGTTGAAGTGATCGAGCGAGACGCCGATCAGCGTGACCTGGCTGTGGCCGAAGGCCAGCACCAGATCGTCGTTTTGCTGCGTGGCGTAGTCGCGGATATTTCCGCTGGCGCCTTCGGTGCCGATAAACACCAGCTTATCGGTGGCGTTGAAGCCATACAGTTGGTCGCGGCCAAAATCGCCGCTGAACAGGAAGGTATTGCCGTTGCCGACGCCCTTCAGGATGTCATCGCCGCTGCCGCCGACGAAGGTCAGGTTGCCGCCGGCATGGCCGATCAGCGTGTCGTTGCCGGCGTTGCCGAACAGCCAGGCGTCGTGGCTGCGAGCCTGCAGGACGTCATCGCCGTCGCCGCCGGTGGTGGCAGCGGCATAGGCTTTGAGGCCCGAATCCGATTTCAATCCGGCCGCGGTCACCTGATGATCCACCTCTTTGTTGAAAATCAACCAGGAGGTTTCTTTGCTGCGCAGGGTGCTGATGTCGTCCGCCAGCGTAATGCCGCCTTTGGCGTCGCGCAGGTAAAGCGTATTGCCATCGTAGGCGACCTCGGTGTTCTTCAGCGCCTGTTGGGTATCGAAGGTATTGTGGCCTTTGCCGCCGGCGATCAGGTTGTAGCCGCCGGCGTCGCGGAAGATATCGTCGCCGTCGCGGCCCTCGAGATAGTCGTTGCCTTTGCCGCCCTTGATCAAATCATTGCCGTCGCTGCCGATGATAAACGTCGGCCCGCTGTGCGTCTCCGCGTTGCGGTTCAGGTCTTCCACCCAGGTATTGCCGCGCGTCACGTTCGACAGGTTGGAGACGATGATGGTCGAGTCCTTGTCGGTCAGCGAATAAAACTCGGAGTTCAGCACCCGCATCAGCCCGTCCTGATAGAAGAACGGCAGGTGCGACAGCCAGGTCGGAATGTTGAGAATGGAAAACGGCAGCAGGTTCCAGGCGTCCGACGCGTAATGGTCGTTGAAGTTGACGATATTGTTGGTGGCGGAGGCGTGCGGCGCATCGTGGACGCCCAGTGACGGCAGGGTTAGCGAGGTGCCATCGAGCGCACGAAACACCGGATCGTTTTCGTAGCCGATGTTGATCACCTTGCCGCCGGCTTCGTACTGGGTCGGCGAGGCGAAGGCAACATAGTTGGATTGCGCGTAGAAGCCGCCCCAGTTGGCGTCGCTCTGCGCGGCCATGCTGTTGACCGCCAGCCCGCCGAGGCTGTGGCCGCTGACCACCACGTCCTCGCCGCTCAGCCCGTGCGCCTGCGCGAACTTCGCTACCTCGCCCAGCAGATTGCCGAAGGCGTTCAGCGCGTAGCCGTCAGCGTAGCCTTTCGGCCCGAAACCGGCCAGCAGATCGTTAATCACATCGCCAATGGTATCGCCGATCAGCGACTCGCGTGGGCCGCTGGTACCGCGAAATGAGATGCCAATGGCGGTGAGATTGCCTTCGCTGTCATATTTGCCCAGCACCTCGGCCTGAGCGGTGGTGTAACCGGCGGTCTCACCGTAGTAGGTGCCGCGTGCATCGGTTTTGCCGGCGTAACCCAGCTGCGCGGCGCTGATGACCGACCAGCCGGCATTGTTCACCGCCTCCTGCGCGGCCTGTTCTGAGTCGGGGTTCCAGGGAAGGCCGGGCAGGCCGCCCTGCGATTGGGTGCTGCCGATGAGCGCGGTGATCAGCGTCAGCGGCAGGCCCAGCCCGAAACCGGTCTGGTGGTAGCCTTCGTCGAAGCCGTTATCGATATTGTGGTAAGCGTAGGTAGAGATGGCCAAGGCGTCGGAAAACAGCGTTTTCGACGCGTTTTCGTCCAAATCCTTATAGCTAAAGATGCCCATATCAGTTCCTTATGAATTATGCCGCCTGGCCGGGGAGTGAACTCTCATGCGTCGGCGGTGGAAACAGGGAAACAACGTTAGCCGAACGACAGCTGGTCAGAGGACCAACATCGGTAGAAATAGTATTAGCCCTAAATATTAGGTGTGCGAATCAAATTGGCGAGATTGTGCGTTGGTTAACAGTGCCTGCGCCGGCTCTCCTATACTGAAAGCTCAGCAGAGACATTAAGGAGACTGATTGATGAAACGTTATTGGTATGCAGCACTTGGCCTGATGGCGTGTGGCGCGGCTCAGGCGGCGACAACCGACGTCGAGATGCACCTGGTGACCGGGCAGGGGATCGGTCAGGATATCGGCAAGGTGGTCATCAGCGAAACGCCGTATGGCTTGCTGTTCACGCCGAGCCTGAAAGCGTTGCCGGCCGGGGTTCATGGCTTCCACGTGCATGAAAAAGGCAGCTGTGAGCCGGGGATGAAGGACGGCAAAGCGGTGGCGGCGCTGGCGGCCGGCGGGCATTTTGATCCGCAAAAGACCGGGAAGCACCTCGGGCCGTATGCCGACGGGCATCTGGGCGACTTGCCTGCCATCTATGTGACCGCCGACGGCATGGCGAACGACCCGGTGTTGGCGCCGCGGCTGAAAAAAATCAGTGAAATTGAGGGCAAGGCACTGATGGTGCACGCCGGCGGCGATAACCACTCGGATCACCCACTGCCGCTCGGCGGCGGCGGTGAGCGTTTCGCCTGCGGGGTGATCAAGTGATCACCCTCCGCTAACGGCCGGCGCGGTGGCGGGCTGGCCCATCGCCTGCTGCAACTGCTGCAGCGAGCAGTAGAGCCGCCAAATCAGACCGGCCAAATCGCGCGCCGCCTGTTCCGGGTGGTGCGCCAGCGCGTTGCTCATGCGCAGCAGCTCCTGCAGCGTGGCGTCAAGCGAACTGTGCTGCACGCCTTTCTCCGTCATGATACCGCGCAGGCAGTGGATGCAGACATCGCGCACCGCCGACAGCGGATCGGAACGGGTTTGCCAGTCGCGCAGCTGCCAGACGATATGGCTGCAGTTGAGCAGCACCACGCCCCAGCGCAGCAGCCAGGTGCGCGCTTCCTGATCCTGACTTTGATTGAGCTGGCTGATGCGATGGTAGATCAGCGATTCGAACTGGCTTTCGCTCTGCTGCGGCCTTTTGCTCAACTGATCGATAAAATCGCGCCGCAGCGCGCGGATAATGCGGCGGCTTTTGCGTTTGTCCGAGCTGGGGCGCAGGATCTGAAACGCCAGCCCGGCCAGCAGCACGCCGACGACTTTAGCGATGTTGTCATTGATGAAGGACTGGTAGTCATAGCTCGGCGGGTTGCTGACGGTCAGGAACGACCCCATAAAGACGATCAGCTGCCCCCAAAGCGCGGCATAAGGCGGATTCTGCAGCTTGAGCATTTGCATGGTCACCAGGATCGGAAACAGGAAGGCGCAGAACACCCAGAAGTCGTCAATCTGGATCATCAAACCGAATTTTACTACGAAGCAGACGACCGAGAGCAGCAGCACCGCCTTGAGCAAGGTGCTGACGCTGTTGATCGGTGAAGGCGTCGAGGAGTAGAGCACGCAGCTGATGGCGGTGAGCGTCAGCGCCGCGCTGCCGGCGTCCCACTGCGTGTTGATCCAATAGGCGCAGCCGATCACGATGCACAAAAAGGTGCGCAGGCCGTTGTAGGCGGCTTCGTAGCTGTCGGTATGACGTGCCAGCGAGGTGACGCGCGGCGGCTGGAGGTCGCTGACCGCCGTGGCGCTCTCCAGCCGCTGCAGCCAGCGGTTGCAGCGCAGGTAAAGCCAGCAGAAATGGCGCAGGCGCAGCCAGAAGGCGCGATGGCGGTAGTCCGTAGGCTCTTGCGGCGCGATCTGCTGAAGCAGGCACGCCAAACGGTATTTGTCGGTGGCGGGATCGCGCAGCTCGTCCAGCAGTTGCGTCAGCACCGGCATCAGATTGGCGGGGCGATCCGGCCAGTTCAGCAGCATGCGGCGCAGGCTGGAGATAACGCTGGTAATGCGCAGCTGCTGGTGCAGCAGATAGTTGAGCAGGTTATTTTGCCGCCGCAGCCGGTAGTGGCTCCAGAACGCCTGAATACGCAGCAGGTTCAAGGTCAGGATCTGGCCGATGACCCCTTCGTGCGAGGTGCGCATCTGGGCGGTGATCTCCGGCTGCCACAGCATGGCGGCGTGCTCCAACAGGCGTAGCTGCATGCGCCGCAGCGAAGTCAGCAGCGCTTCGCCGTCGGAGGTACTGGGCAGGATCATCATCATCAATCCGCCGCACAGAATGCCGGTGATCACTTCGCAAACCCGCGCCTGCGCGATATCGAAAATCTGCTGGGTATCGGTGACGTTGACCGTGCCGAAGGCGATGATGGCGGCGGTATAGCCCGCCAGTGCGAACGCGTAAGAGACGTTGTTTTGGTAATGGTTGGAGATATAGGTGCACAGCCCGATCCACGCGGCGATGAAAAGCGTAAACAGCCAGGGATCGTTCAGACAGTGGCCGGCGATCGCCACCGACGCGGCGGCACCCATCAGGCTGCCGAAGATGCGGCCGATGCTTTTGCTGATCACGCCGCCGACGGTGGGGAAACTCACCACTGCGGCGGAGGTGAGCGCCCAAGAGGGCTCGTCGAGCTCGAGCACGAACGCTACCCACAGCGCGAGACACATCGCCAGCGAATTGCGCAGCGCATAGCGCCATTGGCCGCCGGTCGCCTTACCCCAGGGGGTGCGGCTCCACTCCAAAAAAGGCAGGTTCACACTTTAGTTCCGCTGATGAATCGAAATGGTGCAGGTGGTGCCGGCGACCAGCGTCAAATCGGCGGGCACGTTGAGCAATTTTATCCGTACCGGCACGCGCTGAGCCAAACGCACCCAGGGAACATTAGGCTTAACGTCCATTAATAGATCGTTGCTGCTGTCGACGCTCTGATCGTAAATGGCGCGGCCGATGCTCTCTACTTCCCCCTGCAGCGGCGTGTTGCCGTTATATAAAACGATGTCCGCTTTATTGCCTTCTTTTATATGCTTCAGCTTGGTTTCTTCGAAATAACCGAGTACATAAAACGAATGTACATCCACCAACGCCACCAGCGGCGTGCCGGCGTTGGCGTAGTTCCCGACCCGTGCCTGCAGATTGGTGATATAGCCGTCGGTTGGCGCGTAAATTTTGGTTTTGCTCAAATTCCATTTGGCCTGTTCCAGGTTGGCCAGGGCGGCTTTATAGGCGGCCTTCATTGCCTGAGCGGCTAAATTGGACGCGTCCAAATCTTCAGCGGAAATAACGTTACGCGGCAAACCGCGGCGGCGGGCGGCCTCGTGGTCTGCCTTGGCCAGATCGGATTGCGCTTTTGCCACCGCGGCCTCAGCATTGTCCAGCGCGATCTGGTAGGGCACCGGGTCGAGGGTAAAAATCAGACTTCCCGCAGGTACGAACTGATTGTCATTCGCGCTTATTTTCTCTAATCTTCCAGAGACTTCAGGGGTGATATTGACGAGTTCGGCGCGCACTTTTCCATCACGGGTCCATGGGGATTGCATATAATAATTCCAGAGCCACCAACCGGCGCAGACGGCAATGGCGCAGACGATCACCGTAGAGAAGTATTTTAATGTTTTATGCTGCATGGGTTACCAACTCGCTAAAATCCATAAGGAACCGCTGACGGTCAGAACGAAAATGGACAGGTCCATCAACATGGGGTGCCAGATTTCACCGGAATACATCCAGTCTCTCAGCAACTGATGAATCAGCAGCCATAAGACCAGTCCTAGTAAAAAAGCTTTAAATATAGGTGGAAAATAAAGCGATGCCCCCAGGACCAAATCGGGTAAGGGGGATGAGGTGTGTAACCATGATGTATTCACATTAACAATCCCTAAGGGTGAATATGTTGAATATTTGCATAACGATTAAACAATAGCGGCTAAAAATAGTGGCTATTTCCACAATATACATTATATACATTTGTGTTTTTAATGTGAGTTACCCAAAATAGTCTAAACTCTGGGAGGTAATGTTAGCATGCTAATTATAAGGAGGGGGAAGTGGAGTCAACATTAGGTTCAGATTTAGCACGATTAGTTCGTGTTTGGCGCGCGCTCATCGATCATCGGCTCAAGCCGTTGGAGCTGACCCAAACGCACTGGGTCACTTTGCACAATATCAATCGCTTGCCGCCGGAGCAGTCGCAAATCCAGCTGGCCAAGGCGATCGGTATCGAGCAACCATCACTGGTTCGCACGCTGGACCAACTGGAGGAGAAGGGGCTGATCACGCGCCACACCTGTGCCAACGATCGCCGCGCGAAGCGCATCAAGCTGACCGACGCGGCCGATCCGATCATCAGGGAAGTGGACAGTGTGATCACGTCGACACGCAGTGAGATTTTAAGCGGCATTACCGCCGACGAAGTGCATCTGTTGGTAGGGCTGATTGGCAAGTTAGAACAAAATATCACCGAACTGCAGAACAAATAATAATATTCTTATTTTCTACGATTACAGTTTCACAGCATCAGAAATAAAACCGGAGGCGATTGCCTCCGGTTTGCCGTTTGTCGCCGACTGACTTACAGCGGAGAGACGGTGATGGTGTCGCCCATGCGCGCCATGCGCACGCGCTGGCCTGGGCTGAACTTGGTGTCGCCCGCTTTCTGTACCACCACGATGTTCTCTTTCTGGTCGGTTTTGATTTCCAGCTCGTAGCCTGAGGTACGGCCGGCCACTTCACCGATGCTGTTGCCCGCCGCGCCGCCGGCGATGGCGCCCGCCGCGGTAGCCAGCGTACGGCCGGTGCCGCCGCCTACGGTGTTACCCAACAGGCCGCCAATCACTGCGCCGCCGATCATCCCCAAGGCGTTGGAGCCTTCGCCGCCCTGGATTTTAACCGGACGCACGGAAACCAGCGTCCCGTAGGTGACGTTCTGCACCTGCTTGGCCTGCGAGGACGAGTAGACATCGCCGGACATGGATTCATTGGCACAGCCGGCCAGCGTAACGGCGGCGACGGCAACGACGAGAAGACGCTTGATCATACAAAACTCCTGATGGTAGTAGTCCATAACCTGGCAATGCTCTCCAGGCAAGATTCAGTGAAAATGATAGACAAAGTATGGCTGAAAGTTGACACACCGCCATGCTCCATCGCTGCACGCAGCTTAACTTTTCTCTGTTCAACCAATAATAAACCGCGGTTTACCTTTATGACAGCCTTGGCGACATTCCGTTGCCTGTTATGGCACGGTTTAACACATTACATGTGCCACAGCGGCTCCGGGAGGCGGTGTCTGGCTCACGGCCTGTAAAAAAAGCATCATAATTCATGGCGTTAATCCGGCAATTCTGGTTTATTTGTCAGGATAAAATTTGCTTACCGCGCGGGTTAGAGGATGTTGCTATGAAGTCAGGCCGCTATATAGGCGTCATGTCCGGCACCAGTCTGGACGGAATCGATGTGGTATTGGCCGCGATCGACGATCGCATGGTGGCGCAGCAGGCCAGCTATAGCCATCCGATGCCGATGGCGCTGAAAAAAGAGATTCTGGGCATGTGCCAGGGGCAGCAGACCACGTTGGCGGCCGTCGGCCGGCTGGACGCTCAACTGGGCACGCTGTTCGGCGAGGCGGTGCTCGGCTTGCTGAAGCAAACCGGCATCGACGCTGAGCAGATCACCGCCATCGGTTGCCACGGCCAGACGGTGTGGCACGAACCGGAAGGCGACGCGCGTTTCTCGATGCAGTTCGGCGATAACAACCGCATCGCCGCGCTGACCAATATCACCACCGTCGGCGATTTCCGCCGGCGCGACATGGCCTACGGCGGGCAGGGCGCGCCGCTGGTGCCAGCGTTTCATCAGGCGTTGCTGGGGCATCCCGTCGAGAGGCGCATGGTGCTGAACGTCGGCGGCATCGCCAACCTTTCTCTGCTGTTGCCCGGTACGCCGGTGCGCGGTTTCGATACCGGGCCGGGCAACATGCTGATGGACGCCTGGGTGTGGCGCCACCGTGCGCAGCCTTACGATCAGGACGGCGGCTGGGCCATGCAGGGGCGGGTTTGTTTACCGCTGTTGCAGCAGATGCTGGCGGATCCTTACTTTGCGCTGCCGGCGCCGAAAAGCACCGGCCGCGAGTATTTCAATATCGCCTGGCTGGAGCGGCAGCTGGCCGGATTGCCGGCGATGGCGCCGGTCGACGTGCAGGCCACGCTCACGGAACTGACCGCCGTCAGCATAAGCGAACAGGTGCTGCTGGCCGGCGGGTGCGAGCGCCTGCTGGTGTGCGGCGGCGGGGCGCGCAACGTGCTGCTGATGGCGCGCCTGTCTGCGCTGCTGCCGGGGACGGAGGTCGGGCTGACCGACGATTTCGGCGTCAGCGGCGACGACATGGAGGCGCTGGCCTTCGCCTGGCTGGCGTTTCGCACGCTGTCCGGCCAGGCCGGCAACCTGCCTTCGGTGACCGGCGCCAGCCGTGAAACGGTGTTGGGTGGGATTTATCCGGTTTTGCCATTGGGGGCCCGTTAGCTCTGTTAGGATAGCCTGTGAAGGATTTTTCTAAGGAGCAACA
Source organism: Serratia sp. CY84636 (assembly GCF_052166245.1). Taxonomy (NCBI): domain Bacteria; kingdom Pseudomonadati; phylum Pseudomonadota; class Gammaproteobacteria; order Enterobacterales; family Yersiniaceae; genus Serratia; species Serratia sp. CY84636. The sequence goes on from NZ_JBJNOX010000002.1 coordinate 517,754, forward strand.
GCATGAAAAAAGTCATTTTCGTCGCCGGCGCGCTGGCGCTGTCCGGCTGCAGCTACATCCTGCCGCAAAGCAGCCAGACGATGCACTACCAGTGCGGCACTACGCCGCTGACGGTGGCGCTCGACGGCAAGGCGAGCGAAGTCAGCCTGCTGATGGATGGCGAACAGCTGCATCTCAAGCAGGTGCTGGCGCTGACCGGTGCCAAATACAGCGACGGCAAATACACTTTTTGGTCGAAAGACCGTAACGCCTATCTTGAGCGCAACGGCAAGGTAGTCATGAGCGACTGCGTGTTGACGGAGTGACGGTCGGCGGCGGCGTCGGAGCGATTGAGTTCCTGGCGCCGCAGGCGCAGAATGTAACGACGGATTTTTCAGTTGGTCGATAACCCAGATGATTGAAAAGAATGAGTTTGATGTTGCGGACCTGCGCCGTGAATACACCCGAGGCGGCCTGCGCCGCAACGATCTGACCGCCAACCCACTCGAGCTGTTCGAGCGTTGGCTGAAACAGGCCTGCGAAGCCCGCCTGGCCGATCCTACCGCCATGTGCGTCGCGACCGTCGACGAACACGGCCAGCCTTATCAACGCATCGTGCTGCTCAAGCATTTCGATGAGCAGGGGCTGGTGTTCTACACCAACCTCGGCAGCCGCAAGGCGCAGCAGCTGGCGCACAACCCGCATATCAGCCTGCTGTTCCCCTGGCACATGCTCGATCGTCAGGTGATTTTCCTCGGCCAGGTGGAGCGTCTGTCGACCCTCGACGTGCTGAAGTATTTCAACAGTCGCCCGAAAGACAGCCAGATCGGCGCCTGGGTGTCGCAGCAATCGTCGCGCATTTCCGCGCGCGGCGTGCTGGAAAGCAAATTCCTCGAGCTGAAGCAGAAGTTCCAGCAGGGCGAGGTGCCGTTGCCGAGTTTCTGGGGCGGATTCCGCGTGAAATTCGACTCCGTCGAGTTCTGGCAGGGCGGCGCCCATCGCCTGCATGACCGTTTCCTGTATCAGCGGGACGGGAATGACTGGAAAATTGACCGACTGGCACCCTGAAGACGGAAAATCCCCTCTAAGCGCTGGTGCTGACGCCGCCGGCGCTTTATTCTATGCGCTACCCTGAATTTTTTATTTCGCCACTGGGCGAAAGGCCGTGTACCGGCAAAGGTGCATTCGTTTATACATGGAGTCATTGATGGCAAGCAGCAACTTGATTAAACAACTGCAAGAGCGGGGCCTCGTTGCCCAGGTTACGGATGAGGAAGCGTTAGCGGAGCGACTGGCGCAAGGGCCAATTGCACTGTATTGCGGTTTCGATCCGACCGCTGACAGCTTGCATTTGGGCCATCTGGTTCCTCTGTTGTGCCTGAAGCGCTTCCAGCTGGCCGGCCACAAGCCGGTCGCACTGGTGGGCGGCGCCACCGGCCTCATCGGCGATCCGAGCTTCAAAGCGGCGGAGCGCAAGCTGAACACCACCGATACGGTGAACGAGTGGGTCGAGAAGATCCGCAAGCAGGTTTCTCCGTTCCTCGATTTCGACTGCGGCAGCAACAGCGCCATCGCGGCCAACAACTACGACTGGTTCGGCGGCATGAACGTGCTGACCTTCCTGCGTGACATCGGCAAGCACTTCTCCGTCAACCAGATGATCAATAAGGAAGCGGTTAAGCAGCGCCTGAATCGCGACGACTCCGGCATCTCCTTCACCGAGTTTTCCTATAACCTGCTGCAGGGCTTCGATTTCTCCGAGCTGTACAACCGCCACCAGGTGGAGCTGCAGATCGGCGGTTCCGATCAGTGGGGCAACATCACCTCGGGTATCGATCTGACGCGTCGCCAGCACCAGAAGCAGGTGTTCGGTCTGACCGTGCCGTTGATCACCAAAGCAGACGGCACCAAGTTCGGCAAAACCGAAGGCGGCGCGGTCTGGCTGGCGCCGGAAAAAACCAGCCCGTACAAGTTCTACCAGTTCTGGATCAACACCGCCGATGCCGACGTCTACCGCTTCCTGAAGTTCTTCACCTTCATGAGCCTGGAAGACATCAACGCGCTGGAAGAAGAAGACAAGAACAGCGGCAAGGCGCCACGCGCCCAGTACGTGCTGGCGGAAGAAGTGACCGGCATGGTGCACGGTGCGGAAGGCCTGGCGGCCGCGAAGCGCATCACCCAGAGCCTGTTCTCCGGCGCGCTGCACGACATGACCGAAGCGGACTTCGCCCAGCTGGCGCAGGACGGCATGCCGACCATCAAACTGGATGGCGACGCCGATCTGCAGCAGGCGTTGGTGAATGCCGAACTGGTGCCGTCACGCGGCCAGGCGCGCACCATGATCGGTTCCAACGCGGTGACCATCAACGGCGAGAAGCAGTCCGATGCCGAATACCGCTTCAGCGATTCAGACCGTCTGTTCGGCCGCTACACGCTGCTGCGTCGCGGCAAGAAACACTACTGCCTGGTGGATTGGCAGTAATTTCCGCGCGATAGCGAGGGGTATAAAATAAAAAGCCCGGAGGTAATAACCTCTGGGCTTTTGTTATTTCAGCAAAGCAAGATCTTAGAACAGGGCCTCTGACGCCGCAATCGCGTGCGCGTTGCCGTTTATCGTTATGTCGGGTGCCTGATAGTGCAAGTTAGCCGCTATGTCGTAAACGTCCTTATTTCCCAATGAGAAAATGATGTCTTGATTGTCGAACTTCTGGTTATGATTGCTATCGACAATCACGTAGGCGTTGGCACCCAATTTTATCACTCCCACCTCTTGTAGTTGTCCGTCGCTGCTGCCGGAAGTGACTTTAGCCAGCGCCTGTGCAAAGACATCATGCGCCTGAGTATTCCCGCCAACCGATAGAGAACCGAAGAGCGTATTCAGATCGGCCATTTTGGTTACGCTTCCGTATACGGCGATGTTGCCCGTTTTCCCCGAGTTAAACACCCATTGCTGGCCGGCGTTACCTGCTGTGATGGTATCTGTTGACGAAAGCGCATTGATAGTGACCATGCTGTCGATGGAGCTATGTGCAAAATTGATTTTAGTGTCGTGTATAGACTCCCGTGCCATTTTCAAATCATTGAGCGTGGTATTGCCCATAACATTCAGCGTCTGGCTATTGGTGTACCCAATGTTGATTTGGTTACCCGCGAGTGAGCTGATAATGCCGTCGAATACGCTGTGATTACTGAGCGAGGAAAGCAGCTTGTAGAATTCACCTCCGCCACTGCCGCCTTTCTCCATGGTCAGATTAACCTCAATGCGGGGAATACCTTCGCCTAACGGATCGATAATGGGTTCAATGACAATGTTGTTGAGGCTATCGCCGAAATCCGCTTGTACGGTGACATTGAGTTTGCTGACTCCGCTAAGGTAAATCATTGAGAGATGACTGTCGGCACCTGACAGCGACACGGTATTTAACTGAGAGCCGCTGGAATATAACCGCAATTCTTCATGCGGTTGTTGGCCGGCGAAGTGGCTGACAAAGTTGAGCGTACCGGCATTGATATTCTCAATTGCCGCATTGCCAATATTCACCCCCCAGCGTACATAGTCAGTCGCAGCGGCCGTGTCGGGAGCCATTTCGAGGCTTAATTTGCTTTGGGCTCCCGCATTGCCTGTCACGGATAGGTAGGGCAAGTGATCCAGGGAAAGGTTGATGACGCGCACGTTATCAGCAAAGCCGGAGAGGGTGAAGCCATCGACACCGGTCCAACGTTGATTGTCGGGGCTCTTTTGCGCATGCGAATCCTGTTGCAGGTTAGTCACGGTGTACTGTGCATTGTGAACGCTGGCTGCTTGATAAATGACGCCGTAGTCGAAGACGTTTGCGCCCTCGGTGGCTACCCATTTCCCATCCAGATAAATATCCCCGGTTCCTCGGTACCCAGCGAGCTCGAGCAGGGGGAAGTAGAGGAATTGATTGACATTGCTCTGTATTTGGCCGCTGATACTGCCGTCGGCGGCGGTTGTCAGCAAAATATTCTTCACAATTAGATTGGCAGAGAGTATGCCGTCGGCAGCAACGCCGTTTTGAGCGGTGAAGCTGGCGCTGACTTTGTTGGTGCCATTATTGAGGCCGTTGCCGCCCCAGACTAGGTTAGCACCGCCATCGCCAAAATCGATATGGAGTTTGCCGGTGGCAATATGATAACTGTCCGTAATAACCACGGTGTCTTTCTCTGCGCCAAACACGATTTTGTCCTGGCTCTGGAACCAGGGCTTATCGTCAAGATTCACGCGTAAAGCGAATGACTTGTTTTTCAGGGTGGATAAAGTGACGTCGTTGGTTGGCATTCCTCCCTGCAATACCACTTCACGAAGATGGGGGGAATGATCAAAACTGACGCCAATCGGTGCATCGACGTTGAGGGATACGTTAACCAGAACGGCTAGCTCGGCGTTGCTTAAAACATGTTCGCTGCCGGTATTCACCGTCCCCGTCAAGGTGCCATCAGCGGTGATATTGAGCTCAGCCGTTGTTTTATAACCCAATGTTGAGGCGATAGTGGCGAGATAGTTTGCGACTAACGTCGGGTTGGGGGCATTGTTACTGTCGATAGGATACTCACCGTTGCGGAAGGCATCTAAAACCAGCGCGCTGGCCACATAATGGTCGTTGCCGGCCTTGAGCAGCAGAGCCCGCGACATGGATTCGCTGAGCGTCTCGTGGTATAGCGTCGCAAAGATTTTTTCATAATTGCCGGCGTCGCTGAATAAAGGTGATGTGGCGAGCATCTTCAGCAGCGCGCCCGCCGATTTTCCGCTGGCAAGGTATTTGCTGTAGGTATCGATAGCGGAGGCGGTCGCGGTTATGTTAGCGATCGTCAGATACATGGACATTACCGTTTCCACGTAGCGGGAGTCGGGCAATTCGCCAGGTGCATAGACATGCGTTGCGGTAAGGAAATTCTGTTTGGCATGTGCATGAAGCGTATCGCTGCGGATGTTTTCGATAAGGCGCATGATGACATCACCGCGAGTTTCCGAATGGTTGTTCAAACCGGTGACATAGTATTGAATGCTGCTCGTGTCAGCCTGAGTGCCAAAAGCTTCAAAATAGATTTTTTTTACAAAATCCTCATTGTTCAACGATTTCGTATCATGCTTTTCCGTGGCGATATAAGTAGCGAGACGAGCTGCAGTGAGGCTGCCATTTGCGAGGGCGCCGCTCCAATAATTGACGGCGGTTGCATTGATGGTGCTGCCGAGGAGGTAGTAAATGCCTTGCACATCGGCGGCTGCTGACGAATGCGTATCAAACTGTGTAGAACCGTTATAAAGCGTGGTGTTGATGATATGTTCTGCATATTGCTGCTGTAGGCTGCCGCTCTGAGCGCCGGAATAGGACCTGATATTTGTCGCGAGCTCTTGGGCTATCTGTCCTAACGATTTCCCCTCATTAACCTGAGCGGTCAATGTCATCAATGTGGCTTGAGATGGGGCGGTGCCGCTGATATTTTGATAGAGATATTTGAGTTGGGCATCGGTACTAAGGCCGTCGTATCGGCGGTGACCATCAGGTGAGTTGATAAAGATATTGGCTAACTCATCCAGCGTACACACACCTTTCTGCAGTTGGGTGGCATAGTAAGTTAAGGCGTTATCATCGGCTTTTTTTCCTAGCGTCGCGTAAAAAAGCAGGGCAACGTCTTTTTGTAAGTCCAGCATGTTCATTTTCCCCAAAGGTATGATCAAAGAAATATAGCTACACAAGTACAGACCAAAATCCCCTAAATTCAACATGCCCGATGAAAAAGTCATTGTGGCGAACGTGACGCCAAGTGCCGATAGCGGGCGATCTTTGCTTTTTCTGCAGGACGGCTTTCGCTACAATATGCCGCCGTCGAAAGCATAAAAATTCCTCTCATTTCTTGTTTTTAACAGCGCCGGCATGACGTTTTCGCGTTGTGCACCCATTTTCATTTCGCCGCGGGCTGATGCACACGGCATGGCGAGGTCAGTTGTTCCGATGAAAAACATTCTTTCTATCCAGTCGCACGTGGTGTTTGGTCACGCCGGCAACAGTGCGGCGGAGTTCCCGATGCGCCGCATGGGCGTCAACGTCTGGCCGCTAAACACGGTGCAGTTCTCCAACCATACGCAATACGGTCAGTGGACCGGCTGCGTCATGCCGGCCAGCCACCTGACCGAGATCGCGCAGGGCATCGCCAATATCGATCAGCTGAAATGCTGTGATGCGGTGTTGAGTGGCTATATCGGTTCGCCGGAGCAGGGTGACCATATTCTGGAGATCGTGCGTCAGGTTAAGCAGGCGAACCCGAATGCCTGGTATTTCTGCGATCCGGTGATGGGGCATCCGGAAAAGGGCTGCATCGTGGCGCCGGGCGTGGCCGAGTTTCACTGCCGCCAGGCGCTGCCGTGCAGCGACATGATGGCGCCGAACCTGCTGGAGTTGGAGATGCTGAGCCAGATGGCCGTCGCCGACGTGGCCGATGCGGTGCAGGCCGCCCGCGCGCTGATCGCCAAAGGGCCGCGGCTGGTGCTGGTCAAGCACCTGGCCCGCGCCGGCTATCACGCCGACTGTTTCGAAATGCTGCTGGTGACGGCGGACGAGGCCTGGCACATCAGCCGGCCGCTGGTGGACTTCGGCGCGCGTCAGCCGGTCGGCGTCGGCGATTTGACCAGCGGTCTGCTGCTGGTGGATCTGCTGAAGGGCGAGGCGCTGGATAAAGCGCTGGAGCACGTCACCGCCGCCGTGTATGAGGTGATGCTGACCACGCAGGAGATGGGCGAGTACGAACTGCAGGTGGTGGCGGCGCAGGATCGGATCGTGCAGCCGCGCAGCGAGTTCAAAGCGGTCAAACTGTAAGTGGCATTCGGCCCCGGCGACAGTCGCCGGGGCCCGATGTTTACTTCAATCCTTCGGCGTTCAGCGCCGCATCTACCGCCGGGCGCGCCGCAACGCGATCGAACCAGGCCGCCAGATGGGCGTGCTTGCGCACGTCGAACTGCAGGGCAAACGCCCAACGCAACACGGTGAACAGGTAGGCGTCAGCCACGCTGAAACGGCTTCCCAACAGGAAATGCTGCTTCGCCAGCACCGAATCCAGATAGCTGAACTGCTGCTCCAGCTTGGCGCGCGCGATGGTTTTATATTCCTCGGGCGTTTTCGGGTTGAACAGCGGGCTGAATCCTTTGTGCAGCTCGGTGGCGATGTAGTTCAGCCATTCGATCGCGTGGTAGCGCGACAGGGTGCCCGCCGCCGGGATCAGGTTGCGGTCCGGCACGCGATCCGCCAGGTATTGCACGATCGCCACGCCCTCGGTCAGCAGGCTGCCGTCATCCAGCTGCAGCGCCGGTACCTGTCCCTTGGGGTTGATGGTGAGGTAATCGGCGCCGCTCTCGGTTTTCTTCTGCGCCAGGTCGACCTTCTCCGCCGTAAAATCCAGCCCTGCCTCACGCAGCACGATATGCGGGGACAGCGAACAGGCGCCGGCTTTATAGAACAGTTTCATCGGAAGCTCCTTGTTGATGACGAATGACGGGCATGCTTAACCTCTCATCGTAGTCCCATAGCGCAAAAATTACAGCGGCTTAGCTAACAAATTTAACCGATGATCGCCTCGGCGGGCTGCAGCTGCGCCAGCGTTGCGGCGATCTGCTGCTGCAGCGCCTGCGGCGCCACCTGCATCGGCGAGCGCAGCTCGTTGGCGATAAGCCCCTGCTGGGCCAGCACCGTCTTGACCGGCGCCGGATTGGGGAAGCTGAACATCTGGTGGATCATCGGCAGCAGCTCATAGAAGTTGCTGCGCGCCGCGGCCAGATCGCCGGCGGCGACCTGCTGCGTCAGCTGAACGAAGCGTTCCGGGTGAACATGGGCCGCGGCGGAAATGGCGCCGGTGCCGCCGAGGCACAGCGTGGTGAGGATCAGATTGTCTTCCCCGGTCATCACATCGATCTCGCCGTCGGCGATCAGCGCCATGGTGGCGTCAGGGTTGCCGCCGCAGTCCTTGATGGCGGCGATGCGCGGGTGGCGTGCGAGCCGGCGCAGCGTGGCCAGCTCCATGGCGATGCCGGTGCGTTGCGGAATGTTGTACAGGATCACCGGCACGGTTGAGGCGTCGGCCAGCTGGGTGAAATAGTCGATCAGGCCGCATTGCGAAGGGCGGATGTAGTAAGGCGCCGGGATCAGCACGCCGGCGATATCGCGCAGCTGAATAGCCTGTTGCATTTGCAGCGTGGCGACCATGTTATTGCCGGACAGGCCCATCACCACCTGATGGGCGGGCGCCACGTCCAGCACGGCGTCGAGCACCGCCAGCTGTTCTTCTTTGCTCAGCGCGGCGGCTTCACCGGTGGAGCCGCAGACCACCAGACCCTCGATGCCGGCGTCGAGCAGGTGCCGCGCCAGGCGTTTCACCGCCGGCAGATCGACGGCATCGTGATTGAAAGGGGTAACCATCGCCACCCAAATACCCGAAAATGAGGCCATAAAATATTCCTTCTGTGTGACCGACAGAGAAGCCAGATGAGAAAATTGAAGGCGGGGCGTTGCGTGCCATCCAGTCAGCTCATCTGACGGGACAGCTCGCCCCGGTCAAATGAGCGTCTGTTTCTTCGATTTTACCGCCGCCAAACCGCCAATAGGCAACGCGGGCGTCATCAGAATGTCAGCGTTGCGTGGGTAGGCCATGGCGGTCTCGCGAAAAGGGGAAGTGGGGTGATAATGAATAGTCTTCATCAGGCTGTCAATTTACAACAGATTGATAACATTGTTATTCATGATTCGTCGGCGGGAATGAGTTTGGCTAATAAATAAAAATCCCCGCGGCGGCGGGGAGGGTTTGGCCGGCTCAGCGCGGCGGGCGGGAGCCGATGGTGGCGGACCAGCTGAAGGTGTCGCCGCTCGGCCGGTAGCGGTTGGCCTTGCGTTCTGCACGCTCCGCCTTGGCGAGCTTCGCTCTGGCGGCCATGATGCGCGCCACCACTTCATCCTTGACCTTGTGCTGTTCGGCGTTGGTCAGTGGCCGCCCATGGCTTTTGCGCGCCTTGTCCAGTTCGGTTTTCACTTCCCGCTGTTCGCTTTCCGTCATCTCTTTCAACGTCAACTTTTTCATCTGTGCCGCCCGTTCGGTGAAGTTGACTTACAGTTTAGCGGCGTTATGTGACCGAAAATGTTATGGGCATAACGAAAATACCCGGTAAGCCGGCATTACACCTCTTCCAGCAGATCGTCGACAAAGCGCCGCATGCGTTCGGTGCGCAGTTCGGCCATGTGCCGCCCGGCAGCGGTCTGGAAGCCATCTTGCAGTTTGAACAGCTTGGTTTCGAAGTGGTCCAGGCTGAAACGCTTGTCGTCATATTGACGATGCTCGGCCCGCGGATCGGCGGCGTCATACAGCGCGCTGCGCATGCGGCCGCCGATATAGAAGCAGCGCGCCACGCCGATAAGACCGATGGCGTCGAGGCGATCGGCATCCTGCAGGATCTTCGCCTCCAGCGTTTGCGGGGGGATGCCGGCGGAAAAACTGTGCGCTTCGATGGCGTGAGCCACCGCCGCGATATCCGCCGGTGCCCATTCCAGCCGGGTCAGCGTCAACGTGGCTTGCTCCGCCGCCATGCGCGAGGCCAGATGGCGCTGCGGCGAGTTTTTTTCCACCGCGACGGCGTCGTGCAGCAGCACCGCCGCGCAGAGAATGCGCCGGTCGCCACCTTCCAGCTTGCTGATTCGGCGGCAGTTCTTCCAGACCCGGTGCAGATGCGCGACGTCATGCGAACCGTCGTCCGACTCGAGGGTAAGCGGCAGCAACGTTTGCGCCAGCGCCTGGTAGGGTGAGAAAGGTTGTAACAGCTCTTGCGTCAGCGAAGGTAAAGACACGTTCAGCTCCTGTTGGGGGAAATCGGTCAATCAGCATAGCCGCGCCGGATGCCGGGAGAATGACAGTAAAACGGCTATTGTTTACTAAAGTGCAACCCACTATTGTCATAACTGCGGTTTTTGCAGCGAAACAAGCAACCTAGAATAGCCGCATTCCGCCGTCTCCGCTTGGTGAGAGCCTGTGTCCGCGGGGATGGCCGGAATATCCTCATCAGCCATTGGAGAAGAGACATGCCAACCCCTCTTGAGATAGTGCGCGCAACCTATGAAGGCAGTTCCGAAGAAAACGGCCGTAATCTGCTGGCGGCGCTGGCTCCCGATGCCGAGTGGACCGAAGCCGCCGGTTTCCCCTATGCCGGTACCTATATCGGCCCGGAAAATATCATCAAGAACGTGCATCAGCGTCTGGGCAGCGAATGGCAAGGCTACCGCGCCGATGTCGACCACTTTTACGACGCCGGCGACAATGTGATCGCGCAAGGTTTTTATCACGGCACCTACCGGGCCACCGGCAAATCCTTCAGCGCCTCTTTTGCGCATATTTATACGCTGCGCGCCGGCAAAATCGTGAAGTTCGTGCAGATTGTCGACAGCGCTAAAGTGCTGGAAGCGATGCAGCCTTAATCGCCGCTGCGCTTGCCGAATTTGCGGTCGAACTCGCGCCGGTAACCCCGGGCCTTGTTGCGATCGCGGATCCACAGATAGCCGCACACCAGCGCAACCGCTCCCGAGAAGGTGACGTTGCGCATATCCCGGTCATACCAAAACACCAGCAGCGCATCCAGCGCCGCAATCAGCGCGATCCATTTATACATATGGGATTGACGCCGCGTGGCGGCGTTGAGTCGCTTTAACTGTCTGGCTTCGTCCAACACCGGCTTTTGCTGCATAGCATTTCGTTATCATCAGGCTGTTCACGCTAAATTAACAGAATTTCCCTCACCGTCGCAAAGATTAACGCGCGGTGCCATGCGGTTTTCACCGCCCCTGGCGCGGCGCAGAAAATTTGTGCGCGGGTGCTTGAATTGTCCATTGGGCGTGGTAGGTTATTTATTCGCTATTTTTGGGTTTTTATTCAATTCTCGCCGTGTCATCAAGCTGCAGCACTGGGCGGTTAACGTGATGGGTTCGATACATGCGGCGGTTAACTTCGGCAGGAGGATGTGATGAACGATAAAACGGCACGCCCGCAGGATGTGGTTCAACAACAGCTTGACGCCTATAACGCCCGCGACATCGATGCCTTCATGGCCTGCTGGGCGGACGACGCGCAGTATTACGAGCATCCCGACACGCTGCTGGCCAGCGGTAAGGCGGCGATCCGCGAACGGCATCTGGTGCGTTTCCAGGAGCCGAGTCTGTACGGCGAACGGATAAAACGCATGGCGGTGGGGAACATGGTGGTCGATCAGGAAGTGGTGACGCGCAACTTCCCGCAGGGGCGCGGCAAAATGGATGTCATCGCCATCTACGAAGTGGAACAGGGGCAGATCGCCAAAGCCTGGTTCAAGATCGGCCCCTGCGTGCCGGATGAAGGCGCGCTCTAGCCGCGCATTATTGCAACGCCATCACCGCCTCTATCTCTACGCACACCTGCGGTGAGAACAACGCGCTGACCGCCACCAATGAACAGGCCGGCAGCGCGCCATCGAAATAGTCAAACAGCACCGGGCGCACGCCCGCCAGATCGGCAATGTCGGTCAGGAACACGCTGATTTTAATCAATGCCTTGAGATTCACGCCTTCGCTGGCGGCGATGGTCGCCAGCTGTTCGAGGATCTCCTGCGTCTGTTCCGGCGCGCTCAAGCCTTGCGCGTCGGTGGCGAAGGCCGTCAATCCCGACACGTACAGGCGATCGCCGTGGCGCACCGCATGCACATAGGGGCCGCCCGGCGTAGGCAACTGCGGATAATTCGTGCGTTTTAATGATGTCATGATCAAACCCCGCGCAAGACCGGTTAATAAAATCGACAAACTTGGTTAGGATACTGAGGAAACGGCGGCCAGACGCCGCACACCGATGATATCTGAGAGTATCATCCCTCTTTATTTTATACGTCGTCTCTCACGCGAATGTGACAGTGCGGCGCAGATCGGCCACAAGGACGCATGAGACGATGAACCCGCTTTTTACTCCCTACCTGCAACGCTGGCAACTGGAACAGGACGGCAAAGCCTTCGAAACCCACAGCAGCCTGCTGATGCCGGTGCGTTACCGGGGCGAGGCGGCTATGTTGAAGATCGCCCGCGAGCAGGAAGAGCGCTTCGGCGGCCAGCTGATGTGCTGGTGGCGCGGGGAAGGCGCCGCGCAGGTGCTGGCGTGGCACGACGACGGTATTCTGCTGGAGCGCGCGCAGGGTGAAGGTTCGTTGGCGCAGCTGGTGCGTGACGGCGACGATGAGCAGGCCACGCAGATCCTTTGTCGGGCGATCGCCGCCTTGCATGCGCCGCGTGCCGCGCCGTTGCCCGAGCTGATCCCGTTGCAGGAGTGGTTCAGCTCGCTATGGCCGGCGGCGCAGGCGCACGGCGGCATGCTGCGTCTCAGCGCCACGACGGCGGCGGAGCTGCTGAGCAGCCCGCGAGAAGAAAGCGTGCTGCACGGCGATATCCACCATGACAACGTGCTGGACTTCGGCGAACGCGGCTGGCTGGCGATCGATCCCAAGCGCTTGTACGGCGAACGGGGCTTCGATTACGCCAATATCTTCTGTAATCCCAACTACGGCATCGCCACCGACCCGGCCATTTTCCAGCGGCGCGTGGAACAGGTCTGTTGCTTGGCCGGGCTGGAGCGCCGGCGCTTGCTGCAATGGATCCTGGCCTGGTCGGGGCTCTCTGCCGCCTGGTTTATGGAAGACGGGCAGGCGGCGGATATCGACTTCCGTGTGGCCGAGCTGGCGGCGCGCGCATTGGATCTCCCGCTCCCGGACGGCGATTCAGGGTTCATCCTGCCAGTAATCGAGCGAGGTTGAAGGGCGCTGCAGGTAGCGTACCTGCTCGCCGTCTGCGCTGCGCGCCATCGCCTGGTATTTGCCGGAATCCGGGTACATCACCAGCTCCGGCTGCTCGCGCGTGCTGACGGACAGGTACTTCAGCGGCGCATCCGAGGTGTTGATGATCTGGTGTGGGTATTCCGGGCCCGGCGGAATGAAGATGACATCCCCGCTGACGATCGGCAGCATTTCTCCGGCCACCCGCAGCGTACCGCTGCCTTCCAGAATGATGAACATTTCCTCCTGAGCGTAGTGAAAATGGTAGGGGCAGGAACGCATGCCCGGCGCCACGCAATCGAAGGAAGCGCCCAGCTTGTCGGCGGCGGTGCCGGTGCCGAGGCGAGCGCCGACGCTGTCATACAGCGGCGGTCGCCGATCGTGTTGCTTATCTACCCGTTCGACATTGCGTATCAAGCGCTGAGCTAACAGCGCGGCTTTCTCAGTCATAGGCTTCCTTTGTGACGTTGTCACTTAAAAATTGACGATAGCCAGAGAAAATCCGTCCCAGCCCTTGCTGCCCACGGTTTGCAAGGCGGTGGCGGTCAAACGGGGTTCCTGCGCCATCATCGTGAAGAACTCGCGTACGCCTTGTACACGAGCGTCCGTACTGGCGGCGTCGGTGACTGCGCCATCGCGCACCACGTTGTCACCGATAATCACCGTGCCCGGGCGCGCGAGTTTAAGCGCCCAACGCAGGTAATCGGGGTTGCTGGGTTTGTCGGCGTCGATGAAGATGAGATCAAAGGGGGCCAGGGTGTGCAGCGTCGGCAGGTGAGTCATGGCGGGGCCGACGCGCAGCTCAACCAGGCCGTCGAGACCGGCGCGAGTGATATTCCGGCGGGCGATGGCGGCGTGGCTTTCATCCGCTTCCAGCGTGATCAATTTGCCATCCGCCGGTAGCGCGCGCGCCAGCCAGATGGTGCTGTAGCCGCCCAACGTGCCGATTTCTAAAATGCGTTTGGCGTTCACCATGCGGGCGAACAGCTGCAGCAGTTTGCCCTGATTCGGCGCCACATCATGCGCCGGCAGCCCGGCGGCGGCGTTGGTCGCCAGCGCCTGCAACAGGGCATCGTCTTGTTCTACCAGGCTGTCTACGATATAGCGATCGACCTGGGACCATTGTTCCTTTTCTTTCATGTGGGCCTCGTGCGGAAATCGCAGTGTGCCCATCCAGTGAAGGCGTCACCGCCGTGCTTGTCAATGCACGGCGTGCGGTTGGCATTTTATGCTGCCGTTCCTCGCCGCGGCAGCGACAGCAGCAGGTGGGCGATGGCGCCGCCGACAATGCCCCAGAAGGCCGAACCGATGCCGAGCAGCGTGACGCCGGAGGCGGTGATGAGGAAGGCGATCAGCGCCGCGTCGCGCTGCTTTTCATCATGCAGGGCGCGTTGCAGGCTGCCGCCGATGGTGCCGAGCAGCGCCAGCCCGGCGATGGTGTGGATCAGGGCGACCGGCAACGCGCTGAACAGCAGGCCGATGGCGCCGCCGAACAGCCCGGCCAGCAGGTAGAAACCGCCGGCGGCCACCGCGCCCATATAGCGCCGCTGCGGATCGGGATGCACGTCCGGCCCCATGCAGATGGCGGCGGTGATTGCGGCGATGCACACCGAGAAGCCGCCGAACGGCGCCAGCAGCAGCGCGGTGAGCGCCGTCCAGGCGATCAGCGGTGACGTAGGCACGCGGTAGCCCGCCGCCTGCAGCGTGGCGATGCCGGGGGCGTTCTGCGAAGCCATGGTCACCACGAAGAAGGGTACGCCGATGCCCAGCAGCGTCGGCCAGCTGAAGTGCGGCGCGATAAATTCCGGCATGGCGAACGCCGGCGCATGCTGCGTCAGCTGGATATTGCCCTGCAGCGCGGCGATCGCCAGCCCGGCCGCCAGTGTCAGCACGATGGCGTAGCGCGGTTGATAACGGCGGCTGAGCAGATAGGCCAGCCCCATGCCGGCGCTCAGAGGGAAATTGAGCTGCAGCGAAGCGAAGGCGTCCAGGCCGAAACGCAGCAGGATCCCCGCCAGCATCGCGGCGGAAATCGCCTGCGGAATGTAGTCCATCAGGCGGGCGAACAGCCCGGTGACGCCGCACAGCAGGATCAGACCGGAAGCGAAGATAAACACGCCGATCGCCTCGTTGATCGGCGTGCCGGGCAGGCTGGTGACCAGCAGCGCCGCACCGGGCGTCGACCAGGCGGTGAGGATCGGGGTACGGTAGTAAAGCGAGAGTCCGAGCGAGGTGACGCCCATCGCGAGCCCCAGCGCGCTCAGCCAACCGCCGATCTGCGCCGGCGTGGCGCCCGCGGCGGCGGCGGCCTGGAAAATGATCGCGGCGGAGCTGGTGTAACCCACCAGAACGGCGACAAAGCCGGCCATGATGGCGGGCAGGGTCAGATGGCGCAGGGAGAGGGCTGGGCGCATGAGTGGCTCCAATCGGTGATTGTGCGTTATAACGCACGTTGAGAAATCAGCATAGCACCGTGCGCTATAGCGCACAAGCGGGTATAATCGGGCTCGACACGCAGAGGAGAACTGGATGCAGGAACTTGCCGGCCATTTGGCACACACCCTTCGCACGCTGCGCGCGCAGCGCGGCTGGAGCCTGACGCAGGCGGCGGAATACACCGGCGTCAGCAAGGCGATGCTCGGGCAGATCGAACGCGGCGAATCCAGCCCGACGGTGGCGACGCTGTGGAAGATCGCCACCGGTTTCAACGTGGCGTTCTCCGCCTTTCTTGAGGCGTCGCCCGCGCAGCAGCAGGCGACGCTGCACCGTTACGGCGATCTGCCGGTGTACGATCAGGACAACGCCGATATGCGCGTGGTGCCGCTGTTTCCGTACGATCGCCAGCTGGGTTTCGATATGTTCGTCATCGATCTTGCACCGGGCGCGCTCAGCGAGTCGTCGCCCCATGAGCCGGGCGTGATCGAGCATGTCATCGTGATCAGCGGCCGGTTGGAGTTGGCGATAGACGGCGAATGGCACAGCCTGGCCGCCGGCGAGGCGATGCGCTTTCAGGCCGATCGGCCGCACGCTTACCGCAACGCCAGTTCACAAACGGTGCGTATTCACGATCTGATCCACTATCCTCAATCCTGACTCAACGCGGCGGCCGTGGGCTTTGACTCCGCGCCGCCAAACGCCTACCTTGTTGAAAATGACTCTTATTTCACAGGCTGTCGCCCACGACGGGGCGGCGTTGCAGCCGACTCAAAAGGAGCTTGATTTTGCCGGTCACCAATCGACGTCAGTTCATTAAACTCAGTGCGCAAACCGCAGGAGCCGTATTCGCGATGACTTCATTACCCAACAGTATCCGCCTGGCGATGGCGGCGGAAGGCGGCGCGGCCGCCGGCGATGAATTCCTGTGGCTGGAAGAGCTGCAGGGTAAAAAAGCGCTGCAATGGGTGCAGCAGGAAAATCAGCGCACCGTGGCGCGTTTCGGCCAGGGCGAAGACTTTCAGCGCATTGAGCGCGAGGTGCTGGATATCCTCAATAAAGACACCCAAATCCCGTGGGTGAGCAAGCGCGGCGAGTACTATTACAACTTCTGGCAGGATCAGGCCAACCCGCGCGGCCTGCTGCGGCGCACCACGCTGGACGAGTACCGCAAGGCCAAACCGGCCTGGGAGACGGTGCTGGATATCGATGCGTTGGGCAAGGCGGAAGGCAAGGATTGGGTCTATCAGGGCTCGCAACCGCTGGCGCCGGAATACCGCTATTGCCTGATGCAGCTGTCGCCGGACGGCGGTGACGCCACCGAAATCCGCGAATTCGATCTGGTGGCCAAACGCTTCGTCAAGGACGGCTTCAACGTGCCGGTGGCGAAAAGCCGGGTCTCCTGGGTCGATCGGGACACGCTGTTCATCGCCACCGATTTCGGCCCCGGATCGATGACCCAGTCCGGTTACGCGCGCATCGCCAAACGCTGGCGGCGCGGCACGCCGCTGAGCGCCGCCGAAACGCTGTACGAAGCGCAGCCCGAGGACATGGCGGTCTTCGCCTATCACGATCGCACGCCGGGCTTTGAGCGCGATTTCGTCGGCCGCAGCCTGGATTTCTATCGCCGCGACTATTTCCTGCTGATGCAGGACGGCCGGCAGAAAAAAATCGATATCCCGGCCGACGCCGAGCTGGACACGCATCGGGAATGGCTGCTGATCAAACCGAGCAGCGACTGGGAGGTGGGCGGCAAGCGTTATCCGTCCGGCGCGCTGCTGGCGGCCAACTTCGATGACTATCTGGCGGGCAAGCGCGAGCTGCAGCTGTTGTTTACCCCGACGGCGGAGCAGGCGCTGAGCGGCTACAGCGGCACCCGCGATCATCTGATCCTCAGCATCATGGATAACGTGGTCAACCGTCTGGAAGTGCTGACGCCGCAGGGCGGCAGCTGGCAACGTCGCCCGCTGGGCAACCCCGGCGCCATCAGCACCCTTTCCGCCGGCGGCATCGACGAAGAGAGCAACGCCTATTTCCTGACCGTCAGCGGGTTCCTGCAGCCGACCTCGCTGTACATGGGCAATCTCGACGGCGGTGAGGCGACGCTGCTGAAACAGGCGCCGCAGGATTTTGACGCGTCAGGCTACCAGGTGAGCCAGCATTTTGCGCGTTCCAAGGACGGCACCCGCGTGCCGTATTTCCAGATTGCCGCCAAAGATCTCAAACCGGACGGCAGCACGCCGACGCTGCTGTATGGCTACGGCGGGTTTGAAGTGCCGCTGCTGCCGGGCTATCTCGGCGGCAAGGCGCCGGCCTGGTTGGAACGAGGTGGGGTGTACGTGGTGGCCAACATCCGCGGCGGCGGCGAATACGGCCCGGCCTGGCACCAGGCGGCGCTCAAGCAGAACCGCCATCGCGCCTACGAGGATTTCGCCGCCGTGGCCGAAGATCTCATCGCCCGCAAGGTGACCTCGGCGCCGCATCTGGGAGCACGCGGCGGCAGCAACGGCGGCCTGTTGGTGGGCAATATGCTGACGCTGTATCCGCAGCTGTTCGGCTGCATCGTCTGCGAAGTGCCGCTGCTGGACATGCAGCGTTATACCCAGCTTTCCGCCGGCGCGTCGTGGATCGCCGAATACGGTGACCCGAGCAAGCCGGAGGAGTGGGTCTATATCAAGACCTTCTCGCCGTACCACAACATTCAGGCGCAGACGGCCTATCCGCCGGTGCTGTTCTATACCGCGACCAGCGACGATCGGGTCAACCCGGCCCACGCCCGCAAAATGGCTGCGCGCATGCAGGCGATGGGGTATCAGCAGGCCTATTTCTATGAAAATACCGAAGGCGGGCACAGCGCCGCCGCCGACAAGCAGCAGGCGGCGTTCCACAGCGCGCTGGTAAGCGAATTCATGTGGGCCAACCTGAGCGGCAAGCCCAAGTCAGCGTAAGCCTTTTTCTTGCCGGCATAAAAAAACACCGGGGCGTTAACCCCGGTGTTTTTATTTATGCTCAATCTGCCGGCGATCAGCGAGCCGCGCTGGCTTCCTGCGCTTTCTGATTGGCGTCTTCGGTGGTGTCCAGCGTCATGCGGTACAGCTTCGGCGCGGTCAGCATCATCAGGATAGCGATGACGGCGGTGACGATGCCGATCTGCATAAACACATGGCTGTAGATGGCCAGCGAAGCGTGCGCGTCGTTGATGTCGCTCGGGACGGCGGTCAGACCGGCAACCTTACCGGCGATCAGCGCGGCGGCGGCGGTGGTCAGGAACCAGGAGCCCATGATGAAGCCCATCAGACGCTGCGGCACCAGCTGTGCCACCATCGCCAGACCCAGGCCGGAAATCATCAGCTCGCCGATGCTCTGCAGCGCGTAGCTCAGGATCAGCCAGTTGACCGACACGATGCCCTGTTCGTTGGCGAAGCTGGCGCCCCATGGCAGCACCAGGAAGGCGCAGGAGCAGAGGATCATGCCGAAAGCGAACTTGTGCGGCATCGGCAGGCGATCGCCCATTTTGTTATATAGCGCGGCCAGAATCGGGCTGGCGAGCATGATCCAGAACGGGTTCAGCGCCTGATACTGCTCCGGCTCGAAGGCAACGCCGAAGATGCTGTGTTCCACGTTATGGATGGCGAAGAAGTTCAGCGAGGTTGGCATCTGGCTGTACAGCACGAAGAACACCACCGCTTCCAGCATCAGCAGGAAGGCGACGATCATCTTGCGGCGTGCGGCGCCGTGCAGGGCGAAGGTTTCCTTGGCGAACACCAAGACGATGCCGGCGGAAACCAGGGCCAGCGCCCAGCGCGCGATCACCTGGTTGTGCAGCAGCCAGCTGGACACGGCGATCAGCGCCACGATGCCGACCAGCACCACCAGCAGTTTCGGCAGATGCAGCGGCTTGAAGTCAGGCTTGGAACCGTTTTCCTTCACCCACTTGTGGCACATCATAAAGTTGACCAGGGTGATCAGCATGCCGACCACGCTCAGGGAGAACGCCACGCTCCAGCCGTATTTTGCCGCCAGCCACGGAGTCGCCAGCATGGAGAAGAAGGAACCGATGTTCACCGACATGTAGTACATGGTGAAGGCGCCGTCGATACGCGGATCGTCTTTCTCATAGCAGGTGGACAGCAGGGAGGACGGGTTGGCCTTGAACAGGCCGCTGCCCACGGCGATGGTCGCCATACCCATGTAGACCCAGAAGATGTCGTGGCCGGAGTAGGCCACCATGGCGTAACCGGCGGCCAGCACCAGCGCGCCGAGCACGATCACGCGTTTGGCGCCCAGCACCTTGTCGCCCAGCCAGCCGCCGATGGCGACGAAGCCGTATACCAAGGCGCTGAAGGAAGAGAACAGGGTGATGGAGTCGGCTTCGCTCATGCCGAGCATCTTGACCAGATAAACCGCCATGATGCCCTGCAGGCCGTAATAGCCGAAACGCTCCCACAGTTCGATCGAGAAGATCAGATAGAACGCTTTCGGTTGTTTGAACGCGTTAAGGCTAACGCTCTCCGGGTGTTGGTTGTTTGCTGTTGACACTGGTACCTCTGTTTTTTCGCAGCCCGTCTTTGGAGGACGGGAAAGTACAAAAGTTGATGCGGAACGGCATCCTTTTGCGTTGTTATAGGATGGGGACGGCGGTTAATGTTCACTATCTTTGTCAACGTGGCAAGCAGTTTGTCATATTCGGTTACATTTAACGCCCGCAGGATTATGCCGCGATGTTGCAAATGTTATGCAGTATTAACTTTCGGGTTTTAATGGTTTGCCGATTTTTTGTTTTGATTAAAAGCTATACGGATTTTAAACAGGGATATATTCTGCTGAATTGCTATTTTTTAGCGCATCAGTGTATGTACGGTTATTAATCCGTTGGAATGTTGTGTATATGGCGCGTTTTGTAAAATTATAGAAATTTAGGAAAACGGGACTGGCATTTGTGAACGTCTTGTGATCCCGAAAGCGTGACGTTCACCGCAATTTTCGACTAATTTTTCGCTTGAAAATAACACGGCACTGAGTTTTTCACTGAAAACCGCGATAACGCCGGGGTTACTGCTGCGCGATATCACATTTCCGATAAAAAAGAGCCGTTGGCGGGGGAAAGGACGCGGTGGGGTACGGTTTGTCGCACCCCACAAACTCAGGATTCCGGATAAACCTTTTCTTTATACTCGCACAGGTCTTCGATAATGCAGGAGCCGCAGCGCGGTTTGCGCGCGATGCAGGTATAGCGGCCGTGCAGGATCAGCCAGTGGTGGCAATCGACCTTGAATTCGGCGGGCACCACCTTCAACAGCTTCTCTTCCACCTGATCGACGTTCTTGCCCGGCGCGAAGTGGGTGCGATTGCACACCCGGAAGATATGGGTGTCGACGGCGATGGTCGCCCAGCCGAAGGCGGTGTTGAGCACCACGTTGGCGGTCTTGCGGCCGACGCCGGGCAACGCTTCCAGCGCGGCACGGTCTTCCGGCACTTCGCCACCGTGCAGCTCCAGCAGCATGCGGCAGGTTTTGATCACGTTTTCGGCCTTGCTGTTGAACAGGCCGATGGTCTTGATGTACTCCTTGACGCCATCAACCCCCAGCGCCAGCATGGCGGCGGGAGTGTTGGCGACCGGATAAAGCTTGGCGGTCGCCTTGTTGACGCTCACGTCGGTGGCTTGCGCAGACAGCAGCACCGCAATCAGCAGTTCAAACGGCGTGGTATACACCAGCTCGGTGGTCGGGTGCGGATTGTTGTCGCGCAGCCGGGTCAGAATTTCGAGTCGCTTCTGCTTGTTCATCAGGCCTTCTCAGCACGTCCTTGTTCCAGCAGCGGTTCCACCGCCACGGCGCGGGCTTTGCGCGCCTTCATTTTTTCGTCGATCAGATATTTGACCGCCAGCAGCAGCCCCAGGCCGATAAAGGCGCCCGGCGGCAGCATCGCCAGCAGGAAGGGGCTGTCGAAATGCACCACTTCGATGCGCAGCGACTTGGCCCAGCCGCCCAGCAACTGATCGGCGCCGTCGAACAGCGTGCCGTTGCCCAACAGTTCGCGCATTGAGCCCAGCGTCACCATCACGCCGGTAGCGCCGAGGCCGATGGCCATGCCGTCCAGCGCCGAGAGGCCGACCGGCTTCTTGGCGGCCACCGCTTCGGCGCGGCCCACCACGATGCAGTTGGTCACGATCAACGGAATAAAGATGCCGAGCGACTGATACAGGCCGAAGGCATAGGCGTTGATCAGCATCTGCACGATGCTCACCACGGCGGCGATGATCATCACGTAGATAGGAATGCGCACCTCGCTCGGCACCCAGCGGCGCACCGCGGAGATGGAGGCGTTGGTCAGCGTCAGCACCAGCGTGGTAGCCAGCCCCAGGCCGAGCGCATTGGTGACGGTGGAGGTCACCGCCAGCAGCGGACACATGCCCAGCAGCTGCACCAGGGCGGAGTTGTTTTTCCACAGCCCCTGGACGATCAATTCTTTGGCTTCACTCATTCGCTGGCTCCACACGCAGGTAAGCTTTCAAGTTTAGGCGGCAGCGTTTCCATATACAACGCCGTGCGGCGTACCGCATTGACCACCGCTCGCGGGGTGATGGTGGCACCGGTGAACTGGTCGAACATGCCGCCGTCTTTCTTCACCGCCCAGCGCTTATCGTCCGGGCCTTCGATTTTCTTGCCGCTGAAGAAGGAAATCCAGTCGGAAATGCGCAGTTCGATTTTGTCCCCCAGCCCCGGGGTTTCGTGGTGCTCAATCACGCGGGTGCCGAGCACCGTGCCGTTGAAATCGGCGCCGACCAGCAGCTTGATGGCGCCGGAGTAGCCGTCCGGCGCGGTGGTTTCCAGCGCGGCGGCGGTCGGCTGCCCGTTTTTGCGCGCCAGGTACAAGCGGTGCGGCGCGCCGTCGCCCAGCGCCGGGTCGCTGACCAGGAAGCATTCGTTCTGCATGACGTTGTCGTAGTTTTCCGGCGGTACCACCTGATCGAGCAGCGCTTTTTGTTGCAGCGCCGCCTGATGGGCGATGGTGGTTTTCGTCAGGGCGTAGACCACGGCGGTCAGGCCGGTGGTGACCGCCGCGAACACCGCCAGCGTGGTGCCGTGCTTTCTCATGGAATTCAGCATGGCGGCTCCTTAGCGATGGCCGTACACGCGCGGCTGCGTGTAGTGGTCGATTAACGGGACGGTGATGTTGGCGAGCAGCACGGCGAAGGCTACGCCGTCAGGGTAGCCGCCATAGACGCGGATCAGCCACACCAGCACGCCGATCAGCGCGCCGTAGATCAAACGGCCCTTCGGCGTAGTAGAGGCGCTGACCGGATCGGTGGCGATAAAGAACGCGCCCAGCATGCTGGCGCCGGAGAACAGGTGGATCAGCGGCGAAGCCTGATGCGCCGGATCGATCCACCAGGCCAGGCCGGAACAGAAGGCGATGGCGGCCAACATGCTGAAAGGGATCTGCCAATGGATCAGGCGGCGCGCCAGCATAAACAGGCCGCCGGCCAGGAAGCCGAGGTTGACCCACTGCCAGCCGATGCCGGCCAGGGCGCCGCCAAACAGCGGCTGCTGCAGCACCTGTTCCACGCTGTGGCCGCTGCGCAGGCCGGTTTTGAAGCCGTCGAGCGGCGTGGCCTGGCTGATGCCGTCCACGCCCATCTGCAGTTCGTGCAGCGTCGCGCCTTGCGAGGTATGGCCGCTGAAAATGGCCAGCAGCGTGTCGTGGAGCGACAGCGCGGTGGCGCGCAGCTCATCCGGCGGCAGCCAGCTGGTCATCTGTACCGGGAAGGAGATCAGCAGCACCACGTAACCGACCATTGCCGGGTTGAACGGGTTCTGCCCGAGGCCGCCGTACAGCTGCTTGGCGATGACGATGGCGAAGAAAGTACCGATGACGATCATCCACCAGGGGGCCAGCGGCGGCAGGCTGATGCCGAGCAGCAGCGCGGTGAGCAGGGCGGAGTTATCCGCCAGCCGGCTGCGCACCGGCAGCTTGCGCAGCTTGAGGATCGCGCCTTCCGCCGCCAGCGCGACGATCGCCGCCAGCGCCACTTGAATCAATACGCCGTAGCCGAAGAACCAAATCTGTGCCGCGATGCCGGGAATGCACGCCAACATGACCCACAGCATGATGCGGCTGGTGCTTTGCTGGTTGTGGGTGAAAGGCGAGCTGGCGATGTGTAAGCCTTTGGCGGCTGTGGGTGATACCGGCCTGAACTTCATAGAGTAACGATACCTTCTGCGCCGCGCCTGCGGCAGTTTCGATGCGCCGTTCTGAAGGCGCGGCAAAAATGATAGCCGAGCATTCTACCTGATTCGATGCGAGGGTAATACGCCTTAATAATAGGGGTATTCAGCTTTTCGCATTCGCGGCGATCGGGGCAATGCAATTTGATTTTTTTTTGGCCGGAAAATGGGCTAACGTGAGGAATTGTCAGTGGAACTTGTGCCGCTAGCGACCGCAAGAAACCGGGTAACCGTATGAATGAGATATGATTTTTCTCCAAGTTTTCGCACAAAATAACAACTTTCACATAATCTGTGTAGGTTACTATCGCGACATTATTGAGTTAGTGAATCCATAATAATGACAAATGAAGACATTTTTTTTATTGAAGAGCTAATTGAGTGGGTGGAGATACATCTGGAGAAGCGGCCAAACCTGGATGAAGTCGCGCGTATTTCGGGCTATTCCAAGTGGCATCTGCAGCGTAAATTCAAGCGTATTACCGGCATTCAACTCGCCACCTATATCCGTTCGCGCATCCTGACGCGCGCCGCGGTGGCGCTGCGCATCACCCGTCGCTCGATCATCGACATTTCCGATGAGCTGGGCTTCGACTCGCAGCAGACCTTTACCCGCATGTTCAAGCAGCGCTTCAACATCACCCCCAATCGCTACCGCGCGATGGAGCACTGGGATGTGAAAAACCTGATGCCACGCTTTAACTTCGAAGCCAGCTACGGCGCCGGTTATTATCCGGAGGTGAAGCGGCTGACGCTGCCCGAGATGCAGCTGGTCGGCTTCACGCGCCGGCTGGATTTCGCCTCCGAGCAGGAGCTGGAGTACTCTTCCTGCATGGCGATGAAGGACGAGATTTTCAACGACTTCTTCAAGGGGCTGCACGTCGACTGCCGGCGGATTTACAGCATCTATTCCCCCCAGGCCGGGGAAGGCGACGAGCTGTCATCCACGCTGGTGATGGCGGTCGATCCTGAACACAAAAAGGATATTCTTTCCAACCATCAGATAGACACCTTCCATTTGCCGAGCCGCGAGTTTATCTCCATCAACCATAAGGGCACGGCGAAAGAGTGTCTGCAGTTTTTCGGTTACCTGATGTCGCATGTGATGCCAGGGCTGAAGGATGAGGTGCGCGGCAGTATGGAAATGGAGATCATTCAGACCAAAGAGTGGAATCCGGAATCTAAACTGCGTCAGATTGAGGTGGATTACACCTACCTGATCTCTATCGATTAAACGGCGCCCGGCGTAGGCCCGGCGCCGCTATCGATCATTTTTCTTCCGTTGCGGCCGCCAGCGATTCTCTGGCGGCTTTCTTCGCTTTGGCGCGGGCGATAGCCGCTGCCACCGCCGCCTTTCGCGGATCTTCCTCGGCGGTCGCCGGCGCCGTTTCCGCCGATGCAGGGGCGTCCGCCTGCTGCGCCGCTTTCTTGGCTTTGGCGCGCGCGATAGCCGCTGCCACCGCCGCCTTGCGCGGGTCTTCCTTGGCGGTTGCCGGCGTCGTTTCCGCTGGAGCAGGAACGTCCGCCTGCTGTGCCGCTTTCTTGGCCTTTACACGCGCCAGAGCGGCAGCGACCGCGGCCTTGCGCGGGTCTTCCTCGGCGGTTGCTGGCGTCGTTTCCGCTGGAGCAGGAACGTCCGCCTGCTGCTCTGCTTTTTTGGCTTTGACGCGCGCCAGGGCGGCAGCGACCGCCGCCTTACGCGGATCGTCCTCTGTTACGGCAGGAGCAGTGCCATCTGCGGCTGGCGCTTCTTTGCGTGCTTTCACGCGGGCCAGCGCTGCGGCCACGGCGGCTTTGCGCGCGTCGTCGCCGGAAACGGCCGGTGAGGCTTGCTCTGCTTCGGCCGCCAACTGGGCTCGGCGTTCGCGCGCCTGCGCTTTACGCGCTTCGCGGGCGGCGATCATCTCGCTGTTATCCGGCTGCTGGCCGTCGACCGGCGTGACCGCCGCTTCGGCATTTTTGCTGCGCACGCGCGCCAACGCGGCCTGCACCGCGCCCTGATCGTCGTCGGTCAGTTTGACGGCGGCTTTTTTGTGCCGCTCTTCGCGCGCCAGCTTCTCGCGTTCCAGACGGGCCAGTTTGGCTTCGTAACGCGCCTTGGCCTCGGCGGTGCGCGTCGCCTCCAGATCGATAGCCTTGATCTCGGCCTTTTCCTGACGGTAGTACTGCACCAGCGGGATGTTGCTGGGGCAGACGAACGCGCAGGCGCCGCATTCGATGCAGTCGAACAGGTTATGGTTGCGCGCCTTGTCGTGCTCTTGTCCGCGGCTGAACCAGTACAGCTGCTGCGGCAGCAGCCCGGCAGGGCATGCGTCTACGCACAGGCCACAGCGGATGCAGGACTGCTCTGGCTCCTGCGGCGTCATTTCATCGACCGTCGGCGCCAGAATGCAGTTGCTGATCTTGACGATCGGCACATTCAGCGCGGGCAGGGTGAAGCCCATCAGCGGGCCGCCCATGACTACCATCTGCTGCGCCTGCGGGCGGAAACCGGCGAAGTCGAGCAGGTGCTGCACCGGCGTGCCGATGCGCGCCCACAGGTTGCCCGGGCGCTCGATAGCCTCGCCGGTCAGGGTCACCACGCGCTCAATCAGCGGTTCGCCGTCGACGATCGCTCGTTTGATGGCGAAGGCGGTGCCGACGTTCTGCATCAGCACGCCGATGGCGGAGGAGTGCTTGCCGTGCGGCACTTCCTTGCCGGTCAGGATCTTGGTCAGCTGCTTGGCGCCGCCGGACGGGTATTTGGTGGGGATAACGCGCAGCCCAATGCCGGACTGGCCGCGAAGCGCCTGCTTCAGCGCCGCGATCGCCTCCGGTTTATTGTCTTCGATGCCGATCAGCGTGACCTTGGGCTGCAGAATGTGTTGCAGGATCTGCGTGCCTTCGATGATCTGGTCGGCATGTTCCTGCATCAGGCGATCGTCGGCGGTGATGTAAGGTTCGCACTCGGCGGCGTTGAGGATCAGCGTTTCCACGCCGCTCATGCCGCCCTGCAGTTTGCTGGCGGTCGGGAAACCGGCGCCGCCCAGACCGGCGATGCCGGCCTGATGAATACGTTGAATCAGCTCTGCGGCGGGCGCCTGGCGATAGTCCGCCACCGGATCGCGCTCGCACCAGCGGTCTTCCCCGTCCGCCTCGATAATCACGCACAGTTCCGTCAGCCCGGAAGGGTGAGCGGTGATGTGCGGCGTGATGGCGCTGACGGTGCCCGAGGTTGGGGCGTGTACCGGCACGGTGCGGCCACGGCCGACGGTCAGCGGCTGGCCTTTCAACACCCGATCGCCGGCGTTGACGCACAGCTCGCCTTCCGGCCCCAGATGCTGCTGCAGCGGAATGATAAAGGTCTTGGGCAGGGGAGCGACACGCAGCGGCGCACCGCTGGATTGCGTTTTCATTTCCGGTGGATGGATCCCGCCGTCGAAATCCCAGATCCGGTCTTTTTTAAAGGCGGCGAACAGATTAAGCATGTTGCTCCACGTGGATCACTTGCACCGGGATCGTCTTCATGTCCCACTTCCAGTTGGCAGTGGTGGTGGCGACCGGTCTCATTTCAATACAGTCGGTAGGGCAAGGGGCGACGCACAGATCGCAGCCGGTGCAGAGGTCGGTGATGACGGTGTGCATGGCGCGGGTGGCGCCGACGATGGCGTCCACCGGGCAGGCCTGAATGCACTTGGTGCAGCCGATACAGTTGGCCTCGTCGATATAGGCCACTTTACGCTCCGGCTCGGCGGCGGCTTCGCTGCCCAGCGGCTGCGGCTCGACGTTGAGCAGCTCCGCCAGCTTCAGCATCACCTGTTCGCCACCCGGCGCGCATTTGTTGATCATCTCGCCGTTGGCCACCGCCTCGGCGTAGGGGCGGCAACCGGGGTAGCCGCACTGGCCGCACTGGCTCTGCGGCAGGATCGCGTCGACCTGCTCGGCGACCGGATCCTCTTCCACCTCAAAACGGCGCGCGGCATAGCCCAGCACCAGTCCGAACAGCAGCCCGAGCGCGCTTAAAGCCGCGATAGCTATCCACAACGCAGTCATTAGAATTTCACCAGCCCGGTAAAGCCCATAAAGGCCAGCGACATCAGCCCGGCGGTGATCAGCGCGATCGAGGAGCCGCGGAACGGCGCCGGCACGTCGGCGACCGCCAGGCGTTCGCGAATGGCGGCGAACAGCACCATGACCAGCGAGAAACCGGCGGCGGCGCTAAAGCCGTAAACGGCGGACTGCAGGAAGTTGTAGCCGAGGTTGACGTTAAGCAACGCTACGCCCAGCACCGCGCAGTTGGTGGTGATCAACGGCAGGAAGATGCCCAGCAGGCGGTAGAGCGCCGGGCTGGTTTTGCGCACCACCATCTCGGTGAACTGCACGACGACGGCGATCACCAGAATGAAGGAGAGCGTGCGCAGATACACCAGATCCAGCGGAACCAGAATAAAGGTGTTGATCACCCAGGCGCTGACGGAGGCCAGCGTCATAACGAAGGTGGTGGCCATTCCCATGCCGATGGCGCTTTCCAGCTTCTTGGAAACGCCGAGGAACGGGCACAGGCCAAGAAACTTCACCAGAACGAAGTTGTTCACCAGTACGGTGCCGACAAACAGGAGCAGGTATTCGGTCATTGCGATGCCTAAAAAAATAAAAGCCGCCTATTATCGGGAATCGGCGGCCGGACGACAACATATGAATCGCAGGGGTATTGCCTTTTTTGGCGAAAATTTACACAAATCACCCAATAAAACGTGCTGCAACTCCCTTTAACGTTCGGTAAAGGTCCCTTTGACCCGCTGCGAACGCTTGATGTAAGGCACCAGCAGCGCCGCCATCAGCAGCGGCCAGCCGAGGCTGCGCACCGCCACTTCATCCGGTACCGGCGCGAAGGCGAAGGCTTTCACCGCCAGAATTACCGTGATCAGCAGCCATAACAAGAACAGCTTGGGGAAGCGCTGCGAACGCTGGCAAAACAAAAACACCAGCCACAGGGTGAAGCACCACATCAAGAGTGTGGTCAGCACCGAAAAGTACCACTGCAGGGTAAATGCCTGGGCGTTGGTCAACAGATAGTCGCGCGACTCGGGCATGAAGATCGCCATGGCGTACAGGAGCAGCATCAGGCTGGCGCTGAGCAGGGTGACGATCAGATAGGCCAACGGGGCCAGCAACCAACCGCCGATACGAGTGTATTCAGCTTGAGACATAAAGGCTTCCTGATTGAAACGGGGATCACAGGCGGCATAGCTTAGCGGGTAATATAGGCTTCGTCATCCCTATCAAGCGGATAGCTCGGCATCGCGACGCCGGGCCGCACGTTTGGCTACGCCGGCCCTGCGTCGAATTAACATCTTATTTACTTCTTGTTCCATCCGGCCGCATGGTGTCAAATCGAAAGGGTCTGTCGTGAGCCAGCAAGAGGAAATCCCATGGCTGAGAAAATTCGTGTCGGGCTGGTCGGTTACGGCTACGCCGGCAAAACCTTTCATGCGCCGCTGATCGCCGGTACGCCGGGGCTGGAGCTGGCCGCCGTCTCCAGCAGCGACGCCGGCAAAGTGCACGCCGATTGGCCGTCGATGACGGTGGTGGGTGATGCGCAGGCGCTGTTCGCCGATCCGGCCCTCGATCTGATCGTAATTCCTACCCCCAACGATACCCATTTCCCGCTGGCGCAGCAGGCGTTGGCCGCCGGCAAGCACGTGGTGGTGGATAAACCGTTTACCGTGACATTGTCACAAGCACAGGCGCTGCAACAGCAGGCGCAGCAGAGTGGTTTACTGCTGTCGGTGTTCCACAATCGCCGCTGGGACAGTGATTTCCTCACCCTTAAAGCATTGCTGAACGACGGTTCGCTGGGCGAGGTGGTCTATTTCGAGTCGCATTTCGATCGCTACCGGCCGCAGGTGCGCCAGCGTTGGCGCGAACAGGGCGGCGTCGGCAGCGGCATCTGGTTCGATTTGGGGCCGCATCTGCTCGATCAGGCGCTGCAACTCTTCGGCAAACCCGAGCGACTGTTCGTCGATCTGGGGGAGCTGCGGCCGGGGGCGCAGGCGGTGGATTATTTCCACGCGCTGCTGAGCTATGGCGATCGCCGTGTGGTGCTGCACGCCAGCATGCTGGTGGCGGCAGAGAGCCCGCGCTACGTGGTGCACGGCACCCGCGGCAGCTATGTCAAATACGGTCTGGATCCGCAGGAAGACCGGCTGAAGGTCGCCGAGCGCCTGCCGCAGGCCGACTGGGGCTATGACATGCGCGATGGAGTGGTGACGCTGTCACGTGGAGATCTGCTGGCGGAGCAACCGCTGCTCAACATTCCCGGCAACTACCCGGCTTATTACGCCGCGGTGCGCGACGCGATCGCCGGCACAGGCGAAAACCCGGTGCCGGCCGCCGACGCCATTGCGGTGATGGCATTGATCGAACTGGGGCTGGAATCGGCCCGGCTGCAGCAGGCGCTGCCGGTGGTCTGATCCCGTTCATTTCTCTGTGCCCGGCGCAACGTCGGGCCTTTTTACGACTTTACGTGCAAGGAAATCCGTTTCATGTCTTGGTTGCAGCGTTTACGCATTGATAAATTTTTGCTGGTTCTGATTTTGGTGGTGATCGTCGCCTCGCTGTTCCCCTGCGAAGGCATCTGGAAAACCTTCTTTGAACACCTGACCACCGCCGCCATCGCGCTGCTGTTCTTTATGCACGGCGCCAAGCTGTCGCGCGAGGCGATCGTCGCCGGCATGAGTCACTGGAAGCTGCACCTGCTGGTGTTCCTCAGCACCTTTGCGCTGTTCCCGCTGCTCGGGCTGGCGATGAACCTGCTGGTGCCGGGCATCATGACGCCGACGGTCTATCTCGGCTTCCTCTACCTGTGCGCGCTGCCGGCCACGGTGCAATCGGCCATCGCCTTTACGTCGGCGGCGGGCGGCAACGTGGCGGCGGCGATCTGCAGCGCCTCGGCGTCGAGCATTCTCGGCGTGTTCCTGTCGCCGCTGCTGGTGGGCGCGTTGATGCATACCCAGGGCGGCAATACCGACGTATTGCACGCCATCGGTTCGATCATTCTGCAATTGATGGTGCCATTTGTGGTCGGTCACCTGGCGCGGCCACTGATCGGCAAGTGGATCGACCGTCATCGCAAACTGATCAACCTGACTGACCGTTCGTCGATCCTGCTGGTGGTGTATACCGCGTTCAGCGCGGCGGTGGTTGAAGGGATTTGGCATCGCATCGACGGCTGGTCGCTGCTGACCATCCTGGTGATGTCGCTGGTGCTGCTGACGGTGGTGCTGGTGATCAACACCTATGCGGCGCGCTGGCTGGGCTTCAACACCGCCGATGAGATCACCATCGTCTTCTGCGGCTCGAAAAAGAGCCTGGCGAACGGCATTCCGATGGCCAACGTGCTGTTCCCGGCTGCTGCGGTGGGCGCCATGGTGCTGCCGCTGATGATTTTCCACCAGGTGCAGCTGATGGTGTGCGCGGTGCTGGCGCAGCGCTATGCGCGTAAAACCGCCAAACAGCGGGCCGAAGCGGAGGCGCTGGTGGCCAAATAGGCCGCAGGCCGCTAACGGTGGCTCAGCGCGTCGAGCAGAAAGTCGGCGCGCTCGTCGGGTGAAGCGCGCGGCAGCTCTTGCAGCCGATAGCCATAACGGCGATAGGTGGTCACCATCGCCCGATAGGTCTGCTCGGCTTCGGCGAAAGATTGTTTTCTCTCGCTGTCCTGCGCATAAATCGCTCGCCACGGCGGGGCGATGAACACCGTATCGGTATAGCGAAAGGCGTCGATCGCCGCCGTTAAGGGGGCGGGGATCGATAATCCGCACAGCGTCAGGTAACCGGCGATATCCGGCAGCCCGCGATCGAAGAACCAGCATGTTGCCCCCGTCGCTTCGTGCCATGAATGCAGTTCCCAATCGAGCATCCGCTCGGCGAAAGCCTGACGATCGCCCCACGGTAGCGCATTGCCCCCAATACTCACCTGATCCTGAATAATCGCCCGGCCCGCCTCCAGGGAGTGTGGGTAACCACGGCGATGAAGAACGTCGATGAGCGTGCTTTTGCCCGAACCCGGGCCGCCGGTCAGCACGATGCGGCGCAGTTTGTCAGACATGCGGAATTCCTCTCTTGCAGCAGAGCGATGGGGTGAAAACAGTGTTAAAGACGAGCAGGCGGAAGAATATGGGGGATGAGAAGAAGGCGCCGTTTGGCGCCTTGGGGAGATTTAGCCCTGCACTTTGGCGCGCAGCGCCTGTTTTTCCTGTTCGCTGAGGAAAGCCAGCTTCAGGCCATTTTCCTGCGCGGTGCGGATTTCCTCCGGCGTCAGCCCGGCCTGCGGCGCGGCGACGCGGTATTCGTGCTCGATCTCGATGCCCTGAACCGCCGGATCGTCGGTGTTGATCGACGCCAGCACGCCGTGGCGCAGGAAGGTGGCCAGCGGATGCTGCGCCAGTGACGGCACGGTGCTGGTCTGGATGTTGGAGGTCAGGCAGGACTCGATGCCGATGCCGTGTTCCGCCAGGAAGTCCATCAGCGCCGGATCGTCGACCGCTTTCACCCCGTGGCCGATACGTTCGGCGCCCAGCTCGCGGATCGCCTGCCAGATGCTTTCCGGGCCGGCGGCTTCGCCCGCGTGCACGGTGATGCGCAGGCCGGCGTCGCGCGCGCGGTTGAAGTGGCTGAGGAACAGGCTGCCGGGGAAGCCCAGCTCATCGCCCGCCAAATCCAACGCGGTAATGCCGTCGCGGTGCGCCAGTAACCCTTCCAATTCCTGCAGACAGGCGGCCTCGCCAAAGGTGCGGCTCATGATGCCGATCAGGCGAATGTCGATGTCGCGATCGCGGCAGCCCGAACGGATCCCGTCGATCACCGCTTCCACCACGCCGGCGACCGGCAGTTGGTGTTTCATCGCCATGTAGTAAGGGGAAAAACGCAGCTCGGCGTAGTGCAGACCGGCGTTGGCGGCGTCCTCGACGTTTTCGTAAGCCACCCGGCGGCAGGCGTCCAGATCGCCCAGCACCGCTACGCCCCAGTCCAGTTTCTGCAGGAAGCTGACCAGATCCGGTTCGGCATGGGTGATCTGCACGTGCGGGCGCAGGCTCTCCAAATCGTTGGCCGGCAGGGCGAGATTGAACTGGCGACCGAGGTCGAGAATGGTCTGCGCGCGGATGTTGCCGTCAAGATGGCGGTGAATGTCGGTAAGCGGTAGGCGGGGATCGATCATGCTGGGCACTCGCTAATTTATCGTAGGTAAAGTGCAGAACAGTATAAAAACAAATGAATGAAACTTGCCATCTCGTTGCATAAAAAAGTGATGTGAATCACAAATAATGCGAGGTATGTCGCATTATCGCCGTGAATCAGGCTTTCAACACGCTGACGCCCGCCTGCTGCAACGGCGCGATCAATGCGTCGTCGGTGGCGCGTTCAACGATGATGGTATGCGCCAGCGTAATGTCACCGATCGCATACTGCGAGGCGGCGTTAAGCTTGGCGGCGGAGGCCAGCACCACGGTTTCCGCCGCGCGGGCCGCCAGCGCGCGTTTGATGTAGGCCTCTTCCAGATCGCCGGTGCTCAGCCCTGCAGTGGGGTGCACGCCGGTCACGCCCATAAAATAGAGATCGGCGCGAATATGCGACATCGCTTCCACCGCGGCGGCGCCGACGCTGACGATCGAATGCTTGTACAGCCGGCCGCCGATCAGGATCACCTCGACCGTGGGGTGATCGACCAGGCCCACGGCGACGCTGGGGCTGTGGGTGACGATGGTGGCGTTCAAGTTGAGCGGCAACTGCCTGACCAGCTCTGCAGAGGTGGTGCCACCGTCGATAATCACTACCTGGCCGGGGGCGATCAGCGCAGCTGCCGCTTTGGCGATCGCGCGTTTGGCGCCGGATTCCAACTGATTGCGTTCGGCAAAGCTGGCAATGGCGGAAGAAACCGGCAGGGCGCCGCCATGCACCCGCTGCAGCAACCCCTCGGCGTCCAGTTCGCGCAAATCGCGCCGGACAGTATCTTCCGACAGCCCGAACATTTCGCTGAGCTGCTTGGCCAATACCTGGCCGTCCTGAGCCAGTTTTTCCAGAATGATTTTCTTGCGCTGGCTGGTCAACATGGCCATGTTCCTCTCAAATTTGGTTTGCACGAAATATCTTGATCATACACGAAACTGCACGATAGTATCAATTTCCTTCCTCTGGCGGAGTAAACCGATGATAGCCACCAAAGACAGGGTTCGCATTGTCGAAACCCGGGTGTTGTCCGATGACTGGTACCTGCTGAAAAAAACCACCTTTGATTTTCTGCGGCGCGACGGCGTTTGGCAGCGACAAAGCCGTGAGACCTACGATCGCGGCGATGGCGCGGTGATTTTGCTGTTCAACCGGCAGGCGCAAACGGTGATCCTGACGCGCCAGTTCCGTTTTCCGGTGTTCGTCAACGGCCATGACGGCATGTTGATTGAGGCCGCCGCCGGTTTGCTGGACAACGCGTCGCCGGAGGCGCGCATCCGCGCCGAAGCGGAAGAGGAAACCGGCTATTTCGTGCAGAGCGTGGAAAAGGTGTTCGAAGCCTACATGAGCCCAGGCTCGGTCACCGAGAAGCTGCACTTTTTCGTCGGCGAATATCAGGCGGGCGACCGCATCAACGAGGGCGGCGGGGTGGCGGCGGAGGGGGAAGATCTGGATGTGCTCGAGCTGCCGCTGGCGCAAGCCCTGCAGGCGGTTCGCCAGGGCACGATCGTTGACGCCAAGACCATCATGCTGCTGCAGTTTGTCGCCTTGAACCGGACATTGGAGGAAGAACGATGAAAGCCCAACAAATCTTGATCGCCGGCCCCTATCGCAGCGGCACCGATGGCGATCCGCAGCGTATCGCCGCCAATCTGGCGCGCCTGGAACAGGCGGCGCTGGCGGTTTACCAGCGGGGGCACGTGCCGGTGATCGGCGAGTGGCTGGCGCTGCCTTTGGCGGCGGCGGCGGGTTCCACTCAGGTTGGCGATGCGGTGAGCGAGGCGTTTCTTTACCCGGTGGCCCACCGGCTGATTACGCAGTGTCAGGCGGTGTATCGCATCGAAGGGGCGTCTGCAGGAGCCGATAACGACGTGCGGTTGGCCAACGAGTGGGGCCTGACGGTCTATCGCCGCCTGGAGGACATTCCGCCTGTTCAGGGGTAATCGAGGGGCGGGCGGAGGCTCGCCCCCTCGCGCTATTGCTCGCCCAGCACCAACCGCAATCCGGCGATCAGCTTGTCCATGCCGGCCTCCAACTTGCTGCGCGGGCAGCCGACGTTGAGGCGCAGGAACCCGCGACCTTCCTCGCCGTAGGTAAAGCCCGGCATGATCGCCACCTTTTCGCGCTCGATCAGCACCTGCTGCAGCGCCCGATCGTCAACGGCCAACGGCCGCAGATCGATCCAGGCCAGGTAGGTGGCCTGCGGCGGGCGCCAGCCCAGCGCCGGAAACGCCTGTTCCAACCGCTCGGCGACGTAGGTCAGATTATCCTGCAGATAGTCGCGCAGGGAATCCAACCAGGGTTCTCCGTGGCGATAGGCGGCCACGTGCGCGGCGACCGCCAGCACCGCCGGCGAGGAGAGGCCGTCGCGGGCTTTGAGCTGCTGGAAGTAGGCTTCGCGGCTGGCGTCGTCGCTGATGAAGCCGTAGGCGCCGGTCAGCGCCGGGATATTGAAACTCTTGGAGCCGGAGGTCAGCAGGGCCCAGCCGCCGGTCGCCACCTGGCTCCACGGCGTATGGCGGTGTTCCCCCCAGACCATGTCCATGTGGATCTCATCGCTGATGACGCGCACGTCGTGGCGCTCGCACAGTTCGGCCATCTGCTGCAGCTCGTCGCGGCGCCACACTTTGCCGGTGGGGTTATGCGGGCTGCACAGCAGCAGGATCTTGGTCTGCGGCCGCGCCAGCAAGGCCTCAAGGTGCGCCATGTCGCAGCGCCAGTCGTCGCCGGCTTTTTGCAGCGGGCAGGCCAACAGCTGGCGCTGGTTGGCGAGGATCACCTTGTAGAAGGCGTCGTAGGCCGGAGTATGGGTCACCACGTAGTCGCCCGGTACGGACCATTGGCGGATCAGCTGCGCCGCCATGTAGATAACGGAAGGGCCGTACACCGCCGTTGCGGTGTCGATGGCGGCGTTGAAACGTTGCTGATACCAGTGGCGCAGCGCGCCGAGAAAATCCTCGTGCTGCCAGCGGCTGTAGCCCAGCACGCCGTGCTGCAGGCGCTGCTGCAACGCCTCGAGAATGCACGGCGCGGTGGCGAAATCCATATCGGAGATGGTGAACGGCAGCAGATCGGCGCTGCCGAAGCGATCGGCGATATAGTCCCACTGGGTGCACCAGGTGCCGTGGCGGTCGATCGGGGTGGCGAAATCAAACATGGG
The DNA here is from genome assembly GCF_052166245.1 of Serratia sp. CY84636. Lineage (NCBI taxonomy): Bacteria > Pseudomonadati > Pseudomonadota > Gammaproteobacteria > Enterobacterales > Yersiniaceae > Serratia > Serratia sp. CY84636. The sequence goes on from NZ_JBJNOX010000002.1 coordinate 553,593, forward strand.
TGGCTCCCTGCAGCGCCGCGGCAGGTTGCGCCGTGGCTATCAGTGAGTCTAATTCATCCTTCACCGATTGCACCTGTGGGCCGATCACCACCTGCAGATTATGCTCGTTGAGATGCACCACGCCGATGGCGCGGTTGGCCTTCAGCGCCGCGTCGTCCACCCGGCTCATGTCGTTGACCGACAGGCGCAGGCGGGTGATGCAGTTGTCCAGCGTGATGATGTTGTCCGGGCCGCCGAGCGCCGCCAAAATCGCCGGCACGTTGTAGCCGGATTTGCCCACCGCGCCGGCCGGCGCGCTCTGGCTGACGGCGCTGTCGCTTTCGCGGCCCGGCGTTTTGATGTTAAAGCGCTGGATGGCGAAGCGGAAAATGGCGTAATAGCCGACAAACCAGACGGCGGCCACCACCGGCACCAGATACCACTTGGTGGCGGTGCCGTGCAGAATGCCGAACACCACGAAGTCGATGATATTGCCGTCGGTGTTGCCGATGGTCACGCCCAGCAGCGCCATCACGGTAAAGCCCAACCCGGTGAGCAGTGCGTGGATCAGGTAGAGGAACGGCGCGACGAACAGGAACAGGAACTCGATCGGCTCGGTGGTGCCGCCGACCACGCAGGCCACCACGCCGGAAATCAACAGCCCTTTGATTTTATGGCGGTTCTCAGGTTTAGCGCAGTGATACATCGCCAGCGCCGCGCCCGGCAGCCCGCCGAGGAACGCCGGCATTTTACCCTGCGACAGGAAGCGAGTGGCGCTCTCGGCGAAGCCGGTGGTGGTTGGGCAGGAGAGCTGCGCCTGGAAGATGGTCAGGGCGCCGCTGACGCTGTGGCCGCACACTTCCATCGTGCCGCCCGCCTCGGTAAAGCGGATCAGCGCCACCAGTATGTGCTGCAGGCCGAACGGCAGCAGCAAGCGTTCGCCGGTGCCGAACAGCATCGGGCCAAAGGCGCCGGCGCTGTTGATCACCCAGCCCAGCCCGGTGATGCCGGCGGCGAACCACGGCCAGATCAGCGGGATCACCAGGCCGCACAGGCCCAGCACCACGGTGGTGACGATCGGCACGAAGCGCGTGCCGCCGAAGAACGCCAGCGCGTCCGGCAGGCGGATGGTGTGGAAACGTTCATGCAGGCGATAGACGATGATGCCGACGATCACCGCGCCGAGGATGCCGGTATCGATCGACTGAATGCCGAGAATGTTCTGGATGTTGTTGGCTTTCAGCACCAGCGGATCGCTGGTGGGCAGCACGCCGGCGGCGGTCAGGTAGAAATTGGTGCCCAGATTCAGCACGGCGAAGCCGACGAAGCCGGAGAAGGCGGCGACGCCCTTGTTCTCACGCGCCATGCCCAGCGGAATGGCGATGGCGAACATCACCGGCAGGAAGCTGAAGGCGAAGGAACCGACCTTGCTCATCCAGGTAAAGATCAGCTGGAAGATCGGGTGGCCGATAAACGGCATCAGGGTGATCACGTCGCGGCTGCTCAGCGAGCTGCCGATCCCCAGCATGATGCCGCAGAAAGAGAGCAAGGCGACGGGCAACATGAAGGTTTTGCCCAGGCTCTGGAAGAACTCCCAGAGGGTGATTTTTGGTTTGTTGGCTGCTGACATAACCGACTTCTCCTGGCGAAAAGACGAGCAAAAAGGGGACTTCTGATTAGGTAAAAAGAAGATAAAACGTTTTACCTAGCAAAAATGCGCCGCCAATCACAAATCTGCCGCCCGGTTTTTGGCGACAATGCGGCAGGCAGTAAAACGTTTTACTGAGCTAACGGATTCGGTATACCCTTGATCATTACGGCGGGTTGCCCAGGAACGGGTTCGCAGAGACTATGAGCATCAAAAAAATCACCATCACCGATGTGGCGCAGCAGGCGGGCGTGTCGGTCACCACGGTTTCCCTGGTGTTGAGCGGCAAGGGGCGCATTTCGCCGACCACCGTCGAGAAGGTCAATCAGGCGATAGAGCAACTGGGCTACGTGCGCAATCGCCAGGCGGCGACGCTGCGCGGCGGGGAGTCCGGAGTGATTGGCCTTATTCTGCGCGACATCTGCGAACCCTTCTATGCCGAAATGACCGCCGGGCTGAGCGAAGCGCTGGAGGCGCACGACAAGCTGCTGTTTTTGACGCAGAGCGGGCGCGACGGCCAGGGCCTGCAGCGGGCGTTTGACGCGCTGCTGGCGCAGGGCGTCGACGGCATCGTGCTGGCGGGCGGCATTCGCGCGGCGGCGGGCCTGAAGGAGAAGGCGGCCGAGCAGGGCGTACCGCTGGTCTGCGTGGCGCGCTCCAGCGGTCTCGATGGCGTGGACGTGGTGCGGCCGGACAACATGCAGGCCGCCAAGCTGGCCACCGAATTTTTGATCAAGCGCGGCCACAGCCAAATCGCCTACCTCGGCGGCCAGAGCGATTCATTGACGCGCGCCGAGCGGCTGGGCGGCTTTTGCGCCACGCTGGTGCAGTACGGCCTGCCGTTTCGCAGCGAATGGATCGTCGAGTGCGATTGCCGGCAGCGCCAGGCGGCGGAAGCGGCGGAGCAACTGCTGCGCCATTACCCGAATATCACCGCTATCGTCTGCCACAAGGCGTCGGTGGCGCTCGGCGCCTATTTTGGCCTGGCGCGCAGCGGCCGCAGCATCGGTTCGGACGGGGTAGACGCCTACTACGGGCGGCAGGTGGCGCTGATCGGCTTCGGTGACGTGCCGGAGGCCGAATTGACCGAGCCGCCGCTGACCTTCGTCTCCAGCTCGGCGCGGGAAGTGGGGCGCAGCGCCGCCGCGCGCCTGCTGCAGCGCATCGGTGACGCCGACCTGCCGGCGCAGAACGTCATTCTGCCGCCGACGCTGATCCGGCGCGGTTCCGCCTAGCCCTGCCGCTGTTCCTCTTCCGCCTCCCGGCGGATCCAGCCGATAAAGGTTTTCATCGCCGGCGTCAGATCCCGCGATTTCAAATGGGTCAGCCAATAGGCGCCGAGCGCGGCCTCGGCGGCAAACGGCCGCTGCAGCGCGCCGGCGGCCAGTTCGCGGCGGAACATGCTGACCGGCGCCAGCGCCACGCCGTCGCACTGGATCGCGCCTTCCACCATCAGCCTTGACGAGTCGAACACCGGGCCGTTGATCCGCCACGGCGTCACCTGTGCCGCCGCGAACCAGCGCTCCCATTCATCCTTGCGGTAGGTGCGCATCAGCTGCTCGTGCTGCAGATCCTGCGGCGTGCGCAGGCGCGCGGCGACCGCCGGCGGGCAGAGCACCGTCAGCGGCGCGTCGAACAGCTTGATATTGCAGGTGGCGGGCCAGAGCCCTTCGCCGAAGCGGATGGCGAAATCCATGCCGTCGGCCGACAGATTGACCAGGTTGTTGTGGGTGAGCACCCGCAGATCGATAAACGGGTGCGCCGTGCGGAACGCCGCCAGCCGCGGCATCAGCCAGCCGACGGCGAAGGTGCCGACCACCGCCACCGTCAGCACCTCGTGGAAATGCCCGCCTTCGAACTGCTGCAGCACCGCCTCGATGCGGTCGAAGGCGTCGCTCAATACCGGCAGCAGCGCCTGGCCCTCTTCGGTCAGATCCAGCCCGCGCGGCAGGCGGCGGAACAGCTGAATGCCCAGCTGTTCTTCCAGCATGCGCACCTGCTGGCTGACGGCGGCCTGGGTGACGCGCAGCTCCAGACCGGCGCGGGTGAAGTTCAGGTGACGAGCGGAGGATTCGAACGCCCGCAGGGCGTTGAGGGGAAGTCGATTGCGCATTGTCGATAGCCATAAGTTTTTCTTTATGCTGGCTGAAATTATTATCGCTTGTCAACCCGGCGGCAAAATCCGATATTTGGCGCGGCTGCTCAGAGTGTCACGGCAGCCGTAAAGGAATGACATCATCAATCAGGGAAAGCGCCGTATATAACGCCAATAAAAACTTTTGGCCGCGGCCGATGCCCTGCAACCTAAGAGCTTCTATCATGACGAAAATGAATCGCCTGGCGGCCGCGCTGATCGCCGCACTGATCCTGCCGACCGCGCACGCCGCACAGCAGCAGGATATCGACGCCGTTATTCAGCCGCTGATGAAAAAATACGGCGTGCCGGGCATGGCGATCGCCGTGTCGGTCGACGGCAAACAGCAGATTTACCCGTATGGCGTCGCCTCGAAGCAGACCGGTAAACCGATCACCGAGCAGACGCTGTTTGAAGTGGGCTCGCTGAGCAAAACCTTCACCGCGACGCTGGCGGTCTATGCGCAGCAGCAGGGCAAACTGTCGTTTAAAGACCCGGCCAGCCACTATCTGCCCGAGCTGCGCGGCAGCGCCTTCGACGGCGTCAGCCTGCTGAATCTGGCGACGCACACCTCCGGCCTGCCGCTGTTCGTGCCGGACGACGTGACCAACAACGCCCAGCTGATGGCCTACTACCGGGCCTGGCAGCCGAAGCACCCGGCGGGCAGCTACCGCGTCTATTCCAACCTCGGCATCGGCATGCTGGGCATGATCGCCGCCAAGAGCCTCGACCAGCCGTTTATCCAGGCGATGGAACAGGGGATGCTGCCGGCGTTGGGCATGAGCCACACCTACGTGCAGGTGCCGGCGGCGCAGATGGCCAACTATGCGCAGGGTTACAGCAAGGACGATAAGCCGGTGCGGGTCAATCCTGGCCCGCTGGACGCCGAGTCTTACGGCATCAAGTCCAACGCCCGCGATCTGATTCGCTATCTGGACGCCAACCTGCAGCAGGTGAAGGTAGCGCAGCCGTGGCGCGACGCGCTGGCCGCGACGCACGTCGGTTATTACAAGGCGGGCGCGTTCACGCAGGATCTGATGTGGGAGAACTACCCGTATCCGGTGAAACTGTCGCGTTTGATTGAAGGCAACAACGCCGGGATGATCATGAACGGCACGCCGGCCAGCGCCATCACGCCGCCGCAGCCGGAATTGCGCGCCGGCTGGTATAACAAAACCGGCTCCACCGGCGGTTTCTCCACCTACGCGGTATTTATCCCGGCGAAGAATATCGCCGTGGTGATGCTGGCCAACAAGTGGTTCCCGAACGACGATCGCGTCGAAGCGGCTTACCACATCATCCAGGCGCTGGAGAAGCGCTGACGGTCAGGGGCGCCGGCGAGGCGCCCCTACCACCGGTGCTGCCGTTCACGCCGCTCGCGCATGAAATCGATAAAGGCGCGCAGCTTGAGCGGCAGATGCTTGCCGGCGGGAAAGTAGATGAAAAAGCCCGACGCTTCGCTGGCGTAACCCGGCAGCACTTCCACCAGTTGCCCCTGCGCCAGCTCCTGCAACACCGTGCCCTGAAAACGCTGTGCGATACCCAGGCCCGCCAACGCGGCATCTTTGATCAGCCGATCTTCGTTAAAAATCAAACTGCCGCTGACGTCCAGCGCGCGTTCATCGTCGCCCAGGCTAAAATACCAGGGTTCCAGTTTGCCGCTGCCGGGGAAACGGTAGCGCAGGCAGTGGTGAGCAGGCAAATCGTCCGGCGTGGCCGGAACGCCGCAACGCGCCAGATAGTCGGGCGAGGCGACCAGCACCCGGCGCTGGCCGTTGTCGATCGGCACGGCGATCATGTCTTTTTGCAGCATGGCGTGCATGCGAATGCCGGCATCGAAACTGCCCAGCACCAGATCGGAAAAGCGGTCTTCGGTAAACAGCTCCAGTTGCACGTCGGGATAGCGCCGTTGAAATTCCGCCAGGTGCGGCATCACCAGCAGCGAGGCGGCCAGCTGCGGCAGCGTGATGCGCAGCAGGCCCGCCGGCTGTGCGCCCAGGGCGCGCACGTCGTCCGCCGCCACGTCGATCTGGCTCATCGCCGGCGACACCTTCTGATAGAACAACCGGCCCTCGTCGCTGAGGCGCACCGAGCGGCTGGTGCGGTGAAATAGCCGCACTCCCAGCTGATTCTCCAGCGCCTGAATGTTTTGCGACACCGCCGGCGGCGTGACGCCGAGCTGGCTGGCCGCGCGGGTAAAGTTGCCCAGGCGTGCGACGGCTTCGAAATAGGGCAGCAGCTGCAGGAGTGAACTCATCTATCAATAACCTGTGCTTAATGATTCATTAAATTATGCCTTATTTTAATTTATGACGAACCTTTTAGACTGATTTTACTTTCCATTAGCGAGATGAAAATCATGTCGGCAGAACAACGGGCGTTAACAGAACGGATCGCGGCGATCGATCAACAGGCGATGGCCGAAGGGCGCATCGTGGGTAGCGTGGTGCTGGTGGCGCGGCAGGGCGAGATTTGGTATGCCGGGGCGACCGGCTATGCCGATCGCGAAGCGCGGCGGCCGATGCGGCGAGAAACGCAGTTCCGGCTGTCGTCGGTCTCCAAACCCTACACCACGCTGGCGACGCTGCGCCTGATCGAACAGGGCAAGCTGAGCCTGGACGACGCGGTCAGCGAGTGGCTGCCGTGGTTTACTCCGGCGCTCGCCGATGGCCGGCGCCCGGCGATCAAGATTCGTCATTTGCTGAGCCATACCGCCGGGCTGGACTATCGGCTGAACCAGCCGCCGACGGGCGTTTACCACCAGTTGGGGATCCAGGACGGCGTGGAACTGTCGACGCTGACGCTGGAGCAAAACCTGCGGCTGCTGGCGCAGGCGCCGTTGCTGTCGGCGCCGGGGGAGCGTTTCAACTATTCGCTGGCGATCGATGTGCTAGGCGCGGTGCTGGAACGGGTGACGGGCATGCCGCTGCCGCAGCTGTTTGTCGAATGGGTGGCGCAGCCGCTGAGGCTTGGCAATACCGCGTTCCATGCGACGGACGCCGCGAACCTGGCGACGCCGTATTACAACACCCCGCAAGGGCCGCAGCGCATGCATGAAGGCCTGCGGGTGGCGCTGCCGGAGGAGATGGCGGGGGGCGAAGTGCTGTTTTCACCGATGCGGGCGCTCAACGCCGGGGCCTATCCTTCCGGCGGCGCGGGCATGGTCGGCGATGCCGACGACGTGCTGAAGCTGGTGGAGGCATTGCGCAGCGGCGGGCAGGGTATTTTGCAGCCGGACACGGTGGCGTTGCTGCGCAGCCCGCACGTGGGTGCGCAGGCGCAAACGCAAGGGCCGGGCTGGGGATTCGGTTTTGGCGGGGCGCTGCTGGTGGACGCAGAAGCGGCACAGACGCCGCAGCATGCCGGCACGCTGACCTGGGGCGGGGTTTACGGCCACAGCTGGTTCTTTGACCCACAGGCGCAGCTGAGCGTGGTGATACTGACCAACACCGCGTTTGAGGGCATGTGCGGCCGCTATCCGCAGCAGATCCGCGATGCGGTTTACGCGGCGTAAATAAAAAGGGCCCCATTGGGGCCCTTGATCAGGCTTTCAAACGCTTACTGCGCCGGTGCCGGAGCAGGTTGTGCATCCTGCGCCGGTTCGCCGTCTTCCGCCGGGGCGCCCAGCAGGCCGAACTGGCCGATGAACTCCTGCAGCGACATTTTGTTGCCGTTCAGGTCAACCTGATTGTCGGCATAGTGGAACGTGCTCGCGATCACGCCGTCTTTCTGGGTGGTCAGCTTGAACATCTGGCCCATGGCCGCCAGGCCCTGCACTTGCTGCTGCGCCAGTTTCTGCGCGTCTTCCTCGTTGTAACCCTGCAACAGCGCGGTTTTCGCGGTCACTTCGGTAGCCATCGCTTCCGGAATGGTCAGGTTGATATCCAGCTTTTTAACCGCCTGCGCGATCAGCTGATCCGGCGATTGTGCCGGGGAAGCGGCCTTGCTCGGATCGGTCAGCGCCAGATCCAGCGTGAAGGTGCTCTCGCCCTTGCTGTTTTTCCAGCTCAGCGGTGCGATGCTGAGGCTCGGGTTGCCTTTCAGCAGCAGCGGCAGGTTCTTTTGCAGCAGTTCGGCGTTTTGCTGCTCATACACGGCCGGATCCAGGTTCTCGCCCTGTTGCAGCAGCGCCATGGTCTGGCGGTTGTAGCTGTCGGCGAAGTCTTTCAGCGCCTTGCCGTCGACGTTGTCGATTTTCAGCGCCAGCTTGCCGGCGCCGAAGTCGTTGCCCTGCACCTTGAGCGCGTCCATGGTGTAGTCGATCTGGCCGCCGATGTTGCTGCTGCCTTGCTCGCCGAACTTGCTCACCAGGTTGAAACCGTCCAGCGCCACGGTATCTTTACCGTCGATCGTCAGTTTGAACTGCTTCAGCGTCATCGTCTGATCGCCGAGCTTCACACGGAACTTGCTCTCGTTGCTGTTGCCTTTCAGGTTGAAGCCCTGGAAGGTGATCTGCTCGTTTTGACCGAATTCGTTCGGGCTGGCGAACACGATATTGTCGCTATTGGCGTCCAGCACGAATTTTTTCAGATCGCTGGACACGTCAGCGTTAATGGTGGCGCCGCTGAATTTCAGCGAAGACTTATCTTTTTGGTAGTCTAGCGGGATGATGTCGATGGCAGACGAGGTGTCCCCGCTGTAAGAGATGCGCGAATCGGCGGTAAACAGCGATTTGCCTTTGGTGGTGTCAAACAGACCTTTCACCGCCGGGGTATTTTCCAGCTCGGTATGCACCGACGCCATGCTCGGCAGCAGATTGAATTTTTTCAGCTGGGCGAAGGGGAACGGGCCGTGATCGATGGTTTCCAGGAACGCCACTTCTTCACCGGCTTTCAGCGCCGCGTTTTCACTGGTATCCGTGCCGTCGGAACGCAGCACATAACGCACTTTACTGCTGAACAGGCCGCGCTGGTAATTTTCATAGCTCAGCTTCACGCCGGCTTTCGGCAGGTAAGCTTTCAGCTGGCCGTTGGCGTTGTCGACGACTTCGCCCATGTGCTGCTCGATCAGTTTCCCGGTGTACCAGGATGCCCCGGTCCATGCTGCGCCAAGAACCACAATGACGCTGACAGCGACTAACGATTTTTTCATAGCTCTGTTTCATCCTTTTTTCTTATCACCCTCCGTTGCGCGGGAGGGGCAAATAGGGGCCGACAAACAACGCCCGCAGGCGTTTAATTGTGGGGGTAGCTCTCGCTTTCAGCAAGCAATTTGCTGAAATTTATCAACGGTTAGGTCAGCTGGTTATAAACCCGGGCGATGCGGCCGCCGCCGCTGACGTTGACCGGGGATTCGAAAGCCCCGATAAAGCAGGATTCGCCCGGCTTGAGCGTCAGGCGCTGCCCTGATTTTTCCAGCGTCGCTTCGCCGGCGACGCAGAACATGATGGCCGCGCTTCGCTGCGCCAGCGCCTGCGGTGCGGCGGTTAAATCGTGCAGCGAGAAGGCGAAATCCTCCACCGGGATCGGGAAGAACAGCTCGTTGCCGCGTTGCTCCGGCTGGGTCAGCAGGCCGGACGCCGGCTGTGGGCGGAACTGCAGGTTGGCCAGCAGCTCAGGCACGTCGATGAATTTCGGCGTCAGGCCCGCGCGCAGCACGTTATCCGAGTTGGCCATCACCTCCAGCGCCACCCCTTTCAGGTAGGCGTGCGGTGTTTCCGCGTACAGGAACATCGCTTCGCCCGGCGCGAGCTGCACCACGTTCAGCAGCAGCGGTGAGAACAGGCCGCTGTCGTCCGGATAAAAGCCGGCGATAAAGCGCACTGTATCCCAGGGCTCGCCCTGCTGGTTGTTGAGCGCGGCTTTCAGCACGCCGAGCGCCAGCGACTTTTGCTCGCCGCTCATGGTCAACAGGCTGGCGAACAGGGTGGACAGATGCGCGGTGTCCGGCTGCTGCAGGAAGGTGGCGATGTCGTGGTGCGCGCCGGCGATCGGCTGCAGCAGGGAAACGATATCGGTCAGTTCGCGAAAGCCGTTCATCGCCAGGAACGGCGTCAGGGCGAACACCAGTTCGGGCTTGTGATTGGGGTCTTTGTAATTGCGTTCGGCGGCGCTCAGCGGGATGCCGGCGGCGTTCTCTTTCGCGAAGCCGATCTCGGCCGCCGCTTTGCTCGGGTGGACCTGGATCGACAGCGGTTGATCGGCGCACAGCACTTTAAACAGGAACGGCAACTCGCCAAAGCGGCTGGCGACGTCGGCGCCCAGTTGCTTTGGCTGGTCTTCATCGATCAGCTCGCGCAGCGAACGCAGTGCGCCATCGGCGCCCGGCACGCGGGAAGGGCTCTTGGGATGGGCGCCCATCCACAGTTCGGCCATCGGCTGATTATCGGGGTTGGCGATGCCGTAAAGACGGGTCAGCGCATCGTGGCTGCCCCAGGCGTAATTCTGTACCGCGTTGGTCATTTTTTGCATGTCGATAAACGTCCTTCTGCGTCATTGCCGCACTGCATAGCAATAACTCACTGATTTTATAAGATTAACTTAATCTATGCCGACGACCATCATACGCCCGCGTCGGCGGGAAAAATCATGGGCGCGATCAAAATAACGCCGGATAACGTCGCGCCCGGCAACGGGCCAAAGTATAACGTGATAACGATCGGCGCCTCAAATGGCGCACTGGGCCTCAAGGCGGCCGTCAAAAGCCGCTAATCGATTATTCTTTGGGGCAATGGGGTTATTGCCGATAGCCCGGGCATCCTGCCTCATTATTTATTTTTCAGCATGTCAAAATATGTCGGCTGAATTTATTTTTTACCGTCTGAGCCATTCCCTTATTATTATTTTCGCGCTGCGCGGGGCGATCACACGCCGAGCTTAAACCGGCGCGCCAGACCTCTTTACCGTAAGGGCTAACGAGTCGATTTAACGAAACCAGAGGTCTGTTGCATGAAAAAACTGTTGTTGCTGTTGGGGCTTTGCACCGGCGCAGCCCAGGCGGCGGTGATTGTCACCTATCCTTACGCCGCGCCGCGCACTGTGGTGATCGCGCCGGCGCCGATTGTCGTTGCACCCGCGCCGGTCGTGCTTCCCGCCGCGATCGCGCCCGTGGCCCATCCGCTGGCGCTCACCGCCGGCGCGGTGGCGACCGGGGCCTATCGCCATAATGAACGGCAGGACGCCTACGACGAAATCAATCATCTGCAGCAGCAACGCATCGATGAGCTCAATCATTTACAGGCCCAGCGCATCAATAATTTTAATTCGCGCCATCCGCGTTAATCGTGACCCACGCTTTTATTCTCCGGGGCATGCCCGGCCGTTTATTTTGGCGCGGGTTAACCGGCGGCAAATAACCGCGTCATGAAGGAGTAAAAGAGATGAAACGTGCTGTGAGATAACTCTCTTAATGCGAATAGTTATTATGTCACTATACTGGGAGTGCGTGCCGACGGAGGGTAGCGCGTCGGCCTAACCCTACAATTTTAGGAATTATGCTAAGGAGACAATGATGGCAGGCGTTCGTATCGAAAAAGACTCTATGGGCCCCATCGAAGTACCGGCCGACAAGCTGTGGGGCGCGCAGACCCAGCGCTCGTTGGCGCATTTCCGCATTTCCTCCGAAAAGATGCCGACCGCGCTGATCCATGCGCTGGCGTTGACCAAGCGCGCCGCTGCGCAGGTGAACGTGGATCTGGGGCTGCTGCCGGCCGAGCGGGGCGCCGCCATCATCAACGCCGCCGACGAAGTGCTGGCGGACAGCCATGCCGATCAGTTCCCGCTGTCCATCTGGCAAACCGGTTCCGGCACCCAGACCAACATGAACATGAACGAAGTGTTGGCCAACCGCGCCAGCGAGCTGCTGGGTGGCGTGCGCGGTGAAGAGCGCAAGGTGCACCCGAACGACGACGTCAATAAAAGCCAGAGCTCCAACGACGTGTTTCCCACCGCGATGCACGTGGCGGCGGTGATTGCGCTGCGCGAGCACCTGATCCCCGAGCTGAAAGTGCTGCACAAGACGCTGAGCGACAAGGCCGAAGCCTACCGCGACATCGTCAAAATCGGCCGCACCCACCTGCAGGACGCCACGCCGCTGACCCTGGGGCAGGAGATCTCCGGCTGGGCGGCGATGCTGGCGCACAACCTGAAGCACATCGAAGACAGTATCCCGCACATCGCCGAGCTGGCGCTGGGCGGCACGGCGGTTGGCACCGGCCTGAACACCCATCCTGAGTACGCGGTGCGCGTGGCCAAAGCGCTGGCGGAGTTGACCCATCAGCCGTTCGTCACCGCCCCGAACAAGTTCGAAGCGCTGGCGACCTGCGACGCGCTGGTGCAAGGACATGGCGCGCTGAAAGGGCTGGCGGCTTCGCTGATGAAGATCGCCAACGACGTGCGCTGGCTGGCGTCCGGCCCGCGCTGCGGCATCGGCGAGATTTCGATCCCGGAGAACGAACCGGGCAGCTCCATCATGCCGGGCAAAGTTAACCCGACCCAGTGCGAGGCGATGACCATGCTGTGCGCCCAGGTGCTGGGCAATGACGTGGCGGTGAACATCGGCGGCGCTTCCGGCAACTTCGAGCTGAACGTGTTCCGCCCGATGGTGATCCACAACTACCTGCAGTCGATTCGCCTGCTGGCCGACGGCATGCAGGGCTTCAACGAGCACTGCGCGGTGGGCATCGAACCGAACCGCGATCGCATCACCCAGCTGCTGAACGAATCGCTGATGCTGGTGACGGCGCTCAACACCCACATCGGCTACGACAAGGCGGCGGAAATCGCCAAGAAAGCGCACAAGGAAGGGCTGACGCTGAAAGCCGCGGCGCTGAAGCTCGGCTACCTGACCGACGCGCAGTTCGACGAGTGGGTGCGGCCGGAAGCGATGGTCGGCAGCATGCAGAAATAATCACGTCATGTTCAAACGGGGCGCGTTTGCGCCCCGTCTTTTCAAGCCAATCTCTCCAGCACCGACAACAGCGCCTGCGGCTCAGGCCGCCGGGTGTAATCGGCGTGCGCTTCGGCATAGGCGATACGGCCATCGCGGGCGATGACGAACCGCGCCGGCAGCGGCAGCGTCCAGCTATCATCCTGGTTGAACTGCGCCAAATCGAGGCCGAGCCGCTGTTGATACAGGGCGATCAGCGCGTCCGGCAGGCGATAACGCAGGCCGAATTGGGCCGCCAGACGGTTGCCGGCATCGCTGAGCAGCGCAAAGGTGAGATCGTGATCGCGCATGGCCTGGCGGTTATGCACCGCGCTCTGCGGCGAAACGGCCACGAGCTGCGCGCCGTGCTGCGTGATGGCGGGCAATGCGGCCTGCAGGGCCTGCAGATCGAGCGTACAGTAGGGGCACCAGATCCCGCGATAGAAACTGACGACCAGCGGGCCCTTCGCCAACAGCGCCGCGGAGGAACATGGCCGGTTTTCGCCGTCCGACAGGGTAAAGCCGGGCGCGGCGTCGCCGACCTTCAGGGCGCGTTCGGCGATGCCGGCAGCGATCTGCGTTTGGATCGCCTTACGCATCAGCGCGTGCTCTTGTTCTGTGAGTGTGAACGGCAGTTGGCCGGATTCGAACTCCGCTTTGAAGGCATCGAGTTTGTCTTGTAGTGTCATGCGTTCTCCTGACGGGAATGAGGGTTGCACTCATCTTGCCCATTCCTGAATGGCGCGTGTAGACTGCAATAAATGCTAACTGTTATTCCAGTAAGGAATGCTATGGGCAAGTTTGCCGATTACGAAACCTATGCCTGCGTTTACGAGAGCGGTTCCTTTACCGCAGCGGCGCAGCGGCTGCACGTGGGGCAGCCGGCGGTCTCGAAAGCGGTGGCGCGGCTGGAACAGCAGCTCGGCACACGCCTGATGCTGCGCTCGACCCACGGCCTGCAGCCGACGGATGCGGGGCAGCAGCTGTATCAACGCACTCGGCGTATCCTGAACGAGCTGGCGGAGACGGAAGCGCTGGTGCAGAACGCCGGCGAAACGCTGAGCGGCCGGCTGCGGGTCGCCTCGGCGGCGGTGTTCGCCCGCATCGTTCCCTTGCCTGATTTGACGGCGTTTATGCGCGCCAACCCGCGTTTGAGCGTCGATCTGCTGCTGGATGACGGCAACCTGTCGTTGATTGAAGAGGGCATCGATATTGCCCTGTGTATCGGCGAGCTGGAAGATTCCGGCTTTACCGCCCGTAAACTGGGTGAGGTAAAGCAATGTGTGATCGGCACGCCCGGCTATTTTGCCGCCGCCGGCATGCCGCAGCGGCCGGAAGATCTGTTGCAGCACGAGCTGGTGATTTACCACCGCCGTGGTGGCGGCGAGCACTGGCGCTTCAGCCGCGAAGGAGAACAGCGCGCGCTGCGGCTGCCGGGGCGCATGCGGGTCAATGCGGCGGAGTGCGTGCGCGAGCTGGTGTTGGCGGGATTCGGGCCCACTATCGCCAGCGAAGGCATGTTCCGCAGCGAGCTGCAAAGCGGGGCGGCGATCGCGGCATTAGCGGACTGGCAGCTGCCGCCGCTGGCGCTGTGGGCGGTGTTCCCCGGCGGTCATTTCGTTTCGGCCAAGGCGCGGGCCTTTGCCGACTTTGTCCAAACTGCGTTATGCAGGGAGCCGTAATATGTCGCGCGCACAACGTTTACTCGATCTGATGCAGCTGCTGCGCAGCCACCGTTATCCGGTGGCGGGCCATGCGCTGGCGCAAACGCTGGGCATCAGCATGCGCACGCTGTACCGCGATATCGCTACGCTGCAGCAGCAGGGGGCGGAGATCGTCGGCGAGGCGGGCGTCGGCTATGTGCTGCGGCCCGGCTTTATGCTGCCGCCGCTGATGTTCTCGCAGGCAGAGACAGAGGCGCTGGTGCTGGGGATGCGCTGGGTCAGCCGCCGCGGCGACAGCCAGCTGGCGAGTGCGGCGGGCCAGGCGCTGGCCAAGATCGCCGACGTGCTGCCGCCGGCGCTGCGGGAGGAGCTGGAGGCCAACACGCTGTTGATCGCGCCGGTTCAGGCGCCGCCGGTGGCGGATGTGATGCGGGTGCTGATCCGTGACACCATCCGCCGCGAGCGCAAGCTGCATATCGACTATCTCGATCTGGCGGGGCAGCGCAGCGAACGCCTGCTGTGGCCCTTTGCGCTGGGTTTTTTCGACCAATTCCAGATGCTGGTCGCCTGGTGCGAGCTGCGCCAGGCGTTTCGCCATTTTCGCCTCGATCGCATTCAGGTTGCTACGCCTTTGGAACAGCGCTATCCGCGCGGCCGGCGGCGGCTGCTGAAAGAGTGGCGCCTCAGCGAGGGCATTGCGGAGCAATAGCGGCACGCTGCTGCCATAAACTGTCAGTCGCACCCCTTAGTCTGTGCCTATCGGGAACCGGCCGGTTCCCATCACCCAGAGGACAGACCGATGACCCTTCCCAGCATGACCCTGCTTTACGTCGACAACCCGCTGAACAGCGCCGCCTTTTATCAACGTTTACTGGGACAGGCGCCGGTAGAGCTTTCCCCCGGCTTCGCCCTGTTCGTGCTCAACAACGGCTTCAAGCTGGGGATGTGGGCCAAACAGGGGGTAAAACCTACGGCGACCCTGACCGGCGGCGGCGGTGAACTGGGCTTTTTGTGCCAGGATCCGCAAGAGGTTGAGGCGCGCTATAACCAGTGGCGCGAACTCGGGCTGCCGATTGAGCAAACGCCGACCGAGATGGAGTTCGGTTACACCTTCGTGGCGCGAGATCCGGACGGCCATCGCCTGCGGGTGTATGCCCTCAGCGAGTAGCGTCGTCGGTATACAGGTGCAGGCGCGGCACCAGCAGCCGCAGCGGCCGGGCGTCGGGTTTGTAGCGGTGTTTCACCGCGTCGACGTCGTAGTTGAGCAGCTCGCCAATCTTCGGCACTGTGGCGCCGCTCTCGGCCTGACACAGGGCGATCAGCGGCAGCGGGCAGGGGTGTTGCACCTGTTTTTGCTGCTGCTGATACCACACCCGGGCGATTGGCTGCACTTTGACCGGCCGCTTGATTTTCAGCGTCGCGTGTTGCGGCAGGCGGCTGACGTCGTCTATCTCGCGGCTGACCAGGGCAGCCCACTGTTCACGGCTGTGCGGCGGCACTGCACGGCCGGCTTTCAGGCTTTTCTCCAGCTGCGCCAGGATGTCGTCCCGCTTGACGTTTTTGATGATGTGCTTGTTGGCCCAGCCGAAGCGCACGGAGTCGGGATTGGTCAGGGCGGTGAGGGTGCGATAGGCGCTGAGGGTAATCAGCCCGTGCAGATGGGTGTGCACGAACTCGAAACGCTGCTCCGGCGCCAGGCCGGAATCGACGGTGATAATCTGTTCCAGTTCGCCCTTCAGTCGGTTGATGAGCGCCAGCTGCGTTTGCAGCGCCTGATACTCCGGCTGTTCCACCGCCAGGCAGATGACGCCGGGCAGGCGCACGGCGGCCTTGCTGCTGACATTCTCCCGGTTATGGTGGATGAATAGCCGCTGATAATACTCCAGCGCCAGATCGCGCGCCGCTTGCCCCACATGCTGTTCGACCGCGATATGCGAGATAGCCTGATGCTCCTGACCTTTTTCAACCTCCGGCAGGCTGAACACCCGCGCCGCCAGCAACCGCAGCGGGGCGATCTGCTGCTGCAGCGCGCCGAGCGCCTGCTCCAGCTCGGTAAAGCAGGCGTTCATCCGGCCAATTACATCGTATCTGCTCATCGCATGCTCCTATATTAGTTACAACATACTATAGAAGAGTGGCGGACTGGGGGCAACATCGGCCCCTGAGCCGACGGCAGCTTCACCGACCACCCGGCTTACCAGCGGAAAATGCGCCATAGTGGCCTCTACGGCAGGGCACGTAATACACCCGGTATGCGTAGTGTTTTGATTCATTGATGGATTTTCTCCTGTTTGTTTGCGTTTTGTTTAATCCATTTTCCGATCGCCGTTGTCCAATCACTGGAACAAACAGAATGGCAGGACGCTATGAGCCCTTGGGGTTATCTTTTCTTCTGTCATTAACGGGTGCTTTAAACGGAGGTTCACTGTGGATATTAAACAGAAAGTCAAAAACATGACGCTGGAAGAGAAGATCGGGCAAAAAATCATGCTGGATTTTCGCTACTGGGATCGGAACGGTAGCAGCAATCAGGATATGACCGTCCCCGATGAAGCCATTGGCAAGCTGATCGCCGATAACCACGTGGGTGGGGTGATCCTGTTCGCCAATAATCTGAAAGACAAGCAGCAGATCAAAACGTTGACGGCCTGGTATGCCGCGATGAAAACCCACGCCGGCATTCGCCTGTTTATCGGCACGGATAACGAAGGCGGTAACGTTTTTCGGCTGCCGCGCGGCGACTATGCCTCTTTCCCCGGCAATATGGCGCTGGCGGCGGCGATTGAGGGCGGTGCGGATAAACAGCTCGCCGTTGAACAGGGCAAGCTGATGGCCCAGGATATGCGCGCGTTGCATATCAATACCAACTTTGCCCCGGTCGTGGACGTCAACACCAACCCGTTCAACCCGGTGATTAACGTTCGCGCCTTCAGCGATGATAAGAATACCGTTTCTCGTCTGGCAGAGAAAATGGTGGCGGGCATGAAGCACCAGGGGCTGATCACCGCATATAAACACTTCCCCGGCCATGGCAGCACCTCCACCGACTCGCATACCGGTTTGCCGCGCGTCGATCGCACGCGGGAAGAGGCTTTTGCCATCGATATCGCCCCTTATAAGCAAGCTATCGATCGCTGCGCGGCGCCGGACATGGTCATGACCGCGCATATTCAGTATCCGGCACTGGATAACCGCCAGATCGATACCCGCAGCGGTGAAAAAATCACGGTGCCGGCCACCATGTCGCATGAAATTCAGACCCAGATCCTGCGCAATGAATTGGGGTATGCGGGCGTAACGATTTCAGATGCGCTGGATATGGGCGCGATTGCCGAGCATTTCAGCCAGCAAGCGGCGGCTGAAAACGTCTTTGCCGCCGGGGTGGATATTGCTTTGATGCCTGTCAGCATCGCCTCGCCGGCCCAGGCCAGCCAGCTGCCGGATCTGATCCGGTACCTTGCGGACAGAGTGAAAACGGGGCATCTCAGCGAGGCCGATATCGATGCCTCAGTCGAGCGAATTTTGCGCCTGAAATTACGCCATAGCCTGATGGGCCATAGCGATAGGCCGTGTTCCAACGACGTTGCGTCGTCAGCGCACAAGCTGGAAAAACGCATCGCCGATCGTTCCATTACTGTGGTGATCAACCGCCACAGCCTGTTGCCGTTAAAGGACAATGCGCTGCGCTACTTTATTCTGACGCCGTGGGGCGAGCAAGCCAGCGGCATTGCGCGCGTGATGGCGCAGGAGGGGTATCAGAACGTCGTTGCCGCGAAGGAAACGGAGCTGAGCGACGCCCAGGTTAGGGAACATATTGCCGGCTGCGACGTGTTCTTGCTCGGAACCCTATCAACCCGCTTTACGCCGGCTGAACAGGATGGAGTCGTTACCTCCGCAACCGGAGCGAGCAATGACAGCAGCCCTTATCCGGGCTGGTTGAAATACGCCGCCGAGCAGGGGAAGAAACGCGTTCACCTCTCACTGCGCGCACCTTACGATATCGTGAACTATGCCGCCGAGGTGGAGGCGGCCGTCGCCACCTACTCCTACTACGGTTATGACAGCGGCGTGTGGCGTGGCCCTTCGATGGTCTCTTTGGCGCAGGTGCTGACGGGCAAAATCAAACCGCAGGGCAAACTGCCGGTCAACACCTGGCATGACTACGATGTGGAAACCAATACGGGCAAGGTGGCGTTCCCTCGCGGCACGGGGCTGAGCTGGTAATGGGATAAGGACACCGGCGTCGTCTGAACAGGGCGACGCCGGCAGCGAAATAGCACTGACAAATCGGGGCGTTTCTTGCTCTGCACGCAACGACATGGGATAACCGTCACTCACGGAAGGAGAACCAGAATGCCGACAGGCGCAACAAAATTAGGCGGATGGCTGTTGATGGCCGCCATGCTGGGCGTGAGCGGGTGCGCCAAGCCGCCCGAACCGGAGAAGCCCCTGCAACCGACGCCGCCGATAACACCGATGCGGGGCATCTGGCTGGCCACGGTCATTGGCCTGGATTGGCCGCCGGCGGCCTCCCTGAAAGCGGAAACCGCGCAAGAGCGGGTTCGCCTGCAGAAACAGGGGCTGACGGACGCGCTGGACGAGATGGTGAAAACCGGGATTAACGCGGTGTATTTTCAGGTTAAACCGGACGGCACGGCCCTGTGGCGCTCAAATATCTTGCCCTGGTCAGAAGTCTTGACCGGCACCGTGGGCCAGGATCCGGGTTACGATCCGCTGGCCTTTATGCTGCAAGAAGCGCACCGCCGCGGCATCAAAGTGCATGCCTGGCTGAATCCCTATCGGGTTTCTATGAATACCCGCCCACAAACGATTGACGCACTTAATCATACGCTGCAGTCGCCACCGGCCAGCGTCTATGCGCTGCATCCCGACTGGATTCGCACCGCCAACGAGCGCTTCGTGCTCGATCCCGGTCTGCCCGACGTGCGCAACTGGATCACCAGCGTGGTGACCGAAATTGTCAAAAACTATGAGGTCGACGGCATTCAGTTTGACGATTATTTCTATTACGAAACGCCGCAATCGCCGCTGGATGATGAACGAACGTATCGCGCATACGGCAAAGGGTTTGCAGACAAAGCCGCCTGGCGCAGGGACAACACGCTGCAATTGATAAAACAGGTTTCAGCCACCGTGCGAGCCTTGAAGCCCGCGGTGGCGTTTGGCGTCAGCCCGGCGGGCGTCTGGCGAAACCAGGCGGACGATCCTGCCGGCTCGGCGACGCGGGCCGGCGCGCCATCGTACGATACGGCCTATGCCGATACGCGCCAGTGGGTCAAACTGGGGCTGCTCGATTACATCGCGCCGCAGCTGTATTGGCCTTTTGATCGTGAAATTGTCCGCTACGACGTGCTGGCCCACTGGTGGGCCGAGGTGGTGAAAGGCACGCCGGTTCGGCTCTATGCCGGGGTGGCGTTGTATAAAGTGGGTACGCCTGCCGCCAGCGAGCCGGCCTGGACCGTCGACGGCGGCGTTCCCGAGCTGAAAAGGCAGCTGGATCTCAACGAGAGCCTGCCGGGAATGGGGGGAACCATTCTGTTCCGGCAACGTTATTTGACTGAGCCGCAAACGGACAAGGCGGTGGAGTACCTGCGCACCCGCTGGAAAACCGGTCAATAATCACAGGCACTGGCATGACGAGCCGCGGCAAACCACCGCGGCTTTTTCTTTTCAGAGGCGGGCCGCTTCCGGCAGGCGTTTCAGGTAATGCACCACCAGCAGCGCCAGCAGCAGCATCAGGCTGATGAACGCCGCCACGCCATTCCAGCCGAAGCTGTGCCAGAACACGCCGCCGAGGGTGCCGGCCACGCTGGATCCAACGTAATAGCAGAACAGATACAGCGACGACGCCTGGCCTTTGGCGCGGCGCGCGCGGCGGCCGATCCAACTGCTGGCCACCGAGTGGGCGGCGAAGAAACCGGCGGTGAACAGCATCATGCCGATAAAGATAGCCGGCACCTGCGGCAGCGCGGTAATCAGAATCCCGATCAGCATAATCACGATCGAGGCCAGCAGCACCGGGCCGCGCCCGAAGCGCGAGGTGAGCGCGCCGGCCTTGGGCGAGCTGTAGGAGCCGGTGAGGTATACCACCGACAGCAGGCCGACAATCGCCTGGCTCAGGTGGTAAGGATCCGCCAGCAGGCGATAGCCGATGTAGTTGAACAGGGTGACGAAGCTGCCCATCAGCAGGAACCCTTCCGCAAACAGCAGCGGCAGGCCCTTATCGTGCCAATGCAGCTTGAAGTTGATCAGCAGGGTGCGCGGGCGCAGCGAGCTGGCGCGAAAATGCCGCGAGGCGGGCAGGATGCGCCAGAACATGCAGGCGGCGGCGAGGGCGAACAGGCCGATGACCCCGAGCGATACGCGCCAGGAGAAGAAGTCGGTCAACACCCCGGTCACCAGGCGGCCGCTCATGCCGCCGATCGAGTTGCCGCTGATGTACAGCCCCATTGAGAAGGCGACGAAGCTGGGGTGGATCTCTTCGCTGAGGTAGGTCATGCCGACCGCCGCCACGCCGCTCAGCGACAGGCCGATCAGCGCGCGCATCAGCAAAATGCCGTGCCAGCTGGTCATAAAGGCGCAGATCAGCGTGCAGACCGCCGCCAGCAGCAGCGCTACCACCATCACCGACTTGCGGCCAATGGCGTCGGACAGCGGCCCGGTGAACATCAGGCCGATCGCCAGCAGGCCGGTGGAGACCGAAAGCGACAGGCTGCTTTCCGCCGGCGAGATGCCGAAATCTTGCGACAGCACCGGCAGAATCGGCTGCACGCAGTAGAGCAGCGCGAAGGTCGCCAGCCCGGCGGAAAACAGCGCCAGCGTCACGCGCATAAACTGCGGCGTGCCGCGTTCGATATAGGGGAGTTTGTTGTTGAGGGTGGAGCGTTTTACTTTTGGCGCAGCGGCCGCGTCATCGTTGGCGGCCAGCGTCGACGGCATCGCGGCCGCAGAACGCACAGGGGTTGTCACAGCGTTTCCTTACCGAACTTCGGGGAGATAAACAGACACTTTACAGATAACAAAATGATAGGGAGCGGTGAATTTTTTGTCTAATATATTAATAATTCAAATTAAGATGTTTTAAATATGAATATCGAATTGAGACACCTGCGTTACTTTATCGCCGTGGCGGAAGAGCTGCATTTTGGCCGCGCCGCCGAACGGCTGCGGATCTCCCAGCCGCCGCTCAGCCAGCAAATCCAGGCGTTGGAAGAGATGGTCGGCGCGCGGCTGCTGGCGCGCAACAACCGCAACGTCAGTTTGACCCAGGCCGGGGAGATGTTCCTCAAAGAAGCCTATCAGGTGCTCGACCAGGTCGGGCGGGCGGCGGAAAAGGCGGCGCGTCTGGATCGCGGCGAGCTGGGGGAAATGACCATCGGCTTTACCTCTTCCGCGCCCTTCATCGGCGTGGTGTCGCGCAGCCTGCGCGCTTTCCGTCAGCAGTCTCCGCAGGTGCATATCAAAATGCGCGAAATCAACACCAAACAGCAGATCGAGCCGTTGCTGAACGGTGAGCTGGATCTGGGGGTAATGCGCAACACGCGGCTGCCGGAGGCGCTCCACTACCAGCTGCTGCTGCGCGAACCGCTGGTGGCGGTGGTGCCGGAAGGGCATCCGCTGGCGGAAACGCCCGGCGGCGCGCTGCGTTTCCAACATCTGGCGCAGGAGCCGTTCGTGTTCTTCTCGCGCGAAGTGGGCACCGCGCTGTACGACGAAATACTGCTGTTGCTCGGCAAGGCAGGCATTACCCCGTACATCACCCAGGAAGTGGGGGAAGCGATGACCATCATCGGGCTGGTCTCCGCCGGGTTAGGGGTGTCGATTCTGCCGGCCTCATTTGCCCGGGTGCGGGTGGACGGCGTGCGCTATTTGCCGCTGGCGGAGCCGGACGCCACCACCGAAGTGTGGCTGGTGCATCACCGCCGGCGGCCGCTGACCGCCGCCGCGCAGGCGCTGATGGCGTTGATGCTGAAATGACGTTGAGCTTGGGCAAATAAAAATCAATTCACGCTGAAATTGCGAGGAATTTGTGCAGCAAATCACATAACGAATCAAATAGTTGACGCTGTATGACAAAAGCCCCACCATAACCCCTAGTCTTTATTTAGAAGCGCGAAAAATAGTAGGAGCAGGTTTGTGATTGCGGTTGGGCAGCCTGGGCATATCGATCAAATCAAACAGACCAATGCGGGGGCGGTTTATCGGCTAATCGATCAACTGGGCCCGATTTCGCGCATCGAACTGTCAAAACGCGCGCAGCTGGCGCCCGCCAGCATCACCAAGATCGTGCGCGAACTGCTGGAAGCCCATCTGGTCAAGGAAACCGAGTACCAGGAAATCGGCAGCCGGGGCCGCCCGGCGGTGGGGCTGGTGCTGGACACCGAGGCCTGGCACTACCTGTCCGCCCGCATCAGCCGCGGCAGCATCACGCTGGCGCTGCGCGATCTCAGCAGCAAACTGGTGGTTGAGGAGCAGCTGCCGCTGGCGGCCGAACACCCTGAACCGTTGCTGAAACGCATCCTGACCGAAGTCGACCAATTCTTTATCCGCCACCAAAGCAAGCTGGAGCGGCTGACGGCGATCGCCATCACGCTGCCGGGTATGATCGACGTGCAGTCTGGCGTGGTGCATCGCATGCCGTTTTACGACGTGCTGGAGATGCCGCTCGGTCCGGCATTGGAAACCCGCACCGGCCTGCCGGTTTACCTGCAGCACGATATCAGCGCCTGGACCATGGCCGAGGCGCTGTACGGCGCCTCGCGCGGCAGCCAGAACGTCATTCAGGTGGTGATCGACCACAACGTCGGTGCCGGGGTGATCACCGGCGGCCATGTGCTGCACGCCGGCAGCCACAGCGTGGTGGAGATCGGCCACACCCAGGTCGATCCCTACGGCAAACGCTGCTACTGCGGCAACCACGGCTGTCTCGAAACCGTGGCCAGCATCGAAAACATGCTGGAGATCGCCCAGCAGCGGCTGAGCGGCTCGATGAGCTCCAGCCTGCACGGCGCGCCGCTGACCGTCGAATCGCTGTGCGACGCCGCGCTGGCGGGCGATCAGCTGGCGCGGGACATCATTCTCGGCGTTGGGCACAGCGTGGGGCGCATTCTGGCAATCATGGTCAACCTGTTCAATCCGGAGAAGATCCTGGTGGGCTCGCCGCTCAACCGCGCGGCGGAGATCCTGCACCCGGCCATCGCCTCCTGCATTCGCCAGCAGGCGCTGCCGGCCTACAGCGAGCAGGTCAAGGTCGAATCCACGCAGTTCTTCAATCAGGGCACCATGCCCGGTGCGGCGCTGGTGAAAGAGGCGCTGTACAATGGTTCATTGCTGGTACAGCTGCTGCAGGGCTAACATCAGAACTTCTTATTAATCCCGCAAAAGATTGAGCTACCTCAAGCCCCTACGTGGCAGCATCCCCTAGAATTTTTCCGAAAGACTTCTTCGCCGCCGGTGCGGCGACACATTGTTAACGGGGCATTCTGGGGCATTCTATTCATGTTGAAGCGTTTATTTGTGACAGGCACGGATACCGACGTCGGTAAAACCGTGGTTTCCCGCGGGTTGATGCAGGCGCTGGCCGCCGAGGGCCGTTCGGTGGCCGGCTACAAGCCGATCGCCGCACGCTGCCAGGAAACCAGCGAGGGCATCCGCAATAAAGACGCTTTGGTGTTGCAGGCATCTTCAACCCTGCCGCTGTCCTACGAGGAGATCAATCCCATCACCTGTCTGGATGAGGTGTTTCACGCGCATGCGACCGAGGACATCAACTATGGTGTGATGAGCAGCGGTCTGCGGGATCTGTCCGCCAAAGCCGACACGGTGGTGGTGGAAGGCAGCGGCGGTTGGCGGGTGCTGATGAACGATCTGCGGCCTTACGCCGAGTGGGTGGTGCAGGAACAGCTGCCGGTGGTGCTGGTGGTGGGCATCAAGCTGGGCTGCGTCAGCCACGCGCTGCTGACCGCGCAGTCGATCATCAACGACGGCCTGCCGCTGCTGGGCTGGGTGGCCAACCGCATCAACCCGGGGTTGGCGCACTATGCCGAAACCATCGCGGCGCTGCAGCAGCGTATTCCCGCGCCGCTGCTGGGTGAAATTCCCTATTTGCCACGCGCGGAGCAGCGCGAGCTGGCGCACTACCTCGATATTTCCACGCTGCTGTAAGCTCGCTCAAGCGTAAAGCGCCGCCAACAGCCGGGCGGAGATCAGCAGGCCCAGCCCATACACCGTGTGGGTGAGCAGGCTGAGGAGCCGCGCTTTTCGCGGGTAGGCGGTTTTCGCCGCCGCCACGCCAAAGCCCAGCGCGGGCTGCATCACCAGAAACGGCGCCGCCAGGCTCAGCCAGCCGCTCAACAGCGCGATGAGCGGCTCCGGCGCCGCATACCACCCGATGCCCGCCAAACCGATCGGGATAAAGGCAAACGCGATGCCGATGGCGTAATGCAATATCCAGCCGATTGTTCTCTCTCCCCGGCGCGGCGGCGCCGTAATGATGGTGGCGTGAAACCAACGGCCGTCGAACATGCCGAGAAACCAGCGGCCCACCAGCGCATAATCGAGGGAAGGGATGCCGAAGCGCCGCCTCAGCAGCAGCGCCCACAGATCCATGCAAAGGGTGGCGCCAACGCCGGTTAACAGAATGCGCACTAACAGTTCAGGGGTCATAGGGGTGTCCTTGGCTCAGTGACGTGATAATGTGCGCACAGTGTGCAACTTAAAGTCGGCTTTAAGTCAATGGCAAAAGAACTGGATATCGGCACGGTGGCGCGCCTGAGCGGGATCGCGCCTTCCGCGCTGCGGCATTACGAGAAGAAAGGGCTGATCGCGTCGACGGGCCGCCACGGTTTGCGTCGCCAATACGCCGCCGGCGTGCTTGACCAACTGCGGCTGATCGCGCTGGCGCGCCTGGCCGGTTTTACGCTGGACGAGATGAGCGCCTTGTTTGACGAACGGGGCAGGATAGCGCTCGATCGCGGGCTGCTGGCGGCGCGGGCGGATGAGCTGGATCGCCATATCCAGCGCCTGGTGCAGGTGCGCGACGGGCTGCGCCACATGGTTGATTGCCCTGAACCCGAGCACCTGCAGTGCCCGCAGTTCAGGAAAATCCTGCAGCAGGGCGAGTTCTAAGCCTCGCGTTTGGGCGGCGGCGCCGAATGATACACCGACACCGGCCGCAGGCCGCGCGACACGGTGGTGGCGATCACGCACGAGAGCAGAATGCCGGGCAGCAGCGCGTATTCGCCGGTCATTTCAAATACCATCAGCGCCGCCATGATCGGCGCATGGGTGGTGGCGGCCAGCAGGGTAGCCATGCCGGTCAGCGCCAGCAGCAGCGGCACCGCCGTATCCATGCCCGGCCACAGGCCAAACAGCTGACCGATGATCGAACCGAGCGCGGCGCCGACGAACAGCGTCGGGGTGAAGACCCCGCCCGGCGCGCCCGACCCGCTGCTGGCCAGGATCGCCAACAGTTTGCACACCAGGATCGCCCCCAGCAGCAGCACCCCCGGCGGCGCGATCAGCAGCGCCTGCACCACGCTGTAACCGTTGCCCCATACCTGCGGGAACAGCAGCGAAAGCAGCCCGACGATCAGGCCGCCCAGCGCCAGCTGCAACGGCGGCTTCAACCGCAGCGAGCGGAAGGCATGGCCGGTGGCGGTCATCAGCCATAAAAACAGCGGCCCGCCGGCGCCGGCCACCGCGCCGACCAGCGCCAGCAGCAGATATTGCGTCGGCAAGGGAGCCGCGAGCGGCGTCACCAGATAGAGCGGCGCCTGGCCGCCGTTGAGCAGGTTGGTCATCAGCAGGGCGCTGACCGCGGCGATCACCACCGGGCCGAGCGAGGCCAGCATCAGGGTGCCGAACAGGATCTCGGCGATAAACAGGCTGCCCGCCAGCGGCGCATGATAGGCGCTGGCCATCCCGGCGGCGGCGGCGCAGGCCACCCACAGTTTCCACTCTTTCTCGTGCGTAAAGCGCTGAGCGAACAGCGAGCCCACCAGCGCCGCCAGCAGGATCATCGCGCCTTCGCGGCCGATGGCGCTGCCGCTCGACACCACCAGCAGCGACGCCAGGCACTTCACCAGGCTGGCGCCGGTGTCCAGCTTGCCGTTGCCGGTCTCGATCGCTTCCATATAGTCGGTGGGCGCCGCCGGGCGCTGGTGGCGGTAGCGCTGGTGAATATACAGCAGCAGGCCTGCCGCCAGGCCGCCCAGCGCCGGAGTGAGGGCGCGCCGCCAGCCGGGCAGCGCGGCGGCGGCGGCCACCAGGCTGCCGTCGGCATTGCCGAGCAGCAGCCACTCGAGGCCAATCATCGAACGGTGGAACAGCCACACCGCCAGAGCGGCGGCGACGCCGATGAACACGGCGATAAACAGGCTGCGCAACAGGGCGCGATAGTGGTGCAGGTGGACCAATCTTTTCATGCGTGGGCGGCGTCGTGAGAAAAATCAAAGGGTCATCAGCGCATTGTGCTTGGCGCTCCGGCCGATGACCAGTGAATCTTTAGCAAACTGCGGCGTGGGCGGGGCGGTGAGCGCCCCTGAGTGAGTTATTGCGGCGTCAGCACCCGGCGCGTGCGGCCGGAGCTGAGGTAGTCGGCGATGTAATCCTGCGAGATTTCGCCGCTGTAGCGGCCGTCTTCATCGACGATCGGCATCCAGGAGGTGTTGTGCTCGTACAGTTTCGACAGCACCACGCGCAGGTTCTCCTCCGCACGCGCGGTGACGCGGAAACGGTGCAGACTGTCGGCGCAGACGCCCGGTGCGCCGCGCGCTTCACGGCGTTTGACGTACCCCAGCGGCTTGCCGTCGGCGTCCACCACCGTCACCGAGCGGGCGTCGATATCGTCCATCAGCCCGAACGCTTCCACTAGCGGCGTCTCCCGCCGCACCGTCACCGTTTCCTGTTGATCGGCTACGTCGCCGGCCTGCACCAGCAGCAGGCGCTTCAGCGTGCGGTCCTGGCCGACAAAGGAGGCGACGAACTCGTTCGCCGGCCGCGCCAGCAGCTCATCGGCGCTGGCGTTCTGTACGATTTTGCCCTGGCGGAACACCGCGATGCGATCGCCGAGCTTCAGCGCTTCATCGATGTCGTGGCTCACCAGCATCACGGTCTTTTTCAGCTGGCGCTGCATGTCGAGAAACTCGTTCTGGATGGTTTCGCGGTTGATCGGGTCCACCGCGCCGAAGGGTTCATCCATCAGCAGCACCGGAGGATCGGCCGCCAGCGCACGGATCACGCCGATGCGCTGCTGCTGCCCGCCGGACATCTCTTTCGGGTAGCGGTGCAAAAAGCGCTTGGGATCCAGCGCCACCATGCTCATCAGCTCCTCGGCGCGATCGTGGCAGCGTTTTTTGTCCCAGCCCAGCATGCGCGGCACCACGGTGATGTTCTCTTCGATGGTCATGTTGGGGAACAGACCGATCTGCTGGATGACGTAGCCGATTTTGCGGCGCAGGCTGACGGTATCCAGCGCGCTGGTGTCTTCACCGTTGATCAGAATGGTGCCGCCGGTGGGTTCGATCAGGCGGTTGATCATCTTCAGCGTGGTGGTTTTGCCGCAGCCGGAAGGGCCGAGCAGCACGCAGATTTCGCCTTCCGGTACGTCCAGATTGATGTTGTCGACGGCGTTGAACGGCGTGCCGTTCTTCTGCATGAACTGTTTGGTCAGATTTTCCAATTTAATCATAAGCGGATCCCCTTGGGCGTAAGCGCAATTTGCAAGCGGTGCAATAACCAATCGAGGACGATCGCCAGCAGGCTGATCATCACGGCGCCGGTAATCAACTGGCGGATGTCGCTGCTGCTGATGCCGTTGAGTAGAAGCAGGCCGAGGCCGCCGGCGCCGATCACTGCGGCGATCGCCATCACGCCGATATTCATCACCACGGCGGTACGAATGCCGCCGAAAATCACCGGCAGCGCCACCGGGATCTCTACCCAGCGCAGGCGTTGCCAGAACGTCATGCCGATGCCGCGGCCGGCTTCGCGCAGCCCGCCGGGCAGGTTGTCGAGCGCGGTGTGGGTGTTGCGCACGATCGGCAGCAGCGAGTAGAGGAACACCGCGGTGATCGCCGGCACGTAGCCGATGCCGTGGCCGATTAAGGAAAACAGCGGGATCATCAGCCCGAACAGGGCGATGGAGGGCACGGTCAGCACCAGCGTGGCCAGGCTCAGCACCGGCGTCGCCAGCCATTTGTGGCGGACGATCAGCACGCCGAGCGGCACGCCGATCAGGATCGCCAGACCGACGGCGACGCCGACCAGCAGCAGGTGCTCCAGCGTCAATCCGGCGATATAGGCCCAGTTTTGCCAGGCGTAAAGTACAGTATTCATCACATGCCTCCCTAAATCAGGCCGCGCTGCTTGAGGAACGCGTCGGCGACCTGTTGCGGCGTCTGGTAGTCGATATCCACCCTGGCGTTAAGCTCGGTGATCACCTGATTGTTGAACTGTTTCGACAGCGTGTTCAGCGCCGCTTCCAGCCCCGGCGTGTTTTGCAACACATCGGCGCGCACCACCGGCGTGACCGCATAGCTCGGGAAATAGCCCTTGTCGTCTTCGAGCACCTGCAGATCGAAGCCTTTCACCCGGCCGTCGGTGGTGTACACCAGCCCGGCATCGACGAAGCCGTCGCGGATGGCGTTGTAAACCAGGCCGGGGTCCATTTGGCGGATTTGCGGACGATCGAGCGGCATGTCGTACAGCGCCTGCATCGGCTTCAGGCCGTCCGAGCGGCCGGCAAACTCCAGATCCAGCCCCAGCAGCCAGTTGTGTTTCGGGTCGGTTTTACGCACCTGTTCCACTTTGGCCACCAGCTGCGACATGGTGCGAATCTGCTCTTTTTCCGCGCGCTGGCGCTGCATGGCGAAGGCGTAGGTGTTGTTCATGTCCGCCGGCTGCAGCCACACCAGGCCGAGTTTGGCGTCGAGCTTTTTCACCGTGTCGTAAGTTTCCTGCGGCGTCATGCGCTTATTGATGTGGTTAAAGATGATCAGCGAGGTGCCGGTGTATTCCCAGGTCATGTCGATCTGTTTGTTGATCATGGCGTTGCGGGTGATCACCGTGGCCAGATTGGTCTTGGGTTCGACCTGAAAACCTTTGGCCCGCAGGTATTGCACGGTGATCGCCGACAGAATGCGCTGTTCGGTAAAGTTCTTGCTCGCCAGCGTGAGCGGGGCGGCCCAGGCGGCCGCGCCGGTCATCAGCAAAGAGAACAGCAGCGCGTGGCGGAGGCGTTGTAACCATCGAGTCATCGCGTTTCTCCCATCAGGATGCGGTGTGCGGGCTGAGCCGGCGGCCGAGACCGGCCAGCGCCAGATCCAGCAGCAGGGCGATCAGCGCGGTGGCGGCGGCGCCGAGGATCAGCGTCGGGAAGTCGTTCAGGTAGATGCCGGGGAAGATCAGCTCGCCGTAGCTGCTGGCGCCGATCAAAAACGCCAGCGGCGCGGTGCCGACGTTGATCGCCATCGCGATGCGCACCCCGGCGAAGATCACCGGCAGCGCGTTGGGCAGTTCGACCTGGCGCAGCCGCTGCCCGGCGGTCATGCCAATACCGTTGGCGGCCTCGACCAGCGCCGGCGGCACCGAACGCAGGCCGGCATAGGTATTGCGCACGATGGGCAGCAGCGAGGCGAGGAACAGCGCCACCACCGCCGGCCGGTCGCCGATGCCGATAATCACCATCGCCAGCGCCAGCACCGCCAGCGGCGGCAGGGTGTTGCCGACGTTAAAGATCTGCATCACGTGCTCCGCCCAGCGGCGGGCGAAGGGGCGGCTCAGCAGGATGCCGCTGGGAATGCCGACCAGCAGCGACAGCAGCATGGAACACACCACCAGGAACATGTGCTGCTGGCCGAGGTAAATCAAATCTTCCCGGCGCGACTTAAGGGTTTCCCAACCGATGCCGTAAACCAGCAGCGCGATGACGGCGATAAACAGCAGGCTCCCGAGGAGCAGGCGCCGGTATGGCGCTGACTTGTGCATGATGTTGCGTCCTCCGTTGCGCGGAGCGGCCGACGAGACGGCGCATTCCGCTCTGATTGTTACCCACTGCCCGGCGGGCGTGGCGGTACAAAACGGGCGTTTCGCATGAGGTTAGCGACATTGAGCGAAGGGTGTGTTCGGCATAGCGTGCTGAACGGTGGCTCAATACGTGAGTTAATCAGTATAAGATACTGATATTTAAACTAGAGAAAGCACGAAGCCCAATGACCCCGGCTAGGGAAGGTATAGCACCCTGTCGTTGGCCATGCCAAGTTTTATGAACAAAATCAGTTGATTGAGATTACGCGGATCGGCGCCTCAGCCCGCGTCAGCGCTGGGATGCGCGGAAAGTGAAAAAAATCCGCAGCAAAACGTTACGCCGTAACAATCAGTCCAAATGGTGCGATTCGCCGCCGGCAAAGACAGGATGTGAGGGCGGATAGACTTGGCGCAGGCGCTTGCTGATATACTCAGGGAAAATAAAAACGCCAGGAAACCTGCATAACGCCATGACAAATAACGTTTCACCCGCACCCATCGCCCACCGCCCATTGATTCTGATCGCCTGCATGCTGGCGATGTTCATGTCGGCGATCGAAGCCACCATCGTCGCCACTGCCATGCCGACCATCATCGGCGATCTCGGCGGCTTCTCGCTGCTGGGGTGGGTGTTCGCGGTCTATTTGCTGGCGCAGGCGATCACCATTCCCATCTACGGCCGCTTGGCGGATCTCTACGGCCGCAAGCGGGTGTTCTTCTTCGGCGCTACGCTGTTCCTGCTGGGATCGGTGCTGTGCGGCTTCGCCCCCGACATGTATTGGCTGATCGGCTTCCGTCTGCTGCAAGGGTTGGGCGCCGGTGCCATCATGCCGATCGCCTCCACCATCATCGGCGATATTTACAGCGCTACCGAGCGGCCGAAGGTGATGGGCTACCTGTCGAGCGTGTGGGGCGTGTCGGCGATCATCGGCCCGTTGCTGGGCGCGTTTATCGTCCAGCATCTACCGTGGGCGCTGGTGTTCTGGGTCAACCTGCCGATCGGCCTGCTGGCGATGTTCTTCCTCTGGCGCTATCTGCCGGCGCATCAGCAGCTGCGGCGGCACGCGCTGGATCTGGCGGGCACCGCCTGGCTGACGCTGTTCGTTTCGGCGCTGCTGCTGGCGCTGTTGCAGATGGAAAGCCTGGGATGGTGGGTGGCGCCGTTGCTCGCGCTGGCGGCGGCTTCGCTGGCTTTGCTTGTCCGCCAGGAGCGGCGCGCGGTCGAACCGCTGTTCCCGCTGGCGCTGTGGCAAAGCCGGGTGATCGTTGCCGGTAACATCGGCGGGCTGGTGATCGGCGCGGCGATGATGGGCATCAGCGCCTTCCTGCCGACTTTCATTCAGGGCGTAATGGGCGGCTCGCCGCTGGAGGCGGGCACCACGCTGGCGCTGATGTCGATCGGTTGGCCGCTGGCCAGCACGCTGAGCGGCCGTTTGATGCTGATGACCTCGTATCGCGCGACGGCGCTGCTGGGGGCACTGCTGTTGGTGGCGGGCGGCCTGATCCTGCTGATGCTGCAGCCGAACGGCGGCCTGCTGTGGGGCCGGGTGGCGGCGTTTATGGTCGGCGCCGGCATGGGGCTGTGCAACACCACGTTTTTAGTGTCGGTGCAGAACGCGGCGCATTACAGCATTCGCGGCATCGCCACCGCCTGTACGGTATTTACCCGCATGGTGGGGTCGGCCATCGGTACCGCCATTCTGGGCGCCACGCTGAACCTCAACCTGCAGTGGCGTTTGCCGGAAATCGACGATCCGGTGCAACGGCTGATGGAGCCGGCGGTGCGGCAGAGCATGGGGAGCGAAGCGCTGGCGCAGCTGATCCAGCAGGTGGCGGCTTCGTTGCATTGGGTGTTCCTGGTGTCGGCGTTGGTGTCGTTGCTGGCGCTGGCGGCGGCGATGCTGATCCCGGCGCGTTGTCGACCGCAGGGCGAAGAGGAAGAGGCGGAGCAGGCTTAAGGGAAAAGGAAAGGGCGCGGCTGTTGCGCGCCCTGGGTAGCCGAAGCGGCTTACTGTGTGTTGGAGGTGTCCTGGCTGGTGCCGGTCTGCGCCGCGTCACCGCGATCGTCGCCGTTGTTCAGGCGGGTATAGACGATCTTCTGGGTGTCGTTTTCGCAGTGGCCGACCACTTGGCCGCCGGCTTGATCGGCCTGATCGTTAGGCACGATCTCCAGTTTGAAGCCGGACTCCGGAACGCCGTTATTGATGATTTTTTGCGAAATGTCCGCTTTCACGCTTTCGCAGGAGGCCAGGGCCGCCAACGGCGCGCCGGCCAGCAATACAGCGGTTAATATCAGCGTTTTTTTCATCACGTCATCCTTTTAGACAATGGACTTCCTGTAA
Organism: Serratia sp. CY84636; assembly: GCF_052166245.1. Taxonomy (NCBI): domain Bacteria; kingdom Pseudomonadati; phylum Pseudomonadota; class Gammaproteobacteria; order Enterobacterales; family Yersiniaceae; genus Serratia; species Serratia sp. CY84636. Next base: position 586,272 of record NZ_JBJNOX010000002.1, read on the forward strand.
CAGGATAGCAGTAACGGCGGCCGGGTTTCACGCTTGCCCGCCCGCCGCAGGCGGATTAAGGAATAATCCGACGCCCGGTCTGGCGATCCAGGCATTTACGGGTGTCCGGCTCCCAGTACGCGTTGACGTTGTTGCTGTCGTTGCAGCGGTCTTCGTCATCCGCCGCGCGATCGGCCTTGTCGAACTCTTTCTCGACGCGAGTGTTAACCTTGTGGCGCAGGGTTTTGGTATCATTCCACTGCTCTTTGCTCTGGCGCGCTTCTTCGGTGCTCATCGCGCCGCTGCCTTTGCCATCGACGGTGACGCAGGTGCTGCCCTGAGTGCAGGTGGCGGCCAGCGCCGGCGCCTGCCAGGCGCCCATGACGGCCAGCATGGCGACCGGCAGCATCCCGCGTAGCAGTCGTTGGGTCGAAAATGTTTTCATCGTTTCATCCTTATGAGTGAGTGCGCCTGATGATGGCGACACTGGCGTTACCTCGCCCGCAGGCGTGGTGACAAATATACCACTGCGTTCCTGGAATTCACCAGCCAAGCGCCGATTCGTTTAATTTACCGAGAGAAAACTGCGACCGATGTTAAAAACCACGCTGTTGTTTTTCGCCACTGCGCTCGCCGAAATTATCGGCTGTTTCCTGCCTTATCTCTGGCTCAAGAAACAGGGCAGCGCCTGGCTATTGCTGCCGGCGGCATTGAGCCTGATGCTGTTTGTCTGGCTGTTGACGCTGCATCCGGCGGCCAGCGGGCGGGTCTACGCGGCCTACGGCGGCGTGTATGTAGCGACGGCGCTGCTGTGGCTGCGGGTGGTGGACGGGGTGAAGCTGTCCGCGCTGGACTGGGTGGGCGCCGGGGTGGCGCTGGTGGGCATGCTGATCATCGTTTCCGGCTGGCGTGCGGCCTGAGGAAACAGGGCGGGAGTCGCCTCCCGCCGTTGGAGATCAGGCGCCGCGGTGGATGTTCAGCCCGGCGAAGGACTGGCTGACCGGCATCATTTCCAGCGTGTTGATGTTGACGCGCGCCGGCAGCGTTGCGACCCAGAACACCGACTCGGCGATGTCTTCCGGCGTCAGCGCATCGGCGCCTTCGTAGGTTTTGTTGACCTTGCCGTCATCGCCCTTGAAGCGCACGTTGGAGAATTCGGTGCCGCCCACCAGGCCCGGCTCGATATCGGTCACGCGGATGCGCGTGCCGTGCAGATCGGCGCGCAGGCCCAGGCTAAACTGTTTGACGAACGCCTTGGTGGCGCCGTACACGTTGCCGCCGGCGTAAGGCCAGTTGGCGGCGGTGGAGCCGATGTTGATCACATGGCCGACGTTGCGATCGACCATGGCCGGCAGCAGCGCGCGCGTCATGTTCACCAGCCCTTTGGCGTTGGTGTCGATCATGGTTTCCCAGTCATCGGCGTTGGCTTTGTGCGCCGGCTCCAGCCCCAGCGCCAGCCCGGCGTTGTTCACCAGCACGTCGATCTGGCGCAGCTCGGCCGGCAGTGCTTCGATCGCCTGCTGAATGGCGGCGCGGTTGCGCACGTCGAGCCGCACGATGTGCAGCGCTTGCCCTAATTCGTCCTGCAGCTCTTCGAGACGCTCAAGGCGGCGCCCGGCGGCGATCACCTGGTGGCCTTCACGGATAAAACGGCGCGCAATGGCCTCGCCGAAACCGGAGGTGGCGCCGGTAACAAAAATAATCATGTTGCTGTTCCTCAACTGTTTTTACCCTACATGCCTCTATCATTAGCACAAACCTGCAGGCAGTGGCAGCGGTTATCACGGCGCAGAGAAAAAAAGGTCACACCGGGCCGGCGGCCCGATGCTGATTAGCGCTGAGGCGGCAGGTGGTACACTACGGCGTCATACTTGACGCGTTCGCAGCGGCCGGCCAGCACGCCGCCCAGCGACTCGGCCAGGCGGCGGCTGGCGGTATTCTGTTCGGCCACCGGGTAGACAAGGTGCGGTGGCTGAAAGCGCTCGGTGGCCCAGCGCGCGATACTCTGCACGATTTCGCGGCCGTAGCCCTGGCCGTGCAGGCCCTCTTTCACCCAGATGCCCAGCTCCGGGGTGTGGCTGCGCAGGTTATGTGCGCCGCCGACGCCGACGAACTGCCGGTCTTCGCGCCGGCGGGCGACGAAGATCACTTCTTCGCCTTCGCGCATCAGCGGCAGCCAGCCTTGCCAGACGTTGGCGAAATCTTCCGGCGACGCCTCCGGCTCAAAGGTCATAAAGCGTGTCAGAGTGGGGGTGATCGCCTGGTAAACATCGTCGGCGTCTGCTGCGGTAAAGGGGGCAATCAACAAACGGTCGGTGTCCACGCGGCACTGAGAAAGGTCATTATGGTTCATCTTATTTTCCCTCGCTTTTCAGGCCAGAACGGCAAAAAATCCGCGCCTATAAATTAGGGCGGATCGTCGATATTACGCGCATTGGCGGCAGAAGCGACTTATTTTTCGTCGCTTGGGCAAGGTGGAAAGAACGGGTTTGGTGACAATGTCACGCTATTAGTGAGACGGCGAGCGCGATGAGGTGCGCCCGCCGCCGGGGGTCAGAACTTCACCGAGCCTTGCAGATAGATCGTGCGCGGCTGGCCGACGTACAGACCTTTGTTATTGTCGTCATAGGCGCGGGTGAAATACTCGTGGTTGAACAGGTTTTTCACGCCGACGCCCAGATTCAGACCGGCCATTTCCGGGCCGAAATCATAGGCGGCGCGCACGCCCCACAGCATATAGCCGGGAATGCGGCCGGTGCTGCCGTCGGCGCTTTCCGCCACGGTGTTGGCGTTGTCGGCAAACTGGCTGGATTGGAACTCGCCGTTAAGGTTAAACGCCCAGTTGCCCGGCGTGTAGTCCAGCCCCAGCGTGCCTTTATGCTTCGGCGAGAACGGCACCTGATTGCCCTTGTAGCCGCCGTCTTCACGGATGGTGGCGTTGACGTAGGCGTAGCTGGCGTAGGCGGTCAGGTCGTCCAGTTTCGGCGTCAGCTGCGACAGATCGTAACGCAGGCTGCCTTCCAGCCCGGCGTGGCGGGTTTTGCCGCGCGCGGTCACGCTGTCGGTCACCTGGTTGGAGTCGTACTGGTTGTTGAAGTTGATCAGGAACAGCCCGATCTCACCGGTCAGCGCATCGCCGGCGTAGCGGGTGCCCAGCTCCCAGGTGCGCGCCTTCTCGGGTTCAATCTTGCCGCTGTCGACCGCTTTGCCCATCTGGCTGTACTGTACGGTGCCGAAGGAGCCTTCGGTGTTGGCGTACAGGTTCCAGTATTCGTTCAGGTGATACATCACGTTCAACGCCGGCAGCGGCGCGTTATAGCTAACGTCGAGGCGGTTGTTCTTGATGTAGTTGTTCTGATACGACTTGATGTACTCGTAGCGCATGCCCGGCGTAATGGTCCAGTCGCCGATATCGATGCGATCGTCGATATAGAAGGCGTGCGCCTCGGTGCCGGACTGGGTGTCGCGATCGTACGGGCTGGCGGTGGACGGCAGCCGGCCGGTGCTGGCCTTGCTGGTGTAGCGCAACTCGTGGGTGGATTCGCTGACGTAGCGGTAGCCGACGCCCACCTCATGGGCTGAATCGCCCCAGCGGAAGCTCTGGCTGTAGCGCGGTTCCACGCCGCGCACCCAGTATTCGCGCGGCGACAGCGTCAGGTTTTTGCCCTGATCGAGATAGCCGCTGCGCAGGGTGTAGGTGTAGAAGCTCTGCACGTCGAACTTGTGCTGCTGATCCGGCTGATACTGGTAGCCGAAGTTCGCCAGCTGGCGCCGGCCCCAGAACTTGTCGTACGGGCGCGTCGACTGGAACGGGTTGGCGTTGTAGTCCGCCCGGCTCAGGCCGCCCGGCATGTCCGCTTCGCCTTCGTAGTATTGCAGCAGGCTGTTGAAGGTGTGCACTTCGTTCGGGGCGTAACGGCTTTTCAGCATCACATCGTCAATTTTGGTCGCGCTGTGTTCGCGCCAGTCGCTGCCGCGGGTGCCGGAGTAGAGCAGCGCCGCGCCGAGGCCGTTGTCGGCGGTGCCGCCGATCATCAGGTTACCGGTGCCTTTCGGGTGATCCTGGCGCGAGGTTGGGCTGAGCTGCCCCTGCATGCCGGCCTCCATGCCGAAGGTTTTCGGGATGGCACGGGTGACGAAGTTGACGACGCCGCCGACGCTCTGTGGCCCGTAACGCACCGCGCCGCCGCCGCGCACCACGTCAATCGCATCCATATTGCCGAGCGAGACCGGCGCCAGCGACAGCTGCGGCTGGCCGTAAGGGGCGAAGGGCACCGGGATGCCGTCCATCAACACGGTGGAGCGGCTGGCGAGGCGTGGGTTGAGGCCGCGAATGCCGAAGTTCAGCGCCATGTCATGGCTGCCGGTGCCGTTGTTCTCAGGTGCCACCACGCCCGGCACGCGGTTCAACGCTTCGCGCACGGTGGTGGTGCCGGTTTTGGCGAATTCTTCGCGGCGCACCACGTCGCGCGCGCCGGGATGTTCGAACACGTCTACCTGACGGCCTTCCGCCAGCCAGTCACCGACCACGGTGATGTCTTCTTCCTTCTGCGGCTGCGGCAGTTTGGCCAGCGTGTAACCGTGGTTGCCGAGCGCTTTAGCCTGCAGGCCGCTGCCGGCCAGCAGGGCGTTCAGGCCGTCATCGACGCCGTAGCTGCCGCTCAGGCCCGGCGAACGCTTACCGGCGGTCAGCGTGCCGTCCACCGAGAGCGCGATGCCGGCGCGCGCGGCGAACGCGTTCAGCGCGCCGTCCAGCTCACCGGCCGGAATGTGATAGGTTGCAGCGGCGCTGGCGGCGCTCGCCGTCAGCGGTGCGGCGAAGGCCAGGCCAATGGCCACGGCCAGCGGCGTGGCCCGTTTTCCCCAAAGCGAAGCCGGCGCTCCCTTTCCCCAAGCGTTGTTCATACCTTCTCCTGAATCATTTTTTATTTATTGCTGCAGTGTTTTCCTGGGAGTCGGATGAGCAAAGTAAAAGGGACAATCAAGAATGCGATTTTTTATCATTTTCATTTAAAAATATTCAGGCGGGGACGATTTTCAGCCAATAGCGGGTAAAGCTCTGCAGGCGCACCGGCAGGGTCTGGCTGAGCAGGGCAAGGGCGCGATCGGTATCGTTGAGCGGGAAACTGCCGCTGACGCGCAGGCCGGCGACGGCCGGATCGCAGCTCAGATGGCCGCGCCGGTAGCGCGCCAGTTCGGCGATCACCCGGTCCAGCCGCCACTGGCTGACGCTCAGCACGCCGCGCAGCCAGCCGTCCTCCGCCGCAGCCGGTTGTTTGTCGCTGAAGGCCGCGGCGCTGAAGCTTATCTGTTCTCCGGCTTCCACCCGGCGAGTTTGCCGCGCGTCCTGCGCCAGCTGCGCTTCGACCGCATGCTCCAGCACCGTCAGGCGCGTCTCGCCGCCGTTCTCACGCACCAAAAAGCGGGTGCCGAGCGCGCGCATCGCTCCCTGCGGGCTTTGCACCCACAGCGGCCGGGGGTCGCGTCCGGTAACCAGGCTGATCTCCCCGGCGTGCAGGCGGATCAGCCGTTGGCGATCGTCGTAATGCACGTCCACCGCGCTGGCGGTGTTCAGCACCAGCTGGGTACCGTCGCTTAACACTATGGGTTTGATCTCGCCGGTGGCGGTGCGGTAGTCGGCGCGCAGCTCCCGGCCGAGCGGCGACTGGTAAAGGAAGCCGCTGCCGCCCACGCCGAGCAACAGCAGCAGGCTCTTCAGCAGGGTGCGGCGATCGATCGCCGATTGGCGGCCGGCGCGATCGAGCGCACGGTAGCTGAACTTGCCCGGTACGCCCTGCAGCTGGCTCTGCAACGCTTCGACGCGCTGCCAGGCCCAGCGGTGATCGTCATGCTGCTGATGCCAGGCTTGCCACTGTTGGCGCTGGCGGTCGGTGACGTGCTCATCGCACAGTAGCGCATACCAGTGTGCGGCCATTTTCAGCGCCTGGCGCTGCTCGGGGGTGATGGCGTTGCTCATGAGAAAACGTCGTTTTCCAGGCTGAACAGCAGGCAATGCTCGGTGGCCTTGGCCATGTATTTTTTAACCGAGCTGACCGACACGCCGAGGCGCACGGCGATGTCCGCATAGCCCAGGCCTTCGAGCTGCGACAGCAGGAAGGCCTGTTTCACCTTTGGCCCCAGGCCGTCGAGCATGGCGTCTATCTCCTGCAGGCTTTCCAGCAGGCTCTGGCGCTGCTCCGGCGACGGGGCATAGCCGTCCGGGATCAGCGCCAGCATCTCCAGATAGGCGCGCTCCAGCGTTCTGCGGCGAAACAGATCGACCATCACCCGCTTGGCGACGGTGACCAGAAAATCTTTCGGCTCGCGCAAGGTCGCCGCGGCGTCGCTTTTCAGCAGGCGCATGAAGGTGTCCTGCGCCACGTCGTCCGCGTCGAAAGCGCAGCCCAGCCGCCTGCGCAGCCATCCCTGCAACCAGGCATGGTGGGTGGCGTAAAGGCGCGACAGCGCGGTGTGCGGGGCAGAAGCGGTGGCGGACATGGTTTTCGCATTGCTGGTCAAAAAGATGCGCGGATGATAATTGAGAATGGTTATCGTTTCAAGTTTGTCGGGTGGCCTGCGGAATGGGGCAGACCGCTTTGTATCGCGTTGAAATAACCGCAACGGCCGCGAAATTATCCGCTTGCCCGGTAAAGGTGCAGCGGCGCGGCGTTATTCCGGCAAGCAAACGGTTGCTATTGGTCTGCCGTTGAAGATCGCCGCGCGTTTTATTCTTTTTCATCGGTTGGTTTTCTTTGATTAAATTGATATGTCTCTGTTTTTAAATGTAAATGTATTTTATGGCCGCCTATTGGCACACGGCTTGCTATGCTTAATCCGGTCTTTGAGTTTGGGTAATAAAAGGCATTGTTTCATCAGCGAAGATTATTACGCGGGTGAGCTTGGCCGGTCGTCACAAGGAAGAAAATAATGGCACTGCAATTCACCACGGCTATTCGTGGCAATTTTTTTGATATCACCGCCTGCGTGGAGGAAGCGCAACAGCTCGACGAACGCCTGCGGCACATTCCCGACGGTTTGTTGCTGCTCAACGAGGGCACCATCGTCTGGTTCGGCAGCTGGCAGCAGGGTGAGGCGCTGTTGCCGCCGGGTTTCGCGGTCACGGAGTATCGCGATAAACCGATCGTGCCGGGCTTTATCGACACCCATATCCACTACCCACAAACCGAAATGATCGGCGCCTATGGCGACCAGTTGCTGGGGTGGTTAAACAATTACACCTTCCCGACCGAAAGCCGTTACGGCTGCGAACAGCACGCCGACGAGATGTCGGCCTTCTTTCTGCGGGAGTTGCTGAGCAACGGCACCACCACCGCGCTGGTGTTCGGCAGCGTGCACCCGCAGTCGGTCGATGCGCTGTTCACCCAGGCGCAAGCGCTGAATATGCGCCTGATCGCCGGTAAGGTGATGATGGATCGCCATGCGCCGGAGGCGCTGCTGGAAACGCCGGAGCAAAGTTATCGCCAGACGCGTGAGTTGATCGAACGCTGGCACGGCAAAGGCCGCCTCGGCTACGCCATTACGCCGCGCTTTGCGCCCACCAGTACCCCGGCGCTGTTGGCGCAGGTGCAGCGGCTGCGCGAAGAATTCCCCGACGTTTGGCTGCAGACGCACCTGAGCGAGAATCCGCAGGAAGTGGCCTGGGTAAAATCGCTGTTCCCGCAGAGCCAAAGCTATCTGGACGTTTACCATCGCTACGGCATGACCGGCGGCAAAAGCGTGTTCGCCCACTGCCTGCACCTGGAGGAGCAGGAGTGGGACTGTCTGTGCGAGACCCGCTCGGCGATCGCGTTTTGCCCCACCTCCAACCTGTTCCTCGGCAGCGGGCTGTTCGACCTGCAGCAGGCCTGGCGCAAGCGGGTGAAGCTCGGCATCGGCACCGACGTGGGGGCCGGCACCACCTTCAATATGCTGCGCACGCTGGGCGAGGCGTACAAAGTCGGCCAGCTGCAGCATTACCGACTCTCCGCCGTAGAAGCGTTCTATCACGCCACCCTGGGCGGCGCCCGCGCGCTGGCGCTGGACGACAAAATCGGCAACTTCAACGTCGGCAAAGAGGCGGATTTTGTGGTGCTCGATCCGGCGGTCACGCCGCTGCAGCAGTTGCGCTACGCCAACAGCGCCACGTCGGCGGAACAAGGGTTCGTGCTGATGACGCTGGGAGACGATCGCAACATTTATCGCACCTATGTGGACGGCAAGATGGTTTATCAGGCGCCGCGCTGACGCAGCCGCGCCTGCAGCCAAACGCTGAGCGGCGCGACGGCGACCGCGCTCAGCGCGCACAGCCATAACAGGCGTTGCAGGCTAAGCGGGGTGAGGCCGCTGCTCAGCAACGCGGAGGAGAGCAAGAAGGCCGCCGTGGCGCTCAGGTGTATCAGGGCGGTTTGCAGTACGCCAAAGGCGGCGCGCTGCCGAGCGTCCGGCCAGCGCATGCTCAGGGAAGAGATCGCCACCAGCCGCGCATAGGCCGCCGCAAGAAACGCGACCATGAACAGCTCGCCGCGATCGCCACCGCGCGCCGCCAGCCACAGGCTGCCCAGCAGCAACAGCGTGGCGCCCGCCGTCAGCGTCACGGTGCCAAAGCGTTGCAGCCAGCGGCCCGCCAGTACGGTCGCCAGATAGCCGGCCACGCCGCCGATGAGAAACAGCCAGGGCAAATGCGCGTCTGCCACCTGTAGCCGCTGGGTGAGCAGCGGCGCCAGCACCGGGATCAGCAGCATCGGGCTGAACTGCGTCAGGCCGGCTGCGGCGGCGAACAGCAGCAATCGGCGATCGAGCGCGACGGGCTCGGTAGCCCGTGGCTGCGGCGCATCCCTGGGAACGAACAGCGCGACCAAGACGGCCGCCAGCAGACACAGCCCGCCGATAGTCACCAGCGCGGCGCGCCAGCTCGCCACTTCGCACAGGTACAGCATGCCCGGCATGCCGACAATGCTCACCAACGAAAAGGACGCGATCACCGTCGCCAACATTCTGCCGTGCAGTGCGGCCGGTGCGGCGTTGAGCAGCAGGCCGATCCCAACGCCCATCGTGGTGCCGCCCAACAGCCCGGCCAACAGCCGCAGTGCCAGCAGCCAGTAAAACTGCTGGGTTGTGGCGATCAATAAGGTGGTCACGCCCAGCAGCGTGACATTGAGCAGCAGAAAGCGCCGCTTCTCAACGCCGCCGATCCAGAAAAATGCGCCGATGCCGGAAATCACCGCGGCCAGCGTATAGGCCGCGCTGACATAGCCGGCGAAGCTGACGGGCACGGAAAAATCGGCGGCCATGTAGAGGAATATCGGGTTGAATACCATGTATTCCAGGGCATTGGTGAACTGAATAAAGGCGATGACCAGCGTTATCGCCGTCAGCTTTCTCGTGGGTGTCATAAGCATCCATGGGTTGCAGAATCAGGCCGGCAGTGTAGCGTTTGGCGTTGGTCGGGATTAGATGGTAGAAATGGCATGGTTTGTTATCAAATTAGGGATAATTATGCGCGCCAAATTGGATTTAAACCTGCTACGCATTTTCGTGACGGTGGTGGAGCAAGGCAGCTTCGTCGGGGCGGCGCGGGCGCTGGCGATGCCGACCTCCAACGTCAGCCGCTACATCTCTCAGCTGGAGCGTCAGCTCGAGCAGCGATTGCTCGAACGCAGCACTCGCTCGATGCGGCTGACGCCGAACGGCCAGCTGTTGCATGAACGCACCCAGCCGCTGCTGGCGTCGCTGGAACACACCGCGCAAACCCTCAGCGAGCGGCAGCAACAGCTGCGCGGGCCGCTGCGCCTGTGCGTGCCCAATGAAGTGGGGCCATACCTGTTGGGCGAGCCGCTGGCGGCGTTCGCCATGCAGCATCCGCAGATCGAAATCAGCTGCGTGACCAACCTGGCGGGTATGACGTCGCTGCTCGATGATGTCGATCTGGCGGTGATGATCAGCCGGGGCATGCTGGACGACAGCGACTATGTCGCGCAGCCGCTGACGTCTTTCCCCTGCATCGTGGTGGCCGCTCCGGCGTTGCTGGCGCAGTGGCCGCCGTCGTCGGCGATTGAACAATTCACGCAATTGCCCTGCATCAGCACGGTGGATGCGCTGAAGGGGATGCCGTGGCAGTTCGTCCGCCCGGACGGAACCTTCGTTACCGTCCCGGTCAATACGCGCTATCGTGTCAACAGCGGGGAGATGGCGCTGAAGGCGGCCTTGGCCGGCGTGGGGTTCGCCATGCTTTCCGAGCTCGGCTGCCGGCCGTTTCTGGCCGACGGCCGTTTGGTTGAGGTGCCGCTGGCACTGCCGCCGGCGCCGTTGCAGCTGTATGCCGTTTACCCCGGCCGCCGCTATCTACCGGCCAAAACGCGCGCGTTGCTGACGTTCCTGATACAGCAGGTTGGCGAGGCGGCTAACTTCTAATCACTTGTTTTTGCTCAAACTGCCAACTGCACCTAAGCTAGGTGATGACTCAGAGGGAGCGATTCCCCGAGACCTTATTCCGTGAACATGGAGGAGTTTCGATTTGATGCGTTTATCCACATTGGTGCTGGCGATCGGCATGGCGCTGGGCTCGCAGGCACAGGCAGCAGAAACCCAACCTCACGCCGACCATAGCGCGCTGCCCAGCGGCCAGGCGAAGGAGGCTACCGTGACCGGTGAAGCCAATCAGCACGACAAGCAAAAGACTCAGAATCCGTTCTTCTATCAAAGCCGTCTGCCGTTCCAGGCGCCGCCGTTCAACCTGATCAAGGAGAGCGACTACGCGCCGGCGATCGAAACGGGCATCAAGCAAAAGCGGGAAGAGGTGGAGAAGATCGCCAACAACCCGGCCAAGCCTAATTTCAAGAATACCTTCGTGGCGCTGGAGCAGGCCGGTTCGCTGCTGACGCGGGTGATGAACGTGTTCGGCGCCATGACTTCGGCCAACACCAGCGACGCGCTGCAGAAACTGGATGAAGAAACCTCGCCGAAGCTGGCGGCATTGAACGACGACATCATGCTCAACGGCAAGCTGTTCGCTCGCATCAAGGCCATCTATCAGGATCGCGATGCGCTGAAGCTGGATCCGGAATCGCGCCGGCTGGTAGAAGTGACCTACAAGAACTTCGAGCTGGCGGGCGCCAACCTGTCGGACGCCGACAAGGCCAAGCTGAAGGCGCTGAACCAGGAAGCGGCGACGCTGAGCACCCAGTTCACCAACAAACTGCTGGCGGCGAGCAAAAACGGCGCGCTGGCGATAACCGACCCGGCGAAGCTGGACGGCCTGTCGGAAGGCGAGCTGGCTGCGGCGGCCCAGGCGGCCGCCGAACGCAAGCTGGAGAAACAGTGGCTGCTGGTGCTGCAAAACACCACGCAACAGCCGCTGCTGCAGAGCCTGAAAGATCGCGATACCCGCCAAGCGCTGTTCGACGCCTCCTGGACGCGTGCGGAGAAGGGCGACGGCAACGATACCCGCCAGACCATCTCCCGTCTGGCCAAAGTGCGCGCCGAGCAGGCCAAGCTGCTGGGCTACCCGAACTACGCCGCCTGGAAACTGCAAAACCAGATGGCCAAGACGCCGGATGCCGCGCTGAGCTTTATGCGCAACATCGTACCGGCGGCCACCGCGCGCGCCGAGCGTGAGGCCAAAGACATTCAGGCGGTGATCGACCAGCAGAAAGGCGATTTCAAGGTGCAGGCCTGGGACTGGCAGTTCTACGCCGAACAGGTGCGCAAGGCCAAGTACGATCTGGACGAGTCGCAGATCAAGCCTTACTTCGAGCTGAACAACGTGCTGAACAACGGCGTGTTCTACGCCGCCAACCTGCTGTACGGCATCAGCTTCAAAGAGCGCAGGGACATCCCGGTCTACCAGCCGGACGTCAAGGTGTATGAAGTGTTCGACAAGGACGGCAAATCGCTGGCGCTGTTCTACACCGACTACTTCAAGCGCGACAACAAGGGCGGCGGCGCCTGGATGAGCAACTTCGTCGATCAGTCGAAGCTCAACGGCACCAAGCCGGTGATCTACAACGTCGCCAACTTCACCAAACCGGCGCCGGGCCAGCCGGCGCTGCTGTCGTATGACGACGTAATCACCATGTTCCACGAGTTCGGCCACGCGCTGCACGGCATGTTCGCCGATCAGGAATACCCGAGCCTGTCGGGCACCAACACCGCGCGCGACTTCGTCGAGTTCCCGTCGCAGTTCAACGAGCACTGGGTCAGCGATCCGAAAGTGTTCAGCCACTTCGCCAAGCACTACCAGACCGGCGAGGCGATGCCGCAGGAACTGGTCGACAAGATCAAGAAGGCCGACAAGTTCAACAAGGGCTACAGCATGACCGAGCTGCTGTCCGCCGCGCTGCTGGACATGCACTGGCACATGCTGACGGCCGACCAGCCGCAGCAGGACGTGGACAAGTTCGAGGCCGAGTCGCTGCAAAAAGACAAGGTCGATCTCAGCTACGTGCCGCCGCGTTACCGTTCCAGCTATTTCCAGCACATCTGGGGTAACGGCTACGCCGCGGGCTACTACGCCTATCTGTGGACGGAAATGCTGGCGGACGACGCCTTCCAGTGGTTCACCGAACACGGTGGCCTGACCGCCGAAAACGGCCAGCGCTTCCGCGACATGATCCTGTCGCGCGGCAACAGCCAGGATCTGGAGAAGCTGTACATCGACTGGCGCGGCAAAGAGCCGAGCATCGAACCGATGCTGATCAACCGCGGGCTGAAGGACGAGTAAGTTCGGCCATTCCCGGTAAGCAAACAAAAGGGCGCGTTATGCGCCCTTCGTCTTTTTCGGCTTGGCCGACATTCAGCGGTTCACCACCTTGGCCGGCAGGGCCACCACCAGCAGCGAGCTGAGCAGCAGGCAGCCGGCGAAGGCCCAGAGCGCGCCGCCGCTCTTGCCGGTCAGATCCAGCGCCAGCCCCATCAGCGAATTGCTCACCAGCCCGGCGATGTTGGCCAGCGAACAGGCCAGCGCGAAGCCGGTCGCCGCCGCCGTGCCGCGCAGGAAGGTGGCCGGCAGGCTGAAGAATACCGGCACCGCGCCGATGATCGCCGCCTGGGCGATGGAGAACAGCAGCACCGTGGCCAGCGCATTGTGGGTGAAGAAGGTGCTGCCGGCCATTGCCAGCGCGCCGACGATAAACGGCACGATGATATGCCAGCGCCGTTCGCGCAGCCGGTCGGAACTGCTGCCGATCAGCAGCATGCCGAGCAGGGCGGCGACGCTGGGGATCGCCGTCAGGTAGCCGATGGTGGTGATGTCGGTAACGCCGGCGGTTTTGATGAAGGTCGGCATCCAAAAGCCCATGGCGTAGGCGCTGAGCAAAATGGCGAAGTCGATGCCGCCGAGCATCCACACTTTCAGGTTGAAGAAGCCGTCGCGGAAGCTGTGCTTGCCGTGATCGGCCTCGGCGTCGTCACGCGCCAAATCGTCGGCGATGCGCTGTTTTTCCTCGGGCGTCAGCCACTTGGCCTGCTGATAAGTGTTAGGCAACAGCCAGAAGGTCAGCACCCCCAACAGCACGCTGGGAATGCCCTCCAGCAAAAACAGCCACTGCCAGCCGTGCAGCCCATGGCGCATGTCGAAATGGCCCATGATCCAGCCGGAGAGCGGCCCGCCGATCACGCTGGACAGCGGCAGGCCGATCATGAACAGCGCGATGATGCGGCCGCGGCGATAGGTCGGGAACCACAGCGTCAGGTAAAAGAGCACGCCGGGCAGAAAACCGGCCTCCGCCACGCCGAGCAGAAAGCGGATGACGTAGAACTGGGTGGGCGTGGTGACGAACATGGTGGCGGTGGACAGCAGCCCCCAGGTGATCATGATGCGGGCGATCCACATCTTGGCGCCGACGCGCTGCAGGATCAGGTTGCTCGGCACCTCGAACAGAATATAGCCGACGAAAAACAGCCCGGCGCCCAGGCCGAAGGCCGCTTCGCTCAGCTGCAGCGCGTCGGCCATCTGCAGCTTGGCCAGCCCGACGTTGATGCGATCGAGGTAGGCCGCCAGGTAACACAGGCAAAGAAACGGGATCAGTTTCCAGGTGATTTTGCGGTACAGCAGCAGCGATTCTGCGTCCGCTTTCCCCGCCAGCGGGGTGTCGACAATGGCCATGATGTTGTCTCCAGGTGGTGCGTGTTGGCCTCCGCAGGAGGCGCCTGTTGTGTTTGCGTTGCAGGGGCGCCGCCCTGTTTCGGGCGGTCGCGTGAGGCGCTGTCTGCGCCTTCGTTATTGTCGTTGCAGGTGAGTCGTTGATTCATAACCGGTTCAGGTAGTCGAGCGCCTCCCGTTTGTGCACCACGTCGCCGTATTTGCTGTCGATGTCGAACAGGTTGGCTTCGTGCGGGCCGGGGTGACGATCGCCGACGCACTCGCGCACCACCATGGCGCGAAAGCCGTGCTGCACCGCGTCCACCGCGCTGGCGCGGATGCAGCCGCTGGTGGAGCAGCCGATCATCAGCAGCGTGTCGATCCCTTGCGCCACCAGCAGCGGCGCCAGCGCGGTGCCGAAGAAGGCGCTGGCGTATTGCTTGCTCAGCACCACCTCATCGGCCAGCGGCGCCACCGGCGGGCAGAACGCCGCCAGCGGGTTGCCCGCCACCATGTCCTTCATCACCGGCGCTTTTTTGACCCACAGGCCGCCATCGGCAAAATGGCCTGCATGATAGCGGATATGGGTGTGGATCACAGGAATTCCCGTGCGGCGCGCACAGGCCAGCAGCTCGCGGCTTTCCTCGACCGCGCTCACCACGCCCGGCGCGAACAGCGGCGCGCCTTCGGTGGTGTAGGCCTGCATAAAATCGATCGCCAGCAGCGCCGGGCGCCGGCCGAAGCCGAGGCGCTGGCCCCAGACGCCGCGATAATTGTCGCTGAGGGTGTCGTTCATCATGCCTCCTCAATAGGCGCCGGACAGCAGGGCGCCGGCACCGGGGACGATCGGCTCCAGTTCCAGCGCGGTCAGCATCGCGTAAGTGGTGGCGATGGCGGCGGTGATCACCGGTTTGCCGGTTTGGGCCTCCACCGTCGGGACGGCCGGCAGCGAAGGCATCTGCACGCAGGCGGACAGCACGATAGCATCGACCTCGCGTAAATCCATCTCGGCGACGATCCCCGGCAGCCTGGCCGGATCGTGCCGGCCGACGTCGAGGTTGTCCGGGATCTCCAGCGCGCGCCATACCTTGACCTCAATGCCTTCGTGCTGGATGTAATCCACCACCAGTTGGGTCAGCGGTTTCATGTAGGGCGCCACCAGCGCGATGCGTTTGGCGCCGATCACCTTCAGGCCGTTGACCAGCGCGCCGGCGCTGCTGATAACCGGCGCGGCGGCCTGATTGTCTTTCGTCACCTGCGCCAGCCGGGCCTGCGATTCGCGGTGGTAGCCCAGCCCCATTGCCATGATGGCCACCAGGCAGGCGTAGCCGAGCACGTCGACCCGCGCGTCGGAGAGCTCCAGCGCGCAGCGATCGGACTCGGCGTCCATCGCCGCCAATTCTTCTTTATTGACGTGTTTCATGCGCATGCGGCTGGAGTGAAAGGTGAAACGCTCCGGGCGTATCAGCTGGCGCGCGCCCAGCATCGCCGGGATCTCGGTCTCCATCGTGGTGTTGGAGCTGGGTACGATCTGGCCGATGCGGTAGTGGTTGCTCATGTCGGTGTTCCTCAGTTAATCCAGAAAATTGCCCAGGGCGCGGAAGAAGCCATCGAAATCGTCCCACGGGATCATGTGTCCGGCGTTCTCAACCTCGACGATGGCGATCTCCGGCTGCAGCGCGCGGATCTCCGCCCGGTCTTCGGGCTGAATGACGCCGCCTTTGCCCGCGACCATCAGCAGCGTCGGCAT
Organism: Serratia sp. CY84636; assembly: GCF_052166245.1. Lineage (NCBI taxonomy): Bacteria > Pseudomonadati > Pseudomonadota > Gammaproteobacteria > Enterobacterales > Yersiniaceae > Serratia > Serratia sp. CY84636. Next base: position 602,078 of record NZ_JBJNOX010000002.1, read on the forward strand.
GGCCAGCAGCGGGTAGTCACGGTGGCTGTCCACCTGATGAAAATCGTCGTAGGCGCGTTGGATCGCCGGCTCGTAGCAGGTATGCAGCCACTCGGCGCGCAGCCGGCGCTGCTCCTCGCTCCAGGTCGGGCAGAAGGCGCGCATCTGCTCGGCGCTCATGCCCGGCAGCGACTGCCGGATAGAGTCGGCGTACCACGGCCATTGGCCGGGATAGGCGCGGCGGCCGGGGCCGGAAACCGGCGGATCGACCAGCACCAGCCGCCGCACGCCGGCGGGCTGCAAAACGGCGGCGCGCAGGGCGAAGCGGGCGCCCATCGAATGGCCGAGCAGGGCGTAACTGGCCAGGTTCAGCGCGGCGGCGAAGGCATTGACGTCCTGCGCGCAGGTCTCTGCGTCATAAGCCAGCTCCGGGCCGCTGGACGACAAACCGCGGCCGCGCACGTCGAGTACGTAGACGTCGTATTTTTCTCCCAGCCGCTCGGCGACGAAGCCCCAGGTGATCGCCGGGCTGGTGATGCCGGGGATCAGGATCAGCGCCGGGCCGTGGCCGCCGTAGCGCAGGTAGTGTTGGCGAATGCCGTTGGCGTGAGCGTGGGCGCCGTAGAGGAAGGTGCTCATGCGGCGTTCTCCGATTTCAGCGCTTGCGCGTACAGGTCATAGCCGTAGACCCAGGCCGGATCTTCCTGAGTGCGCAGGAAGGTGTTGGCGTTGGACACCGCCTGCACCCTGGAGGCGCGCTCCTTGCGGTTGGCTTCATACAGCTGGAAGGCGGTGCGGTAGTCGCCGAGGCCGGTTTCCTGCAGGCAGCGGGTCAGCATGGCGGCGTCTTCGATCGCCATCGCCGCGCCCTGCGCCATGTGCGGTTTCATCGGATGGCAGGCGTCGCCGAGCAGCACCAGGCGGCCTTCGCTCCACAGCGGCAGCGGTTTGCGGTTCAGCAATGGCCATTTGGTGACCTGCTCGCTGGATTCGATCAGCGCCTGCACGATCGGGTGGTAGCCGGCGAAGGTCTCGAACATCTCTTCGCGGCTGCTGTCGATGAAGCTGCCCTGGAAATCCCAGGCCGGGTGCGGCACGCCGCTCACGTAGTAATACTCGTCGCGCCGTTGGGTGGTGTAGTAGACCATCAGATGGCGATCCGCCGACCACCACTTCACGCAGTCTTCGAACGTCAGGTTGTATTTCGCCAGCTTCTCGCCGCGGATCAGCGCGCGGTGCGCCACCCAGCCGCTGTAGGTCGGCGCTTCCGCCCCCAGCAGATGTTCGCGGATGCGCGAATTGATGCCGTCGGCACCGATCACGATGTCGGCATGGGCCGAGGTGCCGTCGACGAAGTTCAGCACCACCTCGTCCCCGCGATCTTCAATCTTGCTCAGGCATTTGCCGAAGTGCAGGGTGCCGGGCTGCAGCGCGGAAAGCTGCAACGCCTGGAGATCGCCGCGGTGCACCGTCACATAGGCGGCGCCGTACTCCCGGCGGGCGAAGGCGCCCAGTTCGATGCGCGACAGATAGTCGCCGCTCTCGGCATCGCGGCTGAACCAGAAATCGGGATGAGACGCCATCTGCTCCAGCCGCTGCTCAATGCCGAGCCGGCGGAAAATCTTCAGGACGTTCGGCCCCATGTGAATGCCGGCGCCGAGGCGCGAGAACGCCGGGCTCTGTTCATACAGATCGACGGTAAAGCCGGCTTTTTGCAGCAGCCCGGCGGCGGCGGCGCCCCCCAGCCCGGCGCCGACGACGGCGATGCGTGGTTGTTTGCTCATCATATTTCCCCTGTCTGTTGGCTTTTTTCAGCGTAGGCCCAACGCGTGGCCGGACGATCGATTTATAGTGTATGCACTAGATAACGCAAAGTTGCAAAAGTGTTAAATCAGATCTTGCTCACGCTAATTGACGGCGCATTACTGTTAAACTCATGTTAATCACAGGATTGCAGAGGGATGAAATAGGACTTTCTTATGATGGATAGTCGCAACTTGCTTTCCTTTGCTTTTTTGACTTAGATAAAAACGAGTGTGTTCACTTTAAATTGTTTGAAAAATCACCGCCGCCTTGCGGGCGTCGGACACCCTTGACGAGACAGGAGACAGGCCATGGCGGTCAATGAAACCCAGTTGGTACAGCTGTTCGAGCAGGTGCTTACGCTGTCGAAGGTCGATGCTTCGCAGAGCGTGGCGATTTTGAAAAGCCATTATTCCGATGCGCGCACGGTGCGCGCCGCGACCGACGCGGCGCTGCGGCTGGGCGCCAGGGTGTATGCCGTCGAGCTGCCGGCGTTCAACCATCCGCGGGCGATGGGCAACGACATGACCGCCTATTGCGGCGATACCGCGCTGACCGGCAACCTGGCGGCGCAGCGTGCGCTGGAGGCTGCCGATCTGATCGTCGATACCATGATGCTGCTGCATTCGCCGGAGCAGGAGCAGATCCTGAAAACCGGCACCCGCATCCTGCTGGCGGTGGAGCCGCCGGAGGTACTGGCGCGCATGTTGCCCAACGCGGAGGACAAGGCGCGGGTGCTGGCCGCCGCCGCCGTACTGGAGCAGGCGAAGCTGATGCAGGTGACCTCCGCCGCCGGCAGCGATTTCCGCGCGCCGCTCGGGCAATACCCGACGGTGACCGAGTACGGCTATGCCGATGAACCGGGGCGCTGGGATCACTGGCCGAGCGGCTTCCTGTTCACCTGGCCGAATGAGGAGCAGGCGGAAGGGGTGCTGGTGCTGGAGGTCGGCGATATCTTGCTGCCGTTTAAAAGCTATGCGCGCGAACGCATCACGCTGGAGATCGAACAAGGGTTCGTTACCCGCATTCACGGCGGCTTCGAGGCGGAATACCTGCGCGAATACATGAAATACTTTGACGATCCGGAGGTGTACGGCATCTCGCACATCGGCTGGGGCCTGCAGCCGCGCGCCCAGTGGACGGCGATGGGCCTGCACGACAAGAACGACGGCATGTGCATGGACGCGCGCGCGTTTTACGGCAACTTCCTGTTCTCAACCGGGCCGAATACCGAAGTGGGCGGCACGCGTAAAACGCCTTGCCATATGGACATCGCGCTGCGCCGCTGCGACATCCGCCTCGACGGGCAAACGGTGGTGGCGGACGGGGAAGTGGTGGCGCCGGAGGCCTCGCGCGTGCGCCGGGCTTAATCGTTGCTGCCAACGGCGGGGGTTTGTACTATTCTCGTGGATTCCATAGATGGTGAGAGTAACGCAATGACGCCCCCCGAATACCCGTCAGCCGTGAGCGGCCAACCCGAAAATTATCATTTTACCGAGCAAGTTGGGCACCTGCTGCGCAAGGTTTATCAGCGCCACCTGGCGATTTTCCAGCAAAACGTCGGCGATTCGCAGCTGACGGCGGTGCAGTTCATCACCCTGTGCGCGGTGCGCGATATGGGGCCGAGCTCGCTGACCGAGCTGGTGCAGGTGACGGCGGTGGATCAGGCCACCATACGCGGCATCGTCGAGCGGCTGAAGGCGCGCGATCTGATCACGGTGACGCCCGATCCGGTGGATCGGCGCAAGGTGGTGGTCGGCCTGACCGACGCCGGCGCCGTGCTGCTGACGGAAACGGTGCCGCAGGCGGCGAAAATTACAGAGCTGACGTTCGGCACGCTCAACCCGGCCGAACGGATAGCGCTGATATTCCTGCTGAATAAAATGCTGGAAGATCCGCCCACCGGCTGATTCGCCCGCGCAACGTCGGTTGCCTGGTGGTCGGTGGCGAGAGGCCAGCCCATAAGACCATCAAGTGCAGGCGGAGACGCGAACAATGGCGATATCTGAAGTGCAGTCGCCCAGGGAAGGCGCGAACACCACGCTGACGGAGCATCCGCTGATGCTGTCGGTGAACGGCGAACAGCTTCATGCGCAGGTGATGGCGGATACGCCGCTCTTGCTGGTACTGCGCAACGATCTGGCGCTCAACGGCCCGAAATACGGCTGCGGCCTGGGCGAATGCGGCGCCTGTACCGTGTTGATCGACGGCGTGGCGGCGCGCTCCTGCGTGATCCCGGCGCTCGGCGTGTCCGGCCGGGCGATCGTGACCCTGGAAGGCCTTGGCGATCGCCAGCGCCTGCATCCGGTGCAGCGTGCCTTTATCGAAGAGCAGGCGGCGCAATGCGGCTACTGCCTCAACGGCATGATCATGACCACCAAAGCCCTGTTGGATCGCAATCCCGCCCCGAGCGAGGCGGAGATCCGTCAGGCGCTGTCCGGCAACCTGTGCCGCTGCGGCACCCATCTCGAAATCCTGCGTGCGGTTCAGCGCGCCATCATTCTCTGCCGCGATGAGGACGCCCACGCTCATGACTGATTCCCGTCCCTCATCGCCGAGCCAGGCCGAATTGCTGCAGCGCGACGGCGTGCTGCTGATCGTTGACAGCGTGCAACCGCCGTCGGGGCCGGTACCAAAAGGGCAAACGCCGGTGCTGAAGCCCAGGGAGCAAGGGCTGTTTATCGCCCTGTGCGGCAGCGGCGAAATCTATGCCTTTAACGGCCATGTCGATCTCGGCACCGGCGTGCGCACCGCGCTCGGCCAGATCGTCGCCGAAGAGCTATACCTGCGCATGGATCAGGTGCGAATGGTGCTGGGCGATACCGAGCGCGCGCCGAATCAGGGCGCCACCATCGCCAGCGCCACGCTGCAGATCTCCGCCGTGCCGCTGCGCAACGCCGCCGCCGAAGCGCGCCGTTGGCTGTTGCGCCAGGCGGCGCAGCGCTTCGATGCGCCGGTGGAACAGCTGACGCTGGAAGAGGGCGTGATCCGCAGCCCGCAGGGGCAGGCGCTCAGCTACGCCGAGCTGGTGGCCGGCGGTCATGTCGAGCTGTCGATTTCCAGCGACGCGCCGCTGAAACCGCAGGCGGAGTATCGCCTGGTGGGCACCAGCGCCGCGCGCGTCGATATTCCGGCCAAGGCGACCGGCGAAACCACCTATGTACACGATATGCGCCTGCCGAACATGCTGCATGGCCGAGTGGTGCGGCCGCCCTATGCCGGTTACGACAGCGGCGAATTTGTCGGCACCAGCCTGCTGGCGGTGGACGAAACCTCGATCGCGCATATTCCCGGCATCGTCAAACTGGTGGTGATCGGCGATTTCATCGGCATTGTCGCCGAGCGCGAAGAGCAGGCGATCAAGGCGGCGCAGGCGCTGCAGGTCAGCTGGAAAGACTGGCGGCGCAATTTGCCGCAGATGACCGACGTGGCGCAGGCGCTGCGCGACAACCCGCATTCGACCCGGGTGGTGCACGATACCGGCGATGTGGACGCGGCGCTGGCGGCGGCCGACAGGCGTTTCACCCGCAGCTACCTGTGGCCGTATCAGCTGCATGCCTCGATTGGCCCTTCCTGCGCGCTGGCGGACTACCGGCCGGAGCGCCTGCAGGTCTGGTCAGGCAGCCAGAACCCGCACCTGCTGCGCGCCGATCTGGCCTGGCTGCTGGAATACCCGGAAGCGCAGATCGAGATTGTTCGCATGGAGGCGGCCGGTTGCTATGGCCGCAATTGCGCCGATGACGTCTGCGCCGACGCGGCGCTGCTGTCGCGCGCGGTGGGCAGGCCGGTGCGGGTGCAGCTGACCCGCGAACAAGAACATGTGTGGGAACCGAAGGGCACGGCGCAGCTGATGGAGGTGGACGGCGGGCTGGACGCCGCCGGGCACCCGGTCGCCTACGACTTTCGCACCTATTATCCTTCCAACGGCGCGCCGACGCTGGCGCTGCTGCTGACCGGTCGGGTCGAGCCGCTGCCGGTGGCCTATGAAATGGGCGACCGCACCTCGGTGCCGCCTTATGAGTATCCGGCGCTGCGCGTCAGCATCGAAGACATGGCGCCGATCGTGCGCGCCTCCTGGATGCGTGGCGTTTCCGCCTTGCCGAACACCTTCGCCCACGAATCTTATATCGATGAGCTGGCCCACGCCGCCGGCGTCGATCCGCTGGAATACCGGCTGCGCTATATCCATGACGAACGCGCCAGTGAGCTGATGCGCAGCACCGCAGAGCGCGCCGGCTGGACGCCGCATACCGAACCGATGCAGACCCCGGCGGAAGACGGCGTGCTGCGCGGGCGCGGCTTTGCCTACGCCCGTTACATCCACAGCAAGTTTCCCGGCTTTGGCGCGGCCTGGGCCGCCTGGGTGGCCGACGTGGCGATCGACAAAGCCAGCGGCGAAGTGGCGGTGACGCGCATCGTGGTCGGCCACGACGCGGGCATGATGGTCAACCCGGACGGTGTGCGCCACCAAATTCACGGCAACGTGTTGCAATCGACCAGCCGGGTGTTGAAAGAGCGCGTGACCTTTGAGGAATCAACGGTCTCCGCCAAAGAATGGGGGGCTTACCCGATCCTGACCTTCCCGGAGGTGCCGGAGGTGGACGTGGTGATGATGCCGCGCCCTTACGATCCGCCGCTGGGCGCCGGGGAGTCGGCGTCAGTGCCCAGCGCGGCGGCCATCGCCAACGCGGTGTTCGACGCCACCGGCATTCGTTTTCGCGAGCTGCCGATCACCTCGGATAAGCTGCGAGAGGCGCTGAACGGGCCGGACGCCGAGCGGCAGGCCGCCCTGCCCAAGAAAAAGAAGCGCGGTAAATGGTGGTTCGGCGGTGCGGCGGGGCTGTTCGGCGCGGTGCTGGGCATCGCGGGCAGCGCCCTGCCATGGCGGGCGGAGATCGCACCGGTGGCGACGCCCGGCGCCGGCACCTGGTCGGCCGCCACGCTGGAGCGCGGCCGCCAGTTGGCCGTCGCCGGAGACTGCGCGGTTTGCCATGCCGCGTCGGAAGGGGCGACCAACGCCGGCGGGCTGGCGATGGCGACGCCGTTCGGCACGCTCTACAGCACCAACATTACCCCGGACGTGGCAACCGGCATCGGCAACTGGTCGTTTACCGCGTTCGATCGGGCGATGCGCCAGGGCATCGCCCGCGACGGCCGCCATCTGTATCCGGCATTTCCCTACACCGCATTCAGTAAAATGACCGACGGCGACATGCAGGCGCTGTACGCTTATCTGATGTCGCAACCGGCGGTGCGCCAGAGCAATCCGGCCAATCAGATGCGCTTCCCGTTTAACCTGCGGCCGTTGATGGCGGGTTGGAACGCGCTGTTCCTGCGCCAGGGGGAATTTCAACCCGATCCGCAACAAAGCGCGCAGTGGAATCGCGGCGCCTATCTGGTCAATGGGCTCGGCCACTGCGCCGCCTGCCATTCGCCGCGCAATCTGCTGGGGGCAGAAAAGGGCGGCGCGGCTTTCCTGGCGGGGGGGATGGTGGACGGGTGGGAAGCGCCGGCGCTGAATCAATTGGCCAATGCGGACAAGCCCTGGACCGAGGAGCAGCTGTTTCAGTACTTCCGCAGCGGGCATTCCGCCGAGCACGGCGTGGCGGCCGGGCCGATGGGGCCGGTGGTCAGCGAACTGGCGACGTTGCCGCAGAGCGATCTGCGGGCGATGGCCAACTATGTGATGTCGCTGAGCACCAAGACGACGCTGAATGTGGAACCGCAGGCGCAGTTGGCGGCCCGCGCCTTGCCGGCGGCGGGGCAGCTGGCCGGCGAGCGGTTGTTTCAGGGCGCTTGCCAGGCCTGCCACAGCGCCGCTGCCGGTGGGCCGCAGCTGTTCGGCGTCAGCCCGGATCTGGCCAATAACACCAATATCTTCAGCGATCGCCCCGATAACCTGATCAAAGTGATCCTGCAAGGGATCCCCAAACCGGCCACCGCCGAATTGGGCTTTATGCCGGGCTTTAAGGACAGCTTTTCCGATCGGCAGGTGACGGCGCTGGTGAATTATCTGCGCCAACGCTATGCCGGCGACAAACCGGCCTGGCGCGACGTGGAGGCGCAGGTGGCGCGGCTGCGCGCGGAGCCGGGGAATCATTAACATTGTAAATTGTTACATTGGGTTATTGACTGGCGGCGCTCATTCGGGGATTAATGTTAGCCTGATTTTTACCTTACCTATAAAAAACAGGAAGTTAACATGGCATTAACCACGCATAAAATGGAAAGCGGCCTGGCCGTAACAGTTCGTTTACCTGATAACCCGGCCAAGGTTCCGGCGATTATTCTGTGCCACGGCTTCTGCGGCATTCAGGAGCTGTTGCTGCCGGCCTTTGCCGAGGCCTTCGTCAACGCCGGTTTTGCGGCGGTGACGTTTGACTATCGCGGCTTCGGCGCCAGCGAGGGCGAACGCGGGCGGCTGGTACCGGCGCTGCAGATTGAGGATATCCTGGCGGTGAGCCGGTGGGTGCAAACGCAGCCGCAGATCGACAGCGAGCGCATCGGCCTGTGGGGCACGTCGTTTGGCGGCTGCCACGTGTTCGGCGCTGCCGCGGCCGAGCCGGCCATCAAGTGCGTCGTTAGCCAGCTGGCCTTCGCCGACGGGGAAACCATCGTGACGGGGAAAATGGCCGCCGATGAAAAACAGGCGTTCATCGCCACGCTGGACAAAATGGCGGAGAAGAAACAGGCCACCGGCAAAGAGATGTTTGTCGCCGTCACCCGGGTGTTGAGCGATGACGAGTCGAAGGCGTTCTTCGAGGAGAACAAGGTGCGTTACCCGGCGATGGACATCAAGATCCCGTTCCTGACCGTGCGCGAAACGCTGCGCTATCAGCCGCGTGACAATGCGGCGCGAGTCACATGCCCGGTACTGGTGGTGGTGGCGGGCGGCGATACCGTGAATCCGCCGGAGCAGGGCATCGCGCTGTATGAGGCGGTAGGCAGCGCGAAGAAGGCGCTGCATGTCGAGCAGAATGCGAAGCACTATGACATGTACGCCGGCCCGCATTTTGCCGGCATCATCGGCCGTCAGATTGCCTGGTTCAACGACCACCTGTAATACCGCCTTCCCCGTGGCGCAGGAACGCCACCAGCCGCTGCGCCGGCAGCGGCAGCTGCGCCCATTCGCGCACCACCAGCGACAGGCGCCGGGTCGCCCAATCGTCCGTCAGCGACAGGGCGCCGTGTCGGATCTGTGGATGGCGTTGGGCGCTCTCTTCCGGCACCACCGCCAGCCCGGCGCCGCGCCACACCATGCGGCAGATGGCGTCGAAATTAGCGGCGCGCGCCCGTAGCCGCATCGGGCCGCCGCTGCGTATCGCCAGCTGTTCCAAATGCTGTTGCAGCGCGCTCTCTTCCGGCAGGCCGATAAACTCAAAAGACAGGGTGTCTGCGAAGCTGACCGTGCGGCGGCCGCTGAGCGCATGCCCCGGCGGCAGCGCCAGCACCAGACGATCCTGCCGAAAAGGATAGCTTGCCAGCCCGCGCAGATCGGCGTGATCCGCCACGATGCCGATATCCGCCGCCTGTTCGGCAATCGCCTGCGCGATGACCGGACTGGGCAGCTCCTCCAGCGCGATGTCGGTGTGCGGGTGCAGCACCAGAAAATCCGCCAGCAGCTCCGGCAGAAAAGCGTCGGCGGCGACGGTATTGGCGACGATGCGCAGCTGGCTGCGCTGGCCCGGCGCGAACTCGGCCATCTCGCCCCGCAGCCGGTCGCGCTGTTGCAGCAGCACGCGCGCGTGCTGCAACAGGCGTTCACCGGCCGGCGTCGCCTGGACGCCGCGCGGATTGCGCGTCAGCAACGCCACGCCGGCCTGTTGCTCCAGCCCGCGCATGCGTGCGCTGGCGGCGGCCAGCGACAGCCCGACGCGCTCGGCGCCGGCGGTGATGCTGCCGGTCTCGAGCACCGCCGCCAACAGCCGCAGATCGATAAAGTCAAAATGCATGCGTTCTTCCTCTGTCTTTGCCGCAGGCAGGCTCTGCCATTGCCGCATTGTGCCGCGCCGCGCCGCCGGCCACAATCGGGCCGTTGATTGCCATAAGGATAGACGCATGTCGCTGACGTTACTCGAGATTATCGCCCTGACGGGCATTTTTACGCTGGCCGGCACGGTCAAGGGAGCGATCGGCCTGGGCTTGCCGACGGTGTCGATGGGGCTGCTCAGCCTGATGATGCCGCCGGGGCAGGCCGCCGCGCTGCTGCTGTTACCTTCACTGGTCACCAATCTGTGGCAGTTGCTGTGCGGGCCGCGGCTGGGAGCGCTGTGCCGCCGGCTCTGGCCGATGATGCTGTGCGTCACGCTGGGCACGTTGCTGAGCGCCGGCGCGCTCACCGCCACCGACGGCCGCCTGGCGCCGCTGGCGCTGGGCGTTTGCCTGATCGGCTATGCGCTGTTGGGATTCACCCGTTTCGACTGGCGCGTTTCCGCCACGGCGGAGCCTTGGCTGGGGCCGCTGTGCGGCCTGGTGACCGGTGCGCTGACCGGCGCCACCGGCGTATTCGTCATACCGGCGGTGCCCTATCTGAACGCCTTGGGCCTGGCGCGTGACGATCTGGTGCAGGCGCTGGGGCTGTCGTTCACCGTCTCGACGCTGGCGCTGGCCGCCGGATTAGCCTGGCATCAGGCGCTGCCCGGCGCGCTGCTCGGCGGTTCGCTGCTGGCGCTGCTGCCGGCGCTGGGCGGCATGTGGCTGGGCGGGATCGTGCGTCGTCACAGCAGCCCGCTGATTTTTCGCCGCCTTTTCTTTATCGGGTTATTAATCTTGGGAATTGAGATTGTTTGGCGTTCAATTAATTAAATCGATAGCATTTATGTGTAATTAGGTCAGGTATATTATTCTGTATTTTATTCTAATATGATTATTTCCAGCATTGAGAATACACTTTCAGTCATTCTTGTCAAAAAACAGCCCTTGTGGCAGCGGTTACGGAGCCAGTGGTTTCTGGGGGAATGGCAGCTCTACAGGAAATGGGTATGGCGGCAATGGCACTGGACCGGGAGAGGCCAGAGAATCCGGAACCAAACGCTAATTAACCGCTGCAATCCTAACACAGAAGTAAAATTCTGTGCTTTTATGGGGGATATGATGAGTAAATATGTTGTTTTTATAAAGAGTGATGAGTCAAGGGTGCTGAGAAAGGAAGTGGTTACACGAGAAATAATTAAAGATATGAAGCAAAAGGGGTTCAGAAAGCATCATGTTGAAGTAGACGCTGAGAACGAGAATGATGCCATTAACAAACTAAATAAGAACAGCAATGACTATTTGGACTCATTGAGAAACTTTTCCGGTGATTTATTACTCTGTTCTATTTTTGTCACTGCTATGGTCATGGTTTATTTATTCAGATGAGCCATAATCCAGTTTTGAATCATTCAATTTTTTATACTATACGATTGCCCGCTAAAACCCCAATAAGGCTCAGGCCTGCGGCCCACCTCAAATGGTCTCCTGTATGCCGGAGAGGAGGCCTTCGCCGATTTTGCTCTCCCGTTCTTCATACCCGCCGTGGGCGATGACCCTGCCTTTGCCGTGCGTGAGGTCGCAGCGCTTGCACGCTTTCAACACCCGTTGTTTCACTCGATAGCGGCGTCGCCCTGGCCGTAGAGGCGGCAAAAAAGTGGTGCAGGCAATGAACGGTGATGGGGCCAGGCTATTTTTGCTGCCCGCTTCGGCTTTCAATTTACGGCGCGGCGTATTGCGCGATATTCTGGTTTTCTGATGGGCTAACGGCGGATGAGGGAACCATGATAGACAGCCAGGTGTTTGAACAACAAAGCCTCGACAATCTGCTGAGCTATTGGCGGCGCCATCGCCGCCTGCCGGGCGCGCGCTATCCGGCCGGGCCGACCGACAGCCTGTGTGACGTGCCGGGCGTCAGCGTCGGGCATCACACCTTGGCCGACGGCGACTGCCAGACCGGCGTCACCGCCATCGTGCCGCCGGGCGATCTGTTCAACCAACCGTTGCCGTGCGGCAGCGCGGTGCTCAACGGCTTCGCCAAGCCGCTGGGGTTGGTGCAATTGAATGAGCTGGGGGAGTTGCAGACGCCTATTCTGCTGAGCAACACCTTCGCCGTCGGCACGCTGTTCAACGCCATGGTGCGGCGCAGCTGCCTGCGCTACCCGCAGATCGGCCGCGGCAGCGCCACCATCAACCCGCTGGTACTGGAGTGCAACGACGGCTACCTCAACGATATTCAGGCGATGGCGGTGCGTGAGGAGCACGTCTTCAGCGCGCTGGATAACCATTCCACCCGCTTTGCGCGCGGCAGCGTCGGCGCAGGGCGCGGCATGAGCAGCTTCGGCCTGAAGGGCGGCATTGGCACAGCCTCGCGCTATTGCCCGGGGTTAGGCACCATGCTCGGCGTGCTGGTGCTGGCCAACTTCGGCACCCTCGACTCGCTGACGCTGAGCGGCGTGCGCGTTGGCCCGGCGCTGGGCAAGCTGTTGGCGGATCCGCCGCCGCAGGTGGACGCCGGCTCGGTGATTATTATCATCGCCTGCGATCGGGCGCTGGACAGTCGCCAGCTGAACCGCATCGCCCGCCGAGCGGGCGCGGGCCTGGGGCGGGTGGGTAGCCATTGGGGGCATGGCTCCGGCGATATCGCGCTGGCGTTTTCCACCCGATTGCTGGGAGCCACGCTGCCGGACGAAAGGCTGGAGCCGCTGTTTGCGGCGGCGGCGGATGCCACCGAATACGCGGTGCTGGATGCGTTGCTGAGTGCCGAAGGCGTCAGCGGCTTCCAGCAGCATGCGCGCGCAGCGCTGGGCCCGCTGCTCGACCGGCTGGCGGCGGGCGGCACAGCCTGACGCTCGGTGTGCGCTAAACGAAAGGTGCTACCGGTTTTTTCGGCTTACTCTTCCTGCCAAGCGCTCTTAACGGCATTTCAATGATTCTGTAATTGAATTCCGACATCAGCAGCGTTGCGGTCAAGAAAAACGTCAGGTACAGGGCGGTATGCAGGCCGTCGTAGCGGGTGGCGGCGGAAAAGAAGAGGATTTTGGTTAGGGCCAGCGCGACCACATGGGTTAAATAGATAGAGTACGATCGGGACCCGATGTAATCGCAAAACACGCGGACGGCGGGATAGCTTGAAAAGCAACCGCGGTTATAGCTGGCGAGTAACACTAAAGAGCCGGAAACCATGGCGGTGATACCGACCGAAAAACTGAGGAGCGGTTGAGGGCTGGAAAGCAACGCCAGTAAGAGCAATGCGATCATGAAAGCCCCGGCGCAGAAGGTTTTGCTCTCAAGCAGTCTGGGGCAGGGGCGTGACGAGGGGGCGTTATGTGCAAAGATGGCAATAATGACGCCCAGTGCGACCGCATCCGTTCGTAACGGCCACATGACTGGCGTTGCCGCGTTCAATGTTCTCGGCAAGAAAACTTGGGTGATGAAAACGATAAAGAAAAAGAGCGCAAGCTTCCTGTCAGTCAAGAAGAAAGCGAGTAGGGGTAAGAGCAGATAAAACTGATTCTCTAATGACAAACTCCAGTAAATGCCAAGTTCGCCGCAGGTGCCCGCCGGCCGACACTCGATAAAGTAAAAGTTCTGCGTTTGAGTAAGGGCATGCAACGCCGAGGAGGACATGCTCTCAAAGGGAATAATCTGACCTTTCCCGCCCCAAATAGAGGCCAGCAGCAGAACGATAACGATCCAGAAAATAGCCGAAGGCATGAGTCGCCAAAAACGTTTTTTCCAGAATGGCACGGTAAAATTGACAAAAGCACTGAGGCTTTTGTCTTTTGGCACCGTTGACAAAATTGACGAAGTGATAATAAAGCCCGATACGCAGAAGAAGAGATCGACGCCGCTGCCGAAGCGTGCATAGTCCAGAATTCGCCAGTAGCGCGAATCCGGGCTGAGTATCCCCGCGACATGCGCCAGAATGACGAAAACGATCGCGACGGTTCTCAATACTTCAATATCATGATTTTTTTTCGATATGGCGGGTTGCTGCATGAAAAACATCCAAAATTAACCAAATGGTGACGATGTATTTTGGCCGGGAGTATATCCTATTCCAAGGCCGGGAACGTAAACCTGAAGGTAATGCAACGCATTGTTGCTCGACGGGCCAGAAGCCGTGCACGGCGTCGATCAGATTTATGGCCAGACGGCGCGCCGATAGCAGCCCCGCCGGTGCACCGCACGATTTCTCAACGAAAAATCCCTTATCAAGATTAGGCCTGCTGGATAATAGGCTACGCTAATTATTGCTCTGTTGCGCTATATCACCTGACGGGTGCGACAAGCCATTCCATAACAAGATTTGTTTCGCCGAAGGCAGTGACGCCTTCGGCTTTTTTGGAGTCATGAGCAATGAGCATATCCCAAGTTCCGCTTTCGCGGCGGCGGTTTATCGTCGGCGCCGGGGCGTTGGTGATCGGCGCCTATCTGCCGTCCACCGGCGCACTGGCGCGTTCGGCTGCCCCGGCCGCCTCCGGCGCGGCGGCGTTTGACGCCAACGCCTTCGTTCAGATCGGCGCCGACGGCGTCGTCACCGTGATCAGTAAACACACCGAAGTGGGCCAGGGGGTCTATACCGGCATGGCGACGCTGGTCGCCGAAGAGCTCGATGCCGACTGGGCGCAGGTACGGGTCGTCGCCGCGCCGGTGGACACCAATATCTACAAAAACCTGACCTTCGGATTCCAGGGCACCGGCGGTTCCAGCTCGGTGGCCAATGCCTATGAGCAGATGCGGCGCATGGGCGCCATGGCGCGTGCGCTGCTGGTGCAGGCCGCCGCACAGAGTTGGAAAACCTCGGCGCAGGAAATTACCGTGCAGGCGGGCAAGATCCGCCATGCCGCCAGCGGGCGCGAGGCGGGCTTCGGCGAATTCGCCGCGCTGGCCGCCACGCTGCCGCCGCCCGATCCCGCCAGCCTGACGCTGAAGGATCCGGCCAATTTCACCCTGATCGGCAAAACGCGCGGCCTGCACCGCGTCGATTCGCTGGCGAAAACCAACGGCAGCGCGCAGTTCTCGCAGGATATCCATGAGCCGGACATGTTGACCGTCACCATCAAGAAGCCGCCGCGCTTCGGCGGCAAGGTGGCGACCTTCGACGCCGAACGGGCGCTGGCGGTGCCGGGGGTGGTGGCGGTGAAGCAAATCGCCACCGGCGTGGCGGTTTACGCCAAAAACACCTGGGCGGCGATCCAGGGGCGGGAGCGGCTGAAGGTGACGTGGGACGACGCGCAGGCCGAACGGCGCAACACCGAGGAGATCTACGCCGAATTCCGCCAGGTGGCGCAGAAAACCGGCGTGGTGGCGAAGAGTCTCGGTAAGCCGGACGAGGTGTTCGACAAGGCCGACAAGGTGATCGAGGCCGAATACACCTTCCCGTACGTCGCGCACGCGCCGATGGAGCCGCTGGACGGCTATCTGTTCTGGGACGGTGAGAGCGTCAAGGCGCGCTACGGCTGCCAAATCCAAACGCTCGATCACAAGCAGCTGTGCGATCTGTTCGAGTTGCCGCCGGACAAGGTGCAGATTGAAACCATTCTGGCGGGCGGCAGCTTCGGCCGGCGCATCGATTTAGGCAACCCGACGCTGGGGCCGGATCTGGCGGCCGACATGGCGGCGGCGGCCAAGGGCATCGGCCCCGGCCACGGCGTGAAGGTGGTATGGACGCGCGAGGACGACATCCGCAACGGCTGGTATCGCCCGATGATCCTGCACCGCCTGCGCGGGGCCATCCGCGGCGGCAAGGTGGTGGGCTGGACCGATACCGTGGTCGGCCACTCCTGGACGCGCCACAGCGCGATGGATGCGCTGGTGGTCAACGGCCTCGATCAGATGATGGTCGAGGGTGCCAGTGAGGTGTCATACACCTTCGAAGCCTTCCGCTGCGATGCGCACATCGTGCCGGGCAAGGTGCCGACCACCTCGCTGCGGTCGGTGGCCAGCACCCACACCGGCCACGCGGTGGAGAGCTTTATCGATCAGCTGTTGCAGGAAACCGGGCAGGATCCGGTCGAAGGGCGGCTGGCGCTGATGGGCGATGCGCCGCGTGCGGCGGGCGTGCTGCGCGCGGTAGCGAAAGCCGCTGACTGGCAGGGCGCGAAAGTGGTGGACGCGCGCGCGCGCGGCGTGGGCGTCGCCAAGGCGTTCGATACCTATGTGGCGCAGGTGGCCGAGGTCTCGATCGGCGAAGGCGGCATCCCGAAAGTGCACAAGGTGTGGTGCGCGGTGGACTGCGGCGTGGCGGTGAACCCCGACGTGATCCGCGCGCAGATCGAGGGCGGCATCGGCTACGGCCTGAGCATGGCGCTGTACGGCAATATCACGCTGAAAGATGGCGTGGTCGAACAGTCCAACTTCAATAACTTCCGCCCGCTGCGCATCGATGAGATGCCGGAGATCGAGGTGATCATCGTGCCCTCGAGCGAGAAACCGACCGGCGTGGGCGAGCTGGGGGTGCCGACCATCGCCCCGGCGGTCGGCAACGCGCTGGCGCTGCTCGGGCGGCCGCGCACCTCGCTGAGCCTGCCGCTGCATAATCCTACCGCGAACCCGGCGTCTGACAAGGAGAGAACCTGATGATTCAATTAACCGTAAACGAGCAGCCGCTGACCTTCGAGGGCGATCCGCATATGCCGCTGTTGTGGTTTTTGCGTGACGAAGCCGGCCTGACCGGCACCAAGTTCGGCTGCGGCATCGCCATGTGCGGCGCCTGTACCGTGCATCTGGACGGTGTGCCGGTACGATCGTGCATGACGCCGGTCTCCGCCGCCGTCGGCAAAAAAATCACCACCATCGAAGCCGTGGGCGCCACGCCGGAAGGCAAGGCGGTGCAGGAAGCCTGGCTTGATCTGGATGTGGTGCAGTGCGGCTACTGCCAGTCCGGCCAGATCATGAGCGCCACCGCGCTGCTGGCGCAAAGCAAGGATCCGAGCGATGCGGACATCGACGCGGCGATGGGCGGCAACGTCTGCCGCTGCGCCACCTATGTGCGCATTCGCGCCGCCATCCACCAGGCCGCCAAGGCGTTGGGTTAGGGAGAGATGCGATGAGCAATGCCTTGAAAGGGCTGTTATGGCTGATTATCACCGTGGTGGTGTTGGCGGGAGGATACGCGCTGTACACGCTGCTGCGGCCCACCGGCGCGGAGCCTGCGGCGCCGATCGCCGGGGCGCCGGCCGGCATCACCGATAAACTGGCGCGCGGCGAGTACCTGGCGCGCGCCGCCGACTGCGTGGCGTGCCACACCGCGCCGGGCGGCACGCCGTATGCGGGCGGCTTCGCCTTCAAACTGCCGTTCGGCACCATTTACGGCACCAACATCACCGCCGACAAGGAGACCGGCATCGGCAACTGGAGCGACGATCAGTTCGTGCGCGCGGTGCGTGAGGGCATCGGCCCGCAGGGCAACCTGTATCCGGCGATGCCGTACACCTCGTACACCGAACTGAGCCGCGACGACGTGCTGGCGATCAAGGATTATCTGTTCAGCCTGCCGCCGGTGAAGCAGGCCAACCCGCAAAACGATTTGTCGTTCCCGTTCAACCAGCGTTGGGGCATGAAATTCTGGAACCTGGCGTTCTTCCATGAGCAGCGCTTTGCGCCGGATCTCAACAAGGACGAGCAGTGGAACCGCGGCGCCTATCTGGCGACGGCGCTCGGCCACTGCGGCGAGTGCCATACGCCGCGCAATCTGGGGTTCGGCCTCAACCAGAGCAAGCACCTGAGCGGTGAAGTGGTGCAGGGCTGGTTCGCCGCCAACATCACGCCGGATAAGCAGACCGGCATCGGCGGCTGGAGCGACCAGCAGCTGTCGCAATATCTGGCCACCGGCCATGCCCCGGGGCGCAGCAGCGCCGCCGGCCCGATGGCGGAAGCGGTGGAAAACAGCCTGCAGTTCCTGACGCCGGAAGACAATCTGGCGTTGGTGAAATACCTGCGCGATATCGAACCGATCGCCGGCGACGGCGCGGCGGCGGTGAACCTGCAGCCGAAGGGCGCGGGGGCCTCCACGCCGATCCTGCCGGGCGGGCAAGACAGTTCGCTCGGGCGCCGGGTATTTGCCAACGACTGCAGCGGCTGCCACCAGTGGAACGGGCCGGGCCGCCAGAGCGAGTATGCGTCGCTGGTGGGCAGCACGGCGGTGAACGATCCGCAGGGGCGCAGCGTGGTGCAGGCCATTCTGAAGGGGACGAGCATCAGCATCGGCGATCGGCATGAAATGATGCCGGCGTTCGGCAGCGCCTATTCCGACGAGGAAGTGGCGGCGGTCGCCAACTTCGTGGTCGGCCACTTCGGCGATAAGCAGGGCAACGTCACCGCCAAACAGGTGGCGGAGCAGCGCAAGCAGTAGCGCATCGCGGCCGCCACGGCGGCGTGCAGATTAAAGGCGGCGATATCGCGGATATTGCCGCTTTTTTTATTGCCGGCATGCCGGCGGCAGTGTGACGCTCAATCAAAAATCAGAGGGGGGACCGTGATAAAAATCGTAACGTTGTTAACCAATCAAAACTACCTGGCCTGTCTTGTAGCAGCATTACTCTTCATCGTTACGGCCGATACCAACCATCTGCGTGATAGCATTAACTATGGGCTGCAGGCCGTCTTTGATGCTGAAGGATAACAGTAAACAAACCCACCGATGAGGTGGTTTTTTTGCTTTCTAGGGGGTGCTTTACCCAGCAAGTGAGATTCGTTATCATTTGCCTGGTTGATTGTTACTATAAGGATGTAGAAATGCAAAAGTCACTATTGGTTGCCCTGGGTGTGATAGTTCTATCAGGATGTGCAGGCCAGAACGATGATTATCAATTGAATAGCAAACAATCGTCTGCCCAGAAAGACAGCAAAGAGTGGAAGGAGTTTGTTGCTCCTCTGTCTACCAAAACGCAATCGCCACAAGACAGACTGATGAAGCGTGCTGAGAGAAATTACTAACAGAGAAAAGCCCATTTGAGTGGGATTTTTGCTTTCTGGCATTAGTGTTTTTTTAATGGTATATCACTCCCAAAATTCGCTATGAACTCAGGGTTAAAAGCTATCGCGAGCACGACTGCCGCCAGAGCCAGTATCAACATTTTCTTTTGCATAGTGACCTCATAGCTATTTAGTCAGAAGCCATGTTGTCACGCTGACCACACTTGATTCCAGGGAAAAGCCCGACAAATCGCGGGCGAAAACCGCTTTTCGTTGCCTACTTCATGCTCTCTGTTACCATGTAACGACTTGTTACTTGTCTATGGAAAAAGGACGAAATGCTTAAGTTGATTGGTGGGCTGCTGAT
The DNA here is from genome assembly GCF_052166245.1 of Serratia sp. CY84636. Taxonomy (NCBI): domain Bacteria; kingdom Pseudomonadati; phylum Pseudomonadota; class Gammaproteobacteria; order Enterobacterales; family Yersiniaceae; genus Serratia; species Serratia sp. CY84636. Next base: position 621,120 of record NZ_JBJNOX010000002.1, read on the forward strand.
TTTAGTTGGTGCAATTACTGTTGGTTACGCTATCGGCATGGAAGTTACTGTTGGCTACGTTGATAAGGTTTACAACAGTGGGCTGATGGCAAACCGAGAGATTTACACAATTGCAGGTAGTGCAACGGCTATTATCGGCACCTTAGTTGCTATGACTGGGGTGATTGCTGAGTTTTTGGAAAAAAGAGAAAACGAAAAGTTAGACATCTTGAAAAATATCAAGAATGGCTTAGCTGACCACCTAGAGAAATAATCTCTCTCGAAAAAATTATTTATAACCTCGCTTCGGCGGGGTTTTTTTATGCCCGGAGAACACTAAATGTCAGAACAAGACGGCGGCAGCCTCGTCTATCAGGTCGATATCGACACTGCAAAAATGATCACCGGGAGCCGTAGGGTATCTGTTGTTCTTGAGGAGATGGAAAAACAGTCAGGAAAGGCAGAGGCCAGCTTATCAAAACTCGAGCGCCAGGCTGGTTCTACAGGCTTAACTCTTGGCACTCTGCCACGTGTCGCTAAAGCTGAGCAGATGACCACCGGCGGCAGTGCGCAATATTGGGTGGGCAAGGCGGGGTTAGCCCTGGCTTAATTGATTGAAAAGATAGTCAAAGACCACGCGCACGCGCGCCGGGCAGGCGTGCTGATGCGTATGATAGAGGTTGACCGGCCAGGGCGGCGGGGCGTCGCCCGGCAGAACGGCTACCAGCTCACCCGCAGCGAGGTGTTTTTCAACCAAATACCCGGCCAGTTGGCCAAAGCCTAAACCGGCGAGCACCGCTTTACGCTCTATATCGGGCGTGTCGGTGACGAAGGCGGCGGACTTCGGGTAGAGATAACGTTTTTGGCTAAATTCCCAGGGCCAGTAGCGCCCGGTCTTGCGGTTCACCAGCGCGACAATCGGCAGATGGGCGAGTTGGTCTACCTGCTCCGGCGGCGGCAGGCGATCGAGCAGCGTCGGCGAGGCAACCAGATGGAAAGGCATGGTTCTGGGCTGGCGAACGATACAGGTTTGGTCGTGCAGAAAGCCGATGCGAATGCCGATATCAATTCTTTCTTCGACCAGATCGCTGTGGATATTCGACAGGTGGAACTCGATCGTAATCGCAGGATACTGGCGCGCGAATTCCGCCAGTATCGGCATGACGACCTCGCTGCCATAGGTATGCGGCGCCGTAAGGCGCACCACGCCGCCGAGATCTTCCGCCGCTTTCCCCTGCGGCTGAAACAGCCTGTTCACCTGATCCATCGCCGTTTTGGCCTGCTCAAGAAAGCCGAGGCCGAAATCCGTGATTCTCACGCTGCGGGTATTGCGGTGGAACAGCTGCTCACCGAGCACCGATTCGAGCTCTTTGATGGCTCGGGTGACTTTTTGCGGGGAAATGCCGAGCCTGGTCGCCGTGTGTTTAAAGTTCATCTCCTCGGCGGCGGCGCAGAAAATGCGCAAGGCTTCTTGTCTGTTTTGCACGTTGACCTCTTTGTTCCAAAAAATGGAATTCTCAAAGCATAACACTTCCATTTACCGAGCGGAAACGGCGGATAAAGTATTCGCACTGACCCTAACAAGAGGAACGAGAGATGAACCGTATTTCAGGCAAAGTGGTGGTGATTACCGGCGCCAGCAGCGGGCTGGGCGAGGCGACCGCATTACATCTGGCCGCGCAAGGGGCGACGGTGGTGGTGGCGGCGCGCAGGAAAGATCGTCTTGATGCGCTGGTTCGGCAAATCGTTGGCGACGGCGGCACCGCGTTGGCGCTGCAGGTGGATGTGACGAAGCGTCAGGAGGTCGAAGCGATGATCGCCCAGACCGTCAGGCAGTTTGGCAAGATTGATGTCCTGATCAACAACGCGGGGCTGATGGCGATCGCACCGCTGAGTGCCGTGAAGGTCGATGAATGGGAACGGATGATCGATATCAATGTGAAAGGCGTGCTGTACGGCATCGCGGCAACCTTGCCGCTATTCGAAAAGCAGCAATTCGGTCATTACATCACCATTTCCTCCATTGCCGGCAAGAAGGTGTTCAGCCCCGGCGGCACGGTCTATAGCGGCACCAAATTCGCGGTCAGCGCGATCGCCGAAGGTTTGCGTCACGAAGTTGGCGGAAAGATCAGAACCACGACGATCGCCCCCGGCCTGATCGACACCGAACTGAAACAGGGCAGTTCGCACGCGGAAAGTTTGCAGGCCGTCGGCGAACTCTACCAGAGCCAGGCAATTTCCGCCGATGCCATCGCGCGCGCCATCGCCTATGCGATCGAGCAGCCTTCGGACGTGGACGTGAGTGAGATTGTCATCAGGCCGACCGTGCAGGAGTTTTAAATCGCCAGGGGGCATTCCCAGGGCTTTTAGCCGTATTTTCTTATCGTTATGAGGTTTTCTATGCGTCGCAATCTGCTTATTGGCGCCTTTTTCGCCGCTTTTTCTGCCGCTGCAATGGCCGCGGCGCCTTTTTCTACAATAGACAATCCCGGGTTTTACCGGATCATGCTGGGCGATGTGGAAGTGACGGCCCTGTCTGACGGCATCAGCCCGATGCCCGCCGATAAAATCTTGATCAACACCCGGCCGCAGCAGCTTGAAAAGGCGATGGCGGCCAACAACCTGTCGCTGCCGTTACCGACCTCGGTGAACGCCTACCTGATCAATACCGGAAGCAAGCTGGTTCTGGTCGATGCAGGCACCGGCGCGCTGCATGGCGAAGCGCTGGGCAAAATGATGAAAAACCTAAACGCTTCCGGCTATCAGGCGGAGCAGGTGGATGAGATTTATTTAACGCACCTGCATCCCGACCATGTGGGCGGGTTGATGGCGGACAAGCGTCTCGCCTTCCCGAACGCCACCGTCTGGGTGGAAAAAGACGAAGTCGCTTTTTGGCTGAGCGAAGAGAAAAAACGGCAGGCGGAAGAGAAAGATAAACGTTTCTTCGATGCCGCCATCGCCTCATTGCAGCCTTACGTCACGGCGGGGAAACTCAAAACGTTTGAAGGCAATCAGGCGCTCACCCCGGGCATTTCGGCTATCGACACGCGTGGGCACACGCCAGGGCACAGCGTGTTCGCCGTCGAAAGCAAAGGGCAAAAGATGGTGATTCTGGGGGATATGATCCACGTCGGCTCGGTGCAGTTTCCCGATCCGAATGTCGCCATCGCCTATGACATCGACGTCCCCGCCGCCGTTGCGCAGCGCAAGCGGCTGTTCGATGACCTCGCGCAGCAAAGGGCGCTGGTCGCAGGGGCGCATTTGTCTTTCCCGGGTCTTGGTTACATCAATAAACAGGGGAAAGGTTACGACTGGCAGCCGTTGAACTATGGCGCGATGAATCCACATTAATCGGCATGAGAGCAAGGCAAGAAGGCAGACGAACAATGTGAAGGGGCCAGGCGGCCCCTTTTTTCCGACGTTCAGAAAGCCGCTTCCGCGCAGAGCGCAGGGCTTTCACGCCGTACGTTGTGTGTTATTTTGGCCGCTGTGGATAACCGGCAATCGGGTAAAAGAGGATGGGCAATTCGGCATTTATGCATCGTTTTGACGCATTGGGCGGGCTTGAACTGCTCGTCGCGGACTTTTCAGACCATCGGTTTGACGTGCATTGGCATGATACCTGGTCGATTGGCGTTGTCCTGCGCGGCGCCAATAACAACAGCGCCAAAGGCGATGCCGACGGTATCGTCAGCCGTGGGCAAGTCAGCCTCATCGCGCCGGGGCAGATGCATGCCGGGACGGTGTTGGGAGAAGAGGGATGCCATTATTTCATGTTTTACCCCAGCCACGAGATGCTGCTGGACACGGCGGAAAACATGGAGATGCCTCTGCCAGCGGCAGTGAAGGGGAAGCATATCGACCATGCGCCTTTCGCCAACCGGCTGTGTGAGGCCGCGACGGTATTGACCGCGGCGCAATCCAGCCGTTTCGACCGGGAGGTGGCCTGGAGCCACTGTGTGGCGGATCTGCTGGCGGTGTGTTCCCCGCGGCGCGCGCCATTGGCAGACGCCGGCATCGCACCGGGCTTGCGCAGGGCGAAAGAGTATCTGCACGATAACCCGGCGCGGGAAGTGCGTCTGGAGAGGCTGGCGCAGGCCGCCGGTCTGTCCAGGTTTCACCTTTGCCGCCAGTTCTCGGCAACATTCGGCTTGTCGCCGAGCCGCTATCAGCGGCAGCTTAGGCTGCAGCAGGCGAAGGCTTTGCTATCCCGGGGTGGCGACATCGCGGAAATCGCCGTCGCCTGCGGGTTCGCCGATCAGTCGCACCTGGGCAGGGCGTTCAAGTCGAGTTACGGCGTGACGCCGCGCGGCTATCGCGATCGCTGCCTGTGAGCAATATCGTTCTATCTCGCCGACTTACGGGGGCCGACAATGCGCCTATTTACGACGCGAGAAAATCATGGTCATCGAATTATCCACGCTGGGTTTATTTGCCCTTTCGGCCGCCGTCTTAACGCTTATTCCCGGCGCCGATATGCTTTGCGCACTGTCCAATGCCGTCAGCCAGGGAACGAAAGCGGGGCTGATTACCGTATTGGGGGCGGTCACCGGAGTGATATGCCACGTCTGTTTTGCGATTGCCGGCGTCACGGCACTGATCGCCTCTTCGCCGCTGCTGTATCAGCTTTTTGTCATCGGCGGCGCGCTGTACATCATGTGGGTCGGGTTGGGCATTTTTACCCAGGCAAATGCGATTGGCCTGGAAAGCCACGGCGAGCGCAAAAGCCGCAAAAGGCTCTATTCGCAAGGATTGCTGACCAACCTGCTTAACCCCAAGGCCATTATTTTCATGCTGGCGTTTATTCCGCAGTTTATTCGGGTGGACGCGGGCAGGCCGGGAATGCAGATGCTGATATTAGGCATTGAACTCATCGTCATCATGTTTCTGATTGAAGTTCCCCTGGTATTTCTGGCGGGAAAGATTGCGCTGAGGATAAAACGGCGTCCGGTCATCGGGATTTATATCAATAAATGCTTCGGTGGCGTCATTCTGTTATTAGCCTGCACCATTTTGGCCGCGCGTTTACTCTAAAAATGCCACTTCTCTTTTGGGCAAAGTTGTTCGTTCGATAAGGTTTTATGTTCGTCCCGCTATGCTGCTCGGCGAGCATTTACCGTAATCTTCTCCCGAGTTTCACAGACACTGAGGAGAATGACGAATGAAACGCTTTGAAAATAAAGTTGCCCTGGTGACGGGCAGTTCAAAGGGCATTGGCGCCGCTATTGCTAAACGCCTGGCGGCGGAAGGCGCCGTGGTTTTCATTAACTATTCCCGCGGGCGTGAAGATGCCAACCGGTTGGTTAAAGAGATCAATGAGCAGGGCGGCGTCGCTTTTCCGCTGCAGGCCAATGTCGGCATTGAGGCCGAAGTCAACGACCTGATGCAAAACATTGTCGAGCAGTATGGTCGCCTGGACGTGCTGGTCAATAACGCCGGGGTTTATGCCACCAATAGCCTGGAAGCCTTCAGCGACGCGGAATATGAAAGGCACTTCAATTTAAATGTTAAAGGGCTGATTTATTGCTGCAAGGCGGCGGTCGCCGCCATGCCTGAATCGGGCGGCAGCATCGTCAATATCAGCTCCAGCGTGACCTCGTTTACGCCGGCCAATTCGCTGGTTTATACCGCTTCCAAAGCCGCGGTCGATTCGATCACCAAGACGCTGGCCAACGAGCTTGGCGGGCGCAAGATCCGGGTCAATGCGGTCAATCCTGGCTTGGTCATCACGGAAGGCGTGCATGACAGCGGCTTTTTCGATACCGATTTCAAAACGCACATTGAATCCATCACCCCGCTGGGGCGCATCGGCACACCGGAGGATATCGCCCCGGCCGTGGCCTATCTCGCCTCGGACGAGGCGGGTTGGGTGACCGGCGAGAGCCTGATCGTCGGCGGCGGTTTGCATTAATTTAGCGAAGAATGGAACAGAAATGACATTAGATAAAGCCTACGGGCCACTGATTAACGGCGTATTCGAGCTGGATGGCACGGACATTCATCCCGTGATTTCCCCCTCGACCGGGGAGCGCCTGGCGGATTTGCACTACTGCAACGAACGGGACGTCGAGCGCGCCGTGTTGGCGGCGGAAGCGGCTTTCCCCGCCTGGAAGGCATTAGGGCAGCAGGCCCGCGCTCGCCTGGTGGCGCAGCTGGCGGATGTGCTGGAAAGCGATCTGGAAAGAATGGCGCAAATCGACGCGCGGGATGTGGGCCGCTGTATCAGCGAAGTGCGCCGCGATTATCAAACGGCGGTCAGACACTATCGCTATTTCGCCGCAGTTGTCATGGGGCACGAAGACAGCGGCAGAAGCATCGCGGACGGCTACAGCCTGGCGAAACGCGAGCCGCTCGGCGTCTGCGGGCAGATTATCCCCTGGAATGCGCCGGCGATCATGGCGGCGTTCAAGCTGGCACCGGCGCTGGTGACCGGCAACACGGTGGTACTGAAGGCCGATGAAAACGCCTCGCTCTCCACGCTGGAGCTGGGCAAGATGATCGCCAACATTTTCCCTGCCGGCGTCGTCAACATCATTACCGGGCTCGGGAGCGTGGCGGGGGCGGCGCTGACCGGCAACCGCAAGGTGCGCAAGCTTTCGTTCACCGGCAGCACGGAGGTGGGCAAGCGGGTGGCCAAGGCCGCCGCGGAGCGGCTGGTGCCCGTCACGCTGGAGCTGGGCGGGAAGAGCCCCAATATTGTGTTCCCGGACATCGAAGACCTGGACGCGGTGGTGGACAACGTGACCTTTGCCGCCATCCACAATAACGGCCAGTCCTGCCTGGCGGGCACCCGGCTGTTCGTTCACGCGGACATTTACGACCGTTTCAGCGCCAAACTGGTGACGGCTTTCGAACGGGTGCGCGTCGGTTCACCGCTGGCCGAGCAATCCCGGGTCAGCTGCCTGGTTTCTGAGAAGCAGGGCGAGCGGGTGCTGGCTTATATTCGGACCGGCCTCGAGGAGGGTGCCACCCTGCTGACCGGCGGCAAACGCCGCGCCGTCGCCGGCTGCGAGCATGGCTACTTCATTGAGCCGACGATCTTTGCTGCGGAAAATGGCATGCGCATTTGCCAGGAAGAAATTTTCGGGCCGGTGCTGACGCTGATCAAATGGTCAGACTACGACGAGATGATCGCCCAGGCTAACGACAGCGAATATGGGCTGGCGTCGGGGATCTACACCCGCAGCCTGAAAAACGCCCTGGCGACCGCAGACCGGCTGGAAGCCGGGTCCGTATGGATCAACCGCTACTCGAACATTACCGATGGCACCGCGTTCGGCGGTTACAAGAACAGCGGGATCGGCCGCGAGTTCTGCAAAGAAACGCTCAATGCCTACACGCAAATAAAAACCATCACGCTGCAGACGGATCTGCCCGCGGCCTGGTTTGCAGAATAAGGATAAGACCGGCACAGGGACGTGCCGCCGTTGGCTGCTTCAGGAAATATGGCTGCCGATATAACTCCTTGGCGACGCGCCCATGCTTTTCTTGAACGCGGTACTGAAGGCGCTTTCCGATTCATATCCCAGGTCAAAGGCGATCTGGGATATTTTTTCTTTATTGGCGACCATTCGCTCGATGGCCAGGCTAAAACGCCAGATGCGAATGTATTCGTTGACGCTGTAGCCGGCCAGCTTTCTGAAGCGGGTGGTGAAGGCGGTGCGCGACATGCCGGCCACGCCGGCGAGCTCGTCCAGGCGCCATTTTCTGCCCGGCTGGTCGTGTATGCGGGTCAGCGCGAGGCCAATATGTTTGTCCGCCATCGCGTAAAACCAGCCCTCGCCGCGGCCGAGCGCGCCGGAAGAGAGCAGCATGCGCAGCGCCTGCGTCAAAATGATCTGCAGCAGATGCTCGGTGATGAGTTCACTGCCCGGGCCGGGATTTTCTATCTCCGACGAGAGGCGGCTCAGGAAATCCTTGATGCCGGCGTTCTCCTCCCGCTGCGTTTTGATCACGATGGGTTCGGGCAGGCTGGTGATAAAGCGGAAGGTATCGTTGATCTGAAATACGAAGCGGCAACCCACAAAGGAGAAATCGCACCCGCCGTTGCTGAAGCAGGATGAGCGGTCTTTCATCACGTGAATTTTTGTTATATCGATGGCCGGCGCGTTAGGGTGATCAAAAATGCTGAATTCGCGCCCGCTGGATAAGATCAGCACATCGCCTTGTTCAATCGGGTAACTGTTGGCGTCGCCCGCCAGTTTAATGAAAAAGGATCCGCGCTTGGCGATATAAATTTTCATCCCGGAATAGTCGGGAAACAGCGCTTTGGTATTAGCGCTCATGTCAAACGTCACAATTTTCTGGCTGCTGATTTTTAGCCTGGAAACAATATCGGATAGCGGATCCATTATTACCTGCTTGTCTGATGCGTTTACTGTTGAGCATAGTCGCTATTGCGCCAGGGTTATGCATGATCCCGGCAGTGCGGCGAGGTGAACGCATTATGGGTGAGGCGCCAGCCGGTGTACAGGCTATCTCGCCGTCCTGTCCGAACGATAAGAAAAAAAGTGCGAACGCGAAAGTTCGCGATCCGGTCGGGTGCTACGATCGGTATTTTCCATGATGGTGGCATAATGACTTCTGAACAGACAAACCGCAGCCAGGTGAGCCTATTGGCGGCGTTGACGATCGCTTTATTTTTTATCTTGTTGAACAGCGGCTCCCCCACGCCGTTATATCCCCTCTATCAAGAAACCCTTGATCTGAGCAATATAGACCTGACCTTCATTTTCTCTTCCTACGGGTTTGGCGTATTGCTGGCTTTGTTTTTATCACGCAGGCTCACCATCACCGATAAAAATGCCCGGCTGCTGGTGGTGGTGTCGCTGATGGTGGTGGTGGTGCCTACGCTGTGCTTTTCCTTTGCTCGTTCTTTGCAGGCGCTGTGCCTGTTCAGGTTTATTTCCGGTTTAGGGGCCGGTACGGCCACGGCCATCATCAACATCTTGTTGATCAACGTCAGCCGCGGCGACAGCGCCAAACGTGCCGCGCTGTTGGGCAGCCTGGCTTTGGTGACCGGCCTGGCGCTGGGCCCGGTGATCAGCAGCGTTTACGCCCAGCTGGCGTTTTACCCGCTCACTTCGCCGGCGGTGACCATCGCCGCGTTGGTTTTCCTCTCCGCGATCGCCATCGTCCTGCTTTGGCCGAAGAAAGGATTGCCTACCCTCGGCGTTGCGGACACGAAAACGGCAGAAAAGGGCGCCGGTTTTAGCCAACCGCTGTTCTATCTGCTTGCGCTGTGCGTGTTTATCTCCTGGTCATACGCCGCGCTGATCCTGTCGTTGGGGCCGACGGCCGCGATCCAGGTCTTCGGGCTCCAGTCACCCGCGGGCTTTGGCTATATCGCCACCGGTTATTTACTGGTGGCCGGCGTGGTGCAGTTCACGATCCCGCGTTTTCTGAAGCCTGAGTTTTCTTTGGTGCTAGGGCTGATTGCGCAGGTTTTCTCCATGGTGATGATGACCATGGCGCTCGAAAGCGGTTCTGTGGCCAGCGCGGCGGTGAGTCTGGCGCTGTCCGGCTTCTCGTACGGCGCGGTTTTTGTGGGCGGTGCCATCCTGGTCAATAAGCTCTCGCTAGCGGCGCCAGGGTGGAATGCGGTGTCGAAGTTTTACTTTATCGTCTATTTGTTCAATATCATGCCGCCGGCCGCAGGTTGGCTGGCGGATAAAATAGGGGTAGTGAGCGCTTTGTTCGCCGCCATTGTCCTTTTTATGGCGATATACATCGCCTTTGCCGTGCTGGCGCTGTGGGCGCTGTTGCTGAGAAAGGCCTGACGTTCCCGGCGTTGGGGAAGGGCTTTACAAGCCCCCCTGGCTTTCATAAGCTTGGCGGCGTGTTTTGGCGCTGATGGCTGGCGATGGCCGCGCATAACAGCGGCTGCCCGGCGACTCTGCTTTAACACGCCATGTTTTACATAGGTTCAGGTAAGAGAACGGCCCCATCGATGATTGCCGGCGCCCATAGAAATCGGGCGTTGCAGTGAGGATGGGGTGATGCCGTGCCGGCTTCGGTGATGAGAGGCGTGTCCGCCTTCACCGGTTGCCGCACGCATAGGTTACTGACCTGTTGATGAATTTTTGGATGGCCTGCCGTCTGACTCATTACAGGATTAACATATTGCGATGCTTACCCTAGATCATTCCTCGTTTCACCGCGTTTTTTACCGCATTCACTCCCTCTTCAACGAGTCTTTCGCACCCATGCCGTCGCGCGAAAAAGTGCTCGTTGGCCTGCATAAATAACCCTTGGGAGCCATTTTATGGAATGGAATGTAAACCAAACCACGCTCTCTCGAGCGCAGATGGTTTCCCTGCCGAAGGCGGAAGTGCACGTGCATCTGGAGGGCTGCTTTGAGCCGGAACAGCTCTCGGCCTGGGCGTTATCCTCGGGGATACCGATGCCCAGAAAGCAGGCCGAGCTGCTGAATTTTAACGGGCTTGCCGACTTTCTCGATTTCCTCGATTGGTCCTGCAGCCTGGTGAGCAGCCGCGAACGCCTGGTGCAGTTAAGCTACTCCTATGCACAACGGCTGTCGCGGGATGGCGGGCTGTACGCCGATCTGATTTTCAACCCGACCCATTGGAAAGCGTGGCGCGGCAGGCTTGGTGACATGATCGACGCGATTGACGCCGGTTTGCGCGCGGCCGAAGAAGATGGATTGGCGTCCGTTGGGCTGTGCGTCAGTTTGCTCCGCCGGCAAACCGCCGCCGAGGCGAGTGAGCTGGTGGATTTTTTAACCGCGCTGCGGCACCCCAGAGTGGTCGCGCTGTCCGTCGATGGCAATGAGGCCGTCACCAAAGGCAGCGGTGCGCGTTTTGCGCAGGCTTTCGCCCAGGCGGGCAAGGCCGGGTTGAAGCGAACCGTGCATGCCGGGGAGTCCAGCGGTGCAGAGGGCGTGCGCGACGCCATCTTGCTGCTGGGGGCCGACCGCATCGATCACGGCGTTCGGGCGATAGACGACCCGGCCGTCGTGGCGCTGTTGGCCGAACGGCGTATCCCCATCGGCGTATGCCTGACCTCGAACATCAAACTGGGCGTCTATCCCGGCTACGCGGAACATCCGCTGCGCCGGCTGCGGGATGCCGGGGTCATCGCGACCATCAATACCGACGACCCGGTCTTATTGCACACCACGTTGGTGGATGAATATCTGATCTGTCAGAGCGAATTTGCATTTTCCACCCAGGATATCGTCGATGTGGCCCTGAATGCTTTTGCCGCCAGTTTCGCCGGCGACGAGGCAAAAACGGAGTATCGGAAGAAAATGGATCTTTGGGTTGCCTCTCTTAATACAGAAAATGGAGACAAGCGGTGAGCGAGAAGAAAATAAAATTATATTTTGACTGCGATACCGGCATCGATGATGCGATGGCGCTGGGCTATTTGCTCGCAGAAAGCGACAAGGTGGATATTCTGGCGATCGGCACGGTTTGCGGCAACGTCGCCGCCGATGCCGGAGCCAGAAATACGCTGGAGCTTGCCCGCCTGGCCGGTTTTCCCGCGATCCCCGTCGCCGTGGGGGAACGGGACTACCTGCGCCAGGCGTATCTTTGCGATGTGCAGCATATACACGGTGACAACGGCATCGGCGACATCGCGCTGGAAGCCTCACACGCCAAGCTGGCGCCGCTGCCGGCCCCCGACCTATTGGTTAAGCTGGCCAGAGCGCACCCGGGGGAACTGGACATCTTGGCGACCGGCCCGCTGACCAACATCGCCAAAGCCTTGCAGCTTGAGCCCGCGCTAGGAGAGCTTATCGGCACGCTGACGATCATGGGCGGTGCGGCTCTGGCGCCCGGCAACCGAACGCCCGTTGCGGAGGCGAATATTGCCTGCGATCCGGAGGCGGCGGCCATGGTGTTTAAGGCGATGAAGAATATCGTGATGGTGCCGCTTGATGTCACCATGTCGCATACCTTTGAAGAGGCGGATCGGCTCAAACTGCTGTCGGCCGAGAGCCGGTTTGCGCAGGCGATAGGGCAAATGCTGGAGCGGTATATCCAGTTTTATATCAATACCTACGGCCGCAAAGCCTGCGCGCTGCACGATCCGGTGGCTGCGGTGTTGGCGGTGCAGGGCATCGGCGCCTGCCTTGCGCCTAACGTGAAGGTGACGATCGATGATTCCGACGGGCCAGGCCGCGGGCAAACCCTGTGCGATATGCGGGGACGATATATGAACTATCCGCCGCAGCCCGATGCCAACTGCCATGTGGTATTAAGCACCGAGCTTAATATGTCGGAGTTGCTGCTCGCGAAGCTGTTGTCGCTGCCAGCGGAGCCGCATAAACAGTAAAACGAAACGGCGCGCGGGCCGGCTTAGCCTGCGCGCTTCTCGACCAGAAAGTCCAGCAGCGCCCTGACCTTGGAAGACATGTGCTCACGGGAGGGGATATACAGGTAGAAGCCGGGAAACGGCTGTGACCAAGGCTGCAGGATCCGCACCAGTTCACCGCGTTCCACCAGCGCCTTCACGGCGAAATCAAAGTGCTGAATAATGCCGACATGCTGCAACGCGGCGCGGATCATGCCGTCGTCGTCGTTGGTGATCATGCTGCCTTGCGGCTCGACGGAAAAGGTATGGCGCGCGTGCCGCTCAAGGGTGGAAAACTCCCATTGATAAATGGCCCCGCTGGTTGCGTGGCGAAAAGCGATGCAGTTGTGGTTGACCAGATCCGCCGGCGTGGCGGGCGTGCCGTAGCGGCTGAGGTATTGCGGCGTGGCCACCGCCACCAGTTCCACCTGCGGGGTGATGGGGATCGCCACCATATGCTCGGCGAGGCTTTCACCCAGCCGCACGCCGGCGTCGTAGCCTTCGGAAATGATGCTGGCCATGCCGTCGTCCATCACCAGTTCAAGCTTCAATCTGGGATAGCGCGCCAGAAATTCGCCAATATGCGGTTCGATAAAGTGCTTGGCGGCCGTGCGCGAGGCGTTTATCCGCAGCAGCCCCGCCGGCTCGTGACGGCTCTCTTCCAGCGTGCCGACGGCGTGTTCGATCGCGTTGAGGGCGGGCGCCAGAGCCTCGAGCAGGCGTTGCCCTTCCTCCGTGAGCGACATATCGCGGGTAGTGCGGTAGAGCAGCTTGACGTTCAGCTGTTTTTCCAGCGCCTTTAGATTTTGCGACAGCGCGGCGCGGGAAACGCCCATTTGGGCCGCCGCTTTGGTGAAGCTGCGGTGCTGCGCGATATGCGCGAACCACGCCAGTGAGGGAAGCAGGGAAGGATCCATCGAGACGCTCCGCATTGTAAATCACAGCTTAACACTGTAGTCCATTCCCTGTGCTTCTCAAAGAACAATACGACGTCTAAAGTGAGCGTTATCCCAGCGGAAGCGATGCCGAGCGCGTTTCCCGAGCCAGCAACCCTGTGAGGAACTCATGATGAAAACGGTCAAAATCAAGCTTCAGTATTGGGACATCGCGGCGGATATTCATTTCCCGCCGGATTTCGACGAGCGGAAAAAGTACCCGGCGATCATCAGCGCCCACCCGATCGGCAGCTGCAAAGAGCAGACCTCGGGCAATGTCTATGGCGCGGCGCTGGCGAAAGCCGGCTTTGTGGTCATCGCATTCGACGCCAGCTTCCAGGGCGAGAGCGGTGGCGAACCGCGCTTTATCGAAGATCCCGCTCAGCGCGTGGAAGATTTTCGCGTCGTGACCGATTATCTGGTGACGCTGGACTATGTTGACGACCAGCGTATCGGCGTGCTCGGTATCTGCGGTGGCGGCGGTTACGCCATCAACGCCACGATGACGGAGCGACGCATCAAAGCGGTGGCGACCATCACCGGCGCCAACTATGGCCGGGTGATGCGCGAGGGCGTGTTGGCCAACGGCGATCCTGTGGCTTTCCTGGAGGATATTGCCCGGCAGCGCACCGCAGAGGCGCGCGGCGCGGCGTTGCGCGTGGACGTAGGCCTGTACCCGAGCGTTGAGGCGGCGCAACAAGACGGTGCCGATATCGATCTGCGCGAGGCGACGGAATACTACCGGACGGCGCGCGGCGAGAAGCCGAACGGCGTAAACAAGACGCTGTATTCCCATAACGCGGTGGCCGTGGGTTGGGATGCGTTCCACCTGGCGGAAGTGCTGCTGACCCAGCCGCTGTTGGTGATCGTCGGCAGCAAACCCGGCCTGTTCGGCGCGTTGCGCGACGGCTATGAGATCGTGCGCCGCGCCAAATCGCAGCACAAAGAGCTGATGGTGGTGGAAGGCTGGTCGCATTACGATCTCTACGACAAACCGGAGCCGGTAGCCCAGGCGCTGGAGAAGCTGGTGCCGTTCTTTAACGCCACGCTGTAAGCGCAGGCCGGACGGCGAGGGAGTCTCTCCCTCGCCATGGCGTCAGCGGCTGCGCCGTGACATGACCCGTTTGTCTTTCGGCCGATCCTGCCAGTCCTCAGCCTGATTGTTGAAGTTATCCGCCAGCAGGTAGGCCGGGGTTTTCGCTAGCCAGTCGGACAACGAAATATCCTGATAGATGCCGTTGTCCATCACGATCAGCACTTTCAAATCCTCATCGCCGATGTTCTCGATGTAATGGCCGAAGCCCTGCGGCACGTAACCGACGTCCGAAGGGGCATACTCTTCCGTCTGCGCGTGGCCATGTGAGCTGAACACCGTCATGCGGCCCTTACCGGCAATATAGTATTGCCATTCGTTGGCATTGGGGTGCCAGTGCAATTCCCGGATCGCGCCGGGTTTCACGATCTCGATGATGCCGGTCATGGTGGTGGAAATGGGAAACTCTTTCGATGACACCAAATGCACGCTGCCGGCGTCATTTTCAAAGAACGGCTTTTGCTTCATTAATTCATAGCGGTGGGTCAGCGGGGCGTTATTTAATCCGCCGTCGTTTTTCGGCAATGGCAGGGCGGGCGGAACGGCGCCGCCAACAATATAGGCCTCACCCTGTTTGGCCTTGGAAAATACCGCCGCCGGCATGTCGACGCTTTTTTCCAATACCTCTTTCGGCATATGCGCCACCCAGTCGGTGATGCTGAAGGTGCCGAATTCGGAGAAATGGCCGTTATCGAACGCCAGAATAAAATGTGCGCCGTCCGCCAGCGCCTGAATGGAATGGCCGTAGCCTTTTGGGAAATACCACACGTCGCCGGGCCCGAAATCCGCCACTTCGCATTTGCCCTCGGGATCGAGAATGGTGATGCGCGCATGGCCTTCCAGCATAAACGCCCATTCGGCGGCGATGGCGTGCCAGTGCAGCTCGCGCACGCCGCCCGGCTCCAGCGTCATGTCGACGCCCGCCACGCCTTCGGAGATTGGAAACTGCTCGACGGTGGCCTCGCGCGCCCAGCCGCTGGGCAGGCTGCGTTTCTTGCTGTCGGTGAATTTGTACTTATAGAGATGCTGCGCATTAGCAGGCGGCTGGTAGCTGCTGGGAGGCACGATATTGCGGTGGTCGTCGGCAGCGGCATTTTTAGCGATGCCGCCGATCATGCCGGCGGCGGCCGCGCTGACGGCGGACACTTTCAATATATCACGACGCGATAGCATAGCATTTTCTCCAATATAAAACCGTGCGCCTGCAGAGGCAGGCGACAGGGAAGGCGCGAGCGCCATTGAAATGATTTTTTGTCATCGGCGGGAACAGGCTGTGACCCTTAAATCCTAGCGGCTGGAATTTATTGGGTAGGCGCTTATTTGTTTGCGTTTGTTACTAAGTGAGAACGGGTTTGATTAATTACTCGGAAGTTGAATAGTCATTAATTGGAATTAATTTTAGTCGCCGACCGGTTTAAATAAATAATAAACGAACGGCATTTTTTATTGGCCGTTCGGGCTTTTTATGACTCCCCCACGGTCTCCAGCACCAGCTGACGAAACCGTTCGACGATCGGCGAAGCCGGGCTGCGGCGCAGCGCCAGGTAAAGTGGGGCGCTGAGCTGCGCTTCTTCGGCGAGGGTGCGGTAGACGATGCCGTCGCCGCCCAGCCGCCGCATCGAGCCGGGCACCACTGACAGCCCCAGGCCTGCGCCGACCAGGCTGAGGGTGGCCGGCAGGCGCGGAGCTTCCTGCACGATGCGCGGGCTGAAGCCGGCGCGGTGGCAGGCGGCCAGGATGGCGTCGTACAGCCCCTGGCCGGCCGGGCGACGATAGAGAATAAACGCCTCGTGGGCCAGTTCGGCCAGCGGCAGCGGCTGCTGCGTTTCTTGCGCCAGCCGGTGGCCCAGCGGCAGGGCGACGATCATCGGTTCGCTGAGCACCGGCTCCACGCTCAGGCCGGGAATGCCGCTGGCCGGCGAGCGCACGAAGGCGGCGTCGAGGCGCTGTTCCAGCAACGCCTCCATCAGTTCGCCGCTGCCGGCTTCTTCCAACTGGGTGGTGATGCCCGGCAGGATGTCGCGGTAGCGGCGCAGCAGGTTGGGCACGAACGGATGCAGCGCGGCGGAACTGGTGAAGCCGATGGCGATGTGCCCCTGCTCGCCGCGAGCGGCGCGCTGCACCGCTTCGCGCAGGCGTTCGGCGCGCGCCAGCAGGGCGCGGGCCTCTTCGAACAGCACGCCGCCGGCTTCGGTGACGCGCACGCCGCGCGGCAGGCGCTGCAACAAGGTGACGCCCAGTTCATCTTCCAGCCCCTGCAGCAGGCGGGTCAGCGGCGGCTGCTGGATAAACAGCCGCTCGGCAGCGCGGGTGATGTTGCCTTCTTCCACCACGGTGACGAATGCCCGCAGGCGACGCAGTTCGATCATAGCCATACCTCAAAGGTATCTTTAGTTGTTCCGGAATGCATTAGACATCATGGCACGGCGGCGCGCATGATACCAGACATCAAAACAAGCGATGTGGAATGGCAATGTCATGTCAGATATCAATACGTTAAAACCGCACCCGGCGGCAGCGCCGGGCAACGCGGAGCTGTTTGTGGGCTTTCTGTGGCTGGGGCTGATCGGCTTCGGCGGCGTGCTGCCGCTGGCGCGCAGTATGTTGGTGGAGCGCCGGCGCTGGTTGAGCGGCGAACAGTTCACCGAGCTGCTCGGGCTGTGCCAGTTTCTGCCCGGCGGCAACGTGATCAACCTGTCGGTGGCGGTGGGCATGGAATTTCGCGGGCTGCGCGGCGCGCTGTGCGCCTTGCTGGGCCTCATCAGTGCGCCGACGGCGATCGTGGTGGGGTTGGGCGTGGTCTACGCCCGCTTCCAAAACGATCCGCATGTGCAGCATGTGTTCGCCGGGCTGGCCGCCGCCGCGGCCGGGCTGCTGCTCTCGACCGGGATCAAGATGCTGCTGCCGCTGCGCGGTAAATGGCCGGCGCTGGCGATCGTCGCGCTGGCCTTGATCGCCATCGCCTGGCTGCGCCTGCCGCTGCTGCCGACCATGCTGGTGCTGGCGCCGCTGAGCATTCTGCTGATGTGGCGGTGGCCGTCATGAGCGGGGTTCTGATTGCGTTGGCGCTGATCTTCACCGAGCTCTCTCTGCTGGCGTTTGGTGGCGGGATGACCATTCTGCCGGAGATGCAGCGGCAGGTGGTGGAGGTGCATCAATGGATGAGCGCCCAGGAGTTCAGCGCGCTGTTCGCCATGGCGCAGGCCGCGCCGGGGCCGAACATGATGATCGTGCCGCTGGTCGGCTGGCACGTCGCCGGCTGGGCGGGGCTGCTGGTTTCTTCGGTCGCCAAGTTCGGGCCGTCTTCGATCGTCACGCTGCTGGTGATGGGCGCCTGGCGGCGCTTTAAGGATCGCCCGTGGCGCCGCATCGTGCAGGCCGGATTGGTGCCGTTGACCGTGGGGCTGGTGGCGGCCAGCGGTATCTTGATCGCCGAGGCTTCCGCACCCAGCTGGCGGCTGGCGGCGATCGTGGCGCTGGCGACGGGATTGAGCATGAGCAAGCGCCTCCATCCGCTGTGGGTGCTGGCGGGCGGCGCGCTGCTCGGGTTGCTGTTGGCCTGAGGGATTAGCGCGGGATCAGCACAAAGCGCGAAGGGCCGCCGCGATCGATCAGCTCATAGCGCTTTGGCGCGGTCAGGGCCAGAAACGCCACCATGCTGCCTTCGGCGTCGGTCAGCGTCATGCCGTCCGGCGTCGGCCGCCAGGCGACCGGCAACGTTTGCAGCGCCAGCGGTTGCAGGCACTGGGCGGAGGCGCTGAAGCGGAAGGCGTTGGTGTTGGCCACCGCTTCGTCGCTCAGCTGCACCTCGCAGACGGTTTTACCGTCGCCGATGGCGGCGAGCTGCCAGTCTCCCTTCAGCGCGGCGGGTTCCAGCAACGGCAGTGAACTGCCCAGGGCACTGCTGCACAATACGCTCATAACGACTCCTGTCAGGCTGGCGCGGCGCAAGGCGCGCATAAGGAAATGGGTTGGCATCGGGTCACTCCTTTCGGCTGTCCGTTCACACCTTAGCACGTTCCCTGCGGGATGATGAGGTAAGGATTAGCTTTTTTAATCCTCGATAATTCTGATCTAACCGGCGATAACATGCCCATAAAGACGAGTCATTAGCCCGCCGATACGCTTATCTTTCTCATTAATACTTCGCTAATACAAATCGTTATGATTATTTCCGTCTTAACGCCCGGCGCGATGATGCACGGCGGCGTCGGGTCGCGCCGTCGGGGTTAATTACTATACTGGTCAATCCTAAGCCTTGGCTTAGATTAGAACGACTGATGAATAGTCTTACAAAGCGAGTGGATTCCTACTGTGTAAAAGGAGAATGCAATGAGCAGTCGCCACAACGATATTTTGCAAGATGACGATGAGTTCACCAGCCTGTCCGCCACATCCCCCAACGATCATAACTATCAGTTTTACTATCACCAGCCCGGCAGCCTCTATGATGGGTTAGGGTACGGCGCGCTGTTTACGCTGGACAACGCCAACCTGTACAGCAACCAGCGCGGCGGAGCCGCCATTAACAACTTGGGTAAAATCCGCGATAACTTCAGCTTCGATCGCGCCGCCGATCAGCTGACGCGGCCGGGCCTGACGCACAACGGCGATCAGGTCTATCACCAGCCGGTGGCGCTGACCTATTCCTTCCTGACGCAGAGCGCGCTGAACCGCATCGGCCAAACCGGTGACGGTGACAAGGGGCTGCAACCGCTGACTCAGGCGGCGCAGGCACAGGCGCTGAAATCGATGCAGGCCTGGGCCGACGTGGCGAATGTGACCTTTACCGAGGCGGCGTCCACCGATATCAACCACCGCGCGGACATCACCTTCGCGTACTTCACCCAGCGCGCCGACGGCAGCACCGCCGCCGGCAGCGGCCCGAATGCCATCAACGCGTACGCCTATTACCCGCCGAGCTCCAAGCCGGGCAGCGATAACGCCTTTGCCGGCACGGTGTGGTTCAACAAAAACTTCGCCACCCATCAGGCGCCGGTTAGCGGCGACTTCAGCAGCCAGACCTTCACCCACGAGCTGGGGCATGCCCTGGGGCTGGCGCACCCGGGATCTTATGACGCCTCGTTGGGCAACCCGAGCTACCAGAACGATGCCGCTTACTATCAGGATTCGTTGCAATACTCGATCATGAGCTATTTCAACGCCGGTTATACCGGCGCCGACACCAAAGGGGTGTACGGCTATGGCCCGATGGTGGATGACATCGCCGCGATCCAAAAATTGTACGGCGCTAACATGAGCACCCGCACCGGCGACACGGTGTACGGCTTCAACTCCAACACCGGGCGCGATTTCCTGACCGCCACGGCGGACAACGGCAAACCGGTCAACTTCGCGGTGTGGGACGCCGGCGGCAACGACACGCTGGACTTCTCCGGCTACAGCCAGCAGCAGATGATCAACCTGAACGACGGCGCGTTCTCCAGCGTCGGCGGCGGCACGCAGAACGTCGCCATCGCGCGCGGGGCGATCATCGAGAACGCCATCGGCGGCAGCGGGCGCGATGTGATCATCGGCAACGATCAGGACAACCTGCTGGCGGGCAACGCCGGTTCGGACATCCTGTACGGCGGGATGGGGGCGGATCATCTGTGGGGCGGCAAAGACGCCAACAACTTCACCGACTATTTCGTCTATCTCAATGCCAAAGAGTCCACGGTGGCGGCGTTCGACGTGATTGAAGACTTCGAGCACGGCATCGACAAGATCGATCTCTCCGGCCTGCGCTTCAACAACAGCCTGAGCGAGCTGCGCTTTATCGACAGCGGCAGCGCCTTCAGCGGCCAGAAAGGCGAGATCCAGCTCAACTTCGACGCCTTCAACGGCACCACCGATCTGCTGATGAACACCCACAGCAACAGCTACGCCGCCGACTTCAAGATCCATGTGGTCGGGCAGGTGGAGCAGAGCGATATTCTGTTTGCCTGAGGGTGAGGAAGGAAAAGAGAAAAGGGCCGAACGGCCCTTTTTTTACGCCTGGGCCGCCGCCGCGCTTTCCGCCACGAAGGAGCCGGTCGCCACCGCGCCGGCGCGGCGGTAGTGGGCCACGATCACGCCGCCGGGCGAGACCACCGATTGGGCCAGCGTAAAGGCCGCCGGCGCCGCGTTGTCATCGAACAGCCGCTTGCCGCCGCCGAGCAGCACCGGGTAGGTGAGCAGGCGCAGTTCGTCCACCAGATCGTTGGCCAGCAGCTGCTGCATCAGCGTGCTGCTGCCCTGCACCAGCAGCACCGGCCCCTGGGTGCGCTTCAGCTCGCGCAGCCGGGCGATGATGTCCCGCCCCAGCCACTGGCTGTTCTGCCACGCCAGCGTCTCGCCGTGGTGGGTGGCGACGTACTTGGTGGCCTGATTGAACACGCGGGCGATATCGGCGGAAAACGGATCGGCCTCGTCGGTGATCTGCGGCCAGTAGCCGGCGAAAATGTCGTAGGTGCGCCGCCCCAGCAGCAGATCGAACGGCGCGGAGAAAAGATCGCCCATCGTTTCCGCAATGGCGTCATCCCAGTAGGGGGCTGTCCAGCCGCCGAATTGAAAGCCGCCGCTGCGATCTTCGTCCTGCCCGCCCGGCGCCTGCATCACGCCGTCGAGGCTGACGAAGGCGCTGGCAATAATCTGTCGCATGGCTGTCTCCTGCCGTTGAGTGCCAGCTGAAAGTTTAACCGCCGCGCGGCGGCTACGCCAACCGGCCGCTCAGGGCTGCAGCGCCTTGAGCAGTGCCTGATGGAAACGCTCCGGTTCTTCCATTTGCGGCGCATGGCCCAGCCCGGCGAACTCGATCAGCGTGGCGTGCGGGATCAGCTTCGCCGCCTGTTTGCCCAGCTCCGCGTAGTGGCCGATCCTGGCCTTGACCGCCGGCGGGGCGATATCGCTGCCGATGGCGGTGGTGTCGGCGGTGCCGATCATCAAGGTGGTGGGCGTTTGCAGATCCTTGAACTCGTAATACACCGGCTGGGTGAAGATCATGTCGTAGATCAGCGCCGAGTTCCACGCCACCAGGCGATGGCCCGGCCCGTTGTTCAGCCCGGCCAGCATATCCACCCAGCGATCGTACTCCGGCTTCCAGTTGCCACCGTAGTAGGTGCGCTGCTCATAGTTGCGGATGCCCTCGGCGGTGGTGTTCAGCTCGCGCTCGAACCATTGATCGACGCTGCGCCACGGCACGCCTTTGGCCTTCCAGTCCTCGAGGCCGATCGGGTTGACCATGACCAATTGCTCGACTGCCTGCGGATACATCAGGCTGTAGCGCGTGGCCAGCATGCCGCCGGTGGAGTGGCCGATGACGATGGCCCGGCTGATTTTCAGGTTCTGCAGCAGGCCGTGGGTATTTTGCGCCAGCTGTTGGAAGCTGTACTGGTAATGCGCCGGTTTTGTGGAGGAGCAAAAGCCGATTTGATCCGGCGCGATCACGCGGTAGCCGGCCTTGCTCAGCGCCTTGATGGTGTCCTGCCAGGTGGCGGCGCAGAAGTTTTTACCGTGCAGCAACAGCGCGGTGCGGCCGTTGGCGGCGCCTTCCGGCGGCACGTCCATATAGCCCATTTTTAACGGCTGCCCCTGCGAGGTGAAGCTGAACTGCTGCAACGGATAAGGGTAGTGAAAACCCTGCAGCTCCGGGCCGAACTTCGGCGTTTCGGCGGCGGCGGGGAACGCGGCCAGCGTGGCGCACAGCAGCGCGCTACGGGTGAATCTCAGCATCCTAATCTCCTGAAAAACGGACGATAGCCGAGTATAGCCATAATCAGGGCGTCGGCGCGCCGATGGTTTCAGATAATTCTGTAATGTTACGGCCCGATTCCGGGCAAGGTTCCGGCCACGGCCTTGCACACAGTGAACGCGGTCACGCCGCGCAACATTGGCGGTGCCTGATGGTTTTATTTCAAGGCTAAGTTATGCGATGCTTAAGCATTATTTATGCAAAAGGATCCTCGCATGTCCGCTTTATCCCGCTGCGCTTTCAGCGAAGGCAGCGTCGCTTTGCCGGAAGGCTATGCCGATCGCACCGTCAACGTGCTGTTGGCCGGCGATGATGTTTCCCCCTCAATCAATATTTCCCGCGATGCGCTGCAGCCGGCGGAAAACCTCGAAGGCTACGTCACCCGCCAGCTCGATGCGCTGGCGCAGGGGCTGAAAGGCTGGGCGTTCAAAAGCCGCGAGCCGGCGACGCTGGGCGATGGATTAACCGCCGGTGAATGGGTGCACGCCAGCTACCTGCGCGACGGCAAGCGCATCTGGCAAAACCAGGCGGTGTTCGCGCTGGCGGAGGGCCGGGTGCTGGTGTTCACCCTGGCGATGGCGCGCAAGCTGACGCCGCAAGACGACGCCCTGCTGCAGCAGGTGCTGAGCAGCTACCGGGCGGCATAACGATGAACCCTTCACGTAAAAGGACCTTACGATGACCGAAGCGGCCCGCGTCGGCGATACCATCGGGCATTCCCATGCCCTGGCCGGCATGATTGCCGGCACCCTTGTCGGCGGCCTGATCGCCGCCGCAGGCGCGGTGGCGGCGGGTGCGCTGTTCGTCGCCGGCCTGGCGGCTTCCTGTATTGGCGTTGGCGTGTTGCTCATCGGCGCCAGCCTGGCGGTGGGGTATCTCACCGGGGAGGCGGCCACCGCGGCGCGCGACGGCATTGCCGACGCCGGTGCCGGTAGCCTGACCCCCAAAGGCAATATCGTCACCGGCTCCCCCAACGTCTTCATCAACGGCAAACCCGCCGCGCTTGCCACCAACAGCCAGGTGGCCTGCAGCGACGACGGCCCGAGCATGCAGATGGCGCAGGGCTCTGACAAGGTCAGCATCAACGGCCAGCCCGCCTCGCGCGTGGGGGACAAAACCAACTGCGACGCGCAGGTGATGGAAGGCTCGCCCAACGTGTTTATTGGGGGCGGCACCGTCACTACCTTGCCGATCAAGCCCGAAGTGCCGGATTGGTTGTACAAGGTCTCTGATCTGACGCTGCTGTTCGCCGGCCTGGTGGGTGGCGTGGGCGGCGCCGCCGGCAAGCTGGGGGCGCTCGGCAAACTGTTGGGCAAGCTGCCCGGCATCAACAAGCTGGCGCGCATCGCCTGCCGCGCCGGCACCCTGATGACCGCCACCGCGGCCGTCGGCATTATCGCCCGGCCGGTGGATATCGTCAGCGGCCAGAAATTCCTCGACGGCGAAGACGATCTCGATTTCGTGCTGCCTTCGCGCCTGCCGGTCGCCTGGCAGCGCTATTGGCGCAGCGGCAACCCCGGCGACGGCGTACTGGGCCGCGGCTGGAACCTGTTCTGGGAGAGCAGCCTGCAGCCGTATCAGGACGGCCTGGTGTGGCGCGCCCCTTCCGGCGACTTCGTCGCTTTCCCGCAGGTGCCGCGCGGCCACAAAACCTACTGCGAAGCCGAAAAATGCTGGCTGATGCACAACGACGACGGCAGCTGGCAGCTGTTTGACGTCGGCGAACAGATTTTCCACTACCCGCCGCTGGCGGGCGACCAGCCGAGCCGGCTCAGCATGATCACCGACGCCATCGGCAACGCCACCTCGCTGTTTTACGACGACGAGGGGTTGCTGAGCGAACTGGTGGACAGCGCCGGGCAGCGCCTGATGTGCCGCTATGCGCAGGGCCGCCTGCGCGAAGTGGCGCTGCAAACCGCCGAAGGCGAACGGACGCTGGCGCGCTACGGCTACGATGAGCAGGGCCAACTGACGACGGTGAGCAACCGCGCCGGTGAGGTAACGCGCCGTTTTGGCTGGCGCGACGGCCTGATGATCAGCCACCAGGACGCCGCCGGGTTGCTGAACGAATACCAATGGCAAGAGATCGACGGCGTGCCGCGCGTGACGGCCTACCGCAACAGCGCCGGGGAATCCCTTGAGTTCGGCTATGACTTCGCCGGCGGGCGCCGCAGCGCGGTGCGCGGCGACGGCAAGCGGGCGGAGTG
Organism: Serratia sp. CY84636; assembly: GCF_052166245.1. Lineage (NCBI taxonomy): Bacteria > Pseudomonadati > Pseudomonadota > Gammaproteobacteria > Enterobacterales > Yersiniaceae > Serratia > Serratia sp. CY84636. The sequence continues at coordinate 645,384 of NZ_JBJNOX010000002.1, forward strand.
GCGGCTGGATGACGACGACAACGTGGCGCAGTACACCGATTTCGACCAGCGCCGCTACGGTTTTATCTACCAACGCGGCGAGCTGTGCAGCGTGCTGCTGCCCGGCGGCGCGCAGCGCCAGAGCGAATGGGATCCTTACGGCCGCCTGCTGTCGGAGACCGATCCGCTCGGCCGCGTGACGCGCTATCAATATTCGCGCAACAGCGGCCGGCTGTTCGCCGTCGCGTACCCGGACGGCAGCAGCGAGGCGCAGCATTGGGACTCGCTGGGGCGCCCGACGCGCTATGTCGATGCCCTGGGAAATGCCACGCTGTACCGCTACCCGGATGACGAAGAGAGCCTGCCGGCCGGCGTGATCGACGCGCTGGGCGGGGAAGTGAAGCTGGAGTGGGACGCCCGCGGCCAGCTGACGCGCTACACCGACTGTTCCGGCAGCGTGACGGCTTATACCTACGATGCGCTGGGGCAACTGACGGCACAGACCGATGCCGAAGGCCATCAGACCCATTACCGGTGGGATAACGGCGGCCGCCTGCACACCCTGATCCACCCGGACGGCGGCGAAGAGCGCTTTAACTGGAATGCGCACGGCCAGCTGGCAGAACATCAGGACGCGCTGGGCAGCCTGACCCGCTGGCAGTACAACGCCCTGGGGCTGCCGGTCAGCATCACCGACCGCATTAACCGCACCCGGCGCTATCACTATAGCCCGCAGGGCTGGCTGACGCGGCTGGAGAACGGCAACGGCGGCGACTACCGCTTCAGCTACGATGCGGTGGGCCGCGTGCTGGCCGAGGAGCGCCCGGACGACACTCGCCACTATTATCGCTACGGCGCGGCCGGGCTGCTGGAGGAGCACCGCGAGGTCGGCCTGCCGGGCAGCGCAGGCGAGCTGACGCAGCGCGAACAGCGCTTCCGCTTCGACGAGGCCGGGCAGCTGGTCTGGCGCGGCAACGCCAGCGCGGAATGGCATTACCGTTTCGACGCCATGGGGCGGCTGCGCGAGTTGAACCGCCTGCCGACGGCGAGCGGCGCGGCGCTGGGCATCGAGCCGGACAGCGTGCAGATGCGCTATGACGCCGCCGGGCGGCTGCTCGGTGAGCAGGGCGTGAATGGCGAGCTGCAATACCAGTGGGATGCGCTGGCCAACCTGCAGGCGCTGACGCTGCCGCAGGGCGATCGCCTGCAGTGGCTGTATTACGGCTCCGGCCACGCCAGCGCCATCAAATTCAACCAGCAGGTGGTGAGCGAATTCACCCGCGATCGCCTGCACCGGGAAACCGGCCGCAGCCAGGGCGCGCTGCAGCAGCAGCGGCGTTACGACGCCATGGGGCGCCGCAGCTGGCAAAGCAGCGCCTTCGGCCACGACAAACTGACCCGGCCGGAAGACGGCGTGCTGTGGCGCGCTTATCGCTATACCGGCCGCGGCGAGCTGGCCGGAGTGAGCGACGCGCTGCGCGGCGAAGTGCACTACGGTTACGACGCCGAAGGCCGCCTGCTGCAACACCGCGAGCCCAATCAGGGCAAACCGGGCGCGCGGCTGGTGTACGATCTGGCGGATAACCTGCTGGGCGAACGCAGCCCGCAGAGCGACATCGACGCGCACCTGCCGCTGGCGCCGATCGCCGATAACCGGCTGACGCACTGGCAAAAACTGTTTTACCGTTACGACGCCTGGGGCAACCTGATCAGCCGGCGCAACGGCCTGTACGAACAGCACTACCGCTACGACGCCGACAACCGACTGGTGCAGGCGCACGGCCGCGGCCCGCAGGGCGAGTTCGAGGCGCAGTACCATTACGACGCGCTGGGCCGCCGCAGCCGCAAGGCGGTGCGCTACAAGGGCAAAACCGAACAGACGACCCGTTTCCTGTGGCAGGGCTACCGGTTGCTGCAGGAGCAGCGCGACGACGGCAGCCGCCGCAGCTGGAGCTATGATCCGGCCAGTCCGTGGAGCCCGCTGGCGGCGCTGGAGCAGGCGGGCGACAGCCGCTCGGCAGATATTTACTGGTATCACACCGATCTGAACAGCGCGCCGCTGGAGGTGACCGACGCGGCGGGCAACCTGTGCTGGTCCGGGCAATACGACACCTTCGGCAAGCTGCAGGGCCAGACGGTGGCCGGCGCGGCGAAGCGGCAGGGTGCGCAATACCAGCAGCCGCTGCGCTACGCCGGGCAATATCAGGACGACGAAAGCGGCCTGCACTACAACCTGTTCCGCTACTACGAACCCGAGGTGGGGCGTTTCACCACGCAGGATCCGATAGGGTTGCGCGGCGGGTTAAACCTTTATCAGTATGCGCCGAACCCGCTGATATGGGTGGATCCGCTGGGGTTGAGTGGTGATAGTGTCTTTATACATTATACGGATAAAAGCGGTTTTGAGAGTATAATGAAAACAGGAGTTCTCGAGGCTAACGCCAAGGGGAAGGTTTATATAACAGATATACTTATGTCACCTAACGATGTCATGCGGGACATTCTTATTAATGATCCTAAGCATGTAGGAAGAGGTGATTATGCCATTATCTTTAAAGCAGATCCTGTGCAAATGAGTAACATAAAACAGTCATCCGCCCTTGAATACATTCATAATGGAAGGCTGAAATTAAAAGACGTCCTTTACTCTGGGGGAAATCCTTATTCCATAGTATCTAAAATGAATTATGAAACGAGAAGTAAGTTAACCTTTAATCAGATTAAGGCAAGGGGGAGTTGTGGTGGATGAAAATAAAAAGAAAATGATTATTACTCAGGCTGAAATTAGTGCACTGAAGAAACTTATAATGTATGTTAAGTTTTCTTGTGATGATGTTGAGTCATTAGAGTATGCTGGCAGTTATGCAATCAATAGTTTCTTTGATAAGTTGATTGATATTGATTATCTTGGAGAGTTTGAGCGAAAGTTTTATGACATACAAAACCCGGATAATGAGATTGCAGTAATGAAAAAAATTAATAAATATCAACATGATTCTTTAAGTAAAATGAGTGACGAGACTATGAGGGAAGTCTTTAAACAATGTCTTCATCCATTTAAACCAAGATAAGTGTCTTAATAGGAGGGTAATACTCTCTCTTACTAACCACATAGTTCGAAGAGTTTATAAGCCTCCTGTGGCAGCACCGTCGGTTGTCGCAGGAGTGATGTGACAACGGCGACTGTTCGGCGGATATTTTCTGGTGTTACATTGATCGGATTAGTGCGTTATTGGAAGTAAGTGACACGGTGTATAATCTAGGTGGGTAATGATTAATATGTTTGAAAATAATAGATTAATTGATAAGCTGGTATTTTTGAATGAATCTAATAAAAATGAAAGTGTCATTATGAATTTTTATTCTTGGGTCCATATTATTTATGGAGTGATTGTTTTTTATGGAAGAAAAAGTGAAGAGGAAGCAAGTTACATAATTAACAATACACCTATGTTTACAACACCACCCAAGAGTTTTATGGAGGCCTGTATGTTAGGCCATGAGGATGAATATTATTGGGGTATGGTAATGTCACATGGTGATAGATATTTTGAGAAGGGTTTTCCTCGTACAGCACCGGATGATTATTTTGAATGGGAGAATAGCTATATAAAAGATCACAATCTTGAGAGAAACACTCTAGTTTTTAATGATTAAAACAAGTGATGTTGTTAGAGTCTGCAATTCTCAGTCGATTCAGAATGTCTAGAATGAAAAGTATCTAAAAGAGCAGGTTTGATAATTTTGAAATATCCATCCGTACACATTGATAAATAATTTAATATTACGGTGTCTAATATGATTGATTTTAAGGCTAGGATTGTGTCGGGTGTTTCCATGGGAAATGTCGCTATAAATGGAAATATTTCATTATATATTAATGAAATGCACTCCAGATTTAGCGTTAAGATTAAAAGCTACTTCCTACCTGACGGGAGTGAGCGAAAGTCATATACAGTCGACAATACCTTGACCGTCGTAACTGATAAAAACGGTGTCATTTTGTCACTTGGATGTAATGCTCATTATCAAGGAAGCTACAATGGAATCATATTCCCAGGAATGAAAATAATAGATATAATCAAGCTGACGACATCACAGAAAATATACAATGGTTCAATCATTATTAATGATGACTTTGGTGTTTCGTTTATCCTCCCACCTCCATATGATGAGATCGCCGATGCGATAAACTATATTCCTGCTGGGGTGATAATAAACGAAATTTTCATATCTGATTTTTCATTCTGGCGTTAGCTTATGGAGTATATGAGTAAGTTTAGTGGGCATGTAATTAAATTTGGGGTGAGTGATACAGTTGTCACTGGCTACATAGCTTCGGATACGCCGCCGGTTTTTCACCCGATGTATGACAGGATTTACTTTATATCAGGTGAGGCTATTTTTGAGGTTTACATCGGTAATGATGGGATTGTTAATTCACGTTTAGTTGAAAACATCGTTCCATGGTTTGAGGTGGATGAGGATGATAAGTTTTCCATGATGTCAATTTATTCCCAGTCATTTAAAACTGAGCAGGAGGTTAGCATAGTTGGAGTAAATTATAGTGACGATCCGTTCTCAGGGGTTTTCTTAAAATATAAGGCAGGTGACGATGAGCGGCTATTGTCTTTAGAATCAAATAATTTTTTCGGTTTTCTTATTTCATAGTTAAAAGGATTTCGAGATTATTGAATGCTAGTAGTTAATTGAAGCTTTGAGTTTTTTGATAGTGGCATTGAAAATTAGAGGGTTATTGTAAGTAACATGGTGATTGACTGTTATAAATAACTTATTCCATCTGTCGTAGGAGGAGGAAAGAACTGTGGAGTCCGATAAGAATTATTATAAAGGCACATGTGAACTCATTTCTGGCGAAGGGAGGATCTATACCGAGTTTAATGGCGATGTTGCAACAAGACAAATAACTATAATAAATGATTTGTATTATTCATCCTCATCTTTGGAAGATTGGCACGAAGATATAGGTTTTTTACTTTATGATGGTAAGAAAAGTGAGCTTGACCTTTCTGAGTCAAAGTTGATAACTAGTCTTGAATTTGAAAGCGAATGGAATAAGACAATCACCTCTGATGTTTTGAATGATTATGTCAGTTTTAGCTATGGTGATGCATCTATTCCTTTGTCAAAATCTAAAATGATCATTCATATTATGAATAACAAGGGTAAGTGGGGAAAAGGCTTTGTTGTTCCTCTATCAAAACGCTATCCAGCAGTAAAGGAAGAATATTTAAAGTGGTTCTCTGAAAAAAAGGATTTTTTTCTTGGGAATGTACAGTTCATCTGTGTGAACGAAAATGAGCGGGTATATATTGCAAATGTGTTGGCTCAGGATGGACTAAAGAAAAGTAAAGATGATAATGCTCAGTATGTTTCATATGAAGCACTTAAAGAATGTCTAAGTCTGGTTTCTGATTGTGCATTAAAAGAAAGGCTTAGTATACAATTGCCTATGATTGGTGCAGGATTGGGAGGTGGTGATTGGGATGCTATTTTTTCCCTAATCAAAGAGCGCTTAGCAAGAAAGAAAATAAAATGCAACATCGTTAAATTAGGTTGAATGAGAGTGACATGAACTTCTATACTTTCAGTAGCTTTACATTTGGCGATAACTTGATTTGTTTTCCCGATCCGAAATCAAGATTGTCCAGCTTTTTTATTTGGAATGAAGGTGATGGTAATTTCCTATCCTACTCACTGCCAAAAGGGAAAATGCCAAGCGTTTTGAGTAGCGATATTTTTAATTTGCATGACTATTTTCCTGCCAGTCTCGGAATTCAAATTTTTTCAAAAAGAGCTAAGGCTGTATTTGAACGTAAGGTTTCTTCTGAAATGTCATTCTATGAGTGCGCGGTAGAAAACGTAACTGAAACGATGTTTCTGTGTAAAGTGAATAATTATTTTTCAATTATTGATGAGGAAGCCTCGACGTTCAGAGAACTTGAGGATGGAAGCAAGCTCATTGATGTGCCTGCTTACAAGTGTGACAGGGAGTTCTTTATTGCTAGGGATAGCATCTATTGTGAAAGAATAATTGTCTCTCAGCAGTTTGTTGACCTATGTAATGAAGAACAGCTAAACATAGGCTTTGAGCGTTGCTAATTGACGTTCCCAAAAGATGCTCACTATCTTCTTACCCCCAAAACTAAATACCCAATGTGCCATTAATCAGGGTGCGACAGTGCCCGCCGATCCAGGGTTCGCCGTCAATAAAGCGCACGCTCACGCGGCCATCTCGATTCAGTTGGGTGCCCTGGCGCACCAGGTAGCCCTGTGCGGTCTGGCCGCCGTCGGGAAAGCGGTTGGCCTTCAATAAGCGCGCCAGGCAGGCGTTGGCGCTGCCGGTTACCGGATCTTCAATCAAAACACCGCATTCCACCATAAACGCGCGCATTTCGTAATCGGCCGGTTCGGCCGTGGTGCAGGCGCCATAGATCACCACGCCATCCGCATCGCAAGCCGTTTGCAGCTGTTTAATCGTGGCCTGATCCGGCGTCACCGCCAGGCAGGATGGTGCGTCCGGCAGGCGCACCATCAGCCAGCGAATGCCCATCTCGGCAATCACCGGCAGGGGGCCTCCTTCAATCACCGCGGGCCGTAAAGCGGCCATCAGCCGTTCTGTTTCCTCAGCCGCCATTGGGCGAAACTCAACTTCGGGTGCGGTGAACGCCAATATGCCTTCCGGCTGGATATTGACCGCCACCAGGCCGACGCCGCATTCCTGCATCACCGTTCCAGGCCGTTTGGGCGTCAATCCGGCTTCCAGCAGGGCGTGGGCGGTGCCCAGCGTTGGGTGGCCGGCGAAGGGCAGCTCTTTTTCGGTGGTGAAAATGCGCACCTTATAATCCGCCGCCGGGTGCGTCGGTTTAAGTACAAAGGTGGTTTCCGAAAGGTTGGTCCAACGGGCCAATGCCAGCATCTGCGCGCTGCTCAGCCCCTCGGCCTCCAGTACCACCGCCACGGGGTTGCCCTGCAGCGGCGTACGGGTAAACACGTCCACCTGTTTGTAGGCGCGGGGTGTCACATCATCACTTCTGAGCATTTGCCATCATCCGTTATCAACAAAACCTGATGATAACGATATTCGCCAATGGCTTCAAAGGGTTGAGTTTTGTTTTGAGATACCCGTCCGTCGCCATTTCAGCCCCGGCTTGGCGAACATCACCAGGTTGCCCAGCAGGATCAGGCACAGGCCCAGCACGGCGTTGAAGTGCCACTGATAGCCTTCGTAGATCGTTGAGATGGTCAGCGCCACCAGCGGGAACAGCAGGGTGCTGTAGGCCGCCGCGCCGGCGCCGATGCGGCCGAGCAGGCTGAAGTAAGCGGCGAAGGCGATCACCGATCCGAAAATTGCCAGGTACAGCAGGGAGCCGATATAGCGGCTGCTGTATTCCATCTGGAACGAGGCGCCCTGCGCCAAGGCGATCAGCGCCATCAACAGCGCGCCGTAGGTCATGGCGTAGGTGTTGGTGGAAAAGATATCCAGCCCGCGACGCTGATGGCGCGTGCTGATCATGTTGCCCAGCGAGAAGCCGTAGGTGCCGAGCGCGCTCAGGCCGATGCCTTTGAGCAGCTCCGGCGCCATGCGGGTGGCGGCCAGATCTTGCCAAAACAGCGCCACGATGCCGGTCAACCCCAGCAGCGCTGCCGGCAGCAGGTTGGGGCTGGGGCGCTGGCGGAAAAACAGCAGGCTGTTGAGGGCGTTGAACAGTACCGCCATCGAGAAAATCACCGATTCCAGCCCGCTGCTGATGTAGGCCGCCGCGTGGTAGAAGCAGAAGAAGTTGAAGCCGAACACGCAGCAGCCCTGCAGCACGCAGAACAGATGATCGCGCGGAGCGAGGCGGCGCAGGCGGCGCGTTAGCAGCAGCACGGCGAACATCACCGCGGCGGAAATGGCGAAGCGGTAAGCGATCGAGACGGGAATGGCCACCGGCCCTTCCTGTTGCAGGGTGATCGCAATCCAGGTGGTGCCCCAAATCAGCACCACGGCGAGGTACAACAGCGCATTCATTCTATTTGTTACTCCGAAAAAACCGATGGCGCAGTATCCGCTTTGGCGCGCGGCGGCGCTTGCAGCGCTTTGCGCTCAGTTGCATATTCTTGCGCTTTTTTTGCCAAAAGCGCGGGGCGGCGGCTGGTATGCGGCGGCGCCACTCTTTACACTGTCGGCATGTCGAACAACGGGGCCGGCGATGTCCAACTATCAGGCGTTTGAAACACTGCGTGAGCACAAGGCGCGGCTGCACGGCAGCGTGCTGCTGGGCACCGGCGTGGAGCTGGCCGCCTGGTCCAACTGCAACGATCGCGTCACGCAGGAAAGCGCCGACCACCATACTCTGAGCCTGTACGTCGCCGACGGCTATGAGTGCTATCAGCAGGTGCCGGGCGGCTGGCGCAACGGCGGCGGGCCGGATCGGTTCTGCATCATGCCGCGCCAATACGCCTCCACTTGGGACGTGCGCAGCGATCTGTCGTTCGTGCACCTGTATTGCACCGACGGGCATCTGCGGCAGCTGGCGGAGCAGACCTGGGATCGCAGCCCGGCGGCGATCAACGTAGAGCCGCGCAGCTTCGGCGAAGATCCGCAGATCACGCTGCTGTATCGCCAGTTTTTGCTCAACTGCGATTGGCAGGACAGCGCCAATCTGCTGGCGCTCAGCAGCGCGTCGAACCTGCTGATGTCACACCTGATCCAACGTTACAGCCAGCTGCAGTGGAAGCTGCCGCCGGTGCGCGGCGGCCTGGCGCCTGCGGTAGCCAGGCGGGTGCGGGAATATATCGCAAGCCACCTCGATCGGCCTTTGCTGTTGGCGGATCTGGCGGCGCAGGCCGGGTTGAGCGAATACCATTTCGCCCGCATGTTCAAGCACGCCACCGGCCTGGCGCCGCACCAGTTCGTGATGCGCGCCCGGCTGCAGCGGGCGGAACAGCTGTTGCGGCATAGCCAACAGCCGATCACCGAGATCGCGCTGGCGTGCGGCTTCAGTTCCGCCAGCCATTTCAGCAACCGCTTCAAGGCGGCCTATGGATTTGCTCCGCTGCAGGTGCGGCTGGGGCGCTAACCGAAAGGGAGTGCAGCATGGATCAACAGTTTGCCGGGCTGGGCGTGTTGTTTGTCGCCGGATTCGGGCCCATCACGCGTGAGAGCGACGAGAGCAAGGCGTTTTATGTCGAGGCACTGGGGTTGCCGCTCAAGCCGATGCCGGGCAACGAAACCTATCTGCTGTCGGAGCAAGGCGCGCTGGACGGGGTGAAGCATTTTGCCCTGTGGCCGCTGGCGCAGGCGGCGCAGTCCTGTTTTGGCGGCGATCGCTGGCCGGCGGATCTCGCGGTGCCGCAGGCATGGATCGAGTTTGACGTGGCCGACATGGCGGCCGCCACCCAGGGGCTGGTCGATCGCGGTTATCGGCTGTTGGTCGCCAATCGCCAAGAGCCGTGGGGGCAGAGCGTTACCCGTTTGCTTAGCCCGGAAGGCTTGCTGGTCGGCGTCACTTATACGCCCTGGCTGCGGTAAACGCCACGCCGTTCGCCGCCGCCTGCCGGCGGTGGGCGGCTTAAGAACAAATACGCATTAGCTTAAAGCGGTCTGCGCTATAGACCCATCAAATCCCCGAGTGGTTTCCCTTCCTGTAAGCAGAAATTCCGTTCATTGCGTAAAAACCAATGGCCAGAACGCGCTATTACCATGTCATTTTACGGCGATTTTCCCCCGTCTTTTTTTGCCGCCAGGTGCCTGATAGGAATAGAGATTATTCTTATATTTCTGCCAATCGTTAAGAAATAATAATGATTCTCGTTTTCAACCACGGAAAGGAGAAGGAACGATGAAAACAGTGAAGCGAACGGGCATCGCGCTGGCGATAGCCCTGACTTTCCCCCTGGCATTGCCCGCCGCTACGGCGGCGCAACCCTCCCTGACTAACAGTAAGGCGGCAACGATGACGGAAAAACACGGGCAGTTCATTGCGGTCGGTAAAGTGGTGCAGGTGACCTTCGGCGATTTCGCCTTCAAGCTGGATTTTACCGATGACAAGACCATGACCTTCACCGGCATCGGCGAGGCGTCGCAGGGCATCACCGATACCGTGCAATACACTGCGGTGGAGATTCGGCCGAAGGTCTATATGGTCTATTGGCACGAGCCTCAGTCCGGCGACAACGTGACGCATATCGAGGACTTTGAGCGCGGCGAGGTGTACACCAACATCGCCGCCAAGGACGGCAGCTTCACCCATCTGAAAGGGCAGCTGAAAATCGTAGGTCACTCAGGAAAATAAGGAGCAGTTATGAAAAAGGCATTGATCACCTGTGCGATCGTCGGCGGCTTGCTGGCGAGTTACCCGGCGCTGTCAACGGATCAGGCGGCGTCTTACAAATCGGCCGGCAAAGGCGGTTATCATCATGCCCAGCAGAAGCTGAAGGTGGTGGAAGATCTGTACGCGGGCTTCTTCAACCGCCACGACATCGGCGTGGCGCAGAGGCTGATTGTGGAAAACTACAAGCAGCATAACCCGTTCGTCGGCGACGGCATCAAGCCGTTCCTGGATTTTTTCAGCCAGACCTTTAAGGACAATCCGCAGTACAGCGCCAAAATATACCGCAGTGCGGTCAACGGCGATCTGGTCTATGTTCACGTCAAATACCAAAATAACCCGCAGGATCGCGGCACCGCCAGCGTGGATATTTATCGGGTGAACGATCAGGGGAAAATCACCGAGCATTGGGACGTCAATCAGGATGTGCCGGAAAAATCGGCCAACGACAATACCATGTTCTGATCCGCAAGGGCCGCTGCGGCGGCCCTCAACACGCCCGCAACACTTTATTTACTTACATAAATATTAAATGACCGCCGCGTCGAGTAGGCTACGGCCGCCTTTGGCAGTGGTGGCACGGTTGATGGGCGTCATTGTCCCGCCACTGCTTGAGGCGTTTCCCCGCATTTCCCGTTATCCCGCGCGTTGACTCTCCACTTTTTTGAACTGATGGCGCAGCTGCAGCGCATTGCAAAGCACCAACACCGCCGTCACCGCGAACACCCAGCGGAACCCCATCATCGCCGAAATGCCCGAACCCAGCAGCGGGCCAACCACGTTGCCCAGGTACATAAAGGATTGGTTATAGCCGAAGATGCGCCCGGTTACCTGATCGGAGGAATACCTCAGCAGCAGCGCCTGCACCGCCGGCATCAGCGCGCCGTCGGCGAAGCCGAGCAGGAAGCGCAGAATGCCCAGCTGCAGCGGCGTATTGACCCAGGCCATCACGGCGAACAGCCCGGTGGTGAACAGCAGCGCGGCGATCAGGATGCGCGCGGTGCCGATGCGATCGCCGAGGCGCCCGAGGCGCGGCGCCGAGATCAGCGCCGCAATGCCGGGCACGGCGGCGATCATGCCGCTGACAAAGGCAATATTGCTGACGTCGCCGGACAGCTCGCGGATGAACAGCGTCAGGATCGGGCTGATGGACGAGTTGGCCAGCTGGATCATCAGGGTACAAATGAACAGGGTGACGATCAGCGTCGGATAGGGCAGCGAACGGAATACCGCCTTGCCGCTCAGCTGATCCGCTTTTTTCACCGTGATGCGCCGCTCTTTAATCAGGAACAGCGTCACCAGGAAGCTGACGAACATCAGCCCGGCGGTGACGAAAAACACCACCCGCAGACCCAGATGATCGGCCATCAGCCCGCCCAAGAGCGGCCCGGTGATCACGCCGGAGATCTGCCCGGTAGAGAGCGTGCCCAGCGCCCAGCCGCTTTTATCGCGCGGCGCCTGCGAGGCGACCAGCGCCATGGCGTTGGGAATATAGCCGGACGTCAGCCCCATCAGGGCGCGCAGCGCGAACAGCTGCCAGACGTTGGTGGCCAGCCCCTGCAGCGCGATGACGATCGCCATGCCCAGCGAGGCGCGCAGCAGCATCAGCTTGCGGCCTTTGCGGTCGGCCAGGCTGCCCCACAGCGGTGAGACTACCGCCGAGACCAAAAAGGTGCCGCTGAACACCAGCCCGGACCACAGGCTGAGGGATTGGTGATCGCTGACGCCGAGCTGTTCGACGTACAGCGGCAGAAAAGGGAGGATTTGGCTCATCGCCAGCCCGGTGAAGAAACACCCGAGCCAGACCGAGATCAGATTGACTTTCCACGCTTCCATCGGCTTACCGTACCACGTTGAATAAGGAGGGATTTATTAAGCAAAATAATAATAACACTGCAAACTAATCGGCGAGGGGCAAATGCGTGAGCAAACGTAACCCTGCCGATGCAGTGTCTTTTTTGCTATATATTAATAGCTATATTATCATAGGTAACTGGGTTAAGCCAGAGCGGCGCGGTAGCCAGGAAGGGCACCGCGCGATCCGGCGGTGTGAAAGCAGGGATAAACTGAACGCTAGATTGATGCCAATGAAGAAAGATCATCCTGAAGACGTGACGCTGCTGCGCACGCAGTTAATGTCGCTGGTGCGCCGTTTACGGCGCGAATCGCGCAGCGACGAAAAATCCTGGGCCCAACTGATGCTGTTGGGGGCTATCGATCGCCACGGCGGCGAGGCGACGCCGTCGCTGCTGGCGGAATCGGAGCGCATGCGTTCCTCTAACCTGGCGGCCGCGTTGCGTGAGCTGGAGGCCGATGACTTGCTGGTGCGCACGCCGGACGCCGAAGACAAACGCCGGGTGCGAGTGCGCCTGACGCCCGCCGGGCTGGGCCTGCTGCAGCAAAGCCGCAGCCGACGCGAGGCGTGGCTGCTGGCGGCGATGGAGAGCTGTTTAACGGAGCGGGAGCAGGCGCTGTTGATTGAGGCGGGGGCCTTGATGGCGCGGCTGGCGGCGGCGCCGCCAACGGAAACGGAATAATCGCTGGGCGGCCGGTGCGCCGCCCCTGCGGCGAGATTACGGCATCGGCCAATCGACCGGCATGGTGCTGACCACGTCCACGTAGCGATCCCAGGCCGAAGACCAGAATTGGGTGAAGGCTTCCAGGGTAAGGTGGATGCCCATCAGGCCCATCACGAACCAGCAGGCGGTAAACAGGCCCAGGCTGCTGAACATGAACGCCATGCCGTTACGGCTGGTCTTACGGCAAACGACGTTTAACTGGCTGGCGAAGAACATCATCACGGCGCTCAGCAACTCCCAGCGCATCATGACTAAACCGGTGGCAATGGTACTCATCGAACTCGATCCTATGTAACAAAAAGCCGCATCCGGCAGGGCGCCGACAGGGAAATGCGGGGGAATATCGGGAATAGTGTGATTAAGATCACATTGTAGCATTGGGGCGAACGGCGGCTCAATGGGAAGCGCGGTGAAAAAAACGCCGACGGTAACATTCCAATATGCTGAAACAGTTATGCCATTTCATTAGCAACCTTTTCATGGGGCGGTGCGCCCGATAACGCTATGCTTGCCGGCTTTTCAGTTCCCTGATTTTGCGGGGAAATGTGACGCAAAAGGTATCGGCACGGCATGGCCCTGTTAAAAGAAAAAATTCGCGACCACTCTGCGGAAGAGAGGCTGTTTATCCGCCGGGCCGGCGTAGCGCTGGCGCTGGTGGTGGTCTGTTTCGGCGTGCTGATCGTCAATCTCTACCGGCTGCAAATCCGCCAGCACGGCTTTTACCAGACGCGTTCCAACCAGAACGACATCAAGATGCTGCCGATCGCCCCCAGCCGCGGGCTGATCTTCGATCGCAACGGCATTCCGCTGGTGCGAAACGTGACACTGTATCGTATCGAGGTCACGCCCAGCAAAATCAGCGACATGGCGGCGCTGCTGCAGGCGCTGACGCCGATCGTCGACTTGACGCCGGAGGACATCAGCGCGTTTCACGACGACATGCACCACAACAGCCGCTACAAACCGGTGACGCTCAAAGCCGGGCTGAGCGACACCGAGGTGGCGCGCTTTGCCGTCAATCAATACCGTTTCGACGGGGTGACGATCGATACCTATCAACAGCGTGAATATCCTTACGGCGCCCAGCTGGCGCACGTGCTGGGCTATGTGTCGAAGATCAACGACAACGATCTCAAACGCCTGGACAAGGCCGGGCTGAGCGAGAACTATGCCGCCGACCGCAACATTGGCAAACAGGGCATCGAGGCCTATTACGAGTCCGAACTGCACGGCACCACCGGCTATCAGGAGGTGGAGGTGGATAACCACGGGCGGGTGATCCGCCTGCTGAAGGAGCAGCCGCCGAAGGCCGGCAAGAACATCTACCTGACGCTGGATTTACCGCTGCAGCAGTACATCGAATCGGTGCTGAAGGGGCAGCGCGCCGCGGTGGTGGTGGAAGATCCACGGGACGGCGGCATCCTGGCGATGGTCTCCAGCCCCAGCTACGATCCCAATCCTTTCGTCAAAGGCATCGGCTATCAGGCCTATAAGACCTTGCTGACCAACCCGGATTTGCCGCTGATCAATCGCGTCACTCAGGGCTTGTACCCGCCGGCGTCGACGGTGAAGCCCTACATGGCCGTTTCGGCGCTGTTCGCCGGGGTGATCACACCCACCACCACCTTTTTCGGCGCGCCGACCTGGACGCTGCCCGGCACCGAACGCCGCTACCGCGACTGGCTGAAAACCGGCCACGGCATGCTCAACGTCACCAAAGCGATCGAGGAATCCGCCGACACCTTCTTTTATCAGGTGGCGTATGAGATGGGTATCGACCGTATCCACCACTGGCTGAGCCAGTTCGGCTACGGCCAGTCCACCGGCATCGATCTGAACGAAGAGTACCGCGGCGTGCTGCCGAGCCGCGACTGGAAGCTGAAGGTGCACAAAAAGGGCTGGTATCAGGGGGATACGGTTTCGGTGGGCATCGGCCAGGGGTATTGGGTGGCGACGCCGATCCAGATGGTAAAAGCGCTGACCACGCTGATCAACAACGGCCAGGTGAAAACGCCGCACCTGCTGTATTCGTTGCAGCAGGGCAACCGGGTGACGCGCTACCAGCCGCCGGCGCAAGCGGCGCAGATCGGCGATCCCCACTCGCCTTACTGGGGCATCGTGCGTAACGGCATGTACGGCATGGCCAACTTGCCGAATGGCACCGGTTACAAGCTGTTCCACACCGCGCCATACCAGATCGCCGCCAAATCCGGCACCTCGCAGGTGTTCAGCCTGAAGCAAAACCAGACTTACAACGCCAAAATGATCCCGGTGCGGCTGCGCGATCACATCTTCTATACGCTGTTCGCGCCTTACAAAAACCCCCGGGTGGCGATGGCGCTGATCCTGGAAAACGGCGGCGGCGACGGCGTGGTGGCGGGGCCGACCGCCCGCGCGATCCTCGACCACATTTTTGACCCGGCCAACGCGCCGCAGCCCGGCGATCCGGCGCAAAGTAAACCGCAGTTAAACGACAGTGCGGATGTGCAGCGGTGATGCGGTTTGTTTTTACTTTCTTACAAACTGCAATCTCCTGACCATTTCCGGCAAGGTAGACTGAAATAACACCATAAACCGAATAAAAACGCAGGGTTAACACAACAGTGGCGCCATCGACCAAAAAAAGCGGTAAAACCTATTCCACAGTTCGTTTCGGCTGGATTTGCGCCGGCATGCTGGTCTGTTTTTTTCTGTTGGCGTTCAGGGTCGGCTATCTGCAGCTGCTGGAGCACCAGCAGCTGGCGGATCAGGCTGACCAGCGCTCTATCCGCACCCAGGTGGTGCCGACCAACCGCGCCATGATCACCGATCGCAACGATGAGGCGCTGGCGGTCAGCGTATCGTCCAAAGACATCGTGCTGGATCCGAAACACATTCTCGATACCCAGACCGACACCGGCAACGAACGCTGGCAGAGCATGGCCAACGTGCTGAAGATCCCGCTGGCGGACGTGCAGCATCTGATCCAGAGCAACGCGCATAAGCGTTTCGTCTATCTGGCGCGCAAAGTGGAGGACGACAACGCCGCCTACATCAGCAAACTGCACCTGACCGGCGTCAGCACCGAGCAGGATTTCAGCCGCTTTTATCCGATGGGCCAGGACGCCGCCGGGCTGATCGGCATCGTCGGCCAGGACAATCAGGGGCTGGAGGGCATCGAGCTGGGCTTCAACCCGCTGTTGCAGGGCAAAAACGGCCTGCGGGTCTATCAGAAGGACGGCAGCGGCGCGGTGATCGGCGTGCTAAAAAGCGTGGATCCGGTGCCGCCGCCGAACGTGACGCTCAGCATCGACAAATTTATTCAGTATGTGCTCTATGCGCAGATCCGCGACGGCGTGGTGGCCAACCAGGCCGACTCCGGCTGTGCGGTGCTGGTCAAGATCGACACCGGCGAGATCCTCGGCATGGCCAGCTATCCGTCGTTCAACCCGAACAACTATGGCAGCACCCCGGCGAAAGACATTCGCAACGTGTGCAGCAGCGACAGCTTCGAACCGGGCTCGACGGTGAAACCGGTGGTGGTGATGGTGGGGCTGGAGCATAAGCTGATCCGGCCGGATACGGTGCTGGACACCACGCCGTATCGGGTGAACGGTCACCTGATCAAAGACGTCGGCCACTGGTCGAAGTTGACCATCACCGGCGTGCTGCAAAAATCGAGCGACATCGCGGTATCGCACATTGCGCTGGCGCTGCCGGCCACGGTGCTGCCTGCGGTCTATCGCAGCTTTGGCCTGGGGCGGCCGACCGAGCTTGGCATCGGCAACGAGAGCAGCGGCTATCTGCCGCAGCATCGTGAACGCTGGGCCGATATCGAACGCGCTACCTTCTCCTTCGGCTATGGGCTGCGCGTGACGCCGCTGCAGATGGCGCGCGAGTACGCCGCTATCGGTTCCTTCGGCATTTATCGGCCGCTGTCGATCACCAAGGTGACGCCGCCGGTGATGGGGCAGCGTATTCTGCCGGCGGATACGGTACGATCCGTGGTGCATATGATGGAGAGCGACGCCTTGCCGGGCGGTAGCGGGGTGAGCGCCGCGGTGCCGGGTTACCGGCTGGCGATCAAAACCGGTACCGCCGAGAAAATGGGCCCGAGCGGCAAATACGACGGCGGCTACATCAACTACACCGCCGGCGTGGCGCCGGCCAGCGATCCGCAGGTGGCGCTGGTGGTGATGGTCAACAACCCGAAAGCCGGCAAGCACTTCGGCGGTTCGGTGGCCGGGCCGGTGTTCGGCAAGATCATGGCCCAGGTGCTGGAGCACATGAATATTCTGCCGGATGCCCAGCCGCTTAACGTGGTGTCGTCGGTCAAGGGGTAATGATTTAAGCGGGAAATATTGGGCCAGAGAATCTCTGACCCAATATTTAATGCAACGAGTCTGACTTACGCGTTATTTCCCTTGGGTTGCCCACCATTTCGCTACGCAAGCATTGGGTGCCTGAATAGTTTTACCTTCTTTGGTGATATAAGGTACCGGTGAGTAAATTCTTGAGCAGTTGCCTGCCGGGCGTTCGGTAGCATTAACGGTGAGAGGGAGGCTAACGGTGGTGGCTAAAATCGCTGTGAGCAGCATCAGATTTGATAACTTCATCATTCTTCCTTAATTAATGAAAATAGAGTTACATGCTTGCCGTTACACGACGAGCGCTAATGAGAGTATTAATTTGTTGGTATAACGTCTACGGCAGATTTCATTATGG
The DNA here is from genome assembly GCF_052166245.1 of Serratia sp. CY84636. Classification (NCBI taxonomy): domain Bacteria; kingdom Pseudomonadati; phylum Pseudomonadota; class Gammaproteobacteria; order Enterobacterales; family Yersiniaceae; genus Serratia; species Serratia sp. CY84636. The sequence goes on from NZ_JBJNOX010000002.1 coordinate 662,983, forward strand.
ATGCGCCCTGATTCATTGATTAATATTTATATTGAATATTTATATCAACATCTAAAAACAACATTTATTTTCCCGAACGCATTGCTGTCTTTCATTGAAATAAATGTTCCAACAAGCGGTTAGCTGGGCTCAAGGTAATGCTTCAGCGCCTGCAGATCGGCGTTCACCAGCCCGGCGTCGCGGGCGAACAGCGCATCGTCCATGTCCGGCTGGCGGAACAGGGTGAAGATCACCTCGGTGCCGCGCCGGTTGGCGAGCGCGCGCAGCGGCACGTAGACCACGCCGCCGTCCGGCAGCGTCACCCAATGATCCAGCACGCCGAAGGCATTTGGCGCGCTGAAGCGAATGTGGATCCGCCCCTGCGGGGTGTCCGCCACTCAGTCTTCATCTTCTCGCCGCAAGCTGTTCGCTAACCCTTTGGCCCACAAGGGGAAGTTTTCCGGCTGGCTGAGAAAGGCATACACCTCGTCACAAGGGCGGTTGATGGTAACATGCAGCGTTTGTGCGCTCAGCATCGTGGTTTCTCCGGTTGGCGGCGATACTTCAGTGTAGATCCCGCCGCGCTTAGAAGTAGTAACCGATGTTCACGTTGGTGCGAAAATACCATTTATTGCTGCCGGGGGACTGGGCGCCGGTCCAACCGGTGGCATTTTCTACGCCGCCCCACGGGTTGGCGTTCTGCGCCCAGGTCAGATCCACCCACAGCATCACCGGCATGGCGAACACTTGTACCCCCAGCGTGTTCATTTTAGAGTCGGAGCCGCCGTGCCTGTCCTTCCAGAGCACGCTGTAATCGTTGTAGAACCGCAGCTTTTTCACCGGCCCCCAGGGCACGTCGACGTCGCGCGCCAGGTTAATGGCGGCGGTGGTGGCCTGCGACGGGATCAGATAGGCCGGCGTCAGGCCGTTGCCCCCCATCAGGATCACCGAATTGTTGGCCCCGGCCGGGCCTTTGGCGTCGTAACCGTAGCGGATCACCTGGCCGGACAGATGCCAGGGATCGTAATTCACCAGCGTATGTAAGCCTGCCGCCCAGAAGCTGCCGTTATCGCCGGTCGCCTGGTTGTAGAGCCGCGAGGCCGCCAGCGAACCGCCGAGCTCATTGTTCCAGCCGCCCTGATGGAAAGCGCTCGTCAGCCGCAGGTTTACCTGATCGCGTTTTTCGTTGCGCTGCAGGTGCTGTGACGCGTAGTTGGTGTTTTTCAGATCGTCGTAGCTGGCGACGTCGGGGGCGTAACGCACGCCGGTCGGCATCATGCGCGGGTAGTAGGCGGCGTCGAAGGCCCAATCGTCATGCTGGTATTGGTATTTGGCGCCCAGCCCGGTGTTGACGCCAAAGCCGAGGTAAAACGGAATGCCGTACGACCAGCCGAACTGCGGGTAGGGCATCAGGCCGAACGGTTTGAACGGCGCGCCGAGTTGCACGGCGGAATGCTCAGACAGGTGGTAGCCGACATAGGCGCGGTCGATGGCGTATTTGCGCCGATCCTGAAACCAGAATCCGCTATCGAAAAACGCGTCGTTTACCTGGCCGGCAGCATCGATGCGAAAGGCGTCAAAGCGTAAATGCGGAGGATTCCGATAATTGCTGCTGTGCCAGTCTTCATAGCGATAATTGGCGCGCAGTGCGCCACCGATATCAATATTCTTTTTATTATCCTCGCTTTGCCAATGAATATGCGGAAATGCCGGGCGGCTTTTTTTTACCGGTGCCGCGGTGGCGGCAACGTCGTTGGGTATTGCGGCGACGGTTGCATAACTCACTGGTGAAACAAGGAGAAAACAAAGCGAAATTTTGCGCATGCCAGGCCCCTGAAGAAAGTAGACTGTTTATTAAGGCGAGCGAGTTTCACCTGTGGACAGGGTGATTACGCTCATCAGTTTTATATTTGAGACGATTTTATCGAGCGTTTCATATATTAAATTTAGCGCCGGTTAATATATGAAACTTTGTTTCTTTTTTAATGGGAAAACTATAAATCCGGTATTAAACAAGTCAAGAAATAAAAATGAGAGTTGACGGGCAATACCGATTATTCGATTGTCTTGGTCGGCGGGGGCGGCACACAGCAGGCTGAAATATTAGTGTCATCAATGCCCGTTAGACTCGCGGCATCCTGGTATTACTGACTAAAAATCATGAACATAAAACTGACACTGGGCCGCAGGGTAAAATCTGCGGCGGCGCTGCCGCGCGCGTTTGGCTTCGGCAAGAGCATGGGCTTATTAAGCGGCGTAATTTGCGTTATCGCGCTATTTTCTCTGCTGCAACTGTTTTCCACCGTATTTATTTCTAATATTCTGCGCGACGCCAAGGCTAACCTGGTGGCGGGCGATGGCTTGCATCGCCAGCAGGCGACGATGGATCGCGCCAGACTGTCGCTGCTGACGGCCAGCGACAGTCTGAACCGTGCGGGCATTTACTACCTGCAGGACAAAGCCACCGGCTCCGACGGCAGTTGGCACAGCCTGCTGGATGAGTCGTTGGCGGCGCTGCAGGCCTCAGAGCAGGCCTTCGCCCAGTTCGAGCGCCTGAGCGCGGAGGCGCCCGAGGCGGCGGGCGCCCTGAAAGACAGCTACCGTCTGTTCTATGACGGCCTGAAAGAGCAGGCGCAAGGGTTGCAGGGCAGCAGCATCGATGCGTTTTTCGCCGTGCCGATCCAGGCGTTTCAGGCGGATTTTAACGAGAAGTACCTCGCTTATCAGGCGCTGAACGAACGGCGTGGCGATGATGTCAACGTGCGGCAATTGGCGGCGCTGGAGCAAGCCAGGACCTTTGCGCTCGGCGCGCTGGCCGCGCTGGCGCTGATCGCCGTGGGGGTGTGGGTCGGCGTCTCTCGCTGGGTGATCGCACCGCTGCGGCGGGCAATCGCGCACCTCAACGTGCTGGCCGCCGGCGATCTTTCGCGGCCGCTGCCGCCTGAGCGGGCATTCAACCGCGAGATGCACCAGCTGCAGACCAGCATTGGCCACATGCAGGGCGGCCTGCAGCGCCTGGTCAGCGAGGTGCGCGATGCGGCGAGCGGGATCCTGAACGGCGTCGGGCGGCTGGCGGACGGCAATCGACAGTTGACGGCGCAGTCGGCGAAGCAGAACGGTGAATTGCAGTTGGCGACCGAGCACGTGCAGCAGCTGGCGGCGCGGGTGGAAGAGAACGGTCAATACGCGCAGCAGGCCAGCCAACGAACCGAACAGGCCCGGCAGTGCGCCGGCGCCGGTGAGCAGATGATGGAAACCGTCAATGTTTCGATGCAAGGGATCGTCAACCAATCGGCCGAAATGCGCGGCATCGTCGCGCTGATCGACAGCGTGGCGTTCCAGACCAATATTCTGGCGCTGAATGCGGCAATCGAGGCGGCGCACGCCGGCGTTCATGGCCGCGGCTTTGCCATCGTGGCCAAAGAGGTGGGGCTGCTGGCGCAAAAAAGCAGCCATTCGACGCGCGATATTCAGCAGTTGATCAACCGTTCGCTGCAGCAAATCGATCAAGGTTCGCAGGCGGTGGATCTACTGACGGGCAACCTGCGCCAGATTATCGATCTGGTGAACAAATGCAGTGCGCTGATGGGGGACATTTCCCTGGCATCGCTCAATCAGGGGGAGAGCATTCAGGACGTGACGGCGCGCATCTCGGCGCTGAATCAGGTGGCGCGCCAAACCGGCACGGTGGTGAACGCGGTGACCGAGGCCTCGCAGCTGTTGCAGGGCGAGTCGGAACGGTTGGAAAAAGCGATGGCGCGTTTCAGGCTGCCGGCGCAATAAATACTTCCGATGCAGGTTAATGAATAATAAAGCTGCGCTTAACGTTATTTATTATTTTCGCGTCCTGAGAAAGTTCAGCGGTTAAATAAAAGCGCAGGCCGACGCTTATGGATTAAAAAAACATCGGCCTGCAGAGATTATTTTTGACGGGATGATTAACGGCTGGTCTGGTGGCCGATAATGCCGCCAAGCGCTGCGCCGCCAAGGGTGCCCAGCGTGCTGCCGTCGGTCAGCACCGCGCCGCCGACGGCGCCCACGCCCGCGCCGATCGCCGTGTTGCGATCGCGATTGGACATATGCCCACATGCGGTAACGGAAAGCGTTGCCATCACCACCACCAACACACCTGCGGCACGTTTAATATTCATAATGAGTTCCTGGTAAATTGACTGATTAATGGATTAAAAATAATCCGATTAACCCGCCGGTAGAAGTTGGGATGAATGTATTCCTCCGTAAGAAAATCGAACAGGTAAAAATTCTTAATTTTGCGGCGGTGAAAAGCGATTGCTCGCCGAATGTGCGGCCGCCGGTAAAATCGTGGGTCTATACTGGAAAGACGCCTCGCGGGGGGCGGGGCGCACACTCTGGAGGCCGCCATGTCCGATCTCGTTTCCGCATCCGGCAAACCGGTGAAAATCCCCGGCCCGGACCACCCAATCACCTTGACCCGCTATCCGGCGCGGGTTGTCGTGCGTGCAGCCGGTCAGACCCTGGCCGACAGCCGCAACGTGCTCATCCTGCAGGAAGCCACCTATCCGCCGGTGTTTTACTTTCCGCGTGAGGATGTGAATCGGGCGCTGTTGCAGAAAAACGAGCACGTCAGCTACTGCCCTTATAAGGGCGACTGCAGTTATTTCTCCCTTGTGCTTAACGGCGAGCAGGAGGCCAATGTGGCCTGGAGTTATGAAATGCCCTACAACGCCGTGGTGGCAATCAAGGATCATCTGGCATTTTATCCCGATAAAGTGACGGAGATCCGCACCGAAGCATGAGCCGCCGCCGCCATCGGGCGGGGGCAGGTTGACATTCTCATTGTCCCTACTCATTATGTGTATTACCGGAAATTGATACGCTTTCCTTATGTTTTAATCCGACATAAACGAAACTCTGAGCAGGTGCCAAGGTGTCTACCTCTACGCGATTTGCCGTTGCCATCCATATTCTGACCAATATCACGCTGTGTCGCGGCCAGACGGTGCGTTCCGAAGATATCGCGCGCAGCGTCAACACCAACCCGACGGTGGTGCGGCGCATCCTCGGCGCGCTGGCGGAGGCCGGGCTGACCTATTCACAGATGGGGCAAGGCGGCGGGGCGCTGCTGGCGCGGCCGGCGGAAGCGATCTCGCTGCTGGACGTGTATCGCGCGGTAGAGGATCAACCGTATTTCATGCTGCACCGTACCCGGCCTAACGATGCGTGCTATATCGGCCACGCGATTACCCCGGTGCTGGAGCAAGAGTTCGCGCGCGTCGGTCATGCGCTGGAAGCCAGCCTGGCGCAAACCAGCATCGCCGAAATGGCCGGGCAGGTCGAGCGGCGCGCAGGCTATCCTTTTGTCCCTTGTTCACCGCAATATCAAGCGGATACGCAATAAAAACCCACGCCAATTCCCGCTACGCGCAGAGCATTTTTTGCATTGCTTTAATGTAATTGTGTAAGTTACATTAGCTCGCATCAAGTGTGATGTAGCTCACGTTTTAGACTGCCTCCCCACGATACTCAACCGATTGGCCGGAAACCTTTTCTTCCGGCGCAGATTCGCTGTGCTTATAAACCAGGAGAGAACGATGTTAGAAATGATTGAAAGCTTGGCCACCGTGGTGGTCCTGGTGCCGGTAATGGTGGCCGTCTTGCTCGGCGCGATTTACGGCCTGGGTGAAGTGTTCAACGTCTTTTCCGCTATCGGCCGCAAAAACGGCTGATGGCACGCCAGGGGGCGGTTCTCGTCCTCCGGCTCCCCCCGAATTATCCTGCACCCTCCCTGCGTCATAGCGTAAATACCCCTCTATTCCCGAAAAAGCTGGGCGCTCAGCGTATCGATAAACACCCTGAGTTTCGGCGTCAGGTGCTTGCTGGAAGGCCACAGGACTTTAAAGCTGCCGCTGTGGTGACTATGCTCGCGCAATATCTGCTGTAATCGCCCCTGTTCCCGTGCGCGCTTCACGGCAAAATCCGGCAAACAGGCGATGCCCTGGCCGCTTTCCGCCAGGTAAATCAGGGTATCGACGGTGTTGCAGACCAGCCGGGTGTTGATCCCCTCGGCGAGCAGCTTTTCCCATCCGGCGATCGGCCAGGGTTCCACTTTGCCGGTCGAGGGAAATTTGTACAACAGGCAGGCATGGCCTTGCAGTTCCGCCGGTTGATGCGGGATTCCCATCTGGCGCAAATAATCCGGCGAGGCCACCAGCTGCAGATGAAACGTGCCCAGCTGGCGGCTCATCAGCCGTGAGTCCTCGGTCTCGCCGACGCGAACCACGGCATCAAAGCCTTCTTCGATGACATCGACCCGGCGGTCGGAAAAATCGGTTTCCAACTCAATCTCCGGGTAACGCCGGACGAACTCCGCCAGCACCGGATTCAACAGGCCGCCCACTAACGGCAAACTGACGCGCAGCTTGCCGCGCGGCGCGCTGTGCGTATCGCTGATTTCCCGTTCCGCCGCCGCTAATTCCCCGAGAATACGCTGGCAGCGGAGCAGAAACAGCCGGCCTTCGGCGGTCAACGTCATGCTGCGCGTGCTGCGGTGGAACAGGCGTGCACCCAGCCGATTTTCCAGGCGGGCGATGCTTTTCCCCACCGCGGAGGCAGAAATGCCGAGCACGCGGCCGGCCTCAACGAAACTCAGCGTCTCCGCGGCCTGCACAAAGACGCTCACCCCAGACAGATTATCCATTGCTTGCCTCATTGCGGACGAAATTGTCCGCTATGAAAGGAAATCTAGCCTGTTTTTCCGTTAATCGCCACGCTCTATGCTCGGTGGCGACAGCATGGGCTGACTACCTGGAGCAATAAAGATGAGTGAATACGGATCCTCCGCCAACGCGATCGACGGCGCGATAGAGAAAGCCTTGCGCGAAAAACGATTGGTTGGCGCGGTCGTTTTGGTGGCGCAGGGCGGTGAGATCGTTTATCGACGTGCGGCGGGCATGGCAGATCGCGAAGCGGGCAAACCGATGGCGTGCAATACGCTGTTCAGGTTAGCTTCGGTGTCCAAACCGATCGTGTCCACGGCGGCGCTGGCGCTGATGGCGCGAGGAGACATGCGGTTGGACGATCCCGTTACCCGCTGGCTGCCGGATTTTCGTCCGCGGCTGGCGGACGGCACCGTCCCGTTGTTGACGCTGCGCCATTTGATGACCCACACCGCCGGGTTAAGCTACCGTTTTTTTCAGCCGGAAGGCGGATGCTACGCCCGATTGGGCGTCTCCGACGGGATGGATGAGGCGGCGCTCAGCCTGCCGGAAAATGTGCGGCGCATTGCCTCCGCGCCGTTGCTGGCACCGCCCGGCGCGGAGTGGCGTTATTCCATCGCCACCGATGTGTTGGGCGCGGTTATTGAACGGGCGAGCTGCCTGCCGCTGGCGCAGGCGGTCAAAAAATGGGTGACCGGGCCGCTGGCGATGACGGATACCGATTTCCTGGCGGTGGACGCCGCGCGCCTGGCGGCCGCTTACGCTGACCATCCCGGCGAGCCGCGCCGCCTGCGTCAGCCGGATCGTTTACCGTTCATCGACGGCAGCGCCGGTTTTCATCTGTCGCCGGCGCGTGCGCTGGATCCGCAGGCGTACGCCTCCGGCGGCGCCGGCATGGTCGGTTCGGCGGCGGATTTCCTGCGCCTGCTGGAAACGTTGCGCCAGGGGGGCGGGCAGGTGCTGCCGGCTGATTGGGTGACGGCGCTGACCACCAACCAAATCGGCGATCTGCCGATGCCGTTTTGGCCAGGGCGCGGCTTCGGCCTGGGCATCACCGTGCTGAAAGATCCCGTCGCTGCGCAAACGCCGGAGTCTGTGGGCAGCTGGCGGATGGGCGGCACCTATGGCCACTCGTGGTTCGTCGATCCTGCCCGGCAGCTCAGCGTGGTGGCATTTACCAACACGGCGCTGGAAGGAATGTCCGGCACCTTTGTCGGCGAGATTTGTCAGGCGGTTTATGCCGCCACGGGAGTGCCGTCATGGGCCTGATGCCACCGATTTTCTTCATCGCGCTGGGGCTGTTCGGCGTTTACTGCATCGAGTTCGGCGTGGTGGGTATTTTACCGCAGATCATCGCGCGCTATGGCATCTCCACGGCGCAGGCCGGCTGGCTGGTCGGGGTCTTCGCCCTGACCATTGCGCTGTTCGGGCCGCTGTTGGTGCTGCTGGCGTCGCGGTTCAATCGCAAACGCATGTTGTTGATCGCGTTGGCCGTATTTGCGGCAGCCAGCGCACTGGCCGCTCAGGCGGACAGCTTTGCCATGCTGATGCTGCTGCGTATTTTGCCGGCGTTGTTTCATCCGATCTACTTTTCACTGGCCATGGTGGCGGCCGCGGCGCTTTATCCGCCGCATCTGGCCACCAAAGCAACCGCTTATGCGTTTATCGGCACCAGCATGGGGATGGTATTGGGCATACCGCTGACGCAATGGATCGCCGGGCAGTTCAGCTATGAGGCATCGTTCCGATTTTGCGCGCTGGTCAACCTGCTGGCGGCGTTGGGATTGCTGTGGCGCTTGCCTGATGCGGCCGTGCAGCGTCTCAGCTACGGCAAGCAGTTGGCAATCCTGCGCAGCGGCACGCTGTGGTTGAATATCACTACCTGCGTGCTGATCTTTGCCGCCATGTTTGCCGTCTACGCTTACGCGGCCGAGTACCTCAGCCGTGAAGCCGGTATTGGCGACGCCGCCATCGGCTGGCTTCTGGTGGCGTTCGGTGTGGGCGGCGTCGCGGGCAACCTGTTGGCCGGCAAGGGGTTGAGCCGCCATCGCGCAGTGACGGTGCTGCTGCATCCGATAGCCTTGATTGCGGCTTATGCGCTGTTGTATCGCTACGGCAGCGCGAATATCGGCTCGATGACGGCACTTTGTCTGTATTGGGGAGCGGCGCACACCAGCGGTTTGATCGTGACGCAGGTCTGGCTGACCGCCGAAGCGCCGCAGGCGCCGGCGTTCGCCACCGGGCTGTATATCGCCTTTATCAACCTGGGTGTGTCGGTGAGGTCGCTGGTGGGCGGTTGGTTTATCGCTGCCTGGGGGCTACAGGGCAGCCTGCTGTGTGGGGCCATGTTTGCCGCACTGGCGGCGATCGCGATCGCCGCCAGGCTGTGGCTACAACGGCAGGCTACGCTTGCGTTGCGTCAATCATCGCCATCACCTGCCGAAACATCGCGCTTTCCGCATCGGCCAGTTCGTTGACCAGTGTAAAGTGGTTACAGTGGCGATCGGCCAGCAGCTGGACGTCGAGGCCGCGCGCCAGGCAGGCGTCATAATAAGCCTGCGTCTGGTTTTTAAACCCTTGGGTTTCCCGCTGGCCGACGTCGAGCAATATCTGCGGCGCATGTTCCTTCGCCGGCAGTAAAAACAGCGGGCTGAGGGTTTGCGCCTGCTCGGGCGTCAGGTGCAGCCAGTCGTTGATGTAGATATCGCACAGCGGGCGCAGATCGTAGAGGCCACTCAGCGCCAACGCGCCTTTGATCGCGTTGGGCGGCAGGCGATAGCGTGGTTGCCAGCCGTCGGCGATCAGCATGCCGCACAGGTGGCCGCCGGCCGAACTGCCGCTGACGAAAATGCGTGCCGGATCGATGCCGAAAGGCGCCCCGTGATGATAAAGCCAGGCGACGGCACTGCGCACCTCGTGCACGATCTCCGCCAGCGTCGCTTCCGGCGCCAGCGTGTATTCCAGCGTGGCGACCGCCACGCCGCGGCGGGCAAACGTGGCGGCCATCGAACAGGCTTCCTCTTTGCGCTGTGAATGCCAATAGCCGCCATGGATAAAGATCAGCAGCGGGGCGGGTTGTGCGCTGGCCGGGAACAGGTCGAGGCGCTCGGCGGCGCTCATGCCGTAGCGCAGATCGTAAATGCCCGGCGTCTGCGCCTTGGCGCGCTGGGCCAGCGCGGCGTATTCCACCATGCAGGCGTCAAAATCCTCCACCGAAGCGCGGGCGTTGTATTGCACGGCGCGTGCGCTCAGGTCTTCAAACGTCAGATCGATGTTCATGCGTTTCTCCGGATTGTTATGCGTTATGCCTTCATCATCGTCCCGCAGGCGAAAAGATGTTTGATCTCCGGTGCGCACAATTGCGGCTTCTCCATTGCTGTTATCTGCTGTATATTGCTGTTTTATGCTTTTTACTGCGGAATAAGCCCATGCACAAAGCGGCACGACAGCGCCATTTACTGGATTTGCTCAGCGAACGCGGGCAGGCGGCCGTGGCGGAATTGGCCGGCGCCATCGGCGTTTCGGTCGATACCGTACGCCGCGATCTGGCCGACCTCGAGCGGCAAGGGTTGGCGCAGAAACATCACGGCGGGGCGATCGCGCTCGAACCGTCCGGCATGCCACGCCAGGCGCGCGCGGCGCTGTTGCCGCAGATCAAGCAGCGGCTCGGTCGCGCGGTGGCCGCGCAGATCCCGCCCGGCAGCACCCTGATGCTGGACGCGGGCAGTACGCTGTTGGCGGTGGCGCAGGCGTTGCGCGGCCCGGCGACGGTGATCACCGCTTCACTGGATATCGCGCAGTGCTTGAGCGACAGGCCGGAGATCAACCTGATCCTGCTTGGCGGCCAATGGGATGCTCGCCAGCGGCTGTTCGCCGGCAGCGCCACCCTGGCGTTGCTGGCGCGCTACCGCGCAGACATCGCCTTGCTGGGCGCCTGCGCGGTGCATCCTCAGCTGGGACTGAGCGCCGGCGAAGAGGCCGATGCAGAGGTCAAACGCGCCATGCTGGCCAACAGCGGCGAGCGCTGGCTGGTGGCTGACCATATGAAACTGGACCGCTGCGAACCGCATCACGTTGCGGACCTGGCGCAGATCCAACGTCTGTTTACCGATCGCCCGTGGGACAACCTGGACGAACAATCATTGATTGAACTTTGTGTCGTCGCCGACGACCGCTAGAGGAGAACACTGATGAACGATACCGCACAACCGTTGCAGGTGGCGCTGATTGGCTACGGCTTTGTCGGCAAGGCGTTTCACGCGCCGCTGATTAACGCGGTGCCGGGGCTGGAACTGAGCGTGGTGGCTTCGCGCGATGCCGCCAAGGTGCATGCCGATCTGCCGCACGTGCAGGTGATCGCCGATCCGCTGGAGGCCATCCGCCGGCCGGAGGTGGATTTGGTGGTGATCGCCTCGCCGAACGACACCCATGCGCCGCTGGCGCTGGCCGCGTTGGAGGCGGGCAAGCACGTGGTGGTGGATAAGCCGTTTACGCTGGATTTGGCGCAGGCGCGCACGCTGATTGCGGCGGCGGAAAAACACGGCCGTCTGCTGTCGGTATTCCAGAACCGCCGCTGGGACAGCGATTTCCTGGGCGTGAAGCAGGTGATCGAACAGGGGCTGATCGGCAAGGTGACGCACTTTGAGTCGCACATCGATCGTTACCGCCCAGAAGTGCGGGTGCGCTGGCGCGAGCAGAACCTGCCGGGCAGCGGGCTGTGGTTCGATCTGGGGCCGCACATGGTCGATCAGGCGCTGCAGCTGTTCGGCTTGCCACACAGCGTGCAGGCCAACATCGCCACGCTGCGCCCCAACGCGCAGATTAACGACTGGGCCCATGTGGTGCTGAACTACCCGACGCACCGCGTGATCCTGCACGGCAGCATGCTGGTGGCGGGCGGCGTCTCACGCTTTACCGTGCACGGCGAGAAAGGCAGCGTGGTCAAAGCGCGCGCCGACGGGCAGGAGAGCCAGCTGCTGGCGGGCGTGACGCCGGGCTCGGCGGAGTGGGGCAAAGACGACGACGCGATGAGTCTGTTTATCGGCACGGAACCGGTGCGCACGCTGCCGACGCCGGATGGCGATCAGCGTCAATATTACGTCCAGGTGCGCGATGCGCTGCACGGCACCGGCAGTAATCCGGTTACCGCTTCGCAGGCGCTGGCGGTGATGGCGGTGCTGGAGGCGGCCACGCTGGCGGCGGAAACCGGTGTGACTCAGCCGTTGCCGCTTACCGAGGCGGAAATCGCCGCCTGGTAACGACTCGCGTCAGATAAGGCGTCAGGCGCATGGATACAGTGCACACCGTGCGTCTTCCGCCATCCTACCCCCTGACATAGGCTAATCCTCAGTCTATGTCAGGAGTGTTTATCATGTTATCCCATCCTTCGCCGCAGGGCGTCCGCGGCATACTGGCCGCACTGTCTTTGAGCATGCTGCTGTCATCGCTCGGCATCAGCATCGCCAATGTCGGGCTGCCGGTGCTCGCCACCGCATTCCATGCCTCGTTCCAGGCGGTGCAGTGGGTGCTGCTTTGTTATTTGCTGGCCGTCACCACCTGCATCATCGGCATCGGCCGTTTGGGCGACAGCCTTAATCGCCGCCGGCTGCTGTTGGCGGGCATCGCGCTGTTTACCGTCGCTTCGCTGGCTTGCGCGCTGGCTCCGCAGCTTTGGCTGTTGCTGGCGGCGCGTCTGGTGCAGGGGCTGGGGGGCGCGGTCATGATGTCGATCGCCATGGCGCTGGCGGGCGAGGTGCTGGGGACGGAAAAAATCGGCCGCGCGATGGGGCTGCTCGGCACCATGTCGGCGGTGGGCACCGCGCTGGGCCCGTCCTTGGGCGGCGCGCTGATCGCCGGCTTCGGCTGGCGGACGATATTTCTAATCAACCTGCCGCTGGGTCTGTTGGCGCTGTGGCTCGCCTGGCGATGCTTGCCGAATGGGCCGCGTGCGGCAACTCGCCGGGAACCGTTCGACCGTGCCGGCACGCTGTTGCTGGGCGGCGCATTGCTCTGCTATTCGCTGGCGATGACCCTCGGGCGCGGCGATTTCGGCGTGCTCAATCTGGTATTGATGCTGGGTGCTTTGTTGGCGGGGGCAATGTTTATCCGCACCGAGCGTCGCGCCGCCGCGCCGCTGTTGGCGCCGGCGATGTTCCGTCATCCGGCCCTGACGGCGGGGCTGGTGGCCAGTGCGCTGGTGATGACGGTGATGACCGCCACGCTGGTGGTCGGGCCGTTCTATCTGTCGCGTGCGCTGGGGTTAAGCGCCGCGCAGGTTGGGCTGGTGATGTCGGCGGGGCCGGCGGTGGCTATCCTGACCGGCATTCCGGCCGGCTATCTGGTGGATCGTTTTGGATCGCAGCGCATCGCCCAGCTTGGGCTGACGGCGGTGGCGGCCGGGGCGGCATTGCTGTCGCTGCTCAGCCGCGCCGGCGTGCTCGGCTATGTGGCGCCCATCGCACTGTTGACCGCCGGCTATGCATTGTTCCAGGTTGCCAACAACACGGCGTTGATGAAGGATCTGTTTCCCGAACGGCGCGGTTTGATCGCCGGAATGGTCAATCTGGCGCGCAATCTTGGGGCGATCACCGGCGCCTCGGCGATGGGGGCGCTGTTCTATCTGGCCTCGCAGCGGGTGGTGGGAACCGCCGCCGCCGCGGCTTACGGTATGCGCGTGGCCTACGGGACGGCGGCGCTGTTGGCGTTGGCGGCGTTGCTCATCACCTTCGGCGGCCGCCGACTGATGCTGCGTTACGACGCGCGTTGAACCGCGTAACGTTCTTGCACGAAACCGTTGTCTGATTGAGTGACGGCGAGCAGGCGCAGGCGCTGCTCCGGGGCATCGGCGCCGAACAAGGGAATGCCGGCGCCCAACAGCAGCGGCACGCGGGTAATCGTCAGTTCGTCGATCAACCCGGCCTGCAGGAAGCGCTGGACGGTCTGGCCGCCGTCGATATACAGGTGACGGCAGCCTTGCTCGGCCAGCTGCGCCACGATGGCCGCCGGTTCGCCAGTCATCCAGCGAACGTGCCCGGAATCCTGTTGTGCGGGCGGCTGCGTCGACAGCACCACCACCGGCAGTTCGCCATAGGGCCACTCGGGAAAGGCGCGAACTTTCTCGTAGGTATGGCGCCCCATCACCAATGCGTCGATATCGGCGATAAACGCCTCATAGCTAAGCCCGTTGAGCAACGACACCGCATACTCGGGGCGCAGCAGCCAGTCGATGTCGCCGTCCGGGCCGGCGGTGAATCCGTCTACGCTGGTGGCGATGTAAACCGAACATTTCATCAGGCGAGATCTCCCCGGTAAACCACATGCACCTTGTTGCCGTCAGGATCGCGCAGGTAAGCGCCGAAATAGCCTTTGCCGTAGTGCGCGCGTTCGCCGGGTTCGCCTTCACTGCTGCCGCCCGCCAGCAGGCCGGCGGCGTAGGCGCGCTTGACCTCCAGCTCATCGGCGGCGAGAAAGGCCAGCATGCTGCCGTTGCCGGCGCTGGCGGGCTGCCTGTCGAAGGGTTGGTAGGCATAGAAACGCGGCAGCGTTTGGCCCGGCCGCACCCAGCAACGGGCAGCGGGGCCGCCGTCCGGCGTCACTTCCCGCCGCTGTAATCCCAACGGCAACAAAATGGCGTCGTAGAAGGCGGCGGCGGCGTCCAGATCGCTGACGCCGACGGTAATATGGCTGAACATGACGCTTCCTTTCCGAAGAGAGATGAAAGCATAAAACAGTAGCAGCGATGGGGCTGAATGGACAGAGCGCAACGGAGGATTCGGATTAAGGACGCGCGCAGGGGGATCGCGCGCTTCACGGTGTGCGGGGCAGGCCGCCGCTCAATTGCTCTCTACGCGCGGGTTGGCGTGAGTCGGCTGGCTGGGATAGTCCACTTGATGCTTATGCAGGTAATCGCGAATCAGCTGGCGTACCACCTGGGAAGGGGTAACGTCCTGCTGCAGGCACAGGTCTTCCAGGGCTTTTTTCTTGTCCGGGTCAATCAGCACCGTTAGCCGCGCCGTTTTCTTTTCCATCAGGATCCTCCAGAGAATGATAACTGAATGATAATACCACGTGGGCGAAGCGGCCAGCCAGACCGCGTCGCCGCTCGTCTTTAGCGGAAATGCAGCCGCTCTATTTTGCGTGACAGGTAGCCGAGTTCGCAGTGGAACAGTTCACCGCTGCCGGCGGCCAGATTGCGCAGCGCGCTCAGCGGCAACGTCACCTGGGCTCGCGTGGCGTAAATAATCACGTTGCCGCTGGGCGCGACGCAAAACAGCACGGTGTTGAATACCCGGTGCAGGCTATGGTACAGCAGGCTGTTTTCGTCGGGCAGATCGTGGTAATTCAGCACCAGCCAGCCCCCGTCGTTCAGCCGCGCGGCGCAGTTTTCCAGGAAGGTCTGGCTGCCTTGTTGCGGATCCATGGCAAATGCCGAATAGAGATCGGAGAAGATCAGATCGTAGCGCGTCTCGGCAGGCGGGCGCACGAAGTCCATGGCATCGGCGGTGCGCAGGCTGATGGTGTCGGTGGCCGGCAGCGTAAAATAACGGCGTGCGACGGCGATCACCGCAGCGCGCAGCTCGACCACGTCCAGGCGCATCGCCGGATCGAGGGCGTGCAGCGCACGCAGCAGGCTGCCGCCACCCAGTCCCAGGATCAGCGCAGACGTCGGCGGCTGCCAGGCCACCGCCATCAGCATCGCTTTGATGTAGTTGTGGATCGGCTGCGCGGGGTTGCTGAGGCTCATCTTGCTCTGCTCGCAGATGCCGTCAAACCGCAGCGTGCGGTAGTCCTTGTGATCGGAAACGATGATTTCGCCCCAGGCGTCGGCTTCGCGGGCGATCACCTGGCCGCGCGGAGAGAAATCGAGGGTTCTGAGTAAGCTGTCAACCAGAGACATGGTATTCGCAGGGCTCCTTTGGCAAGCGGCCTATTTACGGGCGCACATGAAATCGGCGGTGCAAATGCGTTGGCCGTCGATGCTGGCACGGCCAGTAAAGCGGGCGATCGCCCCGCGCCGGCGCACAAAGGCGACCTCCATCAGCACCTGGTCGCCGGGGCGGGCGGCGCGATAAAACCGCGCCCGCTGGATGGCGGCGAAATAGTAATGTTCCCCTTCGTTCAGCGCCCCGAGATAGTAATGGGCCAGCAGGCCGGTACTTTGCGCCAGGGCTTCTACCAGCAGCACGCCGGGAAAACCGGCGAAGTGAGCGTGGCCGCTCCAGAACGTCGGCTCATTGGCGGTGATGTTCTTGATGGCGCTCAGCCGCCCTTCGGCAATGCAGGTGCCGGCGGGCAGCACGCGATCGACCAACAGGCAGGGATAACGATGAGGCAAAATCGCCTGAATATCGTTGAATTGCAGGGGGTGACCATTCAGTGGCATGGGGGCGCGTGATCCTGTCTGCGGCGAAACCGGTGCGATGGCCGGCGTTCAGTCCATGGTGAGTGTAATAACATTATAATAAAATTATCATCAGATGTGCCAGATGAAAGACATGACGGCGGAGAAACAGGCGAGGAATGGGGGAAAGGGAGGCACCCGATCCTGGCGATCGGGTGTGGTAGCGCGCTGTTAGTGCTTGGAACGGGTGACCTTGTCCAGATAGCCCATCACGAATGCGGACAGCACGAAGGTGAGATGGATGATCACATACCACATCAGCTTGTTGTCCGGGACGTTCTTGGCGTCCATAAACACCCGCAGCAGGTGAATGGAGGAAATGGCGACGATAGACGCGGCGACTTTGTTTTTCAGCGAGGTGGCGTCCATTTTGCCCAGCCAGCTCAGTTTTTCTTTCCCTTCGGTGATATCCAGCTGCGAGACGAAGTTTTCATACCCGGAGAACATCACCATCACCAACAGACCGCCTACCAGCGCCATATCGACCAGCGACAGCAGGGTCAGGATCAGATCGGCTTCCGCGACAGAAAAAATGTTGGGCAGGACGTGCAGGATCTCCTGAAAAAATTTAATAGACAGGGCGACCAGGGCCAGTGAAAGGCCGAAATAAACCGGTGCGAGCAACCAGCGGGAGGCGTACATCGCGTTTTCTAGCAAGCGTTCCATCATAAAATTGTTGTAAATGCGTGACCAAAAGGGCGATCAGTATAACGCAGGTAGCCCAGGCGAAATCAACCGCTTGCCAATGGCTTGGAGAAATTTGCGAATGGACGTTCGCTTCGAACGGGTTCATGACAATGATATCGCATGGGGATAAACTGCCGCGGTCTCTTGCCTTGCTACCGTTTGGTCAATCGCTGCTCAAAACTAAGGATGGTTATATGGTCGACAATGCGTTTATCACGAGAACGCGAGCCGTTAATGGCTGCTTTTCCATGTTTTTGCTGATGTTCCTGATTACATTTATTCCGTTGTTCATAGAGAACAGAGCCGCCTTGATGCGACAAGGGCTATTGCTGCCGTTGCTGTACGGAATAGAATTTGTCGCTATCTTTTCGTTATACCTGCTTTTTTTCCGCCGTAGAGAAGGATTGGGCAAAGGCGAGGTTAAACGCAACGATTTTGCGCTGCTGCTGTTCGCGCTGTTGGTGATTCAGTTTATTTTCCCGCGTTTGATGGGCGTGGAAAAAACGGAAACCTGGGTGATGGAGCAGGTGGCATTGCCCGGCGAGATTTTGGCGCTCAATGCCGCTTTGTTGGTTTTCGTCGTCCCCGTCTATGAAGAGATCGTATTTCGCGGCTGTTTGTTTAACGCACTGATGTATTGGTTTAACGATAAGGTGCTTTGGGCCGCGTTAACGGTGTCTGTCATCTTTGCCGTTTTGCATACCCAGTACACCGATTGGCGCACATTAGCAGCCCTGGTGCTCATCTCGTTGGTGTTAACGGCCGCCAGGGTGAGATCCAAAGGGATCTATTTGCCCATTGGGCTGCATATGACCATGAATGGCGTCGTGATGGCGGCCAGCTATGCGTTAAATTGAAGCTGTGCTTGCCGCCGGATGTTCAGTGCTTGGCTTTTTTACCTTCGCTGTGGCCGAGAGAGCGATCGGGGAAGCTGTGATCGCGCAGCCGCTGCTTCAGTTGCGCCGCATCGGGGAAGCCGCCGTCAATTTTGCGATCCCAAATCATCACGCCATCGACGCTGATTTGATAGACCCCGCCGGTGCCCGGCATCAGGGTGACGGAGGCGAGATCGTCGCCGAAGGTATTGAGCAGCTCTTGCGCCATCCAGCCGGCGCGCAGCAGCCAGTTGCATTGTGAACAGTAGTGGATCGTCACTGCGGGGGCATTTTTCATCGATGATCGACCGGTAGTGGTAACGGCTCGCAATCAGCCTGATGGACCTGCAAGCGATGGTGGCGTTGTCTCGCCAAATAGTCAAGCGTCTGCTGAGGCCAGAGCGACGAGGGGGCCGAGTGCGCGTCACGGCCGCTTGCTTCCGGCAAACCATTCAACCCCACGCAGCATGCCCGCCCAATAAAACCGGGGTAAAAACCAGGCTTTCAGCCACCAGGCCAGACGGCTGGGCTGGGTTGCGTCGAGCAGGGGAAACGTGGGCAGCAATTTACCGTCATAGCCAAACTCCGCCAGCACAACTTTGCCTTTCTCAACCGTCAATGGACAGGAGCCATAACCATCATAATGGGCAGTGAGAGGCGCGCCATGAATCAGCGCCGCGACGTTTTCCGCCACCACCACCACCTGCTTTCTGGCTGCCGCCAGGGTTTTGGCGTTTGGCGTTGAGCAACAGTCGCCTACCGCAAAAATATCCGGCCAATGCTTATGCTGCAGCGTCAATTTATCCACATCGCACCAGCCGGATCCTTCCGCGAGCCCGCTTTGAGAAATAAACGCCGGGGCCGATTGCGGCGGTACGACGTGGAGCATATCGAAGGGCAGGGTTAACTCGCGTTTTCCTTCTTCATTTGTCTCTACGGCAAATGTCGCTTGCCGATTCTTGCCATCAACGCGGATTAAATTATGATTGAAATTGACCTGTGCACGGTATTTTCCCAAATACTCGGTCAACGGGGGGATAAATTGTGGAATGCCGAAAACCGCCGTGCCCGCAAGGCAGAAATTGACGTTAATATTATTCAGGATGCCTTGGCGGCGCCAGTGATCGCATGACAAATACAAGGCTTTTTGCGGTGCGCCGGCGCATTTTATGGGTGGCGTCGGTTGAGAAAATATCGCCTGGCCGCCTTTCATTTCCCGGACCAGTTGCCAGGTATATTCGGCAAGGTCAAAGCGATAATTAGAGGTGACGCAGTTTAATCCCAGGGTTTCTTCAAGCCCCTCTATTTTATCCCAGCGTAGAATGAGGCCACACGCAACAATAAGAAAATCATAGTTTATTTTCTGTCCTTGGCGGGTCTCGACGTATTTTTGACTGGGTTCAACCCTGACAACGCTATCCTGTACCCATGCGGTTCCTGAGGGCAGGACAGCGCGCAGGGAACGCCGCGTTTTATTGATATCAAAGAGCCCGCCGCCCACCAGGGTCCACGCCGGTTGATAATAATGACAGTCGTTGGGCTCCACGACCGTTATATCGATGCCTTTAACTCGCTTCCTTATGCTTGCCGCGATACCTATTCCGGATGAGCCGCCGCCAATAACAACGACGCTTTTCTGGGTATTTATTTTTTCTGGTTTCATGCAGGCCTCCTTTCATAAGAAAGTAGGGGGTTGTCGCCCAGATTAAAAGCGAATTCATAGAACTTGTGGTTATATAAAAAATCACATATTCCATTTTGCTATATGTAATAACAAATAGAAATAAGTTATTTGACATTGCTGGGTAACTGATCGTTAATAAATGGCATGAGCATCATTAAGGGATTAGCGCAGTGGATTTTTTCCATTTCAGTTTTTATATCGTGATGCTGTTAGTGGTCACCGGGGGAATTGTGGGATTCCTCCTGGCCCTGACCGGCGGCGGCGGATCAATCGTCTGCGTGCCGTTATTGCTGTATATGGTGAAAGTGCCGGATACGCATTTGATTATAGGAACCAGCGCCATGTCGGTAGCCATTAACGCGCTGATCAACCTGGCAGCGCACGCTGCCAAAGGCAACGTCAGGTGGCAGACCGGGCTTGTCGTTTCGCTGGTTGCTGTCATGGGCGCGCTGGCGGGATCTCAGATGGGAAAAATCACGGACGGGCACTACTTAACCCTGCCGTTCTCCGTGTTGATGCTGGTTGTCGCCGGATTGACGCTGAAAAGAAATCACCTTGCAGGGTCCCCCTTGCCGTCCCCCCATGTTGCCATTCATCCCGCCATCGTATGGCCCAGCATCCTGGCCCTGGGCGGGCTGGCGGGCTTTCTGGGCATCGGCGGCGGATTTTTGGTTGTGCCGGCGCTGGTCTGGTTTTTCCGCTTCTCGATGGTTGAAGCGGTAGCAACCTCACTGGTGGTCGTGGCGGCCATGGGGCTGTCGACCAGCGCCAGCTACGCCATGTCCGGAAAGGTCTCGATCGCGATTACGTGCTGGCTCATCGTCGGCGGTGTTCTGGGCGGCGTGGTGGGGGTAGCGCTCGCCGAGCGCCTGAAAAAACGCGAGGACATCATCAATGTGCTCTATGCCCTTATGCTCCTGGCGCTGGCCCTGTATATGTTATTTAAAAGCCTATGAAACGGAAGGAAAAAAACATGCACATCCGCACTTACCACCCTCAGCTCTCCTTTTCGGGCGCGCCTGAAACGCGTGATTTCAAGGCGCTGTCTCAACAGGGCTACCGCCTTATCGTCAACAATCGGCCGGACGAAGAACCGGGGGAGTATCTTGACCATCAGCAAGAGAAAGCGTTGGCTGAACAAGAGGGGATGCGTTACGTCTATCTTCCTTATACGTTCGATACGCTGACCTGGGAGACCGTTTACACCTTCCAGTTTTTGCTGCGACAAGGCGAGAAGACTTTGGCGCACTGCAGAAGCGGGGCTCGCTCTGCCGGCCTTTCCCTGCTGTATGCGCTGCGCGAAGGTCAGATAGATGAAGCGCAATTTCGCCGCCAATGCGACGAATACGGCGCGGACGCCGATAAGGTGCTCAGCTGGTATGGCAAGCATCGGTCCGTGCGGGCCACTGCGGAAGTTCACGCGTTTTATGAGCCGGAAAGCGGCAGCCTGCAGTATGTGGTTGCCGATCCCGAGGCGCGCCGCTGTGCGATTATCGACCCGGTGCTGGATTTTGACCGCCGATCGGGCACGGTCTCGCATCAACAGGCCAACGATATTCTGAATTTTATCCGTCAGCGGGGGTGGGGTGTGGCCTGGGTGTTGGATACGCACCCGCACGCCGATCATTTTTCGGCCGCCACCTGGCTGGCGCAGAAAACCGGCGCCTTCATCGGCATCGGTGAAAAAATTACCGCCGTGCGGGAGATATGGGAAGAGATCTATAATTTAAAAGACCTGCCTGCCGCCAATACCGTCTGGGATGCGCTGTTTGCAGATGGGGACGTCTTTTTCATCGGCAACCTGCGCGCTGAAGTCTTACTGTCTCCCGGACACACGCTGGCGTCCGTCACTTACTACATTGCGGATGCGGCGTTTATCCACGATACGTTTTTCATGCCGGACAGCGGCACGGCAAGGGCCGATTTCCCTGGCGGCAATGCGGAGGCCTTGTGGGATTCATTGCAGCGGATCTTGAGCCTGCCGGCGGATACCCGCCTGTTTACTGGCCATGATTACCGCCCGGCGGGGCGTGAGGCCCGCTGGGAAAGCACCGTGAGAGAGCAGCGCGAGAACAATCCCTGGGTGGTCAACATGGATAAATCCCGGTTTATTGCGCAAAGAAAGCAGCGGGACGCGACGCTGCCTCACCCGGAACTCATGCTGATGGCGCTGCAGGTCAATATTCGCGGCGGCGTTCTGCCTGATTGCGAAGATGACGGGCAGCACTACCTCAAAATTCCTGTTAATCGATTCAAGGCATGAGTCAAACAGCAAAATTTCAGGCGGAATAGACAGAAATCATCGGCGCCGGCAGCAGGGGCGTGGTGTCAGCGGTTGGATGTTTGTTTTGCGGCGATCCGGTTGATGCCATACAGCAAAATAACGCAGACGCCGCTCACGAGCAACGAACGCAACAAGCCACTCCCCCCCAGGGGTAGGCCCCAGCTATCCAGCGCCATAAAGAGCGCAACGGTAAGCAGCACCGCCAGTGGCGCGCTCCACCAGCGGAACTGTATTTTGGAGAACATGTGTAGTTGCCCCTTCATTTTGCGTTGGTGGTCCGATCGTGTCTCGTTGATGACACGTAGGCGACCTGACCCTTTTTTTTATCATCCGCCGCCGCCGGGGCGGCTGTCAATCCGAATGAGATCGCGCCGTCTGTTAATTGTTTTTTATGAAATAATCATGCTGATTCATATTTAATTATTTGTTTTTACACAAAACACGCGGCGCTTGCCCTCACTGAATACAGTCACTACATTAACAACTGTACTTCCCATTCTGCTAAGGAAAACACCATGAAAGCTGCCGTAGTGACGAAAAACCATACCGTAGACATTCAGGATAAAGTGCTGCGCCCGCTGAAGCACGGCGAGGCGGCGTTGAAGATGGAGTGTTGCGGGGTGTGCCACACCGACTTGCACGTGAAAAACGGCGATTTCGGCGAGGTGCCGGGCATTACGTTGGGGCATGAGGGTATCGGCGTGGTCTCCGCCGTCGGTGAGGGCGTCACCTCGTTAAAAGTGGGTGACCGCGCCAGCGTCGCCTGGTTTTACCAGGGTTGCGGCCATTGCGAATACTGCGTCAGTGGCAACGAAACCCTGTGCCGTTCGGTGAAGAACGCCGGCTACAGCGTTGACGGCGGCATGGCGGAAGAGTGCATCGTGGTGGCGGACTACGCGGTGAAAGTGCCGGACGGGCTCGATTCTTTCGCCGCCAGCAGCATCACCTGCGCCGGGGTTACCACCTACAAGGCGGTGAAAATTTCCGATATCAAGCCGGGGCAGTGGATCGCCATCTATGGTCTGGGCGGTCTAGGCAACCTGGCGTTGCAGTACGCCAAGAACGTGTTTAACGCCAAAGTGATCGCCATCGACGTCAACGATGGCCAATTGGAATTCGCCAAACAGATCGGCGCCGATCTGACCATCAACTCCAAAACGCAAAATGCGGAGGAGATCATTCAGCAGCAAACCGGCGGCGCTCACGCGGCGGTGGTGACGGCGGTGGCGAAAGCCGCCTTCAACTCGGCGGTCAATGCGGTGCGCGCCGGCGGTAAAGTGGTGGCGGTGGGGCTGCCGCCGGAGAGCATGGATCTGAGCATTCCGCGCCTGGTGCTGGACGGCATTCAGGTGGTGGGTTCGCTGGTGGGCACGCGCGAAGATCTGAAGGAGGCGTTCCAGTTCGCCGCCGAAGGCAAAGTGACGCCGAAAGTGACCAAACGTCCACTGGGCGATATCAACGCCATCTTCGACGAGATGAAGGCGGGCACCATTCGCGGTCGCATGGTGATCGATCTCAGCATGGCGAAGTAAGCCACGCGAACAAAAAAGGCCACCCGCGGGTGGCCTTCTTGTTGTTATGCCCGGTTCAGAACAGGCCCAGCGGTTTGGCGTCGTAGCTGACCAGCAGGTTTTTCACCTGCTGATAGTGCGACAGCGCCGCCTTGTGGGTTTCACGCCCGATACCGGAGTTCTTGTAGCCGCCGAACGCGGCGTGCGCCGGGTACAGGTGATAGCAGTTGGTCCACACGCGCCCGGCTTTGATCGCGCGGCCCATGCGATAGGCGCGATTGATGTCGCGGGTCCACAGCCCGGCGCCCAGCCCGAACTCGGTGTCGTTGGCCAGCGCCAGAGCCTCAGCCTCATCCTTGAAGGTGGTGACGCCAATCACCGGCCCGAAGATCTCCTCGCGGAAGAAACGCATGCTGTTATTGCCGGTAATCAACGTCGGCTGCAGGTAGAACCCGTTTTGCACTTCGTCGCCACGCTGGGCGGGTTCGCCACCCACCACGATTTTTCCTCCCTCGTTTTTAGCGATGTCGATGTAGGACAGGATCTTGTCATACTGCTGTTTTGACGCCTGGGCACCGATCATGGTCTCGGTATCGAAGGGATCGCCCTGGCGGATGGTGGCGATGCGTGCCAGCACTTTCTCCATAAACTGCGGGTAGATGGATTCCTGGATCAACGCGCGTGAAGGGCAGGTGCATACCTCACCCTGGTTGAAGAAGCCGAGCACCAGCCCCTCAACCGCCTTGTCGATAAACTCCGGCTCCGCCTGCATGATGTCTTCAAAATAGATGTTCGGCGATTTTCCGCCCAGCTCGACGGTGCTGGGGATGATGTTCTCTGCCGCACAGGCGAGGATGTGGCGGCCGACCGGTGTGGAACCGGTGAACGCGATCTTCTCGATGCGTTTGCTGCGCGCCAGCGCTTCGCCGGCCTCGGCGCCGAAGCCTTGCACCACGTTGAGCACGCCCGGTGGCAGCAGGTCGCCAATCTCTTCCATCAGCACGCTGATGCCGAGCGGGGTCTGCTCCGCCGGTTTCAGCACCACGCAGTTACCGCCCGCCAGCGCCGGCGCCAGTTTCCAGGCGGCCATCAGCAGCGGGAAGTTCCACGGAATGATCTGGCCGACTACGCCCAACGGCTCATAGATATGGTAGGCCACGGTGTTCTGGTCGATCTCTGCCGCGGTGCCTTCCTGCGCGCGCAGGCAACCGGCGAAGTAGCGGAAATGGTCGACCGCCAGCGGCAGATCGGCATTCAGGGTTTCGCGGATCGGTTTGCCGTTGTCCCAGGTTTCGGTCAGCGCCAGCATCTCCAGCCGCGACTCGATGCGATCGGCGATCGCCAGTAGCACGTTGGAGCGCTCCTGCACGCTGGTTTTGCCCCAGGCGTCCGCCGCCGCATGCGCCGCGTCGAGCGCCAGTTCGATGTCTTTGGCGTCGGAACGCGGGAATTCGGCGATCGGCTGGCCGGTCACCGGCGAGGTGTTGGTGAAGTAGTTGCCGGATACCGGTTCGACGAATTTGCCGCCAATGTAGTTGCCATAGCGTTTGCGGAACGAGACCAGCGAGCCAGGCAAACCGGGGTGGACATATTTCATGTGAAGCACCTCTCTGCAGATGATAACCGGCGCTATTGCGCTGCGCCTGTGAGTGCGGCATGCCGCCGCAGCAGGGAGAAGCACGCCCCGTGCCAGATTGATGCATGGCGAAGATGCTCGTTAAAAGATCTTATTTATTAGCATGTTAAAAACGGATGTGACTTGGCGAATCGAGCGGTTCCGCCGCCGGCGATGATTTTTTGTGTCCCGTGTCGCAACGCCTGATACACATCTGTGATACATATTTGCAACACTCGCGAACGGGGGAGAAACGCATGTTGCCTGACGACCGCTTGCCCACTGAGGGCGCCAGTTTGTTGACCCACCCGCTGGCGGAATCCTGGCAGCGCAGCCGGGGCTACGGCCTGGCGCGCGCCGACCAGCATATCTCGTTCATCAAAGCCGGGTTGCTCGAAGAGCGGCGTAGCCGCAACGACTGGGTGCCGCAACGGGTGCAGCCGCTGATCGAGCAGCTGGGCGCGCAAATTACGCGCCAGCCCGCCATTGTGGTCATTGCCGACGCCGACGGGCTGGTGCTGGAAACCCGCGGCAACACCGATTTTCTGCATAAGGCATCGCGCTTTGCGCTGGCGCCGGGCAACCCGTGGGGAGAAGCGGAGCGGGGCACCAACGCCATCGGCACCGCGCTGGCGCTGGGCGCGTTCTGCGAAGTGCGCGGCGACCAGCATTATCTCAACCAAAATGCCGGATTGAACTGCACCGCCGCGCCGATCTACCGGCCGGATGGCCACATTGCCGGGATATTGGATCTTTCCGCGCCCGCGCAGCAGCCGTATCGCGATGCACAGCACCTGATCATGCAGGCGGTGCGACATATCGAACACCGCTGGGTCAGAAGTGCGATCGCCGATCGTCACTGGACGCTGCGCCTGCACGCCGACGCCGGGAGCCTAGGCAGCGCGCAGGAGCTGCTGCTGGTGTTTCACGACGAAGTGCTGGTCGCCGCCAATCGGCTGGCGATGCTGGAGTTCCAGCTTTCACCGGTCGCATTCGGCGCGGTTGAGTTCGCCCAGCTGTTCCCCGACCTGCTGCGACATCCCTCCGGCGCACCGCACCAGACGCTGGCCGGCAATCAACGGCATTATTATTCGCTGCTTGAGGCGCCGCAGCGCCGCGTCAGCGCCCTGCGTTCTGCACCGCCGGCGCAAAGGCATGACGAGCAGCATCAGAAAGCGCTGCGCATTCTCAACGCCGGCCTTTCCCTGTGCGTGACCGGTGAAACCGGCTGCGGCAAGGAGCACTTCAGCCGACACCTGTTTCAAGAGAGCCGCTGGCGTAACGGCAACTTCGTGGCGATCAACTGCGCGGCGCTGCCTGAGCCGCTGATCGAGTCCGAGCTGTTCGGCTATGCCCCGGGGGCGTTTACCGGCGCCAACCCGAAAGGCTATATCGGCAAGATCCGCGAGGCGGACGGCGGCGTGCTGTTCCTCGATGAAATCGGCGACATGCCGGCGGGCCTGCAGACGCGGCTGCTGCGGGTGTTACAGGAAAAAACGGTCACGCCGCTCGGCAGCCGCAGCGCTTATCCGGTCGATTTCGCGCTGGTCTGCGCCACACACCACGATCTGCATCGGCAGGTACAGGCGGGGGCATTTCGCGAGGATTTGCTGTACCGCATACAGGAATACAGCCTGCGCATTCCGCCGCTCAGAGAGCGGGCGCAGCTGGAAGCCTTCATTTTGCAGCTGTGGCGAGAGCTGGGCGGCGAGCGGCGCGACATTCGCCTGCTGCCGGAGGCGCTGGCGATGCTGGCGCGCTACCCGTGGCCCGGCAATGTGCGGCAGCTGTTGAGTACGCTCAAGGTGCTGCTGGCGCTGGCGGACGATCATGCGGTGCTCACTCTGGACGATCTGCCGCAGTCCATCGCGGTGCTGGCGCCGCGCCAGGAGAGCGCCGATACCGGCCAGGAGGATCTGCAGGCGGCGATCGACACGGCGGGCGGCAATCTCAGCCGGGCGGCGAAGGCGCTCGGCGTTTCGCGCAGCACGCTGTACCGCAAGCTGGGAAGGCAGAAAGCGGCGGCGGAATGAAACCAAAGAAAAAGGCGGCAATTGCCGCCTGATGTGCTTAATAAGCCGAAGGAATGAGCTCGCGATTAAGTTTATCCACCAACTTGTCGTCGATGAGCGAACTTAACAGGCTAATCGCGATGATGCCGGCAAAGGTGAGCGCTGTCAGCACTAATCCTGACAAAGAAAATAAAGAGAGAGTCGTGGCCAATATCCCTAACGCGACACCAGAAGCCAGTCCACTAATGGCCATGGATTCAACTTCAAGCAACAGGGGCTTCCAGTCGCCCGTGGCATAACCTGCCAGGCTTTTCTCCCGAATTTTCTCTACTTTCATTGCTGCATCTGCCACTTTGAAAAACTTGCCAACGTTACTCAGCTTGCTTGCCATGTCATTGGCATTAATATTTCGCCAGGCATTGAGCAACGCTTCTTTATCTGCAGGTTTAACCTTCATGTTGGGATTAGCCAGCACTTTTTCTAGTGATTTCATTGCGTCATCAAGGGTGCGTATTCTCTTGCCCTGGAAGTTTTTAATATCGCTCGCGATCTCATTGGCGAAGTTTTGATAGCGATTGCCGAGATGCTGAGCGATTTCTTTGGCTGAGTCGGCAACGATAGCCGATGCAGATAACAAAAACTCTTTGTCTCTTTTCTCTTGGGCTTCTCGCTTTTTTTTCAACGCATCGGCGAAATTTGCTCGATTCATACCGCTAAATTGCGCGAATTTGGTCATGTGGATTTTTTTTGCAGTCTTCATATCACCGGCTCTTATCGCATCGCGCAACAATTGGTATGACTTTTCCGTTTTGATATAGGGACAGTTTTTCTTACCACAAACCAAGCAAATGTCGTTATCCAACAGATCTTTGGTTTCTTCGGAAAGTGATGTGTCACCTGTTGGCCAGACAACCAGAGTTTCTTCCGCACCACCAATGCTGATGCCGGTAGTCGGCCATCCCCAACTTTCACCGCTCCAGACCAGACCCGCTTCAGGCGCTATGCCACCGTTGTAACGGTAGGGATCATAATTGATAGTTGAACTGTGTTTCTTCATGTTGATTCCTTAGATGTTAGCAATAAAATACTGTATTAATAAACAGTAAATGGGAATCTACATGCGGCTAGGTCAGAACTCAATAATTGATAATAATTATCATTTGTGTTGTTTTTGGCACAAAACTGTCTGAAAATTAACGGTAATGGAAGGTGGAGGATCGGTAGCGATTAACAGGAAAAAGTTTTAGGTAGCAGGCAAGACAAACAAAACAAATAGAGGGCTATCTGGGAATATTCGACAGGCATAGTATCGAGCGGTTCATCAAAGCCCCGCAGTACGGGGCCTGTTGCTCTCTCAATCCCCCAGTCCCGGCGGGTTAATCTCGGAATGGGCGATCTTCTCGTCGCTCTCCGCCCAGCGATCCAGCACCTGCAGATAGCTGCCGTTGGCGATGGCGCTGTTGAGCGATGCCTGCACCGCGTCCACCAGGCCGTTGCCTTTCTTCAGCGTGACGGCGATGTTGGCGGTTTTCGGCCAACCGCCGGGCACGATGCCTACCAGCCGGGTTTTGCCGGTCAGCCGCGCCTGGTAAGCGCCGGAGACGTTGGGCCCGAAGGTGGCGTCGGCGCGGCCGGACTGAATGGCCAGCGTGGAGGCGGCCTTGTCGGTGACGTACACCGGTTGCAGCGGCGCCAGTCCCTTGGCGCGGTTCTCCTTGTCCCAGGCCAGCAGCACCGCTTCCTGATTGGTGCCGGAATCGACGATGATCTTTTTGCCGGCGATATCCGGCGCGGTGTTGATCTGGGTGATTTTACTGTCGGATTTGACGTAGAACCCCAGCGTATCCTGGCGATAGGTGGCGAAATCGAATTTGGTCTTGCGTTCGTTGGTCACGGTGATGTTGTACACCGCGGCGTCATATTTGCCGGAGGCCACCCCCAGCGGCCAGTCTTCCCACGAGGTGGGCACCAGCTTGAGTTTCAACCCCAAACCGTCGGCCACCAGGCGTGCGATGTCCGCCTCGCTGCCGATCACCGTTTTATTGTCGCGCGCGTACAGGCCGAACGGTGGGCCGCTGCCCAGCAGGGAAATGGCCACCGTCAGCGTACCGGGCTCCACGAACTTGAAACCGGCGGGGATTTTGGCGACAGCCTCGGCGTTCTTCACCGTATGGATCGGGGTTTCGTTGGCGACGATATCCACCCCTGGCGCGGCAGCGGCGGAAAAACTCAGCAGCGCCACCATCACTATCATCTTTTTGCTATCTATCATTATGTTAATTACCTTCATTATTAGGATTGTCACAGGGTCGTTGCACTATCTCTGAAGGCCACAGGTCTGTGAACGAACAAAATTCACTAACCAATCTTGGAAAAATCATGATGCGCCGCCGGCGCTGAGACACCGAGGATGAACCATGCTGTCGCGTTTCGCTACGTTGGGCCGCATACCGCGCGGCGTATGGGTCTTGGGCGGCGTGAGCCTGCTGATGGATGTTTCCTCGGAAATGATCCACAGCCTGCTGCCGCTGTTTATGGCGACGACGCTCGGCGTCAGCGTGATCGTCATCGGGTTGATAGAAGGGCTGGCGGAGGCGACGGCATTGATCGTCAAGGTGTTCTCAGGCGTGCTCAGCGATTACCTCGGCAAGCGTAAAGGGCTGGCTCTGCTCGGCTACGGGCTGGGCGCCATCAGCAAACCGTTTTTCGCCATCGCCTCGTCGTCCGGCATGGTGATGAGCGCACGCCTGCTGGATCGCGTGGGCAAAGGCATCCGCGGGGCGCCGCGCGACGCCCTGGTGGCCGACGTGACGCCGCCGGAAATTCGCGGCGCGGCCTTTGGGCTGCGCCAGTCGCTGGATACCGTCGGTGCCTTTTTAGGGCCACTGCTGGCCGTCGGCCTGATGCTGCTGTGGCACAACGATTTTCGCGCCATCTTCTGGGTGGCGGCGATCCCGGCGGCGCTGGCCATCGCGCTGCTGTTCTTCGGCCTGAAAGAGCTGGCCGCCGCGATAACCGACAAACGAACCCACCCGATTACCCGCGCCAATCTGCGGCTGCTGGGGCGCGGCTATTGGTGGGTGGTGGGCATCGGCGCCGTCTTCACGTTGGCGCGCTTCAGTGAGGCGTTTCTGGTGCTGAAGGCGCAGCAGGGCGGCACGCCGCTGGCGTTGATCCCGCTGGTGATGGTCGCCATGAACCTGGTCTACGCCTGCTCGGCTTATCCGTTCGGTAAACTGTCCGATCGTATGAGTCATGAAGGGATGTTAAAGACCGGTTTGCTGGTGCTGATCGCCGCCGATGTGGTGTTGGCGCTGAGCGATCATTGGGCGGGCGTGCTGTTTGGCGTGGCGCTGTGGGGCGTGCACATGGGGATGACGCAGGGGCTGTTGGCGGCGATGGTGGCGCACACCGCGCCGGCGCACCTGCGCGGCACCGCGTTCGGCATGTTCAACCTGGTCAGCGGCGTGGCGCTGCTGCTGGCGAGTCTCGGGGCCGGAACCCTGTGGGAGTTGTTCGGTTCCGCCTCCACCTTTTACGCCGGCGCGGTCGTCTGCGTGGTGACGCTTGCCGGCATGCAGCTGGCGCCGTTCAGCGAACGGCAGGGCGCTTAACGGCCCTCGACAGATTGCGGCATCGCCTGCAGCAGCTCGGGCACTCGCTGGGATTCCACCGCCCGGCTGAACAGAAAACCCTGGCCAATATGGAAACCGGCTTCGCACAGCGTTTGCCGCTGTTGCTCGGTTTCCACGCCCTCGGCGATGATATCGATCGACAGCTTTTGACCGAGGATGCCGATGCTTTCCACGATCGCCAGGATCGCCGGTTCGGTATTCATACGTTGAACGAAGTCGCAGTCCAGCTTAATGCAGTCCAGCGGATAATCCATGATATGGCTGAACGAGGAGTGGCCGGTGCCGAAGTCGTCCAGCGCGATGCGGATGCCCATCTCCTTGAGCATTTGCAACGCGCGCAGCACGTACTTCGAGCCGTGTTTGTTGAACGCGTGCTCGGTCACTTCCAGTTCGATCAGGTGGTGGGGAATGCTGAATTTCAGCAGGCGCTGCAGGAAAGTTTCGGCGTAGTTGTCGCGTAAAAACTCGATCGGCGACACGTTCAGCGAGATGGGCCGCACCGCCACGCCGGCCGCGCGCCAGCGGGCGATATCGGCGAAGACCTTCAGCTGCATGGCTTCGCTGATTTTGGTCGCCAGCTCGTAGTCGTTGAACGCCTCGCTCACCGTCGCCGGCAGCTGCACGCCGTTGATCGGGCAGTGCCAGCGCAGTAAGGCTTCAAAGCCGACGATGCTGCCGTCGATGAGGCTGACCTTCGGTTGGTAGCTGGGGCGGATGCAGTTGTCGCGCACGATCTGGCGCGCGTAGTTGAGCTGGCTGGCGCGGGCGCGCGCCTTGTCCATCATCTTACGGTCGAACATATAGATGCCGCCGCGGCCGCCGTCTTTCAGCTC
This sequence comes from Serratia sp. CY84636, assembly GCF_052166245.1. Classification (NCBI taxonomy): domain Bacteria; kingdom Pseudomonadati; phylum Pseudomonadota; class Gammaproteobacteria; order Enterobacterales; family Yersiniaceae; genus Serratia; species Serratia sp. CY84636. Next base: position 694,196 of record NZ_JBJNOX010000002.1, read on the forward strand.
ATACAGCGCGGTATCGGCGCATTTCATCAGTTCCGAAGCGTCGCGGGCGTCTTTGGGATAGATGGCGCCACCGATGCTCATGCCGCAATGCAGCGTCTTGCCGCCGTGAGTGATCGGCGTCTCCAGCTGCAGCAGAAACTTGTTGGCGATGCGGAAAATATCCTGCTCGTTTTCGACGTCGCTGATCACGACGGCGAACTCATCGCCGCCGAGGCGAGAGACGAACGAGTGCGTATTCATGCAGATGCTGAGCCTTTTGCCCAAAACCCGCAGCAGATGATCGCCCGCCGCGTGGCCCAGCGTGTCGTTCACCAGCTTGAAGTGGTCAAGATCCAGCAGCATCAGCCCGAGCGACTTGTTGCCGTGCAGGGCGCGCTTCATCTCTTGCTTCAGTTTCTTCTTGAATAAGCGCCGATTGGGCAGGCCGGTCAATTCGTCATATTCGCTGGCGAGCAACAGACGTTGTTCCATCACGCGTTGCGAAGTCACGTCACGCGAGACGCACAAGATCTCGGCCACGGTACCGCGTTCGTCGCTGACCGGCGTGAGAATGTTGTCCCAATGCTGTTTTTTACCCTGCGGCGTCACGCTCAATCCCGTGAAGCGCGCATTTTTTCCTGATCTGACGCTGCGCAGCGCCTTGCGGCCGCGGCGCCGGATCTCGGGTGACAGCAGGCCCAGCCAGGGCATGCCAAACTCTTTTTGCGCCGGATCAAGACCGAGCGCCAGGCTGCCGGAACGGTTCATGTGGCGCAGCGTGCCGTCGTGATTGATCACTTTGATGCAGTCGACACTGGCGTCCAGCATGTCTTGCTGGATAGAGAGCGTCTGAACATTTTTCTGGCGCTGCAGCATTTGCGGATGGATGTCGGTCGCCGTGAGGTACCAGCTGGGCTCCAGCGCCATGCCGTCCTGCCGGGCGTTAAACGCCAGCATAAACCAACGGTAGGTGCCGCTGCGATCGCGCAGGCGTGCCTCGCCGGCGAACGAGGAGAGGGCCACGATCGCCTGGCGCCATTGTGCCGCCAGCCGCTCGCGATCGTCGGGGTGAAGGGCATCGAGCCAGTCAGCGGCGCCGTGCTCACCGGTCATTGCGCCGGTATAGTCGCGCCACTGTTTATTAAAGTAGCCGCCAAGGCGGTTGCCGAAGCAAATCAGACCGGGCAAGTCGTCTACGATTTCGCTATAGAGAGTAATCGGATTTTTGTTATTGGTTTGCTTGGGCAACAGGGTCATGCGGCCTTTCCTCGGAAAATTACCCATATTCTCGCTCTATAGCAGAGCTTCTTTCAATATAGTCTTGCCAATGAAATTGGGAATAGCCAGCGGGTGCGGCTAAAAATAAGCCCGCTAGCATGGAATACATCCAGCGTGAACGCATTAGGAATACTCCTGTTATTTATAAGCCCCCCTTATATTGCAGCGAAAAATAAGTGATCGGACCACGGTGTGTTGTTGTCGTGAAAATTAACCATTCTTGATGTTTCTATAGGGCTAAATGTTCAGTCGCCATGATGTACTCCCTGGCGCTATTCTGCCCGCTCTATGCGGTAATACTGACAAAAACCGCAGTCCAGCCGGGGGTGAACGCCATTTTATGCACTCTGCAGCGCCCGTTTACTGGGGCTTAGCGGAAAAATCATGATGCAAATCAAGAAATGTTTTGTTTCATCTGTTGACACTTTGCTTACGCGTGAGATAGCCTCGCGAATGATAATCATTAGCAAAACTGGATGGTGGCGCAAATGCATTCACGCAATTATCTCCGGGTAACCGTTCGGATAACAGACCAGATTCACAGCACAAGAGCCTGTCTGATGTGGTCTCTGGCAACGAGGCAATGCATCGGACGGCCGTTGTCATTAGACCTCTTGAGCGACATCTCAACTTAGCCTCAACGCGCAGACACTGGAATCACACCCTTGCCGGATCAATGCGGCCTGTTACTTTCGCGCATTTTGCACGGACACATCGCGATCTCATGCAGTTGCATCAGTTATCAATCATGGGTAAGGAGGCTCGGGTAGTTAAAAGTAAATTTACTCTCTGGGTGTAAAGGGATAGGAAAAAGAGTGGGCGTATCGGGTTATCGCTATTCTCCGGATTTTGATTATCCCTAAGAGACATTTCGGATGTCATATTAATACTAGCTACTTTGTGGAGAAAGTTATGGGTAATACCATGAATGGAAACGAAACGGGTTGGGACAGTGTTAACGATCTTATTCACTACCATGAACGCGGGAATGGCCTGACGATAAATAACAAACCGTCTTATGACATAAATGAGGCGGGGTTGCAGATAGCGCGCGGCGATAAAACCTGGAATGGCGTTCACGTCACGGGAAAAGAGGCGACGGTGACCTATTCCTTCCCGGATTGGGATTATAACGAACTGAACCTGGGCCACCGCTCCCCGGAACGTGATACGGGGCTGAGTGCGTTCACGCAACAGCAGCAAGAACAGGCGAAGCTGTCTTTACAATCCTGGGCCGATGTTGCCAACATCAAATTTGTCGAAGTTGCTTCAGGTCAACCTTCCAATATTACCTTTGGGAATTATGAGGGGACGGGACAAGCGTATGCCTTGAAACCTTACTCATATAATGGCAATGATTACAGAGGGTACAATTCTGATGGGCAAAGTTGGTACAACATTAAGAATCACTCCGAAAATTTGCATCCTGAGCTAGGTAATTACGGCCGCTTAACCATTACCCATGAAGTTGGCCATACTCTCGGGTTAGATCACCCGGGCACTTATAATGCGGGGCAAGGCAGCCCAAATTATACTAAGGCAGTTTACGCCGAAGATACCCGGCAGTTTAGCGTAATGAGTTACTGGAATGAATCCATTACCAACGCGGATCATGGCCATTACTATGCTGCTGCACCGCTGGTTGATGATATCGCGGCCATCCAGCATCTTTACGGCGCCAACATGACTACCCGAACCGGCGACACCGTTTACGGGTTTAATTCAAATACAGGCCGAGACTTCTATACGCTCAAGGACAGCCACGACAAGCTGGTGATGTCTGTTTGGGATGCAGGTGGCAATGATACCCTCGATTTTTCGGGGTATAGCCAAAATCAACGTATCAATTTGAACGAAGGCGCTTTCTCCGACGTCGGTGGATTAAAAGGGAATGTTTCCATCGCTGCCGGCGCCACCATCGAAAACGCGATAGGGGGAGCAGGTAATGACGTCATTGTTGGAAATCACGCAGACAATGTGCTCAAAGGCGGCGCCGGTAACGATGTTATTTACGGTGGGGCGGGCCAGGATCAATTGTGGGGAGGGCAAGGTAACGACATTTTTGTCTTCTCTGACCTGAATGACTCGCCTGTTCGGGCTCCTGATACAATTTGGGACTTTGAGTCAGGCAAGGACAAGATCGATCTGTCCTTCTTCAACCAAGGCGATAAAGGCAGTGATTTTATTCAGTTTGTCGATCATTTCAGCGGGCAGGCCGGTGAGGCGCTGGTGTCCTATGATACCCAAAGCAATCTGAGCGAACTGGCCTTCAACATCCATGGCGGTGCAAATCCAGACTTCCTGGTGCACATCGTCGGGCAGGCTGACGTCGCTGTTGACTTTATCGTATAAAACGGCAACGGTGGGCGATGATGCCCACCGTTTTGCATGGGCCAGCTATGTGTAAATCTATTCTTGTCGGAATAATATTCTTGTTTTCAGGAGCCTCTATGGCAAGCAGTCTGGTTTTACCTTCTGCCGAAACGCTATCCGGGCAGTGGACGGTCAGCGATAAATCAAAGTCCTGTGTTGTACAGCTCAACACGGAGGGTGTGGAATCGGCCGGCGGCTATAGCCTAAAATTTTTGTCTGATTGCACGCCCGACGTCTTGCCGCAAGAGCCAGTGGCGTGGCGTCCTGCACCCGATGGCATTGCATTGTTAGACAAGGAAGGGCTGACTGTACTTTTCTTCTCTCAGGAAGACGATCATTACCGCAGTCAAATCTGGGCCGAGACGGGAAAGATCCTGAAGAGAAATAACTAGCGGAAAACGCCGGCCTGACCCGGCGGTTATCCCACCTCACGCCACCCAGCCTCCGCCGTAACGGTGGGGGGCTTTTATGGGGAGGTCGGCAAGCCGTCGACGATGGTAATCATGGCTTCCGCTACGTGGCGCCGCTGTTGTTTCGCCAGCTGATAGGCCGGTGAATGGTAGCAGGCCAGGGCGGTGGCGTAGTCGTCGAATTCGATCAGCACATGTTTCACAAACGCCGGGCCTTCCAGCGTTTGCGCCTGTTCGCCGCGGGCGAGAAAACGGGCGTTGAACTGGCGAAACGCCTGAGGCGCCAAATCCATATAATGCTGATATTGCTGCGGATCTTTCACGGTGACATGGGCAATCCAGTAAGCGGGCATCTCAGGGCTCCTGTTGCAGAATGCGCTTGGCCAGCGCGGCGGCCTCGGTCAGGTGATCGATGACTTCTTGCCTGGCCTGTGTCGGATTGTTTTGTTCGATGGCGTGATAGATCCGCGTCATGCGCTCGAAACCGGCCAGCTGGCGCTCCGGGGTTTTCAGGGTCAGGGCGCGCAGGCGGCTGATGCGGCTATTCAGGCGTTGAACGATTTCCCAGGCGATGGCGTGATGGGCCACCTGGAAAATGGTTTCATAAAAGGCCTGCGACGCCTCAACGCGCTGAATATCGTCCTGCCCGGCCGAAGCCTGATTAATCGCAATTAATTTTTCATGCAGTTTCTTTTTATCTTCCGGCCCGGCTTTCAAAGCGCAGTCGTGAGCGGCATCCTGTTCAAGCAGCAGACGAATAGTATAAATCTGCTCGGCAATTTCCCAGGTCAGAATAGCGACAATCGGCCCTTTCTTGCCGAGTGTTTCAATGAGCCCCTCCGCTTCGAGATAACGGATCACCTCGCGCACCACGCTGCGGCTGACGCCCAGCTCCTCGCACAGGCTGCGTTCCACCAAACGATCGCCGGCCTGAAAATACCCTGAGATAATCGCCTGCCTAATTTTCGCCAATGCCAATTCGCGCAAGGTGACCGGTGCATTCTCAATCTTCAATGACGCCTGAACCATAATTGTCTCTATTTTTTGTGGATCATCATTAATCCGGATAACGACGCGTATTCCCGTTTGCCCGGTACTATTAACATCTTTCCAACCTGCAAAGCAACGGCGGCCGATTTCGCGCCGCATCGCTAAAACGGCGAATGTTGCAGCAGCTCACAAAATCGAAAGATAGCCTAAAAAAAACGCTTTTCGTTGCCGATACCCGCTGGCTCAACGGGTTCGGCACGGGCACCGGCCGCTGAGCGGAAGCGGTCGTGGCCGGCGTTTCGCCCCCGGCCAAAGTCCACGCAGATTTATTAATATTTTGATTAATATCGGTTATTTTCAATTTCCCTTTACTCTTAGATGAAAATAAGAATACCGTATTATGGTATACCAAATTTTGACATACCAATCTGCCCGATGTTATACCCTCGACTCGTGACATCTGATTAACATTTGATTTACTTTTCGAGGTCCCTTATGCATCAAGACATCCGTAAGACTCTGGTTTCCACAGAAACCCTCTACGCCGACGGTGGCAAATCGGCGGGCAAACCGCTGGTGATGATCGCGGCGGCGGCGGTGATTAAAAACCCCTGGGCCGGTCAAGGCTTTGTTGAGGATCTGGCGCCAAAGATTCGAGAAATGGCGCCTGTGCTGGGTGAGCTGCTGACCGGTTTGATCCTCAAAGAGGCCGGCTCTGGCGAGCGGGTGGAAGCCTTCGGCAAAAGCGCGGTGGTGGGGCTGGGCGGTGAGTTGGAACACGCCTCGGCGCTGATTCACACGCTGCATTTCGGCAACCACTACCGCTCGGCGGTCAACGGTAAAAGCTATCTGGCGTTCAACAATACCCGCGGGCCGGCCAACGCGCCGATCCTGATCCCGATGATGGGGAAAAACGACGAAGGCAGCCGCGAGCACTACCTGACATTCCAGTTCAACATCAACGACGCGCCTTTCGACGACGAAATCGTCATCGCATTGGGCGCGGCGCTGGGGGGGCGGCCGCATCACCGTATCGGCAACCGTTATTTGGATCTGAAAGAGCTGGGCCATGATCAGAACAATCCGGCAGCTGTCTGAGCCCGCTCTGCGGGTAGGGTATCTGGAGGCCGGGCGTGGCGAGCCGCTGGTGTTGATCCACGGTGTAGGCATGAACGCGGAGGCCTGGTATCCCCAGCTCGATGCGCTTAGCGCGCACTTTCGGGTCATCGCCGTCGATATGCCGGGCCACGGCGAAAGCGAAGGCTTCGCCCACGCCGCGACGCTGGAGGATTACGTGCGCTGGATGGCGGCCTTCTTAAACACCCTGGATACGCCGAGCGTTGCGGTGGCGGGGCACTCGATGGGGGCGTTGATCACCGCCGGTTTGGCGATCGATTATCCGGAACGGGTCAAACGCGCCGTGGTGATGAGCGGCGTGTTCCAGCGCTCGGCCCAGGCCAGTGCCGCGGTTGCGCAACGCGCCAGCGCGTTGGCCAGCGGCCAGACGCAGATCGACTCGCCGCTGAGCCGGTGGTTTGGCGCCGATCCCGCCGAACAGCGTCTGCGCCAGCAGGTGGGTGGCTGGTTGCAACAGGTGGACGTCACGGGCTACGCCCGCGCGTATCAGGCGTTTGCTACCGGCGATCGGGTGTATGCCCAGCGTTGGCACCTTATCCGCTGCCCGGTGTTGGTATTGACCGGCGAGCACGACGCCAACTCCAGCCCGGAGATGGCGCGGCAAATGGCGCAGGCCGCACCGAACGGGCGCGCGGTGATCATTGAGAACGCCAAACACATGGTCAGTCTGACCGATGCGCAACGCGTCAACGCGCTGATGCTCGATTTTCTGACCGCAGAGCAACCTTTGACTTTAGGAGCGGCAAATGGACGCGGATAAACGCAGGCAGTTGCGCGACGCTTTCGGCGCCTTTATGACCGGCGTCACCATTGTGACCTCGGTGGACAAGCAGGGGCGGCCGATTGGCTTCACCGCCAATTCGTTTTCTTCGGTGTCGCTGGATCCGGCGCTGCTGTTGGTGAGCATCGATAAACGTTCGGCAAACCTGGAACACTTCACCCAGTGCAGCCACTTCGCCATCAATATTCTGGCGGAACAGCAAAAAGAGGCTTCAACCATTTTTGCGCAAAAGAACGAAGACCGCTTTGCGCTGATCGATTGGCGCTGGAGCGCGTCGCGGGTGCCGCTGATCGAGAACAGTTCGGCGTGGTTCGACTGCTCGCTGCATCAGGTGGTGGATGCCGGCGACCATGCCATTCTGATCGGCCAGGTCGAAGGGTTCGAGTCCAACGCCACCGCCGGTCTGGGGTATTACCGCGGCGCCTATTTCACGCCTTATCAAAACGCGCAGTCGCTGATTGGCGGGCCGCAGGTGGTGGTGAGCGCGCTGATCGAGTTTGAAGGGCATGCCGTGATGGTACGACAAAACGACGGCGGCTATCAGCTGCCGTCCAGCGCGGTGGAGAAACGCAGCGTCAGCGAAACGTTGGGAGATTTACTGCAGCAGTTGGGCATCAACGCCCATCCGGGTTTCGTCTATTCCGTCTATGACGACCGGCAGAAGCACCAGCAGCACATCGTTTTTCTGTGTGCGCTGCCGACCTATGCCGGCAGCCTGACGCCGCAGCTGAGCGCGGCGGAATGGTTCGATATGCCGACGCTGGCGCGGCTGCCGATCAAGGATCCGGCGCTGCGGTCGATGCTGGGCCGGTTCGTCAAAGAAAACGCCGTGGGCAATTACGGTATCTATTATGGCGATGAGCACAGCGGTGCCATCAAGCAATTCGCCGGTTGAGGCTGAACGGGAGAGTGTGATGAAACTGTCTTTATTCGTGCATATGGAACGAACGTTACCCGAAGAGTCGCAGGAAAAGCTCTACCAGGAGATGATCGAACTCTGCGAAATCGCCGATCGCGGCGGCATGCACGCCATCTGGACCGGTGAGCACCACGGCATGAATTTCACCATCGCGCCGAATCCATTCATCAATTTGGCGGACATTGCCCGGCGCACCTCCAGGGTGCGGCTCGGCACCGGCACCATCATTGCGCCGTTCAACCACCCGATCCGTCTGGCGGGCGAGGCGGCGATGACCGACATCATCACCGGCGGCAGGCTGGAGCTGGGTATCGCGCGTGGCGCCTATTCCTATGAATACGAACGGCTGATGCCCGGTTTGACCGCCTGGGATGCGGGGCAGCGCATGCGCGAGCTGATCCCGGCGGTAAAAAAACTCTGGCAGGGCGACTATGCCCATCAGGGGGAATACTGGTCGTTCCCGGCGACCACCTCCTCGCCGCTGCCGAAACAGCAGCCGCATCCGCCGATTTGGGTGGCGGCGCGCGATCCCAACAGCCACGAATTTGCGGTGCAAAACGGCTGCAACGTTCAGGTGACGCCGCTGCATCAGGGGGAAGAGGAGATCGTGCGGCTGGTGACCTGTTTCAACGAGGCGCGTGCACGCTTCGCCGCCGAGCAGCCGCTGAAGATCATGCTGTTGCAGCATGGCTATGTGGCGGAAGACGAGGCGGACGCCCGCCTGGCGGCGGAAGAGCTCAACCGTTTCTACCACTACTTCGGCGCCTGGTTCAAGAACCAGCGGCCGGTGCGGCAAGGGCTGATTCAGCCGCTGAGCGATGAAGAGATCGCCGCCAATACCTATTATTCCGCCGAGATGATGCGCACTAACCTGGCTATCGGTACCGCCAATGAGGTCATTACGCGGCTGAAAAAATATGAGGCGCTGGGTTATGACGAGTTTGCGTTGTGGATCGACAGCGGCATGAGCTTTGCACGTAAAAAGGCCTCTCTGGAGCGGTTCATTCGCTGCGTGATGCCGGAATTTCACTGACGGAGGCGCTGATGGAATCATTCAAACTCTACATCGACGGCCGGTTTGACGCCGGTTCGGCGACCTTCGCCTCGCTCAACCCGGCGACCGGTGAACCCTGGGCGCAGGTGGCGGAAGCCCGAGCCCAGGATGTGGATCGCGCCGTTGCGGCGGCGCATCGGGCGTTTCAGGGAGCCGAATGGCGCGACATGACCGCCGGCGCGCGCGGCAAGCTGTTGTTGCGGCTGGCCGATTTGCTGGAGCAACACGCTCCCGAGCTGGCGCGGCTGGAGACGCTGGATACCGGCAAGATCATCCGTGAAACCCAGGCGCAGATCGCTTATGTGGCGGAATACTACCGATACTACGCCGGCCTGGCCGACAAGATGGAAGGCAGCGTGCTGGCGATCGACAAACCTGACATGGAAACCTGGGTGCGTCGCGAACCGATCGGGGTGGTGGCGGCGATCGTGCCCTGGAATAGCCAGCTGTTTCTTGCGGCGGTGAAAATCGGCCCGGCGATCGCCGCCGGCTGCACGCTGGTGGTCAAAGCGGCGGAAACCGCGCCGGCGCCGCTGCTGGCGTTCGCCAGGCTGATAGACGAGGCCGGTTTTCCACGCGGCGTATGCAATGTGATCACCGGCTTTGCCGCCGACTGCGGCGCGGTGCTGACGGCGCATCCGCAGGTAGACCACATCGCCTTTACCGGCGGCGCGGAAACCGCAAAGCACATCGTTCGCGGCAGTGCGGAAAACCTCGCCAGCACCTCGCTGGAGCTGGGCGGGAAATCGCCGTTTATCGTCTTCGACGATGCGGATCTGACCAGCGCAGCGAATGCGCAGGTGGCGGCCATTTTCGCCGCGTCGGGCCAGAGCTGCGTAGCCGGTTCGCGCCTGTTGGTGGCAGAAAGCATCAAAGACGCGTTTTTGGCCCGGCTGACGGAGAAGGTGCGCAGTATTCGCATCGGGCCGCCGGATCGCCCGGACACCCAGTTCGGGCCGCTTTGTACCCGGCAGCAGCAAGAGCGGATCGCCGCCATCGTCAGCCGCTCGCTGGAGCAGGGGGCGAAACTGGTGGTTGGCCACGCGGCGATCGATTCACCGGGCTTTTATTACCCGCCGACGATCGTCGACTGCAGTGCGCAACCCGACGCCGAGTGCGTAAAGCAAGAGCTGTTCGGCCCGGTGCTGTCGGTGTTGACCTTCAGGGACGAAGCGGAGGCGATTCAGCTTGCCAATGATTCAGCCTATGGCCTGGCGGCCGGCATTTTCACGCAGAACCTGACGCGTGCGCATCGGGTGACCCGACGCCTGCGGGTGGGCGTGGTGTGGCTGAATACCTATCGGGCGGTATCGCCGCTGGCGCCGTTCGGCGGTTACGGCAAGTCGGGGTTTGGCCGCGAGGGCGGGATTGACGCCGCGCTGGAATACACCACCAGCAAGACGGTGTGGCTGCGCACCAGTGACGATCCGATAGACGATCCCTTCGTCATGCGCTGAGTCAGCGTAATCAGGCGCGATCTCAGGTCGCGCCGGCAGCTCTGTTTTCATCGCGTTGATACAGGCGACCGCAATGTCGCCGGGGCAAACGCACGCTTTTTTCGACGTATTCGCACCCTACACGCTGTAAAAAAATAAGAATCCACGTTAACCGGGGGATATATGAATTCTCAGCCAGAGCAGACCGCGTTTATTGAAGACAAGTCGATCGATTTTGTTCCCGCCGCGGAGCGTCACGGCCATGCCCGCAGCCTGTTTACCCTGTGGTTTTGCACCAACATTGCGCCGCTGGCGGTGGTGACCGGGGCCATCTCCACGCAGACGTTTCATCTCGATATTCTCTCGGCGCTGAGCGCGATTGTCGCCGGCCACCTGTTCGGGGGCATTTTTCTGGCGCTGACCTCGGCCCAGGGGCCGCAGGTCGGGATACCGCAAATGGTGCAGAGCCGGGCGCAGTTCGGCCGCTATGGTTCGCTGTTGGTGATCGTGTTCACCACGGTGATCTATCTGGGGTTCTTTATTTCCAACATCACGCTTTCTGGCAAGGTCATCCATAACGTCATCCCGTCATTGAGCATGGGCGTGGCGACGGTGATTGGCGCGGTGCTGGCGACGCTGATCGGGGTGGTGGGCTACCGTTTCATCCACAAGATCAACAAAATCGGCGCCTGGGTGATGGGCAGCGCGCTGATTCTCGGGTTGGTATTGATGTTTTCTCAACCGCTGCCGGCGGATTTTTGGCAGCGGGGATCGTTCAGCATTGCCGGTTGGTTCGCCACATTCTGCATCGGCGCCGTCTGGCAAATCAGTTTCTCGCCCTACACGTCAGACTATTCGCGTTACCTGCCGGCGGAAGTCGGCATTGCCAAACCCTTCCTGTATACCTATCTGGGCGCCTGCAGCGGTACCATTTTAGCCTTCGTGTTCGGTATGGTGGCGGTCAATCTGGTCGCCGGCAGCGACGATGCCATGGAGGCGGTACGCCAGGCGACGGGAGGGTTGGGGCCGGTGCTGATGGTGCTGTTTCTGATCAACATCATCTGCCATAACTCGATGAATTTGTACGGTGCGGTGCTCTCGTTGATTACCGCCGTACAAACCTTCTTGCCGCAGTGGATGCCTAATGCGCGGATACGTACGCTGTTCTCGGCATTGATTTTGCTGGGATCGGTATGGGTGGCGTTGGTTGCCTCGGCCAACTTTGTACATCTGTTCCTGAACCTGATCTTTGCCTTGATCTCAGTGCTGATCCCGTGGTGCATGATCAACCTGATCGATTTTTACCTGCTTAACCGCCAACGCTATGACATTTCGGCCATTTTCAGCGCCGACGGCGGGCGCTACGGCCTGCTTAACACCCGCGCGCTCGGCGTTTATTTCGGCGGTATTGCGGTGCAGGTGCCTTTTGTTGAGAACGCGTTCTTCTCCGGCCCTTACGCCAATCTGATCCCGGGCGCAGACATTTCCTGGGTGATCAGCATGGTGCTGACCGGCATCGCTTACCCACTGTGTTGTTCACGACGGGCTAACTGGGCAGTGCAATTATAACTCTCGAGCCTCGCCGGCCAGCATAAAAGGCCGGTTTGAGGGATGTGACAAAGTAATATTTAGAACAGGAGATTTCTAATTTTTTAATTTATTAAATTAGATAATAATCATATGAAATGGCTAAATGGATTTGGGCTAACTTATGATTGTTATATTAATGTTGCTGCTCATGGTGTTTTATATATCTCTAGCTTATGAGTTTAGAAGAATGAAAAAGCGAAGAATATATGCCTGGCATAAAAGGAAAAGGAAGAAGTCGGTTAAGCGATTTATCAACATGCTCTTATTTAAATAATTTTCCGGAGCAAGCTTTACAGGGATAACATGATTTTCTGAGACATATCTTTTCCTGATGATTGTTAGTCTTCATCAGCCTGCGGGGAACAGCCGCTGCTGCCAATCCGTCAGTTGCGTCAGTGTCATCGGCTTGGTGGCAATGAGTGCGCGATTTTCCAAGGCAATTTCTCGGGCGCGCTGTAACGATTCGGTGCTGAGGCGCTGCAGGCTTTGCCGCAGCGCCTGTTGTATTTGCGCCAGCTCGCCAGCGCCAACGTGCGCCAGCTCATGGTGCATCTGCAGCAAGAATTCGTCGGTTAACTGCCGCAGCTGTTCAACGTTGAACGTCGGGGATTGCAGCGCGAACAGCAGGCCCTCGGCATCGGCACAGCGGTGGAAGGCGCATTGCACCACATAGCCCACGTTGCGATCCACGCGCAACCGCTGCAAATAACGCGGGGCGTAAAGCTGAGCCAGCACGCGCAGCGCCCAACGGCCTTCGGCTTCGCCGTTCGGCAGCGGGTAAAACTGCAGTAAGGCGCTTTCGGCGCCGCTTTCCGTCAGCGTGACGGGGCGATGATGGTGATGTGTCGGCAGCGGCGGCTCCGCGGCCACGGAATAGGGGAAGCCGTACAGCAGGTGCGACAGCTGCCGTTTTAACTCGCCATCGCCGCCGATCAAGGTGGCATGCCATTGCGCCGCTGCGGTTGGCGCGCTGAGCGCCGCCGGCAATTGGGCTAACAGACGGCGAATGGCGATATCGTTTTGCGCTTTCCGCTGCGTATGGCGCAGGTTTCTCGCCGCCTCGTTGAGCACGGCCGGCGACAACACCGCCAGCGCGCGGTTTACGACGCTCAGTCCATGGCAGATCAGCGCGTGGCTGCCCGCCAACTGCAGCAGCCACACGCCCTGGTGGCGTTCGAAGCTTAAATGTCCCTCCCGATGCGCCAGTTCGGCCGCCTCGGCGCGCAGCGCCGCCTGTATGCCGCAGGCCTGTTCATCGCTGAAGGGGCTGGACGGCGCCGGCCGCAGCAACAGCACCGGCTGCGCTTCGCCAGGGAGCAGATGCCGCAGCGGCGCCAGGCCGGAAGGCAAGGTCGGACTCTGCAGCGCCGCCGAGGCGGTGAAAAAGCGAAAAGGTTCCGCTGCGGGCGTCAGCGCGGCGCCAACGAAGGGGCCAAGTGCCAGCGGCAACCCTTGAATTTCACGGGTTTCGCCGCCGCCATCGGGCCGCACGGCCAGGCGGCGGCGCGGCGCGCTAATCAGCGCCGCAATATGCCGTGGCCACTCGTCGTTCGGCTCCGCCGGCGGCAACCCAAACGCTCTGGCGCGCAGCTGATCGAGCGGCGCCAAACGGTGGAGATCGCGATTGGCCAGCCGTTCGTAATGCGCAAGCTGAGCCGGTGCCAGCACCTGCAGCGCCTGCAGCCACGCCAGCAACGCGCTTTCGATGTGGGCAGCTTCAGCGGCTGAACCGTGATTGACGGTAAAGATAAAACTCAGTAGCGCGTTGTTCTCGCTGCAGCGCGAATAATCAAGCCGAACCGCATCGCACCACGCCTGAGCGCGCAGCCGCGCCAGCAGCCCGCCGGGGGCTTCGTCCAGCAGCAGGCGCTCCAGCCGCCGCAGCCAACCGCGCGAATGGGAGCGCGACAGGGCAAACACCAGTCTCAGCTGCGGCGTGCCGGGAAGAGACAGGGTGTAATCTTTCGCAGCGGTCAGCGGCGGTGAGGCTTTGTGCGGTATAGCGCTGCCCGATGGCAAGCGGCTGCCGTAACGCTGGGCCAGCGCATGCAGCTGCGCCAGCGATTGTGGGCCTTGCAGCCACAGCGTCAGGTTTGGCGCGCGAAAATAGCGCCGGTGAAACTGCCGCAGCGCCTGCTGCAGGGCGGAAATGTCGTTGCCGAAAGCGGCGCGGCTGCCGATATGAAAGCGGTGCATGGCGTCCAGGCCGGCGAACATCTGCCGCTGTGCGGCTTCGCAGCGGGTTTCCACCTCGGCGCGCAGCAGGCGGTATTCGGCGTCGATGACCTCAACCTCCTGTGCGATCGCCTCGGCCGCCAGCTGTGGGGCGGCGAGCATATCGCTCAGCCGCGCCAGCCCCTGCGCCAAATGATCGGCGCCCACCTCGAAGAAAAACGCGGTTTGCGTGGCCTGAGTGGTGGCATTCAGGCGGCCGCCCACCGACGGTACCCAGCCCATCAGACTATCTTGCGCGCTGAAGTTCGCGCTGCCGCGAAACAACATATGCTCCAGCAGATGCGCCAGGCCCGGCCAGGCTGTGGGCGCCTGAAAACTGCCCGCTTCAATGCGCACCAGCGCGGCGGCGCTAGCGGCGGCAGGATCGCTTATCGCCTTGACGGCCAAACCGTTGTCGAGCTGCCAGGAGGCGCCGGCGAGTACCATCGTCAACCCTTGAAAATCAGACGGGAGTTGGTTTGATTGCGAAAACGCAGCTGATCGATACCGATCTGCGAACGATTCGCCGCTTCCCGCGCCGCCAGAATGGTGCCGTGGTGCGGCGATTTGCCGCATACCGGGTCGGCGTTGTCGGCGTTGCCGGTCAGCATGAACGCCTGGCAGCGGCAGCCACCGTAGTCTTTCTCTTTCTCCGAGCAGGAACGGCAGGGCTCCGGCATCCAGTCATAGCCGCGATAGCGGTTAAAACCGAACGAGTGGTACCAGATATGCTGCAGATCGTGCTCCAGCACCGACGGGAAGGCGATCGGCAACTGACGGGCGCTATGACAGGGTAACGCCATGCCTTCCGGCGTTACGCTCATGAAGATCGCACCCCAGCCGCCCATGCAGCCTTTGGGGCGCTCCTCGTAGTAATCCGGCGTGACGAACAGCAGGTTGGCCAGCTTGCCGTCGGCGGCCATGCGTTCGCGGTAGCGTTTTACCACCGCTTCCGCGTCGGCGATCTGCTCGTGGGTCGGCAGCAGGCCCTCGCGGTTGAGGTGTGCCCAGCCGTAGAACTGGCAGGTCGCCAGCTCGACGTCGTCGGCGTCCAGCTGGATCGCCAGTTCGATAATGCGGTCGATCTGACCGATATTGTGGCGATGCAACACGAAGTTGAGCACCATCGGATAGCCGAGCGCCTTGACCGCCCTGGCCATGGCCAGCTTCTGCTGAAACGCCTTGGCGGAGCCCGCCAGTGCGGCGTTCAGCGTTTCGTCGCTGGCCTGAAAACTGATCTGGATATGGTCCAGCCCGGCGTCGGCGAAGGTCTGCAGCTTCTTCTCGGTCAGGCCGATGCCGGAAGTGATCAGGTTGGTGTAAAAGCCGAGATCGCGCGCGGCGGCGATCAGCTCGGGCAGGTCTTTACGCACCAGCGGCTCGCCGCCGGAAAAACCGAGCTGCACGCTGCCCATCGCCCGCGCCTGGCGAAACACCTCAATCCACTGCGCGGTGGTCAGCTCTTTTTCCTGCGCGGCAAAATCGAGCGGGTTGGAGCAATAGGGGCACTGCAGCGGGCAGCGGTAGGTCAGCTCCGCCAGCAGCCAGAGCGGCGGGTTCACCGCCGGCGCGCGTGCTTCAGTCACGGAAGGTCACCCATTTTTGTTCGTAGGCGCGCTGGAAAAACTCCAGCACGTCATCCGCCAACCCCTCGGCGCCGGGAAAGCGGGCGTTCAGCTGCGCGATGATGCCGTTCAGCGTGGTGTGGCCGTCGACCAGCTGCAAGATGGCGGCGGCGCTGTCGTTCAGCTTGGCCATGCCTTCCGGGTAGAGGATCACGTGGCTATTTTGCACTTGCTCCCATTGCAGGCGGTAGCCGCGGCGGAAGACCGGGGTGTGTTCAGGGTTCAGCGTCATTACACCAGCCTCTGGTTGTGCCATACCCGCGCGGCGGTCACGCTGTGAAAAGGCGGGCGGTTCAGGGTATAGGCCATGCTCATGGCGTCCAGCATGCTCCACAGAATATCCAGTTTGAACTGCAGGATCTCCAGCATGCGCTGCTGCTTTTCAACGGTGTCGCAATAGTCCAGCGCCAACGCCAGGCCGTGCTCCACATCGCGGTTGGCCTGGCCGAGGCGGCTGCGGAAATAGTCGTAGCCGGCGGCGTCGATCCACGGATAGTGCTGCGGCCAGCTGTCGAGGCGCGACTGGTGGATTTGCGGCGCGAACAGTTCGGTCAGCGAGCTGCAGGCCGCTTCTTGCCAGCAGGCGCGGCGCGCGAAATTGACGTAGGCGTCCACCGCAAAGCGCACGCCCGGCAGCACCAACGCTTCAGAGAGCAGGGTGTCGCGCTGCAGCCCGACGGCTTCGCCCAGGCGCAGCCAGGCTTCGATGCCGCCTTCGCTGCCGCCGTAGCCATCGTGATCCAGGATGCGCTGCACCCATTTGCGGCGGGTTTCCGGCTGCGGGCAGTTAGCCATGATCGCCGCGTCTTTGATCGGAATGCTGGTCTGGTAGTAGAACCGGTTGGCCACCCAGCCCTGGATCTGCTCGCGGGTTGCTTCACCGTTGTGCATCGCGATGTGGTACGGGTGGTGGATATGGTAATAAGCGCCTTTGGCGCGCAGCGCCGCTTCAAATGCCGGCGGAGTCAGGGGCAGTGGTTGCGTCATGGCGGTTCCCTACAGTTCGATATTCATGCCGTCCCAGCTCACTTCAATGCCGGCGGCGGTCAGGCTTTGCCGCTCTGCCGAGTCTTCATTGAGGATTGGGTTGGTATTGTTAATGTGGATCAGGATTTTGCGCCTGGCGGGCAAGGTGGCGAGCAGGGCCGCCAGCCCGTGTTCTTCCGCCAGCGCCAGATGCCCCATGTCTTTGCCGGTATTGCGGCCCACGCCGGCGTTGGCCAGCTCGTTGTCGCGCCACAGCGTGCCGTCGATCAGCAGGCAGTCCGCGCGGCGCAGCCACGGCATCAGCGCCTCGTCCGGCTCACCCAGGCCCGGTGCGTACAGCAGCCCGACCCCGCGCGCGGTATCTTCGATAAACAGCGCCACGTTGTGGCCCGGCAGCGGGCGATCGCGGTACGGCGAATAGGGCGGCGCGTTGCTGAGTAGCGGAATGGCGGTAAAGCGCACGGTCGGGCAGACCGCCGTGTGGAACGGTTCCTCAGGCGTCACCGGGTGGTGAATCAGCCCACCGTTCCAGTGGGAGAGCATGGGAAACACCGGGAAGCCGGTGCTGAGATCGTCATGCACTTCAGGCGTGCACCAGACGTGATGCGGGCAGCCCTCGCGCAAATTGAGCAAGCCCGCGCTGTGATCGATCTGGCTGTCGGTCAACACGATCGCGCCGATACCGGTGCCGCGCAGCACATCGGGATTATTCAATTCGGGCGAGGCCAGCAGCTGATGGCAAATGTCCGGGGAAACGTTGCACAGTACCCAGTTTTTACCGTCGTCGCTGACGGCGATGGAAGACTGGGTGCGGCGCGTGGCGTTGATGCTGTGGTCGCGAACGCCCCGGCAGTTGTCGCAGTTGCAATTCCACTGGGGAAAGCCGCCGCCTGCTGCTGAGCCGAGAACTTTTATCTGCATGTCTAAACCAGAAAGAGAGGGAAAGAAATGCCCGCGCGAAAGGCGGGCAGACGGGCGATTAACGGTTGGAAATGTACAGCGTCACTTCCAGACCCAGACGCAGGTCAACAAATTCAGGTTTAGTCCAGGTAGTCATAGCGGTGCTCCTTAGCATGCATCGTAATAGTTCGAGCCCAATGAGAAACATTCGCATTCGGCCGGCCCAATGTTGGCGAAATGTGACGGAGATCGCAACCTTTAAAGCGTAACCGGGTTATTCGCCCCAGGTGGTGGCGAGCACGTTCAGCCAGTTGCGCCAGGTCAGCTTCTCCAGCAGCCGGTTATCGAACCCGGCCTGTGCCAGCGCCTGCGTCAGCAGCGGCAGGCCGCCGACATCCGCCAACGGTTGCGGTACGTTGACCCCGTCAAAATCAGAACCAAATCCCACGCGGTCTTCACCAAGTTTAGCGATCAAATACTCAACGTGTTTAACAATTTCTGTTAAGCCGGTTGTTGCACTGTCACGTTTGCCGTCCGCGCGCAGGAAGGCGGTACCGAAATTGACGCCGACCATCCCGCCGCTCTGGGCGATGGCGTCCAGCTGCGCGTCGGTCAGGTTGCGCGGCTGTCGGCAGAGGGCGTGGGCGTTGGAGTGGGTGGCGACCAGCGGCGCGCGGCTCAGCGCGACGGTTTGCCAGAAGGTTTTCTCGTTCATGTGCGAGACGTCGATCATGATGCGGCGGCGGTTACAGGCGCGGATCAGCGCCTCGCCGGCCGGCGTCAGGCCGGGGCCGGTATCGGGTGAGCCGGGGAACGGCCCGCTGACGCCGGTGCCGAAGGCGTTCGGCAGATTCCAGAATGGCCCGATACTGCGCACGCCCAGCCGGTAGAGGGCCTCCAGCTGCGTCAGCTCCGCATCGATCATGCCGGCGCCTTCAATATGCAGTACCGCGGCGATTTGCCGGTTGAGACGACACTGTTCTATCTCGGTGGCGGTGCGACAGATGCGCAGCCGCCCCTGAGAAGCCTGCTCCAGCTGCTGCAGGATGGCGATTTGCCGTTCGGCGATCGCCAGCGGATCGAAGGTGGCCTGCGCCTCGTCCTGCGTTTGGTGGCGCATCTGGGCGATATAGCTGACCGGGGGAATAAATACCGCGAACAGTCCACCGAAAAATCCGCCGCGCCGCATGCGGGCGAAATCGAGGTGGCCCGGCGTGACGCGGGAATAGAAGGCGGTGGCCGGATCGTCATCGTGCTGCAGCCACAGATTGAGCAGCAGATCATTATGGCCGTCGAACACCGGCCAGAGAGGGGGAAGCGTCATGGGCGTTTCACTGAGTCAGGCATCGTGAACGCTATGTTCACCCATAGAGCAAGGGGGAACAACCCTCAGGCTATGGGGGCTTTGCCGTCGGCGGGATCACTCGCCGTCAGCAAGGCAAAATTTAGTGACATTGTCACTCTGCGCGAAACGGTTCCTGCACGCGTTGGCGGCAGACCGTCAGCAGTAGCTGGCGTAGCCAGCGGTGATCGGCCTCGGCGTCCAGGCGCGGATGCCACATTTGCGACACGGTGATGGGCGGCGTTTTCACCGGCAGCTCGAAGACGCGCAGCGGGCCGCCCGCCGGTTGCGCATGCAGGAACGAGGCGGGCAGCAACGCCAGCAGGTTCGAGGCTTGCGCAACCGCCAGCGCGGCCGGAAAGCTCGGCACCACGGCGGCGATATGGCGTGCCAGCCCCAGCTCCGCCAGCGCGGCGTCTACCGGCCCGAGGATGCGCCCGCTGCGCGAGGCCACCACGTGGCCGCAGGCGGCGTAGTCGGCGGCGCCGATCGCCGGCTGCTGCGCCAGCGGGTGTGAGGTTCTCATCACGCCGACGAAGCGATCGCGGAACAGCGCCTGCAGGCGGATTTCCGGGCCCATGTCACCCAGCACGCCAATCTCCAGATCGACCAGCCCTTCACGCAGGGGGCGGTCGCTTTTCTCCGGCTTGGGCGCAAAGCGCAGTCGCACCCGCGGCGCCTGTTCGGCCGCGGCGGCGATCAGCGCCGGGCCGAAGGCTTCGACGAAGCCGTCGTTGGCGCGCAGCGTAAAGGTCCGATCCAGCACGGCGGGATCCAATGCCCCCTGCGCCGGGCGCAACACCGCGCGCGCTTCGAACGCCGCGTGCCGCGCCCGCTCGCGCAGCGTTTCGGCATAGGGCGTCAGCACCATATGGCGGCCGGCGCGCACCAACAGGGGATCGCCGGTGGCCGCGCGCAGCCGGCTGAGGGTGCGGCTCATCGCCGAGGCGCTTAAACCGAGACGCCGTGCGGCGCCGACGACGCTGCCCGCCGTCAGCAGCGCGTCGAGTGCGATCAACAGGTTGAAATCCGGATCGGTCATGATTGATTGGGTGTCCTGTTGTGCTGGAAATGGGGGGAAGGCGTTTGCTGCAGTATATCAGCGTAAACGCTGCGTCTCCTGCGATTGATGAGCAATAAAAAAGCCGATAACGGAGGTTATCGGCTTGGGTGGCAGGCTGGGCGGCGTTAGGCCGGCAGCTGCTGGGCGGTTTTCTCGACCAGCGCCAGCAACAGCTTGATGTCTTCCAGCGTCACGATCGGGTTCAGCAATGTCATCTTCAGGCAGGTCACGCCATCGAACTCGGTCACGCCGACGTTGGCGCGGCCTGACTCCAGCAGGGCGTCACCGATACGCTGGTTGAACAGGGCGACGGCCGCGTCGCCGTTCGCCGCCAGCTGCGCCGGACGGTAGCGGAACAGCACGCTGGCCAGCTGCGGCTGCATCACCAGTTCCAGCGATTCCTGATCGGTGATGTAACGCGCCACCTGTTGCGCCAGCGTCACGCCATGATCGATGATCTCGGCGTATTGCTTCTGCCCCAGCGCTTCCAGCCCCATCCACAGCTTCAACGCATCGAAGCGGCGAGTGGTCTGCAGCGATTTGGACACCAGGTTCGGCACGCCTTGCGCTTCGTCGAACTCGGAGTTCAGGTAGGCCGCCTGATAGCGCATCAGCTCATAGTGGCGCTCGTCTTTCAGCAAGAAAGCACCGCAGCTGATGGTCTGGAAGAACTGCTTGTGGAAGTCCAGGGTAATGGAGTCCACCAGGTCCAGGCCGTCCAGGTAGTCGCGGTACTGCTCGGAAAGCAGCAGCGCGCCGCCCCAGGCCGCATCAACGTGTACCCAAATCTGCTGCTCCGCCGCCAGCCGCGCGATGTCGCGCAGCGGGTCAATGGCACCGGCGTCGGTGGTGCCGGCGGTGGCGACAATCGCCATCACCTGCTCGCCGTTGGCCTTGGCCTGTGCCAGTTTTTCCACCAGGTCGTTCACGTCCATACGGGCGAAGCGATCGGTTTTCACCAGGGTGACGGACTGATAGCCGAGGCCCATCAGCGCCATGTTCTTCTGCACCGAGAAGTGGGCGTTTTCAGAACAGAACACCTTCAGCTTGCGCAGATCGCCCACCAGGCCGTCCTGCTGCACGGAGTGGCCCTGACGCGCGAAGAACGCATCGCGCGCCAGCATCAGCCCCATCAGGTTGCTCTGGGTGCCGCCGCTGGTGAACACCCCGGCGTCGCCGGGCTGGTAACCGACCTGGGCACGCAGCCACTCGATCAGCTTCATTTCGATCAGCGTGGCCGACGGGCTTTGATCCCAGGAATCCATGCTCTGGTTGGTGGCGTTGATCAGCACTTCGGCGGCCTGGCTAATCACCAGGCTCGGGCAGTGCAGGTGCGCCACGCACTGCGGGTGGTGCACCGACAGGCTGTCTTTCAAAAAGTACTCGATGGCGCGATCGATCGCCGCCTGGTTGCCCAGGCCTTGCGGGGTGAAGTCGAGCTTGATGCGCTCACGCAGTTCGGCCACGCTTTTGCCCTGATACATCTCGGGCTGTTGCAGCCACTGCACGACGGCTTCACTGCTCTGCGCGATCGCCTGGCGGTAAGCCTCGGCGCTGTGCGCCGAGGAAGCCAGAATCGGGTTTAACTTGGACATCGCGGTCATTCGCTCCAATCAGACTGGCTTGACGCCGGCGGCCAACAGCGCCTGCTCAAATTTATCCAGGAAAATACCCAGCTCATCGTTGGTGATCAGCAGCGAAGGCAACAGGCGCAGTACGCAGCCGTTGCGCCCGCCGCGCTCCAGGATCAGGCCGGATTCGAAGCATTTCTTCTGCAGCAGCGCAGACAGTTCGCCATCGGCCGGGTAGCAGCCCATGTGATCCTGCGCTTCGTTCGGCTTGACGATCTCGATGCCGATCATCAGGCCCAGACCGCGGACGTGACCGATCACCGGATAACGTTTCTGCAGCTCGGCCAGTTTGCCTTTCAGCCATTCGCCCTGAGCGGCCACTTTGTCGGCGACCTTGTGCTCTTTCAGGTATTGCAGGGTGGTCAGGCCGGTGGCCATCGCCAGCTGGTTGCCGCGGAAGGTGCCGGTGTGGTGACCCGGTTCCCAGGCGTCAAACTCTTTCTTGATGCCCAGTACCGCGAGCGGCAAGCCGCCGCCGACCGCTTTCGACATCACGATGATGTCCGGCTCGATGCCTGCGTGTTCGAAGGCGAACAGCTTGCCCGTACGGGCGAAACCGGCCTGAACTTCGTCGATGATCAGCAGAATGCCATGCTCCTGCGTCACTTTGCGGATGCGCTGCAGCCACTCGGCCGGTGCCGGGTTAACGCCGCCTTCGCCCTGAACGGCTTCCAGGATCACCGCCGCCGGTTTACGCACGCCGCTTTCCACGTCGTTGATCAGGTTGTCGAAGTAGTAGGTCAGCGCCTTGACGCCGGCTTCGCCGCCGATGCCCAGCGGGCAGCGGTATTCATGCGGATAAGGCATGAACTGCACTTCTGGCATCATGCCGTTGATCGCCGCCTTCGGCGACAGGTTGCCGGTGACCGACAGCGCGCCGTGGGTCATGCCGTGATAACCGCCGGAGAAGCTGATCACGCCGGAACGGCCGGTGTGCTTTTTCGCCAGCTTCAGCGCGGCTTCCACCGCATCGGCACCGGACGGGCCGCAGAACTGCAGGCAATAGGCTTTGCCTTCGCCCGGCAACAGAGAGAGCAGGTAATCGGAGAAACGATCTTTTAACGGGGTCGTGAGATCGAGAGTATGTAACGGCAAGCCGCTGGTAATGACATTTTGGATGCTTTGCAGGACGTCGGGGTGATTATGTCCAAGAGCCAACGTTCCCGCCCCGGCCAGGCAATCAAGATATTGATTATTCTCAACATCAGTGATCCAAACGCCCTGGGCTTTCGCAATTGCCAACGGCAATTTGCGCGGATAACTCCTAACATTCGACTCAAATTCGGCTTGGCGCGCCAAATAGGTTTCATTGTTTCCGTTTAATGAGTTTGCAACTAAAGTATCAATACGGACTTTATCCGTCATCATATCTCTCCTACAACCGAAGGTCTCAACACGCTCCGATTGAATTAATGAATTAGAAAAGTAACTGCCTTGTGAAAAGCGCGACCAATATATGGCTTTTTCGCCTGGGACTCAATAGCCGATTTTGTTTTGAATTGTTTAGTTTTTTCTTAGGCTCATCAATATGTTGTTGATTTATTGACCGTTGGTTTTGCCGGTAAAAAACAACATATCGTTAACATGGCACAAAAATCCTTTCCGTCGCCAACCTGCAGGCGGCTTTAATACGCTTATTAATAAGGTGAATTTCCGTTTAATAACATAAATAGGAATTAACGGCTTATTTTTATCTATTCACCACCTTAAGTCCTATAGCGTTTATATACACAAAATTTGTGATGAATATAAATGGCCAACCGTTAAAAGCGCAGCATCCAGATCGGTGATTTCTCTCAGATTTCACGTAGCGCGATCAAAAAAGCGCGATTTTTACGCAGCGCCGGCCGGTGCGCCGGCGCTGTTGCCGTTAACGTTGCCGTAACCAGGCGTGGTAGCGCTGCAGGATGCGGCGGGTACGCCACTGATCGACGAGCAGCGTGAACAGCGGGGAGTAGCGCACGCTGCGTGGCCGATTGTCACTCAGCGCTCGCATCCGGCGCTTGACCAACGCCATGCGGGCGAGCGACGCCATCGCTTTGCTGCGCCAGGTGACCGGGGCAGGCAGCGCATGGGGGGCCGCCCCGGTTTGCCAGCGTCGCGGCAGATCGGGCACTTCCGCCATGGCAGTGGCGATGCCGGCAATCGCGACGCCGCTGTCCAGCACCTGCTGCGCCACTGAAGGACGGGCGATGCCGCCGGTGGTCATCACCGGCATGCGGGCCACCGCGGCAAGATCGCGGGCGAAGGACAGAAAATAGGCTTCTCGCGCCAGGGTGCGGCCGTCCGCCGTTTCGCCTTGCATCGCCGGGCTTTCGTAGCTGCCGCCCGACAGTTCGATCAGATCGACCGGCAGATCGTTCAGCATCAGCACCACCTGGCGCGCATCGTCCGAAGAAAAACCGCCGCGCTGAAAATCGGCGGAGTTGAGTTTGACCGCCACGCAAAAGCCCGGCGAGACGCGCTCGCGCACCGCACGCACCACCTCCAGCAGCAGGCGGGCGCGGTTCGCCAACTCGCCGCCCCAGCGATCGTTGCGCTGGTTGGTCAGCGGCGAGATAAACTGGGAAATCAGATAGCCGTGCGCCGCGTGGATCTCCACGCCGGTAAAACCGGCCCGTTCGGCAGCGTGCGCGCTGGCGGCGAAGCGCGCGATAACCTCGGCGATCTGCGCTTCATCCATCGCCTGCGGCTGGGCAAACAGCTTGCTGTGCTTGCCCATCGCCAGCGGGATGGCGGAGGGCGCCCATGCGTTGCCGCCCATGTTCGCCATCACCTGCCGGCCCGGGTGGTTAAGCTGCATCCACACCTGCGCGCCGCCCTGGCGCGCGGCCTTGGCCCAGGTTTCGAACGCGGCGAGCGGCGTGTCTTGTTCCAGCACCACGCCGCCGGGGCCGGTCATGGCGCGGCCGTCGATCATCACGTTGCCGGTGATGATCAAGCCGGCGCCGCCTTCGGCCCAATAGCGGTATAAGCGCCACAGCGCCGGGCCGGGCAGTTGGCCCGGGGCGGCCAGATTTTCTTCCATCGCCGCCTTGGCCAGACGGTTGGTCAGGCGGCTGCCGTTGGGCAGCGTCAGTGGGGTAAACATCGGTTTTGCGCTCCTGTCGTAAGGGGAATGGCGCTATACTAGGTTTAAAGTTAACTTTAAGGTCAATAGGGCATGAAGATCGGAGAATTGGCGCAGCGCGCCGGCGTGGCCGCCTCGGCGATACGCTACTACGAGCAGCTGGGGTTGCTGCCGAAACCGGTGCGCGGCGTCAACGGCTATCGGGTCTACAGCGATAGTGCGCTGGAGCGATTGCACCTGATCCAAATCGGCCAAAATCTGGGGTTTTCGCTGCAGGCGATCCAACGCGTGCTGGCGCTGCAGGGCAGCGCTTATGAGGATGGGTTGATACGCGGCGTCGATGAACGGCTGGCGGAGATCGAGCTGATGATGGCCACGCTGAATGAACAACGAGAAACCTTGTTGACGACCCGGCTGACCTTATTGGAGTCCGGTGTCGCCGGGCTGTGCCAAGCCAAGGGCGAAAAACAGGCCGACGCATCGCCGGCCCGGCCGGCAAAGCTTAGCGGCGTTTAAAGGCGGAACGCCCGGCATACACCGCCGCGGCGCCCAACTGGTCTTCGATGCGCATCAGCTGATTGTATTTTTCGATCCGCTCGCCGCGGCTCGGCGCACCGGTTTTCAGATGGCCGGCTCGCATCGCGACCGTCATGTCGGCGATAAAGCTGTCGACGGTTTCACCGCTGCGGTGCGAGATAAAGGTGCCCCAGCCGTTCGCCTGGCAGAGCTGTACGGCGGCGAAGGTTTCGCTCAGCGTGCCGATCTGGTTCAGCTTGATCAGCGCCGCATTGGCCAACCGTTCATCAATCCCGCGCTGGATGTATTTCACGTTGGTGACGAACAGATCGTCGCCGACCAGCTCCACCTGGTCGCCCAGGGCGTCGCTCAGAATACGCCAGCCGGCCCAGTCGTCCTCGGCCAAGCCGTCTTCAATCAGCACGATGGGGAAGTCCTGCACCAGCCGTTGGTAATAGGCCGTCATCTGGGCTGCGTCCAACTCGAGATTCTCGCTGCGCAGGCGGTACTTGCCGTCGGCATAGAATTCGCTCGAGGCCGGATCCATGCAGATCGCGATATCTTCTCCCGGCCGGTAGCCGGCTTTCTCTATCGCCTGCACAATCAGCTCGAGCGGCTGGCGGTTTGAGGCGACCGCCGGCGCGAAACCGCCTTCGTCACCGACGCCGACCGACAGGCCTTTTTCCAACAGGATTTGGCGCAGCGTCTGATAAACTTCACTGCCCCAGCGCACGGCCTCGCGCAGCGACGGCGCGCCCAGGGGAGCTATCATAAACTCCTGAAAGTCCGCCCCTTGCCACCGGGCGTGCACGCCGCCGTTGATGATATTCATGCAGGGCACCGGCAGCAGGTTGGCGCCGATGCCGCCCAGATAACGATACAGCGGCAGCTGCGACAATTGCGCCGCGAGGCGGGCGGCGGCCAGAGAAACGCCGAGCAGGGCGTTGGCCCCCAATCGGCTCTTGTTCTCGCTGCCGTCCAGCGCGATCAGCCGGCGGTCTATCTCCTCTTGTTGGCGCACATCCACTCCGCGCAGCGCCTCGTTGATCGCCGTTTTGACGCTGTGCACCGCCTCCAGTACGCCTTTGCCGCCGAAACGGTGCGGATCGCCGTCGCGGTGCTCCACCGCCTCGCGCGACCCGGTGCTGGCTCCCGAAGGCACCGAAGCCCGGGCCACGACGCCCGCCGCGCTCATTTCGACTTCGACGGTCGGGTTGCCGCGCGAATCCAGGATCTCTCTGGCGGTTACGCTTTCAATCTCATAGCTCATGGGTAGTCACCTCGTTCTAGGGAGTGGGAACGTGCTTTATCAGCACATCGATGGATAAATGGTTGATGAATTCGAAGCCGAAGGAGGCATAGACGCCAAACGGACGGTTCTGATGGCCGAGCAACAAAAGATCGACGCCTTCACGGGCAATCAGAGCTTCGACGTCTTTGAAGCGATGGATGCTGACCATTGCGCGCACCTCCAGGGGGATTGAGCAGTCGTCCACCAGGCGGCTGAGCATGGCTTTGGCGGCGATCACCTCGCTGGACTGGCGATCTTTGGTTTGCGCATCGCTGAGGTAGTCCAGCTCGGCATAGTCGGCGCTGATGTGCGCCACGGTAATGCGCGTATTCATCTGCTGATTGAGGCGTTCGGCATGGCGCAACAGCAGCCGGCCGTCGCGTTCATCCTGTACCAGCAGTAAAGCGTGTTGGTAGATCGGCATGTCTTATCTCCCTGCGTGAGCAATCTGTAGGGTTAACCACGGTAAAACCTCTTTTTTTCGGCTCGTCATACCGGGCAGCGACACTTGCCGAATGGCGAGCACCCGGTTCGACGAGAAATACAGGGTGGAACGGCGGTAGGTGATATCGGTAACCAACAGCGCGGTCATCTCCAACCCGGCCTCCTGTTTCGCCTGCTCGAGCGCCTGTTGCAGCGCGGGCAACAGCGGATCGATGTCGCTCATGGCCCGCACTTCTATCTGCGACAGCAGCAGCGAAACGGTATGGATGCGGTAATTCTTGGCGTCGCGCTGCAGCAACTGCGGGGCGGATTGCCCGGAGAGATCGGTTTTGGCGGCCAGCAGCCCGGCGATGAAGGCGTCATAGTCGACGTGAGAGATTGCGCGCAACCGGGTGACCGCCAGCCGATCCTGTTCCGTGGTGGTCGGCGCACTGAGCGCGACGGTGTCGCTCAAGATGGCGCCCAGCAGCAGCGTGGCCTGCGCGGCGTTAAGTGGCATTGGCTTTTCTGCCGTCAGGATTTGCAGGATCACGGTGGCGCAACAGCCGACGGCGCGCACCCAGACATCGGGCGGGTTGCGGGTGACTAACGTGCCCAGCCGGTGATGGTCGATAACGCCGACCACGTCGCTGTCGGGCAATGAGGCCGGGCCTTGTTCGATATCGGTAAAGTCGACCAGCCAGACTTTGCGGTCACGGAGATCGTCTGTCAGCAGCGCAGGCGCCTGTATGCCGGCGGCAGCCAGTATGTAGCGGGTTTCCGGCGTCAGCTCGCCAAGGCGGAAAGCCACGGCCGGTTTGCCGAGGTGATTGAGCCAGTCCGCGACCACCAGCGCACTGCAGATGCTGTCGCTGTCGGGATTTTTATGGCCAAAAACGCACAGGGGCATTTCCCGCGCGACGGCATCGGGCTGGAGTGGAAAAGAGGTAAAACCTGAGATTTCATTCATAGCGACTCCTGACATACCTGCCTAAAAAATAAAGCGAAGTTGTATATCAGGCGTCATCATCCGGTTCGAGTGAACGCGGCGGTTGGGAAAGGTGGAACACCATCACCTTGTGAACGACTGTAGCGCAGCGTGGGGGGAAACGCAACGCCCGGCAAAGTTGGCGAGAATACATAATCGGATTGATACTGTGAGTGAGTCTATGATGGACAAGGATATTATTTGCCGCTAACCGACGGATAGGCTGAACGGACTCACGCCGGCTATGCCGGGTCCGTGGGTGACACAATGGGAGACAACATGCTCGAACCCTGCTTCCCCGAAAACGAAGCCGAACGCCTGTCGGTATTGAACTCACTGAACGTGCTGGATTCGAACTCGGTGGAAAAACTGGATCGCATCACGCGGTTGGCGGCGAAATACTTCGGCGTGACCATTGCGCTGGTGTCGCTGATCGACCGGGATCGCCAATGGTTTTTATCGCGCTACGGTCTGGATGCCCGAGAAACGCCGCGCAATATCTCGTTTTGCGGCCATGCCATCTTGCAACGCGAAGCGCTGGTGGTGCCCGATACCGCCAAGGATCCGCGCTTTTTCGATAATCCGCTGGTGATCGGCGGGCCGAGGATCGGTTTTTACGTCGGGCAGCCGCTGCTGTCGCTCGATGGCTTGCCGCTAGGCACGCTGTGCATTATCGACAGCCACCCGCAGCCGTTTTCTCCTGCTCAACTGGCCGATCTGCACGATTTCGCCGCCGTGGTGGAGGAATATCTGCAGAGCATTGAACGCCTCGTCTATACCGAAAACCTGAAATCCGACCTGCAGCGCACGGAGGCGCTGTTCGAACAAACCTTCTCCCAGGCGGCGGTAGGGATGGCGCTGGTCTCGCTGCAAGGATATTGGCTGCGGGTGAATCCGCGCATCTGCGAAATGCTTCAGTACTCCGAGCGCGAGCTGATGGATCGTACCTTCCAGGACATCACCTATCCGCTCGATCTCAACACCGATCTGGAAAAGCTGCAGCAGCTGCTGAAAAATGAAATCAGTACCTATTCGATGGAAAAACGCTATTTCCGCGCCGACGGCTCGATCGTTTGGGTGCAGCTGACGGTGGCGCTCAATCGTTTGCCGAACGGCAAGCCGGACCATTTCATCTCGGTTATCGTCGATATCAGCGAGCGTAAAGCGGCCGAGGCCGATCTGTTCGCTCTGCAACACGAGCTGGAACAACGCGTCGAAATTCGCACGCGGGAGCTGAACGTGGTGGTTAAAAAGCTCAACGAAGAGATTGAGACCCGGGTGCTCGCCGAATATCAGCTCAGTGCGGAGAAGGAGCGTCTGCGCGCCATTACCGACAATATGCCGGCCTTAATCAGCCAGATCGACGGCAATGAACGCTACCTGTTCGCCAACAGCGCCTACAAAACCTGGTTCGGTCTGGAGGAGTCCAGCCTCAGGGGGATGACGGTGCGCGATTTCATGGGGGAAAGCGTTTATCGAATAGCAAAACCGATGATCGAGCGGGCCCTCGCGGGCGAAATGGTGAGTTTTGAGAATGAGCTGCAGACCCGGCAAGGGCTTCTGATGATCCACACCACGCTGGTGCCGTGCGAAGCGCAGGGCTTTTACATTCTCGCCATGGACATCACCGAACTGAAGCGGCTGCAGCAGCGGCTGGAATATGACGCAACCCACGACATGTTGACCGGATTGACCAATCGCCGCGCGTTTCTACGCCGGTTGTCGGGCACGCTGCAGGCCTGTTGCCATCAGCGGCAGATGGCGCTGCTGTTTATCGATCTCGACGGGTTCAAAACCCTTAACGACAGCTATGGCCATGACTTCGGCGACGCGATCCTGAAGACGTTCGCCACATTGCTCAGCGCCTGCGCCGGCGAGCGCCACAGCGTCTCGCGTCTGGCCGGTGACGAGTTCACGGTGATCCTGTGGCCGTTGACGGATCCGCGGCGCGAAGTCAGCGAGTTTTGCGAAAACGTGTTGGCGCATCTGGCCAAAATTACGCAGATCGGGCCGCAGAAGGTACGGCTTTCCGCCAGCATCGGCGCGGCCATTTCCCCACGCGGCGATGTGACGGAGGAAATGCTGCTGACCCGCGCCGACGGCGCGATGTATCAGGCGAAATCGGCCGGAAAGGGCACTTATGCCATCTGCGAGCTGTGAGCGTGCAACGGTGGCGGTCTCAGGGTAAGCTGTTTTTCTTTTCCTGTGAGCAGAACTCCGGATTTATTGCATGGCGTCAAATCATCAACATAAAGATTGGCTTGAACTGCGACGCGATGAGGAAACCGGTATTGAGAGCGTCAATGCCCACTTTCAGGGGCATGCCTACGATCCTCACGATCATGATGAAATGCTGGTGGGTGTCACGCAGCAGGGTTTACAGCGTTTCAACTGCCACCGCTCATTGCATACCAGCCGGCCGGGACGCGCCATGCTGATCGAACCGGGTGCGGTGCATGATGGCCATGCGCCGCAGGCCGAGGGATTTACCTATGCGATGCTCTATTTGCCCCAGCATTGGGTATCCGCCGCTATGCACCGCCGTGGAATGGGGGACGCCTCCGTGCTGGAAGGTGCCTTCCACAGCACGTTGACCGACGATCCTATGCTGGCGGCCGCGATACAGCAGGCCTTTTTCTCGTTGCATCATAGAGAGGGGCGACTGGCGCGCGATCAAAGCCTGGACCATCTGCTGACGCTATTGTCACGGCACATCCGTGCCAGGCCGGATTCCCAACACGACGACGCTTTGGTTAAGATGAACCGCTTACGGGACTATCTGCATGCACATATGGCGGATAACCCCAGTCTGGATGACCTGGCGCTTCAGTGTGGTCTGGACCGTTTCCGCCTGACTCGCCAATTC
Source organism: Serratia sp. CY84636 (assembly GCF_052166245.1). Classification (NCBI taxonomy): domain Bacteria; kingdom Pseudomonadati; phylum Pseudomonadota; class Gammaproteobacteria; order Enterobacterales; family Yersiniaceae; genus Serratia; species Serratia sp. CY84636. The sequence goes on from NZ_JBJNOX010000002.1 coordinate 725,059, forward strand.
ACTCGGGCTTTTGGCCAGTCGCCGCATGCGTATTTGGTTCGGTTGAGGCTGCGGGCCGCACGCTTGTTGTTGGCGCAGGGGCAAGAACCGGCGCAGGTCGCCATGCAGGTGGGCTTTGCCGATCAGAGCCATTTGGGTCGCTGGTTCCAGCGTGCCTACCGTTTATCACCGGCGGCCTATCAACGCCAGTGCACAAACGTTCTATACCGCTGATTTGCCATTTCCGATGATGTGCTTTTAACAGCACTACGGAGTAGAGCGAAAGATGTTTGATACCAAGATAGCGTTTATCGTACGCGACGATCTGCAGACCTGGCAGCGGCTGAACGTGGTGGCCTTTCTGGCGACGGGCATCGCCGCCGCCGCCCCGGAAATCATCGGCGAGTGTTACGTGGATGCGCAGGGCAGACGCTACGGCGGTATTTCCGGGCAGCCGATGCTGATTTTCGCCGCAGATTTGCCGGGCCTGCAAAATGTGCATCGCAAAGGGTTGGAGCGGGAATTGACGTTGATCCCCTATGTGCACGCCATGTTCTCGACCGGGCACGATGAAGCCAATCGGCAGGTTTTTCTCGCTGAAGACGCGGACAATCTGGATTTGGTCGGTCTGGCGCTGCGCGGACCGAAAAAAGCGGTGGATAAGGCGATAAAAGGCCTGGCGCTTCACGGCTGAGAATACCGTTAGCGCGATGTTTTTTTTGCCTCGAAATAAGCGTTAAGGAGTTTGAAGCTGAGTTAAATAATCAACGACATGATTATTTAACTCATATTAAATGCCTTATTTATCCTTCAGTGTGCATAAAACGAAAGCAGCTATACTGTAGGAGACTTCTCCAACGTTTCTTTTTGGCTCGCAAGCCGTTCAGCCTGATACGCAATCTATCAAATCACTTCAATATCAAGGGGGTTTTTATGAAAACCGTCCTGCAGCATATTTTGGTCAATAAAGCACGTTACGCCCAGCTTCCGCTGTTTGAGTTCCTGCGCGATGAAAATCGCACGCCACAGGAGCGGCTGGCGTTTCTGCCCCATATCGCGTTTTTTATTATGGCTTTCGCCGATGTGAATAAGCTGATGCTGCGTAATGAAACACCGGCGGCCGATATTTACCAACGGAAAGTCAATGCGCATACCCATGAAGATGACCATCATTGGCCGTGGTATCTCGAGGATTTGGATAAACTCGGTTACAACCGCTGCGTCGACACGGTGGCGCATCTGGAAACGCTGTGGAGCGACAGCACTCAGGCGAATCGGTTATTGACCTATCGGCTGTGCGCGCGGGTAAGCGGCCTCGGCGGCCTGGAACGGATCGTGGTGATCGAGGCCATCGAAGCTACCGGCAACGTGCTGTTTGGGCTGACGGCGCCGCTGGCCACGCGCATTCATCAGGCGACCGGCGTCGAACTGCGCTACTGCGGTGAGTTTCATCTGGCGCTGGAGAGCGGGCATGCCCAGTTGCAGGATCATGCGGAACTGGCGGCGATCCCATTGACGGATGGCATCAGGCGACGTTGCATCGCTCATGTCGACCACGTTTTTGCCTGGTTTACCGAGTGGACGCACGAAACGCTCGCGCATGTCCGGGAGGGCTGACGCGTTCCCGATCCGGCGCTTATGCCTGAAACGCCTGCAGCCAGGCGGCAAATTTTCTCACGACCTCATCGTCCCGATCGCGCAGCAGCAGGGAATAAACGCCGGTTCGGATAGTCAACGCCGGGAAAGGCGACACCAGTCGGCCGGACGACAGATGCTTGGCGCAGAACAGGTAAGGCACGACGGCCAGCCCCAGACCGTCCTCGGCCGCCTGAATGGCGGCGAAGGTATGGTCGAGCGTGAGCGGCGGCGGCGAGGCGTCCAACGCCGTCGGGTAGGTATTCAGCCAGCTGTGCCATAAATCCTCACGGGCGCGGATGCGGATGGCGGTATGCCCGGCCAGCGTGCCGGGCGCACTGACCGGCATGGCGCGCAAGTAGCTCTGGCTGCAGACCAACAGGCTCTCTTCCTGCAGAAAAGGGATCGCTTTCAGCCCGGAGAAGTGCGCGGGATCGCGCCGGATCGCCAGATCAAACGGCGTATTGCGATCGACGGCCCCTGTGCTGGTGGTGATATCAATCGCGACCTCCGGATGAATCTCATTGAACGCCGCTAGCTTCGGCATCAGCCAGTGCATGGTGAACGTCGGTAGGCTGTGCACCACCAGCCGCTGCCGGCCGGCGCTCGCTTTCAGTGCGCTTTCCGCAGCATACAGTTCGCTTATCACCCGGGACGCGGTGCGGGAAAAATTCTCGCCGGCCTGCGTCAGCCGCACGGACTTGTGTCCGCGATAAAACAGTGTGATCCCCAGCTGTTCTTCCAGGCTGCGAATGTGGCGGCTGACCGCGCCGGTGGTGAGAAACAGCTCATCCGCAGCGGCGCTGAAGCTGCCAAGGCGGGCGGCGGCTTCGAAAGCGGACAGGTGCGGCAGGGAGTGAATTTTTTTCATTGGTTGAGTCTAGCTCAACCAAATGAGCGAGGAAAGATCGTTTGTCAGCCGTTGATTTTTCTCACTATTATCACGCATCTTTCCCGGTTTGCCGAGCGTGCCATGCAGCGATTTTCCTCGTCTGTCGTTCGTATTAGTCGAATTATCCTCAGCCCTCGATGGGCAGAGAGACGGCGCTGAGATGCGAGCTTTCTTTCTGCTTTGCGTGAGCCGGACCGGCCTCTGCCTGGGCACCATGATGTTCGCCGGTGCACTGCCGACCATCAGAAGCGAGTGGCAGCTCGACGCCGCCTCCGCCGGTACGGTGCAAACGGTGTTTAGCCTGACTAACGCGCTGGCGCTGCTGGTGGCTTCCTGGTGGTGTGATTCGCTGGGCGCGCGCCGGGTTTACCTGCTGTTTTCCTGGCTGGGCGCCGCTGCGCTGATGCTGTTCGCCGTGTTTGCCCATTCTTATGCCGGCGCGCTGGTGTTGATGGCCTTCGTCGGCCTGACGCAGGGCGGCGCCTATACGCCGGCGCTGCTGCTGGCGATGGGGATGAACGGCCCGGCGCGGCGCGGTTACGCCATCGGCATGATGCTGGCGGCCAGTTCGTTGGGGTATTTTCTGTCGGTTTTCATCGCCGGTTGGAGTGCCATGCGCTGGGGGGCCGGCGTGGCGTTCTCCCTGTGTGCCGCCGGTGCGTTGCTGGGGGCGCTGGCCGGTTCGTTGGCCCTGGTCGGTTATCGGGAACCGCAGCCGCGTACGCTGGGGAGGCAGACGAAACGTGAAAGTTATGCTATCACCTATGCGACGCTGCTGTTGCTGGTCGGGTATATCGCCCACAGCTGGGAACTGCTCGGTAACTGGGCCTGGGCGCCCAGCCTGGTCAGCGAGGCGTTGAGCGGTTTCTCTCTGGATCCGCTCAGCGCCGGATTGATCGTCGCGGCGGTGATCCACCTGGCCGGCATGGTTGCCACGCTGATTGTCGGCACCGTTTCCGACTATTTTAACCGTGCATCGGTGCTGATGTTTATGGGCGCCGCCGGCGCGTTGGGATCGCTGCTGATGGGGTGGTCGGCGAACTGGGGGCCGGGCTGGACGCTGCTGGCCGTCAGCATCGGCAGTTTCTTCATCCTCGGCGACTCCGGCGTGCTGTCGGCCGCGATGGCGGACAACGTGCCGCCGCAACAGCTCGGCGGCGTGATGGGCTGGCGATCGCTGCTGGGGTTCGGCATCGGTTCGTTCGCCCCTTTATCCTTTGGCGTCGTGATGGATACCACCCAGAGCTGGGGCACATCTTATGCCGTATTGGCCTGCGGCGGTGGAGTAGCCTGTCTGGCGGCCTGCCTGCTTTGGCGGCAGCACTTGAAATGAGGTACGGACATCATTAAATGAATGGAACATCATCACGCATGGTTATCGTGGGCGCCGGGATTGTCGGGGCATCGGTCGCCTATCATCTCGCGCGCCAGGGGCAGCACGTTGTCGTCGTTGAGCAGGCGCATCCCGCGGCGGGGGCCACAGGCAGCTCGTTTGGCTGGATCAGCGAAGGCGTGCCTGAGGGCGCTCCCGACGCGTTTCTGCGGCGCGAGATCGTCGCTGACTGGATGCGCCTGGCGCAGGAGATCCCGGATCTCTGGGTGAATTGGTCCGGCGCGCTCAGCTATGGCCAGGCGCCGGCGACGCAAAACCCCGACAATCGGCTTTTGCCCTCCGCCGAGGTGAACGCGCTGGAACCGGGGCTCAGGCAGCCCGATAGCCAAGCCTATTTTGCGGCGCGTGACGGCGCCGTCGATCCGCAAGAAGTGACACAGCGGTTGCTCGAGTGCGTTAGCGCGTGGGGCGGGGAGTTGCTCCTGGGGCGAACCGTCACCGGATTTTTGCGTGAAGAGGGGCAGATAATCGGCATCGTTACCGAGGAAGGTGCGATTGCCGCTGATCGGGTGGTGCTCGCCTGCGGCACGGGAATCTCCGCGCTGCTGGATGGCAGCGGGTTCTCGCTGCCGATCGAGGCGTCGCCGGCGATTCTGTTACGCTATCGTGCGGCGGCGCTGGCAGTGAACACGCTGATTGCGGGCGATGACGTTGAAGTGCGCCATACGCAAAACGGCGATCTGCTGGCGGCGGAGGATTACCCGCCGGAGGGGGACGTTAAACGGGTGGAAAACGACGCGCAATCGGCGATTAAAAACCGCCTGCCGGATACGGCACCCTTGCAACTGCAGGCGTGTTCGGTGGGGATGCGGCCCCGGCCGCGCGACGGTTATCCCATCATCGGGCCACTGGGCGCTACCCGGCTCTATGTGGCGGTGATGCACCCGGCAGTGATGTGCGCGCCAACGCTTGGCCGGCTGGTCAGCGACGAGCTGCTGTATGGCGTCAATCCTGCCATTCCGCGCGCTTATCGCCCCGAGCGATTTGACGACGGGAAATGAATATACGCTCAACCTGGCAGCGGTTTTTTGCGCCGTCGGCGAGGCTCTTATATATTTAGTAGCATGCCTGAGGCAGGTTGGGCATGAAACGGCGGTCGGTCGGGCCGCTGCAAGTACGACAGTTAAATCCGTTCGCCAAGAGGCTGCGAGCCTGTGCTTTCGGTAGGGACAGCCGCCAATCGTTTTTATGGCGACCGAAGGCGGAGCAGCTACTCACAGGTCACGAGGACACTTACCATGCATAAGAGAACACTGGCGTCACTGCATTACGAAAACATGCCTTACGATGGGGTGCGTTTTCATATTTTGAAACGGGAGACGCCTGGCCATACGGCGTTGCTGAAGTTGGATGCGGGCAGCCGACAACCGGCGCGTTTTCATCCGGGGTGGGTGAAACTGATGGTGCTGAGCGGTGAACTGAAGGTTGACGATCAGACGTTGCAACCCCATGAGATGTTAATCATCCCTGCCAATACCGCCTATACGGTACAGGCCATTACTGAAGTGATTTGTCTGGCGATTTCCGAACTGGACGGCGCCGAGTTGGCCCGTTGAGGTGATAATACGAATGGATAGAGGAGAGCCTAGGCGCTCTCCCTATCCCTGCAGCATTAAGCCGCCCCCCAGGCTGAGCTACCTGCTGATTGATGCGTATACCTCCTGATTTAAGCCACCGCGCTTTCCCTTTCCATCACTTTCGGCCACGTCGCCCCCGCAACGAGCCGCCATCGCGCAGCGCATGCGCAACGTCATCGCCTTGGTTTTATGCAGAACGATGAAATTTTGGTGTAAATAGTGAGTTTCTTCGCATAAGGCCCCTGGTGTGGCTTGCGAGAACGTCACTATATGGAGGATCATGCGGCGCCTCTATCAAATAAAAGACATTCGCGTTATCAAAAGGGACAAACGACCATGGGATTCGAAGTCGACAACGCCGAAACGAAACGCATCGACCTCAGCAGCCACGAAAACTCCTCGTTCGAGGTGACGGGGCTGGTGAAACACTATCCGGCGGGCTTTGTCATTCCTTACCACTCGCATAAACGCTGCCATTTGCTCTATTCGCAGCAGGGCATTATGGCGGTCGAGGCGAGCAGCGGGCGCTGGATCGTGCCGCCCACCACCGCGGTCTGGCTGCGGCCGGGGGTAGAACATCAGCTGGTCATGCAGAGCAACATTTGCGTTTACGGGATTTTGGTTGATGAAGTCACCGCCGCGCGTTTGCCGCTGCGCGACGGCGTATTGCAGGTCTCACCGCTGCTGCGAGAACTGATCGCTCAGCTGGCGACGCTGGCGCCCGAAGGGGTGGAGACCAAACGCAATACGCTGCTCAGAGCGTTGTTCCTTGAGGAGCTGAGCCTGCAGCCGCAGCTGGCGCTGCATTTGCCTTGGCCGGCAGAGGCGAGAATGGCCGAGATTTGCCGGCTGTTGGTCATCACGCCGGCCGACGATCGCGGCATTGAGGCCTGGGCCGATTCACTGTCGATCAGCGCGAAAACCTTCCAGCGTCATTTCACTCAACAAACCGGCATCACCTTCGGTCAGTGGAAACAGCGTCTACGGCTGTTGTCGTCCATCCCGCTGCTGCTGGCGGGCAACTCGATCATTCACGCCGCCTTCGAAAGCGGTTATGAGAGCCACAGCGCCTATTCGGTGGCGTTCAAAAAACTGTTTGGTGTTTCGCCTTCGCGCTTTACGCTATAGCCTTATTGCATAGCGCGCTTCTCCTATAGATTGAAGCAACCTAATGACGTATAAAGCAAAGCAGTCAACCTCCGAGGCCGCTTCCCGTGATAAAAATTGTCGTGTATCTGATTATCGCCGTGACGATCGCCATTATTGCGGCAAGAGTCATCTTTCGTTTGCCGGATATTTCGCAGCGTCTGCCGCAGGCGGCATTGCCGGCGGATCCTACCGCGCTATTACCGGCGCGGGCCGCCGAACAGATGGCGGCACATCCCGGCCTGAGCGGCGTGGTGCCGCTGGTCAGCGGCCACGATGCGTTCGCCAGCCGTCTGGCGCTGGCGCGGATGGCGGAAAGGTCGATCGATGCCCAGTACTATATCTGGCATAACGACACCTCCGGGCAGATCCTGCTGAAAACCCTGTATGATGCGGCGCAACGTGGGGTGCGCGTGCGGCTGCTGCTGGACGATAACGGCGTCGCCATGGATGAGACGCTGGCGGCGCTGAACGCCCAGGAAAACGTCGAGATCCGTCTGTTCAACCCGTCAACCGTGCGTACGCCGAAGCTGGCCGGCTACGCCTTTGACTTTATGCGCATGAACCGGCGCATGCATAACAAGTCTTACATCGTCGACGGCGCCGTGGCGATCATCGGCGGCCGCAACATTGGCGACGAATATTTCCAGGTCGGCGATGAAAACTATTTCCTCGATCTCGACGTGCTGAGCGTCGGCAACGTGGTGGCGGAGACCGCCGAGGTCTTCGATCGCTACTGGAACAGCGCCTCGGTGTTCGGCGTTGAGCAGATTATCCGGGGCAAAGGCCATCTTTCCGCCTTCCTGACGCAGGCCACCGCCACCGAAAGCAGCGATCGGGCTCGCAAACTGGCGGTACAGCTGGAAACCAGCGCGGTGCGCTTTCGCGATGGCGCCGTGCAACCGGAATTCACCCAGGTAGAGCTGGTGGCCGACGATCCGGCGAAAGGACTGGGCAAGGCTTCGCGCGATCGTTTGATGGTGACGCAGCTGGGCAAGATCATCGGCGGCGTTAGCCGGCAATTGGATCTGGTCTCCGCTTATTTCGTGCCGGGGCGAGAAGGGGCGACTTTCTTTGAATCGCTTGCCAAACAGGGGAAGTCCATTCGCGTGCTGACCAATGCGATGAACACCACCGACGTGCTGGTGGTGCATGCGGGCTACGCCAAATACCGGCGTGAGCTGCTGCAGGCGGGCGTCGAGCTGTTCGAGTTGAAGCTGCGCGCCGGTCAACCGACCGGGCGCAAGGAACTCAAGCCGCTGGGACTGTCCGGCGCGGCGCTGCACGCGAAAACCTTCGCTATCGACGATAAGCGGGTATTTATCGGGTCGTTCAATTTCGATCCGCGCTCGGCGCACCTGAACTGCGAAATGGGCTTCTTGATCGACAGCCCGACGCTGGCGGCCGACACCCGTCAACTGTTTGATGGCCCGCTCGAATACGCCGCCTATCGGCCGGTACTGACACCCGAAGGCAACATGGTATGGAACGAAGCCTTCGAAGACGGTCACACCGAGGTGCACCAGCAGGAACCCGGCGCCGGCTGGGTAAAACGCATCGTTCTCACCGTGGCCGGCTGGCTGCCTATCGAATGGATGCTGTAACGCCGGCGAATGCCGCCGCCACTCGATAACCCAAACGTGGCGAAAGTGATCGCCACGCTCGGAGAGATTTACACGCCGAAGTGACAGGACGGACCCCGCCACGTTAACTCCGGCGATATGCGGTGGCTAAGCCTGACTAGCGCCCCTCCCGAGTTGCGGCTAACAAGGCTTGTAACGAGGGCGCTTCGATCAGATTCTCGATACAGGCCATCAGCCGTCGCGCGTTATTCCTCAATCCATGATTCGGCGACTGCTCACAACAGCGAAGAAATTTATCCCGAATATCCTGCATATCCGCCGGGTTCTCCGGCCAGCCGCGGCCGAATTCGGCTTCGAGCCGCAGCGTATCACCTTGTTCCGGCGTGATATGAAGTTCGAAGCGGTCAAACCGTTCAAAGGCGTGTTGTTCATGAACCTCGATACGCTGCGCTAGCGCAACGACCGTAGGTTCTGTCGCGAAGGCCGCACTGAATTCGAGAGCGCTGGCTTGGCCGCGCAGCAGCGCGTTAGCGATGATGTAACGCGCGCTGAATTGCGCATCGATTTCGGCCGTTTTCTGCGGCTCGTATGGCGCACCGCACACCATGCGCATGGTCGGTGATGCATGCAGCGTGATCTTCGCTCGTTCGGGATCGGGCAATTGCCGGTGTGGCCCGTCGTTCAAGAGCGTTTCTGTCAACGCCAGCAGAATGCTGCAATGTGGGTATAGCTTGAAGCAGGTCGCTTCTTCCCCCAGAAAGGCAATGCCCAATTGGTGGGTCAGCATCCCCAGATCGGGTTCGCCCGGCGCATAGAGATTGAAAAAACCGTTCTCGCCGCTCAGGACGCGTTTGGGGCCGCTTATCCCCGCCTGAGCCATCAAAACGGCTTCCAGCGCATGGCGCGCCACCAATCCCTGGCTGATGCGCACCGCCAGCGTCTTGTCCTGATAGTGTTGGAAGGTGCCGATGCCGAAATCGAACGCCAGACCTATGGCGTCGGCGAAAGCTTGTTGATCCAGGCGCAGCAAGCGGGCGGCGATCGCTGCGCCTGAAAACAGGCCAAGGATATTTGAGTCGAATCCGCGGTAGAAAAAGCCGTTCGCCTGCGCAGCAAGGTTGATGCGTTGTGCGAAGTCCTGGCCGACGGCCAATGCCGCCAACATATCCAATCCGGAAGCGCCCGACAGTTCCGCCGCAGCCAGCGCGACTGGAATATCCGAAGAGCTGGGATGCCAGCCGGGGGAGAGAACGTCGCAATAGTCGAGCGCGCGGGCTCGCACGGCGTTGACGAACGCCGCCTGCGGCGCGGCGAGGCGTTCTTCACTGCCGATAATGCTGGCCTCGGCGTTGCCGCTCCAGCGTCTGGCCAGCGAGAGCGCCGCGTCGACGCCGCTTTGGTCATAACCTGCGGCGAGACAGCCAAGATTATCCATCAGTCGTTTGCATTGGAATGCCAGGACAGCGGGGGGAACCATGCACGCATCTATCTGTGAGGCGAAAGCGATCAATTCCTCGATCGGGTCGACCGATAATTTTGTCATGTTTATTCCTCGTTCAGTCGTTCAGCGGACTTGCTCAGCAGGGCGTTTTCAGCCTGTGAATGCAGACGGAAACGCGGATGCAGCATGATCAGCAGCCATACGGTCATCGCGATGCTGAGCAATCCGGCCCAAAACATAGCGATCCCGAAACCGTCGGCGAAGGCGCTGTGCGTCAGATCTTGCAGGCGATTCGCGCCCATCGCGTCCACGGCCGTCTGCTGTTGCTCTATCACCGCTACCCGGGCGATTTCGGCAGCCTGTTCCACCCCCTGAGTGTGCAACGCCGCTGTTAAAGTCGTGACCGCTTGCATGCTCATCAATGTGCCCAGCAGCGCGATGCCCAGCGTCATGCCGGTTTGTCGCAGCGCGTTCATCGTTGCCGATGCCATCCCAGATCGTTGCGGCGCGACGGTGCGCATCACCAGCGCGCTGGTCGCCGGCATCGACAACCCCATGCCGAAGCCGAGTAGCGCCAAATACAGCGCCACCAGGGGGTAAGACGAGTCGGCGTGCAGCTGCGTCAGCAACAGCAGGGCAATGCCCATCAGACCATAGCCGGCGATCATCAGCGAGTTCACACTCAGTTTGGCGGACAGGCGGCCAAAACCCGAAGCGGCCAGCGCCATGGCGAGAAACTCCGGTGCCATGCGCCAACCGGTGTCCGCGGGGCTCCAACCCTGAGCCTGTTGCAGAAATAACGAGACGAAGAAGACGCTGCTGTAAGCGGAGAATCCAAGCACGAAAGAGGCGAAGTTGTAGCCGGTAAAGTCGGCGTGACGAAATAGACTCAGTTGCAGCAAGGGGCGTTTGACCCGGGTTTCCACCCAGAGAAACAGCGCAAACAGCACCAGGGCGGCGTACAGCGGAAGGCGCGACTGCACGCTGTGCCAGCCGAACTCACCGGCGGCAATCAGCCCATAGGTCAGCGCGCCGAGCCACAAGATGCTCAGCCCTTGCCCTAGCGGATCGAGCGCAGCGTGTTCCGGATGCGAGCTCTCTCTCAATCCCCAACCGCCCAATACCAGCGCGACGATCCCGACCGGAATGTTGATCCAGAAAATGCCAGGCCAACCAGTGGTGTGTACCAGCAGGCCGCCCAAAACCGGGCCGATCACCAACGAAAGCGCATTAACCGAGGACCAAATGCCGATCGCGCGGGTCCGCAGCTGTTCTTCCGGAAACGCGTGGGTCAGCAGGGATAGCGCACCCGGGATGACGGCTGCACCGGCGATACCCTGGATCACGCGACCGGTCAGCAGCATGCCGAGGCTGGTCGCGAATGCGCAAACGATCGAACCAACGGTAAACAGGGCGACGCCGAAGAGCCAAATGCGTTTACGGCCAAACCTGTCGCCCAGCGGGCCGGACGAAAGGATTAACGCGGAGAGACATAGGGCATAAGCGTCAACGACCCACTGCAAGCCCGACATGTCGGTTTGCAGTGATTCCAGCATCGTGGGCAGTGCCACATTGACGATGCTGATATCGAGCGACGCCATAAATGTACCCAGACAGATGGCGGCAACGAGCGAAATCCTGCGCATACCGGACATAAAGGGGCTCCTTATTGAGAGAGGGTGATAGTGAAAACTATTCTCACCTTATATTATGACTGACCGTCGGTCAATGGAGTGTGAATATTGATTTCACTGCGCTAGGTCGGCTGGTCAATGGCAACAACATTGGTTACGATGGCCGCTGGATCCACACTGGACGTTGATATGAAGACAAAAGAAAAGATGAAAGAAACACAGCCTCGAACCAAACCGGCAGAAGTGCGCCTGGATGAATTGATGGATGCGGCACAGAAGCTGTTTATCGAAAAAGGATTTGAAGCGACCACCATCAGCGATATTGTCCGTGACGCCAACGTCGCTAAAGGGACGTTCTACCACTATTTTCCGTCCAAAAACGAAATGTTGTCCGCTTTACGTATACGGTTCACTAATCACTTTATCGAGAAAATTCAGCTGGCTATCGATGAGTGTGAGCAAGATGACTGGTTGGCGCGCCTAAGAGCCTGGTGTGATGCCGGCGTGGCGACCTATTTTGAAGGGATGGAATTGCACGATGCGCTGTATCACGATCATCATTATCATACCCGGGGCAATCAGGATCGTGATGCCGTGCTGGAACAGATTCTGACGATTTTAAACGATGGCGCCGCGGCGGGCGCCTGGAGTCTGGATAATCCGCACTTGACCGCGATCCTGATGTATCACGGCATGCACGGCGCCGTGGATGACGTCATGGTCAATCCCAACGCCGATCGTCAAGGACTGGGGGCGGCGCTGGCGCAGGAGTTCATGCGTTTGCTGGGGTGCCGCTGATCGTTCACGGCTCCGCATCGAGCGATACCCAGTAACCGGGCTGATACGGAATGGGAAGAAAACGCGCGAAAAGCTCCGCAAATGTCGCTTCGGGATCGACGCCGGCGAACAGCGACGGATGAAACCAGGTGGCCAGCCGCTCGATAGCGACGAAATTAAAGGGATGATCGTAAAACGGGTGCCAGATGGCATACGCTTTTCCGCTCTTTGCCGCGGCCAGGGTGCGATAAGCCGGGCGTCGCATCAATTTTTCCAGGCGCGTTTTTGCCAGCGCCAAATCTGCGCCGGGGCCAAGGTTGACCCAGTCACCGCCAGGTGAATAATGACTCCAGTTGCTGCCGGTCACGACGATTTTATCGGGCCGGGAAGCGATCACCGTTTCCTGGCTCAGTGAACCGTAAACGCCGTGGATATGCCTCTGGGCCAAGTTGAATCCGCCTGCGATATTCACCATTTCACCGTAGTTGCCATTTCCCCAAGACAGACAACAATCGTCGTACAACCCGGCGGCGCGCTCCATCATTACGCGTGGGCGCGGCGGAGACCGTTTTGCCAGCGTATCGAGGATCGTATCGAGATGTCGCTGACGGAAGCGAATCAAGCTGTCTGCGCTTTGCGGATTATCAAACAGCTGTCCCATGATGGCGATGCTTCTGGCGCTGTTGTTCATCAGGCCGATGCTCATATCGACAAATACCACGGGGATATTGGCCGCCGTGAGCTTAGCCATCAAACCGCTCGCTTCCAGCGCCGAGCGAGTATTCGCATTGAGCAACATGACTTCGGGCCGCAAGGCGATCAACCTTTCCAGATCGAATTGCATCTGCTGCACCCCGGCGAAGGTCGGCAACTGCGCCAACTCTGGAAAATGACGCAGATACAGCCGATAGCTATCCAGGTCGGCGGTGCGAAAATTGTCTCTCCAGCCCACAAGTCTTTCCATCGGCGCGCGGGGATTAAGCGCCGCAACGGTATAAAACAGATTGCCTTCCGCCAGGAAAATACGCCGCAGGGGATAACGTAAGGTCACCGTTCGCCCGACGATATCGGTCACGGTCTGCGTATCGGCCTGCGCGCGCAGAGATCGCAACGGCGAGGAAAGCGTCAGCAAAGTGGCGACCTGCAGAAAACGCCGTCTGCGCATCAGAAATACCAACTTATCGAACCGGTGACGCTGCGTTCGATGCCGATGCTGCAGTAAGGCGCACTGGTGCAACTGGCGACATAAGATTTGTTGGTCAGGTTGTTGATGGTCAACCCCAATTCGAGGTTATACAGACGCGGATCCCAGGCACCCGGCGTATAGCGAACGGTCATATCGCCGAGCCAAACGGCAGGCACTTTAAAGGTGTTGGCGCCATCTCCCCAGCTGGCCCCCAGGTAGCGAGCGCCGCCGCCGATCAGCAGCCCTTTAGTAAAGCGATAGTCCAGCCACATTGAGCCGGTTTGCGCCGGAACACCAACCGGATGTCGCCCCAGGGTGTTATCGTTGGCTTGAGTCACGACGTTGTTGACCCAGGCATAGGACAGCATCAGGTTAAGGCTATCGGTCAGCGCCGCACGCGATTCCAGCTCCACGCCGCGAGAACGTACTTCACCAGTCTGGGTGTAATAGCTGGGATTGAGGGGATCGATGGTGTTCACATCGCGCTGCGTTAGTTGGTAGACCGCCAGGCTGGTCATCATTGCGCTGCCGGGCGGCTGCAGTTTCAATCCCATCTCATACTGAGTGGAATGGGTGGGTTTGAACGGTGAGCCCTGAGCGTCGGTGCCGGTCAGCGGATCGAAGGCGGTAGAGACGCTGGCCCACGGCGCCAGGCCGCTGTCGAACGGGTGGCTCAATCCGGCACGATAGCTCCAGGCGGCGTCATTGGTTTGCGTTTGGGTATGGACCAGATTGTCACTGGTACGCATACGCGACCAGTCATGACGGCCGCCCAACAGCAAATGCCATCCGCGCCAGCTGGCTTCGTCCTGCCCGTATAAACCGGTGCGGTGAAAACGTTGCGTTGTCGACGTGCGTGAAACCGTAACAGGATCGAATGAAGGGCGGTATTGACCGGACCAAGGATCGAACGTCACGGTTTGCGATCCCCACCAGTCTTTATCCAGTTTACCGGTCTGGTAGTCGATGCCGACCAACCCTTGGTGGGCGATGGCGCCGGTAGCGAATTTCACCTCGGCCTGGTTATCCATCACGATGCTGTCCGCCTGACTCGGGGAATCTTGGTAGACCGCCGTCAAAAGGCGGTTGTCCGGCGTGATGGCGCGGGTAAAATCGCGTCGCACCGCAGAGTCTACATGGGAATAGCGTAGGTTTTGCTTTAATCGCCAGCGATCGTTCAACTGCACTTCAAACAGTGAGGTCACATCATATTGCGTGCGGCTTGAGTTCTCGTGCGCCGGATCGCTGTAATTTTTATCGGTATCTATCTTGCCGCGCGCGTTGGGCAACAGCCCCAGAACCTGGGCGGGCAAGGTGTTGTAATAGCCCGACTCGGGTTCACGCAAATAGTGAGTCAGCACGGTCCAGCGCGTGCGTTCGTTGGGCTGCCAGGTGATGGCGGGGGCCAGATAGAGACGCTTCTGCCGGGTATCTTCTATCTGCGAGCCGCGCGTGGCTGCCAGGCCATCGAAACGATACAACCACTGTTCGTCATCGGTCAGTGCGCCGGTGGCATCGAGACTGAGGGAACGCGTACGGTCGTTGCCGACATCCAATTTAAGCTGATTCGACTCGGTAGCGGAAGGCCGCCGGGAAATCATATTGATTACGCCTCCGGCACCGCCCTGGCCGTATAACGAGGAGGAGGGGCCATGCAAGACTTCGACGCTTTGCAACCCCCAGGTTTCAATCTGTGGCCCCCAAATGCCGGTATTGCCGATGACGCGTAAACCATCCAGATAGTAGTCCGCCTCAAAGCCGCGCATTCTGGCGAAGTCCACGCCGCTGGAAAATGCACCGAAGCGTTCTACGGCAACGCCGGCGCTGTAGCGCAGCGCCTGACTGACCGTATCGGCTGATTGCACGTCCATTTGCTGTCGATTAACCACCGAGACGAATTGCGGCACGTCGACAAGCGGCGAACGGGTTTTGGTTGCCACCTCCGCTTGTTGGGCCGCGTAGCCCTGTGGAACGTTGCCCGAGGACGAACCGTCAGCTACCACCCATATCGACTCTTCGCCTGCCGCCAGAGTCAGGCAAGGCACCATGCCCAAAAAAAACGGGCAAAGATAAGCGTGCCGCAAATGAAATTCGTTGAATTTATTCAAAAATAATCCCTCTTCAAGTAAGAGTCTCGCTGTGGGGCGGGAGCCTGGCCATCTCAGGCAAGCGTTAAAATACCCATTGACCGACTGACGGTCAATATGAATAATTATCAATACCATTTAACGATTGGATAACATTATGAAGACTCTGGATGATTTATTGGCGCTGTTAGCGGAGGTGGGTGTACCTGAAGACGTACTGCAAGCGGCGGATGGCAGCTGGCAACTGCGCCAGGATTTAGCGCTCAGTTCGGCGGAAACCGTGGCGTTGCAGGCTCTGTTGAAGGCCCGCCGCGTCGATGCGCCCTCGCTGTGGGGAGGACAAGACTATTCATTAGATCAGCTTATTTCTGAAATGTTATAAGCAACTATGAAAAAAACATTGTTTATAACCTTATGTTTAAAAACAAATTTACGACAAAATGGCCCGCATGAAACATAAGATATACAAATAATTAACCCCAAAGTAATTGACTGACGGTCGGTCGTAGTGTTTGATGGCGACCAGAAAATGAAGTGTTTTTGAGTCCATTTTGCTTTTCATTGTGAGCCAATACAGAAGTAACGGCGCCGCCTGACCGAGGTGCCGAAAGCTGTTTGTTTAACGAATTGTGATTGAGAAAGATAACAGTCAAACAGTGAGTTAACTCATTATGGAGTCGCTATGGTTAGTGTTGGGGATTCAATCAATCAACGTTTATTAAAGGCCCTTCAACAACATGGACAGCGCCCGGCGCTTTTTGAACGCGGGGAGATTTACAGTTACGACTGGCTGAACGGTGCGGTCGCTTCAGCCGCCTTGAAGTTGCGCCAATTAGGCGTGCAAAAAGGCGATCGGATCGCGTATCAATTGCGCAATACCCGTGAAGCGGTTGTCGTCATGCTCTCTTCGTTGATGCTCGGTGCGATCCCGGTGCCGATATTACCTTCTTATCGTGAAAAAGAGCTAAGGCACATTCTGCATCTGACCGCGCCGAAAGTATTTGCCTTGCAGCGCGGTTCCCGTCGCTATAACCCACTTGCCGCTCTGCAGACGCTGTTGACGGAAGGTCTCAATATCGATGTGATACTGGTCGAAGATTACGACGACGCCGGGCACGATACTCGCTACCTGAACTTACAACAGTTCTGTTCACCCCTGGTGCCTTCGCCGCCACTTCACGCCGTCACCATGACGCCGTCGGATACCGCCGTCATGTTGCTTTCGAGCGGCACCACCGGTTTGCCCAAGGCGATCGCCCGCAAGAATGGCGGTTACAGTTATATGATCGAATGCGGCTGTGACGTGTTTGCTCTGGACAGCCAGTCGGTCTATTTCGCTGCGATGCCGGTTTCACATGGATTCGTCATCAATTGCCCCGGCATACTGGGTACGCTTTCTCGCGGCGGCGCTGTGGCGCTCGCCGATGCGCCCTCGGCGGAAACGGCGTTGGACGCGATCGAGCGATGCGGCGTGACGCATACCACGCTGGTGCCTGCGCTGCTGTCGCAATGGAGCGAACTGCAGCAAAAAACGCCGCGCAACCTGGCAACGTTGTGGCATGTCCAGGTGGGAGGGGCCAGAGTGACGCCAGAGCTGGCGGCCTCCTCGTCCCGCAGTCTCGGCATTACCCTGCAGCAATGTTATGGCATGAGCGAAGGGCTACTGTGTTTTAACGCGGTTGACGATGACGATGCGGTGCGGTTCAGCTCTCAGGGTCGGCCTTTGAGTCCCTATGATGAAGTGCTGATCGTCGATGAAAATGGCTGTTCTTTGCCCGTGGGTAAATCAGGTGAACTGATCACCCGCGGCCCTTATACGCTCACCGAATACTACCAAAATCCCCAGGCGAATCTTGCCGCATTTACCGCTGACGGTTTTTACCGCACCGGCGATCTGGCGCATGTCGATGCCGCAGGCAATATTTTCATCGATGGGCGCGTCAACGATTCGATTAACCGCGGGGGAGAAAAATTCAGTCCGAACGAGATAGAAGAACTGGCAGAACAACATCCTGCCGTGGTGCGAGCCGCTTGCGTGGGCATGGCGGACGATCTGTACGGTGAGGTACCGTGTCTGTTTGTCACCAGTACGGATGACACGCTGACCCTCAGCGCATTGCGCCGTTTCTTTGAGAAAGAAGGGCTGGCGGCGTTCAAGGCACCGGAAAAATTGATCGTCATCGACGCCATCCCCATGAAAGGCATCGGCAAGATAGATCGCCTGACGCTGCGCGATATGCTGCGCCAGGAGCAGTCCGTCAGAAACACGGCGGGGTTGAACTCATGACGCAATTGCGCACTTCTCTCGGCTGCGCGGTGAGACTCAGCCGCCCGCGCAGTTCGCCGGTCACCAAACAATTGGTGGTCTTTCCGCATGCCGGCGGCGGCGTTGCGTTCTACCAGCACTGGCGAGAGCTGCTGCCGGACGAGGTGGATCTGTTCATCATGCAATATCCCGGCCGGGAAGAAGCGCAAGACGCGCCGGCCTGGGAAACGGCTCAGTACGCCATTGCGCGCTGCGTCGATGCGCTGCATGCCTCGCTGGGCATCGCACCGGCGGTGATTTTCGGTCACAGCATGGGCACGCTGCTTGCCCTGCAGGTTGCCGCGGCGCTGCAAACGTCGCGCTTTCGCATCGACACCGTTTTGTCGGCCCAGCGCGCGCCGTCAGAACTGAAATTACTCCAGCAGGAAAGCCAGCGACAAGAAGTGTTGGACCACATCCTGGCATTCAGTGAAAGCAGCGGCGCGTTGACGCTGGATGCGCTCACTCGCCCGCTTGTCACCCGATTGATACAGCAAGACCTACGGCTGCTGGGCGAACTCAGCGCAGAACCGTTGCCCGGCCTGCAGCCGCGCATTTGGGGCGGCGACGACGACCCGTTGGTTAGCCGCTCCGCGCTGTCGCAGTGGAAAAAAGAACTCCCTGGCAGCCAGGTTCAACTCCTTACGGGCGATCACTTTTATTTCATGCAGGATACCGCTGCATTTCTCCGCCGGCTGCTTCAGTAACGCTGGCTTATTTGTCAACCTATGGCTTTAAAGGAACCTCTGATGAATTTTGAGCTGTTTAACCCACAGGATTGCGCACCGGATACGGAGAAAGCCTTTACTCTGTTCCCCCAGTTGAAAAAATTCTATGCTGCGTTAGGTAACACCCCGCTGGTTGAAGTGCCCTCGCCAAAGGGGAAGGCGTCGATTTACGCCAAGTTCGAGTTTGAAAATCCGTTTGGCTCGGTGAAGGATCGCACCGCATTCGGCCTGTTTTGCGATGCCATCAATCAACACGATTTCGCCGCCGGCGAATTGAAATTGCTCGATTCCTCGGGGGGCAATATGGCGAAAGCGCTGGCTAAGCTCGGCAACATGTGCGGGATAGCGGTGCAGGTGGTGATCCCGGATTCATCCCCGCAACCGTTGATCGACACGCTGAAGGGGGACAACGCCGTCGTTACCCTGGTCGATCGCAATCAGTTCCTGCTCGGCGTCATTGCACGCAGCCAGCAGATTGCGCATGAAGATGGGAGTTGGACGCTGTTATCCCAGCATCTCAACCTGGTTAATACCGCCGTACATCAGCATGCGACGGGCGCGGAGATCCGTCGGCAGTTGAACGGCGAGCGTGTCGATGGTTGGGTGTCCGCGGTAGGGACTGGAGGCACACTGTCTGGCGTTGCGGCGGCGCTACGTCAGGATAACCCACAGCTGATCGTGTGGGGCAGCACGCCGCGCGAACTGCCTTACGGTACGTTGTCCGCCCCGAACGGAGAACCGAAGTTCGCCGGTGCCGGCGGGTTGGGATTTGGTTTTCGCCAGCCTTTCATCAGTAAGCTGATGCAGCAAGAACCGCCTTTCAATCCGGTTTCTTATCGGGAAGCACTCAGTGCGATGCATGAGTTCCATCAACTGACCGGCGTCAAAATCGGTGCCTCCTCCGCCGCCAACTGGAAAACGGCCTGTAAGCTGGCTGAAACGTTGAGTGCAGATCAACGCATTGTCACGCTTTTTGCCGACGCGGGTTCCGATATCGACCGAGAAAAAGGGCGTGAGTGGTTCAAACAATCTGAAGCCTTATCGGTTTAACAACACCTCAAAGGAATATTTTATGGAAATTATACAGGGCAATAATAATGTATTGTCTGAGTTAATTACGCTTGGCGATTATGTTCGGGAATTAATCGGTTCCGGCAAAAGCACTGCGGAAATTGAACGTGTTCTGGCATCGAAAGACGGCTATAAAAATGTCACGATCCTTTCCGTTATAGAAATGGCCAATATTACCTTCAACGCGAAAACGAACAATGCGCCTAACGTGGGTGATGCCAATTCACACACTGACCTGCTGGTGGATCAGCAAGGGCGTGATATCGGCACGATGAAGGGCCAGGGGTGGAAAATCGCGTCACTGTCTGACGACAGCGTGATTTCCTGGTATCACGAAGCCGCTGAAACGCCGCTGGGACGGATCGAAACCGCCGGCATTTGGAACTCCAGCGCCATTTGGGCAGGACAATGGCAATCGCTGTTCGCTGCCGGCGTTAGCGGGGATGTCATGGGGAAAATCGGCGTTCGTCAGCTTTATCAGGATATTCCGAGAGAAAAATATCTGACGCTGATCGTTCTGTTGCCGTTGGATCAGATTAAAAGCTTAATTAAAAAATAATTCTACCAAACACACACAATATCCATTGCGAGGGATAGGTATGCACACGTCAGTACACTGGGATGTCATTATTATCGGTGCCGGCCCCATAGGGCTGGCCGCCGCGTGGAATTATGCGCGTGAACATCAGGATCATAAAATTTTGGTGCTGGAGCAATATGCGCTATTTACGCAATTAGCGGGTACCAGCGGGGAGGAACGCCATTGGCGTTTGCAATACTCGGAATTGGAAATATTCCGCCTTACCCTGGAAGCCGACAAATTATGGCGGCAGTTGGAACAACAGGCGGACAGAAAACTGATCCACCGTATTGGCAGCCTGTGGTTCGGCGATGCGGATGTCTGGACCAATGAGGGGCAGATCCGTCAAACCATGCTGTCGATGGATGAGATGAGATTGCCCTATGAACGTCTGACGATGCGCGAAATCGAACGGCGCTACGGTTTTACCGGGCTGGACAGCAACTATGAAGGGTTCTTGCAGCAAGACGGCGGGGTAATCGATGTTAAAGGTACCCTGACGTCGCTTTATTCTCTGGCTAGCGAGGCCGGCGTGGAATTCCAGTTCCAACAATGCGTGAAGGCCGTGGAGCCGGATGCGCGGGGGGCAACGGTGCTGACGGCGCAGCATCGCTATCGCGCCCGTAAGGTGCTGGTCGCTGGCGGGCCGGGCAGCAAGAAGCTGCTGCGCCAGCTGGATATCGATCTTGCGCTTTCCACCTATGAGATGGCTTGCATCAGCATGCTGCGCAGTCAGCGTCTGGGGGCCAACGATCCCTTCTGGTTTGCTTTCCAACCGCCGGTGGAGAGCGACAGTAACCTGTTTTACGGTTTCCCGCCCAATCCGTGGTCAGTCAATGGATTTGACCGACTGGGGACCGATTTTGAAGTGGATCCGATCACCGAAGCCAATGTGCCGAGCTATCGGGCCAACCCGCAACACGTTGAGCGAGCGCTGGAGTTTGCCCGGCGGCATATGCCGTTCCTCAAGCCGGACAAACAACATTCCGCCGCGAGCTGTCTGGCGGTGTTGCCTACCGATCCGGCGCGTCAATTCTATCTCGACAGCGCCAAGGGCCGCTGCCACGGCGGCGAGCATCTGGTGGTGTCGGCAGGCGGATGGGCATTCAAGTTTACCCCTCTGATGGGGCAAATTTGCGCCGATCTGCTGGCGGAACGAGAACCGCGTTGGGACATCAGCGCATTGCGCTTCTAATCGGAGAACCTCTATGCAGCAGGTGAACAGCAATGACCGGGATATCGCCTTGGTGGGCATGGCCTGCCGCTTCCCGGGCGCCGAGGACGTGGAAAGCTGGTGGCATAACTTGATCAACGGCGTCGAATCGCTGGTTCGCGTCGACAACGAACAAGTTGACTCGGCCGACGGGGGCTATATTCCCGTCGCCGCACCGGTAGCCGGCGACATATCCCGCTTCGACGCGGGATTCTTCGGCCTGAGTGCGCGCGAAGCGCTGCTGATGGATCCCCAGCATCGGCTCTTTTTAGAGTGCGCCTGGCACGCTCTGGAAAACGCCGGGGTAACGCCGGGTGAGCTTGACGATACGGGCTTGTTTGCCGGCTGTAGCAGTTCCGATTATTTGCATCAGGCACAGGGCTCTGCGTTGCTCGACAAACTCAACCCTTCGCCGTTCGAGCGGCAAATCGCGAGCGACAAAGATTACCTCACCAGCCGAGTGGCCTGGCACCTGGGCATCGGGGGGCCGGTGTGTAATGTACAGGCCGCTTGTGCCACTTCGCTGGTGGCGGTTTACGAAGCGGTTCACGCGTTGCGCAGTGGCCGTTGCAATATGGCTATGGCCGGCGCTTGTACCCTCAGGCTCCCGCAACATGAAGGATATTTCGCGCAGCAAGGCATGGTGTTTTCCACCGATGGGCACTGTCGACCGTTTTCTGCAGATGCCAGCGGCACGGTGTTCGGCAGCGGCGTCGGCATTGTCGTGCTGAAACGGCTGTCTGACGCACAGGCGGCCGGTGACGACATCATTGCGGTGATCAAAGGCGTAGCGATGAACAATGACGGCGCGCGCAAAGTCAGTTTTACCACCACCAGTTTGCACGGCCAGCAACGCCTGCTGCGCCAAGCTATGGACGATGCCCGCCTGGCACCGGAAGATTTTCGCGCCGTCGAAGCGCACGGCACGGGAACGTTGGCCGGGGATCCCATCGAATTTGAGGCGCTGAACGGCGTTTTCCGCGAGCGGACGACGCACCGGGCTTTCTGCGCCATCGGTGCCGTCAAGGCTAACGTCGGGCACCTGGAAACCTGCGCCGGCATGGCGGGACTGATCAAGGCCGCGCTGCAAATCAAACACGGTTGGCTCACGCCACAGATCAACTTTGACTCGCCGAACCCGGAAATGGCGTTGGCGGATAGCCCGTTTGAGTTTCTCTGTTCCGCTCAACGTTGGGATCGCGACGATCCACGCAACGCCATCGGCGTTAGCGCCTTCGGCATCGGCGGTACCAATGCGCATGTCGTGCTGGCAAGGCCGCCGAAAACGCCTCAAATGCGGGCGGCGATAGCGCCGTTGGCGACTGTCGTGCCGATCAGCGCGCAATCGGAGCAGGCCTGGCATCGCTTGGTCAAACGTTACCAAAAGCGGCCATGCGGCGAGAATGACGAACGCCTGGCCTGGAGCGCACAAAGTGGAAGAAAGTCGCTGCGTTATCGCGGCACTCTGCATATCGGCGAGCAGGGCGTGTTGAGCATGAAAGAAAGCATGGTGGATACGGGAAAAGGGCGTTTGTCGGTGGTTTTCCAATTTCCCGGGCAGGGAAGCCAGTTTATCGGTATGGCCAGCGAACTGATGGCGCAGGATGCGACATTCAAAACGCTGATGAATGACAAGCTGCAGATATTGCAAACACAGGCTGCACTGGATCTCTCCCCGTTGTTTACCGGCCAGGCGGCCCCCGAAACAATTAACAACACGGCCTTGACGCAGCCGGCCCTGATCGCCGTCGAGATCGCCGTGGCCGAACTGTTGAAACATTACGGCGTCGAGCCGGATTGGGTCGTGGGGCACAGTTTGGGTGAGATTGCCGCCGCCTGGGCCGCCGGTGTGTTCTCGGCGCAAGACGCGTTGGTGTTCGCCGCCCGGCGCGGGCATCTGATGGCCGGGCTGCAGCCTGGTGCGATGCTGGCGGTAGAACTGAGCGCTCAGCAAGCCCAACCCTGGCTTGGCGATCGGCTGTCTCTGGCGGCGGAAAACAGTGAGAACGGCTGCGTGCTTTCTGGCCCGGTGGCGGCGATTCGCGCCTGCGAAGGACAGATGCGGGACAGGGGAGTACGTTGCAAGGTGCTGAGCGTTTCGCACGCGTTCCACTCGGCGTTGATGGATCCCATTCTTGATGAACTGGCCAGCATTGCGCCGCCGCCGCGTGAATCGACGTCGAGCGTCCGCTACGTCTCCGCATTGCTGGCGACCGAAGTCGCTCCCGCGGCGCTCGATGCCCGCTATTGGTCACGCCATGCCCGTGAACCGGTGGATTATCACCGCGCCTTGCAACACCTACCGCGGCGCGGAAAAACGCTTTTCATCGAAGTAGGGCCGGGATCGACACTCACGGCGCTGGTCGCGCAGCTAAAATCCGCCGGCACCGTAACGGCGGTGCGCACCTTGCCGCGCCGCGACGAAGCCCAGAGCGAAACCGCCGTGTGGATCCAGGCGTTGCAAAAAATCTGGCGTGCCAGCGTCAACGTTAACTGGCGCCGCCTGTGGCAACAGCCTCCTTCCCGCATTGCATTGCCAATGTATCCCTTCGATCCGGCGCAATGGTGGTTGGGCGAGCGAGATATGCAGGGGCCGGAAGCCGGGCGAACATCGACGACGGCGGATAAACCCGATCCGCAGATGGCGCGCATCTGGCGCATTTGGGGCGACGTGACCGGCGTGAACCCTGATTCCAACCACTGCGACTTTTTTGACGCCGGCGGGCAATCGCTGATGGCATTGCGGCTGATGGCCTTGTTGGAACAAGAGTTTGGCCGGTCGGTAGGCATGGCCGATTTCCTTAAGCGGCCAACGCCGTGGGGCATAAAACAACAGTTAGACCAGGCTGGAGCATTCGAGCAAGAATCCCATTAAAACAGGATGGCAAATTATGTCAGTTAACAATGAATTGCTGAATACGCACAACCAATATCAGGTAGAAACGATCGTAATCGATGACGACACGTCATTCACTCTGGCTTACTCGTCGCAGATCAAGCTGCTGCCGGCCAATGGCGGGATCCGCTGGCGCAACTATGCGTCCCGCCAGCAGCAGGAAGAAGAGGCGATCATGCTGGCGCAGCGCATGTCGCTGAAGCATGGATTGTACAATACCGGTTTCAGCGGTGGCAAAATCGTGGTGAACAGCAAGCGTTCTCCCCAAGAACAACCGGCGGTGCTTGAAGCGATCGGCGACCTGCTCAATCGCTATGGCGGCACCATGTTTACGGGATGCGATATCAATACTGGCAATCGAGAGATGGACTATTTGCGGCAGTTTACGCCATGGATCCTGAATGCCATGGACAGCCCGCAAGTCGACACGTCGGTGGCGACGGGCTACGGCGTCTGGAGCTCGATGAAAAAGGTGTTGACGCTGCGGCTCAATCATTTGCCGCGGGCCCGCATTGCTATTCACGGCATGGGTAAAGTCGGGGCGGAAGTGGCGAAACAAAGCCTGCTGTTCGGTTGCGAAGTGACGGCGTATGACATCAATCCTGCGGCGCAGTTCCCGCCTGGGGTCCGCCGCGTCAGTGAAGACGAACTCTGGGCGCAACCCAGCGAGGTGCTTTGCATCGCGTCCTTGTCCAACATATTAAATGCGCAGAACGTTGAACAACTGAATACGCGTTGGGTGATTAGCAGCGCCAATTCGCCGTTCAGTACGCCGCAGGCAGAACAGCGGCTGCTGGCGCGCGGCATCCACTATCTGCCGGACTATGTCAGTAATGCCGGCGCGGTGATCTGCGACAGCATCGAAATGGCGTTCACCGACCGGTATAACCAAATGAATCAGGAACAGGTCAATGCCTATGTGCATTCCGTGATTGGCGCCAAGACCGAGGAGTTGCTGCAGCGTGCTCAACTGCTCAATTGCGATGTCGGGCAATTGTTGCAACCGATCAAATCCGCCGCCATGGTGGCGTAACAATGGGCCGGGAAGCCTGCGCTTTCCCGGCCTTAGCTGTTTAACGGGCATAAATTCATGATCATCGTAAAAGACGCTTTGCGGAGCAAAGTGGAAACCGAGTCACAGGGGCACCGCACCGTGCTGTATACAGCAAGTGGTCAACCCAGTTATATGCATGTGATCTCTCGCTTTACGCTGCAAGAGGTCACATCAGGGTTAGGAGAGGCGGTTCATCCTGCCTTTATCGTCAACGGCCAGCTTAAAGACGCCTTTTTTTATGGCTGTTATCCAGGAACTCTGGTCGATGGAGAACTGGTCAGCCAACCCGATACGGCTCCGGCGAGCTGGCACGATCTGGCCACATTTCGTCGGGCGGTGGCGCGCAACGGCGCCGGATGGCATATTGGCACCAATGCGGAATGGGCCGCGCTGATGTTCTGGTGCCGCCATCAAGGATGGCCGGAGTTGGGCAATACCGAGAGTGGCCGGTCGCATCACGATCGCCGTCAGTATGGTAAACGATGCGACGGCGGTGCCGTGGGCGATGAACAGGGCGATCCGACAACCTTTACCGCATCCGGCCCGGGAGCCTGGTATCACGACGGTACGCCGTACGGCATCGGCGATCTGTGCGGTAATTTGTGGGAATGGCAGCACGGGCTGAAATTGGTCGCGGGGGAAATTCTGCTCTTGCCGGATAATGACGCCGCAATGCCAATGACCGACGATGAAGACGAACGCTGGCGCGCGGTCGACCTGGCGACAGGGGCATGGGTGCTGCCCGGCAGTGGAGGGACGGCTAAATTCGATGCAGTCTCACCCATTCGTACAGGCAATGCCGGCGCGCCGCTTATTACCGACTCTATTCAGCATTTTAACGGCGATCCGCAGGATAACGGATATCCGCCTGGATTGATGGACGATGCGTTCGATCGTATTCGCATGGCAAGCGGGGCACCGTTACCGGATGTGTTGAAAATTCTTGGCATTGTCCCTCATCACCGGTGTGCGGACGGCGATCAGGTTTATCTGCGTAATTACGGTGAACGCATTCTGATGCGCGGCGGCGCCTGGTATTCCGGCGCCGCCGCCGGACTGAGGACGCTGTGCCTGAGCCATGGTGCGGGGCACGCTAGTGCTACGGTCGGCGCCCGGCCAGTATGGTGTTTGTAAGCTGTTGGCGATGCACGGGCCTGCGCAGCGGCCGTGGCCGCCGCGCAGGGGGTTATTGGCTGATCGTCTGCTGCAGCGCCTGAACGGAGGAAACGATGCCGGCATCGACCGACATGGTCAGGTCTTCCATTTCCAGCGACACCCAGTCGTTGTAGCCCATCATGCGCACCACCGAGAAGAACGCCTTCCACCACTGCAGATCCCGGCCGCAGCCGACGGCGACATAGTTCCAGGCGCGGCGGGCCACGTCGTCGATCGGTTTGGTCTCCAGCAGTCCGTTAACCTCAACGACGCCGCGCTCAAGGCGCACGTCTTTGCCGTGTACATGGTGAATGGCGGGGCCGAGGGCGCGGGCCACCGCGATGGGATCCGCACCCATCCAGATCAGGTGGCTGGGATCGAGGTTCAGACCCACCATCGGGCCAACGGCCTCGCGCAGCCGGAACAGCGTTTCCGGGTTCCACACCAGCATGGCGCTGAAGTTTTCCAGCGCAAAGCGCTCGACGCCGCACGCTTTGGCCCGGGCGACCAGCGTCTGCCAATAGGGGATTGCCACTTCATTCCATTGATAGTCCAGACAGTTTTTCACCGTCGGCGGCCAGCTGACGGTATAGGTGATCCAGTTGGGAATGGTGTCATGCGGGCTGGCCGGGGGCAGGCCGCTCATCATAACGATCTTTTTCACCCCCAGCAGCCCGGCCAGCTCCAGCGTATTGTCGGTTTGGCGCTGATGGCGTTGCCCCAGTTCGCCGGGATCGAGCGGATTGCCGGAGACGTTGAGCGCGGCGATCTCCATGCCGCGGCTGGCCAGCGCCTGCTGCAGCTGCCGGCGTTTGGCGGGGTTAGCCAGCAGATCGTCGGTATCCAGATGGGGCGCCGGAGACCAGCCGCCGGTGGTCATTTCCACGCCGCGCACCCCCAGCTCCAGCAGCCGATCCAGCATTTGCTCGAAGGGTAAATGACCCAGGCTGTCGGTACAGAATGAAAGTTTCATGGTGCTTTCCTTATTGGTAATTAACCCAGGTGGCGCCGTTGTCGGCGGAACGAACGCAGTTTTCAATCCAGCGCACGCCTTCCAATCCGGCGTCGATATCCGGATAGATCAGCGCGGCCAGCGTCTGCCGATCGCCGCGCTGGCTGGCGCTGATGGCGATGGCGAACTTGAGGTAGATATTGGCCCAGGATTCGGCCAGCCCTTCGGTATGCAGCGCACCGAGCCGCTCTTCGGCCAGGGCGCTGTCGTCCAGATAGGGCATGCCGTGGTGCAGCGTTTGGTTGGGCCGCCCCTGGATCTCATGGCGCAATTCGCCGGGGGCAGCGTCGCTCCACTGCAGGCTGGCGAGCGAGCCCACCACGCGGATGCTTTGGCTGTCCATTGCGCCTGCATTGACGGCGGAGGCCCACATGCGGCCGACGGCGCCGTTTTCGTAGTGCATCAGCACCATGGCGTTGTCTTCCAGCGGGGCGCGAGAAGGAATAAAGCTCTGGCGATCGCACAGCAGGGAGGCAATCTTCATATCGGGCATCACCAGCTGCGAGATGTAGAAGGTATGGGTGGAGATGTCGCCCAGCACAAAAGAGGGGCCGGCGATTTTCGGATCGACGCGCCACTTTTGCGCCTCGAACGTGTCCGCGCTTTCGTTGGCATTGAAACCGTGGGTGTATTGCAATTCGACCATGCGTATTTCGCCGATGTCGCCGTTCGCGATCATGGCGCGCATCTGCATCAGCAGCGGATGGCCGGAGAAGCCGTAGGTTACGCCGACGATCAGGCCTTTCTCCGCCGCCAGCGCCTTGATTTCTCTCGCCTCCGCCGTGGTGAAGAACAGCGGCTTTTCGCAGATGACATGCAGGCCGGCATTCAGCGCGGCGCGCGTGATTGCATAATGGGTGCCGTTGGGGGTGGCGATGGTCACCACCTCAACGCCATCTTCGCGGTCGGCTTCTTGATCCAGCAGCTGTTGATAGTTGTCATAGCAGCGTTCGGCGGGCACGCCGAGGTTGACGCCAAACTCACGTCCGCGCGCCGCGTCGATATCAAAAGCGCCGGCAACCAGCCGATAAGCGGTGTTGTCGCGCAGTGCGCCGGAACGGTGCTTGTAGCCCACCTGGCTGAGGCGGCCGCCGCCGATCATCGCCCAACGCAGCGGACGAGGGATGCTTCTTTCACCATTTAACATGCTGACTCCTGATACTGTGGTTTTGCACTCGGGTGCAAGATGGGTTGAAAAAGAGAGTGGCAACGGTTTGTTTCTGGTTCATCTGTGCAAATTGCGGGTAGTTTTCTCGCGTCACGGTGGCATAAGGCACCCAGTTGTAAGGCTCGGTTTTAGTGTGATCCAACATCGCTCGGGTCACCTGCACCGCGCCGATCGCCTGGGCTTTGGCATCCTGGAAAATGGTCACCGCCAGGTCGCCGCTTTTGATAAATTGCAGGCCGTCTGGCGTGCCGTCGATACCGGCGACCAGCACGCCATTCTTTTTGGCCTGCTTCAGCGCCATGATCGCGCCGATGGCCATCTCATCGTTGTTGGCGGCGATCGCATCGATCGGCGTGCCGTTCAGCAACCAGCCGGAAACCACGTCGACCGCTTCATTGCGCTGCCATTTTGCAGTCTGTTTCTCTACCACTTTCATGTCTTTGTGTGTGGCGATTACCGCTTCTACCGCACGGGTGCGTTCGCGGGTTTCTTCGTTGGAGAGGGCACCCATCAGGATCGCCACGTTGCCGCGGTAATTCATTTTTTTCGCCAGGGCCTCCATCTGCAGGCGGCCGCTGAGCGCCGAATCGGAGCCGACGTAGGCCGTCGCGCCGCTAAGCGGCACTTCGGGCTTGCGGTTGACGAAGATGAGGGGGATCGCGGCGCGTTGGGCAGCCGTTATCATCGGCTGGACGCCTTGCGTATCGACCGGGTTGAGGATAATGGCGTCCACGCCCTGATTAATCAGATCGTCTACCTGCTGCACCTGCAGGGCGACATCGCCCTTGGCATCGACGAACTGGCCTTGCAGCTGCTGCGCAGCCAGTTCTCGTGCCATTTGGTTGCGCAGGATGGAGACGAAGTTGAGATCGAAGTTGGCCAGCGCCACGCCGACCTGGTAGGTCTTGGCCTGGGCGGTCACGACAAACAGCGAGCAGGCTAACATCAACAGCAGTCTGGTTTTTTTCATTACGGTATCCTGTCGAGATGAGAGGTGTTGTGTTAAAGCAGTGTATTTGCAACCGGGTGCAAAACAAGAGACAAGACGGCGATGAGTCTCTGAATGCCACCGTGAATGTCGGCTATGGATAAAATTCGGTCAACTGGGGAAAGGTGAAAACAGCGTGGACGATCACAAACTCTTTACCTTTTGCACCCGGTTGCACAACAAATTGCAATCGGGTGCAAAAACGGGACATAATTGCAGCAGGAATGCCGACGGGCGCTTAGGGGATCTGAGCGAGCAGGGTATAGTTTGACTTCATCGAAGCCGGGATCGACGCAACCATGATAAAACACCACAAAGCCACCGCCAGCGACGTCGCCGAAAAGGCCGGCGTCTCTAAATGGACGGTATCGCGCGCCTTTACGCCCGGCGCGTCGATCTCGGACAGCGCGCGTGAAAGCGTACTGGCGGCGGCAGCCGAGCTGGGCTATCGGCCAAACCTGCTGGCGCGCAGCCTGTCGCAAAAACGCACGCACATCATCGGCGTGGCCATCGACGAGATGAAGAACCCGCATTCGATGATGATGCTCGATATGGTCACCAAACAGCTGCAAACCCGCGGCTATATGGCGCTGCTGCTGAACATCACCGCCGGGGAAAACTACCGGGCGGTGATGGCGATGGCCGATCAGCTGCAGGTCGATGGCATTTTGTTCCTGGCGACGGTGTTAACCCAAGAGTGGGCGGCGATCGCGCAAGACCTGCATCAGATCCCGCTGGTGCAGGTGTGCCGCAATACGGAAAGTGAACACATTGATGTGGTCAATATCGACGGTTACCGCGCCGGCGAAGAGATCGCTGAGTTGCTGATAGAACAAGGGCATCGGCGCTTTGGCTACATGAAGGGGCCGGACACGCAAAGCAGCCATTTGCTGCGCATGGAAGGCTACCGCGACAAACTGATGGCCGTCGGCTTTCAGTTGGATCGGGTGCTCACCGCCGGCCACTACGATCGCCAACGCGGTTTCCAGCTGATGAGCGAATACCTGCAGGCAACGACGGAAAGCGAGCGGGTTGAGGCGCTGTTCTGCGAGAACGACGTGTTGGCGCTGGGGGCGCTCGAAGCGCTCAGGCAAACGGCGCCGTCGTCCGCGATGGCCGTGGTCGGTTTCGACGATATCGATGAAGCCGGCTCAGCCAATTGGGCGCTGACCAGCTACAGCCAACGCATCGACCGGCTGGTCGAGGAGGCTTTGAATCGCCTGATCGACAATCGCGCCACGGCAGACGGCGCCTGGCGACACGGAGAGTTGCGGGTTCGGCGGTCGCATTTGGCTGGGAAACCGGCGTAAGGATTTCTTTTTGTGTGACAATGTCACTATTGAGGCTTGATGAGAGCACATCGAGATAGAAAGAAAAAACTCTATAGAAGAGAAAGCGTGACATCCAGAGGGCCCATAGCCAGCGGTGGTGAGTACCGCTGGGAACGGCATAGCAAACAGCTGGATGATGAGCAGTTGCCGCTGCGTGAAAGCATGCATGGGCGGATACAACATGGCATGGATTACACGCCGCTATTTCAATTTTTGCTCAGTAAAGTGGGCCAACCCTGGAGTGAAGTGCACAGCGAAGCGGTTAGTCGGTTGGATAAAGAAGCACCTATTTTTTACCTGGTGGCGCTGCACCGTAAAAACTGGCAGAGCTATGTCTGCTGTGGTGAGTCGAGCTATTACAGCGGGCTATGCATAGATGAGCACGGGATACTGCAGAAAGTGAACCCGGCATTCACCGCAGAAGATGTGCCGGTGAGATGCCGCTGTTGTACCTATACGTTCAACGGGGAACTGGTGCCCGTCACGGAAAAAAACTGGCAAAAACCCTATGAGAAGGAATCCTGGGAATAGTCAGGTTTCACGAGTGTCATTCAGATGTAGATTGACTGCCGAAGTTTGCCAGATTTCACGTAGCGCGATCAAAAAGGAGGGCATTTTGAC
This sequence comes from Serratia sp. CY84636, assembly GCF_052166245.1. Classification (NCBI taxonomy): domain Bacteria; kingdom Pseudomonadati; phylum Pseudomonadota; class Gammaproteobacteria; order Enterobacterales; family Yersiniaceae; genus Serratia; species Serratia sp. CY84636. The sequence goes on from NZ_JBJNOX010000002.1 coordinate 756,511, forward strand.
CCATTTTGCACAGTGGCTTAGCCAAATTCAGGCGCTTGAGGTTGAACTGCACCAGCCAACAACGCGCTGCGATCCGAAACATGTCGCGGCATTGTTGCATGAAGACTTTGAAGAGATTGGTCGTTCAGGCCTACGTTATGACAAATGCCAAACCGTTGCGGCGCTGGAGATGGAAACGGATTATCCGCCAATTTTCGCCGAAGGTTTTAAGCTGGCGAAAATCAGTGAAGGCGCCGTGTTGCTGACGTACAAAAGTTTTCAGCGTGATGCGCAGGGCCGCGCCGTTCGTTGCACTGAACGCTCATCGATTTGGCTGCTGACGGAAAAGGCGGGTTGGCAGATGCGCTTTCATCAAGGTACGCCGGCAGAGGATTGAGCTGAGTTTAAAAAGCTGATCGAATGGAGTCATTTAACTCACGCTATATTTACTATTACCTTAGCCACTAAGAGGATAGTAGTAAGAGGTTAGGGGTTCTATGGAAGAGCCCCGATAAGCAGCAGAGAGTTACGTACTCAGGAAAGCTCCACGCCATGGCGGTTAGCATTCATCACGTTCAATTTAACATAATATACATTATGCGCACCTTGGTAGTGATATGTGGATTCTGCCGTCCAGGCCTGATTCATGGGCTTTCTCCTGCGGCCAACCATGCCGGCGCCGGCTGCTCATGCCGCTGAACTAATTCGTTTTTCAACCGGCCATAAGCCGCTGGATTTTGCCGGCGGTCTTCTGCAGCCTGGTGTTTGTGTTGCTCAGCAATACCATGATGCTTGCGCAGTAAATCTCTGAACGCCAACTCTGTTCACTTGCTGCAGCAACGCCTGCCGGTAATGCCATTCTCGCCACGCGGCGTAGATCTCATATCATGCATCTTGTCATTCACACCATCCAACGCCGCCAGGCTTTCAATCTCCAGCAAGATATCAATCGTTGGTTTGGCACAGCTGTACTACCGATATGATGAATTGCCGTTAACACACCAGCCAATATCTCGCGTAGTTTCAGCGCTTCATCTTGATAACGTTCCAGCCACTGCGTCTCATAACCCTCGAACGTGATGCTGCGTGCTGCCATTTCCCGCTTCAGTAATGATGACCGGATATGATTTTCTAAGGCGCATACCTGCCGATATTGGCCAGAAATCCCCTGCTTTTTTGATCGCGCTACGTGAAATCTGATAAAACGTGGCGGCTACGGTACTGCAGATTTCACCCAAACGCGTCACTTAACGGGCACTTTTTGTATGCTAAATGCGCATTGGCGTGCGTTTGCATCGCTTTCGGCGCCCACCACGGCGTTGGCTATACTGAATGGGAACATTCTTCCACGCTCCAGGAGCCTCCCCATGTTTGACCATGTGAAATTTGGCGTCAGCGACTTCGCCCTTAGCAAAGCGTTTTTCCTCAATGCGCTGGCGCCGCTGGGCGTAAAGATCGTTGCCGAAGGCGAGCCCGGCTATGGCGTCGAACTTTGTCCCGATCGGGGTAACGTGTCATTGTGCCTGTTTCAAACCGATGAAAAGCCGGCACACCTGCACCTGGCATTTGCTGCAGGCAGCCGTGAACAGGTCGATGCGTTCTACCACGCTGCGCTAAATGCCGGCGGCATAGACAATGGCGCGCCCGGTTTACGGCCCAATTACCATGCCCACTACTATGCGGCATTTGTGATCGCCCCGGATGGCCATAATATCGAAGCGGTTTGCCATAACCCGATGAGCTAATGATTTTTCCTGTTAAAACAGTAGATTAATCACGAGGCAATGCATTTGATTTAACATAACGCAGTTGTGACGACGTCACTTAACGTTACCCCGTCACGTCAATCCACTCTGCTCCGGTGATGCTGGCCAGCCGCTGTGGCGCAATTCTCACGCCTGAGTTATCGCTGCCACCTGCCGGAAGCACTTCACCGTAGCTGCACAGGCTGCGATCGCAGTAAATTCTCACCGCTGCCGGTGCGGCAAAGGGGCAAACGCCGCCGGGCGGATAGCCGGTCAGCGCCTCCACCTCCTCCGTCGGCAGCATGCGCGCCTTTACGCCGAAGAATTGTTTGTACTTCTTGTTGTCGATTCTGGCGGTTCCCGCCATCACCAACAGCACCACGCCATCGTTCACGCGAAACGACAGCGTCTTGGCGATCTGCCCGCTCTCCACGCCAAAGGCTTCCGCCGCCAGCGCCACCGTGGCGGTATTCTTTGTCAGCACCGTCACCGCCGTTTCCGGGGCGTGCTCGGCCAGAAATCGCTGAACGCGCTCTATACTCATGCCCTTTCTCCCGATGTTGCTAAGCCATTGATAATGCCGCAGTGAGGGTTCAGGTTTTAACATCGCATGCTAAAAATGAGAATCAAAATTGTTCAAATCGGTAAATCTGAACAAAGCTTTAAGGGGCCAATGCCCTTTTTACCTATCATTTTTCATGGAGATACCTGCATGACCACGCAAACGACAGCAAGGCCCTCGGCGGCCGCAGTGGCCGTCTATGAATGGCTCAACCCGATACCCTATGGATTTTTCACCGCGGCGCTGATCTTCGACATCATCTATGCCTGCACGGCGAACATTCAGTGGGTCAATGGTGCCGGCTGGCTGATCGCCATTGGCCTGGTTTTTGCCATTATTCCCCGGCTGATTAACCTGGTGCAGGTGTGGTTCGGCAGCGGCCGGCGGCAGGGTTCATCGGTCAAACTCCATTTCTGGTTGAATCTGATCGCCATCGTTTTCGCCATCATCAACGCTTTCGTGCATAGCCGGGATGCGTACGCCGTGGTGCCGGAAGGCCTGGTGCTATCTGCCATCGTGGTCGCGCTGCTGAGCGTGGCTAATGTTCTGCTGGCCCTTGCCACCCGTGCAAAATAAGGAGGTTTTCATGAAGCTATCATCCCTGGCGCTCACTCTTGCTGCCGTTTTGGCGGTGGCCGGCTGCGATAACAGCGCCGTCATTTCGCCGGAACAACAAATGGGCCCGGATCCGACATTACCGCCGGCGCAAAACTTTCTGATCCCGCCGATGCAGGTGCCTAAGGGCGTGGGTTGGCAACAGAACCAGATGCCGAAAGTGGCCGAAGGATTGAAAATCGACAAGGTGGCGGACGGTTTGCTGCATCCGCGCCAGCTGCTTACCCTGCCCAACGGCGATGTGTTGGTGGTGGAAGCCAACGGCCCGGGCACCGAAGCGGTCAGCACGACCAAGCAGCTGATCGCCGGGCTGGTGAAAGGCCAATCCGGTAAAGGCGGCAAAGGCGGCAACCGCATCACCCTGCTGCGCCCAACTGCCGACGGCGGCTGGGAAAAGCATATCTTCCTCGAGGGGCTCGATTCCCCGTTCGGCGTCCAGTTGATTGGCAACACCCTGTACGTGGCCAACACCGGCAATATCATGCAGTACGCCTATCAGCCGGGCGAAACGCGCATCAGCGATCCGGGTAAAGAGCTGGCCGATCTGCCGGACACCATCAACCACCACTGGACCAAGGCCCTGCTGGCTAGCCCGGACGGCAAAAAGCTGTATGTCGGCGTCGGCTCCAACAGCAACATCACCGAGAATGGCCTGGCCGTAGAGTACCGGCGCGCCGCGGTACTGGAAGTGGACACCGCCTCTGGTGCCAGCCGCATCTTCGCCAGCGGCCTGCGTAATCCGACCGGGCTGCAGTGGGAACCGCACAGCGGCAAGCTGTGGGCCATCGTCAACGAGCGTGACGAGATCGGCGCCGATCTGGTGCCTGACTATCTGACCTCGGTGCAGGACGGCGGCTTCTACGGCTGGCCTTACAGCTATTTCGGCCAGCACGTCGATCGTCGGGTGCAGCCAGCGCGGCCGGATCGGGTGGCGAAAGCCATCAAGCCGGACTACGCCCTGAGCTCCCACGTCGCGCCGCTGGGGCTGCTGTTCTATACCGCAAGCGCACTGCCGGCCGAGTATCGCGGCGGCGCCTTTGTCAGCGAACACGGCAGCTGGGATCGCTCGCCGCTGAACGGCTACCGGGTCAGCTACGTGGCGTTCGAGCAAGGCAAGCCGGTCGGCAAACTGAAAGCGGTGGTGACCGGATTTGTCTCCGACGACGAGAAAGAACTCTATGGCGCACCGGTAGGGTTAGCGATTGACACGTCCGGCGCCCTGCTGATTGCGGATGACGTGGGTAACACCGTTTGGCGCGTCAGCGCTAAATAACGTTAACGGGCAGGTTCCGATGAACCTGCTCGTGACATTGTCACTCAACGGCTTGCGCCAGCCAGACCGTTCTTCCCCCGCAGGCGGGATCTTCCACCACATGATCCACCACGCGGAAGCCATTCTCCTGCAGCAAGCGCGTGTACTCCTCCGGCGCCAGGCTGGCGTGAAACAGCGGCTGGCCTTCAAAGCTGCCAATCGCCACGCCGTCTGCAGGGCCGCTGGTGAACATCAGTGCGGCATGCTGCCCGGCATGACGTCTGAACAGCGGAAACATGCGGCATTGATCGTCGCGCGCAAGATGGAAGAAGCTGTCCCAGGCCAGCAGGCCGTCGAACTTCGCCGCTAAATCCAGCTGGCGCATATCCATTTGCCGCCATTCCTGCTGCGGAAAACGCTGCCGGCAGCGCGCGATCATCGCCTGCGCACCGTCGATGCCGGTCACCCTATGCCCCTGTTCGATAAAATAGGCGGCAATCGGCACGCCATTGCCGCAGCCAAGATCCAGCAGCCGCGCATTGGCCGGGGTGAGCCGCAAAAAGCGGTCGAGCCACGGCCGTTCAAACAGCGTGGTGGGTCTGAGACGCTCCCAGGTGGCGGCATGTTCGTCATAAAGCGGGATAATGGTGCTCGCCAGTTTTTCCGTCATTAATATTGTCCCCGTCACGTTATTGGCGCAAAAAAAAATAGCCCTTGGTCAGAATTAAAGCGCTTATCCGATAATATATTCATCAACAGACCGTTGACCAGAAATAAAAGGTTTTAACATTTCGACATAAACCAGTACAATTCCCTACCCTGTGTTAACCCTTTTTTTAGGTTGATTGTGTCGTTAATTCAGCGCTCTGCATCGCGACATCGGGCTGCCGCCTGGTTAGGGATGTTTGCCATTCTGATGTTGTTCATTGCGCCGGTGGTCTCGCGATCCCTGGAGCATGTACGCGCCGGAAGTGCTGGAACGACCGCCATGGCGGATTGCGGCATGCCGATGCCGATGCATCACGGGATGCACTCGCCGCCGCCTGAGCCTGAAAAAGCCTCACAGCCGCTGATGCAGCACGGCGGCGGCCACCACAACATGGCGATGATGATGGACGACAGCGCCTGCGGCTACTGCGTGCTGTTGCTGCACGCGCCGCTGCTGGACGTGAGCCACGCCCCGCTGTTCTGGTCTCAGTCGCTGGCTTCACGCCCGCCGCCGATTCACTATCTCGTTCCCCTGTTTGCCCACGTCGTTCACACAGAATTACAGCCGCGCGCGCCCCCCGTCTCTTTCCTCTGATTTAACAATAAGCCCATTGCCGTTCTCTGTATTGCCGTTGATTGCTTCAACCCGGCGGAATTAATTCGCCCAACGATTAATCACCGAGACGACATTATTAATCCGGTTATTTCCACGCTGATGGAATTAACCCCCGTATTTTCCGATGGTGATTTTCGCCAGGCCGCCCCACGCCTGAATAATCCCTCGGCCAAGAACGGAAAAGAGTTAGCTTAAGGAAAGATGATGTTTAAACCGACTTATAAAAAGAACGCCGTTACCCGCGCCATCACCGCCGCCATGCCGCTGTTCCTGCTGGCCGGCCACGCGGCACAGGCGCATCAGCACCCTACCGACGCACAGGTTAATGATGGCGACGTGATCACCGTCACCGCGCCGCTCTACTCTCCGTTGACCATCGTCACCTCGCCGAAAACCCCACGCCAGCCGGTGCCGGCCAGCGACGGTTCGGACTACCTGAAAACCATCCCCGGCTTTTCACAGATCCGCAACGGCGGCACCAACGGCGATCCGGTGTTCCGCGGCATGTTCGGTTCGCGGTTGAAGATCCTCACCGACGGTTCGGAAATGCTGGGCGCCTGCCCAGCGCGGATGGATGCGCCGACCTCTTACATCTCGCCGGAAAGCTTCGATCTGTTGACCATCACCAAGGGGCCGCAGACGGTGCTGTGGGGGCCGGGATCGTCGGCGGGCACGGTGCGTTTCGAGCGTGAACGCCCGCGCTTCGACAAGCCGGGCATCAAGGGCAGCGCCAGCGTACTGACCGGCTCCAACGGCCGCTGGGACGAGAATATCGACGCCAGCCTCGGTGCCGAACAAGGCTACTTGCGGGTGATGGCCAACAAATCCCGCTCCAACGACTATCAGGACGGAACGAATACGCGCGTGCCGTCACGCTGGGACAAGTGGAATGGCGACCTGGCGCTCGGCTGGACGCCGGACAACGACACGCTGCTGGAAGTGACCATGGGCCGCGGCAACGGCGAAGCGCGCTATGCCGGCCGCAGCATGGACGGTTCGCAGTTCAAGCGCGAAAGCCTGGGCATGCGGGTGGAAAAATCCAATATCGGCGAGGTGCTGGATAAGCTGGAAGCGCAGGTCTACTACAACTACGCCAACCACGTGATGGACAACGTCACCCTGCGCTCGCCGGGCAGCGGTGGCATGGGTGGCCACGGTGGCCATGGCGGTATGAGCATGGGCGGCCACGGCGGGCATATGATGTCCTCCGGCATGACGATGCAGCTCGATCGCCGCACCGTCGGCGGCCGCGTGATGGGCACCTGGCAGTGGCAGGACGTGAAGCTTGAAAGCGGCCTAGACACCCAAACCAACACTCACCGCAGCATGAGCCGCGGCAGCTGGGAAAAAGACGCCCAGTTCAACAGCTACGGTGCCTTCAGTGAGCTAACCTGGTCCACCAGCGAGCAGGATAAACTGATCGGCGGCGCGCGTCTCGATCGCACCCTGGTGGAGAATTTCCGCAGCGGCAGCGATGGGGAGCGTTCAGACACCCTGCCGAGCGGCTTTATGCGTCTTGAGCATACGCTGGCCGACCTGCCGCTGATGCTGTATGCCGGCGTCGGTTATACCGAGCGCTTCCCGGATTATTGGGAGTTGTTCTCGCCGAAGCTAGGCCCGAACGGCAGCAAGGATCCGTTCTCCAGCGTCAAGAGCGAGAAAACCACGCAGCTCGACATCGGCGCGCAGTACAACGGCAAGCGCTTCAACGGCTGGGTCTCCGCTTATGTGGGCCGCGTCGATGATTTCATCCTGTTCAAATACGATCCGCACAATGCGCGCCTCAGCCAGGCCGATAACGTCAACGCCAACATCATGGGCGGTGAAATGGGCATGGGTTACCAGCTGAGCGAGCACTGGAAAACCGACGCCAGCCTGGCCTACTCCTGGGGCAAAAACACCAGCGACGGCCGGCCGCTGCCGCAGATCCCACCGCTGGAGGCGCGTCTGGGGCTCACCTATGAGTACGGCGACTGGAGCGGCACCGGGCTGTGGCGTTTGGTCAGCAGCCAACACCGCGTGGCGATCAACGAAGGCAACGTGGTAGGCAAAGACTTTGCCGAAAGCGCCGGCTTCGGCGTGCTCTCCGCCAACGCTGCCTACAAGGTGAATAAAAACGTCAAGCTGAGCGCCGGTCTGGATAACATCCTGAACAAGACCTACAGCGAGCACCTCAACCTGGCGGGCAACAGCGCCTTCGGGTATTCGGCCAACAGCGCGGTGAATGAACCGGGCCGCACACTGTGGGCCAAGGTTAACGTCACCTTCTAAACCGTCCACCGGGCGATGGGCAACCGTCGCCCGGTCAGGCGATATGCGATCCGGTTCTTAGGATATGAGTTTTAAGTTTTTCCCATTCGGTTGAGCGGCGATTAGTATCACTCTCAATGTAATCAAGGATCCGGAGGGAATATGCAAAAGCTCACTCGTTTTCTGGCCCTGCTCGGCGAGCTGATGATTGAAAAAGCCGAAGACGCCGCGCCGCAGGCTGCTCAGCCTGACGATCGCGACGACGCGTTGCCACCACGCCTCGAACGCGGAGTTCCGCTGGCCGACCGCTTCCTGTTCATGTAATTCCCCCCACTGTCTTTTTGTCCGGCACGTTCCGGTATTTCATTATCGGACGCCTGCGTCTATCTTCTTTCGATGGTTCCAGCCGATTCATCATAGGAGATAGCAACGCAATGAAGATCAGAACGGTAACCTCGCAAGACGCTGAAGCCCTGACGCAGTTATTGAATGACGTGATCGGCGCCGGCGGCACGACGGCGATAGAAACGCCCCTCACCCCCGCCGAATTCAGCGAATGGTTCATCAGCGGCAGCAATGCGCTGAGCTGCCAGGTCGCGGAGGTGGATGGGCTGTTGGTGGGCTTCCAGGCGCTGAGCGCAGATGATGCCCTGCCGCCCGATACCGCAGATATTGCCACCTTTTCCCGCCTGTCGCCGAAGGTGCGTGGCGTCGGCAGTGCGCTGTTCCCTGCCACATTAGCGGCGGCGAAGTCGCACGGTTTCAAGCACATCAACGCCACCATTCGGGCGGATAACGTCGGCGGCCTCGCCTACTACCACAAAATGGGCTTTCGCGATTACGAGCGTTTGCCGCAGGTGCCGCTCAGCGATGGCACGCCGATCGACAGAATCAAAAAACGCTTCTCCCTTTAACCCGCCAACCCGCTCACACTGAACGCACGATATGTTCGCGCAGCCACCGGTGAGCGGGATCCCGGTGCGATCGTTCGTGCCACAGCATGGTCATTTCAAAGCCCGGCACCGCCAGCGGCGGCTCGAGCCGTTGTAATAAAGGCTGGTTGCGCACCAGCCGCTCCGGCAGCATCGCCACCAAATCGGACTGCGTCAGCACCGAGATAACGAACAGAAAATGTGGCACGGAAAGCACCACCCGCCGCGTCAGCCCCACGTCCGCCAACGCCCTGTCGGTCATGCCATAGAACCCGCCGCCGTCCGGCGAGACCATCACCTGCTCCAATTGGCAAAATTGCGCCGGCGTCAGCCTGGCATGCAGCTTGGGGTGGCCGACCCGGCCCACCAGCACATAGCGTTCGCTAAACAGCGTGCGCTGCCGCAGGCCGGATGGCGCACCTTCTCGGGTATGAAACGCCAGGTCGATTTCCCCTTGCTCCGCCCGTTTGGCGAGGCGCGCCGGGGCGATCTCCAACACCGCCAGCCGGGTGCCGGGCGCCGCCGTGCGTAAACCGTTCAGCGCCGGCAGCACGATGGTGGATTCGCCGTAGTCAAAGGCGGCCACGCGCCAGGTATCGGTCGCCACGGCGGGATCGAACGGCGTCGCCGGCGTCACCGCCAACTCGAGCGCTGCCAATGCCTGACGTAACGGTTCCCGCAGCTGTTCCGCTCTGGCGGTCGGACGCATGCCGCGCGGGCCGGGCAACAGCAGCGGATCGTCAAAGATCGCCCGCAGTTTGGCGAGATGCACGCTGACCGCCGGCTGGGAGAAATTGAGCCGCTGTGCCGCGCGCGTGACGTTGTGCTCTGCCAGCAGCGCGTCGAGCGTCACCAGCAGGTTGAGATCCAGCCGCCTTAAATTATTCATAGTTATACCTGGGATAACGGTAATTCATTTCTAATATACCGACTAACACCCTAACCTGCAGCTCTCACACCAAGGAGAGCTGTTATGAATGTGCTGATTGTTTACGCCCACCCGGAGCCGCTGTCGCTGACCGGCTCACTGAAAAACTTCGCCGTTGAACGCCTGACGCAGGCCGGCCATCAGGTACAGGTGTCCGACCTGTACGCCATGAAGTGGAAAGCGGCGCTCGACGCTGACGACAGTCTGGAAGGCCCGGCAACGGCTCGTTTCGATCCTTCGCTGGATTCGCAGCGCGCGTTCGCCAACGGCAGACAGAGCGCCGATATCGAACGGGAGCAGCAAAAATTGCGCTGGGCGGACGCGGTGCTGCTGCAGTTTCCGCTGTGGTGGTTCTCGATGCCGGCGATCCTCAAAGGCTGGGTAGAGCGTGTCTATGCCTATGGTTTTGCCTACGGCGTGGGTGAGCATTCCGACACCCATTGGGGTGACCGTTACGGCGAGGGGACGCTGGCGGGCAAACGGGCGATGCTGATCGTCACCGCCGGCGGCTGGGAGTCTCATTACGCCCCGCGCGGCATCAACGGGCCGATCGACGATATCCTGTTCCCGATCCAGCACGGCATGCTGCACTACCCAGGCTTCGAGGTGCTGCCGCCGTTCGTCACCTACCGCGCCGGCAAAACCGATGAAGCACGCTTTGCCGCCCTGTGCGAACAGCTCGGGCAGCGGCTGGATAATCTGTGGAACGCCGAGCCAATCCGCTTTCGGCGGCAGAACGCCGGTGACTATCTGATCCCGCAGCTGACGCTGAAAGCGCATCTCGCGCCGGGGCAAGACGGTTTCGGCGTTCACATCGAGTAGCCGGATGCGCACGCTCTGGCGCATCCGGGGCGTGCCCTTAATTCAGGGCGGCGAGAAATGCCTGGTAGCCTTGCGCGCTGCGATCCAACTCGTGGGATTGCAGCGGTTCCACCGTCCCGTCCGACGCGGCCTCCTTGCCGTAAAAGGCGAAGAACGAGGCATAGTCGGCCCGCACGTAGCCGGCGGTGACTTCAAACGGCCGGAAGATTTCCTCCAGCGAGTAGCGATAGCGCCCGTCGCGCGCATAGTCTTCTGCACGCACCCCCGCCGTCACCGCCAGCGCCAGCTTCTTGTTTTGCATCTTGTAGCCGCTGCGGGAACCGTAGGCCCAGCCGTAGGTGAGCACGTCATCCAGCCATTTTTTCAGCAGCGGCGGGCTGCTGAACCAGAAAATCGGGAATTGCAGCACGATGTTGTCATGCGCTTCAATCAGCTGTTGTTCCCTCGCGACGTCGATCCGCCAGTCCGGATAGGCCTGATGCAATTCATGCACCGTATACCGCTCCGGATAGCGCCGCAGTTCCTCCAGCCAACGTTTGTTGACCACCGAGTTCGCCATATCGGGATGGGCCACGACCACCAAGGTTTTCATACTGATTTCTCCAGTCAGGTGTTTCGACGCATCTTAGGGTATGCTGGAAGAATGTAAAATACGCACACTCACGACACATACTTACCCCGGAGAAAGTATAAAATGACCGCCGAATCCCGCTGCAGCCCAACGGGCATCAGCCTCGAAGACACCGGATATGGCTACACCCTGTCGGTGATCAACGGCAAATATAAAATGATTATTCTCTACTGGCTGGCGCTGTATAAGCCGGTATTGCGGTTCAACGAACTGCAGCGTTGCATCGGCATCATTTCGTACAAAACGCTGAGTTCGACGCTGAAAGAGCTGGAAAAAGACCGCCTGGTGGTGAGAAAGGAGTATCCGCAGATCCCACCCAAGGTGGAGTACAGCCTGTCCGAGCGCGGACGTTCGCTGATCCCGGTGATCGACATGATGTGTAACTGGGGAGAACAGCACCGGCCGGAGCAGCCGGTGCCCTGAGGGGTTAGTTGTCCGCCGCCGCTGAGGTTGCCGGAGCGGGATCATCGTGCTCGACCAACGTGTCCGCCGGCCGGCACTGGCGCAGCGTCCGTACGCTGAAGGCCACCAGCACGCCCAACAAGGCGGCGAACGCGCCAAACGACAGCACGCTCATCAACGGTGTAAATACCCTGCCCAGCACCCCGAGCCCCAGCGCGCCGATCGAATCACCGGTCACGTCCTGCGCGGTACCCAGGCTGTTCACCCGCCCCAGCAGATGATCCGGCGTGTTGCTCTGGATCAGCATGAACTGCAGAAGTGAGGCGATAGCGTTGGCGTAGCCGTAGCACACCAGCGCCAGCAGCGCCGGCGCCAGGTGGCTGAACAGCCCCAGTGACGCGATGGCGGTGAACGCGACGATAGCGGCGACCAGGATCAGCACGCCGGGTCGAGAGAAACGCCCCACCCAGCCGCTGGTCAACGCGCCCAGCATCGCACCGAGCGGCACCGCGGAGTACATCAGGCCAATTGAGGACGCGCCGACGTGGTAAGCGTCCTGCGCCAGCGCCGGAAACAACACCCTGACGGCGCCGACGATGCTCATCAGCATCCCCAGCAGCACCACCGAACCCACCACTTTATTGCGCCAGACAAACTGGAAGCCGCTGGCGAGCGCGCGCAGCGGATGTTCCGGCTCCTGCTGCTGCGGCAACAGCGTCGGCAAGCGCACCAGCGGGACCAGGGTGCCCAGCGTCCCTGCCGCCGCGACGGCAAACGCCAGCCCCACGCCGCCGAACACGATGATAATCCCGCCCAGCGCCGGCGCGAGGATCGCGCCGATGCGCACCGTCACCATGCTCAAGGCCCCCGCCGCCGCCAGGTTTTCACGCCCGACCAGCAGCGGGATCACCGCCATCAGCGCCGTCATGCCCAGCGCGCCGAAAAAGCCGTCCCAGGCCGCCAGCAGGTAGAGCGCCCACAACGATGGTGCCGGGGCGAAGGCGTTCAGACTCAGGGCGACAAAGCCCAGCCCGCAGGTGCCGCGCGCAAACAGGATCAGCTTGCGGCGATCGTAGCGATCGGCAAGCACCCCGCCCAGCATCAGGCCGATAAACATGCCCACCCCGTCCAGCGCCACCGCCACGCCCACCTGCAAGGTGGAGCCAGTCATCGCCTGGATCTGAATTGGCACCCCTACCGCCAACATGCCGAGGGAAAACACCGACAGCATGCGGGCGCAGAAAATCGCGCGGAAATGTGCATTGCTTCTCAGCAAACTGAAATCAAGAAAAAAAGAAGGTCTGGCCATAGTGTCCTGCATGTCATGTTTTAGTGCGGGCCGGGACGCACGCCCCCCGGCCCGGTTGCGTTATACCAAGCCGTATTGCCGCGTCAGCAGCGAATGCAACAGCGGCCCAAGCGTCTCCAGCGAGGCCGGCGACAGAATGTCCGCGTGTTCGCAGCGCTGATGATGGCAGATCAACCCATCCAGATACGGCGCCCACACGGCGTTGATGTCCATCTCCGGCGGCAGCGTCTGGTCGGCGACAAACAGCGTCGCCGTGCCGTGGAAACGCCGGCTGCGCGCCTGGGACAGAATGCGCACCGCATCGCGGTAGTTGGCGACGATGCTGTCGAACATCGCCGCCTTCTCCGCCATCAGCGCCGGATCGCCATGATCTTCCGCCATAAACTCGGCCTGTTCCTGCGCCACCTCTTTCTGCGCGTCTTCCTCGCTGGGGCCGGTCCAATCCTGACCTTCCGGCGGATAGGTATCCAGCATGCCGAGGAATGCCACCTCTTCGCCCTGCTGCTGCAGGCGCGCGGCCATCGAGTGCGCCAGCGTGCCGCCGAGCGAGTAGCCGAGCAGGTAGTAAGGCCCCTGCGGCTGCAGGCGGCGCAGATGGGCGAGATGACGATCGACCATCTGCTCGATATCCTCGCAGGTGGCGATAGCGCCATCCGGTCTTGGCGACTGCAGGCCGATGATCGGGTAGTTCCCCGGCAGATAACGGCTCAGCCCCGAGTACTGCCAGGCGAAACCGGAAGCCGGATGCAGGCAGAACAGCGCCGGGCCTTGACCGGCCCGCAGCTGCAGGCATTCGCCGACGCCACGGCTCTCGGCCGAGTTGGCGGCCTGCGCGTCATCGAGCAGGTGCGCCATCTTCTCCAGGCTGCGGGCGAACATGATCTGCCCGACGCTCAACGGCCGCGGGACGCGCCGGCGCAGCTCTGCCGCCAGACGCATCGCCAGCAGCGAATGGCCGCCCAGCGCGAAGAAGTCGTCGTCGGCATACACCGTCTCGCGCCCCAGCAGTTCCCCGAACAGCGCCGCCAGTAGGCGCTCGCTGTCGCTCTGCGGCGCACGCCCGGCTTGCAGGGCCAGCTGCGGCCGTGGCAACGCTTTGCGATCCAGTTTGCCGCTGGCGCTGAGCGGGAAGCTGTCGGTCATGACATAGCTGACCGGCATCATGTGCGCCGGCAAACGTGCCTCCAGCGCCTGATGCAGCACGGCGGTATCCAGCGTCACGCCCGGTTGGGCGATCAGCCAGGCGACCAGCTGCCGCATATCGGCGCCGCCCAGCCCCGTCGCGCCCTCGCCCAGTTCGATGGCGTGCACCGCCGCTTGCGCTACTCCCGGCTGTGCCAGCAGCGCCTGTTCGATTTCGCCCAGCTCGATACGCTGGCCACGGATCTTCAGCTGATCGTCGCTGCGTCCCAAATACTCGACGCTGCCGTCTTCCAGCCAGCGGGCGATATCGCCGGTGCGATACATGCGCGCCCCGTTGCCGGCGGGATCGGCGACAAACCGCTGCGCCGTCAACCCCGGCCGATGCAGATAGCCATCGGCCAGCTGAATGCCGCGCAGGTAGAGATCGCCGGCGCAGCCGACGGGTACCGGCCGCAGCATGGCGTCGAGAATGCTCAGTTGGGTGTTCCAGACCGGTTTGCCGATCGGCACGCCGGCGCCGTTCACCGCCGCCAATGCCGCGCCGGACGCCGGTTGATAGGTGACATCGACCGCCGCCTCCGTCGGGCCATACAGGTTATGCAGCGGCGCCGTGACCAACGCCTGATAGCGGGAAGCCAGTTCGCACGACAGCGCTTCGCCGCTGCAGAACACGCGTTTCAGGCTGGCGGCGGCGCGCTGTGGCGCCCGTTCGTTCAAGGCCTCTACCCAGATAGCCAACATGGACGGAACGAAATGCAGCGTGGTCACGCCATAGTCGTCGATCAACGTCGTCAGCGCCTGCGGATCGCGGTGCGCCTCCGGCGGCGCCATCACCAGGCGCGCGCCGACCATCAGCGGCCAGAAGAATTCCCAGACGGAAACGTCGAAGCTGCACGGCGTTTTCTGCAATACCACGTCCTGCGCATCGAGCGCATACTCGTGCTGCATCCAGAACAGGCGGTTGACGATCGCCCGGTGGTTCACCACCACGCCTTTCGGCCGCCCGGTAGAGCCTGAGGTATACAGCACATAGGCGGGATAATCGCCGTTCCCCGCCGGTGGGCGCGGCGCCGGTTCGCGCCCGCTGTCATCCAGCGCATCGAACAGCAGCGTCGGCGCCAGCGCGGCGAAGCGGGCGTCCAACGCGCTTTCGGTGATAATCAGCCGCGGCTTGGCGTCCTCCACCATGTAGCCCAGCCGCTCGTCCGGGTAGCCGGTGTCCAGCGGCAACCAGGCGGCGCCGGTCTGCACAATCGCCGTCAGCGCCAGGCTGAGGCGCACGGAGCGTGGCAACGCCACCGCGACGATATCGCCTGGCTGAATGCCGGCCGCCGTCAGCCGCTCGGCCAACAGCGCGGCCTGGCGCTGCATGTCACGGTAGCTGAGGCTGTGCCCGGCATCCTGCAGCGCGATGCGTTCCGGCGTGCGCCGCGCTTGATCGGCGATCGCCTGATGCAAGGTGGTGTCCGCCACCGCCTGCCCGGTGCGGTTGACCGCCGCGATCAGCGCCTGCTCCTGCGGGGTTTGCAACTGCCAGCGCGGCAGCGGCAGATCCGGCTGGGCGATCCACTGTTGCAGCAGCGCCATCAGCCGCGCGGCGAAGCGCTCAGGCTGCGGCACCGAGGCGCGGTACTCCATCAGCAGACGCAGACGTTCGCCCGGCAGCACCAGCAGCGTCAGCGGATAGTGGGTATAGCCTTTGTTGCGGATGGCGTCGCAGCGCAGCGCCCCTGCGCCGCCCAGCAGGGCGTCGTTGTCCGGGTAGTTTTCTACCACCAACAACGTATCGAACAGCGTGCCCGCCCCGGCCAGGTGCTGGATCTCCCCCAACCCCAAATCGTCGTGCTCCAGCAGTTCAATCTGCCGGTGCTGCAGTTCGGTCAACTGATCCGTCAACGAACGGTCATGCTGCAGACGAACCCGCACCGGCAGCGTGTTGCTGAACAGGCCAACATGCTCCTCAACCCCTTCTATCTGGCCAAAGCGGCCGGAAACCGGCGAGCCGAACACCACGTCCTGATGGCCGCAACAGCTGGCCAGCTGCAGCGCCCAAATGCCCTGCATCACGGTATTGAGCGTCAACCCGCGTTCGCGGCACAGGGTCAGCAAACGCTTCTCCTCGGCCGGCGGCAGCGTCATTTCCAGCTCATGCACGCGATCGTCCTGCGTTTCACCGAACAGCAACGTCGGGCGCACATCCTGCAGCGTCTCGCGCCAGAGGCGGCGTGAGGCTTCGGCATCGCGCGCGGCCAGGCGGCACACGATATCGGCGTAGTTCGAACGCAGCGGCGGCAGCGCCTGCTCGCCTTCACGCAAGGCCAGCATCAGATCGTTGAGCACCACCGGCGTCGACCAGCCGTCGACGATCAGGTGGTGCGCGTTAAGGAACAACGTGTAGCGTTCGCTATCGCCGTGTTTGACCCGCAGCGCATGCAACATTGCGCCCGGCTGGTTGAACAGATCGCGCTGCAGTTCCTGCTGCTCCAATTGATTCAGCGCCTGCGCTTCTTGTTCGGCGGACAGCGGCGGCAGCCTGTGGCTGTCCAGCGGCCAATGGCTTTCCTGCGGTATCAGCTGCAGCGGTTCGCCTTCGCGGTTGAATCGGGCGGCCAGCTGCGGATGGCGGCGGATCACCGCATCCAGCGCCTGCTGAAGGTGATGCGCGTCCAATTCTCCGCAGAGACTCAGGCGCGTCAGCGAGTTATAGCTGCCGCCCTGCTGCGCCGTCTGTGCATGGAACAGCAGGCCGTGTTGCAACGGCAACAGCGGCAGGGCTGCGGTTAACGGCCCATACGCCCGTTCCCAGGCGCGCACCGTCTCATCGTCAACGTTCGGCTGGGCGATCTCGGCCGCTACCAACGTCGCCGCCGCGCGATCGGGATGCCGTTCGGCAAATTCGCACAGTGCACGCACCGCTTGCTCGATGCCGCTGTGCAGCTGCGCAATGTCGCTCTCGCTGAAAATCCCCTCCAGCCAGCTCCAGTTGATCGCCAGGCACGCGCCGTCGCGCCGCTCTTCGACAAAGATATTCACCTCCAGGCCATACGACAGCGCCTGCTGTGCATCCTGCGCCACGGCGAAGGCGTCGCGGAAGCGGGTTTGGCTGCGTTGCGGCACCCAGTTCCCCTCGTCCTGGCTGAAGCGCCCGAGGTAGTTGAACAAGATCTCCGGCGCATTGCGCTGCGCCAGCGCCGCCAGTTCGTCACGCTGCGGGTGCAGATAACGCAGCTGGCCGTAACCGACGCCGCGATCGGCCACCGCACGCGTCGCCCGTTTCACCGCACGCACGGCCTCATTGTGTTCGGCGTCATGCAGTTCGATGCACAGCGGATACTCCGCCGTCAGCCAGCCGACGGTGCGGGCCAGATCGAGGCCGTCGTCCAGTTCGGCGCGGCCGTGCGACTCCAGAGAGAAACGCAGCGAGGCGGCCTGGAAACGGCGGCGGCAGGCCTGAGCCAGCGCGCACAGCATGATCTCTTCAACCTGCGCGCGGTATCCCTGCGGCAAGGTGCCGAGCAGCGCGGCGGTCAGCCGGCTGTCGATCAGCGTGCGCCGTTCGCTCACCGAGGCGATGCGATCGGTCTGCGGATCCAGCGCGCGCCGCCCCAAACGCGGCACCTCGTCCGCCAGCATCTGCCGCCAGAACGGCAGCTCGGCTTCGCGGCGTTCGACGTCGGCCCGTAAACGCGCGGACCACTCATAGAGCGAGGTTTCTTCCGGCGGCAGCGTGATCGGCTGCCCCTGCATGGCGCCGTCGGCCACTTGACGCAGTTCGTCGAGCAGGATGCGCCAGGAAACGCCGTCGACCACCAGGTGGTGGATCGCCAGCACCAGCCCCAGGCTCTGCCCGTCACGCTGCAACAGGATGGCCTGCATCATGGTGCCGGCCGCCGGATCGAGAAGGTCAAGTGCGGCATCAAATGCCTGTTCCGCCGCTAATTCCAGCTCACCGGACACGGTATTAACCTGCATCAGTTCACCGGCGGCGGCAGTTTCAACCACCAACTGACCGTCGCGGATCCGCGCGCCCAACGCCGGGTGTGCCGTGCGCAGTTGTTCCAACGCATCACGCAGCTGTTGCGGCTGCAGCTCGGCAGGTACGCGCAGGAAAACGCCGTGCGCGAAGCGGCGATGCATATCGCCCGTATCGGCAAACCAGTGCAGGATCGGCAGCCCGTCGATCGGGCCTTGCTGCACGCTGCGTGCAGCCTGAGAGTCTACGACCAGCGGCTGCATCGCCTGCGCCATGCGTGCGGGGGTGTGCAGCGCGAAGATCTCGCGCGGCCGCAGCAGATAGCCTTTGCGCCGCAGGGCGGTGCCCAACCCCATCGCCGAGATGCTGTCGCCGCCGAGCGCGAAGAAATCGTCGTCGGCGCCGACGCGCTCCATCCCCAGCAGCTGCGCCATGGCGCCGCAAATCAGCCTTTCCTGTTCGGTGGCCGGCTCGCGAATGCTTTGCGCCAGCGTTTCCTGCGGTTTGGGCAGCGCCTGACGGTCAATCTTGCCGTTGACGTTAAGCGGCAGCTCCGGCATCACCACCAGGATCGCCGGCACCATATAATCCGGCAGACGCTGCGCCAATTGCCCCAGCAGCTCGCTTTGCAACGTTGGCGAAGCGCGACGCGCGTCATCCTGCACCGAGCAGTAACCGATCAAACGATAGGTGGCGCCGATCGGCTCGGCGATCACCACCGCCCGCCCCACGTCCGGCAAGGCGGCCAAGGCGCTTTCCACCTCACCCAGCTCGACGCGGAAGCCGCGCACCTTGATTTGGTGATCGGTACGGCCAATGAATACCAGCTGACCCTCAGCGCTCCAGCGCATCAGATCGCCGCTGCGGTACATCACCTCGCCTTCGGCGAACGGGTTGGCGACAAAGCGCGCCGCCGTCAGATCCGGGCGCCGCAGGTAACCGCGCGCGATGCCTTTGCCGGAAATGTACAGCTCGCCCGCCGCGCCGATCGGCACCGGCTGCAGGCGGCTGTCGAGCAGCCAGACGGCGGTATTGGCGAGGGGGCGACCGATCACCGGCTGATCGGCGGCCGTGACCGGCGCGCCCAGGGTATCGACGGTATATTCGGACGGGCCGTAATAGTTGTGGATCTCCACCTCCGGATGCTGCTGCATCAGGTTCCACAGCGTCGGCGTCGCCGCCTCACCGCCGATCATCACAAACGCCGGCAGCGGGAACTGCCCCTTCAGCAGGCCGCAGTCCACTAGTTGCGAGAAGAATGACGGCGTGATGTCCAGCAGATCGATCGGCGTCTGTTGGGTTTGTTCCAGCAGCGCCCAGGGGTCGCGGCGCAGCTCCTCGTCGAAGATAACCAGTTCGCTGCCCATCATCATGCAGAACAGCGGTTCCCAGGAGGAGTCGAAAGAAAACGAGGCGGTATGGCCGGCGCGCAAGCGGCGCGCGTGGCGAGCCTGGAATTTTTCGATCGCCGGGCCGAACAGAGAGGCCTGGTGCGACAGGAACAGGTTCAGCAGCCCGCGATGCGTGGACATGACGCCCTTGGGTTTGCCGGTCGAGCCGGAGGTGTAAATCATGTAGGCGAGATGCGCCTCGCTCAGCGGCATGCGCCGCTCGTCGTCCGTTATCGGCGTGGCCTCGGCAGCCGCGCAGCGCGCCAGGCACGCTGCGTCGTCCAGGCACAATACCTGTGGCAGGTCCGGCATGTTGGTCAGCGTGGCGCGGTGGGTCAGCAACATTACCGGCCGCGCGTCGTCGCACATCAGCGCCAAACGTTCACGCGGATAGTCCAGATCGAGCGGCATATAGGCCGCGCCGCTGGCCAGAACGCCGAACAGCGCGACCAGCGTGTCCACCGAGCGCGGAATGCCGATGGCCACCACGTCTTCGGCGCCGATGCCGCTGTCGATCAGCACTCGCCCCAGCTGCATCACCCGTTCGGAGAGCTGCCGGTAGCTGAGACGCACATCGCCGCAGGCCACCGCTAACGCCTCGGGCTGGTGCTCAACCTGGCGCTGGAACGCGTCCATGATTGACACCATGCCCGTTGGCGGCGTCAGATCGGCGCCGCGTCCCCAGGCCGCGAGTTGCTTTAGCTCCCCTTCGCCGATCAGCGCCAGTTGACCGTTCGGCTGGTGTGGCTGTCGCGCCAACTGCTGCAGCCAATGGCCGATGCGCTCCGCGTGATGATGCAAGCTGCGCGGCGAGTATTTGGCCGGGTTGGCCACCAAAGACAGCGTCAGCACGCCGCTTCGAAAACCGATCTCAAACTCCAGGTCATCAACCGGCCCCATCGCCAGCGTATGGGTAACGGCCGCCTGGCCGTCGAACGACAAGGCGCTGTGGTAGACCTTGACGTTGACCACTGGGCCATAGAGTTCCTGATGACCGCCGACCAGGCCGAGATCGCGTTTGATCTGCTCCGCCTCATAGCGTTGATGGCGGCGCGCCTGCTTGATCTCCGCCACGACGGCCTGGCAGACGTCCGCCAGCGACAGTTCCGGCGTCACGTTCAGCAGCAGCGGCAGCACGTTGACCACCGGGCCGACCGCCGCCAGCGCCTGCGACCCCATCCGGCGCATGAAAGGAAAACCGACTGAAAAACGGGTTTCACCGCTCATGCGCGCCAGATACATCGCCAGCGCCGCCGTGACGATGTCGGCCGGTTGCAGCGCCTGCAGCACGTCGTCGCGCAGCGCTTCGTCAAACAGTGACTCCGGCAGCACCAGCACCTGTTTGAGCGGCCGGGCGCCCGGTTCAACCTCCCGGCTTTCCGTCGATAATGACAGCGGCGACGGCAGTTCGTGCAGATGCTGGCGCCAGAATTCGGCCGCCCGCTGGCGTGCGGCGGACGTTTGCCATTGCTGAAACTCTTCCACCACCTTGCCGAACGGGGTAAACGGCGAAGCCGCGGGCGACAGCCCGTGGCGCAGCGCGCGATAGATATCGGCGATCCGGCGGGTGATGGCCTCGAAACTGAAGCCGTCCAGGATCAGATGATGAAAGCGCTGGTACCAGAACCAGCGATCGGCACCGACACGGATCATCACATGCCGATAGAGCGGCCGCTCGCCGTCCGCGGGCAGATCCTGCGCCAGATCGTCATTCATCAGCGCCAGCGCCGCCTGTTCGGCATCTGGGCGCGCGCTGAAATCAAACCATTCCGGCGCCTGTACGCGTGCGGGGTCCGCATTAAGCGGTAAACGTTGCATTGGCTGGCCGTCCTGCGCCTCAAAAAACCGCGCCTGAACCGTATCCGCTTCCGCCAGCCCCTGGCGAATCGCGCGCTCCAGCGCCGAACGATCGATAGCGCCGTGCAATTCGGTGTAGTGCGCCACGGCGAAGCTGTTGCGGCGCAGCGCGATTTGGTCGGCAATCCAGATCCCCGGTTGCGCCGCAACCAGCGGATATTCCCGATACTCGACCTGAGTATCCGGCAAAGAAAGCGTTTCTGACATGGTGTCTGTCCTTTTCCTCAAACGGAATGTATCGATGTGGCTGCCTGGCGATTAACGCGCCGCATCCGCCGCTTTCAGCGCCGCCGGCCGCATGTCCTGCCAGTGCGTTTCGATGTAGTCGATGCATTCACCGCGCGACGCCGGCCCCATCAACACGCGCCATCCCGG
Source organism: Serratia sp. CY84636 (assembly GCF_052166245.1). Lineage (NCBI taxonomy): Bacteria > Pseudomonadati > Pseudomonadota > Gammaproteobacteria > Enterobacterales > Yersiniaceae > Serratia > Serratia sp. CY84636. The sequence goes on from NZ_JBJNOX010000002.1 coordinate 778,001, forward strand.
CGGCGTATCGGCAAACTGCGGCCACAGCGAATACTGTTGCTGCTCGTTGACCAATACGGAGAAACGGAGATTTTCGTCATCGAACGGGTTTTGTTGTTCCTGAGTCATTTGCCTTACCTGTCTGTCAAAATGTGTGGGTTATTCCATCCCGGAAAGCAGTTGGCGCACGCCGTCCACCAGACCGCCGCGCCAGCAGAGCGCATCGTGCCCGCCGGAAAACACGCGGTAATCGACGCGGTGCCCGGCCGCCGTCAGCGCCTGATGCATCTGGCGATTGACGAATTCGATGTCCGCCTCCCGATCGCCGGCTTGCTGAATCACGGTGAGCGTGGGCGCCGCCGCGTCGCGTTGCCGAACCTGGCGTATCAGCCAGCCTTCCTCCAGTTCGTGGCGTTTTTCGAACTGGGTAACGAATTGCACCGTGGGCCACCAGAAGGAGCCGGACTGGCTCAGCACGCGGCCGAAGCGTTCCGGCCAGTGCACACCGGCATATAACGCCGCCAGCCCGCCGTAGCTTTGGCCGGCGACGACGGTGCGCGCCCCTTCCTCACTGAACGCTTCGCGCTTCTGCGCCTGCGGCAGCAGCTCTTCGATGATTGCCTGCCAGAAGGCGGCGTTGCAGGGCAGCTCGTTTTCCCGGTGTTCACCGTCGATCGCATCGATCAGCAGCCAGCACGCAGGCGGCAGCCGCCCTTTTGCGGTTTCGTGCTCGATCACCGGCAACAGCGCGTGCCTTTCGACCCAGTTTTGGCCATCGAGCAGCAGCACCAGCGGGCGATTCGCTTTCACCCCCGCGTCGCCGCTGGCATACAGCCAGACGCGCCGCTGCGTGCCGAGCCGTTCGCTCTGCCACTGGAAAAGCTGCAGCCGCGCCTCCTCCAGCGGCCGATCGGCGGCCTGCCAGGCGCTTTGATCGTCAGCATCCGGCCCTTGCGCCAGAGAGATGGGCCGCGGGCGATGAGACGGCCCCAGCGATATACGATTCAGCGGATCGGCGATGGCCAACGGGAACAGCGATACCCACCAGGTACGCTGTTGGCGATCGCGCAACGTTTCGTCGCCGCTGAAGACGGGGGGAAGATCCCGGTCGGTAATGGGGATCAGGCTGTAGCTGCCGCGCCAGCGGCGATCGATAACGGCCGCGCCGTACCAAACGTCGGTGCCGGGGAGCCGGGTCAGGCTGCTGGGGGACGTGCTGTGGTGATCGGTAATGCCGTTGATATCGGCGTAAACGCGGCATATCGGCGAGTGCCGTTCATCGCCGGCGGGATCGCGCCACAGCCAGGTCATTTTGACGTGGCTGTCATCGTGCGGTTCGACCACGGGTGTGCCGTGAGCGGCAACCTTCTGCCACCACGCGGATTGCCCCGCCGTCTCTTCACGCAGCCATTGCGCCGCCAATCCCTCACGGTCGTTGTCTGGCCTCTTTTCCGGCAAAAACTCCATAGCGCCCCTTACATAACAAGAATGTCTTTTACAAAACCTGACAATCGTATTGATACTCATTATCATTTTCAATACTATTTGTCGGATTTTTACCGTCGTGCAAACACGACGTCTCCGCGCCGACGGGTGAAGACCGCTTGCCGGCATTTCGGGGTTTATCAGGGTGGCATGACACACAAAAGCAGGTATTCAGGAGAGATAATGAAGATTAAAAACAAAGGGATAGCAAACGGAAGTGCGGAGGCGATGTCCGCCAAGCGTCTGTTGCTGGGATCGGCGCTGGCCTTATTGCCCTTGGCGCAACACGCGTCTGCGGCAGCGGACGAAACGATTTTGGTGACCGCCGACGCGCAAAACAGCGTGACCGCACCGGTTAAAGGGATCGTCGCCAAAGAGAGCGCTGCCGGCACCAAAACCGCCACCCCTCTGCGCAAGACGCCGCAGTCCATCTCGGTGGTCACGCGCGAGCAGATGAACGATCAGGAGCCGGCGTCGGTTGCCGACGCGCTGAACTACACCAGCGGGGTGATCACCACCTACCGCGGCAACTCCAACCGCAATGACGAAGTGATCAGCCGCGGCTTCCGCTATGCGCCCAAGCTGCTCGACGGTCTGCACTTTGGCCTTTCGAGCCAAAACGGCGGCGCCGGGCAGATCGATCCCTGGTTGCTGGAGCGCGTGGAGATGGTGCACGGCCCGGCCGGCGTGCTGTACGGCCAGGTCAGCCCCGGCGGCGTGGTGGTGATGACCAGTAAACGCCCTACCGCCCAGAGCATTCACGAAGTCAAATTCAGCACCGGCAACCGCCATCTGGCGGAAACGGCGTTCGATTTCGGCGGCAAGCTCAACGACGACAATACCCTGTTCTACCGCCTGAACGGCATCGCCAGAACCGAACATGAGTTTGTCAAAGACAGCAAGCAGCAACGGGTGGCCATCGCGCCGGCCTTCACCTGGCTGCCGAACGAAGACACCAGTTTTACGCTGCTGACCAGCTACCAGAACGATCCGAAAGCCGGATCGCGCAACTTCCTGCCGCGCGCCGGCACGCTGTTCCCGACCAGCGCGGGCTATGTGCCTTACGACTTCAACATCAGCGAACCCAGCTTCAACAAGTCGCGGCGCGAGCAGGCGTCGATCGGCTACAGCCTCGAGCATAACTTCAGCGATGCGCTGTCGTTCACCCAGAACCTGCGCTTCACCCACCGCGATGAAGACTATAAATATCTGGTTTATAACGTAAACTCGAAGGTCAACGACCATACCGTCACCCGCATGGCGCAGCATGAAACGCAGATGACCAACGAGTTTGGCGTGGATAACCAGCTTAAGGGGTTGTTCGACACCGGCGAGGTGAAGCACACGGTGCTGGGCGGGCTGGATTACCGCTACAGCCATAGCGATTATAAAATGTACCGCGATCGCGGCAACGACTACCCGATCGACTGGGCCAACCCGGTTCGCCCCAGCATCGATGGCAGCACGCTGGCGCTGGCTTCCAGCGATTTGAAGACGCTGAATCAGGTCGGGGTGTATCTGCAGGACCAGCTGGAGTGGAATAACTGGAACCTGCTGCTGTCCGGCCGTCAGGACTGGTCGCAGGTCAACACCCGCGATCGCACCAGCGGCGGTAAAGAGCAGACCTACAACGATGCCCAGTTTACCGGCCGCGCGGGCCTGCTTTACGCCTTCGACAACGGCATTTCACCGTATGTCAGCTACAGCACCTCGTTCGATCCTAACCTGTACCCGAGCGCGCCGGGCGCCGATCCGCTCAAGCCGACCACCGGCAAACAAACCGAGGTGGGCGTGAAGTACCAGATCCCGGGCGGCAACACCCTGCTGACCCTCTCCTGGTTCGACATTACCCAGCGCAATGTGGCGTCCTATAACCGCCTCACCTCCGCCTACGAGCAGATTGGTGAGGTGAAATCCAAAGGGATTGAGGCGGAAGTGCACGCTCAGCCGACGCCGGAGATCAAGCTGACCGCCGCCTATACCTACACCGACGTAGTGACCAAAGACTCCAACTCGGCGGACGAAATCGGCCACAGCCCGGCGGGCATCCCGCGCCACGCGGCGTCCGCCTGGGGCAGCTACAGCTTCCTGAGCGGCGCGCTGAACGGCCTGACCGTCGGCAGCGGCGTGCGTTACATCGGCGATGCGCCGGCCGACGCCATCGGCCAGTACGATGTGCCGCACTACACGCTGTACGACGCCATGGTGAAATATGACCTCGGCCAGGCTTCGTCGGCGCTGCGCGGTGCAGCGCTTCAGCTCAACGTACAGAACCTGACGGACAAGAAATACGTTTCATCCTGCAGCGGCGAGTACGCCTGCTTCTACGGCAGCGGCCGCAGCATCATCGCTTCGATCAACTACCGCTGGTAACAAAAATGGGCGGCCAGCGCCGCCCATTTCTTCCGCCTTTCCCGCCGCCTTTACTCCTGCTTTAGCTCTCGCAAATGCTTGTACACCGTGGCGCGCCCCATCGACAGCACGTTGGCGATGTAGTCCGCGGCGCTTTTGGCCTTGAACGCCCCCTGATGATAGAGATCGCTGACCAGCCGCCGTTTCTGTTCGCGGCTCAATGCACCGAGCGCGGCGTTTTCGCGCCGCAGCCAGTCGTGTAGGAAGGTGTTGATCTTCTCCTGCCAGTCATCTTTGAACAGCGCTTGCGGCTGCGGCTGCAGCCGGGTGACCGACAGGAACATGTCAAGCGCGTTGCGGGCGTCCTCGAACATCGCGGTGCTCAGGTTGATGCACAGCAGATAGCTGGGCTTGCCCTGCTCGTCGCGCGCGGCGATGCTCACCGAGCGCATCTTTTTGCCGTCCCAGTTCAGCTTCTCATAGGGGCCGGTCACGCCGGCGCCGCCGGCGAGCTCGAAGTCGTCCAGCCCGGCGTCGTCACCCGGTTTGCGCTTCGACAGGTTGTTCGCCAGATAAGCAATCTTGTTGGTGGCCAGATCGTGGATCACCACTTCCGCATTCGGGAAAAACAGCGCCGCGATGCCGTCGGCGACCGAGCGCAAAAGTTCGAGTTGAGAAGAAGAGTTCGGCACGCTGGGGGTCTCCGTATAGCCCGGTTTGGTTTGCTGTTCAGCCGCTTAGCATACCGCAGTTGCCACCGCTTGCCGAGCGGATGGCGTTTGCGCCCCCTGCGCCGACGGCGGCGCTGCAAACGCCCTTAGTGTTCACATCCGGGATCAGAATTGGCCATTGCCGGTCGTCGGAAAAATACCCCCGCCAGGCGAAAGAGGAAAGGGAAATATTTAAAGTCACTTTATTCACATGCCGTTTTGTTATTTAAAGGCCGCACCTTTGCCAATGAAATTAATCCCCCCCCTTTATTTAATTATTCACTTCATGCCGATCGCGAATTGATTAGCGGACTCCTTTATCCAAGAAAAATCCCATTAAAATCATCATCTTTTACATAAAGAAAAACGCCAATTCGGACTATTCCTAACTATTTCCTTCTGGCATCGAGAATAAATTTAACTTGCAGTACGGCAATAAGGATGCAGCTTAATTTGAGTTGTATAAGCAATTTAATTTAAAGGACTTTTACTATGAACCATGAATCCAGGGCGGACTGTTCCGCCAACGGCTACATTATTGAAGTTTCAAGTTTTAAACTGCCGGCCTCACTCAGCCCTGAAGCGTTTGCCGTATTGGACAAGCGTGTAGAAGAGGAATTTATCTCAAACCAGAACGGGTTCATTTCGCGTGACTCAGGCATCAGCGTAGACAATGAACCTCGCTGGGTGAACATTGTAAAATGGGAGACGCTGTTGGATGCGGATGAAAACATCTACCAATTTACGCGGGCTTCCGCGCCGGCGTCCGTCAAAGAATATCTGGCGAGTATCGGCGCTGAGCCGGTGGAATTAAAACGCTATCAGCATACCGGCGCGTAATGCGTGCCGGATGACCACGCCACGGCGGCGCGGTCTTCTTTAACGCTGACTGGCAAAACCTGAACGGGTGGCCGCTCGCTGTCACCCGTCCGTTTCAGGTGAGCACAGTTTCAGACCCTCTCCGCTGCCGTAACACATTAAAACAATCCCGAATCCGGCTCCTCTTCGCCCACGCAAAACGTGGCGGCAGACGGCGTTTTAACAGGATTTTAACGCTGCCGAGGGGAAAAGCCATTGTCAACATAGCAGTTAAATAAAATGAAACTTTTTGATCACATTCAAGCTTCTGAAAAATAGATAAAAAGGGTTTTTATGCGCTTTATATGCATAAAGTATGCATGCACACGCTCAGCGTCGATGAAAAGTAATTAACTATTCATTTGCGGCCCTGCAGGCGGCGAAAAACCGTCCGCTGGCCCGATGAGAGGGGGGCTAACAACCGGCATAATTAGTGGTAAATTTAGCGTCGCAAAGTGTTATGCGCTTGCTAATCCACGGTTAAACGAAATAAATACCTCTAATATATAAAGGTTGGTTATGGAAAAGCTATCCTACGCTTCAGACAGCAGCACCACCGCTTGGGCTACATATCTGCAACAAATCGATCGCGTCGCCCCTTACCTCGGCGAGCTGTCACGCTGGGTTGATACGCTGCGTCACCCTAAGCGCGCTTTGATTGTCGATATCCCGCTGCAGATGGACGATGGCACCATCCGTCACTTCGAAGGTTTCCGCGTACAGCACAACCTGTCGCGTGGGCCGGGCAAAGGCGGTATCCGCTTCCACCCTGACGTCGATCTGAACGAAGTGATGGCCCTGTCCGCCTGGATGACCATCAAGTGTGCCGCGGTCAACCTGCCGTACGGCGGCGCCAAGGGCGGCATCCGCGTCGACCCGTTCAAACTGTCTGAAGGTGAACTGGAGCGACTGACCCGCCGCTACACCAGCGAAATCGGCTTCATCATCGGGCCACAGAAAGACATTCCTGCGCCGGACGTCGGCACCAACGCCAAAGTGATGGCCTGGATGATGGACACCTACTCCATGAACCACGGCACCACCATCACCGGCGTGGTCACCGGCAAACCAATCCACCTCGGCGGCTCCCTGGGCCGTGAGAAAGCGACCGGCCGCGGCGTGTTCGTCACCGGCAGCGAAGTGGCCAAGCGTCTGGGCGTGCAGATCGAAGGCGCCAAAGTGGCGGTACAAGGCTTCGGTAACGTGGGCAGCGAAGCGGCTCGCCTGTTCGTTGGCGTCGGCGCGCGCGTCGTCACCATCCAGGACCACTCCGCCACCCTGTTCAACGCCAACGGCATCGACCTGACCGCGCTGACCGAATACCAGGCCAAGCATAAGCAGATCGCCGGCTTCCCTGGCGCCAACGAGATCGAAAGCGAAGCGTTCTGGTCGGTCGACATGGACATCCTGATCCCTGCGGCGCTGGAAGGCCAAATCACCCGTCAGCGCGCCGAAATCCTCAGCGCCAAGCTGGTGCTGGAAGGCGCTAACGGCCCAACCTTCCCAGAAGCGGACGACATTCTGCGTTCCCGTAACATCACCGTGGTCCCGGACGTTATCTGTAACGCCGGCGGCGTAACGGTCAGTTACTTCGAGTGGGTGCAGGACATGGCGAGCTACTTCTGGAGCGAGTCCGAGATCAACGAGCGTATGGACAAGATCATGACCGACGCCATGGTCCACGTCTGGAACAAGGCGGCCGAGAAAGAGTGCAGCCTGCGCACCGCGGCTTACATCGTGGCCTGTGAGCGCATCCTGACCGCACGTAAAGAGCGCGGCATCTACCCAGGTTGATGCCCGTATCCCGGCCTGCCCCGGCAGGCCGGATTTTCCTCAGCGCAAACAGCGCTTCAACACCTTACCGGTACTGGTCATCGGCAAACGCTCGACGAACTCGACGATACGCGGATACTTGTACGCCGCTAGCCGCTCCCGGCTCCAGGCGATCAGCGTTTCCTCCTCGATCGGCTCTTCCGTTTCTTTCAATACCACCACCGCTTTGATCTCTTCGCCCAGCGACGGGTGCTCGACGCCGATCACCGCCACCAACGACACCGCCGGATGGCGAATCAGCGCCTCTTCAATCTCGCGCGGATAGACGTTGAACCCGCCGCGGATGATCATGTCCTTGGCCCGATCGACGATGAAATAGAAGCCGTCGGCATCGCGACGCGCCAGGTCACCGGTGCGGAACCAGCCGTTTTCCAGCACCTCTGCCGTCGCCTCAGGGCGGTTCAGATAGCCTTTCATGATGTTGTAACCGCGCACCGCGATCTCCCCGACCTGGTCGATGCCGTCGACCGGCTGACCGGTGGCGTCGAGCAGGCGCACCTCCACGCCCCAGATCGGTTGGCCGATGGTGCCGGGTTTGGTTACCCGATGGGGATGGTTAAAGGTGGCGACCGGGCTGGTCTCCGACAGCCCATACCCTTCGAGAATGTTGACGCCGAAGCGGCGCGAGAAATCCTCCAGGATCTGCACCGGCAGGCTGGCGCCGCCGGACACCGCCATACGCAGCGTGCTGCGCAAGCGCTCGATATCCGTATGCTCATCCAGTGCATTCAACAGCGCCCAATACATGGTCGGCACCCCGGCGAAAAAGGTGATGCCGTGCCGTTGCATCAGCGCGATGGCCTGCGCGGCGTCGAAGCGTTCGACCAGCACCAGAGTGGCGGCGGAAGCGAAACCGGCGTTCATCTGCACCGTCGAACCAAAAGTGTGGAATAGCGGCAAGGTCACCAGGTGACGATCGGGGGCCGTCTCCGAACCGTCGAACAGCCGCACCGATCCCAAGGCGTTGAGCACCAGATTGGCGTGAGTCAACTCCGCCCCTTTGGCGCGGCCGGTGGTGCCGCTGGTATACAACACTACTGCGGTGTCGCTTTCGATCGTCGTCGCCGAAGCGAATTCGGTAGCCTGCTCGGCTATCGCCGCGCTGAAACGTTCCCCCTCGAGCGGCAACCGATCGCCGATGATAAACACCTCACGGCACTGCTCCGCCTTCGCCGCCGCCCGCAGCGCTTCCTCCCCCAGCGGCAGGCCGCTGCTGCCCTCGAAACAAAACAGCGCCACCGCCGCCGAATCCGCCAGGTAATAGTCGAACTCTGCGCTTTTAAGCAGAATATTCAGCGGCACCACCACAGCGCCGCTTTTGAGAATGCCGTAATAGATAGCCGGAAACTCCGGCCGGTTCGGGCAGGCCAGCGCCACCCGTTCACCGGGCCGCACGCCGCGCGCGGCCAACAAATTCGCCACCCGATTGGCCATTTCGTTAAGCGCCCGATAGCTGAGCGGGTTGTCGTCCTGTATCACCGCCGGCCGCTCCGGCCAGGTGCGCGCACTCTCTTCAAGCAAGGTAGCCAGATTCAGCATCGGGGATCCTCCCTGGGGTTGAGCGGCGAGAAAAGCGCCGCAGTATCACGAGTATAGATAGGCGCTTTGCGGTTCGCATTCCCAGGGGCGCTGGGCTATACCTTAGGCAATCCCTATCCCGCAGGAGTTGTGATCATGAGCAAGAAAAAGATCCTGATGCTGGTCGGCGACTACGCCGAAGATTACGAAACCATGGTGCCGTTTCAGGCATTGCAGATGATCGGCCATTGGGTGGACGCCGTGTGCCCCGGCAAAGCCGTCGGCGATTACATCCAAACCGCAATCCACGACTTTGACGGGGCGCAGACCTACAGCGAGAAACCCGGCCACCGTTTTACCTTAAATGCCGACTTCGCCGCCGCCAAAGAAGAGCACTACGATGCGCTCTTGATCCCCGGTGGCCGGGCGCCGGAATACCTGCGTCTGAACCCCGACGTGATCGCGCTGGTGCAGGCGTTTGACGCCGCGAAAAAACCGATCGCCGCCGTTTGCCACGGCCCGCAGCTGCTGGCGGCGGCCGGGGTGTTGAAAGGCCGCACCTGCAGCGCCTACCCGGCCTGCGCGCCGGAAGTGCGGCTGGGCGGCGGCCATTATGCGGAGATCGGCATCGATCAGGCGCACGTCGACGGCAATCTGGTCACCGCCCCGGCCTGGCCGGCGCATCCGCAGTGGCTGGCGAAGTTCGCCGAGGTGTTGGAGCAGTAACGCAGCGCTAGCGGAGCTGTTCGATCAGGAAGTGGATGTCGTACAGCCAGCGCTTGGCGCGCGCGGAACGCACCAGCATCGACACGCACAGCGGCCGGGGATGCTCTTTGCACGCGGAGGGGGAAAACCAGCGTCCGGTGTTGGTCGGCGGCTGGAAATACAGTTCGTGGTTGTAGTTGCCGCTGTCGACGCCGAAGGTATCGAAGTAGCGGCGCATCAGCGTATTGGAATCGCTGAACGACAGGTTGAGCGCGGTGTTGATCTCGGTTTCCGGGGTGATGGCCACGCCCTTCTTCAGCCGCCCTGATGCGTTGAAGGCGGCGATAAGCGCGATGACCTGTTGCTGAATGTCTTCTGCCATGACGACCTCGAGCCGGTATGAGTAAAAGATGAATGCGGTTCTCTGTCTGACTCTGCTCACCGCGGCGAGTTCTGGCCGCCGGCCGGGTTTTCTGTTTCTTTACACTTTCCATAAAAAAACCGCGCGCAGCCAAATGCCTGGCGCGCGCAGTCGACGGTTAGCGGCTGAGCGTCGCCTTGTCGGCGAGGACGCCATCCCCCTGCCGCTCGGCGGTAACGCCGCCGCCCAACACTTTATACAGGGTGGCCTGATTGTCGTACGCGGTCTGCTGCGCGGCGATCAGCGCCTGTTGCGCCGTGTACAGCGTGCGCTGCGCGTCCAGCAGCGTCAGGTAGCTGTCCACGCCCTGGCGGTAACGCAGCTCGGCCAGGCGATAATATTGCTGCGCCGCCGCCACATAGCCGGTTTGCGCCGCCAGCTGTTCCTGCAGCGTGGCTTTGCGCGCCAGCGCGTCGGCGGTTTCCTGAAATGCCGTCTGCACCGCTTTCTCATAGGTGGCGACATAAAGGTCTTTCTGCGCCTGGGTGTAGTTGAGCTGAGCCGTATTATAGCCGCCGCTGAAGATCGGCAGGCTGATGCTCGGTGCGAACGACCAGACGCCGGCGCCGTGGCTGAACAACGAGGAGAGTTCACCGCTGCCCACGCCGCCGCTGGCGGTCAGGCTGATCGACGGGAAGAACGCCGCCCGCGCCGAGCCGATATTGGCGTTAGCAGATTTCAGGTTATGCTCGGCCTGCAGCACGTCCGGCCGCTTCAGCAACACTTGCGAAGAGACGCCGGCCGGCAGATCGCGCATGATCCCGCCCAGCGCCTCGATGCCGCTCGGCAGCAGGTTTTCCGGCACGCTTTGCCCTACCGCCAAATCCAGCGCGTTTTTCGCCTGCGCGGCGCTGGTGGCGTAGCTGGCGGCGTCCGATCGCGCCTGCTGATAGACGGTTTCCGCCGACGCCACGTCAACTAGCGACGCAATCCCGTGCTGCTGATTGTTGCGCGTGACGTCCAGCGACCGTTTGGCGCTCGCCATCGTCTGCTGCGCCACCGCCAGATTGCTGCGCTCGGCCGCCACCGCCACCCAGTCGGTGACGATATCGGCGATCAGCGTCAGACGGGTGCTTTTCGCCGCCTCCGAGTTCGCCAGATAGGTTTCGAACGCCGCGCGCGACAGGCTGGCGTTCTTGCCGAACAGATCCCACTCGAATGCGCTGACGCCGGCCGCGGCTTCGTAGCTTTGGCTCAGCGCGGTGGCGTTGCCGCTGCCAGTCAGCGCCCGCCCGCGGCTGCCGTCGGCGGTGGCATTGATTGTCGGGAACAGCGCCGAACGCTGCTCGCCGTACAGGGCGCGCGCCGACGCGATATTGGCGATCGCCTCCCGCAGATCGCGGCTGCTGTTCAGCCCCAGCGCCACCACCTGGCGCAGCCGGGCGTCCTGGACATAGTCGCGCCAGGCGACGTCCGGGTAGCTCAGCGCCTGGTTGCCGCCGGCCTCGCCCTGCGGCAGGTTGGCGGGCACCGGCGCCGCCGGGCGCTGGTAGTGCGGATCCAGCGACAGACAGCCGGTCAGCAGCAGCGGTAAAGTTAACATCATGACTCGTTGCAACACGTTATTCTCCTGCCTGTGACGGCGGGTTGGCGGGCCGACGGGTAAACATGCGGCGCACCAACACATAAAACAGCGGGACGAAAAAGATGGCCAATGCGGTGGCGGTGATGGTGCCGCCGATGATGCCGGTACCGATGGCGATGCGGCTGTTGGCGCCGGCGCCGCTGGATACCGCCAGCGGCAGCACCCCGGCGGTAAACGCCAGCGAGGTCATCAGGATCGGCCGCAGGCGCATGCGCGCCGCGTGGACCGCCGCGCCAATCAGCGTTTCACCGCGCTGATGCATCTCCTCGGCGAACTCGACGATCAAAATGGCGTTCTTCGCCGACAGGCCGATGATGGTGAGCAGCGCCACCTGGAAGTAGATGTCGTTTTCCAGCCCGCGTAGCGTGATCGCCAGCAGCGATCCCACCACGCCCATCGGCACCACCAACATCACCGCGAACGGAATCGACCAGCTCTCATACAGCGCCGCCAGGCACAGGAACACCACGATGAGCGAAATGGCGTACAGCGACGACGCCTGGCCGCTGGTCAGCCGCTCCTGATAGGACAGCCCGCTCCAGGAATAGCTGCTGCCGGCGGAGAATGTTGCCGCCAGTTTCTCCATCTCGCTCATCGCCGTACCGGAGCTGACGCCGGCGGCACCCTGCCCGGTGATCTCGAACGACGACAGCCCGTTATAGCGCGACAGATTTTCCGGCCCGTAGATCCAGTGCGAAGACGCAAAGGCGGAGAACGGCGTCATGCTGCTGGCGCCCGACGCGTTGGTGCCGCGCACAAACCAGCGGTCGAGATCTTCCGGCTTGGCGCGGTACTGCACATCGCCCTGCATATAGACTTTTTTCACCCGGTTGCGATCGATAAAGTCGTTGACGTAGGTGCTGCCGAACGCGCTGCTGAGGGTGCTGTTGACGTCGGCGGCGCTCAGGCCGAGCGCCTGCAGCTTGCCGTTGTCGATCTCCACCTGCAGCTGTGGGGTGTCCGGCAAGGTGTTGGCGCGCACCGCCAGCAGCGCCGGGTTGTTGCCGGCAGCGGCAACGATCTGGTCGCGCATCGCCTGCAGCTCGGCGCGGGTGGTCGCCCCTTTGGCCTGTAGCTCGAAGGTGAAGCCGTCGGACTGGCCGAAACCGTCGATCGCCGGTGGGCTCATGGAGAAGACCTGGGCGTCGCGCAGCGAGGCGAAGTGCGCCATGGCGCGTTTGGCGATGGCGTCGGCGGTGTTCGCGCTGCCGCTGCGCTGGCTCCAGTCTTTGAGGCTGACGAACGCCATGCCGGCGTTTTGCCCGCTGCCGCTGAAGCCGAAACCGTTGATGGTGAAAATGGTGCTGACGTTGGCCTTTTCCTGGTCGAGGAAATAGGCGGTCACCGCTTCGCTCACCGCCGAGGTGCGCGCGTTGGTGGCACCCGCCGGCAAGGTGTACTGCACCATCACCGTGCCCTGATCCTCGTTGGGCAGAAAGCCGGTCGGCAAACGCAGGTACATCACGGCCGCGGCGATCAACAGCAGGCCGTACAGCAGCAGAAAGCGCGTCGGCCGGTGGATTACCCCACCGACCTTGTCGGCGTACTTCTCCTGCAGCCGGTCATAGCCGCGGTTGAATTTGCCCAGTAAGCCTTTATCGGTCTGCGCATCGTGCGCCGGTTTCAGCAGCGTGGCGCACAATGCCGGCGCCAGCGTCAACGCCAGCACCACCGACAGCACCATCGAGGAGACGACGGTGATTGAAAACTGGCGATAGATCACGCCGGTGGAGCCGCCGAAGAACGCCATCGGCAGAAACACCGCCGACAGCACCAGCGCGATGCCGACCAATGCGCCGGTGATTTCACGCATCGATTTCTCCGTCGCCTCGCGCGGCGGCAGCTTATCCTCCCGCATCACGCGTTCGACGTTTTCCACCACCACGATGGCGTCGTCCACCAACAGCCCGATCGCCAACACCATGCCGAACAGCGTCAGGGTATTGATTGAATAGCCGAACGCCGCCAGCACGCCGAAGGTGCCCAGCAACACTACCGGCACGGTGATGGTCGGGATCAGCGTGGTGCGCAGGTTTTGCAGGAATACGAACATCACCACCACCACTAACGCCACCGCTTCGAACAGCGTTTTCACCACCTCCTCGATCGAGATATTGATAAAGTCGGTGCTGTCTTTCGGGTAGGCCACCTTGTAGCCCTGCGGCATCGCACTTTGGTATTCCGCCACCTTGGCCTTCACCAGCTTGGCGGTGTTGAGGGCGTTGGCGCCCGCCGCCAGCTTGACCGCGATCCCCGCCGCCGGGTGGCCGTTGAGGTGTGCGCTGGCGGAGTAGTCCTCGTTGCCCAGCTCAATTCGCGCCACGTCGCCCAGCCGCACCAGCGCGCCGCTGCTGTCGCTTTTCAGGATGATATTGCGAAACTGTTCCGGCGTTTGCAGCCGCGACTGCGCCTTTACCGTGGCGGTCAGCTGCTGATCGGCGGCGGCCGGCAGATCGCCTACCTTGCCAGCGGACACCTGGGTGTTTTGCGCTTCGATCGCCGTCTGCACGTCGGAAGGCATCAACGCATAGCTCGCCAGCTTGGTCGGATCCAGCCAGATACGCATCGCATATTCCGAGCCGAACACCTGCACGTCCCCCACGCCCTCGATGCGCGACAGCGGATCCTGCAGGTTGCTGACCAGATAGTCGGAGATATCGGCCATCGTCGCCTTGTCGCTTTCGTCATACAGCCCGACGATCAGCAGGAAGCTGCTCTGGGATTTCTTGACCGTCACGCCCTGCGCGGTAACCGCGCTCGGCAAACGGCTTTCCGCCTGCTGCACCTTGTTTTGCACCTGCACCTGAGCGATATCCGGATCGGTGCCCTGATCAAAGGTGACGTTGATACTGACCGAGCCGCTGGAGCTGCTGGTCGAAGAAAAATACAGCAGGCCGTCCAGGCCGGTGAGCTGCTGCTCAATCACCTGCGTGACGCTGTTTTCCAACGTTTCCGCGTCTGCGCCCGGGTAGGTGGCGGAGATGGAAATCTGCGGCGGTGAGACGTCCGGGTACTGCGAAACGGGCAACGAATTGATCGACATCAGGCCGCACAGCATGATGATGATGGCGATCACCCAGGCGAATACCGGCCGCCGGATAAAGAACTGCGCCATATCACTGCTCCCCGCGTTGGGTTTTGTCGACCGAAACCTCAACCGGCTTCACCGCGGCGCCGATCGTGACCTTGCTGGTGCCTTCGACGATCAGGCGATCGCCTTCGTTCAGGCCGCTGCCGATCAGCCAATTGCTGCCCACCACCCGTTCGGCGCTGACGGTGCGCTGCGCCACTTTGTTCTGTTCGTCCACCACCAACGCGGTGGCTTCCCCTTTGGCGTTGCGGGTTATGCCCTGCTGCGGCGCCAGAATCGCTTTGGGATCGACGCCGTTATCCACCGTGGCGTGGACATACATGCCGGGCAGCAGCTCATGTTCGGGGTTGGGGAACACCGCGCGCAGCGTGACCGAACCGGTGGCTTCGTCCACCGCGACTTCGGTCAGCTCGAGCTTGCCGGCATGGGCATAAGGCGTACCGTCCTCCAGCTTGATGGCGACCGGCGTGACCGCGCCGCGCTGTAACGCCGCCTGCTGGCGCCGCAGTTTAAGCAGCTGGGCGCTGGACTGGGTCAGATCGACATAGATCGGGTCGAGCGCGCGGATGGTGGCTAACGCATCGCTCTGGCTGGCGGTGACCAGCGCGCCCGGCGTCACCGACGAGATGCCGATACGCCCGGCGATCGGCGCCCGCACCTGGGTATAGGCGAGGTTGATGCGCGCCGTCTCCAGCGCCGCCTGATACTGGGCCACCGACGCCACGGCCGCCAGATAGGCGGCTTTGGCATCGTCCGCATCCTGTTGAGAAACGCCGTTCTCTTTCACCAGCGCCGCATAGCGCTGCGATTTGAGCCGGGTGGATTGCACCGTGGCCTGGGCGTTTTTCAGCTGGGCGGCGGCCTGATCGTAGCTGGCCTGATAGCTGGCAGGGTCAATTTGATACAATACCTGCCCGGCTTTCACCTCAGCCCCTTCGGTAAATAACCGCTGCTTGATGATGCCGTCGACCTGTGGCCGCACGTCGGAGGTCATGGTTGCGTTGACCCGGCCGGTCAGCTCGCTGCTCAGGGTCACTGACTGGCCGCGCAGCGTGACCACGCCGACCTCCTGTTCTGCGCCCGCGCCGGCTGGCGCACCGGCGTTTTGCCCATCGCAGGCGGCCAGCAACAGCGACAGCCCAAGCACCAAAAGCGTTTTCCTCTGCATTGCAATACGATCCTGTTGAGAATGACTATTCTCAATATATCGAATGCCGGAATGCGCTTCTGAAAGGGTTGCGTAAGGATGCGGTAAAAGTTCGTCGGGCAGCGCCGGCCGGAGCGGCCGGCGTCGGGATTATTTGTGCCGCAGCGGCACGTCTTTCAAGAGCCAGGTCAGCGCAAAAGCCAACGCCATCACCCCGGCGGCAATTTGATACACCGAATGGATCGCCCCGCCGAAGGCCTGCAGGTAATCCTGCTGCAGCGCCGCCGGCAGATGGTGCACCGCTTCTGCACCGAGCGCGCGCGGCAGCTGCGCGCCTTCCGGCAACAGCGCCGCCAAACGGGTGTGCAGTACCTGCGTGAAAATCGCCCCGAACACCGCTACGCCTATCGAACCGCCGATAGAGCGGAACAGCGTGGCGCTCGAGGTCGCGACCCCCATATGCCGGGGCTCCACGCTGTTTTGCGCCGTCAGGATCATCACTTGCATCACCATGCCCAGCCCCAACCCCAGCAGGCAAATGTACAGGTACAGATGCTGCACCGGCGTGTTATTGGTCAGGGTGCCGAGCAACGTCATCGCCCCTAATGCGCACAGGGTGCCGACGATCGGAAACAGCCGGTATTTACCGCGTTTGCTGATGATCCGGCCGCTGATGATCGAGCTGACCATAATGCCGCCCATCAACGGCAGCAGCTGCATCCCGGCCTGCGATGGCGTCGAGCCTTTCACCACCTGCAGATACAGCGGCAGGAAAGTCACGGAGCCGAACAGCGACATGCCGACGATAAAGCCGATCAGGCCGCACAGCACAAAGGTGCGGTTGCGAAACAGCCCAAGGGGAATGATCGGTTCACCGGCCAGCCGTTCCTCATAGATAAAGCCGCCCAGCGACACCAGGCCAAAGGCCAGAATGCACCACAGCTGGCCGTCCGACCAGGCCATGACCGTGCCGCCCTGGCTGGTGAACAGGATGATGCAGGTGAGCGCCATCGCCAGATAACCGGCGCCGAGGAAGTCGATTTCATGCCGCACTCGATTGACCTGCGACTGAAACACCGCGCCAATCACCAGCAGGGCGAACAGGCCCAGCGGCAGATTGATGTAGAAAATCCAGCGCCAGGAAAAATGCTGCACCAGCAGGCCGCCGATCAGCGGCCCCACCACCGTGGCCAAGCCGAATACCCCGCCGAACAGCCCCTGATAACGGCCGCGTTCCGCCGGCGGGATCACGTCGCCGACCACCGCCAGGGTGACCACCAACAGCCCGCCGCCGCCCAACCCTTGCAGCGCGCGCATCAGAATCAGCTGCGTCATGTTTTGCGCCAGCCCACACAGTACCGACCCAAGCAAAAACAGCACAATAGCGATTTGCAGCACAATCTTGCGGCCGAAGAGATCGCCGAATTTGCCGTACAGCGGCACTACGATAGTGGAAGACAGCAGATAGGCCGTCACCACCCACGACAGTTTCTCAAGCCCACCAAACTCGCCGACGATGGTCGGCAGCGCGGTGGAGACAATGGTTTGATCCAGCGCCGCCAGCAGCATCACCAGCAGCAACGCGGAAAACAGCAACGTGAGCGAAGGCGCCTTGGCTGGCGCCCCGCTGTGATCGGGCCGGGTTGTCGGGTTTTCAATCTCCATCGGAGTCAGTTCACTTGTAATTAATTAATCGCATAATTAATATATGAGTCATCCTTTTCTCCGGTCAATGGATCTCACCGCGATGACAGCACGAAACGTTCAAACTCCCGCCAAGCCTCGCCGCCCCGGCCGGCCGAGCGGCGGCGCCAAAGGGGCGGACAAACGCGAGCATTTGCTTGATACCGCACTGAACCTGTTTGCCCGCCAGGGGATCGTAGACACCTCGTTGAACGCCATTGCGCGCGAGGCAAACGTCACCCCGGCCATGCTGCACTACTACTTTCATAACCGCGATCAGCTGCTGGACGTACTGATCGCGGAGCGCTTTCTGCCGGTGCGCAAAATGGCCGGCGAGGTGTTCGACGCCAACGCGGACGATCCCGTCACCGCCTTCACCCTGCTGACGCAACGTTTTATCGACATCGCGTTGGAACACCCCTGGTTCGCCCCGCTGTGGCTGCGGGAGGTCATGAGTGAAAGCGGCGTGCTGAAACAGCGCATGGATGAACGGTTCGGCGATGAGCGCCGCCAAATCGCGCTACAATCCATCGCGCGCTGGCAGGCGCAGGGTAAACTCAATCCCGATCTCGAGCCTTCCCTGCTGTTCTTCACGCTGTTCGGCATCACGTTGCTGCCGCTGGCCACCGCGCCGAAATGGCGGCGCGAACGGGATAAAGGCCAGCTGAACGCCGAAGATATCGCCCGCCACGCCGTCGCCCTGCTGCGTTACGGCATCGGCCCGGCGCGTTAGCCACCGGGCGCGAAGCGCCCTATTCAGCGTGACCTGCCATGCACCGGCAGTTGGTTGGTTGCGCAGTGAATGCCGCCGCCGCCGGCCGCGATGGCGTCGATCTCCAGCTGCACCACCTTGCGCTGCGGATAGAGCGCCGTCAGCAGCTCAAGCGCCGCCCGGTCCGCCTGCGGGTCGCCAAACTCCGGGGCGATCACCGCGCCGTTGATGACGAAATAGTTGATGTAGCCCGCCGCAAAATCCGGATTGTTGCGGCTGAATCGGCTGTCACGCGGCGCCAGCGGCGGCGAAAGCGTATGCACCTGCAGCCGGCGGCCGTCGGCGTCGGTCGCCGCCTTGAGGATCGCCAGATGTTGCTGGGTAACCGCATGGTCATAAGAGGCCGGATCGGTGTCCAGATTGGCCACCACCACGCCCGGCCGCACGAAGCGGGCGTAAAAATCGACGTGGGCGTCGGTGATGTCCCGGCCTTTAATGCCCGGCAGCCAGATAATTTTGCGCAGGCCGAGCATCGCTTTCAGCTCCTGCTCCACCCGGTCCCGGCTCCAGCCCGGATTACGGTTTGCATTCACCCAGCTGCTTTCGGTCATGATGCCGGTGCCGTGCCCGTCCACTTCGATACCGCCGCCTTCGCCTATCAGTGCGCTGCGGCGCAGTTGGGCGGCACCGTAGCGGTTGGCGGCAAACGCCGCCAGGCGCGCATCCTTGGCATGCCGCTGCTTATTGCCCCAGCCGTTGAAGTTGAAATCCACCGCCCCGAGTTCGCCGGCGCCGTTGACGACGAAATTGGCGCCGAAATCGCGCACCCAGATGTCATCCAGCTCGGTGACGACATAGCTGACGTTGTGACTGCCGCAGGTGGCCTCGGCCAATTGCCGTTCATGCTCGCTGCAAAATACCGTCACCGGCTGAAACTCGGCGATGGCGCGGGCGATACGGCCCTGCGCCGCCTGCACATCCGCCGTGAATTCGCCCCAGATGGCCCGCTGCGCGCCGAAGGCGAGAAATGCCCGCTGCTGCGGTTCCCCTTCGTCAGGCATCCGCCAGGCCGGATTAAGCGCAGCTTCTGCGTGACCGTGTAACGAAACACCCAGCGAGGCCGTCAGACCGACTCCTGCGACGGCGGAAAGCTGTTTAATAAACACGCGGCGAGTTGACATTAAAGACCTCTTTTAATCATTTATAATTCAAAAAGTTAACCGAATAAATCACGGTTATGCGGTTGAATTTATGCTAGTCTTCCCCTGCCACCGCAACAAACGATATATTTAGTGGATATCTGATTAGACAGGCTTATCGATAATGTTAAAACACTGGCCCCCCTTGAGCGCGCTACGCGGCTTCGAAGCGGCAGCGCGCCTGGGCAGTTTTCATCAGGCTGCCGAAGAGCTGCACCTTACCCAATCGGCCATCAGCCAGCAGATCCGCAGCCTCGAAGCGTTTCTGGAGCAGCCGCTGTTCTTCCGCACCGGCCGCAGCGTGGCGCTGACCGACGCCGGCCACGATCTGTTCAGCACCGCGCAGGTGATGCTGCAACAGCTGGCGGTCGGCATTCGCCGTTTGGATCAGTACCGCAAACCCAATCAGCTGATCGTCAACACCACTCCGGCTTTCGCCCGGCACTGGCTGATGCCGCGGCTGGGCGACTTCAATCGGCAGCATCCGCAGGTCGACCTGTGGCTGTTCACCAGCTTTGAACCGCCGAATATGGCGACGGACAGTATCGATCTGGCGATCCGCGACGATCTCAGCGCGCAGGCGGACTGCAGCTTTAACGTGCTCTGCAGCGACCGGCTCTATCCCGCCTGCCACCCCAGCCTGCTGGCGCTGGCGGCGGAGCAGCGCGTGACCCTGCACGGCGAACGGGAGATGGACTGGAGCCACTGGACGGTGGCGGGCGGTGCGCACGTCGGCCAGCGCGATAGCGGGCTGAACTTCTCCGATCCCGGTCTGCTGCTGGACGCCGCCTGCAATGGCCTCGGCATCGCGTTGGTCAGCCAACTGCTGGCGCAGCACGCGCGCGACGCCGGGCTGCTGCAACCGTTAACCGAGCAACGCGTGCGCGGCGCCAACTGGGGGTGGCTGCTGCACCGCGACAGCGAACACAACCCGCTCGCCCGGCACTTCTGCCAATGGCTGCAGTCGGCGTTGCCCGCCGGCGCATAACGCGCCACGTCACGATTCGCTACTCTGGTCAGGCGGCCCCGCCTGACCGCTGCTACCTTCAATAAAGCGCCGCAACAGCCCGAAGAAAACGCGCTAACCTGCTGTTTCAAAATAATTAGTTGAATTCACCTGATAACTGAAAATCGCTAAAAGGATCTTCTATGTCTGCCGGTTTATTGAAAACGATAGCTCTGAGCGTGGCCCTGGCCTGCACCGTTCCCACCGCCTTTGCCGCCGATCTGACCGCCGGCGCGGTCGCCGCCCCGGATCAGTATGGCGCAAAAGTCGCCGCGCACATTCTGCAGGCCGGCGGCAACGCGGTCGACGCGGCGGTCGCCACCGCCTTTACCCTGGCGGTCACCTACCCTGAAGCCGGCAATATCGGCGGCGGCGGCTTTATGACGCTGTATATCGACGGCAAACCCTATTTCCTCGACTACCGCGAAGTGGCCCCCAAGGCCGCCAGCAAAACCCTATACCTGAACGAGAAAGGTGAAGTGATCGAAAATCTCAGCCTGGTGGGCAGCCGCGCCGCCGGCGTGCCGGGCACCGTGCTGGGGCTGTGGGAAGCCCACAAGCGCTTCGGCAAACTGCCGTGGGCCGAACTGCTGACGCCGGCGATCGGCTACGCCCGGCAAGGTTTCACCGTGGCGGATCAGCAGTATCAGTACCGTGAAGACGCCAACAAGCTGTTCGCCGGTAAAACCAACTTTGGCGACTATTTCGGCGCCATGAAGCCCGGCACAGTGTTCAAACAGCCGGAGCTGGCCGCCACCCTCGAGCGCATCGCCAAGTCGGGCGCCGACGATTTTTATCACGGCGAAACCGCGCGCCTGCTGGTGGCGCAAATGCAGCGCGACAACGGGCTGATCGGCGCGGCGGATTTGGCCGACTATCGGGTGAAATGGCGTGAGCCGATGCGCATCAGCTGGCGCGGCAACACCGTATATACCGCCCCGCTGCCCAGCTCCGGCGGCATTGCGCTGGCGCAGCTGCTGGGGATAAAAGAAGATCGCGCCGCCGACTTCAAAGGTGTGCCGCTGAACTCGGCGCGCTATATCCACCTGCTGGCGGAAATCGAAAAGCGCGTGTTCGCCGATCGCGCCGACTACCTCGGCGACCCGGATTTCACTAAGGTGCCGGAAGCACAGCTGATCGCCCCCGACTACCTGCAAAAACGCGCCGCCGAAATCAACCCGACGGCGATCTCGCCGACCGAACAGCTGCGGCCAGGGCTGGAAGCCCACCAAACCACCCACTTCTCGATCGTTGATGCCGCCGGCAATGCGGTCAGCAACACCTATACGCTCAACTGGGACTTCGGCAGCGGCGTGGTGGTCAAAGGCGCCGGCTTCCTGCTCAACGACGAGATGGACGACTTCAGCGCCAAACCCGGCGTCGCCAATGCCTTCGGCGTGGTGGGCAGCGACGCCAACGCCATCGAGCCGGGCAAGCGCATGCTCTCCTCGATGAGCCCGACCATCATCACCCGCGATGGCGAGGTCAGCCTGGTGCTCGGCACGCCGGGCGGATCGCGCATCTTCACGTCGATCTTCCAGGTGATCAACAACCTCTACGATTACCATCTGCCGCTGGCGCAGGCGGTGGCCGCCCAGCGCGTGCACCATCAGCTGTTGCCGAAGGACACCCTGTACTATGACAGCTTTGCGCCGCTGACCGGCAAACCGGCGGAAGAGCTGAAAGCCATGGGCTACACCCTCGAAGATCAGGGCTGGAACATGGGGGACATTCAGGCTATCCGCATCGATGGCCGCACGCCGGAAACCGCGTCCGATCCGCGCGGCCGCGGCGTGGGCCTGGTGGTGAAAAAGTAACGCCCCGGCGGCCCGCCTCCGGTTAAACGGGCCGCCGCTTATACCTGTGCGACCAACACATTGACGTTGGCCGGGAAAACCAACCCCTCCAACGCGTTGCCGCTGTCGGAGGTCACCAGATAATCGATCTCTGGCCATTTGGCCACCAACGTCATCGCATGCCCACGCAGCTTGTTTTCGTCCGCCAATACGATGCATTTGCGGCTTTGCGCAATCATTTTGCGCGCGATGGCCGCCTCATTGACGTTTTGATCCATCACCCCGGTCTGCACATTGACCGCGCCGGCGCCGATGATGGCGTAATCGGCGAAAAACGCCTCGATGTTATTCAGCGCGATCGCCCCCAGGCACTCCATTTTGGAGCCGATGAACTGCCCACCGATCAGCACCACGTCGATGGAGTCATTTTCCAGACAGACGTTGGCGATCAGCGGCGAATTGGTGATGACCGTCAGCTGATCGACGGTCGCCAACTGGCGGGCGAACTCCAGCGTGGTAGAGCCGAAATCCACGAACACCGTATCACCCGGCTGGATCAGCGTCACCGCTTTCTCCGCGATGGCGCGCTTCTCGGCCTCGGCGATTTTGGCCCGTTCGTTGAATTCATGCTCGAATTTGAACTGGCTGCTGACCGCACCGCCGTGGATCTTCTTGATCAGCCGATAATCTTCCAGCTTGTTGAGATCGCGCCGAATGGTTTCCTGCGAAACCTGGAATTTATCCGCCAGCTCATTCACGTAAACCCGGCCGTTGGCCTGGATCAGCGCCAGTATTTCATTGCGCCTATCCACGGAATTAGAGATATCCATTCACATTACACTCGCTGCCTTAAGTAAGAGTGACTGCTTGCGCCGAGACTCGCGGCGTCAACTGACGGAATACTACGGGTTTCAGGGCGTTAGACGCAAGCCGTTGCCGTCGTTCAGCCGGCGGATTCGATGCTGATGTGCAGCGCGTCACGCTCGCCGTCGGCCGGCAAAGCGATGTTGCGCAGCAGGATCCGCCGTTCCGGCAGGCAGCGATGCGTTTTGCGATACAGCACTTCCTCGCCCAGCCGCACCACCACCGAACCGGACACCGCCCGTTCCACCCGCATATTGATCGTGACCCGGGTGGGTTTGCCGATCAGCGCCACGTTGGCAGGCGCGGTCAGGCGGATCCGCTCGTCGTGTCGCACCGGGAGAATTTGCCGCGCCGGCGGCAGCGTGCGTTGCAGCGAACGGGCAACGGCTTCGCCAACGCGCAGCCCTTCCTGATAACACTGGTCGCCCATGTCCGCCGGATGCAGCATGTTGCCGACGGCGAAATAGGCGGTGTCGGAACAGCGGCCGAACTGATCGGTCAGCGGGCAGCCGCTGTCCGGCCGCTGCGCCAGGTGGCTCTGGCGGATCAGCGTATACTCCCCGGTGAAACGGCCGGTGAAGATCAGGCTGTCGCAGGCGATGCGCTGTTTCTCCCCGCGGCGGTTTTCCACCTCGATGGATTCGACCCGATCGCGGCCGGCAATATCGGTCACCCGCGAAGAGTAATGGATCGGCACCCCCATCAGGCGCGCATAGAGCGCGCTCAGACGCCAGGCGACGGG
Organism: Serratia sp. CY84636; assembly: GCF_052166245.1. Taxonomy (NCBI): domain Bacteria; kingdom Pseudomonadati; phylum Pseudomonadota; class Gammaproteobacteria; order Enterobacterales; family Yersiniaceae; genus Serratia; species Serratia sp. CY84636. The sequence continues at coordinate 801,687 of NZ_JBJNOX010000002.1, forward strand.
CCTGTCGCCGTTTTCAATCATGGCGACGGCGCGCACGCCGGCGTTGCGCAGCGTCCACAGCGCGGAGAAACTGACCAGCTCGGTGCCGACCACCACCGGCGCCTTGCCCGGCTGCAGCCCGCGCAGATAGACGAACTGCTGCAGCGCGCCGGCGGTCAGCACGCCCTGCGGCCGCAGGCCGCTCACCAGGCGCGGATGGCGCGGCGTTTCTCGCACGCCGGTCGCCAGGATCACCCGCTGCGCTTTCAAGGTGCTGACGCCGCGGCGATCCGTGATGCTCAGCTCGCCGCCCGGCTTGATGGCGAGCACCGTCACGCCGGTGCGGATTTCCACCTGCCCGGCGCGCGCCAGTATCTTATCGACATAGGTGGAGCCGAGCATCGGCCGGTAAAACGTTTGCAGCCCGAAAGTGGGGTGCCGACAGTGTCTCGGCACGCCGCCCGCTTCCCGCTCCCGTTCCAGGAGCACCACATCCTCGATCCCCGCCTGCCGCAGCGCGGTCGCCGCCGCGATCCCGGCCGGCCCGGCGCCGACAATCGCCACCTGATACTCAGTTTTCATCAATGCTCCCTACGGCCAGCGTCTGGCCAAAACGATCGCCTACCATTTCCGCCACCCGGCTGCTGCAATAAAAACCGTTGCAGCGCCCCATCATCACGCGCGTGCGGCGCCGCAGCCCGCCGATGCACTCCGGCGGCACGGCGGAATCGAACGCTGCCTCGATTTCCCGCTGGGTCACCAGCTCGCAATGGCAAACGATGCCGCCGTTGTCCGGGCGCGCGTAATCGCGCAGCCCGTAGTCGGCGAGCATCGGCATCTGCGGCCAATGCACGGTCTGCGGCGCCGTCGGCGTGAAGCACGGCGTAAAATGGTCGCGGTAAAGCTGCTCCACGTATTGCGCGATGCCGAGCGCCGCCGTCAGGCCGGTGGAGCGAATGCCCGCCACGCAGATCCACTGCCGCTCGGGATAGGGCTGAATGCGGTAGTGTTTCTGTTCGGTCGCCGGGCGCAATCCGGCATAGCTGGCGGTCACGCTGTAATTTGCCAGCGTGGGCAGCAGCCGGGTGCCCTGCTCGATCAGCTCGCGCATTTTGGTTTCGTCCACCGTCGCCGTCTCGCGATCCTGCTGTTCTTCGGCGGTCGGCCCCAGCAACAGATTGCCGAAGATGGTTTTCGACAGCAGCACCCCTTTGGTGATCGCCGTCGGCACCGGCAAGATGATGGCGTTGACCTGCCCGGCGGCGGCCTTGTCGAACACCAGGAACTGCCCTTTGCGCGGGCGGATTTCAAACTCGGGCTGATGGCAGAAACTTTCTACCCGGTCGCCCTGATTGCCGGCGCAGTTGATGACGATTTTGCCGTGAAACTCGCCCCGGTTGCTGGTTAGCCGCCAGCCGGTCGGCAAGCGTTCGGCGCCGGTCACCTCGGTATTGAAGCGATAGTCGCCGCCGTGTTTGACGCCCTGCGTCAGGTAAGCCAGCGGCGTGCTCCAGGGATCAATCACGCTCTCGCCCGGCACCTCTACCGCCGCCAATGCGCCGGGCGCCAGCTGCGGTTCACGGCGATACAGCTCGGCGGCGTCGATCTGCGCCACGTCCGGCACGCCGTTGTCATGTGCCTGCTGCACGATCGCGGGCAGCGCCGCCAACTGCTGCTCGTCCCAGGCCACGACCAGCGCGCCGGTGGGCAGCAGCGGCAGATTCATTCGTTCGCGAATGGCGATAAATTCTCGGTAGCCGGCCTGCATGCAGCGCAGCTCCAGGCTGCCGCTGGGCGCATCGAAGCCGGTATGCAGCAGCGCGCTGTTGGCTTTGCTGGCGCCGGACAGGATATCGCCCCCCTTTTCCAACAGCAGCGTACGGGCGCCCATCAGGCAGAATTTGCGGAATACCGCACACCCGACCACACCGCCGCCAATCACGACAATGTCCCAACCCGTTTGTTCTTCCATCATGCTGATGTCCCGTTTTGATGTGATAACCACAATAAAACCACACAATAACCGCATTTGAAATGACAAAAACAACATAACTCCCAAAAAAAAGCCGCAGAATGGGGTGATAAGCAAAAAGTATGAAGTCGATCACGCGGGGTTATTTTATCTTGTGATTTATGTTGCTTTAATGTGTGAAATTGAAGATAGATTATTAAAACAGTCACACAACCAACACCAGGCACAATAAAAAACAAAACCTATAAGAGAGCGAAGCAATGATGAATCAACGTTATGCCGCGATTGATCAGGGAACCACCGGCACCCGGGTCGTGGTGTTCGGCGAAGACGGCAGGCACCATTCGCCGGCCAGCATGCCGCACAAGCAGATCACCCCCAATCCGGGCTGGGTGGAACACGACGCCCTGGAGATTTTGGCGAATATCCGCCGCTGTCTCAGCCAGTGCGACATGGTGGACGCCATCGGTTTAGGGCATCAGGGCGAAAGCCTGCTGGCCTGGGACGCCGACAGCGGCCTGCCGCTGTACAACGCCATCGTTTGGCAAGATCAGCGCACCGAGCCGGAGATCCAGCGCCTGAAACGCGAAGGCGTCGAGCCGCTGGTGATGGCGAAAACCGGTCTGCCGCTCGATACCTACTTCTCCGCCAGCAAGATGGGCTGGCTGATGAACAACGCGCCGGGGGCCAGGCAGCTGGCGCAACGCGGCCGTCTGCGGCTCGGCACCATGGACGCCTTCTTCCTGTTCCACCTGTGCGGCCGGCATCTCACCGACTATAACTCCGCCTCGCGCACCTCGTTGTTCAACATTCATACCCTGCAGTGGGATGAAGAGCTGTGCCGTTTGTTCGGCGTGCCGATCGACAGCCTGCCCGAGGTCAGAGACAACATCGGCCACTTCGGCGACGTCGCGCTCAACGGCAAACCGGTGCCGCTGACGGCCTGCATCGTCGACCAGTTTGCCGGCACATACGGCCACGGCTGCCATCAACCGGGGCAGATGAAGATCACCTTCGGTACCGGCGCCTTTTTACAGGCGATCACCGGGCCGCGCCCGATCAACGCCGGCGAGTCCGGCCTGTTACCCACGCTGTGCTGGAAGCTGCCCGGTAGCGAGCCGGTATATGGCCTGGACGGCGGCGTTTATAACGCGGCCTCCGCCATTAACTGGGCGAGAAAGATAGGCCTGTTCAACGACTTCGATGAATTCGGCGATTTCCCGGCCCAGCCTGCCATCGCGCGCGGCCTGGCCTTTGTGCCCGCGCTTTCCGGGCTGGCCTGCCCGTATTGGGATCGCTCCGCCGCCGGGATGTGGGCCGGCCTGTCGCTGGAAACCGAACGCAAGGATCTGCTGCAGTCGATCCTCGAAGGCATCGCCATGCGTTCCGCCGAGGTGATCAACGCCATGGATAAGTTGAAACCGATCGGCGACAGCATTTCGGTGGACGGCGGCCTGTCCGCCAACCGCTATTTCACGCAGTTCCTCGCCAACCTGATCCAAAAGCGCATCGTTACGCCCGCCAATAAAGAGATCACCGCTCAGGGCGTGGCGCTGTTGGCGCGTAAAGGGCTGGGCGTGGAACAGCCGCTCAAGGTGCTCAACCGCTATGAAGTGACGGAGCCCGCCGAGGTCGATATGGCGGTCTGGTTTGCCCGCTATCAGGACATCATCGCGCGCTCGCGCGGCTTACGTTCATCGCAGGAGGAACACCATGGCTGAGTTCGGTAATTTCATCATCTATATCATCATGGCCGGCACTCTGATCGGGGCGTTGGCGTCGATCGTCAAACCGGAAGGCGAGCTGGGACGTGAGTTCGTCAACGGCATTCACGCCATCGGCCCGGTGTTTCTCGCCCAGGCGGGCATCATGGCGGCGATCCCAATCATCTCTTACCTGATCATGTACAGCATCGGCCCCTTCTTCTCGGCGCTCGGCTCTGACGCCTCGATCGCGGCGCTGGCGGTGATCGCCGTGGACATGGGCGGCTATCAGTTGGCTGACGCTATCGCCGCCAACCGCGACATGTGGATCGTCGCCATGTTGGTGGGTTACACCTCCGGCGCCAGCATCGTGTACCTGATCCCCGTCGGGCTTATCATGCTGAACCGCGACGACCATAAATATTTGGCGCTGGGCGCGATGGCGGGTCTTATCAGCATTCCGTTCGCCGTGCTGATCGCCCTGGTGACCATCACCTTCAACAACCTGCCGGTCAGGGAGATCATTTCCACCACCTCGCCCGCCGCGCACTATCTGCAGCTGGACTTCCTGCAGGCGCTGCGGCTGCTGTCTCCGCTGTTTGCCCTGTGTTTCCTGCTGGCGCTGGGCCTGAAGCTGCGGCCGGCGGCCATGGTGAAAGGATTCCTGATCTTCGGCAAGGCGGCGGACGCCTTTATCAAACTGGTGTTGGCGCTATGCATCATCGAGCATTTTACCGGCGTGTTTAAAAAGGTCTTCGGCGGCTGGGTATTCGATCCGTTATTCGCCGACAAAGACGAATTATTCCGCGCTATCGAGATTGCCGGTTACATCGGCATTATGCTGGCGGGCACATTCCCCATTTGTTATTTGTTCCAGCGCTATTGCCGTAAGCCGATGCATTTCATCGGCAGAAAACTCGGCCTGTCGGATACCGGCGCACTGGGCTTTATTATGGTGCTGGCCAATATCATCGCGGTTTATCACCTGTTCAAAGGCATGCGGGCACGCGATAAGGTGCTGTGCGTCGCCTTCGGTATTTGTGCGCAGGCGACGTTGGGCGATCACCTGGCGTTTACCGCTAACTTCCAACCTTCGCTGGTGCTGCCGATCATGATGGGTAAATTTCTCGGCGGCATGATTGCCGTGCTGATCGCCATCAAGATCTCGGTGCCGGAAGCCGAATTGCTGGAAAAAGAACAGACGCAAAGGCAGTCGACGGCCATCGCCGCCGCCGCTCGCTGAATTTATCCCTGCACCATAAAAAATAAACGGGGCGCCGCCTCACGGGGAAGCTGCGCCCTTTTTTCCCCCACGTTCTAGTTATTGAGAGAGAAAACGGTAATGAGAAAGATATTTTTGGCCTGCCCCTACAGCCACGCCGACGCCAACGTCGTGCAGCAGCGCTTTATGGCGTGCAACGACGTCGCCGCCGCTATCGTGCGCGCCGGCAGCGCCGTTTTTAGCCAGGTCAGCATGTCGCATCCGATCAATTTTTGTTTGCAAGAGCTCGACAAAACCGCCATCGGCAAGTTGTGGGCGCCGATCGACGCCCTGTTCATGGCGGCGATGGATGAGTTGATCGTGCTCGATTTGCCGGGTTGGCAAGAGAGCGGCGGCATCAAGCGCGAGATGGACTCTTTCGCCGCGCGCGGCTGCCGCGTCAGCCTGTGGTCCGAGGTCGCGGGCGAGTTCAACTGAGGCGTGCGCCCCGCCGCTTAGCGCGACGGGGCAGCAGCTTATTTTCCGTTGGCCAATTCGCCGTACACCACCTGGCCGCGGAAACCGCGCCGCACCTGCTGGAACAGCTCGCGGAACGCCGGGTAATCCTGCGCCTGGCACAGCGCTTCCTTGCCGCGAATGGCGTTCACTTGCAGCTGATGATTGACGATCACCTGCTGCCCGTCGCGTCGCCACGCCACGCGATAGTCGCCCGCCGCATTGCGGAACTGTCTGTCTTGCGGAATGGCGATGATCGGCACGTTGGCCGGCAGCTGCAGACGGTAGGTTTCGTCGTAGCGCTGTGCGCTGCAGTAGAACGGCGTTTCGTTGCCCGGCGCCGCCGTGGTGGTATACAGCGTGCGGAACGATTTGCCGCCGGGCGGATTCGGCAGGGTCATGCCGCCCACCACGCCGAAATCGACGTAGTCGTCTGCCTTGAAGCGGAAGCGGTAACCGAACTGTTTTTTGAGATCCAGCGGATCGCTGTTCATCGCCACCTCGCCGCTGCCGTCGATGCCGGAGGCGGACATGATCGACGCTTCGGCCTGCGCCCGGTTCTGCCGGTTGATCTGCGAGAAGTAGCCCCGCAGGTCAATCTCTTCCACTTCGCTCAGCCGACGCTCGGTTTGCCCGTGCAGATTGCCCGCTTTGTCGAACACGAAATCGACGCTCAGCGCGCTCTTGACCGGCTGCTCGTCGCTGCCCGGCGTGCGCGCCAGCTTGGCGTCGCGCGTCAGCAGCACCGGTGCCCCCAGGTCGCCTTCCGGCAGTTGCCCGAACCGCGCCCACGGATTGGTGGAGTCCAGGTACAGTTTGAATTCCGGCACGTAGGTGATGGCGTGGTTAAAGCGGCTGAGCAGCGGCACCTTAGGCAGTATCGGGCCTTCGTCCATGCCGATCAGCACCGGCGAGCTTGCAATGCCCTTGGCGGCGAGCAGCGCCTCCAGGATCACCACGTGGTCCTTACAGTCGCCGTAGTGGTTGTCGAGAATGCTCTGCGCCGAATTCGGCTCCAGCCCGCCGTTGCCCAGGTACACCGCCACGTAGCGAATGTTTTGCGCCACCCAGCGATAGAGGGCCTCCGCCTGCTCGCGCCGATCGCTGATGCCGGCGGTGATGTTGTCCGCCAGCGCCTGAATGCCCGGCGTCACCTGCGCCGCCGCGCCGGCCTTCAGCTGGTAGGCCTTGGCCAGCTGCGGCCACTCGCGGTAGGTGCTGGCCATGATGGTCGGGCTGAAGGTCCAGCTGTCCGCCGCCCAGTTTTGTGATTTCATCGGCGTGCTGCGCGAATAATGCCAGCGCCAGTGCGCCTGCCCGTCGCGGATCTGCGGCTGGTCCCCGCCTTCCACGCCGCGCGTGAAGATATGCATCGGCAGCCTGGCCGGCGCCTGCAGGGTCACTTCGGCGTCGTCGAACTGATCGAAAACGCTGAACGTCTCCCACAGGCCGAAATAGTCGGGGAAATACGGGGTGTTTTGCGTGCGGCGCAGCTCATACACCACGCGCGATCCCGGCGCCAGGTTGGAGAACACGATGACGCGCACTTTGCGGTCGGCATACAGCGGCGCCGTGGCGCTGGAGTAGCTTTCCTGGGTATAGATGCGATCGGGCGCCACGTCGTGGCGCTGGCCGTCGGCGGTCAGCGTGTAGGCGGCGACCACCTCCAGCGTTTCCATTTTTTCGCTGTAGCTCAGGCGGATCTGGCTGAATTTCTCGACCGCCGCCTTGGTCTTCAGCAGCATTTCGTAGCTTTCCGTTTTCACGTTGGTGGCGTTGGCGTTGACGCGGTAATCCGCGCGATAGCGTACGAAGCTGAAATCGTTGTTGGCCGTGTCGTTCTGGCCCTGATCCGCCGCGGCGGGCGGTGCAACGGCCAACACGGTGGCCGGGTGCGTTGCCGTCAAACCGGCGAATAACAGCAGGGAAGGAATAGCGATTTTCATCTTCGGTCCTTGAAGGGCAATAAACGGCGACGCCGGGCTACGCGCCCGTCCCGGCGTCAAAACAGGCGGGCACACTAATATAATTGAGAATCATTTTCAATAAACGGACCTTCAACGCCGGAGCTACCCCTGTTCGATCAGCATCACAGCGGTGGTCTCCGGCTCCAGCGCCTCGAAAACGTGCTCGCGATCGGCGGAGTAGCTGATGTAATCGCCGGCGCTCAGCTCCAGCGGCTGGTCCGCCGGCCCGAGGCGCGCCCGCCCGCTGCTGATGATCACATGCTCGACGGTGCCGGGGGGATGCGGCCGGGAAAGTTTGGCTTCGCCGGGCTGCACCCGCAGCCGATAAATGTCGCGCTGCGCCCCCGGCGGGCAGGTGGCCAGCAGCGTAGCGGCGTAGTTGCCCTGCTCCGACAGCGCCGGCGTGCCTTCATGGGCGCGGATCACTTGCACCTGCCTGCTCGGCTGTGAAATCAGCCGGCTGACCGGCACGTCCAGCGCCATCGCCAGCGCCCACAGCGTTTCCAGGCTGGGATTGCCGCTGCCGGCTTCCAGCTGCGACAGCGTGGATTTGGCGATGCCCGCACACTTCGCCAGTTCGGTCACCGACAGGTTCAACCGCTCCCGCTCGCGGCGGATTGCCGCCGACAGCAGGCCGATAGGCGTGATGTTCTGCATCCGATCGTCACTCATTGTTCGCTATACCACCCATTTGTTCGGCTTGACGAACACTCGTGTTCGTGTTCATCATAATGTTCGATTGTTCATTTTAATGATTAAGCCGCTTCACCACAAGTACGGCCAGGCAACGAAGGAAACAACATGAAAACGAAAACGCGCGGTGCAGTGCAAATGATCCTCGCCATGACCATCTCCGGCACCGTGGGGTGGCCGGTGCTCGTTTTGGGGCAGCCGCCTGCGACGGTAGTGTTTTGGCGCTGCGCGTTCGGCGCGCTGGCCATGCTGGCGACCTGCGCCGCACTCGGTCAGTTGAAACAAGGCGCGATCAACCGCCGCCAGCTGGCCTTCGCCATTCTGGGGGGGATCGCCCTGGTGCTCAATTGGACGCTGCTGTTTGCCGCCTATCAGCATGCTTCGATCGCTGTCGCCACCGTCACCTACCACGTTCAGCCGTTCATGTTGGTGGCGCTGGGGGCGCTGCTGTTCGGCGAAAAACTGACGGCCGATCGGCTGGGCTGGCTTCTGCTGGCGTTCGCGGGGATGGTGTTGATCGTCGCCGGCCGGCAAAACGGCGGCAGCGGCGATGGCTACCTGCTCGGCGTGGCGCTGGCGCTGGGCGCAGCCCTGATGTACGCCATTGCGGCGGCGATCGTCAAACAGCTGGCCGCGCTGCCGCCGCAGCTGATCGTGTTGATTCAGCTGACCGTCGGCGCGTTGGCGCTGGCGCCGTTCGCCGGCCTGGCTACGCCGCCTGCGGCCCCCCTCGACTGGCTGCTGCTGGCGACCCTCGGCCTGGTGCATACCGGTTTGATGTCCACGTTGCTATATGGCGCCATTCAGAAGATCCCCACGGCCCTGGTCGGCGCCCTGTCGTTCATCTACCCGGCGGTGGCGATCGTGGTGGACTGGGCGGTGTTCGGCCACCGCCTCAGCCTGCTGCAGCTGCTGGGCACGCTGGCGATCCTGGGCGCTGCGGCGGGCATGATGTTCTATAAACGCCCATTCAATCTCAGCAGCAGCCGAACCTGCCGTCGTGAGACAGAAAAATAAGTGAGCATAAACGAATGCCGAAGGCGTTTTATGTCTAACCTTATTATCGATGCCGCCACTCAGCCTATTTAATCCATTCTAATTATTAAGCATGGAAATAATTAGAATATTTACCTTGCGCGTGGAGAAATATCAATATGAGCAATACCGGTGAGACATTAATCAATGCCATCGTCAGCAATAATTCTCTGATGGCAATAAATAATTGCCCTGGCGTTCCCGCCCAAATGAGCCGGGCCGTTTATGGCAAAACGCAGGACGATAGCGGGGCCGGAACCACGATCGAAAATAACCGTGACATGCAAAAGAATATCAATATCGCGCTGGGGTTCTCTGGGGCGAACTCGGAAACCGCCGTTTGGCATTTCATGATTGGCCCGCCCGTCCACCATTTTGTGGTGATCCCCTGGTACCAGCATACGGCGCCGCACGGACGGGTTTACACCGTATTTATGGCCTACGAGAACCGGTATTCGGTTGGCGGCTATGTTCAACATACGCCGCCGGCGCCTTCTGCGGTGAAAGGCTACCGTACCGTCTGGAGCGTGACCGACCTGGGGCAGATGTTTAGCGATTTGTTGACCAGCGCCACGGCGTGGCAAACCTATTTCGGTGCGGTGGACGCAGCGCAGGCCAATAAAATAACCTATTGGAAATATAAGGTAACGTCTTTAGATTCCGCCGTGGCCAACGTCAATAAATACCGCTAATCCCATACGGCGGGCAAGCTATGCACAATAAGGCATTCGTCTTGCGCCCGGCGCGGTGCTATTTATTTAAACCGTGTAGGGTAGAAGGAGTGTTCTATGTGGCATCACCGCCTGCAACGGCGCATCCGTTTCAGCTACTGGAACGAACTGTGCGTCGCAAAAAAATAAGGGAAGGCGCAAGCCTTCCCTTTTGTCATTCACCGTTCAGATTAGAAACGGTCGGTTTTTACCACGTCGTCGAACGGCAGTTTGCCGATGCGCGGATAAGGTTGCCTCGCCGCCTTACCGATGGCGACCATCAGCGCGATCTGATAGTGCGCCGGTTTGTTGATGATTTCGCCCACGGCGTCGAAATCAAACCCGTCCATCGGGCAAGAGTCGTAGCCCTGCGCCTTGGCCGCCAGCATCAGCGTCTGGGCGAAGATGCCGCTGCTGCGCATCACTTCGTCGCGCTGCACCTGTGGCTTACCGCGATAATACTGATCGACGGCCGGGATCATGAACTGCTGTACCGGCTCCGCCGCCTCGGCCCAAACGTTTTTTACCTGTGACTCCCAGCTCGACAGATCGCCGCACAGCACGACCAGCATCGATGCGTCGGTCACCTGCGCCTGCCCCCACGCCGCCTCGCGAATTTTCTCGCGCTGAGCGCGATCTTCGATCAGCAGCGGGCGCCAGTGCTGCAGGTTAAAAGCGCTGGGTGCGCCCTGCAGCGCGATAGTCAGCAACGCTTTTTTCTCTTCGAGCGTCATCACGTGCTGCGTATCGAACTGCTTGGTGGCGCGGCGCTGGCGGATTGCGTCTAACGTATTCATTTTACTGCCTCTGTCCATGTGAAAGGCCCTATTGTCGCCAACGCGGCGCGCCTGTCCAGCCCTCGGCGGCTATTTCTGCGCGGTTTCGGCGCGCAGGCGGCCGACCTGCGCCGCCAGATCGGGCCACGGCGCCTGACCGGCGTAGTGCTGCCGCAGGTAGTTGAGCAGGATGGCGATCTGCGCGTCATCCAGGTTATGGCGGAAGCCCGGCATATAGCCCAGTTCGGCGTTCGCCGGCCGCTGTATGCCATCCAGCACCACGCGAATGGCGTTGTCCGGCGCCTCGGCAAACAGGTTGGTGTTCAGCGCCAGAGACGGCCGCACTCCTGCCATCTGCGCGCCTTTTTCCTGCGCATGGCAAGCCATGCAGGCGCCGGAAAACAGCCGCGCGCCTTGCGAGCTCAGGGGCTCCACCTGCCGTTCCGCCTGAGCATTCAACGCGGCCGCCGTCGCGCTCGCCGCCGTTTCAGGATGATAGCTGCGCAGATAGACGGCGATCGCCTGCAGATCGGCCTGCGGCAAGCGGGACAACCCTTCTTCGATCACCGGCGCCATCGGGCCGGCGGCCACGCCGTGGTTGGCCGAGTAGCCGGTACGCATAAAATCGACCAGATCCTGCTGCGTCCAATCGAGCGGCGCAGGCGAGCGGCCGGTCAACGCCGGCGCCGTCCAGCCTTCCGCCACGCCGCCGGCCAGGTGGTCGCTACCGGTTTTCTCGCCGAACAGCACGTTGCGCGGCGAGTGGCAGGCGCTACAGTGCCCCAGCCCTTCGGCCAGATAAGCGCCGCGGTTCCAGGCGGCGCTTTGGGCCGGGTCTTCCTGCATCGCGCCCGGCGTCAGGAACAGCAGGTTCCAGGCGAAGATGCCCTGGCGGATATTGAACGGAAAGTGCAGATCGGTGGCCGGCGGCCGGGAGTTGACCGGCGGCTGCGACATCAGGTAGGCGTACAGCGCCTGCAGATCGTCGTCGCGGGTGCGGGTAAAGGCGGTATAGGGAAACGCCGGGTAAAGGTAGCGGCCCTGGCGATCGACGCCGTGGCGCATGGCGCGTTCAAACGCCGCATAGCTCCAGCTGCCGATGCCGGTTTCCACGTCCGGCGTGATGTTGGTGGTGTAAATGGTGCCGAAGGGGATCTCCATCGCCAACCCGCCGGCGTTGCGCTCACCGCCCGAACGGGTGTGGCACACCGCGCAATCGCCGAGATCGGCCAGCGTTTTGCCGCGCGCGATCTGCGCCTCGCTGAAACTGTGCGTCGCATCGGCGGCGAGCGGCGCGATTTCCGGTTGCCAGCTGGCGACAACGCCGGCCACCACAACGGCGATCGCCGTGAAGCCACCCCACCCGACGATTTTTTTCATCTTACTCATCTTTGCTGTCCTTGTTCGTTACGGGGGGTTAATGGCCGGCCTGAGCGCGCAGCGCGGCGAGCACCCGCGCCGGCGTAAACGGCACCTCGCGCAGCCGCACGCCGAGCGCGTCAAACAGCGCGTTGCCGATCGCCGCGGCACTCGGCACCGAGGCGGATTCTCCGGCGCCCATCGGCGCTTCCTCCGGACGGTCGATCAGCTGGATATCGATCTGCGGCAGTTCGTCGAAGCGCAGGATCGGGTAGCCGCCCCAGTCCAATGACGTCACCCCCGTCTCGTTGAAGGTCACAAACTCTTTCAGCACCCGGCTGGCGGACTGGATAATGTTGCCGTGCACCTGATGGCGCACCCCGGCCGGGTTGATCATGCGGCCGCAGTCATGCGCCACGAAGATTTTATCGAGCGTGATCTGCCCGGAGCGGCGGTTGACGCTGAGATCGCACACCCAGGCCGCCCAGGCGGCGCCGAAGCCGGGGAACTTGCTGTGGAAATAGCGCGCGTAGGCGAAGCCCCGGCCGCTCACCACTTCGGCGCCGGCGGCGCGCGCCCGGTGCGCCGGGCCGTCTTGCCAGTTCGCCTGCCGTTTCAGGGCTTCAATCAAGGCCACCGCACGCGGATCGTTCAGATAGCGCAAACGAAACGCGATCGGATCCTCGCCGGCGCGCCAGGCCAGCTCGTCGATCCAGGACTCATGGGCGAACACGTTGGGCAGCGCCGAAACGCCGCGCATCCACGAAGCCCGCACGATCGGCGCGGCGTCCTGGCAGACCACCCGCATGTGCGGATACTCGTATTGCGGAATGGCGGTGCGATCGCCCATCTGCTGCACGTCGGCCCGGTTGGCCACTTTGCCGGTCAACACCAGCGGCAAGGTCACGGCATTGTTGGAGGGATAGCTGGTTTTCAATTCGTAGGCCGCCACCCGGTTTTGCGCATCGAGGCCGCCGCGCACCCGGATCAGCTGGCCAGTGCCCTTCGGCTCCCAACCGGATTCCTGTTCGCGCATCAGCTGCACGCGCACCGGTCGGCCGGTGGCCCGCGCCAGCAGCGCCGCGTCCGCCGAGACGTCGTCGGCGCAGTTGCGGCCATAGCAACCGGAAGCCTCCATGCGGGTGATGTGCACCTGCCCAGGCGGCAGCTCGAGCAGCCTGGCGATATCTTTGCGCAGATCGTGCGGGTTTTGCGTGCCGGACCACACCTGCGCCCGCCCGTCTTTGACCTCCGCCACCGCGCAGGAAGGGCCGATCGAGGCGTGCTGATGGTAAGGCCAGACATAGTCGGCCTGCACTTCGGTATGCAGAGCCGCCAGCGCGGCGTCCGTGCCCGCGTCGTCGCGCAGCACGCGGTCGGTTTTCGGGTTGGCCTCCAGCGTGACGGACAGCGCTTCCGGCGACAGATCCGGCAACCCGGCCCAGGGTTGCCAGGTGGTTTTCAGTTGGCGCATGGCGGCGATTGCCTGCTCCTCGCGCTCGGCCACGATGCCGATGAAATCGTTGATCACCACCAGTTTCACGATGCCCGGCAGGTGCGCGATCGAGCTTTTATCCACCGACAGCAGGCCACTGCCCAACGGCGCGCTGCTGTCGGCGCCTGCGTATGGCGGGCGCACCACGCGGCCATGCAGCATGCCGGGCAAGCGCAGGTCGTGTACGTAGGTCAGCCCACCGCTGACCTTGGCCGGAATATCGACCCGGGGCACGGCGCGGCCCACATACTGGTTCTGCCGTTCACTGTTCAGCTGCACGTTTTTATCCAGCATCACGTGCAGATTTTGCCCGCTCGCCAGCTGCGCATAGCTCAGCGATCGCCCTGGGTTCCCGGTCACAAATACCTGCCCCGCCGCCGCCGTCAGCTGTTCGGCCGGCAGTTCGAAGGCTTTGGCCGCCAGCGCCGTCAGCAGGTGCCGCACCTGCGCCGCCGCCTGTCGCAGCGGCACCGACGTCACCTGAAGGGTGGCGCTGGCGATGGTCGGCCCCTGATCCGGCGTGCGTTGCGTATCGCCAAGGATCATCGTGACTTGCTCGAACGGCACGCAAATTTCATCGGCGACGATCTGCGCCAGCGCGGTGCGAATGCCGGTGCCCAGATCGACGTGGCCATTGAACGCCGTCACCCGGCCGTCGGCGGTGAGGCTGATAAAGCTGTCCACCCGATCCAGCGGCAGCTCGGCGGGCGATGCAACCGCCTCGGCGGCGAAGGCGTTAAACGACGCGGGCAGCAGGCTACTGACCATTACCACACCGCCGGCCTGCAGCAGCTGGCGGCGGGTCAGTTCGAGGCGGCTCATGCTTGCCTCCGCGCGGCCAGCAGATCGCGGGCGCGCTCGGCGGCATGCAGGATCTCGATATGCGTGCCGCAGCGGCACAGGTTGTAGGCCAGCTCTTTCTTGATGGTTTGTTCGTCCGCCTCCGGCTCGCGCTCGAACAGCGCGACCAGCGTCATGATCATGCCGTTGGTGCAGTAACCGCACTGCGCCGCCTGCTCATCGATAAACCCCTGCTGCACCGGATGCAGCGCCTCCGGTGTACTCAGGCCTTCGAGCGTGGTGACGGATTTTTTTCCTACGGCGGACAGCGGCATTGAGCAGGAGCGTGCGGTGACGCCGTCGATCAGCACCGTGCAGGCGCCGCACTCCCCCAGGCCGCAGCCGTATTTGGGGCCGTTCAATTGCAGATCGTTGCGTAAAACGTACAGCAGCGGGGTGTCGGGCGAGATATCGCCGAGTGGAACCACCCGGCCGTTAACATTGATTTCCATGGTGAAACTATCCCTTAAGCAAACGGATTTAATCCGTAACATCACTGCGATGAATAATTGTGCAGCGTGCTAATAATTATCATCAAAAGACTTGATAATGTTAAGGGAATGTAGCCGCCATGGCTTTAACGAAAAGTGGGTATTTTCTATAAATTTCCTATAGATAAGCCTGGTTTTATGATTGCGCGCCGTGATTATTGGCGTTCGTCAACGCGGCCTCGGCGCCGTCGACCAACAGCCGGAGGCCGGCTTCGAACAGCGCGTCTGCCCCCTTGTCCTGCAGCTTTTCCCAGCCTCCACACAGCAGCGGGTAGCGCCGGCGATCGGCTTCGTTCAGCGCATCATCGGGCTGCATTTGCTGCTCTTCCAGCACCCAACCCACCACAAAACGCCCGACGGCGAACAGCAGATTAACGGCGTGTTCCGGCGTAAAGCCCGCCCGGCACAGCTGCGCCACCTTGGCCTCGATGATGGCGAATTGCGGTTCCTGCGGCCGGGTGCCGGCGTGCAGGCGCGCCCCGTCGCGGTAAGCCAGCAACGCGCGGCGGAAATTGATCGCATTGGCGGTCACCCAGGCCTGCCAGGGCATGTCGGCGGGCACCTCTTCGCGGTGGTCCAACATGATGGTTTCCGCCATCGCCTTCAGCAGCTCGGCCTTGTTTTTGAAGTGCCAATAGAGCGTGGGGGATTGCACGCCCAGATGCTGCGCCAGGCGGCGGGTGCTGAGGGCATCGATGCCGATGTCATCCAGTAACGCCAGCGCCCCGCGCAGGACCGTTTCACGCGTTAAACGCGTCGCAGTATTTTTTTCGCTCATCTCTCTATCACTGATAGGGTAACTGTGGAATACTCCATACTCTATCACTGTTAGAGTCACAATTTTGAAAAAAACCATGCTGGTTATTTTGTTGACGGTGTTGCTGGATGCGGTGGGCATCGGTCTGATCATGCCTATTCTACCGGCGCTGTTGCGCTCGCTGGGCGGTCTCGATGCCGGCAGCGTGCATTACGGCGCCCTGCTGGCGGCCTATGCGTTGATGCAATTCCTGTTTTCGCCGATCCTCGGCGCGCTGAGCGATCGTTTCGGGCGGCGGCCGGTGCTGTTGATTTCGCTCGCCGGCGCGGCGGCCGACTACCTGCTGATGGCGTTCGCGCCGACGCTGGCCTGGCTCTATCTGGGGCGGTTGCTGGCGGGCATCACCGGTGCCAACATGGCGGTCGCCACCGCTTACGTCACCGATATTACCCCCGCCGGCCAGCGCGCGCGGCGTTTCGGCCTGGTGGGCGCGGTGTTCGGCGTCGGCTTTATCGTCGGCCCGCTGCTCGGCGGATCGCTGGGCGAATGGCATCTGCATGCGCCCTTCCTGGCGGCGGCGGTGATGAATGCCCTCAACCTGGTGATGGCGTTTTTCCTGCTGCCCGAATCGCGTAAATCCCGCCCCCGCGCCGCCGAGAAAATGCGCCTTAATCCCTTCTCGTCATTGCGTCGGCTGCACGGCAAGCCTGGCCTGCTGCCGCTGGCCGGCATTTATCTGGTTATGGCGCTGGTTTCGCAGGCGCCGGCCACGCTGTGGATTTTATACGGTCAGGATCGCTTCGGCTGGAGCATGATGGTGGCGGGCCTGTCGCTGGCCGGCTACGGCGCCTGCCACGCGCTGTCGCAGGCCTTTGCCATCGGCCCACTGGTCGCGCGCCTTGGCGAGCGCAAGGCGCTGCTGATCGGCCTGGCCGCCGACGCCGTGGGCCTGGCGCTGTTGTCTGTCGCCACGCGCGGCTGGGCGCCGTTCGCCCTGCTGCCGTTCTTCGCCGCGGGCGGCATGGCGTTGCCCGCACTGCAGGCGCTGATGGCGCACAAGGTGGACGACGATCATCAGGGCGAGCTGCAAGGAACGCTGGCCAGCATGGGCAGCCTGATCGGCGTCGCGGGGCCGCTGGTGGCGACGGCGCTGTATGCCGCCACGCGCGATGTCTGGCCTGGGCTGGTGTGGGCGTTGGCCGCCGCCCTGTACCTGGCGGTGCCGCCGCTGCTGGCACGCTCACGCGCCAGGGATGCGGCGCCATAACTTTGCCGTTCTTTAACTTTAGAAAGCAGAAACCGGCATTTTGCCGCCGGGATCCGCTGACCTATGCTAAACCGGTGTGATGAAACCCGTTTTCATGGCATGTCTTCCGGAACGTTTTGCTTTATTTGTTCGTCGTGAACCCTGGGCCGCGCCTGACTGGTGCGGCTTTTCTTTTTGCCCGGCAGTGCCAGCGGCGGTGAATTTTGCTATGTTAACCCGCAGATAAGCTTCCCGTTTTCAGCCGCCGGACCGACTCATGTTTACCCATAAAGCAATCGCCGAGCTCAACGCCCTGGAGCTGATGGTTTATACCTACGTCAGCAAACACAAGAATCAAGTGATGTACATGACCATCCGCGAGCTGGCCGAGGCCGCCGGCGTGTCCACCACCACCGTGCTGCGGTTTTGCAGGAAAATGGGCTGTGACGGCTATTCGGAATTTCGCATCCGTTTCAAGCTGTACCTGGAACAAACCGATGCGCCGCCGGCCGATTCCGGCATCGGCGAAATCCTCAGCTTTTTTAAAAGCGTCAGCAACGAAGAGTTTAATCAGCTGATCGATCAGGCGGTGCACCATATCGCCGCCGCCGAGCGGATTATTTTCGTCGGTATCAGCACCTCAGGCGCGTTGGGGAAATATGGCGCGCGCTTCTTTTCCAACGTCGGGAAATTCAGCACCCACATCGACGATCCTTATTATCCCGTCAACAGCGACATGTATAAAAACGCGGTGGCGATCATGCTGTCGGTCACCGGCGAAACCGAAGAGATCCTGCGGCTGGCCAGCCAGTTCAGCCTGCATCACTGCAAGATCATCAGCATCACCAACAACGAAACCTCTTCGCTGGCGAGGCTGGCGGACTTCAACCTCTCCTACCACGTTCCGCAGCATTTGATCGGCGGGCATCACAATATCACCACGCAGATCCCCGTACTTTACATTATTGAAACCATCGGTAAACGGCTCGGGCATATTAATTCGGCAAAATAAAACAGGCTGTTTTTTTATTGTGACAAATCACTTTCCACGGTGATTTGTTATATCGTGACATTTCTTTCGGTCTTGCTACTCTATTCTCAACGCAGCGTTATTACCCTTCATTAAATAAACCGATGAGACATTGACGATGAAACAGTTGCCGAAGGATTTTCTGTGGGGGGGCGCGGTTGCCGCGCACCAGGTTGAAGGCGGTTGGGATCGGGGCGGCAAAGGGCCCAGCATCGCCGACGTGCTGTCCGGCGGCTCGCACGGCGTGGATCGCGTGATGACCGACGGCGTGCTCGAGGGCTATCGCTACCCTAACCACGAAGCGGTGGATTTCTACGGCCGCTATAAGCAGGACGTGGCGCTGTTCGCCGAGATGGGCTTCAAATGCTTCCGCACCTCGATCGCCTGGACGCGCATCTTCCCGAACGGCGACGAAGCGACGCCGAACGAGGCCGGCCTGCAGTTTTACGACGATCTGTTCGACGAACTGTTGAAATACGGCATCCAGCCGGTGATCACCCTGTCCCACTTCGAAATGCCTTACCATCTGGTGAAGGCCTACGGCGGCTGGAAAAATCGCCGGGTGGTGGAGTTCTTCGTGCGCTTCAGCGAGGTGGTGATGCGCCGCTACCGCGAAAAAGTGAAGTACTGGATGACCTTCAACGAGATCAATAACCAGAGCAACTACCGCTATCCGCTGTTCGGCTACTGCTGCTCCGGCGTGGACTACACCCAGGAAGACAACCCGGAACAGGCGCTGTATCAGGTGCTGCACCACCAGTTCGTCGCCAGCGCGCAGGTGGTCAAACTCGGCCATCAGATCAACCCGGAATTCAAGATTGGCTGCATGCTGGCCTGCGTGCCGTTCTACCCGTATTCCTGCAAGCCGGACGACGTGATGTACGCCGTCGAGGCGATGCACCAACGCTATCTGTATACCGACGTGCAGATGCGCGGCTACTACCCAAGCTACCTGCTGCGCGATTGGGAACGCAAAGGGCTGAAGATCGAGATGCAGCCGCAGGACGCGCAGATCCTGCGCGAGGGCTGCACCGACTACATCGGCTTCAGCTATTACATGAGCAACGCCCTGCAGGCTAACGCGGTGGACGGCAGCGACGGCATGTTCGGCTTCCCGGGCAACGTGCCCAACCCGCACGTCAAAGCCTCCGACTGGGGCTGGCAGATCGATCCGGTCGGGCTGCGCTATTCGCTGAACGTGCTGTATGAACGCTACCAGAAGCCGCTGTTTATCGTGGAGAACGGCTTCGGTGCCTTCGACAAAGTGGAAGCGGACGGCCGGATCAACGATGACTATCGCATCGACTATCTGCGCGCCCATATCGAAGAGATGAAGAAAGCGGTGATTGAAGACGGCGTAGACCTGATCGGTTATACGCCGTGGGGCTGCATCGACTGCGTGTCGTTCACCACCGGCGAGTACAGCAAACGCTACGGCTTCATCTACGTCGACAAGCATGACGACGGCACCGGCACGCTCGAGCGTTCGCGCAAGAAGAGCTTCGACTGGTACCGCCGGGTGATCGCCAGCAACGGCGAACAGCTGTAACCGCACGGCAGGCAATCAGGGGCGATTTTCGCCCCTTTTTACTGCGCCTTATTCCGCCGCCTGCCCGGCGGCGAGATACTTCGCCATTTCCGCCGGCGGCACCATGCCGCCACCGGTCGCCCATACCAGGTGCGTCGCCTGCGCCAGACTCTCGGCGCTGATGCCTTGCTCGCTGAGCGCCTTCGCATGGGCTGCAACGCGCCACGGCCCGGCCATGCCGGCCAGCGCGGACGGCTCCAGCTGAAGATGCTCGTGCTTGTCCAACAGCCCGAGCAGCGCAAACATCTCTTCGTCGCTCAGGGTGTAAAACACGCTCAGCAGGCGCTCCATCGCCCGGCCGACAAAGCCGGAGGCGCGCCCCACCGCCAGCCCGTCCGCCGCGGTGCGGTTGTCGATGCCGAGATCCTGCACCGCAATGCCGTCATGCAGCCCGCTGTAGACGCCGAGCAGCATGCAGGGCGAATGGGTCGGTTCGGCGAAAATACAGTGAACGTGATCGCCGAACGCCAGCTTGAGGCCAAACGCCACGCCGCCCGGCCCGCCGCCGACCCCGCACGGCAGATACACGAACAGCGGGTGCTGCGCGTCCACCACGATGCCCTGTTCGGCGAACTGCCGCTTCAGGCGGCCGCCGGCCACCGCGTAGCCGAGGAACAGAGTTTGCGAGTTTTCATCATCGATAAAGAAACAACGCGGATCGTTCGCCGCCTGCTTGCGCCCCTGCTCGACCGCCACGCCGTAATCTTCGGCGTACTCCACCACCGTGACGCCGTTATCGCGCAGCTTTTGCTTCTTCCACGCCCGCGCATCCGCCGACATGTGCACGCTGACGTCAAACCCCAGCCGGGCGCTGATGATGCCGATGGATAATCCCAGATTGCCGGTCGATCCGACGGCGATGCGGTACTGGCTGAAGAACTGACGAAATTCGTCGGAAAACAGCCGGGCGTAGTCGTCGCCGGTCTGCAGCAGCCCCGCCTCCAGCGCCAGCGTCTCCGCGTGCGTCAGCACCTCGTAGATGCCGCCGCGCGCCTTGATTGAGCCGGAGATCGGCAGATGGCTGTCCTTTTTCAGCAGCAGCTTCCCGCCAAGCCGCAGCCCATAGCGCCGATCCAACGCCTGCTGCATGGCGGGGATCGCCACCAGCTCGGATTCGATGATCCCCCCAGTGGGCTGGGTTTCGGGAAAGGCCGCGGCGAGATAAAGCGCGAAGCGCGCCAGGCGCTGCTCCGCTGCGGCGACGTCGGCGGCGGTCAGGCCGACATGGGGCAAGCCTGCGGCCAGCGTTGTCGCACGCGGATTGAACCAGGTGATAGGCTCGAGGGCGACCAGTCGTTGCAACAGCGGATGCTGCGCAACCCACGGTTGAATCTGTGATTTTTGCATAAATGTCCCTGACTGATTTGGCGTTGCCGTCACCATGCCGCGAACGCCGGCGGCTGACAAATGATAAATACTGAACTTGAGGTGCAACAGATTGATGCAAGCGCGGCGCTAGCCGGCCGCGACGCCAAACAGCATGCCGACGCCGGAGGAAACCGCCATCGCCAGGGCGCTCCAGATCAGGATACGCGCTACGCCCGGCAAGATCGGCGCACCCCCGGTTTTCGCGGCGATACCGCCGAGAATGCCAAGGGAAATCAGCGCCGATGCCACCAGCGCCGGCCGCGTCCAGGCAACCGGCACCCACAGCGCCACCAGCAGCGGCAACAGCGCGCCGAGAGAGAAACTGAGGGCCGATGCCAACGCGGCCTGCAGCGGCCGGGCGCGCGTGGCGGCGGAAATGCCCAGTTCGTCGCGCGCGTGGGCCTCCAGCGCATCATGCGCCATCAGCTTTTCCGCTACCTGCCGGGCCAGCGCCGGGTCCAGCCCGCGATGCACGTAGATAGACGTCAGTTCGCGGAACTCCCCCGGATAGTCTTCGAGCAGCTCCGCCTGTTCCTCGGCCAGCGCAGCCTTCTCGGTGTCCGCCTGCGACGACACCGACACGTACTCGCCGGTGGCCATCGACATCGCGCCCGCCACCCACCCGGCGACGCCGGCGATCATCAGCGCGGAATGCGAGGCGCTGGCCGCCGCCACGCCCAGCAGCAGGCTGGCCGTTGAGACGATGCCGTCGTTGGCGCCGAGCACCGCCGCCCGCAGCCAGCCGATGCGTTCAATACTGTGCCGCTCTCGATGCATCCTTTCTCTCCCACGTTCTCTTTCCGCTAGTCCCGCGCCGCCGCTTCCAGGCCGGCGATGTCGATTTTGCCCATCAGCAGCATCGCTTCCGTGACCCGCCGCACGCGCGCGGCGTCGGGGTCGTTCATCAGCTCGGTCAGGCGCCGCGGCACGATCTGCCAGCACAGCCCCCAGCGTTCGCGCAGCCAGCCGCACTGCTCCGCCTCGCCGCCCTCGCTCAACGCATCCCACAGCCGGTCAACCTCCGCCTGATCGTCGCATTCCACCATCACGGAAAAGCTGTGATTGAACGGATCCAACGGCCCGGCCTCGATCGCCGCATAGCGCTGGTCACCCAGAGTGAAGGAGGCCAGCTTCACGCTGCCGGCCGGGCCGCTCGGCGTATCCGCCGGCAGATCGGAAAACCAGTTCACGGACGAACCGGGGATCAGCGCGACGTAGCAATTCAGCGCCGCCTCCATGTCTTTTTCAAACCACAGATGTTGCGTAATTCTGGCCATCGGCGCCTCCTTCAGGCATCGAGGATCGGCGCGAACCCGCCAAAGATCATGCGTTTGCCGTCAAACGGCATCTCGCCCAGCGCCTTCATGCGCGGATCGTTCATCATTTTCTGGTTGGCGGCGTCGCGCACCGCCTTGGAGGGGTACTCTATCCAGCTAAACACCACCACTTCGCCCTCCTGCGCCTTTACCGCGCCGCGAAAGTCGGTGAGTTTGCCGTCGGGCACGTCATCGCCCCAACACTCCACGATGCGCGTGGCGCCAAACTCTTTGAACAGCGGCGCCGCAGCGGCCGCCAGCCGGTGATAAGCCTCCTTGTTGGCGGCCGGCACCGCCACCACAAACCCGTCTACGTATTTCATCCTGGTATCCTCTTGTCTGATTAAGGACAGTCGGTTCAGCACGGGCGACGTTGCCCGTGCCCCCTACCAGTTTAGACGGCGGGCGCGCGGCCCGGATCGGAAGTTCAGCAGCCCGGATCGTTCGGCGGGTAAGATTCCGGCGTGGCGACCCGATTACGGCCGGCATTTTTCGCTTTGTATACCGCCAGATCCGCCAGTTTGAGCAGGTCGGCCAGGCTATGGCCGGAACCGCCCGGGCAGGTCACCATGCCGATGCTGACGGTGATCTGCAGCGGATGGCCGGCCGGCATGGTGATCGATTCCGCCTCAATGCGTTGCCGCAGCCGTTCGGCCAGCTGCAACCCCTGCTGCGGCTGGCCGAGCGTCGAGACGATGGCGAACTCTTCGCCGCCCATGCGGCCGAACAGATCGTTGACGTTCAGATCGGCGGCGATCGCACGGGTAAACGCCATCAGCGCCTGATCGCCACCGGCGTGGCCGAAACGGTCATTGATCGATTTGAAATAGTCGATGTCGAGCATCATGACGCACACCAGCTCGCCTTTCTGATCGATCACCCGCTCGCCGCGCTGCATAAACGCATTGCGCGTCAGCACGTGGGTCAACGCATCGTGATTCGCCACGTGCTCCAGCGTGCGTAACAACGCGTTGCGCGCATAGTTCATGCTGGCGACGGCGATCGGCCCCAACGCCAGCAGCGCGATGCCCAGGCGCATGGATACCGCGTTCTGCAGCACCTTCATGTCGAGCGTGGTGCTAAGCAACCCGAAATCGATCGCCAGATGGCACCACAGCACGTAAACCAGCACCGCGATCATGGTGCTGAACAACGAAAAGGACATCGCCAGCCACAGCAGCACCGGCATCGGGAAGATCACCGCGCCGGGGCCGCCGATCAGCACGCTGCAGACCGCCGCCAGCGCCAGCAGCGCCAACACCGCCAGTTTCCCCCCCGCCTGCGGCCATTGGCTGCGCTGTATCAACATGGCGCAGGCCGCGCGCAGGCGATGTCGCCAATCGGCGGGAAACACCAGAATGAACGGCATCAGCGTGACGTAGTTGGTGAATTCAGATGAGAACCACAGCGCCAGGGAGGTCAAATAGGGCCTGCCGAACAACCACTGCGAGGCAACGGCCCCCACCAAGCCGGTAGCGGCGGCGGCGGCCAGGCAGATACCGAACAGATACATGCTGGACGCGCCGCGTTGCAACATTCGCGCCGGCGGCGACAGCCGCATGAACAGCAGATAGCCCACCACCACGCCGGCCAGATTGGCGGCGTTCAGCAGCAGCGCTTTCTCCAACGCACTGCCGGTCAACAGATCCGCCGCCAGGTAGCCCAGCACCGCCATCCCCCAGCCGGCGCGCGTCGCCCACTGCGGGCGGCGCACCAAAACGGCCAGCAGCACGGCGTTAGCCGGCCAGAATATCGCCAGAAAACTGCCGGGCCGGCTCACGATGCCCAGCAGACACAGCGCGAACACCAGCAAAAAAATGCTGAGCGCGGGCCAGATTTTCCGGGTATCGGACAACGAGGTGGTTTGCATCTTGGATCCAGAGACTTCCGCTAGCGTAAGGTGACAGTCTTTGCGTGTCACAACCGTCGACGATGAGGAGAAGATAAACGGCCGACCCGCCTATTATTGCCAGTTTTGCCGGTCCGGACACCTGTTTATTCATCAAGGAAAAATATATTTGTGTATCAATATATTGACGACAATCGCCTATCTGGCGCAGAAACTGCCAAGGCATCCCGGCCGTCTTGATCATTATGGTCAATTCGTCGGATTTTTACCGGTAAAACCGCCGTCTTTTTCCTTGATGACAAAATAAAATCGGGCAATGTGCGGATCTCTCCTTTGCCCTCTATCCAAACCCATCAAACGATAATTATAATGATAATCGTTATTATTTATTATTTACCCTGGAATGATATGCACCAGTCAGTTCTTCGCCGCCCCAACAAAAACAAAAAAAATCACGTTTTCCGCTCGCTGCCCCTGATCGCCGGCCTGTTTCCCGCCCTGACGATCGCCGCCGCGCCCGACGCAAAAAAGGAAGACGCCATCACGGTGACCGCCACCGCCCTGCCTGCCGGCAGCTATAGCGCCGATACCGCCTCAACCGGCAGCAAAACCGCCACGCCAATCGGTGAACTGCCGCAATCGGTCAGCGTCGTCACCTCACAGGTGATTGACGACTTCCAGGTCAAAAGCGTCAATGACGCGATGAAATTCGTCAGCGGCGTCACCCAGGGCAACACGCTCGGCGGCACCGAGGATGGCTTCGTCAAACGCGGCTTTGGGGTTAACTCCGACGGTTCGGTGTTCATCGACGGCGTGCGCAGCAACCAAGGGCTGAGCATGGACGCCACCACCGATCGCGTCGAGGTGCTGAAAGGTTCCGCTTCGCTGCTGTATGGCATCCTCAGCCCCGGCGGCGTCATCAACCTGATCAGCAAAAAACCGCAGTATGACTGGAACACCCGCATTAGCGGCGCCACCAACAGCTTCGGCGGCGGCAGCGGCAGCGTCGATGTGACCGGCCCGCTGGGCGGCGGCTTCGCCTTCCGCCTGATCGCCGAGCGACAGCACGAGGATTACTGGCGTAACTTCGGCAGCGACGAACACACGCTGATCGCTCCTTCACTCAGCTGGTTCGGCGACCAGGCTTCCTTTAACATCGCCTACAGCGAGTACAAATACGACATTCCTTACGATCGCGGCACCGCGTTTATCGACGGCAAACCGGTCGATGTGCCCTATAACCGCCGGCTGGATGACTACGCCAACCGCGCCTGGGGCAAGAACAAACGCCTGAACGCCCATTATGAATATGCGCTGGATCCGATCTGGACCACCCGCCTCAACTACGCCTGGCTGCAACGCCGTTACGACAGCAACGAAGTGCGCGCCACCGCGATCGACACCGCGACCGGCATCGTTTCGCGCCGCGCCGACGCCAACCGCGGCTTCAATCACCAGACCGATTATTATTCCTGGGATGTGACCGGTTCGCCGGAGGTGTTCGGCATGCAACACGACCTGCTGCTGGGCGTGGACTACGAAAAGAACCAGACTTACAAGGCCTACTCCTATCGCGGCAAAGTGTCGAAGACGTTCAACATGTACGATCCGGCGTATGGCGAAGCGCCCGTCACCGACAGCACCACCTACAACGACGCATTGAGCAACCTGCGCACGACGCTGTTCAGCCGCTCCCTGTACGCCAAGGACAGCATTCATCTCTCCGACCGGTGGATTGCGGTGCTCGGCGCACGCTATCAGTCGTATTACCAGAACAACAGCAACGGTTTCCAGAAGCCGAAAAATACGCTCAATGACAAAGACGATCAGTTTTTGCCGCAGGCGGGGCTGGTGTATAAGCTGACGCCGAACCTGTCTCTGTACGGTAACTACAGCCGTTCCTTCACGCCGTCCACCGCCATCGACGATAACGGCAACGTCGCCACGCCGGAAACCGGCACCACCTATGAGGTGGGCGGCAAATGGCAGATCGCCCCGGCGTTCGACGCCACGCTGGCGCTCTATCGTATTGATGAAAGCAATATGTCGATCTTTATCAACGGCGTGACCCGCAGCATTCCCAAGGCGCGATCCACCGGTGCTGAACTGGAGTTGAACGGCGAAGTGGCGCCCAACTGGGATCTTACCGCCAACTACAGCTACGACAAAACCGAGATCGTCGAAGACAACCTCAATCCGGCCAACGTCGGCAACCGGCTGGTCAACGCCCCGACCAACATGGGCGGCCTGTATCTCAGCCACCGCATGACGCTGCCGGTGGTGCCCGGCGAGGTGCGCGTGGGCGGCGGTGCGCGCTATGTCGGCCGCCGCGCCGGCGATCCGGAGAACAGCTTCACCATGCCGGCCTACACCGTGGCGGATGCCTTTGTCGCCTGGGACAGCAAGCTGCTTGGCAAACATACTCAGCTGAAACTGAATGTGAAAAACCTGTTTAACCGCGAATACTACGCCTCCAGCGCCGGTAACCTGCGCGTGATTGAAGGCGAACCGCGCAGCCTCAGCCTGCAGGCGACGGTCGATTTCTAACCCCCATCTCCGGGCGCCGTTTGGCGCCCGTTTTCTTTTCGCCCGGCGTCAAAGCGCCTTGCGGTACATCACGAAACCGGGGCGCTCCGCCACCTTGTCATACAGCCGCATGGCGGTCTGGTTGGTTTCGTGGGTATTCCAATAAACCCGCGGCAACCCCAGCTGCTGCGCACGCTCGTAGACCGCCGCGATCAGCGCTCTCGCTACGCCTTTGCCGCGCACCGTCTCCGCAGTGAACAGATCCTGCAGATAACAGTTAGGCTGCAGCTGGGTGGTGCTGCGGTGCAGGAGGTAGTGCGTCAACCCGACCACCTGGCCTTGATGCTCCGCGACCAGCGCAAACATCGGTTCGTAGGCGTCGAAAAAACGCCGCCAGGTGGTCTGCGTCACCTCGTCCGGCAGCGCCGTTGCCCCCTCACGGCCGTAAAATGCGTTATACCCTTGCCACAGCGCCAGCCAGGCGGCGTAATCCCGCGCTTCCAGCGGCCTGACCACGATGCTTTCGCTCATGATGTCCTCTTCGATGATGTCAAAATACCCCGCCTCCAGCATAGAACAACGCACGTCAACGCGCAGGCGGCGGCATCACATCGGCGAGAAAATCCAACAGCGCGCGGTTGAACACCGCCGGCCGCTGCAGCGGCGCGAAGTGGCTGACGCCCGGCAGCGTCACCAGACGGGCGCCGGGAATGCTGCCGCTCAGGTAGGCAGCATGCTCGGCGCGGATAAACTCATCGTGTTCGCTGTGAACAATCGTCACCGGCACACGAATGGCCGCCAATTCCTGCGCGGTGTAGTTCGGCTGGCTGCTCATCATCAGGCTCACGGCGGCGACAAATTCATCGAACTCCTGCGGCGTCGGCGACAGCGCGGCATAGTCCTGCACGTGGCGGGCGAAGCAGCGCTCGACGATCGGGTTGGCGGCCGGCGGTTTAACACCGCTGGGATCCATATTGCAGCCGAAGAAAAAGACGCCGTCCACCCGCTGCGGCGCCCGATGGGCGGCGATAAGCGCGACGCAGGCGCCGTCGCTCCAGCCCGCCAGCCCGGCGTGCGGGATCCGCAACGCGTCCATCACCGCCAACAGATCATCGGCCATGCGATCGTAACGGTAAGGCCGGGCGTCGTGCGTGCTGCGCCCGTGCCCGCGGCTGTCGATGACCAGCACGCCATACCCGGCGGCCAGCAGCGCCGGCAGCTGATACCCCCAGTTGCCGCTGTGGCCCAGGCCGCCGTGCAGCAGGATCACCGTCGGCGCCGCGCCATAGGCGGCATACCAGATGCGCGCCCCGTCATGTTCGACAAATCCCTGCCTGGACGTGGGCGGCAACGGCGGCGCGCCCTGCGCGGCAAAGCGGGTCAACTCGTCGTCGGTTTGCATCTTTTCCTCCTCATTCGCCGACGTTGTGCGCCAACAAGGCATCAAAGGAGTATAGATCGCCCCGGTGAGCGGTGCCGTTCGCTTTCCCGACATATACTTAAGGGAGGAATCGCAATGGAGGACGGTGAGATGAAGAAAATAATTCTCGTGTTTTTGATGCTGATGCTGAGCGGGTGTATCGGCGGCGGCGGCGGCCCGTCGAATGCGCCGTCGGCATCGCCGAATGAGCCTTATACCTGCACCAAATCCAGCGCCAACAGCGACTGCTCGCAATCGGTGGAGCCGTCGATGTACTAGCCGCGTTCGGCGGGCCGTCGCGTAGAGGCCCGCCGCCTTAGGGGGACTAGGAGGAGTGCTCCTCTTCGTTGGCCTGATATCGCGTCGCCTGCTGCTTCATAAACACCACTTCCTGCGGGCTGGACAGGCTCACTTCCTGCGCGCGCAGCAGCTTGAGGATATTGAACAGCAGTTCGCTCTTGGTGGCGCCGACCATGCGCGGGCTCGGCACGTAGCCGGTCACGCTCAGGATAATGCCGTCCGGCCCCAGCTGGCTGAAGCGCACGTAAGGCGCCGGCGTTTCCAGAATGGTTTCGTACTCGTTATAGGCGCTGAGCAAGATATTGCGCACCTGCTCCGGATCGATGGAGGTCGGGAACGTCAGCGCGATAGTCACCACCCCTTGCGCGTTGCCCATAGTGGCGTTGCGCACGTTCTGCGAGATCAGCTGCGAGTTCGGTACGATCATGGTGGAACGGTCGCTGAGCTGAATTTCGGTGGCGCGCACGTTGATGCGCCGCACGTCGCCTTCCACGCCGCCGATGCCGATCATATCCCCCACCTTCACCGGGCGTTCGGTCAGCAGGATCAGGCCGGAAATAAAGTTCTTCACGATCTCCTGCAAACCGAAACCAATACCAACCGACAGGGCGCTGACGATCCACGCCAGGTTGCTCCACTGGATGCCCAGCGCCGCCAGGGTGATCAGAATCACCAGCACATAGCCGATATTGCTGAACAGCGTCACCAGCGAGGCGCGAATGCCGACGTCCGAGATGGTTTTCGGCAGCAGTTCAGAACCCAGCCAGCGCCGCACCGCACGCAAAATATAGATGCCGATCGCCAGGCAGATCACGGCGTTGAGCAGGTTGCCGGGCACGATGTTGAAACGCTGCAATCCTTCACCGGTCAGGATGGAGACGATTTTCTCCATCAGCGAGCCCGGCGTGGTGCTGCCGAATGAGCCGTTGAACAGCGCGACGATCATCAACAGCAACAGGGAACATTTGGCCAATGCGGTGGTGATGATCGACATCTGTTCCAGATGGCGATCCTTGAAGCTGAGCGTTTTCTTCAGCATCTTGCCGCTGACGGTCTGCGGCGAAAACAGCGCGGCGCACAAATCGGTGGCGAACAGCACCATAAAATAGAACGCCATCAGCACCAGCACCACCCAGATCAGCTGGTAGGTCAGGAAGCGGGCGAAGGCGATGTAGCCGATGAGCAGGGAAAACAGAATCACCATCGAACAGACCAGGGTGACGAGGTGCACCAGCCCGCCGATCAGCGTGCGTTTTTCCAGGTGCGCGCCCTGCTGTTCCAGACGGCGACGAATGCGCTGGCCACGCAGCGGCGCCGCCAGCAGCACCATGCCGATCAACCCCGCCACCAGGCCGTTGCCGAAAATGGTGGTGGCCAATGAAGCGCTGACGACGTTGTTGATCAGCTCCACGGTGCCGAACGCCAGCGCCAGGCCGGCCAGCAGCGGCGAGAAGTAACGCAGCCCGGCGGCCACGTCGTTATCCATGGACGCCAGACGCCACGACGGGCGATTCAGAGACAACGCCGCACGCCCCAGCCCGGCGATCAGCGCGCAGAAAATCCCCAGACGGTTGAAACCTTCCGCGAAATCCTCCAGCGTCACCGGCAGCGGCTGCACGCGGACAAAGACGTAATACAGCAGGTTCAGCGCGATGGAGGTGGTGATCACCGTCACCGCCACGGTAACGATCGCCATAAAGCTGCGGCGCAGTCGCCCGTCCGGCAGAAAACGGATGCTGACCCAGGCGAGGAAACGCTCGGAGAAATAACGCCCCCAGGACCAGACAATCACCGCCAGCGCCAGCAACGCCAGCGTGCCGTAACGCCATTCGTCCTGCCAACTGGCGTCCCAGGCCGCTTTCATCTCGGCGTTGAACTGATCCAGCCGCTGTACGTCATCCTCTGACGGCTGCAGCACCGGCGCCCAGAATTTGATACCCAAAATGCTGCCGGTATTCAGCGCCAGCTGGGTTTTAAACGCCACCCGGCGCAGATCGCCAATCTGCTGCCCCAGATCGAAGGCGCTGCTCTTGATGGCCTGCGCGCGTTTCACCGCGTCATCCAGCTGCTTTTTGCTGTTGTTCAGCGCGTTGCGCTGCTGGGCCACCGCCGGGGTTTCCGGCAGCGCGCCGGCCGCCGGGGCCGGCCCCAGGACGTCCAGCTGCGCTTTCAGTTTGTCCTGCTCGGGCTGCAGATCGGTGGCAAGTTTTTCCATGCCGGCGACCAGATCGTCAGTCGCCAGCCGCAGTTTGCTGAGCTGGGTATCGGTGGTCGCTTTGGAAACCAGCTGCTTCATGCTGTCCAACTGCTTTTGCGCGGCTTTCAGCTGCGTGGCGGGATCGGGCGCGCTTTCGGCGGCGGGATCATCCTGGGTAGCGGCGACGGCGGCGAGCGGCGTCAGCTGCAAACCCAACAGCAATAACAACAACAGCAGGAACGGGCGAGGCTTTAACATAAATTCAGTGCTCAGCATCATTATCTGATAGACAGACGAACAGGCGGCGGATGAACCGTCGCTTAACCATAAACGCTAATTATAATAGCTGCTTAATGTCGGCCGAAATACAGTAATTATTCCCATTGTGTGCCACGCGCGCCCACGGGACTTAGCCTGCTGATTATTCAGGCGCTTTTACACTGGCGGCGCAGCGTAAAGCGCTCTATACTCCTGCCACCGATTAACCTGCAACCAATAAAAGGAGACTTACTATGCTGACGTGTGAATTGTTTTTTCACTCACACTTCTTTGGTAATCGTCGCCGCTCAAGCATTACCGGTATCGTGCTGCGATAACCCAGCTTGAGCGAAGCTTACTAAAATCCAGGATCTTCCCTCCGGCTTACCGGGTTGTCGTCAGCAATGTTTGACGATAGGCATTGTCATGCCTGTAACTCTTGAGTAAGCAATGAGCACACTACTGTCTGCACAATCTGTCGGTTACGACAACGCGTTCGGCGTCCTGCTGAGCGAGATTTCCTTCAGCCTGAAAAAAGGCGATCGCATCGGTTTGATCGGCGACAACGGCTGCGGCAAAAGCACCCTGCTGCAACTGCTCAGCGGCGCCCTGCCCATCCACAGCGGAACGGTGACATTGTCACACCAATGCCTGATGGCGCGCATCGAACAACACCTGCCGCCTGAGCTGCACGCCAGCACCCTGCTGGATGCGGTACTGGCGCAATTGCCCGCGGGCCAACACCTCAGCGAACGCTGGCGCTGTGAAGCGCTGCTTGCCGAGCTGGGGTTTGAACCGGGGAGCTGGACGTTGACCGCCGGCACCCTCAGCGGCGGCCAGCACACCCGCCTGCTGCTGGCGCGCGCGCTGATCCGCCAGCCCGATCTGCTGCTGCTCGACGAACCCAGCAACCACCTGGATCTGCCCACGCTGCTGTGGCTGGAGCAGTTCTTGCGCAGCTGGAGCGGCAGCTTCGTGCTGGTATCGCACGATCGCTATCTGCTCGATCAGGTGACCAACTGTACCTGGATCCTGCGCGATAAAACGCTGCAGTTCTTCCGTTTGCCCTGCTCCGCTGCGCGCGCCGCACTGGCGGAACAGGACGCTGCGGACGAGCATCGGCGCCAGGCCGAGCAAAAAGAGATAGACCGGGTGGAAAAAAGCGCCAAACGCTTGGCAATCTGGGGCAAGGTCTACGACAACGAAGATCTGGCGCGCAAAGCCAAGCAAATGGAAAAGCGCGTCGATCGGTTGAAGGAAGAACAGACCACCCTGACCGCCGGCAGCCCGTGGCGGCTGCGATTACAGGGAGAGGCGCTGGACGCCGATCGCCTGCTGGCGCTGCCGCAATGGGCCGTGCGCCCGGCGCCGGATGCGCCGGTGCTGTTCAGCCTGGGGCATCTGCGCGTCAAAAGCGGCGATCGCATCGCCATCGTCGGGCGCAACGGCTGCGGAAAATCGTCGCTGCTGCGCTTGCTGTGGCAGGCGTATCAGCACCCCGCGGAACGCCCGGCGATCTTCCACCCGCGCGTGCGCATCGGCTATTACGATCAGAGCCTGCAACAGCTGCGCGATGAAGACACGTTGAGCGAAGCGCTGGCGCAGTTTGCGCCGCTGACCGAGGAACAGCGGAAAATGGCGCTGATCGGCGCCGGTTTCCCTTACCTGCGCCACCATCAGCAGATCCGTTCGCTGAGCGGCGGCGAGCGTTCGCGGCTGCTGTTCGTCGGCCTGACGCTGGCCAACCATTCGCTGCTGCTGCTGGACGAGCCCACCAACCACCTGGACATGGCAGGCAAAGAAGAGCTGGCGGAAACGCTGCGCCAGTTCGCCGGCGCCGTCATATTGGTCACCCATGACCGGATGCTGATCGAACAGAGCTGCAACCGCTTTTGGCTGATCGACCAGCAAAAACTGGAGGAGTGGCACGATCTGGCGCCGGTGTATCAGCGCCTGGCGGGCGAAGCGCCGGCGCTACCGACGGCGGGCAAGGCCAACGCAGGCGGCCCGACGCCAGATGAGCGACTGGAAGGCGAAGAAGCGCTGTTGACCGCCCTGTTTGCCCTCGAAAGCAAACTGGAGGATGACCTGGCGCGCAAGCCGAAGCACCAGAAACCGGCGCTTCAGGCGCGCTGGCGCCGCGAGATTGCCGACATCACCGCCCGGCTGAATCTGGGCTAACCCTGACAGGCCGCCCTCCGGCGGCCTGTTTTTTGACGGAGCGCGACATGGCATTTTCCCTTGAGCAGGCTACGCACGCGCAGCGGCCGCTGCTGGCGGTCATGCTGTCCGACTGCCTTCGCGAGCTGGGCGCCGATGGCGATTACCCCTATCTGCCGCTCTACTGGCGCGAGATCGGCCGCTACCCCTATTTGATTTTGAGCGATCGGCAAACGGCCGGTTTCGCGTTAGTCCGGCGCCTGGACAGCGCCACCGTCGAAATGGCGGAGTTCTACGTCAAGCCCGAGTGGAGGCGCACCGGGCTGGGGCAACGGGCCGCCCACGCCTTGTTCGCGCAACATCCCGGCGGCTGGTCGCTGTCGGTCAGCCCGGATAATCCGCGCGGGCTGGCGTTTTGGCGCGCGGTAATGCCGGCCGGGGCCACGACCGAACCGCTATCGGCCCCCGATGCCATAATGCAGCTGCGTTTTTCATCCCCGCCGCGCTGAGCGACACATTACCTTCATCCTTTTATGGCAGGGTAACCCGATTCGTTCTTTGCTATCGAGCCTGCCATGACTTCACTTTCCCCACGGGACATCGAGGCGCGCTACCGCTTTGCGCGTGAGATCGCCCGCGCCGCCGCCGATCTCGCTTTCAGCTTTTATCAACGGCGGCAAACTCTGGCTGTCGACTTCAAACAGGGGCTGCAGGACGTGGTCAGCGAGGCCGATCGCCGCGTCGAAGCGCTGATCCGCCGCATGATCAGCCGGCGCTTTCCTCAGGACGGGTTTCTCGGCGAGGAAAGCGGCAGCACAGGCGAAAACGCCGCCTGCGTTTGGGTCGTCGATCCGATTGACGGCACCGCCTGCTTCCTGAACGGATTGCATACCTGGTGTATCGCGATAGGCGTGGTGATCGACGGCGAGCCGACGATAGGCGTGGTCTACGATCCCAACCACCGCGAGATGTTCCGCGCCTGTCGCGGCCACGGCGCCTTTCTCAACGGGGAACCGATCGGCGTGCATGCCGGGCGCAGCGTCGCGGATGGCGTGATGGGCGTCGGGATTTCACCGCGCGCTTCAGCGGCGGAATTCAGCGGCTTTCTCTGTCGCCTGCTGCAGGCGGGAGGGATGTTTGTGCGCAGCGGCTCCGGCGCGTTGATGACCGCCCAGGTGGCCGCCGGTCGGCTGCTGGGCTATTACGAACCGCACATGAATGCCTGGGACAGCCTGCCTGGCTGGGTGCTGACGCGCGAAGCCGGCGGCGTGGTGAATGACTTTATGCACAACGACGGGTTGCGGCGCGGCAACCCGCTGCTGCTGGCCAACGCGGCGCTCTACCCGCAGTTGGTCGAACTGATTCAAATGCCAGGCTTGATCGGCTCGACGTGCCCTATCGCGCGCGTGATGGCAGGATAAAGCGAGCGCAGCCGGCGCTCGACCCGATCGACCGCATCGTGCGCGGCGGCGATGGTGACCGCCGGCGACATCCGGCAGTGGAAGTTGACGATGATGCCCCCGTCGGTCTTGCGCGCGCGGACGTTGTGTACGTCTTGCACGCTCTCTCCCTGCTCCAGCGCCGACTGCAGGATGCGGCGAATATCGGCCAGCTCCGTCGCATCGACATCCTCGCTGGTCAGCCAATGTGGCGTCTGCGGCTCCAGGTGCGTCTCTATCTCGGTGTCTTCACCGATCGCCTGGCGCAGGATCCCCTCTATCTCCGTGGCAATGTCATGCGCCTGCGCCACGCTGGCGTTGGCCGGCACCGCCAAATCCATGCCGATCGCCATGCGCGTCGGCAGCTGCTGCAAGGTCACATTCTGCACCTGCGCGCCGTGGTTGGCGGCGATCGCCCGAATGCGCGTCGCCATGTCTTCATCGCTGCGGGTTTGCGGCACCGCGATGACGGTAAATTCCGCGCTGGCGTACAGCTCCCGCAGCCGCTCAACGATCTCTCGCTTCAGCGCGTCAATGCGTTCCAGCGGCAAGGTGCGGCACACCGCCACCGTGATTTCGACAAACAGCACCGCGCCGGCGTTGCGAATGCGCACGCTGTCGCAGGCCAGCACCGCCGGAAAACTTGCCAGCGTGGCGCGGATCGCCTCAGTAGCCCCGGCCGGCGCGGCATCCATCAACGAGTCGAAGGAGCGTTTGCCCAGTTTGATCGCGGCGACAAAGATAAAGCCGGCGACGATCAGCGCGGCGATGGCGTCCGCGCGGCCAAAGCCCAGCAGCACAAACACCATGCCCAGCAGCACCACGCCGGACGAAAGCATATCGGAGAAGAAATGCAGCGCATCCGCTTCCAGCGCCGCGCTGTCGGTCGCTTTGGCGACGCGGTTGAGCGCCCGCACGCGGAAGAAATCGACGCAGATGGAAATGAGCAGCACCGCAATCACCACCGGCGCGGCGACGATCTCATGCGGTTGCCCGAGCAGGCTGCTGCCGGCCTCATAAACGATCCAGCCGGCGGCGCCCAGCAACAGCAGCACCTCGAACAGCGCCGCCAGGTTTTCCACCTTGCCGTGGCCGAAGTGATGATCGTCATCGGCGGGCTTATCGCTGATGCGCACCGCCAGCCAGGTGATGCTGGTGGCGATAAAATCGGTAAAAGAGTGGATCCCTTCGGATATCAGGCCAATACTGCCGGTAAAAATGCCGGCGACGAACTTGCCCGTAGCCAGTAACCCGCTGGCGATCATCGAGTTTCTGGCCACGGCCTGTTTTTCATTCTGCATTATGCTGCTCACATTCGGACGGTGATTTATTTTTTTACTTTAGAGGATAATTGCCAGACAAAGGCGATCAGCAGCATACTGCCAGAAAATGTCAGCATGAGGCTAGTAAGAAAATTGGATTTTCCGGTGGAATAAAAATAAATCTCATTAACGCCCACCGAGATCATTAAAATGGCGTAGAGCAATCCCAGAATAAGAATCGTCATTATTATCAACTCCCGTATCAGGCCGCGCGTTCGGCGCGCCGCTAAAAATCCTCCCCATAATAAATAGCGGTTACGGGGAGGATGCATCTAGGCGGATCTTTTGCGTTCATCAATCATCCCATTTGGTGCTCATATAGGCCGCTAACAGGCCCAGTGAGCTGATCATTGCCAGGAATCCCATAAAAATAGTCATGTTTCCCATTATTTTGTCCTCAGGTTAAATGTTATCGATAAAAGCCCCTTGCGTTAAATATCGGGGTTGGTCGGTATCCATGTTTTTTAACGTCCTCCTCATTAAGGCTTTACATCTCCGCCTGCAACATCGGGCGGAGCGCGGTTAAATACCCAATACCTGCTGGGCAATTTTGAAATAAATAATCAGGCCGGTGCCGTCGATAAAGGTAGCGATAAACGGCGCCGATACCACCGCCGGATCGATGCCGAGACGTTTCAATAGCATCGGAATGATCGACGAGACAATCGCGCTCCACACGGTGATCGCCACCAGCGACAGGCTGACCACCAACGTCACCTCCATGCCGACGCCCATGATCCAGGCGCGTACCCAGGCCGCCAGGCCAATGGTGACGGCGATCAGCAGCGAGGTCGTCACTTCCTTGCGGATCACCGCGCCCAGATTGCGCAGGCTGACCTCACCCAGCGCCATGGCGCGCACCAGCGTCGAGGTGATCTGGGTGCCGCTGTTGCCGCCGGTGCCGATCAGCAGCGGGATGAAGAACGCCAACGCGATCGCCGCTTCGAGCTGATCTTCAAACGCCTTCAGCACGTTGCCGGTGTAAGCTTCGGCGACGAACAGCATCAGTAGCCACACCGAACGTTTACGCCACAGCGCCCACGGACTGGTCTCCAGATAAGGCTTGTCCAGCGGCAGGCTCGCGCCCTGGCGCTGCGCGTCTTCGGTGTTTTCATCCTCGACCAGGCGAGCGATCTCTCGCTCCCCCAGCACGCCGACCAGCGTGTTGTTCGCCACGACAGGCACCACGTCCAGGCCGCCCTTGCCGAGCAGATGCGCCACATCGTTGCGATCGTCGTCGGGCGAAACCTGAAAATAGCTGTGGTCCATCATCACGCCGACCGCTTTATCCTGCTCGTCGCACTGCAGCAGTTTTTTCACCGACAGCGTGCCGCGCAGATGATAATCGTCCGCGGTAATAAATACCCGGGTGGGAATTTCGTCCGTTTTTAGCTGTGAAAGTAAATATTCCCGGGCATGATTGACCGTCATCGTCGCGGGAACAGTAATAAAATCGGCGTTCATATAGCCGGCGACCGAGGTCTCGTCGAGAGTTTCAGTCGCGCTCAGCGCCGGAGAAGAATAATGTTGATGTGACTTGATCATTGTCAGTCCCTATTTCTGTTTTGAACTTCAACAGCGAATCGCATAGGGGCGTAACCACAGAGGGAGTGCAGACTGCCTATCTCCGCGTCCAGGTTTTAGCACTATACAACGTATCCGAACTGTTATTCGGAAGTTACTTTGGGCTGAACCTTAATCCGATAAAGCCTGTCTTAACCTTGGGCATCTCTCGATGTCGTCAGATCAGTAACCTGTGTTTGTATAGGAGCCTCGCCAAACGAGATACTGCATATAAACTACCGGCGCAGTATAGGCGGTGTTTTCTTCAGCGGGAAGAAAAGATTGCCCGTCGTTTATGGAGTATTTAGGATAATGTTATTAAACACGAATCTATAAAAACGGCTGATATAAATCAGCCGTTTTTTATTTCTCAGTGCTCGAGAAGATAGACGTTTTTATCGTACAAGGCGCCCTGACGGGTAAAGTCGATCCCCTTCACGTAAGGTTTAATGAGCGTGGCGTTAGCCTCGTAGTACACCGGTGCCACCGGCGTATCGGCGGCCAGCACCGCCTCGGCCTGCTGGAAATATTGCTGCACCTGCTGCGGCGTCTGCGCCACCGTCGCCTGATGCAGAATGCGGTCATAGTCCGGGTTATGGTATTTGGGGCTGTTCTCGCTGCTGTCGGAACGGAACACGTTCAGGAAGGTGGATGGATCGTTGTAATCCGCCAGCCAGCGGGTAAAGGCCACGCCGTACTGCCCGCGGTTGATATTATCCAGCGTCACTTTACGCTCCTGGCTTTGCAAGCTGGCCTCTACCCCTAGGTTCTTTTTCCACATGGCGGCGGCGGCGATGACGATCTTCTTGATGGTGGCGTCGTTGCTGTACAGCACGGTAAAGCGCAGCGGGTTCTCGGCGTTGAAACCTGCCTGCGCCAGCAGTTGCTTCGCCTGGGCGTGCCGTTGTTCCGGCGTCCAGCCGGCCGCCGCGCCGGGCTGCAGGCTATAGCCGCCCGCCCCCGTTGGGGTAAAGGTCCAGGCCGGCTGTTGGCCGTATCCCAGCACCTTGCCGGCGATAATCTCTTTGTCCAGCGCCAGATTCAGGGCCTGGCGCACCCGCAGGTCGTTAAACGGCGCCTGGCGGTTGTTGAAGGCGAAATAACTGGTGGAGAGCAGCGGATAGGTCACCAGCTGTTGCTCGCCGAGCGTTTTTTTCAGCTGCTGATACAACTCCGGCGGCGTGGTATACCCCAACTCAACCTCGCCGGCGCGAAAACGCGCCACTTCCGGGAAGCCCTGTATCGGCAAGAACGTCACCTTGTTGAGCACGGTGTTGGCGTTGTCCCAATACTGCGGGTTACGTTCCACCACCACCTTTTCGTTCACCACCCACTGGCTGAGGCGGAACGCGCCGTTGCCGACAAAATGCGCCGGTTGAGTCCAGTTCTTGCCGTACTGCTCCACCACCTTGCGGTTAACCGGCAAGACCGGGAAATGCACCAGCTGCTTGAGCAGGTAGGAGTTGGGCTCCGACAGCGTCACCTGCAGGGTATGCGCGTCCAGCGCCTTGACGCCCAGCTCGCTCGGCGGTTTGCTGCCGGCGTTGATCGCCGCCGCATTAAGCACGTAGGCCGAAGCCAGATAGCTGCCGTACGGCGACGCGGTTTTCGGATCGGTGAGGCGCCGCCAGCTGTAGACGAAATCGTCGGCGGTCACCGGATCGCCGTTCGACCATTTGGCCTGCGGCCGCAGATGGAAGGTCCAGACGTTGCCCTGATGCTCCCATTTCTGCGCCAGCGCAGGGATCGCTTCGCCGTCTTTCCCGACGCGCAGCAAACCTTCGAACAGATCGTTGAAGATGTAGAACTCCACATTGCTCTCGGCCAGGTTCGGATCCAGCGTCGCCGGTTCATAGCCGTTGGCGCGCACCAATTCCTGTACCGGCGCCAGTTTAGCGCCCGCCGGTACGTCGGCCGCCTGAGCTGCCGTCGCGTTAAAAGTCAGGAGGATTAAACCAGCCAATTTCTTGCCATTAAATGAATATTTCACGTCGATATCCCTGATTAGTGTTTTATCGCGTTCAATATGCAATGTGGCAGTGGAATAAATTAAATCATTAATCGCTATGAGTCATAACCAAAAGCGGTGTTGAATTTCTTTCATTATCAACGAAATAGTGGCGAATACTGACGAAAACAAGCGGGAGGACGTGGCGGCCGGCATCGCCGAACAGGAACGTCGCGAACCGGCGGTGAAATAAATTCAGACAATCAATACAGATTATTCCAGCCGAAACTTAACTTATCCTTAGGGCAATTCATTTTGTGAGCGATCGTCAAAAATAATTTAATACGAATCGTTTTCACTATCATTATTGATGTTCTTGGCTAAAATCGGCCTGCTTGCGCTTGCCAGGCGATATTCGTTTTCCTCATTCGAACGCTAAAAGGATAACTGCATGAAGCTGCGTATTTCATCTCTCGGCCCCGTCGCCCTGCTCGCCTCCTCGATGATGCTGGCCTTCGGCGCTCAGGCGGCCAAGGCCGATCAGGGCATCGTCATTTACAACGCCCAACATGAAAACCTGGTCAAATCCTGGGTCGACGGGTTTACCAAAGACACCGGCATCAAGGTCACGCTGCGCAACGGCGGCGACAGCGAGCTGGGCAATCAGCTGGTGCAGGAAGGCAGCGCCTCGCCTGCCGACGTATTCCTGACGGAAAACTCCCCGGCGATGGTGTTGGTGGATAACGCCAAGCTGTTCGCCCCGCTGGACGCCGCGACGCTGGCCCAGGTGGAACCGCAGTATCGCCCAAGCCACGGCCGCTGGACCGGCATCGCCGCCCGCTCTACCGTGTTCGTCTACAACCCGGCCAAACTGACCGAAGCACAGCTGCCGAAGTCGCTGCTGGACCTGGCCAAGCCGGAATGGAAAGGCCGCTGGGCCGCCTCGCCGTCGGGCGCCGATTTCCAGGCGATCGTCAGCGCGCTGCTGGCGCTGAAAGGCGAGAAAGCGACGCTGGAGTGGCTGAAAGCGATGAAAACCAATTTCACCGCCTATAAGGGCAACAGCACGGTGATGAAAGCGGTCAATGCCGGCCAGGTCGACAGCGGCGTGATCTATCACTACTACCCGTTCGTGGATGGCGCTAAAACCGGCGAGAACAGCAACAACATCAAGCTGTACTACTTCAAACATCAGGATCCGGGCGCGTTCGTCAGCATCTCCGGCGGCGGCGTGCTGGCTTCCAGCAAGCATCAGCAGCAGGCGCAGGCGTTCATCAAGTGGATCACCGGCAAACAGGGCCAGGAGATCCTGCGCACCAACAACGCCTTCGAATACGCCGTCGGCATCGGCGCAGCCTCCAACCCGAAACTGGTGCCGCTGAAAGATCTGGACGCACCGAAAGTAGATGCCGCGCAGCTGAACAGTAAAAAAGTGGTCGAACTGATGACCGAAGCCGGCCTGCTGTAAGGCCCGCCGGCAAACCGAGAGTTTTTGATCGTTATGTCAAACCTGAGTACCCACGCCGCGCAGACCGCGCGGCGTTATTCTGTTGTCCCCCGTCATCAGCGGCCGGGGGCGATCGTAGTGGCCAGCGCCGTGCTGCTGTCGCTGCTGGCGCTGTTGCCGCTGGGTTTCGTTATCGGCGTGGCGTTTGAAACCGGCTGGCAAACGGTCAACGCTCTGGTTTTCCGCCCGCGCGTGGCGGAACTGCTGTTGAACACCCTGCTGTTGGTGGTGCTGACGCTGCCGATCTGCGCCGTGCTGGGCGTAGCCCTGGCCTGGTTGACCGAGCGCACCACGCTGCCGTGCCGCCGTCTCTGGGCGGTACTGGCCACCGCGCCGCTGGCGGTGCCGGCCTTTGTGCAAAGCTATGCCTGGATCAGCCTGGTGCCGTCGATGCACGGCCTGGGCGCCGGGGTCTTCATCTCGGTGCTCGCCTATTTCCCGTTTATTTACCTACCGGCCGCCGCCGTGCTGCGCCGTCTGGATCCCGGTATCGAAGACGTCGCCACCTCGCTCGGTTCCCGGCCGCTGGCGGTCTTTTTCCGCGTGGTGCTGCCGCAGCTGAAGCTGGCGGTCTGGGGCGGTTCCCTGCTGATCGCATTGCACCTGCTGGCGGAGTATGGCCTGTATGCCATGATCCGCTTCGATACCTTCACCACCGCGATCTTCGATCAGTTCCAGTCGACCTTCAACGGCCCGGCGGCCAACATGCTGGCCGGCGTATTGGTATTGTGCTGCCTCGGGTTACTGCTGCTTGAGGCTCTCAGCCGCGGCCGCGCGCGCTATGCCCGCGTCGGTTCCGGCAGCGCCCGCAGCCAAACGCCGCGTCGCCTTTCGCTGCCGCTCGCCGCGCTGGCGCTGCTGCTGCCGATTTCGCTGACCGCACTGGCGCTGGGCGTGCCTTTCATTACCCTGGCCCGCTGGCTGTGGCTGGGGGGATTCGAGGTGTGGCGCAACGCCGAGCTGTGGCCCGCGCTGTGGCAAACGCTGTCGCTGTCCGCCGTCGGCGCGTTGCTGCTCACGCTGTGCGCCATTCCGATGGCCTGGCTGTCGGTGCGCTATCCGGCCCGGCTGTACCGCGTGCTGGAAGGCTGTAACTACGTGACCAGCTCGCTGCCCGGCATCGTGGTGGCGCTGGCCCTGGTGACCATCACCATTCACAGCTTCCGGCCGATTTACCAAACCGAAATCACCCTGTTGCTGGCGTATTTGCTGATGTTTATGCCGCGGGCGCTGATCAACCTGCGCGCCGGCATCGCACAGGCGCCGGTGGAATTGGAAAACGTGGCGCGTAGCCTCGGCAAATCGCCGGCGCAGGCGCTGTGGAGCACTACGCTGCGGTTGGCGGCGCCGGGTGCCGCGGCGGGCGCGGCGCTGGTGTTCCTGGCGATCGCCAATGAACTGACCGCCACGCTGTTGCTGGCGCCGAACGGCACCCGCACGCTGGCCACCGGATTTTGGGCGCTGACCAGCGAGATAGACTACGTCGCCGCCGCGCCTTATGCGCTGATTATGGTGGCGCTGTCATTGCCGCTCACCTGGCTTCTTTATTCTCAATCTAAACGCACGGCGGGACTATGAGCACGCTCGAACTGCACGGTATCGAAAAATCTTATAACGCCATCAGGGTGCTGGAACACATCGACCTGCAGGTTGCCGCCGGCAGCCGCACGGCGATCGTCGGCCCTTCCGGCTCCGGCAAAACCACCCTGCTGCGCATCATCGCCGGCTTTGAAATTCCCGACGGCGGCCAGATCCTGCTGCAGGGGCAAGCCATGGGCAACGGCGGCGGCTGGGTGCCGGCGCATCTGCGCGGCATAGGCTTCGTCCCGCAGGATGGCGCGCTGTTCCCGCACTTCACCGTCGCCGGCAACATCGGTTTTGGCCTTAAAGGCAGCAAGCGTGAGAAACAGCGGCGCATCGAGGCGCTGATGGAGATGGTGGCGCTGGATCGCCGTCTGGCCGCGCTGTGGCCGCACGAGTTGTCCGGCGGGCAGCAACAACGGGTCGCGCTGGCGCGTGCCCTGTCGCAGCAACCCCGGCTGATGCTGCTGGACGAACCGTTCTCGGCGCTGGATACCGGCCTGCGCGCCGCCACCCGCAAAGCGGTCGCCGAACTGCTGACGGAGGCCAAGGTGGCGTCGATTCTGGTCACCCACGATCAGAGCGAAGCGCTGTCGTTCGCCGATCAGGTAGCGGTGATGCGCAACGGCCGGCTGGCGCAGGTGGGCGCGCCGCAAGATCTCTATCTGCGGCCGGTCGATGAGCCGACCGCCAGCTTCCTTGGCGAAACGCTGGTGTTGACCGCGGAACTGGCGCACGGTTGGGCCGACTGCGCATTGGGGCGTATCGCCGTCGACGATCGGCAACGCAGCGGCCCGGCGCGCATCATGCTGCGCCCGGAGCAGATTCAAATCGGTTTGTCAGATCCGGCGCAGCACGGCCAGGCGGTGATCACCGGCATCGATTTCGCCGGCTTCGTCTCTACGCTCAACCTGCAAATGGCCGCCGGCGGCGCGCAAATCGAGATCAAAACCGTCAGCCGCGAAGGCCTGCAGCCCGGTTCTCAGGTCACTCTCAACGTGATGGGCCAGGCGCATATTTTCGCCGGTTGACATGGCGGGGGGAGCCTCTTGACGTCCCCCTCACCACCGCGCATTATCAACGCTATGAAACGCTTCGCGCACGTCCTCACCACCACCGCAACCGCCACGCAATGGCGGGCTGCACGGGTGCGCATCAGCTAACGACGTATCCAAGCCCCGCCAGCCATGGCCGGGGTTTTTTATTTCTCCGTGCCCGCCGGCAATTTCATTACGGAGAAGACCTATGCCAACTATCCCCGCACCGCGCAGCGCCCTGCTGGTTATCGACATGCAAGTCGGCCTGTTCGCCTCGCCGGACGATCCGCCGTTCGCCGCCGAAACCCTTCTGGCGAAGACCAATGCGTTGATTCGCGCCGCACGCGTGGCGAATGCGCTCGTAGTGTTTATTCGCCACACCGGCCCGACAGGTTCGCCTATCGCCGCAAACAGTCCGCGGTGGCAAGTTCACCCCGATCTCGACACCGATGCGGAAACCGACTGGTTCATCGATAAAACCCATCCCAGCTGTTTTTACCAGACTGGCCTGGCTGAGCGGCTTAAGCAAGCCGGCATCGGTCGGTTGGTGATTTCGGGAATGAAAACGCAATACTGCGTAGACACCGCGTGTCGGCGCGGTGCAGAGTTGGGATTTGACATGGTGTTGGCCGCCGACGCCCATAGCTGTTCAGACACGGCGGAACTCGGTGCCGAAGCCATTATCCGTCACCATAACCAGACCCTGTCGGGGCCATTCGTGACGCTGACATTGGCGGAAGAGGTGAAATTCTAAAACGCAGGCGACTT
Organism: Serratia sp. CY84636; assembly: GCF_052166245.1. NCBI lineage: Bacteria > Pseudomonadati > Pseudomonadota > Gammaproteobacteria > Enterobacterales > Yersiniaceae > Serratia > Serratia sp. CY84636. Next base: position 845,604 of record NZ_JBJNOX010000002.1, read on the forward strand.
GGCTGTCAGGCCGGGCTTCCGCCCGGCCTCCTCAACGGCAAGTCTTGTCGTGGCGCGGCTTTTTCGGCGCCAGCAGATAATCCACCACGCTTTCGTCAACGCAGCTGTCGATGCCGTTCAGCACCAGCGTATGCCCGTCGCGTTCGCGGGTGATCAGCGGGCTTTTAAAGGCGGCGGCCATCACCTGCGCGTTGCGGTACGGCGTGGTCGGATCGTAGCGCTGCGCGACGAACAGCAGCGGCGGCAACGCGGCAGACGCCACCGGCGTGTGCGGCCGATCTTTGCCGCGGTACGGCCACAGATCGCACATTTCCAGCGGGTATTCGTGCAGCGGCAGATAGTGGGCATACATAGCGGCGGTATTGATCTCCTGCCGCTGCCGGCGCAACAGCTGCGGATCGGCCGTCGGGTTGGCGACGTCGGCGCAGGTGATGACGTTCAGCGCGTCATCGGCATCCGGCGAATAGCTTTCGTCGATCAGATCGGAAACCTGCTGCCCGGCGATCCCGGCATCGAGCTGGCGCAGCACGGTCGCCAGCTCGTGCCAGCGCTCCGGCCACAGCAGCAGCGAACGCGTGACCGTCAGCACGTCATCGGCGGAGATTTCATACCCCGCCGCGGTGACGAACGGCTGCTCATGCAGCTTGCGCAGCAAGGCATGATAACGCTGCAGCGCCTGATTGGCGCCGCCGCCCAGCTGGCAACTGTCGGTTTTGCCGCAGTAGGCGGCGAAGCGCAGGAAGCTTTGCTGGAAGCCCCGCTCCTGGTTCAGCCGCTGGGTGAAATCGTCTTCCGCCAGATCCACCACCCCGTCGAGCACCAGCGCGCGCGTTTTCTTCGGAAAACGTTCGGCATACAGCGCCGCCACCTTGGTGCCATAAGAGTACGCCACCGCCGTCAGCCCCGGTTCGCCCAGCGCGTGGCGGATCGCGTTCAGATCGTTGACCGCTTCATCGGTGCCGATATGTTGCAGCACGTCCGCACCGGTCTGTTTGATGCAGGCGGCAATCAGGGTGCGCGTCTGGTTCTCCGCACCGGCCACGTCGTTGTCGTCCGGTGACGGGGTTTCGTCGCCTTCGGCCACCTGGCAGGAGATTTTCGGCGTCGATTGGCCGACGCCGCGCGGATCGTAACCGATGATATCGTAGGATTTACGCAGCCTGGCGACGTGACCATCATTGCCCAAATAAGGATTGATGCCCGGCAGGCCCGGCCCGCCGCTGATCATCACCACGCTGCCCTTTTTCGGCCCGGTGGCGGGCAGCAGGGTCAGCGCCAAACGCACGGTCTGTTCGCCCGCCTGCGCCGCATGAGCGGGCGGCGTGGCGTAGGCTAACGGCACCTCAAGGTAACCGCAGCGCAGCCCCGGCGGTGGCGGCTCATCGAACCAGCGCTGAAAACCGCTGTTGAGACAAGATTGCCAACGAATGCCGTTCTCGGCCGCCACGCCGTGGAGCACAGGCTTGGCCTGGGCGGGCAACGCGGCGGCGGTCGCGGCGAGCAGCGCCAGAATACGCAGTACTGACATGGGGAGTCCTTTCAACTCAACGAATCGGTCAAAGGTTAACGATACCCGGTTAAACAGCTAGCCAATAGAACACAAAAAGCCGCGCGGGTGAAGCCGTCACCGCGCGCCCGGCAAGATTTTTCTCTGCTCGGATTGCTCTTATAACGCACAGAATGCTGCAAAAAACGGCGTCTACCTGCTAGGCTTAGGATTCGTTAACCCATAAGGATCAGGAGAGCAGCATGTTTGGTAAAGCGGAAGACAAAGCCAATGAAGCCGCAGGCGCGGTAGAAGAAGCGTTCGGCAAAGCCGTGGATTCGCCGGAGCATCAGGTGCGCGGCGCGGCGCGCAAATACGCCTCCCAGGCCAGCTATGCCGCCCGAGACGCAGCGGACAGCGTAAGAACCCAGGTGGAAGCCAACCCGCTGGCCGGCGTGGCCGTTGCGGCGGCGGTCGGCATCGTTTTCGGCTTCTTGCTGGGACGCAAATAAGCGGCGAATGCGCCGCTCGACAACAGGCCCGTTACGGGCCTTTTTTTCGCCCTTTTCTCCCCCTGCGCGCAAACTTTCATCTATCACAGCCATCGCTTATAAAAACCAACGCCTTCAACTACGATTAGTTTGTGACCAGAGCGAGGCTCTGCGATCCGGCAGATAACCCTATGAGGATTATCACCATTATCCATGCTGTTTAAGCCGCTCTCCTTCACGCGGCTAAGAAAGGTTGATTATGGCTCGCACCACCCCTATCGAACGTTACCGCAACATCGGCATCTCCGCGCATATCGATGCCGGCAAGACCACCACCACCGAGCGGATTCTGTTTTACACCGGGGTCAGCCACAAGCTGGGTGAAGTGCATGACGGCGCGGCGACCATGGACTGGATGGCGCAGGAACAGGAGCGCGGCATCACCATCACCTCGGCGGCCACCACCTGCTTTTGGAACGGCATGCAGCATAATTATCCGCAGCACCGCATCAATATCATCGACACCCCCGGGCACGTCGATTTCACCATTGAAGTGGAGCGCTCGATGCGCGTGCTGGACGGCGCCGTGATGGTCTATGACTCGGTGGGCGGCGTGCAGCCGCAGTCGGAAACCGTTTGGCGCCAGGCCAACAAATACAAGGTGCCGCGGCTGGCGTTCGTCAACAAGATGGACCGCATCGGCGCGGACTTTTTCCGCGTGCGGAAAATGATGATCGAGCGTCTGAAAGCCAACCCGGTACCGATCGTCATTCCGATCGGCGCCGAAGACCACTTCAGCGGCGTGGTGGATCTGGTGCGGATGAAGGCCATCCTGTGGGACGAAGCCTCGCAGGGCATGAACTTCAGCTTCGAAGAGATCCCGGCCGAGCTGCGCGATTCGGCGCAGGAGTGGCGCGAAAACATGATTGAGGCCGCCGCCGAAGCCTCGGAAGAACTGATGGAGAAATACCTCAACCAGGTACCGCTGAGCGAAGAGGAGATCGTCCACGGGCTGCGGGTGCGCACCGTCGCCGGAGAAATCCAGCCGATGCTGTGCGGCTCGGCGTTCCGTAACAAAGGGGTGCAGCGCATGCTCGATGCGGTGATCGAGCTGATGCCCTCGCCGCTCGACGTGCCGCCGATGGAGGGCCACGGCGAACACGATGAAATCATCACCCGCAAAGCCGACGACAACGAAAAATTCTCGGCGCTGGCGTTCAAGCTGATGACCGACCCGTTCGTCGGCCAGTTGACCTTCGTGCGCGTCTACTCCGGGGTGCTGGCCAAAGGCAGCAGCGTTTACAATCCGATCAAGGGCAAAAAGGAACGCATCGGCCGCATCGTGCAGATGCACGCCAACGATCGTAAGGACATCGACGAGCTGCACGCCGGCGACATCGCCGCCTGCGTCGGCCTGAAGGACGTCACCACGGGCGATACGCTGTGCGACCCCGGCGCCATCATCACGCTGGAACGCATGACCTTCCCCGAGCCGGTGATCGCCCAGGCGATCGAGCCGAAGACCAAGGGCGACCAGGAGAAAATGGGCATCGCGCTGCAGCGCCTCTCTTCGGAAGATCCGTCGTTCCGCGTGCGCACCGATGAAGAATCCGGCCAAACCATCATCTACGGCATGGGCGAGCTGCACCTGGAGATCATCGTCGATCGCATGCGCCGCGAGTTCGGGGTGGAGACCACCACCGGCAAGCCGCAGGTGTCGTACCGCGAAACCATCCGCAAACGGGTAACCGACGTGGAAGGCAAGTTCGTGCGCCAGTCCGGCGGTAAAGGGCAATACGGCCACGTGGTGCTGACCGTCGAACCCAACGAACCCGGCAACGGCTTCGAATTCTTCGATGAGATCAAGGGCGGCGTCATTCCCGGCGAATTTATCCCGGCGGTGAAAAAAGGCGTGCTCGAGGCGCTGAACAACGGCGTGCTGGCCGGTTATCAGGTGGTGGACGTCAAGGTGCACCTGACCTTCGGTTCTTACCATGACGTCGACTCGTCGGAACAGGCGTTCCGCATGGCGGCGATCTTCGGCTTCAAGGAGGCCTGCCGCCTGGCGGACCCGGTGATCCTTGAGCCGATCATGTCAGTGGAGGTGGAAACGCCGGAAGATTACGCCGGCAACGTGATGGGCGACCTCTCCTCACGCCGCGGCCTGGTGCAGGGCATGGAAGAGATACCGGGCGGCGGCGGCAAGGAAATTCGTGCCAAGGTGCCGCTGTCCGAGATGTTCGGCTACTCGACGACCCTGCGTTCGATGTCGCAGGGCCGCGCCACCTACACCATGGAATTCAGCCACTACGCCGAAGCGCCGCGCAACGTGGCCGAAGAGATCATTCACCACAGTAAGCGTTAACCCTCGCGCCCGCCTTCGCGGCGGGCGTCACCCCTGCTTGTCCTCCAGCGCCACCACCACCGGCTGCGGCTTGATACGCATGGCGTACACCACGCCGGCGATCAGGCAGACGATGCCGGCCAGCGTCAGCAGCGGCGGCCAGGCCTGGCGCAGCAGAAAGGTATAGGCCAACCCCGCCAGAATTTCGAACACGATGAGCGGCCCCACCAATACCGTCGGCAGGCGCTGGCTGGCTTCGTTCCAGCATAGCGCCCCCAGCCAGGAGCAGAACACGCCGATGACCAGCATCAGCGGGATAAACACCTCAGGGCGCGGGCCGAACGGCAAGGCGAACGCCGGTTCGCTCAGCGCCAATTGGCCGCAGACCGCCAGATAGCCCAGCAGCGCCAGCGGCAGCGTCACCAGCCCTTGCGCCGTGGCCCAGGTAGCCGGCCGCTGCGTCGGGTTCTCCCGCAGCCAGCGCGAGTTGCGCAGCGGGAACCAGGTCCAGCACGCCACCGCCAACACGGCCAGCCCCAGGCCGCTGAGATAACGCCAGCCGTCGATCGGCAGCGCGTTGCCGCGCAGCTCGGCGACGTTTACGCACGCTAACCCGCAGACGATCAGCAGCAGTGCCGGCGCCAGCTTGCCCCAGGCCAGCCGCCCGTCGTGGCGGCCGTAAAACAGATTGGCGCAGATGGCGATCACCACCGGCAAGGTGCCGATGATCATGGTCGATACCGGTGCGCCGGTACGCTGAATGGCGCTGGCCAGGCACAGGTAGTACAGCAGGTTACCGATGGCCGTCAGCTTGAGCGCCTCCAGCCAATCCTGGCGCCGCAGCTTGCGCAGGCGGCGGCGATCGAACCACGCCAGCGGCAAGGTGATCAGCCCGAAGGCCAGATAGCGCCCGGTGGACTGCAGCGCGGCGGGATAATCCGGCACCAGCAGCGGGCCGACGAAGATCAATCCCCACATCAGCCCGGCGGCCAGGGCAAACACAACGCCAATGAACATAACGACTCCGACAAACGGCCGGTGCGGCCAACCCGCCCGACAAGACAGCGGCAGAGTAGCGAAAACGCGGGAAGGAATTATTGTAGCAGGTTGCTGTTTTAGCCCAATTTCACCTGTTTCTGGAAACGCACTGGCGTGACGCCGTAACGATTGGCGAAGGCGCGCGTCAGGTGTGCCTGATCGGTCAGCCCCGCCGCCGCCGCCACCTGAGCGGCGGGCATGCCGCGCTCCAGCATGCGTTTGGCCTGCGACAGCCGGATCGCCATCAGCATCTGCTGCGGCGAAACGTGGTATTCGGCCTTGAACTTGCGCAGAAAATGGTACGGGCTGAGCGACACCAGCTCGGCCAGCTGATTGAGGGTCACCGCCTCGGCGAAGTTGTCGTGCAGGTAGCTTTTCACCACCTCAAAACGGTGCGCCGCCTCGGCTTTTTCCCGCTGCCCGGTGCGAATGTGCGGGTGCAACAGCTCGACCGCCTCCAACAGCAGGCCGTCCAGCGTGAGCGGATCGTCGGTTTGCCACAGCGTGGCGAGAATGGCGGACAGGCGCTGCGCCGCCCGCGGATCGTGGCGCACCGCATCGGTGAACCACTGGCTCCTATCGCCGGACAGCTGCTCCAGCGCCTCGGGCGCCAGATAGAGCATGCGGTAACACCAGCCGCCCGGCGTTTCGGCTTCGCCGGTATGCAGCTCGTCGGGGTTCATCAGCACCAGCGCGCCCGGCGCCGCCAGATGCTGCGCGCCGCGATAGCGGAAACGCTCCGCCCCGGTGTCTACGGTGCCGATAGCGAAGGCGTCGTGGGTATGCGGCTCGAAGGCATAGCGTTCGATATGCGCCTGATAAAGTTCGACGCCCGGCAGATGCGACAAATGCCGGAACTGCGCGCAATCCTTCTCGAACGGAAACTGTTGTGGTACCCCTTGCACCCGACCTCCTCGTCCGTGCTGACAATCTGCTCAGCATAGCCAAAACATCGCCGGTTGAGTAGCCGCCCTGGCGCTTTCGTGCCCCTCGCCTGGACGATCGCCGCCATTCGGCGTAGGGTTAAGGTCCCTGTCCCTTTCAGGCGCGCCGCATCGCGAAGCTCATCGGCCCCTGACACTCCGCAAACAAGAGGCAACAATGTATCCGGATACTCAACTGTATATCGATGGACAATGGCGCAACGCGCTGGCCGGGAAAACCTTGCCGGTCACCAACCCCGCCACCGACGAGATAATCGGTCAAGTGGCGCACGCCGCCACAGAGGATCTCGATCTGGCGCTGGCCGCCACCGAGCGCGGATTTAACGTCTGGCGCGACACCGCCGCGCACCAGCGCGCCAACCTGATGCGCAAAGCGGCGGCGCTGCTGCGCGAACGCGCTAACGCCATCGCCGCCGTCATGACGCAGGAACAGGGCAAACCGGTGGCGCAGGCCAAAGTCGAAATTCTCAACGCCGCCGACGTCATCGACTGGTTCGCCGGCGAAGCTACCCGCACCTACGGGCAGATCATTCCGTCCCGCGCCCGCGACGTGCAGCAGCAAACCCTCAAGCTGCCGGTCGGCCCGGTGGCCGCCTTCACGCCGTGGAACTTCCCGATCAACCAGATCGTGCGCAAGCTGTCCGCCGCGCTGGCGGCGGGGTGTTCCATCATCGTCAAAGGCCCGGAAGAAACGCCGGCCTCGCCGGCTGAGCTGATCAAAGCCTTCGCCGACGCCGGGATCCCGGCCGGGGTGATCGCGCTGGTGTACGGCACCCCGGCGGAAATCTCGGAATACCTGATCCCGCATCCGACCATTCGCAAGATCTCCTTCACCGGCTCCACCCGCGTGGGCAAGCATCTGGCGGCGCTGGCCGGCCAGCATATGAAAAAGGCCACCATGGAGCTGGGCGGCCACGCGCCGGTGCTGATCTTCGACGACGCCGATCTCGACGCGGCGGCCAAAGAGCTGGCGCAGTCCAAGTTCCGCAACGCCGGCCAGGTCTGTATCGCCCCGCCCCGCTTCCTGATCCAGCAAGGCGTTTATGAAGCCTTCGTGGAGAAATTCACCGCCGCCGTGCGTGAGCTCAAGCTCGGCAACGGGCTGGAAGACGGCGTGAGCATGGGGCCGATGGTGCTGGGCCGCAGCGTCGACAATATCGAGGCGCTGGTGCAGGATGCCGTCGCCCACGGGGCAAAAGCCAGCACCGGCGGCAAGCGCGTGGCGGGCAAAGGCAACTTCTTCGAGCCGACGGTGCTGCGCGACGTGCCGCTGAGCGCGCGCGCCATGTCAGAAGAGCCGTTTGGCCCGGTCGCCCTGCTGCGCCCGTTCGCCACCTATGACGAGGCGATCGCCGAAGCCAACCGCCTGCCGTACGGGCTGGCCGCCTACGCTTACAGCCGCAACATCGCCACCGTCAATGCGCTGGGGCGCGACGTGGAGAGCGGCATGCTGAGCATCAACCACATCGGTTTCGGCCTGCCGGAAACGCCGTTTGGCGGCGTGAAAGACTCCGGTCACGGCACCGAAGGCGGCAGCGAAGCGATCGAGTCCTACCTGGAAACCCGCTTCGTCACCGTCGCCGGCCGTTAATCGCGCGTCGGATGAATAGCCAAAAGCCCCGCAGTGCGGGGCTTTTTTTTACTCGCGAGCCAGTTCGAACAGCCGCCGCGCCGCCGGGGTCAGCCCCAGCATGTGAATGCAGGCATGCACCATGCCCGGCAACCGTTCGCAGCGCACCGGCACGCCCGCCTCGCGCAGCCGCTGCGCATACTGCTCGGCCTCATCGCGCAGCGGATCATATTCGCAGCTCAGGATGGTGGCCGGCGGTAACCCGCGCAGCGTGGCGGCGTGCAGCGGCTCGGCGCCGGGATCGCGCCGCTGGGCCAGATACTGCTGCCAACAAAATACCATCGCGTCGCGCGTCAGAAAGTGCCCCTCGGCAAACTCGCGATAGCTCGTCGTCGTCATCTCGCGGCTGAGCGCCGGGTACAGCAGCAGCTGGCGCTCGATGTGCGGGCCGCCGCGATCCCGCGCCAGCAGCGCGACGGCGGCCGCCAGGTTGCCCCCGGCGCTGTCGCCGCCCACCGCCAGGCGCTGCGCGTCGATCCCCAACTGCGGCGCCTGTTGCGCCACCCAGCAGAGCGCCTGGTACACATCTTCCAGCGGCTGCGGAAACGGGTATTCCGGCGCCAGACGGTAGTCGACCGACAGGATCACCCGGCCGGTGGCGTTGGCCAGTGCCTGACAAGGCCGATCGTACAGCGCCAGCGAACCGAAGCACCAGCCGCCGCCGTGGGCGAACAGCATCGCCGGCTGCGCGTTTGCGCGGTTTTCCCCTGCCGGTAAATAAGTACGCAGCGCAATCCTGTGTCCATCGGCGGCGACCACCGTATAGTCCCTGACGCCGCCGCTCGGTTCCGCCTCGCCCTGCAGCCGGAGTAAACCGGTTTCCGTGGCCGCGCGCATTTCCGCCAGCGACGCGGGGGGCGGCGCATCGGCCGACGCCGTCAAAAAGGCAGCGATGCGTTCATCGAGCGGCATGGGGTTCTCCTGCCAGGAACGGCGTAATCAGGGCAATAAATTCCTCATGGCGCTCCTCGGTAATGAAATGCCCGCAGCCGGCGACCGTTTCGCCCCGCAGATCGTGCGCATTGCCCCGCAGCGTCGTCAGCGGCGCATCACCGGTGGCGTGCTCCGCCCCTACCGTCAACACCGGCATCATCAGGGGCGTGGCGGCGCGCAGCCGGTTCTGCCGCACGGTCTCCGGGATTGCCCGGTAATAGTCGAATCCGGCGCGCAGGCCGCCCGGCGCCGAATAGGCGGTGATATACACCTGCGCCGCCACCCGATCGCGCCGATAGGACCAACGGTTAAAGATATAGCCAAGATACTCCTGCTCACGCCCCTGGGTCAGGGTCTCCGGCAAATCAGCCAGTTGGTTGAACATGAAGTGCCACAGGAAGATGTTCTCCTCCGGCGCGACGAAAATTGGCGGCGGCGGCGCCAGCCCGGGTATCACCGCCTCCGTCAGCACCAGACGTTCCACCGCCTGCGGGAAATCGCTCGCCATGGCGTAACCGATCCACATGCCGATGTCGTGGCCAACCAGTTGGTAACGTTCATGGCCCAGCTGCGCCATCATCGCGTGCAACGCTGCTCCAATGCTGCCAGTGTCGTAGCCGCCAGCGGGCTTGTCAGAATCGCCGATGCCCGGCGGGTCGACGGCGATCGCCTGAAAACCGGCCGCCGCCAGCGCTTGCATCACATGGCGCCAGGTGTACCAGGTTTGCGGCCAGCCGGGGATCAGCAGCACCGGCCGCCCTTCACCCGCCACCACGCAGTGAAGGCGCCGGCCGTTGACCTGGAGATAGACGTGTTCCGCCGCGAGATCCGCCAACGTGACCTCGTTCTGTCGGTATTGCATGGGGTAACTCCCTGAAGAATTAGGCTCAGCGAATGCCGAGCAAGGCATTGATCTGCTGTGGGTTGACCGGCGCGCCGGCGAAATCGTCGAACACTTTGTCGGTGACGTGGATAATGCGATCGCGAATGAAGGCTGCGCCTTCGCGTGCGCCGTCCTGCGGGTTTTTCAGGCAACATTCCCACTCCAGCGCCGCCCAGCCCGAATAATCGTACTGCGTCAGGCGTGAAAAGATGCCGTTGAAATCGACCTGGCCGTCGCCCAGCGAGCGGAAGCGGCCGGCGCGATCGATCCAGGATTGATAGCCGCCGTAAATGCCCTGCCGACCGGTCGGATTGAACTCGGCGTCCTTGACGTGGAACATGCCGATAACCTCTTTATAGATATCGATAAACTCCAGATAGTTGAGCTGCTGCAGCACCATATGGCTCGGGTCGAACAGCACCCGGCAGCGCGGAGGGTGGCCGACGCGCTCATGAAATATTTCGAATGTCACGCCGTCGTGCAGATCCTCGCTCGGGTGAATTTCGTAACACAGGTTGATCCCCTGCTCGTCGCAGGCGTTAAGCACCGGCAGCCAGCGCCTGGCGAGTTCGTCGAACGCGGTATCGATCAGTCCTTCCGGACGCTGTGGGAACGGAAACAGATAGGGCCAGGCCAGCGAACCGGAAAAGGTGCCCAGTTCGCTGAGCCCGAGCCGCGCCGACGCCTTCACCGCCAACAGCATTTGCTGCCGCGCCCACTCGCCACGCGCCTGCGGATTGCCCTGTAGCGCCGGCGGCGCGAAGCTGTCAAACAGCGCATCGTAAGCCGGGTGTACCGCCATCAGCTGGCCGAAGATATGGCTGGTCAATTCGCTGACCACCAACCCCTGTTCCGCCAACATGCCGGTCAAATCATCGCAGTAGGTTTGGCTTTCCGCGGCGGTGGCCACGTCGAATAAACGCCGATCCCAGGCCGGGATCTGCAGCGCACTAAAGCCGGTCTGCGCCGCCCATTCGGCGATGGCGGGCAGGCTATTGAACGGCGCTGTCTCATCGCTGAACTGCGCAAGATGCAGGCTTGGACCTTTGAGGGTTTTCATCGTAAACTCCTATTAGTTGTCGATTGACAAACAATAGGAGCAAAGCGCGATGACCGCAAGCGAAATTTATAAAGACATTGGTATTCCCGCCGATTTAAGCGATCCTATGTCGCTGAATGGCAGGTAAATTGGAGCAGAGAATGGCTGGCAGACCGCGCGAGTTCGACCGCGAACAGGCGCTCTTGAAGGCGCGAAACTTATTCTGGCGACAGGGCTACGAAGGCACCTCGATGTCGGATCTGGTGGCGGAATTGGGCATTGCTTCCGCGCGCATCTACAAGGCGTTCGGCTCCAAAGAGCAGCTGTTCCGAGAGGCGATCGCCAGTTATGAAACCGAGGAAGGCGGCTTCGCCGATCGCGCCTTCGCGCAGGAAAGCGGCATTCGCCCGGCGATCCAACGTATGTTGGAAGATGCCGTGCGGCTCTACAGCCGGCCGGATCTGCCGCAGGGTTGCATGGTGGTCTCCTCCGCCGCCAGCGTCAGTGCGGAGAACGACGGGCTCAAAACCTGGCTGGCTGAGCATCGGTTGCAGCGCACCCAGCAGATCGTCGAACGGCTGCGGCAGGCGGTGCAAGCCGGCGAACTGCCGGCCGGTACCGACGCCGACAGCCTGGGGGACTTTTTCGCCGTCTTCCTGCACGGCCTGTCGATTCAGGCGCGTGACGGCGTCACTGAAGCGCGACTGTTGGCGGCGGTCAAGGTGGCGCTCACCGCCCTGGGCGACGCTTAATCTTCGGGCAGATCGAAAATCACCAGCGTGCCTTCGCTGCCCGGCAACACGCGGTGCGGCACGCCGGCCGCGGCCTGATACAGCTGGCCGGCCTGCACCATAATCGTTTCCCCCGCCACCTGCAGCCGCAGCTGCCCGCGGATCACCAGCAGCCCTTCGCTGTAATCATGCACTTCATCCGCTATGCTGCGCTCATCCATGCGCAGCACTTTGATATTGGCCGCACCGACGCGGCCCAGCACGGTAGAACGCCAGGCCTCAGGCAGTTCGGCCGCCTGCAGGTTTAAATCGAACAGCATCGGTACCCCCTGTGGTTATCGAACGTAGCGGCACTCTACGCCGACTGCGGCCGGCGTGGAAAGAATCCCGGGTTGTAGCTTATGCCCGCCAGGCCTATACCGGCACCCGGCGGCTGATCTCCACCACCTGATCGCTGGGCAGGTAATAATAATCCGTGACGTGCATGCCGTTGCGCACCATCAGCGCGAACAGGTTGCGCTGCCAGGACGGCATCCGGTCGCTCGCCTCGCGGCGCACCACGGTTTCATGGCCGAGATAGTAAGTCGCCTCGTCGAAGTTCAGGCCGCATTTTTGCGCTTCGACGTGCTGCAGCAACTGCGGGATGTTCGGCCGCTCCATAAAGCCGTAGCTGGCCACGCCGCACCAAAACCCCGGCGCCAGTTCGCGCATCGCCAGGCGTTCGGCATTCGATACCCGCGGTTCATTGACGATGGCAATGGTCAGCGCCAGCACGTTGGCGTGCAGCGAGCCGTTGCGTTTGACGTGCCATTTCATTACCGGCGGCGTGCCCTGCAGGCTGCGGGTGAGAAAGACCGCGGTGCCCGGCACCCGCGGCACGGATTCACGCTGGATTTTCGCCAGGAAATCCGCGATCGGCACCGTCGTCTCACCGAGGGTGCGCACGGCCGCCAGCACCCCGCGATGCCAGATAAGCATCACGGTATAGACCGCGGCGGCCAGCAGCAGCGGGATATAACCGCCCTGCAACACCTTGGTCAGGTTGGCCGTCAGGAAGCTCAGATCGACCACGAAGAAACACCCCGCCACCAACAGACTGGCGGCCAGCCCCCAGCGCCACACCTCGCGCATCGCCACGAACAGCAAGCCGGTGGTCATGATCATGGTCAACGAAACGGCGATGCCGTAGGCGGCGGCCAGATTGTCCGAGGATTTGAAGAACACCGTCAGGAACAGCGTCACCACCATCAGCAGCCAGTTGATGGCGCCGATGTAGATCTGCCCGTAGCTTTCCTCGGTGGTTTGTTTAACCCGCAGCCGCGGCAGCCACCCCAGTTGGATTGCCTGGCGGGTCATCGAAAACGCGCCGCTGATGATCGCCTGGCTGGCGATGATCGTCGCCAGCGTGGCCAGGATCACCAGCGGGATCAGCAGCGCCGGCGGGCACAGGCGGAAGAAGATGTTCTGCGTGACGTCGGCGCCGGCCAAAATCAGCGCGGCCTGGCCGGCGTAGTTGAGCAACAGGCTGGGAAAAACGATGCCGAACCAGGCCAGCCAAATCGGCCGTTTGCCGAAGTGCCCCATGTCGGCGTACAGCGCTTCGGCGCCGGTGACGCACAGAAACACGCCGCCCAGCACCAGGAAACTGGTCAGCCCGTTCGAGAACAGGAAATGAATGCCGTACATCGGGTTCAGCGCCAGCAGCACCGCCGGGTGCTGGATGATGCCCCACACGCCCAGCGCGGCGATCGACAGGAACCACAGCGCCATGATCGGCCCGAACACGCGGCCGATACGTGCGGTGCCCAGCGGCTGAATGGCGAACAGGCTGAGCAAAATCACCACCGCCGCCGGCAGAATGTAGGGCTGCGACGCCGGCAGCACGATATTCAGCCCCTCAAGGGCGGAGAGCACCGAGATGGCCGGCGTGATGGCGCCGTCGCCGTAGATCAACGCCGCGCCGAACAGGCCGGCGAACAGCACCAGCGGCCGGGATTTCCGCCTGCTGACCAGCAGCGACATCAGCGCCATGATGCCGCCCTCGCCGCGGTTGCCGATGCGCATGGCGAACATGGCGTATTTGAGCGAGGTGACGATCACCAGCGTCCAGAAAATCAGCGACAGCAGGCCAAGGATCACCGGCGCCGACGGCGCATCGCCGGAGAGAAACAGCACGGTTTTCAGGGTGTACAACGGGCTGGTGCCGATATCGCCGAACACCACGCCCAAAGCGCCCAGCGCCAACGGCGCCAGGCCGGTCTTGTTCGAGGTTTCCGTATCATTGCCGACAGACATCTGCTTGCTCCTTAGCCTTGCACAGTGAGTTGGAATTATTGTCACTTTATTGCCGCCGCGCCACTCGCTCGGCAGCGATAAGCATAACTTAACCGTCATCTTCACGGGTTACAGTATCGCCCGTTTGCGGCACAGAAACCGCCGCCGGTGAGCAACGGTTTAGAATCGCCCGCGCCGGATGGTCTATAGTCCTTATGCGATTGTCACTTTCTTGTTTGCGCCCGCCGTGGGAGAAGTGAAATGAACGTCCGGCTCAACACCCATGTTTCCGCCCGGCGCCTGCTGCCCAATGGCTGGGACGTCATCGCCTTTCCGCTGATCATCGGCCTGATCGCCATGATGGCCATCGGCCTGCATCAAACCCTGCAACCGATCGTCACGCTGAAAACGCAGGCGATATCGCTCGATCCCGCCAACCTGCCGGAATACGCCCTGCGCACCACGCTGCGCATGCTGGTGGCGATGGTGGCCGCGCTGGCGTTCTCGCTGGTCTACGGCACCCTGGCCGCCAAGAGCCGGCGCGCCGAAAAAGTGCTGGTGCCGATCCTCGATATTCTGCAGTCGGTGCCGGTACTCGGCTACATCTCTTTCACCGTCACCTTTTTCATCGCGCTGTTCCCCGGCCGGGTACTGGGGGTCGAGCTGGCGGCGATGTTCGCCATCTTCACCAGCCAGGCGTGGAATATGACCTTCAGCTTCTACCAGTCGCTGCGCACCGTGCCGCGCGATCTGCAAGAAGTGGCGCGCGGCTTCCATCTGAGTCCGTGGCAACGTTTCTGGAAGCTGGACGCGCCGTTCGCCATGCCGGGGCTGATCTGGAACATGATGATGTCGATGTCCGGCGGCTGGTTCTTTATCGTGGCGTCGGAAGCGATCACCGTCGGCAACAACACCTTTACGCTGCCGGGCATCGGCGCGTATCTCGCGCAGGCGATCCTCAGCAAGGATCTGCTCGCGATAGGTTGGGTGCTGCTCACCATGACGGTGGTGATCCTGGCCTACGATCAACTGCTGTTTCGGCCATTGGTGGCATGGGCGGACAAATTCCGCATGGAAACCACCCGCTCGGCGAGCGCCCCCACTTCCTGGTTGTTGAACCTGATGCGCCGCACGCGCCTGATCCACCTGCTGCTGACGCCGCTGGGCGCACTGCTGGCCAAAACCGCGCGCCTGAAACTGAGCCTGCCCGCCCGGCCGTTGCGCCGCGGCAATAGCGCCCAACGGCAGCGGCGTTCGCGCATGATCGATCGGTGTTGGAGCACCATCGTCATCCTGCTGACGCTGGCGATCGCCTGGCGCGTCATTCTCTATGTGCAGACCGGCGTGACGCTCAATGACGTGGGCCATGTGATGGTGCTGGGGCTGATCACGCTGCTGCGCGTGGCGGTGCTGATCGCCCTGTCGTCGCTGATCTGGGTGCCGCTCGGCGTGCTGATCGGCCTGCGCCCGACGTTGGCCGGAAAGATCCAGCCGATCGCCCAGTTTCTGGCCGCGTTTCCGGCTAACCTGCTGTTCCCGGTGTTCGTCATCACCATCGTCCACTTCCGGCTGAACCCCGATATCTGGCTGTCGCCGCTGATCGTGTTGGGCACCCAGTGGTACATTCTGTTCAACGTGGTGGCCGGCGCCACCGCGTTGCCCAACGACTACCGCGAGGCCGCCGCCAATTTTCACATTCGCGGTTGGCAATGGTGGCGCCAGGTGATGCTGCCGGGCATCTTCCCCTATTACATCACCGGCGCCATCACCGCGTCGGGCGGCGCCTGGAACGCCAGCATCGTGGCGGAGTTCGTGCAATGGGGCAGCACCCAGGTGAAGGCACATGGGCTGGGTGCCTACATCGCCGAAACCACCGCCGCCGGCGATTTCCCCAAGATCATTTTGGGCATCGCCGTGATGTCACTGTTCGTTACGCTGTTCAACCGTCTGCTGTGGCGGCCGCTTTACGCCTACGCCGAATCCCGCTTCCGCATCGATTAAGGAGCCGTTCAGATGTCAGACCTTCACCCAACGCAGGCGACGCACTCGCCCGGCGAGGAAATTTTAGCGGTCAACGCGGTCAGCCATGGCTATGACAAGGCACATGGCGAGCTGCTGATCCTCGACGGGGTCAATCTGTCGCTGCGGGCGGGCGAGATCGTCGGGTTGCTGGGCCGCTCCGGCTCGGGCAAATCGACGCTGCTGCGCATCATCGCCGGTCTGGTTACCCCCACCGCCGGGACGGTGAACTACCTGGGGCAGCCGCTGAACGGCCCCGCCAAAGGCGTCGCCATGGTGTTTCAAACCTTCGCGTTGTTCCCCTGGCTGACGGTGCTGCAAAACGTTGAGGCCGGCCTCGAGGCGCTGGGCGTCGCCCCTACCGAACGGCGCGAGCGGGCATTGGCGGCCATCGATCTTATCGGCCTGGACGGCTTTGAAAACGCCTACCCGCGCGAGCTATCCGGCGGCATGCGCCAGCGCGTAGGCTTTGCGCGCGCGCTGGTGGTGGATCCGACGCTGCTGCTGATGGATGAGCCGTTTTCGGCGCTGGATGTGTTGACCGCCGAAACGCTGCGTACCGACCTGCTGGATCTGTGGACCGAGGGGCGAATGCCGATCAAATCGGTGCTGATCGTCACGCACAACATCGAGGAAGCGGTCTTCATGTGCGATCGCATTCTGCTGCTCTCTTCCAACCCCGGCCGGGTGATCGCCGAAATCAAGGTGCCGTTCAGCCACCCGCGCAACCGGCTGGATCCGCAGTTCCGCCACCTGGTGGACGATGTGTACGCCAAGATGACCGCCCGCCCGACCGACGGCAACGTCAAGAAAGGGCTGAAGCTCGGCACCCGGCTGCCGCACGTGTCCACCAACCTGATCGCCGGCCTGATCGAAACCCTGGCCGCCGCGCCCTATTTCGGCCGTGCCGACATGCCGGAGATCGCCCTCTCGCTGCATCTGGAGGTCGATGAGCTGTTCCCCATCGCCGAAGTGCTGCAGTCGCTGGGCTTCGCCGACGTGCGTGAAGGCGACATCTTCCTGACGCCGCCGGCGCGCGCCTTCGCCGACGGCGACGTTCAGGCGCGCAAAGTGCTGTTCGCGGAGCATCTGCTGCGCTATGTGCCGCTGGCCGCGCTGATCAAAAACGTGTTGGACGAGCGGCCGGGGCACCGCGCGCCGCGCGTGCGTTTCGAGCAGGAGCTGGAGGATTCGCTGTCGGACAGCGCCGCCAAAGAGACGCTGGATACGGTGATCAACTGGGGCCGTTACGGCGAAATCTTCTCCTACAACGATCAAACGGCGTTTTTCAGCCTGGAGGACGTCGAGTTTTAAGCGAGCCGGCGCTCATCGGCTTCGCGGCGCAGCCACTGCCGCAGGTTTTCACCCTCCTGCGACAGTTCGCTATCCAGGCGAGCGCACAGGTAATAATCCCGACCGTCGTCGATCGGCAGATCGAACATTTTGATCAACTCGCCGCTTTCAAGGTACTGGGCGATTAACGGCTCGCGCATCAATGCACACCCCAATCCCGCCTGCACCGCCGCCAGCGTCAGCAACCCGTCTTCGAACATCGGCCCGATGCTGCGCAGCGGGCGTTTAACGCCGGCCAGCTGAAACCATTGCATCCAGGTATTACGCTCCTCGTCATGCAGCAGCGGCAGCGCCGCCAGCTGATCCGGCGTATCGAGCAAACCGTGCAGTTTACTGAATGCCCGGCTGCACACCGGCACCATTTGGCCGGACATCAGCTTTTCGCTGCGATAGCCGGTCCACTGCCCAACCCCGAAGCGGATCGACAGATCGGCGGCGTCGCTCAGGTAATTGCGGTGGTTGGCGTAAACCACATTGATGTCGATATCCGGATTTTCCCGCAGAAAGCCGCGCAGCCGCGGAATGAACCAGCCCATGCCGAACAGCGGGATCAGGCTGATGGTGACCTGCCGCGACGCGGACTGCTCGCGCACGTGTTCGGTCGCCTGGCGCAGCACGTTAAACGCCGACCGGATCGAGCGGTAATATTCCCGCCCCTCGCCGCGCAGCACCAGATGGCGCCCCTGCCTTTCGGTCAACGGCATCTGCAAGAATGCCTCCAGCGTTTTCAGCTGATGGCTGACCGCCGAAGGCGAAATCATCAGCTCCTTCGCCGCCGCGCTGATGCTGCCCAGGCGCGCGATGGCCTCGAACGCCCGCACGGCGCGCAGCGGCGGATCGTTCGGCAACATCGGCAACGGCTCATCGTACTGTTCTGTTTTTTTCATATATCGATTGTTTTATGGAAAGTCCAGGAGAAGTATTTATTTAATATACATAAAAATCAAAGCATTAAAATCACTCGTTTTTTGTATAAGAAAGTATTTTTCCGTATTTTACAATTTTTTTAAATTCTCTACTGTGAGCCTCCTGACTCATTATCTCCGGACTCTCCCTATGGATACGCTGGTACAGCAGACCGTCAACGGTTTGATGCTCGGCAGCATCTATGCGCTGATCGCGCTCGGCTACACCATGGTGTACGGCATCCTGCGCATCATCAACTTCGCGCATGGCGACGTGCTGATGGTCGGGGCGCTCAGCGCGCTGTCGGCGATCGGCGTGTTGCAGCATCATTTTCCCGCGTTACCGCCCTACGCCACGCTGCTGCTGGCGGCCCTGTTCGCCATGGCCGTCTGCGCCATCACCTCGATGGCGATCGAACGTCTGGCCTATCGCCGGTTGCGCAATGCACCGCGCCTGGCTCCGCTGATCAGCGGCATCGGCGTCTCGCTGCTGTTGCAAACCCTGGCGATGCTGATCTGGTCACGCAATCCCCTGATGTTTCCGCAGCTGTTGCCGATGACGCCCATCGCCCTGACCGCAGGCAGCGCCGAACATGCGCCGGCGGTGATCACCGGCACCGCGATCGTCACGCTGGCGGTGGCCGTGACGGTCATGGCCGGCCTCTGGCTGCTGGTCGAACACAGCCGTTTCGGCCGCGCCATGCGCGCCACGGCGGAAAACCCGCAGGTCGCCGGCCTGATGGGCATCAGTCCTGACCGCATCATCGTTCTGACCTTCGCGCTCGGCGGCGCGCTGGCGGCGGTAGCCGGCATCATGATGGCCAGCAACTACGGCAACGCCGGTTTCTCGATGGGCTTTTTGCCCGGCATCAAAGCCTTTACCGCCGCCGTGCTCGGCGGCATCGGCAACCTGCGCGGCGCGATGCTCGGCGGTTTGCTGCTGGGGCTGTTCGAATCGCTGGGCACCGGCTATCTCGGCGAGCTGACCGGCGGCGTATTCGGCAGCAACTACCAGGACGTATTCGCGTTTCTGGTGCTGATCGCCGTGCTGGTCTTCCGCCCCTCCGGGCTGTTGGGCGAACGCATCGCCACGCGCGCATAAGGACATCACGATGACCGTTTTAACTTCCTCGCTTCCTCTGGCCACGCCTCGGCGCGCCAGGCTGGGGCTGACGCTGTTCATTCTCGCCCTGCTGCTGGCACCCTGGGTGGCGGGCGCCGCCGGCGGCAACTACTGGGTGCGCGTCGTCGACTTCGCGCTGCTGTACCTGATGCTGGCGCTCGGGCTGAACATCGTGGTGGGCATGACCGGATTGCTGGACATGGGCTTTATCGCTTTTTACGCCGTTGGTGCCTATCTGGCCGCGCTGCTGTCGTCACCGCATCTGACGCAGCAGTTCCCGCTGCTGCTGCAGTGGTTCCCCGATGGGCTGCACCTGTCGATGCTGTGGCTGATCCCGCTGGCGGCGCTGCTGGCGGCGGCGTGCGGCATTCTGCTCGGCGCGCCGACGCTGCGGCTGCGCGGCGACTACCTGGCGATCGTCACGCTCGGTTTCGGCGAGATCGTGCGTATTTTGATGCGCAACCTCGACCGCCCGGTCAACCTCACCAACGGCCCCAAAGGCATTTCCGGCATCGACCCGGTCAGCCTGTTCGGCCTGAAGTTTTCCGGCATGCATGAGTGGTTCGGCGTGCGTTTCTCCGGCCTGTACCTCTATTACTACCTGTTCGCCGCGCTGCTGCTGGCGATCCTGTTTATCAGCCTGCGGCTGCAAAACTCGCGCATTGGCCGCGCGTGGACGGCGATCCGCGAAGACGAGGACGCCGCGCGGGCGATGGGCATCAACACCCGCAACTTCAAGCTGCTGGCCTTTGCCATCGGCGCCACCTTCGGCGGCGTGGCCGGCGCGCTGTTCGCCGCGTTTCAGGGCTTCGTGTCGCCGGAATCGTTCACCCTGCAAGAGTCGATCGCCGTACTGGCGATGGTGGTGCTCGGCGGCATGGGGCACATCCCCGGCGTGATCCTGGGTGCGCTACTGCTGGCCGCTCTTCCGGAGCTGCTGCGCAGCAGCATGGGGCCGCTGCAGCAGGCGCTGTTCGGCCAGGTGCTGATCGACCCGGAAATTATCCGCCAACTGTTTTACGGCCTGGCGCTGATCCTGGTGATGCTGTATCGCCCGGCGGGCCTGTGGCCGGCCCGCCACCTAAGAGGGAATGCCGCATGACGCCTTTGCTCGCTTTACACCACGTCAGCAAACGCTTCGGCGGCCTGACGGCGGTGGATGACGTCAGCATGAGCATCCGCCAGGGGGAGATCTACGGCCTGATCGGGCCGAACGGCGCCGGTAAAACCACCTGCTTCAATCTGATCACCGGCCTGTACCGTGCCGACGAGGGCGAATTTCGCCTGCAGGGCCAGCGCTATAAGCCCCAGGCGATCGATAAAGTGGCGCAGGCCGGCATCGCCCGCACCTTCCAGAACCTGCGGCTGTTCAACGAAATGAGCGTGCTGGAAAACGTGATGGTCGGCTGCCACGTACGCACCCGTAATGGCCTGTGGGCGGCGATCGCCCGCCACCGCCGCGCCAGGGAGGAAGAACAGGCGGTGCGCGACAAGGCCCATGCGCTGCTGGAGTATGTCGGCATTGGCCAATTTGCCCATTACCGCGCCGGGGATCTCGCCTACGGCCACCAGCGCCGTCTGGAGATCGCCCGCGCACTGGCGACCGAGCCCCGGCTGCTGGCGCTGGACGAACCGGCGGCCGGCATGAACGCCGGAGAAAAAGTGGCGCTGCGCGAGCTGCTGCTGCGCATTCGCGACAGCGGCAAAACGCTGCTGTTGATCGAACACGACGTCAAGCTGGTGATGGGTTTGTGCGATCGCCTGACGGTGCTGGATTACGGCAAAGCGATTGCCGAAGGCGAACCGGCGCAGGTTCGGGGTGAACCGGCGGTCATTCAGGCCTATCTGGGAGGCGGCGCGCATGTCTGAAGCCCTGCTGAGCGTTAAACGACTCAAAGTGTCTTATGGCGGCATTCACGCGGTCAAAGGCATCGATTTTATGGTCAACGCCGGCGAGCAGGTCACGTTGATCGGCGCCAATGGCGCGGGCAAGACCTCCAGCCTGCGGGCGCTGACCGGGCTGCAGCCGTTCGAGGGCGACATCCTGTTCGACGGCCGTTCGATTCGCGGCGTGCCGCCGCACCGCTTGCTGCAACAGGGGCTGGTGATGGTGCCGGAAGGTCGTGGCATTTTCACCCGCCTGACGGTGCGAGAAAACCTGCAGCTGGGCGCCTATGCGCGCCGTGACAAACCGGCGGTGCGGCACGATTTCGAACGGGTATGCGCCACCTTCCCGCGCCTGAACGAACGCCTGCATCAACCGGCCGGGCTGCTTTCGGGCGGCGAGCAGCAGATGGTGGCGATGGGCCGCGCGCTGCTTAGCCGCCCGCGCCTGTTGATATTAGACGAACCGTCGATGGGGCTGGCGCCGATTGTGGTGGAGGCCATTTTTTCGGTCATCAAACAGTTGGCTCGTGACGGCGTCACGCTATTGCTGGTCGAGCAAAACGCCCGCCTGGCGCTGGAGTCTACCGATCGCGCCTATGTGTTGGACAGCGGCAGCCTGAGCCACAGCGGCCGCTCCGCCGAGATGCTGGACGATGAAAAAATCAAACAGATCTATTTGGGTGAATAACCGTTGCTACCTTTAACCGCACCAGGAGTATGACATGCAGCAGAACTTTCGCATCAAGCCGTTGGCGCTGGCCGCCGTAACGATGATCCTGAGCCTTCCGGCGCTGGCGGACGACACCGTGTTGATCGGCCTGGCCGGGCCGCTGACCGGCCCTTCCGCGCGCATCGGCAAAGATCTCGAAAACGGCGCGCGCCTGGCGATCGCCGACGCCAACGCGCAAAAGCCGACGCTGAACGGCAAACCGGTCACCTTCAAATTGCTGTCCGAGGACGATCAGTCCGATCCGCGCACCGCCGTGGCCGTCGCGCAGCGTTTGGTCGACGAAGGCGTGGCCGGCGTGGTCGGCCACTGGAATACCGGCACCAGCATCCCGGCGGCGCGTATCTACCACGACGCCGGCATCGCCCAGGTGGCACCGGTCGCCACCGGCCACGGCTACACGCAACAAGGCTTTGACACCAGCTTCCGCGTGATGGGCCACGACGACGACGGCGGCAACTATGCCGGGCAGTATGCGGTGAAAACGCTGAAAGCCCAGCGCATCGCGGTGATCGACGATCGCACCGCCTTCGGCCAGGGGCTGGCAGACGAGTTCATCAAATCGCTGCAGGCCCAGGGCGTGCAGCCGGTCACCCGCGAGTACGTCGACGACAAGACCGTCGATTTCAGCGCCGTGCTGACCACCGTGCGCAGCAAAAACGCCGATCTGATCTTCTTCGGCGGCGTGGATTCCCAGGCGGCACCGCTGGCGCGCAAACTGAAACAGCTGGGCATGAATGCGCAGCTGATGGGCGCCGGCGGCTTTGTCAGCCAGACCTTCCTGACGCTGGCGCAGCGGGAAGGCGAAGGCGTGGTGGCACTGGAGCCAGGGCTGCCGCTGGAACAGATGCCGGGCGGCAAGGCGTTTGAACAAGCCTACCGCGATCGTTACCACACCCACATCGAACTGCATGCGCCCTTCGCCTACGACGCCACCCGGGTGCTGATCGCCGCCATCGAGCAGGCCGGCTCGGCCAATCCGGCCGATTACCTGCCGAAACTGCGCGCCATACATTACCAGGGCGTGACCGGCGCCATTGCCTTCGATGCGCAGGGCAACCTGCAACAGCCGAGCTTCACCCTGTACCGGGTCGTGGACGGCAAATGGCAGCCGCAAACCGTGTTGGGCGGCGCCAAACCACAATAAATCAAGAGGAGCAAGGCGATGAGCTGTGCAAACAACGAATTGGGCATTTTGGCCCGCAGAAAGATCGAAGCGGAGATCATCAAACCGATCTACCAGATTCTGGTGCGTGAAATCGGCAAGGTGCGCGCTCAGGCGGTGATCGGCGAAGCCATCGAGAATGCCGCCATCGCGGCAGGCAAGCAGTTCGCCGCACAGGAGCCGAACGGCGCGGATCTGCGCAGCTTCGCCGCCTTGCAGTACCTGTGGGAAAAAGACGATGCGCTGCGCGTCGAGGTGATCAACCAGGACGAACAGCACTTCGACTATAACGTCACCCGCTGCCGCTATGCCGAGATGTATCACGAGATGGGGTTGGGGGAAATCGGCCACCTGCTCTCCTGCGCGCGCGACAGCCAGTTTATCGTCGGCTATGCCCCGGAGGTCGAGCTGCAGCGCAGCCAAACCATCATGTCCGGCGCCCCCTGCTGCGATTTCCGCTACACCGCCAAAACACCGGGAGAAGAACAATGACGTATCGGGTCAACGGCGAGCGCCTGTGGCAAAGCCTGCACGCGATGGCGCAGTTCGGCGCCATCGCCGACAACGGCGTCACCCGCCTGGCGCTCAGCGAAGAGGACCGGCAGGCGCGCGACCAGCTGCATCTCTGGGCGCTGGAGGCCGGTTGCAGCGTGCGCGTCGATCGAATGGGCAACATGTTCCTGCGCCGTGAAGGTTCGCGGCCCGAGCTGGCGCCGGTGGTCACCGGTTCTCACGGCGACTCGCAGCCCCAGGGTGGCCGTTTCGACGGCATCTACGGCGTGCTGGCCGGGTTGGAGGTTATTCGCAGCCTTAACGATCGGCAGATCGTCACCGAACGCGCGATTGAAGTGATCAACTGGACCAACGAAGAAGGCGCGCGCTTCGCGCCGGCGATGATCGCCTCCGGGGTGTTCGCCGGGGTATTCGATCTCGAGTACGGCCTGTCGCGCCGCGACGAGCATGGCATCAGCCTCGGCGAGGCGCTGGAACGCATCGGCTACGCCGGTGAGCATCCGGTGGGCGGCATGCCGATCCACGCCGCCTTCGAGCTGCACATCGAACAGGGGCCGATTCTGGAAGCGGAACATCTCGACATCGGCGTCGTGACCGCCGCACAAGGGCAGCGCTGGTACGAGCTGGAAGTCGTCGGCTTCAGCGCCCATGCCGGCACCACGCCGATGGATCGCCGCCGCGACGCCCTGCTGGGCTTCACCGAGCTGGTGACGGCGGTCAACGGTATCGGCTGGGATTTCGCGCCCGATGCGCGCGCCACGGTGGGCATGGCGCAAATCACCCCCAATTCACGCAACGTGGTGCCGGGCCGGGTCTTTTTCAGCGTCGAATTCCGTCATCCAGAGGAGGCAACCCTGGAGCAGATGGAGCAGCGCCTGCTGGCAGCGGTAAACCACGTCAACGGCAGCGGCCTGACCGCTCGCGCCGAGCGCATCTTTCAGTATCCTCCGATCGCTTTCGATCGAGGCTGCATCGACAGCATACGCCACGCCGCACAAGCCTTGGGCTATCGCCATCGCGACATGATTTCCGGCGCCGGCCACGATGCCTGTTACCTTAATCGCGTCGCGCCGACCGCCATGATTTTCATTCCCTGCGTGGATGGCATCAGCCACAACGAACGGGAGGACATCCCCCCCGCCTGGGCCGCCGCCGGTGCCGACGTCTTGCTGAACGCGCTGCTGGCGCACGCCGACGCCTGAACCTCGCCCCGGTTTTTCGCCGGGGCAAAAAATATTCAACAAAACGGTTGAATATTAGCCTGCCTGTTCTATATTCAACCATATGGTTGAATTATCTTCCTCACAGCTGGACGCCATTTTTCATGCGCTGGCCGATCCGACCCGCCGCTCGATGTTACGCGCGCTGGCCGGCGGTGAACGCAGCATCGGCGAACTGGCCGCGCCGCTGCAAATGTCGTTCGCCGGCGCCTCCAAGCACGTGAAAGCACTGGAACATGCGGGCCTGGTGCAACGCACCGTGCAAGGAAGAAACCATATCTGCCGGCTTGAACCCGAGCCTATGGCGCAGGCCATGCACTGGCTGCAAACCTATGAACATTTCTGGACTGAACGGCTGGATGCGCTCGAACAGGCGCTGCTGCAGCCCGAACAGCTTCCTCCCAAGGAGTGAACCATGAATGATTACGGCATGATTATCGAACCCGGCACGCTGCGCATCCAGCGGCTGCTGCCCGGCCCCATCGAGCGGGTGTGGGCTTACCTGACCGAATCCGACAAGCGCGCCACCTGGCTGGCGGCCGGCGCCATGAAGTTGGAAAACGGCGCGCCGCTGGAGCTGGAGTTTCGCAACTCCGATTTGGCGGGCGAGCACGAACCACCGCCGGCCAAGTACAAACAGCACGGCGGCTGCGTCAGCAACCGCGGCCACATCACCTGCCTGTTTCCGCCGCGCCTGCTGAGCTTTACCTGGGCCGAACAGGATCAGGGCCGTCCTTCCGAGGTGACTTTCGAACTGACGGAACAGGGAAGCGCCGTGCTGCTGACGGTCACCCACCGGCGCTTGGCCAACCGCGACGAGATGCTCAGCGTCGCCGGCGGCTGGCACACCCATCTGGATATCCTGTTAGATCGCCTGCACGATCGGGCGCCGCAGCCGTTCTGGAGCACCCATGCCCGGCTGGAAGAAGAGTACCGCGCCCGCCTGTAATTACGTCTCGTCCCTGCGCCTGAACGCCAGATAACCGGCGATCAGCGTAAAACTGCCGACCAGCAACACCAGTAGGATAAAACCGTGGTGATTGCTGGCCAGCGGGATCCCCCCCACGTTCATGCCGAAGAAACCGGCGACGATATTGATCGGCAATGCCAGCACGGTAATCACCGTCAGCGTGTAGAGCGTGCGGTTGTTCTGCTCCATCAGCTTGGCGCCCAGCTCCTCCTGCAGCAGCCGGATCCGTTCGGTCAGGCTGGCGAGATCGTTCAACACCACGGTGAACTCTTCGGTAAACTGCCGCAGATCCTGCACCACTTCGCGGCTCAGCCAGGTCGGCGGCCGGTTCAACAGGCGAAACAGCGCGGCCGGCTCGGGCGCCAACAGGCGCTGAAAGCGTAATAACATGCGGCGCATACGTCCCAGCTCGGCGCGGTTGCGTTTGACGCGGCGGGTCAGCAGACGATCCTCAATGGTATCGACATACTGGTTGGCCTGCCGCACCACCTGTTCCAGCACGTCCTCCTGCTCTTCCAGCAGGTGCGCCAGCAGTTCAGTGGACGAGGCCAGCTGCAGCGCCGTCAGGCGGCCGAGCAGCCGTTCAATGAGTCGCACCGGTTTGTGGCGCACGGTGACCACCAGCCCACGGCAGCAATAGAGCCACAGCGTCGCCGTCTCCGGGTTACTGTCCTCGGGGTGGAAAATCACGTCGTTGAGCACGGCGAACAGATCGTCGCCCTGGCGCTCGATGCGCGTGGTGTGGGAGCCGTGGCGAATCTCGTGAAAGAAAAAATCGGAAATGGCGAAATGATTTTTCAGCCACTTCTCCGCCGCCGCGTGGTTGAGATTGAGGTGCAGCCAGATAAAACCGTTGCCGGGCGGCAACGCCTGATAGGCCTGACAAACCTGCTGCGAGTTCAGGCGCGCCGGCGGCTCACCGGAACGAAACGCATGGCCGTAGATCAGCCCGGTCACTTCATCATCGAAATCAAGCTTATGCATCTTTTCCGCTAACCGTTGCACCATAACGCCTTATCCTGCCTCTCGCCGTTAACCCAGATCGTCCTCGCTGTTATAGCAATCTTTATCTATCGGCGTTAATGATTTTCAGCGTTCCCGATGATTAATATTTTCGTCATAAAAGCGTCATCGCCATTCAACATCGTTTTCATCCCTTGCCCGCTCAGCGACCGCACAATGGCAACATGAATATAGAGACTGGTACCCTCCATCACGCAAGACATATTTATTTAAGGAACACGACCAATAAGGAGATAATGACAATGAATACGTTTATTACAGGCGGATGGAGCCAGTCTCTGACTGGCCAGCCTCTCAAAGAGTTCGATGTCATGATGTATGGCATGGTCACCAACCTTGATGGATTGACCACGGGCACATCAGCGCATCCAGGATGGAGCCCGGAAAAGCAAAACAAACCCGATACTCTCCCCGGTTTTAAAGGAAAGACGCTCTGGGTTTATGGCGGCGGCGGATGCTCCCCACAGCAAAAGCCGGCAAATGAGGATGAAGTGTTGAGGATCGTCGAAGCCACGGTAGACCGGGGCTGGGACGGCGTCGATTTTGATGACGAATGCAATATGAACACCGAACGGGTCATCGAAGCCATGAAACGGCTAAAAGAGGCCCGAAAAGAGACCAGCCTGGGTTTTATTGCCGGCTATTCCTACAATCATCCCAATACGGAAAATGGTAAAAAGCTCAACGAGAAAGTCAGAAAAATCATCCTGTCAGGCCAGTGCGATCGCTTTATTCATTACTGCTATGCCGCAGCGATGTGGAGCGATGACGATATTGTCGCCAATGTCATCCCGGCATTAAAACAATCGTTGGCCAACGGTGCCGAGAATAAAAAATGCATTCTGGCCCTGACGACCCGGGGATTGACCGACTGGAATTTAAATTACTTTATCGATCAGGTTCTGGATTTTAATCTTGGCGGATTGTTTATTTGGAATTACGCCAACCTGACGGATGAACATAATAAAATCATCAAAAACCGGCTAGGCAATTAACACGCCCCGCTTGCCCTCGCCTATCAAGAGACCGTCAAGGCGGCCACTTGATAGGCATTCAGACGTTACTCAATAAAACCCAGTTTGAACTGCGCCTTGCCCGCCAGCGAGGTCAGCTCAGGATCCTCCGGGTAGGTAGCCAGAAGCGGGAAAAAGACTGCGCCGCCGATAATGCTGCGGCTTTTTGAATCTGCCGGGCGCAGGCCCCAGATATTTTGGTACGTCATCGGGACACTCCGGCCGTTAATCGCCGCATTGCCGATATACAGCATGATATGGCCCGGAATGTAGACCAGCGTGGTGAACGGCTTGCCATGCTCCTTGAGATAGCGCAGCCGCTCATCCGTGTTCGCCTGACTGAGATCGACCACTCGGCTTGCCGCCTCTATCTGCGCGGCGGAATTCCTGGGAAGAAACACCCCGAAAGGCATCAACAGGCTGCGCAGTTCAGAAGAGCAGTCATTATTGAAGTTATCATTCCCCCAGCCGTAGGGCCTGCCGCTCATCGAACGCATCAGCGTGGCAAGATGGTCTGGCGTCATTCGCCACGGCATGGCGGCAAACTCCCCCTCCTTTAAATCGATCCGGCGAATTTGCGCGCGACCATCCTCCCGGCGTACCGGCACGGCGACGCTAAAAACGCCCTGCCGATGGCGGTAAAATGGCAGAACCGTGCCATGACGCGCCGTAAAATAAAACAGCTCCCCCTCTTGTACCGACACCGGCTGCTGAATGAATGCCCCCAAATTTTTCCCTGCCAGCACCAGCCATTCGCTGACAAACCGCCGATCCGCCGCCGCGATATCTTCGCTATGCACCCAGCCGATCACCGTAGGCGATATGACGTATTTCCAGCGTTTATCGCGGCTTTCCGTCACAACGTATACCGGCGTACCGGGGCGGATAGAAGAGTCCTGCAAATTATCAAAGGGATAACCTTGCCCTGCCAGACGCGGATCGTCATAAGCCGGATCGTCTGTCGGCAACATCCTGACCAGCGTTTCCCTAATCGCAATACCTCTGGCCGAAGAATGATAAGCCTTGTCAATGCCGACAGACGCATTATTCCTGACCTGCTGTTTCCAGCGCTCAGCGTGAGTCCTGAAATTTTCCCCCCAGGAAACGCTGTCATTTCCAAGATATTTTTCCATTGCGGCATCACGGTGGCTTTCCGCTTCACGGCTCAAGACGGAAGCGATGTAATGCGGATTCCAGGGGGACTCCTCATCCGGCCCCATGCCAAAATAGTGGGATTTGAGGGCAGAAAAATGACGTTGCTGGGCGGCGAGATCCAGCACGGCAACCTGCCGCTGCGGGCCGGGAGGCAGCCATTTATCGACAGACTGCGAATAATTGTCCAACGGAAAAAGCGACTTGGTTGGATCGATAGGAGCAGACGCCGTGGCGTCGTGAGGTGGCGGTCTGACCGGCTCGCTGTGGCAGGCCGACAGCAACAGCAAGAGAGTCAGGCACAGCGGTTTTATTCCATTAAGCATGCGTTATCCACTCCGTGACAGGTTAAAGTCCGTTCTTTATCCTGAAGAGAAATCATACTAATTGATACTTATTAACATCGGCGATTGATTTCCCGTTGAAGAAGACAAAGCCGGTGGTATAGCAAGCGCCAATCGGATTTCCCGCCGCCGCGTAGAACGCGACCTTCCTCGCTGCCCCGCTCCACCAAATCTGCTACCCTGCGGCTTGGTTTTTTTGACAGGAGTCTTCCATGCGTCAACGCATCATTGTCTGCCCGCTGATTGAAAACGATAACGCCTTCCTGCTGTGCAAGATGGCCGCCCACAAGGGCGTATTCCCCGGCCAGTGGGCACTGTCCGGCGGCGGCGTCGAGCCGGGTGAGCAGATTGAACAGGCGCTGCGGCGCGAAGTGCGCGAAGAGCTGGGCGCCGCGCTGATCCTCGACAGCATCACGCCCTGGACCTTCCGCGACGACGTGCGCATCAAAACCTACGCCGACGGCAGCCAGGAGCAAATCTATATGATTTACCTGATTTTCGACTGCCATGCCGCCAACCGCGACGTGACGATCAACGACGAATTTGACGACTACGCCTGGGTGCCGCGCGAGCGCCTGGCGGACTACGATCTGAACGAGGCCACCCGCTTCACGCTGCGGCAACGCGGGCTGCTGTAACAGTTTGAGCGATTATCGCCCTATTTCCTTCACATTTGCCGGGCAGACTCTTTTGATATTTTTTAATCACTTAGGGTCATTATTGCCGTCGCTATGCTTTTATCTCACGCTTTTCTCCGTCTGCCCGTCCGGCGCTTCGGCGCCGCTCTTCTGTTCAGCCTGCTATTCGTGTTGGCGCCCGTCCATGCTGCCCCGCCGCCGTTGGTGCTGAATGCCAAAGCGGTGCTGGTCGTCAATCAGCGTACCGGAAAAACGCTTTATCAAAAGCAGCCGAACCGTGTGCTGCCGATCGCCTCGATCACCAAGCTGATGACCGCCATGGTCGCCCTGGACAGCAAACGCCCGATGAGCAGCCCGCTCAAGGTCACCACCGCCGATCGCGATCTGCTGAAGAAAACCCACTCGCGCCTGACCATCGGCTCGGTGCTCAGCCGCCGCGACATGCTGCACATCGCCCTGATGTCTTCGGAGAACCGCGCCGCTGCGGCGCTGAGCCGCAGCTATCCCGGCGGGCGCAAAGCCTTCGTAGCGAAAATGAACCAGAAAGCGCGCGCCATCGGCATGAAACGCGCCCGCTTCTACGATCCGACCGGGCTGACGCCGCGTAATGTGGCGACCGCCAACGATCTGCTCAAGATGGTCAATCACGCCTATCGCTACCCGTCGATTCGCCGCTTCAGCACCGACAAGCAGCAGATCGTGCGCCCCGGTCGCGGCCAACTGGTCTACCGCAGCTCCAACGGCCTGATCAATAACCCGGCCTGGCAGATTCAGCTGCAGAAAACCGGCTTTACCGACGAGGCCGGCCACTGCCTGGTGATGCGCACCACCATCAAAGGACAACCGGTGGTGATGATCCTGCTCGGCGCGCAGCCGCGCTACGGCCACTACCGTGACGCCATTCGTCTGAAGGCCTGGCTCGAGGGATAACATCGCGGCGCTTTACCGTTCTGCGCATATCCAAATCCGTTTTGGATCAATGGAATATCCTATCGCCAATCAGTATTAAGGCGCGCGCCGCCCGCATGGTATTTGTCAGGCATATCTGATGAGGAAAGGAGCGGGAAAATGGCTTATGCCTTGAGCATATTGGAAAAGAGTCCGATCGCCGACGGGGAAAGCGCCGCTCAGGCGCTGGCGCGCACGCTGCATCTGGCGCAACAGGCGGAACGCTGGGGCTATCGGCGTTTCTGGCTGGCGGAGCACCACAACACGCCGCAGCTCGCCTGCCCGTCGCCGGAAGTGCTGATCGGCTACCTGCTCGGCCAGACATCGCGCATTCGCATCGGCTCCGGCGGCGTAATGCTGCAACACTACAGCGCCTACAAGGTGGCCGAAAACTTTAACCTGCTGGCGGCGCTGGCACCGGGGCGCGTCGATCTCGGGGTGGGCAAAGCGCCCGGCGGGCTGCCGCTCGCCACCCAGGCGCTGCAGGCCGCTCATGACCGCCAAAACAAACCGGCTTTCCCGCAGCAGCTGTCGCAGCTGACCGCCTATCTGAACGACGACGCCGAGCCGGGACTGAGCGCCACACCGCTGCCGCCGCACGCCGCCCAGCGCTTTCTGCTCGGCGCCAGCAAAGAGAGCGCGACGCTGGCGGCCGAATCCGGCTGGGCCTTCGTGTTCGCCGCGCATCTGAACGGCAATCCGCAGGATATCCGCGAGGCGCTGGCGCACTACACCGCACTGAGCGGTGGCCGCAAGGCGCTGCTGGCGGTGGCGGCGATCGCGGCGCCAAACGCGGAACAGGCCGCGGCGCTGGCGGCGGATATTCAGCAATACCGCGTGCACGTCGCCGGTGAGCAGAGCGTGACCGTCGGCAGCCTGGCCCAGGCGGAGAGTTTCGTGCAGCAGGCCGGCGCCACCGACTACCGCATCGAACCCCGAGAAAGCCATATCCTGCTCGGCACTGCGCCGCAGGTGCATCAGCAACTGGCGCAGCTGCAGCAGCGCTACGGCGTGGACGAGTTCATCATCGACACGCCGATCGGCGAACCGAGCGCCCGGCTCACCTCACTGCAGCTGCTGGCGGAGGAGAGCCTGACGCCGGCCTAGTTGATCGCCGCGCTGGCCCGCATGGCGTCGGCCAGATCCTGCGCCAGCGGCGCCAGCTGCGCCGGCACGACGTTGGCCAGGCTGACGCGGATCGCAGGGTCGCCCTTCAGGCGGAAAGGTTCACCGCCCTGCACCAGCCACCCCCGTTGCGCCATCAGCTGCGCGGCGGCGGTTTCCGACCGCACCGGCAACCACAGATGCAGCCCTTCACCCACCGCCAGCGCCGTGTGATTCAGCGCGTTGATCCGCTGCACCAGCTCATCCCTTCTGGCTTGATACGCCTGTTGCGCCCGCTGCAGCTGCCCCTCCTGCAAGGCCTGCCCCCACAGTCTGGCGGCAATCTGCTGCAAGATATGGCTGACCCAGCGTTCGCTGATGTACTGATCGGCGCGCATCGCCTGCAGCAACGTCGGGTTACCGCAGGCCAGCGCGATGCGCAGATCCGGGCTGAGAAACTTGCTCAGCGACAGCACGTACAGGCCGCGATCGCCGTCGAACGGCAGATGCAGCGGCTGCTGCGACAGCGGCCCCCAGAAGTCGTCGACGATCGCCAGACACTGCGGATTAGCGCTGAGAAAACGCCGCCACTGCTGCGCGCGTTGCGCAGAGAGCGAGGCGCCGGTCGGATTGTGGGCGCGCGGCGTCAGGATCACCGCGCCCGCCGCTCCGCTTTCCGGCAACCGGCATCCCTGCTCATCCATCGCCAGCGGCAGCGGCCGCAAACGCAGGTGGCGCAGCAGCGTCAATAGCGGCGGCCAGCAGGGATCTTCCACCCACACCGCCGCGCCCGGCTGCATATGGCAGCGCAGTGCCTTTTCCATCGCGTCCAGCGCGCCGGAGAATACCGCAGGCTCCCCCAGGCTAACGCCCTGGCGGCCGAGCCACTCGCGCCCCAGGCCGGTCAGCACCGGGAGATCGCCGCTGATGTCATAGCCGTTTTGTTGCGGGAATCCCTCCGCCGCGCCCAGCGCCAACGCCGGCAACAGGGCGGCATCCAGATTGCCGCTGGCCAGATCGCACATTCCCGCCGGCACCTGGCGCGGCGTATAGGCCGCACTCACCGCCGCCAGCGGCGGTTCCAGCACCACCGTTCCCGCCCGCCCACGCGTCGCCACCAGACCGGCATCGCGCAATCGGCCGTATGCGCTGGCGACGGTATTCGCATTGACCTCCAGCTCCGCCGCCAGCTGGCGTACCGGTGGCAGCAGCTCACCCGGCCGCAGCGTGCCGCCTTTGATGCGTGCGGCGATCTGCTCGGCAATCTGGACAGCGCCGCCGCCTTTTGCATACAATGAAGTCATACATAAATCCTTTTGTACTAGTTCAAAAAAGATTAGCAGCTTCCGCGGCCAAAAGTAAGGGGTTCCATGGATAAACATTACGTGCTCGACATTCAGTATGCAGGAAAAGCCTTTGCCCGCCTGGAGATGTTCACCCCCTGGGCCGCCGATCAGCTGGAGCAGGCCTGCGCGCTGTTCCCGGCTGCGCAGGGTTATCAGGTGCAGCTCAGCCAGGTCAGCGAACGCCGTATCGTCTACCAGAGCGGCGCGCAAGGCATCACCGTGCTGGGCGAGTCGCTGGCGCTGACGCCGTTCACCCACGCTCACGAGGTTAAACAATGAAAAAAGCCGTCGCCATTCGACACGTCAATTTTGAAAACCTGGGCATCCTCGGTTCCCTGCTCTCGCTGCGTGGCTATCAGATCGACTATTACGATGCCGGCCGCGATGATATTCGTGCTATCAATAATGAAGAGACCGATCTGTTGGTGGTGCTCGGCGGGCCGATCAGCGCTGCCCAGCACTTTTCCGGCGCGCTGCGCTATGATTTTCTCGACCATGAATTGGCGCTGGTCAAACAGCGCCTGGCGCAGCGGCGGCCGACCCTCGGGGTGTGTCTCGGCGCTCAGGTGATCGCCCAGGCGCTGGGCGCCGACGTGATCTCGCTCGGCGTCAAAGAGATCGGCTTCGCCCCGCTGACCACGCTAGCGGCGGAAGACGACTCGCCGCTAGCGCCGCTGGCCGATACGCCGGTGCTGCATTGGCACGGCGATATGTTCACGATCCCGGAGGGCGCCCGCTGCCTGGCCGGCACGGCGGTTTGTCCGCATCAGGCCTTCGACTATCAGGGGTTTGCGCTCGGCCTGCAGTTCCATCTGGAGGCGGATCATCGCGATATCGAACGCTGGCTGATTGGCCATGCCTGCGAGCTGGAACTGGCCGGCGTTGCGCCCCAAAGCCTGCGCGAACAGGCGGCGCGCCACGGCACACAGCTGGAACAGCGTGCGCGGCAGGTGTTCGCCCGCTGGCTGGATAATAACGAACCAAGGATGTAACTCATGCAACAGACTTCACCCTTACGGTCACCGTCCATCGACGTGATCAGCATTCAATCTCAGGTGGTCTACGGCAGCGTCGGCAACGGTATCGCCTACCGCGCCCTGCTGAAAAAGGGGCTGGAAGCGCTGCAGGTGCCCAGCGTGCTGTTCGGCTGCCCACCCTATTACGGCAAACCGCACGGTGGCGTCATCTCCGGCGAGTGGTTCGGCGGCTTTCTCGACGATCTGATCGCCCGCGGCGTGATGAAACGCACCCGGGCGGTGATCGTCGGGTATCTGGGCGACGTGATGCAGTGCCATATTCTGGCCAACTGGCTGCAGCGGGTGCGCGCCCTCAATCCGCAGATAAAGATCTATATCGATCCGGTGATGGGCGATTACGGCGAAGGGATCTACGTGGATGAGCGCATCGTCAACTGCTATCGCTCGCCGTTCCTGCGGCTGGCCAACGGCCTGACGCCGAACGGTTTCGAACTGGAGCAGCTGTGCGGCCGCTCTTTGAGCAGCCGGGAGCAGACGCAACACGCCGCGCAGGCGCTGTTGAACGACACCACCGAATGGGTGCTGGTCACCAGCGCGCCGGGCGTGGCACAGCACGAAGACGAAGTGGGTTTAATGCTGGTCACCCGGCAGGAAGCGCAGTGCTTTACCCATCCGAAGGTCAAATCGGCGGTCAAAGGCACCGGCGATCTGTTCACCGCACTGCTGGTGAGCCATCTGCTGCACGGCACCGCGCTCGACGCAGCAGTGGTTGCCGCCGGCGGCGAAGTGTGCGACGTGCTGGCCGAAGCGGCGCATTTCGGTTGGGAAGAGATCGGCAGCCTGCGGGCGTTAACCTAAACCCTGACCTGGGGCAGCCTGCTGCCCCGCCTCATCCGTCTTGATTGCTCACCGTGGCAATCATTCCGCTGCGAATTTTATTTATTACTCCGTCAATGATGCGCACAGTAATGATAAATTAATTCACTATATATAAAAGATTAAACAACTAATGATTAGAGCCATTTAAAATCATAACCACACTCAACACATTGATTTATTAAAATTAAAGCCAATAAGAAAATAAAAACCGCAAAAAACATTCTGTTTTTTTGATTTCTTAAACTATTCCTCCTCTTTTACAACGCCGTGATTTTATTGATTATCTGTTATGCAAGAATAAACACTTAATTTATTTTTATGTATGTATTGCTTTTTCAGGCGCCATTGCTATTGTTGAATGTGAGTAAAACGCGGCGACAAAGCGATTCACCACCTCCTTTTTATACCATCCTGCGTATAAGGATCTGACTATGCCTATTAAAAAGTATGTCATTCTTGATAGCGCGCCCAAAGCTGTCGGCAATTCCGATTTTATTCTATTAGGGTTAAAGAACGAAGGTTTTGCCAGAGGTTGCCCGATGTTATTTGGCGGCACCGCCGATGCTAAAGATGGCCCGGTCGATGGAAAAAACTTTGCGTTGAATGTAATAAAAAGAGAAACATGGGAAGAAACCAATCAAAATATCGGCGTGGAACAGGTGGTAAGATATCAGGTTTACCCCAATGACATCAGCGTTTATACCAGTAAAGACTTCACTTTCACCGGGAAAGTGGCCATTGGCGGTGAGTTTGCCTGGATTCGGAAAGTGAGCAAAGGCAAAATAAAAGCCTATTTTAAAAACAAACCCGCTGCCACTAAAGACATGTTTGCTCAAGAGCTTTATGCAATGACGCTGGATGTCGATATTGAACCCACCGATGCGGAATTCGAACAGTATTTATCTTCAGATTGCCTGAGCGCCATTTACGCTTACTGTAAAGAAACCTGCAAATAACGCCTGTTAAAAACGATGGGCACGCCATGATGATGGCGTGCATCTCTGGCAATGCCATTAATTTATTGGTGCCGATATTATGCTCGCAAAAGATTATACGTCAGATGAGAAACGCATCGTAAAAAACGTTATCGACCGATACGAGAACAGCGGCGTATTTCTTATCGAGCCAGGCGATCCGGTTTTAACCGAATTTTATGATATTCAATTAAAACTGGCCGGCGTCACCGCCGCCGCCGCACCGCAATTCACCCAGCTCTGGCAGCAGACGAAACGTGTCAAACGGGTCGCAGGCCGGATGAGCGAGGCCAACACCAGCGGCGCTCAGCCGGTGTACAGCATCGTCAGGCTGGATTCCACCGACGGTAAACGTTATCAAACCGACGCCATCGGCTCTCTGCCGGTTCAGGCGACCAATGTGACGCAAACCCTCGGCCTGTTCGACGGCGGCGCCGATAACGTCGGCAAGGTGGAATACAAAAGCGACTACGTTTACACGGCGGACTGCACCATCGGTGCCAGCGGTGACTATCCGCAAAGCCAGACCGGCGGCAGCTTTCCGGTTACGGTGATCTATACCTTCGCGCAAACGGTCGGCCAGCAAACCGTTTACGGCGCCGAAATCGTCACGACGCAAAGCTACCCGAAAGAAATGATCAACGATTCCCCGAGGAATCTGTATAACCAGCGCATGATCAAGATTTGCCTGACGCGTGACGATGGCGACTGTGATTATCGCACCGGCTACGATCAGGACGGCACGGTTAAAGTGCCGATAAAAGGCAACATCACCTATTTTGGCAATATTGATCTCAGCAATGGCAAGCCGGTCAACGCCAGCAATACCATTTATCTTATCCGCACCCGTGCCGGCGGCGATCCGATCACCCCTTACGGCGGCTATAATATTTTTAATTCTGCCGCAACCCGAATCAGCGGAAATAACATCACCTGGGATCTTGACTGGCTGAAATTCAACCGCGTCGATTTTGAATCCGGTGAGATGGTTTATTACGTTTTTAAAATTACGCTTGATGTCGAAGGCCGCAGCATCGCCGCCTTTATTACTAACGCGCCCAAAGAAAGCGATCCGGATCGCCGCCTGCTCAATACCGTACAAATCAAACCGATGCAGATTATTTATGGCTGCCTGGCAGAGGATACGTTGATTTTAATGCAGGATGGGACAGAAAAGCCGATAAAGGCCCTCACGGCAGATGAATTCGTTATTTGCGGCAATAACTACCCCAGACGCATTGAGAATATCACCACGGGGCAGGAGCAGCATTACATTGATATTACCGCCCGCGACCAGGCGGCACGTGAATATCGCATAAAAGCCAGCCTGGGGCACCCTTTCGTCACCGCAAACGGTATTTGTCTTGCCCGTGAATTGACCTCAGGCATGCGTCTTAAAACTCGGCACGGTGAGTGCGAAATTACCGCCCTCTCTCTCCAGTCCGGTGAGTTAACCGTTTATAACCTGCAACTCAGCGCTGACTCTCCGCTGCAAAAAACGCAATGCACCCTCAGTACTTTTTATGCTAACGGCGTGCTGGTCGGTGACGCGCTGGTTCAACACCTCTATGAAGACGAATATCACCAACGCCCTAAAAACGTGCTGAAAACGCTGCCTGCCGAGTGGCACCAGGATTACCACAATATGATCAATGCAGCGGAAGAATAATATCATGTATGAAGGCTACCCCGACTTCCAGCGCATTATTATCTGCGATGATCAACGTTTCGTCGCCGCGTATCGGCAAAACGACGCCTATTATTTATATCCGCAGGCGCTCAGCATTCTGGTGGCCGACCCGTTGGCTTTCTCGCTGGATATCGTGCGCAGCTACAGTACCGAAAGCCTCTACGGCTGGCTGAATTTCACCACGCA
The DNA here is from genome assembly GCF_052166245.1 of Serratia sp. CY84636. NCBI lineage: Bacteria > Pseudomonadati > Pseudomonadota > Gammaproteobacteria > Enterobacterales > Yersiniaceae > Serratia > Serratia sp. CY84636. Next base: position 883,553 of record NZ_JBJNOX010000002.1, read on the forward strand.
ATTGCAGTTCGCCGGTGAACAAAGCCTGCAGGTATTCAAGCAACAGTATCCGGATTGTGCGGTGAAGGCGCTGCCGGTCTTGCCGGGCAGCCTGGAATTCGACGTGCCTATCGACTACCACAGCGAACTGTACGGCCGGCACTACGACACCACCTGGTATTCGGCACAGTGCAGTCAATTCATCATTCTGCTCAATGCGGCAAGCACTCAGTTGATCGAGCGCACCCTGCTCGATGAGACGATAGGCTTCAACGCGCGTCTGGACGGTTTCGTCGAAGGCGTATCGCCGCGTCTGGCCTACCGGGTGGAATTTGATGCCCGTGCGCTGATCCTGGCCCTGGCCGCCGGCGTGGAAGGTGCCCATGCCGTGGGCGATACCGGGATTGTCTTTCCCTATGACGGGCTGACCCTCTACCTCAGCCGCAACCTCACCCGCTTGCCGCTCGACATCGACCCACCGCCACCGGCGAACGATCCGGCCGGGGATCTGTTGCTCAGCCAGGCTTTGCTCGATCGGCTATACAACCTGTACGGTGCGCCGTCTGCCGGCCCCGCCGCCGGCAATGTGGCGCAGATCCTTCTGACGCCGCCCCCGCATACCGGCCGGACCCGGTGCGATCTGGCCAATGTCGCGCTGACTCAGCGGCCACTTTGCTTCACGTTGGATCCGTTCGCCGCCGCGCAGCAGATCGCCAAAGTTTCGCCGGATACCATTATCCATCGTACCACCGCACCGCCGCTGCCGGCGGGAGAGCGAGAGATCAACGTCTTTTACGCCTACCCGCTGGGGCTGCAATCCGGCGTTACGATCGATATTCAGCTGACCGTACCGCCCGGCAATATCTACCCGATCGAGCAAACGCAAACGCTGGCGCTGCGCCCCGACCGCACCTGGTTAACCTTCAAGTTTCACAACAGCGCGCTGGATGCACAGCCGTTTTTCTACCAGATCCGCGTGAATTACCCGCAAGACGGCGTTTACCGCACGTTGCCCGGCGAACAACGTCGCTGCGACGAGGATAACCTGGTACTGGATTACGCCGCGCTGCCTTGCCGCTTCCTGACCCTTTATCTCGACCCAACGTTCGCCCAGCAAAGCCGACTTGGCGGCCCCTATTACTCCGCCGACTGGCGCCAAACGTGGGCGCTCAGCGCATCGGCGCCCTATTTCAGCGCACCGATCCTGGGCGACCCGACTTTTGCCGAGGCGACCGCCTATTCGCTTTCCGGCGACGGCGCCGTCCCGTTACCCGCCCCGATCGTGCAAAACGCCACCATCGGCGCCTACAGTTTTCCGCAGTTCGGCGCACAGCAGGTGACGATCATCGTTCGGCTGCCGCCGCAGTCGCTCAGCGCCGTACTGAGTTTTCAGCCGCAGGACAGCGAGCGCACCAGCGAGCGCACTTTTACGCATTCGCAGCCGAGCTTCGTCTACAAATGGAACGTCACCTCCATTTTCGCCGCCGGCTTCCGCTACAAGACTCCCACTGGCCCCTGGTCGCCTTATGTCACCGGCGACCAAACGATCGATATCAAGGGTGATACACCATGACCGACGAATTGGATCCGCAACGTACGTTGCAAAACTTCTTTCTTCTTGACCGCGCGCTGGCGTTTCACGACCAAACGCGCCCCAGCGGCTGTTACACCTACGGCAGCTATACGCCGCAGGTGGTGCAGGAAACGCCGGCCGGCAAGATCAGCTCGCTGCATTTGCTGACCAGCCCCGGCGGCGGCCTGGCGACCTTCATTGCACCGAAGCTGCCGGTCGACAGGGCTGCGATCGAGGACTATATCCGCCGCCATTTCGTCCCCGCTCCGGAAACCATCACCCTGGAGCAGGAGGAGATCCAGCAATCGCTGTGGCTGCACTTCGCGCAGCGGCCGGCTGCTGCCGCCTACAGCGTCGAATTTGAACAGTCCAAAATGGCGTTGACCCATGAGGAGTCTGGCCGGCTGGCGGGCGCGATCCAGGGAACAAAAGACCAGGTCTATTTTCTCACCCGCAGCCGGTTCAGCGTCGACAGCCGCGTCAATGCCCGTTTGCAGGCCGATTGGGTCGCGTTTGTCACCCTGGCCTTCAACGAGCAGGCGCGGCAACCGGAAGCGATCGCCAGGCTGCTGAACCAACAAATCGACGCCGGCGTCGTCATTGTGCAAGCGCAGTTCGACAATGCGCCTTCAGAGCAGACGCAAGCTCGCGTTCGCCAGGCGTTGGTAAACACCGCCTCACTGTTGATCGCCAACACGCTACGCAATATCTCGTCGCCAGAACAAATCCCCAACAAGCTGAATTACCAAATCGAATACGACGACACCGTGCCCCAGCGCTATCTGCTGGAGCAGCAACGCGACATTGCCGAACTGCTGAATCGGCTGCCGGCCGACGGCATCATCTCCTTTACCGCTACGCCCCTGCCGGAACCCAGCAGGCCGGATAAGCCGATCGAGCCTCAACGCTGCACCGTCAGCCTGGGATTTGATCCGAAAGGCTTCAATATCATGGCAATAGAGCTGCGCTGGGCAGATCAACAGGCGCCGATGGCGTGGCCCAGCTTCCCGCCAGTGACGCTGGAAACGACAGCGGCGGTGAGCGATATCGCACTCAAGGTGACCTTCGCCGATTACACCAGCTTCGAGAGCCGGCTGGCGTGGCAGAACGCCATCGCGCTGACGCCGCAGGATGTGGGTTTCTATAGCCTGCTGTTCGACGCCGAGTCTCTGAAGTCCGAATTCAAAACGATCTCCGGCAGCGCCAGCTATCTCCCGGCGGGCCAGGGCAAGAAACAAAACTTCACCTTCGCCTTTTCCGCCGCGCAGTGGCAGGCCATCTGGTGGATCAACGCCCATGCCGCCGGCCTCAACGGCCGGGTGGACTATCGCTGGCAAGGGAAAACGGCGGCGCTATTCCCCAAAAACTACGACTCCGGCCCCCTGCAGGCCACCACCGGCCCCATCAAACTGCAATACCACAAGTGACATAAACAAGAGGACCGCCCTATGTTAACCACCGCTTTGCAGCAATCGATAAAAATCGACGTCACCGAGTATTTGGGCGTCAAGGAATACGCGTATACCTGCTACGGCGACAGCGACAGCAAGGATATCTTCTATGTGGTGCCGGAGATCCCGGTGTTTGCCAAACGGGATACCAATACGCCGAGCTTTATGTTTTACAAATACCGCAGCGAAGATACGCAAGGCGGCTACGCGCTATTCACCGTGCAGCTGCCGCAGCCGAATGCGGAAATGAAAGACCGCATCCGCCTGCAGCTGTATAACGGCCTTGGCAGAAAAGACGGCCCGCTGGATAAAAAATCCAAGCTCATTGTCGACTACATCAAGGCAAAACAGGCCTATGAAGCGGACCCGGAAAACAACACCAAGAAGACCGCGATGGACCAGGCGCAGAAGAATACCGGCCTGAGCGATGAACAGCTCAACCGGTTTGTCGCGCTCTACGACGGCAACAAGGGCGACGATCAATTCCTCAGCGAACTGATGCCGGCGGACGCTGCAAAAATCGAACTGATGCAGCCGCGCTACACCTCGGCGCAGGCCATGCTGATCCTCGACGGCAACGATAAGTTCTATCGCCAGATCCCAACGCCGCTGTCCCCCTCCGGCCTCGGCGACAACAATACCGTGTTCAGCCTGTCGCTGACCGGGGAAGGCGCCACGCTGTTTGAACAGGTGCTGAAAGGCACCGATAAAAACGCCAGCGTCGGCGTGCGCTTCGACCTCTCCCTGGATGCCTCCATGTCGGCGGCCAAAGTGATCGTCACCTACAACAGCGAGCAGGCCAAGTCCGTAGCGCAAACCATCAACTACCACACCTGGTCGGCCGACGAGAAAAAGATCGAGCAGGAGTTTTACGCCAAGGAAGCGATCAAGGTGGACGTGCGGATCGGGTTGACGGCGCAAGAAATGGGCATGGAACCCGCCGCCTATGATAAATGGAAGGAAAGTCTGCGGAACTGGGGGCAACAGCAGGTCGAGCAGATCCTGAGCAGCCAAACCGGCATCGACATGAGTCTCAATTTGCTGAACGACGCCGGCAGCTTCGAAAAATTCCAGTCCAAAATCTCGCAAACTCTGAGCTTCACCCGCGAATATGAAGAGAACGCCGTGGTGTCCTCCACCATTTACCCGCAAACTCAGCTGCCGTCGATACGCTCAATCGTCGGCGAAGCCGATTTGGATCAGTACTTCAAAGAGTATGATCTCCACGACCCGTTCTATCAGTACATCCAGCCGGAGTTCTTCGTCACCGAAGACATGGCCAAGTATGACATCGCCAATATCGTGGTCACCGCGATATACGACGACGATCTCAAGAGCACGCTGACCTTTACGCCGAAGGATCCGGGGCCGAAGAAAACCGACAAGTGGTTTATCAAACCCGAGCTCGGCCGCGCCTACCGTTATCATTACACCGTCAACTTCACCGGCATGCAGGCCAGGCCTTACCTGTCTGGGGACATCCAGGTCAAAGACGATCTGGTGGTCACCATCAACGCGGCGCAAAGCGGCATCGTCTACGCAGATATCTCCACCCTGCTCAACCCGCTGGGCTGGGAGGTCTTCAGCCAGGTCGTGGTCAAGACCCAGTACGAAGACAAAGAGCACAGCGTGCCGCTCAAGCAATACACCCAGGTGATCAGCGACAAGAACCCGCCGGTGCCGTTTATTTATCCGATCGGCACCAACGTGGAAAAGCCGCTTTATTATTCGGCCGACTACTATGCGCTGGACGGCGACAGCCTGACCTACCTCCCGCCGGGCGTGGAAAGCAACCCGCAGCTGCCCGGCTATGGCGAAACACGCGGCAATCAGATCCTGATCGCCAACGCCCTGCCGAAGCAGCAGAAATACACCATCATCTTCAAACCGTCGCAAAAAGACGTTTCGCTGATCACCTTCGAGATGACGGTGAACTACCCGAAATGGGACTTCTCGCAGACGCAGCCCATTGCGTTAACCGAGTTCGACACCAAGTCACTCACGCAGTACCTGACATTCAACCTGATGCAGCAAGAGAAAGGCAACGAGCCGCAGATCAGCTACACCGCCACGGTCTATTACGGCGATAACCAGGAGAAAACCGTCACCAAGCCGATCACGGGCACCAGCACCATCGTGGTCGTGACCTTCTGACGGCCGGTCTCCGCCGGAGCAAGCACGCCTTGCTCCGGCTCCCTCTCTGATGACGTGGGGTTGCCGCTATGCGCGATCAGGTAATCATGCAAGACATCTGTTTTATTCGAGCGGACCCGGATCGGCCCGTGTATTACTACTGTGCCGCCGCGCCGAGCGTGCAGGTCACCGCAGGCAATCAACCCGATGTCCAACTGCAAATTTTCAGAAACCTCAACCAACCGGACGATCTTTACTACGCCACGCTGTCGTTGCAGACCCAGTTGGCCAGTTCGCCCGACGCGGCGCAACGCGCCGCCGACGCCAGCCCGGATATACCGCGCGATGCGATCTTATTGCCGCTGCAGGCGATCGCCTGCAGCGCGACGCTGAATATCCCCGATCTTATCCCCGGGCAGACCAGCAAAACCTCGCTGAGCGACCAGCAATATTGCTACCTGTCCGCCAAACTGGACAACAACGACGATATCCTGCTGCTGGCAAGCCTGATGCGCACGCCGGCCTCGACGCCGATCGCCGTCAGTTACAAAATCGACTACCTGCAGCAACTGCCGCCGGCCACCTTCGAGCTGGAAGCCAACTGGGACCAGGTTTACCGTTACCTGCAGCGCTCGATAGGCTTTAACCTGCTGATCTTTAGCGTCGGTATCGAGCAGACATCCGCCCAGTTGATCAGCGAGAAAATCGTCACCGTCAAAGTCAGGGACACCGATCCCGACGGCCATATGGCGCAGGCGGCCGCCGAACTGACGCAGATCCTCACCAGCCAGTTCTTCACGCCGGTTATCGCCAACGAACCGCAGCAGACAAGCCCCAAAGCCGGCTTTTATCTGCAACAGGTCTCGGTTGAAAACATCGATCAACGCCGCCTGAGCGGCAAGATCAGCGAAACCACCGTCGTGCAGCGTTCGCTCTATCCGCAGGCCCTGTTCGCCCAGTTGGTCAACGGCACGGACTATCAGGCCGATCGCGCGATCGTCAAACGCGATCTGCAGGATGACTTTTTCGCCTATCGCGAGGTGCGGGTCAGCCTGCTGTCGGATGCGCTTGACGCCAATATCCTGCTGGTGACGGCCCGGTTGCGCTATGGCTCAAACAGCCGACAGCTGAAATTTACCCGCGACGACTTCGGGCCCAAACCGTTTAAGGAACCCAGCCTGATCGACCCGAAAACGGGAAAAATGCTGTGGCCGGTCGAGTATGACTTCACCGTGTACTTCAACCAGTCGATAGGCGGCGTGACTTCGGTCAGCTCCGGCAGCCTGCAAACGGAGATGAGCGAGGTCTTTCTGGACGTCGAGTCGCTCTACGGCCGCTATGATTTCGCGATCGAAGCAGCGCAACAGTTTGACTGGCAGCGCTATCAATCCGTGCTGGTCACGCTGCGCTATCGCCACCGGCAACAGCCGAACAGCAGCGTGTCGCGCAGCTTCCAACTTGACCAGACCAGCCCGCGAGCCCACTACCCGGTCATGCTGCCGGAGCCGGACGAATACCAATTCGACGTCGACAAAACCTACAGCGCCGCCGTCAACTCACCGCATATTTCCGCCGAGTTGCAAGAACCGACCGGTCAGGACGTCTACCTGTTCTCGACCCTGTATCGCCAGCGCGTGCTGACGCTGTCGGCCGACATGGACTGGCGCCGGGTGGAAATGGTCATCGTTTCCGCCAGCTACGCCTGCACGCCGGCGGAAACGCTGCAGCAGGTGTTTCAATTTACCGAATCCGATGCCGCCCCGCGCTGTTTCAGCGCCGATCAGCTTGATCCGGAGCAGATGAGCGTCTGTCTGGATATCTGGTTTACCTATCAACCCGGCGAAGGCGGCGATCGGCCCGAAAACGTGCAGTGCTCGACCGACGCCAACGCTCTCGATCTCGCCACCCTCAGTTAACTAAGGAAACGCCATGTTATTACTCAGAGCCAAAACCGCCACCATCAACAACATCACCTTCTTCGCCGACGATTCAGACGATAACCAGTTCTGGTATCTGCCCGGTGATATCCACATTGCGCAGAAGTCGGGCGAACCGGTGTTTTCGCTGATCAAATACACCGGCGACGCCAGCGATCCGCAAGGGGGATACATCAACTTCGAGGTCAATACGGCGATCGACGAAGCGGTGTTGAACCGTGCCTTCAACGACTATCTGCGCAAACTGAACGTTGATCCCAAGAATGCCCGCAAGGCCCAGGTGCCGTATGATAAAGGCACGGTGAACTTCTTCGTGCTCGACGCGGGCGCCACCAACGGTGAGCTGATCAGCGCCCCTTGCCCCAGCCTGTTCGGCAACAACAGCGCCATTTTCAGCGCCAAGCTGACGCCGTCCCAGGCGGTGATCCTCGAAGCCGCGTTCACCCAGGCCAAGGCGCCGGCCGCCGTCGCCTATAACCTCAGCTTCACCGGCATCACGCCGGCGCTGAAGGTCGAAGTGACCGCACAGTTCGAAAGCATCTACAAAGAATTCGATCTGAAATTCGGCGCCAACATTCCCATTCCGGTTGAGACGCCGGCCAGCTTCTGGCTGGGCTTCGACAGCGTCATCAAAAAACTGCAGCAGGATCAGAAACTGGTGATCAAGGTCACCGAAAGCATGCCGGGCGACGAAGAGGCCAAAGAGAAAGAGTGGGCACTGCAGTTCGTCAAGGAAGAGATCTTGAAAAGCTTTTTCAGCGCCACGCTCAAACCTAACGACGACAGCAACCCGCAGGCGAAATCCGCCAGCGACGCCATTCTGGATTCGCTGATCGCCAGCGACAAGAAAGAAGGCGAAGAAACCGGCAAAGGCGGCCTGTTCCCCAGCGCTTCGCTGGAGATCAAGCTGGTGCGGATCGAGGAAACCAAAAGCCTGAACTTCAACTACACCTCGTCGAAAGCCCTCAGCCAGTCCGCCGTGCCGCAAAACTTCATCGGCAGCGATATCCTGCACGCCCAGAAAACCGCGCCCTACTTTATTCAGGTCAACGTCAACGATCCGTTCTTCCAACAGCTGGATTTGACCGTGCTCGGGCCGGACAGCTTCGAGGAGTACGGTATCAAGGCCGCCACTTTCAACATCCGTTACAACAACCAGGTTTATACCGGCGCGCCTTTCACCAACGATGACGGGACATGGACCAAACGCATTGCCCGCAGCAGCGATAAGAACGAGTTGTTCCATATCACCAGCGAATTCGCGTTCAAATCCGCAGCCTCCTCGGGCTGGGAAGGCAGCAGTAGCTATCAGCCGCAGTCCAAATCGGCCTCGACCCTGCTGAACATGGATCCCGGCTCGGTGCTGTCTTTCAACGAGATCAGTATCTTCCTCGACCGCAAATTCTCGTGGGAAAACTGTAACCAGGTCATGGTGGAGCTGAGCTATCAGGACGACAAAGGAAGCCGCAAGACCAAGAAATATACCTTTACGCAAGGCGCGCACGAGAGCCAAACGTTCAAATACCGCTGTCTGACGGAGAAGCCCTGGGCGGTCAATTACACACTGATCTACTTCCTGGTTGGCGGGGAAACCGTCGAACGCAGCGGCAGCGAAAACCCGCCGGCGATCGTCATCCCCAACCTGGTTTAGGTGAGCACCATGATCGATCGCAACGCAGTGTTACCCGCGGCATGGAACGCCCTGGTCAACGCCCTGTGCAAGGAAGCGCCCCATTTGCAAAACACGCTGGCCCCGGACGTCGCCCGCTTCAGCCGGACGAAGGCGACGCCCGGCGGTTTGTCCGTCGCGTTTACCACCAGCCTGCTCGGTTATAACGGCAGCCCGCTGGAGTTCACCGTGTCGTCGGCCAAACCGCAGGGGCTCGCCTGCACGCTGGATCCCTTTTTACCGCGCTATGCGCAGCGCCGCAGCGCCGCCGCCTTTGCCCGACACTGTGAGGCGATCACCGCGGCCCCGCTCGCCGATCCCGCCAACAGCCTGGAGGCGGTGCGACGTATGCAATGTGCAAGCGTTCAGCCGCTGCGTTTCGGTGCCTGGCTGGGGCGAAAATACGCCCCGGACGCCATCAAAACCAAGGTCTACGTTGAAATCCCCGCGGACATGGCGGCCGCACCCGATGGCTTGCAAGGGCCGCTCACCGCCGAGGCCCGCCGCGCGGCGGGATTGATGCTGCTGATGGTGGGGTATTACCCGGAATCTGCCGACTCTCCGCGCGAATATTACTACCAGTGGCACAGTGCGCGGATCACGCGTGACGATATCCTCTCCGTCATGCGGCTGTTCGAGGGAGAAAGCCGTTTTTCCGCCCTGATGCCGCTGCTGGACCGCGCGCTGCGGCAGCAGGACAGGCGGGACTTCCCCCCGACCACCTACGGATTCAGTCTGGGATACGCGCCGGACGGCAATCTGGAGAGTTTTACACTGTTCGCCATGGCGGCAAGTTTTTTCGGCGACAACCGCCACGTTTTCGACGGCATCACCGCGCTGCTGGCGCCCGATCAAGCCATGCCGCTGCTTAACCGCGCGGTGAGCGAACAGGTTCCGTTGCAGTACAACGTCGTCGGCTTTTCCTGCGATCGCCAGGGCAATCACAGCGTCAGCTGCACGTTCAGCCCGCAAAACGCGCATTTCGAAATCCTGCCATGCAAAGCGCGCGAAACGGCACCGCGTGTGCCATTGCCGTTGGCGGAGCTGTTGGCGCAGCAGTGTGCCAGCGGCGCCTTTCCCTCTCATGTCAGAACGCCGGATGGCCGCTGGCACAAGGATGAAAATGCTTTTGTCACCGCCCAGGTGCTGCGCACGCTGGATTATACCGCCCAGACCGCGCCCCATATCGAACTGGCGCTCGACTTCTTGCTCGGTTGCGAGAGCCGCCCGCACCACTTCCATTTTTGGCCTGCCGGCAAGCACCCCGCCTGGATGGCGGGCCAGCGGATCGACGCTGACATCGACGATACCGCCATTATCACTGAGCTCTTGTATCGATTTCATCGGCGCTCGTTGGCGCAAGCCAGACAGACGCTGGCGCAGATGCAGGCTTATCAGGTACAGCGCGTCGAACGGCGGCTGAAGACGACGCCCTATCCCTGGGCCGAGTGTTACGCCTTTCACACCTGGATGAAAGACGACGGCGACATCACGCAACTGGACTGCTGCGTGAATACCAACGCGCTGATTTTAATCCATACGTTGACCGCCGCTCACGGCAGCCCGCCGCCGGCCTATCCGCGCATTATCCAAATGCTGAATCAGGCGGTGAGCTGGAGCGACGGCGATTACAACCGCCTCAACGCGTTAACGCCCTATTATGCCCACCCGCATGAGTGGCTGAGTACGCTGGAATACGCCAGGCGGCAAGGGGTGCCGCAGCTTGCACCGGCGATCGATGCGCTGGCCGCCTGGCGCTTGCCGGCGACCAACGACGAAAGCCCGCTCTATCGCCGTCACGACGGTCATTTTCTTTGGACTTCCGCCTGCCTGAACCAGTTCAGACATCTGGCACGCCTTTCTTCCCTGGAGGATCGCTATGAACATCTTTCTCAATGATCTGGTGACGCTGAACAAGGTCATTTTGGACAACGCGCGCGAACAGTTTCCCGACGCCGAAGCCCCCCGTCTGCGCTACCGCGCCGCGCCCGCGCCGGTGGCCGACGAACTGCAGGCCGATGTTTGTACCGAAGTCGTCTCGGGAGAGACGCGCTATCGCATCGCCACCAGCAGTGACGGTACGCGCTGGCATATGACGGTGGATTTCGCGCTCAGCCGCGCCGTTCAGCAGGTGCCCTACGTGGTGCTGACCTTCAGCACTTTCGGCAAGGTTGAAGAAATGATCTTCGAACAGGTTTTGCTGGACGTCCCGCCGACCCGCTACCGCGCCCAGCTCGACCTGGACCGCCTGGAACAGCGTGACGCGCTGCTGCGAGCGCTGTCGGATTATGACTCGCAAACCACGCTGGTGGTCGCCATCGTCACCGATAACGGGCTCCTCAACACCATCACCTCGCCGAAAGTCTTCTACTTCGCCGAGAACTACTATCCCTATATCTATCAGGGCATCCTGCCGCCGCCACCGCGCCTGCAGCTGATCCTCACGCCGCTGGCCTTCGGGCATCTGTGGTACAACTACTATCAGGACTATGTACGAAAAAACTATCTTTATTACCTGCCGGATACTTTCCTGCTGGCGACCAACGCCGCCGACGACGACAAACCGATGCTGTCTATCTCGTTTTCTGCAGCGCCGCACGCAACCTCGCTCAACGATGTCGAGGTGACGTTCGACTATTTCCTGTCACCCAAGGTCAATCAGGCGCGCATCGGCGACGCCACCGCACAGTTCACGCAGATGCAACCGGACGGCAAGCTGGCACCGTTCGCCAACGCGGACACCCTGACGCTGCTGCTGGGGCTGCCGGACGGCAAAACGGAGGAAAAAAACGCGCTGATCAATCTGCAGAGCGGCATCGTGGATTCATTCACGCTGCCCGCCAGCCAATTTGGATTGATTTGGGATGCCTTCTTCGATCGGTCGCCGCAAAACCTGCTGCTCAAGGGGTATCTGGCGGTGCAGTTCACCGGCTTCAACCCGGATAATCTGCCCGTGGCGCTGGCGCTGGACGCCAAATACCAGAACAGGCTGCCGGATTTCATCAAGCAATCCGCACCGGCGGACATCAATAAGACCGTGGAATTCCGCAGCGATGCCGGCGCCTACGATCCCGCCGGGCCGCGGCCGATCAAGCGCATGCTGGTCAGCATCGACAATCAGACCATTGAGCTGGACAAGGAGCACCCCGTTCAATCGGTTAACGTGAAGATTTCCGTGCTGGAACTGATCCTGCATCCGGACAAGAAGCTGGTGTATCACTACGATTTGCAGATTATCTACGTCGACGGCGGCAAAAAGTCCTCCTACGACAATACGTCCAGCTTCGAGATTATTTACGTCCCCTGAACGGGGAGAGAATGGCGGCGCGGCCGGGCGGCATCCAGCCCGACGCGCCGGAACAGAGGATCAGCGTTTTTTCTTTTTGTTGAAATCCAGCTCGAAGGCGAACACCGCGCTCTGGATTTTGCGCTCCATCGCCAGCCCCAGCTTGAGGAAGCGGCATGACAGGCGCGAGAAGTGTACCACCTGATCGTTGTCGTCAGTTTCCTGATCGTCGTTGACCACCACCAGCTCCATGTTGACCTTGAAGCTGCCGTAGCTGCCCAGATCCAGCAGCGCTTTCTTGAACTGCAAACCCGGCTGGAAGAATTCCGGCAGCGGGCCGTCGAAGCGCAAACCGACGCCGCCGGCGGACAGATCGTGGATCCGCAGCTCATAAGGCGTACCGTCCGGGTATTCGCCGGTGCAGAAGAATTGACGCCAGTGCGGCGTGGTGATGCGGAACTGGCGACGGCGCTGAATATAGACCAGCTCCTGCGGCAGACGGGTCGAGCAGGCCTGGACGCCCTGATGTTCGGTCAGCTCCGCCTGGCCGACGGAAAACTCGATTTTGGCGTCGTTGCTTTCAATCACGATGGTGCAGGCGCCGTCGATGGCGCTCGCGGCTTCCTCACCGCTAAACACGATATTGTCCGGCCCGACGCTCAATAACAGACTTTGAAACCGGTGCTGCTGATTTTCTACGCGCAGCGGCGTGCGTTGTTTGCAAATTTCACGCAGAATCGCCAGAACTTCAAAACGCTCCCGTTTGATAAACAGTCCGTTATCGCTGTGCTCCACACGTCTCTCCTGACTTTTTTTCTAATGACGTCTTACGTATTCCTTACGGTTATCATCTCTGGGAATATTCCTAAAGTCAAATTTGCCAGCGTTGCCAGGCCTGCGGCAACAGGCGCGCGAAACGTTTCGCCCACGCCTGCTGCCCGCGTTCGTCGGCGATCAGATCCTGGCGAATTTCGATGCCGACATAAGGCAAACCGCGGCGTTCCGCATGAACCGGCAACGTATAGTCGGTGGCGTCCGTCATCGCATAAGGTTCGTTGATGCCCACCTGCAAATCCCCCTCTTCGCGCAGCAGCTCGGCCAGCAGATGGGCAAACTCCGGGTAGCGGTTAAACAACAGCCCCACCTGCCAGGGGCGCGATTCCCCCTTGAACACTGGCGTAAAGCTGTGCATGGCGATCACCGCCGTCGGCAGTTCACGCAGTTGACGTTGCCCTAAATGATCGTCAATGGCGTGGTGATACGGCAAAAACACCTCGCGCTCGCGCGCCAGCGCGTGTTCGGCGTCGATACCGATATTGCCGGGGATCGGCGTCAGCTCGGACAAGTGCGGGATCGAGCTGGCGATGCCGGGCGCCCGGTTGCAGTCGATCACCAACCGCGAATAGCGCTGATGGATCAGCGTTGCGTCCAGCTGGCGGCTTAGATGGCGCGACACGCTCAGCGCGCCGATATCCCAGCCGATGTGGCGTTCGATCTCTCCGGGCGGTAAGCCGAGATCGCCGAGGGCTTGCGGTATCGCCTTGCCGGCGTGATCGCACAGCAGCAAAAATGGCGCTTTGCCATGCGGGATTTCAACGGCGGCGGCAGAGGGTTCATCGGCGGACAATAACGGCGGGATAAACGAGTGAGGCATGCAAGGCTCCGGCGGTGGAAAGCAAAACGTTTATCGTAGCGCTATCCCGTCGCCGGCCCCAAGGTCGTGCTTAGATCAAAAAGGCATGAGTCAGACTACAATCATGCCGTCTCGGCTGGCTGTGGCTGGTGCACCGCGATATAACGCTGATAGCGCGACGGCTTGAGCCGCGTGGTGTCCACCAGCACCAGCCCATCGATGCAGTTGTTGAACGCCGGATCGGTGCCGAAGTCGATAAACTGCACCCCGCCCGGCTCGCACAGCTCGGTGTACTGTTTGTAGAGCGTCGGGATCGAACAGCCGATGTTGCTGAGCAGGCTCTTCAGCCGCACCAGATCTTCCTGGTAGTTGTCCCCGGCAAACTGCGCCAGCACCTGCGGCAGCGACGCCGGATAAGGCCGGCGCGACTGCGCGAAGGCATGATCCGGCGAGAAGTAGAGCCGATAGAAGGCGATCAGCAGATCGCGCGCCGCCAGCGGCATGCCGCCGGAGATCGACACCGGGCCGAACAGATAACGGTACTGCGGGTATTTCGACAGGTAGGCGCCGATGCCCAGCCACAAATAGTCCAGCCCGCGTTTGCCCCAATAGGCGGGCTGAATGAAGCTGCGCCCCAGCTCGATGCCCTGCGCCAGGATCGGTTCCATATCGCGGTCGTAGTGGAACAGGCTATTGCTGTAGATGCTTTCCAGCCCTTTGCGTTCGATTTGTTCGGCGGTGGGGATAAAGCGATAGGCGCCGACGATCTCCAGCTCCTCCTCATCCCACAGCACCAGGTGATAATAGTCGTCGTCGTAGCTGTCCAGATCGCGGCGGCGGCCGGAGCCTTCCCCTACCGCACGGAAGGCGATCTCGCGCAGGCGCCCCAGCTCACGCAGGATCGGCGTGCGTGCTTCATCGTGGCGGCGGTAGAGGTAGATGGTTTTACCGTCCGGCGTCACCCCCAAGCGTTCGCAGTTCGCCAGCGCTTTTTTCAGCTCCAAACGCTCTTCCGGCAGCGCGATCGGCGATTCGCTGGCGAACAGCCCCGGCTTGCCCTGGCCCAGGCGATACACATGGCGGCGAAAACGCTCCGCCAGATCCTTGGCGCTGGTGTGACCGTCATGCCAGTTGGCGAACGGCACGCGGCCGCCGATGCGGATCTTGATGCGCCCGCCCCGCTGCTGGAACATTTCCCGCACCAGCAACAGCGTCGACAGCGGCCGGTAGACCAGCGAGGTAAAGTAGAACAGGTTGCTGTTGCGCGCGCTGATATGAATAGGCACGATCGGCGCGCGCGCCTTGGCGGCCAGGCGCAGAAAGCCGGTATGCCAGTGGCCGTCGCGGATGCCCTTCGGGCTCATACGCGACACTTCGCCTGCCGGGAACAGGATCAGCGCGCCCTGATTGTCCAGCTGCTGCTGCATGCCTTCAATCTGCTTGCGGCTGGTTTTATAAGCGACGTTATCCACCGGCACGAACAGGTTGCGCAGCGGTTCGATGTAGGTCAGCAGCTGGCTGGCCACCACTTTCACATCCGGGCGCACCGCCGCGACGGCGCGCAGCAGCACCAGGCCGTCGAGCGAACCGATCGGGTGATTGGCCACGAGCACCACCGGCCCCTGGCTCGGAATGTTTTCCAGATCGCCGTCCACCAGCTCGCAGCTGAGGTTGAAGTAGTCCACCACCTGCTCGATCAGATCAAGCCCTTTCAGGTGGGGATAGTCGGCGGCGAACTGTTTGAATTCTTTTTCGAAGAGAAGGGTTCTTAGCAGGCTGCGCTGCCAGGCAGGGGTATTGCGGTGTGGAAATGCATCTTGCAACAGAGAATCCAGGCTGAACATCGCGTTATCTCCTGACGTAGTCGCTGCAAACTTAAGCCAGAGCCGTGACTCTGACGTGTCAGTTACATGACAATAAAATGAATCCATCGACTATCAGGTATAGCAAAGTAATGGCGATTTGGGAGCGAAAGACGCATTTTCGCCCCCATTGCCCCTCACATCGGCGCCAGCAACGCTTCGATGCGGCGGTTCACCGCTTCTCGCAGGCGCAGCAGCGGCCCGGCCTGGTGCGGATAACGCTTGAAGGTGATGCGCATGCCCAGCTCGCGTTCGATCAGCGTCTCCACCGTCGCCCGGTCGGTCAGACTCTCCAGCAGCTGCAGCGCACGCATGTCCTGCAGCCCCTGGTGCAGCACCCGCAGGCGCAGCGACTCCACCGGCTGCAGATCCTCGCCCGGATAGACCACGAACGGATCGCCGGAGGGAAACGCATGGCCGCTGTCGGTCACCGCGTACGGATTGATGCGCTCGCGCGAATGGGCGCTGTTATAGAAGTTGAATCCCCAATGCAGGAAGCCGGCAATGCGGTACAGATACAGCTGCACGCCCAATATGCGGTTGCGCGCCGAAGGCTGGGCGAAGAACCGATTGGCGACCTCGGTTTTCTGCACGCAGCAGTAATAGGCCCACAGGCCGGGCACCCGGTGTTCGATAAAGGGATCGATATGATCGGTCGCGGCGACCGGGGTTTCCACCAGGCCTTGCTGATAGAAAGCGAAATCCGACAGCGCGTCGAAGGTGCGGAAGCCGTCCAGCAGCGGCCGCAGCGCGGCGGCGACGCGCCGATAGGCCGCCAGGTTGTCCAGCGTCGGCTCATCGGAAACATGGAACCACACCTGCCGTTCCAGCCCCCGTTCGCGGAACCAGGCGGTCAATTCGGGCAGCAGCGCCTGCAGGAAACGCTGATACGGTTCGCCCTGCGCATCGGTGTGCCAGCCGAAAAGCGGTCGCGCCTCGCCCTGCTCCTCCACCACGATCTTCGGCGCATGCGCCGCGCCCCATTGGGTAAACAGCGGCGCGATTTCGAAGTGCTCGATGCCCTCTTCCTGCGCCAGCGCCACCCACTGCGCCAGGCGGCTGAAATCGAAGCCATACCCCTGCGCCGAACGCGTCACCCTCACCAGCTGCACCGTGGTGCGTTCGCCGCCGACGGCGGTATCCAGCGGCGGCGTAAACAGCGGCGTCAGCAGCATATTGACCCCGGCGCGCACCGCACAGCGCACAAAGTGGCGCACTGCGCGCCAATAATCCGGGCTGAACACCGCCAGACGGTAGTAATCCGCCAGGCAGTCGGTGTGCAGCCACTCGGTGTGCAACAGCGTTTGCGGCGGCAACGCCGCCGGCACCAGATGCAGCGTCAGCGTGGCCTCGGCCAGCGCCTCGCCGCTCTGGGCATCCAGCAGCCGCAGGGTCAACGGAAAGTCGCCGGCCAGTTGCGCATCGGCCGGCGGCGTCAGGGTCAGCCACAGGCTGCCATAATAGCGGCAGGCGGCGAAAAAACGCCGTTGCGGCAGCGGCATCAGCGGATCGGGAAATAACCCCGGCTCGGTCGTCAGGTAATTCTCGTCGGTCTCGCGATAACAGGGAAAACCGCTCGGCACCGATTGCACCTGGCGCACGCTGATATACTCCGCCAGCGGCCCATCGAGTTGATAACACAGCTCATGGCGGGTTTCGTTGCCGGGCGTTTGCAAACAATACACCGCCTGCCAGGAAAGCACCTCGTTATTTAACCCGCTCAGCCGTTCCTCCACGGAAATAGGTGGCACGCTGTGGCGATGAAATACTTTCTCCAGGCAATGAGTAAATACCAGAGACAGGCGCATGATGTTCGGCCCTCTTTATTTTTAATGAATAAACACGGTGAAATTCAGGCTAGCGCCTTTTATCGCCACAGACAATAGCCGGTAATAAAAATCGTTCCCATACCCTTCTTTGACTGCCGCGACCCGATTTTTTTGTTTATTTGCATCACAAAAATGAAAGAAGCTGATGCTTGCACAATAAAAATGTTTTTAATCCCCATTATGGTGCAAGGGTTATCAGTTATTCCTATGCCTGCGAGGGCCGCTAAATGCCGCGACAGCAGGGAGAAAACCCATCATCGGGTTAACGAAATGTGAACAAACATACCTTTCACTTGGCCGTGAAAGCCTTTCGATTTTAACAACAGTGAAACATTCTCGCCCCATTTTTGGGCATCCGGGGGTGTATTGACACATTGAAAGTTAAGGGATAGAAAGAATTTACGTTGCGAAAAACGTTATTCGTCGCTCACCGAGGGGAAAGCAATGTCACCGATAAAAAATACCGGACGCCTGCTGGCGCACTCTATTCTTGCCAGCGCATTATTATTACCCACCCTGCTCCACGCTGCAGATAAAATAACATTACGCTATGCCGTTTGGGACAGAAACCAATTACCTGCCGAACAGGAGATCGCCAAACGCTTTGAACAGGCCAATCCGGATATAAAAATAGAAATAGAATTAACGCCCTCTGCGCAATATTTCGTTAAGTTGGATTCTGCCGCCGCCGGCGGCGTGGCGCCGGATATATTCTGGATCAATATGCCTTATTTTGTGCAATACGCCAAAAACGGCATTATGGAGCCGCTGGCGCCTTATATTAAGGACAGCGGCCTTAAGCTGGACGACGTGGTCGCCAGTTCGGTGAAAGCCTACCAGTACGACGGCCAACAGATGGCCATTCCGCGCGACGTCGACTCCATCGCCGTGTGGTACAACAAAAAACTGTTCGATCAGGCCGGCGTCAGCTACCCCACCAGCGACTGGAGCTGGGACGATCTGAAAAACAAAGCCACCGCCCTGAAAAGCGGGCTGAAAGGCGCCGCCTTCCCGCTGGTGATGGATCTCAGCATCGACGGCCAGGACAGCTATATGAACCTGCTGTTCCAAAACGGCAATCACATCGTACCGAAAGACGGCCAACCCACCGACATCGCCAACGACAAATCCATCTGGGTCTACCAGCAGCTGCAGGGCATGATGAAAGACGGCCTGATGCCGAGCGCCCAGCAAATGAGCGAAGTCAAAACCGAGAACATCTTCCAGTCCAACCGCGCCGCGATGGTCTATGCCGGTTCCTGGCTGGCGGCGCCGTTCGCCAACAACCCACTGATCAACGATCACATCGGCGTGGTAATGATGCCGAAAATTGAACGCCAGTCCGGCGTAGCGCACAGCCTGGCCTTCGCCATGTCGGCCAAAAGCGCCCACAAACAGGCCGCCTGGAAATATATCGCCTTCATGAGCAGCGAAGCCTCGCAGGCGGAGCTGGCCAAGGTGGTGATCCCGGCCAACAAGACGGCGGCCAAGGTCTGGGCGCAGCAGATCCAGAAAGTCGACGTCTCGCCTTATATCCAGACCCTTGAAGTGACCCAGGCTTACCCCACCGCCGGCACCAATACGCCGAAATGGCAGAACATGTGGATCGCCAGCCTGAAGAAAATCTTTATGGGCGCGGACGCCAAGCAGGAAATGGACAAGTCGGTCAAGAAGATCGCGCGCGTCATGGAGCAGTAATCGCCCCGCCGCGGCGCGCTACCCCGAGTGTGCGCCGCGGTGGACCCACGCTGAAAGTGATAGGTGAGGAATGGCAACATGTCACTGGCAGAAACGGCTACGGTCACCCTGAAATCATCCCGGCGCACCGCCCGCCCCGCGCTCAATCGGCTCGAACGCGCCGAACGCTTCTGGGGCTGGGTGATGATCCTGCCGCTGCTGTTAGGGGTCACGGTGTTTTACCTGATCCCCTTTTTGCAGAACATTTTTTACAGCTTTACCGATCTGAACCAGTTCATGCGCTGGAGCAGCATCAGCGTCGATAACTATCTCAACCTGTTCGAAGACGACGACTTCTACACCGCCGCCGCCAACACCCTGTTCTACGTGGTGGTGTGCGTACCGATCAGCCTGAGCCTGTCGCTGCTGTTGGCGATCGGCCTCAACCAGAACATCCGCGGCAAAGGCCTGCTGCGCACCCTGCTGTTCCTGCCGGCGGTCACCATGCCCGCGGCGGTGGCCATGGTGTGGCAATGGCTGTTCAACAAGGATTTCGGCCTGATCAACCAGGCGCTGGGCCTGCTGCACATTGCGCCGGTCGCCTGGCTGTCCGATCCGGACGTGGTGCGCATCAGCGTGTCCATCATCATCATCTGGTCGTCGCTGGCGCTGAAGATCATCATTTTGCTGGCCGGGCTGCAGAGTATTCCGCGCCAGCTGTACGAGGCGGCGGATATCGACGGCATCGGCACCCTGCGGCGCTTTTTCTGCATTACGCTGCCGATGATGGTGCCGACGCTGTTCTTCGTGTCGGTGATGAGCTTTATCGAGATCCTGCAAATCTTCGACGTGGTGTTCCTGATGTTCGACCGCGCGCTGGTGGAAAACGACGTGATGACCGTCACCAACCTGTTCTACAAGTACGCGTTTTACCTGCAGGAAAAAGGCTACGCCTCCGCCATCACCGTGGTGCTGTTCGCCGTCACGCTGGTGATCACCCTGATTCAAATGGCGATCGGCAAGCGCCTGAAAGTCAGCTGAGGAGCTGCACATGAACGCAAGCAAGAAAACGCTGGTGTACCTGTTTATGGGGCTGGCGGCGCTGGCCTCGGTCGTGCCCTTTATCTGGATGCTGGTGACCTCGCTGAAAACCCAGGCCGAGAGCATCCAGATCCCGCTGACGCTGCTGCCGGCGCACCCCAGCCTGCAGGCCTACGGCCGGGTGATGCACGAAATCCCGTTCGCCGGTTTTTATCTCAACTCGCTGCTGGCGACCTTCTTCACCGTCACCCTGCAGATGGCGATCGCCACCCTGGCCGCCTATGGCTTCTCGCGCCTGCATTTTCGCGGCCGCGACGCGGTGTTCCTGGTGTGCGTGTCGATCCTGATGGTGCCCGGCCAGGCGTTTCTGATCCCGCAATTTCTGGTGGTACAGAAGCTGGGGCTGGTCAACAGCATCACCGGGCTGGTGCTGCCGGGCATTTTCAGCGTCTACGCCACCTTCCTGCTGCGCCAGTTCTTTCTGGCGGTGCCGAAGGAGATGGAGGAAGCGGCGCTGATCGACGGCTACAGCTACTTCGCCATCTTCTGGCGCATCATGCTGCCGCTGATCCGGCCGGGCATTATCGCCTGCGTCATCATCAACGGCCTGTGGAGCTGGAACAACCTGATGTGGCCGCTGATCGTCAATACCACCACCGA
This sequence comes from Serratia sp. CY84636, assembly GCF_052166245.1. NCBI lineage: Bacteria > Pseudomonadati > Pseudomonadota > Gammaproteobacteria > Enterobacterales > Yersiniaceae > Serratia > Serratia sp. CY84636. The sequence goes on from NZ_JBJNOX010000002.1 coordinate 904,283, forward strand.
GAAGCTGACGCTGCCGGTTGGCCTCGCCTCGCTCTCCAGCCGCGCCGGGGTGGAATACCCGTTGCTGATGGCCGGGGCGCTGATGGCGGTGATCCCGATGCTGATGCTGTTCATTATTTTCCAACGCTATTTCATCCAGGGCATCGCCAGCGCCGGGGTGAAAGGCTAACGCGCAGACAAGGTAAATGACATGGCCGGAATTCAGTTAAACAGCGTTAAAAAAGTCTACCCCAACGGTTTCCACGCGCTGCACGGCGTCAATCTGGACATTGAGGACGGGGAATTTATGGTGTTCGTCGGCCCGTCCGGCTGCGCCAAATCCACCCTGCTGCGGATGATCGCCGGGCTGGAGAGCGTCAGCGAGGGGCAGATCCTGATCCACGATCGCTGCGTCAACGACAGCATGCCGAAGGATCGCGGCGTCGCCATGGTGTTCCAGAACTATGCGCTGTACCCGCACATGACGGTGTACAAGAACATGGCGTTCGGCCTGATCGGCAAAGAGAGCAAGGCCGAGATCGACCGCCGGGTGCGCGACGCGGCGGAAAAGCTGGAGATCACCAACCTGCTGCAGCGCAAGCCGGGCCAGCTCTCGGGCGGCCAGTGCCAGCGGGTGGCGGTCGGCCGCGCCATCGTGCGCAAACCCAAAGTGTTCCTGTTCGATGAGCCGCTGTCCAACCTCGACGCCAAGCTGCGAGTGTCGATGCGCGTGCAGCTGATCGAACTGCACAATCAGCTGAAGCAGGAAGGCGCCGCCGCCACCATGGTGTACGTCACCCACGATCAGGTCGAAGCGATGACCATGGGCGATCGCATTTGCGTGATGAACCGCGGCGCCATCATGCAGGTGGATAAACCGATCAACCTGTATCACCACCCCGCCAACCGTTTCGTCGCCGAGTTTATCGGCAGCCCGTCGATGAACCTGCACGATCTGGCGATCGTGCGCGACGGCCAAACGGTGCGGCTGCGCATCGGCCTGCAGCACCCGCTCGAGCTGCCGCCGGCGCTGCAACGGCAGTTGGCGGACTATCCGCATGCGCGGGTGTGCCTCGGTATCCGGCCGGAGTCCCTGCGGCTGTGCACGCCCGGCAGCGCCAACTGTTTCCCGGCGCAGATCGTCACTATCGAGCGCATGGGCAACGAAGAGCTGTTGCACTGCGAACTGGCCGACCTGCGCTTCGTGCTGCGCATGGCATCGCTGCCGGATTGGGAACCGCGCCTCGGCGAAAACATTCATCTGGCATTCGATCTGACGCGCGCACATTTGTTCGACGAGCTCAGCGGCCAAAACCTCAAATAACAACAGCGGAGTATCAGCAATGTCGTCAACACAACCCAACAACGTTGCCCAGCGCCCGGTGCAGGTACTGGTGGTCGGCGCCGGCGCGCGCGGTGAAATCTACTCGCGCTATGCGCTGGCGCACCCCGATTTGATGCAGGTGGTGGCGGTGGCGGAACCGCGCGACGCCTACCGCGAGCAGTTCGTGGCGCAGCACGCCATCGCACCGGAAAACGTCTTCACCGACTGGCGCCAGGCCGCCGATGCCGGCAAGCTGGCCGACGCGGTGCTGATCTGCACTCAGGATCAGATGCACCTGGAACCGGCGCTGGCCTTCGCCCGCCAGGGCTACGCCATGCTGCTGGAAAAGCCGCTGTCGCCGGACGCCGACGAGTGCCGCGCCATCGTCGCCGAGGTGGTGCGCCAAAAGCTGATCTTCTCGGTCGGCCACGTGCTGCGCTACACCCGCTATACCCAAAAGCTCAAGCAGCTGCTGCGCGACGGCGCGATCGGCGACATCGTCAGCCTGCAACACCTGGAGCCGGTCGGCTACTGGCATCAGGCGCACTCCTTCGTGCGCGGCAACTGGCGCAACGATCGGCAGGCCGCCTTTATGCTGCTGCAGAAATCCTGCCACGACATCGATTGGATCCGCTACGTGATGGAGCAGCCCTGCGAACAGGTCAGCTCCTTCGGCAACCTGCGCCACTTCCGCCGGGAAAACCAACCGGCCGGCGCGGCGGACAACTGCCTGGATTGCGCGGTGGAGGCGTCCTGCCCCTATTCCGCCAAACGCATCTATCTGGGCGACGACCACAAGGCCACGCCCGGCTTTCTGCGCGTGTTGACGCCAGAACCTGACCAGACGACGCTGCGGGCGGCGCTGCGCGACGGGCCCTACGGCCGCTGCGTTTACCGCTGCGACAATAACGTGGTCGATCATCAGGTGGTCAACATGCAGTTCGCCGGCGGCCGCACCGCGTCGTTCACCATGACGGCCTTTACCCGCCACGAAGATCGCCACACCCGCATCTTCGGCAGCCGCGGCTGCCTGGAAGGCGACGGCCGCCATATCCGCATCACCTCGTTCCTCGACGACGGCGAAACGCATTACGACACCGACGCCGGCCAGGATCTGCACGCCATGGCCGGCCACGGCGGCGGCGACTACTACCTGATGCAGCACTTTATCGCGGCCATTCGCACCAACGATCCGAGCCAGGTGTTGGCCGGCCCGGCGGAAGCGCTGGAGAGCCACCTGATGGTGTTCGCCGCCGAACGCGCGCGCCGCGAAGCGGCGGTGATCGCCCTGAACGGAGCCTGACCATGAGCACGAGAGAGATGCGTTACGGCTTCGACATCGGCGGCACCAAGATCGAAATGGCCGCTTACGATCGCCGGCTCAATCAGGTGCTGCTTCAGCGCGTGCACACCCCAACCGGCGATTATGGCGAGTTCGTGGCCTGCATCGCCGGGCTGGTCAAGCAGGCGGACCGCGAGCTGCATACGCGCGGCAGCATCGGCATCGGCCTGCCGGGGATCACCGACCCCGTCAGCCGCCGCCAGCTGGCGGTCAACGTGCCCTGCCTGACCGGGCATTGCCTGGCGGATGATTTGACGCAGGCGCTGGCGCGGCCAATCGCCATCGAGAACGACTGCCGCTGTTTCGCGCTGTCGGAAGCCAGCACGCCGCAAACCGCCCATCTGCCGCTGGTGTTCGGCGCCATCATCGGCACCGGTGCCGGCGGTGGCCTGGTGGTGAACAGGCAATTGCACAAGGGGCGCAACGGGCTGGCGGGCGAATGGGGCCATATGCCGATCTCCGCCCAGCTGGCGCAGCGCTACGATCTGCCGCTGTTCGGCTGCAACTGCGGGCTGACCGGCTGCTTTGAACGCTACGTCTCCGGCAGCGGGCTGCTGGCGCTGAGCCGCCACTTTGCCCATCCGGCCGCCGACGTGCCGGCGCTGGTCGCCAGCTATCGCGCGGGGGATACGCTCGCACAGTGGCTGATGACCGTCTACGTCGACATTCTGGCCAGCGCGCTGGCCGGTTTGCAGCTGCTGCTGGACGTCGATGCCTTCGTGCTGGGCGGTGGGTTGTCGAACGTCGGCGAGCTGTATCGGCTGCTGCCGGCGGCGATGCGGCACTGGCTGCTGCCGGGCGTGGAACCGGCAGCGGTATTCCCACCGGTGCACGGTGACAGCAGCGGCGTGCGTGGCGCGGCGCTATTACAGGCGGCGGCATAAAAAAACAGTGAAAGCCCGGCGGCTGTCGAATGATCGCTGCGGCTTTCGCCGCCGCAGGGCCGAATAAAGCCATCGCGAGAATTGTCGACTGAAAAATAACGAATTTGCCGTTTTCACTTTGTGTTAATACCGCTTTCGGTTACCGCTAAACCGAAAGCAAAATTAAATATAACCAACTGATAGATATAGATATTTTAAAATTAATCGATTGCATTTCAGTGTTTCGTTTGCTGTAATTCGCCACGAACAACTGAAAGCGCTCCGGTCGGTATCGCTGCGGCTTATTAAGCCGCGGTCGGGCACGGCTACAGGTAAATCAGGAGTCTGCGTTAATGATCAATACCGCAAAACGCCGGGAATTAATTATCGACCAGCTGTGCCGCGAAGGCTCGGTGCGCGTGGAACAGCTCAGCCAGCAGTTTTCGGTGTCCAGCGTCACCATCCGCAGCGATCTGCGCCAGCTGGAAAAACACGGCTGCGCGGTGCGCGCTTACGGCGGCGCCATGTTGAACAAACAGTTCGCCTTCGATCGCCCGCTGCAGGACAAGGGCCGCATCAACCGCGACGTAAAACACGCCATCGCCTGCGCGGCGGCGGCGCTGATTGAAGACGGCGACGCCGTCATCCTCGACTCCGGCTCCACCACCAGCCAGATGGCGCCGCAGCTGGCGGGGAAAAAGGATCTGGTGGTGATGACCAACGCGCTGAACATCGCCTTCGAGCTGGCCAACAACGAGCAGATCGATCTGATGGTGGTCGGCGGCAGCGTGCGCCGCAAGGCCTGGTCGCTGTACGGCCCCGCCGCCGAACAGCAGCTGCGCCAGTACCGGTTCGACAAGCTGTTTCTCGGCGTCGACGGTTTCGATCTGGCGGGCGGCATCACCACGCCGGATCCGGGCGAAGCGCAGCTGAACCGCGTGATGTGCGAGGTGGCGCGCGAAGTGATCGCCATCGCCGACGCCAGCAAATTCGGCCGCACCAGCTTTTGCATGATCCGCGAAATCGGCCAGATCCACCGCCTGGTCACCGACGGCCGCATTCCGGAACACTATCTGCAGGCGCTGCACCATTTAGGGATCGACGTGATTATCGCCGACCGTTAACCGAGGCTTTTAAGGAGTTGTCATCATGAACGCGTATTTCTCTTACGAGGCGGATTGGCTGAAGCAGCGCAACGCCTGGCACACCGCCGCAGAGATTTGGCAGCAGCCGGATCTGTGGGCGGCGCTGCACCGGCAACTGCAGGATCAACAGGCGCAGTGGCAGCCGTTCCTGGCGCCGCTGTTGGCCAATCCTCGGCTGCAAATCGTGCTGTGCGGCGCCGGCAGCTCGGCGTTCGCCGGCCGCGCCCTGGCGCCCTGGCTGCGCGAACGAACCGGCCGCGACGTGGCGGCCTACGGCACCACCGATATCGTCGCCAACCCGCGGCAGTATCTCGATCCTGAGCGGCCGATGCTGCTGGTCTCCTTCGCCCGCTCGGGCAACAGCCCGGAAAGCGTGGCGACGGTGGAGCTGGCCGACCAACTGCTGCCGGAAAGCTACCACCTGATGCTGGTCTGCAACCCGGACAGCAAGCTGGCGCAGTATGCGCATCGGCGCGACAACGTCTGTTCGCTGGTGATGCCGCAAGGCTCCAACGATCAGAGCTTCGCCATGACCTCCAGCTTCAGCTGCATGATGCTGAGCGCCGCGCTGCTGCTCGGCCCGCTTTCGCTCGAGGCCGCCCAGGCGCCGCTGAACGCCATGGTGCAGCGCTGCCGCGCACTGCGCGAAACGCTGCAGCCACAGGTAAAGGCGCTGGCCGCCAGCGGTTTCCGCCGTTATATCACCCTCGGCGGCAGCTGCTTTACCGGCCTGGCGGAAGAGGCCTCGCTCAAGATGCTGGAGCTGACCGCCGGGCGCATCGTGACGCGCTACGACTCGCCGCTCGGCCTGCGCCACGGCCCGAAATTTATGGTCGACGGCCAAACATTGGTGGTGGTGATGTTCTCCCACGACGACTACGCCCGCCAGTATGACCGCGATCTGTGGAACGAGCTGCAGCGCGACGGGTTGGCGATGCAATTGGTCGGTTTGACCGGCCAGCCCCGGACACCGTCCGATGCCCTGCTGCCTATGCATCAGGCCACGGACGATATCTGGCTGCTGTTCCCGTATCTGCTGTTCACCCAGATGCTGGCCTTCGAGAGTTCGCTGGCGCTGGGGCTGACCCCAGACAACCCTTGCCCCACCGGCGAGGTTAACCGGGTGGTGAAAGGCGTGACGATTTACCGTTTCCCTTCCCCCGTGCAGTAAGGAGATCCCATGTATCTGATAGCCAACCGAGAAATGCTGCTCAAGGCGCAGCGCCAGGGTTACGCCGTCCCGGCGTTTAACGTTCACAATCTGGAAACCGTGCAGGTGGTGGCGGAAACCGCCGCCGAGCTGCGCTCGCCGGTGATCATGGCCGGCACGCCCGGCACCTTCAGCTACGCCGGCACCGACTACCTGATCGGCATTTGCCAATCGGCCGCGCACCGCTACGATTTGCCGCTGGCGCTGCATCTGGATCATCACGAAGAGCTGGACGACATCGAGCACAAGGTGAAAAGCGGCATCCGTTCGGTGATGATCGACGGTTCCCATCTGCCGTTCGAGCAGAACATCGCCAAAGTGGCTGCTGCGGTCACCTTGTGCCACCGCTATGGCGCCAGCGTGGAAGCGGAACTGGGCCGCCTGGGCGGGCAGGAAGACGATCTGATCGTCGATACGGCGGACAGTTTCTATACCGACCCGGTGGCGGCACGCGAGTTCGTCGCCGCCACCGGCATCGATTCGCTGGCGGTGGCGATAGGTTCCGCCCACGGCCTGTATCACGGCGAGCCGAAGCTGGACTTCGAGCGCCTGGCGCTGATCCGCGAACAGGTGGACGTGCCCCTGGTGCTGCACGGCGCCTCCGGCATTCCGGAGGCGATGGTCAAACTCGCGATCTCGCTCGGCGTCTGCAAGGTCAACGTCGCCACCGAACTGAAAATCGCCTTCGCCGATGCGGTGAAAAGCTACTTTTCACAGCACCCGGATGCCAACGACCCGCGCAAATATATCGTCCCCGGCAAGCTGGCGATGAAAGAAGTGGTGGCGGAAAAGATCCGCATCTGCGGCAGCAGCGGCATGCTGTAACCCCGCGCTCGCCCCCGGTTTCGTGGCTGCACCACGGGGGCGAAAACATCCCGCCATTTCCCGCTTTCCTGAGAGAACGATCACAGCCTTTTACCCTGACCGCGCCGGAAACCATTAACCGGTCTTCACTATGATCCAAATCATGGTTTTACTCACCCTACCTCCCTATTATCAAATTCATTGGATGCAGGCAGTAGGATTTTTGCCCATTCGTTTTTATTTCGCCAAGCGAAATAGCTTATTTGATGAAAACAAGCGTGCTTGTTTTTTAATTGGCAGCATTTTTACTCTGAGAGGAACAGCGTATGAACCATTACTTAGCCGTATTAAGCGCATTGGTCATTCTGCCCTTCGCTCTGCAAGCAAAACCGCTTTCCGGCAACCCGGTCGCCTCCGGCGTCGTGCGCTTCACCGGCGCCATTACCACCCCGGCCTGCACCATCACACATCAGGATGAACAGCTTATCTCCAACTGCTTCGGTAAAGTGACGGAATATCAGAACGGGTATATTTCCTCTTCGTTAAAAGAAATGCCAAAAGAATTAGTCTCTGCCGTCACCAGCGAAATGGTGAATAACGATCCCCATTTAAAGCGCGTGACCATCAGCTATAAGTAACGCCAACGCGTTAATGTCTGATGAAATAATAAACAAGACACAACTTGTCTTGATGACTTATAAATTTATTTTATAAATTTAACGTGCAATGACTCCCCGGCTTACCCTGAGCCGGCTATTTGGGCAACCCTGCGGTTGCCCATCAGCATGTCCGAAATCCGCCATCGCTTCCCCCGCTTTCATGCGATAATCGCCATACCAAACCGAGGAGTGATCCAGATGCAGACTTTTTTGATTGATCGTACCGCCACGCCGGTGGGAGAACTGGTGCTGATTGCCGATGAACAGGGGCGCCTGCGGGCGATTGACTGGACCGATCACGAAGCGCGCCTGATGAAGCTGCTGAATACCCACTACCGCGCCGATCGCTTCACCCTGCGTGAGCAGCGCGATCCCAGCGGGCTGACCGACGCGATGCAACGCTATTTCGCCGGGGAACTGGGCATTATCGATCGGCTGCCGGTGATGACCGCCGGCACCGAGTTCCAACGCACCGTGTGGCAACAGCTGCGCCAAATCCCCTGCGGCGAGATCCTGACCTACGGCCAGCTGGCGCAACGCATCGGCCGCCCGACCGCCTCACGCGCGGTCGGCATGGCCAACGGTTCGAATCCGATCAGCATCGTGGTGCCCTGCCACCGGGTGATCGGTTCGCAGGGCGCGCTGACCGGCTATGCCGGCGGCGTGCAGCGCAAGCAGTGGCTGCTGCAGCACGAAGGTTACCTGCCGCAGGATCTGCTCTCGCGCTAGCGCGGCACATAGTCCGGCGGGACGCCCTCCGCCGGGGCGGCGGGATAGTAGTCCGGCGGCACCGGCGATGAGGTGGCCTCACCATAACCGTAGGCCACCGGCACCTTGTTACCTTTGGCGTACATGCACTGCGTATACACGGTATCGTAGCGGTCTTGCAGGTCATCGCTGCTGCGCCAGGCCGAGTTATTGGCCATCGCGCTGCCGACCAGCAACCCGCCACCCGCGCCGATCAGCGCGCCGGGGCCGGCATGACCGGATGCGGCGCCAATCAACGCCCCTGCCGCCGCGCCGACGGCCGTTCCCGCCACTGCCGTTCCCGTCGCCGAATTGGCCGCCGTTTGCGCGCCGCTGCCAAGGCTGTTTTGCGCATAGCCGCGGCACATGGCCTCATCGCGATTGAATTGTTCGTAACTTTTCCCCGTGCCGGGCAGCGCGGTGACCCCGGGCCCGGAAGGCGCAGAGACGCAGCCGGCCAACAGCCCGGCCAGCGCCACTATCGGGAAAGCAAAAGAGTGTCTCATCACGCACCGCCTTTAATCACCGGGAGAACGGACCGTCTGGCACCACCTTCATCCAACCGTCAGGACAACGCGGCACCTGGGGGTAATAGCCCGCAGGGCGGCGGCAGTAGTAGGCATAGCTCGGCGGCTTTTCGATATAGGTCTGCGGCGGCGGCGGCGTGACATACACCACCGGCGGCGGCGGGTAATAGAGCGGCGGCGGCCCCCAGGGCACGCCGATCACCACGCGCGGCCCGCCGTAATAATAGCCGTGCCGGTAGTAGCCGTGGCCGTAATAGCCGTGGGCGAAGGCGGCGGCGCTGGCCGTCATCAACACCGCGGCGGCCGCCATCAACAGTATGCGCTTTTTCATCATCCACTCCCGAACAGGATCGTTCACCTGCCTTTCTGACCTTCAGCTTAACGCCGATGCGGCGCGGCTTTGCGGTGAGGATTCGGATGAATGCGACAAGCTTTCGCCAGTAAATGTGTCAAAGGATGATTGATTCACGCCGCTAAAACCTGTCAATGCGAGCCGCGCAGACCACCCGCGCCGATTGCCCTGCCTTATGCCGCCGGAATGGCGACCGCACGTTGCGCATAAGTGCCAAATAAATCTAGCGACTTCAGCGCGATACAGAATAATCGGCGGCATGTGTGCGCAAAATTCGCACACAATACCCCTATTCATGCTAATGCCACCCTTATCAGCTGCAGCAAAAGATGTTAAAATTGACTCATATCAATTATTGAATGAGCGTAATCTATGATCCCGGAAAAACGCGTGATTCGTCGTATCCAGTCTGGTGGTTGTGCGATCCATTGCCAGGACTGCAGCATCAGCCAGCTGTGCATTCCTTTCACCCTTAATGCCCACGAGCTGGACCAGCTCGACAACATTATCGAGAGGAAAAAGCCCATCCAGAAAGGCCAGACCCTGTTCAAGGCCGGCGACGAGCTGAAATCGCTGTACGCGATCCGTTCCGGGACCATCAAAAGCTACACCATCACCGAGCAAGGCGACGAGCAGATCACCGGTTTCCACCTGGCGGGTGACCTGGTGGGCTTCGACGCCATCGGCGGTCTGAAGCACCCAAGCTTCGCTCAGGCGCTGGAAACCTCGATGGTGTGCGAGATCCCATTCGAAACCCTCGACGATCTGTCCGGCAAAATGCCTAATCTGCGTCAGCAGATCATGCGACTGATGAGCGGCGAGATCAAAGGCGACCAGGACATGATCCTGCTGCTGTCGAAGAAAAATGCCGAAGAGCGCCTGGCGGCGTTCGTTTACAACCTGTCGCGCCGCTTCGCGGAGCGTGGCTTCTCGCCGCGCGAGTTCCGGTTGACCATGACCCGCGGCGACATCGGCAACTACCTCGGCCTGACGGTGGAAACCATCAGCCGCCTGCTGGGCCGCTTCCAGAAAAGCGAAATCCTCAGCGTGAAAGGCAAATACATCACCATCGAAAACGCCGACGCCCTGTCGGTGCTGGCCGGTACGCCACGCATCAACGTGACCGTCAACGCCTGATTCCCCTGCCGGATCAACATTTCACCGAAATTGTTGATCCGGCACGCTTCTGTTGTTGTTCTGTTTTTCAATGTTGGGTTACTCTGTAAATTAACAGACTGTTGATTTCAGCTGTAAGGAGGCCCTATGGCGAAGTATCAGAATCTTCTGGTGGCTATTGACCCCAATCAGGACGATCAGCCGGCATTGCGCCGCGCCGTGTACCTGGTAAAACGGAACGGCGGGCGCATCAAAGCCTTCCTGCCCATTTATGACTTCTCTTACGAAATGACGACCCTGCTCTCCCCGGACGAAAGAACGGCGATGCGGCAAGGTGTGATCAGCCAACGCGCCGCCTGGATCAACGAGCAGTGCCGCTTCTATCTCAACGACGGCGTGCCGATCGAAATCAAAGTGGTCTGGCATAACCGCCCCTTCGAAGCCATCATTCAGGAAGTGCTTTCCGGCCAACATGATCTGCTGCTGAAAATGGCGCACCAGCACGACCGGCTGGAGTCGGTGATCTTCACCCCCACCGACTGGCACCTGCTGCGCAAATGCCCTTGCCCGGTGTGGATGGTAAAAGACCAACCCTGGCCAGAAGGCGGCAAAGCGCTGGTGGCGGTCAACCTGGCCAGCGAAGAACCCTATCACGACCCGCTCAATATCAAACTGGTGCAAGAAACCGTCGAACTGGCGCAGAACGTCAACCAGACCGAGGTTCACCTGGTCGGCGCCTATCCCGTTACCCCGATCAACATCGCCATCGAGCTGCCCGACTTCGATCCGAGCGTCTACAACGACGCCATTCGCGGCCAGCATCTGATCGCCATGAAGGCGCTGCGGCAGAAATTCTGCATTAAGGAAGAGTTCACCCACGTGGAAAAAGGCCTGCCGGAAGAGGTGATCCCCGATCTGGCCGAACACCTGCAGGCCGGCGTGGTGGTTCTGGGCACCCTGGGCCGCACCGGCATTTCGGCGGCCTTTATCGGCAACACCGCGGAACATGTGATCGACCATCTGAAATGCGATCTGCTGGTGATTAAGCCGGAGAACTTCAACTGCCCGATCGAGGCGGATGAAGACGATGAGCACGACGACGAAGATTAGCCTTCACGCATAAAAAAATGGGCCGCTAATAAGCGGCCCGTTTTTTTGGTTGCTCAACTACTTCTGCAATGCCCGCAGAATCGCTTCCACGCTGTCTTTGGCGTCGCCGAACAGCATCTGGGTGTTCTCCTTGAAGAACAGCGGGTTCTGCACGCCGGCGTAGCCGGTGTTCATCGAGCGTTTAAACGCGATCACGTTCTGCGCTTTCCACACTTCCAATACCGGCATGCCGGCGATCGGGCTGCGCGGATCTTCCAATGCCGCCGGGTTCACCGTGTCGTTGGCGCCAATTACCAGCACGGTGTCGGTATCCGGGAAATCTTCGTTGATTTCATCCATCTCCAGCACCACGTCGTACGGCACCTTCGCCTCCGCCAGCAGCACGTTCATGTGGCCCGGCAAACGCCCCGCGACCGGGTGAATGCCGAAGCGCACCTTCACGCCGCGCGCCCGCAGTTTCTCGGTGATTTCTGCCACCGGATATTGCGCCTGCGCCACCGCCATGCCGTAACCCGGCGTGATGATCACCGAGGTGGAGTTCTTCAACTGCTCGGCCACCTCTTCCGCCGTGGTTTCACGGTATTCGCCCATCTCTTCGGCATCGCCGGTAGACGAACCGTCACTGCCGAAACCGCCGGCGATCACGCTGATAAACGAGCGGTTCATTGCCTTACACATAATGTAAGACAGGATCGCACCCGAAGAGCCCACCAGCGCGCCGGTGACGATCAGCAGATCGTTGCTCAGCATGAAGCCCGCCGCGGCCGCCGCCCACCCCGAGTAGGAGTTGAGCATCGACACCACCACCGGCATGTCGGCGCCGCCGATCGAGGCCACCAGATGCCAGCCGAACGCCAGTGCGATCGCCGTCATCAGCAGCAGCGTCACCACCTGCCAGCCCACGCTGTCGGTACGCACGAACGCCACCAGCAGCAGGAACGAGAGCACCAACGCCGCCAGATTCAGCTTGTGGCGGTTCGGCAGCATCAGCGGTTTGGAAGAGATGATGCCGCGCAGCTTGCCGAAGGCGACAATCGAACCGGTGAAGGTTACCGCGCCGATAAAGATACCGAGGAACACTTCGGTCAGATGGATATTCGCCATCACCGGCTCCATCGGCGCGCCGTGATCCAGGTAGCTGTTGAAACCGACCAGCACCGCTGCCAGGCCAACGAAGCTATGCAGCACCGCCACCAGCTCCGGCATTTCGGTCATCTCGACCTTTTTGGCCAGATAGACGCCGATCGAGCCGCCGATGATCATGGCGATGATGATCCAGCCGACGTTGCCGGAATCCGGCCCCAGAATGGTGGCGATCAGCGCGATCGCCATACCGGCGACGCCGAACAGGTTGCCCTGCTTCGACGTTTCATGGCGCGACAGGCCCGCCAGGCTGAAAATAAACAAAATAGCGGCAACAATGTATGCAGCTGTAACCAATCCTCCAGACATTTGTTACCCCTTAGTTCTTGCGGAACATCTTCAGCATGCGCTGAGTGACGGTGAACCCACCGAAAATATTGATGCTGGCGATCAGCACGGCGATAAAGGAGAGGAAACTCACCCAGCCACCGTGGCCGATCTGCAACAGCGCACCGACCACGATAATTCCTGAGATCGCGTTGGTGACCGACATCAACGGGGTATGCAGCGCATGGCTGACGTTCCAGACCACGTAGTAACCGACCACGCAGGCCAGCGCGAACACGGTAAAGTGCGACAGGAACTCTTTCGGCGCCGCATCCGCCAGCCAGCCGAACAGCAGGATCGCCAGGGCAATCAGGCCGTACTTCAGCCACGGCGAGGTCGGTTTGGCTTCGGGTTTGGCCACCGGTGCGGCGGCGGGCGCCGCTTTCGGCTGGGCGGAGACCTGAATCGGCGGCGCAGGCCAGGTGACTTCACCGCTGCGCACCACGGTAACGCCGCGGATCACCGTATCGTCGAAATCGATGTCGATCTCACCGTTTTTCTCTTTCGACAGCAGCTTCAGCAGGTTGACCAGGTTGGTGCCGTAAAGCTGCGAAGATTGCGTCGGCAAGCGGCTCGGCAGGTCGGTATAGCCGATGATTTTCACGCCGTTGTCGGTCACGGTAATGGTGTCGGCCACCGTCAGTTCGCAGTTGCCACCGGTTTGCGCCGCCAGATCGACGATCACGCTGCCCGGTTTCATCGACGCCACCATCTCTTTGGTGATCAGCTTCGGCGCCGGTTTACCCGGGATCAACGCGGTAGTGACGATGATATCTACCTCTGCCGCCTGCGCGGCGAACAACGCCATCTCGGCCTTGATAAAGGCTTCGGACATCACTTTGGCGTAGCCGTCGCCGCTGCCCGCTTCCTCTTCAAAATCCAGCTCGAGGAATTCCGCGCCCATGCTCTGCACCTGCTCTTTCACTTCCGGGCGGGTGTCGAAGGCGCGCACGATGGCACCGAGGCTGCCCGCGGCGCCGATCGCCGCCAGGCCGGCCACGCCGGCACCGATGATCATCACCTTGGCCGGCGGCACTTTGCCGGCGGCGGTGATCTGGCCGGTGAAGAAGCGGCCAAACTCATGCGCCGCTTCGACGATCGCGCGGTAGCCGGCGATGTTGGCCATCGAGCTCAGCGCATCCATCGACTGGGCGCGCGAGATGCGCGGTACCGAGTCCATCGCCAGCGCGGTGACGTTGCGCGCCGCCAGCTTGGCCATCAATTCGGGGTTTTGCGCCGGCCAGATAAAGCTGACCAGCGTGCTGCCTTCGCGCATCAAGGCGATCTCGTCGTCTTGCGGCGCGTTGACTTTCAGGATCAGATCCGACTGCCACACTTCGCTTTCGTCGACCAGCGCCGCACCGGCGGCTTCGTAGGCGACGTCCTCAAAACTGGCCAGTTTGCCCGCCCCGCGTTCAATCGCGACGGTAAAACCCAGCTTCAGCAGTTGTTCCACCGTTTTCGGCGTGGCTGCGACCCGGGCTTCATTGGCCAACCGCTCTCTTGGTACACCAATACGCATAATGTTCCCTTCTCACCTGTCTTGGATGATGTTTATTATTTTCCTGCCCATAGCATGACGCCAGCGGCGAGCGAGGCGTTAACTTGCCCGCACTGATTTCAGACGCCAACTATAACCTACTGAAAATAAGGTCGATGATCCATAATTGCTTACGCATTCAGCTCTGTTTTTACATAAAAACGCCGCGCGTGATATGACAAATCGCAATTTACCGTGAAAAAATCCATACAGAACAGCGTATTCTGCGTGACAAGAGGTTTACGCCCGGCGTAACGATTTATGGCCACGCGCGGCGAAAAAGCATAAAAGTTATCATTTTGTGAATAATTAACATTAATGACACCAGAGCCTTTATTATGGAAACTTATGACGATGGCGCCATCCGTGCGGCCCGCGCCACCGTCGGCGATTTGTCGCACGGGATAACATAAAATGCTGAGACAGTTTTCAGAATTACATGTAATAATCGACGGCTGAATTACACTTAAACAGTTCAGTACGTTATAAACGTTAATGCGCTAGGCGAAAGGATTTTTTATGAAGCTGAAGACCACGATCATCGCGTCAGCCTTGTTATCACTCACCGCGCTGTCTGCTCATGCGGCGCAAGAGTTAACTCCTGAGAAAGCAGCGGCGCTGAAGCCGTTTGATCGCATCACGATTACCGGCCGCTTCAATGCCATCAATGAAGCCGTCGACGCCGTATCCCGCCGTGCAGACAAACTGGGTGCCGATTCCTTCTATATCCAGGACAGCAACAACAGCAACAACGGCGGCAACTGGCGCGTCACCGCAGACCTTTATCATAAAGATGCGCCAGAAGTGAGCAAAACACCAAAATACCGCGTATTTAACGGCGTGAACGAACTGCCTAAAGATGAAGCCTATCTGCTGGAGCCTTACGATACCGTGAGCGTCAGCGGTTTCTACCGCAGCCAGCCGGACATCAACGACGCCATCTCCAAAGAAGCGAAGAAAAAAGGCGCTGCATCCTTCTTCATCGTGCGCCAGGTTGACGCCAACTCCGGCGGTAACCAGTTCGTCACCGCCTACATCTATAAGGCCGATGCGCCAAAACGCCGCGTGCAGAGCCCGGATGCCATTCCGGCCGATTCTGACGCCGGCCGCGCCGCACTGGCCGCCGGTGGCGCCGCTGCCGCGAAAGTCGAAATTCCTGGCGTCGCGTCTTCCGGTTCGCCAAGCCGCGACGTGGGCCGTTTCTTCGAAACCCAGTCCTCTACCGGCCAGCGCTATACCGTCACGCTGCCTAACGGCACCAAGATCCAGGAAGTGAACAACGTGACCGCCGCGCAGATGGTGCCGTTCGATTCCGTCACCTTCACCGGCCACTTCAACAGCATGACCGATGTCTCCACCGAAGTGGCGAAACGCGCGGCCGAGAAAGGCGCCAAGTACTACCACGTCACCCGTCAGTGGCAGAACAAGAGCGGCGGCAACCTGACCGTCAGCGCCGATCTGTTCAAATAAAACCCGCTTTTCGGTTTACCATCGGGCAGCCCTTGAGCTGCCCGTTTTTATTGCCGCTTTTTTCATCGCACGTTGAATAGTTTTTTGTAAATTCCGCATATTCAATCATTGCATCTCTAATCATCCCTCCGTAAAATTTGCGCCAATTTTTAGGGCTATTGTCTATTCGCGCAGTGGTTGTTAATACATTGTTGCCGCCAAGCAGTTCCCTCCCAGTTGTTTATTCTGCGTTCAGGATCCGTCATTGGAAAAAAAACTCGGTCTTACCGCGCTAACCGCTTTGGTGCTCAGCTCGATGCTGGGCGCCGGCGTGTTCAGTCTGCCGCAAAACATGGCGCAGGTCGCCAGCCCCGCCGCGCTGCTGCTGGGCTGGGGGATCACCGGCGTCGGCATTCTGTTTTTGGCCTTCGCCATGCTGCTGCTTACGCGTTTGCGTCCGGATCTGGACGGCGGCATCTTCACCTACGCCAAGGAAGGGTTCGGCGAGCTGGTGGGCTTCTGCTCCGCCTGGGGTTACTGGCTGTGCGCCGTGATCGCCAACGTCTCGTATCTGGTGATCGTGTTCGCGGCGCTGAGTATCTTCACCGATCGCGGCGGCAGCGTCATTCTCGGTGACGGCAATACCTGGCAGGCGCTGATCGCCGAATCCGCCCTGCTGTGGATCGTGCATGCGCTGGTGCTGCGCGGCGTGCAAACCGCGGCCAGCATCAATCTGGCGGCCACCCTGGCCAAGCTGCTGCCGCTGGGGATGTTCGCCGTTCTGGCGGCGATCGCCTTTAAAATGGACGTGTTCACGCTGGATTTCAAAGGCATCGCCCTCGGCAAGCCGGTGTGGGAACAGGTCAAGGACACCATGCTGATCACTCTGTGGGTGTTTATCGGCGTGGAAGGCGCCGTGGTGGTTTCCGCCCGCGCCCGCAATAAGAAAGACGTGGGCCGCGCCACCATGCTGGCGGTGCTGTCGGCGCTGGCGGTGTATCTGATGGTCACGTTGCTGTCGCTGGGCGTGGTGCCGCGCAGCGAACTGGCCGAAATGCGCAACCCGTCGATGGCGGTGCTGATGGTGGAACTGATCGGCCCGTGGGGAGACGTGCTTATCGCCGCCGGCCTGATCATTTCCGTGTGCGGCGCCTACCTGAGCTGGACTATCATGGCGGCCGAAGTGCCGCTGCTGGCCGCGCAGCACGGCGCGTTTCCGCGCGTGTTCGGCAAGCAGAACCGCCATCACGCCCCGTCCTCTTCGCTGTGGCTGACCAACATTGCAGTGCAGCTGGCGCTGGTGCTGATCTGGCTGACCGGCAGCAACTACAACTCGCTGTTGACCATCGCTTCAGAAATGATCCTGGTGCCTTACTTCCTGGTCGGCGCGTTTCTGTTCAAGGTGGCTTACCGCCGCCGCGACAAGCGCCTGATCTTCGCCGCGACCGGCGCCTGCGTCTATGGTTTGTGGCTGCTGTACGCGTCCGGGCTGATGCACCTGCTGATGTCGGTGCTGCTGTATGCGCCAGGGCTGTTGGTGTTCATGTATGCCCGCCGCGGCCACCGGGATATCAATCTGCTGAATCGCCTGGAAAAGAGCAGCATCTTCTTGCTGCTGGTGGCCACGCTGCCTGCCGGCTGGTTTATGTTGCACTAACATCGTCTGCCAATGCGGCTGCCCTGCAGCCGCATTTCGTTTCGCCGCTTCCCTCTTTTTTACCTCTCTCCCCGTTGTTGATCGGTCAATTGCCATGCTTGCGATCTTAAATGCAATTAATTATCATTATCATTTATAGCATCACCGGCAGGACACAGGTGAGGCCCCCGATGGCAAACATCAGGAGGTCTTGTTAAGACAGGCTGAAAATGGAAGGCATTTCATGGCTGAAAAACTGCTGCACGCACTCCCCCTGTTTGCCGCCTGGGAAGCGCTGATCGCCGAAGGCAACACGGCGTTCAATCAGCAACGCGATCGCCTGGCAATGACGCACTATCAACAGGCGCTGGAAGTCGCTCAGGCGATCCTCGCCGAGAAACCCTGGTTAAATGCGGACTATACCGCCAGATTTGAAGCGCTGAATATTTTCGAGTCAGCCCTTGCCGCGCTGATCGTCACGTTCAACAACATGACCCATCTGCGCCTGCGGCAAAAGCCCCTGCGCGGCGTTGAGCCGCACGTGCATCAGGCCCGGCTCGCCATCGAGCAGGTGATGGACGATACCTCGCTGTGCGAACAGATGCAGCAGGTCGCCGAACGGCACCTGCTGCGTTTCCGAATAGAGACGCTGCAGGTGCTACGCGAACACCGGCTGCCGGAAACCAGCGTCTGCGCACCCACGGTAAACCATTCCGCCACCGTGCATTAACAACGACACCACGACCTGAGGGGTAATCTGCCAATGAATGAATTGAATGACGACATGAAGAAAATGCTGGCCAAACAGCTGCCTGTACAGGCAACCAGCAGCCCGAACGGCGTGCCCGATATCGGCCCCAAACGTTCTCTGCGCCTCTATGATGACCGTACGCTGATTTACAACGAAAATACCGGTGGCCAGACGCTGCAAAATATCAGGGAGGGATCGAAAATGGCCGTCGTGGTCATCGACCGCGAGGCGCTGGACGGTTACCGCTTCGTCGGCACCCCGGAACTGTTCCTGGCGGGCAAGCCGTTTGACGACGCGTTGGCATTTGCAGAAAAAAATGGAATGAAGCCGCCGAAATACGCGGTGCTCATTCATATAGACAGTATTTATACCCTGCGCTCCGGCCCCAATGCCGGGACCCGGCTTTAAAGGCAGGCCGATACGTAGCGCGGAATTTCACGTTCATGGTTAGGCCATCGCGGTCAGTCAATTGCCTAACCATGAACGGGCGGCCGGTCGATGCAACCGGTCAGCTTTTAGGGGGAATGGTGACGGTCATACGCTCACCCACCAGGGCAATCGCGATGCCTTCCGCGCACTCTTTCTGAATGGCCGCCAGCTGTTGAGTCTCCAGCGCATAGGGAAGCTGAATATCAAACACCGTCAGGCCCTGCTGCTGCGCCAGGTCAATCAGGCGCACGATATTGGTTTCATCGCTGACCTGCGTTGACACCACCTGCAGCGCCAGCTCTTTCAACTGCTCTTTGCGCGTTTGTGACGTGGTCACGCGCGATTTCAACACCATGCCGAAGATCGGCATCACACCATAAATAGCATCAACAAAGCGCCAGTGCTTCCTGCACGATGCGGACAGAAAATCCATGTAGTCGAAACAGATTTTCTCACTGCGCGCGATGGATGCAAGGTGATTGCTGTTCATCCCCTCATTCCTCTCATGGCCAGTGTTAACCCGTGGTCTTTCAAGCCGCCGCCGGGCGACAACCTGAAATGCATTGGGGATCTTACATCCAGAAATGGATAATCATGCGAAGCTTTAACGACTTTCCGCCGTATAATGGCATAATTCCCCTATTGTTTGCCAGTCTGTCCAGGAGCTTTAATCAATGGAACACCCCAACTCTGCCCCGGTGCTGATTACCGGCGGCGCGCGGCGCATCGGGCTGGCGCTCGCCAAAGCGTTTCTCGAGCGCGGCGTTCCCGTCATCATCGCCTATCGCAGCGAATATCCGGCGATGGCCGAGTTGAAAACCTTGGGCGCCTGCTGCATTCAGGGCGACTTTTCCACGCACGAAGGCATCTACCTTTTCGCCGATCGGGTGCGGCAGGTGGCACCCAAACTGCGCGCGGTGATCCACAACGCCAGCGCCTGGCAGGCCGAGTCGCCGGAGGTGCCGCCGGAGCAGGTAATGGCGGCGATGCTGCAGATTCACGTCTATACGCCCTATTTGCTCAATCAACTGCTCGAATCCTGCCTGACCGGCCAGGGCCAGGCCGGTGCCGACATCATCCATCTGACCGACTACGTGGTGGAAAAAGGCAGCGACAAACACATCGCCTATGCCGCCAGCAAGGCCGCGCTGGACAATATGACCCGATCGTTTGCCCGCAAGCTGGCGCCGGAGGTCAAGGTCAACGCCATCGCGCCGGCGCTGATCATCTTCAATGCGGGCGACGATGAGGCCTATCGCCAGCAGGCGTTGGCGAAGTCGCTGATGAAGGTCGCGCCGGGCGAGAGCGAAGTGGTCAACCTGGTGAACTACCTGCTGGAGAGCCGCTACGTGACCGGCCGCACCCACGGCGTCGACGGCGGGCGGCCGCTGCGCTGACGCAAAGATCCGCATGGCGCATCCTCGCGGGCCGCGCTATGCTGAAATCCGCTTTTCTTATTAAAACACGGGCATATGCATAAAATTGTTTTTGTGGAAGACGATCCTGAAGTCGGCAAACTGATCGCCGCCTATCTGGGCAAACACGACATCGAGGTGCTGATCGAACCGCGCGGCGACAGCGCGCAGGCGCGCATCGAGCGCGAGCAACCCGATTTGGTGCTGCTGGACATCATGCTGCCCGGCAAAGACGGCATGACGCTGTGCCGCGATCTGCGCCCCACCTTCCCCGGCCCGATTGTGCTGCTCACCTCGCTCGACAGCGACATGAACCATATCCTGTCGCTGGAGATGGGCGCCAACGACTATATCCTGAAAACCACGCCGCCGGCGGTGTTGCTGGCGCGCCTGCGTTTGCACCTGCGCCAACACAGCCAGCAGCCGAAAGAAGAGTCGGTTCAGCCGCTCACCCAGCACAACGCGCTGCATTTCGGGCTATTGTGCATCGATCCCGTCAACCGGCAGGTCACGCTGGGTGAAGAAACCGTCACTCTGTCCACCTCGGATTTCGATTTGCTGTGGGAACTGGCGACCCACGCCGGGCAGATCATGGATCGCGAGGCGCTGCTGCAAAACCTGCGCGGCGTGAGCTATGACGGTATGGACCGCAGCATAGACGTGGCGATCTCCCGCCTGCGACGCAAACTGTACGACAATGCGCTGGAGCCGTTCCGTATCAAGACCGTGCGCAATAAAGGTTATCTGTTCGCCCCGAACGCCTGGGCATCGGTGCAACAATGAGAAAACTTTTCGTCCAGTTCTTCCTGTTGCTGTTCGTCTGTTTTCTGGTGATGGCGATGCTGGTCGGCCTGGTGTACAAAGTGACCGCCGAGCGCGCTGGCCGCCAGTCGATGGACGACCTGATGAAAAGTTCGCTGTACCTGATGCGCAGCGAGCTGCGCGAAATCCCGCTGAAGGACTGGAACAAGACCATCGCCACGCTGGATCTCAACCTGTCGTTCAAGCTGCATATCGAGCCGCTCGGCAAACAGGCGCTGAGCGAGGATCTGAAAAAACGGCTGCGGCTGGGGGAAATCATCGCCCTCGACGATCAGTACACCTTTATGCAGCGCATTCCGCGCAGCCACTACGTGTTGGTGGTCGGCCCCATTCCTTATCTGTTCTATCTGCATCAGATGCGCCTGCTGGATCTGGTGTTGCTGGTGTTTATCGGCATGTCGCTGGCGCTGCCGGTGTTTCTGTGGATGCGGCCGCACTGGCAAGACCTGCTCAAGCTGGAAAACGCCGCCCAGCGGCTCGGCGCCGGGCATCTGGATGAACGTACCCACTTCGATCCCACCTCCAGCCTGAGCCGGCTCGGCGTGGCGTTCAACCAGATGGCCGACAACGTCAACACCCTGATCGCCAGCAAGAAACAGCTGATCGACGGCATCGCCCACGAGCTGCGCACGCCGCTGGTGCGCCTGCGTTACCGGCTCGAAATGAGCGATAACCTGTCCGAAAGCGAACAGCAGGCGCTGAACCGCGATATCGGCCAGCTGGAGTCGCTGATCGACGAGCTGCTGACCTATGCCCGTCTGGACCGTCCGCAGGTTGCGTTAAACATTGAACCCATCGATCTGCCAAAGTGGCTCGAGGACAAGGTCGATGATATCCGTCTTATTCATCAGGAACGCGACATCCAGCTCGATATCCCGCACGTCGGCGACTTCGGCGGCGTCGATCTGCGCCTGATGGAGCGCGTGCTCGACAACCTGGTCAACAACGCGCTGCGCTATTCCGAACAGCGTCTGCGCGTGGGCCTGTGGTTTGACGGCGACCTCGCCTGCCTGCAGGTCGAGGATGACGGGCCGGGCATCCCGCCGGAAGAGCGCGAACGGGTGTTTGAACCTTTCGTTCGTCTCGACCCCAGCCGCGATCGCGCTACCGGCGGCTGCGGGTTGGGGCTGGCCATCGTCCATTCCATCGCCGTCGCCTACCAGGGACAGGTGTTCGTCGAAGGCAGTTCGCTCGGCGGCGCCAGCTTCCGTTTCTGCTGGCCGGTGAAGCCGACATTCAGTTTAAAAGCCGATCTGGCGTAATACCGCCGGACCTTCTCATTGGAGCCGAATAATAATGACATCTGCACATTCCAACACGTCTGCTTACGATCACCTGCGCGCCCTGTTCAGCCGGCTGTCGCGTTTCGGCCACCTGTCCGCCATCGCCGGTTGGGACATGCAAACCATGATGCCACCGGGCGGCAGCAAGGCGCGCTCCGAAGCGCTGGCCGAGCTGAGCGTGCTGCAGCACCAGATTTTAACGGCACAAAGCACCGGCGAGCTGTTGGATCGCGCACAGCAAGAGACGCTGGACGAACTCGATCGCGCCAACCTGCGCGAAATGCGCCGCCAATATGAAGACGCCGTGCTGCTGCCGGCGTCGCTGGTCGAAGCCAAGTCGCTCGCCGGCGCGCGCTGCGAACACGCCTGGCGCGCCCAGCGCCCGGCCAACGATTGGGACGGTTTCGTCGAGAACCTGCGCGAGGTGGTCAAGCTCAGTCGGGAAGAGGCGCAGATCCGCGCACAGGCGGCCGGCACCAGCTGTTACGACGCCCTGCTCAACCTGTATGAACCGGGCATGCGCAGCAGCGATCTCGACCGCATCTTCGGCGATCTGAAAACCTGGCTGCCGGATCTGCTGCAGCGCGTGGTGGCCAAACAGGCCAATGAGCCTTGCCAGACGCCGCAGGGCCCGTTCAATGTGGACACCCAGCGCCAGCTGAGCCTCAGCGTGATGAAACTGCTCGGTTTCAACTTCGACAACGGCCGCGTCGACGTCAGCGCCCACCCGTTCTGCGGCGGCGTGCCGGAAGATGTGCGCATCACCACCCGTTACAACGAGAAAGAGTTTTTGACCGCGCTGCTCGGCATCGTGCATGAAACCGGCCACGCCCGCTACGAGCAGAATCTGCCGCGCGATCTGCTCGGCCAGCCGGTCGCCCTGGCCCGTTCCACCGCTATCCACGAATCGCAGAGCCTGCTGTTCGAAATGCAGCTGGCGCGCGGCAATGAATTCCTGAAAATCTTGCGTCCGCTGGTTACCGCGCAGTTTGGCGAACAGCCGGCGCTGGAAGAAGCCAACTTCATTCGCCTCAACCAGCGCGTTAAACCGGGCCTGATCCGCGTCGACGCCGACGAGGTGAGCTATCCTGCCCACGTCATCCTGCGCTACGAAATTGAAAAAGCGCTGATCGAAGGCGATATCGAAGTGGAAGACATTCCGGCGCTGTGGAATGAGAAGATGCATGCTTACCTCGGCCTCGACACCATCGGCAACTACCGCAACGGCTGCATGCAGGACATTCACTGGACCGACGGCGCTTTCGGCTACTTCCCGACGTACACGCTCGGCGCGATGTACGCCGCGCAGCTGTTCCACAGCGTGCGTCAGGCCCTGCCTTCTCTCGGCGAGGACATCGCCGCCGGCAATCTGCAGCCGCTGTTCCACTGGCTGCAGCACAACATCTGGCGCCACGGCAGCCGTTTCCCGACCGAGACGCTGATCGCCAACGCAACCGGCGAAGCGCTCAACCCACGCTATTTCCGTCAGCATTTGGAAAACCGCTACCTGTAATCTCCGCTGGCGCGGCCCTGCCGCGCCCTTTTCCCGCCTGCAAGACCGGATAATGCTTCATAACGCACGTTCTGTGCCGACATCGCCTTGGCTACAGAGTGGCGGGTGGTCTCCCTCCATTTGTATGTTGTAACTAAAATAGCAAAAAATGCCGGCGTTCCGGCCTCTCATCCCAGCGCATGACGGGCGATCATCGCCGCCAGCTGCGGCCTCAACGGGGACGGCAGGTCATGCCCCATGCCCGGCATAATATGTAATCTGGCGTTGGCGACCGCGCGGGCGATCGCCACCCCGCCCGCCTTGCGCACCAGCCGATCGCGATCGCCGTGAATGACCAGCGTCGGCGCGGCAATGCGCCGGCTGTAGCGACGCAGGTCGCCGCTGCCGAGCAACGCGGAAAGTTGCCGCTGCATGCCTTCCGGATCCACGCCCCGCTTTAACAGCCGATGCACCAACGCATCCAGCTCCGCCTCCTCCGGCGGGTAAAACCGGGTGCCGAGCGCGCGCAGGAAGGCTTTCATCCCCTCGCGGCGTTGCTGCAGCGTCAGATCGGCCGCAGGCCGGCGCACCAACAGCCACAGCAGCGAAGGTGCCGGCGGCGGCAACAGCGGTTGATTGGTGCTGGAGAACAAGATGCACAACGAGGCGACACGCTGCGGATAGTCGGCGGCCAGCACCTGCGCGATCATGCCACCCATCGAGGCGCCCAAGACGTGGGCCTGTGGGATACGCAGGTGATCGAGCAGATGCGTCGCGTCCGCCGCCATGTCCGCCAGGGTATAAGGCACCGGCGTTTGCCAACCGAGCTGGGCGCGCAGCATCAGCAGCCACAACGGTTGCGTGCGTTGCGCCTGCGTTTTGCCGGAAAGGCCAACGTCGCGGTTGTCATAACGGATCACCCGAAATCCCTTGGCCACCAGGGCGCGGCAGAAATCGTCAGGCCACAGCAGCAGCTGTGCACCGATGCCCATGATGAGCAGCAGCGGCGGGTGCGCCTCATCGCCCCAGTCCTCATAGGCCAGCGGCACCTCGCCCTGTTCAGTCACGCCACAGCGAATCGTTATCTCTTTCATTTTAAATCCCTTTTATCGCGCATGGCGGTCATTATAGCAGCAATCCCCCTTGCCGCCGCCGCCCTGTACATTAGGTTACAAGCCGAAACCAATCACTCACGGAAAGCCGGGCGCCGTTTGCCTACTATCATCTCAACGGCCCCGCAGTGGGGTTGATACCCAAAAGTCATGTTGAGGATTCTGCGATGAAAAAAGTATTAGCTCTGGTTGTTGCCGCTGCAATGGGTCTGTCTTCCGTGGCTTTCGCTGCCGAGGCTGCCACCACCGCACCTGCGGCTACCGCAACCACCGCCACCGCTGCGCCGGCTAAAGCTCAGGTGAAACACCACGGCAAGAAAGCCCCGGTTCAGAAAGCTCAGGCGGCCAAAAAGCATCACAAAAAAGCCGGTAAGAAAGCCCCGGCTCAAAAAGCCCAGGCGGCTAAAAAGCACCACAAGAAAGCCAGCCACAAAAAAGCGTAATGACGTGAGGGTCCCCTCACCGCTTCAGGCTTGACGTGTACGACACCCGGTTCGCCGGGTGTTTTTTCATCGGGGGGTTCTCATTGATGCTGCGCCGCTACCTGTTCGAGATCGTTCTGACCGCCCTGATCCTTTGTGGACTGATCGCCGTCTTTTTTTACCTGTAGCCTGCCGCGTCGCCGGCGGGAAATTATTGAAAAATCAATTATTGCCCATCCACATGGCTGCTAAATCAGTCTATAGTTAGCATTCAGTGTGTTTATGGATGATCCGTATTTGTCAGGCAAGAGATCTATGCGCATATCCGTTTTACTGTTGCTGTGCTCACTCCCGCTCATCGCTGCTCAGGCGGCACGCGCCGACGGCCCGTCCAAGGCCGAGCAAACGCGTCTGTTTTTCGGCAAAGATGAACGAATCAAGGTCACGGATACCGCCGCCCAGCCGTGGCAGGCCATCGGCCAGGTCGAAACCGCCAGCGGCAATCTGTGCACCGCCACGCTGATCTCCCCGCACCTGGCGTTGACCGCCGGCCACTGCGTGCTGGCGCCGCCCGGACAACTGGATAAAGCCATCGCGCTACGCTTCGTGGCAGGCGATAAATCCTGGCAGTATCAAACCGGCAATATCGAGACACTGGTCGACAGCAAACTGGGCAAAAAGCTGAAGCCGGACGGTGATGGCTGGATCGTGCCGCCCGCCGCCGCCGCCTATGACTTTGCGCTGATCCGTCTGAAAGACAAAAAGCCGCTGCCGATCGCACCGTTGCCGCTGTGGCAAGGCGACAGCAAGGCGCTGACCCAGGCCCTGAAACAGGCCAAACGGCTGATTACTCAGGCGGGTTACCCGGAAGATCATCTGGATGACCTTTACAGCCACCAAAACTGCAAGGTGACCGGCTGGGCCCAGCAAGGCGTACTGTCGCACCAATGTGATACCCTGCCCGGCGACAGCGGTTCACCGCTGCTGTTGAAAACCGCCGACGGCTGGCAGCTGATCGCCATCCAAAGTTCGGCGCCGGCGGCGAAAGATCGCTATCGCGCCGATAACCGCGCCCTGGCGGTGCCCGGCATCCGCGAAGCGCTGGACGCCCTGGCCGCAGGCAAATAATCCTCTCTCAGCGGCGCATTATGCGCCGTTGTGCTTTTCAGCCCCCTTGCATATAGCGCCGCGGCGTGGTGCCGGTGAACTGACGGAAAAAGGCGATAAACGCGCTGTCGCTGGAAAACCCCAACCGCTGCGCCACCGCGCTGACCGACGGCAACGTCGCCAGCAGTTCGATCGCACGCATCAACCGCCACTGCTGGCACCACTGCTGATAGCTCAGGCCGGTTTCCCGCACAAACAGCCGCGTCAACGTTTTGGCGTGCAGATTCAAGCGCTGCGCCAACGCCGCCAACCCCGGCAACTCGTCACTCTCCGGCAGCGTGGCCAGCCAGGCGGCAAGACGCCTATCCTGTGGCAGCCGCAGCTGGGTATTCTCGCGCTGCGCCTCGCTCAGCTCATTGATCAGCACCGCCAGCAAATCGCGCGCCTGGGGCTGCGCCAACGCAGAGTCCAGCGGCCAGTGCGCGATGCGCTCGACGATCGCCGCCAGCAGCGGGTTCACCGCCAGCACCGCAGCCTGTGGCTGCATGGCGGCGGTCAGCACCGGGTCGAAATACAGCGAGCGATACGCGACGCGGCCGCGCAGCTGCACCCGATGCGCAATGCCGCCCGGTATCCAGACGCCGCGCGTCGGCGGCAGAATCAGCCACTGCTGCGCCAACGTGACCGTCATGCACCCCTGCGGCGCATACAGCAGCTGCGAGCGCTGATGCCAATGCAGCCCGGAGTCGTGCTCCGCCAGTTCGGCCGCAATGCCGAGCACCGGCGCCGGCAGCCGATCCGGGTCGAACGGGTGATACTGTTGAATCAGCGCCATCAGATTGTCCTATATCCGTTGTTTTTTGTCCTAATGATTGTAATCGAACAAAGCGTCGCTCCCTATACTGGCCGCATTAACTTTTAGGGAGAATGTGCATCATGCAACGCTTATCTTTACCGCTGCTCGTCACCGCCATCATGACGCCGCAGATCCTGGAAACGCTGTACAGCCCGGCGCTTACCGCCATCCGCAGCGATTTCGGCATCAGCGCCGCGCAGGCCGGGCAGACGTTATCCATCTATTTCTTCGCCTTCGCCCTCGGCGTCGCCTTTTGGGGAGCCTTCTGCGATCGATTCGGCCGCCGTCCGGCGATGCTGGCCGGCCTGGCGCTCTATCTGGTCGGCGCCGGCATCGCGCTGCTGAGCGGCAACTTCACGCTGTTGCTGGCCGCCCGCGCGCTGATCGCCTTCGGTGCCGCGGTCGGTTCCATCGTCACGCAAACCATGCTGCGTGACGTCTATCAAGGCCCGGCGCTGGGGCGCATGTTCGCGCTGGTCGGCATCGCGCTTTCCATCAGCCCGCTGCTGGGAATGTTTGCCGGCGGCGCGCTGGTCGCCTGGGGCGGCAGCGCGGCAGTCTTCATCGCACAGGCGGCCTGGGCGCTGGCGCTGCTGCTGTGGAGCTACGGCACATTGCCGGAAACGCGGCAGCGGCAGACCGCAACGGCCGCCGCACCGGGCATTGCCCTGACGACGATATTGCGCGATCGGCACATCTGGTGTTCGGCACTGCTGGTCGCCAGCTTCAATATCATGGTGTTCAGCTACTTCAGCCTGGCGCCATTCATGTTCGAAAGGCTGGGATTGAGCAGCCAACAGTTTGGCTACTCGGGCGCGATGCTGGCGCTGGGTAGCCTGGCGGGAGCGCTGTTGAACCGCCACCTGCTGGCGCGCGGCGTCAGCGCCAAGCGTCAGATCCTGCTGGGCGGGTTGCTGGCGGTGGCCAGCGGCGTGGCATTGTTCTGGTGGCAACACAGCCTGTGGATGCTGCTTCCCTGCGCGCTGGCGATGCTGGCGTTCGGGTTGGCTATCCCGAATGTGCTGAGCCAGGCGCTGACCCGCTACCGGGAGCAACTCGGCACTGCCGGCGCGTTATTCGGGCTGCTGTACTATCTGCTGATCGGCCTGGGGTTGACGATCGCGGCACGCGGGCAGGATTTGGCCGCCACGCTGCTGCTGTGCGGCCTGTTGAGCCTGTGGTGTGCCGGCCGCTTGCCGGCCGGCCGGCACACCTGAGCTTAGCCCGAAAGCTGCTCGATAGTTTGCAAAATACGCTTGTCGGAGATCGGGTAAGGCGTGCCCAACTGCTGCGCGAACAGGCTGACGCGCAGCTCTTCGATCATCCAGCGCACCGCTTTCACCTCTTCCTCCTGCTGTCGCTTCGGCGGCAGCTTGTTCAGCCACTGCTGCCAGGCCTGCTGCACCTGCTCCACCCGCAACATCTGCGCGCGATCGCGATGCGGATCGATAGCCAGTTTTTCCAACCGACGCTCGATCGCCTGCAGGTAACGCAGCGTGTCCGGCAGGCGTTTCCAGCCGTTGCCGGTCACGAAGCCGCGGTAGACCAGCCCGCCGAGCTGGGTCTTGATGTCCGACAGCGCCAGCGCCAACGACATGTCCACCCGGCCTTTCAGCCGTTTGTTGATGTTGAAGACCGCCGTCAGGATCTGCTCAACCTGCTTGGCCACCTCGACGACCGTGTCGTTCAGCTCGGCGCGGATCTGCTCCTGCAGGCGGGCAAAGCCTTCCTCTTGCCAGACCGGGCCGCCGTGTTCGGCGATCAGCTTGTCGATGCCACACGAAATGCAGTCGTCGATCAGCTCCAGCACCTTGCCGTACGGGTTGAAATAGAGCCCCAGCTTGGCCTTGTTCGGCAGCTTTTCATGCAGGTATTTGATCGGCGAAGGAATATTCAGCAACAGCAGGCGGCGCGTGCCCTGCCACATCGCCTGTTGCTGCTCGCTTTCGCTGTCGAACAGGCGGATCGCCACGCTGTCCTTTTCATCCACCAGCGCCGGGTAAGCCTTCATCGAATAGCCGCCGCGCTTCTGCTCGTAAAACGCCGGCAGTTGGCCAAAGCTCCAGACATGCAGATTGCTCTGCTCCAGCCCGTCGTCGGCCACCGCCGACAGCGTCTCCTGCACCTTCTCTTTCAGCTGCAGGCGCAACGCGGCCAGGTCTTTGCCTTCGCGCAGCGTCTGGTTTTTCTCGCCCACCACGC
This sequence comes from Serratia sp. CY84636, assembly GCF_052166245.1. Lineage (NCBI taxonomy): Bacteria > Pseudomonadati > Pseudomonadota > Gammaproteobacteria > Enterobacterales > Yersiniaceae > Serratia > Serratia sp. CY84636. The sequence goes on from NZ_JBJNOX010000002.1 coordinate 933,447, forward strand.
GGAAGGTCATCTTCAGGTGATCGGGCACCTGATCCCACTGCCAATCATCACGTGACACGGTCACGCCGGTCATGCGTCGCAGCTCGCGCTCCAGCGCGTCCAGCAGCGGCAATTCCAGCGCAGTGACGCGGCCAAGGAACGCCTCGGCGTAGTTCGGTGCCGGCACGAAGTTGCGGCGCACCGGCTTCGGCAGCGATTTGATCAGCGCAATCACCAGCTCGCGGCGGATGCCGGGGATCTGCCATTCAAAGCCCTGCTCCTCCACCTGGTTGAGGATCGGCAACGGAATGTGCACCGTCACGCCGTCGGCGTCGGTGCCCGGTTCGAACTGGTAGCTCAGCCGCAGCTTGAGGTTGCCCTGATGCCAGAAATTCGGGTAGTCGAGCGCGCTGATCTTGTTGGCGCCGTCCTTGATCAGCATCTCTTTTTCGAAGTTCAGCAGGTCCGGCTGCTGTTTGGCCGCGCTCTTCCACCAGCTGTCGAAATGACGGCCGGAAACCACGTCGTTGGGGATGCGGCGATCGTAGAAGCCGAACAGCGTTTCGTCGTCCACCAAAATGTCGCGGCGGCGCGATTTATGCTCCAGCTCTTCCACTTCGGCGCGCAGCTTTTGATTGTCGCGGAAGAAGGCGTGGCGCGTCTGCCAGTCGCCCTCCACCAGCGCATGGCGGATAAACAGCTCGCGGCACAGCAGCGGATCGATGGCGCCGTAATTGACCTGGCGCGCCGCGACGATCGGCAGACCGAACAGCGTGACCTTTTCACTGGCCATCACCGCCCCCTGCGATTTCGACCAGTGCGGCTCGCTGTAGCTGTGTTTCACCAGGTGCTGAGCCAGCGGCTCAATCCATTCCGGTTCAATGCGCGCGGCGATGCGCCCCCACAGGCGGCTGGTTTCCACCAGTTCGGCCACCATGGTCCATTTCGGCGGCTTCTTGAACAGGCCGGAGCCGGGGAAGATCGAGAAGCGGGCGTTGCGCGCGCCGGTAAATTCCTGCTTGTCCGCATCCTTCTGGCCAATGTGCGACAGCAAGCCGGTCAGCAACGCGGTGTGCACGCTGCGGTAGTCGGAAGGCGTGCTGTTGATCGGCAGCCCCAGCTCTTTCACCACCTGGCGCAGCTGGGTATAGATATCCTGCCACTCGCGCACCCGCAGGTAGTTGAGGAAATCGTTGCGGCACAGCCGGCGGAACTGGCTGGAAGAGTTCGCCTTTTGCTGCTCCTGCAGATAATCCCACAGGTTAACGAACGCCAGGAAATCCGAGTCCTTGTCGGCAAAGCGGCGGTGTTTTTCATCCGAGGCCTGCTGCTTGTCCATCGGACGCTCACGCGGATCCTGAATCGACAGCGCGGCGGTGATGATCATCACCTCGCGCACGCTGCCGCTCTTCTGCGCTTCCAGCACCATGCGCGCCAGACGCGGGTCAATAGGCAACTGCGCCAGCTGGCGGCCCTGCGGCGTCAGTTGATAGTGGCCATTGTCTGCGGTGGCGATCGCCCCCAGCTCTTCCAGCAGGCGCACGCCATCCTGAATGTTGCGCTTGTCCGGCGCCTCGACGAACGGAAACGCGGCGATGTCGCCCAGCCCCAGCGAGGTCATCTGCAGAATGACCGACGCCAGGTTGGTGCGCAGAATTTCCGGATCGGTAAACGCCGGCCGCGAGAGGAAATCCTGCTCGGAGTACAGACGGATGCACACCCCTTCCGATACGCGACCGCAGCGCCCTTTACGCTGGTTGGCGGAGGCTTGCGACACCGGTTCGATCGGCAAGCGCTGCACCTTGGTGCGGAAACTGTAGCGGCTGATGCGCGCGGTGCCCGGATCGATGACGTACTTGATGCCCGGCACCGTCAGCGAGGTTTCCGCCACGTTGGTGGCCAGCACGATGCGCCGGCCGTGGTGCGACTGGAATACCCGGTTCTGCTCGCTGTTCGACAGGCGCGCATACAGCGGCAGCACCTCGGTATGCGGCAGATTGAGACGGTTCAGGGCGTCGGCGGTATCGCGGATCTCGCGCTCGCCGCTCATGAAGATCAGAATGTCGCCCGGCCCTTCGCGCCCAAGCTCGTCCACCGCATCGAAAATCGCCTGCAGCTGATCGCGATCGGTATCGTCGCCGTCGTCGACCACCGGGCGGTAGCGTACCTCCACCGGGTAGGTGCGGCCGGAAACCTCGATGATCGGCGCATTGTTGAAATGGCGCGAGAAGCGCTGCGGATCGATGGTCGCCGAGGTGATGATCACCTTCAGATCCGGGCGCTTCGGCAACAGTTCGCGCAGGTAGCCGAGAATAAAGTCGATATTGAGGCTGCGCTCGTGCGCTTCATCGATGATCAGCGTGTCGTACTGCATCAGCAGGCGGTCCTGCTGAATTTCCGCCAGCAAGATACCGTCGGTCATCAGCTTGACCAGGCTATTTTCCCCCACCTGATCGTTGAAGCGCACCTTGTAGCCGACGCTGCCGCCGAGCGGGGTTTCCAGCTCGTCGGCGATGCGGTTGGCAACGGTGCGCGCCGCCAGGCGGCGCGGCTGGGTATGGCCGATCAGCCCTTTCACCCCGCGCCCCAGTTCCAGACAGATCTTCGGCAGCTGGGTGGTTTTCCCCGAGCCGGTTTCCCCGGCGACGATCACCACCTGGTGATCGCGAATGGCGTTTAAAATGTCCTGCTTTTTTTGGCTGACCGGCAGGCTTTCCGGATAGGTAATGCGCGGGCAAGACGCGGCGCGCGCCTGCACTTTTTGCCGCGCCGCCGCGATGTCGCTTTCTACTTCGGCGGCAACCGCCAGCTGGGCATCGGGATTTTTGATTTTTCGTGCGCCCTGCAGGCGACGACGCAGGCGTTGTTGATCGCGGAGCATCAGCTCACCCAGTTGGGCCGGCAGTGCCTCGAGCGGAGATTTCACGTTCGGTGTTCCTTGTTTCTTCGCCGCCAAGGCCAGGCTTAGCAACGGTTTGGTGTTTTTTTAGCGATTTTTTTACTTTAGCCGCACAGCCTATCACAAACGGCTTTCTCCCCCTACTTCCGCGAGTAAAGCGTCGCCATGTCATTCAATAAAATCGAACGAAGATCTCGAAATATTGCGCTATCACTGTTGGGGGAATGTGAATAGCATGTACTTCATGCAAGGGACGCTGAGTCCTGATGTCACTGTCACAACGTAAGGAATTATCGATGAGCAAAGTATTGGTTCTGAAATCAAGCATCCTGGCGACCTACTCTCAGTCTAACCAACTGGCCGATTTCTTCGTAGAGCAATGGAGCAACGCCCACAGCGGCGACACCATCACCGTACGCGATCTGGCCGCGCAGCCAATCCCGGTGCTGGATGGTGAGCTGGTCGGCGCGCTGCGTCCTTCCGATGCTCCGTTGACCCCGCGTCAACAAGAAGCGCTGGCCTTGTCGGACGAGCTGATCGCCGAGCTGCAGGCCAATGACGTCATCGTGATTGCCGCGCCGATGTACAACTTTAACATCCCGACCCAGCTGAAAAACTATTTCGATCTGGTTGCCCGCGCCGGCGTAACCTTCCGCTACACCGAAAACGGTCCGGAAGGCCTGGTGAAAAACAAACGCGCCGTGATCCTGACCAGCCGCGGCGGCATCCACAAAGGCACTCCAACCGACCTGGTAGAACCTTACCTGCGTCTGTTCCTGGGCTTCATCGGCATCACCGACGTGGAGTTCGTCTTCGCGGAAGGCATCGCCTACGGCCCGGAAGTGGCGACCAAAGCCCAGGAAGACGCCAAGGCGGCCCTGTCTCAGGTGGTTGCTGCCTAAGACCCTGCGCAGGGGCGCCACGCCCCTGCCGGACAAGACACACGTCCTGTCAAACCTGCACTACCCTCATAATAATCATCTATCCGTATCTCTTGGCGCGCCAGACGGCGCGCTTTTTTTTTATTTCTGCAGCCACTGGCCGTTGATGCCGCGCACATACTCACCGCTCTGCGCCCGCGTCACCAGCTTCTGCCCGGCCATGCGCGCCACTTCGTCGACGGCGATGTGGTTGCCGTCCGCCACTTCCTGATACTTCTCGGCGCGGCCGGCGTTGATGCGCTTCACCAACGCCAGCGTTTCCGCGTCCTGCTTCACCGGCGCGATATAGCCGCTCAGGGTTTCGCCTACTCGCCCTTGCTGCTTCGCCTCATCCAGCGTCAGCGCCATCACCACGCCGCTGAACAACCAGGCAGCGCCGGCCAGCCACAAATAACGTTTTTTCATGTCGGCTCCTAGAACAGACCGCTTTGGGTTTTCAGCAGGTTTTCGACGTCCTTATCCACCTTGATATGAATTTCATGCTCGATCTTGACGTTCATATTGATGGTGATCGGATCCTTCGGCGTCGCCACCTCGATGCGCGGCACGCAGCCGCTCAGCAGCGAAACGCACAGCACCGCTGCCAGCGTCGGCACACTCATGATTTTCATTGTTGTTCCCCAGGTTGTGAGAGGGCCTGCTCCAGCCACTCCTGTAAATTGTCGCCGAAGCGCAAACTGCGCCACAGCTGAAACACGTTTTCCTGATGGCGATAGTTCAGGATCACCTCGCGCTTGGCGCTCTTCTGCGGGTTGATGCCGTCGATGCGCGCGCTCAGCGTCAGCTCGCCCAGGTTATCGAGATCGACCCGGGCGTGCGAACGGTTGATTTCCATGTAGCGCAGCCAGTCGATCGCCGCGCCGGTCGCCAGGTTGTTGCTGCCGATGGCGTCGGCCATGTCTTTGTCCAGCCGCAGCGTCAGCGTGCCGGCGTTGGCGATCCAGCCGTTCTGCACCAGCCATTTCGGGTGGTTCAGGAACAGCGGCAGCTCGCCGTCGACGCGGCCGGACATGGCGAACTGCTTCGGTTTCAGGGCGGTGAACAGCGCGCTGAGATCGACCTTGTCCAGCTTCAGCACCGCGGCGTCATGCTGCGGCAACCGCAGCGCCGACAGGCTGATATGCCCGTTGAGCATGTCCACGCCGACGTTGCTCAACGTCAGCGGCTGCCTTTCGCTGTAGGGATAAGTGCCCTGCAGATCGGCGGAAATGTTCTGCATCTCGAACAGGTTGGTGAAGGACTTGATGCGCAGCGATACCGGCTGTTTGGCACCCAGCAGCCACTGATGCTGCTTGAACCGGTACGACAGGATGAAATCCAGACCGCTCATTTCGCCGTCCTTTAGCCACATGCCGCCGTTTTTCACCACCCAGTGGCCACCGGCTTCGAAGCCCTGCTCGCGGGCGGCGGAAAACGCCGACTGCGCATAAAACTCGCCGTCGCGCAGCGTGAGATTGAGATCCGGCGCGAGCAGCGGCTGGAAGACCTTCAGCGACTGTTTCGGCCACCAGCCTTCACCACGCAGGCGTTCGCCGTCCCAGCGGCCGCGCAGCGCGATCGGTCCGATCTGCTGCGCCTGCAGTTTGCCCTGCAGCTGGAAACTGTCCGGCGAACGGCCGTTCAGCTGCAGCGCCAGCACCGGCGCCGGCAGATGGCCGCCATCGCTGAAGCTGACCTTATCCGCCGCCAGCTGCAGCTCGCTGTTGAACTGCGGGTTTTGTTCATCGCGCCGCCAGCGCAGCGGTTGGTTGAGGCTCAGGCGCGGCGCGGCGACCGTCACCAGACCGTACTTTAATTTGTCGAAGCCGGTGGAGAGTTTGTCGAGCACCAGCTCGCTGTCCTGCCAGCGGCCGCTGCCGGCAACGTCCCAGGCGGCCTGCAGCGGCGGCAACCGGCCGTTGCCCCAGTAGCGCCACTGCCAGTCACCCTTGTCCGGCCAGAAATCCTGCGCCTGGCCGTCCAGGTGCAGCTTGAAGCGCCCCCAATAACTGTCGCTGGCGCTCAAAATCGCCTGCAGGCGGCCGGTGATACCGGCGGCGGTCACCTTCACGCCCGCCAGCGGTAAACGTGCCTCCTCCAGCTTCATTTCCGGCGTCACCTTGCCCCACAGGCGCAGGAGCGACCCCGGCTGCAGCACCAGCGTCGGATTAAGAATGCTGCCGCCAATCACGCCCGGGATCGACGCGGTGGTGGAGAAATCGGCCAGATTGGCCTGGCCGGTCAGCTGGAAGCGCAGATCGCTGTCGGTCAACCCTACCTTGCCCGGCCCGAGGGTGAGCACCGCATTGCCCTTGCCGTTGTGGCCGGCGGTGATCACGTTCAGCCGCGCGCTGATCTCCGTTTCATCCCACCCTTTGCTCCAGTCATGCAGCGCGATGTTCAGGCCGCCGTTCAACGGCTGCCCGCTGTACGGCCAACGCCACTCGCCCTGCTTGATGCTGAGCCGCTGCGGCGCGATTTCCCACGGCAACACCGCCAGCGGGCGATCGTCGCCTTTTTCGCTCACCGTCAACACGCCCTGCTGCTGTTGCCAGCGCATGTCCAGCAACACCGGTTTTTCCAGATAGGCGGTCTGCATTTCCCCCTGCAACGCCCCCTGCGTCGGCAGGCTGGCCAAATCCAACGGAATGGTTATCTTGCCGGCGAGGTGTAGCGGTTGCGCGCTGTTGGGCGGGACGATGGTCAGACTTTGCAACGTCAGCTGCTGTTTTTCATCCAGCTGCGCCTCGGCGCTGAGATTCGGCCCCTGATAATGCAGGCGTTGCCCGTCAGGGCCGGAGGAAAGCTGCAGCTTGCCGGCATAGCGCTGCCAGGGAATGAGCGTCAGGTCATTAAGGGTGAGATCCAGCGACGGCAGCTCCCGCTGCAGTTGATCGAGCGCCAGCGGCGCGCTGCTGGCGTCGCCGCCCGGGAGTTTTGACAAACAGGCGCTGTCGACGCTGACCTTATCGCTCGACAGCTGCCAGCGGCCCTGGTGATAAGCCAGCCGCGTCGGCCCGACGTTGGCCAGCAGGCAATCTTGCGCGGTGAAACGCGCCCCCGCCAACGCCAGGCCGCCCTGGCGCCAGTGCAAATTGCCCTGCAATTCCAGCCGGCTCCCCGCCGGTAACCAATGCGATAGCACTCCCGGCAGCCAGCGCGGCAGGGTTTGCCACAACGCCAACACCAGAATTGCACTGCCCGCCACCGTCCCTATGAATACTTTCAATCGCCTGGTCATTAAATGATTGCTTGTTCCTGAGTTAGGCATTCGTTAAGTCTATGCCTGAATTGACAATAATGATGGCACGAATTTGACATAGGGTGAAGCTGAGTGCGGTTCCAGAAGCGATTTGCACCTTTTTGGCGCAAACGTGTGCGGGGTTGTAGATTTTCGTTACATATACATCACATAAATAGGACAGTTTTCAGACTTTTGTTATTGTCGTTACCGTTGATGATTAATAGTCTTGCAACCATTCTAATAAAAGTTTAGCTGCTAGCTAACTGTGTACTAGAGAAGCCATTCCCCACACCCCCGTGGGGATTTTTTTGCCGCCTGCCGCCACCGTCGCCTTCCCTCCACCGTATCACGCCTCCGCAACTGCCCGGCAGCGGCCATATCGCCCGCGTCGAAAATGGCTAACCAATTGTCGAATTTACTAAAATCTGTTAAATTGATCACAAAATCACGGTGGAGAAACCACGATGAAATTGGCGATATACAGTACTAAACAGTATGACCGTAAATATCTCGAACTGGTGAATCAGCAGTTTGGCTACGAGCTGGAATTCTTCGACTTTTTACTCAGTAAAAAAACCGCCAAAACGGCCGCCGGTTGCAAGGCGGTGTGCCTCTTCGTTAACGACGACGGCAGCCGTGAAGTGTTCGAAGAACTGGCGGCGCTGGGCGTCGAAATTCTCGCCCTGCGCTGCGCCGGTTTTAATAACGTCGATCTGGACGCCGCCCAAGAACTGGGCATCAAGGTGGTGCGCGTGCCGGCCTATTCGCCGGAGGCCGTGGCAGAGCACGCGGTAGGCATGATGATGTGCCTGAACCGCCGTATTCACCGCGCCTATCAACGCACCCGCGACGCCAACTTCTCGCTGGAAGGGCTGATCGGCTTTAACATGCACAACCGCACCGCCGGGGTGATCGGCACCGGTAAAATCGGCGTGGCGACGATGCGCATTCTGAAAGGCTTTGGCATGAAGCTGCTGGCCTACGATCCCTTCCCGAGCGAACAGGCGCTGGAACTGGGCGCGGAGTATGTCGATCTGAAAACGCTGTACGCGCAGTCCGACGTGATCACCCTGCACTGCCCGCTGACGCCGGAAAACCACCATCTGCTGAATGCCGATGCCTTCGCGATGATGAAAAACGGCGTGATGGTGATCAACACCAGCCGTGGCGCGCTGATCGACTCCACCGCCGCCATCGACGCGCTGAAGCAGCAGAAAATCGGCGCGCTGGGGATGGACGTTTACGAGAACGAACGCGATCTGTTCTTCGAAGACAAGTCGAACGACGTGATTCAGGACGACGTGTTCCGCCGCCTCTCGGCCTGCCACAACGTGCTGTTTACCGGCCATCAGGCCTTCCTGACCGAAGAGGCGCTGACCAGCATTTCGCAAACCACGCTGCAGAACATCAGCCAGCTGGAACGCGGCGAAGCCTGCCCGAACCAGTTGAACGCCTGAGCGTAACCTCGGGGCGCCCTTGCGGCGCCCTGTTTATTTGAGAGAACGCGATGAGAAAAACCACGGTAGCCGCCCTTGCGGCGCTGGCCTTAGCGGGGTGCAGCATGAAACCACACACGGCCGTCACGCCAGGCGATCTGTTACATCACAACTTTGTGTTGCAGAGCGTGGATGGCGAAACGGCGAAATCACCGGCGGGTGGCGGCCTGCTCAATCTGGAGTTCGGTGAGAGCCTGCATGTCTCCGGCACGATGTGCAACCGCTTCTTCGGCCAGGGGCAATTACGCGACGGCGTGCTGACGGTGAAACCGCTGGCCACGACGCGCAGGCTGTGCCCTGATGAACAGCGCAACCGCTGGGATCGGGTGATCGGTACCGTGCTGGAAAACGGCGCCGAAGTGACGCTAAACGCCCAGCAGCTGACGCTCAACGGCAGCGGCCACACGCTTATCTATACCCTGCGCGATTGGGTGTATTGATCCTGCACGCTGAGCCTGGCGCCGCGGGCTTACCCGGCGCAGCTGCCCAGGCCCAGCGTGCGTTCTTCGCACTGCTTGCCGTTCGGCATTTGGCACATGCGCAGCGCTTCACCGTTCAGGTTGTGTGCGATGGTGGTGACGCCGCCGACCGCCGCGCAACCGGCGCTGGTCTGCAACGTATTGATTCTGGCACTGTTGCCCTGCTGTACTGGCTCTTCGTTATTGCTGCTGCAGGCGGCTAAAAGCAGCACGGCGCTGGCAAGCAGCCATTTTGATGTCGTCATTATCCCACTCCTGAACCCGGAACTGCGCTGTGTAAAATCGCCATTGCTGATAACGCGCGTCACTTGGCGGACACGTTTCGCTATCTTTGATGCAAACTTGTTTAATCTAGCTCGATATATAAATAATGAAAATATATTCCAGCCATTATTTGTCGTTTTTTTGCGCCGACCGGACATTTATTTTGTTTGCAGAATATTTCCACACTGGCGCGCGGTGCCAAACGTGACGGCGCCACCCGCTACCCGGCCCTGGCCGCACGCAGAAAGTGATAACGTCACTGCTGCCGACGGGGAGATTTCTCCCGCAATATCGGTATTCATTATCTTCGCGTGCTTTCAGTATGACGGCGCATTTTTTGCTACCGGAGAGGAGGATATTTGCGTCTATGCTGGCGGCGCTAAGTAATTAGCATTCCACTATTTTCAGTGAATGATGGCTGAATTCTTCAACCGGCGCGACTTGCTGTCACGCCGGCCTTTTTTCACATTAAAATAACACTCAGTGCACCGAAGCTTTGGACAGTAAATTAATCACCAGCACGCCGGCAATAATTAATCCCATACCGACGATCGCCGGCCAATCCAATTTTTGCTGATAAACGAATACCGCCGCGACCGACACCAGCACGATGCCCATGCCCGACCAGATCGCATAGACGATGCCCAGCGGCATGCTCTTGACCACCATCGACAGCCCCCAAAATGCCACGCCGTAGCCCAGCACCACCAGCACCGACGGCCACAGGCGGGTAAAGCCTTCGGAGGCTTTCAACATGGTGGTGGCGATCACTTCCGCGACTATCGCCATCGTCAAATACATAAATGCGCTCATGGTTTTCTTCTGTCAGTTTGCCGATGCGCAATTATGACGCGCCGGAAATAAATTGTCTTTAAACGGTGAAAACAATTTATTGCCGCCGGCACCCAATCGGCGAGGAAATACGCCTTTGACGATTTATCACCCGCCACACAAACACGATAAAGCCATGTTCAAACCCTCTGTTAGACTTTTTTCCATTACTGCGAAAGTGCGCTTTCGCGGCTTTGTGAGCAATGAAAAGGTAACGTCGATGATAACTACAGATGGTAATAATGCAGTCGCTTCCGTGGCCTATCGCACCAACGAAGTGATTGCCATCTACCCTATCACGCCGAGTTCCACCATGGCGGAACAGGCGGATGCCTGGTCCGGCGATGGCCGGCAAAACATCTGGGGCGACATCCCCCGGGTGGTGGAAATGCAGTCGGAAGGCGGCGCGATCGCCACCGTGCACGGCGCCTTGCAAACCGGCGCGCTGTCAACCTCGTTCACTTCATCGCAGGGCCTGCTGCTGATGATCCCGACGCTGTACAAGCTGGCCGGCGAGCTGACGCCGTTCGTGCTGCACGTCGCCGCGCGCACCGTGGCCACGCACGCGCTGTCTATCTTCGGCGATCATTCGGACGTAATGGCGGTGCGCCAGACCGGCTGCGCCATGCTGTGCGCCGGCAACGTGCAGGAGGCGCAGGACTTCGCGCTGATCTCTCAGACCGCCACCCTCAACGCACGCGTGCCGTTTATCCATTTCTTCGACGGCTTCCGCACCTCGCACGAAATCAACAAGATCGTGCCGCTCAGCGACGATACGCTGCGGCAAATGCTGCCGCAGGCGGCGATCGACGCTCACCGCAGCCGGGCGCTGTCGCCGGATCATCCGGTGGTGCGCGGCACTTCGGCCAACCCGGACACCTATTTCCAATCGCGCGAAGCCACCAACCCGTGGTATGACGCCACCGGCCAGCACGTGATCGACGCCATGGCGGCCTTCGCCGCCCTTACCGGCCGCCACTATCGGCCGTTCGACTATTACGGCCACCCGCAGGCCGAGCGCGTAGTGGTGGTGATGGGGTCCGCCGCCGGCACCTGCGAAGAGGTGATTGACACCCTGCTGGCCCGCGGCGAGAAAGTCGGCGTGCTGAAGGTGCGCCTGTTCCGGCCGTTCTCCGCCCAGTATCTGCTCAGCGCGCTGCCGGACAGCGTGCGCAGCGTCGCGGTGCTCGATCGCACCAAAGAGCCGGGCGCGCTGGCCGAACCGCTGTATCTGGACGTGATGACCGCGCTGGCGGAAGCCTACAGCCGGGGTGAGCGCGCCACGCTGCCGCGGGTGATCGGCGGCCGTTACGGCCTGTCGTCGAAAGAGTTCGGCCCGGACTGCGCGCTGGCGGTGTTCCGCGAGCTGGCCCAGCCGCAGCCGCGTCCGCGCTTTACCGTCGGCATCTTCGATGATGTCACCGGGCTTTCACTGCCGCTGAGCGACGAAATCCTGCCACAGCGCGCCTCGCTGGAAGCCCTGTTCTACGGTTTGGGCAGCGACGGCTCGGTCTCGGCCACCAAGAACAACATCAAGATCATCGGCAACGCCACGCCGCTGTATGCCCAGGGCTATTTCGTCTACGACTCCAAAAAGGCCGGCGGCCTGACGGTGTCGCACCTGCGCGTCAGCGAGCAGCCGATCAACTCGGCCTACCTGGTCAGCCGCGCGGACTTCGTCGGCTGCCACCAGCTGCAATTTATCGATAAGTACCAAATGGTTGAACGCCTGAAGCCCGGCGGCACCTTCCTGCTCAATACCCCTTACGGCGCCGACGAGGTCTGGTCGCGCCTGCCGCAGGAGGTTCAGGCGCTGTTGCACCAACGCCAGGCGCGTTTCTATATCATCAACGCCGCCAAGCTGGCGCGCGAATGCCGGCTCGGCGCGCGCATCAACACCGTAATGCAGATGGCGTTTTTCCACCTGACGCAGATCCTGCCGAGCGACGTGGCGCTGCAACAGCTGCAAGACGCCATCGCCCGCAGCTACAGCAGCAAGGGTCAGGAGATCGTCGAGCGCAACTGGCAGGCGCTGGGTGCCACCCGCGCCGCGCTGACCGAGATCCCGCTGCAGCCGGTCGACGCCAGCAGCCCGATGCGCCCGCCGGTGGTCTCGGACGCCGCGCCGGACTTCGTCAAAACCGTCACCGCCGCGATGCTGGCCGGGCTGGGCGATGCGCTGCCGGTTTCCGCCTTCCCGCCGGACGGCACCTGGCCGGTGGGCACCACCCAATGGGAAAAGCGCAACATCGCCGAAGAGATCCCGGTATGGCAGCCCGACCTGTGCACCCAGTGCAACCACTGCGTCGCCGCCTGCCCGCACTCCGCCATTCGCGCCAAGGTGGTTCAGCCGGCGGAGATGGAGCACGCCCCTGCTTCCCTGCAGTCACTGGATGTCAAAGCGCGCGATATGCGCGGCCAGAAATACGTGCTGCAGGTAGCCCCGGAAGATTGCACCGGCTGTAACCTGTGCGTCGAGGTCTGCCCGGCGAAAGATCGCCAGAACCCGGAGATCAAGGCCATCAACATGGCTTCGCGCCTCGATAATCTGACGGCTGAGAAAGACAACTACGACTTCTTCCTGCAGCTGCCGGAAATCGATCCGACGCAGTTGGAGCGCATCGACATTCGCACTTCGCAGCTGATCACGCCGCTGTTCGAGTATTCCGGCGCCTGTTCCGGCTGCGGCGAAACGCCGTACATCAAGCTGTTGACCCAGCTCTATGGCGACCGTTTGCTGATCGCCAACGCCACCGGCTGTTCGTCGATCTACGGCGGCAACCTACCGACCACGCCTTACACCACCAACGCCGAAGGGCGCGGGCCCGCGTGGGCCAACTCGCTGTTCGAAGACAACGCCGAATTCGGCCTGGGCTTCCGCCTGACGGTCGATCAACATCGTGCGCGGGTGCTGCGCCTGCTGAATTCGCTGGCGCCGCAGCTGCCGGATCGGTTGGTCAATGCCCTGCAGATGGACGACGTGGCGCCGGAACCGCGCCGTAAGCAGATCGCCGAACTGCGCACGCTGTTGGCGAGTCTCGAAGGCGAAGACGCACGCCAGCTGGCGGCCGACGCCGACTACCTGGTGGATAAATCCATCTGGCTGATCGGCGGTGACGGTTGGGCCTACGACATCGGCTTCGGCGGTTTGGATCACGTGCTCAGCCTGACGGAGAACGTCAACGTGCTGGTGCTCGACACCCAATGCTACTCCAACACCGGCGGCCAGCAGTCGAAGGCCACGCCGCTCGGCGCGGTGACCAAGTTCGGCGAACACGGCAAGCGCAAGGCGCGCAAGGATTTGGGCGTCAGCATGATGATGTACGGCCATGTCTACGTCGCGCAGATCTCGCTGGGAGCGCAGCTTAACCAAACGGTGAAAGCGATTCAGGAGGCCGAAGCCTATCCGGGCCCGTCGCTGATCATCGCCTACAGCCCGTGCGAAGAGCACGGCTACGATCTGGCGCTCAGCCACGATCAGATGAAACAGCTGACCGCCACCGGCTTCTGGCCGCTGTACCGCTTCGATCCGCGCCGCAGCGCCGAGGGCAAGGCGGCATTGGCGCTGGATTCGCGGCCGCCGAACAGCAGCCTGGCGGAAACGCTGCTGAAAGAACAGCGTTTCCGCCGCCTGAACTCGCAGCAGCCGGAAGTGGCCAGCGCGCTGTATCAGGCCGCCGAGAAAGAGCTGAAGGAGAAATACGACTTCCTCAGCCTGCTGGCCGGCAAGGCGGAAAAATCCGCCACTGAGTAATCCCCTTCAGGGCGCGAGCGATTCGCGCCCTGTTTTTCACATGCCGTTTGAATCAGCGGTGGCCCTCAATGCTCAAGGGCCTCACACTTAACGAGCCGCGCTTTTTTCTTTTATCCATTGCGCCATGACGCGTGTCGAGAATGGCTTATCCGTTCTAATCTCCGCTAAAGCACAAACCTTGTCTTTGAACGTGGCGCCCAGCGAAAATAGTTTCCCGTCATAGTAACAATAAAGTGCATCTCCCTTATCCTTGCCATCAAGACGCTCTTTTTGCTCTCGCGGTACCAGTACGACGGTTTCGGTCGGTTCGCTCAAACCAACAGGCATCGTGTCAAACGCCAGTGCGTTTTCTGCGTAAGCCAAAAACGATGCGCAAAGTCCAACAACAGTGATTCCTTTCATGCTCTCTGTGCCTCTCGGTGTAAGTTCTGACTGAGATGAGACCCGCACCGTGAAACAACGTTCCCTCGAAGCCGTCGTTCAAATGACGGCGAATGCTGTGAGCCGAAAAACCTGCTGGCATTCATCGCCACAATCCGTACCATACAGGCCTCGCGTCGGGCGCGTGGAAGCTGGATGATGAATAATGATCAAAATTGGCCGGTTGAATGGTAAACTCGCGGTCTACAACGCCATGCCCCTAGTGCCCCCCATTGAGAATGAGCACGATTTAAATGTCAGAAAAGCAATCCGTTAGCCAAAAAGAGCAGTACAACCTGAAGGTATAACCCTTTTTTCCGCAAACTATTAAACTTTCTATATTTCACCTATTTTTCATAATGTTACACTACCAACTTAAGTACGCCAATCACCGCCAATTTACTCAAAAAATGCCCTTTTTTGCCCCTTTTGATGGTGGAATGCCCCTTTATTGCCCCTAAAAATTTTTATTGTCCGTTAGCACCACAGATGGAGAAATTCCTTATGTTCTTCATAGGCCGGAGCGAAATGTAGGAAGCTTTTACTCCGTCGAGACTGACCGCTTGAATGTAGTCAGTACCCATTTCAACGCCCTCTATTTGGGTTAAACAGCATAAAGGTACGCGCTTCCCCTTCCTCAGCAGAGATATCTTTGAAGGTTGTTACGTAGCACTCGATCCAGTTGTTAGCCTGCTTCAGTGACCAGTTCCAGTTGACCGCCTCAAGCTGCTTAACAAAATCCTGCGTTGTCACAGTACGCCGTCCCGTTTGCTCAATTTTTACAGCGGCGCGGAAAGCGCCCTCTATTTCGTACTGCCTCGGTGACCTGCTCCCCGTTGATTAATACACCGCGACATTAGTAATGTCTTCATAAGCCACATGAGGACATCCCCATGAAGAAGCGTTTTTCCGACGAACAGATCATCAGTATCCTCCGCGAGCCTGAAGCCGGGGTTTCTACCCGTGAGCTCTGCCGTAAGCACGCCATTTCCGACGCTACCTTTCACACCTGGCGTAAGAAGTATGGAGGTATGGAGGTATGGAGGTGCCCGAGGTTAAGCGCCTGAAGTCGCTTGAGGAAGAGAACGCCAGGCTCAAGAAGCTGCTTGCCGAAGCCATGCTGGATAAGGAGGCTCTGGGGCGAAAGTACTGACGACAGGCCAGAAGCGGGAAGCCGTGGTGTTGATGTGTGATGCGACCGGTCTGTCGCAACGTCGTGCCTGCAGGCTTACAGGTTTGTCCCTGTCGACCTGCCGTTATGATGCTCAGCGTCCGGCTGCTGATGCACATTTATCAGGGCGTATTACTGAGCTGGCGCTTGAACGCAGACGTTTTGGTTATCGGCGCATCTGGCAGTTGCTGCGTAGGGAGGGCCTTCATGTCAATCACAAGCGGGTATACCGTATTTACCACCTTAATGGACTGAGCGTAAAACGCAGACGACGCCGTAAAGGGCTGGCGACCAAACGGTTTCCGCTTCTGTGCCCGGATGCACCGAATCTTACATGGCCGATGGATTTCGTTATGGACACTCTGGCCAACGGTCGCAGGATCAAGTGCCTGACCTGTGTAGATGATTTCACGAAGGAGTGTCTGACGATCACCGCTGCTTTCGGTATTTCAGGCGTTCAGGTCACGCGTATTCTGGACAGCATCGCGCTGTTTCGGGGCTATCCTACGACAATAAGAACCGATCAGGGCCCGGAATTTACCTGCCGCGCACTCGATCAATGGGCCTTTGAGCATGGTGTGGAACTACGGCTTATCCAGCCAGGTAAGCCAACGCAGAACGGATTTATTGAGAGTTTTAACGGACGCTTTCGCGATGAGTGTCTGAATGAACACTGGTTCAGCGATATTCTTCATGCCCGGAAAACGATTAATGACTGGAGGCAGGATTATAACGAGTGCCGTCCCCATTCATCACTGGATTACCAGACACCAGCTGAATTCGCAACGGACTGGCGAAACAGAAAATATGAACAAAAACCAACCGACATTACTAACTGAAGGTTGTATCTAATCCTGGGGGCAGGTCACCACCAGCAGCAAGCCCTGCTGAAGTGGTTAATGGGTCATACATTGTTTACTCCGAATTTAGGCATGAAAAACCACGCATAGGCGTGGCTTATAAAAATTTGGTATAAAATTAAATGGATGCTTTTATTATCTCCCACTCACCTTTAAGATATTTCTGTGCACAGATAATAAAATAATCTATATCAACTCTTAGCTGCCTACTGACATCACGATAATCCTTCAAGTCAGCTTCACTCAAGTTACTAGATTTTTTTTCAATGGATGACATCAATTCTATCAAAGCGGCACATTCAGCTTCATCATGGTTGAGCATCAATAAAATACGGTTTTTCACATAATTTATTTTATTTAAAATTTCATCCCTGGCCCGTATCGCATCTTCAAGCATACGCTGAGCTGTCCGGCGTTCTTCAAGAAATACTTCTATGTTAATATTTTGCTCAGTTAAAGCATATTGTTGAAATAGATTGTCAGCGTTGAAGTAATCCCACTGACGCTTGAGACATGCACGGTTGTCCGCGGCAAATTGAGAGAGCAAATCTCTAATCTCATTGATCCAAACCTGCCTACTTGAGGCGACTACCTGCGCCTTGATCGTTTTATCTGCTATTTTACCCTGCTGCAGTTGCTGCTGAGTTACCAACTGGGTATTGGATTTCATTGCGCGGTAAGCTACATACGCAGGAATCCCACCCGCAATCAATGCGGTTAAAAACGATTCCCAACTACTTTTATCAGGGATTTCTAAAACAATCTTAGGGATTTTACTTAAGAGAACTTCTGCGTGATAGAAAACCTCATCGCCTTTCATCAGAAAAGGTATGCCTTGCCAGTCCATAGTTCCTCCTGTGTGATGGAGGAATTTTAACAGATTCACAGGAGAACACACTACCCAACAAACCACCCTAGGTTAGTTGGACGGCGTAATGTGCTTACATGTTTTTATTACTACGGCATCATATCAAAAATCACTAAAATGATGGCCTAAATAGTAAAGTTTTTCAAACCTTTTTCTTGCTTTAAACTGTAATCGGAACACGCACTGGAAGCGGCGAACTAGCCCAGTTATTTGCATTCAACGCCCTAACCCCGCCAGCATACACTTCGGTATCACCATCTAAAGACCTCAATGTTACGATTATGGTGACGGGCAGGGGTTCTCGAAGGGCAGGTTCATTAGCTCTCAAAGTAGCTTTTGCCTGAAGCCCCCAATTTCCAGTAGCTATACCGCGAGTGAATGCCTTGCGATGAATCTTCACCGGAGACCATTTTCCTCCATGTTCAATCTGGGCGGTTTCATAACCTGATTGGCCTGTTTCACCTTCCATTGGTACTTTGCCTTTCATGCTATTATTTTCTATCAAACCAAAACTAAGTTCGACATTAGCTCTAACGTACTCACTTCCAGCATTAGGATCTAACGGCGGAGCATAAACAGCTGTGATGATAATCTCCCCTTTGAATTTATCATCTTGGTTAAGACACTCAGGAATAGGATAATTATCCTTCCGCCACCTCATACCAGGAACAAGGAATGTTTGGAAAATTAATGTAAAGCGATCATCTGAATCATGCAAGGTTTCGAAAACTTCTTCAGGAAGACCTGCGCCATAATAACGTCGTTCATGTGTAGTGTAATCTGGAGAAGAAAGCTGGGCTGAGTGAATCAAAAGAGCTTTAACTAAAGAAGGTGAAACAGAAAAATCAGGGCTGGTTGCGATTTCCTGCCAAGTATGAGCAGCTAAACTCGCCACAATAGGTGATGCAAAGCTAGTGCCGAAATTAGAGTAGATTCTATTATCAGGACCTATAACCTTTAAACTACTAGAACCAACACTCCATGGAGCGTGAACCCCACCACCGGCATGAATTATATCAGGCTTAGGAGTAAAAATTGGTCCAGGGCCACGACGCGTATAAGGTGTAGGTGTGCCTAATGCGCTCAATGCATCTGCAGCATCTATGTGAGAAATTGAACCGACAGTTAATGCACGGACAGATTCACCAGGTGAAGACACTAGATCATTGCCATTTAAAGAGTCAGGGTCTGGCCACGTTCTGATTGGCTGATCAAGATAATTCCCTGCAGCCACAACAAATAAAACGCCATATTGATCACTTAATTTATCCAGAGCCATAGAAAAATCGCTGAATAAATGTTCACTGCATGGTCCGCCGCCTAAGGATAGATTCCAGATATTGATATCAGGACGTTTACTTACGGCATCAGTCAATCTAATAATAAGGTCTGAAATGTAAGATCCATCCTCGTCCAAAGCACATACATTATGCACTTTTGAGTGTGTTTCAGGCAACCAAGAATGTCTATCGTTCAGGATGCTAGCCCCCGAAACCAATGAAGAGACCATTGTACCATGCTCATAACGAGTCTCAGGGGGAATAACATACGTTTCACTACTTGCTATCCAAGGACTAATGGATATAGCAGTCGGGCTGACGCCAGTATCGAATACTGCTACTAATGGCAAATCTCCCTGAGGCAATGGGAAGTCATCTACACCATTGCTTTCAGCACTGCTGGCACTGACAGGGAACGCTGAGTATTTAGGTTCAGGAATTAAAGTGCGTACTCCAGGATGCTCAATCAATGCTTCCAATACAGATTCATCATGCTCAGAAATGCCAACAACACGTATCAAAGGAGGGCCGCGTCTTTGTCTGATGGTGATATATTCGACTTCATTGTCATCTAAAATATCTAACACACTTTCATGGTTAGAATCTGTGGCGTCCTCTGCGGAATATTGAAACAGACGAAGAAGAATATTAGATGCGGCAAAAAGAGGTTCACGACCGCCAGGGATTTTTCGTTCTTCATCCCATGGTTCAATACTTTCAATAGCGCTCAAGTTAGCAACAATCGCTTTGATGTTACGATGCAGTATAATTGACTCCAATGCCGCAAAACTACCTGAATGGGCAGCAACCAACATCTCGTCAATTTTACCGTGGCCAGCATTTTGCAACCCTGCTTCTTGGGTGAGCTTGTTTGGCCTGTGTGATTTAGCAATGCCTTGTTCTCTAAGCTTGAAAACGATCGTTCCGAGACTCCTCGGATGATCATCGAGTTTAGACTGCAAATATGCCTTGGTGCTATTGAGAGCGCGGACTAATCCGCACCTGTACTCGGGAGTGACTTCAACCAGTTCTTTTGCTCCGCCACCTCCCCCTTCAATCGCCCCCAAATCCCTTCGGGAAAATGGAATTTTTAAAATGGGATTGGTGATACTAGCCTGTGTGCCCCTTCTGCTCATTTGATCCTGACTCCTTCAGAACATTTGAAATAACTCTTGCCGAAAGACCATATAGCTCTGCAAGAACTCGAATTGAGAAGATTTTCTTATCTTTAGATCGAAGCCAACAAATTTCATCTTCGTAAGTGTGTAAATTTACACCGTCAATTAGAGATTGCGCAAGATATAAACGCCTGTAAAGTTTGTGGTTAATGATTTTTTTATCGCCAGCAATGACTGCATCTCGGCGCGCATCCAAGCTAACCTGCTCAATTATCGCACCAGATAAACCTTCTGATTTTTTAGCCAGATCACATAAATCAACTTCATTGCTTAGCATATTTTTCAACCGGCTCTTCCAGATTAGTTCTCTCTGGTGCTGGTCAGGTAACGGCATAGGGATTCTAAAGCTAAACCGTCTCCAGACCGCTGGATCTAATAGTTGTTCATGATTGGTGGAGGCTATAATTATTGTGTTATCAGAAGCGGCATCAATATTTTGCAACAAGGAAATTACTACCCGCTGTAACTCACCAATATCCCTTTCATTTCCTCTAGCACCTGCTAATGCGTCAAATTCATCTAAAAATAAAACGCAAGGTCGCTGGTTTACATAGTCAAATACTTGTCGCAGATTCTTACTTGTTTGACCTAAGAGACTACTTATCAAGGTATCACACCTTACAGTCAACAAAGGATACTCGAGTCGAGATGCGATATATCTTGAGAGCATCGTTTTCCCAGTACCAGGTTTACCGTATATAAGTAATCTGCTTGGTAAAGCAGCATCTACCTTTACAAATTCATCAAAGCGCTGAACATTAGTTATGAATTCATCGACTCTTGTGTTAATTCCTGCAGGAAGATAGAGTTCCGATTTGTCTAGTTTTGGATAGCTTACATCAACAGTGCTTAACCTACTGTCAATGTCAACGGGTAAAGACCCTATCGAAACACCTCCTCCTGCCTTTTGCGCCCCAGCTAAGGCTTGAGGTGCACGCAAAAGCCGCTCTCTAATAAGTTTAGCTTGTTTAATCTCACCGGATTGCTCAAGTTTGTCAGCTAGCAAACCTGCATAATTATTAGCCATCGATGCATTAGCTTTAGTAGCGCCTTCAATTATTTTCAAAATTTCTGAAAGATAGTCCATCTACTCACCCACGCCTAAAAATGCAACATTGATACGGAAATCATACCACTTTTATCGCAAATAGCGATAATCGTAACGCATTTTAGGATTATTGATACGATTTTTTTACCTTTTGCTCACCAAACCCCATGTTTACTGCACAAAACAACAAACTTGGACTGACCCCATGCTCGTAGACAAATTCTGTCCTCACGCCGAGGCCTGTTCAAAGGCCTCCGGACTGACGCCGCCGAGGTGACTGTGGCGCCGGGGCCGGATGTAGAACACTCCAATGTAATCAAAGATATCCGCTCGGGCCAGCTCCCGGGTTTTGTATATTCTCTTCCTGATGCGTTCTTTTTTCAGTGAACTGACGAACGATTCGGCCACCGCATTATCCCAACAGTTGCCACGCCGGCTCATACTGGGTGCCAGGTTATTGGCCCGACAGAACCGTTGCCAGTCGTCGCTGCCGTACTGGCTGCCCTGGTCTGAGTGCACGATGACCTCGCTGTCCGGTTTACGTCGCCAGACCGCCATCATCAGCGCATCCAGTGCCAGTTCGCGTGAGAGGGTCGGCTTCATCGACCAACCCACCACGTTACGGGCAAAGAGGTCGATAACCACCGCCAAATACAACCATCCCTGCCAGGTCCGGATATAAGTGATGTCGGTGACCCAGACCTGATTGGCCCGGACAACGGTAAACTGCCGCTGTACGCGATTAGGGGCAACCACTGAAGGTCGGCCGACGATACGCCGTGGTGCTTTATAGCCACGCACAGCTTTAATCCGGTTCAGTTGCATAGTACGGCCCACCCGGTTTTTGCTGCAGGTTTCCCCGATTTCGTTCAGATCGCCATGAACCCGCCGGTAACCGTATACGCCTCCGCTCAGTGAATATGAATCACGGATAGGCGTCAGCAGACGATGGTTATCTTTATCACCCACCGAGACCGGGTTGTGCAGCCACGCGTAGAACCCGCCCCGGGCGACATGCAGTACCCGACACATCGTCATCCCCCCATACAGTGCGGTGCTCATTGATAAAGCGGTACTTCAGTCGGGCTCCCTTGCAAAGTACCGCGTGGCCTTTTTCAGGATATCCCGTTCTTCTTCGGTACGTTTTAGCTGTGCCCGTAGTTTCAGGATCTCGCTTTTGGCTTCCAGTAAATCCCGGGCATGCTGTTCGCTGTTATCAGGTTTGATAGCCCGTAGCCACTTGTAGAGGCTGTGTGCAGAAACACTCAGACGGTCAGATAGTTCGGCAACGGAATAACCGCGTTCCGTTATCTTACGGACGGCTTCTTCCTTAAATTCAGGTGTAAATCGTGGTGTGCCCATACACTCCTCCTGTGCACAAACTATAGGGCAGGATCGTCTACCGGGGCGGGTTCAGTCCAGGACAGAAACCCAGCGCGTACACTTTGTTTTCATGCCACGGATGCGTAAAGGAGAGCAAAAACCGTATTACAGCGTATCGAGCATCGGGCACCGTTGGAACGCCGCCGTAAAACGTGCTGGCATTCGTCGCCGGAATCCGTACCATACGCGGCATACTTTCGCCTGCTGGCTGTTATCAGCTGGTGCAAACCCGTCGTTTATCGCGAGTCAGATGGGGCATGAAAATGCGCAAATGGTGTATGAAGTCTATGCGGCGTGGATTGAAGAGCTGAACGGCGATCAGGTGCTCATGCTTAACAGTAAGCTGGCACTTTAAAAATTTTTGCCCCTTGTATGCCCCTTTTGGTTCCAGAGATGGTTAATAATGCAAGAAAATCAAGAAATTACAAAGAAAGAACAGTACAACCTGAACAAGTTGCAAAAGCGCCTGCGCCGCAACGTGGGCGAAGCGATCGCCGATTTCAATATGATTGAAGAAGGCGACCGCATCATGGTCTGCCTGTCCGGCGGTAAAGACAGCTACACCATGCTTGAGATCCTGCGCAACCTGCAGCAGAGCGCGCCGATTAACTTCTCGTTAATCGCGGTGAACCTCGATCAGAAACAGCCCGGCTTCCCGGAGCATATTCTGCCCGCCTACCTGGAAAGCCTGGGGGTGGAGTACAAGATCGTCGAAGAGAACACCTACAGCATCGTCAAAGACAAGATTCCGGAAGGCAAAACCACCTGTTCACTGTGCTCGCGCCTGCGTCGCGGCATTTTGTACCGCACCGCCACCGAACTGGGTGCCACCAAGATCGCGCTGGGCCACCACCGCGACGACATTTTGCAAACGCTGTTCCTCAACATGTTCTACGGCGGCAAAATGAAAGGCATGCCGCCCAAGCTGATGAGCGACGACGGCAAACACGTGGTCATCCGCCCGCTGGCCTATTGCCGCGAGAAAGACATCGAGCGTTTCGCTATCGCCAAAGCCTTCCCGATCATTCCGTGCAACCTGTGCGGCTCGCAGCCTAATTTGCAACGCCAGGTGATCGGCGACATGCTGCGCGACTGGGACAAGCGTTACCCTGGCCGATTGGAAACCATGTTCAGCGCCATGCAAAACGTGGTGCCTTCGCACCTGAGCGATATCAATCTTTTCGATTTCAAAGGCATTCACCACGGTAGCGCCGTGGTGGACGGCGGCGACTTGGCCTTCGATCGCGAAGACATCCCGATGCAGCCGGTCGGTTGGCAGCCGGAAGACTCGGACGACGCGGTGCCAGCGCCAGAGCGGTTGAACGTGCTGGAAATCAAATAAGCCCCTCTCGCCGCTTGCCCTCTGCAAGCGGCGACATTCCCCGCTCTCGACGATCTCGATCCTGTTCACAGTTTGCGCAAAATTTACTGGGCAGTGCCGTTTTTACCCTATACTGTTTATTTATACAGCAAATTGGAGAGCGCGCAATGAATATTACCCCCTGCCTGTCCCACGTCTCGCTTGGCTCCAACGATTTCGAGGCCGCCGCGGCCTTTTACGATCGTGCGCTGGCCGCCTTGGGTTGCCGACGCGTGTTGGAACATCCCGGCGCCATCGGTTACGGCCGCGACTACCCGGAGTTTTGGCTACAGGTGCCGATCGACGGCCGGCCTGCCGCGCCCGGCAACGGCACGCACGTCGGCTTTTTCGCGACCAGCAAGCAACAGGTGGATGAATTCCACCGGCAAGCGCTGTTGGCCGGCGCCGTCGATGAAGGCGCGCCCGGTTCGCGGCCGCACTACGGTGAAGCTTACTACGGCTGCTTTGTTCGGGATTTGGATGGGCACAAGATTGAAGCCAGCTTCTGGGATGAAAGCGCGGCCTGAAGCAGAGTAAAAGCCGAATAAAAAAATGCCGGTGATTAAACCGGCATTGTACGAATCAAATGTGCTATGCAGTAATTCAAAAATAAGAAAGTAAGACAATTATGGAGCGCAACGCCCATCGCTTGACGTTGCATTCACCTGCGAGAGAGATCATGCCCCATTTCCCCCGGCTAAATGTTGATATTGCTCAATGTTAACCGGGTTTTCGTCATTTTTGCCTACAGCCAGCGGCTGCGCTTCAGCCACCAGGCAACGCCAAGCACCAACCCGACCAGCATCAGGCAAAATGCCGCAAAACCGAGGGGATTACCGCCGCCCGGAATGCCGCCGAGGTTGACGCCAAACAGCCCGGTCAGGAAGGTGGTAGGTAAAAAGACCATCGCCAACAATGACATGGTGTAAGTGCGGCGGTTCATCGCGTCGGCCATCACCGTGGTGATTTCGTCGGACAAAATGGCAGTGCGTGCGATGCTGCCGTCCAGATCGTCCAATCCCCGCCCCAGGCGATCGGCGATGTCCTGCATGCGGCGGCGATCGTCGTCGCTCATCCACGGCAGGCGATCGCTGGCCAGCCGAGCGAACACGTCGCGCTGCGGCGCCATGTAACGGCGCAGCACGATCAGCTGTTTACGGATCAATGCCAACTGGCCGCGCTCCGGCACCTGCTGCTCCAGCAAGGCGTCCTCCAGATCGATAATCTTGTCGTGCAGATCCTCGATAAATTCACTGGTGTGATCGGTCAACGCATCGGAAATCTCCACCAGCCAGCTGCCGCTGTTGGTCGGCCCGGCGCCGCTCTGCAGATCGTTCACCACCTGATCGATGGAGTACACCTTGCGGTGCCGGGTGGAGATAATCAGTTTATCGGTGATGTACACGCGGATGGTGACCAGTTGATCCGGCCGGGAGTTGGCGTTGAAGTTAATGCTGCGCAGGGTGATCATGGTGCCTTCACCCTGGCGGCTGACGCGCGGCCGCGAGCTTTCGCCTGAGAGCGCCTCGCGCACCGAATCCGGCAGCAGCGGCGTGGTGCTCAGCCATTCGGCGCTGGCCGGGTGCGCATAATCGAGATGCAGCCAGCACGGCGCGTCGCAGGTGATCTTGTCATCCTGCTCGATCGGCGTGACGCCCCCCTTGCCGTCCAGCTGGTAGGCATAAACCGCATCAGCGACCTGCAGCTCGCTCCCCTCAATCACATCCATTCATTTATCCCCTCACTCTTGCTTATGTTGCTGAGTCTAGCGTTAACACCTTGGAGATCAAAGGCCAAGCTGTAACGCCAGTTTTCACGCCGGACAAAAAGCGTGCTCTATACTTCAGGCGAAGCCACATTTGCGACCGGGTGAGGAACGACGATGGCGGGAAGTAGTGAATCAGGCGCAAGACATTTTGCATTGAACCTGGCTGTGCTGCGGTGCCTGTTCTGTACCATGGCGGCGCTGCTGCTGTTCGCCAGCCAACCGCTGCGCGCGGAGCCGGCGCTGGAACGCATGTCTACCCCTTTACGGGTCGCGACGGCCGGCGGCAATTTTTCTTACTATGTCGCCCAGAAGCACAGCGCCCAGCCGCGTAACGCACTGGTGGTGATGCACGGTCATCCACGCGACGCCGTTAAAACGCTGCAAGCGGCGATCGACGCCGCGCAGGCGGCAGGAGCGGGAGACGATGCCTTACTGGCCGCCCCGCTGTTCCAGGTGCCGGAAAAACTCGCCGTCCACTGCCATTCCACCGGTCTGCCCCTGCCGCAAGACGGCGACGCCCTGTGGCGCTGCGGCTCCTGGATCGAGGGCGGTTTGGATAATGCCGGGAAGACCGGCTCATTCAACGCCATGGATAACCTGCTGGCCGATATGAAACGGCGCTGGCCGTCGCTGCAGACGATAACCGTGGCCGGTTTCTCTGCCGGCGCCCAGTTCGTGCAACATTATGTCGGCTTTGCCCATCCGCCAGGCGGGGTGCGGCTGCGCTATGTGGTGGCCGATCCTGGCAGCTGGCTCTATTTTGATAATCTGCGCCCCCAACCAATAAACGGGGGGAGCTGCGGCAGTGAAACAGCCTGCCGCTTCCGTTGGCAAACGCAGAACGCCGGCCGGTGTCCACAGGCCAACCGGTGGAAATACGGCCTGGAATCGCTTCCCGCTCACCTGCAGCGCACTGCCGATGCGGCCCGCGGGCGCTATGCCGCTGCGGATATCTCCTACCTGGCCGCCGCCGGTGATACCGGCACCGCGCCGGGCGCCTACTATCGGATACTCGACAAATCCTGCGCCGCCCAGCTGCAGGGCCCCTATCGATTGCATCGTGCCCTGGCCTATGCCGACTATGACCGGCGTTACCTGGCGCCGGATAAGCCGCATCGGTTAACGATCGTTCCCGGCTGCGGGCACAACGTCGCCTGCGTCTTTCCCGCCCCGGCGGCCAGGCAGGCGCTTTTCCCCATTAATGCAGACTAATAATAACGGCAATGAAATAAACCTTTGCCGATAAATCAGGCAATATCGCCGATAAAGCGCTGGCAAAGCCGTTATTATTATGACTTAACATATTGCTATCAATTTTAATTCAAAATGATAATAATAAATCAACACAAAGCTGTTTCAGCGCAAATTTTAGGGGCATATACTTTTCTCACTACGAGGAGGTAGTTATGTTACGCGACCATTTAAAAATAAACGCCAGCGATACGCTGGAAAAAATCAGTAATATCCATTTGCAAAACCAGGGCCAGGAAGAGATCAGTGAGTTTGTGGTGAAGAACGCCGCCGGCCTGCAGATTGGCAAGGTCTCCGTCCACGATCGTTTCAGCACCCGACGCTCGTACCCCACCAGCTACCGCATCACCCAGACCGACATGAGCGGCCGCGTGGTGGTGGATGCCATGCGGGACTGTCTATAAGCGTAACCTCTCTCTGAAATAACGAAATAATCATATGATGATGGCAACCCTGTTTATTATTAAACGGGGTTTATCGCGTGGGAAAATTAATTATCGTCTTCGTTGCATCGTCGATAAAATAAAGCCCCCGCATTAGGCGGGGGCGATAAATAAATCGACTCAGTGTTTGATGATATACATCGTCTGGCTGTAGGCCACGTCTTCCGGGTTGGTGATCGGGTAGCCTTTTACCCACGGTTTGATCAGACGGCCGTTGGTGTACTGGTAAATCGGCGCGATCGGCGCCTGGTCGGCAATGATCTGCTCCATCTTGTTGTAATCGGCGGTCACCGCCGCCGGATTGGTTTCCCGCCCCGCCTGCGCCAGCAGCTTGTCGTAGTCCGCGTTCTTGAACTTGGCGATGTTGCCGCTGTGGGTCGAGGTCAGCAGCGACAGGAAGGTCGACGCTTCGTTATAGTCACCCACCCAGGAGGCGCGGATCACGTCGAAATTGCCGGTGTTGCGGCTGTCGATATAGGTTTTCCACTCCTGGTTTTGCAACTTGACGTCAATGCCGAGCTTCTTCTTCCACATCGAGGCCACGGCGATGGCGATCTTCTGGTGGCTTTCCGAGGTGTTATACAGCAACGTCAACTTCAGCGGGTTGTTCGGGCCGTAGCCGGCCGCCTGCAGCAACGCCTTGGCCTGCGCGTCCAGCTCCGCCTGCGATTGCTGTTGCAGCAAACTCGCCTCCGGTTTGAACCCGGCGGTCACGTCCGGCGTGAAGTGATAGGCCGGTTTTTCGCCGGTGCCCAGCACTTTTTCCGCGATAATCTTGCGATCGATGGCGTAGGACAAGGCCTGGCGCACCCGCACGTCGTTGGTCGGCGCGCGCTGGGTGTTGAACGCGTAGTAATAGGTGCCGAGCTGATCCGGTGTGTACACCTGGCCAGGAATGTCTTTCAGCAGCTTCTGATACATGTTTTTCGGGAAGGATTCGGTGATATCGATGTCACCTGCCAGGTAACGCTTGGTGGCGTTGGATTCCTGGTTGATGGGTACGAAGGTCACTTTGGTCAGCACGGTATGCGCATGATCCCAGTAATGATCGTTAGGCGTCAGCACCAGCTTCTCGTTCACCACCCGCTCCTGCAGTTTGAACGCGCCGTTGCCCACCAGATTGCCGACCTTGGTCCAGTCGTTGCCGTATTTTTCCACCACCGCCTTATTCACCGGGAACAGGCTGAAGTTGGCCGTCAGGCTGACGAAATAAGGCACCGGCTTGTCCAGCTGCACTTTGAGGGTATAGTCGTCCGGCGCCGACACCCCCAAGCGATCGGCCGGCAATTTGCCGCTGATGATCTGCTCGGCGTTCTGGATCCCCGCCAGCTGCGCGAACCAGGCGAACGGTGACAGGTTTTTCGGCTCTACCAGCCGCTGCCAGCTGTAGACGAAATCCTTCGCCGTGACAGGGTCACCGTTTGACCACCGCGCGTCTTTACGCAGATGGAAAATGTAAGTCTGGTTGTCGCTGGTCTGCCAGCGCGTGGCGACGCCGGGGATCACTTTCCCGTTGGCGTCCTGATTGACCAGCCCTTCGAACAAATCGCGCGCCAGCTGGGCCTCCGGCAGGCCAACCGCTTTAATCGGATCGAGCGAGGCCGGTTCGTCTTTAATGTGGCGCACGATTTCCTGTTTGGCCGCCAGCGCGGTGCCCGGGGGAACCTGCGCCGCCATGGCGCTGCTCATACAGGCGCCGATCGCCGCCGCGCAAAGCGCCAAACGAAAACCTCGTTGCATTTTTCTTCCCGTCATTATGATGTTCCCCCCGTTAACCATCTGAATTTTTTATCATATAGCACAAGATCCGTCCGGCCTAGCGCTCACGGCCGAGAAGTTGCAAAAAGTGCGATTCAGGCGATAAAAAAACCCGTGCGGCGCAGGGCGGCACGGGCGGTGTTTGCAGCAGCGACCGCTAGTCGTACAGGTGGATGCTGTTGATGCGGTAGCTGAACTCTTCGCCTTCTTCTTCATCGAACACGGTGAAAAAGCCTTTCTCGGCCAGCGGACGGGCCGAAATATCGGTTTTTTGCAGCTGGCGCGCGTCGGCGTCGTCGTAGCCGTAATCAAGGTAGAAGACATCTTTCTGGTAATCGATATGCAGGGTGAACGGATAATTCGATTCGTCCCCGCGCCCGTCGTCGTTTTTCACCACGCCGAACCACTCCCCCTGACGGATCTGGTTTTCAGCGTCCACGCCGCACAGCAGCGTGATGGTGTCATTTTCATTTTCGCTATAGCTGGCGATGATTCTGGCTACTGGCATGTTAAATCCTCTTGCGGGTGATTGGCTTAGCACTGCCGTTAGTATAACAACAGCGTCAGGCCAGGTGCGGTTTAATTGGCGTTTTCGCCGCCGCCGCGTCACAGATCGCGCAAACGCCGCACAATTGCGATGGGAAAGATGCCTCAAAGCGTAATACACTGAATAAAATGACAATGACTCTCGGCCTTTTACTCAGGGACAACACCATGACCGAACATCGACCGCGCAGTGAACGTGGCCAGTTGGCCGTCGCAGGAGAGAACTACGGCAGCTCGCTGCTGGGCGCGCCGCTGCTCTATTTCCCGGCGGCGGTCAGCGGCCCGGAGACCGGGCTTATCATCGCCGGCACCCACGGCGATGAGAGCGCCGCCATCGTGACCCTGTCCTGCGCGCTGCGCAGCATCGCCCCCGAGCGGCTGCGGCACCACGTGGTGCTGGCGGTCAACCCCGACGGCTGCCAACTGGGGCTGCGCGCCAATGCCAACGGCGTCGATCTGAACCGCAATTTCCCGGCCGCCAACTGGCGCTCCGGCGACACCGTCTACCGCTGGAACAGCGCGGCGCCGGTGCGCGACGTCAAGCTCTCCACCGGCGGGCGCCCCGGTTCCGAACCGGAAACTCAGGCGCTGTGTCACCTGATCCATCGCCTGAAGCCGCACTGGGTGGTGTCGTTCCATGAGCCGCTGGCCTGCATCGAAGATCCCGCCAGCTCGCGGCTCGGCGTTTGGCTGGCGCACAAGTTCGAGCTGCCGCTGGTGACCAGCGTCGGTTATGAAACGCCCGGTTCGTTCGGCAGCTGGTGCGCGGATCTGTCGTTGCCGTGCATCACCGCCGAATTCCCGCCGATCTCCGCCGATGCCGCCAGCGAGCGCTACATCGACGCGATGACCGAGCTGCTGACCTACCCGAATTAATCCCTACGGGGCGATATCGACGATCGCCCCGCATTCGAACGCCAGGCCCGGTTCGACGTCCCGCGCCAGCCAGGTCGGGCCGTCCAGATCGACGAAGCGCGCCGCCGGCGCCAGCGGCAAGGCGGCGGATATCGCCCGCGACGTACATAACATGCAGCCGAGCATGATGGCGAACCCTTGTTCGCGCGCGGCCTGCGCCAGCGCCAACGCCTCGGTCAAGCCGCCGGTTTTGTCCAGTTTGATGTTGACCATCTGATAGCGCTGCGCCAGCCGAGGTAGATCGGCGCGGGTGTGGCAGCTTTCATCGGCGCAGATCGGCAGCGGATGAATAAAGTGCTCCAGCGCGGCATCGTCACCGGCCGGCAGCGGCTGCTCCAGCATCGCCACGCCGAGATCGGCCAGCAGCTGGCAGCGCGCCGCCAGCCCTTCCGCCTGCCAAGATTCATTGGCGTCGACGATCAGCGTCGCCTGGGGTACCGCAGCGCGGATCGCGACCAATCGTTCGCTGATATAGTGATCGTCGAGTTTGATCTTCAGCAGCGTAGCGCCCTGCTGCTCCAGTTCACGCGCGGCGAAGGCCATCGCTTCCGGCGTGCCGATGCTGACGGTCTGCGCCATACGGATATGCGCCGGGGCCGTCACGCCGCTGAGATGCCACAGGCTCTGCCCGTGAAGGCGGCACTCGAGATCCCACAGCGCCGAATCCAGCGCGTTGCGGGCGGCGCCCGCCGGCATCTGCACCCGCAGCTGTTCGCGGGTCATGCCTTGTGCGATCGCCGGCGCCATCTCCGCCAACTGCGCCATCACCGACTCCTCGCTTTCGCCGTAGCGCGGGTACGGCGTGCACTCACCGATGCCGCGCACGTCCTGCTGTTCGATTTCGACCACCACCACCCGGGCTTCAGTGCGGCTGCCGCGCGCAATCACGAAGGCGGTATGCAGCGGCCAGGCTTCCGGGTAAAAACGCATGTCTCTCATAACGGCTCCTGAGCGAAAACTGCGCATTCAGCCAGGCTGATGCGCCGGTGATGTTTTATAGAACAGCCTAATATATACAACTATTTAGCAAACTTTGATATCCAATCCGCCCCGGTTGTCATAAACTGGCGCCAGGGTGTGAACCTGATGTTAAATGCCGTTGCCGGTGCACCGTTTCATCAGGTTCATACCCTTTGTATAAACACCTGTAAAAGGAATCTAGCAATGACTCAGACAGTACATTTTCAAGGCAATCCGGTCAGCGTAGCGGGCAAACTGCCACAGCAGGGCGAACAGGCCAAGGCCTTCTCACTGGTTGCCAAAGACCTGTCAGACGTAGCGCTGAGCAGCTTCGCGGGTAAACGCAAAGTCCTGAACATCTTCCCAAGCATCGATACCGGCGTCTGCGCGACTTCGGTGCGTAAATTCAACCAGCTGGCCAGCGGCCTGGATAACACCGTGGTGCTGTGCATCTCCGCCGATCTGCCGTTCGCGCAGTCTCGCTTCTGCGGCGCGGAAGGCCTGAGCAACGTGGTCACCCTGTCCACTTTGCGCGGCGCCGAGTTCAAGCAGGCGTACGGCGTCGAAATCGCCGAAGGCCCGTTGGCAGGCCTGACCGCGCGTGCGGTCGTGGTGCTGGATGGCCAGGACAACGTCCTGTACAGCGAGCTGGTGAACGAAATCACCACCGAGCCGGACTACGACGCAGCGCTGGCTGCGCTGAAATAACAAAGCCGGCGAACGCCGGCTTTGGAAATCCGTTAAAGGCGCCGCAAGGCGCCTTTCTTATTCCTCGCCCTCGGCGCCGCCTTTACGGCTGCTCAGGCCATACTCGCGCAGCTTGTTGGCGATGGCGGTATGGGAAACGCCCAGGCGCTTCGCCAGCTTGCGGGTGCTGGGATAGGTGCGATACAGGCGCGTCAGCACCGAGCGCTCGAAACGCTTGCTGATGTCGTCCAGCGAGCCGTCCAGCACCTCGTCGCCCAGCGACATCTCCACCTCGAACTCCGGCAACACGATATCCTGCGGCCGCAGCTCATAGCCTTCGGTTTGCGTCAGCGCACGGTAGATGGCGTTTTTAAGCTGGCGCACGTTGCCCGGCCAGCCGTACTTGCTGAGGAAGCCGCCCAGATCGCTCGCCAGCTTGGGCCGCGCCACACCCTGCTCATCGGCGAAGCGCGCCACGAACAGCTCAGTCAGCGGCATGATGTCCTGCGGACGCTCGCGCAGCGGCGGGATGGTGATGGTCAGCACGTTGAGGCGGTAATAGAGGTCTTCGCGGAATTCACCGCGCTGCACCAGCTCGGTGAGGTTTTTCTGGGTGGCGCAGATCACGCGCACGTCGACGTGCACCTCATGCTCTTCGCCAACGCGACGGAAGGTGCCGTCGTTGAGGAAACGCAGCAGTTTGGTCTGCATGCGCGGCGACATTTCGCCGATCTCATCCAGCAGCACCGAACCGCCGTTGGCCTGCTCGAAGAAGCCTTTCTTGCCTTCCAGCGCGTTGGGATAAGCGCCGGGCGCATGGCCGAACAGCTCGCTCTCCACCACGTCATCCGGCAGTGCAGCGCAGTTCAGCGCCAGGAACGGCTGTTTGCCGCGCGGGCTGCGCAAATGGCAGGCGCGGGCCAAAATATCCTTGCCGGTACCGGTATCGCCGACGATCAGGAGCGGCGCATCGAGCATCGCCAACTTGCGCGCCTGCTCCAGCACGTGGCGCATCTTGGCGCTTACCGCGACGATGTGGTCGAATTCGGTATCGTCGTTCACCGACAGATTTTGCAGCTGGCGGCCCATGCGCGCGGTGGACTTCAGCATCACCACCGCGCCGACCGCGGCCGGCTGCTGCTGTTCGTCTTCCAGATAGATGGGCGTGATGTCCATCAGGAAGTCCTGGCTGCGAATCACCACCCGCTCGGAGTGCGGCGCCGTATGCTCGCTCTCCAGCCAGCGGCTGAAGTTATAGCCGCCGATCAGCGCCCCGGCGGTCTGGTTGCGGATCTTGTCTTCGTTCAGGCTGAACAGCGCCTGTGCCGCCGGGTTGGCCAGCTCGACCTTGCCCTTCATATCGATAGAGAACACCGGTTCCGGCATCGATTCCAGCAGCGCACGCAGCGCGCGATGCTCGCGTTCGGAAGGCATAAAGCTGACGGTGCGCACGTCGGTTACGCCGGCGATGCGGCGGATCTCCGCCATCAGCGCGCGGAAAGTATCGAAATCCAGCTGGGAGAAATTGAGGTAAATGCGGCCGATGGGATCGATCTCGATGCCACGTAAGTCAATGCTGCGCGATACCAAAAGATCGAGTAATTCTCGAGTGAGACCGAGGCGGTCTTCGCAAAATACTTCCAAACGCATCAGTGTTGGCCTTATCTCTGCAGGTGCGGGGATCGTTGACAATGATGATACTCCCTCGCACCGGGCGGTAGAAGCGATCTGTCAGCAAAAGTTGACAGAACTCTGATTTATTGCCGTGGTTGCTGATTTTAAACGCAAGCGGATAACAGCATCGGCGTCATTTTAGCCTACAAACAGAGAGTTATCACAACCAGAATTAATTTTGCAGAGATTTATCATGCACTCACAGGGGGATCGACTGTCGTCAAGTCTCGATTACGTTCGGCGTCGGCGCCGTTGAGAAAACGGCGCTCCTGAGAGCGCCGTCGTGGGGTCATTTGGCCTTGCCGTCGCTCTTTTTCAGCGTGTCTTTCAACTGGCCGATCAGCTGGCTGCGGAAATCGCCAAGCTTCGGCTTTTCCCCTTCCAGCCACGGCAGCGGGCGGCACAGCTCCATCGCCTTGATGCCCAGCCGCGCGGTCAACAACCCGGCGCCGATGCCCTGCGCCGCGCGCGCCGACAGCCGCGCCGCCAGATCCTGCGACATCCAGTCCATGCCTACTTCGCGCACCAGCTCGGAAGCGCCGGCGAAGGCGATGTTCAACAGCACCAGCCGGAACAGACGAATGCGGCTGAAGTAGCCCAGCTCGATGCCGTACAGCGCGGCGATGCGGTTGATCAAACGGATGTTGCGCCAGGCGATAAACGCCATATCCACCAGCGCCAACGGGCTGACGGCGATCATCAGCGTCGACTCGGCGGCGGAGCGGCTGATTTCGCGCCGCGCCTGGTTATCGAGCACCGGCTGCACCAGTTTGGCGTACAGCTCCACCACTTCACGATCGTTTTGCGTTTCATGCAGCGACGCCTGCCAGCGCTGTAGCGCCGGATGCCCCTGATCCAGCCCGGCCTGACGCGCCAGCTTCTCGCAGAATTCCCGCCCTTGCCCCAGCCCGTGGCTATGCAACAGCTCGCGCGCCACGTCGCGCTCTTCCGCGCGCTGGCGCAGCCGATACAAACGCCGCCACTCGGTGACCACCGAACCGACGCCGGCGAACACGATCAGGCCGCCAGCCACGCCGCCGCCCATGGCGATCCAGTCCTGCTGCACCCAGGCGGTATGCACCCACTGCACGCCCTGCGCCACCACGCTGACGCCGAACAACGCCAGGCCGGCGGTGACCATTTTGCGCCACAGGCTGCGTTTAGGTTTCAGCGCGGCGTTGATGATGCCTTCGGCGCGCCCTTCTTCCTCTTCCTGCTGCAGCTCCGGCGCCGCCGGGAAGAAGCTTTCTGCCTGTTCGGCATCGAAAGCGACGCCGGCGCGCAACGCCGGCTCCTGCGGCGGCTGCAGCGGCTCGTCAAAATCGATACGCGGTTTGATCGGCTCGCTCATCGCAATTTGTCTCCCAATAAAAACTCCATCACCGCATCCAGACGGATGTGCGGCAACGGGCTGTCCACGCTCATGGCGCGCGGACGAAACTCATCGAAGTGGAACCCCTGGCTCTGCCAGAACGCCGGCCCCGGCAGGCGGGCGGGCACTTCGCCGGGGAACACCGTCAGCGGCGCGCCGTCGCTCAGGCGGTTGCCCTTCAGCGCCGGAATGCGTTGCCCCTGATGATCGACGATGCCGCTCTCGGTCGCCTGCACCGAGGCCAGGCCGACGCAATCCATGCTGATGCCTTCGAACGCCGCGTTCTGCCACGCCTCCTGTACCAGCTGTTGCAGCAAGGACACCAGATTGGCGTGCTGATCGGCGGTGATATGATCTGCCTTGGTGGCGGCGAACATCAGTTTGTCGATGGTCGGCGAGAACAAGCGGCGGAACAGCGTGCGCTTGCCGTAATGGAAGCTCTGCATCAGCTGGGTCAACGCCAGACGCATGTCGTTGAACGCCTGTGGGCCACTGTTGAGCGGCTGCAGGCAGTCGACCAGCACGATTTGCCGATCGAAACGGACGAAATGCTCTTTGTAGAAGTTTTTGACGATCGACTGGCAGTAGTAGTTGAAGCGAGCGCGCAACATGCCGATGTTGGTGTGTTTGTCGGCCTGCGCCAGCTTCGATTCGCCGATCGCGGCCACGTCGGGCCATGGGAAAAACTGCAGCGCCGGCGCGCCGGCCATGTCGCCCGGCAGCACGAAACGCCCCGGCTGAATGAAGTGCAGCCCTTCGCTTTTGCAGCGCAGCAGGTAATCGGTGTAGGCCTGGGCGATCGCCGCCAGGCGGTTTTCATCGGCCGGGGCCAGCGGATCGCAGGCCTTGCACAGCTCAAGCCAGGGCTTGGCCCATTCGGCGCGTTCGCCCTGCAGCAGCCCGGTCATCTGGCGCGACCAGGCCAGGTAGTCCTGCTCGAGCATCGGCAGATCCAGCAACCATTCGCCGGGATAATCGACGATCTCCAGGTACAGCGTGGAGGTGTCTTTAAAGTGGCGCAGCAGTGAGTCGTTGGAGCGATAACGCAACGCCAGACGAATTTCGCTGACGCCGCGCGTCGGCGTCGGCCAGGCCGGCGGCGTGCCGTACAGCTGCGCCAGCCCTTCGTCATAGGTGAAACGCTGGATGCCGAGATCGCGCTGCGGGATGCGTTTGACGCCCAGCAGGCGCTCTTCACGCACCGGTGAAAACAGCGGCATGCGTGCGCCGCTGTGCACATGCAACAGTTGGTTGACGAAGGCGGTGATAAAGGCGGTTTTGCCGCTGCGGCTCAGGCCGGTCACCGCCAGGCGCAGATGGCGATCCATTCCGCGGTTGACCAGCGAGGTTAACTCATTTTGCAGTCGTTTCATTGCTCTCCTTGACGTAACGCCCGAATGCCTTGTTCAGGCCTTTACGGAACAGCGGTTCCAGCACCAGCGCCAGCACGACGCGCACCGGTTTGCGGCCGACGGTCTTCAACAGCCAGCCGGCGGCGCCCGCCGGGCCATAGTTCAATAACGCTATGATGATGACTTTAGCCAATGTCTTCAACATTGCCGCCGCTCCTCGTTTAAATCCACCCGTTTTGGCGGTGTTCGCGACATCGATTTTATTCATGACAATGCCCTCCGGCACAAGACGATTAAGGTTACATTTATGGGATAACGGCGGCGAAGATACCCGGCCTGTGCAGGCCGGGTATCGCAAGAAGGGTTACAGCTTGCGGAAACGGCTCTGTACGCCGAAGGTATCGGACGTCACGTAGCGCTCGACCTGACGCAGCTGCTGCTCGCCGCTGCCCAGCTCATACTCCAGCTGATCGAGCAGCTGGCGCGGCGTCTTCTGATGCTCGCCTTCGAAACGGCTGGCCGGCGCTTCATCCAACACGAACACCAGCGCGATATAGGCCACCAGCGTGAAGAAGAACAGCCCGAAGAACAGCGACAGCACCACCATCACGCGGATCAGGCGCACCGGCACGTCGAAATAGTGGGCCAAACCGGCGCAGACGCCTTTCACCATGCCTTCTTCGGGAACGCGATAAAGCTTTTTACTGCCCAGCGTCGTGCTCATCAGGACTGTCTCCAGTTCGGGTGTTCCGTATCGAGGATCTCTTCTAACGCCTGAATGCGTTCACGCATGCGTTTGGCGTCTTCCGCCAGCTGCGCCAGGCGCTGCATTTCTTGCTGACTCAGCTGGATGCCGGTCTGTTGCCGATTGCTGTAATGCAGCCAAAGCCAAATCGGCGCGACAAACAGCACGAAAATTGTCAGCGGAATGGCAAGTAATAAAGCACTCATTGTTATTCCTTCTTATCGGGTCCTGGATAGGCGGCCACCTCCGGCGTGTGGCCGCGGTTCGCCTTACTCTGAGCGGTTCATTTTGGCTTTCAGCGCCGCCAGTTGCTCACTGATGGCGTCGTCGGCCTTCAGTTCGGCAAACTCTTGGTCCAGCGACTTCTTTTTACCGATGCTGATGCTTTCCGCCTCGGCTTCCATGTGGTCGATACGGCGCTCGAACTGTTCGAAACGCGCCATCGCCTCATCCAGCTTGCCGCTATCGAGCTGGCGGCGCACGTCACGGGAAGAAGACGCGGCCTGATGACGCAGCGCCAGCGCCTGCTGCCGCGCGCGGGTTTCGGTCAGCTTGTTTTCCAGCTCGCCGATTTCGCTCTTCATGCGCGCCAGCGTTTCTTCTACGGTCGCCACTTCCTGCGTCAGCGTGGCGATCAGATCGGCCACCTTTTGTTTTTCGATCAGCGCCGCACGGGCCAAGTCTTCTTTATCTTTGCGCAGCGCCAGTTCGGCTTTTTCCTGCCAGTCGCTTACCTGGTTTTCACCCTGCTCAATGCGACGCAGCAGCTGCTTTTTCTCCGCCAGCGCGCGCGCCGACGTAGAGCGAACTTCAACCAGCGTGTCTTCCATCTCTTGGATCATCAACCGCACCAGCTTCTGCGGATCTTCCGCCTTGTCCAGCAGGGTGTTGATGTTGGCGTTCACGATGTCGGCAAAACGAGAAAAAATACCCATAATTCACTTCCTCTTGGTTCTGATGGCGTCTGAAGCGCCGCGTTAAGTCGTACAGCTTGCCCAAAGATATAATCAAAACCCGTGCCAACTTTTATATTATTGAAAAGTAACGAATATTATTTTTTTGATTCTCTGCGCGCTTGCTGTAGAGTGATTATTTTCACCAAACATTGGCGAATTTCATCATGAACGAACAGCCAGAGAATTTGTTGGGCGAGGCAAACGCCTTTGTCGAAGTCTTGGAGCAAGTCTCCCAGGTCGCCAAGCTGAACAAGCCGGTGCTGGTGATCGGCGAGCGCGGCACCGGCAAGGAGCTGATCGCTCACCGTCTGCACTACCTCTCCAACCGCTGGCAAGGGCCGTTCATCTCGCTTAACTGCGCGGCGCTGAATGAAAACCTGCTGGATTCCGAGCTGTTCGGTCACGAGGCCGGCGCGTTTACCGGCGCGCAAAAGCGCCATCTGGGGCGCTTCGAGCGCGCCGACGGCGGCACGCTGTTTCTCGATGAGCTGGCGACCGCGCCGATGCTGGTGCAGGAGAAATTGCTGCGGGTGATCGAATACGGCCAGCTGGAGCGCGTGGGCGGCAGCCAGCCGCTGCGTGTGGATGTGCGCCTGGTGTGCGCCACCAACGACGATCTGCCGGCGCTGGCGGCGGCGGGCAAGTTCCGCGCCGATCTGCTGGATCGGCTGGCGTTCGACGTGGTGCAGCTGCCGCCGCTGCGCCAACGGCGGCCCGATATCATGCTGTTGGCCGAGCATTTCGCCATTCAAATGTGCCGCGAGCTGGCGCTGCCGCTGTTTCCCGGCTTTACCGAGCATGCCAGGCGAACGTTGCTCGAGTATGGCTGGCCGGGCAACGTGCGCGAACTGAAAAACGTGGTGGAGCGCTCGGTTTATCGCCACGGCGACAGCGACAGCCCGCTGGACGACATCGTCATCAACCCGTTTGCGCCACGCGAGACCACGCCGGTCGCGCCCGTTCCTGAAGACGCCGGCGCGTTACCGCCGCTGCCGCTGGATTTGAAACACTGGCAGCTCGAGCAGGAGAAGGCATTGATCGAAGCGGCGCTGCAGCAGGGGCGCTTCAATCAGCGCAAGGCGGCGCAGCTGCTGGGGCTCACCTATCACCAGCTGCGCGGCATGCTGAAAAAGCATGCGCTGCTGCAAAATGGCGAAGCGGACGAGGAATAACAGGCAAAAAAAAAGCCAGCACCCGAGCTGGCTTAAAAAACACTGGAAGCAATGTGAGCAATGTCGTGCCTTCCACATCAGAGCCGCAAACTGTGGCCTTCCGTGAACTGCCAGGCGATGATAATAGTTATCAGTATCGTCTGTAAAGCACTTTGTTGAGAATTTTTCTCATTACCACACGAAGATTGCGCAATTACCACTCAGGGAACGGATCTGCCATGTCCAGCCAATAGTCCACGCCGGCGGCCATTTCATCGTCGCTCAGCAGGCAGTCGTCCAGCATACGCGCGATCGTCGCCTGCTGCAGATGCTGGCCGATAAACACCAGTTCCTGGCGCATATCGCCGAACGGCTCCACCCATTTTTCCTGAATGTGCGCCCGCGCTTCGGGATCCTGCGGCCAATTATCTTGCGGAATGGCGCGCCAAAAGGTGCCCGCGAGGCCGTAGTGGGCGATGCCCCCTGCCTGGCTCCACTGCCCGGCCTGCCGCGGCCGCGTCGCCAGCCAGAAAAAGCCTTTCGAGCGCAGCAGCTTGCCGCCGCCCCAATCGCCGTTGATCACGCGGTAAAACTTGTCTGGCGCAAACGGCCGCCGCGCCTGATAGACGAAGCTGCTGATGCCGTAGTTTTCCGTTTCCGGCACGTGTTCGCCGCGCAGCTCTTTCAGCCAACCGGGCGCCTGCTGCGCCTTTTCAAAGCTGAAGCTGCCGGTATTCAGCACCGCCTCCAGCGGCAGTTTGCCCGGCGCGATCGGCACAATGCGGGCATCGGGGTTCAGGCTGGCCAGCAGCGCCATCACTTCGCCCTGCTGGGATGGCGTCAACAGATCGGTCTTGCTGACCAGGATCACGTCGCAGAACTCAATTTGCTCAATCAGCAGATCCGCCACGCTGCGCAGATCGTCCTCGCCCAGGCTTTGGCCGGCCTCCTGCAGGCTTTGCGCCTGCTGGTACTGCTGGATGAAATTCACCCCGTCGACCACCGTCACCAGGGTATCCAGCCGGGCGAACTGCGACAGGCTTTCGCCCTTTTCGTCCTCAAAGGTAAAGGTTTCCGCCACCGGCAGCGGCTCGGAGATGCCGCTCGATTCGATCAGCAGGTAATCGAAACGCCCGTCCTGCGCCAGCTCACGCACCGATACCAGCAGGTCTTCGCGCAGCGTGCAGCAAATGCAGCCGTTGCTCATCTCAACCAGCTTCTCTTCCTGGCGATCGAGATGCACGGCATTTTCCACCAGCGCGGCGTCGATGTTCACCTCACTCATATCGTTGACGATCACCGCCACGCGCATACCCTGCCGGTTGTTCAGGATGTGGTTCAGCACCGTGGTTTTGCCGGCGCCGAGAAAGCCGGAAAGCACGGTCACGGGAAGTTGTTTCATGGGAGCCTCATTAAAATTCATTGCGTAATGCCTGGTAACCGCGCACCAGCTCAACGTTGGTGGCGGCCACTTCTTCCGAAAACTGCAGCGCGCCGCGATCGACCTGGCGATAGCGCGACAGGTCGCTGTCCGGCCCTACGCGCTCGGTCGAGGGGATATAGCGGTTTTCAGGCAGCGTCACGCCGTCCACCACCGCGTTGTAACGCACCACGCAGCCGGACTGGATATGGCAGTTGAACAGCACGCTGTTGAAACCGATAAACACCCGATCGTCGATGCGACACGGGCCGTGGACGATGGCGCGGTGGGCGATCGAGCTGTAACGGCCAATGGTGACCGCCGCCCCGCTCTTGGAGTGGATCACCACGCCGTCCTGAATATTGGAGTGCGAGCCGATGACGATCGGCTCCATGTCGCCGGCGGCGTTCAACTCGTCGGCGCGGATCACCGCATAAGGGCCGACGTAAACGAAATCTTCGACGATCACCCGGCCGCAAATAATGGCGGTGGGATCGATGTAGGCCAGCGGCGAGACCTGCGGCAGATGGCCGCTGGGATTTTTACGCAACATGATTTTCTCCCCGCCAGCTCAACTCCGCCACCGCATTGTGGGCATGCAGGCTCTCCTGATGCTCGACGCGCAGCGAGAAGGCGCGGTAATCGCACTGGCTGCGCAGCATGCGATACAGACGGCGCGCCGCATCTTCGCAAAACATCAGGTTCTGACCGTTGGCCAGCGCGAAGGCCTGCTCGTCGCGGCGTTTCACCAGCGTTTGTACCGGCGTGCCCAGCGCGTGTTCGATGCGGTCGATCAATTTCACCGGTTCGAACGCCCGTTCATTCTCGGGCGTCACGGTGACCCAGGCCCAGCTGCGCTGGCTGTGAGGGGTGGCCGGCATTCCCTGCTCCAACAGCCACTCGCTCACCTGCCGTTGGCTGACCCGCTCCGCCGCCTGTTCAAAGTCAAACTGAAACTGTTGCTGCGCCAGCTGGCGGCTGAGCGCCGCCGAACTCGGGCAGGTGGAGGAGTAAGGCACGCCGACGGTCAGCGCCAGCGTCAGTGTGTTCGCCAGCGCCGCCTCGATGCGCAGCGGGTAGGCTTTCCAGCCGCGCTGCGGCGACAGCAGCGCCGGGCGCGACAACAACAGCTCGCCGCTGAGCGTCAGGCTGGCGCGATCGCTGTGCTCCGGCTGCGAATCCAGAAAGGCCTGCAGCGTCCGGCCAATGCGCTGCGGCGTCAGCTCGCCCTGCGTCAATTCGTCCAGCGCCAGATACAGCCGCGACATGTGAATGCCGCGTTCACCCGCCGCTTCGGCGCGCAGGTTGATACCGGCGTCGACCTTCGCCATCAATGGCTTGCCGGCCAGCTCCAGCGGCAGCGCGATCCCTTGCATCCCGACCCAATCGAGCCCGAC
The DNA here is from genome assembly GCF_052166245.1 of Serratia sp. CY84636. Classification (NCBI taxonomy): domain Bacteria; kingdom Pseudomonadati; phylum Pseudomonadota; class Gammaproteobacteria; order Enterobacterales; family Yersiniaceae; genus Serratia; species Serratia sp. CY84636. The sequence goes on from NZ_JBJNOX010000002.1 coordinate 975,276, forward strand.
ATCACTCATTTCGCCGCGCCATGCCTGAGCGTCTGGCAGCGAACGGCGTGGTGGAAGTGCAACTTCGTTCATACATCCCCTTGCGTTATTGTGACTTTGCCGGGGAACGGTAACACGATTTTGTTATGTTATAACATATCAAATAAGATTTTTTTCACGTCGCGAACCGCCTTGCTTAATCAAGTAGCAGAAAACTCAGCGATTTTGCTCAATGGATTGGGCTGCTGGTCAGAGTGCGATACACTAACGCTATTGCTGATTAAACCCATGAGCCTCTATGCGTGGTTTACCCCTTTGGATACTGTCGTTGTGCCTGACGGGCTCTGCCCTGGCCGCGACCACACCGCCCGCGCCCGTCGCGGCGCCGCTGCCGGACATTCGCCAGAGCGGCTTTGTCTATTGCGTCAGCGGCATACTGAATACCTTCAACCCGCAAATGGCCAGCAGCGGCCTGACGGTGGATACCCTGGCCGCCCAGCTGTACGATCGTCTGCTGGATGTCGATCCCTACACCTACCGGCTGATCCCCGAGCTGGCGCAAAGCTGGGAAGTGTTGGACAACGGCGCCACCTACCGCTTCCATCTGCGCAAGGACGTGCCGTTCCAGACCACCGCCTGGTTCACGCCCACCCGCAAGATGAACGCCGACGATGTGGTGTTCAGCTTCGCGCGCGTATTTGACCAAAAACACCCGTATCACGACGTCAACGGCGGCGAATACCCCTATTTCGACAGCCTGCAGTTCGGTGATTCGGTGCAGAGCGTGAGAAAGCTCGACGACTACACGGTGGAGATCCGCCTGCAGTCGCCGGACGCCTCGTTCCTGTGGCACCTGGCGACCCACTACGCGCCGGTGCTGTCCGCTGAATACGCCGACACGCTGACGCGCGAAGGCCACCAGGAGCTGATCGACCGCGAGCCGGTCGGCAGCGGCCCGTTCCTGCTCAATGAATACCGCTCGGGGCAATATATTCGCCTGGCGCGCAACGCCGCCTACTGGAAAGGCCTGCCGCGCATGCCGCAGGTGGTGATCGATCTGGGCGCAGGCGGCACCGGCCGCCTTTCCAAGCTGCTGACCGGCGAATGCGACGTGCTGGCCTATCCGGCGGCCAGCCAGCTGTCTATCCTGCGCGACGATCCGCGCCTGCGCCTGACGCTGCGCCCGGGGATGAACATCGCCTACCTGGCGTTCAACACCCGCAAACCGCCGCTCGACAACCTCAACGTGCGCCAGGCGATCTCGCTGGCGATCAACAACCAGCGGTTGATGCAGTCGATCTATTACGGCACGGCGGAAACCGCCGCCTCAATCCTGCCGCGCGCCTCCTGGGCCTATGACAACGACGCGCACGTCACCGAGTACGATCCGGCCAAATCGCGCGAGATGCTGCGGCAGGCCGGCGTCGGCCAGCTGAACCTGAAGCTGTGGGTGCCGACCGCCTCGCAATCTTACAACCCAAGCCCGCTGAAAACCGCCGAGCTGATCCAGGCCGATCTCGGCCAGGTGGGCATCAACGTCACCATCGTGCCGGTAGAGGGGCGCTTCCAGGAGGCGCGCCTGATGGAGATGAACCACGATCTGACCCTGACCGGCTGGGCCACCGACAGCAACGACCCGGACAGCTTCTTCCGGCCGCTGCTGAGCTGCGCGGCAATCCGTTCGCAAACCAACTATGCTCACTGGTGTGACCCGGGCTTCGACGAGGTGTTGCAGAACGCGCTGTTGTCGCAGCAGCTGTCTCAGCGCATCGACAACTACCGTAAGGCGCAGAAGATCCTCGAGCAGCAACTGCCGGTGCTGCCGCTGGCCTCTTCCCTGCGGCTGCAGGCCTACCGCTACGACATCAAGGGATTGGTGCTGAGCCCGTTCGGCAACGCCTCGTTCGCCGGGGTGTACCGTGAATCCGCGCCGGAGGTGAAAAAGTGATTATCTTTACCCTGCGCCGCATTCTGCTGCTGCTGATCACGCTGTTCTTCCTGACGCTGGTCAGCTTCAGCCTGAGCTATTTCACGCCGCGCGCGCCGCTGAACGGCGCCGCCCTGCTGGACGCCTATCAGTTCTACTTCGTCAGCCTGCTGCACTGGGACTTCGGCGTCTCCAGCATCAACGGCCAGGCGATCAGCGAACAGCTGCGCGAAGTGTTCCCGGCTACCATGGAACTGTGCCTGCTGGCCTTCGCCCTGGCGCTGTTTATCGGCATTCCGCTGGGCATCATCGCCGGCGTGCTGCGCGGCAAATGGCAGGACACCGCCATCAGCACCTTCGCGCTGCTGGGCTTTTCGATGCCGGTGTTCTGGCTGGCGCTGCTGCTGATGCTGTTCTTCTCGCTGCACCTGGGCTGGCTGCCGGTTTCCGGCCGTTTCGACCTGCTGTATCAGGTGAAGCCGATCACCGGGTTCGCGCTGATTGACGCCTGGCTGTCGGACTCGCCATACCGCGCCGAGATGATCGGCAGCGCCCTGCGCCACATGATCCTGCCGATCGCCGCGCTGGCGGTGGCGCCCACCACCGAAGTGGTGCGCCTGATGCGCATCAGCACCGACGACGTGCTGAGCCAAAACTACATCAAGGCCGCCGCCACCCGCGGCCTGTCACGCTTCACCATCATTCGCCGCCACGTGTTGCACAATGCGCTTCCGCCAATCGTGCCCAAGCTGGGGCTGCAGTTCTCCACCATGCTCACGCTCGCGATGATCACCGAAGTGGTGTTCAGCTGGCCGGGCCTCGGCCGGTGGCTGATCAACGCCATTCGCCAGCAGGACTATGCGGCGATCTCCGCCGGCGTCATGGTGGTCGGCACGCTGGTGATCACCATTAACGTCCTGGCCGACATTCTGGGTGCGGCAACCAACCCGCTGAAACATAAGGAATGGTATGCCCTTCGATAACGTATACCGCGAGAAAAAGATGCCGAGCCCGCTGCGCTACACCTGGCGGATTTTCTACGGCGACGCGCTGGCGATGATCGGTTTTTACGGCGTGATAGCCCTGCTGCTGCTGTCGCTGTTCGGTAGCCTGCTGGCGCCCTACGCGCTGGATCAGCAGTTCCTCGGTTATCAGCTGCTGCCGCCTTCCTGGTCACGCTACGGCAACGTGTCGTTCTTTCTCGGCACCGACGATCTCGGGCGCGACATCCTCAGCCGCCTGTTGACCGGCACTGCCGCCACCTTCGGCTCGGCGCTGGCGGTGACGCTGGCTGCGGCGTTCTGCGGGGTGATCCTCGGCGTGTTCGCCGGCGTCACTCACGGGCTGCGCTCGGCGGTGCTCAACCACATTCTCGATACCCTGCTGTCCATTCCCTCGCTGCTGCTGGCGATCGTGGTGGTGGCGTTTATCGGCCCCAAACTTGAACACGCCATGCTGGCGGTCTGGCTCGCCTTGCTGCCGCGCATGGTGCGCACCATCTACAGCGCGGTGCACGACGAGCTGGATAAAGAATACGTGGTGGCGGCGCGGCTTGATGGCGCTTCCACGCTGCAGATCCTGTGGTACGCAGTGATGCCGAACATTGCGGCGGTGCTGGTGACCGAGTTCACCCGCGCGCTGTCGATGGCCATTTTGGATATCGCCGCGCTCGGCTTCCTCGATCTCGGCGCGCAGCTGCCTTCGCCGGAATGGGGAGCGATGCTCGGCGATTCGCTTGAGCTGGTGTACGTCGCGCCCTGGACGGTGATGCTGCCCGGCGCGGCCATCCTCGTCAGCGTGCTGCTGGTTAACCTGTTGGGCGACGGTATGCGCCGCGCAATCAATGCCGGGGTGGAATAATGCCGTTACTTGATATCCGCAATCTGACGATTGAATTTATGACCGCCGAAGGGCCGGTCAAGGCGGTCGATCGCGTCAGCATGACGCTGACCGAGGGTGAGGTGCGCGGCCTGGTGGGCGAATCGGGCTCCGGCAAGAGTCTGATCGCCAAAGCCATCTGCGGCGTGACCAAAGACAACTGGCGCGTCACCGCCGATCGTTTCCGCTTCGACGACATCGATCTGCTGCAGCTGAGCCCGCGCGAGCGGCGCAAGCTAGTGGGCCACAACGTCTCGATGATCTTCCAGGAGCCGCAGTCCTGTCTCGACCCTTCCGAGAGCATCGGCCGCCAGCTGGCGCAGGCCATCCCGGGCTGGACCTACAAGGGCCACTGGTGGCAGCGCTTCAACTGGCGCAAACGCCGCGCCATCGAGTTGCTGCACCGCGTCGGCATCAAGGATCATGACGACATCATGGGCAGCTTCCCGTACGAGCTGACGGAAGGCGAGTGCCAGAAAGTGATGATCGCCATCGCGCTGGCCAACCAACCGCGCCTGCTGATCGCCGATGAGCCGACCAACGCCATGGAACCGACCACCCAGGCGCAGATTTTCCGCCTGTTGGCGCGCCTCAATCAGAACAACAACACCACCATCCTGCTGATCAGCCACGATTTGCAGATGATGAGCAAGTGGGCCGACCGGGTGAACGTGCTGTACTGCGGGCAAACGGTGGAAAGCGCCCAGTGCGAAGAGCTGCTGGCGGCGCCGCACCACCCTTACACCCAGGCGCTGATCCGCGCTATGCCGGACTTCGGCCGCTCGCTGCCGCACAAGAGCCGGTTGAACACGCTGCCGGGTGCCATTCCTTCGCTGGAACACCTGCCGATCGGCTGCCGCTTGGGGCCGCGCTGCCCTTACGCACAGAAGAAGTGCATCGAAACACCGCGCCTGCGCCCGGTCAAAAACCACTTCTTTGCCTGCCACTTCCCGCTGAACATGGAGGAGCAATAACATGGAAACGCTGTTGGAAGTGCGCAACCTGAGCAAAACCTACCGCTACCGCACCGGGCTGTTCCGCCGCCAGCACGTCGAGGCGGTGAAATCGGTCAGCTTTACCCTGCGCGAAGGCCAGACGCTGGCGGTAATCGGCGAGAACGGCTCCGGCAAATCCACGCTGGCGAAGATGCTCTCCGGCATGGTGGAACCGACCGCCGGCGAACTGCTGATCGACGATCATCCGCTGGAATTCGGCGATTATCGCTATCGCAGCCAGCGCATTCGCATGATTTTTCAGGATCCGAGCACCTCGCTCAATCCGCGCCAGCGCATCGGCCAGCTGCTGGACGCGCCGCTGCGGCTGAACACCAGTCTGGAACCCGCCGAGCGCGAGCAGCGCATCAACCAGACATTACGCCAGGTCGGCATGCTGCCGGATCACGCCTACTACTATCCGCACATGCTGGCTTCCGGGCAGAAACAGCGCGTCGCGCTGGCGCGTGCGCTGATCCTGCAGCCGAAAGTGATCGTCGCCGATGAGGCGCTGGCCTCGCTGGACATGTCGATGCGCTCGCAAATCATCAACCTGATGCTTGAGCTGCAGGAAAAACACGGTATTTCCTATATCTATGTCACCCAGCACCTCGGCATGATGAAGCATATCAGCGACCAGGTGCTGGTGATGCACGAAGGGGAAATCGTCGAGCGCGGCAGCACCGCCGAGGTATTGGCGGCGCCGCTGCACGAATTGACCAAGCGACTTATCGCCAGCCACTTCGGCGAGGCGCTGACCGCCGACGCCTGGCGACGCGACGGCGGGCGTTTCTGAGCCACGGCTGTACATGCAAACCCGCTGCGGCGGGTTTTTTATTGCCGCGCGTGCCTGCCGCTTAGCGAGAAAACGCACATACAAATTACATTCTTGTTATATATCCTTATATTTTATTCCTTTCAGTTATTGATTAGTCCGTAACATTATTTTATCTCGCCAGGGCGATCGGTGAGGATATCCCCTACGTTGAGCCTCTCATACGACAGGATATCGCACTGATGAACAGCCTTCGCCATCGCCGCCTCACGCAGTTTCTGCTCACGCTGGCCGCCGGTTTCTCTGTTTACGGCCACGCGCTGTGCTGCGATGAGCTGCGCTAAATCTACCTTTCGCCCCGCCTGCGGGCATGTTGACTCTTTGTCCAGCCGCCGCTGCCGCACGCACCGGTGGCTGTTGCTCATGATTAAGGATTGACCCTATGGAACGACTCCGTCGACAACATAATGCCCAGTGGTATCACGAAACCCAAAGCAGCGTGCGGGGCGATGCGCCGCTGGAGCCACAGGCGGCTACCCTGCGCGATCGTTTTCTGCTGGGGTTGGGCGCCTTCGCCGATGAAGCGTTAAACGCTGCGCTCGGCGCCCGCGCCGGGGTATTCAACGCCTCGCTGGCCGGTTACCACGCCCTGTTTCCCGACCAGGTGTCGCTATCACGATACGTGACATTGTCACCCTATGATCGACTCAGCACCGCGCTGACCGTCGCTCAGGTGACCGGCGTGCAGTCGCTCTGTAGCCACTACGCCGCCCGCCTCGCCCCGCTGCACAGCCCGGACGCCTCCCGGGAAAGCAATATCCGCCTCGCCCAGATCACCCAATACGCCCGCCAGCTCGCCAGCCAGCCCACGCTGATTTGCCGCAGAGCGCTGCAGCAGCTTGGCGACGTCGGGCTGAGCCCGGCGGATATCGTCACCTTTTCGCAAATCATCGGTTTTGTCAGCTACCAAGCGCGCGTGGTGGCGGGCGTAGCGGCGTTGGCCGGCCGACCGGCGGTGGTGGTGCCCGGTTTCCCGAACGTCGAAGACGCCGATGGCGTAACCTTCAGTGCCGAAGAGTTAAGCTGGACTGCGCGCCTGCCGCCAATCGACACGGAAGCCGCCGCCGCCGAACAGCTTGACGTGCTGGATCAGAGCCACCCGCAGGCGCGCGCCGAATCTTATTACCTGCTGCTGGCGCACGATGCCGCCGCACTGCGTGAGCGCAACGGCGTGTTTAACGGCATCAATGCCGAAGGATATGGGTTGTCGAGCCGATTGAAAGCGCTGGCGACGCTGGCGGTCTCGCGCATCAACGGCAGCCGCTACTGCGCGGCTACGGTGGCGCATGAATTGCAGGATGACGGATTGGTACAGGCGCTGTTCGCCGGGCTGCCTCAGGGATTGGCATCTACCGAGGACACGGTCAAACGCGCGGTGATCCACACCGCCGCCGAGCTGACGCGCGCACCGGAGAAATTCACCCCGCAGAGCGTGCAGCCGTTGTTCAACAGCGGTCTGAATCAGGCACAGGCGCTGGAAGTGATCCTCACCGCCGCGCTCTACGCCTGGGAAAATCGCCTGCGCCAAACGCTGGGCGATGCCGAATCTTTCATCGCCGCCGACTGAAGACCGCTACGCGGCCTGATTACCGGCCGTGATACGCCGCGTTTTAGACATTCTGCTGACGCAGCCACTCGCTGGCGGCGTCGAAGAATTTTTGCGCCAACGGCGTGGCGCGCTCTGCCATATCGACCACCACCGCCGCATGACGCGGCATAGCGCCGATGGCCACCGGACGGCGCTGCAACGCCGGCATCAGCGGCGATTGCAGCTGGCCGCGCGGAAACAGCCCGCAGCCCAGGCCGACGAAAATCCCCTCCAGCAGTTGGAAGATCGAGGCAGTTTCCAGCCGCGTGTGCAGCGTCAACCCGGCGTCGCGGAAGTGTTGATCGAGATAGCGGCGGAAATAACGCGTCGGCTCGGCCAGGCACAGCGGCAAAGCGGCCACCGCTTCCAGCGGCAACGGCGTATCGCCCACCAGCTTCGGAAAGTGTTGCGGATGAAATACCAGCTCGACGCCGGTTTCCACCAGCGGTTGCGATTGGAAGTGCAGCTCCTTTAAGGTCGACAGCTCGAAAAAACCGATGCCGATGTCGACGGTATGCGCCGTCAGCGCCTCCAGCAGCTGATCGGCGCTCAGCACCGCCAGCCGGTAATCGAGATGCGGGTAACGCTCGCTGACCGCCTTGAGCATTTCCGATACCGAGATACTGCACTGCGGCACCACGCCAAGGCGCAGCGTGCCGTGCAAGCCGTGCTTGAGCGACTCCACCTCCAGCTTCAGCCCCTGGTAAACAGAGACGATCTCACGCGCCCACGCCAGCACCCGCTCGCCTTCGGCGGTAAAACCGCCGAAATGGTTGCCGCGGTTAATCAGCGAAACACCCAGCTCTTTTTCCAGATTTTTCAATCGCATGGATAGCGTCGGCTGGCTAACGAAGCTGGCCTCCGCCGCCCGGCCGAAGTGACGTTCTCGTTCTAAATTACACAAATAAATCAGTTGTTTAATATCCATAGCGCGGCTCAATGATCGGCATTCGCACCAGTATACCACCGGGCACCGTCGTCCGCCCGGCGAGTCAGAGCTTCAGCTTCACGTAATCCACCAGGCGCGAGAACACGCCGCCCTGCGGCACCGCCTGCAGCGCCACCAGCGGCAAGGTTTTCACCACCTGGCCATTGTCGCTGATGCGGATCTCGCCAACGGTCTGCCCTTTGCCAATCGGCGCTTCCAGCCGTGCGGCATTGATCACGTACTGCGCCTTCAGCTTGTCCGCCTCGCTTTTCGGCAGGCTGAGCGACTGCTCTTGCGCGCTACCGACCGGTAACCGGTGATTCTCGCCGTACCAGACCGGCTCTTCCCCCAGACTCTGGCCGGCGCTGAACAGGTGTACGGTGGCAAAGTCGCGCAGCCCCCAAGTCAACAGCTTACGCGCCTGCTCCTCACGCCCTTTAGCGCTTTTGCCGCCCATCACCACGGCGATCAGGCGGCGATCCCCTTCGGTGGCGGAGGCGATGATGTTGAAGCCGGCCGAGGCGGTGTGCCCGGTTTTCAGCCCATCGACGTGCAGCGTCTTATCCCACAGCAGGCCATTGCGGTTCTGCTGCGTGATGCCATTCCAGGTCAGCGACTTCTCGCTGTACATATGGTATTCCGCCGGTTCACTCATAATGATGGCGCGCGCAATCACCGCCAGATCGCCGGCGGTGGTGAACTGCCCTGGCGCATCCAGCCCGTGTACCGTTTCGAAATGGGTGTTCTGCAGGCCCAGCTGCGCGCTCTTCTCGTTCATCAGCTTGACGAAGTTGGCCTGGCTGCCCGCCACATAATCCGCCATCGCTACGCAGGCGTCGTTGCCGGAATCGATGATGATACCGCGGCTGAGATCGCGTACCGTGACCCTGTCACCTGGCTTCAGGAACATCAACGAAGATCCTTTGAACACCGGGTTGCCCTGCGCCCAGGCGTCTTTCCCCACGGTGACGACATCGTCGAGGCCAATCTTGTGCTGATCGAGCGCGTGGTCGATCACCAACCCGGTCATGAGTTTGGTCAGGCTGGCCGGGTTGCGCCGTTCGTCGGCATTGCCGGCGGCCAACACCTGGCCGGTGGTGTAATCCATCAAAACGTAAGAGGCGGCGTCTATCGCCGGCGGGGTCATGGTAGGAAAATTGGGCGTCGTTTCCGCCGCCTGCGCCGCTAAAGGCAGCAATATGCCGCCGATTACCACTGATACTGAACGCTTCACGCTGTGTTCCTCAGGCCCGCAGGCTGAATAAAATGCCAATATAATCCGCGAGATAGACTGCATGAATTCACTTTCAGACGAAACCATTACTCTTTTGCAGCGGGTGTCTTTATGCAACCATTTGTTTACGGCACTGCCCGCCGGCGATAGATGCGCTCTATGCCGCCATTGCCCCATTCGATTAGACGCCACCCCGCAGCGCCCCTAAACTTGTGACATAAATACGCAAGACGCATAAAAAAGCGTTTACTTTTTAGCTACAACCACCTGCGAAGTGTCACCATGAAATTCAAACCGTCAATCAAGCCTTATACCGGCCCGGCGGGCGGCTGGGGTTCGCTTGAAGCCACCACCCGCTTTGTCCTCGACAGTAAACAAACGCTAAAAAACATGCGCAACCTGATGCGCGTCAACAAGGCTCGCGGCTTCGACTGCCCCGGTTGCGCCTGGGGCGACGACAACCACAGCACCTTCAGCTTCTGCGAAAACGGCGCCAAAGCGGTCAGTTGGGAAGCGACGCGCAGCGCCGTGGAGCCTGAGTTCTTCGCCGCCCACAGCGTCAGCACGCTGCAGCAGCAGAGCGACTATTTCCTCGAGTATCAGGGTCGCCTCACCCATCCGATGCGCTACAACGCCGAAACCGACCACTATGAACCTATCCATTGGCCGGACGCGCTGGCGCTGATCGCCAAACACATCAACGGCATGGACAACCCGAACCAGATCGAGCTGTATACCTCGGGCCGTGCCAGCAACGAAGCGTCGTACCTTTATCAGCTGTTCGGCCGCATGCTCGGCACCAGCAACTTCCCCGACTGCTCCAATATGTGCCACGAGGCGAGCGGCGTCGGGCTGAAGCAGAGCATCGGCGTCGGCAAAGGCACCATCCGCATCGATGACTTCGAAAAGGCCGACGCCATCTTCGTGTTTGGCCAAAACCCCGGCACCAACCACCCGCGCATGCTGCACAGCCTGAAGAACGCCGCCCGACGCGGCGCGCGTATCGTCAGCTTCAACACCCTGCGCGAGCGCGGGCTGGAAAGGTTCGCCGATCCGCAGGATCCGGTACAGATGCTGACGCCAAAATCCTCGCCGATCAGCTCTTCCTATTACCAGCCGAATCTGGGCGGCGATATGGCGGCGGTGCGCGGCATGGTGAAAGCCCTGCTGGAAACCCACCGTCAGCGTTTAGCCTCCGGCGAGCCCGCCCTGTTCGACCTGGCGTTTATCGAACGGCACAGCGTCGGCGTGGAGGCTTACCTGGCGCAGGTAGACGCCACCGAGTGGCAGACCATTACCGCGCAGTCGGGCCTGAGCGAGGCGCAGCTGCGCCAGGCGGCGGCCACCTATCAGGGCGCCGAACGGGTGATCTGCACCTGGGCGATGGGCGTGACTCAGCATAAACACTCTATTGCGACGGTGCGTGAAATCACCAACCTGCAGCTGCTGTTCGGGCAGTTGGGCAAACCGGGCGCCGGCCTGTGCCCGGTACGCGGCCACAGCAACGTCCAGGGTAACCGCACTATGGGAATCGACGAGAAGTCGCCGAAGGCACTGCTCGACAGCCTGGAGCGCCACTTTAACTTCACCGCCAATCGCGCGCTGGGCCACAACACGGTGGAAGCGATCGAAGCGATGCTGCGCGGCGAAGTGAAAGTGCTGATCGCGCTGGGCGGCAACCTGGCCGCCGCGGCGCCGGACACCGAACGCACCGCCCGTGCCCTGCGCAACTGCGATTTGACGGTGCATATCAGCACCAAGCTTAACCGCAGCCACCTGGTGACCGGCAAAGACGCGCTGATCCTGCCGACGCTCGGCCGCACCGAGCTGGACATACAGGCCAGCGGCTCGCAGTACATTACGGTCGAGGATTCATTCAGCATGGTCCACGCCTCGGAAGGCATCGGCAAGCCGCTGGCGGAGACCCAACGTTCGGAGACGGCGATCGTCTGCGGCATCGCCGACGCGGTGCTGGGCACCCAGCAGCTGGACTGGCTGGAATTGGCCGACGACTATTCGCTGATCCGCGATCACATCGCCGCCACCATACCCGGCTTCGAAGATTTCAACCGGCGCTGCGACCAGCCCGGCGGTTTCTACCTCGGCAATGCCGCCGCCGAACTGCGCTTCGCCACGCCGAGCGGCAAGGCGGAATTCAGCGCCGCCGCGCTGCCGACCACCCTGTTCCCACAGCTGGGCAGCGAGAAAGCACCGTTCACCCTGCAAACGCTGCGCTCGCACGATCAGTACAACACCACCATCTATGGTCTGGATGACCGCTACCGCGGCGTTTACGGTCAGCGTGAAGTGCTGTTCATCCATCCGGAGGATCTGGCGGCGCTGGGCCTGCAGGACGGCGAACGGGTAGAGATAGAAACCCTGTGGAACGACGGCGTGGTGCGCAAAGTGAACGGGTTCAAGCTGGTGAGTTACGACATTCCGCGTGGCAACCTGGCGGCCTACTACCCGGAAACCAACCCGCTGGTGCCGCTGGCCAGCTTCGGCGACGGCACCGGTACCCCGACCTCGAAGTCGATTCCGGTGGTGATCCGCCGCAGCGAACAGCTACCTTCGCTGCGCATCGCCTGAAAATGCGCGCCCGGTTCACGCCGGGCGCGCCAATATCCCCAGGATGGTCTGCAACTCGTCCGACAGCTGATGCCGTCGCCAGACGAAATACAGGTCGCTCAGCCCCTCTTCGCCCATTTCCACCACCTTCAGCCCCGGCGCCGGCAAGATCAGCGGCAGCAACGAACCGGGGACGCAGGCGACACCACAACCGGCCTGTACGCAGGCCGCCATCGCGGCATAAGACTCCATTTCCAGCGTCATGCGCGGTTTCAGCCCACGCGAGGCCAGCCAGTGATCCACCTTCAGACGAAACGAACATTCGCGGCTGAACGTGTAAAACTCCAGCGGCGCCAGCGTGGCGGCGTCGGGTTCCCCGGCATCGGCCGGCATCAACAATACCAGCCGTTCATCGAATGCCTTTTGGCTGGCGAGCAGCGGATGTTCAATCGGGCCGTCGGTGATCGCCAGGTCGAGATCGCTGTCGATCAGCATGCGTTCCAGCACCAGCGAGTCGCGGCTCAGCACGTTGATGTGCAGATGAGGCTGTAAACGGCGCAGCCGGGCAATGCGCGCCGGCAAATGGCTGACCAGCGAGAAATCCAGCGCCCCGAGGTTCAGCAGCCCACGCTGATGCTCGCCGGCGAACAGCTGCTTGCTGCGCTCCGCCTGCGCCACAATGTCGCGCGCCTGCTGATAGAACAGCCGCCCTTTGGGATTGACGTACAGCCGATTCTTGTCGCGGAAAAACAGTTCGCCGCCCAGCGACTCCTCTAGTTCGCGCAGCCGCAGCGTGACGTTGGAAGGCACGCAGTGCAGCTCGCGCGCGGCCGCGGCGATGGTTTTGTGCTCCACCACGGTACAGAAAAACTTCAGCTGGCTCAGCTTCATCTATCATTCACTTTTAGTTAGTGTATTAGTTAAAAACAATCACTTTAGATTAGCATCGATTTCACCTACAGTCTGCCGACACCCTGAGGAGGATCTCTGATGCCACTGAATGATCTACTGACGCTGCCCGGCGTGGCGGCCCAACCGGACGCGGTAACCGACGGTTACGTGTTCAACCACACCATGATCCGCGTGAAGGATCTGACCAAAGCGCTGGATTTCTACACCCGCGTGCTGGGCTTTACCCCGGTCTATCTGGAAACGTTCGAAGAAGCCGCTTTTACCATCTGCTACCTGACGCGCAGCCCGCGTGAACAGATCCCGCAGGACGACGATGAGCGCAAACGCTGGGCGCTGAGCCAGCCGGGCATTCTCGAGCTGACCCATAACCACGGCACCGAAAATCAGGCCGATTTCCACTACCACAACGGCAACGGTGAGCCGCGCGGCTTTGGCCACCTGTGCGTCACGGTGCCGGACGTGCGCGCCGCCTGCGAGCGGTTTGAGCGCCTCGGCGTCACCTTCCAAAAGCGCCTGCATGAAGGCCGTATGAACTACGTGGCGTTCATTCGCGATCCGGACGATTACTGGATTGAAATCCTGCAGCCGACGCCGCTGCGGGACTGATCGCCACCCGCCCTTCACCCCGGCCTTCGCGCCGGGGTTTTCCATCGATAGCACTCCGATTGACCATTCTTGCGCAAAATCGCGTGGCAACGCGGGGTTCCGTGACGTTAGGCTTGCTCGCAGCGGGTGATTCGCGTAAAACTGTCAGCCGCAAATCTTGCCACTCACAACCCATTCACTGGACGATATGTTTCAAGATAACCCGCTGCTGGCGCAGCTTAAACAGCAACTTCACTCTCAGACCCCGCGCGTTGAAGGCGTAGTGAAAGGGACTGAGAAAGGCTTTGGCTTTCTTGAAGTAGACGGTCAAAAAAGTTACTTCATTCCGCCGCCGTACATGAAGAAAGTCATGCACGGGGATCGCATTATCGCCACCCTGCACACCGAGAAAGAGCGCGAAATCGCCGAGCCGGAAACCCTGGTCGAGCCGTTCCTGTCGCGCTTTGTCGGCCGCGTGCAAAAGCGCGACGACCGTCTGTCCATCGTGCCCGATCATCCGTTGCTGAAAGATGCGATTCCGTGCCGCCCGGTGCGTGAATTGACCCACAACTTCCAGGCCGGCGACTGGGCGGTGGCGGAAATGCGCCGTCACCCGCTGAAAGGCGATCGCGGCTTCAACGCCGATCTGACCCACTTTATCACCGAAGGTGAAGACCATTTCGCCCCGTGGTGGGTGACGCTGGCGCGTCACAACCTGGAGAAAGAAGCGCCGGAGATGCAGGCTCTCAGCGAGCCGGCCGCTGCGCTGGTGCGTGAAGACCTGACCGCGCTCGAATTCGTCACCATCGACAGCGCCAGCACCGAAGACATGGACGATGCGCTGTATGTGACCGACAACGGCGACGGTTCGCTGCAGTTGACCATCGCCATCGCCGATCCGACCGCCTACGTCGAACAAGGCAGCAAGCTGGACGATATCGCCCGCGTGCGCGCCTTCACCAACTACCTGCCGGGCTTCAACATCCCGATGCTGCCGCGCGATCTGTCGGACAACCTATGCTCGCTGCGCCCTAACGAGCGCCGCCAGGTGCTGGCTTGCCGCGTAACCATCGCCGCCGACGGCGCGCTGGGCGAGGATATTCAGTTCTTCGCCGCCGAGATCGAATCCAAAGCCAAGCTGGTATACGACGAAGTCTCCGACTGGCTGGAAGGCATTGCCGGCTGGCAGCCGCCGAGCGACGCCATCGCGCAACAAATCACCCTGCTGAAGCGCGTTTGCGACGCGCGCAACGCCTGGCGCCATCAGCATGCGCTGGTGTTCAAAGACCGCCCGGACTACCGCTTCGTGCTGAGTGAAAAAGGCGACGTGCTCGAGATCGTTACCGAGCAACGCCGCAGCGCCAACCGCATCGTTGAAGAGTGCATGATCGCCGCCAACGTCTGCGCCGCCATCGTGCTGCGCGATCGCCTGGGCTTCGGCGTGTACAACGTGCACACCGGTTTCGATCCTGCTCTGGTTGAGCAAGCGGTCACCGTATTGCAGGCCAACGGCGTGGAAGCCGAGGCCGAGAAGCTGCTGACCCTCGACGGTTTCTGCGAACTGCGCCGCCACCTGGATGCGCAGCCGACCCAGTTCCTCGACAGCCGCATCCGCCGCTTCCAGACCTTCGCCGAGATCAGCACCACGCCAGGGCCACACTTCGGTCTGGGTCTGGAGGCTTACGCCACCTGGACATCGCCGATCCGTAAATACGGCGATATGGTCAACCATCGCTTGCTGAAGGCGATCATCAACCAGCAGCCGGCAGAAAAACCGCAGGATGACGTCACGGTGCAGCTGGCGGAACGCCGCCGCCTGAACCGCATGGCGGAGCGCGACGTCGGCGACTGGCTGTACGCCCGCTTCCTGCAGGACAAGGCCGGTACCGATACCCGCTTCAACGCCGAGATCATCGACGTGACCCGCGGCGGCCTGCGCGTGCGCCTGCTGGACAACGGTGCGGTTGCCTTCATCCCGGCACCGTTTATTCACGCGGTGCGCGACGAGATGCAGTGCAGCCAGGAAACCGGCACCGTGCAGATCAAGGGTGAAGTGGTTTACCGCCAGAGCGACACCTTGCAGGTCACCATCGCCGAAGTGCGCATGGAAACCCGCAGCGTGATCGCCCGTCCGGCGGCCTGAACGCCAGCCTGAAACGGCCGCAACGCAAAGCGCCGACGGTGAAAACCGCCGGCGTTTTTTTTCGACTAGCGCAGCGGCTCGCCGCCGGTTTCACGCAGCAGCGGCAGCACCGCCAGCGAAGCCAGCGTCGCCAGCATCAGATAGACGGCGGGCGCCAGCAGCGAACCGCTCAGCGCGATCGACTGCGAAGCGATGTACTGGGCGAAGCCGCCGAAGATCGCCACCCCGAGGCTGTAGACCAAAGCAAACCCCAGCGCCCGAATGCGCTGCGGGAACAGCTCCGAAATCATCAGCATGGTCGGCACCGAACCGAGCGTGGTCAACCCGACCAGCACCGCGACAATCAGCAGCAGCACCGCCGGATGCGGTACCGCGCTCAGCCACCAAAATGCCGGCAGGGCCACGATCAGAATCGCGATCCGCGACCCGCGGATCAGCGGCAGACGGCCGTAACGATCGCACCAGTGCCCGACCAGCAGACTGCCGCCGAAGGTGACGAGCCCTGCCAGCAGCATCGCGGCATAGCCGTAAGCCTGCGCCATCCCCAGGTATTTCACCGCGTAGGTGCCGAGATAATACATCGAGATGTAAGTGGCGACGGTGGCGCCGATGGTCAACATCACGCCGAGCACCACCGCCCGCGAGTACTTTCGCAACTGCGCAGGCGGCTCGTGAGCCCGCGACACCGACGGCCGATCGCTCTCCAACCCGAGGCGCAGCCAGCAACCGAGCGGCGCCAGCGCCACGCCGATAAAGAAAGGAATGCGCCATCCCCACTCGGCCATGGCGTTCGGCTCGCCGGAAAGCACCGGCAAGGCCGCGCTGAGCGCCAGCGCGGTGACGCCGCCGACCACGGTAGCGATGCCCTGCGTCGCCAGCGACCAGCTGGAATAGAAGCCGCGCCGGTTGGGCGGCGCCGACTCCACCAGCAACGACATCGATGCCCCCACCTCGCCGCCCGCCGCCACGCCCTGGATCAGGCGCGCCGCCACCAGCGTGACGGTTCCCCAATAGCCGGCGCTGGCGTAGGTCGGCGCAAAGCCGATCATCGCCGTGCCCAGGCTCATCAAGGAAATCGTCAGGATCATCGCCGGCTTGCGGCCATGGCGATCGGCATAGGCGCCAATCAGAATGCCGCCCAGCGGCCGCATGAAGAAGCTGACGCCGAACGTGGCAAACGCCAACAGCAACGCCAGATGCGGATCGCTGGACGGCGGAAAGAACAATACGCTGATGTAAATAACGAAGAAGTTATAAATACCGAAATCGAAAAATTCCAGCGCATTGCCGAAGGAGGCGGCGAATATGACTTTTTTGCCGCCGGCCTTCGGGGCCGATATTATTGCCGCCTGGGTTTCAGCCATATTTTCACTCATCATTACCTTCCCTGTTATTATTTTCGAGTTTATTTTAAATACGCTTCCGCCAACGCTCCCCAATACTGGCTGCCGGCCGCCAGGCAGCCGTCGTTAAAGTCATATCCCGGGTTATGCACCATGCAGCTGCCTTCGCCATCGCCGTTGCCGATGATCAGGTAGCAGCCCTGCGGATGCGCATCGAGCATGAAGGCGAAATCTTCACTGCCCATCAGCGGCCGGGTGCCGTAGTGTGCGCGGTCATCGCCGAACTGCTGTGCCGCCACGCGGTGGGCGAAACGGGTCATCGCTTCGTCGTTGACCAGTACCGGCGTGCCGTTAACGTGTTCCACCACCGCGTGAGCGCCGAAGCTTGCCGCCTGCGCCTCGATCAGCGCCGGAATGCGCGCCAACAAGGTGGCGCGCGCCTGGCGATCCAGCGAGCGCACGCTGAGCTTCATCTCCGCGCTGTCCGGGATCACGTTGGCCGCCTCACCGGCCTTGATGCTGCCGACGGTGATCACCGCCGCCTCCAGCGGATCGATATTGCGCGAAACGATGCTCTGCAGCGCGACGGTGATATGCGAAGCCACCAGCACCGGATCGACCGTCAGCTGCGGAATGGCACCGTGGCCGCCGCGCCCCTGCACCCGCACGTTGAACTGATCCATCGAGGCCATAAACGGGCCGTGCTGGAAGAAGAACTCGCCGAGCGGCATCCCCGGCATGTTGTGCATGGCGAAGATGGCGTCGCAGGGGAAGCGCTCGAACAGCCCCTGTTCGACCATGCGCGCGCCGCCGTTCAGCATCTCTTCCGCCGGTTGGAAAATCAGGTGCAGCGTGCCGTTGAAGTTGCGCGTTTGCGCCAGATAACGAGCGGCACCGAGCAGCATGGTGGTGTGGCCGTCATGGCCACAGGCGTGCATGCGGTTGGCCACGCTGCTGCTCCAGGGCTTGCCGTTGTTCTCCTCGATCGGCAAGGCGTCCATATCGGCACGCAATCCTAGGCGTTTAACGCCGCCACCCACCCGCAGCGTGCCCACCACGCCGGTGCCCGCCAATCCGCGGTGCACCTCATAGCCCCACGAATTCAGATAATCCGCCACCAGATCGCTGGTGCGAAACTCTTCGAAACCCAGTTCAGGGTGTTGATGAATATCGTGCCGAATGGCCGTGAGCTGCGGTAAATACCCTTCGATGATTTTATTTATCATAATTAAATTCCTTTCGTGACTTTATTATTTATTTTATGAATGATTAAACCTGCGGGTTGAAATAAAGGTATAACACGGCACGGATGATTTTATTTCGGCACGCATCGACAGATAAAATAATAATTCGCCAGACGCCGTGCCCGAATAAAAAAAGACGATGATTCGCTGTACGCACCGTGAAAATGCAGAATGAATAACTGCCGAGGATTGCGTGGGCGGCAGCCTGCGCCAACGCCGTTTCATCACGTTGTTTTTACACTAAAACCCCACCTGCTTCACATTTCTCATCCGACCTGCCGCGGTTCGGCGGCAAAACTTCTACTGTTAAAACGTCATTCCTAATAACAACGTCGATTTTTACCTCTGTACGCCAAGGAGTTGTTTCATGAAAAACATCAGGTCAGGACTTATCTGGCTGCTGGTGGCGTTGGTCGGCGCCTTCGCCTTCGCCATGCTGGCGCTCAGCCGCGGCGAACACGTCAACGCCGTCTGGCTGGTGGTCGCCGCCGTCGCCTGCTACAGCATCGCCTACCGCTTCTACAGCCGGTTCATTGCCGATAAGGTCTTTGAACTGGACGACCGCCGTCTGACCCCGGCAGAACGCCACAACGACGGCCTGGACTACGTGCCCACCAACAAATGGGTGCTGTTCGGCCACCACTTCGCCGCCATCGCCGGCGCCGGGCCGCTGGTGGGGCCGATTCTGGCCGCGCAGATGGGCTTCCTGCCGGGAACCATCTGGATCCTGGTCGGCGTTATGCTGGCCGGCGCGGTGCAGGATTTCCTGGTGCTGTTCATCTCCACACGCCGCGACGGACGTTCGCTGGGGGAAATGGCCAAGCAAGAGCTGGGCGCGTTCGCCGGGGTGATCACCATGCTCGGCGCGCTGGGGGTGATGATCATCATCCTGTCGGCGCTGGCGCTGGTGGTGGTAAAAGCCTTGGCCGACAGCCCGTGGGGGCTGTTCACCATCGCCGCCACCATCCCGATCGCCCTGTTCATGGGCATCTACATGCGTTTTATCCGGCCGGGCAAGATCGCTGAAATCTCGGTGATCGGCTTCGTGCTGATGCTGCTGGCGATTATTTACGGCGGCAACGTGGCGCAAGATCCTTACTGGGGGCCGTTCTTCACGCTGCACGGCACCACCCTGACCTGGGTGCTGGTGATCTACGGCTTCGTCGCTTCGGTGCTGCCGGTGTGGCTGCTGCTGGCGCCGCGCGACTACCTTTCCACCTTTATGAAAATCGGCGTCATCATCGGCCTGGCCATCGGCATCGTCTTCGCCATGCCGGAGATGAAAATGCCGGCGGTCTCGCGCTTCATCGACGGCAGCGGCCCGGTGTTCGCCGGCGCCCTGTTCCCGTTCCTGTTCATCACCATCGCCTGCGGCGCCATTTCCGGCTTCCACGCGCTGGTCTCCAGCGGCACCACGCCCAAGCTGGTGGAACGCGAAAGCCACATTCGCTTTATCGGTTACGGCGCCATGCTGATGGAGTCTTTCGTCGCCATCATGGCGTTGATCTGCGCCTCGGTGCTGGATCCGGGCGTTTACTTCGCCATGAACTCACCGGCGGCGCTGATCGGCACCACGGTGGAAAATGCTTCGCAGGTCATTAACAGCTGGGGCTTTATCGTCACGCCGGAAACGCTGGCGCTGATCGCCAAAGAGGTAGGTGAGAACTCCATCCTGTCGCGCGCCGGCGGTGCCCCAACCTTCGCCGTGGGCATGGCGCACATCATCAGCGAGGTGTTCAACAGTCGGGCGATGATGGCCTTCTGGTACCACTTCGCCATTCTGTTCGAAGCGCTGTTCATCCTGACCGCCGTCGACGCCGGTACCCGCGCCTGCCGCTTTATGGTGCAGGATCTGGTGGGCGTGGCGGTGCCGCAGCTGGCCAACAACCGTTCCTGGTTCGGCAATCTGGCGGGCACCACGGTGGCGGTAGCCGGCTGGGGCTTCTTCGTGTATCAAGGCGTGGTCGATCCGCTCGGCGGCATCAATACCCTGTGGCCGCTGTTCGGCATCGGCAACCAGATGCTGGCATCGATGGCGCTGATCCTCGGCACCGTGGTGCTGTTCAAGATGAAAAAACAGCGTTACGCCTGGGTTACCATCCTGCCGACCGCCTGGCTGTTCGTGACCTCCATGACCGCCGGCTGGCAGAAAATCTTCCACGAGAAACCGAGCATCGGTTTCCTGGCGCAGGCGAAGAAATTCTCCACCGGCATTGAGCAAGGCACGATCATTGCGCCGGCCAAATCGCTGAAAGACATGGAGACCATCGTGTTCAGCAACCAAATCAACGCCGCGCTGTGCGGGTTCTTTATGCTGGTGGCGGTAACCATGCTGATCGCCGCCTTCTTCGCGATCCGCCGGGCGCTGCGTGCCGAACAGCCGACGGCGCATGAGGTGAGCGCCGCGCTTAGGGAAGAAACCGGCCGCAGCTAAGCGTTTCAGTCATCCAGCAAGGGCGCCGCGGCGCCCTTTTTACTGGCCAGGCTTTAACCCAGCAGCGTGGAGCCGAAAGCCCCCTGCCAATCCTGCTCGAACTTCTCGACCGCGGCCTGCACCGCTGGCGCGCTGAGGAACTGCTCCGCCACATCCACCGGCAGCGTGATGGCCTGGCAGCCCGCCAGCAGGCATTCCAGCGCCTGGCGCGGCGTTTTAAAGCTGGCGGCCAGCACCTGCGCCGACGGCGCGTGCAGGCTCAGCAGCTGCTGCAGCTCGTGCACCATTTCGATACCGTCGCCGCCCTGCGCATCTACCCGATTGACGTAAGGCGCCACATATTCCGCCCCGGCCAAGGCCGCCAGCAGCCCCTGCCCGGCGCCGTATACCGCCGTGCCCAGCGTCGGAATGGACATCGTTTTAAGCTTCTTGATCGCTGCCAGCCCCTCGGCGGTTGCCGGGATCTTCACCACCAGCCCCGGTACGCGCTGGCTGAGCAGCGCCGCCTCCGCCACCATGCGCTCGGCATCGGCCGCCATCACCTGCGCGAACAGCTTGCCGGTGCCGCCGAGGGCGTCGCGCAGCGCAGGCAGCACTTCCCAGATCGGCTTGCCTTCCTTCGCCACGATGCTCGGGTTGGTGGTGACGCCGTGCAGCGGCAGAATGCGCGCCAGGCGTTTTACCGCAGTCACATCGGCGGTATCGAGATAAAGCTCCATCACGGACTCCTGTGTCATGTTCTGTGGGCGGATTCAAACTCTGATCATCATAGGGCAAAAACCCTGTCAACTTTTGACCAAAATCAATTCAACTTTCATTCGAAACATCTTTAATGGCGAAAGATTCAGCAACGCCAAACGGGTGACTCATGTTCTTCAATCTGCAGCGCTACTCGACCCATGATGGCCCCGGCATCCGCAGCGTGGTCTTTTTAAAAGGGTGCCCGCTGAGCTGCCACTGGTGTCAGAACCCGGAAAGCCGCTCGCGCCACGCGGATCTGCTGTTTGACGAGCGCCTGTGCCTGAGCGGCTGTACGCTGTGCACCGAGCGCTGCCCGCAAGGCCTGCTACGTGACGAGGGCGCACTGACGCTGCGGCGCGACGTCATCAGCAAAGACGACTATGCGGCGCTGGCCGCCGCCTGCCCGACCGGCGCGCTCAGCCTGTGCGGTAGCGCGGTCAACCCCGACGATATCATGGCCGAGGTGATGCGGGATAAGCCTTTCTACCTGCGCAGCGGCGGCGGTTTAACGCTGTCCGGCGGCGAACCCTTTATGCAGCCGGAAATCGCGGCGGAGCTGCTGCGGCGCGGCCGGGAAGCCGGCATCCACACCGCCGTCGAATCCTGTCTGCACGTTCCCTGGCGCTACATCGCCCCTTCGTTGCCCTGGCTGGATCTGCTGTTGGCCGATCTCAAACACACCGATGAAGCGCGCTTCAAAACCTGGACCGGCGGCTCCGCCCGTCGGGTGATGAACAATTTTCGCCGGCTGGCGGCGCACGGCGTGCCAATGACCGTGCGCGTGCCGCTGATCCCCGATTTCAACGCCGATCGCCACTCTGTTCGCGCGATTGTCGACTTCGCCGCCGACGAGATCGGCGTATCGGAGATCCATTTTCTGCCGTACCACACGCTGGGCATCAACAAGTATCACCTGCTCGGCGAGCCCTACCGCGCCGCCCGCACGCCGCTGGACGCGCCCGATCTGCTGGCCTTCGCCGAAGCGTACGCCGGCGCCAAAGGCCTGACCGCCATTTTGCGAGGATAACGCCATGACCATATTGGATTTGACCACCCTCAGCGCCCGTATTCAGGCGCATAAGAACGCGCTGATCCACATCGTCAAACCGCCGGTGTGCACCGAACGCGCGCAGCACTATACCGAAGCCTATCAACAGCATCAGGATCGGCCGCTGCCGGTGCGCCGTGCGCTGGCGCTGGCCAACCACCTGGCGAAGCGCAGTATCTGGATCGCCAACGACGAGCTGATCGTCGGCAACCAGGCCAGTGAGCTGCGCGCCGCGCCGATCTTCCCCGAATACACCGTCGGCTGGATAGAAAACGAGATCGACCAGTTGGCCGACCGGCCGGGCGCCGGCTTCTCGGTCAGCGAAGAGAACAAGGCGATTTTGCACCGTCTTTGCCCCTGGTGGCGCGGCCAAACGGTGCAGGATCGCTGCTACGGCATGTTTACCGACGAACAGAAGGCGCTGCTGGCCACCGGCATCATCAAGGCCGAGGGCAACATGACCTCCGGCGACGCCCACCTGGCGGTCAACTTCCCGCTGCTGCTGGCGCTAGGCCTCGACGGCCTGCGTGAAAAGGTGAACGCGCGCCGCAGCCGCCTGCACCTGACCGAATGGGAAGACCTGCACAAAGCGCAGTTTCTCAACGCCATCGACATCGTACTGGCGGCGCTGAGCGAGCACATCCTGCGCTTCGCTCGCCTGGCGCGCGACATGGCGCAACGCGAAACCCGCGACTGGCGGCGCACCGAGCTGCTGGCTATCGCAGACAACTGCGATCTGATCGCCCATCGCCCGCCGCGGACCTTCTGGCAGGCGCTGCAGCTGTGCTATTTCATCCAGCTGACGTTGCAGATCGAATCCAACGGCCATTCGGTTTCCTTTGGTCGTCTCGACCAATATCTCTATCCCTGGTATCGGCGCGACGTCGAGCTGGAGCAAAACCTGGCGCGGGAAGACGCCATCGAGCTGCTGCACAGCTGCTGGCTGAAGCTGCTGGAGGTCAACAAGATCCGCTCCGGCTCGCACTCCAAGGCCTCCGCCGGCAGCCCGCTGTACCAAAACGTCACCATCGGCGGCCAAAAACTGATCGACGGCCGGCCGTGCGACGCGGTCAACCCGCTGTCCTACGCCATTCTCGAATCCTGCGGCCGCCTGCGCTCCACCCAACCCAACCTCAGCGTACGTTACCACGCCGGAATGAGCGCCGACTTCCTCGACGCCTGCGTGCAGGTGATCCGCTGCGGCTTCGGCATGCCGGCGTTCAACAACGACGAAATCGTCATTCCCGAGTTCATCAAACTGGGGGTTGAGCCGCAGGACGCCTACGACTATGCCGCCATCGGCTGCATCGAGACCGCCGTCGGCGGCAAATGGGGCTATCGCTGCACCGGCATGAGCTTCATCAACTTCGCCCGCGTGCTGCTGGCGGCGCTGGAACAGGGCCGCGACGCCACCTCTGGGCAGATTTTCCTGCCGCAGGAACAGGCGCTATCCAAAGGGAACTTCGCCGATTTCGAGCAGGTGATGGCAGCGTGGGATCGGCAAATCCGTTACTACACGCGCAAGTCAATTGAGATCGAATGCGTGGTGGACAGCGTGCTGGAGGAGAACGCCCACGATATCCTCTGTTCCGCGCTGGTGGACGACTGCATCGAACGCGGCAAAAGCATCAAGCAAGGCGGCGCCAAGTACGACTGGGTTTCCGGCCTGCAGGTCGGCATCGCCAACCTCGGCAACAGCCTGGCGGCGGTGCGCAAACTGGTGTTCGAGCAAGGGACAATCGGCCAGCAGCAGTTGGCGGCGGCGCTGGCCGACGACTTCGCCGGGCTGGATGGCGAACAGCTGCGCCAGCGGCTGCTCAACGCCGCGCCCAAATACGGCAACGACGTGGACGACGTCGATCGGCTGCTGGTGCGCGCCTACCAAACCTACATCGAGGAACTGAAGCAGTATCGCAACACCCGCTTCAGCCGCGGGCCGATCGGCGGCGGCTACTACGCCGGTACGTCGTCTATCTCAGCCAACGTGCCCTTCGGCGCCGCCACCCTGGCGACCCCGGATGGCCGTAAGGCGCACCAGCCGCTGGCGGAAGGCGCCAGCCCGGCGTCCGGCACCGACCACCTGGGGCCGACGGCGGTGTTCAATTCGCTCGCCAAGCTACCGACCGAAGCGATCCTCGGCGGCGTGTTGCTCAACCAAAAGCTGAACCCGACGACGCTGGACAACCCACGCGATCGGGAAAAGCTGATGCTGATGTTGCGCACCTTCTTCGAGAGCTATCGCGGCTGGCATGTGCAGTACAACATCGTGTCGCGCGAAACGCTGCTGGCAGCGAAGCAACACCCTGACCAATATCGTGATTTAGTGGTTCGCGTAGCTGGCTATTCCGCCTTCTTTACCGCATTATCCCCTGAGGCGCAGGATGATATTATTGCGCGCACAGAACATACTCTTTAAACCTTTGACTCTTAGCGGCCGCACCTTGGCGGCCGCATCATCAGGCCGATATGAATTTACGACAACAGACCATATTGCAGTTGGTTAACGATCGCCGGCGGATCAGCGTCAATGAGCTGGCGCGCGCCTCGGGCGTCTCGGAAGTCACCATCCGGCAAGATCTCAACCTGCTGGAAAAGCGCAGCTACCTGAAGCGGGTACATGGCTCCGCCGTGGCGCTGGAGAGCGACGACGTCGACGCCCGCATGATGTCCAACTTCACTCTCAAGCAGCGGCTGGCGCAGTACGCCGCCGCGCAGGTCAACGACGGCGAGACGATCTTCATCGAGAGCGGCAGCGCCAACGCCCTGCTGGCGCGCTACATCGCCGAACGCAAGCGCATTACGCTGATCACCGTCAGCCACTACATCGCCAACCTGCTGAAAGAAACTGACTGCGACGTGATTGTGCTGGGCGGCATGTACCAGAAGAAAAGCGAGACCGTGGTCGGCCCACTCACGCGGCTGTGCATTCAGCAGGTGCATTTCAACAAGGCGTTTATCGGCATTGACGGCTTTCAGGCCGAAACCGGCTTTACCGGCCGCGACATGATGCGCGCCGACGTGGTCAGCGCGGTGCTGGCCAAGGGCGTGGAGAATATCGTGCTGACGGACTCCAGCAAATTCGGCCAGATCCAGCCCAACCCGCTGGCGCAGCCGGGCCAGATCAGCCGGGTGATCACCGATTCGCGTTTGGCGCTCGAGTATCAGCATCAGCTGAAACGCCAGGGCATACAGGTGGAGTTGGTCAACGACTAACGCGGGCCGCCATCATACCAAGCGCGCCGCGCGGGCCACGCCGCGCGCCTTTCCCCCTGCGCAGCGGGATTTTAAGACTATTTACCTGTTTATCCTTCCCGAGAAACCTATACTCAGTTTCGGCAACTTTTGGGCCGTAACTTGCTAATTATTCGGCTTTTAACAAAAAATGCCATTTTTATATCGATACTGTATGGGAACCAACGGCAGGCCTGATTTATGGTTAGCGCCTATACTTACAGGGCACTTCCATATAGCCAATGCTAAGGAGAAGTCATTATGATGATTATCAATAAACGTTTCGCTACCGCCGCTCTGGCACTGACTTTGGCTTTTTCACTCAGCGCCTGTTCCAACATGTCCAAACGCGATCGCAACACCGCAATCGGTGCCGGCGCCGGTGCAGTCGGCGGCGCCGTACTGACAGACGGCAGCGCGTTGGGCACGTTGGGCGGGGCTGCGGTGGGGGGCATCATCGGTCACCAGGTTGGCAAATAACCTGACCGAGAGTCCTCGGCCGACAGGCTGGCAAAAGCGCCTCGGCGCTTTGACGCATTAACCAAAATAACGATGATTTCAGGTCTGTTTTACTTTACGTCTAGAGTTCTTTTACCGTTAACGGGCTAACCCCCGGCAGCAACAACCTCAAGCCATGCCACGGCATTGCTCCGCGGCATGGCGATTCACCTTAACCGCCCGCCAGTTTGACCTGCATGCCTTTGGCTTCCAGCAGCTGCTTGAGCAGATCGCGTTTATCGCCCTGGATTTCGATGATCCCGTCTTTCACCGAACCGCCGCAGCCACATTTCTTTTTCAGCTCGGCCGCCAGTTTGTCGAGCGCAGCATCATCCAGATCGACGCCGGCGATCAGGCACACGCCCTTCCCCTTGCGGCCGCTGGTTTGACGCTGGATGCGCACGATGCCGTCACCCTTGGCGCGTTGCGGTTTAACCTCTTCCTGCTTGATACGGCCGGTGTCCGTGGAATACACCAGGCGGCTGTTATCGTCATTCATCGGCGGTTCCTCAGGCCAAAGAGGCGCGGATCGCGCGCAGCGTCGCGGCCGGATCGGCAGATTGGGTGATCGGACGCCCAATCACCATGTAGTCCACGCCGGCGGCCAGCGCCTGCACCGGCGTCATGATACGGCGCTGATCGCCCGCCGCGCTGCCTTCAGGGCGGATCCCCGGCGTAACCAGCTGGAATGCCTGCCCGCAGGCCGCCTTCAGCCGCTGCGCTTCGTGTGCCGAACACACCACGCCGTCCAGCCCACAGTCACGGGTCAGGCGCGCCAGGCGCTCGGCGTGTTCCGCCGGGCTGGCCTCGATGCCGATGCCGCGCAGGTCTTCCGCTTCCATGCTGGTGAGCACCGTCACGGCAATCAGCAGCGGCGCATCCGCCCCGAATGACGCCAGCGCTTCTTTAGCGGCGGTCATCATGCGCGCGCCGCCGCTGGCGTGGACGTTGACCATCCAAACGCCCAGCTCGGCCGCCGCCGCGACCGCATGCGCGGTGGTATTGGGAATATCGTGGAATTTCAGGTCGAGAAACACGTCGAAGCCGCGCCCATGCAGATCGCGCACCAGCTGCGGCCCAAACAACGTGAACATTTCTTTGCCCACTTTCAGCCGGCAGTCTTGCGGATCGATACGGTCGGCGAACGCCAGCGCAGCGTTCTTATCGGCGTAATCTAACGCCACAACGATTGGAGATGATTTTAAGTCATTGTTATTAGCGTTATTTTCAGACTTCATTTCTTCTACCTTCTCTAAAATAGACATAATCAGGGACTCACCCGCGAAACTGACCGCCGCATTCTACATGCCGGGGGCCAGAAATCCCAGCCGCAGCGCGCACCGGCGCTCTGTCATGTTACTTCTCACCTTTGTCATGGCGCGTCAACGAAAGCGCGTCAGCAATAAACCACGCAGCGTAAAACGCCGTAAAGATGCGTAAATTGTTAATCAGATATTTTGAATGACTTACTCAGCATTATCAGATTTTCAATTGGTACGGATGCTTTATTATTCACCACATCGGAAGCGAACGGCTTCCTTCCTTAATAAACAGACTGGAGTCACCTATGAAAACCATCAAATATTTTGCGGCCGCTGCCGCTATCGCACTGACCTCTTTCGCCACCTTCGCGGCTGAACCGATCAGCAGCCAGCAGGCCGATAGCCTGACCGCCACCGGCGTCGTTTCCGCAGGCCACGCGACCACCCTCAGCAGCCTGGAGAAAAAGCTGGCCGCTAAGGCCGACGCTCAGGGCGCCAGCAGCTACCGCATCATCTCCGCCGGTGGTAACAACATGCTGAGCGGCACCGCGATCATCTACAAATAATGTTTCCGGTACAGGGCCCGCTCACTCGGGCCCTGCCTCTGTTTCTCGCCTAAAAAACCCGCGTTTGCCTCGCCCTCATTTGTTACATAAATATTAAATTTTTATTACACACTAGACACCCGATCGCCAGTGGCTTAGCTTGAAGGCATCTTCCTGCAAAAAGGCTTTCAAAATGAGCGAGATATCGACACTTACCATTAAAATTCCTCTGGAACTCAAGGAAAAAATCCGCGCCGCCGCCGCTGAAAACGAATTTTCGTTGAGCGTGGAAGTGTGCCAGCGCCTGGAAAGCAGCTTCAGTGCGCCCGCCGCCAAGGCAGAAAAACCGGCCAAAAAGGCGGATGAGCTGCACCACGGCGAGATCGACAACCAAAGCACCGAAGAAGAAATAGAACAGCCGCTGAGCCAGAAAGAGCTGAAAAAACTCCGCCAGCTGTTGAAAACCGGCGCCAAAGGCGGCAAGAAAAAGTAAACGACGAACAGACGAGCATAAAAAAACGGGGCGATAAATCGCCCCGTTTTGTTTTGTCGCGCCGCCGCGTTATTGCCCGTCCAGGCCGCGGATCGGTTTAACCGATGACCAGGCGCGGCACGACGGGCAATGCCAATAGAGCGAGTGCGCGGTGAAGCCGCATTTGTGGCAGCGGTAACGCGGTTTGGTGCGAATTTGCTCGCCAACCATATCGCGCAACAGCAGCAGGCTCTCTTTCGCCCGGCCGTCTTCGGCGTCCGCCAGGTGATAATCCATCAGCCGGTAAAATACCCGCATGGTCGGATGGCGTTGCAGCTGGCGGTTGATATAGACCTGCACCACGTCGCGCCCTTCGTGCTGCTCGATGATCTCGGCCAGCATCAGATCGGCGGTGGCACCGGTGTTCTCTTCTACGCAGCGCTTCAGGAATTCAGCCCAGTTGTGCTGTTGTTCCGGCAGATGGGTGTAGCATTCCTGCAGCATCGGCAGCGTTTCGCTGACCAACTCTTTATCCTGGCTCAGTACGCGTTGCAGCGACTCGGCGGCTTTGGCGTAGTCGTTTTGCGCCATGTAGATGCGGCCGAACATGATGGACACGCGCGCACACTGTTTATCGGCTGCGTCCGCACGCTTGAGCAGGCTCATCGCCCGATCGAGATCGTCGCTGCCCATCGCCTGCAGCGCCAGTTCACAATAGAAGTGTGCGATCTCGACGCGTTGTTTCTCTTTACCCAGCTTGACCAACTTTTCCGCCACGTCGATCGCTTTTTGCCAATCGCTGGTGGCCTGATGGATCACCAGCAGTTGCTGCAGCGCCGATACGCGAAAATCCGCTTCGTCAGTCAACTGGCTGAACATGTCTTCCGCACGATCGTACAGCCCGGCCGCCATATAGTCGCGGCCCAGCTGCTGTACCGCCAGCAGACGCTGTTCGAAGGTCAGGGAGGCGCTTTCCATCAAGGCCTGATGGATGCGGATGGCGCGGTCGACTTCACCACGCGAACGGAACAGGTTACCCAGCGTCAGGTGGGCTTCAACGGTGTTGCTGTCCTCTTTCAACATGTCGAGGAACAGATCGACCGCCTTGTCCTGCTGGTTGGAAAGCAGAAAGTTCACCCCTGCCACGTATTCACGCGACAGGCGGTTGGCTTCTTGCTGTTTATCCTGCTGAGCGCTTCTGCGCCCCATGTACCAACCGTACGCGGCAGCCACGGGCAGCAACAGAAACAGCAGTTCTAACATAGAGGATTATTCCTTGCTGACAACGGGCTGAGCCGCCGGTTCAGCGGGCTGCTCAAGCTGCAGCTCCAGCCTTTTGATCTTGCGCTCGGCGCGGCCCAGCGCAATGCGCGTGCGCAGGTAGAACAGACCGCAAATGATCCAGCCAAGAACGAAACCGGCGCCAAACAGCGTGGCCAACAGGGTCGATACGCGATAATCGCCCTGCGCAACCAGATAGTTAAAATTGACCACCTGATCGTTATGCGCACCCAAGGTGACGGAAATCACGAAGATCACCAGAACCAACAAAAAAATCAGCAAATATTTCACATTCTTTCCCGCGATGCCGAGTGAATCGGATGAACGATGCCAAAACGTGGCGTCCCTAACCCTTAAGTTAGCATTTCCCGTTGCGGCAGGGAAACCCTGCGGCACGATAAAACCACATATCTGCTGGCATATTCGGCAGTAAACGGCCTTAGCGAACAAATTGATGAGAAAGCTTCTCAAAACGTCGAATTTATAAGGATATGGGGGCGGCCGGGCGGATTGCAATGGCGGGAAAATGTAAGCGGTTAATGCGGCGCCGATCCGACGCCGCCTTTTTGTGACACGGTCACGTCAGGACATGATTAACCCGCCGTCCACATTGATGGTCTGGCCGGTAATATAGTCGGCATCGTCCGAGGCAAGGAAAGCCACGAGGCCCGCCACGTCCTCGGGTTGACCGGCGCGCTTAAGGGGAATCCCCGCCACCCACTCGGCCATCAACTCTCCTTTGCCATAGGTTTTTTCCGGGTCACTGAGAATTTCGCCCCAAACGCGGTCGTTATATTCCCACATCTCGCTTTCAATGATGCCGGGGCAGAATGCATTGACGGTGATGCCATGCGGTGCCAGTTCCAGCGCTAAACTCTGCGTAATGCCGATCACGCCCATTTTGCTGGCGGCGTAATGCGGTGTGTAAATGAACCCGTTACGTCCCTGACCGGAAGAGGTGTTGATCAGCCGCCCCCGGCGTTGGTCGACCATATATTTGGCCGCCTCCCGGCAGCAGAGCCAGACCGCCGTGGTATTTACCGCCAACACTTTCTCAAAATCGCTTTTGGGCATCTGGTCAAAACGATCGATAGTGATCACCCCGGCATTTTGAATCGAAACGTCGATCGCGCCGAATCGCTCCCACGCCTGACGATAAAAATCAATCACCTGCGCTTCATCGGTCACGTCGAGGATAATCGGCAGAACCGCCACCCGATAACGCTGGCGCAGCGTTTCCGCCGTGGTCAGAATGCGTTCCGCATTCGATGCAATCACCAGATTGGCACCCAAACTGGCGAAACGTTCG
This sequence comes from Serratia sp. CY84636, assembly GCF_052166245.1. Classification (NCBI taxonomy): domain Bacteria; kingdom Pseudomonadati; phylum Pseudomonadota; class Gammaproteobacteria; order Enterobacterales; family Yersiniaceae; genus Serratia; species Serratia sp. CY84636. Next base: position 1,006,253 of record NZ_JBJNOX010000002.1, read on the forward strand.
GCGATACCCGCGCCAATGCCGCGGCATGCGCCGGTAATCACCACGGTTTTTCCCGTGAAATCACGATTCATGGTTGTTCTCCTGTCATCAATGCAGCCGCTTGCGGCCGCCACAAGGTGCGTTGTACCGCCTGCCGCCAGGCGCTGTAGTTTTCCTGCAGCTGCCGATGGCGCTGCATATCGGGTTTAAATTCATCATGTTGGGGCAACAATGCCACCAGTTGCCGATCGGAAGTCCCCCACAGGCTGCGCATCGCCATCAGCGCCGCCCCCAGCGCCGAGAGTTCCGCCGTGTTGCTGCGCCACACCGGGCAACCCAACAAATCGGCCTGAAACTGCATCAGCCAGTCATTGCGGCTCGGGCCGCCATCGGCCATTAACCCCTGCAGTACAAAGCCCGGCTGTTGCCGCAATACGTCGATCACATCGGCGATTTGATAAGCCACCGCTTCAAAAGCGGCCCGCACCACATGTTCCCGCCGCGTGCCGCGACTGAGCCCGCAGATCACGCCGCGCGCCTGTTCGTCCCACCAGGGCGCACCGGCCCCGGTCAAGGCCGGTACAAAATAAACGCCGCCGCTGTCGGACACGCGAACAGGCAGCTCACTTAACAGCGCCTCGTCCCCCGGCGGTATGGCGGTGATATCCAGCATCCAGGCAATGGCGTCGCCGGTGTGGGGAATATTGCCCTCCAGCGCATACTGCATACGCCCACCATCGTGCCAGGCGACGGTTGTTGCCAAAGCGCTCGTACCGCATAGCGCTTCGGCGATCGGCGCCATCACCGATGATCCGGTGCCATAGGTGGCCTTAGCCTGCCCTGCCTGGCCAAGCGCATGGCCGTACAGCGCCGCATGCGAGTCGCCCACCATCGCGCCAATCGGAATGCCGTCGGCAATGCCTTCCAATCCCAACGTCGTGCCGAACAGATGACTGGAAGGGTGGATCGTCGGTAGCGCCTGACGGGGAATGTTGAACAGCGCCAGCATCCGCTCGTCCCAATCGCCGGAAGCAAGGTTCAGTAGTTGAGTACGAGCGGCATTGGAGGTATCACAACCGAATGCCTGTCCTCCGCTCAACTGCCACAGCAGCCAGGCATCGATGGTACCAAGGCAGATCTCCCCGTTCTCCGCCATCCGTTGCCCCTCTTCGCAATGATCGAGCAACCAACGCATTTTCGACGCCGAGAACAGCGGTGAAAGCGGCAGACCGGTGGCGTGACGCACCACTTCGGCCTGCCGATCGTGCCGCAGCCGTTCACAAAAATCGGCAGCGCGCGCACATTGCCAGGTTAAGGCCGGCCCGATCGGCTGGCCGTCGGAACGTCGCCAACCGATGGCAGTTTCACGCTGGTTGCTGATGGCGATACCGGCAATACGGGATGCCCCGGCCAACGCAATCGCTTCCCGCAGCACCGCCAGAGAGGCTTCCAGTAAGGCCTCGCCCCGCTGTTCCACCCAACCGGGCTGCGGCGTCTGCAGCGTCAGCGGCCTGCTGGCCCTGGCAACGATCGCCCCCTGAACATCCACCACCACGGCCTTGGCGTTGCTGGTGCCCTCGTCCAACGCGACAATGCAATCCGCTTTAACCATGGCTCACCTCAGCCAGCGGCTGCACCGCTTTTTTTTCCTGGCGCTGCATCAGAATGACCTTGCTTTGCAAACGCTGCTGGAACTGATCGATCACCACGGCGGTGACGATCACCAACCCTTTAATCACCATTTGCCAGAACTCGCTGACGCCCATCATCACCAAGCCGTCCGCCAGAAAAACGATCACAAAAGCACCGATGATCGAACCGAATACCCTGCCGCGGCCACCGCTCAGCGCCGTACCGCCCAGTACCGTCGCGCCGATGGCGTCCATCTCGAACATATTGCCGGTCATCGGGTGCGCGGTTTGCAATTGTGAAGCGATAACCAGCCCCACCAGCGCCGCGCACAGCCCGGAAAAGGCATAGACGAACATTTTCACTTTGACGATCGGCACCCCCGACAGCCGCGCTGCCGGCTCATTGCCGCCAATCGCATAGATATAGCGCCCCAGCGGCGTTTTCTTGGTGAGATAGATCCCCAACAACACGATGGCCAACATCAGCCAAATCGGATTGTAAATGCCCAGAAAGGTGCCAGATCCCAAGGCCGCGAAACCGGTGTTATCCAGCGCTTCCATGCCCACCAGATTGGGATAGGTTTTGCCGTCCGCCGTCAGCAACGCCGCCCCACGCGCCACGTACATTGCGCCCAGGGTGCAGATGAACGGCGCAACGCCGAGCCGCGTAATCAGCGTGCCGTTGACCAACCCCAACAATACGCCCAACAGCGCCACCGCACCGATCACTTCGAAAACGTTGAGAAACAGCCGGTTGCCGTCCCACAGCGGGATACCGACGGTCAACAGCGCACCGGCGATCATCCCGCACAAGCCCGCCACCGCGCCGACCGACAAATCGATGCCGCCGGTGAGGATCACCAGCGTCATGCCAACCGCCAGCAACCCGGTAATCGCCACGTGCTGCGTCATGATCAGCAGATTGGAGACGGTCAGAAAATTCGGCACCATGCTGCTGAAAAACAGCACCACCAACAACAGGGCGATGAAGGTGCGCGCCTGCAGCAAATACATATACAACCGATATTTGGTTTGCATTGCCTTATCCTTATGCATGTGGGGTTGAGGCGCGGATCAGCGTTTCGCGATCGGCCCGTTCGCGCGGCAGATCGGCCGTCAGCTTCCCGTCCGCCATCACCATCACCCGGTCGGCCAGTGAGACCACCTCATCCAGCTCCGACGAAGAGAACATCACCGCCAGCCCCTGGCGTGCCATAGCGCCAATCAGGTGATAAACGTCCGTTTTGGCGCCGACGTCGATTCCGCGCGTCGGCTCATCGAGAAACACCACCTGCGGCCCGGTCAGCAGCGCCTTGCCCAACACCACTTTCTGCTGATTGCCGCCGCTGAGGCTGGTGATTGGCAGCTCCCGGTCGCTCACCTTGATCGCCAGTTTTTCGATCATGCCATCGACCAGCGCGCACTCCCCAGCCGCCGCCAACGGCCGCAGTGCATTGCGCCCCAGGCTGGCCAGGGTCATGTTGGCCTTGATCGACATCATCTGCACCAACCCCTCCGCCTGCCGGTCTTCCGGCACCAGCGCCATGCCCAACGCCATGCGTTGACGAAACCCCAACCGCTCCACGCTTTCGCCGTTGAGCAGAATGCGGCCGGCGGTCTGGCGCATCACGCCGTTGATCACCTTGAACAGTTCGGTGCGGCCGGCGCCCAACAGGCCATAAATGCCGATCACTTCCCCTTTGCGCAGTGAAAAACTGACGTCGTCGAGGCAATAGCCGCCGCTTTCACGCGGCAGCGTCAACCGCTCGACCTTCAGCACTTCATCCCCTTGCTCTGCCGCGCAATAATCAAAGTGTTTGCTCTTTTCCCCGACCATTTTTTCGATGATCCACGGGATACTGACGTTGCAGACCGGCTCGGCGGCAACAAAACGCCCATCGCGGAACACCGTGATGCGATCGCCAATCTCCATCAGCTCTTCCAGACGGTGAGAAATGTAGATGATGGTGACGCCGCGTTTTTTCAGATCGGCGATCACCCGAAACAGCGTGCGCACCTCAGCCTGGCTCAGCGCCGATGTTGGTTCATCCATGATCAGCACCCGGGTGTCCTTCGCCAACGCGCGAGCAATTTCAACCAGCTGCTGATGGCCGATACCGAGGCTGCCCAACGGCGTATGCGGATCGATGTCCAACTCCAGTCGCTGCAGCAAGGCTTTGGCCAGCTGATATTGATAGTCCACATTGATGCGGCCACGCTGGAAGAACTCGTTGGCCATAAAAATGTTGTCCATCACCGACAGGTTGGGGAACAGATTCAGCTCCTGGAAAATAATGCTGATCCCGAGCCGCTCCGCCTTCTGCGTGGAGGTTAACGTCACCGCTTTTCCCTCCAGCTCGATGGTGCCGGAGGACGGGGTTTCCACCCCCGCCAGCAGCTTCATCATGGTCGATTTGCCGGCGCCGTTTTCACCGATCAGTACGTTGACCTGATTGCGAAACACTTGATAACTCACGCTATCCAATGCCGTGACGCCGGGATAGAGACGCGAAACGTTGCGCGTTTGAATAATGACCGGTTCGCTCATCACGCCCCCTTAAGGTTGAATGCGTACCGGCGTGATCAACAGCGGCTCGACAGGTGCCTGCCAGCTGCTGAATACGCCATACACGATAATGTGGTCACCCACCTTGGGTTGGGATCCGGCCAGTTCGTCGATCGAAGCCTGATTAATCGCCCTGGCGAAATCACCGAACAACGCTTGGTCATTGAAATCGCTGTAGCTCAGGCCGCGATAGCTGTCGCGCAACGCCGTACCGCGATAAACCGGCCCTATCTGCACCTCCACGCTGCTGAGCGGCGCATCGGTCAGTTTGAGCGTTAATTTTCCGCTGCGCGACCGGGTGTTGACCGCCGCGACTTCACCGCTGACCTTAACGTTGAAATAACAAGGAAACTCCGGTTGAGCGCGGTACCCCAGCAGACCACAGGCGCTGTCAAAATCCTTGGCCTGGGCGATCCGGGCGATCAGCTCGCCCAGCTGCTGCGCCGTTTTGATCGCTTGCGGGGCGATTTGGCTGCGGTAAATCTCCGCCGCCTGCGCCACATGCGGATTCACCGGGGAGCGAAGCTCCGCCAGCTTTTTCTCCGAGACGATACGGCAACCGCTCAACGTCAGGACGACGGTGACGGCCAGCGCAATGCGCATCGACATAACAACACCTCCGATCGCACCCCGCCGCCGGGACGGGGTGATGAAAGACACCGCTCAGCGCGGATTACGGTTTGAAGTTGAAGTCACTGACCCGTTGCGCATTGTCTTTGCCGATCAGGATGCCGCGGAACATCACGCGCTCCTTGCCGGTATAGCTGCCGGATTGGAAATAGCCGTCGAGGATTTCAACGCCCTGCGCGGCGATCGCCTGCGCCTGCAACATCACGCTGGCATAGAGGCTACCGTTGAGAATGGCGTCGCGTTCATCGTTGCTGCCGTCGATGCCCACCACGGTGACATCCTGCCGGCCGGCGGCCTTCAGCGCCGCCACTGCCCCCAGCGCCACCGGGCCGTTGCCGCAGATCACGCCTTTGATGTCCGGATGCGCCTGCAGAATGCTGTCCATGATGCGTTTTCCCTCCAGCAGATTGCCCTTGGCATCCTGACGCGCCACGCTGACCATCTCAGGATATTGGTCGATCACGTTGTGGAACGACTGCGAGCGCGTGACGCAGTTATTATCCGCCAGGTTGCAGGTCAGCTCGGCGTATTTGCCGGTTTCTCCCATTTTTTCTACAAACTGGTTGGCGACGTCCGAGCCGGCCTGGAAGTTGTTATGGGTGATCTGCGCCAACGCTACGCCATCGACCGGGATCTCGCGGTTGATCAGTACCACCGGAATACCGGCGTTTTTCGCCTGCTGCACGGCGGCGACGCTGGCCTGGGAATCGGCGTTATCCAAAATGATACCCTGTACTTTGCGGCCGATAACCAGGCTGATCAGCTCCCCCTGGCGCTTAACGTCTTCGCCGTGCGACAACACCAGCGTCTGGTAACCGAGGGACTTGGCCTTGGTCTCGGCCCCCTTGGCCTCTGCGGAGTAATAAGGGTTATCCAGCGAATTGACGAGAATGGCGATCGTGCCCTTTTCCGCCGCCATGGCAGAGGTGCAGGCAAAACCGGTGAGCAGGGTAAGGTAAGTGGCTATTTTTCTCATGATGGTGTTCTCTTATCGTTGTGTTGAACATCGTCTGGTGTTGGCGATCGCTGCGGTTGCCGCTTACCAAATGGTAAAACCGCCGTCGATCATCAGGTCCGCGCCGGTAATCATGTCGCTGCCATTGCTGGCAAAAAACAGGATCGCCGCCGCAATTTCGTCGGTATAAGCAAAACGTCCCAGCGGGATCAGTTTTTTCATCGCCTCGCCCTTCTCGCCGCGCCAGGCTTTCTCTCCCATAGGCGTCAGCACCACGGTGGGCGATAACGTGTTGACCGTAATGCCGTGCGGCGCCCATTCTTTGGCCATCACCTTGGTCATGCCCAGCAGCCCTGCCTTGGCGGAGGTGTAAGCGCAGTGATCGTCAATGGCGATGGAGGCCGCCTGTGATGCGATGTTGATTATTTTCCCGCCGTGGCCGGCGGTTATCGCACGGCGCGCCAGTTCCTGCGAGCACAGGAAGGGCCCGGTGAGATTGACCGCCAGATGGCGCTGCCACTCCTCGAGCGTGACCTCCGTCGCCGGCTGCAAATTGACGTAGCCCGCGCAGTTGACCAGGATATCGAGCCGACCAAAGCGAGATTGAGCCGCGTTGAAGGCGGCAGCCACCGAGTCGGAATCGGTCACGTCACATACCTGGCAGAACACCTGTTCTTCCCCCAACTCTCGCAGCGCCGCCGCGGCCTTGTCCTGTTCAAAGGCTGGATACATCAATACCAGGCGCGCGCCCTTTTCCAACAGCAGGCGATTGGCTGCCATCGCGATGCCGCCCAGACCGCCGGTGATCACGGCAACCTTCCCTGCCAGCGACATCCGGCTATCGACACCGTAGCGTAAATTGACGTCGTATTCGTTCCGATCCATCGCATTCCCCCTATTGCGTTAACTGAGCCTGCAATCCTGCGGCGTCGATGGCATATTGACGCCGCAGCGCCGCCCGGCTGCTGCTGTGAGTAAATTCGTAAGCCGGCACGCCCAGTGCGGTAAACGGCCGCGACAGCTGATACCGCAGCAACAGTTCACCGATGATGGTACCCAGGCCGCCGCTGAGGGCGTGCTCCTCCATGGTCAGCACCCGACGGTGCGAACGCATCAACGCCACTACCGCCGCCTCGTTGAGTGGCCAGAGCGAAGGCAACGAGACGATGGTCGGATTTTCGCCCAACGCCAGTACCTTCATTGCCTCATGAGCCACCGTCCCCAGACAAAACACCAGATTGTCAGAGCCCTGATGCAACACCTCCGGCTCTCCGGGGCGGAAGTGATAGCTCGCGTTCAGCACCGGCAGCTTGTCGCTGTCCATGCGGATATAGGCCGGGCCGGGTTGCGCGATGACATGGCGGACAATCTCTGCCGCTTGCCGCGCATCCGCCGGCGCATAGACGCTGAGATTGCCCAGCGTACGGGCGATGGCGATATCGTTCATGCAATGGTGCGTCGCCCCCAGCGGCCCATAGCCGAACCCGGCATTCAGGCCGAGCATTTTCACGTTGGTTTCCGTGTAGCAAACATCGTTTTTCATCTGTTCGTTAGAACGGGCAAACAGAAAAGGCGCGGCATTGGCGGTAAAGACCGTACGGCCACTGAGCGCCATGCCGGCGGCCATGCCCACCATGTTCTGTTCGGCAATTCCGACGTTCACCACCCGCTCTGGATAAGCCTGCTCGAAAGGTGCAATTTTCGACGTGGACGTGGAGTCCGCGACCATCACGCTCAGATCTGCACCCGCCAGCTGCTCTTCGATCAACGCCGTCACCACGGCATCGCGTAAATCCTGCATGTTCACCCCTCCAGTTCCGCCAGCGCCTGCGCCAGCTGTTGTTCGTCCGGTACCGCGTGATGCCAGGCGGCAACGTTAGCCATAAACGACACGCCGTGACCCTTTTCGGTATTGGCTAAAATCACCCGCGGCTTGTCCTGGCTCGGGCGTTGGATCGCCGCTACCAGCGCCGCCGGATCGTGCCCGTCGCACTCCAGGGTTTCGAAACCGAAAGCGCGCCATTTTTCCGCCAGCGGTTCCAGCGGCATGATGGCCTCTGTCTTACCCGCCAACTGCAGCCGGTTGCGATCGACGATGGCAATCAGGTTATCCAGCTTGAATTTGCTAGCCGCCATTGCCGCCTCCCAGTTGGATCCCTCCGCCAGCTCACCGTCGCCCAGCAGCACAAAAGCGCGGCGATGTGCGCGCCCGGCCAATTTGTTGCCCAGCGCCAGCCCCACGGCGATCGGTAGGCCATGCCCTAAACCGCCGGAGTTAATCTCTACCAGTTCCGGCAGTTTCTGTCGCACCGGATGCCCGGCCAGCAAGGTGTCGTCGCCCATGAACTGATCGAGCACCGCGGGATCAAGCAGGCCCATCGCCGCACAGCTGCAGTAAAAACCGCCGGCGCCGTGCCCTTTAGACAAAATAAACCGATCCTGATCGGGCCGGACATTGCTGCGATCCATCACCGCCATATACAAGGTGCAGATGATGTCGATTTCCGATAGGTCGGCGCCGGTATGGCCCTTGCCTGCCTTATGGTTCATGGTCACCACATATCGGCGCGCCTGGCGCGCCGTGTTTTTAATCGCCTGGAAGTCCATCGTCACCTCTGCTTAAGCGCCTTGATTATCGTTATCGCATCGAAACCGATCCGCTAACTCGCCTTTGATTTTCGAATGGAAATCATATGCAGCAAAAACGATAATTAATGTGGGCAAGATCAAATTTCAAGCAAAAGTAGGCGACAGGTAAAACCCCAGATCAATAAAATCATTAATTAACAATTAAATACAGAATATTCGCCACTTTTTATTCATTTAATACGTTGATTTTTCGCTGACGAAATTGGTTTTCGAACAAAAACTAATATGGGTTACCCGAGTTTATCCATAGCTTTATCAATAATCGCAAGCTAAAATTCAGCGCATCAATTAAGGAATTGCCGTGGCAAACCGCACGGCGGGAACTGACAGGCGCAGGAGTCTTTCGATTGAAAAGCAAAAGCGAACAGCTGGCAGAAATGCAGCAACGGCGCGAAAAGATCCTTGATATGATCCGCGAAGACGGTTCGGCGACGGTCAAAATGCTTACCGATACCTTCAAGCTGACCGAGGCGACCATTCGTACCGACCTGCGGGTCCTGCAGCAGCAAGGCTATGTGCAGCGTTTCCACGGCGGCGCAACCCTGGTCGATGGCAAGCAAAACACCCATGCCATGCTGTTGGAACGCCAGGTCAACCTGACCGCCAAGGATCGCATCGGCAAGCTCGCCGCCGGTTTTATCGAGCCGGGCGACACCATCATTCTTGATTCGGGCACCACCACCACGGCTATCGCCAATCACCTGAGTCACATCAAGAAACTGTCCGTTATCACCACCGGCGTCAATATCGCGCTGCAGCTGGGCGGCGAACCGGGCGTGAACATTTTGCTGACCGGCGGCTCGTTCAAATTTCCGACGCTCTCCACTTCCGGGGACAAAGCCGCCAGCTTCTTCGAAAACGTGCTGGCCCAGAAACTGTTCCTCGCAACGGCCTGTATCTCACCTCGTCACGGACTGAGTTTCCCAAGCGAAACCGATATCAAACTGAAAACGGCGATGATCAACGCAGCCAATACGGTATATGTGGTTGCCGATTCCAGCAAAATCGATAAGGTATCGATGTTCGCATTGCCCTGTGACTGGCAGCATATCGACTATTTGATCACCGATGACGGTATCAGCAATACCGCCATACAGGCCTTTGAGAAGGTAGGGGTGAAGGTGTTGGTGGCAGGCGCCTGACGGGCGCCTGCGAGAAGAGTGCTTACTCAGGCTTGCGCGCCGCGATTTCCTGCTGCTCTTGCGGCGGCGGCGTCAGCGGGCCGAACCAGCGCTGCGCCAACCAGCAGGTGACCACCACCAGCAGCCAGCTGATCAGCGTAGCCATCGCCAGATCGCGCGGCCAGTGCATGCCCAACAGCAGGCGGCTGCCCATCACGCCGGTCGCCCACACCATCAGCAGCGCGACGGTTTTATAATGGCGGCGCGGCCACAGCAGCCCTACGCCCAACAGTGCCCAGGTAGCGGCGAACATCGTGTGCCCCGACGGGAAAGCGAAACCGGTTTCAAACTGCCAGTGCTTGCGCAGCCAGTTCGGCACCAGCGTCTGATCCTGCAATTGCTCGCGCACCAGCGCGCTGCGCTCTTTGCGATGCAGCGAATAGAAGTATTTGCCGTCCACGCCGTGGGTTTGCTCCAGCCATACCACGAACGGCCGCGGTTCCTGCACCCGATCCTTGATTAACGACTTCACCCCCTGCCCGATCACCAGCGCGGCGAAAAGCAGGAGCGCCAGACCGATAGCCGCCTTCAGGCGAAAGCGCAGGCACCACAAAAACCAACCGCAGAGGATAGCGCTGGTCAGAATGCCCCACGGCGAGGTCACGGTTTCGGTCACCCAGTACAGCGCTTTGAGCAGTGGCTCATTGCCGCCGGGCTGCCAGTGCCAGCCGGATGCCCAGACGACCAGCGGCATCAACAGCAACAGCAGCGCGCCGCCCGCCGTACGTTTTGCTATCTCATACATTCTATTCTTCCTCTGCGTGAATCAGGCAGCAGTGTAACAAGAGTGCAATATTGATAACACGCGAAAAATTAAACAGATAGGCAACCTATCGCAATAATAGGTGGCCAGAAAACGCCATCTGCTGGTTTGCTGAGCACCGCCCGGCAAGAAGTTGTGGCAAAATAGCCGATAATTAACGAAATAGAGATCGGCGTAGCACGTTTTAGTCTTGGTCAATTTACCGAACCGGACTTAGGATGCGCGACAATGATTGAATCGTACGCTTTTGTGGAGAGTGACATGCAGCTTAAACGGGTGGCAGAGGCTAAACTGCCGACACCTTGGGGCGATTTCCTGATGGTAGGATTCGAAGAACTGGCGACCGGGCATGACCATCTGGCGCTGGTATTCGGTGATATTTCCGGCGAAGCGCCGGTGCTCGCGCGCGTGCATTCCGAATGTCTGACCGGCGATGCTCTGTTCAGCCTGCGCTGCGACTGCGGTTTTCAACTGGAAGCCGCGCTGGAGCAGATCGCCGAAGAAGGCCGCGGCATCCTGCTTTATCATCGCCAGGAGGGCCGCAATATCGGCCTGTTGAACAAGATTCGCGCCTATGCCCTGCAGGATAAGGGCGCAGACACCGTGGAAGCCAACCACCAGCTCGGCTTCGCCGCCGACGAGCGCGACTTCACCCTGTGCGCCGACATGTTCAAACTGCTGGGCGTCGACGCGGTGCGTTTGCTGACCAACAACCCGAAAAAGGTCGAGATCCTGACCGAAGCCGGCATCAACATCAGCGAGCGCGTGCCGCTGATCGTCGGCCGCAACCCGAAGAACGAACACTATCTGGCGACCAAGGCCGCCAAAATGGGCCATTTGCTCGACCAGAAGTGATCGCCGCCGCGGCGGAAACAATCAGGGCGCCTTGCGGCGCCCTTTTTATTGCTTAATTACAGCATTTTCCTGATCACATAGTGCAGAATGCCGTCGTTTTCGTAGTAGGTCAGCTCATTGCCGGTATCGATGCGGCAACGGGTGTCGATCACTTCCTTGCGCCCGTCGGCATAGGTGATATGCACCGGCACCGTCTGGCCCGGCTGCAGTTGCTGCAGGCCGCCGACGCTGATCTGCTCATCCCCGGTCAGCCCCAGGGTTTTGCGCGTCACTCCTTGCGGGAACTCCAGCGGCAAAATCCCCATGCCGATCAGGTTGGAGCGGTGGATACGCTCGAAGGACTCGGCAATCACCACCCGCACGCCCAGCAAGCGCGGCCCCTTCGCCGCCCAGTCGCGGCTGGAGCCGGAACCGTACTCTTTCCCGGCGATCACCGCCAGCGGCACCTTCTCCTGCTGATACTGCATGGCGGCGTCGTAGATAGACAGCTGCTGCTGCGACGGAAGATGGCGGGTATAACCGCCTTCCACGCCCGGCACCATTTCGTTGCGGATGCGGATGTTGGCAAAGGTGCCGCGCATCATCACTTCGTGGTTGCCGCGGCGCGAGCCGTAGGAGTTGAAATCCTGCGGCGCCACGCCGTGCTCGCTCAGGTAGCGCCCCGCCGGGCTGTCGCGCTTGATGTTGCCCGCCGGCGAGATGTGGTCGGTGGTCACCGAATCGGCCAGAATCGCCAGAATGCGCGCGTCTTTGATGTCCTGTACCGGATCCGGCTTCACCTTCATGGTGCTGAAGAACGGCGGATGGCGGATATAGGTAGAATCCTCCTGCCACTGATAGGTCGCCGAACCGGCCACCTGGATCGCCTGCCAGTTGGCGTCACCGTCGAACACTTCGCCGTATTCCTTGTGGAACATCTCGGTGCGCACTTCTTCCACCGCCTGAGCGATGTCCTGGCTGCTCGGCCAGATATCCTTCAGGTAGACCGGTTGACCGTCGTTGCCCTCGCCCAGCGGCTCTTTGGTCAGGTCAATCTTCATGCTGCCCGCCAGCGCATAAGCCACCACCAGCGGCGGCGAGGCCAGCCAGTTGGTTTTCACCAGCGGGTGAATACGCCCTTCGAAGTTGCGGTTGCCCGACAGCACCGCGCCCACGGTCAGATCGCCCTCTTTGATCGCCTGCTCGATCGGATCCGGCAGCGGGCCGGAGTTACCGATACAGGTGGTGCAGCCATACCCCACCAGGTTAAACCCCAGCTCTTCCAGATAGGCAGTGAGTTTGGCGCTGTCGAAGTAGTCGGTTACCACTTTGGATCCCGGCGCCAGCGAGGTTTTTACCCAGGGTTTGCTGCGCAGCCCTTTCTTGACGGCATTTTTCGCCAGCAGGCCGGCCGCCATCATCACGCTCGGGTTGGAGGTGTTGGTGCAGGAGGTGATCGCCGCGATCACCACCGCGCCGTCGCGCAGTTCGTGCTGCTGCCCGTCCAGCGTAAAGGTTTTGCTGTCGGTATTGGCTTTGTGCCCCCCGATATCCAGCTCGGTGGCAGCCTTGAACGCCTGCGGCACATTCGGCAGCGCAACGCGATCCTGCGGGCGCTTTGGCCCGGCGAGGCTGGCTTCCACGGTTGACATGTCCAGCGCCAGCGAGCTGGTGAAGACCGGTTCATCACCCGGGTTGCGCCACATGCCCTGCGCTTTGGCGTAGGCTTCCACCAGCGCGATTTGTTCGGCGCTGCGGCCGCTGAGCTTCATATAGCCGAGCGTAACGTCATCCACCGGGAAGAAACCGCAGGTGGCGCCGAACTCCGGCGACATGTTGGCGATGGTTGCCCGGTCCGCCAACGGCAGATCGGCCAGCCCGTCGCCGTAAAACTCGACGAACTTGCCGACCACGCCGTGCTTGCGCAGCATTTGGGTCACGGTCAACACCAGGTCGGTGGCGGTAATACCCTCGCGGAGCTTGCCGGTCAGCTTGAAGCCGACCACGTCCGGGATCAGCATCGACACCGGCTGGCCCAGCATCGCCGCTTCCGCTTCGATGCCGCCGACGCCCCAGCCGAGGATACCCAGGCCGTTGATCATGGTGGTGTGGGAATCGGTGCCCACCAGCGTATCGGGATAAGCCACGCGGCGGCCGCTTTCGTCGCTGTGCCAGACCGTTTGGCCAAGGTATTCAAGGTTGACCTGGTGACAGATGCCGGTGCCCGGCGGCACCACGCGGAAGCGGTTGAAGGCTTTCTGCCCCCAGCGCAAAAAGGTGTAGCGCTCGTGGTTGCGCTGCATTTCGATACGCACGTTGTCTTCAAAGGCGTTGTCATCGCCAAATTCATCGACGGTAACCGAGTGGTCAATCACCAGATCCACCGGCGACAGCGGGTTCACTTGGTCGACGTTGCCGCCCAGCCGCCGTACCGCTTCGCGCATCGCCGCCAGATCCACCACCGCCGGTACGCCGGTAAAATCCTGCATCAGCACGCGCGCCGGACGGTAGGCGATCTCACGGTCAGCATGGCCGGTTTGCAGCCAGGCAACGATGGCCTTGAGGTCGTCAACCTGCACGGTGTCGCCATCCACATGGCGCAGCAGGTTCTCCAACAGCACTTTCATTGATTTCGGCAACCGGTCGATATCACCCAGCTGCTTCGCCGCCAGCGGCAGGCTGTAGTAGTAATACTCGCTATTCAGCGCAACCAGCTTATCCAGACTTGTTTCACGAAGATCGGACGACATAGCTCCTCCATTTCTTATTGTGACTAAAACAGGGTAATCAGTGAGGTCTTGTTTAAAGATACCACAAAGATAAGTTAACGTTTTGATAACAACACGATTTGATCACAACGATAGGCGGGAACAATCAGCGGGAAGGAAGTGCGAGCGCCGCCAAGGGGTTAGGCAATGCGCCAACAAAAACGCCGCGACGATGCGGCGCTTTAACAGGGAAAGGTTTGCTCTACAACGGCTCAGCGGGGAAATCCATCTCCACAACCGCCAGCTGATCCTTACGGCCCTTCTTTACTTTGATGTCCATCCCTTTGCGCAGTAAATGCATCTGGCCAGGTTGAACCAGGGCCTTGGCAGTGTGGAGTCGGGTGTCGCCCGGGAGATAAAAATCAACGTCAAAGAAAAAGTCATTGCCGTATCGAGTGTTGGTTTGCCGACAGGATTCGAGGTGCGAGGCGATAATTTCGCCTTGCCAGCTGTCCTTGTTGAGATAGTTTTTAACGGCAGACGTCTCGGTCGAGTTACCGCCGTTATTTTTAAAAATACAGTAAAAGAAAATGCCCATCACGACAGGGGTGGCGATCCCCGCATACAGGAAGTACTTCGACATATCAGCCAGAGACATAAGTGTGCTGCTCCATTTTATGTAATTATAAACAACGAGTTATTCGTTACATTCAGCGTTCTGTTGCTGATATTGGTCACCTCGACATTCACCACCACCCCGTTCGTTTCCGTTTTGAACGCCGTCTTTGAAAACTCTTTCAGCTTATAAGAATTTGATAGCCCCGTCAGGCCGTTGGACACGCCAACGATGCTGCTGGCTATCGCCGATACCGATACGCTATTACCGGTAATGCTTTCGCTGAAGGCGGTCACGGTCAGGCTGTGCAGCTTGGGATTGAACACGGACTCCGGCGCTTCGAGGCTGATCTTTTCACCGCTGACAATCTTGATCTGATGCGGGCTGTAAATCGTAATGGTTCCCGCGTTGACGTTTTGCGTCCAGTCGCCGCTATTGATATTGGTGGTAACGCCGTCTTTGATCGTTTCGTTGACGCCGCCCTTGATCTCGCGGGTAATGCCCCCGGTGATGTCCTCTTTATGGCCGCCGGCGCCGATCGTAACGTCCCGCCCTTTATCCAGGGTCTCGGTCAGTTTGCCGGTGACATGGTGGCTTTCATTCCCGTCGATATCGCTGGTGCGGTCGCCTTTGATCGTTACCTTGTCGCCGCCGTCCTTAATGTCGAACGTCCGCCCCGCCTTGATCTCCGTAGCGACACCGCCATTAAAATAGCCGGTTTCTTTGTGATCCACCGTGGTGGTACGCTGGCTCTTGTAATGGAAGGTGGCATTGCCCGTCACTTCGTCTTGCTGTTGCTTGAGGATAGTTGTCGTCCGGTTACCGTCAATATTGACCTGCTGGTCATTTTCCACCGAAACCTTCATATCCTTTTCGGAGTGCAGTTCCACGGCCTCGCTGCCCACCTTATCTTCGAAAAACAGATAGCTGGCGTTATCCCGGCTTCCGTCCTTACTGCGAGTCATAAAGCCCATTTGCGTAGCCGCCGCCGGCAACACCCACGGCGGCATGCTCGCCTCATTGTAGACGCGCCCGGTGACAATCGGCCGATCCGGATCGCCATTGATAAAGTCCACCACCACTTCATCGCCGACGCGCGGTATCTGTACCGAACCGAACCCTTGCCCCGCCCAGGCACTCGAGACCCTCACCCAGCACGAACTGGTATCATCCCCTTTGGCGCGGCGATCCCAGTGAAACTTCACTTTTATCCGGCCGTATTTGTCCGTCCAGATATTCTCGCCGACGGGCCCCACCACCTTGGCCGTTTGCGGGCCATAGGTGCGCGGCCACGGCGTCACCGTCAGCGGACGAAAGACGGTAGCGGCCGGGATAACCGTAAAGTCGATGCGATGAACCGTCTCTCCTTCTTCGCCGCTGGCGTAGCGGTTCTCGGAGAACGTATAATCGGCGGCCGTCGTCAGGTATTCGCCATTATCGCTGAAAAACGGGGCGTTGATCAGGGTAAAGGTATAACCCGGCGCTATTCCAATCGCCGTTGCTGTGCCGTGTACCTGCTGATGTTCCACCTGCCAGCGTTCCTGGCGCACGCGCGCGTAGAACTCTCCATCGGCGTGTTCGACATAGCGGCCCGGCCAATCGTAGACATCGATGCTGCCCGGCATCGGCGAGGCCGGGTTTTGACGAGCCTGGAACAGCCAGGCGTTCGGTTTGCGAAAGTCATAGTCGTCCAAACCGTAAATGCCCGGCGTTACGCTGTCTTCCGGTGCCCATTGGCCGATGCCCTGCTCGAGGGGGCTGCCGCCAGACGGAGTCTGATGGTAAGGAATCGTCTCGTAGCCGCTAAACGGCTGATACTGCCCTGCCGCATCCGTCAGCACCAGCGTGTGGCGGCCCGCCTCATGGCGAAAATGGTAAACGATACCCTCCAGCTCCATGAGGCGGCTGATAAAATCGAGACTGCTCTCCTGATACTGAACACAGTAATCCCACACCCGATAGCGACCGGTGAGTTTATCCTCTACGTTCACCTGATATTCGCTGAGCAAAGCATGCACCGTTTGCGGCACCGTCTGGCCCTGGAAGATGCGCAGATTGCGATCCCGCTTCATCGGCCATAGATCCGATTCCACCGTCAGCGTATACACAGCATAACGCGTGCCACTTAATTCGACGGCACTGACGGCAACGCGGGTCACTTTGCCATTGATATGGCGATCCGCTGACAGCAGGCCCGTCGGTAGATTCACCGTGACCGGTTGCCCCAACAGCTCGCTGCGATTAATGCGGGCATCCCGGCCCAGCAAGGTCAGCGTAAGCGCAAACGGCTCGGACAAGGCCTCACGGCCCGCCAGCTTCCAAAAAAGCAGGCCCTCAACGGGCAATTGAACAGAGATACGGCTGGTCATGAGATAAGCGGCTCCGCTGGCAATTGGTTAGCATTACTTTAACTTCCGAGAGCAAAAAAACTCTTTGCCAGAACAAAAACACTTTGTTTTCAGATGATTCCTAACAAGGAAGCCATAAGCTGTTTCAAGGTTGAATGGGCGTGATCCAGAAACTTAGCGAAAATGACAGAGGGCGTTGGCCTGACGTTAAAGCGCCATAACGCGTTCTCCCCACTAGGATTGGATTAGCGCAGCTTGCGAATGGGGTGTTTTATGGCGCAGGGTTTTGCTCATAAAAAACCCGGAGAGGCGCAGGCCTGTCCGGGTGTTGTTTGATGTCGTCAACGCTGGCGGCTATTTGATAGGCAGCTTGATGTCCTTAAACATCGCTTCAATTTCTTCGTTGGAGCGCAGCGCCACCGCGCTGTCGACCACGTCGCGCGTCAGGTGCGGCGCGAAGCGCTGAATGAAGTCGTACATGTAGCTGCGCAGGAAGGTGCTGCGGCGGAAACCGATCTTGGTAGTGCTGTAGGTGAAGATATCACGCGCATCCACCGTCACCAGATCCGGATCCTGCACCGGATCCACCGCCATGCTGGCGATCACCCCCACCCCCAATCCCAGACGCACGTAGGTTTTGATCACGTCGGCGTCGGTGGCGGTAAAGACAATGCGCGGCGTCAGGCCGGCGCGGTTGAAGGCGGTATCCAACTCCGAACGCCCGGTAAAGCCGAAGGTGTAAGTGACGATCGGGTAAGCCGCCAGCTCTTCAATGCTGATGCTGCTTTTGCCCGCCAAAGGATGATCGGGCTTCACGACTACCGCACGGTTCCAGTGGTAGCACGGCAGCATGATGAGATCGTCGTACAGGTGCAGTGCTTCGGTGGCGATGGCGAAATCGGCGGTC
The DNA here is from genome assembly GCF_052166245.1 of Serratia sp. CY84636. NCBI lineage: Bacteria > Pseudomonadati > Pseudomonadota > Gammaproteobacteria > Enterobacterales > Yersiniaceae > Serratia > Serratia sp. CY84636. The sequence continues at coordinate 1,024,020 of NZ_JBJNOX010000002.1, forward strand.
CCTTTGGAGACCGCTTCGGCGATCTGCGTCGGCGAACCCTGATGCATGTGCAGCGAGACGCGTGGGTAACGCTCGATGAAGCCTTTGATTACGTTAGGCAAAGCATAGCGAGCCTGGGTATGCGTGGTAGCGACGTACAGCGAGCCTTTGTCCGGGTAGGTGTGTTCACCGGCGACGGCTTTAATGGCGTCGACCTTGGACAGCACTTCACGTGCGATGCGAATGATTTCCTGGCCGGCCGGGGTGACCTGGGTCAGGTGTTTGCCGCTGCGGGCGAAAATCTGGATGCCCAGCTCATCTTCGAGCATGCGCACCTGCTTACTGATGCCGGGTTGCGAGGTATAGAGCCCTTCTGCCGTCGAGGAGACATTCAGGTTGTGGTTAACCACTTCCACAATGTAACGAAGCTGCTGCAATTTCATATCTTATACCATCCTAGGTTAAACACTGCGGCTTACCCGCAGCCAGGTATATCGGTGTCGCCCCGGTATGCTGAAAATCACAAGCCATAAACACCGTGTTTTACCCTGATGGTGAAGAAAACGCCGTTGTTAATAAGCTTTAATAATAAAAAAACTTTTTATATAACCACTATACCACGTTGCAGCTTCAAGTATAGATCCGCGTCACACTATGATAACGATTATTTTGCATTGGTATCAACGTGAAACGGCGGTGGCGGAGGGATAAAAACAGCAAAGGATAGATCCGTTTGTCGCTTTTCACCAATAAAAAAACCAGCCACCGGGGCTGGTTTTTCATCTTACTGGCAGGACAGCGGCCTTACTTCTTGCCTTCGACCCACTTGCCGTCCACGTAGAACGCGGACCAACCGGTCGCCTTGCCATCTTTTTCAGAGGAGACGTACTGCTGTTTGGTTTTACGGCTGAAACGCACCAGCGTTTTATTGCCTTCGGCATCCGCCACCGGCGCATCGGCCAGATAGCGCAGCTTCTCCGGCAGGCGATCTTTGAAGCGAGCCAGCTCTTCCACCAGCGGCGCACGGGTCTCGCGCGATTTAGGGAAGGTGTTGGCCGCCAGGAACACGCCGGCAGCGCCGTCACGCAGCACGAAATAGGCGTCAGACTTCTCGCACGGCAGCTCCGGCAACGGCACCGGATCTTCCTTCGGCGGCGCGACATCGCCGTTACGCAGGATCTTGCGGGTGTTTTTACAGTTCTCGTTGGTACAGCCCATGTACTTGCCGAAACGCCCCATTTTCAGGTGCATTTCCGAGCCGCACTTGTCGCACTCCACCACCGGGCCATCGTAGCCTTTCAGGCGGAACTCGCCCTCTTCGATTTCATAGCCGTCACACGCCGGGTTGTTACCGCAAACGTGCAGCTTGCGCTGGTTGTCGATCAGGTAGCTGTCCATTGCCGTACCGCATTTCTTGCAGCGACGGCGGGCGCGCAGCGCGTTGGTTTCCGCGTCGTCGCCTTCGAGGATGTTGAGCACTTCCGCTTCCGGCACCAGATTGATGGTGGTTTTGCAGCGCTCCTTCGGCGGCAGCGCGTAGCCGGAACAGCCGAGGAACACGCCGGTGCTGGCAGTACGGATACCCATCTTGCGGCCGCAGGTCGGGCAGTCGATGCTGGTCATCACCATCTGGTTAGGCCGCATGCCGCCTTCTTCCGGATCTTTCTCCGCCGTTTCCAGCTGCTCGCTGAAGTCGACGAAGAACTCGTCCAGCACCGCTTTCCACTCGGCCTGGTTGTTGGCAACCTCATCGAGACCGTCTTCCATGCGCGCGGTGAAGTCATAGTTCATCAGCTCGCGGAAGTTTTCTTCCAGGCGATCGGTGACGATCTCGCCCATTTTCTCGGCATAGAAGCGGCGGCTTTCCACACGCACATAACCGCGATCCTGAATGGTCGAGATGATGGAGGCGTAGGTGGACGGACGGCCGATACCGCGTTTTTCCAGCTCTTTCACCAGCGAGGCTTCGCTATAGCGCGCCGGCGGCTTGGTGAAGTGCTGGCTCGGGATCAGTTTCTGCAGATCCAGCTCGCTGCCGATTTCGACGTATGGCAGGGTGCGATCTTCATCGCCCTTGCGCAGCGCCGGCATCACCTTGGTCCAGCCGTCAAAGCGCAGCGTACGGCCCTTGGCCCGCAGCTGATAATCGCCGGCCTTCACCGTCAGTGTGGTGGAATCGTATTGCGCCGGCGTCATCTGGCAGGCGACGAACTGGCGCCAGATCAGCTGATACAGCTTCTGCGCGTCCGCTTCCATGTCTTTCAACTGCTCGGCGAGCACGTTCACGTCCGAAGGACGGATCGCTTCGTGCGCTTCCTGCGAATTCTCTTTGCTGCTGTACTGATTTGGCGCCTTCGGCAGGTATTTGTCGCCGAAGTTGTCGCCGATATAGCCACGCACCATGTTGAGCGCATCCTGGCTCAGGTTGGTGGAATCGGTACGCATATAGGTGATGTGGCCGGCTTCATACAGCCGTTGCGCCATCATCATGGTTTTCTTCACGCCGAAGCTCAGGCGGGTGCTGGCGGCCTGTTGCAGCGTGGAGGTAATGAAAGGCGCGCCCGGTTTGCTGCTGGTCGGTTTGTCTTCGCGATCCAGCACCGTGTAGCGGGCTTTTTCCAGCAGTTTGACCGCAGCGTGAGTCTGCTCGCGGTTGACCGGCTTGAACGGTTTGTCGTGCGCATGGGTCACTTCCATCTGCAGCGCGGTTTCACCCTTCGCCAGCAGATCGGCATGCAGCTCCCAGTACTCTTCCGGCACGAAGGCCTTGATGTCGCGTTCGCGCTCGACCACCAGGCGCACCGCCACCGACTGCACGCGGCCGGCGGACAGGCCGCGGGCGATTTTCTTCCACAGCAGCGGCGAGACCATATAGCCCACCACGCGGTCCATGAATCGGCGCGCCTGCTGCGCGTTGACGCGGTCAATGTTCAGCTCGCCCGGCTGTTTGAACGCCTGCTGGATCGCGTTTTTGGTGATTTCGTTAAACACCACGCGGCTAAAGCGTTTGTCATCCCCACCGATCACTTCCCGCAGGTGCCAGGCGATGGCTTCCCCTTCGCGGTCAAGGTCGGTTGCGAGATAAATGTGGTCGGCGTTTTCCGCCAACGATTTTAACTCGGCGACCACTTTTTCTTTACCCGGCAGGATTTCATAATGCGCTTTCCAGCCGTGGTAAGGGTCGACGCCCATGCGATTTACCAGCGCCGCCTTCTCATCTTTTTTAACTTTTTTCTTGGCTTTGTCTTCGGTTGAGTCAGCGCTCTTTTTGCTGGCTGAGCCACTGGTCGGCAAATCACGGATATGACCGACGCTGGACTTCACCACGTAGTCACTTCCTAAATATTTATTAATAGTTTTGGCTTTTGCCGGGGACTCAACTATTACGAGAGCTTTACCCATATTTACCTTTACCTAATTTATTTCTTCTAAAAAGAAGTCTTTTATCTCGCCGTGCCGCGGCAATTCGTGTCTCTTTTTTTATATTGCGGCAGTCTGGCAAGAGATCAACAGATTTTTTTCTTTTGGTTGCCCAACTGCTCAACCTGAACGCAAGTTGTTGATCCTGCCTGCTATTCACCCATGCCCCAGAAGTATGGCTGTGTGAGTTTTATTCATGGCGTAAACAAAACCTTCCACCCGACGCCGCAAAATCCCACACTGTACCTGATAAAAAGCGTCACGCAACCTAATTAGCACGGAAAGACCGATTTCGCCAACCGGCGGCCGCCCATGGCCATCCAGACGGCAAATAAACCTTAGTCGGTTTGCGGATAAAAGCGAACCGGCGTTAGAATATGCGCAGAGTTTTTAGTTTGGAGTCTAATAAATGCGCACAAATACTGCCCCTATCGGCCGCGAGGCCCTGCTGGCGGAAGCAAATAACATCATCCGCCAACACGAAGATTATCTGCACGGCATGATCGCCACCGACGTTGAACAAAAAAGCGGCGTTTTAGTTTTCCGCGGCGAATACTTTTTGGATGCCGATGGATTGCCCACCGCCAAAACCACCGCGGTATTTAATATGTTTAAACATTTGGCCCATCTGCTTTCGGAAAAATACCACCTGGTCGATTGAGAAAAGAAAACGGGGGCAACTGGCCCCCGTTGATTCACGCTATCGCCGCCGTTACAGCAGCGGCTTTTCACCACGCTGCCACCAGCGCAACAGCAAGCGATCGACGCTTTCCGCCGCGCTGCCGGTGAAGCGATCCATCAGGCGTTTGCGGCGCGTATAGCGCACGGCGATCACTTCGTGGTTATCCAGCTCGGCGATCAGCAAGTCATCGCTGGTGCCGATGGCGTCGATCAGCCCCTTCTCTTTCGCCTGTGAACCGAACCAGTGCTCACCGGTGGCGACGCTGTCGATGTCCAACGACGGGCGCTGCTCATGCACGAAGCGTTTGAACAGCTCGTGGGTTTCGTTCAGATCTTCGCGGAACTTCTCGCGCCCCTGCTCGGTGTTTTCGCCAAACAGCGTCAGCGTGCGTTTGAATTGCCCGGCAGTGTGCAGCTCCACGTCGATGTCGTTCTTCTTCAGCAGGCGGTGGAAGTTCGGGATCTGCGCCACCACGCCGATGGAGCCGATGATGGCGAACGGCGCCGCCACGATGCGATCCGCGACGCAGGCCATCATGTAGCCACCGCTGGCCGCCACTTTATCCACCGCTACCGTCAGGCGAATGCCGCCTTTGCGCAGGCGCTCCAGCTGCGAGGCCGCCAGGCCGTAGCCGTGCACCACCCCGCCCGGGCTTTCCAGGCGCAACAGAACTTCATCCTGCGCCGACGCTACCGCCAGCACCGCCGAGATCTCTTCGCGCAGCGAGGTCACCTCGTGCGCGTCCATGCTGCCCTTGAAGTCCAGCACATACAGGCACGGCTTAGTCACTTCCACCGCGCCGGACTTGGCGCGCTGCTTCTTCAGCTTGTCGTCGGCCTTGGTCTGCTTCTTGAACTGTTTCAGCCAGACCTTCTGCTCGGCGGTATCCATACGCGCCAGGCGCATATCACGCTGCATCTCGCGATACTGTTCACCGAGATCGGTCAGCTGCAGCTCCCCTTTCTGGCGGTTCTTGCGTTGCCCCAAACTGACCGCCAGGATGGCCAACGCGGCGATGGCGAGCACCACCGTGGCGACCTTGGCCAGAAACAGGCCATAAACAGATATAAACTCCACAGATTCCGCCTTTATTTACAGGTTGTTAGTATGCTTCTTTCCATTTTAGCCAACCGCAGCGGCTGCTGTCGCGGCTAAATGAAAATTCATTGCGCACGGATCATCACTATGGGGACGATTCAAGGCCGAACCAAGGCGCCGCCGCCGTGCTTTTGTTACAAAAGAATGCCATTTCAGCCTGCTACGCATTGAAAATGCCCACAGATTAAGGCATATAACACCCATTATTCATCAATACGATGAGACGGATTCGCTGCGCGGCCCGCAGACGGTCGAGCCTTCGCTCCCGCCCCGGCCGCGCGTTTCACCCTTGCTCCCCGATATTCACGGGAGAACAGCCACCCAGGCGAGGATTTATCGTGCATTACCAACCCAAACAAGATCTGCTCGAACAACGTATCATTTTGGTCACCGGCGCTGGCGACGGCATCGGCCGTGAAGCGGCGCTGACCTACGCGCGCTTCGGCGCTCAGCTGGTGCTGCTGGGGCGCACCGAGAGCAAGCTGCTGGCGGTACAACAAGAGATAGCGGCCCAGGGCGGCGCCCCGGCCCGGGTAGTGACGCTGGACTTGCTGCACGCCACTCCGGAGCGATGCCGGCAGATAGCCGACGATCTGGCGAGCCAGATCCCCCGCCTTGACGGCGTTCTGCACAACGCCGGCCTGCTCGGCGACATCGCGCCGATGGCCGACCTGTCGATGACCATGTGGCAAGAGGTGATGCAGGTTAACGTCAACGCCACCTTTATGCTGACTCAGGCGCTGCTGCCGCTGCTGCTGAAATCCCACGCCGGTTCGCTGGTGTTCACCAGTTCCAGCGTCGGGCGCACCGGCCGCGCAGACTGGGGTGCCTATGCGGTGTCGAAGTTCGCCACCGAGGGCATGATGCAGGTGTTGGCAGACGAGTATAAAAACCGCAATTTGCGGGTGAACTGCATCAATCCGGGCGGCACCCGCACCAAAATGCGCGCATCTGCCTTCCCGCACGAAGACAAGAACAAGCTGAAAACCCCGGCCGATATCATGCCGCTGTATCTGTATCTGATGGGCGAAGACAGCCGCCGCAAAACCGGCATGAGCTTCGACGCGCAGCCGAACCGTAAACCCGGCGCGGCCGAATAATAAGGAGCGTTTCATGGCGGAAGATCGTCATCAACAGCGCCAGCAGCGCCTGAAAGAACAGGTCGATGCCCGCATCGCCGCCGCGCAGGACACGCGCGGCCTGCTGCTGGTGTTTACCGGCAACGGCAAGGGTAAAACCACGGCCGCCTTCGGCACCGTCACCCGGGCGGTTGGCCACGGCATGCGCGCCGGGGTGATCCAGTTCATCAAGGGCGAGTGGCCCAATGGCGAAAAAAACCTGCTGCAGCAACACGGCGTTGAATTCCAGGTGATGGCCACCGGTTTTACCTGGGAGACGCAGAATAAAGCCGGTGATACCGCCGCCTGTCAGGCGGTGTGGCAGCATGGCAAACGCATGCTGGCCGACAGCAGCCTGGATCTGGTGCTGCTGGACGAAGTAACCTACATGCTGACCTACGGCTATCTGGAACTGGAAGAGCTGAAGGCAGCGTTGCTGGAGCGCCCTGCGCACCAAACGGTGATCTTGACCGGGCGCGGTTGCCATCGCGATCTGCTGGAACTGGCGGATACGGTCACGGAGATGCGGCCGGTGAAACACGCGTTCGATGCAGGCGTGAAGGCGCAACAGGGGATCGATTGGTAACAAAAAGTTCTGGCCCCGAACGGGGCCAGAATGAGGGATTAGCTGCGTTTGCTTGGCTTGCCCGGTTTACCCGGCTTGCTGCCTGGCGCACTGCGGCGGCCGCTGCCGGCCACCTGAGAGTGGCGCTTGACCGCGCGGCGGATCTGGTTGGCCTTCACGCGGCGGCGTTCACGCTCCACCGGCATTTTGCTGACCGTTTCCGGCTTCAATTCCACCAGCTCGCGCAGGTAGTTGATCGCCGGCAGATCCAGCTCGGCCCAGCCGCCGCGCGGCAGGCCTTTCGGCAGATCGATGTCGCCGTAGCGCACGCGGATCAGGCGGCTAACCTGCACACCCACCGCTTCCCACAGGCGACGCACTTCACGGTTACGGCCTTCGGTCAGGGTCACGTTGTACCACTGGTTGAGGCCTTCTCCGCCCTGGAAGCTGATGGTGCGGAAGGCGGCCGGGCCGTCTTCCAGCTGCACACCCTTGCTCAGCTGCTTCACTTTCGCATCGTCAACCTGGCCGAACACGCGTACCGCGTACTCGCGCTCCACTTCACGGCTTGGGTGCATCAGACGGTTCGCCAGTTCACCGTCGGTGGTGAACAGCAGCAGACCGGAGGTGTTGACGTCCAGGCGCCCTACCGCCACCCAGCGCGAACCGCGCAGCTTCGGTAAGCGATCGAACACCGTCGGGCGGCCTTCAGGATCGCTGCGGGTACACAGCTCGCCTTCCGGTTTGTAGTAAGCCAGCACCCGGCAAACCACCTCTTCGGATTCTTTGATCGACAGGACATGACCGTCCAGACGAATTTTCATCGCCGGGGTCACTTCAACGCGATCGCCCAGCTTGGCGACCTTGCCGTCGACGCTGACGCGCCCGGCTTCAATCATGGTTTCGATTTCACGACGCGAGCCATGCCCGGCGCGCGCTAAAACTTTCTGTAACTTTTCGCTCATTGAGCAACCTCTAATGTCGCCTTCACAGGCGTCGGGGGGATACCGCCGCGGCCAAGCGCCACCACGGTAATAATACGTTTATCAGGATCGAACAGCGCATTATACAGGCTTTCTAAGGTGTTGAAACCCACTTTATCGGCGCTGCGGCCCTCAGGCTGCGTTCACGGCGCCAAAAAATCCTCCACCGCCCACAGCACCGCGTCGGGCCGTTCCAGAATGCCGAGGTGAGTACGAGCCTCCCCTAACCGTACCACGGAGAAAAACGGCTGCTCGGCGGCAAATGCCTGCTGCTGCCGCAGATAGTCGTCGCGGCGATCCAACGAGTAAATATGCCGGCACGGCGGCGGCGCGCTCATTCCCGCCAGGCGTTGCAGCGGCGAGCCAAATTGCCGGTAGGCCTGTTCGATGGCCACGCCGGCGGCACGCCAGAGCCGGTAATCTTCCTGCGCCATCTCGACCTCCAGATGGCGTTTGACCCGATCGTGGCGGATGCCGCCCTGCCAGAAGTCGAACAAGGCGTCGCGCGCCGCCAGCCACTGCTGCGGCTGCTGCATGCGGCTCACCGCCGTAAAGAACGCCGGCTCCGGCTGCGTCATAATCCAGTCGAGAAACACCATGCCCCGTATCCGCTGCGGCAATGCTTCGGCCAGCGCCACCGCCAGCCAGCTGGCGTGCGCCACCGACAGGGTGATCACGTTGTCCAAACGCAGCGCAGCCAGCAGCTGACGCACATCTTCCAGCAAATCGTCCGCCGCCAGCGACATCCCCGCCGCTTTTGACGACAGGCCGTGGCCGCGCCAGTCGATGCTGATCACCCGATAGCGTTCGGCGGCCAGAGCGATGAACGGCTCAAATACGGTTTTCGGCTCGCACCAGCCGGGCAGCAACACCAACGTGAGCGGCCCTGAGCCGATATCCTGATAGTCGAGCGCCATGTTGGCGCTGTGAAATGCGGTCATATTACCTCCTGCGCGTCTCTCCCCGACCCGTTCGGGAAATACCGACGGGGATAAGGTGACAGCGCAGCAGGCATTGATCTATTGAAGTTCGTGCGGAAAGAGTCCGAGCGCACCTTATGAAAAAATGCGCACGAATTGGAATAGGAACTTAATGGCGGACGCAGGGATAGGCGGCGCTTAACGCCAGCATGATCACCGACGGCGCGGAATAATGCAGCTGCTCAGGATGCTCGTTCAAATATTGCATCACCGCGTCGGCGGCTACGCCGATGCTCATCCCGGCTTCGGGGCAAATATTGCGATTGCCCTGCATTGAGTAGGTATCGAATACGCCGGCGACGTATCCCATGAACATGCCGCCATTCAGCGCTTCGGCCACGGTGGCTTCACCGCTTTTATTTTTTACGTAACCGCCGGATTCCGCCAGCAAACCGCTGCCCGAATAAAACCCCGCATTTGCCATTGAGGAAAATAATAAGGCCGCTAAAAAAGAAACCTGTTTAATCATTGCTGCGCATCCTGCCCATTATCAATTCTGAAGTATTCAAGAATAGCGGCTTTCATGCGAAATAGCGTCGCTTCAGCCGATTTTCAGACAATGGGCAAGGTGGCAACAATTGACATCAACGGAAAGGCGCCGCGTCACCCGCCCCTTCACGCACCACTTCCGGCGAGGATTCGGTCAGATCGATAACCGTCGTCGGCTGTTGGCCGAGGAAGCCGCCGTGGATCACCAGATCGACCACCTTGCCCAGGTGATCGCTGATCTCTTCCGGATCGGACTCGGCAAAGTCATTGCCCGGCAGCATCAGCGTGGTGGACATCATCGGCTCGTTCAACGCCTCCAGCAGCGCCAATGCGATCGGGTTCGACGGCACGCGCAGGCCGATGGTTTTGCGCTTGTCATTCATCAGACGGCGCGGCACTTCTTTGGTCGCTTTCAGAATAAAGGTGTAGTTGCCCGGCGTATTGTTTTTGATCAGGCGGAACGCCGTATTATCGACGTGCGCATAGGTCGACAGCTCGGACAGATCGCGGCACATCAGGGTAAAGTTGTGGTTGCCGTCCAGCTGACGGATGCGGCAAATGCGCTCCATCGCCGCCTTCTCTTCCAGCATGCAACCCAGCGCATAGCCGGAATCGGTGGGATAAACGATCACCCCGCCCTTGCGCAGCACGTCAACCGCCTGGTTAATCAAACGCGGCTGCGGGTTGTCCGGGTGAATATAAAAAAGCTGACTCATGACTTGCTCCTAAAATGATGCCCGCGCGCGTTGCCACGCGCGTAAAATCAGACCGCCTCGCCCGGCTGCGGCCAATCGCGCCACACCGGCTCGACGCCGCCCGGTAGCCACAGTTTGCGGCCCAGTTCGATCCACGAACAAGGCTGGTGAAAATCAGAGCCTTGTGAGGCCAACAGGCGGTAGTCCTGGGCATATTTCGCCAATTGCGAGCGCTCATGCGGCGCCTGCTGACACTGCGCCACTTCCATGGCGTCGCCGCCGTGTTCGGCGAAATACGCCAGCAAACGTTTCAACCACTTCGCGGTCAGATCGTAACGGCCGGGATGTGCCATCACCGCCTGACCGCCCGATTGATGAATCGCATCAATGGCTTGTTCTATTGTACACCACTGCGGCGGCACGTAGCCGGTTTTGCCCTTGGCCAGGTATTTCTTGAACACCTGCGCCATGTTGTCCGCCACGCCTATCTCCACCAGGTAACGGGCGAAATGGCCGCGGGTCACCGCACCGGCCCCCGCCAACCGCTGGGCGCCGGCATAGGCGTCGGGAATGCGCGCCTTGCCCAGACGCACGCCGATCTCCTGCGCACGGCGATTGCGGCGTTCGGTTTGTTCCGCCAATAGCGCCACCAGCGCCGGGTGCGCGACGTCCATGCCCAATCCAACGATATGGATCTCATGATTTTCCCACAGCGTCGAGATTTCCACCCCGTTGACCAACCGCAGCGGCAACGCCTGCTCCGCAATGGCGGCGGCGGCCTCGGCCAACCCGGCGGTGGTATCGTGATCGGTGATCGCCAGCACGCCCACACGCATCTCGACCGCCCGCTGCACCAGCTGCGTCGGCGTCAGGTAGCCGTCGGAGGCGGTCGTGTGGCTGTGAAGGTCGTACAGAGTAAAAGCGGTGGATTGGGGGTTACTGTCTGTCAAAACGGCTATCCGGCAATGGCTTGGATTTCTATCATACCCGCGATCGGCGGCCGGACGGAAATCTATTCTGCCCTGGCCGCAGGCGCCGGGCGGATGATGAATAGAATTCACGCTGACCGCTAAAACATTGTGCAAAAAGAGGGTTGACTTTGCCGTCACGAACCAGTTAACTAGTACACAAGTTCACGGCAACGGCCGTGTCAGATGAGCGTTAACAGAGAGAGTCGGCAAATGAACAAATATATTTCTCTTCACGGTTGGTGGCGTACCTCCCTCTTGCGGGCGGTGTAATCGCGCATAGCTGTCATCTGACAATGCAGATTTCCTGAGCCCGCACCTGATGCGGGCTTTTTTATGGACAGAATTCACTGGAACCACCGATGATGAACACCAAACCACAACTGACATTGCTGAAGGCGCAAGCCAGCTACCGGGGCGACCCCACCACCATTTTCCACCAGCTGTGCGGTGCCCGTCCGGCCACCCTGCTGCTGGAATCGGCGGAAATCAACAGCAAACAGAATCTGCAGAGCCTGCTGGTGATTGACAGCGCGCTGCGCATTACCGCACTGGGTCATACCGTCAGCGTGCAGGCGCTGACCGCCAACGGCGCAGCGCTGCTGCCGCTGCTGGACGAAGCGCTACCGCCCGAGGTGCGCAATCAGGCGCGCCCCAACGGCCGCGAACTGACCTTCCCGGCGATCGACGCGGTGCAGGACGAAGACGCCCGCTTGCGCTCCCTGTCGGTGTTCGATGCGCTGCGCACGCTGCTGACCCTGGTGGACTCCCCGGCGGACGAGCGCGAAGCCGTGATGCTGGGCGGCCTGTTTGCCTACGATTTGGTCGCCGGTTTCGAAGACCTGCCGGCGCTGCGCCAGGATCAGCGCTGCCCGGACTTCTGCTTCTATCTGGCGGAAACCCTGCTGGTGCTGGATCACCAACGCGGTACGGCCCGTCTGCAGGCCAGCGTCTTCAGCGAGCAGGCGAGTGAAGCGCAGCGTTTGCAGCAACGTCTGGAACAGCTGCAGGCCGAATTGCAACAAACCCCGCAGCCGATCCCGCACCAAACGCTGGAGAACATGCAGCTGAGCTGCAACCAGAGCGACGAAGAGTACGGCGCGGTGGTCAGCGGGCTGCAGGAAGCGATCCGTCAGGGCGAGATTTTCCAGGTGGTGCCGTCGCGCCGCTTCTCCCTGCCGTGCCCGGCGCCGCTGGCGGCCTACCAGACGTTGAAAGACAACAACCCCAGCCCGTATATGTTCTTCATGCAGGATGATGACTTCACCCTGTTCGGCGCTTCACCGGAGAGCGCGTTGAAATACGACGCGGGCAATCGCCAAATCGAAATCTACCCGATCGCCGGCACTCGCCCGCGCGGCCGGAGTAAGGACGGTTCGCTGGATCTGGATCTCGACAGCCGCATCGAGCTGGAAATGCGCACCGACCACAAAGAGCTGGCCGAGCACCTGATGCTGGTCGATCTGGCGCGCAACGATCTGGCGCGCATCTGCCAGGCCGGCAGCCGCTACGTGGCCGACCTGACCAAGGTGGACCGCTATTCGTTCGTCATGCATCTGGTTTCCCGGGTGGTGGGCACTCTGCGCGCCGATCTCGACGTGCTGCACGCCTACCAGGCCTGCATGAACATGGGCACCCTGAGCGGCGCGCCGAAAGTGCGGGCGATGCAGCTGATCGCCGCCTCCGAAGGCACACGCCGCGGCAGCTACGGCGGCGCGGTGGGCTACTTCACCGCCACCGGCGATCTGGATACCTGCATCGTCATCCGTTCCGCCTACGTTGAAGACGGCATCGCCACCGTGCAGGCCGGCGCCGGCGTGGTGCTGGATTCCATCCCGCAGGCGGAAGCCGACGAAACCCGTAATAAAGCCCGTGCCGTGCTGCGCGCCATCGCCACTGCGCACCATGCCAAGGAGGTGTTCTGATGGCCGATATCCTGTTGCTCGACAACGTCGACTCCTTTACCTACAACCTGGTCGATCAGCTGCGCGCCAGCGGCCACCAGGTGGTGATTTACCGTAACCAGATCGCCGCCGAGGTGATCATCGAACGCCTGGAGCACATGACCCAGCCGGTGCTGATGCTGTCGCCCGGCCCCGGCACGCCGTCCGAAGCGGGCTGCATGCCGGAACTGCTGCAGCGCCTGCGCGGCCGGCTGCCGATCATCGGCATCTGCCTCGGTCACCAGGCGATCGTCGAAGCCTACGGCGGCCAGGTCGGCCAGGCGGGCGAGATCCTGCACGGCAAAGCCTCGGCAATCGTTCACGATGGCGCAGGCATGTTCGCCGGCATGGCTAACCCCCTGCCGGTGGCGCGCTACCACTCGCTGGTCGGCAGCAATATCCCGGCCGATCTTACCGTCAACGCCCGTTTCGGCGAGATGGTGATGGCGGTGCGCGACGACCGTCGCCGCGTGTGCGGCTTCCAGTTCCACCCGGAATCGATTCTGACCACCCACGGCGCGCGCCTGCTTGAGCAGACCCTGGCCTGGGCGCTGGCGAAGTAATATAAGGAACACGACGATGCAACCTATTCTTGAGAAACTGTACCGCGCCGAGTCGATGAGCCAGCAGGAAAGCCAACAGCTGTTCAGCGCCATCGTGCGCGGCGAACTGGAGCCGAGCCAACTGGCGGCGGCGTTGATCAGCATGAAAGTTCGCGGCGAGCGCCCGGAAGAGATCGCCGGCGCCGCCAAAGCGCTGCTGGACGACGCTCAGCCGTTCCCGCGCCCTGACTACCCGTTCGCCGATATCGTCGGCACCGGCGGCGACGGCACCAACAGCATCAATATTTCCACCGCCAGCGCCTTCGTGGCGGCGGCGTGCGGCGCGAAGATCGCCAAGCACGGCAACCGCAGCGTCTCCAGCCGCTCCGGCTCCTCGGATCTGCTCGCGGCGTTCGGCATCCACCTGGATCTGCCGGCGGAAGAAGCGCGCAAGGCGCTGGACGATCTCGGCGTGTGTTTCCTGTTCGCGCCGCAGTACCACACCGGTTTTCGCCACGCCATGCCGGTGCGCCAGCAGTTGAAGACCCGCACGCTGTTCAACGTGCTGGGCCCGCTGATCAACCCGGCGCGCCCGCCGCTGGCGCTGATCGGCGTTTACAGCCCGGAACTGGTGCTGCCGATTGCCGAAACCCTGCGCGTGCTGGGTTATCAGCGTGCGGCGGTGGTTCACGGCGGCGGCATGGACGAGGTGGCGATCCACGCCACGACGCACGTGGCGGAATTGAACAACGGCGAAATCAGCAGCTACCAGCTCACTCCGCAGTCCTTCGGATTGGAAACCTATCCGCTGGAAGCCTTGCTGGGCGGCACGCCGGAAGAAAACCGTGACATTTTGGCGCGGCTGTTACAAGGTAAAGGCGAGCCGGCGCACGCCGCGGCGGTCGCGGCCAACGTCGCGTTGCTTCTGAAGTTATTCGGACATGAAGACCTGCGCCAAAATGCGCGGCAGGCACTGGATATGATCAACAGCGGGCAGGCCTATGAGCGTGTCATCGCACTGGCGGCAAGAGGATAAATGATGCAGGAAACCGTGCTACACAAGATTGTCCGCGACAAAGCGCAATGGATCGCGGCGCGACAACAGCAACAGCCCCTGGCCGGCTTTCAGAATGACATCGTACCGAGCGAACGCAGCTTCTACCACGCGCTGCAGGGCACCCGGACGGCTTTCATTCTCGAATGCAAGAAGGCCTCGCCTTCCAAGGGTCTGATTCGCGAGAACTTTGATCCGGTGGAGATCGCCACGGTCTATAAAGACTTCGCCTCGGCGATCTCGGTGCTGACCGACGAGAAATACTTCCAGGGCAGCTTCGATTTCCTGCCGCTGGTCAGTAAAACCGTCAGCCAACCGGTGTTGTGCAAAGACTTTATCATCGACCCGTATCAGATTTATCTGGCGCGCTACTATCAGGCCGATGCCATCCTGCTGATGCTGTCGGTGTTGACCGACGAGCAGTACCGCCAGCTGGCCGCGGTGGCTCACAGCCTGAACATGGGCGTGCTGACCGAAGTGATCAGTGAAGAAGAGCTGCAGCGCGCGATCGCGCTGGAAGCGCGCGTGGTCGGCATCAACAACCGCGATCTGCGCGATCTGAGCATCGACCTGAACCGCACCCGTCAGCTGGCGCCGCGCGTGCCGCATGGCGTGACGGTGATCAGCGAGTCGGGCATCAACAACTACGGGCAGATCCGCGAGCTGAGCCATTACGCCAACGGTTTTCTGATCGGCAGCGCGCTGATGTCGGAAACCGATCTGCGCGCCGCCGTGCGCCGCGTGATCCTGGGCGACAATAAAGTGTGCGGCCTGACCCGTCCGCAGGACGCCGCCGCCGCCTATCAGGCCGGCGCCATCTACGGCGGGCTGATTTTCGTCGGGCGTTCACCGCGCTATGTGGACATCACCCGCGCCCGCGAAGTGATCTCCGGCGCGCCGCTGAAGTACGTCGGCGTGTTCTGCGACGCCCAGGTTGATACCGTGGCGTTGACCGTTGAGCGCCTCGGGCTGCATGCGGTGCAATTGCACGGCGCGGAAGACCAGGCCTATATCAGCGCCCTGCGCGCCCGCCTGCCGGCCGATTGCCGCATCTGGAAGGCGCTGAGCGTGAAAGATCGGGTGCCGGCGCGCGATCTGCAGCATGTCGATCGCTATCTGCTGGACAACGGCGCCGGCGGCACCGGCCAACGCTTCGACTGGTCGGTATTGCAAGGCGAAGATCTGACTAACGTGATGCTGGCGGGCGGCCTGCGCGCCGACAACTGCGTCGATGCGGCCAAGCTCGGCTGCGCCGGGCTGGACTTCAACTCCGGCGTGGAAAGCGAACCGGGCATCAAAGATCCCGCGCGCCTGGCCTCGGTCTTCCAGACCCTGCGCGCCTACTGAATACGGCTCTATATTAATAACGGATAATAACGGGAAATCTCATGACGCTGCTTAACCCCTACTTCGGCGAATTTGGTGGCCAGTATGTGCCGCAAATTCTGATGCCGGCCCTGAAACAACTGGAAGAAGCCTTTGTCAGCGCCCAGCGCGATCCGGCATTTCAGGCGGAATTTATCGATCTGCTGAAGAACTACGCAGGCCGCCCGACGGCGCTGACGCTGTGCAAGAACCTCACCGCCGGCAGCAACACCAAGCTTTATCTGAAGCGTGAAGACCTGCTGCACGGCGGCGCGCACAAGACCAACCAGGTGCTGGGCCAGGCGTTGCTGGCCAAACGCATGGGCAAAACCGAGATCATCGCGGAAACCGGCGCTGGCCAACACGGCGTCGCGTCGGCGCTGGCCTGTGCGCTGCTCGGCCTGAAGTGCCGCATCTATATGGGCGCCAAAGACGTCGAGCGCCAGTCGCCGAACGTGTTCCGCATGCGGCTGATGGGCGCGGAAGTGATCCCGGTGCACAGCGGCTCCGCCACCCTGAAAGACGCCTGCAACGAAGCGTTGCGCGACTGGTCCGGCAGCTATGAAACCGCGCACTACATGCTCGGCACCGCCGCCGGCCCGCACCCGTACCCCACCATCGTGCGTGAATTCCAGCGCATGATCGGCGAAGAAACCAAAGCGCAGGTGCTGGAGCGCGAAGGCCGCCTGCCGGATGCGGTCATCGCCTGCGTCGGCGGCGGCTCCAACGCCATCGGCATGTTCGCCGACTTTATCGATGACGCCGGCGTTGGGCTGATCGGGGTGGAACCTGCCGGCCTGGGCATCGAAACCGGCCAGCACGGCGCACCGCTCAAGCACGGTCACGTCGGCATCTACTTCGGCATGAAGGCGCCAATGATGCAGACCGCCGAAGGCCAGATTGAAGAATCCTATTCGATCTCCGCCGGGCTGGACTTCCCGTCCGTCGGGCCGCAGCACGCCTTCCTGAACAGCACCGGCCGCGCCGAATACGTGTCGATCACCGACGACGAAGCGCTGGAAGCGTTCAAGGCGCTGTCGCGCCATGAAGGCATCATCCCGGCGCTGGAGTCCTCACACGCCCTGGCGCACGCGCTGAAAATGATCCGTGAAACGCCGCAGAAAGAGCAGATCCTGGTGGTCAACCTGTCCGGCCGCGGCGACAAAGACATATTTACCGTTCACGACATTTTGAAAGCTCGGGGAGAAATCTGATGGAACGTTATCAGCAACTGTTCACGCGTCTGGAAAGCAGCAAGGAAGGCGCCTTCGTCCCGTTCGTGACGCTGGGCGATCCTAACCCGGCGCTGTCGCTGCAGATTATCGACACCCTGATCGAAGCCGGCGCGGACGCGCTGGAGCTGGGCATCCCCTTCTCCGATCCGCTGGCGGATGGCCCGACCATCCAAAGCGCGACGCTGCGCGCCTTCGCCGCCGGCGTCACGCCGACCCAGTGCTTCGAGATGTTGGCGGCCATCCGCCAGAAGCACCCGACCATTCCCATCGGCCTGCTGATGTACGCCAACCTGGTGTTCCATAAAGGCATCGATGCGTTTTACCAGCGCTGCGCCGAAGTGGGCGTGGATTCGGTGCTGGTCGCCGACGTGCCGTTTGAAGAGTCTGCGCCGTTCCGCGCCGCCGCCGCGCGCCACGGTATCGCACCGATCTTCATCTGCCCACCGAACGCCGATGACGATCTGCTGCGTGAAATCGCCTCGCACGGCCGCGGCTACACCTATCTGCTGTCGCGCGCCGGGGTGACCGGCACCGAAAGCCGGGCTCAGCTGCCGCTGCATCACTTGGTGAACAAACTGCGCGAGTATCACGCCGCGCCGCCGCTGCAGGGTTTCGGCATCTCCGAACCCGAGCAGGTGAAGGCCGCGCTGCAGGCCGGGGCCGCCGGCGCGATCTCCGGCTCGGCAATCGTCAAAATCATCGAACAGCACCATGCCAACCCGGCGGAGATGCTGACCAAGCTGGCGGCCTTCGCCAGCAGTATGAAGCGCGCCACCCGGGCGTGATCCTCTCCAGCGAGCGCCCCGCCGGCGCTCGCTTTAACAGCTTGTTTCCCCTCAAAGTTTATTCCATTTATTTACAGCAAAAATTTGAACAAACTCAGGTCTTGTCTCACAATGAAGTTTGTTCGCTATGCATTTCTTCGTTTGATTTGGGGAATGCGCTCGCTGCGGCGAAAAACCGTAGCGAATTTCAACCATAACATTGCATGGAGAGTAATTTATGAAGCTGTTTAAAACCCTTTCAGCCTTGTGCATGGCAGCCGTTGTGGCGGTCGCGGTGAGCGCTTGCGCGCCGACGGCAAAATCAGAGGGAACGGGCGGTTATATCGATGACACCGTAGTCACCACCAAAGTGAAATCGGCACTGTTGGCGGATAAAAACATCAAGTCGCGCGAGATCAGCGTGGAAACCTTTAAAGGTCGCGTGCAGCTGAGCGGCTTTGTGACGTCCAGCGATGACGCCAACCGTGCGGTGCAGGTCACACGCGGCGTGGCCGGTGTGAAATCGGTTGAAAACGTAATGCAGATTAAATAATACCGACACAGGGAGGCGCAACGCCTCCCTGATTGCGGCCTTCATCAGAAGCGATAACCCGCCCCGAACATGAACACCCACGGATCCAGACGCGTATCGAAGCTGTGGTGCCCGCCATTCGCATCGTTGAAGCGAGTTTTGGTTTCGATGTTCATCCACCACACCGACATGTTCAGCATCCAGTGTTCATCCAGGTTGTAATCCAGGCCGGCCTGCGCCGCCACACCCCAGGAGTCTTTCAGGTCGAGATTGCTCAACCCGGCGCTTTTGCCGTAGTCGTTGAACTTCTCGTCGAAGAAGGTGGTGTAGTTAACGCCGACGCCCAGGTAAGGACGCAGTTTGTCCTGCTTGTCGCCGAAGTAGTATTGCGCCATCAGCGTAGGCGGCAATTGGTGAACGGTCGCCAGATCGGTGCCGCCCAGCGTAACCTTGTGGCGGAATGGCGTTGCGGCCAACAACTCAACGCCGATGTTGTCCGTCACCATATAACCGAAGGTCAGACCGAGCTGGGTGTTGTTTTTCGCATCCAGCGAACCCAACCCCAATACGTTGTCCGAACCCGCATTTGGACGCACCGTTGCGGTGCCCGCGCGGAACAGGAAATCACCGGCCTGATGCGCACTTGCCAACATAGGCGCCATCATCGTCGCCAATACCACCAGAGTTGTCTTTTTCATTATCCATTCCATTTGTGTGGTTAATCACTCGAGGGGGGAATATACCTACTTTCGGGTATTTGTGATCCCATCGAGATCACATCTTATGTGTAAAAATTTAAAATCCCACTAAAAACAAGGTTACCTAACCGCTTAATAAATCAAGGATTGATCTGCATCAAAAAATCGATTTTGTTGCAAATTATCTACATGTTCAAATTTCGGTTGCGGAGAAAAATGCGGCTGAGGTAATTTCATTTTCCGTGTTGGTTTTGGTTGGTGCCGTAAGGAGTCGGTGGGCAATCAAGATGAGCGAAATCCTTAATCCCTGTGTCAGCTGCGGCGCATGCTGCGGTTATTTTCGAGTGTCATTCTATTGGGCCGAAGCCGAAGACGGCGGCGGCACCGTTCCCCTTTCCTTAACGGAGCCTTTGAGCCCGTTCCTGCGCTGCATGCAGGGGACCAACAGCAAGTCCCCCCGCTGCAACGCGCTGGACGGCGAGATCGGCAAAGCCGTGTCCTGCTCGATCTACCTCAATCGGCCCAGCCCGTGCAGAGAGTTCGATCAGTCCGGCGAAAACGGCCTGCGCAACGAAGCCTGCGATCGCGCCCGGGAACGCTACGGGCTGCCGCCCCTGCCGGTGCCCCTGCCGCTCTCGCTGCCTGAGACGACGATCGTTGAAGAAATAGGCGTAGTGCAATTCGCGGGGTGCCACAGCGGCGTGGAACAGGGTACAATCACCCACTGATTTATCTCTGTTTTCCCGACGCCAAGGAGTCTGCATGCCTATCACGGCCAACGCTTTGTACCGTGACAGTTTTAACTTTTTACGCAACCAACTGGCCAGCATCCTGATGCTGGCGCTGTTGACGGCGTTTATCTCCGTGCTGCTGAATCAGGCCTTCAGCCCCGATGCCGAACAGTTGGCGACGCTCGCTGCCACCACCAGCGATTTCGCTTCGTCTACCGGTATGGGCATTCAGGAAGTGATCCAGCAGATGACGCCGGAACAGCAGATGGTGTTGCTGAAAGTGTCGGCGGCCGCCACCTTCTCCGCGCTGGTCGGCAACGTGCTGCTGGTCGGCGGGATGCTGACGCTGATCCGTCTGGTGTCGCAAGGGGAACGCACCAGCGCCCTGCGCGCGCTCGGCACCTCGGCGCCCGATCTGCCGCGTCTGCTGCTGCTGCTGTTTATCTGCACCCTGCTGATCCAGCTCGGCCTGACGCTGTTTGTGGTGCCGGGCGTGCTCATGGCGATCGCCTTCGCGCTGGCGCCGGTGATCGCCTCCGTCGATAAAAAAGGCGTGTTCGCTTCGCTCAAGCTGAGCAGCAAGTTGGCCTTCGCCAATGCGCGCGTGATCGTGCCGGCGATGATGCTGTGGCTGGCGGCCAAGCTGCTGGTGCTGTTTTTGGTGAGCCATCTGTCAGTGCTGACGCCGAACGTCGCCAGCGTGGTGTTGACCGCGTTGAGCAACCTGGTGTCTGCCCTGCTGCTGATCTACCTGTTCCGCCTGTACATGCTGCTGCGCGGCTAACGCCGACGCAACCAAAACCCAAGGGGCACGCTTCAGCGCGCCCCTTTTTATTTACCCCACCGTGGCGGCTTCCGCCTGCTCCTTACTCTGAATCAGCTTCAGCGCCAGATACAGGTCCGGCACCAAAATCAGCTCTTTGTCGCGCCCTAAGCGGTTGATACGGAACCAGCGCGTCAGCTCGGTGCGGCGCCCCGCCAGCACCAGCTTAACATTACGCTGTAACAGGTCGCGTTTCAGCTCGTCGATGGCCGCCAGCACGCTGATATCGGCATGGGTAAAACTGGCTACCGCATCCACCACCACCCAGCGCGGCTGGAACGGCGTGCCGTCGACCAAATTGAGAATACGGCGTTTGAAGTACGCCACGTTGAAATAGGTCAGCGGCGAATTGAAGCGATACATCATGACGCCAGGTACCGCCTTCACCCCATTGTTGTTGCCCATGGAATGGATCATGCCTTCGTCGTTGACGCCCAGCAGCTGCTCCGTCGGCCGGAAGACGGTGCGCAGAAACTGCATCAGCCCCAGCAACACCGCCAGCCCGATGCCGCTGATCACCCCCACCAGCAGCACGCTGAGGAAGGTAAACAGCGCCAGGCGAAACGCCTGCGCGTTGCGGCGGCGCAAAACCCAGATGCCGCGAATGTCCAGCAGCGACCAGGCCGCATACATCAGCACCACGCCCAATCCTGCCACCGGAATAAACTGCAGCGGCGCCATCAGGAACAGCAAGACGAAGGCGATGACCGCAGCGGCGATGACCGACACCAGCTGGCTCTTGCCGCCGTTGGCGTCATTCACCGCGGTGCGCGAGTCCGCACCGCTGATGGCGAAACCCTGCGACAGCGCGGAGACGATATTCACCAGCCCCAGTGCACGAAACTCGGCGTCGGCGTTCACCTCATAACCGTTCTTGGCGGCAAAGCTGCGGGCGGTGAGCATCATGCTGACAAAACTCACCACCGCCAGGTTAAGCGCCGGGATCACCATGTCGCGCAGCAAGCCGGGCTGGAAGTCCGGCCACTGGACGATCGGCAACACGCCGCTGAAACCGCCCACCGTCACCACGCCATGCAGCTGCAGGCCGCCGGCCCAGGTGACGAACGCCGCCAGCACGATGGCAAACAGCGGTGCCGGCCAGTTAGGCCGCCATTTTTTAAATCCGAGCAGCGTCACCAGCGTCAACAACGACACCGCCATCGTCAACCAGTCGCTGTGCAGCAGGTTGCCGGGCAGCGCGTAGATGCGCTCGATCAGCTGCGCCGGGCGCACCGTGAATCCCAACACCTTGCCGATCTGATCGACGATGATGGTGATCGCCACCCCGTTCAGCAGCCCGCTGAGGATCGGCCGCGACAGCAGATCCGCCAGCGCCCCCAGCTTGAACCGGCTGGCCAGCAGGCACCAGCCGCCCATCATCGCGGTCATCATGATGGTCAGCTGCCAATGGCGCTCCATATTACCCGCCGCCAGCGGCGTCACCACCGCGGCGATCACCGCACAGGTGGCGGCGTCGGGCCCGACGATCAGCTGGCGCGACGAGCCGAACAGCGCATAGGCCACCATCGGCAAGATACAGGAATAGAGCCCCACCACCGGGCTGACCCCGGCCAGCTCGGCATAGGCGATGGCCACCGGCAAGGCGACGGCGGCGACGGAAAGGCCGGCGCGAATAT
Organism: Serratia sp. CY84636; assembly: GCF_052166245.1. Lineage (NCBI taxonomy): Bacteria > Pseudomonadati > Pseudomonadota > Gammaproteobacteria > Enterobacterales > Yersiniaceae > Serratia > Serratia sp. CY84636. The sequence continues at coordinate 1,046,321 of NZ_JBJNOX010000002.1, forward strand.
CCGGCTTGAGCCAGCTGCGTTGATACCCCAATAAATGCGTCAAACCCGGCGTCAAGGCCTGGAGAGATTTCCACTGCATGCTGTTTTCCGCGGTAAATTATCTGGTTATTATGACACTTACTATGCGGCCTGCGGCCCGCACTGGCAATGTGCCCGCGCTTTCTTGCGTAAGTTTATGCAAATTCCTGCTTTCGCGGCAGAAATCCGCCGGCCAAACGCCGATAATCGGCAACGCCCGGCGGTACACAGAGCTCGCCGAATCCGGTATAGTCGGCCGATGAACAGATGATGGATTGATTTATGAAGCAGTTTCTTGATTTCCTCCCGCTAATTGTCTTTTTCGCTTTTTACAAGCTGTACGACATTTACGTCGCTTCCGGCGCGTTAATTGTCGCCACCGCGCTGGCGCTGGTGTTCACCTGGGTGAAATACCGCAAGGTCGAGAAGATGACGCTGATCACCTTCCTGATGGTGCTGGTGTTCGGCACCCTGACGCTGGTGTTCCACAACGATTTGTTCATCAAATGGAAGGTCACGGTGATTTACGCGCTGTTCGCGCTGGCGCTGCTGATCAGCCAATGGGTGCTCAAAAAACCGCTGGTTCAACGCATGCTGGGCAAAGAGCTGACGCTGCCGGACAAAGTGTGGAGCAACCTCAACCTGGCCTGGGCGGTCTTCTTCCTGGCCTGCGGCCTGGCGAACATCTATGTCGCCTTCTGGCTGCCGCAAAGCGTCTGGGTCAATTTCAAAGTCTTTGGCCTGACGGTGCTGACGCTGGTCTTCACCCTCCTCAGCGGTATCTATATTTACCGGCACATGCCGGAAGAACAGAAAAAATAGTTACAAAATTGTTAATGCCTGCGGCGCTTGCCGCGGGCAGTATGATGTTATTCCCTCCTTTTAAAAGCAGACTGCTATGACACAACAACGACCTTTACCCAGCGGCGAGCTGGTGCTGCGCACGCTGGCCATGCCGGCCGATACCAATGCCAACGGTGATATCTTCGGCGGCTGGCTGATGTCGCAAATGGACATCGGCGGCGCCATCCAGGCAAAAGAGATCGCCGAAGGGCGCGTGGTGACCGTGCGCGTGGACGGCATGACCTTCCTGAAACCGGTGGCAGTAGGCGACGTGGTTTGCTGCTATGCGCATTGCATCCGCACCGGGCGCAGCTCGATCACCATCAATATCGAAGTGTGGGTCAAGAAAGTCTCTTCCGCGCCGATCGGCCAGCGCTACCGGGCGACCGAAGCGGTGTTCACCTATGTGGCGGTCGATGCGGAAGGCAACTCGCGCGCGCTGCCTGAGGGCAAAATGAATTTCCGCGTCGGCTTCGAAGAATAAGCCGGCGGCTGTACCGCAAATGCAAAAAGGGTCGCCGAGGCGACCCTTTCTTTTTGGGTGGTGACCGAACTCAGTTCACTTCGGTCGTGCCGTTCAGCTTGAAGCGGATGGTGACGGTACGATCTTTCGCTTCTTTGGCCTCATAGCGCCATTTACGCATCGCCTGCTTCACTTCACGCTCGAACATATTGCGCGGCTCGGCCGACAAGATGCGCACGTTGCTGACGCGCCCGTCGCTGTCGATATCGAACTGTACCCGCACGTTGCCTTCGATCTGCAAAGCCTGGGCCCGCGGCGGATAGAGCGGATTGGCGCGGCTGATCGGTCTTGGCCCGACTTCGCGCGAGTTGCCCTGCACCGGCGCGGCAGGCGCCTGTTTCACCGGCGCTTTATCGATCGGTTTGGCCGGTGAATCGTTGTTGAACGGCGACGGCTCGCGCGGCTCAACCTTCTTCGGCTCCGGTTTAACCTGTTTTTCGACCTTCGGCTTCGGCTTAGGCTTCGGTTTCGGCTTGACCGGCTCGGGTTTCACGATCGCCTTCGGCGGCGGCTCCACGATAGGTTCCGGTTCTGGCTCCGGCTCAGGTTCGACCTGCGGCGGCTCCGGCTCGGCCGGCGCCGGTGGCGGCGGCTCGGCCATCGCGGCGGTGTTGACCATCATGACGCTGATCGGCGCGTCCTCTGGCTTCGGCAGCTCCACCACTTCTTTTACCGAAGCGTAAAGCAATCCCGCCACCAGGGCGCTGTGCAGGCCTACGGACAAGACGAAAGGCACGGATATACGGCGATTAAGGAACATCTTTTTTAGCGGCATAATGATTCTGTTTCCTCTGGTTCGCCAAGTTTAAATGCAAATAGCAATCATATTCAATAACGAAAGGCAAACTATCGCTTTAATCGTCAGTCTGCGCGGCTAAAACCAGCAAACTCATAAGGATATTAACCTCACCGTTGCTTTTTTATCGCCGGAACAACACGCTTCATTAACGTTTGGCCGGGCGTCAAAAAATAAAAAACCCGCCGTAGCGGGTTGATTGCGGTGATTAAGCGTTATTCTTCATCACCATAGTAAAGCACGCCCAGCTTAATCAGCGGCCGCCCTTGCGCCTTGCGGTGCAGGTTGGTGTCGCGCAGCGAATAGACGCAGCCGCAGTATTCCTGCTGATAGAAGCGTTCGCGCTTGCTGATCTCTATCATGCGCGACGAACCGCCCTTCTTGCGCCAGTTGTAATCCCAGTACACCAAATCGGGATATTTTTCCGCTGCCCGGATGCCGCAGTCGGTGATCTGCTGCATGTTCTTCCAGCGCGAAATGCCCAACGAGCTGGAGATGGTGTCGTAACCGTGCTCATGCGCATACAGCGCCGTGCGCTCGAAACGCATGTCAAAACACATGGTGCAACGAATCCCGCGCTCCGGCTCATTCTCCATCCCCTTGGCGCGGGCGAACCAGTTGTCGGTGTCGTAATCGGCATCGATGATCGGCACCCCGTGCTGCTCGGCGAAACGGATGTTCTCTTCCTTGCGCAGCAGATACTCTTTTTGCGGGTGAATGTTAGGGTTATAGAAGAAAATGGCGTACTCGATCCCGGACGCCTGGATCGCTTCCATCACCTCGCCGGAACAGGGCGCGCAGCAAGAGTGCAGCAGCAGTTTACTTTTGCCCGCCGGCAAATCGAGTTTTTCCCTTACCAGTTCCGTCATATCCTCACCTCAATGGCATATCAGTTTAAGCGCGCCGCACTATACGAATAAAAAGTAGCGGCTTCAAGGCATAAGCGCCAATCCGCCGGGAAATTCGCCGCGCACCGTTCCCCTGCCGCGCCTTTTGCGCTACCTTGGTAGCACCGTTTTATAGCCATGATTTTAAAGGTGAAACATGCTTTATCTGATCTACGCGCAAGACGTCCCCAACTCGCTGGAAAACCGTCTGGCGGTGCGCCCGGCACACCTGGCGCGCCTGCAGGCGCTGCGCGACGCCGGCCGCCTGGTGATCGCCGGCCCTAACCCGGCCATCGACAGCAACGATCCCGGCGCCGCCGGCTTTACCGGTTCGACGGTGATCGCCGAATTCGAGTCGCTGGCGCAAGCCCAGGCCTGGGCGCAGCAGGATCCCTATATCGCCGCCGGCGTCTATGCCGACGTGACGGTGAAGCCGTTCAAGCAGGTGTTCTGATCTCCAGCCCTCCCAATACCGGGAACGCCCGTTCGCGCGCCGTTCCCGGATCAATGCGTGCTCTCACCCTAACCCGTCGGTAGAAAAAATGCCCTCCCTCCAGGGGCTGTCGCGTCGCCTGCCTATACTCTTCTGAACACGCGGCATCGCCGCGAACTCAGGAGATCGACCGATGCGACTCGACGTACACGCCCACCTGTGGAGCACAGAGTATCTGGATCTTTTGCAAGCGCATGGCGTGCATGAAGTTGCCGCCTATCGGCACCTGGGCGTTGGCCGCACCGAGCGCGAGCTCGACGCGCGTTTCGCCCTGCTGGATAAAGCCGGCATCGACATGCAAATCCTGTCGGCGACGCCGCTGTCGCCGCATCTGGAAGACGAGCAGGCGGCCGTTGATGCCGCGCGCCGGATCAATGATGAATATGCGGAGCTGGTAGCGCGTTATCCCACCCGCTTCCGGGCTATCGCTTCCTTGCCGCTGCCGCATATCGACGTTGCGTTACGCGAGCTTGAAAGGGCCTTTACCCAGCTCAATATGCTGGGCGCCTGCATCACCACCTCAGTGCTCGGGTTGTCTATCGCCAACCCGCTGTTCGAGCCGCTCTATCAGGAACTCAACCGCCGCCACAGCGTGTTGGCCATTCATCCCGCCGGCCGCGGCGCGCACTCGCCGCTCATCGCCGACTACGCCTTGACCTGGTCGATCGGCGCGCCGATCGAAGACACGGTCGCCGCCATGCACTTTATCCTCAACGGCATCCCTCAACGCTTTCCGGAGATGAAAATCATTGTGCCGCATCTGGGCGGCCTGCTGCCGATGACGCTGGAACGCCTCGACCAGACCGTCGCGTGGGAGGCGCCGAATACGCCGGAACCCCCAAGCCGCGCCGCCCTGCGCATGTGGTACGACACGGTAGGCCACAATCAGGTACCCGCGCTGCAAGCGGCGGCAGCGACGTTCGGCGCACAGCGGCTGCTGTTCGGCACCGATTTTCCGTTCCAACCGGGCGACCTGTTTCAAACCACGGTAGACTACATCCGGCGAGCGGGTTTGCCGGAGGAAGAGGTGAACGCCATTTTGGATCGCAATGCGGCAGCGCTGTTTGGGCTGGGTACAAACTGACACGTCAAGGCTCAGTGAACCCCTGTGCCGCCCATCAGGTGTCGTGCGCCGCGTTATATGACCAGTTTTCCCCGCACCACCACCTTGCCCGGCTTGATCTCGGGGTCGGCAATGCGGCGGATCGCCAGATTCAACGCTTGCCAGGCGATCTCTTGCAAATCGTGTGACACGCAGGGGAAATGAAAACCGTAGATCTCGGCATGTGAAACCTCATCGATGCTGAACAGCGACACGTCCTGCATCAACGGCAGCCGATGTTCGATACAGGCCTTGATAATACCCAGGGAGATCTGGTTATTGCAGCCAACGAAAAAGTCCGGCGCGCGGTTATTGGCCAGCCAACGGCTCGTCTCTTGCCAGGCGACATCCATAAAGAAATCGGCATACAGCACTTCAAGCGACGCCACCTTGCCTTGTAATGCCGCTTGCAAGCCAGTGACCCTGTCACGCGCCACGTTGGAATTTTCCGGCCCGGAGACCACCACCACCCGCTGCGCCTTCTGTTCCAGCAGCCAGCGCCCCGCCTGGAGGCCGCAGTCCAGGTTATCGATATACACCCCGCTGCAGTGGCGATTGTCCAGCTCCCGGTCGATCAGCACCACCGGAATATTCAAGGTTTCCAACCGTTTTAGGTAGGAAGGCTGGTACAAATGATCGTTGGAAATGACCGAGAGAATGATCGCATCGACGTTGTAGCCAATCAGTTTGTCGATGATTCTGTCTTCGCTTTCCTGAGACTCATAGGAGTCGAACACCAGGGTGTCGTACCCCATTTTTTGCGCTTCAAGCGTCATCAGCCGCGTCAGGCCGCCAAAGAACGGGTTGGCCATATCAGGGTTGACGATGCCGATGGTTCTGCTGCTTTTTGCCCGCAGGTTGCGCGCCGCGGCATTGACCACATAGCCGAGCTCGGCAGCGGTCTCCCGAATGCGGCGCAGCGTTTCCGGATGAACCTTGTCCGGCTGTGAAAATGCCCGCGACGCGGTGATTTTACTGACGTTTGCCTGTGCGGCGACGCTAGCCAGCGTCGCTTTCCGTCCTCGATCCCCTGCCAAATGCAGCTCCTTAGCCTTAAGGTATCATTTTGTATCATTTTTAGCATCATGACAGAACTTGGTTCATGGCGCTAATGGTTTACGCCGGCAAGACGATTAATCCGGGGATCGGTAAAAATATCCAGCTCATCACGGCTCTCGGAAGAAAACTCGGACACCACGGCGCCCTGCTCGCCAGCCTGGAACCAGTGCCGGGTATTGGGCGCGATGGTATATTGCTCGCCGGGCCGCAAAAGGATATAGCGATTGCAGGTATACCACGGCTCCGCGCCCTCGGGTACCCGGCATACCGGTTCGCCGCCGGCGTCATTAAGCGTCAGGTTTTCATCATCGACAAACAGGAACACCGCGCCCCAACGGCAGCGGAAAGTCTCTTGCTTGCCGGGCGTGCCGGCGAAAGGAGGATGCAAATGTTCCGGGCAGGTTTGCCCCGGAAACAGCACCAGCTCTTTCGCACAATACCGGGGTGAGTTGACGTAGGTCAGCAGCTGCAGCCCTGACGCGGGATAGTCGGCCAGGCCAAATGTTGCAATTTCAATACGTTGCTGCTCTTCATCGGTCAGGACAATGTCCGCCTGGCGCAAATATCCCAGCGTAGCGGCTCTGGCGCTTTGGTGTATCTTCATCATTTCCCCCTGCAAAGTAACGGTATCGATATCAACGCGCTGATATTAAAACCGTCATTGCCCCGCCGATTTTGTGATCGCTATCCCCATATTGAATAACAACCCACCAGCAAAATTAACCCCCGTCGAGTAATTCCAACATTGATCACAGTTTAACCACTCGCTTTGGCCCAATATCGCCTCACTAAAATGATACCGTTACCATAAAAATGATTCACCAGGAGGCCATATGAAAGCATTAGTGTTGGCGAAGGCGGGAGAAATCGCTATCGAGGACGTCCAGCTTGCCGAGGCGTTGGGGCCCGATGATGTACAGATAAAAATTCATTCCGTAGGCATTTGCGGCAGTGATGTGCACTATTACCAGCATGGCCGCATTGGCCCGTTCGTGGTTAACGCCCCGATGGTGCTCGGCCATGAAGCCTCCGGCGTGGTGCTCGCGACAGGTAAAAACGTCACTCACCTCAGCGTCGGCGATCGCGTTTGCATGGAGCCCGGCATTCCCGATCTCAACTCTGCCCAGACGCGCGCCGGTATTTACAACCTTGACCCGGCCGTTCGCTTCTGGGCGACGCCGCCGGTGCACGGCTGCCTGCGCGAAACCGTCATCCACCCTGCCGCCTTCACGTTCAAATTGCCGGACAACGTCAGTTTCGCTGAAGGCGCCATGGTGGAACCCTTGGCCATCGGCATGCAAGCGGCCACCAAAGCCGGGATCAAACCCGGCGATATCGCCCTGGTGATCGGCGCCGGGCCGATCGGCGTGGTCACCGCCCTCGCGGCGCTGGCGGGCGGCTGCTCGGACGTCATTATTTGCGACCTGTTTGACGAGAAACTCGCCGTGGCGGCCAGTTACGAGGGGCTGCACGCCGTCAATATCAAAACCGGCGACCTGGCGGGGAAAGTGGCCACGCTCACCAGCGGCAATGGCGCCGATGTCGTGTTTGAATGCAGCGGCGCAAAACCGGCTATCGCAACGCTGGCCGAACATGCGGCGCCAGGGGCGACCGCGGTGCTGGTCGGCATGCCGATCGATGCCGCGCCGCTGGATATCGTCGCCGCGCAGGCCAAGGAAATCACCTTCAAGACCATTTTCCGCTACGCCAACATGTACCCGCGCACGCTGCGGCTGTTGAGCAGCGGCAAGTTGCGCGTCCAGCCGTTGATAAGCCAAACCTACAAGTTCTCCGACAGCGTGGCCGCCTTCGAGCGCGCGGCGGCGGGACATGCCTCGGACATCAAAATCATGCTGGAGATGGAGTAATCCTATGACGCTCTATGCTGGCATAGACTGCGGTACGCAAGGCACGAAAGTCGTGATTGTCGACAGCACACAGGGCGCGATCCTCGGTGAGGGCAATGCCCCTCACCGTCTCATCAGCCAAGCCAATGGCCGGCGCGAACAGGAGGCCGACTGGTGGATTGAGGCGTTGGTCATCGCTTTTCGCCAAGCCGTGACTAACGCCGGCGTTGATGCGCGGGAGATTCATGCTCTGGGGGTATCGGGCCAACAACATGGGTTTGTGCCGCTGGACGCAGACGGCAACGTGCTGCACAGCGTCAAGCTGTGGTGCGATACCGAAACCGCGGAAGAAAACGCACGGCTCCTGCAACAGCTCGGCGGCGCCAACGGCTCGCTGGAAACGCTCGGTTTGCGGCTCGCCACCGGCTATACCGCGTCAAAAATCCTTTGGTTCAAGACGCACCATCCGGCGCTGTGGGCAAAACTGCACACCGTGCTGCTGCCCCATGACTACTTGAACTTCTGGCTGACCGGGGAGCGCGTAGCGGAATATGGCGACGCTTCCGGCAGCGGTCTGTTCGATGTGCGCACCCGTAGCTGGAGCAAAACCGCCGTCGAGCTCATCGATGACAGCGGCCACCTGTGGCAAGCTTTGCCGTCGCTCAAAAGCGCGGAGTGCTGCATCGGCACGGTGCGCCCCGCCGCGGCGGAAAAACTCGGCCTCGGCCCAACGGTGCGGGTATCGACCGGCGGCGGCGACAACATGATGGCGGCCATCGGTTCCGGCAACATTGAGGCCGGCACCCTCACCCTGAGCCTGGGCACCTCCGGCACGCTGTTCGCCTGGTCTGCCGCCCCCGTCGCGGCGGAATCGGACATGATTGCCGGCTTCTGCTCCAGCACCAACGGGTGGCTGCCCTTGATTTGCACCATGAATGTCACCTCGGCCACCACCGCCGTGCAAACGCTGCTGGACGAAGACCTTGCCGGCTTTAACGCGTTGTTGGCGCAGGCCTCGCCCGGCGCAGGCGGTGTCGAGATGCTGCCGTTCTTCAATGGCGAACGCGTTCCGCCGCTGCCCCACGCGCGCGCCAGCCTGCATAACCTCGACAGCGACAACTTTACCCGCGCCAATCTCTGCCTGGCGGTAGTCGAAAGTGCCACGTATGGGTTGCGCTATGGCATCGAGCTGTTTCGCCGTCAGGGCATCGAAGCGCGCGAAATCCGCCTCACCGGCGGCGGCGCCCGCAGCGCCGCCTGGCGACAAATCGTCGCGGACGTGATGGGGTGCCCGGTGGTCTGTCTGAAAGCCAAAGAGACCGCCGCGCTGGGCGGCGCCATTCAGGCGATGTGGGCGACGATGTTGGCCGACGATCCGCGCCGGAACGCCGGCGCGTTGCTGGCCGAACTGTGCCAACGCTTCGTTGCGCTGGATAAGGCCACGCGCACACGGCCAAACGCCGGCAGACAGGCGCAATACGAGACGCTTTATCAACGGTACCTGCAACGCTTGCAGCAGACCTACCCGGAGGTGCAACTGTGACGCAAGATCCCCATACGCCAGCGCCCGCCTACCTGCTGGAGGTCAGCGGCGTCAAAAAAGCCTTTGGCCCGGTCGTGGCGCTCAAGAATGCGGAGTTTTGCCTGCGGCGCGGATCCATCCATGCCCTGTGCGGCGGCAACGGCGCGGGCAAATCCACCTTTCTCAGCATTCTGATGGGCTTTATTCAACCCGATGGCGGTGACATTTTTATCAATGGCCAACGCTGTGAATTTCATCACCCTCGGGAAGCCCTCAACGCCGGCATCGCCATCGTGCAGCAGGAACTGAGCGCGATCCCGGATCTGACGGTGGCCGAAAACATTTGGCTGGGCCGCGAGCCGAGACGCTTGGGGTTCGTCGACTTCGCAACGCTCAACCAGCGCACGACCCGCCTGCTCAAAGAACTCGATTTCAAGATCGACGCCCGAGAAAAAATGCGCAACCTGAGCGTCGCCGAGCAACAGCTGGTCGAGATCGCCAAGGCGCTGTCGCATGCCAATGCCGACATCATCATCATGGATGAACCCACCTCGGCGATTGGCGAAGAGGATGCGCAAAAAATCTTTCAGACGCTTCAGCAGCTGGCGGCGAAAGGTAAAGGCATTATCTACGTCTCTCACCGTTTGTCAGAGATATTCCAAATCGCGGACAGCTACACCATCTTCCGCGACGGCGCCTACATCCATGAAGGCTATATCGCCGACATCACCCGTGAACAGCTGATCGAACACATTATTGGCGGCGAGTACGACAGCGAGTTCGCCAAATTCAATCAGCCCGGCGAAGAGGTCTTGCTGGAGGTCAACAACCTGTGTTGGCGCAGCAAGATAAAAGATATCAGCCTGCAGCTTAAGCACGGTGAGATCCTGGGCATCTATGGGCTGGTGGGCTCGGGGCGCAGCGAGTTTCTCGATCTTATCTTCGGCATTCAGCATGCCGACAGCGGCACGATCCGCTTGGGTGACAAGACGCTAAACCGCCATTCTCCGCGCAAGGCCATCGACAGCGGTATTGCCTACGTGACGGAAGATCGCAAGGAAACCGGTCTGGTGCTGTGCCGCTCCGTCAGTGAAAACATCAATATCGCCTCTTTTGCCGCCATCAGCCGGATGGGGTTTGTCAGCGAGAAACGGGAGCAGGCGCGGACCCGCGACATGATCCAGCGCTTCAACGTTAAAACCCATGATGGCGAACAGCCGGTGGGCAACCTGAGCGGCGGCAACCAGCAAAAGGTCGTGCTGGGCCGCTGGGCGCTGCTGGATCCGGAGGTTTTGCTGCTCGACGAGCCGACGCGCGGTATCGACGTCGGGGCCAAGAAAGAGATCTATCGATTTATGTCGGAGTTCGCCTTGCAAAACAAAGGGATCATCATGGTTTCCTCCGAGCTTTCGGAAATTATCGGCATGAGCGATCGCATATTGGTGTTTCGTGACGGGCAGTTGGCCGGCGAGCTTTCGGCAGCCGATGCGACCCAGGCAGCACTGATGAAACTTGCGGTTTAACAGAGAGAGAAAAAAAATGAGCAGCGCCCACTCCTTATCACCAGGAATTTCATTTTTCACCCGCAATAAGCGCCGCATGCACAAATACGGCATTATCATCGCCTTTTTCGCCCTGTGCCTGACCGTGGCGCTGATTGGCGAATATCAGGTCGCTCAGGGGGCCTGGAGCAGCAACTATTTTCTCAGCAATGAAAACACCCTGATCGTCCTGCGCCAGGTCTCGATCAACGGCATTCTGGCCATCGGCATGACCTTCGTCATTATCACGGCCGGTGTCGATCTCTCCGTGGGATCGGTGCTGGCGCTAAGCGGGATCGTCGCCGCCCGCTTCGCTACCAACAACAGCGGATTGGCTATCGGCGATACCGCGACCGCCGTCATGGCGCCGCTGATTGTGGCGCTCGGTATCGGCATCGTTTGCGGCCTGGTGAACGGCACCGTGTTAGCCCGCTACCGCCTGCAGCCGTTTATCGTCACCATGGGCATGCTCTCCGCGGCGCGCGGTTTAACCATGTTGACCACCAACGGCAATCCGGTATCGCAATTGAACAGCGATTTCCGCTGGTTGGGCAATGGCTATGTCGGCGGCGTTCCGGTGCCCGTCATCATCTTCATCGTGCTGTTCGCCCTCGCCTGGCTCGTGCTGAATAAAACCCTCTTCGGGCGCTACATCTACGCCGTCGGCGGCAACCCGAAAAGCGCGCGCACCTCGGGGATTAACGTCACCCGCATCAAAATACTGGTGTATACGCTGTGCGGCGCGCTGGCCGGCATCGCCGGCCTGATCCTCACGGCGCGCACCGGCTCGGCGCAGACCAACGCCGGTGCTGGGTATGAGCTGGACGCCATCGCGGCGGTGGTGATCGGCGGCACCAGCATGGCCGGCGGCGTCGGTACGCTGGTCGGCACCTTCTTCGGCGTGCTGATTATCGGGGTGATGAATAACGGCCTCGATCTGCTCGGCGTGCAATCGTATTACCAACAGATTATCAAAGGCGCATTGATCGTTCTTGCCGTCTTGCTCGACCCCTCGCGTAAGCAACAGCGCGATTAATAACATCAGACCCAACTCTACCAGGAGAAAACCATGAATAAGACCAAGATAGCGTTGTTTGCCTCAGCCATGATGCTGGGTAGCCTGTCGGCAGCTCAGGCCGCCCCGGTTAAAATAGCGGTATTGATGTACGGCAACAAAGCCGAGTTCGTGCAATTGATGGAAAGGTTCGGCAAGGAACACCCGGCGGTGAAAAGCGGCGAAGCCGTGCTGACCTTCTACGATGGACGTTATGATGCATCGGTGCAAAACGATCAGGCTGCCACCGCTATCCAGACGCGCGCCGATGCCATTATCGTCAATCCTATGGATTTTGAGGCCAATATCGATATCGTCACTAATGCCAACGAAGCCAAAATCCCGGTGGTGGTCACCAACGCGCGCCTGAACACGGACGCGATGACGTCTGAAGTGGTGTCTAATGACGAGTTGGGGGGGTATCTGGAAGCCAAAGCCGTCCTGGACAAACTCGACTGCAAGAACCACAAGGTAAACGTGGTGATTATCGAAGGCCCGAAAGGCGGCAGCGGCGAGATCCAGCGCGGTAAGGGCAACGATAAAGCGATTGCCGAGTGCGGCGCCGGCCAGGTCACGGTACTTGAGCGCAAAACGGCCAACTGGTCACGCGCGGAAGCGCAGCCGCTGATGGAAAACTGGCTGCAGAAACACCGGGGTAAAATCAACGGCGTGATCGGCCAAAATGACGAGATGGCGCTGGGTGCTATCGAGGCGATCAAAGGCGCCGGCCTGAATGTGAAAGACTTCGCGATTGCCGGCGTTGACGGCGTTTCCGACGCGATTCATGCGGTGCAGGCCGGTGAAATGGTCTCTATCCTGCAAGATGCCAAAGGCCAGATGCAGGGCTCCATCGACGTCGCGCTGCGCGCCGTGAAAGGTGAAAGCTATCAACCTCAGTCGGATATCTGGAAGCAGTACGCCAAGGATCTGAAATGGGAGGGCGGCACGCAGAAGCATTACTACATTCCGTGGACCGTCGTTACCGCAGAGAACGCCCAAGCGCTGTTGGACGCACGCAAATAATCCCCCCGCCCCCTGGTTCCAGGGGGCCCTGCTATGGCACTTGTCTGCAAAAAAAAAGCCAGCACGGAGTGGCTGGCTTAAAGGTTCTTCGAGGGAATATCTTGTTCGATAAACATACGCCTTTCGCCGCCCCCTTGACTAACTATCAGTGTGATAGGCGCCGCCGTCTGAGACTATTTTTTGCCGTTGCATGGTAAACCGCCGCCGCTGACCTACACTTGAGCCGTAGTCAAAATGCAGTTACGGGTCGTTTTTATCTTCCAAAAGGAATAATTATGAAGGCAACTAAATATCTCTTGGCACTGCTGGCGTTCACCTCATTCTCTTCCCTGGCGGCAATTGAAATCACTCGGGAAGAGGCGGCGAAACATACCGAGATCGGTCCGGTGACCATTTCACAAGACGGCGACGACACCGTGGGGATCGACCATGCGCGTCTGTCGAAAGCGGTAGATGAAAAAGGCGGTAAGTATTACGTCATTATCGGTCGCGAGGGGAAAACCACCTTCGAAACCATCAATGCGATAGCCTATAAATAATCAGGCTTAGCCCGCGGCAGGCTGCTCCTGCCGCTTGTCCCGGCGCTTACTTGTCGCCGCCCGTCAATATCAATGCCTGCATATCGGCGAACATCGTTTCCCATTCCGCCTGGTCGATATCCATCAAACCAAAGTAACGCAGCATAAAGGCGCCTTCGGTGGCGAGAAACGCCAGGCGCGCGCGCTTGCCTTCTTCGGTCGTCAAATCCAAACCGGCGATGCGGCTGCGATACCATTCGCGCGTGCTCGCCAGATGCTCCGGCGTTTGAATCAACGTCGCCATCAGCCCGGCGGCCTTGGCGCTGGAGGTCTGATCCGAACTGTGGGTGGCCAGCATATGCGCCCGCACGGCGGTCTGCGGCGAAGGCTCGTCGCCGGCGATCGCCGTGAACAGCGTCTCATAGGCACTGCCCCAGCGATCGAACATGGCATCGATAAGGGCGTCTTTGCTGCCGAAACAATACTGCACCCCGCCCTTGGAGATCCCCATCGCTTTGGCGACGGCGTCGATGGTCAAGCCGGCGGCGCCTTGGGTGGCGACGATCTCTTCGGCGGTGTCCAAAACCTTGTCGCGATCGATGCTGCGTTGACGTCCCATTAAGAAACCCTTCTTTTCAATACGAACGTATGGATATATATTATCATCAGTATACCACCCGGCATCGCCGGTGGGTTACCCCAATGGCGGCGCCTCCGCGCCGCCCACGTTAACTGGATATGAATTATGTACGCCAAGAACCGCTGGTTGATCCTGACGATGGTCGCCAGCGCCCTTTTCCTGATCGTCATCGATATGACGGTGTTATATACCGCCCTGCCGCGCTTAACCCAGGCGCTGGACGCCAGCGCCTCGCAAAAACTCTGGATCGTCAACGCCTACCCGCTGGTGGTGGCCGGCCTGCTGCCCGGCGCCGGCATGCTGAGCGACCGCATCGGCCATAAGCGGCTGTTTCTCGCCGGGCTGCCGGTGTTTGCCGTCGCGTCACTGTGCGCCGCGTTCTCGCCCACCGCCGAGTGGCTGATCGCCGCCCGCGTGTTCCTCGCCGTTGGCGCGGCAATGATGATGCCCGCCACGCTGTCCATCGTGCGCCACGTCTTTACCGACGAACGCGAACGCGCGCTGGCAATCGGCATCTGGGCCTCGGTGGCCTCCGGCGGCGCGGCCATCGGCCCGGTGGTCGGCGGCCTGCTGCTGGAGTATTTCTGGTGGGGGTCGGTGTTCCTGATCAATGTGCCGGTCGTACTGCTGGTCTGGCCGCTGGCGTGGAAACTGATCCCGCGCTGCGGTGGCGATAACCCGCGCCCTTCGGACATCGTCGGTTCGGTGCAGATCATGATGGGTCTGGTCGGCGCCATCTATGCGCTGAAGGAGCTGAGCAAGCCGACGCCTGATGTGAGCGCCTTGCTTGTGGCAGCCTTGATCGGCGTGTTGTTCCTGGTGCTGTTCGTGCGTCGTCAGCAGCGCAGCGCCCACCCGATGATCGATTTCTCCCTGTTCCGCAACCGGCTGTTCGCAGGCGGCATCGGCGTGGCCCTGCTGTCGATGGTGGCGCTGATCGGCGTCGAGCTGGTGCTCAGCCAACGCCTACAGCTGGTGCTCGGCCTCAGCCCGCTGCAGGCGGCGCTGTTTATTTTGCCGATCCCGCTGGCCTCGGCGCTGGCGGGGCCCGTAGCCGGCCTGCTGTTGCCGCGCTACGGCGAACGCAGCATCATCCTCGGCGGCTTTGTCCTGACCACCCTCGGCATCGCCGGTCTTGCCGTGTGGTACCAGAGCGGCATAGCGCCGCAACTGGTCAGCCTGGCGCTGGTGGGCTTTGGCCTCGGCGGCGTGATCACCGCCGCTTCTACCGCCATCATGCTGAACGCGCCGGAGGAGAAGTCCGGCATGGCGGCGTCCATCGAAGACGTCTCCTACGAACTGGGTGGCGTGCTGGGCGTGACGCTGCTCGGCGGGTTGATGACGGCGGTTTACAGCCACAGCCTGGCGCTGCCGGCGGAACTGCCGGTCAGCGATTTGGCCTACGACAGCATCGACGAAGCCCTGCGGCTGGCGGCCGGGCTGGCGGCCGATCGCGCGCAGCAGCTGACGCAGCTGGCGCGTCTGGCCTTTGATCGCGCGTTTATTACGGTGCTGATCGCCGCCGCATTGCTGATGGCGCTGGGTGCCGGCGCGGTGAAACTGGCGCTACGCAAGTAACCGATAAAAGCGGCTTTTTTCGCCTGCGGATCCTGCGTAAACTGATTCGGCAATTTGCTCGACGGATTTATCGTCATCGGTTTTAGCGATGGCAATAATGCCTGTTATCGTGTTTAACCCTGCGATAAATCCGGTTACTGTAACAGCTATGGAAATTGATTCTGTCTACTATCGGAACAAATAATCAGGAGAAGATTATTATGGCAACGGCAAAGAAAGCAGCGAAAACCCATATCGGCCTCGACAGTAAACAATCGGCAAAACTCGCCGAGGCGCTGAACGCGCTGTTGGCGAACTATCAGGTGCTGTATATGAACGTGCGCGGCTATCACTGGAATATTACCGGCCCGCAGTTCTTTGAGCTGCACGCGAAATTCGAAGAGACATATAACGATCTGCTGACCAAGGTGGATGAGCTGGCGGAACGTATTCTGACGCTGGGCTCGCAGCCGCGTCACGCTTTCAGCGACTATCTGAAAACCGCCGACATCAAGGAACACACCAACGTGACCGATGATAAAGGCACGCTGCGCGGCCTGTTGGAAGGGTATTCAATCTTGCTGCAGCAGCAGCGTGAACTGCTCGCGGTAGCGGCAGACGCCGGTGACGAAGGCACCGCCTCGCTGATGAGCGATTACATCAAAGAGCAGGAAAAACAGGTCTGGATGCTCAACGCCTATCTGGGCAAATAACCCAGGCGCCATAACAAAACAGTCCCTCACGGGACTGTTTTCGTTTTACCACTCGCAGGATACCGCAAACAGCAGCGCGCGCCGATGCTGATCGTCCAGGCGGCGCCGCACCCGGATAATATGGCGATTGCTGCACGACTGGCGTTCCAGCCAGCGATGCCGGCGGCGTTGGCTCTGCCGCAACATGCGCCAGCGGCCCACTTCATTTCTACTGCGTCTCATAATTCCGTCACTCGTTCGTCTAATGCCAACCGCGGGCATTATAGCCCTTTCCGTCCGTGATCCAAGCCGCAGTTATCGGCGGCACAGCGGGCGTCACGCGGACAAAAGCCGCCCTTTCATTTTCAGCAAGTGCCTTAACTTCATCATATTTATGTAACATAAGCGCCGATAAAAGGTTTCGCCTTGACCGATCTGTGCGTACACTCATCATTGGTGGTTTGCGAACGGGATTTTTCGCCTTTATGACAACATTTTATACCGTAATCAGTTGGCTCATGGTGTTCGGCTACTGGCTGCTGATCGCCGGCGTGACGATGCGCATTTTGATGAAACGCCGCGCGGTTCCCTCTGCCATGGCCTGGCTGCTGGTTATCTACATACTGCCGCTGTTCGGCATCGTGGCCTATTTATCGTTCGGCGAGCTGCATCTGGGCAAGCGCCGGGCCGAGCGCGCCAAGGCCATGTGGCCGTCAACCGCCCGCTGGCTGAAAGAGCTGAAAGAGAGCCGCCGCATCTTCGCCACCGAGTACAGCGAGGTCGCCGAACCGCTGTTCCAGCTGTGCAACCGCCGCCAGGGCATCGACGGCGTCAAGGGCAACCAGCTGCAGCTGCTCACCACCACCGATGACACGCTGAAAGCGCTGATCCGCGACATCGAACTGGCGCGGCACAACATCGAAATGGTGTTCTATATCTGGCAACCCGGCGGCCTGGTCGATCAGGTGGCCGAATCGCTGATGGCCGCCGCCCGACGCGGCGTACACTGCCGCCTGATGCTCGACTCCGCCGGCAGCCTGCAATTTTTCCGCAGCCCCTACCCGGCGATGATGCGCAACGCCGGCATCGAAGTGGTCGAGGCGCTGAAAGTCAACCTGCTGCGCGTATTTCTACGCCGCATGGACCTGCGCCAGCACCGCAAGGTGGTGCTGATCGACAACTACATCGCCTATACCGGCAGCATGAACATGGTCGATCCGCGCTACTTCAAGCAGGATGCGGGCGTCGGCCAATGGATCGATCTGATGGCGCGCATGGAAGGCCCGGTGGCCACCACCATGGGCATCGTCTATGCCTGCGACTGGGAGATTGAAACCGGCAAGCGCATTCTGCCGCCACCGCCGGACGTCAACATCATGCCGTTCGAGCAGGAAAGCGGCCATACCATTCAGGTGATCGCCTCCGGCCCCGGCTTCCCCGAGGAGATGATCCACCAGGCGTTGCTGACCGCGGTCTATTCCGCCCGCGAGCAGCTGATCATGACCACGCCGTACTTCGTGCCGAGTGACGATCTGCTGCACGCCATTTGCACCGCCGCCCTGCGCGGCGTCGAGGTCAGCATCATCGTGCCGCGCGACAACGATTCGATGATGGTACGCTGGGCCAGCCGCGCGTTCTTCTCCGAGCTGCTGGAGGCCGGGGTTAAGATCTATCAGTTCGAAGGCGGCCTGCTGCATACCAAGAGCGTGCTGGTGGACGGCCAGCTCAGCCTGGTCGGCACCGTCAATCTGGACATGCGCAGCCTGTGGCTGAATTTCGAAATCACGCTGGTGATCGACGATGACGGCTTCGGCAGCGATTTGGCCTGCGTGCAGGAAGATTACATCGCCCGTTCCCAGCTGCTGAACGCCAAAGAGTGGCTGAAGCGGCCGTTCTGGCATCGCCTGGTCGAGCGCCTGTTCTACTTTTTCAGCCCGCTGCTGTAAAAGCCGCGGCGAGCGTGCTTTAATAGCGCCAAATCATTTGTTATCAGGATTTTTTTATGGATTTGAATAACCGCCTTACCGAAGACGAAACGCTGGAACAGGCCTACGACATCTTCCTCGAATTGGCCGGCGACAATCTGGATCCGGCGGATATTCTGCTGTTCAACCTGCAGTTTGAAGAGCGCGGCGGCGCCGAACTGTACGATCCGTCCGAAGACTGGAGCGAGCACGTGGATTACGACCTGAACCCGGACTTCTTCGCCGAGGTGGTGATCGGTCTGGCGGACAGCGACGGCGAGCCGATCAACGACGTGTTCGCCCGCGTGCTGATCTGCCGCGAGAAAGACCACAAGCTGTGCCACATTCTGTGGAAAGAGTGATTCGCCGTTAGCGCATCGGATAAAAAAAGCCCCGCTCATTCAGCGGGGCTTTTTGTTGCCGACTAGCGGCACATTACAGCGGATCGACCTTCAGGCAGGACACCGCGTGGCGGAAACTGCCCTCCAGCAGCGGACGCGTCTTGGCGCACTCCGGCCCGGCTATCGGGCAGCGGGTGCGGAACACGCAGCCGGTCGGCGGGTTGATCGGCGAAGGCAGCTCCCCTTCCAACAGCTGGATCTGCTTCTCCTTCTCCTTGTCCGGATCCGGGATCGGCACCGCCGACATCAGCGCTTTGGTGTAAGGGTGCTGCGGGTTGTGGTACACCTCGTCATAGGTGCCCAGCTCCACCGCATGGCCCAGATACATCACCAGCACGCGATCGGAAATGTGCTTCACCACCGCCAAGTCGTGGGCGATAAAGATCAGTGACAGGCCCATTTCGCGCTGCAGCTGCTGCAACAGGTTCACCACCTGCGCCTGAATCGATACGTCCAGCGCGGAGACCGGCTCGTCGCAGATCACCAGCTTCGGCTCGAGGATCAGCGCGCGTGCGATGCCGATACGCTGGCACTGGCCGCCGGAAAACTCGTGCGGGTAGCGGTTGATCAGGTTAGGCAGCAGACCGACCTTCAGCATCATTGCCTTGACCTTGTCCTTCACTTCCTGACGCGGCATTTTCGGGTAGTAGGTGCGCAGCGGCTCGGCGATGATCTCGCCGATGGTCATGCGCGGGTTGAGCGACGCCAGCGGATCCTGGAAGATCATCTGAATATCGCTGCGGGTTTTGCGCCAGTCGGCGTCGCTCATGCCCAGCAGATCTTTCCCCAGCCAGGCAACGCGCCCGCTGGTGGCCTTCACCAGGCCGATGATGGCGCGCGCGAAGGTGGATTTGCCACAGCCGGATTCGCCGACCACGCCCAGGGTTTCCCCCTCGAACAGCCGCAGCGTGACGCCATCGACCGCTTTCAGGGTTTTCGGCGGCTGCCAGAACCACTGTTTATCGTCATGAATGTCGAAGTGCACTTTCAGATCGGCCACTTCGAGCAGCACTTTCTTGTCGGTTACCGCTGTCATACCAACGCCTCCACCGGTTTAAAGCAGGCGCGCAGGCGCCCTTCCCCAAATTGCTCCAACGGCGGAGCGCTCGCGCACTGCTCCATGGCGTACGGACAGCGCGGCTGGAACGGGCAGCCTTTCGGCAACCGCAGCAGGTTCGGCGGGTTGCCGGGAATGGTCAGCAACGCTTCGCCTTCGGCATCGAGACGCGGCACCGCGTTCAACAGACCGATAGAGTACGGGTGGCTCGGCTGGTAGAACACCTCGCGCGCACTGCCGTATTCCATGGTGCGGCCGGCGTACATCACCAGCACCTTGTTGCAGATGCCGGCCACCACGCCCAGGTCGTGGGTGATCATGATGATGGCGGTGTTGAACTCGCGCTTCAGCTCGTTGAGCAGCGTCATGATCTGCGCCTGGACGGTCACGTCCAGCGCGGTGGTCGGTTCGTCGGCGATCAGCAGCTTTGGTCGACACAGCAGCGCCATGGCGATCATCACGCGCTGGCGCATGCCGCCGGAAAACTCATGCGGATACATGCGCATGCGCTTGCGCGCTTCCGGCATTTTCACCGCGTCGAGCATGCGTACCGACTCTTCAAAGGCTTCGCTTTTGCTCATTTTCTTATGCAGCATCAGCACTTCCATCAGCTGTTCGCCAACGCGCATATAAGGGTTGAGCGAGGTCATCGGGTCCTGGAAGATCATCGAGATCTCTTCCGCCCGCAGCTTGTTGAGCTGATTTTCCGGCAGGTTGAGGATTTCACGGCCGTTGAATTTGGCCGAACCGCCGATGCGGCCATTGCTGGCCAGCAGGCCCATCAGAGCGAATGCTGTCTGCGATTTACCGGAGCCGGACTCACCGACGATGCCCAGCGTTTCCCCGGCGCGCAGGTCGAAGTTCAGATCGTTCACCGCCGTCACGTCGCCGTCCGGGGTGGAGAACGTAACGCGCAGGTCTTTCACGTCCAGCAGCGGCGACGTTTTGACCCCGGCGCCGGTTTGCAGTTGAGGATGTTCAATGGTGCTCATGATTGCACTCCTTAACGATCTTTCGGGTCGAGGGCGTCACGCAGGCCATCGCCGATAAAGTTGAAACAGAACAGAGTGACAACCAGGAAACCCGCCGGGAACAGCAGCAACCACGGTGAAACTTCCATTGAGTTGGCGCCGTCGCTGAGCAATGCGCCCCAGCTGCTGAGCGGCTCCTGCGTGCCCAGCCCCAGGAAACTGAGGAAGGATTCGAACAGGATCATGCTCGGCACCAGCAGCGACGCATACACCACCACCACGCCGAGCACGTTCGGCACGATATGGCGCAGCACGATATTGCGCGTGGAGACGCCGCACACCAGCGCCGCTTCGATGAATTCCTTACGCTTCAGGCCGAGGGTTTGGCCGCGCACGATACGCGCCATATCCAGCCACGACACCATGCCGATCGCCACGAAGATGAGCAGGATATTCTGGCCGAAGAAGGTCACCAGCAGGATCACGAAGAACATGAACGGGAAGGAGTTGAGGATCTCCAGCAGGCGCATCATCACCGAGTCGACCTTGCCGCCCAGATAGCCGGACATTGCGCCGTACAGCGTGCCCACCACCACCGCCACCAGCGCCGCCGCCACGCCGACCATCAGCGAGATGCGCCCGCCGATCGCCACGCGCACCAGCAGATCGCGCCCGGAGGAGTCAGTGCCGAAATAGTGCCCCGATTCCAGGCTTGGGGCGGCGGACATCATCGCCCAGTCGGTGTCGTCGTAGGCAAACTGCGACAGCATCGGCGCCAGCGCCACAAACAGCGTGATCAGCACCAGAATAAACAGGCTGCTGACCGCCGCGCGGTTGTGCATAAAGCGCCGACGCGCGTCTTGCCACAGGCTGCGCCCTTCCACTTCCAGCTTCTCGCTGAAGTTTTCCAGAGCTTCGCTGTTCTTTTTAGTCAACATCATTCGCGTGCTCCAGATTAATAACGGATTTTCGGATCGATGACCGCATACAGCACATCGACGATCGCGTTGAACAGAATGGTCAGGGCGCCCACCAGAATGGTCAGGCTCAGCACCAGGGAGTAGTCACGGTTCAGCGCGCCGTTAACGAACAGCTGGCCGATCCCCGGCAGACCGTAGATGGTTTCGATCACCATCGATCCGGTGATGATACCGACGAACGCCGGCCCCATGTAGGACAGCACCGGCAGCAGCGCCGGCTTCAGCGCGTGGCGGAAAATAATGCGACGCATCGGCAAGCCTTTGGCGCGCGCGGTACGGATGAAGTTGGAGTGCAGCACTTCAATCATCGAGCCACGCGTGATACGGGCGATGCTGGCGATATAGGCCAGCGACAGCGCCACCATCGGCAGGATGATGAATTTAGGCGCGCCGCCGTTCCAGCCACCGCCCGGCAGCCATTTCAGCGTGATGGCGAAGATCAGCACCAGCAGCGGCGCCACCACGAAACTGGGTATCACCACCCCGGTCATGGCGAACCCCATCACCGTGTAGTCCCATTTGGTGTTCTGATTCAGCGCGGCAATCACGCCTGCGCTCACCCCCAGCACCACCGCCAGCAGAAACGCGGCCAGGCCGAGTTTGGCGGACACCGGGAAAGAGCTGGCGACCAGATCGTTCACCGAATAGTCCTTGTATTTAAAGGACGGGCCGAAGTCTCCCTGCGCAAGCTGCGCCAGATAATGACCGTACTGTTTCCAGATCGGGTCGTTCAAATGATATTTGGCTTCGATGTTCGCCATAACTTCCGGCGGCAATGCGCGTTCCCCGGTAAATGGACTGCCGGGTGCCAGGCGCATCATGAAGAATGAGATGGTGATAAGGATAAATAGTGTCGGGATCGCTTCCAACAAGCGACGAAGTATAAATTTAAGCATTGCCCTAACCCTGTGCGACAGCCTGATGACGGCTTATTATTCTCAACATGGGCCGGCGGCCTGCGCCGCCGGCTCTTACCGTATCAATGCTTGATGATGTACAGGTTTTTGTCGTACACGTTATCAAGCGGGTCTTTGCCGGTGTAACCACCGACGTAAGGTTTCACCAAACGGGCGTTCACATAGTAATACAGCGGAACGATGGCGGAATCTTTGTCCAGCTGAACTTCCGCTTTCTGATACAGCTCGGCGCGCTCGTCTTTGGTCTTCGCGGTCAACACGTTGGCCATCAGCTTGTCGAACTCGGCGCTCTTGTAGTGCGGGGTATTACTGCTGCTGTCGGACAGCATCATGTTCAGGAACGAGCTCGGCTCGTTGTAGTCGGCACACCAGCCGGCGCGCGCCACGTCATAGGTGCCCTGATGACGGGTATCCAGGAAGGTTTTCCACTCCTGGTTCACCAGCTTCACGTCCACGCCCAGGTTTTTCTTCCAGATGGAGGCGGCGGCGATCGCCAGCTTCTTGTGCAGATCGGAGGTGTTGTACAACAGGGAGAAGGTCAGCGGTTTGCCCGGGCCGTAGCCGGCGTCGGCCAGCAGTTTCTTCGCCACTTCGTTGCGTTTTTCCTGCGTCCAGCCGAACCACTCCGGTGCGGTCAGCTTGGCGCCGTCGGTGTATGGCGGCGTAAAGCTATAGGCCGGCAGGTCGCCCTGGTTTTTCACCTTGTTGACGATGATGTCGCGGTCCATGCCCAGCTTCAGCGCTTCACGCACGCGCGCATCGGTGAACGGCGCCTTCTGGTTGTTGATTTCGTAGTAATAGGTGCACAGGTAAGGATCGACATGCACCTCTTTCGGGATCTCTTTCTTCAGCTTCTGGAACAGTTCGATCGGCATGTTGTTGTAGGTCATGTCGATTTCACCGGTGCGGTAGCGGTTAACGTCGGTCACTTCCGACGAAATAGGCAGGAACGTCACTTTATTGATGATGGTTTTGGCGTTATCCCAATATTCCGGGTTGCGTTCCAGTACGATGCGTTCGTTGACAATCCAGTCTTTCAGTTTGTAAGCGCCGTTGCTGACGTAGTTGGCCGGCAGCGTCCACTTCTCGCCAAACTTCTCTACCGCGTCTTTGTAAACCGGCTTCATGGCGTAGTGCGGGGTCATTTCAACCAGATAAGGCACCGGCTCGCTCAGGGTCACCTGGAAGGTGTGGTCGTCGATGGCCTTCACGCCCAGCGTCGACTTGTCTTTTTTACCGGCGATGATGTCATCGACGTTTTCCACATGGGCGTACTGCAGGTAGCTGGCGTAAGGCGACGCGGTTTTCGGATCCACCACGCGCTGCCAGCTGTAGACGAAATCTTGCGCCGTCACCGGCTTGCCGTTGGACCATTTTGCGTCTTTACGCAGGTGGAAGGTCCAGACTTTGAAATCCTTGTTATCCCAGCTTTCCGCGACGCCCGGCACGATGGAACCGTCCGGGCTGTTGTTCGCCAGGCCTTCCATCAGGTCGCGCGTGACGTTGTTTTCCGGCACGCCCTCGATCTTGTGCGGATCCAGCGACTGCACTTCGGAACCGTTGTTTTTGACGATTTCTTGCTTGTCGGCCAGCTGCACGCCCGCCGGGACGTCAGCGGCGAAAGCGCTGGTGGTTGCTGTGATACCCAGCGCGGCGATGACGCCGGCGGCAATGAGCGTTTTCTTCGTGATGTTGGTCATACTTATCGACTCCAGTTTTTTATTATCACAGGCTCTTCGTGGAACCCGCGTTGCCCGTAAGCGGACTTTGTTTTCCCGCCGCCGCGGAACGAATGCGGCGGCCGGCCTTCCCTATATTCCCCTGCCCCTCGGCGTGAGGAATACCCCTTTACTGCTTGATAATGTAAAGATTTTTAACGTCGGTATAGTCCAGCGGGTCTTTGCCGGTGAACCCACCCACCGTCGGCTTGATCAAACGCGCGCTGACGCGGTAATAAACCGGGACCAACGCGGAGTCTTTGTCCAGCTGCGCTTCCGCCTGCTGATAGAGCGCGGCGCGCGCGGCCTCATCCGGCGCCTTCAGCGTGGCGGCCATGATGGCGTCGAACGCCGGGCTCTTGTAGAACACGGTATTGATGCTGCTGTTGGACAGAACCAGGTTCAGGAACGCGCTGGGTTCGTTGTAATCCCCGCACCAGGTGGCGCGCGCCACGTCGTATTGCCCCTGATGGCGGCTCTCCAGCGACGTTTTCCATTCCTGGTTGCGCAGCGTGACCTCGGCGCCCAGGTTCTTCTTCCACATCGACGCGGCAGCGATCGCCTGTTGTTTGTTTTGATCGGAGGTGTTGTACAGCAGCGAGAACTTCAGCGGCTTGGCGTCACTGTAGCCCGCTTCCGCCAGCAGTTTCCTGGCTTCGGCGTTGCGTTGCTCCTGACTCCAGCCGGCCCACGCAGGCTGAGTGAAGCTGGCGCCTTCCGTGAAGGTTGGCGTGAAGCTGTAGGCCGGGATTTGCCCCTGGCCCATGATCTTGTTGGCGATAATGTCGCGATCCAGCGTCATCTTCACCGCCGTACGCACGCGCGGATCGGTGAACGGCGCCCGCTTGTTATTGAGCTCGTAATAGAAGGTGCACAGATAAGGGTTAACGTGCAGCTGCTCGGGCATTTCGCGTTTCATCTTGACGTACAGGTACGGCGGAATGGCGCTGTTGGTGATGTCGATCTCGCCGCTGCGGAAGCGGTTGACGTCACTGACTTCCGAGGTAATCGGCAGGAAGGTCGCCTGATTGATCACCGTTTGCTTGTTGTTCCAGTAGCTCGGGCTGCGCTCCAGCACAATGCGCTCGTTCACCACCCACTCTTTCAGGCGGTAAGCGCCGTTGCCGACATAGTTGGCGGGCAGCGTCCATTTATCGCCGAATTTCTCCACCACCGCCTGTTTCACCGGTTTGAGCGACGTGTGGCTCAGCATGCTGATGAAATACGGCACCGGTTCGCTCAGGGTCACCTGCAGCGTCTGGTCGTCCAGCGCCTTAACGCCGAGGGTCTGCGGGCTCTTCTTCCCGGTCAGGATGTCGTCGATATTCTCGACTTTGGTGTATTGCAGGTAGCTGGCATAGGGCGAAGCGATTTTCGGATCGGCCAGACGCTGCCAGCTGTAGACGAAGTCTTGCGCGGTCACCGGGCTGCCGTCGCTCCACACCGCGCCGGGGCGCAGGTGGAAGGTCCACTGCTGATAATTCTGGTTTTCCCAGCTTGTCGCCGCCGCCGGCACCACATGCCCGTTGGCGTCGGTGCTCACCAGCCCTTCCAGCAGGTTAAGAATGATATTGCTTTCCGGGACGCCCTCGACCTTATGCGGATCCAATGAAGCCACTTCGCTACCGTTGTTGATCACAATATTCTGCTGCTGCGCCAATTGGACGCCGGCCGGAACCTCTGCCGCCAAACTGCTATTTACGGCGCCGGCGCCCAGCGCGCCGCTAATCAACAAGGTCAAAGAAGTACGCTTCAGGGTTTGCTGCATAATCGAGGCTCCTTTTCACCGACAAGCATCGCTTATCGAAGTTTGTGAAGTGTTTATAAGAATTCTAAATAAACGGATACCAGCAAAAATCATTCCCGTTTTTGTGGCGCATTTCAGTTAATTGACCACGGGAAAGTTGCTCGGAAATTAGCAGAAGCCAAATTCCATAGCCAATAAATTTTACGAAAATGTTAAGCAATTCTCTTTTATCGCACGAAGCCCAATCCGGCCCCCAAGATAGAAGGCAGGAAGAATCGAGATCATCAGCATGATTTTAAAGACAAAAAAACCACATTCATTTCAATTGAAACCATCAGCACGATCTCACCGCTGCAAAAAGAAACATTCAGTTAACAATCTAACCATTCAAAGAACAAACACCTGCCTATGTGCGGTTAATCACTAATAACACCTGGATGAAAGTGAGACAAGCCCCACAGAATGATGTGACTAATTTAACAACAGCGTGACCGTTTAGCGGGGGCGAAATGGGCAGAAATGGGGGAGGAAAAGTGATAGAAATAACGCTTAGCGTTTTTTTTGAGCAACAACATGAGATTTATGCAACATAAGAGTGCAACCGCATAAATTTTATTCATCCTGTGCACTATAATAATGCGAGCCAATAAATAATTTAAACTTTAAAATTAATTTTAGCCGCGCTAACGCGAAAGGTGCGCGGCTAAACAAGGCGTATTACAACAAGCCGGGGAATATCGCCTTAATGCCGGTAACGATAAACTCGATGCCGAGCGCCATCAGCAGCAGACCCATGATACGGGTGATCACGTTGATGCCGGTCTGCCCCAGCAAACGCACCAACAGCGGCGCGGCGCGGAACAACAGCCAGCAGCAAAAGGCGAACAAGGCGATAGCGACCGTAAAACCGAGCAGGCTTTGCCAGTTGTGATAACGGGAGCTCCACACGATGGTAGAACTGATCGCCCCCGGCCCCGCCATCAGCGGCAGCGCTAACGGCACCACGCCGATGCTTTCGCGGATCGCGCTCTCCGACTTCTCCTGTTTGTTCTGTTTGTCTTCCCCCAGCTTGCCGCTGATCATCGACATGGCGATGGTCACCACCAGAATACCGCCGGCGATGCGGAACGAATCGATAGAGATGCCGAACATCCGCAGGATCCCTTCCCCCAGGAACAGCGAGGTCCACAGAATGATGGCGACCGACAGGTTGGCGGTCAGGTTGGTTTTATTGCGCCCCGCTTCCGCCTGGTAACTGGTCATGCTGATGAACACCGGCAAAATGCCCACCGGGTTGACCAGTGCAAACAGACCGACAAAGAACTTGATAAAGCCGGAAAGATCCAACAGAGATTGGCCCACAGATGGCTCCGCGTTAAGTACTATAAAAAGGTGTGCTGCCTATGCGCGCTAATGTAATGGAATTGCCGCGGGTAATCCATCCGGCCAGAGCAGCATTTTTGACTGTCAGCAAGTTATGCAGCGAAACAAATGCCCTTTGTTAAAGTGATGTATGGCCTTTTGATTTTTTATGTTGAAAAAAGAGTCATTGCTCACAGTTATCAAGAATGATTCCCAACACCCGCAAGCTGAAAGGTGTCAGCTTGCAGTTTTCATGATTTAGATCACAAATCAACTACCCAACAGTGGGTAAGCTCTTAGTCGTAGGCAGGGAGTAGAACAAAGTGGGTGGCCACATCGCCGATTCTGTTCTCCTCACGGTCTGCCCCTCCGGCTGGCGTAGGGTAAAGCTCTTTAAGCAAATCAGCAGCATGCGAAGAAATAACGCGGGAAAGCCCCGGTATTCTCATCACCGTTTATTCCCGTTAGGACTATACTAGTGGCTCGCACGGCTTATTTACTGAAAGAGTTTAACATTATCAGGAGAGCATTATGGCTGTAACGAATGTCGCTGAACTGAACGAGCTTGTCGCACGTGTCAAAAAAGCCCAGCGCGAATATGCCAACTTCACTCAAGAGCAAGTGGATAAAATCTTCCGCGCTGCCGCCCTCGCCGCTGCTGATGCCCGTATCCCGTTGGCCAAAATGGCCGTGGAAGAATCCGGAATGGGTATCGTCGAAGACAAAGTGATCAAAAACCACTTCGCTTCCGAGTACATCTACAACGCCTATAAAGACGAAAAAACCTGTGGCATCCTGTCTGAAGATGACACCTTCGGTACCATCACCATCGCCGAACCTATCGGCCTGATTTGCGGTATCGTTCCTACCACCAACCCAACTTCTACCGCGATCTTCAAAGCGCTGATCAGCCTGAAAACCCGTAACGGCATCATCTTCTCGCCGCACCCGCGTGCGAAGAATGCCACCAATAAAGCCGCCGATATCGTGCTGCAGGCCGCTATCGCCGCCGGCGCGCCAAAAGACATCATCGGTTGGATCGATCAACCGACCGTCGAGCTGTCCAACCAGCTGATGCACCACCCGGACATCAACCTGATCCTGGCCACCGGTGGCCCGGGCATGGTGAAGGCCGCCTACAGCTCCGGCAAGCCTGCCATCGGCGTCGGTGCCGGTAATACCCCGGTCGTGGTAGACGAAACCGCAGACATCAAGCGCGTGGTCGCCTCTATCCTGATGTCCAAAACCTTCGACAGCGGCGTTATCTGCGCTTCCGAACAGTCGGTCATCGTCGTCGACGCTATTTATGATGCGGTACGCGAACGTTTCGCTTCCCACGGCGGCTATCTGCTGCAGGGTAAAGAACTGAAAGCGGTTCAGGACATCATCCTGAAAAACGGCGGTCTGAACGCGGCCATCGTGGGGCAATCCGCACCGAAAATCGCCGAGATGGCGGGCATCAAAGTGCCGGCCAACACCAAAGTGCTGATCGGCGAAGTGAAGCTGGTCGACGAGTCCGAGCCTTTCGCCCATGAAAAACTGTCGCCTACCCTGGCGATGTACCGGGCCAAAGATTTCGAAGACGCCGTCGCCAAAGCTGAGAAACTGGTCGCCATGGGCGGTATCGGCCACACCTCCTGCCTGTACACCGACCAGGATAACCAAACGGCTCGCATCGCCTACTTCGGCGATAAAATGAAAACGGCTCGTATCCTGATCAACACCCCGGCTTCTCAGGGCGGTATCGGCGACCTGTATAACTTCAAACTCGCGCCTTCGCTGACGCTGGGTTGCGGCTCCTGGGGTGGTAACTCCATCTCTGAGAACGTCGGACCTAAACACCTGATCAACAAGAAAACTGTAGCGAAGCGAGCAGAAAACATGTTGTGGCATAAACTTCCGAAATCGATCTACTTCCGCCGGGGCTCGCTGCCTATCGCGCTGGAAGAAGTGGCGACCGACGGGGCAAAACGCGCCTTCATCGTGACCGACCGTTTCCTGTTCAACAACGGCTATGCCGACCAGATCACCAAGGTTCTGAAGTCTCACGGCATCGAAACCGAAGTGTTCTTCGAAGTGGAAGCCGATCCGACGCTGAGCATCGTGCGCAAGGGCGCAGAGCAGATGAACTCCTTCAAACCGGACGTCATCATCGCGCTGGGCGGCGGTTCGCCGATGGACGCCGCGAAAATCATGTGGGTGCTGTACGAACATCCTGAAACCCACTTCGAGGATCTGGCGCTGCGCTTCATGGACATCCGTAAGCGTATCTACAAGTTCCCGAAAATGGGCGTGAAAGCGAAAATGATCGCCATCACCACCACGTCAGGCACCGGTTCGGAAGTCACGCCGTTTGCCGTCGTAACCGACGACACCACCGGACAGAAATACCCGTTGGCCGACTATGCGCTGACCCCGGACATGGCAATTGTCGATGCCAACCTGGTGATGAACATGCCGAAATCCCTGTGCGCCTTCGGCGGTCTGGATGCGGTCACCCACGCGCTGGAAGCCTACGTTTCGGTGCTGGCGAACGAATACTCCGACGGCCAGGCGTTGCAAGCGCTGAAACTGTTGAAAGAGTATCTGCCGGCCAGCTATAAAGAAGGCGCGAAAAATCCGGTTGCCCGTGAACGCGTGCACAACGCCGCCACCATCGCCGGTATCGCCTTCGCCAACGCCTTCCTCGGGGTCTGTCACTCCATGGCGCACAAGCTGGGTTCGGAGTTCCACATTCCGCACGGCCTGGCCAACGCGATGCTGATTTCCAACGTCATTCGCTACAACGCGAACGACAACCCGACCAAGCAGACGGCCTTCAGCCAGTACGACCGCCCTCAGGCGCGCCGCCGCTACGCTGAAATCGCCGACCACCTCGGCCTGAGCGCACCGGGCGACCGCACTGCGCAGAAGATTGAGAAACTGCTGGCCTGGCTGGACGAGCTGAAAACCGAGTTGGGCATCCCAACCTCCATCCGTGAAGCGGGTGTGCAGGAAGCGGACTTCCTGGCGAAAGTCGACAAGCTGTCGGAAGATGCATTCGACGACCAATGTACCGGCGCCAACCCACGCTATCCGCTGATTGCCGAGCTGAAGCAAATCATGCTGGATACCTTCTACGGCCGCGAATTCAGCGAAGCGGTAGAAGAGGAAGCGGCCGCTCCGGCTGCCGCCAAAGCCGCGGTAAAGAAGCCCAAGAAATAACGGTTCCGTGAACCGATAAAAAAACCCGCCAAACGGCGGGTTTTTTATTGCGCCTGAGGCGCTGCATTTCGATTCACGCCGCCAAAACGCTTCAGCGGGCTCTGGCGGCATTTTCACCCTTAGTCCAGGGAGTGAATCGCCTCTTTATAATGCTTGCGGCAGACGGAGACATAGCTCTCGTTACCGCCAATCACCACCTGTTCACCGGCATGCATCGCTTTGCCATTCTCGTCCAGTCGCAGCACCATATTGGCTTTGCGCCCGCAGTGACAGATGGTTTTCAATTCCACCAGCTTATCGGCCCAGGCCAGCAAATAGTGGCTGCCGGTAAACAACTCACCGAGAAAATCGGTGCGCAGGCCGTAACACAATACGGGAATGTCCAGTTGGTCCACCACATCGCACAATTGCTCAACCTGCGCTTTGGTCAGGAACTGGCTTTCATCGAGCAGCACACAATGCACCTGCTGCTGTTGATGCTCTTGCTGAATCATGGCGAAGAGCATTGAGTCGTTGTTATAGAGCTGGGCCTGTGAAGATAACCCGATGCGCGAGCTGACTTTGCCTACGCCATAGCGGTGATCGATCTCCGCGGTGAACACCAGCGTGCGCATACCACGCTCTTGATAGTTATATGAAGACTGTAGCAGCGCGGTAGACTTGCCGGCATTCATCGCAGAGTAATAAAAATAAAGTTGAGCCATGGCCCCGCCACTCCGATGGTATAAGAAATATTCAAATGTTGATTAGGACGGTGAGTGTACCATAACCCGACCCCCGGCTCAGCCCAAAGCGAACGAATATTGCGTTCGCCGTAATAATGCGCTTTCAAGCGAAACATATCGTTCTGTCGGCATGTTCTTTTTACAGCTATTTACAGGATAATGTATGCCTGTCATCACTATTAATTCTTGCTAATGGTTAGCCACAGGCATTTGCCCATTAATGCATAGCCGCCCTTTCCCCTCTGCAGGCGCTGTAGCTGCGGCGGAACGCCTGTCTATTTATACGTGAGGCCAATAACGGGCATTTAATCGCCTTCGCCGACGCCCCGACGTTACCTGACGCAATCTTTACCTATATACCCCTATTGTTTACAATGTCTGCCTTGCCATGGCGTGATTAAGCCCACAGAACCCATTGTAATATTGATATAAATTACGGCGATAACTTATCGATGAAAGCCTTGCGACACGCGCCCTTTAAAGCCTGCCTGCTGAAATTTTGACTTAAGCTCGATGAAGGTAATAGTTAACAGGCCTTCCTATTATTTGTCGGACTGATCCGATTAACGGTTTTTTTAAAGGTAAATTTGAGTATTCAAGTCAATTTGGCTATTGCAGAAAAGAAAAGAGCACTCTATTATTATCGAGACGCCCCCCACCAATATAATTTGAGACTAGGACAATGAGCGAAGCATTAAAGATTTTGAACAACATCCGCACCCTGCGCGCCCAGGCAAGAGAATGCACGCTGGAAACGCTGGAAGAAATGCTCGAGAAACTGGAAGTTGTTGTGAACGAACGTCGCGAAGAAGACAGCCAGGCTCAAGCAGAAATCGAAGAACGCACTCGTAAGCTGCAGCAATACCGCGAAATGCTGATTGCTGACGGTATCGACCCGAATGAACTGCTGCAAACCATGGCTGCCAACAAGGCTGCCGGTAAAGCAAAACGTGCAGCACGTCCTGCTAAATACCAATATAAAGACGAAAACGGCGAGCTGAAAACCTGGACCGGCCAAGGCCGTACTCCTGCGGTGATTAAGAAAGCTATCGAAGAGCAAGGTAAATCTCTGGACGATTTCCTGCTGTAATAGCGATTCAGTCCGTATCTGAAAGGCTCCCTGCGGGGGGCCTTTTCATTTTAAATCTTATCGTTCTGTACCCGCCCTCCTATCCTTTTAGTAAATATCCTAATTCGCTTTTCCTTCGATCATGAAATTTCAGTGAAAAAAAAGGGACCCTAAGGCCCCTGTATCGCATTAAATCTCGTCCAATTATTGAACCTGATAGAATGCCTTATACCAGTCAACAAAGCGCTTCACACCCTCTTCAACGCCGGTTTCCGGTTTGAAACCAATGTCACGATAAAGCTCTTCCGTATCCGCACTGGTATCCATCACATCGCCTGGTTGCATCGGCAGCATATTCTTACGGGCGGTGACCCCCAATGCCTGCTCCAGCGCGCTGATATATTCCATCAGTTTTACGGGAGCGCTATTGCCGATATTATAAACATGGTACGGAGCAGAACTGGTCGCCGGCGATCCCTGTTCAACGGTCCAGGATGGATTTGCCTGCGGAATAACCGCCTGCAAGCGCACTATCGCCTCAGCGATATCATCGATGTAAGTAAAATCGCGATGCATTTCGCCATGGTTATATACGTCGATGCTCTCCCCCGCCAATATGGCTTTGGTGAATTTGAACAGCGCCATGTCCGGACGCCCCCAAGGGCCATATACGGTAAAGAACCGCAGTCCGGTCGTCGGGAGACCGTATAAGTGGGAATAACTGTGCGACATCAGCTCATTGGCTTTTTTGGTTGCCGCATACAATGACACCGGATGATCGACACTGTCTTCCGTGGCAAAAGGCAACTTGCGATTCAGGCCATATACCGAGCTGGAGGAAGCATAAAGTAAATGCTCGACCTTATTGTGACGGCAGCCTTCCAGAACGTTTAAATGGCCAATCAGGTTGGCATCCGCATAAGCCAACGGGTTGACCAGCGAGTAACGTACGCCGGCTTGAGCACCCAAATGAATGACTCGCTGGAACTGCTGCTCGGCAAACAATGCCGCCATACCTTCACGGTCAGCCAAATCCAGCTTGATAAAGCGGAATCCCGGCTTATCCGTCAGTCTGTCCAGACGAGCCATTTTCAGGCCCACGTCATAATAGTCGTTCAGGTTATCGATGCCGACAACCTGATGGCCGGCGGCCAATAAACGCTCTGCAACGTGATAACCAATAAACCCTGCGGCGCCTGTAACCAGGAATTTCATACCCACTCCTTAAATAACTGGTTTAATCGAGGCTCCGCGGCCAATCGCGTAGTAGGTAAAGCCGCGATTTTCCAAACGCTCAGGATCGTACAGGTTACGCCCATCAAAGATCACCGGCTGCTTCAGTGCACTCTTGATCACATCGAAGTCCGGTGCGCGGAAGTTCTGCCATTCAGTGCAGATCACCAAAGCATCGGCGCCGTGCAACGCAGCTTCTTTGGTTCCCATCAGCTTCAAATCGTCGCGCTGACCATAGATGCGTTGAACTTCGTTCATCGCTTCCGGATCGTAGGCTTGAACGGTGGCGCCGGCAGCCCACAACTTCTCCATCAGCACGCGGCTGGACGCCTCA
This sequence comes from Serratia sp. CY84636, assembly GCF_052166245.1. NCBI lineage: Bacteria > Pseudomonadati > Pseudomonadota > Gammaproteobacteria > Enterobacterales > Yersiniaceae > Serratia > Serratia sp. CY84636. The sequence continues at coordinate 1,080,118 of NZ_JBJNOX010000002.1, forward strand.
CGCATGTCATCGGTATTCGGCTTGAACGCCAGGCCCCACAGCGCGAAGGTTTTACCCTTCAGATCGCTGCCGAAGTAGTCTTTGATAAAGCTGTTCAGCTTGTCTTTCTGTTGGTAGTTGACCTGCTCTACCGCCTGCAGCAGCTTCGGTTGGTAACCGATCTGCTCCGCCGTGCGGATCAACGCCTGGACATCTTTCGGGAAGCAAGAACCACCGTAGCCGCAGCCAGGGTATATGAAGTGATAACCGATGCGTGAGTCAGAACCGATGCCCTGACGCACTTTCTCAATGTCCGCACCCAGCATTTCCGCTAGGTTGGACATTTCGTTCATAAAGCTGATCTTGGTCGCCAGCATACAGTTGGCGGCATATTTGGTCAGCTCTGCGCTGCGGATATCCATCATGATCATACGATCGTGATTGCGGTTAAACGGCTCGTACAGCTCGCGAATAGGTTCGATCACCTCTAGATTATCGGTGCCGATCACGATGCGCTCAGGGCGCATGCAGTCTGCCACCGCCGCGCCTTCTTTCAGGAATTCCGGGTTAGACACCACGTCGAACGGCACGTTGCTGCCGCGCTTCGCCAGCGTATCCGCCATCACCTGACGCACCTTGTCCGCCGTGCCGACCGGAACGGTGGATTTGTCGATCACCACTTTGCGATCGGTCATGTGCTCAGCGATGGTGCGAGCAACCGCAGTGACATATTTCAGGTCAGCGGAACCGTCTTCATCCGGCGGCGTACCGACGGCGATGAACTGGATATTCCCGTGCGCCACGCCCGCTTTGGCATCGGTAGTGAAATGCAGACGGCCGGCCTCATAGTTTTGCTGCACCAGCGGCGTCAGGCCCGGTTCAAAAATCGGGATATTGCCTTTTTTCAGGTTTTCGACTTTTCGCTCATCGACGTCAATGCACATAACGTCATGGCCAACTTCAGCCAGCACGGCGGCCTGCACCAGACCCACATAACCAATACCAAAAACTGTTACTTTCATGTGAAAATCCTAGTTTTTCAAATTAAGACGAAACATCACGCAATTATTTCTTGTCAGCGGCAACAACCTGTTGCAGCCACTGAGAAAATTCTTTACCGAGGCTGGCATGGCGCATGCCGTATTCCACAAATGCCTGCATGTAACCCAGTTTGTTGCCACAATCATGGCTCACGCCTTTCAGGTGATACGCTTCCACCGTTTCCTGCTGCATCAACATTTCGATGCTGTCAGTCAGCTGAATTTCGTCGCCGGCGCCTGGAGGCGTTTTCGCCAACAGCGGCCAAATATCGGCGGACAGCACGTAACGACCGACAATCGCCAGGTTGGAAGGCGCTTTATCCGGCGACGGCTTCTCGACCACGCTGACCATCGGCGCGCTTTCACCCGGTTGCAGCTTGACACCTTTACAATCGGCTACGCCGTAGTTTCCGACATCTTTATGCGGCACGGGCTCAACCATGATCTGGCTGACGCCGGTGGTTTCGAAGCGCTGCAACATTTCGCGCAGGTTATCTTTTTTCGGATCGGCGCTATATTCGTCGAGGATCACGTCCGGAAGCACCACCGCAACCGGCTCATCACCCACCATCGGATAGGCGCACATGATAGCGTGCCCCAAACCTTTGGCATTCCCCTGACGGACTTGCATCACGGTAACGCCTTTCGGGCAGATCGATTGCACTTCATCCAGCAATTGGCGCTTGACGCGTTTTTCCAGCATCGCTTCCAGTTCGAAACTGGTATCAAAATGGTTTTCGATCGAGTTTTTGGAGGAGTGGGTGACCAGCACAATCTCGTTAATCCCTGCCGCAATACACTCATTGACGACGTATTGGATCAGCGGTTTATCAACCAGCGGCAGCATTTCTTTTGGAATGGCTTTGGTGGCCGGTAACATCCGCGTACCCAAGCCTGCAACCGGGATCACGGCTTTTCTGACTTTGCGATTTACAGCAGGCATTATTTCCTCTCTTAAAGCTAAAGCGCTCATTTTATGAGCTTGGGCTCGATATAAAAAAACCTCCGGAGTATACCAGCTTATGCGCGCCGAGCATTAGCCAGAACACAAATCGAAAACATTTAGGACTATTACCCGTTCTGATAATCGGGAGAATAAATAAACGGTTTAATTACCGATAAGTGAATAGCTTAAGATCTCGCCGCTCGGCGCCCGTTATTCAGCGCTCAGCATCAGCCGCAATCGGCCCCCGCTGCCCCACACCTGACATTGCCAGGCGGTGCAACGTTGACTGATCTGGTTCATATAGGTAGCCCCCAGCGTCCCCAGCGGTACGCCGTTGCTCAGCTGAATTTGATTATCCCCGGTATTGACGTTGGCATGCAGCCCGGCGGACACCAGAATCAGGTTCTTATTTTCGGCGTGGTAATATCCCAGCAACAGTGGGAATTGGCCATCTAATTTCCCCTGTCGCAATAATTGATTAACCTGCTTTAACAATGCCGACATTTGCGGCAGGCGATGCTGTTGATTAGCCAGATGGTCTTGCAGCAACCCATTAAATAATGCGCGCAGCAGCAATGCCGCCAATACGCCATTATCGCCGGCGCGCGTGACGTCCAGGCAATAGAATGCCAGGTCTTTTTCTGACAACGCGGCAATATCCAGCACCAGACCGGGATTTTCGCCCGTGGTTAACTGCCGATAGTTGATCCGGCAATGTGCAATGGTCTGCTGTACCGGCGGTTGCAGTTGTTTAAGCAGTTTGACGGCTTCGGAAGGGTTTTTGCTCAGCGCATCCCAATCCTGAAACAGCTCAACCTCTTCCATCGCCTGAGAGGTGAACATATTGGGGTATAAACACGCCAGCACCGCTTCACGCAGGCGATTGAGATCGGTCAGGGGCTTCAGCAGGACATCCTGTACGCCCAAGCGTAACACCTTGGCAATGTCGGCCATCTTGTCGGTGGCCGAGATCACCAGCACCGGGATCTGCCCCCCCTGCAAACGCAGGTGCTCAACGAATTCGATACCGCCCATTTCCGGCATCGCGAGATCGCACAGAATCAGATCGGGCTTGAAGTCATCGACGGCACTCAGCGCCTGCAAACCGTTGGTCGCCTCGCCGGTTTCAGCGCCCAGCGAGGTCAAATAACCGACCAGCACGGAACGAAAAACCTGTTCGTCCTCAACGATCAAGATGCGTTTGTGAGTGAGTGGTAATGCCATCAGCCGAGCCTCGTCCCTTTCCATAGTGTAATAGTGGCTCAAAAAGGTCACTTATGCTCGTCTGAATCAGACCGACCGCGCATTGCCAACCAAGAACCGAGAATTATCTATTTTTTATCAACGGCAACAACCGATCCAGTTGTTTTTCCACCGCCAGTAACCCTGCCTCGATCGCTTCATCGGCGCGGTGGAAATCCAGCGTCGAGATTTGCGGGCAAAAAGGTTGGATCAGCACGTCCGGCGGATCGCTCGCCATCCGGTTACGCTTCAGGCGATTTTCCAGCATCTGAATCGAGGTGCCCATAATCTCCATCGCCGTCGGCGCCGTCGTCGGTTTACGCTGCCGCATTCTGCCGACGCGCTCTCTCAGACGCCCGCGCCAAGTATCGGCAGGCGCATCGTCCGAACTTTCGTCCTCAATGCGTACCGAGAACAAATCCTGCTGCATCAGGTGCGCGTCATGCTGCAGATCGACCGCGATGACGATATCGGCACCCAGCGCCCGGCAAAGGGACACCGGCACCGGATTGACCACCGCGCCGTCCACCAGCCAATAGCCATCGGCCCACACCGGCGCCAACAGGCCAGGCATGCTGCAGGAAGCGCGCACCGCCTGATGAATATCGCCTTCTGTCAGCCACAGTTCGCGGCCGGTGCTGAGATTGGTTGTCACGGCGCCGAACTTCAGCGCGCATTCGGCAATATCGTTGATCTTCAACAGCTGTCCGACGGCGTTAAACACCCGATCGCCGCGCAACAGGCCACCACGCTGCCAGGAAAAGTCCATCAGACGAATCACGTCCCAATAGCTGAACGACCGCACCCACTGCTCCATCGCCGGCAGGCGATGGCTGGCGAACGCCGCGCCCACTAACGCACCGACAGAGCAGCCGGCAACGATATCGACCTCAATTCCCAGTTTCTTTAACGCATTGATCACGCCGATGTGCGCCCAGCCTTTAGCCGAGCCAGCTCCCAGCGCCAGTCCGATCTTGATTTGCCGCATAGCGCCATCCTCTCGGTAACAGGGGGTATCTGCTTTCAGGGTAGATTGTCACTGACGAATATTGTTAGGTAACATATGCGCTAAATTCATTTTCTGCCTCGTCTTATCAGGAGTTATTTTGCCCGAATCATGCCCATGCGGCAGCGGACTGGCGTATAACGCATGCTGTGCCCCTTTTATCAGCGGCAACCAACCGGCGCCGACACCCGGCCAGCTGATGCGTTCACGCTTCACCGCCTACGTGAATCATAACGTCGATTATCTGATCGCTACCTGGCACCCCGACTGCGGCGCCGAAGCCTGGCGCAATGCGATCGTCGACAGCTTTAAAAATACCGAATGGCTGGGCCTGACGATCGTGGAAGAGAAAGCCGGCCATGAGCCGGACGAAGGCTTCGTCGAATTCATCGCCCGTTTTACCGATGGCGAAAGCGGCGAACCGCAGGCGATGCATGAGCGCTCGCGCTTCCTTCGTCGCGATCAACGTTGGTATTATATCGACGGCACCAAGCCCCAGCCCGGCAGAAATGCGATTTGTCCCTGTGGCTCAGGGAAAAAATACAAGAAGTGCTGCGGGCGCTAGCCGGCCGGCGCTTCACGTTTACGCCTGCGCAGACAGGCCGTTCAGTATCAGACAGGATCCTCAAACCCATGCCACACCAAAATGTACAACGGAAAGTGTTACGCACCATCTGCCCGGACGCCAAAGGGCTGATCGCCAAGATCACCAACATCTGTTACAAGCACGAACTCAATATCGTTCAGAATAATGAGTTCGTCGATCACCGCACCGGGCGTTTCTTCATGCGTACCGAGCTGGAAGGCATTTTCAACGACAACACGCTGCTGGCCGATCTGGACAGCGCGCTGCCGGAAGGTTCGCTGCGCGAGCTGCACAGCACCGGGCGCCGTCGCATCGTGGTGCTGGTCACCAAAGAGGCCCACTGCCTGGGCGATCTGTTGATGAAAAGCGCCTATGGCGGCCTCGACGTTGAAATCGCCGCCGTGATCGGCAACCACGACACGCTGCAATCGCTCGTGGAACGTTTCGATATTCCTTTCCATCTGGTGAGCCACGAAGGCTTGACGCGTGAACAGCACGACCGCGAAATGACGGCCCAGATCGATCAATATCAGCCGGATTACGTGGTGCTGGCCAAATATATGCGCGTGCTGACCCCGGCCTTCGTGCAGCATTATCCAAATCAGGTGATCAACATTCACCATTCGTTCCTGCCGGCGTTTATCGGCGCGCGCCCTTACCACCAGGCCTATGAGCGCGGGGTAAAAATCATCGGCGCCACCGCCCACTACGTTAACGACAATCTCGACGAAGGCCCGATCATCATGCAGGACGTGATCCACGTCGATCACACCTATTCCGCCGAGGATATGATGCGCGCCGGGCGCGACGTAGAGAAAAATGTGCTCAGCCGCGCGCTGTATCAGGTGTTGGCACAGCGCGTCTTCGTCTACGGCAACCGCACCGTTATTCTGTAATCGTTCAATAAATCGGTGCATTTCGTTCAGGGATGCACCGTCAAGAATAAAAAAGCGGCAAACGATTCATTTTCTGCATTTCAATGCTTTACACATCCGCTTCATTTGATATGATGCGCCCCGCTTACCGAGACAGCGCTCTCGCAAGCAAGGCCAGTTAAATAGCCATGTGATATGGTGGGGTTCCCGAGCGGCCAAAGGGAGCAGACTGTAAATCTGCCGTCACTGACTTCGAAGGTTCGAATCCTTCCCCCACCACCATCTTTTCTCCGCCAGGAGCGAAGAAGCAGTAAAGAAGCCGGCCAGGTTTCTTCCGGATAAAACCGGAGTAACAATTAGTAAATCCATGAATATCATGGTGGGGTTCCCGAGCGGCCAAAGGGAGCAGACTGTAAATCTGCCGTCACAGACTTCGAAGGTTCGAATCCTTCCCCCACCACCATCCCTTAAAAAAAATCCCTGAACCAAGTTAAAACGCATCGCATCCATAATGCTCCGCTCCGGGGAAGGATGAGAAGCTTCGACCAAGGTTCGAGTCTCACGCAGTGAGACAACGCGCTTTAGCGCGGCCCGCAGGGTGAGTCGCACAGCGACGAATCATCCTTCCCCCACCACCATCTCTTGCAGAACATTCCCAAATCGACTTAAAGCACATCGCCCCCAATGCTCTCGTATCAATAAAACTCAATTACCCCCCCCCTTATTCCCCGCGTTCACCTCGATGTTTTATTTCCTCACTCCCAGCCGTAACTTGAACTCCGGCCGACAATTCGCTATACCACTGGCTTCTTTAGTGCAGTAAGGAACAGGTGGATGCGAAACAATATTTGCGTTTTTTGTGGCGCCAGTGAAGGCGTCAATCCCGCTTATGCCGAGCAGGCTCGTCAACTGGGGCAGCTGCTGGCCGCACAGGGGCGCCGTTTAATCTACGGCGGCGGCAAGAAAGGATTGATGGGGATCGTGGCAGATGCCGTGTTGGCGGCGGGCGGTGAAGCTGTCGGCATTATCCCCGAGCGCCTGGTTGAAGCGGAAACCGCGCATCGCGGCCTGACCGAACTGGAAGTGGTGCCTGATATGCATACGCGCAAAGCCCGTATGGCCGCGCTGGCGGACGGTTTTATCGCCCTGCCCGGCGGCATCGGCACGTTGGAAGAGTTGTTTGAAATCTGGACCTGGGGACAAATCGGCTATCACAACAAGCCGGTCGGCCTGCTGAACGTTAACGGCTTCTACCGCCCGCTGAGCCAATTCCTCGAACACGTCGCCGATCAGGGCTTTATGCGCCACGACTATCTCGGTACCCTGCACATCAGTGAATCGGCGCAAACGCTGCTGCAACAGTTTGACGATTATCAACCCAAAAATTACGACCGCTGGGCGAAATAAACCCGCTGCGCAGCCAGCGGCCCTACCGCTGTCTGCGTTACATTTCCCGCCAAACTCTGCTACTATCACAGCACATTTTTCTCGTGAAAACGGCACCGCTCATGAAGTTTGTCTCTTTTAATATCAATGGACTGCGCGCGCGTCCGCATCAGCTGGCGGCAATTATCGAACAGCACCAGCCCGACGTGATCGGCCTGCAAGAAACGAAAGTTCACGACGACATGTTCCCGCTGGAAGAAGTCAGCCAGCACGGCTATCACGTGTTCTATCACGGGCAAAAAGGCCATTACGGCGTAGCGCTGCTGACCAAAGCGGAGCCTCTGGCCGTGCGCCGCGGTTTCCCGACCGATGAAGAAGATGCGCAGCGTCGCATCATCATGGCCGATCTGGCGACGCCGCAGGGCACGCTGACGGTGATCAACGGCTACTTCCCGCAAGGTGAAAGCCGTGACCACCCGATCAAATTCCCGGCTAAAACACGCTTTTATCAGGATTTGCAAAACTACCTGGAGCAGCAGCTGTCGGCGGAATCCCCGGTGTTGATCATGGGTGACATGAACATCAGCCCGAGCGATTATGACATTGGCATCGGCGAAGACAGCCGTAAACGCTGGCTGCGCACCGGCAAGTGTTCCTTCCTGCCGGAAGAGCGCGAATGGATGGACCGCCTGCTGAACTGGGGCCTGGTAGACACCTATCGCCACGCCAACCCGGGGCGCAACGACGAATTCTCGTGGTTCGACTACCGTTCCAAAGGGTTCGACGACAACCGCGGCCTGCGTATCGATCTGCTGCTGGCCAGTACCCCGCTGGCTTCGCGCTGCATCGCCACCGGCATCGATTATCAAACCCGCAGCATGGAAAAACCTTCCGACCATGCGCCGGTCTGGGCGGAGTTTACGCTGTAACCCCATCACCCCGGCGCTCGCCGGGGTTTTACTCTGTGAAGCCAATGAAAATTATCGACGTGGTAGCCGCTATTCTGGAACAGAACGGCCACATTTTACTGGCCCAGCGCGGCACAGGCAGCGATCAGGCCGGTCTGTGGGAGTTTCCCGGCGGCAAGGTTGAAACGGGCGAAAGCCAGCCAGAAGCGCTGGCGCGCGAGCTGGATGAAGAATTGGGAATTTGCGCCCGTATCGGCGACTATGTGGGCAGCAATCAGTGGCAGCAAGGCGAACGCATCATCCGCCTGCACGCCTGGCAAGTCACGGCGTTCTCCGGTGAACTGCAACAGCGCTGCCACTCGGCGTTGGTCTGGGTTACGCCGCAGCAGGCGCAGGAATACGCCCTGGCGCCCGCCGACGTTCCACTGCTGGCGGACTATATCGCCGCGCAAAGCGGTGCACGCTGAGCGCGGCGACAGGTTACATCGTCACTTCTTCAATCGCACCCAAATCAAGGGGTTGGTGCCGATGGTGTTAGGCTCACGCACGCACTGCAGCACTTCCCCTTCCACTTTAAGCACCGCGCCCTCGGAATAGTTTTGATTCTGGTAGACGCAACAGCGGTTGCAGGGCTGTGCCGGCGGTGGGTTGACGCCGCTTTTGGCCGTGCCCCAAATCTCCGGCGAAACCGGTAACACCACGTCCACATCGCCGCGATTGGCGACTGCCAGGCCGGAAAACATCAGGGCAGCGGCAGCCAATCCCCCACTGAGTCCACGCTTCATTCACTCTTCTCCTGCGCCTTGCCGGCGCTTTTCCTGCGTTTTTTGCCTCCGCTGGAGGGCGGCGGCGGCAATCCACGAAACGCCATGCTCGCCCGGCTCTGCTTAGCCTGATAAATCAGCTCTTGCAGCGTGCCGACCAACGGCTGCATAAAGTCCTGATAGCGGCAGGATTTCTCGCTGATTTGCGTCAGCGTGGCTTCCCAGTTGGCCGTCATATCAGGGCGCGCAGCAAGATCCGGCAGCGAGTGAATCAACGCGCGCCCGGTTTCGCTGGAGTGAATATAGCGTCCCTTCTTGTACAGAAACGCCCGCTTGAACAGCAATTCGATGATCCCCGCTCGCGTCGCTTCCGTTCCTAAACCATCGGTCGCCCGCAGGATTTTCTTTAACGCTTTATCTTGTACGAATCGCGCGATGCCGGTCATTGCCGACAGCAGGCTGGCGTCGGTAAACGGCCGCGGCGGCTGCGTCTGGCGCTCCACCACTTCACCGCGCTCGCACAGCAGCTCATCGCCTTTGTCCACCACCGGCAGCGGTGCACCTTCGTTTTCCTCGTCGCGCTCCTTGCTGCCCAGCAGCGTGCGCCAGCCGGCTTCCGCCAGGAAACGCGCCTTGGCGATAAATTTGCCGCCGGCGATATCCATCTCGATCACGCATTTGCGGAACACCGCATCCGGACAAAACTGCATCAGGTACTGGCGCGCCACCAGCCCATACACGTTCCGTTCATCCTGCGTCAAATTGACCTTGCCGGCGCGGGCGGTGGGAATGATGGCATGGTGCGCATCGACCTTTTTATCGTCCCAGCAGCGGTTGCGGCGATCGCTGTCGATCACCGGCTGCGGATACAGCTCGGGTTGGTGCACGCTGATGGCGTTCAGCACCGCGTGGCGGCCGGCAAAATGCTCTTCCGGCAGATAGCGGCAGTCGGAACGCGGATAGGTGATCAATTTGTGGGTTTCGTACAGCCGCTGGCAAACGTCCAGCACCTGTTGCGCGCTGAGGTTGTAGCGCCGGGCCGCCTCGATTTGCAGCGTGGAAAGCGAGAACGGCAGCGGTGCGGTATCTGATTCCCGTTTATCATTATAGGCCGTGACCAGGGCCGGCTGGCCCTCGATGCGCTTGACCACGTGTTCCGCCAACGGCCGGTGCAGCAAACGCCCTTCTTCATCCTGATAAGGTTCACAGGAGTCGCTGGGTTGCCACAGCGCCACAAAGCGTTCTTCTTTCGGCGTGACGATGTGCGCCTTAACCTCAAAGAAGTCTTTTGGCACGAAGTTTTCGATCTCTTCGTCGCGACGCACCACCAATCCGAGCACCGGCGTCTGCACCCTGCCCACCGACAGCACGCCGTCGTAACCGGCGTTGCGGCCCAACAGCGTATAGGCGCGGGTCATATTGATGCCGTACAGCCAGTCGGCGCGCGAACGCGCCAGCGCGGACACGCACAGCGGGATAAAGTCTCGGTTGTCGCGCAGGCGCTCGACCGCACGCTCCACCGCCTGCGGGTTGAGATCGTTGATCAGACAGCGGCGCACGTTCTGGCGCTTCTCCGCCGTCAAATCCAGGTAGTCCAGCACCTCATCCACCAGCAGTTGCCCTTCGCGATCCGGGTCACCGGCGTGAACCACTTCATCGGCTTCGAGCAGCAGCTTTTTAATCGCGTTGAGCTGTTTGCTGACCGAAGGCCGCGGCTGCAAGCGCCATTTTTCGGGGATGATCGGCAGATCCGCCAACGACCAGCGCGCATAGCGGCTGTCATAGGCGTCAGGCTGAGCCTGCTCCAGCAGGTGGCCGACGCACCATGTCACCACGTCGTTGTTGCCACAGGCGATATAGCCGTCGCCGCGGCGATGCGGCTTGGGCAAGACGTCGGCAATGGCGCGCGCCAAACTCGGTTTCTCGGCTATGAACAGTCGCATTAATCACCGTTTTTCTGGCTGAACGTCATCAAGAATTCTCTTACTTCTGCATAGTTCCCACGGAAGACGATCCGCTGGGCTTTCTTTTCCAACTGATAGCAATACATCGGATCGTAGTACTGCTGCAACAGAGGCGCCAACCATTCGCGGTGCGCGTCGCCCTGGCCGCTGAGGCGCTGAGCCCGCAGCGCCGCCTCCAACCGCTGCGTCAGCTGCTGGAAGCGCTCCAGGCCCAAACGGCGGCGGATGGCGAACAGGCCGTGATGCAAATAGTCGTCGTACTGCCGCCAACCTTCTTCCACGCCATAGGCCTGTTCGAACTGTTCGCGCATACCGTCGATATATTCCGCCTGCAGGCGCGCCAGGCGAATGTCGAACGGATCGTCGATCACCGCCACCGGTGCCTGCTGCATGCCGTTGAACAACGGCAACGGCAGATTGTTGCTGCCGATGATCCGCCCTTCGTCTTCCAGCACCCAACGGCGGCTGCCACCATGCTGTTTTTTCAGCAATAACACAGCCAGACGATTCTCAAAATCTATCTGCGAGCTCTGTCCCGCCAGCGTTCGGCCAAAAGATGAACCGCGATGGCGCGCCGCGCCTTCCAGATCGACGCCGTCGGCCAGTTCGTTGACCAGCAGCGTCTTGCCGCTGCCGGTATTGCCGCCCACCAGGGCCATCGGCAATGCCGCGCTTTGCGTCAGTACACCGAGCAGATAATTGCGCAGTGCCTTATAACCGCCAGTGATACGCGGATAATCCACGCCGGCCTCATGCAGCCATTGCTGCACCAGCTGCGAGCGCAGCCCGCCGCGGAAGCAGTAAATATAGCCTGCGGGCCGCTCTGCGCAGGCCGCCAGCCAGGCGGCGGTGCGCTGTTCGCGCAGTTTGCCGTTCACCAGGCTGTGGCCAAGCGCGATCGCCGCTTGTTGCCCATGCTGCTTATAGCAAGTACCGACCGCCTGGCGCTCGCTGTCGATCATCAGCGGTAAATTCACCGCCTGGGCGAAGGCGCCCTGCTGAAACTCGATCGGCGCGCGCACGTCAATCAGCGGCACGTCCTGCAGGAAAATGCGTGGGTAATCGTCGCTGTCCGGCCTTCCTTGCATGTTGGACACTACGCGACCTCGATCAGCGGCTGCCCGGTCTGTGCGGCATGCAATTCGCCGATAGCGTTAAGCGTGATACCGTGCTGCTCGGCAATTGCCAGCACCTGCGCCTCCGACTCAGGCAATACCGCCAACAGCAAGCCGCCGGAGGTTTGCGGATCGCACAGCAGCTGGCGCTGCAAATCGCTCATCTCGCCCACCAGATGGCCATAGCTGTCGAAGTTGCGCCCAGTGCCACCCGGCACGCAGCCTTCGGCAATATACGCCTCGACGTCCGGCAGCTTCGGCACCCGATCGAACCAGACCGTCGCCTGCAGACCGGAGCCCTGGCACACCTCGCTCAGGTGACCCAGCAGGCCAAAGCCGGTGATATCGGTCATCGCCGTAACGCCCGCCACCTCGGCAAAGTCGGCGCCCGGCTTGTTCAGGCGGCACATCACTTCCGTCGCCAGGCCCTGATGCTCTGGGCGCAGCTTGCTTTGCTTCTCGGCGGTCGTCAGCACGCCGATGCCCAGCGGCTTGGTCAGATAGAGTTTCGCACCGGCCTGTGCGGCGCTGTTTTTCTTCACCCGCTCGGTATTGACCACGCCGGTCACCGCCAGGCCGAAAATTGGTTCCGGCGCATCGATGGAATGGCCACCGGCCAGCGCGATGCCCGCCTGCTGGCAGGCGAAACGCCCGCCGTCGATCACCTGCTGCGCCACCTCCGGTGGCAGTTTGGCGATCGGCCAGCCAAGAATGGCGATCGCCATGATCGGTTTGCCGCCCATGGCGTACACGTCGCTGATGGCGTTTGCGGCCGCAATGCGGCCGAAATCGAACGGATCGTCGACGATCGGCATGAAGAAATCGGTGGTGCTGATGATGCCGACGCCGTTGCCGATGTCGTACACCGCCGCGTCGTCGCGGGTTTCATTGCCGACCAGCAGGCGCGGATCGACAAACTTTTCCCGCTCGCTGTGCAAGATGGTTTCGAGAACTTTCGGTGAGATTTTGCAGCCGCAGCCAGCGCCATGGCTGTACTGGGTTAAACGGATCGCTGGCGATGTCATAGTCCACTCCCTTCGGTAACGGCACTCAAGATATCATAGGGTAGCGCTTGCCGAGGGGATTGATAAGAGCGGGCCGCCGATATGCGAACGGCCTGCTCAGAAACCATGCAATTTTGCGGGGTTTGGCGCATTTTCGCCGCGCCCCGCGGGAGAAAACTCAGAAATAGCTGACGAAAGGCGCGCTGTCCGGCGGCGTCACCTTGGTGGCGGCCTTCAGCTGTGGCGTGCCCAGATAGAGGAAACCGACGATCTCATCCTGCTCGCGGCAGCCGAAGGCTTCGCGCACCAGCGCATGCTCGGTCCAGGCGCCGGTGCGCCAGATGCCGTTAAAGCCCTGCGCCAACGCCGCCATCTGCATCGCCTGCACCGCGCAACCGGCGGAAACCACCTGCTCCCAGCGCGGCACCTTGGTCTCTTCAGTACAGTGGGCGATGACGGTGATGATCAGCGGTGCGCGGAACGGCGCCTTGGTGGCCTTTTCGATCGCCGCTTCGTCCAGTTGATCCTGCTTCGCCGCCGCCTGCAGCAGCTGGCTGAAGCGCTCCAGGCCCTGATTTTCGATCATCACGAAACGCCACGGCTGCAGCGCGCCGTGATCGGGCGCACGCAGGCCCGCGTTGATGATATTTTGACGCACTTCCCCCGCCGGCGCCGGTTCCGCCAGGCGCGAAGCCGAGCGGCGATTCAATAAAAGATCCAGAGCATCCATCGTAAACTCCTGATAACAATTTTCATTCCGGCCACGTTAACATAGCTAAACGACGAGTTACAGCCTCGGCGATAGCGTCCGTGTGCCACGATTTAAAGCTGACATTTACCCGGCCGCTCATTAGGATAGCGGAACATTCTCGACTCTTGTTGGAGAGCACATGCGCACATTGTGGCAAATTATTGCCGGCATTTTCCGGTGGACATGGCGTCTGCTGAATTTTATCAGGGAACTGATCCTTAACCTGTTCCTGGTATTGCTGATCCTGGTTGGGGTCGGCATCTATCTGTCCTTCCAAAGTTCTTCCACCTCGACGGCCCCTGCGCGCGGCGCACTGCTGGTCGATTTAAGCGGCGTAGTGGTCGATCAGCCTTCGGTCAACAACCGGGTACGGCAATGGGGCCGCGAACTCTTGGGCGCCTCCAGCAGCCGTCTGCAGGAGAATTCGCTGTTCGACGTGGTGGACAGCATCCGCAAGGCCAAAGACGACAAAAACATTACCGGCATGGTGTTGCAGCTGAATGACTTCGCCGGAGCCGATCAGCCGTCGCTGCGTTATATCGGCAAGGCGCTGCGCGAGTTCCGCGACAGCGGCAAGCCGATCTTCGCCATCGGCGACAGCTACAACCAGACGCAGTACTACCTGGCCAGCTACGCCAACAAGGTCTACCTGTCGCCGCAGGGCGCGGTCGATCTGCACGGCTTTGCCACCAACAACCTGTACTACAAGTCGTTGCTGGACATGCTTAAGGTCACCACCAATATCTTCCGCGTCGGCACCTATAAATCGGCGGTAGAACCGCTGATCCGCGACGATATGTCGCCGGCGGCGCGTGAAGCGGACAGCCGTTGGATTGGCGGCCTGTGGCAGAATTACCTGGAGACCGTGGCAGCCAACCGCCAGCTGACGCCGCAGCAGCTGTTCCCGGGCGCGGCCGGCGTGTTGAGCGGCCTGCAGGCTGCCGGTGGCGATACCGCCCGCTATGCGCTGGACAATAAGCTGGTGGATGAGCTGGCGTCGCGCACCGCGATTGAAAATCAGCTGGTCAAAACCTTTGGCTGGGACAAACAGGCGAATGATTTCAACGCCATCAGCATCTATGATTACCAGCCGAAACCGGATGCCAACCAGGGCGGCAAGATCGCCGTGGTGTTCGCCAACGGCGCCATCATGGACGGCCCGCAGACGCCGGGCAACGTCGGTGGCGACACCACCGCCGCCGAACTGCGTCAGGCGCGCCTGGATCCGGCCATCAAGGCCGTGGTGTTCCGCGTCAACAGCCCTGGCGGCAGCGTCAGCGCGTCCGAAGTGATCCGCTCCGAGCTGGCCGCCGTGCGCGCCGCCGGCAAGCCGGTGGTAGTTTCCATGGGCGGCATGGCCGCATCGGGCGGCTACTGGGTCTCGACGCCGGCCGACTACATCATCGCCAGCCCGAGCACCCTGACCGGCTCCATCGGCATTTTCGGCATCATCAACACCTACGAGAAAACCCTGGATACGCTGGGCGTGCACACCGACGGCGTGGCGACCTCGCCGCTGGCCGACATCGCGGTCACCAAGGCGCTGCCGCAGGAGTTCTCGCAGATGATGCAGCTGAACATCGAAAACGGGTATAAGAACTTCCTCGATCTGGTCGCCAAATCGCGCAAGATGACCCCGCAACAGGTTGACCAAATCGCGCAAGGCCACGTGTGGCTCGGCAGCGACGCCAAGGCCAACGGCCTGGTCGATCAGTTAGGTGATTTCGACGACGCGGTGAAGAAAGCCGCCGAGCTGGCGAAACTGCAACAGTGGCAGCTCGACTGGTTCGTCGACACCCCAAGCCTGAGCGATATGGTGCTCAGCCAGTTCGGCGTTTCCATTCACGCCATGCTGCCGGCGGCGATTCAGGCCATGCTGCCCGCCCCGCTGGCCTCGGTCGCCAACGCGGTGAAAGAACAGCCGGGCTTGTTCAATAACCTGAACGATCCGCAAAACCGTTATGCGATCTGTCTGACCTGCGGAGAAGTCCGCTAACAAATAATTCTGCAGCCCGGCCATCGCCGGGCTTTTTTTCTGCCGCCATGCCCCTATAATTCAGCCCATCTTATCTTTGTTAAAATCATGACCATGCAAAAGAAATCCATTTACGTCGCCTACACTGGCGGCACCATCGGCATGCAGCGTTCCGATCACGGCTATATCCCGGTTTCCGGCCACCTGCAGCGCCAGCTGGCGCTAATGCCCGAGTTCCATCGCCCGGAAATGCCGGATTTCACCATTCATGAATATGCGCCATTGATCGACTCTTCGGACATGACGCCGGAAGATTGGCAGCACATCGCCGACGACATCAAACAGAACTACGATCGCTACGACGGCTTCGTGATCCTGCACGGTACCGACACCATGGCGTTCACCGCATCGGCGCTCTCCTTCATGCTGGAAAACCTGGCTAAACCGGTGATCGTCACCGGTTCGCAGATTCCGCTGGCGGAGCTGCGCTCCGATGGCCAGACCAACCTGCTCAACGCGCTGTATCTGGCGGCTAACCATCCGGTGAACGAAGTCAGCCTGTTCTTCAACAATAAGCTGTTCCGCGGCAACCGCACCACCAAAGCGCACGCCGACGGCTTTGACGCCTTCGCCTCCCCGAATCTGCCGCCGCTGCTGGAAGCCGGCATTCACATTCGTCGCCAGCACGGCATCGACAGCCCGGCTTGCAACGGCGCGCTGCGGGTACACGACATCACGCCGCAGCCGATCGGCGTGGTCACCATCTATCCGGGCATTTCCGGCGCGGTGGTGCGCAACTTCCTGTTGCAACCGGTCAAGGCGCTGATCCTGCGCTCCTACGGCGTCGGTAACGCGCCGCAAAAGGCCGAGCTGATCGACGAGTTGCGTGCGGCCTCCGAACGCGGCATCGTGGTGGTCAACCTGACGCAGTGCATCTCCGGGCGCGTCAATATGGAAGGCTACGCCACCGGTAACGCGCTGGCGCACGCCGGGGTGATCAGCGGTTTCGACATGACGGTGGAAGCCGCCTTGACCAAGCTGCACTACCTGCTGAGCCAGCCGCTGACGCCGGAACAAATCCGCGCCCTGATGCAGCAAGACCTGCGCGGCGAACTGAGCATCAACGGTTAACCTACTGATCTTTGGAGCGGCGATGAAAACGGCCCTGTTGTTGATCGATCTGCAAAACGATTTCTGCCCCGGCGGCGCGCTGGCGGTCACGGCGGGCGATACCGTCATCCCGGTTGCCAATCAGGCGATCGCCGCCTGTTTGGCGCGTGGCGAGCCGGTCGTGGCCAGCCAGGACTGGCACCCCGCCAATCACCGCAGCTTTGCGGTGAATTCCCATGCACAGGTCGGCACCCTTGGCGAGCTGGAGGGCCTGCCGCAGGTGTGGTGGCCGGTGCACTGCGTGCAAGGGAGCCACGGTGCCGATTTTCACCCCCGGTTGCAGCGGCAACATATCAATGCCGTTTTTCGCAAAGGGCAGGAGACGGACATCGACAGCTACAGCGCCTTCTTCGATAACGGCCACCGTGCACAGACCGAACTGCACGGCTGGTTGCAATCGCAGGGCGTCCAGCGGCTGGCAATCATGGGCCTGGCGACCGACTACTGCGTCAAGTTCAGCGTGCTGGATGCGCTGGCTGCCGGCTATCCAACGCAGGTGATCGTCGACGGCTGCCGCGGCGTGAATCTGCAGCCGGACGACAGCGAGCGGGCGCTGCAGGACATGGCGCGCGCCGGTGCACAACTGGTTACCCTGTCACAATTCCTCGCCAACTAAATCCTCTCGGGTGCCACCGGCGCCCTCTCTGCGCGGCGGCGAAAATATCGACGCCGCTCACAATACCGCCCTTCTTCTTCCCCAACGGCTTGTGACCGGCAGGTGCTTTTGCTGTTATGGCTGCGACGCTTTTGGCGTCAATCGGTTATACGCATCCGGGGCCCGCTGAGCCCGGCTTTATTGTGACCGCCTCTGGCGGTACGGTCGGCCTTGCCGACCCAAGGAGAAAGACATGAAAATAACCCGAAAACTGCTGCCTTTACTGGCGGCGGTGCAGTTGGCTATGGCCGGCGCAGGCACGGCTCAGGCCGCTTATCTCTCCGTCGGCTACTTCAACGGCGGCGGCGACGTCACCGCCGGCCCCGGTGGCGACATCGACAAGCTGGACGTCACGCAAATCACCCACCTCAACTATTCGTTCGGCCTGATCTACAACGGCGAGAAAGACGAAGCCAATGCGGCGCTGAAAGACCCCGCTCGCCGCCACCAGATCTACCTGTCGCCGAAGGTAACGGCCGATCTGCAACGGCTGCCGGTGCTGCGCAAACAGAACCCCGAGCTGAAAGTGCTGCTGTCGGTCGGCGGCTGGGGCGCACGGGGCTTCTCCGCCGCTGCGGCGACTGCGGAAAACCGGGCGATATTCATCCGCTCCGCGCTGCAGGTGATCGCACAGTATCAGCTGGATGGTATCGATCTGGACTGGGAATATCCGGTGAACGGCGCATGGGGGCTGGTGGAAAGCCAACCGGCAGACCGCGACAACTTCACCCTGCTGCTGAAAGAGCTTCACCAGGCGCTGGGTAAAGGCAAGCTGTTAACCATCGCCGTCGGGGCCAACGTCAAAAGCCCGCAGGAATGGGTCGATGTGAAAAGCATTGCCCCTTACCTCGACTACATCAATCTGATGACCTACGACATGGCTTACGGCACGCAGTATTTCAATGCCAACCTGTACGATTCAAAGCGTTGGCCAACCGTGGCGGCCGCCGACCGTTACAGCGCCGATTTCGTGGTAAAGAATTATCTGGCTGCCGGACTGAAACCGGCACAGATGAACCTGGGCATCGGTTTCTACGGCCGGGTACCGAAGCGGGCGACCGAGGCGGGCATCGACTGGGACAAGCCGGACGCCGCCAAACATCCGGTGACGCAGCCATACTTCAGCACGCGCGAAACCGCCCTGTTCAACGCGCTGGGGCTGGATCTCGGCAAAGACACCTACTTTAAATACCACGATATCGTCAGCAAATTGCTCAACGATCCGCAGCATCGTTTTCACGAGCACTGGGATGACGACGCCAAGGTACCTTACCTGACGCTGCAATCCGCCGCAGGCAAACCGCTGTTCGCCATCTCCTACGAGAACCCGCGTTCGGTGGCCATCAAGGCCGAGTACATCAAAAGCCATGGATTGGGAGGGGCGATGTTCTGGGAGTACGGCGCGGACGATAACAACCGGCTGGCGCAGCAGCTGGCGGAATCGCTGGGTATCAAGGGCGAAAAACAGTGAACCGACGGGGCGATGGCGTCATCGCCCCGCTTTAGGGCAACCTTACTGCGGTTTGAGTTTGGCCAGCGGCTCGGCAACGAACTGCTGTTTCAGCTCTTGCTTGCTCTTCATCACGATCTGCCCGTCAGTGCCGATGCTCATGTGCTGCGGATCGACGTTGTTCATCGACTGCCACAGCATCACCGCCTGCAGGCTGTTTTCTTTTTGCTCCGGCGTCAGCGCCACGCCGTCCGGCCATTTGCCCAGCTCAACCGCCTGTACCAGGCGCTGGTATATCTCGGGCGTCATCGCCGCAATCAGATCTTTCACGTCCATCAGAGCCCTTCTCGCTTACGGATGAATAATTTGCTGAATCGATTTTGTTAGTTGAATTACCACTTAGCCGGCCGTTTGGTCGCCATTTTCGCCATCGGTGAAACTCAGCGAGGCGGAGTTGACGCAATAGCGGTCGCCGGTCGGCTGCGGGCCATCGGGGAAAACGTGCCCCAGGTGCGCGTCGCAATGACCGCAGCGGATTTCAACACGGTGCATATTATGTGAATTATCATCAAGATAACGGATTGCATCGGCGGAAACCGGCTCATAAAAGCTCGGCCAGCCGCAGCCGGAATCGTATTTGGTTTCGGAATAGAACAGCGGCTGGTTACAGCACAGGCAATGGTACACGCCCTCGCGCTTGTTGTGCAGCAATTTGCCGCTGAACGGCGCTTCGGTGCCGCGCTGTTGCGTCACATAACGTTGGATTTCATTCAGTTCCGTGACCGGATGACCGGGGGTTGTCTCTTTAGCCATTTGTGCTTATCTCTGAATGTGGATAATGTCAACGAAAACAATGATTAATAATAACAAAAAATTAACACCGCTGCAGGGGTTTTTGGCCTAAACTGTAGCCCATAAAGGCCACGTCACGATGATATGTGATAGCGATCACACATCTTGCGTATGCTGACTTTATACTTGGCGGCTTGTCCCCATATAACGGATGAGGCCGAGCGCAAATGGACTGTGCAATAAGCGTGCAAAACCACCCTTCCGGTTTGACTTGCCGCAAGAATTGACACGATTCCGCTTGACGCTGGGTAAGGTTTTTGTAATTTTACAACCAACCTTTTATTCACTAACAAATAGCTGGTGGAATATATGACTATCAAAGTAGGTATCAACGGTTTTGGCCGTATCGGTCGCATTGTTTTCCGTGCTGCTCAAGAGCGTTCTGACATCGAGATCGTTGCAATCAACGACCTGTTGGACGCAGAGTACATGGCTTACATGCTGAAGTATGACTCTACTCACGGCCGTTTCAACGGTACGGTAGAAGTTAAAGACGGCCACCTGGTTGTTAACGGCAAAACCATCCGTGTTACCGCAGAGAAAGACCCGGCTAACCTGAAGTGGAACGAAGTGGGTGTTGACGTGGTTGCTGAAGCGACCGGTATCTTCCTGACCGACGAAACCGCACGTAAACACATCACCGCTGGCGCTAAAAAAGTCGTTCTGACTGGCCCATCCAAAGATGCGACCCCAATGTTCGTGCGTGGCGCCAACTTTGACAAATATGCCGGCCAGGACATCGTGTCCAACGCCTCTTGCACCACCAACTGCCTGGCGCCACTGGCTAAAGTCATCAACGACAACTTCGGTATCGTTGAAGGCCTGATGACCACCGTTCACGCGACCACCGCCACTCAGAAAACCGTTGATGGCCCGTCCCACAAAGACTGGCGCGGCGGCCGCGGCGCATCCCAGAACATCATCCCTTCTTCTACCGGCGCAGCGAAAGCGGTTGGCGTTGTTCTGCCAGAACTGAAAGGCAAACTGACCGGTATGGCGTTCCGCGTACCGACGCCTAACGTATCCGTTGTTGACCTGACCGTGCGTCTGGAAAAAGCGGCTACCTACGAAGAAATCAAGAAAGCCATCAAAGATGCCGCTGAAGGTTCTATGAAAGGCGTTCTGGGCTACGTTGAAGACGACGTGGTTTCCACCGATTTCAACGGCGAAGTGCTGACTTCCGTGTTCGATGCCAAAGCCGGTATCGCACTGAACGACAACTTCGTGAAACTGGTTTCCTGGTACGACAACGAAACCGGTTATTCCAACAAGGTTCTGGACCTGATCGCTCACATCTCCAAGTAATGGCATGATGTTAAGCTGATAATGAGGGCGACATTTTTGTCGCCCTTTTTTATTTGTCTCTCCGGCAAACATTAAGGTAATGAAATGAACGAGAAAATTTTCACCCTGCCCGTTTCCGAACAGATTTCGCCTTACATCAGCCAGCGTCAACTCGATGAGCTGGGCGTGGTTGTGGTGTCGCACCCGAAAGTGCGCGCGGCCGTCGCGCTGCAAGGCGCCCATTTGCTGGCCTGGCAGCCCAGCGGTGAGCAGCCGGTGATTTGGCTCAGCAGCAATACCCCCTTCGCCAAAGGCAAGGCCATCCGCGGCGGCGTGCCGATCTGCTGGCCGTGGTTCGGCCCGGTAGCACACCCCTCCCACGGTTTTGCCCGCAATCAGCCCTGGAGCCTGACGGCGCACGATGAAGATGACAACGGCGTCATCCTGACCTTTACCCTGAAAGACAATGAGCAGACCCGCAAACTGTGGCCGCACGCCTTCACGCTGATTGCCCGCTTCAAGCTGGGTGTGGAGTGCGAGATCGAGCTGGAATCGCACGGCGATTATCAGGCTACGGCGGCGCTGCACAGCTACTTCCAGGTCGGCGACATCGATCGGGTCAGCGTGGCGGGCCTGGGCGAGCCTTATATCGACAAGGTGGCGGGCGGCGCTGAGGCGCGCCAGGCGGGCGAAGTGACCTTCGTCGGCCAAACCGACCGCGTCTACACCCGCCCGGAGGCCTTCAGCCAGATCCGCGATCCGGCGCTCGCGCGCACCATCGAGGTTCACCACCATCATATGAGTGACGTTATCGCCTGGAACCCGGGCGTAGAGCTCTCCTGCAGCATGGGGGATATGCCGAACGACGGTTACAAGACCATGGTCTGCGTAGAGACCGGGCGCGTCAGTAAACCGCTGGTCGCCGCCGGCGAACAACCGGCCCGTTTGGGTGTGACCTTCCGCAGCCGTAAGAAAGCCTGAAAAGCCGTGCGCGGCAGCGCACCACAGATGTGCAAAAGGGGCACCAGCGCCCCTTTTTGATGCACGCCATGCACGATGATCGTGCAATGCGTGATTAGAAGGTGTAGCTCACACCCGTCATCAGCAAACCGGTGTAGGATTTATCCACCATCGGACTGTCTTTCACTTCATCAGACAACTTCACATAGCGGCCGACGAAGAAGGCATTCCAGCTTTTGTTGATCTGGTAATTGGCGCTCAGCTCGAGATACGGCGCCCAGCTATCGCCTGGGGTGTAGCTGTCAAGGCCGCTGCGGCGCGATTCATTGGCGCTGACGCCATAGTAATATTTGTTCTGGTTCTTGCTGTTCCACATCACGCCCACGCCTGGGACCAGCGTCAGCGCGTCCAGATCAAACTTGTACAGGTAAGCCACATCGCCCACCAGACCGTTGCTGTTGTTCAGCGTGTCGCCGGTGAAGGTGGTGCGGAGGGTGCCCCACTCGGCGTTGTGCGAGTAGGCCAGGCCGGCCATCAGCGTGCCGCGGCGCTTGTCGAGACGCTTCATGCGATCGTCGTCGCTGTCGCCCGGACGGTAGCCCCATGGCGTGTAGTAACCCATGATGCTCAGCTGGTTTTCTTGATCCTTCCACAGGTAGTAACCGGCGGTCAGAGTACGGAAGTAGAAGTCGTCACCTTCATAGTCGATAACGGGCACCGGATAAACGCGGTCCTGATAACCACGGTACGCGTCCGGGCTAACCAGCGCGGCAGCGCCGAGTGACCAGGTTCCCGCCTGAGCACTTTGCGCACAAACCATTGCGGAAGCGATAATTGCTAGCGTTTTGAGTTTTGAAATCTTCACTGGTTCTTTTTCCATAAATTACAGGGTTAATAGCTGCAACAGTTTATGTGAAAATTTAGTTACGCGCCTAATCTTTACAATAGAAAACGACCAAGATCGAATAACTTATAGCGGAATTATGAATTAATCATGGCGGAACGATGACGATTCAAGCCGCAGGCCGCGCCAGACAAGGCATTTGGCTCACACGGTAATAACTGAGTCATTGATATGACTTAAAAAAAGCTTTTTCTGCGGCAGGAAATTTTCCGGCAAGCAAACTAAGCTTAAATCAGAAGGTGAATTTATCCTGGGCCCAGTGGCATACAGCGCAACTCGCGATAATAAGCGCACCAAGTTGGCATACGGGTTGCTGTACTCAGGCGTATTCTCATCTTTCGGGAGCCAGAACACTATCACACGCTCTCTTTAACCTGTGCTAATAACGAAAGGACGGGCATCATGAACATATTTGACCACTATCGCCAGCGCTACGAAGCTGCCAAGGACGAAGAGTTCACACTGCAGGAATTTCTTACCATTTGCCGGCAAGATCGCAGTGCCTATGCCAACGCGGCCGAACGTCTGCTGATGGCTATCGGTGAACCTGTGATGGTCGACACTGCGCTAGAATCACGCCTGTCGCGCCTGTTCTCCAACCGCGTGATCGCACGCTATCCGGCCTTCGAAGAATTCTACGGCATGGAAGAGGCCATCGAACAGATCGTCTCTTACCTGAAACATGCCGCCCAGGGCCTGGAAGAGAAGAAACAGATCCTGTACCTGCTCGGCCCGGTGGGCGGCGGTAAATCCTCGCTGGCGGAACGCCTGAAGGCGCTGATGCAGCGCGTGCCCATCTATACCCTCAGCGCCAACGGCGAACGCAGCCCGGTCAACGATCATCCGCTGTGCCTGTTCAATCCACAGGAAGATGCCTCGATCCTGGAAAAAGAGTTCAACATCCCCAGTCGCTATCTCGGCACCATCATGTCGCCGTGGGCGGCCAAGCGCCTGCATGAGTTCGGCGGCGACATCACCAAGTTTAAAGTCGTGAAAGTGCGCCCTTCCATTCTGGAACAGATCGCCATCGCCAAAACCGAACCGGGCGACGAGAACAACCAGGACATCTCTGCGCTGGTCGGTAAAGTGGATATCCGTAAACTGGAGAACCACGCGCAGAACGATCCGGACGCCTACGGGTACTCCGGTGCCCTGTGCCGCGCCAACCAGGGGATAATGGAATTCGTCGAGATGTTCAAAGCACCGATCAAGGTGCTGCACCCGCTGCTGACGGCGACCCAGGAAGGTAACTACAACGGCACCGAGGGCATCTCCGCCCTGCCGTTCAACGGCATTATTCTGGCGCACTCCAACGAATCCGAATGGGTGACCTTCCGTAACAACAAGAACAACGAAGCGTTCCTCGACCGCGTGTACATCGTCAAGGTACCTTACTGCCTGCGCGTGTCGGAAGAGATCAAGATTTACGACAAATTGCTGGACCACAGCGAGCTGACCCACGCGCCCTGCGCGCCGGGCACCCTGGAGACGCTGGCGCGGTTTAGCGTGCTGTCGCGGCTGAAAGAGCCGGAAAACTCGAGCATTTACTCGAAAATGCGCGTGTACGACGGCGAAAGCCTCAAGGATACCGATCCGAAGGCCAAGTCCTATCAGGAGTACCGCGACTACGCCGGGGTTGACGAAGGCATGAACGGCCTCTCCACCCGTTTCGCCTTTAAAATCCTCTCGCGAGTGTTTAACTTCGATCACGCCGAGGTGGCGGCTAACCCGGTGCACCTGTTCTATGTGTTGGAACAGCAGATCGAACGCGAACAGTTCCCGCAGGATTTGGCCGAGAAATACCTGGAGCACCTGAAAGGCTACCTGATCCCGAAATACGCCGAGTTTATCGGCAAGGAGATCCAGACCGCCTATCTGGAATCCTACTCGGAATACGGACAGAACATTTTCGATCGCTACGTGACCTACGCGGACTTCTGGATTCAGGATCAGGAGTATCGCGATCCCGATACCGGTCAGCTGTTCGATCGTGAGTCCCTGAACGCCGAGCTGGAGAAAATTGAAAAGCCGGCCGGGATCAGCAATCCGAAAGATTTCCGTAACGAAATCGTGAACTTCGTGCTGCGTGCCCGCGCCAATAACAACGGCCGTAACCCGAACTGGACCAGCTACGAGAAGCTGCGCACCGTGATCGAGAAGAAAATGTTCTCCAATACCGAAGAACTGTTGCCGGTGATTTCGTTCAACGCCAAAACCTCGACGGACGAGCAGAAAAAACACGACGACTTCGTCGACCGTATGATGGAGAAAGGCTATACCCGTAAGCAGGTGCGCCTGCTGTGTGAATGGTATCTGCGGGTCAGAAAATCCTCATAACGCCTCAGGTAAGCGGCATTATCAGGGCCATGTCCACCGTCATGGACGTTGCAGCGCAGCCCACGGAGGGGCGGCACATTGCGCTGCAGCGACCGGGACATGAAGAGTTGGCAACGTCGTTTGGGGGAAGTATGGCCTATTTCATTGACCGACGGCTGAACGGCAAAAACAAGAGCATGGTGAACCGCCAGCGCTTCTTGCGTCGTTACAAGTCGCAAATCAAACAGTCGATTGCCGAAGCCATCAACAAGCGTTCGGTCACCGACGTAGACAGCGGGGAATCGGTCTCCATCCCCACTGACGATATCAACGAACCGATGTTTCATCAGGGGCGCGGCGGCACGCGCCATCGGGTGCATCCGGGCAACGACCACTTCGTGCAGAACGATCGCGTTGAGCGGCCTCAGGGCGGATCAGGCGGTGGCGGCGGCCAGGGCAACGCCAGCCAGGACGGTGAAGGCCAGGATGAGTTCGTCTTCCAGATTTCCAAAGACGAGTATCTCGATCTTTTGTTCGAAGATCTTGCCCTGCCAAACCTGAAAAAGAACCAGTACAAGCAGTTGACCGAGTTCAAAACCCACCGCGCAGGCTATACCGCCAACGGTGTGCCGGCCAACATCAGCGTCGTGCGATCGCTGCAAAACTCGCTGGCGCGGCGTACCGCCATGACCGCCGGGAAAAGGCGCGCGTTGCACGAACTGGAAGACGAGTTGAACCAGCTGGAAAACACTGAACCGGTGCAGTTGCTGGAAGAGGAGCGGTTGCGCAAGGAGATTGCCGAACTGCGCAAGAAAATCGAAAGCGTGCCGTTCATCGACACCTTCGATCTGCGCTACAAAAACTATGAGCGCCGGCCGGAACCCTCCAGCCAGGCGGTGATGTTCTGCCTGATGGACGTGTCCGGCTCGATGGATCAGGCGACCAAAGATATGGCCAAACGTTTTTACATTCTGCTTTATCTGTTCCTGAGCCGTACCTACAAAAACGTCGAGGTGGTCTATATTCGCCACCACACCCAGGCGAAAGAGGTGGACGAACAGGAGTTCTTCTATTCGCAAGAAACCGGCGGTACCATCGTCTCCAGCGCGCTGAAGCTGATGAACGACGTCGTCGAAGAGCGCTACGACCCGGCGCAATGGAATATCTACGCCGCGCAGGCGTCGGACGGTGACAACTGGGCCGACGATTCACCGCTGTGTCATGAGCTGTTGGCGAAGAAGCTCCTGCCGATGGTGCGTTATTACAGCTATATAGAAATCACTCGTCGCGCTCATCAGACGCTGTGGCGCGAATATGAGGATCTGCAGGCGAAATTCGACAACTTCGCCATGCAGCATATCCGCGAGCCGGACGATATTTATCCGGTATTCCGCGAACTGTTTCGCAAGCAAACCGTGTGAATAGCACCGCGCGAACGTCACCACAGCCGGAGAATGACATTTTCCGGCTGTTTCTTTTTCACCATTATATATTCAGAATATCTATGTTTAATTTTTAAACAAACCCAATATCAATAATAAGCCACATTGCCCAGAACGGCCCTCCCTATTATTTGCGCTTCTGAGGTTATTCCTAAACATTCGCCTCCTGGCCCGCACGGCTTGATAGGAATATTCCCATTCAGTTATCGTTACCTCATCGCTTAAGTCCTTTACTAAGCGAAATTTGCCTCATTTTATTTTTCCATGGCTTCTCAGCCCTCCACGGCGGGCATTTACCTGTCAGCAGGTTAGACATCATGATCGACTACACTCTCTATGGCCTCAACAAGCAAGATGTTGATGAATACCATAAGCAAATATGCTGCCTGCTCGGCAAAAGCGTGCTGCTGGTGCTGACCGCCAACAAGCCGATAACCAAACAGAATCTGCTCGCCTGCCTTATCCAGGAGGTGGAAAAACAACCCGATGATTATTTTCAGAGACTGCATCGTGCAGCAATAGAAATGATCGGCGTCAACGGGCGTTAAGGCGATATGCGCAAGGCGGAAATCTACGCCATTATTGCCACCCTCGTGGTGTTAATGATGATGTTCATCATTACCCTTGATAGCGATATCAACCCTTATCCTTAATAAGCGCCTATTACGCCGGCTCTTTAGCCCGACGTAATAGACAGTCTGTTGCGGGCTGTCACCTTGATTACCTTTCTGCCCTGGCTTTATTCATAACCGGCCGCTTCGTCAATCAATCCCGCCACCTCTGCGGCATGGGAAACCAGCGAAGCATGACTGGCATCCAGCACCATAACTTTCTTGGCCCGCAGCCGCTGCGCCATGTGCCGCTGATTCTCCGGCGCTATCATGCGATCGTCGCTGGAGAGCTGATACCATGACGGTTTATGTTTCCATGCCGGTTCGCCGATGGTGTTACCGAAGGTATCGGCCAGCGGAGCCTTCTGCGCCACCGCCATCACCAGCGCTTCGTCGGCAATCAGATCCTGGCAAAAGCTCTCGTGAAACTTGTCGGCTTTGATCCACAGATAGCCGTCGCTGTCCGGGGCCAGATTCGCCACCGCCGCAGGAGGATGCGCTTGCGTAATACCGCCGGGGCTTTCTCCGGCGTCCGGCGCAAAGGCGGCGATGTAGACCAGGCCGACCACGTTAGGCAGGTTGCCCATTGCCGTGATCACGGCACCACCGTAAGAGTGCCCCACCAACAATACCGGCCCCGCTTGCTGCGCGACCATCTTGCGCGTGCGTTCCGCATCCTCAGCCAACGAGGTCAGCGGCATTTCCACCGCATGCATCGCCGAATATCCCCTACGCGACAACTCGAGGATGACCTTACTCCAGTGCGCGGCGCCGCCCCAGAATCCGTGTACCAGCACGATAGTGGGTTTTGTGCTCATTGCCGACTCCTTCATCTTAGGGAAGCTCTATAGACAGATAAACTGCAGCCCTTAAGGGGCGCGCCTTGCTACCGGCGACGTCACGCAGTCCTCATTTTTATATAGTCAGGCTCGCGGCGTTCGGCAATAGCTACGACGGGTTAACGCACGCGATTTCCCGGCATCGCCATGGCCTATCCACGCAGCGTGCAAAGCAAAAAACGGGATTAAAACTAGGATTTTTACCCATACCGATCTAAAATTTCGCGCAAAAACAAAGAGAAGTAAATTTAGCTCACCGGGAAAAGGAATGAAGTTGTGAAGGAAATGATCTCCATCGTTTTTATGGCATGCCTGCTGGCGCTGCTGTTTTCGTGGCTGTTCGTCTACGGTCTTAACATTCATTAAACCTGCGGCGGCACTAAATCCCCCTCCCTGGCTGGCAAGCAGCGCATCGGGACGATGCGCTAAAACCGCCCCCCAAAGTGCCCACGAAAGCAAAACCTGACGCCATCCCACCTTAACCTTTCCGCCCACAGATACATCAATAATATTTACGGATAACAGTCCTATCCCCTTTCTGCGTCCCTCGTCGACTTTTTTCTGACCTGGCGTAGCCCCCCAAACAGAGGGCTTGCCAGACGCAAAATGTTACCGGTAACTATGTTGTTGATTTCTTTTTGTAATAACCGGAAAGCCGTTAATAACCCTACGTTCTTTATAGAAATAAATTATGCATTCTTATGGATAAAGGTATGAATAAACGGCCTTTGGTCATTGATTATCACCCGCCAAGCTCCTAGAATTCGCGCGTAAAAATACAACTGGGATCGGGTTTCATGTCGTCGCTGTGGGTTGCAACGCAATACTGTTATTTTATTGGTCTGTTAGTTTCTATGATTTTCACCTACCTGGTTAGCCGGGACACCGTCAAAATACGCTGTATCAGCGCACTGACCATCGGGTTAACTTGGCCGTTGAGCCTGCCGGTCGTGTTGCTGTTTTCGCTGTTCTAATCCCCCAACAGACCTCGCGGCGGGCTTGGTTTTTTAAACAGCCATGCTAATGAAAAAGGAAAGGCCGCCAGCGTCGCGGATTTTTGGCGTGGGATAAAAAAACGCCAGCGCAAGGCTGGCATGAAAACTGGAAGCAATGTGAGCAATGTCGTGCCGGCTCGGGGGGCACAGAAGGAGACAACCCTTTCCCCTCACCGGCGAAAAAATGATAATACGTCTCATTATTGATTGTAAAGTCATTTCCCTGCGCAACGTTTTCCCTTTGGGAAAATATCAGCCGCGCGGCGCTCGCCAGCACCGATACAACCGCCCCGTCCCCCACACCAGCAGCCACAGAAAAATATTCATCCCCAACCAGAGCATCAGCAAGTAGAAGAAAGTTTGATAACCGGGTATGCCCCGGTCGGCCAAAAACGGGTTGAAGTGCAAAAATTTGACGATCGCGAAGGGGTTAAGATTGAAACGGTTGAACACGGCCGCCGTCAACAGCGGCGGCAACAGCGTGTAAAACGCCAGGCTGAACAGCAGCAGAATCTTAGTGCCCGAAGTGTTTTTATAATCTTTCATATCAATATATTGCGTCTTTCACCATGGTGCAGAAACCGCCAAATAGTCGCACGCCAGCCGACCCCGCGAGAGAAAAAGAGTTCCAGGCCAGCGCGGAAATAAAGCCGATCCTGTGTTTAATCGTCATTTAGCGCGCGGGTGATATATACCCTGTGAATTTTAAATTACGATGCCGCCGCGCCGTCTTCAACCGCAGCGTTTGCCGGGCATCATCAGGAGGCATTAATGAAACCGGACGCACTCGCCCTGCCGCCGAGCCCGAAAAAGCTCAAAGTAATCTACGGCTGGTATATTTACGTGATCTATATCCTGCTGGTTTTCAACATTTACATGGCGGTCTACAACGTCTGCGTTCGGCATCCGCTTGAGGCGCCCCTGCTGTCGCTGTTTCACAGCCTGTTCCTCGCGCTGATGCTGCAGCAGGTGCTCAAGAAGAACGTCGTTTTCGCTTGGATCTTGCTGAGTTATTTTATCCTGATGCGCCTGTATTACGCCAATGTGCTGCATGTTGAATTCACGCTGGTGAGCCGCGGCCTGGTGCTGCTGATTCTGACGCTGCTGCTTACCGGTGCCGTGGCCGTCGGGCAACTGGCCACGCCCCCGCAGCGGCATGACTGGCTGGCGCGGCTGGGTTGGCGGCAATGGGGCGCGCTCACGGCGCTGGCGGCCATCTTGACCCCGTTGATTACCACTGACTACCTGGGGTAAACACGGCGCTATTTGGGTATATGGGGCTCGGAAATGTCTACGATGCGGCATATTTTGGTGTAGTTGCCCGCCTTCTCACAGATCTTGTCCGTGACAAACACGCTAAGGTAGCCCAGCAGCAGCAAGTAGCCAACCATGCACAGAATAAAGATAAGCGTTCTCACCGATAGCGACCAACCAGACAAGAGTATCCCAAGCATCATAACCTGAACGCGGCGCTTTAAAAGGATTTCATGTGCGCACCGGCCGCATCGGCGCACGTTCTGTAGTAACATTAAGCTACCACGCCAACCACCGGAAACGCCGATGCACCATCTGATGTTAGATATTGAAACCCTGGATATAAAACCCAGCGCCGTCATCCTGGTGGTTGCGGCGGTGTTTTTCGATCCCCGAACCGGGGAGCTGGGCGCCGAATTCGAAGCCGCCGTCAGCAGCCAGAAAGACCAACCGGGCCGTACCATCAGCCTGGATACGGTCGCCTGGTGGGCGAAACAGTCCGATGAAGCGCGCAAGCAGGCCTTCGGCGGCACCGAGAGCCTGAAGCGCGTGCTGAGCAGCCTTAGCCGCTTCATCCATATGAACAGCACCGATACGGTGAAAGTCTGGGGCAACGGCAAAGAGTTCGACTGCGCGATCCTCGAGCACGCCTTCCAGCAGCTGGAAATGCCCTGCCCGTGGAAATTCTGGGATACTCAGGACGTACGCACGGTGATCACGCTGGCGGAACTGCACGGCTTTAACCCGAAAAAGACCCGCCCGTTCGAGGGCATGCCGCATCGCGCGCTGGATGATGCTCGCCACCAGGCCCGCTATGTGGCCGATACCGTCTCGGCGCTCTATTACCGCCAGGGGGCGCAGCGCTGACCCGCTTTGCCCCTTTTCATTTGCCGCCAGAGTCTCTACTCTAGCCCTCTTTGTCACTCGGACGTGCCTTTCCTGTTATGCAAAAGTTTCTGTTTATGCTTCTCAGCCTGGTGCTGCTCGGCCCATTAGGCATCGATCTTTACCTGCCGACCATTCCCGCCATTGCCGTCGGCCTCGGCAGCAGTGAAGCGCTGATCCAATCCACCATATCGCTGTTTATACTGGTGCTCGGCCTCGGCCAGGTCATCGCCGGCCCGCTGGTCGATAACTATGGACGCAAGCCGGTGGCGCTGGCCGGCATTATCCTCTACATGATCGGCGCCGCGATGGCGGCGCTGGCCACCAACCCGACGGTTTTCATCGCTTCGCGTCTGCTGCAAGGGGTGGCGGTTTGCTGCACCGCCGTCGTCGCCTTCAGCGGCGTGCGCGATCGCCTGAATGGCGACGCCGCCGCCCGCGCTTTCGGTTTTCTCAACGGCACGCTGAACATCATCCCAGCGCTGGCGCCGCTGCTCGGTGGCCTGCTCGCCGAAGCCTTCGGCTGGCGCGCGCCTTTCTGGTTCCTGGTCGGCTATGCGCTGCTGGTGTTGGCGCTCATCGCGCTGCGCTTGCCGGAAACCCGCCCCGCTGATACCGTGCCGGTCAAAGGGCTGCCGGTGCGCCAATACGCGCGTATCCTCAGCGAACGCCGCTTCCTCTCCTTTGCGGTGGTGAACTCCGGGGCGATGGGCATGGCGCTGACCTACGTTTCTCTGGCACCGAACGTGCTGATGGGTACCGCCGGCCTGACCCCGCTGCAATTCTCGCTGGTGTTCGGCGCCAACGGTTTCTGGATCATGCTGGTGAGCTTCTTCGCCAACCGCATCAT
Source organism: Serratia sp. CY84636 (assembly GCF_052166245.1). NCBI lineage: Bacteria > Pseudomonadati > Pseudomonadota > Gammaproteobacteria > Enterobacterales > Yersiniaceae > Serratia > Serratia sp. CY84636. The sequence goes on from NZ_JBJNOX010000002.1 coordinate 1,112,126, forward strand.
CCACAAGGTCGGCCGCCCGGTTTGTCTGGCGACCGGCGGCATGTTGATGGGGCTGGGCTGTCTGGGCCTGCTGCTGGGCGTCATGCTGTTGCCTGCAACGGCACAAGCGCACTGGCTGGCGTATATGCTGCCGGTCGCCAGCGCCTGCGCTGGGTTGGCGTTCGTGATGGGCCCGGCCACCAGCTACGCGCTGGAGCCGTATTCCAATGAGGCCGGCGTCGCGTCCGCGCTGGTCGGTTTCGTGCAGATGGCGGGCGGCGCCGCGCTGGGTTTGGTGGCGATGGCGTTGCCGCTGCAACCCAAGCTCTCGCTGGCGCTGGTGATGCTGGCAGGCTGCCTGCTGGCGCTGCATGCGCGGCGGCTCAGCAAGCAGATTAAAGGGCAGATTAGAAAAGTCGCCTGAGCCGCGGCTCAGGCTTCGGTGACGACCGGCACCCGCGCCGCTAAGGCCGACAGCAGCTCATAGCCTAACGTCCCTGCCGCCGTGGCCACCTCGTCCACCGGCAGGCGTTTCCCCCACAGCTCCACTTCGGCGCCCAGTTCGACTTGCGGACAGGGCGTCAGATCCACCGCCAGCATGTCCATCGATACCGTTCCCAGCGTGCGCGTCAGCACACCATCCACCCATACCGGCGTACCGGTCGGCGCATGGCGCGGATAGCCGTCGGCATAGCCGCAGGCCACCACGCCGATACGCTGCGCGCCGGCGGCGCTGTAACGGCCGCCGTACCCCACGCGATCGCCAGACTTCAGCTGTTGAATGCCGATGATCTCGCTGCTCAGCGTCATCGCCGGCTGCAGCCCCGTCGCCGCAACATCATTCCAGCAACCGCTCGGCGAAGCGCCATACAGAATGATCCCAGGGCGGACCCAGCTGCCATGGGTCGAAGGGTGCCACAGCGTAGCGGCCGAGTTGGCCAGGCAGCGCGGCAGCGGTATATCGGTAGCCGCCGTCTCGATAGTGGCCATCTGCTGGGTTACGCCTTCCGGGCCGTCGGCGGTAGCGAAATGGCTCATCAGCGTCAGTTCGGCGATATTGGCAACCGCCTGCGCCCTTTGCCACACCTCGCGCAGCCGCTCAGGTGCAAACCCCAACCGATTCATGCCGCTGTTCACTTTCAGATAAACATTGAGCGGCGCGCTCAGCGTGGCGTCGGCGATCGCCGCCAGCTGCCAGTCGCTGTGCACCGCCGTCGTCAGGCGATAACGATCGAGCAACGCCAGATCCTGCGGCTGGAAGAAACCTTCCAGCAGTAGAATCGGCCCTTGCCAACCCGATTCGCGCAACAGCACCGCTTCGGCCAGATCCAGCATGGCGAAGCCGTCGGTTTGCGCCATGCTGCGCCAAACGTGTTTGATACCGTGGCCATAGGCGTTGGCTTTGACCACCGCCCACACTTTGGCGCCGGGGGCGAAACGGCGCACCACCTGCAGGTTATTTTCAATCGCGCCGAGATGCATCGTGGCGGTTATGGGACGGGGCATCGGTTCTCCTTGGGGCAGCATACAGCGGCCACGCGCGCCTGCGCGTGGCCGGGAAAGTCTATGACAGCGTCGACGATTAACGTGCGGGATGCACGTCGTTCAGCGGAATCGCGTGTTGCTGGCGAAACCCGGCGCTGTAACGCGCCACCGCCAGATCATCGGAAGGGATCGCCGGCGTAATACCGGACATCAGGTCGGACAACAGCTGCCCGGAACCGCAGGCCATCGTCCAGCCCAACGTGCCATGCCCGGTATTGAGATACAGGTTCTTCAGCGAAGTGCGGCCGACAATTGGCGTGCCGTCCGGCGTCATCGGCCGCAGGCCGGTCCAGAACGTCGCGTCCTCCACTCTGCCGCCGTTCGGGTAGAGATCGCGTACCACCATCTCCAGCGTTTCGCGCCGTTTTTGCTCCAGCTGCGTGTTGAAACCGACGATCTCCGCCATGCCGCCAACGCGAATACGCTGGTCGAAGCGCGTGATGGCGATTTTATACGTCTCATCCAATACCGTAGAGAACGGCGCCGCCGCTTCGTCGGTGATAGGAATGGTCAACGAATAGCCCTTCAGCGGGTAAACCGGTATCGACACCAGGCCGCGCAGCAGCGCCGTGGAGTAGGAGCCGAACGCCACCACGTAGCTATCGGCCTTGAACACTTCCTCGCCACACTGCACGCCGGCGATCTTGTCGCCCTCCACCAGCAGACGATCGACGCTGCGGTTGAACAGAAAAGTCACGCCCGCCTGCTCTGCCATCTTCGCCAGCTGTTGCGTAAACAGCTGGCAATCGCCGGTCTCGTCGTTCGGCAGCTGCAGACCACCGGTCAGCTTGTGCGCCACCTGGGCCAGCGCCGGCTCAACGCTGGCGAGCTGGCTGGCCTCCAGCAGCTTGTAAGGCACCCCGGCATCTTCCAATACCGCAATGTCTTTCGCTGCGTTTTCGAACTGTTGTTGGGTGCGGAACAGCTGCAGCGTGCCGCCCTGGCGGCCTTCGTACTGGATGCCGGTTTCCTGCCGCAGCGCCTTGATACAGTCGCGGCTATATTCTGCCAGGCGCACCATGCGGCCTTTGTTGGTCATGTAGTGTTCGGTGTTGCAGTTTTTCAGCATCTGCCACATCCAGTTGAGCTGGAAGCTGCTGCCGTCGAGACGGATCGCCAACGGCGCATGGCGTTGGAACATCCACTTGATGGCCTTCAACGGCACGCCCGGCGCCGCCCAGGGAGCGGCATAGCCCGGTGAAATCTGCCCGGCGTTCGCCGCGCTGGTTTCCAGTGCAGGACCTGGCTGACGATCGATCACCGTCACCTCATGCCCCGCCTTCGCCAAATACCAGGCACTGGCTACGCCCACCACTCCACTACCTAAAATTACCACTCGCATCGCTGACTCCAGCTCAAGGCTTCACAAAGCATAATCTTCTGCTCACAGGAAATTAACTCAGTGAAAAAATCCGTCCAACAACTTCATCATCAAACGTGACAATATTCACAATTAATTTATCGTCGATGGGTTCTGCATTTGCAATAGCCACCTGAAAATAGCGATAAGATGCGGTTTAAGGGGGGATACGGCGTCAAAGCACCGCTGATTCGATAGCAATGCTAGCAATGATAGCAAGAAAAAAAGGCGTGATAAGTAACAATGATTTAACAGAATATAAAAATACCACTCATCACATAATCAGAATAAAAAACCAATAAAATTAAAAAAACCAAAACAACAGACAAAGAGAGGCGTTTCTCCTCGCAGCAGAAAAATCGCGTAAAATTTCAGCGAAAAATTAACCTTATTTTACTACCGGAATAAAACGACCGATTACCTCAGCCCCGCCCGTTTAGGTTGAGTGCTGCAGCACGATATGAACGTTAAAGCCAGAAGCAGCTCCTAAAGTTCATATTGTCGCTCTTCCGGAGAATCCCTTATGTTCATCGCCCTCTACCGCTTCTCAGTCAAACCCGGACACGAACAAGCCTTTCGCCAGGCTTGGCTTGAATTAACCCAAGGCATTTATCTGCAGCGCGGCAGCCTCGGCTCCCGCCTGCACCGTGATATGGGCGGGCAGTTTATTGGCTACGCGCAGTGGCCAAGCCGCGCTGCATGGGAAAGCGCCGGTGATATTCAGTTGGATGAGCGCTATCGTCACGCCCGGGAACGAATGCGCGCGACGTTATTGGCGGATGAAACGTTATTTGAAATGGCAGTGACGGACGATTACCTGCAAATCAGACCGTTTGGCTGAGCACAAGCCCACGCAAGCGGGCTTGTGGTTGCGGGGGAGCGGCATCAATGATGCAGCATCTCGTCCACGACTTCTTTAGTCTGCAGCTGGAAGGGATAATAGGTCGGCCAGTTGTCCATCTCTTTCAGCAACGCCTCCTGCGACGTATTACCCATAAAGATATGGAAATGCGCCGATTTGCGCGGGCCGATAATGTGATCGCTGAACTGCACGAATTTCGGCGCCAGGCTGCCGGCATCCTGGCATTCGAACAGATAACGCACGCCCTTTTTACCAGAGACATACGTCAGGATCTTATGCCCGGCGTACTTATACTGACAGGCGCTGGATTGGTCGCCGCGATGAAACTCCATGACGCCGTTCTCAATGCCGATGGTATCCACATCGGTGGCGTACCCTTTGCGGTAATAGGCCTTCACTTCTTCGAAGGTCTTGCTCTTATCCTGCTCCGCCTTCTTCTTGAACACCGGATCGAGATCCCCATTGAGCAGATAAGGATACACGGATTGCCACACGCCCTCCCAATCCGCCAGGTCGCGATCTTTGACGTCTTTATCGTCGAATATGCCCGCTTCCGCCTTTTTTTCCACTTCCGTCAGCGGCTTGCCATGTGAATGATGCCCGTGGGCAAGCGCCTGCCCACCGATAAACAACGCTGCCAGCGCCACCGCCAGTTTGCCAAAATGCCTCGCCAAAAGATGCTCCTTGTCCGTCATTGAGAAAATGAAAAGTTACAATATAACATAACAATTTTCAATCCCTATCGCGCAGCAGCAATGTATTGCGCCCCCCAGCCGCAGGGTTATACTCGAAGAGGAAGCGCGGCGCTGCGCCGCCTTCTGCCGGGACGGACGCGGCGCCGGCGGGCGCTGGATTGACTGCCGTTCGCTCCCCTGCGTACCGACATTTTTATTTCACTGATTTGCAACGGTTAATTATGACTTGAACTATGCTTGTTACAGGGCCTGCCGTTTGAGCAAGACCCGTGAATAATGAGGGTGCGCTGATGACTACTTCAACACATGAAAAGGTTAAGGATGATAAACGTCTGAGCGATGGACCGGACTGGACGTTCGAGCTGCTGCAGGTGTATTTGGAGCAGATCGACCGCGTCGCCAAGCATTACCGGCTCGACACCTACCCCCATCAGATCGAGGTGATCACCTCCGAGCAGATGATGGACGCTTATTCGAGCGTCGGCATGCCGATCAACTATACCCATTGGTCCTTCGGCAAGAAGTTCATCGAAACCGAACAGCGCTACAAACAGGGCCAGCAAGGGCTGGCCTATGAAATCGTCATCAACTCCAATCCCTGCATCGCCTACCTGATGGAGGAGAACACCATCACCATGCAGGCGCTGGTGATGGCGCACGCCTGCTATGGCCACAACTCGTTCTTCAAGAATAACTATCTGTTCCGCAGCTGGACCGACGCCAGCTCCATCGTCGATTATCTGCTGTTCGCCCGCCACTACATCAGCCAATGCGAAGAGCGCTACGGCGTCGATGAAGTGGAGCGGTTGCTGGACTCCTGCCACGCGCTGATGAACTACGGCGTCGACAGATACAAACGCCCGCAGAAAATCTCCCTGGTAGAAGAGAAAGCGCGCCAGAAAAGCCGCGAAGAGTATCTGCAAAGCCAGGTGAACACACTGTGGAAGACCCTGCCGCGCGTCGAACGCGAAGAGTCGCCGGAGCAGGCGCGCCGGTATCCGAGCGAGCCGCAGGAAAATATCCTCTATTTCATCGAGAAGAATGCGCCGCTGTTGGAACCCTGGCAGCGTGAGGTGCTGCGCATCGTGCGCAAGGTCAGCCAGTATTTTTACCCGCAAAAGCAGACTCAGGTGATGAACGAGGGCTGGGCCACTTTCTGGCACTACACCATCCTCAACCATCTGTACGACGAGGGTCGGGTGACCGAGCGGTTTATGCTGGAGTTTTTGCACAGCCACACCAACGTGGTGTATCAGCCGCCGTATAACAGCCCGTACTATAACGGCATCAACCCATATGCGCTGGGCTTCGCCATGTTCCAGGACATCAAGCGCATTTGCCAGTCGCCAACCGAAGAAGACCGCTACTGGTTCCCGGACATCGCCGGCAAAGACTGGCTGGACACCTTGCACTTCGCCATGCGCGACTTCAAGGACGAGAGCTTTATCAGTCAGTTCCTGTCGCCCAAAGTGATGCGCGATTTCCGGTTGTTCACCGTGCTGGACGACGATCGCAACAACTATCTGGAGATTGCCGCGATCCATAACGAAGCCGGTTACCGGGCGATCCGCCAGGAGCTGTCGGCGCAATACAACCTGAGCAACCATGAGCCGAACATTCAGATCTGGAACGTGGACCTGCGCGGCGACCGCTCGCTGACGTTGCGTTACATCCCGCAGGAACGCGCACCGCTGGATAAGAGCCGCCGCGACGTGTTGAAACACCTGCATCGCCTGTGGGGCTTCGACGTGATCCTCGAGCAGCAAAACGAAGATGGCAGCGTGGAGTTGCTCGATCGTTGCCCGCCGCGGCCAACGCCGCTGTAACCGCCACAACGACAAAGGGCGCCAAATGGCGCCCTTTCTTATTTCATGAATACGCGATTAGCGACGCGCTTCGGTCAGATCGCTCGGCATGGTGCCCTGCATGCTCTGCCAAATCGCCCCGCTGTCTTTACCGTAGTTGCGCACGGTATCCATCACCTGGTCGTACAGCTTCTCATGGCACAGCGTGGACAGCTTGCTGTAGAAGGTCAGCGCCAGTTTGCGCGCTTCCGGGTTGGAGAAGTAGTAACGGCCCACGCGGGTGTACAGCCCTTTCAGGCCGTTGAAAATCAGGCCGTAGATCGGGTTGCCGGAAGCGAACGCCAGGCCGCGGAAGATCTCGTAATCGAGCAGATTGAAAGCGTCCGCCTGATCTTCTACCTCGGCGGCCTTCGCCAGCACTTCCTGGGCCTGTTCCGGATGATTGCGCACCGCGGCGCGAATAAAGATCGACGCGATATTGGTGCGCACCGACAGCAGGTTGTCGATCAGCTGCGGGACGCTCTTGTGATCGAGACGGGCCACGGTCTCAAGGATATTGAGGCCGGACGTTTCCCAGAAATTGTTCACTTTGGTCGGTTTGCCATGCTGAATGGTCAACCAGCCATCGCGGGCCAGACGTTGCAACACTTCACGTAACGTGGTGCGCGTGACGCCAATCAACTCCGAAAGCTCACGCTCCGCGGGCAAAATAGAGCCAGGGGGGAAGCGATTATTCCAAATACTCTCAATAATGTACTCTTCCGCGAAACCGGCAGGACTCTGCGCCTTTATGACCATGTGTTTGACGTTCCGTTGCGACGATAAAATCAGTAAAAGTAATCAGCTCATCATACCAGATCGTGCTGACATGACATAGCGTGAGCGAAAAACAATAAACGAAAGTGTGCATAAAGTGGCAAAAAACGCGCAAAAACACCGGCCGGCAGAAATTTGCCGCCGTAAAACAAGCTCCGGTTGCGCCCGCCCCCGCCGCATTGTTAGGGTACGTGCTACGACTGATTTAAGGATGCATAAAGGACAATGGAAACAACCCTGCGCAGCGCCCTGCTCAAAAATTTTCTGGGGCAATCTCCCGACTGGTACAAACTGACTATTCTCATTTTCCTGGCGATCAACCCCTTGGTGTTCTTCTTCGCCAGCCCGTTTGTCGCGGGTTGGCTGCTGGTGGTCGAGTTCATCTTTACCCTGGCAATGGCATTGAAATGCTACCCGCTGCTGCCGGGCGGCCTGCTGGCGCTGGAGGCGGTGGCCATCGGCATGACCAGCCCGGCGCAGGTCTCGCAGGAAATCGAACATAACCTGGAAGTCTTGCTGCTGCTGGTCTTTATGGTGGCCGGCATCTACTTTATGAAGCAGCTGCTGCTGTTCGTGTTCACCAAGCTGCTGCTCAACATCCAGTCAAAAACGCTGCTCTCGCTGGCGTTCTGCCTGGCCGCCGCCTTCCTTTCCGCCTTCCTCGACGCGCTGACGGTCGTGGCGGTAGTGATTAGCGTGGCCACCGGTTTTTATTCCATCTATCACAACGTGACGTCGAATCGCCCCGATGGCGACATCGGCGATGACAGCGATTTCACCGGTGAAGAGCGCAAGCAAACGCTGGAACAATTTCGCGCCTTTCTACGCAGCCTGCTGATGCACGCCGGCGTCGGCACCGCGCTCGGCGGGGTCATGACCATGGTGGGCGAGCCGCAAAACCTGATCATCGCCAAAAGCGCGGGCTGGGGTTTTATCGATTTCTTCCTGCGTATGGCGCCGGTCACGCTGCCGGTGTTGGTGTGCGGCCTGCTGGTCTGTTGGCTGGTAGAGCGTTTTCGCCTGTTTGGCTATGGCGTGCAGTTGCCGCCGGCGGTGCGCGACGTGCTGAAAGAGTATGATCGCAAAGCCACCGCTGGCCGCAGCAGGCAAGAACGCCTCAAGCTGGTGATGCAGGCGCTGATCGGCGTTTGGCTGGTGCTGGCGCTGGCCTTCCATCTGGCGGAAGTTGGGCTGATCGGCCTGTCGGTGATCATCCTCGCCACTTCCCTGTGCGGCGTGAACGACGAACACGCCATCGGCAAAGCGTTCCAAGAAGCGCTGCCGTTCACCGCCCTGCTGACGGTGTTTTTCACCGTGGTCGCGGTGATCATCGAGCAGCACCTGTTCAGCCCGGTGATCCAGTTTGTGCTGCGCGCCGACCCCGCCTCTCAGCTTTCGCTGTTCTACCTGTTCAACGGCCTGCTGTCGTCGGTTTCCGACAACGTGTTCGTCGGCACGGTTTACATTAACGAGGCGCGCACGGCGCTGGAGACCGGCACCATCGCGCTGAAGCAGTTTGAGCTGCTGGCGGTTGCCATCAATACCGGCACCAACCTGCCTTCGGTCGCCACCCCTAACGGCCAGGCCGCGTTCCTGTTCCTGCTGACGTCGGCATTGGCGCCGCTGGTGCGTCTGTCGTATGGCCGCATGGTGTGGATGGCCCTGCCTTATACGGTGGTGCTGACGGTGGTCGGTCTGCTGTGCGTCCAGTTCACGCTGGAGCCGGCGACCGAGCTGCTGACGCAGTGGCATTGGCTGGCGCTGCCGCCCATCGACGCCGTCGGCCACTAAGGCGGCGCCGGCAGGGTGAACCGACTATTTTTACGCTGAATCCGGCCCAGGTGGCTGGCAGCGAGAAGGAATTGGTTTACACTGCCGGTTCAATTGCTTACTGCATGGAAGAATCTAGATATGTTGCAATTCTTTAACCGCTGTTCACAAGGACGCGGCGCCTGGCTGCTGATGGCCCTGACAGCGTTGGTGTTGGAACTGGTCGCGCTCTATTTCCAGCACGTTATGCTGCTGCAGCCCTGCGTCATGTGCATTTACGAGCGTTGCGCGCTGTTCGGCATCCTCGGCGCCTCGCTGGTGGGCGCCATCGCGCCGAAAACCCCACTGCGCTATGTGGCGATCTTGCTGTGGATCTACAGCGCCTGGGAAGGCGTACAGCTGGCGTGGAAGCACACCATGATCCAGTTGCACCCTTCGCCGTTCAATACCTGCGATTTCTTCGTCAGCTTCCCTTCGTGGCTGCCGCTGGACAAATGGCTGCCGGCGGTGTTCCACGCTTCCGGCGACTGCTCCGTGCGCCAATGGCAGTTCCTGACGCTGGAAATGCCACAGTGGCTGGTCGGCATCTTCGGCGCCTATCTGCTGGTGGCGCTGATTGTGCTGATCGCACAATTTGTTCGCCCACGTCGCCGCGACCTGTTCGGCCGCTGATCGGCAGACAAACAAAAAACGGCGCCGAAAGGCGCCGTTTTTTTAGGGTATTGCGGTCAAATTCAGAGATAACCCCATTTCAGGTATGTGTAAGGAAATAAACGAGCACAATCAGCGCTCCAGCCACGGCAAACAGACGGATCATTTTCATTGTTATACTCTCGAACATGCGGGAGAGCGGCCAAATTACCCAACTTATCGTTTAAAAAGAAGCATTCCGGCTCGGTTAAGCGCGTAATTTACATAACATTAAACTTCTGCGATGTTGGCGGGCAACTACGGGCGGCGCCAGCGCTTTCCTTTCGGCCTTAGGACAGCAATAAATTACCGTTACTTATGAACCACTGCGTCTTTGTCACATTCAGAGCACAATATTTTGGTGAAGTTTGCCCATAAAATCCTTATAGTATCGGCAAAGTGAGTATTACCGATTTCCCTGGTGTTGTTGTGTGTCTTGCCCCTCATCTTTGCAGGGGCTTTTTTCCTTCCTTCCCCTTTATCTCAAGGCCCGCTCACCGTTCGCGCACTAATGATTAAAATCATTCGCGATGCTTTCCTTATGCTAAATGACGTTGTGATTTTCACCCTTTCTTTCGGTGAGCCAGGCCCTGTCTCTGGCTGACTGCATAACGTCAATGACATCAAGGACACGATTCTATGCCGGATACCGCATTGCCCCCTGCATCTCAGCGCCCCCTCCTGCGCCGCCTGCTGCTTAAAGCCGGGAAAAGATTCCTGCGCTGGAACGGCGAATTTCAGACCCGTCATTCGCTAATCTCGACTACGCCGCAGATCGGTAATCATGAATTTAACTGGGTGGCCACGCTGGAAGCCCATTGGCCGGCAATTCGGGAGGAGTTGGATCGGCTGCTGGAGCATCCGGAAGATATTCCCGCGTTCCACCAAATATCGCCGGATCAGAAACGCATCTCTAAAGGGGATAACTGGAAAACCTTCGGGCTGTTTGTCTACGGGCAGCGGGTTGATGATAACTGCGCCATTTGCCCGCGCACCGCACAGGCGGTCAGCGAGATCCCCGGCATGCGCACCGCGATGTTTTCGATTCTTAAACCGCACTATCACATCGTGCCCCACAAGGGCCCGACCCGTGCCGTGGTGCGTGCGCACCTGGGGTTGATCGTGCCAAAGGATCGGGAAAAGCTGTGGATCCGCGTTGACGATCAGATCCTGCACTGGGATGAGGGCAAAGTGATTCTGTTTGATGATTCCTACGAGCACGAGGTCCGCAACGACACCGACGAGCTGCGTGCGGTGCTGTTTCTCGATATCGACCGGCCGATGGACAAGGTGGGTACGGCGGTGAATAAACTGCTGTTCAGTCTGATCAAAGCCAGCCCGTATGTGAAGCAGCCGCTGAAAAATCTGGCTAACTGGCATCGCCGCGATAAAAAAGCGTGAAGTGGCGGTTATGCCATAACCCCCACGCCCGTCGGTAGCGCGCCAGATAGCGCAGAGGGCGGAATGTCTGAATACGCCGCCCTCTTGCTGCCCAAGGGGTGACGTTACCTGGCCCAGTCCGGCTTGTTGAGGATATGATCCTGCCAGTCCACGACTTCGCTCTCGCGCACCGCGATATGCCGCACCGTGATGCGCTCGCCGTGCATCGCCGCCTTGGAGCCACTCAGCAGCGGGTGCCAAGGGAACAGCGGTTTGCCTTCACCGATCAGGCGATAGGCGCAGGTCGGCGGCAACCAATCGAAGGTCTTGAGGTTCTCGCGCGTCAGTTTGATGCAGTCCTCTTCCAGCTCGAAGCGCCGCTCATAGTTACGACATTGGCAGGATTTGATGTTGAGCTGGTTGCAGGCTACGTTGGTAAAATAAATCTCGTCGGTATCTTCGTCGATCAGCTTATTCAAACAGCATTGCCCGCACCCGTCGCACAGCGATTCCCACTCTTGTTCTGACATTTCCGCCAGCGTTTTCTGTTGCCAAAAAGCGAGTTGTGACATGTTAGCGTCCGGTTTCGGTAAATGGATAAGTCACCTGCGCACAGGTTCGAGGGGGGACTATATAGACATTTTAGCCACAAGATGCAAGCTTTGCCGCCGACGGCGCCGGCGGCAAGAGAGATCAGATCACGCGGGTGCTGAGCGTTTTGCCGTTCAGGCTGATTTTCAGCATGTCGCCGGAGGCCATCGGGCCCACGCCCTGCGGCGTGCCGGTCAGAATGATGTCGCCGGCGCGCAGCGTGAAGAAACGGCTCATGTAGCTGATAAGCGGCAGGATCGGCGTGATCATGTCGCGCGTATTGCCCTGCTGGCGCAGTTGATCGTTGACGGTCAGCGACAGCTCGGCATTTTGCGGATCGCCGAACTCCGCCACCGGGATAAACCCCGACATCGGGCAGGAACCGTCGAAGGCCTTGGCCTTTTCCCACGGCTGACCGGCTTTTTTAAAGCCCGCCTGCAGATCGCGCAGCGTCAGATCGAGCGCCACACCGTAGCCGGCGATCGCCCGCGCAACGCGGTCTTCGTTGGCCTGTTTCAACGGCGTGCCGATCAGTACCGCCAGCTCCACCTCATGATGCACCGCACCGAACTCTTTGGGGATGGCCACCGGCTGGCGAATATCGCACAGCGCCGTTTCCGGTTTGATGAACACCACCGGCTCGACGGAAACCGCGCTGCCCATTTCCTTGATGTGATCGGCGTAGTTACTGCCGACGCAGACCACCTTGTTCACCGGGAAATCGAGCAGCGAACCCTGCCAGTCTCTATGTTGATACATACCGCTTCTCCCAAACTGTAGAGGCTTGGCGCGCCAAGCCGATTATTGGTGTGCCGGATCAATGCCCGATCGCGTCCGCCATCATACCCACGGCGAGGGCGAAATAGTAAGAGCGATTCCAGTGCATGAGGGTGCGAAAATTATCATAGACCAGGAACGTCCGCCCCTGCAGATCATCCGGCGCGATGATCCAACCGCGCTGAACGGCATGCGGCAAGGCACTGCCATCCGCACGACGCACCCCGCGTTGTTGCCAGGCGTTGACGCTGCGCGCCTGCGCGTCTTTCAACCCCAGCTCGGCCCGATTGAAACCGGCGGGCAATTTGACCTCGCGCCCCCAGCCGATGCCGGCCTGCCAGCCTTCTTTGGACAAATAACTGGCCGTAGACGCGAAGACATCATCAATGTTGTTCCAGATATCGATGCGCCCGTCACCGTCGCCGTCCGCCGCGTAGCGCAAGAAAGAGCTCGGCATAAACTGGCATTGCCCCATTGCGCCGGCCCAGGAGCCTTTCAGGGGCGTATCGCCGACGTGCCCCTGCTCGACTATCTGCAACGCCGCCATCAGCTCCTGGCTGAAAAAGGCCTCGCGGCGCCCTTCAAACGCCAGCGTCGCCAGCGCGGACACCACGTCTTCCCGCCCCTGAATCTTACCGTAGGCGCTTTCCATGCCCCACAGCGCGATGATATAGCGCCCCGGCACCCGATAGCGCTCGCTGGCGCGCGTCCATTGCGCCTGGCGCTGCCGGTACAGTTCGCGCCCCTGGCGCACCTTGGCGGGCGACATTACACGCCGCAGGTAGTCATCCAGGGTGACCTTCTGCTCCGGCTGATTGCGATCGGCCTTGATCACCCGATCGACGAAATGTATTTGCGCAAAAGCACGGTCAAGGGTGCTCTGGCTGATGCCCTGCTCCCGCGCCTGGCGCTTGAGTTGCTCGACATACGCCGGAAACTGCGCCGGATCCCGGCCGCTCGCCGCCAGTGTCACCTCCTGTGCCGCCTGCGGCGCGCCCGGTATCAGCACACCGCCCAGCGCCAGCCAGGCGGCCAATACGGTTCTTCTCGCCGAACGTGTCATCGCGCCTCCCCTGGCCGTGGCCGCCGTCTCAGGCCTTGTCGCCCGCCAGATGCTGATTGAGCAGGTTTTCTACCGGCGGCGGGAACTGCAGGTAATAGCCTTCGTCTTTCAACGCCTGCTTCACCTTTTCGATATCCGCCGAGGCCAATTTCTTGCGCTCATCGAGCGAAAGCATCATGGCGAATTGCGGCACGCCGAAACTTTTCATCAGCTCTTCCGGCACACGAGAGAAATCGTCTTTTTTTTCGACATAAAGATAAGTTTGATCGCGTTTCGGGCTTCTATAGATCACACAAAGCATTTTTTTAACTCTATTTAATTGAGGGAGCGTCTTGCCTGGATATAACTCTGACTATAACATGCTTATAGTACATCGGAATATCGCACCCCGAGTGGTATTCCGGGGATTTAAAGTTGCTGAGACTGAGTCAGGATAGATGTCACAATCGCCAATTGAGCTAAAAGGCAGCAGTTTTACCCTATCGGTTGTTCATTTGCATAATTCGCAGCCTGAGGTAATACGTCAGGCGTTACAGGAAAAAGTTGAGCAAGCGCCCGCTTTTCTGAAAAACGCCCCTGTTGTTATCAACGTCGCAACGCTGGATGGCGATGCGAACTGGAAAGAACTTCAACAGGCTGTCGCGGCAGCAGGTCTGCGCGTTGTGGGTATCAGCGGTTGCAGAGATGAACGTCAAAAGCGCGCGATAGCCCGTGCCGGGCTGCCGCTGCTGAGCGAAGGCAAAGGCCAGAAGATGGCGGCGCCGGAGCCTGTGCCTGCGCCCGTGGTGGCGGATAACGCCCCCGCCAAAACGCGTATCATCAGCACGCCTGTCCGTTCCGGCCAACAGATTTACGCCCGCAACTGCGATCTTATCGTGACCAACAGCGTCAGCGCCGGCGCCGAATTGATTGCCGACGGCAACATTCATGTCTACGGCATGATGCGCGGTCGCGCACTGGCAGGCGCGTCAGGCGACACGCAATGTCAGATTTTTTGCACCCACCTGGCGGCTGAGCTAGTCTCTATCGCAGGGCAGTACTGGTTGAGCGACCAAATCCCGTCCGATTACGTCGGGCAGGCCGTACGACTCAGCCTGCTGGATAACGCTTTAACCATACAACCTTTAAACTAAGCCCTTTTGACAAGGAATCCATTTCATGGCACGCATTATTGTTGTTACATCGGGTAAAGGGGGCGTTGGCAAGACCACTTCGAGCGCGGCCATCGCTACCGGCCTGGCCCAGAAAGGCAAGAAAACCGTCGTGATCGATTTCGATATCGGCCTGCGTAATCTTGACCTGATCATGGGCTGCGAACGTCGGGTAGTGTATGATTTCGTGAACGTGATTCAGGGCGATGCCACGCTGAATCAGGCGTTGATCAAAGACAAACGCACTGAAAACCTCTATATCCTGCCTGCTTCGCAGACGCGCGACAAAGACGCGTTGACCCGCGAAGGCGTTGAAAAAGTTCTCAACGATCTCGGCGAGATGGATTTTGACTTCGTGGTGTGCGATTCACCGGCCGGTATCGAAACCGGTGCGCTGATGGCGCTGTACTTCGCCGACGAAGCTATCATCACCACCAACCCGGAAGTGTCTTCGGTACGCGACTCCGACCGTATCCTGGGCATCCTCTCTTCCAAGTCACGCCGCGCCGAGAAAGGCGAATCGCCAATCAAGGAACACCTGCTGCTGACCCGTTACAACCCGGGCCGCGTCAGCCGTGGCGACATGCTGAGCATGGAAGACGTGCTGGAAATCCTGCGCATTCCACTGGTGGGTGTGATTCCGGAAGACCAGTCCGTGCTGCGCGCTTCCAACCAGGGTGAGCCTGTCATTCTGGATGCCGAGTCAGACGCCGGTAAGGCGTACGACGATACCGTTTGCCGCTTGTTGGGGGAAGAACGCCCATTCCGCTTCATTGAAGAAGAGAAGAAGGGTTTCCTGAAACGCCTTTTTGGGGGATAAACCATGGCCTTATTAGACTTCTTTCTGTCCCGCAAAAAACAGACAGCCAATATAGCCAAGGAACGGCTGCAGATTATCGTCGCAGAGCGTCGTCGCGGGGACAGTGAGCCCCCGTATCTGCCTGATCTGAAACGCGATATTCTGGCGGTTATTTGCAAATACATTCAGATCGATCCTGAAATGCTGCACGTGCAATTCGAGCAGAAAGGGGACGATATTTCGGTACTTGAACTTAACGTGACATTACCGGAATCGGAAGAAGCAGCTAAATGATTGCGACGCATTAATTACCCCCTGTATATTTTATGCAGGGGGTAACTGTATGTGCATCCAGTTATTAAGCTTTATCGGCAGCAAAAAAGTGATTTTTCCCTTTGGGACAATTCCCAATTAACTTTGCCGCCGCCTCGTTTAAAGTAAATTCTGGCCAGATTTACCTTCAACGCATTATTTCCTGCCTATATTCACCCGAGCAGAGTTTCCCTACCCTGCCCTGGTGATAATCAGCGATTAATAATCTTTCAGGATGTCCTGCAGCGGTGCCATTAATAGATCGCCGCGCCAGCCGCTGATTAATTCAGGGCGACTTTCGACGTCCTTCAGTTTCCAATGCCAGTTCAGCAATTGGTTAATTTGGCGACGGGATGCCAGCAGTTCGCTGCTCAACCCGCTTTGCTCGCTGACGGCAGCGATCGCCGCCTTGATGTCTTTGAACACCTTCTTGTAGCCCGGCTGATCGATAAGGTTAGCCAACGGCGCCGGCAACTCGGATTCTTCCAGCGCTTCGGCTTCCGCCACCAGCGCCAGCAGCGTTTTACCGTGATAACGGATCTCCGGCCCGCTCAGGCCCAGCGAATCCAGTTCTCCCAGCGAAGACGGCATATAGCGCGCCACCTGCCACAGGTTTTCCTCACGCACCACGAAGTTCACCGCCAGATCGCGCTCGCGCGCCTGGCGCAGCCGCCATTCCGCCAGCTTCTGCAGACAACCGAGCTGACGCGGGCGCAGCTGCCAGGCGTTGCTGATTTCGCGGTAGGCCAATGCTGGTGCCAGCGTCTCGCTACGGCGCTGGCACAGCAGCAGACACTCGTTATTGGCCGCCGCGGTCCAACCGGCCTCTTCCGTCTCCTGCACCAGCTGTTTGGCCATCGGCAGCAGATAGAACACGTCGGCAGCCGCGTACACACACTGCCTTTCAGTCAGCGGACGCGCCAGCCAGTCGGTGCGCGACTCGCTCTTGTCCAGTTCAACCTTCATGTACTCCGCCACCAGCGTCGCGAAGCCACAGGAGAGCGGCCGGCCGGTAAAGGCCGCCAGGATCTGGGTATCGACCATCGGCGTCGGCAGCGTTTTAAAGGCGTTGAGAAACACTTCGAGATCTTCACTGCCGGCATGCAGGAATTTCACCACGGCGGTGTCGGCCAGCAGCTCGACAAACGGCTGCCATTGCTTGATCGGCAGAGGATCGATGAGGGAGAGTTGTTCACCGTCGTAGAGCTGGATCAGGCCCAGCTGCGGATAGTAGGTGCGCGTTCTGACAAACTCGGTGTCCAGCGCAATCTGGGCATGCTTTCTCGCCTGCTCGCAGACCTGCTGCAATCCGGCATCGGTAGTGATCAACTGATAATTCAAAACATCATTCTCTTGTAGGATTCAAACACAACAACGCCGGCATTCACCGGCGTTGTTGATAGTCAGGCGCGAGAGCGACACCTAGGCGGCATCGGCCGGCTTCGGTGTTTTTTGCTCATCACGCAGTTCTCGCCGCAAAATCTTGCCGACGTTCGACTTCGGCAGCTCATCGCGGAACTCAACAATTTTAGGCACTTTATACCCGGTCAGGTGGCGACGGCAATGGGTCAACAGCTCTTCCTTGGTCAGCGAAGCGTCTTTCTTCACCACGCAGATCTTCACCGTTTCGCCGGAGACTTCGCTGGGCACGCCGATCGCCGCACATTCCAGCACCTTCGGATGCTGGCTGACCACGTCCTCGATTTCGTTCGGGTAAACGTTGAAACCGGAGACCAGGATCATGTCTTTCTTACGATCGACGATGCGCACAAATCCTTGTTCGTCTACGGTCACCACATCACCGGTCGCCAGCCAGCCGTCTTTCAGCACTTCATCGGTGGCTTCCGGGCGCTGCCAATAGCCTAACATAACTTGCGGCCCTTTGACCCACAGTTCGCCGGGTTCACCCGGCGGCACATCGTGACCGTTGTCGTCCACCAGCCGAATGTCCGTCGACGGCACCGGCAAACCGATACTGCCGCTGTAGTGTTTCAGATCGTAGGGGTTACCGGCCACCAGCGGCGCGCACTCCGTCAGGCCATAGCCTTCCAGCAGGTGTTTGCCGGTGGTTTTCTCCCACTTCTCGGCCACCGCTTTTTGCACCGACATGCCGCCGCCGACCGAGAAACGCAGCGTAGAGAAATCGAGCTTGTGGAAATCTTCGTTGTTCAGCAACGCGTTGAACAAGGTATTGACCCCGCTCATGGCGGTGAACGGATATTTGCCGAGTTCTTTCACCAGCCCCGGAATATCGCGCGGGTTGGTGATCAGCAAATTGCGCCCGCCCAGGTCGATAAACAGCAGGCAGTTCACCGTCAGCGCGAAAATATGGTAGAGCGGCAACGCCGTCACCACCAGTTCCTGCCCTTCACGGAACAGCGGCGAATAGGCGGCTTTGGCCTGCTCGAGGTTGGCCTGCATGTTGCGGTGCGTCAGCATCGCGCCCTTTGCCACCCCGGTGGTGCCACCGGTGTATTGCAGGAAGGCCAGATCGGCATTAATGATGTCCGGTTTCACATATTGCAGACGCCGGCCGCGCTGCAGCGCGCTGCGGAATGAAATGGCGTCCGGCAGGTTGTATTTCGGTACCAGGCGCTTAACGTACTTGACCACGAAGTTGACCAGCGTGCCTTTGGCGGCCGAAAGCTGATCGCCCATGCGCGTCAGGATCACGTGTTTGACCTGGGTGTTGAACACCACTTTTTCCAGCGTATGGGCAAAGTTGGAGACGATGACGATGGCGCTGGCACCGCTGTCGTTCAACTGGTGCTCCAGCTCGCGCGGGGTATACAGCGGGTTGACGTTGACCACCACCATGCCGGCGCGCAGAATGCCGAACAGCGCGATGGGGTATTGCAACAGGTTTGGCATCATCAGCGCGACGCGGTCGCCCTTCTTCAGGCCCAGTTCATTTTGCAGGTAAGCCGCGAAAGCGCGGCTGCGTTCTTCCAGTTTGCGGAAGGTCATCACCTCACCCATGTTGATAAAGGCGGGCTGATCGGCATAGCGCTGCACGGCATGCTCAAACATTTCGATCAACGACGAATAGCGATCGGCATCAATCTCTGCGGGCACATCTGCCGGATACCGTTTTAACCAGACCTTATCCAAGGTATTACTCCTGAAATCATTACTAATTATCATCGCAGCCCTCAAACTCGCAGCCTAACCATAACAATATTTTAACTCAGCAGACCAGTTCGGGTTTTAAACATTATTCAGGTTGCGATGTACGTCACTAATTGTCGGATATTCCTTATCCCAAAAAACAAAAAGGCGGCCTGAGCCGCCCTGTCAAATTTGTTCACATCAAGCGTATGCTACTCGGTTACGATGGTTTGCACCTGTGCCGGGCCAGGGTTGTACCAGCCATAGCCTGCCCCCCAACCGGGTCCCCACGGGCCACCACGCCAGCCCCAGGGGCCCATCGGCGCCGGCGGCATCACCACCTGCTGCACCAGATGCCAGCGTTTGAAACCGCTCACGTTCATCGTCACGAAGCGATACGGCGTCATGCCGATCCGCCCCTCTTTCAGCCCGGTAATAGGGCCGACGACGGTCACCAACTGGCCTTTGAAATCAACCGGTTCGAGGAAGCCGTTTACCGTGGCCAGCAAGCGGCCGCGCGACGGTTCGCCCAGTATCGGCCGCGCACCGCTGTCGAGCGGCACCGCCGCAATCTCCAGCACCGTGCGCCCTTGCTCGTTGGCGACGTTGACCACGGTGCCGCCGAAGCGGGCTTCCGCGCCGGTAAACAGGTTCGGTGCATTTTGTACCGAGGAAAGCTGAGTCACCGGCGAGGGGCTGGAGCCTTTGATCGCATCCGGTACGGTGACGCACCCGGTAAGAACCAGCGCGCCGCAGGCGACGGCCAGCAGCGACAGCTTTTTACTTGCAGTGCGGATTAACATGGTCGCAATCTCCTGAAATGCCTGTAACTTTGACCGCGTTTCATCGTTCAAGTTGCAGGCTTTCGTCGCCCGGCATCAACAACAGCACAATACGCCGCGATTACTCGCGGCCCGGCAGTTTTTTCCAGGTCACTTCATTGCGCAGATAGGTGGGCTCGGCGTTTTCCACCGCCACCGCCAACCCCTGTTGCCAGGCGTATAGCGCCAGCGGCAGCATGTCTTGCGCCTGCGGCAACAGCATTTGGCCGTCGCGTACGCTCAGGGTTGAACCGTTGACCAGGTCGGGATAGGTTTGCCAGCCGGTGCCGACGTAGGCCCATTCGCCCTGCAGGCGCTGCGCACGCTCCAGCGCCTGCGCCGGCGACAGCACGGCCTCGCCTTCGCTTTCCAACCAGCTGCCGTCCACCTGGCGTTCGAACTGCCCCCAGTAGACTTCCCCCATACGCGCATCGATCGCCGCCAGCACGCGCTCCGCGCCGCTGACGCGCCAGGCGCCCTGCGCCATGGTTTGCAGCGTAGAAACGCCAATCATCGGCAGATCGGCACCCAGCGCCAGGCCCTGAGCGATGCCGATGCCGATGCGCACCCCGGTAAAGCTGCCGGGGCCGCGACCGAAGGCCAGCGCATCGAGCTGGTTGAGTGCCAGACCGGATTCCGCCAGCACCTGCTGCACCATAGGTAAAATTCGTTGCGTATGCTCGCGTGGGCACAGCTCAAACAAGGCGTGGATTTCGCCTTGATTCCAGACGGCGACGGAACAGGCTTCCGTCGCGGTATCGATCGCTAAAATTCGCGTGGACATGCCAACCTCTGGCGGGAATAAAACTGGGTTTTTCATACAGGGCGCGCATTGTAGCACAGCCCCGTAAGCCCTTCATCTTTCACGTGGCCGACGCATCGGCGGCCTGCAGGAAGGCGATGGCCTGCTTCAGATCGCGGGTGCGCGGCGTGGGCGGCAGGCTGTTGAGAAACACCTCGCCATAAGGCCGCATTACCAGACGGTTATCGCAAATCACCAGCACGCCGCGGTCGTCGGTGTCGCGGATCAAGCGGCCGACGCCCTGTTTCAGGGTGATGACCGCATCCGGCAACTGCACGTCATTGAACGGGTCACCGCCGCGCAGGCGGCAATCTTCAATGCGCGCCTTCAGCAGCGGATCGTCCGGTGAAGTAAACGGCAGTTTATCGATGATGACGCAGGACAGCGCATCGCCGCGCACGTCCACCCCCTCCCAGAAGCTGCTGGTCGCCACCAGCAGCGCGTTACCGGCGGCGACGAACTGCGCCAGCAGCTGCCCTTTGCTGGTTTCCCCTTGCAACAGCACCGGCAGCGTCATGGTGGCGCGGAACTCTTCCGCCAACTCGCGCATCATCTGGTGCGAGGTGCATAAGAAGAAGCAGCGGCCGTTGTTGGCTTCGATTAATGGCCGCAGCATGCGCGCCAGCTGGCGGGCCCCGCCGGGCTGATTCGGCGAAGGCAAAAAGCGCGGCACGCACAGCAACGCCTGTTTGGCATAGTCGAACGGGCTCGGCAACAGCAGCGTTTTGGCCTTGGTCAGCCCAAGCCGCTCGGTGAAATGACCCAGCTGGTCGTTGACCGACAGCGTGGCCGAGGTAAAGATCCAACTGCCCGGCTTGTCGTCCAGCATTTCGCGGAACCGATCGGCCACCGTCAGCGGCGTCAGCGCCAGCACGAAGTGGCGCGAGTTGCATTCATACCAATAGCTGTAGCCCGGCTCCGTCACCGCCTTCAGCCGCTTGAGCCGCGCGCGGTACAGCGTGGCGCGTTCAAAGGCGGCGTCCAGCAGCGCCGAACGCCCCAGCGATAGCTTCATCACGTCATAACACAGCTCCAGCGCATCATCGAGCAGCAACAGGGCGCGCTGCACGTTGGGTTCGCCGAGCACGTCGCGCAGATTGCCGCGAAAACCCGGCTCGCCCAGATTCAGACGAAAATCTTGCGTGCTCAGGCTGAGACGGTCGGCGCTTTTTTGCAGTTGAGCGGCGTCGCGTACCTCGGTGCGGTAGGCGATGGTGATGTCCTTCGCCAGATCCAACAGTTGGCGGCTGGTGAGCTGCTGGCCGAAATACTGGCTGGCGATGTCGGGGATTTGGTGCGCCTCGTCGAAAATCATCACCTCGGCTTCCGGGATCAGCTCGGCGAAACCGCCCTCTTTCACCACCATATCCGCCAGGAACAGGTGATGGTTCACCACCACCACATCCGCATCCATCGCGCGGCGACGCGCCTTGACCACGAAGCAATCCTGATACAGCGGGCAGTCGCTGCCCAGGCAGTTGTCATTGGTGCTGGTCACCAATGGCCAGACGAAGCTGTCTTCCGCCACTTCGCTGCAGGTGCTGATGTCGCCCTCTTTGGTCTGCGACGACCACTTGCGCAGCTGCACCAGATCGATCAGCGTCTGCCCCGCCAGTTCGCCGCCGGCCATCGACTGCTGCTCCAGCCGTTCCAGACACAGGTAGTTGGAGCGCCCCTTCAGCAGCGCCAGCTTGCCTTTGTACTTCAACGCCTTGGCGACGGTAGGCAGATCGCGCGCATACAGCTGATCCTGCAACGCTTTCGAACCGGTCGAGATGATCACTTTACGATCGGCGCGCAGCGCCGGCGCCAAATAAGCGAAGGTCTTGCCGGTACCGGTGCCGGCTTCGACCACCAGCTCCTGCTTGAAATTGATCGCCTCGGTAACGGCTTGCGCCATCTGCCGCTGCGGCTCACGCGGTTTGAATCCCTTGATAGCCTGCGCCAAGGCGCCGTCTGTTGCAAAATCGTCTGTCACGCTGTCTCTCTGCCGGTGTCATTCAGCGGTGATTATGCCAAGCCTGCCGCCCGGCTACCACCCACTTTATCGCCGCGCATTTTCATGACCGGCTGTGCTACCCTTAGCACGACTATGATATGGAGATAAGCAAATGAATATCGAAAGAATTGATCCCGATCAGCGCTGGTCCGAGGCCGTAGTGCACAACGAGACCGTTTACTACACCAGCGTGCCGGAAAACCTGGACGACGACGCGACCGCGCAGACCGCCAACGCCCTCGCCGCCATCGACGTGCTGCTGGCGCGCGTCGGTTCGGATAAAAGCCGTATTCTGGATGCCACCATCTTCCTGGCCAACACCGCCGACTTCGCCGCGATGAACGCCGCCTGGGACGCCTGGGTGGTCGCCGGCAGCGCGCCGGTGCGCTGCACGGTGCAGGCGCAGCTGATGAATCCGAAGTACAAGGTGGAAATCAAAATCATCGCCGCGCTGTAAGCCTGAGCGCAGACGAAAAAAAACCGCAGACGGCTACGCCTGCGGTTTTTTTATTGCCGGCTATCAGGACAGTTTGAGGATCACCATCCCCGTCAGCAGCAGCGCCAGGCCAATCCAGCCTTTGGCGTTCAGCCGCTGGCCGAACATGATCCAGCCTGCGGCGATGGTGGCGGCGATACCGAAACCGCCCCACAGCGCATAAGCGATCGACAGATCGATGCCCTTCACCGCCTGCGCCAGGGCGCTGAACGCACCGAGTACCGACAGCAGCGACAACAGCCCCAGCCAAATTTTACGGAAGCCGTCCGACATCTTCAGGAAGATGTTGGCGATGATTTCCAGCACGATCGCCAGTCCCAGGAACCCAATGTGGTACAACTCAAACTGTTGCATGGTTGTCACCTCGCGGGCTGACCTGTTTTCGCTCTTTGCGGGTGCCGGATTTCACCAGCATGATGCCGGCGATCAGCGTAGCCAGGCCCAGCACCTTCAGCGCCGAGATCGGCTCGTCGAACCACAGCACGCTGAACAGGGTAATGAACAGAATGCCGATGCCTTCCCACAGCGCATAGGCCACGCCCAGCGCCACGCGTTTTACCGCCACCGACAGCAACACATAAGACGCGGTGATCATCACGTACATCACGATGTGCCCGATCATGCCGCCATTGACGCTGGCGTATTTCATCGACAAGGTGCCGATGATTTCGGTCATGATGGCCAAACCTAAAAAGATCCAATAAATCATAATTTTTCTCCCAAACGGCGAATAACGCGCGCCAAGGCATATTTATCCCGATTTATCTCGTCGAACGGCCGTATTGCGGCGCGCAAGACGCAGAGATCCCTGGGGATAAACTGACCCAAACGCAAAAAGAATGTTTGCCCGGCTGAACGGTAGCGCGAAGGCCTAAGCCCGCCACCTGCACCGGTTAAGGGAGAAAGACGCTATAGCTCGCTGCACCAGTGATGCTCACTGGCAAGGATCGCAGACAGGAAGAGTTGGCAAGTAGAGGTTCTGAGGGTAGTTCCGTTAATAGTCATCATAATAGTTCTCTATTATCAGCCGCACACCGTGCGATTTGCCCAATATCCTCATAAAAGTAAAATTTTCGACTGAGATATTTTTACCACAGCCAAAATGAGAAAGCAAACTGCCGTTTTCATAAAAAAGCAGAAAAAAACGGGTTAAAAATAAGAAAGTTAATCACGATAAAAATTAAAAAAGGCTCAACGAAGCGTCGAGCCTTGCGATATTCGCGGGTGCGCAAATATGCGCCAATCCCAGGCGCGGTGCGGGTTACAACGCAGCCCCGCTGACGGCGCTGCGCGCCAGTTCAGTGATGCGCGCATAGTCGCCGTTTTCGAGCGCATCCGCCGGCACCAGCCAGGAACCGCCGATGCAAAGCACGCTCTTCAACGCCAAATAATCGCGGTAGTTGTTTGGCGTAATGCCACCGGTCGGGCAAAAACGCACCTGCGGGAACGGGCCGCCGATAGCCTGCAGCGCCTTCACGCCGCCGTTGGCTTCCGCCGGGAAGAATTTGAATTCGCGCAGGCCGTGATCCATACCCTGCATCAGCTCGGAAACGGTGCTGATGCCCGGGATCAGCGGGATAGGCCCCGCCGTCGCCGCCTGCAGCAAGGCTTCGGTCAGCCCCGGGCTGATGGCGAACTGCGCCCCCGCCTCGGTCACCTCCCGCAGCTGCTGCGGATTGATCACCGTACCGGCGCCGATGATGGCCTCCGGCACCTCGTTGGCAATAGCGCGGATAGCCTCCAGCCCGCAGGCGGTGCGCAGCGTCACCTCCAGCACCCGCACGCCGCCGGCAACCAGCGCTTTCGCCAGCGGCACCGCCTGCTCCAGCTTGTTGATCACGATAACAGGCACCACCGGCCCCGCCGTCAGGATCTGCTCGGCGCTGGTTTTCCAGTTTTTCATCGTTATTTCTCCATTACTCGCGGTTAACAATGGCACGCCCCTGCCACAGGGCTCCGCGCAAATGCGCGGACGTCCGGCCGTACCGTAAGTGATGTGGCCCACGCGCAGATCGCAGGCAAAAAAAAGCCGGCAGACAGGCTGCCGGCATTGCGCATTACTCGAACTCGTTCCAGGAACGGCCGTCGCGGGTGATCATCGCCACCGAGGCCACCGGCCCCCAGGTGCCCGCCTGATAAGGCTTAGGCGCCTCGTTGTCGGCTTTCCATGCGTCCATGATGGAGTCGACCCACTTCCAGGCTTCTTCCACTTCATCGCGGCGCACAAACAGCGCCTGAATGCCGCGCATGGTCTCCAGCAGCAGGCGCTCGTAGGCGTCCGCCACGTGCTCCTGGTTGAAGGTTTCCGAGAAGCTCAGGTCCAGCTTGGTGGTCTGCAGACGGTGCTTGTGATCCAGCCCCGGCACCTTGTTCAGCACCTGAATTTCGATGCCTTCGTCCGGCTGCAGGCGGATGGTCAGCTTGTTCTGCGGCAGCTGCTGGTAAGAATCGCTGAACAGGTTAAGCGGCGGGTTTTTGAAGTACACCACCACTTCCGAGCATTTGGTCGGCAGACGTTTACCGGTACGCAGGTAGAACGGCACCCCGGCCCACTGCCAGTTGTCGATATCCACGCGGATGGAGACGAAGGTTTCGGTGCTGCTGCTCTTGTTCGCCCCTTCCTCTTCCAGATAACCCGGCACTTTCTTGCCCTGGACGAAACCGGCGGTGTACTGACCGCGCACGGTGGTTTCCCGTACATTGGTCTGATCGATACGGCGCAGCGAGCGCAGCACCTTCACCTTTTCGTCGCGGATACGGTCGGTGGTCAGATCCGCCGGCGGCGACATGGCGATCATGGTCAGGATCTGCAGCAGGTGGTTCTGGATCATGTCGCGCATCTGGCCGGCCTGGTCGAAGTAACCCCAACGCCCTTCGATACCCACCTCTTCCGCCACGGTGATCTGCACCGAATCGATGGTGCGGTTATCCCAGTTGGAGGCGAACAGCGAGTTGGCGAAACGCAGCGCCAACAGGTTCAGCACCGTTTCTTTGCCGAGATAGTGGTCGATACGGTAAACCTGGGATTCGTTGAAGTACTCCGCCACCTGATCGTTGATCACGCGGGAGGACGCCAGATCGGTGCCCAACGGTTTTTCCATTACCACGCGCGCCGGCTCATGATTCAGCTTGGCTTCGCCCAACCCTTTGCAGATGGCGCCGAAGGTGCTTGGCGGCATGGCGAAGTAGTTGATGGTGGTGCGGTGTTTCTGATCCAGCATTTTACCCAGTTTGGTAAAGTTCTTGCTGTCGTTGACGTCCAGATTGCAGAAGTCCAGGCGTGCGCTCAGCGTGGCCCAGAGTTCGTCATCCAGTTTTTCTTTCATGAAGGTGCCAAGCGCTTCCTTGACCACTTCGGTATACGCTTTTTTATCCCACTCCGCGCGGCCGACGCCGATGATCCGCGTATCCGGGTGGATGTGTCCGGCTTTCTCTAACTGGTACAGGGAAGGCAGCAGCTTACGGCGCGCCAAATCACCTTTCGCGCCGAAAATAACCAGGTCACACGCCTGGGCTGTAGAGGTTACCGCCATGTTCATCTCCTCGTTGCAGGATATTTGTAATTTTCTTACATTACTAATGTACTCTGTTTGACTACGGCCAGCAAACCCGGTGCAGAAGCAGGAAAAAAGACCTCAAGATTCCAGTGGTAGCGCCAATGCGCGCCAGAGCCCGCACAGGCGGGCAAAACTGTAATTTTTCGTCTTTTTTGACGCTCTGTTACCATTATGAAAGTTAGACACAGGTCATATTCTGGTGAAAAAAGCCTGCATACGCCCTGTCGAGACTGCCAACGGTTACCAGCACGTAGTATATTTTCACTAAACCGGCATTGATTTCTCCTTTGTTTGAAATCGACATACCCTATCGATTCCAGGTTACAGCCGCTCGTTTGGCGTCTGCGTGCGCGGCGAACACGGGCGAAATTCGGCGCTGTTGCTTGAAAGCCACAGGGATAAAACCATGAGTGACTCTCGTTATATGAATACGCTGGACAAAATCCAGAGCCATCTGGAACTCCTGAGCAAATCTGAAAGGAAAGTCGCCGAGGTGATCCTGGCCTCCCCACAGACGGCCATTCACTCCAGCATTGCCACGCTGGCGCGCATGGCCGACGTCAGCGAACCTACCGTCAACCGCTTTTGCCGCCGCCTTGATACCAAAGGCTTTCCCGATTTCAAACTGCACCTCGCCCAAAGCCTGGCTAACGGCACGCCCTACGTAAACCGTAACGTTGAGGAAGACGACAGCGTCGATTCCTATACCAGCAAGATCTTCGAATCGGTCATGGCCAGCCTGGATACAGTAAAGGCAAATTTGGATATTGCCGCAATCAATCGTGCGGTTGACCTGCTCACCCAGGCAAAAAAGATCTCTTTCTTCGGCCTGGGCGCCTCCGCGGCGGTGGCGCACGACGCGATGAACAAATTTTTCCGCTTCAATATCCCGGTGGTCTACTTCGATGACATCGTCATGCAACGCATGAGCTGCATGAACTCCGGCGAAGGCGACGTGGTGGTGTTGATCTCACACACCGGCCGCACCAAAAATCTGGTGGAGATGGCCCACCTGGCGCGAGAAAACGACGCCACGGTATTGGCTATCACCTCGCGCGACACCCCGCTCGCTCAGGCGGCGACCCTTCCTTTGCTGCTCGATGTGCCCGAAGACACCGACGTTTACATGCCGATGGTGTCGCGGATCGCGCAATTAACGCTCATTGACGTGCTCGCCACCGGATTTACCTTGCGCAGAGGGGCTAAATTCAGAGATAACTTGAAGCGGGTCAAAGAAGCGCTCAAAGAATCGCGCTTTGATAAAGGGGTGGTCATTCCCAACAGTTTTGACTCGTGACCTGACGAAGAAAAAATCGCCGTTCAACAGACATTTGAATGACGGCATCAGAGGCTGTACCCTGTTAATATGCTCATGCGGGTAACCCGGGTGAAATATCAGTGTTGTAAAATTACATTTCACGCCTGGTTTCGTTATCCGACGTTTATCGCAACACCAATATTTGCTTCACCAGTCAACGGAGTAATACATGTCCAGACGGCTCAGAAGAACCAAAATCGTTACCACCCTGGGTCCGGCTACAGACCGCGACAATAATCTGGAAAAGATCATTGCCGCCGGCGCCAACGTAGTTCGGCTTAACTTCTCCCACGGCAGCCCGGAAGACCACCAGGCTCGCGCTGACAAAGTGCGTGAAATCGCCGCCAAACTGGGACGTCACGTCGCTATCCTCGGCGATCTGCAAGGGCCGAAAATCCGCGTATCCACCTTCAAGGAAGGCAAAATCTTCCTCAACGTGGGCGATAAATTCCTGCTGGACGCCAACCTGTCAAAAGGCGAAGGCGATAAAGAAAAAGTCGGTATCGACTATAAAGGCCTGCCTGCCGACGTGGTGCCGGGCGATGTCCTGCTGCTCGACGACGGCCGCGTTCAGCTGAAAGTGCTCGAAGTTCAGGGCATGAAAGTGTTTACCGAAGTCACCGTCGGCGGCCCGCTGTCCAACAACAAGGGCATCAACAAACTCGGCGGTGGCCTGTCGGCCGAAGCGCTGACCGAGAAAGACAAGGCAGACATCGTGACCGCCGCCAAGATTGGCGTCGATTACCTGGCGGTCTCCTTCCCGCGTACCGGTGAAGACCTGAACTATGCTCGCCGCCTGGCGCGCGACGCCGGCTGCAACGCCAAGATCGTGTCCAAGGTTGAGCGCGCCGAAGCGGTCTGCAGCGACGAAGCGATGGACGACATCATTCTGGCCTCCGACGTGGTCATGGTTGCCCGTGGCGACCTCGGCGTTGAAATCGGCGATCCGGAACTGGTCGGCATTCAGAAGAAACTGATCCGCCGCGCCCGTACCCTGAACCGCGCGGTGATCACCGCGACCCAGATGATGGAGTCGATGATCACCAACCCGATGCCGACTCGCGCCGAAGTTATGGACGTGGCCAACGCCGTGCTGGACGGCACCGACGCCGTCATGCTGTCGGCGGAAACCGCCGCTGGCCAATACCCGGCGGAAACCGTGGCGGCGATGGCGCGCGTTTGTCTGGGCGCCGAGAAGATCCCAAGCATCAACGTCTCCAAACACCGCCTGGACGTGCAGTTCGACAACATCGAAGAAGCGATTGCCATGTCTTCGATGTATGCCGCTAACCACCTGAAAGGCGTTACCGCGCTGATCGCCATGACCGAGTCCGGCCGCACCGCGCTGATGATGTCGCGCATCAGCTCCGGCCTGCCGATTTTCGCCATGTCGCGTCATGAACACACGCTGAACCTGACCGCGCTGTATCGCGGCGTGACGCCTGTGTATTTCGACAGCCACAAAGACGGCGTGATCGCCGCCAATGAAGCCGTCAATCGCCTGCGCGACAAAGGCTTCCTGGTCTCCGGCGATCTGGTGATCGTCACCCAGGGCGACGTGATGGAAACCGTCGGCACCACCAATACCAGCCGTATCCTGCGCGTCGAGTAATCCACGCCGCAGACGAAATGCCGGCCGGCTCACGTTGGCCGGCATTTTTTTTGCCCTGACACCGCCATAAAAGACGGAGAACGCCATGCTCCACCAACACACTCCCGCAGCGAGCGGTGATGAGCTCGATCTCGACGGCCACGGCCTGACGCAGCTCGACGAGTCGCCGTTAGCCGGCCACGCGCTGCGCAAGATTAGCCTGTACGACAATCAGCTGACGGCCTTCCCCGCCTCGATCTTCCAGCATCGAAATCTGCGGGTGCTGAATATCTCCTGTAATCGGCTCGACCGCCTGCCGCCGGAGATTGGCCAGCTGCAACAGCTCGAGATGTTCGATTTTGGCCACAATCGCGCAAGCGAACTCCCCGAAGAACTGGGGCAGCTGCATCGGTTGAAATACCTCTATCTGAGCGATAACGGCTTTAGCGAGCTGCCGCGCTCGCTGGCGCAGCTGCAGCAGCTGGTTTACCTCAACGCGACCGACAACCATTTAACCGCTTTACCACAGGCAATACCGAGGCTTGCGGCATTGCAGGAGCTGCGTTTATACAACAACCGCATCGGCAGCCTGTCCGCCGAGATCGGGCAACTGCGCGCGCTGCGCGAACTGCATATCATGAAAAATGCCCTGACTTCGCTGCCGGCGGAAATGGCTCAGCTCGGTGAGCTGGAGATACTCGATGCGGCTAACAATGCCATCGCCGAGCTGCCGCTGGCCTTCTGCCGGCTGCCGCGGTTGAGCGAGCTGAACCTGCGTTTCAATCAGCTGACGCGTCTGCCGGAAAATATCGGCGAGCTGACGGCGCTGAGAAGTCTGGACCTGCGCGCCAACCGCCTGAGCGACCTACCGGAAAGCCTCGGCGAACTGAGCCGCCTGCGCAAGCTGGACCTGCGCTGGAATGATTTCACCCGCACGCCTAAAGTCGTCGACATCCTGCGGGCTCGCGGCTGTATGGTGCACATCTGAAGAGACGCCGGCCGGGTTGTGGCCCGGCCGGCGTTAGCGGTAGACAGGATTAACGATACAGATCGTCGCGCGAGTAAGGTTCAATCTCCCCTTCCTTGCGCGTCTTCAGCAGTTTGAGGATCCAGGTGTACTGCTCCGGGTTCGGGCCCACCAGATTTTCCACCTCTTCGTTCATGCGGCGGGCAATGCGCGGATCGTCGGCTTCGGCCAGGTCATCCATCGGCTCGCGGATATAAATGTCCAGCATGCTGGTTTTGCCGTCGTACACCGGGAATAAAGGCACGATCGCCGCACGACACACTTTCATCAACCGGCCTACCGCCGGCAGCGTCGCCTTATAGGTCGCGAAGAAATCGACGAACTCGCTGTGCTCCGCGCCATGATCCTGATCGGGCAGGTAGTAGCCCCAATAACCCTGCCGCACCGAACTGATAAACGGTTTGATGCCGTCGTTGCGCGCGTGCATGCGGCCACCGAATTTACGCCGCACGGCATTCCACAGGTAGTCGATAAGCTGATTACGCTGATTGTGGAACATCGCGGCCATCGGTTGGCCGCGCGCGGCCATCAGCATCGCCGGCACATCCACCGCCCAGCCGTGAGGCACCAGGAAAATGACGTTGCGCCCTTCCGCCCGGATCTTGTCCAGCACCTCTTCACCGTGCCAACGCACGCGCTTGAGCACTTTCTCCGGCTTGGTGCAGGCCAGTTCCGCCATCAGCACCATCGACTGCGGCGCGCAGGCGAACATCTGGTCGATGATGTGCTCACGTTCGCTTTCCGGCAGCTCCGGCAAGCAATAAAGCAAATTGATGCGGGCACGACGGCGTGCGCCCTTCGCCAGCTTGCCGGCCAGTTTGCCGACCGCCCCCAGCACCGGATCGCGCAGGCGCGCAGGCACCAGCGAAATGCCGGCCATCAGGCCGGTTCCCAACCACACGCCCCAGTAGCGCGGATATAAAAAGGCTTTCTGAAACTGCGGGATGAACTCTACGTTCGATTTCTTCTCGTTTTGCATGCACATGCTCTTTGCTTAGCGATTCGGCTAATCATAATTGCCATCACCGATTTTGCAATTAACAACCGCGAACCGCCCAGATAAAACAGCATCGGCCCGCAATCAGGCCGATGAAATTGACGGCGCCGAAGCGCCGGAAAAAGGGGGTATTAATCCAGCTGCAGCTGAGGAACCACTTCCTTCACCTGCGCCAGATAATCGCTGCGGTCTTTGCCGCTCAGCCCTTCGGAACGCGGCAGCTTGGCCGTCAGCGGGTTCACCGCCTGTTGGCCGGTCCACAGTTCAAAGTGCAGGTGCGGCCCGGTGGAGCGCCCGGTGTTGCCGGAAAGCGCAATGCGATCGCCGCGTTTCACCTTCTGGCCCGGTTTCACCAGCAGTTTTTTCAGGTGCATATAGCGCGTGGTGTACTGGCGACCGTGACGGATCGCCACATAGTTGCCCGCCGCGCCGCTGCGTTTGGCGATCACCACCTCACCGTCGCCGACCGCCAGCACCGGCGTGCCGACCGGCATGGCAAAATCGACGCCCTTGTGCGGCGCCACGCGGCCGGTCACCGGGTTCACGCGACGCGGGTTGAAGTTGGAGGAGATGCGGAACTGTTTCATGGTCGGGAAACGCATGAAGCCGCGCGCCAGGCCAGAGCCCTGGCGATCGTAGAATTTGCCGTCTTCGGCGCGGATCGCATAGTAATCTTTGCCGCCGGTGCGCAGACGCACGCCCAACAGCTGGCTTTGCGATTTCTTACCGTCGAAATGCTCGCGCGACATCAGCACGGAGAACTGGTCGCCTTTGCGCAGCTTGCGGAAATCGAGCTGCCACTGCAGCGCCTTGATCACCGCATTGATTTCGTTACGGCTCAGCCCGGCGTCGCCGGCGCTGCTGACGAAGCTGCCGTTGACCCGGCCGCTGATCACGTTGTTGCGCCATTCACCCTGCTGCGCCTCTTTCGACTCTTTGAAGCTATTGCCGACGCGGTCATAGGTGCGGGTTTCGCGGCGGGAAACTTCCCAGGTCAACTGCTGCAGATCGCCCGCATCATTGACGGTCCACGACAGCTGTTGGCCGATCTTCAGATTACGCAGATCGCGGTTTTGCGAAGCCAACAAGGTGACATCCGACATATCGATGCCGTACTGCGTCAGAATGCTGCCGAGGGTGTCGCCGGTGGAAACCACATATTCATGCACGCCATCGTCGCCGGCATCTTTTTGATCCAGCTCATCCTGCGGGATTTCGTCATCGGGGGTGGGTTGGTCGGCATCAATCGGTTCACTGGCTTCAGGGAGCAATGACCGCATCTGGCTGGATTCTAACTCGACGCTCTTGGCAATGGGGTTGTGTTCTGGGTGGTAAACAAAAGGCCGCCAAACAGCGACGGCCAATGTGACGACTGTCAGCGACCCCAGCATGACGCGGTGGGGCCGTGGCAGGTTGTTATACGCCAGAGCGATAGTTCGGACTATCTGCTGCACTCGATATTATCCTCATAAGCTTTACTTCAGGCAGCTCACGTACTGGTTTGACAGCTGAGTCAGGAATTTCCCGTAGCTGTCCTTCCCCAGCGCGATGCCGATGCCCAGCGGGTCCAGCGTTCCGGAACGCACTTTGGTACCCTTGGCGACGGCATTGATTACGGCCGGCCTGAATTGTGGCTCAGCAAAAACGCATACCGCTTTCTGCTCAACCAACTGTGTTCGAATTTGGTGTAGGCGCTGTGCTCCAGGCTGAATTTCGGGATTGACGGTGAAATGGCCCAGCGGACTCAAACCGTAGTGTTTCTCAAAGTAGCCGTAAGCATCATGAAAAACAAAATAACCCTTACCTTGCACAGGCGTAAGCATGTTACCAACATTTTTGTCAGTTTGCGTCAGCAGATTCTCGAACTGGCGCAGGTTTGCGTCTAATTTGTCCTTATTTTGCGGCATAAGTTCCAACAATCTGTCGTGAATCGCGATCGCGGTCACTTTTGCTATCTCCGGCGACAGCCAAACGTGCATATTGTACTCGCCGTGATGATGCCCATGATCGTCATCGGCATGGTTATGCGCTTCGCCTGCATGATCATGATCGTCGTCATCTTCGCCTTTCATCAGCAACGGCTTCACCGCCGGCAGTTCGCTGATGGCCAGTTTGCGGGTTGCCGAGATCGGC
This sequence comes from Serratia sp. CY84636, assembly GCF_052166245.1. NCBI lineage: Bacteria > Pseudomonadati > Pseudomonadota > Gammaproteobacteria > Enterobacterales > Yersiniaceae > Serratia > Serratia sp. CY84636. The sequence continues at coordinate 1,145,570 of NZ_JBJNOX010000002.1, forward strand.
ACCAGCGCCTTGTTCAGGAACGCCTCCATGTCCGGCCCAACCCACAGCACCAGGTCCGCAGAGCGCAAACGCTGGATATCGGAAGGGCGCAGCGCAAAATCGTGCGGTGAAGCGCCGTCCGGCAGCAACACCTCGGTCGGCGTCACGCCGTCGGCGATGGCCGATGCGATAAAGCCTAGCGGACGAATCGAGGTCACCACCGCAGCGGAAGCGCTGCTCAGCGGGCCGGCCATCAACAGTGCGCTGGCCAGCAGCGTGCGCTGCAGCCATTTATTTTTCTTTGCCATCATCAGTAATCCCATCGTTTTCATCAACAAGGCGTGATATTATAACATTCGCTTCGTTCTGCAACCTGTAATCTCGAGATGTCTACACTGATAACGCTAAAAAATATCTCCGTCGCCTTCGGCAGCCGCAAGGTGCTGTCGAACATTTCCCTCAGCCTGCAACCCGGCCGTATTCTCACGCTGCTGGGCCCGAACGGCGCGGGCAAGTCTACGTTGGTGCGCGTGGTGCTGGGATTGGTCAAACCGACCGCCGGCACGCTGGAGCGTGAGCCCGATCTGCGCATTGGCTACGTGCCGCAAAAGCTGCACCTCGACGCCACCCTGCCGTTGACCGTCAGCCGCTTTATGCGTCTCAAGCCCGGCGTAAAGAAAGCCGACATTCTGCCGGCGCTCAAGCGCGTGCACGCCGCTCACCTGCTCGACCAGCCGATGCAAAAGCTCTCCGGGGGCGAAAACCAACGCGTGCTGCTGGCGCGAGCGCTGCTGAACAAACCGCAGTTGCTGGTGCTGGACGAACCCACGCAAGGGGTGGACGTCAACGGCCAGCTGGCGCTGTACGATCTCATCGATCAGCTACGTAAAGAGCTGGGCTGCGCCGTGCTGATGGTCTCGCACGATCTGCATCTGGTGATGGCGAAAACCGACGAGGTCTTGTGCCTCAATCAGCACATCTGCTGCTCCGGGGCACCGGAGGTGGTGTCGATGCATCCCGAATTCATCGCCATGTTCGGCAACCGCGGCGCAGAGCAACTGGCGGTGTATCGCCACCATCACAACCACCGTCACGACCTGCAGGGAAGAATTGTCTTGAAGAAAACCGGGAGCCGCGAAGCATGATTGAACTGTTACTTCCCGGCTGGCTGGCTGGCGTGTTGTTGGCTGGCGCCGCCGGGCCGCTGGGTTCCTTCGTGGTCTGGCGTCGCATGTCCTACTTTGGCGATACCCTGGCGCACGCCTCGCTGCTCGGCGTCGCCTTTGGTCTGCTGCTGGACATCAATCCCTTCTATGCGGTGATCGCCATTACGCTGCTGCTGGCTCTGGCCCTGGTGTGGCTGGAACGCCGCCCGCAGCTTTCAGTGGATACCCTGCTCGGCATTCTGGCCCACAGCGCCCTGTCGCTCGGGCTGGTGGTGGTGGCGTTGATGTCTAACGTGCGGGTCGATCTGATGGCCTACCTGTTCGGCGATCTGCTGTCGGTCACGCTGAGCGATATCCTGATGATCGCCGGCGGCGTCGCCGTGGTGCTGCTGGTGCTATGGTGGCAGTGGCGCGATCTGCTGTCGATGACCATCAGCCCGGAGCTGGCGCACGTCGACGGCGTTAACCTGGTGCGCGCACGCACCGTGTTGATGCTGGTCACCGCCTTGACTATCGGTCTGGCGATGAAATTCGTCGGCGCGCTGATCATCACCTCACTGCTGATCATTCCGGCCGCCACCGCTCGCCGCTTCGCGCGCACGCCGGAACAGATGGCCGGCGTCGCGGTACTGCTCGGCATGGTGGCCGTCACCGGCGGCCTGACCTTCTCGGCGTTTTACGATACGCCGGCCGGCCCTTCGGTGGTGCTCTGCGCCGCCGTGCTGTTCACGCTGAGCCTGTTCAAAAAACAGCAGGCCTGATTAAAGCCGGGATATGACAAGGGCCGCAGATGCGGCCCTTTCTACTGCTGACAGAGGAAGAAAAAACGCGGTTTTTCCTCCTCTGTGGTGAGCAGCCGAAAATCAATGAATTGATTTTCCTTATTTTTTATATGCGCCTTCTATTAATCCGATAACGTCATCAAGTTCAATATTAACGTCAAGGGCCGCAGATGCGGCCCTTTTTTATGATGGGTGGAAAACTTATGCTTCGCGCTCGAGCCCGAAATGCCGGTAGGCATGCTGCGTCGCCAGGCGGCCGCGCGGCGTGCGCTGGATAAAGCCCTGCTGGATCAGGAACGGCTCGATCACGTCCTCAATGGTTTCGCGCTCTTCGCCGATCGCCGCCGCCAGGTTGTCCAGCCCGACCGGACCACCGGTGAACTTGTCGATAATCGCCAGCAGCAGTTTGCGATCCATATAGTCGAAGCCTTCGGCATCGACGTTGAGCATATCGAGCGCCTGCGCCGCCACCGAACCGCTGATCACCCCGTTGGCGCGCACTTCGGCGAAGTCGCGCACCCGGCGCAACAGGCGGTTGGCGATACGTGGCGTCCCCCGCGCACGGCGGGCCACTTCATGGGCACCCTCGTCGGACAGTTCCAACCCCAGGCACCCGGCGCTGCGCGAGACGATGTGCTGCAAATCCGCCACCTGATAAAACTCCAGCCGCTGGACAATGCCGAAGCGATCGCGCAGCGGCGAGGTCAGCGAGCCGGCGCGGGTGGTGGCACCCACCAGCGTGAACGGCGGCAAATCGAGCTTAATCGAACGCGCCGCCGGCCCTTCGCCGATCATGATATCCAGCTGGTAGTCTTCCATCGCCGGATACAGCACTTCTTCCACCACCGGTGACAAGCGGTGAATTTCGTCGATGAACAAGACGTCGTGCGGTTCGAGGTTGGTCAGCATCGCCGCCAAATCGCCCGCCTTCTCCAGCACCGGGCCGGAAGTGGTGCGCAAATTCACGCCCATTTCGTTGGCCACGATGTTGGCCAGGGTGGTTTTCCCCAACCCTGGCGGGCCAAAGATCAGCAGATGGTCGAGCGCGTCGCCGCGCTGCTTGGCCGCCTGAATGAAGATCTCCATCTGCTCGCGCACGTGCGGCTGGCCGACGTATTCGGTCAGCAGCTTGGGACGAATGGCGCGATCGAGGATCTCTTCTTCGTTGATCGGTTCGGCGGAAATCAGGCGATCGGCTTCAATCATTATCTACCCCTTTTCGGCCTTACAGGGCGGCGCGCAGCGCGTCGCGGATCAGGGTTTCGCAGTCGGCGCCCGGCTTGGCAATCTTGCTGACCATACGGCTGGCTTCCTGCGGCTTATAGCCCAGCGCCACCAGCGCCGAAACGGCCTCGGCTTCCGCGTCCACATCCGGCGCTTTGTCGGTGGCAGACGGCAGGCTGATCTCGCTGCTGCTGTTGAACAGGTCGCCGTTAAGCCCTTTGAAACGGTCTTTCATCTCTACCACCAGGCGCTCGGCGGTTTTTTTGCCCACGCCCGGCAGCTTGACCAGTGCAGTGATCTCTTCGCGCTCCACCGCGCTGACGAACTGCTGCGCGGACATGCCCGACAGGATCGCCAGCGCCAGCTTGGGCCCGACGCCGTTGACCTTGATCAGCTCGCGGAACAGCGCGCGCTCCTGCTTGTCGTTGAAACCGTACAGCAGCTGCGCGTCTTCACGCACCACGAAGTGGGTAAACACGATGGCCTCTTGCCCCAGTTCCGGCAGCTCGTAAAAGCAGGTCATCGGCATGTGTACCTCATAGCCCACGCCGTTCGCCTCCAGTAACACCAGCGGCGGCTGCTTTTCCAGAATATTTCCTCTGAGACGACCTATCATTTACCCTCCTGCAGAATGACCGGGCATGGCGCCCTGCCATGCCGTTGCTGGTAAAGCTTATAACATAAAAAAGGCTGGATGAATATCCAGCCTGAGCAATCATCGCTTTGCGTCAGCGCAAACGCCCGCGCGCCAGGTTCAACCGCCCTTCGCTCATCCGCAGCACGTTCTGGCTGAGGTGGCAGTGGGTGATGGCGATGGCCAGGGCATCGGCGGCGTCCGCCTGCGGGTTGGCCGAGAGTTTGAGCAGCGAGCGCACCATGTGCTGTACCTGCGCCTTTTCGGCCGCGCCGGTGCCGACCACGGTCTGTTTGACCTGCCGCGCCGCATACTCGAACACTTCCAGATTCTGATTCACCGCCGCCACGATCGCGACGCCGCGCGCCTGGCCGAGCTTAAGCGCCGAATCCGGGTTCTTGGCCATAAACACCTGTTCGATGGCGAAGAAATCGGGCTGAAACTGGGTGATGATCTCACTGACGCCGGCGTAAATCAGCTTCAGCCGCGTCGGCATGTCGTCCACCACCGTGCGGATGCAGCCGCTGGCGATATAGCTCAACTGACGCCCCTGCTGGCGGATAAGGCCATAGCCGGTGACGCGTGAGCCGGGATCGATACCGAGTATGATCGCCATATCTACATCCACCTTGCATGCACGGCGCCGCCGAACGGCGGCGCCCGTTTTACCGGATTACAGCGTCGCCGCCACTTCGTCGGAGATTTCACCGTTATGGTAAACTTCCTGCACGTCGTCGCAGTCTTCCAGCATATCGATCAGGCGCAACAGCTTAGGCGCGGTTTCCGCGTCCATGTCGGCCTTGGTCGATGGGATCATCGACACTTCCGCCGCTTCGGCTTCGAAGCCCGCCGCGGTCAGCGCGTCTTTCACCGCGCCCAGGCTTTCCCAGGCGGTGAACACGTCGATCGCGCCATCGTCATAGGTCACGATGTCTTCCGCACCGGCTTCCAGCGCCGCTTCCATCACGGTGTCTTCATCCAGGCCCGGTGCGTAGGTGATCACGCCCTTCTTGGTGAACAGGTAAGCCACGGAACCGTCGGTGCCGAGGTTGCCGCCGCATTTGGTGAAGGCGTGGCGCACTTCCGCCACGGTGCGGTTGCGGTTGTCGCTCAGGCATTCGATCATCACGGCGGTGCCGCCAGGGCCGTAACCTTCATAGATGATGGTTTCCATGTTGGTATCATCATCGCCGCCCACCCCGCGCGCGATGGCACGGTTCATGGTGTCGCGCGTCATGTTGTTCGACAGCGCCTTGTCCATCGCCGCGCGCAGACGCGGGTTGGAATCCGGATCGCCGCCGCCCAGCTTGGCGGCCGTGACCAGCTCACGAATAATCTTGGTGAAAATTTTACCGCGCTTGGCGTCCTGCGCCGCTTTACGGTGCTTTGTGTTGGCCCACTTACTATGACCTGCCATAAAAAAATCTCCGAAAAAAACTACTGGACTGAATTGATCACGAACTCTTCAATCGCCTGCTGATTGCTCCATGACTTGGTTAACTTCACGGCCTCGGCCGCCTCAAGCCATTGGTAAGCGTGATGCTCGGTAATCACCGGATCGCGCTCCTCGGGCAACGCCAGACAGAACCAGTGCTCTTTATTGCGCGTGGTTCCCGGCGCATAGCGATGTCGCAAATGGACAAAGAGTTCAAACTCCACGCAGCGCTGGCAATCGAACAACGGCAGGTGCTCTGCTTCGATATCGATGCCGACTTCTTCCATGACTTCACGCTGCGCGGCATGCGGCGGCGACTCATCCTGTTCCAGGCTGCCGGTGACCGACTGCCAGAACTCGGTATCGTCGCGCCGCTGTAACATCAGCACCCGACCACTGGATTTCGCGTAAATCACTACCAGGATAGATTCAGGGCGCTTGTAACTCATCACTCGCTCTCTTGTTCCGCACCGGCTTTCTTTACCACGCTGATCGCCAGCTCCTGCAGCGACGCCGGGTTGGCGAAGCTCGGTGCGTCGGTCATCAGACAGGCCGCCGCGGTGGTTTTCGGGAAGGCGATGACGTCGCGGATGTTGTCGGTGCCGGTCAACAGCATCACCAGACGATCCAGGCCGAAAGCCAGGCCGGCGTGCGGCGGCGTACCGTACTTCAACGCGTCCAGCAGGAAGCCGAACTTCTCGCGCTGTTCGTGTTCATTGATGCCCAGAATACTGAACACCGTTTGCTGCATTTCGCTGCGGTGAATACGCACCGAACCGCCGCCCACTTCGTAACCGTTGATCACCATGTCATAGGCGTTGGCGATGGCGTTGACCGGCGCTGCCGCCAGCTCTTCCGGGCTCATGTCGCGCGGCGAAGTGAACGGGTGGTGCATGGCCGCCAGGCCGCCCTCTTCGTCTTCTTCGAACATCGGGAAGTCAACCACCCACAGCGGTGCCCAGCTGTCGAGTTGGGTCAGCGCCAGATCGCGACCCAGCTTCAGACGCAGCGCGCCCATCGCATCGGTGACAATCTTGAAGCTGTCGGCGCCGAAGAACAGGATATCGCCGGTCTGCGCATCGGTGCGCGCCAGGACCGCTTCCAGCACGTCCGCGCTGAGGAATTTGGCGATCGGGCTCTGCACGCCTTCCATGCCGGCGGCGCGGTCGTTGACTTTCAGCCACGCCAGGCCTTTGGCGCCGTAGATGTTGACGAAAGCGCCGTACTCGTCGATCTGCTTGCGGGTCAGCTGTGCGCCGCCCGGTACGCGGATCGCCGCCACGCGGCCTTTGGCGTCGTTGGCCGGGCCGGAGAAGACTTTAAACTCGACGTCTTTGACCAGGTCAGCCACGTCCACCAGCTCCAGCGGGTTACGCAGGTCCGGCTTGTCAGAGCCAAAGCGACGCATCGCTTCGGCGAAAGTCATGACCGGGAAATCGCCCAGATCCACGCCCTTCACGTCCAGCCACAGTTCGCGCGCCAGTTTCTCCATCACTTCACGTACCTGATCGGCGGTCATGAAGGAGGTTTCGACGTCGATCTGGGTGAATTCAGGCTGACGGTCCGCACGCAGGTCTTCGTCACGGAAGCATTTGACGATCTGGTAGTAACGATCGAAGCCGGACATCATCAGCAGCTGTTTGAACAGCTGTGGGGACTGCGGCAGCGCGTAGAATTTGCCCTTGTGCACGCGGCTCGGCACCAGGTAATCGCGGGCGCCTTCCGGCGTCGCCTTGGTCAGCATCGGCGTTTCGATATCGAGGAAGCCGTGGCTGTCCATGAAGCGGCGAACGAAGCTGGTGATTTTGGCGCGGGTCTTCAGACGCTCGGCCATTTCCGGGCGACGCAGGTCCAGGTAGCGGTATTTCAGGCGCGCTTCTTCGCTGTTGACTTGGTTGGAGTCCAGCGGCAGCGGCTCGGAGCGGTTGATGATTTCCAGCGCGTGGGCGAACACTTCCACTTCGCCGGTGGCCATATCTTTATTGATCTGGCTGTCCGGACGCGCACGCACGGTGCCGACGATCTGGATGCAGAACTCATTGCGCAGGTCGTAGGCCTTGTCGAACGCCACTTTCTGGTCCGGATCGAAGAACACCTGCACGATGCCTTCGCGGTCGCGCATATCAATAAAGATCAGGCCGCCGAGATCGCGACGACGATTGACCCAACCACACAGAGTGACTTCCTGGCCCACGTGGGACAGATTCAACTGCCCGCAATATTCAGTACGCATACGCTATCCTTTTACACAGCCGATGCCGCGCCGGGCTACTGCGCCCCTGTCGCGCGGCTGTTATCTGATAAATTCTACTTGTTACCCGGTTTAAAATCCGTCGCATACCAGCCGGTACCCTTAAGCTGGAAACCGGAGGACGAGATCAACTTGGTCAACGCGGGCTGCCCACACGCCGGGCAGTCTGCCAGCGGCGCATCGGAAAATTTTTGCAATTTCTCTAACCGATGGTTGCAAGCACCACATGCATATTCATAAATCGGCATAGGTCGTTGGATTAAAGAGTGTTGAAAAAAGGGAGTCATTATAAAGGAAATTCATCCGCCCGATAAGTGCGAACACAGCATTGTTACTGCACTAAATGGCGCGTTTTCGTTCGAATCAACACATCGATTAACAAATTTCCCATTAACCTGCGACAGTTTTTTCACGTAGCCTGATTCTCCCCCGGTTTGCGCCGTACGCTGCTCGCCTGGCGCGCCGAACAGTTTTTATCCACTTCGCAACGAGATGAAATCCATGCTGAAACTTGACGCCCAAACCACCGCTCTGGTGCTGATCGATTTGCAAAACGGCATTCTGCCCTACGCCGGCGGCCCGCACAGCGCCGACCAGGTAGTGGCGAACGCCGCCCTGCTGGCCGCGCGTTTTCGTCTGCTGGGCGCGCCGGTGCTGCTGGTGCGCGTCGGCTGGTCCGACACCTTCGCCGAAGCGCTGAAACAGCCGGTGGACAAACCGGCTCCCGCGCCCGCCGGCGGCTTGCCGGTCAGTTGGTGGGAGTTCCCCGCACCGCTGGCGGTCAATGACAGCGATATTCTGGTCACCAAACGCCAATGGGGCGCCTTCTACGGCACCGATCTGGATTTACAGCTGCGCCGCCGCGGCATCAAATCCGTGGTGCTGGGCGGCATCTCCACCAATATTGGCGTAGAGTCCACCGCGCGCGCCGCCTGGGAACACGGCTATGAACTGGTGATCGCCGAAGACGTCTGCAGCGCGCAGAACGCGGAAATGCACCGCTTCGCGTTCGAACACATCTTCCCACGTCTGGCGCGGGTGCGCGACACCGGCGAAATTCTTGCCGCGCTCGAGCGGTAACGTTAAGTTGTAGCCTGATGATCTCAGTAAAGGAAGACGACGCCGTGATCTACATCGGATTGCCGCAGTGGCAACATGTGGCCTGGAACCGCATCGGGCTGCGTGACTTGGCGGATTACAGCCGCTACTTCAACTGCGTAGAGGGTAACACCACCTTCTACGCGCTGCCGAAGCTGGAAATCGTGCAGCGCTGGCGCGACATGACCGGCGACGATTTTCGCTTCTGCTTCAAATTCCCGTCGGACATCAGCCACAAGGCTGCCCTGCGTAACTGCGCCGCCGAGCTGCAGGCGTTTTACCACTGCCTGAGCCCAGTGCATCAGCGCATCGGCCAACTGTGGCTGCAGTTGCCCGCCGCCTTCGGCCCTGACGAGCTGCCGCGCATGTGGCAATTCTTCGAAAGCCTGCCGAAGGAATTCACCTACGGTGTTGAAGTGCGTCATCCGGCGTTTTTCGCCAAGGGCGAGGCAGAGCGTGCGCTGAATCAGGGGTTGCACCAGCGCGGCATCAATCGGGTGATCCTCGACAGCCGCCCGGTGCATCACGCCGCCCCCCATACCGCCGCCGTGCGCGATGCGCAGCAGAAAAAACCGAAGCTGCCGGTGCATGCCCTGGTCACCGCCGACCAGCCGCTGGTGCGCTTTATCGGCGGCGATCAGCTGGCCGACAACCTGCGCTGGTTCGAAGCCTGGCAGCAAAAACTGCCGCTGTGGCAGCAACAGCATCAGCCTTATCTGTTTATTCATACGCCGGACAACGGCGATTCGCCCCAGCAGGCGCAAAAAATTTGGCAGCAGCTACGCCTGGCGATCCCCGATTTGCCTGCGCCGCCGGACTGGCCGGAACAGGATGCACTGTTTTGACCTATTAATCTGACTAATAACATCAAATATTTCCCCGCGACAGTGAATACAATGACGGCTATGATGCTGGCTGCCAGTTTTGGTTAGGGAACGGAGTTAAAAATGGTAAGCGCGCTTTATGTGGTGCTCGGCGCATTGTTGTTGATCAAACTCTCTTATGACGTAGTCAGATTAAGGATGCAGTACCGCGTAGCCTACGGCGACGGCGGGTTCTACGAATTGCAGACCGCCATCCGCGTGCATGGCAACGCCGTTGAATACATTCCGATCGCTGCCGTATTGCTGGTGATCATGGAGATGAACGGCGCGGAAATCTGGATGATTCACCTCTGCGGCCTAATGCTGATGGCCGGGCGGCTGGTGCATTACTACGGTTTGCGCAACCGCGAGGTTCGCTGGCGCCGTTCAGGCATGGCCGCGACCTATATCTCTTTGCTGTTGATGGTTCTGGCAAATATCTTCTATCTGCCCTGGGATCTGATTTTCAGTCTGCATTGATCCCGTTTTATCATCAGGCGGCCGCGCCGCCTGCTTCCGCTCCGCTTTTTTACGCTTTTCTGTTAGACTACGCAGCTTCGAATTCTGAACTGATTTGCCGCTATGCCAAACCGCGATACCCTTTTCTCCGCCCCCATCGCCAAATTGGGCGACTGGACCTTCGACGAACGCGTTGCCGAAGTGTTCCCCGACATGATCCAACGCTCCGTTCCCGGCTATTCCAACATCATCTCGATGATCGGCATGCTGGCCGAACGCTTTGTGCAACCCGACAGCCGGGTGTATGACCTGGGCTGCTCGCTGGGCGCGGCAACGCTGTCGATGCGGCGGAATATCAAGGTGCCCGGCTGCAATATCGTCGCCGTCGACAATTCGCCGGCGATGGTGGAACGTTGTCGCCGCCATATTGACGCCTTCCGCGCCGACACGCCGGTTGACGTCATCGAAGCCGACATTCGCGACATCGACATCGAGAACGCCTCGATGGTGGTGCTGAACTTTACGCTGCAGTTCCTCGAACCGGCCGATCGCCTGCGCCTGCTGGAGAAAGTTTATCGCGGCCTGCGCCCGGGCGGCGCACTGGTGCTGTCGGAGAAGTTCAGCTTTGAAGACGCCGAAGTCGGCGAACTGCTGTTCAACATGCATCACGATTTCAAACGCGCCAATGGGTACAGCGAGCTGGAGATCAGCCAAAAACGCAGCATGCTGGAAAACGTGATGCTGACCGACTCGGTAGAGGCACATAAGGCGCGCCTGCATCAAGCCGGGTTCGAGCATGCCGAAGTGTGGTTCCAATGCTTCAACTTCGGTTCGCTGATCGCCCTGAAAGCGGGGGATGCGCAATGATCGAGTTCGGTGATTTCTATCAGCGCATCGCCAAAAGCCCCCTCAGCCATTGGCTGGACACCCTGCCTGCGCAGCTCAGCGCCTGGCAACGCGAATCGCTGCACGGCAAATTCAAACAGTGGTTTAACTCGGTAGAACATTTGCCGACGCTGACCCCAACCCGCCTCGATCTGCTGCACGGCGTGCGCGCCGAGATGGAGCCCGGCCTGTCGCCGGGCCAGCTCGAGGGCATCGAGAAAATGCTGCGCACCCTGATGCCATGGCGTAAAGGGCCGTTCTCGCTGTATGGCATCGATATCGATACCGAATGGCATTCCGACTGGAAGTGGGATCGCGTGCTGCCGCACATTTCTCCGCTGGCCGGCCGCACCATTCTCGACGTCGGCTGCGGCAGCGGCTATCACCTGTGGCGCATGATCGGCGCCGGCGCACACTTTGCCGTAGGCATCGATCCGATGCAGCTGTTCCTGTGCCAGTTCGAAGCGGTGCGCAAGCTGTTGGGTGGCGATCAACGCGCCCACCTGCTGCCGCTCGGCATCGAGCAGTTGCCGGATCTGGCGGCGTTCGACACCGTGTTCTCAATGGGGGTGCTATATCACCGCCGCTCGCCGCTCGATCATCTCTATCAGCTGAAAAATCAGCTGGTGGCTGAAGGGGAGCTGGTGCTGGAAACGCTGGTGGTGGAAGGCGATCGCCACCAGGTGCTGGTGCCGGGCGATCGTTATGCACAGATGCGCAACGTGTATTTCATTCCTTCCGCCGAAGCGCTGAAATGCTGGCTGGAGAAGTGCGGTTTCGTCGACGTGAAGATCGCCGATATGTGCGTCACCAGCCTCGAAGAGCAGCGCCGCACCGACTGGATGACCAGCGAGTCACTGGCCGAATTCCTCGATCCGAACGATCGCAGCAAAACGATCGAAGGCTATCCGGCGCCCCTGCGCGCCGTGCTGACCGCCAAAAAACCCTAGCGTTCGCTAATCGGGCCGGCCTGAGCCGGCCCGAATTTACCCGTTGTCGACATCGACAATCCGCAGCTCATACACCATGGTCGCGTTCGGCGGGATCTGCGGCGCATAGCCCGTTTCTCCGTACGCCAACGCCGGCGGCACCACCATTGTCAGAGAGCCATGATTTTTCAGATGGCCGATCGCCTCGCGGAACAACGGCGGATAGGCAGAGAGTGGCTGTGACATCACCTTCCCACTGCGATCCATATCCTGAATCACGCTGCCGTCGGTTAAGCTCTCTTTCACCACAATGTCTACCCGTGCGTTTTCCTTAATGGCTTCATCACCCACATAATCGATGCGATACCAGAAACCGGCAGGCGACTTCTGCGTGCCTTTCTTCTTTTTAAACTCGGTGACGAACGCCTCGCCCTTGCTGGTCTGCACCTTCGCCGCCTGGTTTCTGGCGTCGTTCACCGCTTTTTCCGACTCCGACAGCGCGCGGGTCAACTGTGCATCGCTTAGTTGGTAATGGCCGTTGAAGGTATCGATCACGCCCGCCAGCAGCACGGTTTTATCGGGATTGATGCCCCAATTTTTACGCTCCGCCAGCATCGTTTGAATATCGCGTCCCAAAGCGACACCGGCAGCATAGCTCTGCTGTTCCGGCTTTTTCTTGAGCGCCTGCGCATCCGGCAGCCATTTGGCCCGCGATCTCAGCCCGCTCAGCTCGTCTTGCAAAGCTTGCTGCGCCTGATGGGCGGCCGCCAGCTCCGTTGCCGTTTTATCCGCCTGCAGTGTCGCTTTATCCCGCTGCTGCGCAGCCTGCGCGCTTTCCGCCGTTACCACCGCCAAACGTTGTTCCAACGCTTTAGCTTGTTCGGTTTGCGTCTTGTTTTTTTCCTGCAGCTGCGCCAGCGCCGTCTTCAGGCTTTTCTCTTGCTGCTCGGCCTGTTGGCGTTGACCATCACGCTCTTTCTGTAGCTGCGCCAGCTGCTGCTGAAGTTCACCCGCCGCCTTGGCGGCTTCGGCCTTTTGCTGTTCCAGCGCAATCTTCAGGTTTTTCTCTTGCTGCTCGGCCTGTTGGCGTTGACCATCACGTTCTTTCTGCAGCTGCGCCAGCTGCTGCTGAAGTTCACCCGCCGCCTTGGCGGCTTCGGCCTTTTGCTGCGCCAGCGCTGTCTTCAGGCTTTTCTCTTGCTGCCCACCCTGCTGCCGTTGGCCCTCCTGCTCTTTTTGCAGCTGCGCCAGCTGCTGCTGCAGTTCGCCCGTCAGCCTGGCAGCCTCGGCCTTCTGCTGTTCCAGCTCAGCGGCGGCCGCTTTTTTATCCTGCTCATAACGCTGGCGCGCTTTATCGTTGGTGGTCTGGGCCGCCGCCAGTTTCTCCTGCCAAGCCTTATCCGCCTGTTCAGGCAACGCCGCCAGCCGTTGTTCCAGCAAGGCAATGCGCCGGTCGCGCTCCTCGGTTTGCTGCTTTTGCCGCGCTAACGCCGCCTGCGCTTCGGCGATCTGCGCCTGAGCCTTGCGCTCCTGCGGCGTCAGGTTCAGCGCCTGTCGTACGCCGCTGGCGAAGTCGCTCAACGCGCTCAAATCAGGCGCCGGTATCGGTTTATCGGCAGCGGTCAGGGACGACGCAACCCGCAACGCGGTCAACTCCTGTTGCAGGGATTGAAGAGCGGCTTGCTGTTGCTCCAAGCGAGTCTCTTTCTCGCGCAGCGTCTTTTGCAACTGAGCCAGTTGCTTTCTCTGTGAGCTCGTTTCACGAGCTTGAACCGGCCGGGACGCCGGCTTTTGGCTTTCCTGGGATGGGGTAACCACAGTCTCGGCTGCCGGCGCGTCCTGCCGCTGGTAACGCTCGGCAAACTGCAATAATGCCGGCACGTCGTCATCCGCCCCGGCCACCGCCGGCGCAAACGCCAGCGGTATCATCAGGCTCAGTAAGGCCTTTCTTGCACGAGGGGTCATTGGGCGCGTTCTCCGCGCTCAGCCAGGCCGGTCATCATGGCAGAACTGATGTCCGCGCAAAGACGGCTGGTGCGATAACGATACAGGGCGTCGACGGTTTCCTGCGTGCCCGTGTTGACCCGCTGGCGTACCCCGGCATACTGCGCGGCGCCGCCCATCAAGGTATCGAATTCGCGTTTGAATTTTTCGTATTTTTCGTTATCCATGCCGCGCATGGCATCCAACTCGCGCTGGCACTGCTGCATGCGCTCGGCCTCACGCTGCCGTTTGTCTTGTTCCGCAATTTCTTCTGCGCTGGGCGGCTGGCTTAATGTAGAAACAGGTCGCTTGGCGGTCTGGCAGCCGGTCAGGGCCAACGTCAGTAAAAGCGCCGCGCTCAAACAGTGTACCGTTCGGGTCATTATCGTTATCTCCTTGTTTAGTCCGCCGTTAACGCGCCCTGCGGCTGCGCCGACGGCTCTCCCCAATTGATGCTGTGATGTTCCGGCCATAAGGCAGGCGATGAACAGGTAAAAATACCGGCGCGGTGACGAGCGGCAGAACGCAAACCATTCACCACGGCAATACATACCAAAAAAATCATTTAATATTATGATATTTAAAGGATTTTAACTCACAAACTTATCAGCAGGGCATGGCGATCGCAAGAAGAGATGGGGGCAGTTCGACCGAGAAACCGCCTTGAAACGGACACCGCGTCTTTGCAAGACATAAAAAAAGCCCCGGCAAAACGCCGGGGCCTGGTACTTGCGCGATCGCCGAGGGCTCAGTGACACGCAAAGGGGTCTTACGGCCCGGAAACCGGTTTTCAAACGCGGTTAGCTGCGTGATTATGCGCTTTGCGCCAGGGGATCAACCAAGGCCAGCGCGTTTTTCATCGCCTCCACCATTTCGCCATCCACGCAATAATGGCTAAATTCGTCAAACTCGTTATCGGAGCACATGGTGACGCCCGCCTTGCGGTAACGCATGGTCGACGGTACCAGATGGCCGGAAGAGCTGTGCAGTTCATGCAGACCGATGTCGACAAACTTGTGCAGATTGCTGAGGCGCACGCCGGCACCCGCCATGATCACCGGGCCGTGACTGGCCTGGCGCAAATCTCGCAGCAGCGGCAGGCCCAGTTCGGCGCTCTGCTGTTGGCCGGAGGTTAGAATGCGCGCTACGCCCAGCTCGGTCAGTTGTTCCAACGCCACCATCGGGTTTTGGCACATGTCGAACGCGCGATGGAACGTCACCGCCATGCCCTCGCACAGCTTCATCACTTCGCGCATGCGCGGCAGATCGATGTGCCCTTCTTCGTCCAGCATGCCGACCACTACGCCGGGGAACCCCATCTCGCGGATCTGGCGGAGATCCTGTTTGATCACCTCGAAATCCACCGCGCCGTAGCAGAAATCGCCACCGCGAGGACGAACGATCGGATGCACCGGGATCGCCACCCGCTCGCGCGCCAGACGCAGCGTGCCATAACTCGGCGTCAATCCCCCCTCGCTCTGGCTGGCGCACAACTCGATACGATCGGCGCCTGCCCGTTCGGCCGTCAGCGCGCAGTCGACGCTAAAGCAACAAACTTCCAGTTTTATCATTGTCACCCCCAGATAACGGCCAACATACGGCGGCAATTGTTCATTTCTTCATTTCTCACGTAGGCTCATGCTTAGGCATAAACCGGCTCAGGGTTGTAACTATGGCATTCAATTTTGATCAATGGGTAGACCGCAGTCACAGTGACAGCGTTAAGTGGGATAAATATCGCGACCGCGACATTATTCCGCTTTGGGTCGCCGACAGCGATTTCACCTCACCGCCGGCGGTGATCGAAGCCTTGCAGCGTCGCGTGGCGCACGGCGTATTCGGCTACACTCACCCATCCCCTGATCTTATTGAGGTTTTTACCCGCCGCATGGTAGAGCGCTACGGCTGGCACATCAAGCCTGAATGGATCATTTTCCTGCCTGGGCTGGTGTGCGGCCTGAACCTGTGCGTGCGAGCCTGCACCGAAGAACACCAGAGCACGCTGGCCCCCTCTCCCATTTATCCGCCGTTCCGCAAAGCGGCCAAATTCGCCGGGCGTAAACACCTCTCGGTGCCGCTAACGGCGGTAGGCCAACGCTGGGTGTTGGACTTCCCCGCGATGCGTGATCGGCTTAGCGGCAACGAGAAGCTCCTGTTGCTGTGCAACCCGCAGAATCCCGGTGGCACCGTTTATCGCCGGGATGAGCTGTTGCAGCACCATCAGTTCGCTCGCGAGCACGATTTAATCGTCTGTTCCGATGAAATCCACTGCGAGCTGCTGCTTGAACCCGGCGTGCGGCATACCCCTTTCGCTACCCTGAATGACGATGCGGCCCAACGCAGCGTGACGCTGATGTCGCCGTCAAAAACGTTTAATCTTGCCGGGCTGGGCGCTTCACTGGCGATCGTTCCCAACGAAGCGCTGCGACAAAGGCTGAAACGCGCGCGCAGCGGCATCGTGCCGGAGGTCAATCTGCTGGCGCTGGTGGCAGCGCAGGCGGCTTATCAATACGGGCAGCCCTGGCTGGACGAGCAGCTGATTTATCTACGTGCCAATCGCGATCGGCTGATCGAGCGCATCAACGCCATGCCGGGGTTGACGGTTTTGCCAATCGAAGCCACCTACCTGGCGTGGATAGATTGCAGCGCTTTACCGGTGGACAACCCGCATCAGTTCTTCGAACGCGCGGGCGTAGGATTAAGCGCCGGTTTGGATTTCGGCGATCGGCGCTTTGTGCGGCTTAACTTTGGTTGCCGGTGGGCCCTGCTCGATGAAGCGCTCGATCGCATGGCGCGAGCCTGTGCGGCACTGCCTGGCTAACCTTGTTCGCTGGCGACGATATCTCGAATGGAATAAGGATGAAACTTTATCGTCACCGTTCCGTCGGTGATGGCCAGCGTCGGGTTCGGTAGCCGCTCGCCCTCGCCTTTTGGCGAGCTTTGCTTCAGTTTGATCCCCGGCGCCAGCAGCGCTTCATCGGCAAGGTGGCTCAACGCCCGGGCGTACAGCGTCTGCGGATCGCCACTGAGCACTAATTCGACGTGTTCCCAACCTTCGTGCGGATAGCGTTTCTCCCCGGGATACGGCAGCTCGACGCAGTCTATCTGCCACGGCCCCACGGCCAGCGGCTGCGACAAATCGAACAGACAGATAGGTCGCCCGTTGATCATCGACTCGGACAGCAGAGTCCCGCACTGCATCAGCCCCTGGCGCCAGCGTTCGGCAGTGGCGTTCTGATGACAGCGTAGAGAGATGTGATCGGCGGTAAACGCGGTCAGATCAAGCCGCAATTTGGCGGCAAATTGATGCAATGCCTGCTCGAAACGCGGCAGGTCGAGCACCAGGTCGTCCAGCTCGGCAATGGCCTGCAAGGGGGGGGTCATAGAAACCTCAAAACAACGGAACGCATGTGAAACGCCGTAATTTACACGGTGGCGACAGCGCTCGCCAGCATTGCGAGGTTTTTCAGCAGCCGTTCAGAATGATTTTTGGTTGCGGACCGGGAGAATAAAAACCAGCTTTTTATTAAGATGACAGCTTATTAAATCAACAGATAAATAAAAAATAAGAATCTTCGCAATCCATTATACCTTTTCTTCATGACGCTATGATTTAAGTTATTTTGCACAAAACCCTCTGCAGCCCATTGGCCAATCCGATTGAATAGTCTGGTTTAATCAACCCTGATCCACTTATCAAACCCACACAAAAAACAATCACAACCCATTGTAAAAGAAGAAAATAAACAAAATTAATTGATGAAAAACTAAGGATTATCTTAATTTAACCCCGAACAATTGATTCACCAAGATAACTCGGCTACTTTGGAGGAAATTTAAATTCGAGATGATCATTATGTTATTGCTGACGATATCCTTGGTGTTGATAATTATCGCCGTATACGCCATCTACCGTCATTTCAAATCACGCAGCGGCAACACGCTGGATGCCGGTCGTCGCAATAAAAAGCGCTAGCTTTGCAACTCTCCCCTTCGTACATTCTGTCAGGTCATTCTGCTTTCACCTTCCGGCCATCAACGCGCCGCACCCGACAACAGTTTCATCGCTGCGGCCGCGCCAACTGCTGACGGGCTCCGTCAGATCGGTTACAATTGCAGGCTGTTTTGTGGAGGCCGCCCATCGCGCCCGCCACCGTTGAATCCCACAGGGGTTGGCTTCAGCCCCTCGTTCGTCATTAAGGTAACCCGGTGAATATTCAGGTTCTTCTTTCAGATAAAGTCAGCCAGGCGCTGATCGCCGCTGGCGCGCCAGCCGATTGCGAAGCGCAGGTCCGCCCATCCGCCAAGGCGCAGTTTGGTGATTACCAGGCCAATGGCGTGATGTCCGTCGCCAAAAAGCTGGGCATGCCACCCCGTCAACTGGCGGAAAAAGTGGTGCAACTGCTGGATCTCGGCGACGTCGCCGCTAAAGTGGAAATCGCCGGCCCCGGCTTTATCAACATTTTCCTGAACAGCGACTGGGTCGCGCGCCAGGCCGATCGGGTGCTGAACGCACCGAAACTGGGCATCGCACCGGTTGAGCCGCAAACTATCGTTATCGACTACTCCGCGCCGAACGTGGCGAAAGAGATGCACGTCGGCCACCTGCGCTCCACCATCATCGGCGACGCCGCGGCACGTACCCAGGAGTTTCTGGGCCATAAAGTGATCCGCGCCAACCACGTCGGCGACTGGGGCACCCAGTTCGGCATGCTGATTGCCTACCTGGAAAAAATGCAGAATGAAAACGCCAGCGACATGGGCCTGTCCGATCTGGAACAGTTCTACCGCGAAGCCAAGAAGCATTACGACGAAGATGCCGAGTTCGCCGAACGCGCGCGCGCTTACGTCGTGAAGCTGCAGGGCGGCGATCAGTACTGTCTGAAAATGTGGCGCAAGCTGGTCGACATCACCATGGCGCAAAACCAGCTGACCTATAACCGCCTGAACGTCACGCTGACCGAAGACGACGTGATGGGCGAAAGCCTGTATAACGCGATGCTGCCGGGCATCGTCGCCGACCTGAAAGCCAAAGGGCTGGCGGTGGAAAGCGAAGGCGCTACCGTGGTGTTCCTTGATGAATACCAGAACAAGGACGGCGATCCGATGGGCGTCATCATCCAGAAAAAGGATGGCGGCTACCTCTACACCACCACCGACATCGCCTGCGCCAAGTATCGCTACGAAACCCTGGGTGCCAATCGCGTCCTGTATTACATCGACTCCCGTCAGCATCAGCACCTGATGCAGGCCTGGACCATCGTGCGCAAGGCCGGTTACGTGCCGGAGTCCGTCTCGCTGGAACACCACATGTTCGGCATGATGCTGGGCAAAGACGGCAAGCCGTTCAAAACCCGCTCGGGCGGTACGGTGAAGCTCTCCGACCTGCTGGATGAGGCCATCGAACGCGCCGAACAGCTGATCGCCGGCAAAAACCCGGATATGCCGGAAGACGAAATGAAAACCGTGGCCCGCGTGGTCGGCATCGGCGCGGTGAAATACGCCGATCTGTCGAAAAGCCGCACCACCGACTATGTCTTCGACTGGGATAACATGCTGGCCTTCGAAGGCAATACCGCGCCTTATATGCAATACGCCTATACCCGTGTGGCATCGGTATTCAAACGCGCCGGCATCGACGAAACCAGCCTGACGCTGCCGCTGACGCTGACCGAAGAGCGCGAAATTGCGCTGGCCACCCGCCTGCTGCAGTTCGAAGAAGTGCTCACCACCGTCGCGCGTGAAGGCACGCCTCACGTCATGTGCAGCTACCTGTACGATCTGGCCGGCCTGTTCTCCGGTTTCTACGAGCACTGCCAGATCCTGAACGCCGACAGCGAAGAAGTGCGTCAGAGCCGCCTGAAGCTGGCGCTGCTGACCTCAAAAACGCTGAAAACTGGTCTGGATACGCTGGGCATCGAAACCGTCGAACGCATGTAAACTGCGCCGCCCAGAAAGCAAAAAGGTCGCCCAGGCGACCTTTTTTTACGCTTGCCTTTGGCTCAGGCGACCCGGCGCGCAAAATCACGCGGGCGGAAGCCCAACCCGGCCAGCACGCCAAAGTACGCCACCACACCGGCCACCACCACCGCAGCCAAGCGCAGCAAACGCTCCAGCATGTTGCCCTGATCCCAGGCAGGCATCAGCCACATCGCGCCAATCAACACGGCCGACATCACCAGCACGGCGATCACCAGCTTGGTGAGGAATAGCGCCCACCCCGGCTGTGGCTGGAAAATCTTCTGCTTGCGCAGTTGCCAATACAGCAGCGAGGCGTTCAGACATGCCGCCAAACCGATCGACAGCGCCAGGCCGGCATGCTTCAGCGGGCCAATAAACGCCAGGTTCATCACCTGCGTCATAATCAGCGTAATGATGGCGATCTTGACCGGCGTTTTGATGTCCTGCCGCGAATAGAAGCCCGGCGCCAGCACTTTAACCACGATCAGCCCCATCAGCCCTACCGAGTAAGCCACCAGCGCACGCTGCGTCATCGCCGCGTCAAAGGCGCTGAATTTGCCATACTGGAACAGCGAAACGGTCAGCGGCTTGGCCAAAATGCCGAGCGCAATGGCGCTCGGCAACGCCAGCAGGAAGCACAGGCGCAGCCCCCAATCCATCAGGCGCGAATACTCGTCGTGGTTGCCGCTCGAGAAGCTTTTGGCCAGCGACGGCAGCAGGATGGTGCCCAAGGCCACGCCCAGCACGCCGGAAGGAAACTCCATCAGGCGGTCGGCGTAGTACATCCAGGACACCGAGCCGGACACCAGGAACGAAGCGAAAATGGTGTTGATGATCAGCGAGATTTGGCTGACCGACACCCCGAGGATCGCCGGCCCCATCTGGCGCATCACGCGCCAGACCCCGGCATCGCCCAGCTTGAGGCGCGGCAATACCAGCATGCCGATCTTGCGCAGGTGCGGCAGCTGATACCCCAGCTGCAGCACGCCGCCCACCACCACCGCCCAGGCCAGCGCCAGCACCGGCGGATTGAAATACGGGGCCGCGAACAGCGCGAAGCCGATCATGCTGACGTTAAGCAGCGTTGGCGCAAAGGCCGGGATCGAGAAGCGGTTCCAGGTATTGAGGATCGCCCCCACCAGCGACGCCAGTGAGATCAACAGAATATAGGGGAATGTGATGCGCAACAGCGCCGACGTCAGGGCAAACTTGTCGGGCGTATCGGTAAAGCCCGGCGCAGTGATATAGATCACCCAGGGCGCGGCCAGCATCCCCAGCACCGTCACCACCGCCAGCACCAGCGTCAACAGCCCGGAGACATAGGCGATAAAAGTGCGCGTCGCTTCTTCACCCTGCTGGCTCTTGTATTCGGCCAGGATCGGCACGAAGGCCTGCGAAAATGCCCCTTCGGCAAAGATACGGCGTAACAGATTAGGGAGTTTGAACGCCACGAAGAAGGCGTCCGTTGCCATGCCGGCCCCGAACACGCGCGCGACGATTGCATCGCGGGCAAAGCCCAACACCCGCGAAAACATCGTCATCGAGCTGACGGCAGCCAAGGATTTGAGTAGGTTCATGTGGTTGTCTGATAGGTACCGTAAATATCAACGCCTGCAACAGCAGGCGTCAGTGAAACAATCGGCTCAGTTTACGCATCCGGAAAAGAATAGCTACCGCCATATGTTACATAGAGTTATCCCGCAGCAAACGCTCGACCATCCGCTGGGCGACCAGCGCCTGTTCGCCGCCGGTTTCCGGCGCGCTCTGGTTGGCGACGGCGCTGAGGAAATGCCGCACCGCCCCGTCGAAGCCGCGTTGCACCAGCGTGCTTTGCCAGCCCGGCACCGGCTGTTCCAACTCGCCCTGCGCATCTTCACGCCGCCAGTGGCGCATGTCGGTCAACTGATACAGCGCACCGTCGGTCACCGCCTGCACGCTTTCACGCTGGCTGCCGCCCCGGCGATGCATGCTGGTCGTCACCTGCGTGTCGCCGCAGGCGAAGTGGTGTTCGGCATACAGCATTTCACCGGCGGCGTTGGCCTGCAAACGGCCGCTCAGCAGTTGCTCGTGCCCGCCCGCCAGCCACAGCGCGGTGTCCACCACGTGCAGATAGTCATCCAACAGGGTAAAACGCAGATCGTGCGGGCCGACGCTGTCCGTCCGATGCTTGTCCATACGAATGGAAGCCGGCTGGTTCATTTGCTGTTTGAGCTGCCGGTAAAGCGGCGCGAAACGGCGGTTGAACCCCACCATCAGCGTTTTGCCTCGCCGCTCGGCCAACTCGAGCAACTGCTCGCCCTGCTCCAGCGTTTCCGCCAGCGGCTTATCGACGTAAACGTGCACGCCGCGGTTCAGCAGCTCGCCTATCACGGAAAAATGGCTGGCGGTGCTGCTGTGGACAAAAACCGCGTCGCACTGTTCGGCCAGGCTGTCCAGACGGGAGAAACAGGCCATGCGGTAGCTGTTGCACAGCGGCTGCGCTTTTTGCTGATTGGGCGAAAAACCGCCCACCAGCGTCCAATCCGCCGCCTGGCCGAGGATTGGCAGGTAAGCCTTCTGCGCAATACTGCCCAATCCCACCACGCCCACACGCAATTTAGTCATTCGCTTCCCTCGCCAACAGATGTTGCACCAGCCGTTTCAATTCCGATACTTCGTTTTCCAATGCGCTGACCCTGGCGCTCAGGTCGCCGTCGACCTCAGACTCAAGCGCCGCCGGCACTTCATCAATCTGGCCGCTGAACAGATGCATGAACCGGCTTTCGCGTTTGCCCGGCTCACGCGCCAGGCGCACCACGAACGGGCCATCTTCGCGCGTAGCCAGCTGCTGCAGCACCTGTTCGACCTCGCTGACATCGTTGAACTCGTGCATCCGGTTGGTGCGGGTGCGCAGCTCGCCCGGCGTTTGCGCGCCGCGCAGCAATAAGGTGGCGATCACCGCCAGTTCGGCGGGCGAGAGTTTCAGTTGGCCGAACTCGGAGTTGCAAAACCGCTGTTCATACTTGACTACCCGGTTGCCGAACCCGCTGAGGGTGCGCAGGAAATGTTTGCGCAGCAACAGATCGAGCAGTTGCTGCACTTCACTTTCGCTCAGATCCATTACCGGCTCGCGGTTGGTTTTTTGGTTGCACGCCAGGGTAATGGCGTTAAGCGAAAGCGGGTATTGGTCAGGGGTCGTGACCTGTTTTTCCAACAGGCAGCCGATGACCCGCGCCTCTTTGGCGTTCAATTCATATTTCATCGTTTGGCCTCAACGTGGGGGTAACCACTCTTTATTGGTGTATGCCGTCAAAACGTGGTCTTGCCACTTGCCGTCGATCAGCAGGTAATCCTTGGCGTAACCTTCACGTTCGAATCCCAGACGCGTCAGCAGTGCGCCGCTGCGCTGGTTGTGAGGCATATAGTTGGCCATGATGCGGTGCATGCGCTGTTGGCGCAGCATATAGCGGATAGCGGACTGCAAGGCTTCGAACATCAACCCTTGCCCCTGCCATTTCTCCCCCAGCGAATAACCGAGGAAACAGGCGTGAAACGAACCGCGCAGCACGTTGCTGAAGTTCGCCACGCCGCGCACTTCCTGCTCTTCCGGATCGAGCAGGATAAAATAGTAGGCGCTGCCCTGCTTTTGCATTTCGGTGATCATGCCCAGGCGCGCCTGCCAGCCGGAAGGATAACAGTGGCTTTCGTCGCGCACCGGCTCCCAGGGTTTGAGAAAGGTCCGGTTCTCAGCATAATAATCCGCCAGGCGATAGGCATCCCGTTCATGCACTAAACGGACCACCATCCGGTCGGTTGTAAGACGTACTTTTGGCGATGCAGAGCGATAGCCGAACATCATTTCCCCCGCAGTCAAAACGGTTCGATAAGAAGTATTTATTAGGAAGCCGAGCGGATCATTATCCTGTGCCGATCTTTCGCCATGGTTTTATTTTGCCAATAGCGCCGCAGAACTGCGCTTCCCTGCATTCAATATAACCGTAGCCCGCCCCCGAGGTAAAATCCCGGCCGCTCAGTAAATCGCCGAATACGCGTTTTACGGCGTTTTTCCGCCAATTTTGCAGCTCAGGTAACACCTTGACGATAAAAAAATATTATCTATGCCGCCCCTGTTGCCGTACGGGAATTGGGTAGAGAATGGAACGGCTGTCTCCCCTTCTTTCTTAATTGCTCATGGTGAAGCATGTCTCTGGTGTCGCAAGCGCGCAGCTTGGGTAAATATTTTCTGTTGCTCGATAACCTGCTGGTGGTGTTAGGCTTCTTTGTCGTCTTTCCGCTTATTTCGATCCGCTTCGTCGATCAGCTGGGCTGGGCGGCGCTGATCGTCGGCATCGCGCTGGGTTTGCGCCAGCTGTTGCAACAAGGGCTCGGCATCTTTGGCGGCGCCATTGCCGATCGTTTCGGCGCCAAGCCGATGATCGTCACCGGCATGTTGCTGCGCGCCGCCGGGTTCGCCACCATGGCGATGGCCGATGAGCCCTGGATCCTGTGGTTCTCCTGCGCACTTTCCGCCCTCGGCGGCACGTTATTCGATCCGCCGCGCACCGCTTTGGTGATCAAACTGACCCGTCCGCACGAGCGCGGCCGCTTTTTCTCGCTGCTAATGATGCAGGACAGCGCCGGCGCGGTGGTCGGCGCGCTGATCGGCAGTTGGCTGCTGCAGTACGACTTTCACTTTGTCTGCTGGGTCGGGGCGGCGATCTTCGTGCTGGCTGCCGGTTGGAATGCCTGGTTACTGCCGGCTTATCGCATCTCCACCGTACGCGTGCCGATGAAAGAAGGCCTGTTGCGGGTTCTGCGCGATCGCCGCTTCCTCACCTATGTCCTGACGCTGACCGGTTACTACATGCTGGCGGTGCAGGTGATGCTGATGATGCCTATCGTGGTCAACGAAATTGCCGGTTCACCGGCGGCGGTGAAATGGATGTACGCGATCGAAGCGGCGCTGTCGCTGTCGCTGCTCTATCCGTTGGCGCGTTGGGGTGAAAAACACTTCCGGCTTGAACAGCGCCTGATGGCGGGTCTGCTGCTGATGACGCTCAGCCTGCTGCCGATCGGTCTCGCCACCAGCCTGCAGGGGGTCTTCACGCTGATCTGCTGCTTCTATCTGGGCTCGATCATCGCCGAGCCGGCGCGCGAAACGCTGAGCGCTTCGCTGGCCGATCCGCGTGCGCGCGGCAGCTACATGGGCTTCAGCCGCCTCGGTTTGGCGCTGGGCGGCGCATTGGGCTATACCGGCGGCGGCTGGATGTACGATACCGGACGGGCGATGAATATGCCGGAACTGCCCTGGTTGCTGCTCGGGGCCGTCGGTTTTGCCACGCTGCTGGCGCTGTACTGGCAATTCAGCCCGCGGCGCAACGCGTCGATGATGCTGCGCGGCGGTTAACGCCATAGAAATCCGGCCGAATCGGCAACAGCTGCTATCCTGTTAGTAAAAACCCCACAGGAGCCCGTCGGCATGATTGAAGAAGCGAAGTTACCGCAACTGCTCGAACATATGATACTGAACCTGCGCATGATTTATGCGCGCTCCACCCTGGTGGAAAAAGCGCTGGCCCACATCATCGCCGGCGACAGCGCGCTGAAAAGCGATATCATCAAACAGCTGCAGGTCGTCTCCGCCGCCAACGAGCGCGATCAGGTCGATCTGGAACAGGCCCGCATTCACCTGATCGATGTGCTCAATTCGGTACCGGCCAAGAAATAACGCCCCTCGCCCGCGCCTGTTGCGCGGGCAATGTCGCAATAACGCACCATCCAACACACGCGCTTCAAGACAGCCTCGGTAAGCTGTGGTAACTATTGCTGTTAAAACCTGACAACCCGGAGCAAGCATGAAACTGTTCATTTACGATCATTGCCCCTTCTGCGTTAAAGCCCGTATGATTTTCGGCCTGAAGCGCCAGCCGATTCGGCTGGTCACCTTGCTCAACGACGACGAGACGACCCCATTCAACCTGATTGGCACAAAAATGGTGCCAATTCTGATCAAAGACGACGGCGAAGCGATGCCGGAAAGCCTGGATATCGTGCGCTATGTCGATAGCCTGGACGGCAAGCCGGTGCTGACCGGTAGCACCAACCCGGCCATTGCCGAGTGGCTGCAGCGGGTCGGCAGTTACAGCGCCAAATTGCTGCTGCCGCGTATTGCGCATGCCGATTTCGAAGAGTTCGCCACCGACAGCGCCCGCCGTTACTTTATCGATAAAAAACAGGCGGCTATCGGTGATTTTGCCGAACATCTCGCCAACAGTGCCGATCTGATCGCCGAACTGGAAGCCGACCTGCAAGCGCTGTCGCCGCTGATCGTCTCCGCCGACGCGGTAAACGGCGAGCTGTCCGAGGACGACATTCACCTGTTCCCGCTGTTGCGCTCGTTATCGATCGTCGCCGGGGTTGCGCTGCCGGACAACGTGGAAGCCTACCGCAACCACATGGCGCAGCGCAGCGAGGTGCCGTTGCTGCTGGATATGGAACAATAACGTTCGAGAATGACAAATAAGGACATGGCGTACTGATGTTGAAAATGGTGCTCGCCACCGCTCGCGACCGGGCGCGGCTGAAGGAAATAACCTCCGTTCTGATTCGTTATGGTCTGCAAGACGTTCTGCGCCTGCTGGGCCTGGGAGCCTTGTTGCGCGGCGCCCGCGGTGAATCTGCCCCGCAGGATGCACAAACCCTGCCTGAGCGGCTGCGCGAAGCGCTCGAAGCGCTGGGCCCCACCTTCGTCAAATTCGGTCAGATCCTGGCCACGCGCTCTGATCTGCTGGACCCGGCCTGGACCGACGAACTGGATCGCCTGCACAGCCAGGCGGCGGTGTTGCCATGGGAAACGCTGGCGCCGCAAATCATCGCCGATCTGGGGGGCGAGCCGGAACAGCGGTTTGCCGAATTCGATCGCACGCCGCTGGCCGCGGCGTCAATGGCGCAAATCTACCGCGCACGCTTGCACAGCGGCGAGCAAGTGGTGGTAAAAGTGCTGCGGCCCGGTCTGGCGAAAACCATCCACGCCGATCTGCGGCTGCTGGCCTCGCTGGCGGAGACCGTGGAGCAGCAGAGCCCGGCGCTGGCGCGCTATCGGCCGCGGCAGATGGTCCGAGCGTTGGCAACGGCGCTCAATCACGAGCTGGACTTGACCCACGAAGGGCATAACTGCGACCGCGTTGCCGGGATGTTCGCGCGTCAACCCGACGTGGTGGTGCCAAAAATCTATTGGCAATACTCTTCTCCCCGCCTGTTAGTGCAGGAATACTTGCCCGGCACCGCGCCGGAAAGCCCTGAACAGCTGGCGGCGGCAGGCTTTGACGGCCCGCTGCTGGCGCAACGCGGCGCCCGCGCCTTTATGAGCATGGTGCTGGAGCATCGACTGTATCACGCCGATCCGCACCCCGGCAACGTCATGGCACTGAGCGGTGACCGCGTCGGTTTTATCGACTTCGGCATGGTGGGCCAGCTGTCCGAGCGGCGGCGCAACCAGTTGCTCCTGCTGCTGCAGGCCATCGCCGATCGCCAGTCCGAAGGCATCGTCAACACGCTGATCGCCTGGTCGGACAGCGAACCGTTGGACCTGATGGATCTGGAGTTGGCGGCACAAAACTTTCTCGACAAACAGGCCGCCACCACCCTGACGCTGGGTAAAGCCTTGACCGACCTGCTGGTGATGGCGCGCGAACACCAGCTGGCGCTGCCGCCCGATCTGGTGCTACTGTTCAAGGCATTAATCACCGCCGACGGCGTGCTGCATCGTCTGGATCCAAACTTCGACATCGTGGCCACGCTCAAGCCGATGCTGCAACAAACGGTGCTGCAGCGCTACGCCCCCGACGCCGTGCGCCAGCGGCTGTTGGCCTTGGGCGGGGAAACGCTCGATGCCGGAGAAGAGCTGCCGCAAACGCTGCGGCTATTGGTTCGCCGCCTAAAACGCGGGCGGCTCAATGCCGATATCAACGTCAGTAACCTCGGCCAGCTGAGCAAAGCGCTGGAACGCGCCGCCGTCACCCTGGCCATCGCCATCGTCACCGCCGCTTTTGCCCTGGGGCTGGCGCCTTATCTGATGCATTCGTCGCTGCGACTGTGGGGCATTCCGCTGTTCCCGCTGTTGGGGGGCGCAGCCTGCCTGGCCGGCGTGATTCTCTTGGCGCTGCGGCTGCGGCGCTGACGCTTTCGGCGTTATCCGATAGGTCTTGCCCGCTTTTGCGCGCACTATCCTCTGCACATCGCCACCTGCCGTTTTCACGCGCAGGCGGAACGTTTATAATGATTAATCAATTATCTGCAGCACTTTTCGCCAGCAGTCGCAATGAGGCATTAATGAAGAAGATCCTGATGGGCGCAGCCGCCCTGCTGTTCGCCGGCGTATTGGCCGGTTGCAATCAACTGACCCAATACACCCTGAGCGAGCAGGAAGTGAATGATTACCTGCAGAAACACAATGATTATCAGAAGCAGATCGGCGTGCCCGGCCTGGTGGACGCCAACATCGTGCTGACGCAGCTGCAAAGCCAGATCGGCCGCAGCGAGCCGGGTAAAGTCACCCTTTCCGGCGACGCCAAAGTCAACATCACGTCGATTCTCGGCCCGCAGGCGGCGGACCTGAAGCTGACGCTGAAAGCACAGCCGGTTTACGACCGTGCACAGGGCGCCATTTACCTGAAGGATATGGAGTTGACCGATTACAGCGTGCAGCCGGAAAAAATGCAGACGGTAATGAAAGCGCTGACGCCATACCTGAACCAGTCGCTGAAATCTTACTTCGACCAAAAGCCGGCTTATGTGCTGAATCCTGACAACAGCAAAACCGAAGCGCTGGCGAAAAAACTGGCGAAGGGATTGGAAGTGAAACCGGGTGAGTTAGTGATCCCGTTTAGCGACTGACCGCGTCTTGATGTATCAAGCCCGCCGAGCGGCGGGCTTTTATTGCGGGAAAGTATTACTGCGGCGCGCTGTAGGCAATCTCGCCGGTGTTGCAGTTGAGCGTCACGTTGTAGGTTTTATCCATCTTGGTACCCCGCACCGTCAGCGGCACCTGCCACACCTGATCCTTGCCGGTGATGGCATCCGGGCTGACCCAGGCGATCGGGGTTGCGGTGCCCAGCAGCTTTTTGTCCGCCTCCCAGCGCGTGATGCGGTTCTGCAAGAAATCACGCTTGACCTGAGCGGCAATATCCGCCGGCTGCAGACCGGCACACTGCCCCACCTTGGCGGTGCGTTGCTCTTGATCCTGCGCCCACACCGCAGTCGATGCTCCCATCATGGCCAACAAGGCGATAGCCAAACCCGTTTTTTTCATATGTCCTCCCGTTGTGATTAGCGCTATCCGGGCGCCCATCCCTGGCTCACAACAGGGTTTCGGCAAAGAGTTACCGTTTGACGAACTCGATGACAAACAGCGCATCCAGGCCCGGATAGATTTCCTTGATCACCTGCTTCAGCTCGCTCAGCGACATGTTCTCCTGCTGTGCGTGGCGTTCGGTCAGCGCATCCAGGCGCACCGGCGTTACCGACAGCACTTCGATAAAGCAGAAAAATACGCCGTCTTCATTGCGGCTTACGCGCAATACCTCGCCCGGTTCGAAGTGCGACTCACTGGCATCCCGAATGGTGATGGTTTTGCGCCCGGCCAGAATGTCTTGCTCAAAGCGGCTGAAGAAAGTTATTTCACGGCTCATTTTAGATCCTTTTTCATCACAACACCGCAACATAAGTCATTATGCCGCTTGCTTTTCTGACGCAGATCCCTCTTTTGAGTTAGAGACCGTTTTTTTCGCTTTCGCTTCCGTCGGTTTTTTGCCGGTTTCCGCCGGTGATGCGCCGCGCAGAATCAGACCCAGTGCGTCCTTATTCTCTGCCAGGAAGAAGCTCAGCCCTTCGCGCTGTTCGTCGTCCAGGTTCAGCGGCGCCTGTTGCAGCCACTCTCCGAGGTTATCCGCCAAATCCAGCATTTTGTCGTAGGCGTCGGCTTCTTTCTTGCTCGCGAAAGTCATTTTTTCCTCACCGTTTCTCACCACCACATATTTAACTTCAACCGCCATGCGTGCGTCCTCAAATACTCAAATAACTGTAATTATATACAGTATAAATAGATAGCGGCGGGAAGGCAAACCGCCACCCGCCTTCGGCTTATTTCAGCAGCCGCACCTTGCAGCTCTTGCCTTTGATTTTGCCCTGTTGCAGCTGCTGCAGCGCCTTGCGCGCGCTGGCTTTACGGATCGCGACGTAGGCATGCACCGGGAACATGTCGATCTTGCCCACTTCCGCCGCCGTCAGTCCGGCATCGCCGGTCAGCGCGCCAAGGATATCGCCGGGGCGGATCTTCGCCTTACGGCCGCCATCGATGCACAGCGTCACCATCTCCGCCTCCAGCGAACCGTTGGCGGCCCCGCTCAGCTCGGACACCGGCGCCCAGGCAATGGTCATCTGCAGGTAGTCTTCAATCGCGTGCGCCCGCGCCATTTCCTGCGGCGTGCACAGGCTGATCGCCAGCCCGCTCATGCCGGCGCGGCCGGTACGACCGATACGGTGCACATGCACTTCAGGATCGAACGCCAGTTCGTAGTTAACCACCAGCTCCAGCTCTTTGATATCCAGCCCGCGAGCGGCGACGTCGGTCGCTACCAACACCCGGCAACTGCGGTTGGCAAAACGCACCAACACCTGGTCGCGGTCGCGCTGCTCCAGATCGCCATGCAGCGCCAGTGCGCTGATACCACGGGCCTCCAGGGCCTCAAGCACCGTTTGGCAATCGCGTTTGGTATTGCAGAACACCACGCAGGACGCGGGTTGATGATAACGAATGGCCGACACCAGCAGCGCCGGCCGCTGATCGCGCGTGGTCTCATAGAAACGTTGTTCGATGGCGGTCTGCGCTTCGTCATCGTCCACTTCGACGCTCAGCGGCTGACGCTGAACGCGCTCGCTGATGCGTTCGATACCCGCCGGGTAGGTAGCGGAAAACAGCAGCGTCTGACGCTGCGGCGGCGTGTAGCTGATCACATCGTCGATGTCGTCGGCGAAGCCCATGTCCAGCATACGGTCGGCCTCATCCAGCACCAGCACCTTCAGCTCGTCCAGCAGCAGCGTTTTCTTGCGCAGGTGTTCCTGGATGCGGCCCGGCGTTCCCACCACGATATGCGGCGCGTGCACCAGCGAATCGAGCTGTGGCCCCATCGGTTGGCCGCCGCACAGCGTCAGGATTTTGATGTTCTGCGTGAAGCGCGCCAGGCGGCGCAGTTCTTTGCTCACCTGATCGGCCAGCTCGCGGGTGGGACAGAGCACCAGCGCCTGCGTGGCAACCTGAGCAACGACGATGTTATTCAGCAAACCAATGCCGAACGCCGCCGTTTTACCGCTACCGGTTTTCGCCTTGGCGCGCACGTCTCGCCCTTGCAGGATGGCGGGCAACGCGGCGGCCTGCACCGGCGTCATTTTGGCGTACCCCAGTTCGTTGAGGTTGGCCAACTGTTCGGCTGGCAGCGGCAGGGAAGAAAAAGAAACTGTGCTCACGGCGATAACTCTTATATGACGAATGGAATGGCGGCGCGCCCGCAGGCTGGCGCCGAATCAGCGGTAATGATAACAGAGATGGGCGGCGTTACGGGCAGCGGGCATAAAAAAACCCGCCGGCGGCGGGTTTCTTGGCGGCTCAGTCGTTAAATAGCAACGACGTTGGCTGCGGCTGGGCCACGTTGGCTGTCCTGGATGGAGAACTCAACCTGCTGGCCTTCAGCCAGGGTCTTGAAACCATCGCTAACGATAGCGGAAAAATGAACGAAAACGTCTTTAGAGCCGTCGGCAGGCGTGATGAAGCCGAAACCTTTGCTTTCGTTGAACCATTTAACGTGACCAGTGATCTTGCTCATTTGTGTTTCCTTTACTTGATAAACCTGCCTTGACGGCACGAGACGCGAAAACCTTGCTATATGTAGGCCTTCTTTCGCCGTCGCTTATTAACGCACAATCGCCCATGCAGGGCAAATATTTCTGCTTGTTATAAAAACAGTCAGTTAGCAACAAACTTGGCGCGGCGGCTGCGCACGCAATCGTTTTCGTATATACTGCCCGCCGATCATCAATCCGCTTACTTTCACCGATCCAGGTACGAAACTATGTTAACGATTGGAACCGCCCTGCGCCCTTCCGCCACCCGCGTTATGTTGCTCGGCTCCGGGGAGCTGGGTAAAGAAGCCGCCATTGAATGCCAGCGCCTCGGTCTGGAAGTGATCGCCGTCGATCGCTATCCCGACGCCCCCGCCATGCATGTGGCGCACCGCAGCCACGTCATCAATATGCTGGACGGTGACGCGCTGAAAGCCGTTATCGAACAAGAGCGGCCGGACTATATCGTTCCCGAAATCGAAGCGATCGCCACCGCCATGCTGGTCGAACTTGAACGCCAGGGCCACCGCGTAGTGCCCTGCGCCGAAGCCACCCGCCTGACGATGAACCGTGAAGGCATCCGCCGCCTGGCGGCGGAAGAGCTTGGCCTGCCCACCTCCAGCTATCGCTTTGCCGACAGCGAGGCGACTTTCCGGCAGGCGGTCGAACACATCGGCTATCCGTGCATCGTCAAACCGGTGATGAGCTCTTCCGGCAAGGGGCAAAGCCTGATCCGCACGCCTGAACAACTGCAAAGCGCCTGGGATTACGCCCAACAGGGCGGCCGCGCCGGCGGCGGCCGGGTGATCGTCGAAGGGCTGGTAAGATTCGATTTTGAAATTACGTTGCTGACCATCAGCGCCGTGGACGGCGTGCACTTCTGCGAGCCGATCGGCCATCGTCAGGAGGATGGGGACTATCGCGAATCCTGGCAGCCGCAACTGATGCCGGCGACGGCGCTGAGCCGGGCCCAGGCTATCGCGGAGAAAGTGGTGAAAGCCTTGGGCGGTTTCGGGCTGTTCGGCGTGGAGCTGTTCGTCTGTGGCGACGAAGTGATCTTCAGCGAGGTGTCACCGCGCCCGCACGA
Source organism: Serratia sp. CY84636 (assembly GCF_052166245.1). Lineage (NCBI taxonomy): Bacteria > Pseudomonadati > Pseudomonadota > Gammaproteobacteria > Enterobacterales > Yersiniaceae > Serratia > Serratia sp. CY84636. The sequence goes on from NZ_JBJNOX010000002.1 coordinate 1,178,180, forward strand.
TACCGGCATGGTCACGTTGATTTCACAGGATCTGTCCGAGTTCGCCCTGCACGTTCGCGCTTTTCTCGGGTTGCCGATCGGCGCCATCCGCCAGTTCGGCCCTTCCGCTTCGGCAGTGATCCTGCCGCAGCTCACCAGCAGCGATGTGCGTTTCAGCGGATTGGAAAATGCGCTGCGCGGGCACAACCAGCTGCGCCTGTTCGGCAAACCGGAGATCGCCGGGCAACGTCGTCTGGGCGTAGCGCTGGCAACGGCGAGCACGACGGAACAGGCGGTGGAGCTGGCGAAACAAGCCGCCGCCGCCGTGGCGGTCAACGGCTGAAACTGACGGGGCCGCTTGCGCGGCCCCGATAACATCAATAGTCTTCGTCTTCTTCAGCATCGTCATCCCGCGACGCCTCCGGTGCGGCATCATGCTGCTCGTCTTCATCATCGTCATCGAACAGTACCGCAACCTGAGCGCCCTGATGCTTCTCACGAATTTCCTGCGCAACGCGAGCAATGGCTTCACCGCTGCTCATGCCCTGCTCCATCAGTTGATGGATGCGATCCGCCGCTTCCTGCTGCTCCGCGTGACTCAGTAATGGCATACCTGCATGCATGTGTCGTTCTCTCCGGCAAAAGGGAGAAGGAGTATACGCGCTAACGCGACGGATCCCAACGTCTTGTGCCTCAGGCCACTTGCGAGCAGCCGTTATCGCTGCGCCACTGCTTCAGGCGATGCCGCCACAGCATGACATGCCACCCCTGCTTCACGCCGCGCGCGTTGGCGAACATTGCTCTGTCGATGCCGCGCTGATAAAACTCTTCGGTAATCTGATTCTGGGCGACCGGATCCGGCTCACGGCGAATGCTGTGGCAAATGCCCAACGCTTCACGGGTGATTTGCCAATGAAAAGCCGGACGAATGGCAATGCTGCTTGCATAGCGCAGATTGAGCCGCTCCAGCATTTCGACGATTTTCATATAGTGGCGTTGATAATCCACGTTTGCTTTGCCGGTGCGGCGACGATTGCTGATCGACTTGTCGTGTACCCGTTGACGGTACAGCGGCGTACTTAAATATTTGACCCGTTGGGCATTAAACATGACCTCGGTCGTCCAGGGAATATCCTGATGATGTAATCCCGGTTCAAAATAAAGCCGATGCCGGCGGATAAAATCGAGGCGATATATTGCCAACCATACAACGTGAATAAATTTTCTCGATTTCAATGCACGTTCGAACCACTGTACGCCGGTGATAACGTCGGTGGTCTGTAAACGTGCCTCGGGAAAAATAGGCTGTAATTCGTCTTCACTGGCGAAATAGCGCTCGCCATTGCATTGCATCACGTCTAATTGGTGGAGCTCCGCCTGCTCCAGCAGCGTGGAATACATGTTCGGCGCCAGCAGATCGTCGGCATCGGGAAACGCCACGTATTTTCCCCGGGCCACGGCGAGCCCGGCATTACGCGCGTTAGAAACGCCGGCGTTGGCCTGATCGATGACTCGAATATGCGGATGCGCCGCCGCGTAACGGTGCGCGGTCTCTCCTGAACCGTCGGTAGAACCATCGTTGACGATGATCACCTCCAGGCGTTGTTCGCGTTGGGCCAGCAACGAAGCCAGGAAAGGCTCTAATAATTCTCCCGCATTGTGCATCGGGACGATGACGCTCAGCATTAACGACATAGGCGGCTCTTCAATGATAATGTAACAAAATAATAATTTTATTTTTTTAAAAATATCAATCCATTCAGCGCCAGAGGGGATAAATAGGCCTAAGGCGCTCAGATTTCCGCAACAGGCTAAATAAGATTTATCTTGTTTTGTCTTTTCATGCTTTCAGCAAGAAAAACAGTGTCGAATCAGGCATCCATTTCACAGAGTGGCCCGCGCGACAAAACACAGGCAAAACTTTCCCGCATCACCCAGTTAATAACCATGGGTAATAATAAATTAATGAAATTAACGAATCGTTTTTATATTTCTCGGGTCTTGCGCCCTCGATAAAGCAGGCTTCCAGTTTATTTGACGTTAAATTTTTAACATACCGAAGTATAATGAATGGCGCAAAAAATGCCTTATTTCAGGTTTATTGAACTGCCGTTTATGTGAACTGTGCTGCATGTCTCGCATGGCAAAACATGCATGCCGTAGCCGTCTATGGCACACTAACGCCCAGACATTGCCGTCTTCACAGCCAGGTTTTTTGACGTTCATGAGCGTAACCGCCCCAAACATAAAGTCTTTGCCCTATAGCCGCAGTGCCCTGATGACGCTTTTCGCCCCGCTTTCAGCACAGCCCTGGGCGATGTTGCTGCATTCGGGCTTTGCCGATCACTCGCATAACCGCTTCGATATTCTGGTCGCACAGCCGCGCGTTACGCTCACCACCCAGGGTGCCAGCACGAAAATCGAAAGTGACGGCGTCACTACTCACTCGAAGGAAGATCCGTTCTCCCTGCTGCAGCAGCAGTTGGCAGAGCAAGGTTGGCAGCCGGCCTTTAACCCGGATCTGCCGTTTCAGGGCGGAGCCTTGGGGCTGTTCGGCTACGATCTCGGGCGCCGGGTAGAAACCCTGCCGCAGTTGGCCGAAACTGACCTTACTTTGCCGGACATGGCGGTGGGCATTTATGACTGGGCATTGATCGCCGATCACCGGCTGCAAACCCTGACGCTGCTCAGCTATGGCGATGTGGAGCAGCGCTGGCGCTGGCTCACTCGCCAAACCGCGCCGGCGGAGCGCCCTTTCACGCTGCGTAGCGGCTGGCATGCCAATATGACGCGGCGGCAATACGGCGAGAAGTTCCAACGTGTTCAGCACTACCTGCGCAGCGGCGACTGTTACCAGATTAACCTGGCACAGCGATTCTCCGCCGACTACCAGGGGGACGAATGGCAGGCGTTTTGCCGACTGAGCGCCTGCAACCGGGCGCCGTTCTCAGCCTTCCTGCGGCTGCCGCACAACAGCGTGCTGAGCGTCTCTCCCGAGCGCTTCCTCTGGCTGGAGCAGCAGCGTATCCAAACCCGCCCGATCAAGGGCACGCTGCCGCGGCTGGCGGACGCAGAACAAGACGCCGCACAGGCTCGCCGTTTGGCCGATTCGCCCAAGGACCGCGCTGAAAATCTGATGATCGTCGATCTGCTGCGCAACGATATCGGCCGCGTCGCCCAGCCCGGCAGCGTACGGGTGCCGGAACTGTTCGTCGTGGAGCCGTTCCCGGCGGTACATCACCTGGTGAGCACCATTACCGCCACCCTGCCGGAGCAGACCTCGGCCACCGAGCTGCTGCGCGCCTGCTTCCCCGGCGGTTCGATCACCGGCGCGCCCAAGGTGCGAGCGATGGAAATCATCGAAGAGCTGGAGCCGCAGCGTCGCAACGCCTATTGCGGCAGCATCGGTTACCTGAGCGCCTGCGGCACCATGGACACCAACATCACCATCCGCACGCTCGTCACCGAAAACGGCCGCATCCACTGCTCCGCCGGCGGCGGCATCGTGGCAGACAGCCAGGAACAGGCGGAATACCAGGAAACCTTCGACAAGGTTGGTCGTATTCTGCCGCAGCTTGGGGAGTACTCCCTGTCGTGATCCCATCGAATTCACCGGCCTCACTGCACGCCTTTATCAGCCGTTTTCAACTGCAGTTGCCGCAGGCGGCGCAGATCTCGCACAATGTGCGCCCGGCGGCGGTGCTGATCCCGATCGTTTGCCGCGCCGAGCCCACCTTGCTGTTGACCCGCCGTGCCGATTCGCTGCGTAAACATGCCGGCCAGGTGGCCTTCCCCGGCGGGAAAACCGATGCCGAAGACGGGTCGGCGATCGTCACGGCGCTGCGGGAAGCGCAGGAAGAAGTGGCGATACCGCCGCACGCGGTAACCGTCCTCGGCCAAATGGCGCCGCTCGACAGCAGCACCGGATTTCAGGTCACGCCCATCGTCGGCCTCATCCCGCCGGACGTGCAGTTCCACGCCAACGAGGGCGAAGTGGCGGACGTGTTCGAGATGCCCCTGCGGGAAGCGCTGACCCTGTCGCGTTACTACCCGCTGGATATCCATCGCGCCGGCCACACGCACCGCATTTACCTCTCCTGGTATCACAGCCAGTTTATCTGGGGGCTGACCGCCGCCATTATTCGCCGCCTGGCGCAGCAGGTCAGTATTTGACCCGCATTGCGTGATCTGACTCGCAATCTGGCATGGCCGTCGACGTCCGCTGCAGGTAAAGCGATCGAAATCACTTCATTTGATCGCTTTTTCAACTACCGTTCCGATTGAATGGTTTTAAAAAAACTGCAAACCCTCTCTTAAACCTTACGAAATACCTGTAAAATACCACCGTCCGAGATAAACCACTGTAGAAACAGGGATTAAGCCGGCGGCGTTCAGCACGGAAAGCTGGCGCGATTACCGCTAATGGAGCTTAGGCGAAAGCGGATACCCCGCTTAAGGGTTCGCCCCGGGTAATCAGCAAAAAAAGCGACACCACGGATTATTTAATTTCATGCGAAAAAGGCAGCCGAACCCGCACGGCCCTTTTACAATATCGCTGTTCCCTGCGCGGTTTTTAACCGCCGCAGCCATAACAATACGTCTCTTTAAGGAGTTTTAGCGTGATTAGCGTTTTCGACATGTTTAAGATCGGCATCGGCCCGTCCAGCTCTCATACGGTTGGACCGATGAAAGCCGGCAAACAGTTTGTCGACGATCTGGTAAATAAAGGCCTGATGCCTTCTATCACGCGTGTTGTCGTAGACGTTTACGGCTCACTCTCATTGACCGGTAAAGGTCACCATACCGATATCGCCATCATTCTCGGCCTGGCCGGCAATATGCCGGACACCGTCGATATCGATAGCATTCCGGGTTTTATTCGCGATGTAGAACAACGTCAACGCCTGATGCTGGCCAACGGCCTGCATGAAGTCGATTTCCCGCGCGACGGCGGCATGGTCTTCCGCAGCGACAACCTGCCGCTGCATGAGAACGGCATGCAGATCCACGCCTTCGCCGGCGAGAAAGAAGTGTACAGCAAGACCTACTACTCCATCGGCGGCGGCTTCATCGTCGACGAGGAGAACTTCGGCAAGGCCGGCGAGCAAGAGCTGAAAATGCCTTATCCGTTCAACTCCGCGCGCGAAATGCTCGACCACTGCCGCGAGACCGGCCTGTCGCTGTCCGGCATGGTGATGCAGAACGAGCTGGCGCTGCACAGCAAGCAAGAGATCGACACCTACTTCGGTAACGTCTGGCAAACCATGCGTGCCTGTATCGATCGCGGTCTGAACACCGAAGGCGTGCTGCCGGGGCCGCTGCGCGTGCCGCGCCGTGCCTCCGCGCTGCGCCGCATGCTGGTGGCGTCGGACAAACTGTCCAACGATCCGATGAACGTAATCGACTGGGTCAACATGTTCGCGCTGGCGGTGAACGAAGAAAACGCCGCCGGCGGCCGCGTGGTCACCGCGCCGACCAACGGCGCCTGCGGCATCGTGCCTGCGGTGCTGGCTTACTACGATCACTTCATCGAATCCGTCAGCCCGGATATCTATATCCGCTACTTTATGGCGGCAGGCGCCATCGGCGCGCTGTACAAGATGAACGCTTCCATTTCCGGCGCCGAAGTTGGCTGCCAGGGTGAAGTCGGCGTGGCCTGCTCCATGGCGGCGGCCGGTCTGGCCGAGCTGCTGGGCGGCAGCCCTGAACAGGTGTGCGTGGCGGCGGAGATCGGCATGGAACACAACCTGGGTCTGACCTGCGACCCGGTCGCCGGCCAGGTACAGGTGCCGTGCATCGAGCGCAACGCCATCGCTTCGGTCAAGGCGATCAACGCCGCCCGCATGGCCCTGCGCCGCACCAGCGAGCCACGCGTTTCGCTGGATAAGGTGATCGAGACCATGTACGAAACCGGCAAAGACATGAACGCCAAGTACCGCGAAACGTCACGCGGCGGCCTGGCGATCAAGGTGCAATGCGACTGACAGACAACCCCGCCGCCCGGCGGGGTTTTTTATGGGTAATCAATTCATTGACCGCTTTTAGTGACAATGTCACCAGAAAATATCCTGCATTTTTCTCATCGATCGGGCGGTTAGCCTGCAAATTGGCCTTCTGTTTTACCATACTGAAATAATTTACTGAGTTACCATCAATCTTGTATAACCTCAGGCTAGAATTAGCCGAGCGCAACTTAAGGATCTATGGCCTGACTGTGACTCGGAGCTGGATTACCGAACAAGGATTTACCGGATGTTGATGACCCACCTCGCCGCGTCCCGATATCGTTACTACCGTTGGCTGCTGGCCGGAGCGGTGGGCGTGGCTATTCTGTTGGTATCGCTGTATACCCGTTACTATCAAGAGGTCAAAAGCATCGAGCAGAGCCAGCAGACGTTGGCTAACCGCACCGTCGGCAAGATCAACCAATTGCTGACGCCAGCACAGATGCAAGCGGAACGCAGTATGGACATGCTGGACCAACCCTGCGAAAACGTTTCATCGACCCTGCGCTTTCGCGCCGCGCAAAATCAGGCGCTACGCGCGATGTTGCTGGTGAAAAACGGTGTTATTTACTGCTCCAGCCTGTTTGGCGCCCGTCATTATCAGCTGGCCGCGGTGATGCCCACCTTCGTCGACAGCAACGCCAGGCTGGCGCTGCGCCCCTCTCTGGCGGTCAGCAAAGGCCTGCCCACGCTGGTGATGTGGACGCCATCCCCCCGTGATAAAACCAGCGGCGTGCTGCACGTATTCAATATCGAGCTGCTGTCCAACTTTTTACTCGAACCGCAAGAGCCTTACGTTCAGCGAGTGGTCCTGAACGTGGACGACAGCAGCCTGGAATATGGCCGCCGCGAAATCCTGAGCCGCGACACCCTGACCAACGACCTGCGCTACACCGCCGGCTCCGCGCTGTACCCGTTCTCAATTTCACTGTTCGGCCCACAGATCGGCATGCTGGCGCTGTCCGCATTGCCGCGTCATATCCCGCTGGCGCTGTTGATCAGCCTGCTGGCGGCCTATGTGGTCTATCTGCTCACCGCCAACCGCATGAGCCTGTCTTACCACATCGGCCATGCCATCACTCATCGGGAGTTCCGCGTCTACTGTCAGCCTATCATCCACAGCGACACCGGGCGCTGCGCCGGCGTCGAGATGCTGCTGCGTTGGAAAAAGAAGCGACAAGGATGGATCTCGCCTGACGTGTTTATTCCGCTGGCCGAGCAGCATGAGCTCATCATTCCGCTCACTCGCTATCTGATGAACACCGTGACGGAAAATCTGCAGCTGTTCCCGCCACGACCGTCCTTCTACATCAGCATCAACGTCGCTGCCGAGCACTTTAAAACGCTCAACATCATCGACGATATCCGCCAGATCTGGCTGCCGGCGCACCCGATGCCCTCATTGATGCTGGAGCTGACCGAACGCACCGCACTGTCGGCGATCCAGTATGACCAGATCCGCACGCTGAAAGACATGGGGATCATGCTGGCCATCGACGATTTCGGCACCGGCCACAGCTCGCTGAGCTACCTGAAAAACCTCAGCCCGGACGTCTTGAAGATCGATCGCGGGTTTACCGCCGCCATCGGCACCGACGCGGTCAACGCCACGGTGACCGACACCATCATTACGCTGGCGCAGCGCCTGAAGCTGAAACTGGTGGCAGAGGGGGTGGAAACGGAGGAACAGGCCGACTATCTGCGCTCACGCGAGGTCAATGCCCTGCAGGGGTATTATTTCGCCAAGCCGATGCCGATTCATGTTTTCCCGCTGTGGCTGCAGCAGTACGAATCGCGCGTCAAGAAAGCGGAAGAGGAACCGCCGGAGGCCTGAACCCCCGGCGGGAGGGTTACGCGTGCGCCGGGTCGTCCAGGGCGACGCGGGTAACGCGCACCAGTTCGATACGGTATTCGGACACCTCAACGATATCGAAACGCAGGTGGTTCAGCTCGATGGTATCTCCCGCCACCGGCATCTGCCCGTAGTGGGCCAACAGCAGCCCCGCCAGGGTGGCGTAGTCGGCGGTGGGGCTGACCAGGTCATCGCAGGCCAGCGCCTGTTCCAGCGAGTGCAGATCGGTTCCGCCCTTCACCAGCCAGCCGTCGCCTTCCGCCACGATGTCCGGCGTTTCGTCCTCGTCCGGGAATTCACCGGCAATCGCTTCCAGCACGTCCAGCGGCGTCACCAGCCCCTGCACGACGCCGAACTCATTGGTGACCACCACCAGACGCCCTTTGGCGCGACGCAGCACCGCCAGCAGCTTGATGACGTCCATGGTTTCCGGCACCACGATCGGCGGCGTGCGGGCGGCGAACTCGGCGATGTCTTCACCCTGCTCCAGCGCCACCAGCAGATCCTTGGCGCGTACCACGCCGACAATCTCATCCACCGAATCACGACACACCGGGAACAGGCTGTGCGGCGTATCCAGCAGCTGTGCGCGTACCTCCTCGCGGGAACGCTCGCAGTCGACCCAGGAAATGTCGGTACGCGGCGTCATCACGCTGCGCAATGAACGCGAGGCCAGCGTCAACACGCCGCTGATCATATAGCGCTCTTCCGCCGCAAAGGTTTCATCCCTCGGCAAGGCGACCGCATCGTCCGTCTGCTGTGTACGCTGCTGCCCCATCAGGCGCATGATCGCTTCCGCGGTGCGCTCGCGCATCGGGCGACGCGCTTGATGCTTGATGAAGTTGCGGCGCGCGATCTGGTTGAACAATTCAATCAGGATCGAGAAGCCGATAGCGGCATACAGATAGCCTTTAGGAATGTGCAAACCGAAGCCTTCGGCGATCAGGCTAAGGCCAATCATCAACAGGAAACTCAGGCACAGCACCACGATGGTCGGGTGCGCGTTGACGAAGTTGGTCAACGGCTTCGACGCCAGCAGCATCACCGCCATCGCGATCACCACCGCCGCCATCATCACCGGCAGATCGTTCACCATACCCACGGCGGTAATCACCGCATCGAGCGAAAACACTGCGTCAAGGATCACGATCTGCACCACCACCGCCCAGAACTTGGCGTAACCGCGGTTGGCGCCGTCCTGGTGCGTCTGCCCTTCCAGCCGTTCGTGCAGCTCCATGGTCGCCTTGAACAGCAGGAACACCCCGCCGAACAGCAGGATCAAATCGCGGCCGGAGAAGCTGAAATCGCCGACGCTGAACAGCGGCGTAGTCAGGGTTACCATCCAGGAGATCACCGACAGCAGGCCCAAACGCATCAGCAACGCCAGCGACAGGCCAATGATGCGCGCCTTATCGCGCTGCTTCGGCGGCAGCTTGTCGGCCAAAATGGCGATGAACACCAGGTTGTCGATGCCCAGCACGATTTCCAGCACCACCAGCGTAAGCAACCCCGCCCAAATAGAGGGGTCCATTAAAAATTCCATATCAGACTCCAGAGAAAAGTGGGAATGCGCGCACGCCGCTCAGACGTGACGATGCCGCCGCTGCATGGGCGCAGTCGACAATAGCAAAGTGACGGGATGGGGTTACCGGGAGATGGCCGAAGGGCCGAACAGCATATGCAACGCCAGCAGGTGGCGGGTGAAACCTGGTAAAACAGTAACTTCGGTGACAGTCCATAGGGAGGGCTGAGGCCCTTCACTCCTTAGTGATGAAAGAGGAAATTACTGTATCAGGATTTTTCTGGGGGACAAAGCGGCTTTTTCAACGGCGGTTTAGCATGGCGCCGCGCCGTATCATCTGCGACAGCTAAGATTTCTCCGAGCATTCAATAACGGAGCAGCGTCACAAAAAATATTTTTTCACTCACTAAAATAAATGTCGCGTTCGTGAAGCATCACGCACAGGCATTTGAAACTGCGTGAGAAATGTTAGGCGTGCGTTTCTTTTTTTCTACCATAATGTATCTGAACCGCGGAAGTGACTGCCAAGACGGCGCGGAGAAACGACACAAACCGCGCCTGGAGTTCAACGAGGAGGTAGCGAGTGGCAATAGCTATTATCATCGGCACACACGGGGCTGCAGCGGAACAACTGCTGAAAACGGCGGAGATGCTATTGGGCGAGCAGGACAACGTCGCCTTTATAGACTTCGTTCCCGGTGAGAATGCCGAAACGTTAATCGTCAAGTACAACGAAAAAATCAGTGGGTTGGATACCAGCGGCGGCGTGCTGTTCCTGGTGGATACCTGGGGCGGCAGCCCGTTCAACGCCGCCAGCCGCATTGCGGTCGACAAAGAAAACTATGAGGTCGTCACCGGGGTCAACATTCCGATGCTGGTGGAAACCTTCATGGCGCGGGACGACAACCCCGCCTTCGATGAACTGGTGGCGCTGGCGTTGGAAACCGGCCGCGAAGGCGTGAAAGCGCTGAAAAAACCGCAGGAAGAACCCGCAAAACCCGCAGCACCCATCGCCAAAGCCGCTGCCCCTCAGGCGCCGCTGGGGCCGAACGACCACATGAAAATCGGCCTGGCGCGTATCGATGACCGTTTGATTCACGGCCAGGTCGCCACCCGCTGGACCAAAGAAACCAACGTCAGCCGCATTATCGTCGTCAGCGATGAAGTCGCCGCCGACCATGTGCGCAAAACCCTGCTGACCCAGGTCGCCCCGCCGGGCGTCACCGCTCACGTGGTGGACGTGGCGAAGGCGATCCGCGTTTGGAACAACCCGAAGTACGCCAACGACCGCGTAATGCTGCTGTTTACCAACCCGACCGACGTCTTGCGTCTGGTGGAGGGCGGCGTGGATATTCAATCCGTCAATATCGGCGGCATGGCGTTCCGCCAGGGGAAAACCCAGGTGAACAACGCCGTTTCCGTCGATGAAAAAGATATCGAAGCGTTTAAGAAACTGAACGATCGCGGTATCGAGCTGGAGGTGCGTAAGGTCTCGTCCGACAGCCGGCTAAAAATGATGGACCTGATTAACAAACTCAATTAGTGGCGCCAGCCGCTGATTATTTTACTCAGAGCTTTTTGGTCATAGGAGAAGTGCAATGGAGATCACCACTCTTCAGATTGTGCTGATATTTATCGTTGCCTGTATCGCCGGGATGGGTTCCGTCCTCGACGAGTTTCAGTTCCACCGTCCGCTGGTCGCCTGTACCCTGATCGGCTTCATTCTCGGCGATATGAAAACCGGCATCATTATCGGCGGTACGCTGGAAATGATTGCCCTGGGCTGGATGAACATCGGTGCGGCAGTCGCGCCGGATGCCGCCCTGGCGTCCATCATCTCGACCATTCTGGTCATCGCCGGCGGGCAAAGCGTCGGCGCCGGTATCGCCCTGGCCATTCCGCTGGCGGCGGCCGGCCAGGTGTTGACCATCATCGTACGTACCCTCACCGTGGCCTTCCAGCACGCGGCGGACAGCGCGGCGGAGCGCGGCAGCCTGCGGGCCATCACCTGGATCCACATCGGCGCCCTGCTGCTGCAGGCGATGCGTATCGCCATTCCGGCAGTCATCGTCGCCATCTCGGTTGGCACCGCCGGGGTACACGCCCTGCTCAACTCGATCCCGGAAGTGGTCACCAGCGGCCTGAACATCGCCGGCGGCATGATCGTGGTGGTCGGTTACGCGATGGTGATTAACATGATGCGCGCCGGCTACCTGATGCCGTTCTTCTACCTTGGTTTCGTGACCGCCGCCTTCACCAACTTCAACCTGGTGGCGCTCGGCGTCATCGGCGTGGTGATGGCCGTGCTGTATATCCAGCTCAGCCCGAAATACAACAAGTCCCAGGTTGTCCAGGCCGGCCCGGCTAATGCGAACGATCTCGATAACGAACTCGACTAGGAATAGGTGAGAGAAATGGTTGATACAACTGCTCAAAAGAAACTCACGCCGGCCGATATTCGCGGCGTATTCCTGCGCTCCAACCTGTTCCAGGGGTCGTGGAACTTCGAGCGCATGCAGGCGCTGGGTTTTTGCTTCTCGATGGTACCGGTGATCCGTCGCCTGTATCCGGAAAACAATGACGATCGCAAACAGGCGATCAAGCGCCACCTCGAGTTCTTCAACACCCACCCTTACGTGGCGGCGCCGGTGCTCGGTGTGACCATGGCGATGGAAGAGCAACGCGCCAACGGCGCGCCGATCGACGACGGTGCGATCAACGGCATCAAGGTCGGTCTGATGGGGCCATTGGCGGGCGTCGGTGACCCGATTTTCTGGGGCACCGTGCGGCCGGTGTTCGCCGCGCTCGGCGCCGGTATCGCCATGAGTGGCAGCCTGCTCGGGCCGATCCTGTTCTTCGTGCTGTTCAACCTGGTGCGCCTGCTGACCCGCTACTACGGCGTGGCCTACGGTTACCGTAAAGGGGTGGATATCGTCAACGACATGGGCGGCGGCTTCCTGCAAAAACTGACGGAAGGGGCGTCCATTCTCGGCCTGTTTGTTATGGGCGCCTTGGTCAACAAGTGGACGCACGTGAATATCCCGCTGGTGGTGTCCAAGATCACCGACCAGACCGGGCATACCAACGTCACCACGGTGCAGACCATCCTCGACCAGCTGATGCCGGGCCTGGTACCGCTGCTGCTGACCTTCGCCTGTATGTGGCTGCTGCGCAAAAAAGTCAATGCGCTGTGGATCATCATCGGCTTCTTCGTCATCGGTATCTTTGGCTATTGGATTGGCCTGCTGGGCCTGTAATCGTTCGAATCGGCCGGGGGGCAACCCCCGGCTTTTTTATGTGTGGAGCAAGAGATGTCACTGACCGACGCCGTACTGATGCTGTTTATCGCCCTGCTGTTGCTGTACTCGCTGTATGACGAATTCGGCATGGACCTGCTGAAAGGTAAAACACGGCTTAAAGTGGCGCTCAAACGCCGTCATCGCCTCGATAGCCTGATTTTCGTCGGCCTGATCGCCATTCTGATTTACCGCAACGTCACCACCAACGGTGCGGTATTAACCACCTATTTGCTTATTTCTTTGGCGCTGCTCGCGATCTATATCTCTTATATTCGCGCCCCCAAGATGGTGTTTAAAGCACAGGGTTTTTTCTTCGCGAACGTGTTTGTCGAATATAACCGCATTAAAGCCATGAATTTATCGGAGGATGGCATTCTGGCCGTCGACCTGGAACAGCGCCGGCTGTTGGTTCAGGTGACGCACCTGGATGACCTGGAGAAGATTTACCACTTTTTCATTGATAATCAATAGATAAAGAAAAACTCATTTTACTTTAGCTCAAACCTTGCGCTGCTTGTGGGTAATTAATCGGCAGCGCCATTTTCACTCTGACTATTATTTCCGCAACATTGTTACCCACGTCTACATTATATTCCCGCGTGAACTTAGATTAATGAAAACGAGTCTCAATTAAGAGCGAACATGACTCTAGAATAAAGTTGTCGATGGCGGAAATAATATGGTATGGTTGCGCCGTCATTGGGGAGTAGCCGGTTTCTGGAGAATAAAACGCCAGAAACGCCCGTATCAACATACTCGTTTCGCCGTATGAAACGTGGTGCGGGCAGCCAGGTAAGGTTGGCGAGACCATAGACACGTAACTCCGTCGTTTGGTTGGGGGTGGGTTACGTGTATATGGAGCCACCCGGCCGAGGCTATTTCACATGAACCTTTCAGCAACACTCATTCTCGCTTTTGGCATGTCCATGGATGCTTTCGCCGCGTCGATCGGCAAAGGTGCCAGCCTGCATCAACCCCGTTTCCGCGAAGCGATCCGCACCGGCCTGATCTTCGGCGTGGTCGAAGCGATCACCCCGCTCATCGGTTGGGCCATCGGTCTGTTCGCCAGCCAATACATCATGGAATGGGACCACTGGGTCGCCTTCTCTCTGCTGTTCATTCTCGGCATGCGCATGATCGTCGAAGGGGTGCGCAACAGGCCCGATGAGGAAGAGAAGGTCAAACGCCACGGCTTCTGGATCTTGGTGGCCACCGCTATCGCCACCAGCCTCGACGCGATGGCTATCGGCGTCGGCCTGGCCTTCCTGCAGGTGAATATCGTGCATACCGCCATGGCCATCGGCTGCGCCACCATGATCATGGCGACGCTGGGCATGATGATTGGCCGCTTTATCGGCCCGCTGCTGGGCAAACGCGCCGAGATCCTCGGCGGCGTGGTGCTGATCGGTATCGGCGTCAACATTCTGCTGGAGCACCTCGGCTACCTGGCCTGAGGCGCTCACTCTGCAAAAAAACCTGCCGCGGCAGGTTTTTTTGTTTCTGGGCTCAGTGCGCCTGTTAAGCGCGGCGTCGGTACAGCGCCAGCGCGAAATCCGTTTCGCACACGAACTCGCCGCCATGCGCCAGTCGCTGCTGCACCTCCGGCGTAGCACGCCAGGCGAACGGTGTCATCTGCAGCAGGTTGGCGGCCTGCGCGCCCGGCAGGGTCATCGTATAGGCCAACGCCTCTTTACGCTCGCACTCGAAACCATCGAACTGTTCGTCCTGCTCGGCATGCAGCTGCACCTGCTGGTAGACCTGCTCTTTCAGCTGGTACAGATGACGCGGGCCCGGCGAAACCGTCACCACCACACCGCCCGGCTTCACCACCCGCGCCAGCTCCTCTGCCTTGCAAGGCGCATAAATGCGCAAGACCGCATCCAGCGCCGCGTCGGCGAACGGCAGACGGTGGCTGGAGGCGACGCAGAACGAGACCGCAGGATAACGTTTGGCGGCGTAGCGGATCGCTACCTTGGCGACGTCCAGCCCATAGACCGCCATATTGCGCGCCTGCGCCAGCCGTGCGGCCACGGCGGCGGTGTAATACCCTTCCCCACAGCCTATGTCCAACAACGCGCCTGCATCGGCCGCCAGCGCCAAATCCAGCCACTCGGCCACCTGCTGCTGCAGCGGTTGATAATAACCGCCGTCGAGAAACGCGCGCCGTGCCTGCATCATTTCCGCGCTGTCTCCCGGCTGCTTCGATCGTTTGTGCTGCACCGGCAGCAGATTGACGTAGCCTTCTTTGGCTTGATCGAACTGATGATTGCCGTCGCAACGCCAGTGTTGCGATGAAAAATGCAGCGGTTGATGACACAGAGGGCATTGATAAGACATGAAATGGGCTTCCAGAAAGACAGGGCGCGGCTAGTCTAAAGAAGGCGTCGGCTCGATGCAAGGCGCATCCCCGCTCGCTTTCGCCGCCAACAACGCCTGGTCAAGCGGGGAAAAAGCTGGCTACACTGAGAGTCTGTTTTCTCACGCAGGTGAAAATAACTTATGAGCGATCGTTCCGCGCTGCTCGATGCGGTGCCCCACATTCAGCACGGCTTCGGCAGCAAACTCGCGCTGCTGCCCGGGCATCTGCTGCCCTACAGCGCCACGCTACCGGAAAAGAAGCAGGTGCACGGCATCCGTATCGTCGACGTGCTGCAACCGGCGCAGGCGTGCGGCGAGGCCGATGGTTTCTATACCCGCCAGCCCGGCATTCTGCTCAGCGTACTGACGGCGGACTGTCTGCCGGTGCTGTTCAGCCGCCGCGACGGGGGCGCCATCGCCGCGGTTCATGCCGGCTGGCGCGGGCTACTGGACGGCATTCTGGAACAGATGGCAGCGCGCATTCGCCAGGACGGCGACACCGCCGATTGGGTGGCCTCTATCGGCCCTGCCGCCGGCCCGTGCTGCTACGAAGTCGATGAAGCGCTGGTGGAAAATTTTAAACAGCGCCTGCCGCTGCCCGCCACGCTGATCAGCCCACATTACCGGCATCTGGATCTGGCCGCGATTGCCGAATACAAGCTGGCGGCGCTCGGCTTCGCCGCCGTTGACCGCGCAGGCAGCTGCACCATCTGCACGCCGGACGTCGACCCACAGCGGCCACAGCGCTTCAAATACACCAGCTATCGCCGCAACAGCCACCGGCGCGCGCAGGATCCGACGCATCCGGGGATCAAAGGCCGCAACCAGTACGCCGGCATCATCATCGCCGCCGGATGACGGAAACGAAAAAGCCCGCTCGAAGGCGGGCTTTTTGTACAGCTGACGCTGATTAGATAGCAGTAACGTTTACTGCAGATGGGCCTTTCTGGCCATCTTGGATTTCGAACTCAACGTTCTGGCCTTCAGCCAGGGTTTTGAAGCCGTTACCCTGGATTGCAGAGAAGTGTACGAACACGTCTTTGCTGCCGTCAGCCGGGGTGATGAAACCGAAACCTTTAGACTCGTTGAACCACTTAACTTGACCTTTGATCTTTGCCATCTTGAGTATTTCCTTTGGATTGTTTAAACCGCCCGAGGGCGTTACATAGACAAACTAGAGTCGTTACTGCTTGAGGCACTAAGATAAGGATCGGCAGAGAAGCGGTATTCAACGCTAACGTCTTTACTCAGAACTTCTTTACTGAAAATGCCACACATATACAGAACTGTACCTCGTTTTACCCAGATGCGTTATCACATACTCTGTATGCGATGGCAAGCCATTTTTAATCACTGAACGACATGTCGCACATATTTGAAACGGTCGAGAGCCACATTTGCTTAAATAGGCCAAAAGATGTTGAAGCATCGGCTATTTTCTGCTTGCCAAACTGGCTGCGCCAGACCCCGCATTCTGATAGCGTTTTAACAAAACTTTCATCGTTTTGACGCATCTCCTTCTCGACGTTTTCGCTTTTTCGTCGCTTATAGCGTTAAAAAATTTGAATCTTTATGGAATGTCATATGCAACATTTGAATATCGATGAACGGGGGCCAATTTATTCAATGCTCCTCCGCCCCTTTACCGTCGGAAAGCGCATTCACCATCGGCCTTCATCCCTGTCACCGCACGGCATGCACCAGAGCGTGACGAGAGCCGGTAATCGCGCTGACACGCCGACCAACGGCTGCATAAGCATGCAACGTCCTGACGCCTCCCCCGCTGGCCGGTGGCTTCATCCTAAATAATCCGAAAACCCTAAATCTGAATAACCGGAATAACCTTATGAATAGCGAAAGTGCGGCATTGAATTAAATCCGGAAAATCGGGTGGTTATTTGGATCCCACCCCGCACTTATCAATTTTGCTAATTACTGCCACGCTTTCAAACCGTTGATCTTATTCTTTCCTCTGTACCACCGGGTGGATAGACAACGCCTGCTGCGAGTCCTGCAACGCGATGCGCTCGCCAATCTTCAGCGGATGGAATTGATGCTGTTCCAGCCCCGCCTCGCTCAGCGCCAGGTTCAGTTGCTGCGGCGGTTCGTCCAGCGATTCATCCGCCAGTTCGAATACCCCCCAATGGATGGGAATGGCTCGCGGCTGATTCAGCTCGCGATACAGCGCCACCGACTGCTGCGGATCCATATGCTGCTCCTGCATGAACCAGCGCGGCGCATAGGCGCCAATGGGCAGTGCCGCCACGTCGAACGGGCCCAGCCGTTGACCGATTTCCGCCAACCGCGCCGAATAGCCGCTGTCGCCGGAAAAATAGAACCGCAGCGCCGGATGATGGATCACCCAACCGCACCACAGCGAGCGATTGCGATCCCACAACGTGCGCATGCTCCAGTGCCGCGCCGGCGTGGCGTAAACCGTCAGCTCACCTAACGACAGGCTCTGCCACCAGTCCAGCTCATGCACCTTCAGCCGATAACGGCGGAACCAACGCTTCAAGCCGAGCGGCACGATAAACTCGGCCTGTGGGAAGCGCCGCGCCAGCTGCCGCACCGTGCGCCTGTCGAGATGGTCATAATGATTATGGGAGATCAGCACGGCATCCACCGCCGGCAATTGCTCCACCGTCAGCGGCGCCGGCGTTCTGCGCTTCGGCCCGTAGAAGCTCAGCGGCGAGGCGCGTTCGGACAACACCGGGTCGATCAGGATATAGCGGCCACCCAGCCGCAATAGCATGGATGCATGCCCCAGCCACCAGATGCTGTCATCGCTGCCGCTGAGATCGGCGGGTTGCCACCAGCGTTCGGTAAATTGCGCGTAGCCCTGCTGCGGCGGCCTGGGCAGCCCCTGCCGCTTGCGCTCATCCTGCCAACGCTGCAGGTCGCCCTCTTGGCGCTGAGAGGGTTCCGGGTTGCGAAATCCCTCCGGCGTGTGATGCGCCTTGGCCGCATCGTAGTAACGATTGATTCTCTTCATCCAGCCCCTTCTCCTGACCGCTGCGCCCCCTGCATGGGCGTGACTTTCAGTGTAACAAACCCGACGAGACTCGCACTTCGTCAGCCGTGCGCTGCATTGCGGGACCTTTTGCCGTATGCTGTTGTCTCACTCCGGTGAGACAGCCAGGGCCGCCAAGAGCCCGTTAAGACTCTCTTAAGATCTTTGTGATTGACTTGTAGGGCATACAGAAAAGGAGAAGTTATGAGTCGTTCTACATCCCGCAAATCAGGCATCGGCCTGGGGCGCCGTATTCGCAGCGCGCTGCTGGCGCAGAAGCAATACTGGAAAATGTATTTCGCCATGAAGCTGCGCCGTCTGCGCGTACCGGCGCCACTGGTTCTGCTGGGCGGTTCGCTGCTCGGGTTTTTCATGCTGACCCTGCTGATGCTCAGCGTGGTCGCCATCGACGTGATCAGCACCCTGCTGCTGCTGTGCCGGAAACTGCTGGGGCGGGGTCACGGTGAGGGGCGCGCCTTTATGCCGCGCGGCTGACGTAGAAAAGAAGCGGAGGCGCAGACTACGCCTCCGCCGCATACCGATTAGCGCTTGGCGCCTTTACGGCGCGTCAGCATAAACCCGCACCACAGCACCGCAATCCACACCGGCATCAGCAACACCGAAATGCGGATCCCTTCGCTGAAATACATAATCACCAGAATCAGGCCGAGAAACGCCAGGCACAGGTAGTTGCCGAACGGATACCACAGCGCCTTAAAGCTGGGGATGACGCCCTGGCGATTCTTGGCGGCGCGGAATTTCAGGTGCGCCAGGCAAATCATCACCCAGTTGATCACCAACGTTGACACCACCAGCGCCATCAGCAGCTCAAACGCCTTGCCGGGCATCAGGTAGTTGATCAGCACGCCAATCGAGGTAATCAACGCCGACAGCGCGATGGACAATACCGGCACGCCGCGTTTATTCACACGCGTCAGCGCCTGCGGCGCATTGCCCTGGCTGGCCAGCCCGAACAGCATGCGGCTGTTGGCGTAAACGCCGCTGTTGTAGACCGACAGCGCGGCGGTCAACACCACCACGTTGAGCACGGTCGCCACCAGATTGCTGTTCAGCGCATGGAAGATCAGTACGAACGGGCTGCCGCCCTCCACCACTTGCCCCCACGGATAGAGCGACAGCAGCACGGTCAGCGAGCCGATATAGAAGATCAGAATGCGGTACACCACCTGATTGGTGGCTTTGGGAATGCTGCGGCGCGGATCGGCGGCTTCCGCCGCGGTGATGCCGACCATTTCCAGCCCGCCGAACGAGAACATGATGACCGCCATCGCCATCACCAGCCCGGAGAAGCCATGCGGCATAAAGCCGCCCTGCTGCCACAGGTTGGTGATGCTGGCCTGCGGGCCGCCGTTCCCGCTGACCAACAGCCAGGCGCCGAACACGATCATGCCGACAATCGCCACCACTTTGATGATGGCGAACCAGAACTCGGTTTCGCCGTACAGACGCACGTTCACCAGATTAATCAGGTTGATCAGCACGAAAAACAGCGCGGCGGAGGCCCAGGTGGGGATTTCCGGCCACCAGTACTGAATGTAGATGCCGACGGCGGTCAATTCCGCCATGCCGACCAGAATGAACATTGCCCAGTAGTTCCAGCCGGAAAGGAAACCGGCGAAGTCGCCCCAATATTTATAGGCAAAGTGGCTGAAAGATCCGGCGACCGGCTCCTCCACCACCATTTCGCCCAGCTGGCGCATGATTAAAAACGCGATAAAACCGCCGATGGCGTAGCCCAACAGCACGGCGGGGCCGGCCATTTTAATGGTTTGCGCAATGCCGAGAAATAAACCGGTACCGATGGCGCCCCCGAGGGCAATAAGCTGTATGTGTCTGTTTTTTAAACCGCGTTTTAGCGGAGTGTCCTGATGCTGACCGCCCATCTTATCCTCATATGGCGTACACCCTTGCCGTTATCGGCCAAGATTTCACCAATCAATAAATGTATCTGCGGGCGGCTTTTTAACACTTAACCCCGTGAGCATCAAGGAGAAGCGCCCCGAGACGGCGGGCCGGAGCGCGATTTTTTTACCGTGAGAAAGCGGATAAGGGCGGCGTTTAGCCGGGCATTCCGCACAGTTTGGTCAGGTTGCGCGCGCCGATCATCAGCGTGGCGACATAAGATTGGCTACGCGTGACCACTTCCACCGCCACGCGATCGTTTTGATATTTTATCAGGTAGGTCGAGGGCCAGCCCTGACGGCGCTGGCCGAAGCTTTCGGCATGACGATCGATCGCCGCATGGGCAATCACCAGATGAGACAAGTTTTTATCACCTTTGATAATGCGCTTCATAAACAGCCTCCGCCAACGACAGCTCTGTTATTAGAAAAAGGAGAAACTCTTACCAATCACCGGTATTGTTCGAATCAGTTAGCCTGCCGGCTCATCAGGAAGCAGATCATCGCCGCGCGCAGCGGGCTGACGCTGTCCGCCTGCCATTCACCGCCCTGGGTGCTCATGCGCGCCTGCCATTGCGGGCTGTCGCTTTGGTTATCGGGGTTCAGACTGATTTTGTTGGCGCAAATGATCGGCCAGGCATCGGAGGGATTCTTGCAGTAATCTTTACCTTTCACACCACCGTAGGGATACCACTTGTCCGGGTTCTCCCCGGTCAGCAGCGCGATGCTGCGGTTCACTTCGGCATCGCTTTCTTCGTACCATTTAATCATCGGCTTTATCCATCTTTCGTAAGGTTCGCGCTACATTACGATGTCTGTACGACAGTTTTATGACAGCGCCGCCGGTTTTCACATTATCTCTACTAATGCTTTGCCCCCTTTATCTTTCCTTAGCGCCTGCGTACACTTTTCCCTCTGTTCAGCGCCCAGGAAATGCATGCATGTTGACCGGCCTCAATCACCTGACGCTCGCCGTCAGCGATCTCGATCGCAGCTTCGAATTTTATCGTCATCTGTTGGGGTTTACCCCGCACGCCCGCTGGCAGGGCGGCGCTTATCTCTCGTTGGGGGCGTTGTGGCTGTGTCTGTCGCGGGATGAGGCCCGGGCGCAACAAAGCGCGCGCGATTACACCCATTACGCCTTCAGCGTAGCGCCGGAACACATTGAGCAGGTCAGCGAGCGGCTGCGCCAGAACGGCGTCAAAGAGTGGAAGAGCAATCGCAGCGAAGGCGAATCGCTCTATTTTCTCGATCCTGACGGGCACCAGTTGGAGATCCATGCCGGCGATCTGGCCAGCCGCCTGGCGGCATGCCGGGAAAAACCGTATCAGGGCATGGTGTTTTACTGAGGCGCCCCGGCGGCGCTGCCGCCGGCCGGAGCATCATGCTTAACGTTCGGGGATAAAACCTTTGAAATCCAGCGCTGGGCTGAGATCGTCGTCGTCAGCAGCATCGCCGCCATCAGCGCGTGCACGGTGCGCCAAGCGTTTCAACAGCGCCGTTTGTTGGCGTTGTTGCTCAGCAATCTCCTGCAGCAGACGAATCTGCTCGTTGGCGCGCACGCTGGCGCGGTTCACCAGAAACCAAACCCACAGCCCAACCAGCAACGCCACGGCGGCGAGGGCCAGCGACAACAGGCCGTTCTGGCCAAAACCTAAATCGTACATGGACAACCCTATCTACTGCGACATTCAGGCCGCCATCTTAACACTCGCGGCGGCCGTGCGAACATCCCTGCCAAAAATTGCTTACCAGGGCACGAAGCGCGTTACCGAGCAGATGCCCAGCGCAAAGTTTCCGCCATCGTCGCAATAACTGTCCAGCGCCAACAGGTAGAAAAACAGGCAGGCAGCGACGGCCGTCATTATCACGAGGATTTTTTTTCGCAACAAATTTAGCAGCCTCATTGTTATCTGGGTAATCTATCGCGCATGTTATCACAGCGAAGTTAAACGAAGTTTAACTTGTCGTTTAGATTTCTGGCTATCGCCCGGTTTTCAGACTGTTACCCTTGCCGTCATGCCGTTGCCGTGGCTAGATGGGCCCTCAGGGACAATGAGGAAGCACAATGAGCAGATTGATTAAGTGGGTACTGGTGTTGGCGGTCATTTACGGCGGCTTTTTGATCTCGGGTTACGGCGTGCTGATAGGCAGCAACAAAAACGTTGGCGGGTTGGGATTGCAGTGCAAATACCTGACGGCGCGCAACGTGGCGATCGCCCAGTACGTCAATGGCGACAACGGTTTCATCGGCGTAGCCGACTGCCCGCTGTTCAAGAAAATCGAAACGGTGGTGGATTAACCGCCACCGCCCGACGCCGCCGCCCTGCGGCGGCCCCGCCTCAGCTGCGGGTGAACTTCATCTCGATCAGCGCAATCGCCTTGTCAATCGCGCGGCGAGTCACCGGATCGGCGCCTGCAGGATGCGTGGAGAAATCGATGCTTTTAAGCTGACCCGCCATCTTGTCGCGCACTTCGGTAGGCGCAATCACGTCGATAACGTCCAGAATCTGTTTGATGACCAGTTGGCAAGCGACCAGATCGGAAGCCAGTTCCTGCTCGTTGCTCAGCATGTCAGACATAATAATTTTCCTCTTGATTCAAACGCCGCACAGAATAGCACGCCGCCTGCACCATTGCCCGCTCTCCCCGCCTTTTTCCCCCTTCTGCGCACCGCCGGGCAAAAGCCCGCGGCGGATTAGCCTATACTTGCAGCATGACGGTGGCAAAAACCACCCGTAAGCCACAACCAACAGGAGAAAGTTATGGCGAATCACAATGTGAAATCCTGGGCGACAGTGCGTGAAACTTCGGTGGAAATCGCCGAAGCTATTTTTGAACTGGCAGGGAACGACGAAGTGTTGGCACAGAAGATCTGGGAAGAAGGCAGCGACGAAGCGTTGGAGAAGGCCTTTGCCAAAACCACCGCCGATCAGCTTTATTGGGGAGAGGAAACCGTCGAGCGGAAAAACGTTTGAGCGGCTACGCAACAAAAAGCCCGGGTTTCTGACCCAGGCTTTCCCGATTGGCGATCGCCCCGCTCAGCGGCGTGCAATGTCTCTTGCTCTCACGGTTCTTCACCTCCCACACCTTCCGCATTTTTCATGCTCATCACCGGCATCGCCATAAAAGCGCCGACGCCCACGATTACAACCAGAGTAATAATCACTGTCATTAACATGCGATCACCCCATCAACGTTGAGTTGTTACGGCTGACTCTGTTTTGGCGGTTACTTGCTGTGGCCTATTCCGCGTCACCCACCGCGGCGGCGACAGTCTCAGATTAGCCGTTTTTCCTTTCTACTGACAAGCTGTGGTTGAACGGTTTTTCCGAATAATTGCCCCCGTCACCGGCGGCGTTTTTGTCCGCGGCGGCAAGTTGTGTATACTTCACCGCTATGTAGATCTCACACTGACGCACTGATGATACAAGAACACCATCTCTCATTGGTCTGCGCCCTCAGCAAATGGGTCGAAACTCACCTTGGACGAGTGATCCATCTCGAAGAGCTGGCCGAGTACTCCGGCTACTCGCTGTGGCACATGCAGAAGCTGTTCAAAGAAGCGACAGGGATTTCGCTGGGCAAATACATTCGCGAACGCCGTCTGGCCGGCGCGGTTTACCAACTGCGCAGCAGTGAAGCGTCGATCTTCGATATCGCCCTGGACTTTGGCTTCGGCTCACAGTCCCACTTCACCTACATGTTCAGAAAGCGTTTTAATATCACGCCTTATGATTTCCGCCAGGATTTGAGCGTCGATCTGCACATCGACCCGCCGTTGCACGTCATTCACCAAAAATCCGCCTGACGCCCGCCGTAAACCGGCGGGTTAACGCGCCCCCCATACCGCCAGCATCGCGATCAAGGCCGGCAGCGCCTGCACCCACAGGATCTTGCGGCTGGCGGTCAGCCCGCCGAACACCCCGGCCGCCAACACGCACCCGAGAAAGAACAGCTGCAGCGCCATGTCCTCACGCCAGTAGCCCCATACCAGCCCCAGCGCCAGAAAACCGTTGTACAGCCCCTGATTGGCGGCCAACACCCGCGTGGCCGCGGCAAACTCCGCCGTTGTACCGAAGGCGCGTCTGCCGAGCGGCGCACGCCACAGGAACATTTCCAGCACCAGGATATAAAGATGGAGCACCGCGATGAGCAACAGCAAAATATCGGCAAACAGCTTCATGAGTGTCCCTATCGCTTATTGAATATGTCATTAAGTATAATCGCGTAGCCTCTATCGCCAGACAACGGCGATAAAAAAACCCGCCGAAGCGGGTTTATGCAGGAGTCATTTTTTGAGGTTAGTTTAATACGGCGACCAACAATGCCGCGACAGAGACCCAAAACAGCGCCGTGGCAATCACGACATGGGACAGTCTTGCACGATAGAGTACCTGGCTCATAATGACCTCACTGACATCTGACTAACGGGAGACAACCTGACTTCCTGAGGATTATCCTAAACTTCTTCTCATTGTCATTATATGCGCCAGATCACTGTTCTGCCGATAAACCTTATTCTGTGGTAAAGCTGGAGCCGCGATCACAGTAATTTCGCCTTATTAGAGCGAAATAAGCCGAATAATCGCGGCGATTATATCCTAACGCTATCAAACATCGCCCCAGGGCAGGCGCGGCGCGGTCATCCGCTCGCCGGAATAACCGCTCACCGGCGGAAAACGCGGCGCCCCTTGTTCCCAATCATGCTGGGCCCGAGTAATTTCAGCCTTGGTATGGCCAACGAAATTCCACCAGATAAGAATCTCTTCGTTTAACGGCGCGCCGCCAATTAATAATCCCCGGCTGCCTTTCTGTGCATTTAACTCGATAGAGTTATTCTTCATGCCCAAATAGGCAAACTCGTCAGGTGAAAAGGTTTCACCATTAAGTTCGAATTCTCCCATCAGGGGCAAGAAGCCGATTTCATAGTCATCGCGCAGCGGCAATTGCACCGTCGCCGCTTCCTGCCATTCCATATCTATGGCGATTAATGGCGAAAGGGTAAATACCGGCGAACGATAAGCGTCAAATTCCCCGACCAGCAAACGGTGATTCACGCCGTTATTCTGCCACTGCGGCAAGTCGGGATAATGATCGAAACGCGGTGCCATGTCGGCATGTTCGGCCGGCAACGCTATCCATAATTGTGCGGCATGCAATCGCCTCGGTTCGCCCACCGACTGTTCAGTATGTGCGATCCCGTGCCCAGCGGTCATCAGATTGACCTGGCCCGGACGGATCACCTGCTCGCTGCCGAGGCTGTCGCGGTGCAGCACTTCGCCTTCGATCATCCAGGTGAACGTTTGCAGACCGATGTGCGGATGCGGCCCCACATCCATGCCGGGCGAGGTACCGTTGAATACCGTCGGCCCGGCGTGATCGAGAAAGCACCAGGCACCGACGGTACGCCTTTCCCGGGTTGGCAGCGCGCGGTTGATCGGAATGCCCCCCACTTCGGCGTTACGCACGGCAATACGCTGGATCTGGCGCACGCCGTCAACGACGGGGCACTCGCGTGAAGGTGAAGAGAGCGTAGGACGGGACTGACTCATCGCAAAAACCTCCTGAATGGCGCCGATTCGCCAAGGGATAACCGTCCCAGCTTAACACAGGACAGCTCACCTCACAGATCGGCGGCGCTCAGGCGCATTCGCGCGGATTAGGACGCTTTGATATAGCAGCTTTTGATGTCAACATCGTCGTGCGCGTGCCTGAGATCGGAGAAATAGGTCACGCCAAAGAGAATTGATACCACCAGCAGCACGGAAACCAACAGGCCGATAATCGCCAGCAGTTTGGTTTCATCATGGAGGTTAGGCTCCATTTTATCTCCCCTAGTTAATCGCGTCAGGTCACCCACAGCGTGACCGCCAGCGTAAAGATAATCAGTGAGCAGGACGCCACCGCCAACACGACGATAGCAAATTGCGCATCACCCAAGGTTTCTCGATAGTTTTTATCCGTTGAGGCGTTACGCTGTTGTTTCACTAAATCGGTTTTCACTCGTTCAACTGCTGCATTGCTGTTTGGCGGGGCAAAAGGCCCCTCAGTATAAGGCGTTAACGTTGCCGCCTTGGGCGTTCCGGCCTCAACCGGGGCATGACGCTATCAACTTTCCCCATCAGGGTCAACACCGCACCTGCCGGCGAGCGAGCGGGTACACAGGGTAGATGTAACCGACATTGATCTAGCAGGGGAATAAGAGACGGCGATTACAGAGGACAAAAAAAGCCCGGTACGCAACCGGGCTCTGGCAGAGCGACAGATTATTGCGGGATACGCAATACCTGCCCCGGATAGATCTTGTCCGGGCTCGACAGCATCGGCTTGTTGGCTTCGAAAATCTTGTTGTACAGATTGGCGTTGCCGTACATCTCTTTGGAGATCGCGCTCAGCGTATCGCCCTTCTTCACGGTGTAGAAACGGCTCTCGGCGTCGGATTGCGCCACCGCCACCTTGTCTTCCACGCCGCTGATGCCGGCCACGTTGCCGATCGCCACCAGAATCTTCTCTTTCAGCTCCTGGCTGACGGCATCGCCGGTCACTACGGCTTTACCATCGACCACCTGCACATCGACTTTGTCGGTGCCTGGCAGGCCGCTCTTATCGAGATGCTCCTTGAGTTTGGCGCTTTGATCTTCGGCGGAGGCATTGCCGGTGACGGTGTCCCACAGTTTTTCGCCCGCTTCTTTGACGAAGTTAAACAAGCCCATATTCACTCCTTTTGATGGTTGCACTGATGCATTGAAGTAAGGCTTGTTAAGCTTAGCATCGTCAAAAGGATATGCCATCCGCTCCCGGCGTCAGAAATGGTTAGAGAATTCCGAAAGTGCCGTCAGCGGCGTCTTGATGGCGATTTATCACGCAATGATGCTGAAAAATCGCGCTTTTTTACCTACACTGTTGCCTACAGGGCGGTTCGACGAAGGAGGCATGCAACGATGTACGCATTGGTGATGTTTGTCTGTTATCTGGATGGCGGCTGCAGTGAAATGGTGGTCGATATATTGCGCGACGAACCGCAATGCCTGATCGCGATGAAGGAACAGAACCTGCGCCACGCCGGTTGTTATCCCATGGAAGAGTTTATCGACGGCTTTTGGTTACCGGCCAGCGAATATTCGGATTTTTAACGCCTTCCCCGTCCGGTGCTGAGGAATTTCTGATTTCATCGGAAACTTCGTCTGCCTCCGAGGCTTTAGGCCGCTGTTTTGCTAAATTGCGGCTCCCGAAGAAGAGAGACAGAGAAAGGTCATGTCAGCATCAGCTCATTCCAACGAGCATTATGAAATTCTGCTGCGCAACGTCAGCCTGGCGTTGGGCGATGCGGTGTTGCAGTTAATCAAAAACCATAAAAAGGTCTCCGGCAGCAATATTCTTTCACAGTTGGTCACGGAGATAGAACGCGAGCAGGATCAGCAACGTTTCGCCGCGCTGCGTTCTGCCATCGAACTGGTGGGATTGGCGCCAAAAGGCTGAGCAACTGAAAAAACGAAGGCAGGGCTTGCGCCCTGCCTGATTACCGATCCCGACACAGGATGAAGGTAATGATGGAAACTTAGAAGCGGTAGGTCAGGTTGACAGCAACAATGTCGTCGGTGCTCAGCTTCAGTTTGTTGTCGTCGTTCAACTGGTTGATCTTGTAGTCGACGTAGGTGTACATGTTTTTGTTGAAGTAGTAAGTCGCGCCCACTTCCACGTATTTCACCAGATCGACATCGCCAATCCCTTCAATGTCCTTGCCTTTGGACTGTACGTAAGCCACGGACGGACGCAGGCCGTTTTCGAACTGGTACTGAGCCACAACTTCGAAGTTTTGCGTTTTATTGGCAAAGCCTGAAACGCCGTTGCCGCTGATCGGCGTCATGTTGCGCGTATCGGCATACATGGCCGCCAGGTACACCTGGTTGGCGTCGTATTTGACCGCGGTGGTCCAGGCGGTGGCCTTGTCGCCTTTACCGTACTGCAGCGCTTTCTGAGCGCTGGTGCGGTTGGAGTCGGAGAACGCCGCCGCTACGCCGATGCCGCTGCCGCCGATGTCCTGATAGTCCAGAGACATGCCGTAGCCGTCGCCGTTTTGCTTGCTGACGCTGCGGCCGTCACCGTCGTTTTTACCCTGGTACTGCAACGCCAGGTTCAGGCCTTCCACCAAACCGAAGAAGTCACGGTTGCGGTAGGTTGCCAGGCCGTTGGAGCGCGCGGTCATGTAGTTGTCGGTGTAGCTGTAGGAGTCGCCGCCAAATTCCGGCAGCATGTCGGTGTAGGCTTCGGCATCGTACACCACGCCGTAGTTACGGCCGTAGTCGAACGAGCCATAGTTGGCGAACTTCAGGCCGGCGAAGCCCAGACGCGTTTTGGTGCCGGTGGTGCCCTGCGCTTCGTCGTGGTTGGAAGCAACCTGGTATTCCCACTGGCCGTAACCGGTCAACTGATCGTTGATTTGGGTTTCGCCTTTAAAGCCCAGACGAACGTAAGTTTTGTCGCCGTCTTCACCCTTGTCTTTACTGAAAACGTGTTTGGCAGCAACGCGGCCGTACAGGTCGAGTTTATTGCCATCCTTATTATAGATTTCAGCCGCGTTGGCGAAGGAGGTGACCGCCCCGAGGGCGACAGCTAAGGCTAATACACTGCGTTTCATCATTTATTTTCCTAGATATTATAATTAGAACCCTGCCCGTCACGCCCAATTTATATTTTGGGCTGTGATTTTATCTTTTGGTATTTTATGAGCTCCCCTAATGCGGGGGTGATGTGACATTAGCATCATGAATCAAAACTTAAAATCAAAAAGTTCATGAAACAACGAGGAGAAAGCACGTTTATTTGTAACTAAATATTACAACAAAGATATTTCACAACTCATTGAATATAAGAATATTTTATCACATAAGTTATAACCAAAATGGTGCAATGCACCAATATAGTGCATTTTGGTTTCGTTTTGTGTGCTTTCTGCACGATCCCAAAGTAACAACAAAATTAGCATGGTTATTAAAAACGTTACTTATTTCACATTTTTATCTTAACAAATTCACCAGGCAATTAAGACTTTCAGCTAATCATCTGACACCGCCTTTTATTCATTCACATAAGGGAATCTCTTCGGAACGAATAAAATTCGCCTTACGCCAATTAAAATAGCGGGAAATAGCAGAATAAAATAATGAAGGGAATAACGGCGGCGCGCTGACGGCATCGCCGTGGATAAATCAATACAGCGTAGAGCGGGGCACTTCGTTCAACAACATACCGGCGCGCAGGCCCAACGCCACATTGGGGTTAGGGAACAGTATCCAAGCCCCCTCCTGGCCCACGCGATAGTCCTCCTGCGGCTGCTCGCACAGCAACATGCCCGGTTTCAGTTCGGTGAAGTTGGCCGTGTCATCGCCCAGGTGCAGCTTGAAATCTTCGCTGTGCTTGATCAACGAGTGCATCACGCGGAAAACCCGAATCTCATCGGCCGCACGCACCGGCAGGGGCCCTTCACTGACCGCCGCCCGCAGAGCGAGATCGATGGCGGCGAACTGCTGCAGATCGTTGCTGCCGAACGGCCGCGCCTTGCCCAACTCGAGCGTACAGCTCGCCGCATTGAGATGTTCGCTGGAATAATGGCTAAAAGTGCCGCCCGGCGCGCTGTGTACCACCAGCGCATCCAGATCGGCCGCATCCAGCAGCTTCAACATCGGCTCGCTGTACGGGCGTTTCTGGAAAGGCAGAATGCCAAAGCGCGGCAAACGCGATTCACGGATGGCGGTGTGCAAATCGTAATGGAAACGCGCCGCCTGTTCCCCATCGAAAAAGGCGGCGAGCGCACGCTCCAGCTGCTGCGCACGCACGGTTTCGCCGCTGGCGGCGAAGTTGCGGTAGCGGCCGCCGAACATGCGGTTCATATCGCTGTGCAGATAACGCTTGCCGGCCCGCATCGCCGCCGGGTTACCCAACACCACCAACAGCCGCACCCTCAGCGGCAACCGGCCGGCCAGCAGGTCGCCGACCAGCTGATTGAGCAGTTCGATCGGCGCAGTTTCGTTGCCGTGCACCCCCGCCGACATCACCATCGCCTGGCGGTAGGGTTGCCGCGGCGTGAGCTCCAGCACCCCTTCCCCCTGCCAGCGCCAGCGCAGCTGCGGGGTTTCACCTTGCCATTCGACGGGTTCGTTCCCTTCCAGCGTCAGGGGCAGTAGATCGATCATGCCGCCTCCCTTAGCGTTGGAATGGATAGATGGAGCCGAGACCGAGGATCGACGTCAGCGAATCCAGCGCCTCGCGCCCTTCGCGCAGCAGCAGCGGATCGGCCAGATCATCCTGCGTCAGGCGATCGCGATAATGGCGGTCGACCCATTCGTTCAGCGTCGCGAACAGCCGCTCGTTCATCATCACGCGCGGGTTAACCGCCCGCAGCTCCTGCTCGTTAAGCGCTACCCGCAGCCGCAGGCAGGCCGGGCCGCCGCCGTTGCGCATGCTTTCACGCAGGTCGAACACGCGAATTTCCTCGATCGGGCCGCCGCTGCCGACCATGTCGTTGAGATAACGCCACACGCCGGCGTGCTGACGCGACTCCTCCGGCACGACGATCATCATCTTGCCGTTCGGCTTGGTAAGAATTTGGCTGTTGAACAGGTAGGTCGCCACCGCGTCCGCCACCGAGACACGCTCCGTCGGCACTTCGATCGCCACCAGCTCGCTGTCCAGCGTCGCCATCTTGCGGCGCACTTCATCCAGCGCCTGCTGCTGGCGGTAAAACGCCTGCTGGTGGTGGAACAGCACGTTCTGGTTGCTGACCGCAATCACGTCGTTATGGAACACGCCCTGATCGATCACCGCCGGGTTTTGCTGCACGAAGACCGTATGCTGCTCGTCCAGCTGGTGCAGGCGAGCGATCGCCTCGCCGGCTTCGCGCGTCTGGCGCGCCGGATAACGCGCCGGCGCCGTTTCGCCGCCGAACTCCTGCCGACCGTAGACGAACACCTGCACGCTGCGTTTGGCGTAGTCGCCGCCCAAACGGTTGTGGTTGGCCGCCCCTTCGTCACCGAACAACGCCACCTGCGGCAGCGCCTCATGGTGGGCGAAATGCTGATCGTCGCTGAACATCGCCCGCAATACGGCGGTGGTGGTTTCCGCTTCGATGGCGCGGTGGAATTTGTTATTCAGGTTGGCAGCGGTGAAATGCACCTTGCCGTCGGCGCTGTCCGCCGAGGGCGACACGGTGGCCGCATTGGCGGTCCACATGCACGACGCCGAACTGAGCGCCGACAGCAGGCGCGGCGACTGACGCATCGCCTGCGCCAGCACCGCCTCATCGCTGCCGCTGAAGCCCAGGCGACGCAGCATCGGCAAATGCGGGCGTTCCTGCGGCGGCAATACCCCTTGCTGGAAACCGAGATCGGCCAACGCCTTCATTTTCAGCAAGCCTTGTTTCGCCGCCAGCTTCGGGTTCGATACGCTGTTTTGATGCTGCGTCGACGCCTCGTTGCCGAACGACAACCCGGCATAGTGGTGCGTCGGCCCCACCAAACCGTCGAAATTGACTTCATATCCTGACATGTTCATCCCCTGGGGATAGCGTGCGGCGACGCCGGCGCGCCGCCGCAGACGATTAACGGAACGCCAAGCCCGGCGAGAGCGTCGCCGGCAGCGACAGGCTTTCACTTTCCAGCGAAGCCATCGGCCAGGCGCAATAGTCCGCCGCATAGAAGGCGCTTGGGCGATGGTTGCCGGAGGCCCCCACGCCACCGAACGGCGCCGCGCTGGACGCCCCGGTCAGCGGCTTGTTCCAGTTGACGATGCCGGCGCGCGCTTCCAGCAGCAATCGCTCGAACAGCTCGCGCTGCGGCGATACCAGCCCCACCGACAGGCCGTAGCGCGTCCGGTTGGCCAGCTGCAGCGCCTCGTCGAAATCGCGGTAACGCACGATGGTGGTCAACGGCCCGAAATACTCTTCGTCCGGTACGCCGGCCACGCCGGTCAGATCGACGATACCCGGGCTGAGCAGCGAGCTGCCCGGCTCCAGCAGGCGCAGGGCCAGCAGCGATTTGCCGCCCAGCGCCAGCAAGTGCTGCTGCGCTTTCAGCATGTTTTCCGCCGCGGCTGCCGACACCACCCCGCCCATGAACGGCTGCGGTTCGGCATCCCAGCGGCCGACCCGCAGTTCGCCCGCCACCTGGACCAGACGCGCGATAAAGGCATCGCCTTCGGCACCCTGCTTCACCAGAATACGGCGTGAACAGGTGCAGCGTTGACCGGCGGAGATAAATGCCGATTGGATAGCCAGGTTGACCGCCGCATCGCGATCGTCGAAACCGTCGACGATCAGCGCGTTGTTGCCGCCCATCTCCAGCGCCAGGATCTTCTCCGGCTGCCCCGCCAGTTGGCGATGCAGGTGATAGCCGGTGCCGGCGCTGCCGGTGAACAGCAGGCCGTCGATATCCGCGCTGGCCGCCAGCGCTTCGCCGGTCTCGCGGCCGCCTTGCACCAGGTTGATCACCCCGTCCGGTAGACCGGCCTGCAGCCACAGCTTGAGGGTCTCCTCGGCGGTCAGCGGCGTCAGCTCGCTCGGTTTGAATACCACGCAGTTACCGGCCAACAGCGCCGGCACGATATGGCCGTTCGGCAGATGGCCGGGGAAGTTGTAAGGCCCGAACACCGCCAGCACGCCGTGCGGACGATGGCGCAGCACCGAAGCGCCGTCGGCCATCGCCGTCTGGCTAAAGCCGGTGCGCGTCTGATAGGCCTGCAGCGAAATGCCCACCTTACCGATCATCGCCTGAATTTCGGTCAGCGTTTCCCAGCGCGGTTTGCCGGTCTCGCGGCTGATGGTTTCCGCCAGCGACTGCTTGTGTTCTTCCAGCAAGGCGGCGAAGCGTTTTACCAGCTGTTCGCGCTGCTCGAACGGCGTACGTGCCCAAGCCGGGAACGCGGCACGCGCGGCTTCGCAGGCGGCGGCAACGTCATCGCCGTCGGCGGCGTTGGCTCGCCACAGCGGCTGGTTGCCGACCGGATCGGCTTTGCCGAACTCGTCGCCGCGGCCCTGCCGCCAGACGCCGTTAATCAACAGTGCTGGATGGGACATCATGCTTTCTCCTGTGCAATAAGGGGGAGCACCCGCACCGGGCTGCCCTGCTCGACGCCCAGCGCCGCGGCGGTGGCGGCGTTGATATGCAGGCGGTCGTCATACAGATCGGCATTGACCAACAGTGCGCGGTAGTTCTGATAGTTGTCGTTGGCCACCAGATGCACCGGCGCATCGGCGCGCATCGGCGTGTCATCCAGCACCACTTTCACCAGGCGGCTCTGCTTCACCGCGCGGATGTGATCGATCTCGGCTTCCAGCGTCGGGCCACCGTCGAAGATATCGACGTAGCCCTGATAGCTCAGGCCTTCCGCCTCCAGCAAGCGGCGCGCCGGCAGGGTTTGCGGGTGCACCTCGCCGATCACCTTCTGCGCGTCTTCGGCCAGGAAATCGACATACAGCGGATGTTTCGGCATCAGCTCGGCGATAAACGCCTTCTGCCCGGTGCCGCTCAGGTAGTCCGCCTTGGCGAACTCGATGGAGAAGAAATGGTGGCCGACGCTCTCCCAGAACGGCGAACGGCCGTTTTCATCGGAGAAACCGCGCATCTCGGCGATCAGGCGCCGTGAGAAACGCTCGCGGAACGCGGCAATAAACAGGAAACGCACCTTCGACAGCAGCTTGCCGTTCTCGCCGTGACGATAATCCGGATCGAGGAACAGCGTGCACAGCTCCGAATGGCCGGTATGGTCGTTGCTGAGGAACAGCGTCGGCACCGATTTATAGACGTTCAGCTGTTTGGAAGCGTGCACCTGCGTGCCGACGCGGAAGCTGTACCAGGGTTCCGCCAGGCCGACGGCCACTTCGATCGCACAGACACCCACCGCCTGCCGGCGCTCGCTGTCCTCCAACACGAACAAATAACACTGGTCACTTTGCGGAAGTTCGCCTTGCCAGGTTTTTAACGCCCGCTCAATGCGTGCCGACAGGGTATCTTCATTTTGCGGCAGTGAAGTGAGACCAATGCCGGATTTACCGGCAAGCGTCAGTAAATCCGCCAGATCGCGACGCTCTATAGGGCGAATAATCATCATAATGCGAACCTCTTCTGAATCAGGCTGCGCCGGTGAAGGCGCAGCCCGCTGATTAGCTGCAAATGCGCGCCACGGCGCGCGCGAATCGCGCCAGCCCCTCTTTCACATCCTGCTCAGGGATGATCAGCGACGGCGTGAAACGCACCACGTCCGGGCCGGCGATCAGCGCGATAACGCCTTCTTCATTGGCCAGCTGGGTGATCTGCTTCGCTTTGCCGGCATAGTCTTTCGTCAATTGGCAGCCGATCAGCAAACCGCCGCCGCGAATCTCGGCGAAAATCGGATACTGGCGGTTGATGTCGTTCAACCCGTCGATAAACCACTGGTGACGCTGTTTGACGCCTTCCAGCACTTCCGGGGTGTTGATGATGGAGAACACCGCCCCCGCCACCGCCGTCGCCAGCGGGTTGCCGCCGTAGGTCGTGCCGTGGGTGCCGACGCCCAGCGTTTTCGCCAGCGCATCGGTGGTCAGCATGGCGCCGATCGGGAAGCCGCCGCCCAGCGCTTTGGCCGTGGTCAGCACATCAGGCACCACGCCGTACTGCATGTAGGCATACAGGTGGCCGGTGCGGCCGACGCCGGTCTGCACTTCGTCGAAGATCAGCAGCGCATTATGGCGATCGCACAGTTCACGCAGCCCCTGCAGGAAACTGGCTTCCGCCGGCAGCACGCCGCCTTCGCCCTGGATAGGCTCGACGATCACCGCACAGGTGCGATCGTTGATAAGCTCGGCCGCCGCGGCCAGATCGTTATACGGCGTATGGGTGATGCCGCCTGGCAGCGGTGCAAAGTCCTGCGAATATTTTGGCTGGCCACCGGCGGACACCGTAAACAGCGTACGGCCGTGGAACGCGTTGTTGAACGCCACAATCTGATCTTTACCGGCGCCGTGCTGGTCGTGCGCATGCTTGCGCGCCAGTTTCAGCGCCGCTTCGTTGGCTTCAGCGCCCGAGTTACAGAAGAACACCTTGTCGGCGAAGGTGGCGTCGATCAGCTTTTTGGCCAGGCGCAGCACCGGTTCGTTGGTATAGCCATTGCCCAGATGCCACAGTTTGCCCGCCTGCTCCACCAGCGCCGCCTTGACCGCCGGGTGCGCATGCCCCAACGCGTTAACCGCAATGCCGCCGGCGAAATCGATGTAAGACTTACCCTGCTGATCCCACACCTGCGATCCTTCTCCCCGCACCAGAATAAAATCGGCAGGGGCATAAACCGGGACCATCCAGTCATCGAAAGACTGGCGGGTAACTGCGATTGGCTGTTCCATAGTGACCTCATAATCTCAGCAAAGGCTGAATTTTGACTGTAAGGACCGCTCAAGCCCGGCTAGGCCGCCACAATGCAAAAAAACCGTTGTTCAAAACCGACTTTCCCGGCGGAGAAAATGCTGTCCCTTACCGCTGATTTAGAAACAAATCTGTTACATAAAATCGATTTTTCACTATTTATGGCGTATATCCGGTCCCTGAGCGGGGAGTAAATGTTAACGAGCAGTTAAAATACATGTCGTTTGATAAAGAGTGTAGAGCAGCTATCGTGCCAAAACGGGATTTTTGCCGTATTTTGCTATTTTTTACGTTAAAACAACGGCTTATAATGAATATTTATTCATTTTCTATGCATTGGTAATGCATAAATTAAAAAATAAGGCCTAAAATCATCATTGCGCGCGAAATCCTATTCAATTACGAAAAACTTCAGGATTTCTGATCGGGCTCGCAAAAATAATTTCCCCCCCTTTGCTCGCTATCACGCTTTTTGCCCCCATCGGGTGCAGCGGTGCGCCAAAATTGTGCAACGCGGCAGCGACGCAGAGATCTCCCCCGCCATGCTCCCGAAACAGGGCCGCGCTGACCGTGGCTCCTGCTTTGTGCGCCAGCGTCTACACTGTGATCCTGACCGCCCCTTCTCTTCTGCGCACAAGGAGTCACCATGCCCAAGAAAACCGTCGTTCTCAGCCAGCCGCACGCCCAGCACGACATCCGCGCGTTTCTCGACGCGCTGAATGCCGGCGGCGGTAAACCCATGGAACAGATGAAGCCCAAAGAGGCGCGCAGGGTCTTGGAGGACGCGCAGCGCAGCGTCGAGGTGCCGCTGCGCGAGGTCGAGATCAGCGAGAAAACCATTCACGTAGAAGGTCAGGATATTCTGTTGCAGCTGGTGCGGCCGGCCAGGGTCAAAGAGGCGTTGCCGGTATTCATGTTCTTTCACGGCGGTGGCTGGGTGCTGGGCGATTTCCCCACCCATGAACGGCTGGTGCGCGATCTGGTGCACAGCTCAGGCGCGGCGGCGGTGTTCGTCAACTATCCCCGTTCACCGGAGGTGCGCTACCCTGAGGCGATCAACCTGGCTTACGCCGCCACCGAATGGGTGGCCGAGTACGGCGAGAAGATCAACGTCGACGGTTCGCGGCTGGCGGTGGTCGGCAACAGCGCCGGCGGCAATATGGCGACGGTGGTCAGCCTGATGGCCAAAGAGAAAGGCATACCGGCGCTGCGTTGCCAGATCCTGCTGTGGCCCGTCACCCGCGCCCAGTTTGATACCGACTCCTATCATCAGTTCGCCGAAGGCCATTTCCTGACTCGCAACATGATGAAGTGGTTTTGGGACAGTTACGCGCCCGATAAGGCGCAGCGCAAAGACATCTACGCCTCGCCGCTCAACGCTACGCCGGAACAGCTGCGGGGTTTGCCGCCGGCGCTGGTGCAAACCGCCGAGCTGGACGTGCTGCGCGATGAGGGCGAAGCCTACGCGCGTCTGCTCGATGCCGCCGGCGTCGAGGTCACCTCCACCCGCTATAACGGGCTGATCCACGACTACGGCCTGTTGAATCCGCTCGCCCACGTCCCGGCGGTGCATTCGGCGATCCACCAGGCCGGGCGCGCGTTGAAGCACTACCTGTCCTGACGCTAGCCGACCACATGGCACGCCACCTGATGACCGGGCGCCACGCTGCGCAGGCGCGGCGCCTGTTCACGGCACTGCGCCGTGGCCTGCGGGCAGCGCGGATGAAAACGGCAGCCGTGCGGCGGGTTGGCGGGATTGGGCGGCTCGCCGCTTGCTGCCCGCGGCAGCGAGCGATGCACATCCAGCGTCGGCACCGCCGCCAGCAAGGCCTGCGTGTAGGGATGCAGCGGCCGGCGAAATAACGCATCGCGGTCGGCACTCTCGACGATCTGCCCCAGGTACATCACCGCCACGTCCTGACACAGGTGCTCTACCACGCCGAGATCGTGCGAAATAAACAGCAGCGTCACCCCCTGCCGTTCCTGCAAATCGGAAAACAGATTGATGATCTGCGCCTGAATCGACACGTCGAGCGCCGATATCGGTTCGTCGGCGACGATAAACTCCGGCTGCAGGATCAGCGCGCGCGCGATGCCGATGCGCTGGCGCTGGCCGCCGGAAAACTCATGCGGAAACCGCCCGTAATGCTGTGGAGACAGCCCGCAGATCGACAGGGTATCGAGCACTCGCTCGCGCAGTTCCGCCTTGCTCGCCAGGCCGTGCTGCAACAGCGCTTCGCCGATGGCGTCGCCCACGCGCAGGCGCGGATTCAGCGAGCTGTACGGATCCTGAAACACCAGCTGCATTTTCGGCCGCAGGGCGCGCAACGCCTCTTTGCTCAGGCTATCCAACGCCTGCCCTTTGAACATCACCTCGCCGGCGGTTTTGTCGTGCAGGCCGAGCAGCGTGCGGCCAACGGTGGTTTTGCCGCTGCCGGACTCGCCCACCAGCCCGAAAATGCGGCCCTTGCGAATGCTGAAGCTGACGTCGTCCACCGCCTTCAGCTGGCCGGTGGTTCGCCCGAACAGCCCGTCGCGCAGCGGGAAATATTTCTTTAATCCTTTCACTTCCACCAGAGGTTCAATCGACATGCGGGCGCCCTCCCGCGTTGAGGAAACAGGCGGACTGGCGCTGCGGTGTGCCGTACAGCGGCGGAATGCCATCGCGGCAGCGAGCGGAGGCCTGCGCACAGCGCTCGGCAAACGCACAGTGTTCAGGCAAGCGCGCCAGATCCGGCACCTGGCCGGGAATGGAATACAGACGGCGGAGCCGCTGGCCCGGCACCGGCCGCGAGGCGATCAGCCCCTGAGTATAAGGATGCCGCGGCTCGGCCAACACTTCCCGGGTCGTGCCCTGCTCGACGACGCGCCCGGCGTACATCACCGCCAGCCGGTCCGTCATCTGGGCGATCACCCCGAGATCGTGGGTGATCAAGATCATCGCCATGTTGTGTCGCCGGCTCTGCTCGCGCAGCAACGCCAGGATTTGCGCCTGTACCGTGACGTCGAGCGCCGTGGTCGGTTCATCGGCGATCAGCAGCGCCGGCCGGCACCCTATCGCCATGGCGATCATCACGCGCTGCAGCATGCCGCCGGAAAGCTGGTGCGGGTAGCAGCGCATCAGCGCCTCCGCGCGCGCCAATCCCACTTCCTCCAGCAGTTGCACCGCCTGACGCCAGGCCGCTTTCGGCGACAGGGCCAGATGACGAATCAGCGGCTCCAGCAGCTGTTCGCCGAGGGTCAACACCGGATTGAGCGCGCTCATCGGCTCCTGAAAGATCATCGCCAGCCGGTTGCCGCGCAGATCGGCCATCTTTGATGCCCGTAGCGACAGCAGGTTCTGCCCTTCAAAGCGAATTTCACCGCCGTCTACCTGCGCCAACGGCTGCGGCAGCAGCCCCATCAGCGCCATGGCGGTCACGCTTTTGCCGCAGCCCGATTCGCCGACGATCCCCAGCGTTTGCCCGGCCTGCAGTTCCAGGCTGACCTGCTGCACCGCCCGCACCGGCCCCTGCTCGCCCTGAAACGACACCGACAGTCGGTCGAACGCCACCAGCGGTTGACTCATCGTGTTACTCCGTTCATTTTCGGATCGAGCGCGTCCCGCAGACCGTCGCCCAAGATATTGATCGCCACCACGGTGACGAAGATCGCCAGCCCCGGCGGCATCCACAGCCAGGGGCGGCGCTGAAAGTCGATCAGGCTGTTGGCGGCATCCATCATGTTGCCCCACGATGGCGTCGGCGGCACCACGCCCAGCCCGAGGTAGCTCAACGCCGATTCGCTGAGAATGGCGTTAGCCACCGCCATGGTGGCCACCACCACCAAAATCGGCACGGTGTTGGGCAGCAGATGGCCGAACAGACGCCGCCGGGTGGAGAGCCCCAGCACCTCGGTGGCCAGCATGAAATCCCGCTCGCGCAGCGACAGGATCTGGCCGCGCACCAGCCGCGCCAGCGACGGCCAGCCCAGCAGGCTCAGCATGATCATCACCATGTAGATGCGGTAGTCCGGCGAGACGTCGAGCTCGGTCAGCATCGCCCCCATGATGATCAGCAGCGGCAGGCCGGGAATGGTCATCAGCAGATCGGCGAAGCGCATGATCAGCCTGTCCGCCACGCCGCCCAGATAACCGGCGAGCGCCCCCAGCACATAGCCCAGCGTCACCGACAGCAGCATCGACACCAGGCCGATGGTCAGCGATATCCGCCCCGCCAGCAGCAGCCGGGTGCAGATATCGCGGCCGAGAAAGTCGGTGCCCAACCAGTGCGCGCCGCTCGGCGCCTGATTGATATTCAGCACATCGCCGGCGTCGTCGCGCCACGGCGACAGCGACGGCCCAATCAGGCACAGCAACGCCAACAGCACCAGCAACGCCAGCGAGATCATCGCCGGCCGGTGGCGACGCAGTCGTCGCCAGGCCTGCGCGGCGGGCGGCGGCGACAGTTGCGCCAGCGCCGGCAGTTGGGCCTGACGCCAGCGGCGGCGGCGGCCGAAAAACAACGTAGCCAACATAGCGTTACCTCAAACGAATGCGCGGATCGGCATAGGCGTACAGAATGTCCGCCAGCAGATTGCCGAGAATGGTCAAGGCTGCCAGAAACAGCGTGAACCCCATCAATACCGGGTAATCACGCGCCGCCAGCGAATCGATATGGATATGCCCGGCGCCCGGCCAGTTGAAGATTTTTTCGGTGATCAGCGCGCCGGAGAACAATCCCGGCAGCTCGAACCCCAGCAGGGTGACGATCGGCAACAGCGCATTGCGCAGCGCGTGTTTGAGGATCACCGTTTTCTCCCTGAGCCCCTTGGCGCGCGCGGTGCGGATATAGTCCATGCGGATCACGTCCAGCATGCTGGCGCGGAAATAGCGCGTCAGGCTGCCGGCCTGCAGCATCACCAGCGCCAGCACCGGCAGCAGCAGGTGCGCCGCCACCTCCAGCGCCCACGCCAGCCCGCTCGCTTCGCTGCCGGTGCGCAGCATGCCGCCCGCCGGTAGCCAGTGCAGATCGACGGCGAACCATTTGATCAGCAGCAGACACAGGAAGAACGTCGGAAACGACATGGCGGCGAACACCGCCACGGTGATCAGATGATCGAACAGCGAATAGGGTTTCATCGCCGAGATCACCCCCACCGCCAGCGCGATGCCCCAATACAGCACCATCGCCACCGCCGCCAGCAGGAACGAGTTCCAGATGTATTGGTTCAGCAGCGTGCTGACCGGGATCTGATACTGCAGCGAAAAACCGAGATCGCCCTGCAGCAGCCGGCCGAGCCAGTGCAGGTAACGGCTGAACAACGGCTGATCCAACCCGTACAGCGCCCGCAGCTCGGCGGCGCGTTGCGCGGTCAGGTTGATGTTGCCGTCGATAAAGTCACCGGGCGCCAGGGCGAAGATGCAAAAAATCAGCAAGGAAGCCAACAGCAGCATCGGGATCGTCTGCAACAGACGGCGCAGGATAAAATTTCTCATCGCGAATTCCATCGCCGCCGCCCGGAGTGGCGCGGCGGCGTCAGGGCGTTACGGCGCCGGTTTGACGTTCGGCAGGCTGCCGACCAAGCCGTTGTAGATATCCGGTTTAAAGCCGGTGACGCGCGCGCTGCTGGCGCTCAAAATCTCGCGATTGCCGAGCAGGATCACCGGCGGATCGTCCGCCAGCGCCTGATACAGCTGGTGGTATAGCGGCTTACGCTGGGCGATCTCCAGCGTGGCGTTGGCCCTGGCGATCAGCGCGTCTACCTGCGGGTTGTGATAACCGGTCTCGCTCTCGCGGCTGATGAAATCGCGCACGCCGTCATGCGGATCGTTCAGCGTACTGGTGCTGAGGGACGCCAGGTCATAGTTGCCCGCCTTGCGCTGCGCCAGCAGCGCGTTGAAGTCCAATACCTGCGGTTTGAGCACCACCCCGAGCCGGCGGTAGTTGTCCTTGGCGATCGGCACCAGCGCGTCATTGATCAGCTTTTTGGTCACCAGCAGCGTCAGCTCCAGCTTTTTACCGTCTTTTTGCCGAATGCCGTCCGCGCCCACTCGCCAACCGGCCTCGTCCAACAGCTTCCCGGCCTTGTCGAGATCGTAAGCGTAGGGATTGATGCCGTTCGCGTCATAGGCCCAGGAGATCGGCGAGATCGGCTGGTTGGCGACCTTGCCATACCCCTGGTACACCACGGCGATCAGCCTTTGCCGATCCAGGCCGTAGATCAGCGCCTGACGCACCCGTTTGTCCTGCAGCGCCGGGCGCTTGAGATTGAAGTCGATGCGGCTGTAATCGCTTGAGCTGTAGAGGTTGATATTGGCGAAGCCGAGCAGCTTGAGCTGTTCGATATCGTCCGGCTTGGCGGTAAAGGCGTCGTAGTCGGTCTCACCGGTCTGGAACAGCTGGAAGTTGGTGGCCGGGTTGGTGACGCGGTAGATAAAGCGCGCCATCGGCGGCGCACCGAGATAGAAGTTCGGGTTGGCGTGGAAGCGGATCTCCTGCCCCGGCACGTACTTGTCGTAAATATAGGGGCCGTTGCCGAGCGGCTTGCCGTTGAAGGCGCGCACGCCGTCGAGCTTGCCGCGCTGATAGTCTTTGCCGTAGTAAGCCCGCGACAGCACCGGCCCGCCAATCAGTTGCA
The DNA here is from genome assembly GCF_052166245.1 of Serratia sp. CY84636. NCBI lineage: Bacteria > Pseudomonadati > Pseudomonadota > Gammaproteobacteria > Enterobacterales > Yersiniaceae > Serratia > Serratia sp. CY84636. The sequence goes on from NZ_JBJNOX010000002.1 coordinate 1,220,140, forward strand.
GCGTAGTCGCGCCCGGTTGGGTGGTGACGATCTGAATGGTGCGATCGTCGATCACCTTCAGGCCGCTGATGCCGGCGGCGGTGCCGTTTTTATACTCGGCGCCGCCCTGGATGTGCGCCGGCGTGATGTCGGTGTCACCGTCATAGGCCGGATCGTGCAGCAGCGTCAGGGTAAAGGCGATATCGTCGGCTTTCAGCGGCGAGCCGTCGCTGTAGACCAGATTCGGCCGCAGCTTGATGGTGTAGGTCAGGTTATCGGGGCTGACCTGCCAGGACTCCGCCAATCGCCCTTCCGGCTTGCCCTGGCTGTCCAGGCCGATCAGGCGGCTGAAGATCACGTCGGTCACGTTCTCGTCCCAGCCGTTGGTGAACAGATACGGGTTGAAAATCCCCTGCGGCTCCGAGATGCCCGCCACCACGGTGTCTTTACGCAGCTTGGCGGCGGCCGGTACCCGAGCAGCGTCGCTGGCCGGCGTGATGCCTTCGGCCAGCGTTTCCGCCTGCACGCCGGCGCTCAGCCCCAGCGCGCAGACCAGCGCCAGCGGCGTCAGCCGATAGCGCAACAGTTTGTTTAGCCTATTTTTTATTCCACTCACCCACTGCCCCTCGTCTTCCCGTTGATAAAAATGTGACAAAATTTATCGCAGAGTAATGGGCGGCTGGAGGGCTGTCTAACAACGAAACCGGCATTCCATTGCCGAAAAAAGCATTATGAATTTTTCTGGGGCGAAGCGCCGTGCAAAATGCGATTCAGCCTGCCGCCGCCAGCCCCCGAATAAGTTTGGCTAAGGTTTTGATCGCCTCTTCAAACCGATCGTTCCATTCAAAAGAGGCGTTGAGGCGGAAGCAGTGGTTGAAATGGTCGCCGGTCGTAAACATGCGCCCTGGCGCGATGCTGATCCCCCGGGAAAGGGCCTGCCGGTACAGTTCCATCGACGACAGCGCCGGATCCAGCTCCAGCCACAGGAAGTATCCGCCGTCGGGCTGGCTGACCTTCACTGTCGGCGGGAAATGGTGGGCGATCGCCTGACGCATCGCGCTTTGGCGCTGGGCCAGCAGCCGCCGCAGCCGCCGCAGATGGGTATCGTAGCCGCCGTGCAGCAGATAATCCGCCAGCGCCATTTGGGTCGGCACGCTGGTGGAAACGGTGCTCATCAGCTGCAAACGCTGGATCTGCTGCGCATAACGCCCCGCCGCCACCCAGCCGACGCGAAAGCCCGGCGCCAGGCATTTGGAAAACGACGAGCAATGCAGGATCTGGCCGCCGCTGTCGAGCGCCTTGGCCGGCAGCGGCCGTTCCGCGCTGAAGTACAGCTCACCGTAAACGTCATCTTCAATCAGCGAAATCTGTCGGTCGCGCAACAGCGCCACCAGACGCTGCTTGTTGGCCTCCGGCAGGGTGGCGCCCTGCGGGTTCTGGAAGTGGGTCATCAGCCAGCAGGCTTTGATCGGATACTGTTCCACCGCCTGCTGCAGCGCGTCCAGATCGATGCCGTCCTGCGGATGGGTGGCGATCGCCACCGCCTTTAACCGCAGCCGTTCCAGCGCCTGCAGCGCGCCGTAAAACGCCGGCGACTCGATCGCCACATAGTCGCCCGGCTGGGTCACCGCCTGCAGGCTGAGGCTGAGCGACTCCATCGCCCCGGCGGTGATGACGATTTCGTCCGGCGCGACCTGCATGCCGCTCAGCGCATAGCGTTGGGCGATATGCCGCCGCAGCGCGTCGTTGCCCGGCGGCAGGTTGGCCAGCGAACTGTGCGGCGTGAACTTGCGCGCTACGCTGCTCAGCGCCCGCGCCAGCTTCGGCTGGGCGAACAGCGTGGCGTCGGGAAAGGCCGAACCGAAAGGCACGATATCCGGATCCTTGCAGGCCTGCAGCACGTCGAAAATAAAGGCGTTGATGTCCACCTGCTCGCTCAGCAACAGCTTCTCGCCGCGCGAAGGCTGAGGCAGCGGCTGCGGACGCGCCGCCACGTAGTAGCCCGACTGCGGCCGGGCGACGATCCACCCCTGGCTCTCCAGCAGTTGGTAAGACTGCACCACCGTCATCAGGCTCAACCCGGCGCGCTTGCCGCTCTCGCGCAGCGAAGGCAGCTTGTCGCCCGCCCGCCACACCCGGTTCTGGATCTGTTCTCTAATCTGTTGCGCAAGTTGCTCGTATCGGGTCATAACCATTAACTGTTATATGAAAAAGTAAAATAACTGTCACTATTATAGTCACTGTACTCCGTGCTTAACTTAACGCCAAGTATTTCACATAAAAATGACAGCTATACTCAAGAGGTTAATTTATGTTCAACCCTAGGAGGCGCCATGCTGGGTCTTGATGCACTGGAACTCGCCAGAATACAGTTCGCCTTCACCGTGTCTTTCCATATCATCTTCCCCGCCATCACCATCGGTTTAGCCAGCTATCTGGCGGTGCTGGAAGGGTTATGGTTGAAAACGCACAATGAAGCCTACCGCGAGCTTTACCATTTCTGGTCAAAGATTTTCGCCGTTAACTTCGGCATGGGCGTGGTGTCCGGGCTGGTGATGGCCTATCAGTTCGGCACCAACTGGAGCTTCTTCTCCGAGTTCGCCGGCAGCATTACCGGGCCGCTGCTGACCTATGAAGTGCTGACCGCCTTCTTCCTCGAAGCCGGTTTCCTCGGCGTGATGCTGTTCGGCTGGAACCGCGTCGGCCCCGGCCTGCACTTCTTCGCCACCTGCATGGTGGCGCTCGGCACGCTGATCTCCACCTTCTGGATCCTGGCCTCCAACAGCTGGATGCAGACGCCGCAGGGGCATGAAATCATCAACGGCCAGGTGGTGCCGGTCGACTGGCTGAAGGTGATCTTCAACCCGTCCTTCCCGTACCGCCTGTTGCACATGTCCACCGCCGCCTTCCTCTCCTCGGCGTTCTTCGTCGGCGCCTCCGCCGCCTGGCACCTGCTGCGCGGCCGCGATACCCCGGCGATGCGCAAGATGCTGTCGATGGCGATGTGGATGGCGCTGATCGTCGCGCCGGTGCAGGCGCTGATCGGTGATGCGCACGGCCTGAATACGCTGAAACACCAGCCGGCGAAGATCGCCGCCATCGAAGGCCACTGGGAAAACCCGCCGGGCGAAGCCACGCCGCTGATCTTGGTCGGTTGGCCGGACATGCAGCGCGAAGAGACCCGCTTCAAGCTGGAGGTGCCGTACCTCGGCAGCCTGATCCTGACCCACAGCCTGACCGAACAGGTGCCGGCGCTCAAATCCTTCCCGCCGGAAGATCGCCCCAACTCCACCGTGGTGTTCTGGTCGTTCCGCATCATGGTCGGGCTGGGCATGCTGATGATTCTGGCCGGGGTGTGGAGCCTGTGGCTGCGCTGGCGCGGCGGGCTGTATCAGTCGCGTCCGTTCCTGTACTTCATTCTGTGGATGGGCCCTTCCGGATTGCTGGCGCTGCTGGCGGGCTGGTTCACCACCGAGATCGGCCGCCAGCCGTGGGTGGTGTACGGCCTGCTGCGCACCAAGGACGCGGTCTCCGCGCACGGCGACCTGCACATGAGCATCAGCCTGCTGGCGTTCATCATCGTCTACTGCTCGGTGTTCGGCGTGGGGTATTCCTACATGATGCGCCTGATCCGCAAAGGGCCGCAGCCGCATGAACACCAAGAAGACAATACCGAGGGCCGCCCGGCACGTCCGCTGTCCGCGGTCAACGACACTCTGGACGACAGGAGCTGAACATGGGCATCGATCTTCCGCTGATTTGGTTTGTGATCATCGTGTTCAGCACCATGATGTACGTGGTGATGGACGGTTTTGACTTGGGCATCGGCATCCTGTTTCCGTGGGTGAAAGAGAGCGGCGACCGCGATCTGATGATGAACACCGTCGCCCCGGTATGGGACGGCAATGAAACCTGGCTGGTGCTGGGCGGTGCGGCGCTGTTCGGCGCCTTCCCGCTGGCCTACTCGGTGATCCTCGACGCGCTGGCGATCCCGCTGACGCTGATGCTGATCGGGCTGATTTTCCGCGGCGTGGCCTTCGAGTTTCGCTTCAAGGCGAAGCCGGAGAAACGCCATATCTGGGACAAGGCGTTCATCTGGGGCTCAATCTTCGCCACCTTCAGCCAGGGTGTGGTGGTAGGCGCCGTGATCAACGGCTTCCCGGTCGAAGGCCGCACCTACGCCGGCGGCGCGCTGGACTGGCTGACGCCGTTTGCGCTGTTCTGCGGGCTGGGGCTGGTGGTAACCTACGCCCTGCTCGGTTGCACCTGGTTGGTGATGAAAACCGCCGGTGACCTGCAGGCGCGCATGTATTACCTGGCGACGCCGCTGCTGGCGATCCTGTTGCTGGTGCTGGCCGCAGTCAGTATCTGGACGCCGATCGCGCATCCGGAAATCGCCGCCCGCTGGTTTACGCTGCCGAACCTGTTCTGGCTGCTGCCGGTGCCGGTGCTGGTGCTGCTCAGCGCCTGGGGGATTCAACGCGGGGTGAAACGCGGCGCGCACTACTCGCCGTTCATGCTGACGCTGCTGCTGGTATTTCTCGGCCTGAGCGGGCTTGGCATCAGCATCTGGCCGCACCTGATCCCGCCGGCCATCAGCCTGTGGGACGCCGCCGCCCCGCCGCAGAGCCTCGGCTTTATGCTGGTAGGCGCGCTGTTCATCATCCCGATCATTCTGGTCTACACCTTCTGGAGCTACTACGTGTTCCGCGGCAAGATCAGCCATGAACACGGCTATCACTGAGAAGGGAGGACGCTATGCAAGATAAAACGGCAACCGCCGCGCCGGCGCCCTGGTGGAAACGCATCGGTTGGCTGGTGATCATCTGGAGCGCCAGCGTGCTGGGGCTGTTCGTGGTCGCCTCGCTGTTCCGCCTGCTGATGACCGCGGCGGGCATGAAGTCGCATTGACGCGGCGCCTTATCTGGCCGCGCTGTTGGGAAAGTAGAAGGATACCACCAGCGTGACCAGAGGCAAGGCGCCGATCTTCACCAGCTCGAACACTTGACCGAGCGCTTCGTTTTTGTCCCAATACGCGTGGGCGGCGAATACGCCCACGCTGACCGCAAATATCCCGCACAGTACCTGGCGCGCCAGGCGCAGCCGCTCCATTTCGTCGAAGACCAGCGAAGGATCCAAATACAACCTTTCAGCATCGAGCTGCGGGCGCACATGTTGCGGCTTCATGGAAAAATCCCCACCACCACGGCGACTGCCTCCAGCCCCTCGTCGCTTTCACGCACGATACCGAGGCGGGAACCATCCTGTTTCATCCACTCACGGTCGGCAATCGTCATTAAAGCAAACGCCAGGCGTATGACGTCGGTTTTGGCCATCCCGTGACGCCGGGCAATATCGTTCAAACTGTCGTCGATTTCATTGGATAACCGAATCGGTAAACTCCGCATACTCCACCTCCTGTGGCCGTTGATTCACCGGGGGAAAGTCTACTGGAAGGGCACATGTCGTTCAATTAGTGAACTGCGTAACGCCTCGCACAATCCACATGCAACGCTAATGCGGTTTGCGCCCCATCGCGCTGAGGAAGCGCTGCTGCAGGCGCAACAGCTCCTCCAGCTCCAGCAGGCGGTAATCGATGCCGAAACGCGGCGCCACCTCGCCGATGATGCGGCTCAGCGCCGGGTAATGGCGGTGGCTCCAGTGCGGGAACAGATGATGCGTCAAATGCAGGTTCGCCCCGCCGAGCCAGTATCCCAGCCAGCGCGGCCGGGTCAGCCAGTCGAAGGTCGTGGCGAACACATGGTGATACCAGCCGTGCGGCATCGCACCCTGCGCCGGCGCCTGATAAAAATTGGCTTTGGCCCAGTGGGTGCCGATGATCAACATCACGAACAGCAATGAAGAAAGCATCTGGCTCAGCAAATAGACCAGCAGAATTTGCCCGATGCCGATGGCCGGCGGCAGCAGCCAGCACGGGATCGCCAGCGCCAGCAGCAGGTGCGCCGCCTTGCCCGCCAGAAATCCGCACCAGCCGCGCACGCCCTGCTGCGCCATGCGCGCCGCCACGCGGGTGCGGCCCGCCCGGTCCAGCCAGTCGAACAGCCAGATGTAGTACGGGAACGTCAGCGCCGCCACCAGCGGCCAATAGTAACGCTGGGCGCGCATAAAGGGCCGCCAGCGCTGGAACGGCGTTTGCCGCAGCACGCCATTGGCGTCGATGTCAGGGTCGTAATGTTCGATATTGTTATGGGCATGGTGAAACAACACGTGGCGCACGCGCCAGCAGTCGGGATCCAGCCCCAGCGGGACGCTCACCAGGGCGTTCAGCCAGCGGTTGGCCCAGGGCCGACGGAAAAACGCGTTATGCGAGGCGTCGTGCACCACGTTCACCGTCAGGAACATGCCAATAAAGATAAAGCCGAAATAACAGGCGAAAAACGCCCAGCCGTTTTGCTGCTGCAGGCTCAACCCGTAACACAGGCCGCACAGCGTCAACAGCAGCGCCACCTTCGCCAGCATGCCGCCGTCGGCGAAGCGGTGATCGCCGTTGGCCGCCAGATAATGCTGGGCGGCCTGCATCAGCGCGCGATGTAGCCCGCCGTCGTCGCGCCGATAGGCTAACGGGCGCAGCGGTTTCATGGCTGCCCCATAAGGCGCAAGAAGCGCTGTTGCTGCGCCAGCAGTTCGCGATAGCCGATGCAGCGATATGCCATGCCGTGCCGCTGAGCCACTTCCGCCACCGCGGCGGCCAGTGCCGGATAGTGGCGGTGATTCCAGCCGGGAAACAGGTGGTGGGTGAGGTGATAGTTCAGCCCGCCGGTCAGGTGTTCCAGCCAGCGCGGCTCAGGCTGCCAATCGCAGGCGGTGGCGAAATTGTGCCGGTACCAACCGTGCGGCATGCTGTCGCCAGCCGGCGCCGGGTAAAACTCGGCCTGCGCCCAGTGGGTGCCCAGCAGCAGGAACACCACCAGCAGCGAGGCAAACATCTGGCTGAGCGCGTAAGCCAACAGCACCCAGCCCCAACCGATGCCGTGCAGATGGCACAGGATCAGCGGCACCACCAGCACCAGCGCCACATGGAGCAATTTGCACAGCGCGAACAGCGCCCAACCGCCCCGCCCCGCCAGCACGCGTTTTTCCCGCAGCGGCGTTTTATCGAGCCGATCGGACCAATCGAAAATCCACGCGATGTAGGGTAGCGAGAGCGCGGCGATCAGCGGCCAGTACAGATGCTGATAGCGCATATGCGGCCGCCAGCGCTGGAACGGCGTCTGGCGGAAAAAGCCGTTCTCTTCGGTGTCCAGATCGTAGTGTTCGACGTTGGCGTAAACGTGGTGGTAATCCACGTGCCGCGTGCGCCAATAGTCCGGATCGACGCCCAGCGGCAGCGTCACCAACCGCCCCACCAGGCGATTGGCCCAGGGCGCGCGCAAGAAGGCGTTATGCGAAGCATCGTGATTGACGTTGACGTTGAGCAGCATGCCCATGGCCACGAACAGGAAATAGCAGAGGAAAAACGCCCAGGGCTGATGCTGCATCAGGCTCAGGGCATAAAACCCGACGCACAGCGCCAGCAACAGCGCGGCCTTGGCCAGCCGCGCGGTATCGGCATAGCGATGATCGCCCGCCAGGCAGGCGTGCGCCGCGCGCTTGAGATCGCGGTGAAACGCCTGCTCGCCATCGGTGGGGAAACGCAGCGGCGGTAATAAGTCAGCCATGCGGTTCCTCCACGGCGGCCGGTGCGGCCACTCGCCCCCAGCCCAGCGCCACGCACAGGGCATGCAGCGCCACGGCGGCCATGGCGATATGCCAATAGCGCTGCGGCCAGCCAAGATAGCCGATAAACAGCAGCGGCATGCCCAGCGCGATCAGCAGCCAAACGGCGCTCGCCCACGGCCGCCCTTCCGTCATGCCGCCCAGCGCCACCGAGCCCAACGCCAGCAGCACCAGCAGCGCCATTTGCGGCCAGCTGATGTCGCCGTAACCGTAACCGTAACCGTATTGGTAGACGTAACCGACCACCAGCGAGAACAACAGCATGGCGCCGCTGAAGACGCTGAGCGCCGAACGGCGGTCGCGCGGCCGGCCCGGCGCCGGGCGCCAGGCCAGACGGAAATAGCGCAGGAACGGCAGATTGCTCGCCCAAAATGGATTGGCGGACGGCCGATCGCCGCTGACGCCGTAGCTGAACGGCGTGGTCGGTAGCGCCGGGCAGAACGTGCCGAACAGCTTGTCCCAAAAGATAAAGCTGCCGCCGAAGTTCTTATTGGAATACGCCATGTCCTTGACGTGGTGCACCCGGTGGTGCGCCGGCGTGACCAGGATTTTTTCCAGTACGCCCAGCTTCGGCGTCAGCGCATTGTGGTTAAACAGCTGAATGCTGTAGTGAAAAATCGACACCGTGACGAACACCGACAGCGGCACGCCCGCCAGCGCCAGCAGCAAAAAGAACGGGATCGACGTCAACGACGAATACCAGGAGTTGCGCACCCCCAGCGACAGGTTGAAGTGCTCCCCCTGGTGGTGCACCACGTGTACCGCCCACAGCACGCGGAAGCGGTGGTGCAGGCGATGCAGCCAGTAGAAACCGAAGTCCCACGCCAGCAGGGCGAACAGCCACATCAGCAGCGGCGGCCAGGCGTCCAGCAGCCCCAGGCTGAAATGCGCGGCCACGTAGCCGTAGCAGGTGATCTCCAGCCCGCGGAACAGCCACAGCATGATATGGCCGGAGTTCAGGTTGAACACCAGATCGTGCCAGTTGACCGGCTCACGGCGCCCCCACTGCAGCGCCACCGCCTCGGCCACCACGATGAACAGCATGAACACTATCGGCAACGCCAGATCGCTCATCCTACTTCTCCTTTAACCACGCGCCGGCGTAGGGCCTCTATGCGCAGGGCCAGCCAGCCGGCGAACAGCGCCAGCAGCGCACCGCCGGCCAGATCGACAAACAAATGGCGGCGCAGCTGCAGGATGGAGAACGCGATCGCCACGCCCCACAGCATCCACAGCGCCGTCCGCACTTTGCGCTCGCCGTCGCTCAGCGCCCACACCGCCAGCACCGTCAGCGCCATGTGCAACGACGGCAGGCAGTTTTGCGGCGAATCCACCTGCGTTAACGCCGCCAGCAGCTGCGCGCTGAGCCCAACGCCCTCGTTCTGCGGATAGGCCATGGTGGTCGGCCACAGCAGGTAAACTGCCCCGGCGCCCAGCGCCGTCAGCTGCATCGCCAGCGTCAGCCATTTGATTCGCTGCAGCGGCGCCAGCAAATAGCCCGCCGGGACGATGAGGAAGAACGACAGATAGAGCCAAATGGCCGCCGGATTAAACGGGATCGCCCGGTCAAGCGCCGATGGCGGCAGCAGGGTTCCCGCCCCCTGCAGGCGATCGGTCAGGCTATACACCACCCCGACCGTCCCCCAGCCGAGCAACATGTGCCCTAGCCTGAACAGCATCTTTTTCATGCTTCCTCCGCCTGGCGCACGATGCGCCGCCGCTTGCGATCGAACTGCGGTAACACCGCCTGCGCCGTCAACCGCCATTCGAGCCGATCGGTGGCGATGCCCTGGCGAGCGAACAGCGCGATCAGCTGCGCCTGGCAGTGCGCCAACGCCGCCGGGCTGCAATCGGCGATCAGCTCCAGCCGGTGCTCGCCGCGCTGGATCAGGCGGTAATCGCTGGTCAGCGGTAACGCATTGGCGATCGTCCGGCTGCAGGCATCGGCGAACACCGCCTGCGGCTGTCGCTGCGCATCGGGTAACATCAGCTGATCGTCGCGCCGCCCTTCGATACGCGCAATCGCCCGCGTCGGTTGCCCGCACGGGCAGGGTTCCTTGCGCAGCACCAGCACATCGTCCAGCCGATAACGCACGATCGGCTGCGTGCTGCGGGTGAAATCAGTGATCAGCGGCGTAAAACGCTGCTCGTCGATCCACTGCGGTTCGATATGCAAAAACTCTTCGTTCAGATGCAGCGTGCCGTGCGCGCAGGTGGCGGCAAGAAACCCCTCGGTGGCCTGATACACTTCGCCGACCGCCGGAAACACCTGCATCAGCAGGCGGCGATCCTGCTCTTCCAACACCTCGGCGACCGAGATCGCTTTTTTGACCGGCAGCTTCACCTGCCCGGCCAGCACCGCCAGCGCCAGGGCACGCAGCACCTGCGCAGGGGCCACGATGATGCTGGGCGCCTGCCGTTCCAGTGCGGGCAGATGCTCGCTGAACGGCGCGAGCAGATCGTAAAACGCCAGGCTCAGCCAACGGTTGTTTACGCTGTGATAGAGATTATTGTCCGCCCGCAGAAACAGGGCGACGCGCTCGCCGGCCAACAGCCCGTCCGGCAGCATCTTCGCCAGCATGCCACCGGCCCACACCTGCTGTTCGCGCGGACTGACGACAAACACGCCGCGCTGCCCGGAGGTGCCGGACGACAACCCGACGCTGTAGCGCCCGATCTTCGGCGTGAAATCGCGATCCGCCTCGCTGTGCTGCGCGCAGGCCAGCACCGCTTCCCGGCTCAGCCCGGCGGTATTCATCAGGTCAAACTGCGCCATCATCAGCGCCTTGTCCATTTGCGGCCATTCGGCGAACGGCCGGCGGCTGAAGCGCTGAAAATAGGGGCTCTTGCTCAGCACCCGGCGGGCAAAGCCCGCGAGCTGCCGGGCCTGATGCGCCTCCAGCGCCGCACGATCGCCAAAGCGCAGGCGCCGGGCGCGGAAATAGTGCCACAGGGTCATGAAGGGGATCACAGGTCCCCCTCGTGGCACAGCAAAATGTTGACCTGGCCGCCCGCCCACAGTTGGTTAAGCCGTTCCAGCGTGCGGGTGTACGCCGCCGCATCGTCCATCACCAGATTGGCCAGGCGCGAAGGCCCGCGCAGCGTCTGGTAGCTCTGCGGCGACCAGGCGGCGTCGCTGGCCAATAGCGTCCAGCCGGCGTCGGTGAGAATAAAGGCGCCGATATGGCCGGCCGCATGCCCCGGCAGCGGCACCAGCACGATCTGCCCCTCGCTGCCCGGCAGCGCGTAACCGCGATCGAACGGCGCCAGCAGCGCGGGCAACGCCACCGAGGGAAAAGCCTCCATAAACTGCAGACGACTCTCGAAATCCGCCGGGATCAGGCCGGGAATAAAGGCGCGCTTGAGCGCCGCGAACCCGCGCAGCCCACGGGTTTGCTGCCAGCCTTCGCCGGAGCAAATAAAGTCGAGGTGGCTGAAATCCTGCAGCCCGGCGATGTGATCCGCGTGAAAGTGCGAGACGATCAGCGCCTGGATGTCGCCTTCGGCGTAACCGGCTTCGCGCAGCTGATGCGCCAACGACTCGGCGGGATCGAAATAGACCGGCGTCATGCGGCGGTAAAGGCTGAATACCCCCGACTGCGTGTGCTGCTGAAAATAATGCGCGTAGCCGGTATCCCACAGCCAGCGGCGCTGCCCCACCTCCAGCAGATAGGCGCGCGCCGGGAATTTACACACCCGGAACCCGGCGCCGCGCAGCGCCATACAGCCGATATGCGTGCAATAGCCCACTTCAAATACGGTGACCTTAGCCATGCGGTATGCCTCCTTGCTGCCGCAGCCACTCGCCGGTCAGGCGGATCCCCTCCTCCATCGAGTAACGCGGCCGATAGCCCAGCTCTTCGATCGCGAGGGTCTGGCTCAGGGTCATGTCAAAATGCACCGCCGCCACGCTATAGCGCGTCAGCAGCGGTTCCTTGCCGCTCAGGCTTGCCCACAGCTCCATGCCGCCGGCCAGCGCCTGCAGCAGCGGATACGGCACGGCCTGCAGCCGGTAACGCAGCCCCAGCTCCTGGCGCAGCAGCGCATCCAGCATCTCCGCCAGCCGCTGCGGTTGGTGGTTGGTGATGTTGTACACGGCGCCGGACGGCAATCCGCGTTGCCGGCTGGCCAGCTCCATGGCGTGCACCACGTTGGGAGCAAAGGTCAGATCCAGCAACGCCTGCCCGCCGCCGGGCAGCCGCAGCACGCCGCGATCGCGTTCGAGCTGTTGCAACAGCCGCGGCACGATCACCCGATCGTGCGGGCCAAACAGGCCGCGCGGCCGCAGAATAATATAGGTGGTTTGCGGGTAGATCTTCGCCTGCGCCAACAGCCGCTGCTCGGCGGCGTGCTTGCTGGCGGCATAGTGGTTGGCGAAGCGCCGGGCGCGATAACCCTCATCAAGATCGTAATGCGGCTGAAAATCGAAGTAGATTGCCGGCGTGGAGATATGCACGAAGCGCCGCACGCCGCAGCGCCCGGCCGCCTCCGCCAGCTTGTCCGTCGCTGCGGCGTTGATGCGGTGAAATTCCGCTTTGCTGCCCCAGGGCGAAGACTTGGCCGCACAGTGCCACACCCACTCGCAGTCGGTTACCAGCTCCCGGCACTGCTGCGGCGTGGCCTGCGCCAGATCGAGCGAGTAAAATTCGGCGCCCAGCTGGCGCAACGCTTCGCCGGCCCGCTCATCGCGGCCGGTGGCGCGCACCTGATGCCCGGCTTCCAGCAACCACTCCGCCGCGTTGCGCCCCAGCCCGCTGGTCGCCCCGGTCACCAGCACCCTCATGGCAGCAACACCATGCCGGCCAACGCCAGCCCGGCGGCGGTGCCGATCAGCATCACCGGCTGGCCGGGATTGAAGCGCCCGGTGGTCACGGCGGCATGCAGCGCGGTCGGGATAGACGCCGCTACCTGGTTGCCGTGATGGCGGTAGATGTCCACCAGCGCCTCGCTGGAGACGTGCAGCCGTTTGCGCATATGTTCGAGCGACAAATGGCTGGCCTGGTGCGGCACCACGGTGGCGATCTGCCCCAGGGTCAAGCCGCTGGCGCTCAGCAGCCGGTCGAGGTAGTCCTCAATCAGCGCCGACGCCTGACGGAACAGCGGCTTGCCCTGCATATGAAACAGGAAGTCTTGCTCGCACATGCCGGCGCGCGGGTTGCGGCGCGTGCCGCCGGCGCGGATCTCGCACAGTTCGCTGCCGGCGGGATAGGTTTCCACCAGGCTGGCGAGGATGCCGCTGGCGCCGTCGCCGCGCTCCACGATGGCGCAGGCGGCGCCGTCGCCGAAGATCAGCGACGACTCTTCGTGCTGCCAGTCGATGCCGCGCGAAGCGAGATCCGCCGAGACGATGGCGATACGCCGATACGTCCCGGCGTTCAACAGCCCCGCCGCCACCTGCAGCGCAGAGATGAAGCTGACGCAGCTGCTGTTGATGTCGAAGCCCGGCGTACCCGGTGCCAGCCCGGCAACCTTGAGAATATGCGCGGCGGTGCACGGCAGCGCCTGCACCGCTATCGCCGAGGCGGAGATCAAAAGGTCAATGGAGGCTGCCGGAATGGCGCTGCGGGCCAGCGCGTCTTGCAGCGCGGCGGCGGCGAGATCGGCCTGGCTGGCGTCGTCGGCGGCGTGATAGCGGTAAACGATGCCCGAGCGTTTTTCAACGTAGCCGGCCGGTTTCCCCAGGCGGGCATCGAGCGTAGAGGAGGCCACGCGGTTGGGCGGCAACGCGGCCCCGGTGGCAATGATTTTCAGAGGCAACAGCTCGGGTGAGCGACATTGTGTGGTCATTATTGTTATTGATTAACCTGACTATCCATAAAGCGATTCTCCCGCACGGCGCAAAGGCTATGCGGATCATCCCCGGTTTTTATGTCCCAAAAGGCCTTTCATCAAGGCGGTATCTCTTGTTATCAGCTGGCGCGGGCCGACGTCCGTCGGCGGAAGCATAAGCGTAACATTACTGAGATATTCAGTTTACGGCAAGGCGGCGAGAATGGGCAGACGGCGGGAGAATTATCGGAATAGCGCCGCCGCTGGCGATCGGCGGCGGCGGGGTCAGGCTCAGCGGCGGTTGCGCACCAGCTGGTAACGGCGGGTCAGATACTCTACCGGCGCACTCCAGATATGCACCAGGCGGCAGAACGGGAACAACACGAACAGCGTCATGCCCAGCACCATGTGCAGTTTGAAGATAATCGCCACGCCTTCCAGGTGCGCAGAGGCGCCGGCGTGGAAGGTCACCACCGCCTGCGCCCAGGCCACCAGCTTCATCATTTCGCTGCCGTCCATATGCTGGGCGGAGAACGGAATGGTCAGCAGGCCGAGGCACACCTGCACCACCAGCAACGTCAGGATCATGATGTCGGCGAAGCTGCTGGTGGCGCGCACCCGCGGGTTGGTCAACCGGCGCTTCAGCAACAGCGCGCCGCCGATCAGCGTCATCAGGCCGCAGGCGCCGCCGGCGATCATCGCCAGCTTCTGCTTCACGTCGATCGGCAGGAAGGCCTCATACATCCAGTGCGGCGTCAGCATGCCGAGGAAGTGGCCCGCGAAGATGCCGATAATGCCGATGTGAAACAGGTTGGACGCCAGCCGCATGCCCTTTTTATCCAGCATCTGGCTGGAGCCGGCGCGCCAGCTGTACTGCCCGTAGTCGTAACGCAACCAGCTGCCGATCAGGAATACCGCGCCGGCCAGATAAGGGTAGATATCGAAGAAGAACTGATTCAAAAATTGCATGATTAGCGTCCTTTGGTTCCGGTTAACGCATCCGTCAGGTCCAGATACTGTGGTGCCACCGCGACGGCGAAGCGCCGCTGGTGCGCCGTCTGCTGGGCGGAGGCGCAGCCCTGTTCGCCGAGAAACTTGACCTGCTCCTCTTCCCACACCGCATCCAGCGCCTGCGGCGTATCGTCACGTGCCTCTTGCGCCACCTGGGGCTCCAGCGTCTGGGCCTGCACCTCGCTGCCGGACAGCGCCAGCAGCAGATCGAACAGCACCGCATACGGGCTTTCACGCTGTTGCAGGCGCGCGCCCAGCAGCGCCAGGATCGGCGCGATGTCCTGCAGCCCTTCACGCGCCTGCGCCGCGCTGCGGCTGGCCAGATACTCCAGATACAGCGGCAGGAAATCCGGCAGCTCGCGGCTGTCGATCTCCAGCCCGGCGGCGCGGTACTGCGCCATCAGGTCAACCATCGCCTGGCCGCGATCGCGCGACTCGCCGTGCACGTGCTCAAACAGCAGCAGCGAGGTGGCGCGGCCGCGATCGAACAGCTCGCAATAGTCGGCCTGCACGTCCAGCAGCGGGCGGGCGCACAGGCGGCGGATAAACAGAATCAGCTGCGCACTGTGGTGCAGATCCAGCTCGCTGGCCGGCTCCAGCGCTTCGATGAGCGCCTGCTGATGGTCAAACAGGACCTGCTCCGGGTAATCCAGCAGGCGGGCGATCACTTTCAGGCTGATCATGAGGCATCCTCCGGCCGCGCGGTTTTCGCGGTCACGTCGATGGCGTCGATACGGCGGCTGTTGAACAGGTTGAACTTGCCGTCGCTGCCGTGGCAGCCGTCGCCGAAGCTGAAACCGCAGCCTTTGCTTTCCGGGAAGGCTTCGCGCGCCAGCTCGCGGTGGCTCGACGGCACCACGAAGCGATCTTCATAGTTGGCGATCGCCAGGTAGCGGTACATCTCCTGCGCCTGCGCTTCGCTCAACCCGACCTGCTCCAGCGCGCTGGTGTCCACCACGCCGTCGACGGTTTCCGCCCGCTTGTAGTGGCGCATCGCCAGCATGCGCTTCAGCGCCAGCAGCACCGGTTCGGTATCGCCGGCGGTCAGCAGGTTCGCCAGATACTGCACCGGAATGCGCAGGCTCTCGACGTCCGGCAACACGCCGCTGTGCGCCAGCTCGCCGGCGTCGGCGGCGGACTGAATCGGCGACAACGGTGGCACGTACCACACCATCGGCAGCGTGCGGTATTCCGGGTGCAGCGGCAGCGCCAGCTTCCAGTCCATCGCCATTTTGTACACCGGTGACTGCTGGGCGGCTTCAATGACGCCCTGCGGCACGCCGTCCGCCAGCGCCTGAGCAATCACCTTCGGATCATGCGGATCGAGGAAGATATCGAGCTGGCTCTGGTACAGATCCTTGTCGTTCTCCACCGCCGCCGCCTGCTCGATGCGGTCGGCATCGTACAGCAGCACACCGAGGTAGCGAATGCGGCCGACGCAGGTCTCCGAACAGACCGTCGGCTGCCCGGCTTCGATGCGCGGGTAGCAGAAGATGCACTTCTCGGACTTGCCGCTCTTCCAGTTGAAGTAGATTTTCTTGTACGGACAGCCGGTCAGGCACATGCGCCAGCCGCGGCACTTGTCCTGGTCGATCAGCACAATGCCGTCTTCGCCGCGCTTGTAGATCGCCCCGCTCGGGCAGGTGGCGACGCAGGCCGGGTTGAGGCAGTGTTCGCACAGGCGCGGCAGGTACATCATGAAGGTGTTTTCGAACTGTCCGTACATCGCCTTCTGCAGGTTGTCGAAATTCTTGTCCTGCGAGCGCTTTTCGAACTCCCCGCCGAGGATCTCCTCCCAGTTCGGGCCGCTTTCGATCTTGTTCATGCGCTGGCCGGTGATCAGCGAGCGCGGGCGAGCCACCGGCTGGTGCTTGCCCTGTTTGGCGGTATGCAGATGCTGGTAGTCGTAATCGAACGGCTCGTAGTAGTCGTCCAGCGCCGGCACGTCCGGGTTGGCGAAGATTTTCGCCAGCACGCCGACGCGGTTGCCCATGCGCGGTTCCAGCTTGCCGTTGATTTTACGTATCCAGCCGCCCTTCCATTTTTCCTGATCTTCCCAGGCGTGCGGATACCCGACGCCGGGCTTGCTTTCCACGTTATTGAACCAGGCGTATTCCATACCTTCACGGCTGGTCCAGACGTTTTTGCAGGTGACCGAACAGGTGTGGCAACCGATGCACTTGTCCAGATTCAGCACCATGCCGACTTGCGAACGAATTTTCATTTGCTGTTCTCCTGCTGACTGCCCTGCGCGTAGTCGTTGCCTTCGTCGTCCAACCAATCAATGCGGTTCATCTTGCGCACCACCACGAACTCGTCGCGGTTGGAGCCGACGGTACCGTAGTAGTTGAAGCCGTAGGCCAGCTGCGCATAGCCGCCGATCATGTGGGTCGGCTTCGGACAGGCGCGGGTCACCGAGTTATGGATGCCGCCACGCTGGCTGGTGATCTCCGAGCCCGGCAGGTTCACGATGCGCTCCTGCGCGTGGTACATCATGGTCATGCCGGCCGGGATACGCTGGCTGACCACCGCGCGCGCCGTCAGCGCACCGTTGGCGTTGAAGGCCTCGATCCAGTCGTTGTCCGCGATGCCCAGATCTTTGGCGTCGTCTTCGCTCAGCCAGACGATCGGGCCGCCGCGCGACAGCGTCAGCATCAACAGGTTGTCGCTGTAGGTGGAGTGAATGCCCCACTTCTGGTGCGGCGTCAGGAAGTTCAGCGCCTTCTCCTTGTTGCCGTTCGGCTTGCTGTTGAGCAGCGGCTGGGCGGCACGGGTGTCGATCGGCGGCCGGTATACCAGCAGGCTTTCACCGAAGGCGCGCATCCACTCGTGGTCCTGATACAGCTGTTGACGGCCGCTGAGGGTGCGCCACGGGATCAGCTCGTGCACGTTGGTGTAACAGGCGTTGTAGGAAACGTGTTCGTCTTCCAGACCGGACCAGGTCGGGCTGGAGATGATTTTGCGCGGCTGCGCCTGAATGTCGCGGAAGCGAATTTTCTCGTCTTCCTTGTTCAGCGCCAGATGCCGGTGATCGCGGCCGGTGACGTTGCTCAGGGCCTCCCAGGCTTTTACCGCCACCTGGCCGTTGGTTTCCGGCGCCAGCGACAGGATCACTTCCGCCGCGTCTATTGCGCTCTCAATCTTCGGCCGCCCCGCCGCCGGGCCGTCGGCCTTGACGTAGTTAAGCTGTTTGAGGAAGTCGACCTCGGTTTGGGTGTTCCAGCTGATGCCCTTGCCGCCGTTGCCCAGTTTGTCCAGCAGCGGCCCCAGCGAGGTGAAGCGCTCGTAGGTGGCCGGGTAATCGCGTTCCACCGCGATGATGTGGGGCGCAGTTTTGCCCGGGATCAGATCGCACTCGCCTTTCTTCCAGTCCTGCACGCCGTAAGGCTGCGCCAGTTCGGCGGCGGAATCGTGCTGGATAGGCAGGGTCACCACGTCGGTTTCCTGACCCAGATGGCCGACGCACACCTCGGAGAAGGCCTTGGCGATGCCCTTGTAGATCTCCCAGTCGCTCTTCGAATCCCAGGCCGGATCGACCGCCGCCGACAGCGGATGGATGAACGGGTGCATGTCGGAGGTGTTCATGTCGTCTTTTTCGTACCAGGTGGCGGTCGGCAGCACCACGTCGGAGTACAGGCAGGTGCTCGACATGCGGAAATCGAGCGTCACCACCAGATCCAGCTTGCCTTCGCCGCCCTGCTCGCGCCATTCCACTTCCTGCGGCTTCACGCCGCCCTGCTGGCCGAGATCTTTCCCCTGAATGCCGTTTTCGGTGCCCAACAGGTATTTGAGCATGTACTCATGGCCCTTGCCGGAGGAGCCCAGCAGGTTGGAGCGCCAGACAAACAGGTTGCGCGGGAAATTCTGCGGATTGTCCGGCTGCTCGGCGGCGAAGCCCAGCGTGCCGTTTTTCAGGCTATCGACGGTGAACTCGACCGGCGACTGACCGGCCGCACGGGCCTGCTCCGCCAGGCGCAGCGGGTTGGTGCCCAGCTGCGGCGCCGACGGCAGCCAGCCCATGCGCTCGGCGCGCACGTTGAAGTCGATCAGGCTGCCGCCGAAGCGCGACTTGTCCGCCAGCGGCGACAGCAGCTCGTCGGTGCCGACGGTTTCATAGCGCCATTGGCTGGAATGGTTGTAGAAGAACGAGGTGCTGTTCATGTGGCGCGGCGGGCGCTGCCAGTCGAGGCCGAACGCCAGCGGCAGCCAGCCGGTTTGCGGCCGCAGTTTTTCCTGGCCGACGTAGTGCGCCCAGCCGCCGCCGCTCTGGCCGACGCAGCCGCAGAAGATCAGCATGTTGATCAGGCCGCGGTAGGTCATGTCCATGTGATACCAGTGGTTGACGCCGGCGCCGACGATGATCATCGAACGGCCGTGGGTTTTCTCGGCGTTTTCCGCGAACTCGCGGGCAATGCGGATGATGTTGTGACGCGACACGCCGGTGATCTGCTCGGCCCAGGCCGGGCTGTAGGCCTTGACCTCGTCATAGTCGGCGGCGCAGTTGGCGTCGCCCAGCCCGCGTTCCAGACCGTAATTGGCCAGCGTCAGGTCATACACGCTGGTCACCAGCGCTTCGCTGCCGTCCGCCAGCTGCAGGCGTTTCACCGGCAGCTTGTGCAGCAGGATCTCGTCCAGCGCCACGCTGTTGAAATGCTCGCTGTCCGCGCCGCCGAAGTACGGGAAGCCCACCTCGGCCACGTCGTCATGCATGCCCAACAGGCTGAGCTGCAGCTCGACTTCCTGTTGCGACTTGCCCTCGCGCTGTTCCAGGTTCCACTTGCCCTTCTCGCCCCAGCGGAAGCCGATGGAGCCCTGCGGCGCCACCAGATCGCCGCTGCGGCTGTCGATAGCGACGGTTTTCCACTCGGGGTTGTTTTCCTGGCCCAGCCCGTCCACCAGATCGGCGGCGCGCAGCAGGCGGCCGGCGGCGTAATGGCCGCCTTCACGCGCTTCCAGCAGCACCAGCATCGGCATGTCGGTATAGCGGCGCACGTAGTCGCGGAAGTAGCCAACTTCGCGATCGAGATGGAACTCTTTCAGCATCACGTGGCCCATCGCCAGCGCCATCGCGCTGTCGGTGCCCTGCTTCGGATTCAGCCAGTGGTCGCACAGTTTCGCGACTTCGGCGTAGTCCGGCGTCACCGCCACGGTTTTGGTGCCCTTGTAACGCACTTCGGTAAAGAAGTGGGCGTCCGGGGTGCGCGTCTGCGGCACGTTGGAGCCCCAGGCGATAATGTAGGAGGAGTTGTACCAGTCGGCGGATTCCGGCACGTCGGTCTGCTCGCCCCAGGTCATCGGCGAGGCCGGCGGCAGATCGCAATACCAGTCGTAGAAGCTCAGGCAAGCGCCGCCGATCAGCGACAGGTAGCGGGCGCCGGCGGCGTAGGACACCATCGACATCGCCGGGATCGGCGAGAAGCCGATGATACGGTCCGGACCGAAGGTTTTGGCGGTATAGACGTTGGCGGCGGCGATCAGTTCATTGACCTCCTGCCAGCTGGAGCGGACGAAGCCGCCGCGGCCGCGCGCCACCTTGTAGCTTTTGGCTTTTTCCGCATCGCCGACGATAGAGCCCCAGGCCGCGACGGGATCGCTGTGCTGCGCTTTCGCCTCGCGCCACAGCTTGAGCAGACGCTTGCGCATCAGCGGGTATTTCAGCCGGTTGGCGCTGTACAGGTACCAGGAGTAGCTGGCGCCGCGCGGGCAGCCGCGCGGTTCATGGTTGGGCAGATCGGGCCGGGTGCGCGGGTAGTCGGTTTGCTGGGTTTCCCAGGTCACCAGGCCATTCTTCACGTAGATCTTCCAACTGCAGGAACCGGTGCAGTTCACGCCGTGGGTGGAACGCACCACTTTGTCGTGCTGCCAACGGCTGCGGTAGCCGTCTTCCCAGTCGCGGTTGGTGTTCAAGGTCTGGCCGTGCTCGCCAGAAAAAGGCTCCGCCAACTGCTTGAAATAGCGGAAACGGTCTAAAAATTTGCTCATCCGGAATGCTCCTGAAGGCTCTTGTCGTTATAAGAAGACATGCTCAATCTGCCGCCAGCCTACTGACGGCCAACCGGCGGCAAATTGATTGCGATCAAGAGAAAGCGGGAGGCGACGCGCGTATCGGGTGAGAAATACCACCAAAGTATAGGTGCGGGAGAGGGAGTTAATCGATTGAATTTAAATGAATAAAAGAGACTGTCATGACAAAGACTGGCGGAAGGGAGGCAAGGCGGGGTATTTGGGGGTAGGACGCGGGAGAGACCTCCCGCGTGACGTTAACTCGACGCATTCAGCGCTGGAGCCACAGCGTCGCGGTGCCCACGGCGGGCAACGCCAGCGCGATCTCCGCCCCCCCATCCTGCTGCCGCCAGCCCGCCGGAAGGCGCAACCGGGTGCTTCCCTCTCGATAGTAAGGATTGGCTACCAGCAGCAAGGCGCGATCGCCCAGAATAAACATCCGCGCCGGCATTTGCGGATCGCTTCCCGCCAGCGGCGTCGATTTTCCCGTCAGCAGATAAGGGGTGAAAGCGGCGATTTGCTGCGACACGGCAGCCACACCGCGCCAGGTGGCGTCAAACTCCCGTTGGTCGAAGCGGCCGGTTTTACGCTTGTAAAACAGATCGGTATAGGAATAAAACAACAGCCCCTTGGCGCCGCCGATCAGCGCCTGCCAGGCCTGGTTGCGGATTTCCGCCTCTGACGGCGGATGTGGCTTACGGCGGGCGTCATAAGCGGCGTGATCCATGATTTGCATCACCACCCAGGCCCCGCGCGCCTGGCGGGCGGCCTGCACCGTGAGTTCGGTATAACGCGTGGTGCGCGTCAGATCGCTATCGTTCCCCACCGGGTAAGGGTCGGTCGCCAAAATGTCGCTGCTGTTGAAGTGAGCGTCCAACTCCCCGGTTTTGTTCAACACCTGGAAGGTGGGATGATCGCCGTCAAGCTGCTTTATTTGCAGGTTTTTTTCCTCGATCTTATCGAGATATTCCGGCCCCAGCTCATCGTTGATGTACCAGGCGAGCAGGTTGGGCTGAGAGCGCAAGCGCTGCACGTACCAGGCCGTCAGCGCCGCGTAGTCACCACCGCGCGCGGGCGGCGCGAAGCGGCTGCCGCGGTACTGATCTTTGACGGAGTAAATCACCAGCAGCCCGCGCTGGCGTGCGTTGCGGAAAAAAGCGTAAGGATCTTTCTTCTCCCCATAATCATAATTCAGCACCGTGTTGAATCCCGCCGCTGCGATGCGCGCCAAATGCTCATCGGTAGCCACGTTGGCGTAAATACCCAACGGGAAAAGCCGTTGACCATCGCGCACGGTAAAGCCTTCGCTGTCGATCGCCACTTTGGCCGCAGGCTGCCCGACGCGAAAAGACAGCTCGCTGCCCTGTGCCGGCTGGGGTTGCTGCCCGGTGATCTGCTGACGCAAACGGTATTCCCCCTGGGCCAGGCCGGTCGGCAGTGGGTATTCGATCCGGCGCTGCCCTTCAACCTGATAACGGTCGCGGCTACGGTGAACAACCAGCCCCTCGGCATTGAGCAATTCGCTGTCGACCTGCAAACGCTGCGGCTGCGGAGTGACCAACAGCGTGTCAACCTTCCCCTGCGCCGACGCGCCGAGCTGATACAACGCCGGCGTAGACGCTCGAGCACACGCATAGGCGTCGTCAAACCAGGCGGTACCGGTGCTCCCCTTGCGCAGATAGACGCCAAAAGTGACTCGCGCCGCCTGCGGCGGCACGGTATAGCTGGCGCTCACCTGCCGCCAGCCGCTGTCGCCGGTCACCCCTGCCGGATAGCTGCCTTCCAGAAAGCGCCCCTGCGCATCGAAGCTCTGCAGATAAACCCCGGCGCCGCCGTCGCGGCTTTGCCCGCGTACGCCATGGGTCTTCAGCCAGACGCCGAAATCGATCGTCTGCCCGGGCGCAACCCGCAGCATCTGACTGAAGGTGCGGTACTGCGCGGCATCTGCATTGTCATAACGCAGACTACCACGGCCGCTGTGCGCATCGCCGTCGGCCTGTGCGCCCTGCGCACGCCAGCCGCTGAGCCCCTGCTCAAAGCCGGGGTTGGCCAACAGATTGGGTTGGCAGCTCTGCGCCAGCGCCGAAGCGCTCCACCAGGCGCAACAGCCCAGAGCCGCCATCTGATACATCCCCTTCATGGTCATTTCCTTTTCACCACGGCGTTGAACAGGTAAGTGGCGAACAGATAGCAGGATTTCTGGTAAGACAGCCCCAAATGCTGACGGTAAATCCGCCATTGCCAGTCCGCGGCGCGGATTTTGTTGCCCGACAGCGAATGGGTAGACAATCGGTAACAGGCCAGCGGTTCGGGAATGCAGTAGGCCAGGCCGTTACGCGCCTTCTGCAGCACCGCCAGCCACATCAAATAGTCCTCATGCCCCACTTTTTGCTGATACACCTTACCGATGCGCTTCTGGTTGTAGATGCCGGTGAGATTGCCGATCCAGTTGCTTTTCAACATGTCCTGATAGCCAATAAGCTCATCCGCACCCCGGGTGTTTTTGATCAACTTTAGGTCGTCTTCGAAGGTGTAATAATGGGAACACACCACGTCGTAGCGGCGGGTTTGCAAAATGCTCGCCTGGCGCGACAGCTTGTTGGGGAGCCATACGTCATCGCTGTCGCAGAAGGCGATATAGTCGCCCTTCGCCGCCTCAATGCCGATGTTGCGCGTTTCCGCCACGCCCTGGTTATGCTCATTGCGTATGTAGGTGAGGCGATCGTGGATAAACGGCCGCACCACCTCGGCAGTATCGTCGGTGGACGCATCATCGATCACATACAGGTGATAATCGGTAAATCGCTGATTCAGCACGCCTAGAATCGACTCTTTAATAGAGTGCGCCGCATTGTAGGCCGGCATTATCACGGATATCTTTTCCATTCTGTCCTCACTCGGTGAGCTGTTGCCACTCGGGATAAATACGTTCGGGAGAAAAACGACGGGACTTCTCTAACGCGGCGAGAGAAAAGTGCTCGCGCAAACCCGGATCGAGCATCAGTTTGATCACCCCTTCGCTGAAGGCGGCGGCGTCGTCATCGGGCACCAGATAGCCGTTGACGCCATCGTCTATCAACTCGGCCGGGCCGGTCTTGCAGTCGTAGGCCACCAGCGGCAGGCCGAAACTCATGGCTTCGATCAGCACCATCGGCAACCCTTCATAGCGAGAAGTCATCAGATACAGGCTGGCTTGGCGATAATAGGCCGCCACGTCGGCGGTGGCCGGCAGCAGACTCACCTGCCGCTCCAACCCGGCGTCTTCAATCTGCCGCCGCAATGCGTCGCGCTCCGGACCGTCGCCAATAATCAGCAGCCGCCAATCCGGCGCCTGCGCCGCCACTCCTCGCCACAACGCGATCAGACGATCGAAGCCTTTCTGATTGCTCAATCGCCCCACCGCCAGCGCCACCTTTTTCTGCAGCGTCGGCGTCGGCGCCTGCGTGCCGAACGGTGAAACGTTCTCGATCACCCGACATTTCCCCGCCCCCACCCAGCGGGCGATGGCGTCGCTATCTTGCCGCGTCAGAAAAATTACGCGGTCACACAGCCGGTAAACCAGCAACTTCAACCACTTAAATACGCGCGGATACTGGTGAAAGCTGACGTGTTCACTCAGCAGCAGCCGGCTGCGGGCACAGAACAAACGCAGAAAAGGCGTCATTACCACCGACAGCTTCCCCATGGAAACGGTAATGATCACGTCCGCGCGTTCACGCCGCAGGGCCATCGCCAGCCGCCATGGCCAGAACAGCGAATCGCCGCCGCCGCAGCGCAGCCGGACGTCGTTCGCCAGCGGAAAGAAGCTCCGCTCGCCAAACAGCGAAAACAGCGCCACCTCGTAACCCGGCAGACGCGCCAGCGCATTGGCCAAACCGCTGGCGACCCGTTCAGTTCCGCCCTTGCCCGCTATATTTTCGATAACGATGATTACCTTGCGTGGTTGCATATCATCTCCTGAATCCCTGGCGTACATTGCGCAGCAGCCGGCCGCCCACCGAGAACAACCCCAACCGCGCCAGACAATCGCCATACCATTTGATCATCTTGAACTTGCCGCTCAGGCTGCGCCGCACGATGCGCGACGAGTAATAATTGAACGCCTGGGCGTTCTCCGAATACAGCGAGGCCAGCAGGTGCTTGCAGGCGAATCCGCTGATATGGCGATCGCTGGGGCTGAGGAAGGTATTGATAAAGCGATCGCTGGCCTCCAGATTAAGCTTCGCCGTCATGCGCCCGTAGCGCCCTACGTCGAGAAACACCCCTCCGCCGGCGTCGTGCGCCACATGCGCGCCCAAATTGGTGGCATTGACCAAAAAGCCCCAATCCTGATGCTTATTGAGGAACTCGGGAAATAAAAAGCGGCGATCGCTTTTTTTACGTATGCTGATGGTGGATGAACGAATATCGCCCATTTCCAGAAAAAGAAAATCTTCGCCGGAAGAACCGGATTTGTAGTGGAAGTTGAAGTCACGTACCGAATCGCCGCTCACCTCCGCATAGTTACCGAAGATAATATCAATATGGCGATCTTCATGTTTATTCATGCGGCGGATAATATAGTTGGTTGTGAAGTAATCATCGGAATCGAGAAAAAACACGATCTCCGATTGCGCCAACTTGATGCCTAAGTTACGCGATACCGCCGCATTGCTCTTCTTTTTTTTCTCGTGCAGCATCACATTGCTATTGGTTGCTGCTATCTGGCGAATATATTTAATATCATCCTCGTCAGAGCAATCATCAACCAAAATCACCTGATAGTCGAACCCCTGGCAAGCGTTGAAAACCCGCTTCAGAGTTTTAGGCAGATAGCGTGCACTATTGTAAATAGGGATCACGATCGAGAAATCCATTTCTTAACCCTCTAATTTAGAATTTATCATTTCTTTTCCACGGCAAAGCAACAATAACGACACGTTAAATACCGGGACCAAAAAATAGGTTTCCGTCAACGTTGTTAACAGGAAAACCACCACCACCCAGCGCATGAACCGACTCAGCTTGCGCATGTTACCCAACAGGTGAAAATAACAGAAAAGCATGACGACAGAGGCGATGCCACCAGCCGAATAAAACATGGCAATGAAGAAGAAATCGACGGGTTTATAAGGTTCTATATTCATGCCGAACAGCGGGTTGGGTAGCCCCACCGCCTGAAACATCTGCCAGGAGAACCAGACTCGCCCGGTCAACGCCTGGTTCAAGAGGACGTCCAATGCCGGATTGCTGCCCCAGAGCATAACGCTGGCGAATTGAAAGCCGACAATAACCAACGTCAGCACGATGCAGACTTTTCTATTGGGGGCGACACGCAGCAGCGGCGCCAGCCAAAACAGCAATAACATCAACAACGCCAGCATAAAACAGGTACGAGAATAGGAATACATCAGCACCGGGAGAATTAACGCCGACACCGCCAACGACGCGATATTTTTCATTCCACGCATTAGTTTCGCATGGTCGATCAGGCACAGCAGCGTGGCGAACAAGGCAAAAGAATAATACGCCAGGGTATTCGGGTTATCGAAACCCAGCGTTAATCTGTTGCCGTAACGTTCATCAAGATAAACAAACCCATTGGTGTAAAAGCTATAGGGAATGACCATCAGCAACCCTGCCACCACAAAGGCGATGGCAAACATTTCAGCGCCACGTCCCATGTCTATGCGGCGAAATAAAATGATCACCGCCGTGCTGAATACCGCGCCAAACAGATAATCCCCATGCCCGGTGGCAATATTAACCAGAAACAACAGAGCCAAAAAACCCGCAACCGCTTTTTCCGCCAGCGTAGCGATAAAAAATGCATAACCGACATAGAGCAACATCAGGCCATTAAGCCCCATCACGGTTTTATTAATCAGCTCGCTGTTGAACGATCCCGAGGTCAGGAAGGTTTTCACGAAAAACATCAGCAGAAAGGTCAATACGATGGATTGATTGACTAAATCCCGCGACTGATTATAACCGGCGTTGGCATGCATTTGAAAATTGGAGGCGACTCTTTGCATAAGTGTTTACTCAGTAAAATAACTGCCCCATTCCTGCTCAATGTTTTTCGGCATCAGCTTGCTTAACCCCGCGCCAGGCGTAAACGTCAACTCACCGAAATACACCTTCTCGCCGACCTGGTAGAAATCCACGCGGACATAAGAGAACTGCTGCGCTGTCTGGCGAGCCAAACGCGTCATTTCGTCCAGCCGCGTAGGGCGCGGCATCGGTTCGTCGGCATTCGGCAAGCTGATACGGATTTCGGTGCGGTTCCAGTCGATATCGAAAATATCGCGCCGATGAGTGCCGAAACGCTGATAGTCCACCTGGATGAACATGCGAATTTCATGATTGTCGTTAAAACAATGAAACTTGATATCGTTCGGCACCTGCTCGCCATCCAGCAACAGGCGCTCCACCATGATGCAGGGTTCGATATCCAGATAATGCTTTTCGCGACTCTGCTCGTAAAAGTTGCTGCGCATCCACGCGTTGCTGAGATCGTACAACTCCGCGTAGCTCACCTGCTGTTTGTCGAACACCAACCGGTTATAACCGCTGCCGTGGTTGGCTTTCAGTACAAAGGCGTTGGGCAATTGCCTGAACATGTCGTAGCTGAGCTCGGTGCCATGCGCATACAGCTCTACCAGATACTCCTCGCCCCACAGACCGGCGATAAATTCACGTACCTTGAACTTGTCCGACAAGGTGGTGTAGATGCTGCGCGGGTAAATTTTGCGTCGCATGATCTTTTCGCTGAAGCCGGTCGGTTTTGACAGGTGTGGCAGCTTCTTGAAATAGAGCGCGTATTTAACCTGATGGTGCCAGGCATCGGGCAGGCGCTTGGAAATGTTTTTAACCAGGATGTTTAACATGTTCTCTCCTTAATTTGCTGACAAGACGCGGCAAGCAGTAAAAACAGGTCAGCTGCAGTCGGGTAATTTTTCCGCCACGGAATAAACTGTTCAGCACGAAGAACGAAATGAATTCCGCCAGCAGCGTAGACACCGCCGCGCCGATCAGGCCGTAGCGCGGGATCAGCAGCAGATTCATCACCACGTTCGCCACGGCCACCAACGGCATCTTGATGGCGATAAAGCGATAACCGGCGAACAGCACGATGCTGCGGTAAGAAACTGTCCCCATTACCGAGAACAACGAGGTCAGCGTACAAATAGCCAGGATGCTGGCGGCCGGTTGGAAAGCGGCACCGTACAGCAGCGCAATGGCCGGGTGGGCGAACCACCACAGGCCCAGCAACACCGGCAACGACAGGCCCAAGACCACCAAATACAGCACCCGTATACGGTATTCTTGCTCCAACGGATCGCGACAGCTGGCAATGCCCGGCATCAACGAGGTGATCAGCGCCATCGGCACGAACACCCAGCCTTGGCTGAGGGTGGTGGCGGCACTGAACCAGCCTACCGCCTGCTCGCCGACCAGATTGCCCAGCATGATTTGATCGATGCGGGTATAGATCACTATCGACAGGCTGGAGATGGCCAGCGGCAGGCCCACCTTGAGCAAATAACGGCCATAGCGCCCGGCCTGGCGCGGCGTAACCCGCGGCGAGGCCGCAGCTTCGCCACGGAATAACCAGAGGCGCGCCAGGTAAGGGACGGCGCTGCTGAGGATGTAGGGCACCGCGAACCACACCAGCGGCAGCGCGGCGCTCACCAGCGCCAGCCGCAGTCCGATCGACAGCAGCAGCGCTAGGTTGTTGATCAGCGTATTGCGTTTCGACTGCAGGCGGGCATCGTAATAAATCTTGTACACGTCCTGAATCGAGAAATAGGCGCTGACAAGCAGCAACAGCGTCATCAGTTGGCTGGCGGGCGATTGGCTGAAATAGCTCCATGTCAGTATCGGCAGCGTCACCGCCAGGAACAGCCAACGGCGCAGGCGTATTGACGCCAGCATCAGGCGAATGCCGCTTGGTTGTCGGCGGGCGACGCGGTTGAAAATGATGCTGTCGGCGCCCAACTGTACCAGTGGCACCACGATGGCAATCGTCGCCAACAGATAGTTGAGCGCGCCAAACTGCGCGGGCCCCAGATAGCGCGCAACGTAAATGGAGACGAAGATGCCGGACAGGCTGAGCGAAACGCGTTCGAGCATCAGCCACAGGGCATTGGTGATAATGGCCTTCACCCGCTTATTCCCCTGCCTGCGGGCGATCTTCCCGATGGCTTGGGTAGGCGAAGTTGTAGTAGCTCATGTCGGTTGACGCCTTCTTCACCATGCCGTTGAGGATCACGCCCTTGATCCCCACCCCATTCTGTTCGAAACGGCGCATGCTGGTTTCGATCTGCTTGACGGTGTTGACCTCAAAACGCACCACCAGCAGCGAGGTGCCGGCGTGATTGCCGACGATCGCCGCATCCGTCACCGCCAGAATCGGCGGCGTATCGATCAGCACCAGATCGTAGTTTTGCCCGGCCCAGCGCAGAAAATCGGCGAAACGGCGATGCATCAACAGTTCGGACGGGTTCGGCGGCACCTGGCCGCGCGGCACGAAGTCCAGATTGGCGATGGCGGTTTTCCGCACCGCCTGTTCCGCCATCACGTTGCCCACCAGCAGATCGGACAGGCCCTGATGCCCGTCATCCGCCAGCCAGCGGTGCAGGAAGCCTTTGCGCATATCGGCGTCGATCAACAGCACCCGCTGCCCGGCCTGCGCCACCACCACCGCCAGGTTGGTACTGGTAAAGCTCTTGCCGCTTTCCGGGCTGGCACCGGAGACCATCAGAATGTTGTTCTTGGCCTCCATCATGGCGAAATGCAGGCTGGTGCGCAGGCTGCGGATCGCTTCCACCGACAGATCCGTCGGTTCGGCCACCGCCAGGATCGGCAAGCGCCGGCCGCCGGATTTAGGCAGCAAATGACGCTGTTCGCGGTTGCGCTTCACCTGCCACGGCGACAGCGGCACGGTGGCGTAGACGTTGATGCCCCGTCTCTCCAGGGTATCGATGTCATTGATGCCGCGATGGAAAGCCGCGCGCAACAGCACGACCGAGGCGGCGCCCGCCGCGCCCAGCAGCAGCGCCAACAGCACGATCAACGCCTTTTGCGGCTTGATCGGCCGGATAGCGGTTTCCGCCTCGTCGATGATGCGAACGTTGCCCACCGTGCCGGCCTTGCTGATGCTCAGCTCCTGCTGCTTGTTCATCAGCTGCATGTAAACCTGCTGATCCACCTGCACGTCGCGGGTGAGGCGCAGGATCTCCTGCTGCATTTTCGGCAGCGTCTGCACCTGTTTACCCAGCCGCGCCTTTTCCGCCTCCAGCGTGGCGCGCTTTTCCAGCAGCGCCCGGTAAGCCGGGTGCACACGGGTATAGAGCTTGGAGATCTCCGCTTCCTTGAAGGTCAGCTCGTTGAGCTGGGCCTCGAGCTGCACCTGAGTATCCAGCACCGATTTGGCTTCCAGCGACAAATCCACCGAGTCGTTTTGCTGGCGGAATTGATTGAGCTGAGTTTCGGCGTTGTTCAATGAGGTTTGCGTTTGCGGCAGCTGCTCTTGCAGGAACGCCAGCATACGCTGCGTCTCTTCCGTTTTGCGATCCACGTTCTGCTGCAGATAGTTGTCGGTGATGTTCTTCAGCATCGCCTCGGCATTCTGCGGATCTTCGCTCGGCAGCGTAAAGGTCATGATGCCGCTGTCCTTGCCACCCGGCACCACGTCCAGGTATTTACGCAGATCGTCCACCGCTTTTTGACGCGCGACTTTGACCACGGTAAAGCTGGCGCCCGGCGCCGCGTCCAGCGCCGAGACGGTCATGTTCCAACCGCCCTGCGCCACCGGCTGCCCGACCACGCCGCTGAACAGTTTGTCGCCGTCATGGCTCAATTCGTAATGCTGTCCGTCGCGCACCGTCAGCGTCAGCGTTTCGTCCAGCATGTCCTCCGGCGTCGTCAGCGTGGTAATGTCCAGGACCGGCGGCTTTTCGCCGCTCAGCCGGGCAAAGCCTTTGCCGAACACCGGGAAATAGTCCGGGCTGACGCGCACCGTCAGACCGAGGGCGTCCACCGTTTTGCCCAGCACGTAGCGTGACTTGACCAGCGTCACCTCATCCTCCGTCGCCGAACTTTGCCCCATCGAGCTGTCCAGCGTTTCACGCAGCAGCGAATCGCCGGACAGCTGCTTCTCCACCTGCACCACCGCCGTGGCCTGGTATACCGGGGTGGCCAGCAGGGCGTAGGCAACACCCAGCACGCCGGCCAAACCGGTCACGGCGGCGATCCGCCAACGGTTATCCCACAGCGGCCCGATCAGGCGCTCCCACTCCAGCTTTTCATCTTGTTCGGCCACCATCACGGACAGCGCATTGTTTTTCATCTTCTGTTCCTTATTCACCCTGCGGAGTTACCAGTTGCGCACGCGCAAGGTAGCCTCGCTGAGATCGTTAAAGCTGCTGATGGTCGGCACCAGCTGGCTGATCAAACGGTTCCAGCGCGCGACCGGCGCCGCAGTGACGTACACGACGTCGTAAGGTTCCAGCTGAAATTCAGCGCCCATCGCCAGCGCGCTGGCATCGGAGAGATCGAACTGATACAGCGTCGCCAGCCGCTGCGGCGTTTTACCGCCGCTCGGCCGGATCACGAATACCCCGGTCGCATCCGCCACCGTCTGGCTGATCCCTTCGGAAGATCCGAGGGCTTCAGTCAGGGTCATGCCGCTGCGATCCATCTTCAGCGTCGCTTGCTTACCCACCTCGCCCATCACGAACACTTTCAGTTCGTCATTGCGCGGGATGTAGAGGATGTCGCCCGGCTGCAGCAGCGCGTTCTGGCTGATGTCGCCGCGCTGCATCAGCGCCTGCAGCGAGATAGCCCGCTCCTTGCCCTGATGGGTCAGCACCACGTTGCGCCAGTCGGCGTTGTCCGTCAGGCCGCCGGCGGCGTTGATCGCGTCCAGGATGGTCAACGGCACGTTGGTGATCGCCTGTTGGCCGGAGGTTTTCACTTCGCCGGTCACGTAAGCCTTCTGCGAGCGGAAAGCGGCGATGCTGACGTCCACCTGCGGGCTTTCCACATACTGCGCCAGACGGCCGGCAATCAGGCTGCGCACTTCGGTGACGGTCTTGCCCACCACCGCCACGCGCCCGATATAGGGATAAAAGATCGTGCCATCCGCATGCACCCAGTTGCCGGTGTCGCTGGCGCTGCGGTACTGCCCGGCCGGCGTGGTCAACTCGGGGTGATCCCAAACCGTGACGTTCAACACGTCGCCGACGCCGATGCGGTATTGATAACTCTGCAACCGCTGATCCAGCGCCGGGTTCGGCCGGGCGACCGGTTCTACGCGCCGCATTTTCTGCAGCAGCATCGGCGACATGCGATAGACCTGTACCTGGTTATTCAAATCGAAATCGTCGTCCTGCTGCACGACGATGGCTTTTCCACTGGTCGGTAAATGCGAGCCGGGGACCACCGTACAACCGCTCAACAGCGCGGAGGTGCAGACCAACGGCATCAAAAGGGCCAAATGAAGATTCATGGAGGTACCGTGATAGACGGGCTGCTGCCGCAGCCCGTGAGAGGATTATCGGCCAACGCTGGGGTTGTCGCGGAGTACCGTTGCCTGGCGCGGTTCACGCAGCATGGCGAAATAACCGCAGAAACAGAGCAGAAACGCCACCAGCATCAGGCTTTCCTGCAGCTTCAACACTTCGCTGCAAATGCCGACGCAGGCCAGCGTCACCGCCAGCATGGTGCTCATTGCCAGCGCCTGGCGCGCATTGAGCCCGCGGCGCATCAAAATATGGTGTAAGTGATCGCGGCCCGCTTTGAAGGGGCTTTGGCGGCGCAACAGGCGGCGCACCATCACGGTCACCATGTCCATCAGGGGAATGGCGATCAACCACAGCGCGGTGACCGGGCGCATCACCGACTGCGGCCCCTGCGTCGCCAGCAACACCAGCCACAGCACGCTGAAGCCGATCACCATGCTGCCGGCGTCTCCCATAAAGATCTTGTTGCGCGCACCGAACAGGCTCAGGTTAAACAGCAGATAAGCCGCCAGCGCGACGATCAGACCCAGACACCACAGCGCCAGGTCTTCCCGGCCGCCCAATCCGAACAGGATGGCCAACGCCACGAAGGTGACGCAGGACAAGGCGCCCAGCTGCCCATCGATGCCATCGACCATGTTGTAGGCGTTGATCGCCCCCCAGACCGCCAGCGGCGTAAGCAGCAGCGCGCCATAACCGAGCATCACTTCCTGATGGCCCCAGACATAGCCCAGCGAGGAAAGCTGCATCCCTGCCGCCAGCATCATCGCCAGCGCGATCCCTCCCTGCACCATGACGCGCGGCGCCACGGGCAGATCAAAGCGGTCATCCAGTACGCCCAACACCACCAGCGCCGTGACGCACAACAGATAGACGGCGCTGTCGGGCAGCCAGGCGGGTTGCCACAGCGTCATCAGCGTCAGCGTCAGGTACACGGCGATGCCGCCGACCAGCGGAATATGCCCCAGATGTTGCTTGCGCGCATTGGGCTTATCCACCAACCCCACCACCAAAGCGGCCCGGCGGGCAATAAGCACCCAGGCGACCGCCAGCACAAATATCACGCTCAGTTGATATAACATCGTTCCTCCAGCGAATAAGCACGCTACCGCCCTTGAGTTACAGCTCCCAATGCGCTATTAACAAAAACAAAATTGATCCTGCCAGGATATAAGTCAGCATGAATTAATCCTGAAAAATGCAGATTTATCCGCTTGTCGGCGGAAATAGGTAAATAACGCCAGCGTGCGGTTAAGTTATCTCTCAGAAAACTCATGCTTAATGGTTCTTTCGATTGCCGAATCAAGTTCTACCGGCGCCACGAAATTATTCCGCACACTACTTTTAAATTGCGTTCTGGCGCAGAATTTCTGCACTCTTACGCGGCTGATTGGGAATTTTTTGCGACTTATTTTACTGACAACATCCAAGGCGGTTGCGCCGCATATGCCTACGGCATAGGGAATGCGAATCGTCTTATTTTCTCTGCCCAGCGAAGAGGAAATAACGTCGACCAACTGATTCATCGTAAAGTCCGGTTTATCGACGTAGTTGCTGACCTGATACGTTGACTGTTGATCCAGCGCATGTTCCAGCCGCGCGGCAATATTTTCAACGTAGGCCATCGACTTCATATTATTACCGCTGCCAATCATCACGAATCGGCCGCTGGCGATCTGGCGGAACAGGTTATACACGTTGCCGCGGTTGCCTTCCCCGAAAACCACCGTCGGGCGGATGATGGTCAATTTGTTTGCGCTATCCGCCTTGCGCCAGGCTTCATAAACATATTCCGCTTCGAGCTTGGATTTGCCGTAATGGTTGAAGGGCTCGAAACGCCCCCCTTCATCGGTTTCCTGTTCAACGAACCCGTAAACGGCAACCGAGGAGGTGAAAATGATTTGGCGAATATTCAATGCGGAGGCGGTCATGCAGACATGGCGTGCGCCTTCGACATTGACCTGATAATAGAGCGAAATAGGATCGACATTGTCCTGATGTTCCGCCGCCAGATTAATGATGGCATCACAGCCCGCCAGCGGTTCTTGCAAGGTCTGGGGCTGCGTCACATCGCCATACTGATAGAGCGCCGGAAAATGTGCGCTGGGTTGCTTGTCAACGATGACCAACGTCAGGTCGTCGCGCTCACTGAGACGTTTCGCCAGGCGTGTTCCGATAAAACCGGAACCCCCGATAATAGCTACTTTACGCTTATCCATAATTTGTCACTCAGCAGGTTTCTCATTATTCCTGTCACCGCAATGGAAACAGGGCGCTAATATGCGTTAGGTAATGAGTTCCAGACTGGACAAATCGAACCTGGCTTTCAAATAACAAATAATGAAATAAAAGATTTCATCAAATGTAAAATTATCGCTAAAGATAAAACCTCATTCAGCGTTAATTTTTAACATCGTAAGCAACTTGATATTGCAAGGTTTTATTCGGCAATATGAGATTAATCTGACCTTTACCCGGCGTAGAAGAAGTCTCATATTTTACCGGCAATTTAAGCTGCCCTTGCTTAGGGTCGACGCATTCGATGGTCGCCTGATCCATGCTCTCGCCCTGGTACAGGCAGAACAGGGTTTGCGGGCTGTTGGTATGGGGATTATTCAGCGTCAGCGTCAACACAACGCGCGTGTTGTTCTGAATATCATTGATCACCGGCGGGCGAGTTTGGTTACCGAGCACATATGAAAAATGTGAAATAACCAGCAACGAAGCGAATACCGTCAGGTATTTCACTACGCGGCTGGCAGGCATGCTGAAAAAGCGACGCACTGCCGCCGGCTTCTTTTCCTGCACCGGTGCTTTGGCTGATTCCATCGTTGCGACAGGCGCAGCAACAAGGGGCGATTTACGCGGCTTATCTATTTTCTCTTCGTTGATTTCAGGCGATTCACTTTCATTTTCGGAAAGTTCCGCTTGAATATCAGCGCCAATATCATTGCCGTCATTTAATATATCGTCGTCAGCGTAGTCCTCATCTTCGGATATAAAGTGAAAAACGGCTTGATTTTCCACCTTGTAACCCAAACGAGGAATGGTTCTGATAAGCGTATGTTCCGCGTCGCTAATTTTCTGACGAATAGATTTAATTGTTTGATTTATCGTTGAATCTGAACAATACGTTCCTTTCCAGATATTTTCTATAATTTCCGTTCGGGTAACCAGTTCTGGTGATCTGGCGACAAGCAGCGAAAGAATTTGATACTCCTTCCAACGCAGACGGAATTTCTCCCCGGCAGGAGTCAGAACATCGAGATTCCTAATCTTTATTCTTTTATCAAGATTCACTTTTAATTTCCTTAGCGTGCCTGTCCTGCACACTTTGTATAGAAATATCAAAAAATGTTCAAGAAATTAAATGTAAACTCAACAGGTTGCATCCATTGGATATTGGCTTTTATAAAAATTTTCTGATTTCATTTTTTACATTAGGCCTGATTAAGGATGTTATGTTTATCCAAACGACTCTTTTTCCCTGTTGGCAACATGGATTTCTTTCATGATTACCGTAAAATTCAAACTAGCACCTCATTGATTTTAAAAGAAAAAGCCAGCAGTGTTGTTTGATTGTTAATCGAATAAAATTGTGAAATTTCATTCCGCCACGTGAATTCATCCTGTTTTTCCACCTAATCTGATTGCCAGATAGACTACAAAAAGCCGGAAAAAACAGAATGAGAGTTGTCTGATTTAACCCCAGGGTTCATTCCAGTGGATGGGCGCAGCATCTAAGACAAAACCCTATAGATGATCTTATAACAATCGCACTAATTATGCCTCACCCTCCCGGAAATTTCATTTAACCTGCGGGAAAGGCATTAATGATTTAATGCAGGAATACTCTCAATAAAAAGAAAAAACCGTGCAAATAATATAATCCGTTTACGCGAAAGCATTCTGACATTGAGAGATAGTGCTATAAAAAAAGAAAAAAACGGTAATCGGGGATGAGAATTTTACCTAAAGACAGAAAATTTCACTGAGGAGGAGAGAAGAGATGACTCGGAATGAACGAAATATCCCTCCCCTGTCGGGAAGGGATAGAGAAAGCCGTTTGATACTCAGGCCTTTTTCTTGCGGCCATACACCGCCCAGGTGATCACCACGCACAGGATATAAAACACCAGGAACACTTTCATCGCCCCCGCCGGCGAACCGGTCATCGCCAGCGAAGTGCCGAACGCCTGGGGAATGAAGAAACCGCCGGCCGCGCCAATCGCCGAGATAAAGCCCAATGCGGCGGCAGAATCCGTCACCGCTTCACGCTGCGCGCTTTCATCGCTGCCGCCGGCCGCTTTGACGCGATCGACAGTGATTTTACGGAAAATGACGGCAATCATTTGGAAAGTCGAGCCGCTGCCCAGCCCCGCGGTGAGGAACAGCACCATAAAGATGCCGTAGAAGGCGATGAACGAACCGCCCTCCCCCGCACTCGGCAAGGTCAGGAACAACAGCGCGGCGAAAACGGCCATAACCACAAAGTTGATCAACGTCACCCGCACGCCGCCGAAGCGGTCAGACAGCGCACCGCCAACCGGTCGCGCCAGCGCCCCAAGGAACGGCCCGAAGAACGCGTAATGCAGGATCACCACGTCCGGGAACTGCGTCTTCGACAGCATGGCGAAGCCGGCGGAGAAACCGATGAAAGATCCGAAGGTCGCGAGGTACAGCAAACTCAGCATCCACAAATGCCCGCGCTTGAGCACCGGCAGTTGCTGACGTAACGATGCCTTGGCCGCCGCCAGATCGTTCATGCCGAACCAGGCCGCCAGCGTGGCCACCAGCAGGAACGGCACCCAGATCCAGGCGGCGTTTTCCAGCCACAGCTGGCCTCCCTCGGCCTGATTTTGCGCCGTGCCGCCAAACAGGCCGAACAGGCTGAAAGAGATCGCCAGCGGCGCGACCAGCTGCATAACGCTGACGCCCAGATTTCCCAACCCGCCATTAAGTCCCAACGCACCGCCCTGACGCGCTTTCGGGAAGAAGAAGCTGATGTTGGCCATGCTGGAGGCAAAGTTGGCGCCGGCGAAGCCACACAGCAGGGAAATGATGACGAACACGCTGTACGGCGTGCTGCTGTCCTGTACCGCGAATCCCAACCACAGGCACGGCACCAGCAGGAAACAGGTGCTGATGGCGGTCCAGCGGCGGCCGCCAAACAGCGGGATCACGAATGAATACGGCACGCGTAAAATGGCGCCCGAAACCGACGGCAGCGCCGTCAGGAGGAACAGCTGGTCGGTGGTGAAATTGAAGCCCACCTTGTTCAGGTTGACCGCGACGGCGCTGAACAGCATCCAGACGCAGAAGGCCAGCAGCAGACAGGGAATGGAAATCCACAGGTTGCGGGTGGCGATACGATGGCCACGCTGCTGCCAAAAGGCGCTGTCTTCAGGACGCCAGTCCTGAATCAGCGCACCGGTTTTCTTTGATGAAGGCGTTGCAAGTTGCGACATAAAAACCTCAGACACGGGGGATCATTCCGCACACCCTAGGGGGCAGCCCCGGCGGCAAAGTTGATGTATATCAACCCGAATGCAAGTAGTTGGCGCCGCAAATAGCACCCTCATCCCCTTAGGGGTACGCCACAATTAAAAATTAAATCAATTAAAATCAATGCATTGAGAATAAAACCTGCATCGCTTTCATCGTCCTGCCCCCCCGCCGGAAACTAATGGGTACTTCATTCGAGGTATGGGGTTATGCTCAGGGATAATCAAAAATACGGCTGAATCGTTACTTGTTTACCCCCGTCGCCGCCTTCGCCCCTGAGCCTCAGCGGCGCCAAACGCCAGGAATCCGCGCTTATGAAACGCCTGTTGGCCCCGCTTTCGATCGTGAATCAGGTCGCCCTGCTGATGTTGCTGTCGGGCATTCTGGGCGTGGCCGGCATGGGGATTTCCGCCTGGATGTCGCAGAGCATTCAGGGCAATGCGCACGCCATCAACAAGGCCGGATCGCTGCGTATGCAAAGCTACCGGCTGCTGGCGCAGGTGCCGCTCGATGAGCGGCATGAAACGTTGATCCGCGAACTGGAGCGCGACGAAAACAGCCCTGACCTGCAGCGTTCGGTGGAACAGGAAGGGCTGACGCAACCTTTCGACGCCCTGCGCGACTATTGGCAGCAGACCCTGCAACCTCGCCTGCGCAGCGCGCAGCGCCCGGCCGATGCCGCGCCGCAGGTGGCGCACTTCGTGCAGCTGCTGGATAAGCTGGTCTCGGATATCGACAGGCAAACCGAGCGCCGCCTGCTGATGGTGACGCTGGTGCAGGCCGGCTTCATCGCACTGACCCTGCTGCTGCTGATCGGCACCACCTGCTACCTGCGCCGCCGGTTGCTGCATCCGTGGCGACAGCTGGTGGAGATGGCGTTGGCGGTGGGCCGCGGCGACTTTAGCCGCCGCTTCGCGCAGCGCGGCCACCAGGATGAAATGGCGTCGCTCGGCGGCGCGTTGAACACCATGTCCGACGAGCTGTCGGCCACCTACAGCGGGCTGGAGCAGCGCGTGGCCGAGAAGACCGCCGACCTGCAGCAGAAAAATCAGGTGCTGAGCTTCCTCTATCGCGCCAGCCGCCTGCTGCACGCCAGCGAACCGCTGTGCAGTCGCCTGACGCCGCTGCTCAATCAACTGCAAACCCTGACGCCGCTGCGCGCCATTCAGGTACGGCTGTATGAAAACGACAGCCGGGAGCCGCTGCTGCAGCTGAGCGGCAACCAGCCGCTGCGGCCGGAGCATTGCCATAATCCGGTGTGCAGCGCCTGCCTGAACGACAGCGACCGCCAGCATCCCGACAACCCGTCGCTGAGCTGGAGCCTGAGCGACAAGCTCGGCGACTACGGCGTGATCGTGGCGCAACATGCGCCGCAACAGCCGCTGAACGATGAGCACCGCCAGTTGATCAACACCCTGGTGGAGCAGTTGACCAGCGTGCTGGCCATCGAGCGTCAGGTCGACCACCAGCAGCAGCTGATGCTGATGGAAGAACGGGCGGCGATCGCCCGCGAGCTGCACGACTCTATCGCCCAATCGCTCTCCTGCCTGAAAATGCAGATCGCCTGCCTGCAGATGCAGGGCGAAACGCTCTCGTCCGCCAGTCAGGCGCTGGTGCAGCAGATGCGCGAAGAGCTGAACGGCGCCTATCGCCAGCTGCGCGAGCTGCTGACCACCTTCCGCCTGCAGCTGACCGAGCCGGGCCTGCTGGCGGCGTTGCAATCGACGGTCGCGGAGTTCAATCCCAAACTGGGCCTGACCATCCATCTCGATTACCAACTGGGGCCGCGTACGGTGCCCGCCTACCAGGCCATTCACCTGCTGCAGATCGCCCGCGAGGCGCTCAGCAATATCCTTAAGCATGCCGCCGCCAGCCAGGTGAGCATTCAGGTCATCAACAAACGGGGCGAAGTAACCCTGAGCGTATGCGACAACGGACGCGGCCTGCCGGCCGAGACGTCTCGCCCCGACCATTACGGCTTGATCATCATGCGCGATCGCGCCAAGAGCCTGCACGGCCGCTGTGACATTTTACCGCGCAGCGGCGGCGGCACCGAGGTGCGAGTCAGCTTCACGCCGGATAACCACGCCATCGACTAACGGAGACACCATGACGACAGAAACCGCCGCCACAATCTTACTGATCGACGACCACCCGATGCTGCGCAACGGCGTAAAACAGCTGATTGGCATGGACGCTCGCCTGCAGGTCATCGCCGAAGCCAGCAACGGTGAGCAAGGGGTCGCGCTGGCGGAACAGCACGATCCGGATCTGATCCTGCTCGATCTGAACATGCCCGGCATCAACGGGCTGGAAACGCTGGATCGCCTGCGCCAGACCGACCTGTCAGGGCGCGTCGTGGTGTTCAGCGTGTCCAACCATGAAGACGACGTCGTCAGCGCGCTCAAGCGCGGCGCCGACGGTTACTTGTTGAAAGACATGGAGCCGGAGGATTTGCTGAAGGCGCTGCATCAGGCCGCGGCCGGGCAGATGGTGCTCAGCGAGACGCTGACGCCGATCCTCGCCGCCAGCCTGCGGGAAAACCGCCCCAGCGCCGATCGCGATATTCAGCAATTGACGCCGCGCGAGCGGGATATCCTGAAGCTGATCGCTCAGGGGCTGCCGAACAAGCTGATCGCCCGCCGCCTGACCATCACCGAAAGCACCGTCAAGGTACACGTCAAACACCTGCTGAAGAAGATGAAGCTAAAATCCCGCGTCGAGGCGGCCGTGTGGGTGCTGCAGGGTAAAAACGGTTAATCGCCGCCGTACAGCGGCCCGGTTTGCGCCGGAATGGGCGGCGGCGTCAGGGTTTTGATCGGCGGCAGGCCCGCGTCTTCCCCGGAGGTCGCGGTCAGCGGCGGCGCCACTTTCAGCGCTATCCAGTTCGAGGTCACGCGCTGCTGTTTATCGTCCTCCAGCGTGACCGCCAGCCGGTAGCTGTTGACGGCGTCCGGCGCGTCGTCCCACGGCGGCACGATCGCCGTCCAGCCCTGCGGATCGTTGGCGTTGTGCGGCGGCGTCAGGCTCAGTGCCTGCGTATCCCCCTGCCAACTGACATGAGAAATCCCGTTCAACGCCTTGATTTCCAGCACCAGCGGCACGGTTTCTCCCGCCTGCAGGCTCCACGGCGGCGTGGCCAGGAACACCTGCAGCGTCTTGCGCTGGCGGAACTCCAGCACCGGCACGTTCTTGCGTTCGATAGGATCGTAACGGCTGCCGCGCAGCGACTTGGCCTGCGCCACATACTCCGGCGAAATCTGCTTCACCAGCGGCACCCCGAGCCGATAGCTCAACGCCAATTCAACCTGCTCCTGGCTCTGCCCGCCCGCGCCAATCTTGTGCAACGCCTTCATCGTCACCAGCGGTACCGGGGTGTAATTGAGCCCCAGCTGCATGGCGCGCGGATCGCTTTGCTTTTTGCCGCTGCCGAACAGATCGACATTGTCGCCCAGATACTGCTCATAGCTGAGCGAACCGCCGATCTGGCGGTAAAACGGCAGGTAGCCTTGCGTCGTGATGTCGTAACCGCGTGCCGGGCGGCTGAAAAACACCCCATCGCCGGGCTGCTGCGACAGCGCCGACAGCGGGTAGTAATAGTTGGTGGAGAAACGCAGGTAGTCTCCCCAGGCTTCCGCACCGACGCTGCCACGATTGCGCTGCCGGGCGAAATCGCTGTCTAGCGCCGTATTGTAGCCCAGCAGCCAGTCGCCGACGATCCAGCGCTGCCCCAGCGCAAAATTGCCCAGCGCCCCAGCGCTTTGCTGCAGCCAGCCGATCTGGCTGTAGGTCAGCAATCCGTCGACGTCGTACAGCGGGCTGAATAACTGCCCGTTGCTGCCGGTAAAGTCCCCCTCCCCGGTCATTTTCAACGATAGCCGCGCGGTGCCCAGCGGCGACAACAGTTCCTGCGCCTGTTGCTGCAGCGTGTCGGCCGCCTGGCCCAGCAAATAATCCTCGGCGCGGCTGCGCATCTGCTGACGTGAAACGTTGTTCAGATCTTTCTCGCCGAGCTGTTTGGCCATCTCGGCCCACTGTTTTTCACGCGCGGCGTCGTCGGGCGCACCGCCCAGATCCGGCAAGTTCTCGGCCGGATCCGCAGCTTGCTGTTCGGAAGAAATAACGGCGTCCGGCGCCGGTGGGGATTCGGCGCACACGGGCACCATGCCGGCCAGCCACATCAGCGGCCCAGCCAGCCAGGCCGCCTGGCGACGGCGCCAAAATCGTTTTTGGGTCTTGATAAATCCTGTCTGAATCACGTCTGTCATGACACCGTTGGCTTCTCTCCCTCCTGGATCGCGCCAACCCACTGCTTGGCTATCGCCTTTCCCGCGACAGATCTGAAAAACCTTACGTCCCGGCCTGGCGGGGACGCCTCTCCCTTAAAGCCTAACGGCTTGGCGAACAGAAACAATAGGATAAACCCCAATCGGCCAGAGTGACGCCGTCACATCACACCATTGACTTGCCCCCCTCCGAGCGCAGGTGAATTCACACTCTTTTAGCGCCGATTTTGCCGATAAAACGTGCAGTAACGCTGCGAGCCGACACGTAGCGGCTTGTTTTGCCATGCAATACGTAAGGCCGTGCTGCGCGCAACCGCGCATATCCCGCAGGCCGCCGCATTTCACCCCGGTGAAATACGCATTTTGCCGTTATTTTAAACATCTTTTTCACGACTGACGGAACCCTGATGTTTCTTTCCTCACTGTGGCACGTGCTGTTTTTCACCGCGCTGTTGTCGGCCGGCCTGCTCGCCTTCTCACTCATCACCGGGCTGGAGCGAACGGTAGCCGTACGCGCCAACCTACCGAGATTGCGCCGCCGCAGCCTGCTGTTGACGGCCCTGGGATTGGCGTTGGCGACGCTGCCTTTCGACCTTTCGGCAGCGCACCGGCTGTGGTTGCCACCGGCTGCGGCGCTGCTGATCGCCCTGGCCTGGCTCGACGGGCGCCACCGATGGCTGCCGGACCGGCTAACCCAGCCGCTGCTGTGGGGCGGGCTGCTGTGCAACCTTGACGCCCGCTGGGCACCGCTGGATGATGCGGTTATCGGTGCGGCAGCCGGCTACGGGGCGCTGTGGCTGCTCAACGCGCTTTATCGGCAGGTGCGGCGGCGTAACGGCATCGGTCAGGGCGATTTCAAACTGTTGGCGGCGCTGGGCGCCTGGCTCGGTTGGACGACGTTGCCGCTGTTGGTCTGCCTGGCGGCGGCGTTCGGGTTAGGCCTGGCGGTAGCGCACGGCCGGCACCCGCGCCGCGGCTGGCGAACGCCGCAACCTTTCGGTATCGCCCTGGCGGCGGCCGGTTGGCTGCAGCTCTTGATGGGCGCCGACCAAAGCGCGCTGACGTTGTTCGGTTAGGTCTTCAGCGCCTCGATCAGCCGATTGAGTAATCCGGCCACTTCTGCCGTGCTGGCCGTTGTCGGATTGGCCAGTGGCTGGACCGCCGTGAGCCTGGTCGTGGATAACATCTCGTCGCTACGGATTTCCAACGCATCGGAGGGGGGCGCGCTCAACGAAACGCCGTCCGGCCGCCAGTAACTGCCGCGCGTAGTCTGCACCTGATAACTGCCAAAGCCGAAATCCTTCTCGACGCGATAATATATTTCGCAGCTCAACGGCCCGGTGCGCCGCAACATAAAGGCACTTTTCGCGCTATAGCTGCCTCTATTGACGACAAAGGCGGTCGCCTGCGAAGACAGGTCGAACGTGATATATAAATCGCACGCCAGCACCTTGGTGCTTACGCCCTGCTGAAGCGTAATGTGCGTTGTGGGTTGCCGATCCGGCGCGGTCAGGGTGCCTAACAAAGTCCACGATGGCTGTTTCGAGATATTGCGCGGCAAATGATTGCTGGTGGAGGAAGGGGCAATAGCCCGCTCACCCAGACTGTACATCGCTTCGACCCCGCTTAAAAACGACGTAACGTCGACGGTGCTTTTGCCGGCCACCGGGACGCCGCCGTTATAGACGTTACTGAAGGTTACCTCGGTATTGTTGTTGCAGGCGGCGATCGCCACCGGGAAAGGCGTTTTCGAACCGCTGTAAAGATTCAACTGACCGATATCCCAACGGGATTCGTTGATGAACCGGCACAACACGCCCCCGCTTTCCACGTTCTGCGCGTCCTGGATATTGATATTGCCTATCGTGCCCTGGGCAAAGTTGGTGGACAGC
Organism: Serratia sp. CY84636; assembly: GCF_052166245.1. Lineage (NCBI taxonomy): Bacteria > Pseudomonadati > Pseudomonadota > Gammaproteobacteria > Enterobacterales > Yersiniaceae > Serratia > Serratia sp. CY84636. The sequence continues at coordinate 1,263,829 of NZ_JBJNOX010000002.1, forward strand.
ACGCTGACACTGGCGGCGCGCTGCGTATTGCGGTTCTCGCAGCCCAAGGAATTGATCGTGCCGTTAAAATCTTTGAAATAGTAGATATCGCCGATGCAGTCATCCGCAGCCAACGAGCCGACCGTAGAGTAAAACCCTGAAATTCTGAACGCGGTGCCTTTGGCGCGAGCGGCGTAGAGCCCGTCGATAAAATTGGTGGTGCCGGACTTGTTCATCCACAGCACCCCATCGCCCGGGCGATTGGCGTTAGCTTCCATCTGCACGTTCACCAGCCAGTTAATGAACATGTCGCCCGACACAAACAGCGAATAACCGCCAACCTGGGTGTAGATGTCACGGATATCAAACTTCGTCATATTGAGATCGCTGAACCATACGCCGTGGGTATCGTCTGCGCCGGTATCATCCCGCAACGTCAAGCCGTGCAGCGTCAGATTGGCGAAGCCTTTCACCACGATCACCGCTTTCTTGGTTTCGCCTTGTTCATTGGTATAGCTGCTGTCTGCGGTCTTGACGATTTTGGTCGCCCGCCCCAATCCGACCACCCGCAAACCGATGCCGCCGTAGATGTCCGTTGTCGTCTGAATGAGTACGTGCCCGGCGACCGTATACACCCGTTTGCCCAGGGATAACGTACCGCCGGCTTGCAGCGCCGCCGCCGCCGCTTTGTTGATCGCCGGTCCCCAGTTGCTTCCGTCGCTGTCCTGATAAAACTGTTCCGGCGTCACAACCTCGCCGGTGGCGAGCAAGGTTGCTACGCGCTCCACTGAAGCGTTTCCGTTATTGTCCATAATCTCTCCTGACGTGATGTGTTCGCATCATTGCGAACGACCGCGCTAAAAGGCGTAAACAACGCCGCCTTTCAGCGCCAATCTATCACCGCCACATGAGCACGTTATGAAATTTCATTTTATTTCACCTTGATACAACCTCTCGCGCTTCGCGGTTGCAACAGCAGGCGATTTCACACGCTGTCGGCCTTTGGCGCGCCAGAAGCCCGGCCAGGCGCGCGGCGCGGTCGCTACTTACTCACCCGGTCCAGATACAGCATGCTGTTGGCGATATCCACCCGGGCATCTTCAACGTTGTCCCGCAATGCCACCAGCGTTTGCCCCTGCAGAGCCACCACATAAGGTGAACTGACCTGCAGTTCACGTTGCAACGTGACGTAACGTGCGCTGCGCGCGGCGCTGTTGCCCTCCGCGGCCGCGGCACGCGTTTCCGCGCTGATGGCGGGAATGCCCCACTGGGTGCGCCAGGCCAGGGTTTTCGGCCCACCGGGTACGTTGTAGGCAAAGGCGCTGGCGTTGGTGTTCGGATCCAGGTAGTCGGCGCCCCAGTAGGTGAAGATTGCCTGAAAATCGCGGCCGCGCATCTTGCCCCACAGATCGCTCTCCACCACCGGCTGGATATCCAGCCGCAGCCCGGCCTGCGCAAAGCTGGCCTGCAACGCCTGCGCGATGTCGGTATACGGCGGCTGGTTGATGACGATCAGACTGATGCGCGTCCCTTCGGCGATGCCGGCCTCGCGCAGGATCTGTCTGGCTTTGTCCACGTCGAGCCTAAACGGCCGATCGTCGAGCGCCCCGTCCAATCCCTGCGGCAAGAAGGCCTGATGCACCCGATATTGCCCTTTCAACAGCTGCTCGGCGATGCTCTGATAATCCACCAGCCAGCGCGCCGCCTGCCACACTGCCGGATTGCCCAGCGCCGGGTTGTCTTTGCTACCGGTGTTGAAACCGAGGTAATAGACCCGGGGCGCATCGGCCTGCTCGATGCGTACGCCTGGCACATTGCGCAGCGAGTCGAACTGATCGGCCCCCAGATCGTAGGCCACGTCGGCATCCCCTTTCAGCAGCAACAAACGGCGGGTGCCGGCGTCGCTGACGTTCTTGAACAACACCGTTTTCAGTCTGGCCGGCGACGGCGCATAGTCGTTGCGGCCGAACAGCAGCGCCTCGTGCGGCACATAGTTGTTTACCCGATATGGACCGCCGCCGGCGGAATGGCTGCGCAACCAGGCATTGCCGTAGTCACCCTGCTGCGCGTGCTCGTTCAGCAGCTTCTCATCTACGATCGAGGCCACGTTCGCCGTCAGCAGCCGCAACGCCAGCTCGCTGCCGATGTTGGCGGGCCAACGAAGCTGCACCTGGTTATCTCCCACCTTTTTCAGCTGCTGCTCAACGTTATCCGGCGTCCAGCCAAACTCGCCGAGAATAAACGACGGCGCCTTGTTCAGCTTCACCGCGCGGACCAGCGAGAAAATGACGTCTTCGGGCCGCAGCGGATTGCCGGAAGCGAAGCGTTGCTGCGGTTTCAGGGTAAAGGTCAGGCTGCGGCCATCGGCGCCCGCTTGCCAACTGCCCGCGGCGTCCGGCGCCAGCTTTTGCGGCGCGGCGCGATCCGGCGCCACCAGGCGCTGATAAAGGTTGACCAGATTGGCCGAGCTGACGGTTTCAAAACTCTCCGCCGGATCGAGGCTGATAATGCCCTCCAGCGAACTGACCACCACCAAAGTATCCTGCGGGGTGGCGGCCTGCGCACCGAAAGCGGCCGCCAGCGCGCCATACAATAAAGTTGGGATTAACCGTTTCATCGATACACTCTCCACAATCACGCGGTTGCGCTGTTTGTCGAGTGTAGGGGGTAAGAATTAACGGAAGAACGACGATAAATTGCTTTATTTATTACCACGATGGATATGCCCGCCGCGTTGGCGGGCATAGGTTCAAACGATGATGCGGCCGTGCGCCATCGCCACCGAACGATCGCACATATGGTCAATCACGTCCGCATCGTGGCTGACCAGCACCATAGTCAGATCGCCCGCCTGTTTCAGCTCGTTGAGCAGGTTGAGGATCTCCGCCTGCACCGACATGTCCAACGCCGAAGTCGGTTCGTCCAGCAACAGCAGCTTCGGCCGCAGCAACAATGCGCGTACGATCGCCACGCGCTGCCGCTGGCCGCCCGACAGCTGATGCGGGTAGCGATCCAGCAGGCGCGGATCCAACCCCACCTGGCGAAAGCCTGCGCTGATTTTACGTTCGATGTCGCTTTCCTTCAGCAGTTTGAGCGGCTCCGACAGCGTACGCAAAAGCCGGTGTTTGGGGTGTAGCGAAGCATAGGGATCTTGAAACACCATTTGCACCTCGCGCCGCAGTTCGCCGGTAAACGCCTGCCCCGGCTGCAGCCGCCGCCCCAGCAACTCAAAGTTGCCCTGCCAGCTGCCGTTCAGCCCAGCCAGCACCCACAGCAAAGAGGACTTGCCGCAGCCGGAAGGCCCCACCAGCCCGAAACACTCGCCCGGTTCGATGCGCAGGTTAACCTCATGCACCACGGTGCGCAGTTCGTAGCCCTGGCGGTGACTGACGCTCAGGTTCTCCAGTGCAATCACGCTCATTTCAACGTCTCCAACAGCGCGCGATCCAGCACCGGCAGCGGTTTGCCGCGCGTCTCGCGGCTCGGCCGACACGCCCACAGCGTGCGGGTATAAGGGTGCGTGGCCTGCGCCAGCGCTGCCGCCGGCAGCTGATCCAACAGCTCACCTTTGTACATCACCAGTACCCGCTCGCAGTGGTGCGCCACCTGCTGCAAATCGTGGCTGATCAGGATCAGCCCCATATTGCGTTGCGCCACCAGATTGTCTATCAGCTGCAGCACCTGATCGCGCATCTGGTGATCCAGCGCCGAAGTCGGTTCGTCGGCAATCAACAGCTGCGGATCGTTGATCAGCGCAATGGCCAGCATCACCCGCTGCCCCATGCCGCCGGAGAGCTGATGCGGATAGCGGCGGCACAGCGCCGCCGGATCGGGCAAGCCCACCGCCGCCAGCATCTCCAGCACTTTTTCACGCCGCTCGGCGCGACTCAGCTTTGCATGCAGCACCAGCGGCTCCTCCACCTGACGGCCGATCGGCTGATTGGGATTCAGCGCATGCTTGGGATCTTGCATCACCATCGCCACCCGGTCGCCGCGCAGCCGGCTCCACTGGCGCTCGCTCAGGTGCGTTAAGTCTTCATCGCCCAACGTCAGGCGCTGCGCCTGCAGCTGTAACGGCGGCGGCAATAGCCCCATCAGCGCACGCGCGGTCAACGACTTGCCGGAGCCGGACTCACCGACCAGCGCCAGCCGCTCCCGCCCCATGCTGAACGAAATATTCTTCACCAGCGCCACCGGCTGTGGCCCCGGCACGCCGATCGCCAGGCGTTCGACGGTCAATAAGGTTTTATCAGTGCCCATGACGAGGATCCATTTTGTCGCGCAGGCCATCGCCCAGCAGGTTAAACGCCAGGCTGGCGAACAGGATCGCCCCGCCCGGCGCGGCGGCGACCCACCATTGGTCGAAAATCACTTTACTGCCTTCGGCCACCATCGAGCCCCATTCGGCGGTCGGCGGCGCGACGCCCATGCCGAGGAACCCCAGACCGGCAGCGGACAGGATGATGCCCCCCAGACTCAGCGCCGCGCGCACCACCGCACTCGGCAGGCACAGCGGTAAAATATGGCCGACCATCAGCCGCAGCCCGTTGATGCCCTGCATGCGCGCCGCCGCCAGGTAGTCGCTGCGGCGCAGCGCCAGGGTTTCGGCCCGCGCCTGGCGGGCAAAGGCCGGCCAGCTGGTCAATGCCAGCGCCAGCGCGCCGTTCATCAGCCCCGGCCCCATGACCGCCACAAACGCCAGCGCGATCACCAGGCTCGGCAGCGACAAGAAAATGTCGGTCAGGCGCATCAAAATGCGCTCTACCCAGCCGCCAAGATAACCGGCGCCAATGCCGACCAGCAGGCCGATGGGTATGGTCAACACCAGAATCAGCGACACCAGAATCAGCGTCGGCCGCGCGCCGTAAATCACGCGGGAGAGCAAATCGCGGCCGAAGCCGTCGGTGCCCAGCCAATGTGCGGCGGAAGGCGGCAATAGCCGCAGCTCGATATGCTGCAGATTGGGATCGAAAGGCGCCAGCCACGGGGCCAGCAGCGCGGTGACGATCAAAATCGCCACCAGTGCCGCGCCCAGCGTCAGCGTGGTCAGGCGCCGACCGCGGCGGTAACCGACGACCGGCTCGCTTTGCGGTTCGTGTTCAGAGAGATATTGGCTCATCGGGTTCGCGGATCCACTAAATAGGTCAAGGCGTCGGCCAGCGCATTCAACAGCACGAAACAGGTGCCGATCAGCAACGTGGCGCCGAGGATCGCCGGCGTGTCAGCAGCAAACAGCGCCGAGGTCAGATAACGCCCGACGCCGGGCCAGGCGAACACCGTTTCGGTCAATACCGCCCCTTCCAGCAGGCTGGCATAGGAGAGAGACAGTACGGTGATCAGCGTGCCCAGTACGTTGGGAAACACATGGCGCAGCAGAATGCGCAGGCGCCCGGCCCCCTTGGAACGCGCCAGCGTCACGTATTCCTTGTTGCACTCTTCCAGCATCGCCGCGCGCAGCAATCGGGTAATGCCCGCCATCGACAGCAGCGCCAACGCCACGACCGGCAGCCACAGGTGGCCGATGGCGTTGTAGAACATTTCGCGATCGCCGGACAGCCAGCTGTCGATCAACACGAAACCGCTGCGCGGCTCCATGCTGTACAAGTAGATGTCGTCGAGCCGCCCCGGCCCCGCCGACCAGTGCAGCGTGGCATAGAACAGCAGCAGCCCGAGCAGGCTCAGCCAGAAAATCGGCACCGAATAACCGATCAGCGACAGCAGACGCGCCGCGTTATCCAGCCAGCTGCCCGGCCTGAGCACCGCCAGAAACGCCAGCGTAATGCCGCCGAGGGCGCCGAGGATAATGGCGCAGGTGGCCAGCTCCACCGTCGCCGGGAAGGTACGCAGCAGATCGCTCAACACCGGCTGGGCGGTGATGCGCGAAATGCCCAAATCGCCGTGCGCCAGGTGCACCAGATAACGCCAAAACTGCATCGGTAACGGCTGATCCAATCCCAGCTCGTGCCGCACCTGCGCATAGGTGGCTTCACTGGCGTGATCGCCCGCCACCTGCAGCGCCGGATCGATCGGCGCCAGGTGCGACAGCATGAAGGTGAACAGCAGCAGGCCAAGCAACGTCAGCGCCAGCGACAGCGCGCCGCCGAGCAGCCGCCCGCCCCAGCGCCAATACCGCCGGGCCGCCCCGGCGCTGGCGGACAGTTCAGCGGCCATTACTTGCTGACCTTGCTGTAGAACACCATGTCAGGGTTGATGCCCTGCACATAACCCTTGAGGTTGTCACGCACCGCGATCAGGCTGCGCGCCTGCAGGCCGATGACGAACGGCGAGCTTTGCTGCACCTGTTTTTGCAGTTGCTGGTAGTCGGCCACCCGTTTGGCGGTGTCGTTTTCCGCGGTGGCGGCCAGCGTCAGCTTGCTCAGCGCCGGGATCTGCCAGTTGGCGCGCCAGGCCAGCGTCTTGCTGCCGTCTTCCGGGTTGTAGGCGAAGGCTGCGGCATTGGTGTTAGGGTCGAAATAATCCGGCCCCCAGGAGGTCAGCGTCGCATCGTAGTTAAGCGCTTTCACCTTGGTAGAGACCTGCGAACTGATGCCCGGCACCAGTTCCACCTTCACGCCGCCCTGGGCAAAGCTGGCCTGCAGCGCCTGGGCGATATCCAGGTACGGCGGCTGGTTGTTGACGTCCAGACGGAAACTGACGTTGCTGAGCCCCGCTTTGGCCAGTATCTCTTTGGCTTTTTGCGGATTGAAGCTGTACGGCTGATCCTTGAGCGCCCCCAGATAACCGTCCGGCAGGAATGCCTGATGGCTCTGGAACTGCCCTTTCAGCAGATCGTCGGCGATGCCTTTGTAATCGAACAGCCAGCGCGCCGCCTCCCAGAACGCCGGATTGCCGAGCGCCGGTGACGCCTTGGCGTTGAACTGCAGGAAATAAAGCGAAGCGTAAGGAATCGCCAGGGGTTTGACGCCCGGCTTGCCCTTTAAGGCCGCCATCTGGTCTGCCCCCAGGTTGCGCGCGATATCGGCATCGCCCTGCTCGATCAGCAAGCGGCGCGCGGCCGGATCGGGCACGTTTTTGATCAGGATGGTTTTCAGCGTCGGCGCCCCTTCCGGCGAGCCTGGGTTGGCGTCCAGCACCACCACTTCGTGCGGCACATAGGTGCGGATTTTATAAGGGCCGCTGCCGGCGGAGTGGCTGTTCAACCATTGGTGCCCCAGATCGTCGCCCTGCTGGTGCGCCAGCGCCTCTTTGGCGTCGACGATCGACGATACCGGCGCCGACAGCAGGCTGAGCACGAAGGCCGGGCTGACGTTTTCACTCCAGCTGATTTTTACCTGGTGGTCATCCACCTTGCTCAGGTGTTGCTCCACGTTCTTCGCGTTCCAGCCCAGCTGCGTGAGGATAAACGACGGCTCCAGATTCAGTTTCACCACCCGCGAAAGCGAGAAGATCACGTCTTCCGGCCGCAGCGGATTGCCACTGGCGAACCTGGCGTCCGGGCGCAGGCTGAAAGTCAGGCTGCGATTGTCGGCGCCGGCCTGCCAGCTGCTGGCCAATGTCGGTTTCAGATCGATAGGGTTGTGCGGATCGGACTGGATCAAACGCTGATACAGGCTGTTGAACGACTGCACCGTGGTCAACTCAAATCCCTGGGCCGGGTCAAAGCTGACCACGTCATCGATAGACTGCGCGATCACCAGCGTGTTGGCCGGCGTCGCCGCCTGCGCGTTAACGCTGGCCGCCACGGCTAAAAACAGCAAAGAAGGAACGAGCGCTTTCATCTGAAACTCTCCAAGCGGATGGAATTTATAATAATTTCGCGAGTGTATGCGAGCACGATCGGCAGCTGAAGGTACTTAAATCACTATAGATATTCTTTTTATGTATATAGATGGGGTTTTGATTATTAGAGAGAGTATTGCACGCCAGATCGCACTCTCACGGCACCTGGCCGCAATGGATAACTGTCTTTGCGGCGCAGTTCGCAGCGGTGAAGCGCGGGGTTTGAGTCTGTTTCATTGGGTGATTAACGTGAGCTCGGTCACCCAAGGGACGGGAAAATGGAAAACCATCCACCAGAAAATGGCGTCTCACACCGGCATGAGAGAGCGATAGAGCAAACACTGACAGACATGAACAGCGTCCTGCTTGAGTCGGATCTGTTTATGACTCGTCTGACGGTACAAGACCGGCGCTGGCAAAAAGGCAGAAAAAACGGGCATACGTTAAATTGGCGCTCTCTTTTTAAATATCATGCCCAAACGCCGATGAGTTTCGCTTTCGTCTATCGGCAAATGGCCAGCCCGCTGAGCCGCGCCGGCTTTTGCCTGTGCCGTTATCTCCAGGCAGAGAACGTTATCGAACTTGTCGCGTTGGAGAATTTCTCCCTGCGTGAAGCGCAACATCCCCTGAAAGGCAATATGCTGCGCAACTGCTTGCAGGTGCTGTATCTGTATGGCCTGAACCTGCAAGAGCAGAGGCTGACGCCGGTGCCTCCGCCGGACATACTTATCAGCCACGCAATCAATCACCGCGTGTTGGCGCTGTATACTCGTCAGGCCGCCTTTGAAGTAATACCCGGTACCATGACATGTAAAACCAGCTTCAACGCACTGAAAAAGTACATACCATCGCTGGAAAAGTACGGGGCCAAATGTGATAAGGTGCGTATAAATAACGAGCAGAAAGGAAGCCAAAATGGAAAATAAGGATCTGACCGACCCTACGCTCTCCATTCAAGAGCAAAAACGCATCGCCATCGAGATTTTGCGCCAACACCATCGCTGGGAGATGGCCAACCCGCGTCCGCCTGAAGAACTCCCGGAATGGGAAGCCATCGGCCCGTTCAGAAAAAGTAAACGTCACCTGATCGAACGTACCGACGACTAATCCCCCTTCCCCGTGGCAATCCGGCGGGGCCCAGCTGTCCGACTAAATCTGGTAGTCAATCACCGCATCCAGCTGTGACGAGAAGACCTTGTCCTTGATTTCGGTCAGCGACAGCGTCGGGTTGCACAGCTGGATAAAACGCCAGGCATAGTTGCGCTGCAGCTGGCTGCGTTTCAGGCCCAGCCATACCGTATTGGGTTCAAACAGGTGCTCGGCGTTGAGGCTCACCAACCCGCGATCGCGCTCTTTTTCATATGACATGTCCGCCAGCACACCCACGCCCAACCCCAGCTCGACGTAAGTTTTAATCACGTCGGAATCCTGCGCACTGAGCGCGATGTCCGGCGTCAGACCCGCCGCTTTGAACGCCGCATCCAGCTTCGCGCGCCCGGTAATCCCCTGACGGTAAGTGATCAGCGGCAAGGTACTGAGCATCTCCAGCGTCACCTGCGGCTGACGCGTCAACTCGTGCCCTTCCGGCACCAGAATGGTGTGATGCCAGCGATAGTAAGGGAACGCCGCCAGCGATTCGTCGCTCATCAGCCGTTCGCTGGCGATGCCGATATCGGCTTCGCCGGCGGCCAGCATAGAGACGATCTCCTCCGGGCTGCCCTGATTGAGCACCACCCGCACCCGCGGGTAAAGCGCGCGAAACTCTTTGATGACCCCCGGCAGGCTGTAGCGCGCCTGGGTATGCGTCGTCGCGATATGCAGCTGCCCCGAATCGTTGCTGCTGAAGACGTCCGCCAGGCGACGGATGTTATTGGCGTCGTTGAGAATGCGTTCCGCTACCACCAGCAGCTCTTTGCCGGGTTCGGTCATGCCCAGCAGCCGCTTGCCGCGACGAATGAATATTTCAATGCCCAGCTCTTCTTCCAGCTCGCGAATATGCCGGCTGACGCCGGACTGCGAAGTAAATAAGGTATTGGCGACCTCGGTCAGGTTGTAGTTGCAGCGCGCCGATTCGCGAATAATTTTTAATTGTTGAAAGTTCATCCCCGTCTCCCTGTTTCTTGCGGTAGCGTTTTCCATATTGATACGGAGTCCTGCGGGGCTGAACAAATAAAAAATAGCCTTTAGTTATGCAATTTAATACTAAGTGAATTATTTATCGTTACTCTTGGGGGATGACGACGGGGGAAAATGATGAATGGCTTTAAAAATAACGAGATAAATAACCACACAAAGAAAGCGCCTTAGATAATCATGCAGAATAAAGTTATTAAATAGAGGTATTAGATATATGAAAAAGGGCTCAGCGTGCTGAGCCCTTCACTGTTTGCCACCCTGCCAACGCCTCAGGCCGTGGCCTCCGCCCCGAAAGCGCCGGGCCGGTTCTGCTGCAACCATTGCTGTACATAGCGCACCAGATCGCCGATGCAATCATCTTGCATGCCGTGGTGCTTCAGCTCGTTATCCAGCGCAAACAGGTATTGCGCGTTGGTGCCCAGCGGGCCGCTGGCGCTGGCGATCAATGGCGCGATCACCTGGTGGCTGGTGTCTGCTTCAAACAGCGGGTGCTGCGCGTTCATCACGAACACCAGCGCAGTGACAACCTCACCGCCTTCAAGCTGCAGCTCACACCAGGTCGGCACGTAGCAATCGGTGATCATTTCGCGCTTCCACAGCAGCTCCAGCTCTTCGCGCAGCTTGCTTTCCGGCAGACGGAAGGCCAATCCGGTGGTCTGGCCGCCCTCTTTCAGCGCCAGCATGCGCCCCGGCTGATGCAGCGTGCCGCGCCCGGCGGTCAAGCGCATGCAAAACGCCCGGTGCCAGCCCTGCAGCATGGCAGGCCGCACTTCTTCCGATTCAAAAACCGGGTTCCACATCAGCGAACCGTAACCGAATACCCAAACCGGGCTGTGATCCGGCCGGCGCGATAACGTGCAATCCAACGAGGCTGCGCGCTGTTCAGGCGTCAGCAACAGCGACTCCTCAATAGCGCCGAATGCGGTTTTGCAATCCGCTTTTTGCAGAAAATCTCGCGTTAACACTGTTACAACCTCCCGGGAATACGATTTCTCGTCCTCCCTCGCCACTACTGAACCTTTGCAATTTTATTTTTAGGTGCGGAATTTTATTAATTCAATAACCGCGCCGATTAATAATGAACATATTCTTTTCCCGCCGCGCAATCAAGTTGCAAAGCGGTGTTAACGTGGAAAAGTATTTGTACTGAGCAGCAATAATATTAATTGCCGGGTCAGCATAACGTCTGAGCGATTTTATCAGGCCATAAAGCGTTACTTTTTGTGCCAACGCTCATCGTCGCCCTTGCGATAGCTTTGCTTGACCGCCGCCCAGGCCACTTTGTGCGCCGTCTCCTCCCGGCTGTCGTCACCGCGTCGGTCTTCAGGATCCCGGTATTGTTGCCAGGCGCTGTTGAACGCTTCTTTATAGATCGCCTGAGCATGGGCCGGCAGTACATGCTTCACATTGTCCGGCAAGTCGTTCGTGTCTTGATAGGGCATCACGTCCTCCCGTGCATATTCCGTGAAGCTTAAGCCTAGCTCACACGCCGTTGCGCCTCAATGAGCAAACAATTCTCATTATCAAACGGCATGATATACTCACCGCCAAACGAACTATAAGGAGATCCCCGTGACTACCGAAGCCCCTCGCTCACGCGCCCCCTACCTGATCGCCGTCAGCGCCGTACAGGACATTACGCCGCACCTGCGCCGCATCACCTTTACCGCACCCGATCTGCGCTACTACCCGGCCAACGCCGCCGCTGCGCACATCAAGGTCTTTTTGCCGCTCGCCGGCCAAACCCAGCCGGATCTGCCGACGCTGACCGAAAACGGCCCCCGCTGGGCGGCGGACGCCGTGCGCCCGATCGTGCGTACCTATTCCATTCGCGCCGTGCGCCCGGAACAGGCGGAGGTGGACATCGAGTTCGCGATCCACGATCACCAGGGCCCGGCGGTCGACTTTGCGCGCCAGGCGAAAGCCGGCGATAAAATCGGCATCAGCAACCCGGGCGGCCCCAAACCGATGTTGCCGGCGGCCGATTTCTACTGCCTGGCGGGCGATCCCTCCTCACTGCCTGCACTGGCCGCGCTGCTGGAGAATCTGCCGCCGCACAGCGCCGGGCGCGCTTTCGTCCGCGTCGACAGCACCGCCGACGTGATTGATCTGAGAAAACCGGCCGGCGTTGAGATGAATTGGATCGTTGGCGGCACGGAGAACACCGACGACCTGATCGCCCGCTTCCGCGCGCAATCCCTGCCGCAGGGCGAAACGCACTTCTGGCTCGCCGGTGAAGATCGCCTGGTGGTAAAGCTGCGCCGTTACCTGCGTCGCGAACGCCAATGCGATCGTAATCGTCTTTATGCCGTACCTTACTGGCGTGAGGGACTAAATGAAGAGGGTTACCACAATAAACGGCATGAAATCATGGATAATATTGACGACTAACGGCTGTATTTTCCTTGATTAACCGTATGCTAAATAAGTAAACACGACTTTTCTCATATCTAACGTTAAAAATTGGCGTTATTGCGTAAAAGTAAGTAAATAAAACCGCACCCCGTGCGGTTTTTTTGTTACCCTGATCACATAAAGCAAGCAATTGCTTTCTCAGATAAAAACAACATCACACCGGCGCCGTGGGTGTATCCTAATATAAAATACCTACTGGAAACGCAGAGTTGCCGCATCACGGCAACCGGCGCTGACGGGCTACGCTGTTTGAGAAGGAGTGCCACCCTCATGAAGTCGCAACACGATCCTGGCCGATCCACCAAATCTCGCCACACCGAATACTCGCTGATCTTCCCCATCGCCGCGCTGGTGGTGTTGAATCTGTGGAGCAGCACCACTTACTTTCCGCTGATCGTCGGCATCAATATTCTCGCGCTGGTGGGGATCCTCAGCAGCGCCTTCAGCGTGGTGCGCCATGCCGACGTGCTCGCCCACCGTTTGGGGGAACCCTACGGCTCGCTGATCCTCAGCCTGTCGGTGGTGATCCTCGAGGTCAGCCTGATCTCGGCGCTGATGGCCACCGGCGACGCCGCGCCGGCGCTGATGCGCGACACGCTGTATTCCATCATCATGATCGTTTCCGCCGGCCTGGTCGGTTTCGCGCTGCTGCTCGGCGGGCGCAAGTTCGCCACCCAGTACGTCAACCTGGGCGGCATTAAACAGTATCTGATGGCAATTTTCCCGCTGGCGGTGATCGTGCTGGTGTTCCCGAGCGCGCTGCCGGGCGGTAACTTCAGCACCGGGCAGGCGCTGTTGGTGGCGCTGATCTCCGCCGCCATGTATGGCGTGTTCCTGGTGATCCAGACCAAAACCCACCAGAGCCTGTTCGTGTATGAGCATGAAGACGACGATGGCGACCCGCATCACGGCAAGCCCTCTTCGCACAGCAGCGCCTGGCATGCCGCTTGGCTCGTCGTGCACCTGATCGCGGTTATCGCCGTCACCAAGTTCAACGCCAATCCGCTGGAAGGCCTGCTGACCAAGATGAATGCGCCGGCGCAGTTTACCGGTTTCCTGGTGGCGCTGCTGATCCTGTCGCCTGAAGGGCTGGGCGCGCTGCGCGCCGTGTTGAACAATCAGGTGCAACGCGCCATGAACCTGTTCTTCGGTTCGGTGTTGGCGACCATCTCCCTGACGGTACCGGCGGTCACCATCATCGCCACCCTAACCGGGCAGACGCTGATCTTCGGGCTGCAAACGCCGCATATCGTGGTGATGCTGACGGTGTTGCTGCTGTGCCAGCTGTCGTTCTCGACCGGCCGCACCAACGTGCTGAACGGCACCGCCCACCTGGCGCTGTTCGCCGCCTACATGATGACTATCTTCGCCTGATCAAAAAGGGGCGCACACCGTGCGCCCCTGTCTTCGTTATACCGAGAAGAATATCGCCGCGGCGATCCCCCCGAACAAAATCCACTTGATGATGTAATAACCGGTGCGGTTCCAGGCCTTCAGGCGTTTCCCCACCCGGCGTATCGCATAGATGTATTTGAACATCTTGTTGACGCCGCCGGTGCGATCGCCCTCTTCGTTCGGCGCGGTGGCGGCGCTCATCAGATTGCGCCCCAGCCAGTGGTTCACCGCCTGCGCCCAGCGGTAGCGCATCGGCCGTTCGATGTCGCAGAACAGGATCAGACGATTCTGCCCGCTCTGATTTTCCGCGTAGTGCAGGTAAGTTTCATCGAACATCACGCCTTCACCGTCGCGCCAGCTGTAGCGCTCGCCGTCCACCTCAATAAAGCAGCGGTCATCGTTGGGGGTAATCAGCCCCAGGTGATAACGCAGCGAACCGGCGTAAGGATCGCGGTGACGCGGCAAACGGCTGCCGTCCGGCAGTTCGGCGAACATCGCCGCCTTGACCGAAGGCAGGCTGCGCAGCAGTTCCGTGGTCTGCGGGCACAGGGTCATGGCGGAAGGATGGCTATCCTCATACCATTTCAGATAAAAGCGTTTCCAGCCGGTCTTGAAGAACGAGTTGAACCCGGCGTCGTTGAACTGATCGGACGCTTTGATCTGCTGGATCTCCATCAGCTTCTGTCCTTCGTCGCGGATGGTTTCCCAATTCTCCCGCAGTACCGCCAGCTCAGGGAACTGCTCCGGCTTCAGGTACGGCGTGGTCGGCACGCGGGAAAACAGGTACATAAAGACGTTCAGCGGTGCGGTAAAGGTGGAATGGTCAGACAGCTGTCGCCACACGTTGTAGCGAACCCGCCCGCGGTAATGCACATAGACGACGCATAAAATAAGCAAAATCAGAATGATATATTTCATGTTTGAATCGCATCAAGGAACTCACGCTCAATGCGCCGCGCGGCGCACACCCCAGATAGTGTCCTTTTGGCGGCGCACGCAAGTTGCGCGCCAATCTGGAACCCATTAATCATTAACGCTAACTCAACGAAAATCTATACAAAAAACCACAATAATTTACACAAAGGTTAAACGAAAGGGGAAATTGCGGAGATAAAAAAGGCCGCCGAAGCGGCCTTTCCATTAGCGGATAGGTTAACTGTAAGCGTTGAGCGTGCGCTGGCACAAAGCAGAGCGCACGCAGTCCTGTTTCTCAAAGCGGATAACGCCGATCATCTCGTCCTCTTCGAAGCGCTCCAGCGCGTCGCTGAGGCCGGATTTCACGCCGCGCGGCAAGTCGCACTGGGTCACGTCACCGTTAACGATAACCGTCACGTTTTCGCCCAGGCGGGTCAGGAACATTTTCATCTGGCTGGCGGTCACGTTCTGGGCTTCATCCAGGATAACGACCGCATTTTCGAAGGTGCGCCCGCGCATATAAGCGAACGGCGCAATCTCTACCTTGCCGATTTCCGGGCGCAGGCAGTACTGCATAAAGGAAGATCCTAAACGGCGCACCAGAATGTCATACACCGGGCGGAAATAAGGCGCGAACTTCTCGGAGATATCCCCCGGCAAGAAACCGAGGTCTTCATCCGCCTGCAAAACAGGACGGGTAACGATAATCCGATCCACCTCTTTATGGATCAGCGCCTCCGCCGCCTTGGCGGCGCTGATAAATGTTTTGCCGCAGCCGGCTTCGCCGGTGGCGAAGATCAGCTGCTTATTCTCTATGGCTGATAAGTAATGACCCTGAGCTTCGGTTCTAGCCTCGATGGGTGAGCTATCGCGCTTGTCTCGCGCCATGCCGATAGACTCGACTCCCCCCATTTGCACCAGCGAGGTCACAGACTCTTCTTCCAGCTGGCGATGACTACGAGCGTCACGACGAATAACGCGTTTCGCTTCACGACGTGCTTTGATCACTGCTTTCTGTCTACCCATAGTGGCACCTTACAGTTTGTTTCACCTACCGCAACGGCCAGGCCGCGCGATTATGTTTCACACACGTATTAGGTTTTGGCCTCCTCCGAGCCAATAAGAGCCAAGGGACAAAGTGAATCGACGGCAACGCTTAAGCGCCGTGTCTTCACGGGACAACGCGGACTGCATCAATAAACGTGGAGTAAAAAGCGATGAGATTCGGTAGCGATAAGAGTACGGAGTTGCCGGTAAAAGAGAGTCGGAGAGAGAACCCTCGTTACAACGAGAAATCAGGGGAGATGTGTTATTTTTTCTTTCCAGCCCAACCAAGGACTTTACCATTAGCGATCCCCGCAGTGATATTTACAGCTTCAAGCTGTGCACCGTGTGAAAACTACCGCCAGATGATTACAGTATAATGACATTCAATCCTGTCGCGTTACTAAAATGTAAAAAAATTTTATATCTTTTGTTTTCAGTTAGCGCAAAAACACTATATCACGCTCGGCGCGTCATTCCAGAAAAATTTTTATCCTATTAATATCAATGAATTACAATTAAAAGCCGCGAATGACACTTTAGTTTCTCGATTAAAATTTGCACACCCCAAAGTCGGCGGGCCCTTCAGATTTTTTAATCCGCAGGCGACGGATTGAATTGAACTCCGTCGCTTAATGTCCAGCACAATAGGCAAGCCAACGTAAAACGAGGCGGAAGATCCCGCCTCGTCATTGCGTGCTCAGGCCTTGAGCAGGCCGCTGGCCAAATAGTCGCCGCCCTCTTTCACACCCGGCAATACGAAGAAGTATCCGCCGCCGATCGGCTTGATGTATTCTTCCAGCGCTTCGCCGTTGAGCCTTTTTTGCACCGTCAGGAATCCTTTTTCCAGATCGGCCTGATAGCAGACGAACAACAGCCCCATTTCCAGCTGCCCGGCATTGGAAACGCCAAGGGAATAGCTGTAGCCACGCCGCAACATCAAATTGCTTTGGCTTTCCGGCGTGCGGGGGTTAGCCAACCGGATGTGCGCGTCCATCGGGATCACCTTGCCGTCGGGATCGTTCGCGTAGTTCGGCTCGTCATGTTCATGCTTCATGCCGAGCGGCGCGCCGCTGTGCTTTTCGCGGCCGAAAATGGTTTCCTGCTCCTGCAGCGGCGTACGATCCCAAAACTCCACGCGGAAGCGAATAATACGCGCTGCCTGGTAGCTGCCGCCCGCCGTCCACGCCGGCTCGCCGACGTTGTCGCCGACCCACACCACCTTATCCATCAGCGGTTTGTCGTCGGTTTTCGGGTTGGCGGTGCCGTCTTTGAAGCCCAGCAGGTTGATCGGCGTCTCTTTACCTTTGCTGCGCGCCGCATGCGCGGAGATAAACCCTTCGCGCTTCCAGCGCACGCTGAGCAGATCCGGCGAATGCTTGATGATGTCGCGCAGTGCGTGGATCACCGTTTCATTGGTGTTGGCGCAGATCTGCAGCAGCAGATCGCCGTGGCAAAGCCCGGCGTCCAGCGCATCGTTGGGGAAGCGGGTCATTTTCTGCAACCGCAGCGGCTTTTGCGCCTGCAGGCCAAAGCGTTCGTCGAACAGCGATGCGCCGACCGAGACGGTGATGGTCAGGTTGTCCGGATAAATCTCCGGCCCCATGATCCCCGAATCGAGCGGCGGCAATTTGGCGTCCACCTCCGGCGCCTTGCCGCCGTGGGTCAGGAACGCGATGCGGTCAGTCAGCAGCCGGAACAGGCGCTCCAGATCCGCTTTGCTGGTCGCCAGCACGTCGAACGCCACCAGCATCATCGCCGCCTGTTGCGGGGTCAGCACCCCGGCCTGATGGCGGCCATAAAACGGCTGTTTCTGCCAGCGCTCATCCTGCGGCGCCGCCAACGGCTCCGCCGCTTTGTCCGCCGCCTGCACCAGGCGGCTGCCGCCCAGCGCCAGCGCGCTCAGCCCCAGCCCCTGCAGCAAACGGCGGCGTGAAGGGGATGCCGCCTCCTGAGAGTGCGGGTGAGGCCCGTTATTCGGGCCTGCCTTGTTGCTCATAACCGTATGCCTCAGTCCAGACCCAATACGCCGCGCAGTTGGGAAAGGTCTTCCGCCAGCGTGGTGATCGGCCCTTTCAACGCATTGCGGTCGGCATCGGTCAGCTTCTCATAGGACTCATACCCCTCTTTGGTTTGGTACTTCGCCAAAATGGTGTCGACGGTTTTGAAGTTGGCGTCGATTTTGTCCAGCAGCGGCTTGTTGGCTTTGACCAACAGCGGGCGCAGCAGGTTGACGATCTTCTGCGCGCCGTCGACGTTGGCCTGGAAATCCCACAGGTCGGTGCGGCTGTAACGGTCTTCTTCACCGCTGATCTTGCTGGCCGCCACTTCTTCGATCAGCCCGGCTGCGCCGCCCACCACCTTGCTCGGCGGGAAGGTCAGTTCACTCACGCGCTTTTGCAGCTCTACGGTGTCGTGGTACAGGCGATCGGCATATTTGCCCATGTCTTTGGTCGAGTTGTCGGCAAACAGCGCCTTCTCCAGACGGTGGAAGCCGGTAAAGTTCGGATCCGCCGATTTCTTCTCGTAGTCGTCTTCACGGGCGTCGATGCTGCCGTCCAGATCGGAGAACAGCTCGGCGATCGGCTCGATGCGCTCATAGTGCTGGCGGGTCGGCGCGTACAGCTTGCGCGCTTGCTCCACGTTGCCGGCCTTCACCGCGTCGGTGAACAGCTTGGTCTGTTTCACCAGCCCGTCGACTTCTTTGATAACGTAGACTTTGTATTCGGCGATCGGGCCAACCAGATCCAGCGCGTTTGGTTTGCCGTCGGTGGCACCGTTGGTGGCTGCAGTGACGGTCAGTTTGCCTTTCGGGTTGCTCAGCAGCCCGCAGGTCATGTCGTATTCGCCCGCTTCCAGCGTGGCGGTCATTTTCTGGGTGAAGCCCGGCGCGATGTTTTCGCGCTCTTCCACCACCATCACCCCTTTCAGGATTTCCCATTCGACGTTTTTCTGGCTGGTGTTATGCACCACAAACTGCGTCTTGCCGGCCGGCACCGTCAGCTGCATCGGTTCGCACTGCTTGTCGTTGACCGTGACCTTGACCTGCGGCACGTCCGCCGCCAACGCGTCGATGCTCAGCGCAAACGCCGGGATAGCCAGTAATGCTGCGTGCAACGCCTTGCGGCGAAATAACGGAGTAGACATACGAGATTCCCTATTAAACATTAATGATTGATTTTACGTTGCGCCGGGGCCGCTGCCGGCTCCGCGCGCTGCGGCAGGAAAAAGAAAATCAGCGCCGGGATCAGATACAGGAAATAGACGGCCACTTCGCTGACCGTCGGCGCTTCCTGATAACCGAGAATACCTTCCAGCAGGGTGCCGAACAGCGAATGGGTCGACAGGGTGCTGCTGAAATCGAAGGCGATGTCCTGGAAGTGGTTCCACAGGCCGGCTTCGTGGAAGGCACGGATCGCCCCGGCGGCCAGGCCGGCGGCGACGAACAGAATGAACAGGCTGGTCCATTTGAAAAACTTGGCCAGGTGCAGCTTCACCCCGCCCCAATAAATCATCATGCCCAGCACGATGGCGGCCACCAGGCCGAGCACCGCGCCGATCGGCGCCGCGGCGCCCACGTCTTGCTGGAACGCCGCCAGCAGGAAGAACACCGACTCCAGCCCTTCGCGCGCCACGGCGAAAAACACCATCGCCACCAGCGCCCAACCCTGCCCTTTACCGGCGCTGAGCGCCTGATCGATCGCCCCTTCCAGATGCACCTTGACCGACTTGGACACCTTACGCATCCAGAACACCATATAGGTGAGGATCACCACCGCCACCACCGCCACGATGCCCTCGAACAGCTCCTGCTGTTTCTGCGGGAACTCGCCGGTGGTTTCATTGATGAAGATGCCGAGCGCCAGACACAGCGCCGCAGCGACAATCACGCCGATCCACACCGCGCCCAGCCATTGGCTGCGCTGCGTGCGCTTCAGGTAGCTGGCGATCAGGCTGACGATCAGCGCGGCCTCCAGCCCCTCACGGAACATGATAAGAAAGGGAACGAACATAAATAATCACCCCTGAAAAGACCGCGGCGGCAGAGACGGTGGTTGCGAAATGAGCCGCGGCGACTATGTAAAGAAACGTAAAAACCAACGAGAGTGATTATCATTCTGCCAAGAATAAATACAAGAGGCATGACGGTGATTTTTTCTAATCAAATGTCGCCAGGTGTTACAGCTGGATGACGGCGATCGGCAGACAAAAAAAGGGGCGCTCTGCGCGCCCCTTACCGACTGACATCGAACGGCGTTACACCGTTTTGTACTCGGCTTCCGCCTGATCGAAACGCTCGGTCATGGTGGCGGAAGGCTGGTGGCCCATCAGGCTCACCACCACGATGGCGAGGCAACCCAGGATGAAGCCAGGGATGATTTCATACAGCCCCAGCCATTCGTACTGTTTCCAGACGATCACCGTCACCGCACCGACCAGCATACCGGCCAGCGCGCCGTTGCGGGTCATGCGCGACCACATCACCGAAATCAGCACCACCGGACCGAAGGCGGCGCCGAAACCGGCCCAGGCGTAGCTCACCAGGCCCAGCACGCGGTTCTCCGGGTTGGCCGCCAACGCGATGGCGATCAAGGCCACCACCAGCACCATCACGCGGCCGACCCACACCAGCTCGCGCTGGCTGGCGCCTTTACGCAGGAACGCCTTGTACAGGTCTTCGGTGATCGCGCTGGAGCACACCAGCAGCTGGCAGCTCAGGGTACTCATGACCGCCGCCAGAATCGCCGACAGCAGCACGCCTGCTACCCATGGGTTGAACAGCAGCATCGCCAGTTCGATGAACACGCGTTCCCCGTTCTGCGACACGTTACCGGCTTGATCCGGGTTGTTGGCGAAGTAAGCAATACCGAAGAAACCGACGGCGATGGTGCCGGCCAGGCACAGGATCATCCAGGTCATGCTGATGCGACGCGCGCTGCGGATGGTGCGGTGAGAATCCGCCGCCATGAAACGCGCCAGGATGTGCGGCTGGCCGAAGTAGCCCAGGCCCCACCCCAGCAGCGACAGGATGGCGACGAAGTTCAGCCCTTTCAGCATGTCGAGGTTGGCCGGGTTCTGCGCCTGGATCACCAGCATCGAGGTATCGATGCCGCCGACGGCGAAGATCACGATCACCGGCGTCAGGATCAGCGCGAAAATCATCAGGCTGGCCTGCACGGTGTCGGTCCAGCTTACCGCCAGGAAACCGCCGATAAAGGTATAGAGGATGGTCGCCGCGGCGCCGGCCCACAGGGCGGTTTCGTAGCTCATGCCGAAGGTGCTTTCGAACAGGCGCGCGCCGGCTACGATGCCGGAGGCGCAGTAAATGGTGAAGAACACCAGGATGACGATGGCCGAGATCACGCGCAGCAGCTTGCTGTTGTCTTCAAAGCGGCTGGTGAAATAATCCGGCAGCGTCAGGGCGTTGTTGTTGGCTTCGGTATGTACGCGCAGCCTTCCTGCCACCAGCTTCCAGTTCAGGTAAGCGCCGATGGTCAGGCCGATGGCGATCCAGCTTTCGGAGATGCCGGAGAGGAAGATGGCGCCCGGCAGGCCCATCAGCAACCAGCCGCTCATGTCGGAAGCGCCGGCGGACAGCGCGGTCACCACGCTGCCCAAACTGCGGCCGCCGAGAATATAGTCATCAAAGTTGTTGGTTGCCCGGTAGGCAAGCAGGCCGATCAGCACCATCCCGAAAATGTACACCAGGAAGGTCACCAGCATAGGTGTGCTCATTGTCATTTAATTCTCCACTTTCATTATTATTCGCGTTTCGCTCCGGCCAAGCCGGCGCCGGTAAACCCACGCGCAATGCATTTCACTGGCCGCCGCACCGGAACGTGGCGCAGCCTGCGAGCAAGTGCAGGTAAAATAGTTTCTGCCCGTAATTGTTGACCGTCGGTTATCCTAGATGAGCCTTTCATCAACCAACAAGATATTTAACAACAAAGTTACACAAAGTTTACCCTGCGTCACATTTACCGGGCCCAAAGGTTGCACTCACGACAAGCAAAATGAGTTGCACCTGGTTATTACCCTTATATACCGCAAGGTAAAGCGTCTGCGGCAGCATAAACCCCGCCGCATTCGCTCAATAACGCAACATTCGTGCCAACTGGCCATGTTAAAAAATCGATGAAACTCACACTTCGCTCATCAGCCTGATTTAACAAGGTTGCACAAAGTTGCAACATGCAGGATATTGTCTGCATTCTTGACACCACACATCTCACGAACCTATC
This sequence comes from Serratia sp. CY84636, assembly GCF_052166245.1. NCBI lineage: Bacteria > Pseudomonadati > Pseudomonadota > Gammaproteobacteria > Enterobacterales > Yersiniaceae > Serratia > Serratia sp. CY84636. The sequence goes on from NZ_JBJNOX010000002.1 coordinate 1,285,695, forward strand.
CCAACAGGCTTTCCGGCCTGCTGTTTGTCTAGCCTGATGGGATAGGTTCTAAACCTAAACACAGGAGTTGGATTGGCATGGGCACTACCACAATGGGCGTGAAACTCGACGAGGCAACACGCGACCGGATCAAGAGCGCCGCGCAGCGCATCGATCGCACGCCGCACTGGCTCATCAAGCAGGCCATCTTTAATTACCTCGAGCGTCTCGAGAGCGGTTCCGATATTCCTGAAATTCCAGCGCTGGCCGCTGCGGGCCAGCCTGAAGCGGACGACATTATGCCGCAAGCGCAGGAAGAGTCACACCAGCCATTCCTCGATTTTGCCGAACAAATTCTGCCGCAGTCGGTTACCCGCGCCGCCATCACCGCCGCCTATCGTCGCCCGGAGACCGAAGCGGTGCCGATGTTGCTCGAACAGGCGCGATTACCCGCCGATCTTGCACAGGCCACTCACAAAATGGCCTATGGTATCGCCGAGAAGTTGCGTAACCAAAAAAGTGCAAACGGCCGCGCCGGCATGGTGCAAGGCCTGCTGCAAGAGTTCTCCCTCTCTTCGCAGGAAGGCGTGGCGCTGATGTGCCTGGCGGAAGCGCTGCTGCGCATTCCGGACAAACCGACCCGCGATGCCCTGATCCGCGACAAGATCAGCAACGGCAACTGGCACTCGCACCTCGGGCGCAGCCCGTCGCTGTTCGTCAACGCCGCGACCTGGGGCCTGCTGTTCACCGGCAAGCTGGTGTCCACGCATAACGAAGCCAATCTGTCCCGTTCGCTGAACCGCATTATCGGCAAGAGCGGCGAACCGCTGATCCGCAAAGGCGTGGACATGGCGATGCGCCTGATGGGCGAACAGTTCGTGACCGGCGAAACCATCGCCGAAGCGCTGGCCAACGCGCGCAAGCTCGAAGAAAAAGGCTTCCGCTACTCCTACGACATGCTGGGCGAAGCTGCCCTGACCGAAGCCGACGCGCAGGCCTACCTGGTTTCCTACCAGCAGGCGATCCACGCCATCGGCAAAGCCTCCAACGGCCGTGGTATTTATGAAGGCCCCGGCATCTCCATCAAGCTGTCCGCCCTGCACCCGCGCTACAGCCGCGCGCAGTACGAACGCGTCATGGAAGAGCTCTACCCGCGCCTGCTGTCGCTGACCCTGCAGGCACGCCAGTACGATATCGGCATCAACATCGACGCCGAAGAGGCCGACCGCCTGGAGATCTCGCTCGATCTGCTGGAGAAGCTGTGCTTCGAACCGCAGCTGGCCGGCTGGAACGGCATCGGCTTCGTGATCCAGGCCTACCAAAAACGTTGTCCGTTCGCCATCGACGCGGTGATCGACATGGCGCAACGCAGCCGCCGTCGCCTGATGATCCGTCTGGTGAAGGGCGCCTACTGGGACAGCGAAATCAAACGCGCCCAGATGGACGGCCTGGAAGGCTACCCGGTCTACACCCGCAAGGTCTACACCGACGTTTCCTACCTGGCCTGCGCCCGCAAGCTGCTGTCGGTGCCGAACCTGATTTATCCGCAGTTCGCGACCCACAACGCCCACACCCTGAGCGCCATCTATCATCTGGCCGGCAACAACTACTACCCTGGCCAGTATGAGTTCCAGTGCCTGCACGGCATGGGTGAGCCGCTGTACGAGCAGGTGGTGGGTAAAGTGGCCGACGGCAAACTGAACCGCCCTTGCCGCATCTATGCGCCGGTCGGCACCCATGAAACGCTGCTGGCATACCTGGTGCGCCGCCTGCTGGAAAACGGCGCCAATACCTCGTTCGTCAACCGCATCGCCGATGCCACCCTGCCGCTCGACGAGCTGGTGGCCGATCCGGTCAGCGCCGTGGAAGCGCTGGCAGCCAGCGAAGGCCAGATTGGCCTGCCGCATCCGCGCATTCCGCTGCCGCGCGAGCTGTACGGCGAGAAACGCACTAACTCCAGCGGTCTCGATCTGTCCAACGAACAGCGTCTGGCCTCGCTCTCCAGCGCCCTGCTCACCAGCGCCAGCCATCCGTGGCGCGCGGAACCTATCATCGACGCCGAATTGGATCAGGGCGTGGAGCAACCGGTGATCAACCCGGCCGAGCCGGGCGATGTGGTCGGCTACGTGCGTGAAGCCACCGAAGGCGAAGTCAGCCGTGCGCTCGACGCCGCCGCGGCCGCCGGCCCAATCTGGTTCGCTACGCCGCCGACGGAGCGCGCCGCGATCCTCGAACGCGCCGCCGAGTTGATGGAGAGTCAGCTGCAAAGCCTGCTGGGCATTCTGGTGCGTGAAGCGGGTAAAACCTTCAACAACGCCATCGCCGAAGTGCGCGAAGCGGTGGACTTCCTGCACTACTACGCCGGCCAGGTGCGCGACGATTTCGCCAACGACAGCCACCGTCCGCTGGGCCCAGTGGTCTGCATCAGCCCGTGGAACTTCCCGCTGGCGATCTTCACCGGCCAAATCGCCGCGGCGCTGGCGGCGGGCAACAGCGTGCTGGCCAAACCGGCCGAGCAAACGCCATTGGTCGCCGCGCAGGCGGTGCGTATCCTGCTGGAAGCCGGCATTCCGCAAGGCGTGCTGCAGCTGCTGCCGGGCCAGGGTGAAACCGTCGGCTCAACGCTGGTCAACGATGCCCGCGTCCGCGGCGTGATGTTCACCGGCTCCACCGACGTCGCCGGCATTCTGCAGCGCAGCATCGCCGGTCGCCTGGATCCGCAAGGCCGTCCGACGCCGCTGATCGCCGAAACCGGCGGCCTGAACGCCATGATCGTCGACTCTTCGGCCCTGACCGAACAAGTCGTCACCGACGTGGTGGCCTCCGCCTTCGACAGCGCCGGCCAGCGCTGCTCCGCGCTGCGTATCCTGTGCATTCAGGAAGACGTGGCCGAGCACACGCTGCAAATGCTGCGCGGCGCGATGGCCGAATGCCGCATGGGCAACCCGGAGCGCCTGTCTACCGACGTGGGCCCGGTGATCGACGCCGAAGCCAAAACCGGTATCGAACGCCATATCCAGGCGATGCGCGCCAAAGGCCGCAAGGTGTACCAGGCCGCCAAAGGCAGCGCGCAGGATGAGAAAGAGTGGGCGCGCGGCACCTTCATCAAACCGACGCTGATCGAACTCGACAGCTTCGACGAGCTGCAAAAAGAGATCTTTGGCCCGGTGCTGCACGTGGTGCGCTTCCAGCGCAACAATCTGGACGCGCTGGTCGATCAGATCAACGCCGCCGGTTATGGCCTGACGCTGGGCATTCACACCCGTATCGATGAAACCATCGCCCGGGTGACCGAACGCGCCAAGGTCGGCAACCTGTACGTCAACCGTAACATGGTTGGCGCGGTGGTCGGCGTGCAGCCGTTCGGCGGCGAAGGCCTGTCGGGCACCGGCCCGAAAGCCGGCGGCCCGCTGTACCTGTACCGTCTGCTGGCTAACCGTCCGGACGACGCGCTGCAGCGTACGCTGCACCGTCAGGACGACGAGCGCCCGATGGAAGCCACCGCGCGGCCGCAGCTGTTGGGCGCGCTGCAATCGCTGGAGAAATGGGCGGTCACCAGCCAACACGGCGAACTGGCGGCATTGGCGCAGCGCTATGCGGAGCTGGGCCAGGGCGGCACCGTACGTCCGCTGCCGGGCCCGACCGGCGAGCGCAATACCTATGCCCTGCTGCCGCGTGAACGCGTGCTGTGCCTGGCGGATAACGAAGCCGACGCGCTGATCCAGTTGGCCGCCGTGCTGGCGGTCGGCAGCAGCGCGCTGTGGCCGGAAGCGGAACTGCAGCGCAATCTGTTCCGCCGCTTGCCGAACGATGTGCAGGCGCGCATCGCCTTCAGCAAAGACTGGCAGCAGGACAAGGTCGAGTTCGACGCCGCCATCTACCACGGCGATGCCGACCAGCTGCGCACCCTGTGCGAGCAGATCGCGCAGCGCGGCGGCGCCATCGTCTCGGTGCAGGGCTTCGCTCACGGTGAAACCAACATCCTGTTGGAACGCCTGCTGATCGAGCGTTCGCTGAGCGTCAACACCGCCGCCGCCGGCGGTAACGCCAGCCTGATGACCATCGGTTAACGCATCGTCAAGGCGGCCATGCATGGCCGCCTGATTGGCTCACCGCTACGCAAACCCTGCACGTGTGCAGGGTTTTTTATTGCCCGCAGCCCGGTCAGCCGTTAGCGTCTTGCTATCCTGGCATGAGGATGCGGCGCCTCATGGGCGATAACAACAGGGTGAACTCAGAACGAATTAGTCTGCTTGCAAACCGTGGCAGAACGCTACTCGTCGCATTGACTCTCGGGTTCAGTAACATCCGGGATACGGTAGCCGCAGCGGATTTCTCGCCGCCGCCGCGCGAAACGCATTGTTGAAAAAGGAGTGAATGCGAACGGGGGAAGCTCCCCCGCCGTCTTATTGATTCAAGAATTTGTCGAGGAATTGCTGAGTGCGCTGGTGCTGCGGGTTGGCGAACAGCGCTTTGGCCGGGCCCTGTTCAACGATGCGGCCGTGGTCCATAAAGATAACCCGGTCCGCCACGTCGCGGGCAAAGCTCATCTCATGGGTGACGATCACCATGGTCCGTTTCTCTTCCGCCAATGAGCGCATGGTATTGAGCACTTCCCCCACCAGCTCGGGATCGAGCGCCGACGTCGGCTCATCGAACAGAATCACCTCCGGCTGCATCGCCAGCGCGCGCGCAATAGCCACCCGCTGCTGTTGACCGCCGGACAGCCGCCGCGGATACGCCTGCTCTTTGCCGCTTAGCCCCACCTTGGCCAGCAACGCGCGGGCGCGCTGTTCCGCGCTGGCTTTCGCCTCGCCCTTGACGACCACCGGCCCTTCGATGATGTTTTCCAACACCGAACGGTGCGGGAACAGGTTGAAGTTCTGGAACACGAAACCGACCTGCTGGCGCAGAGCCCGCACCTGATTTTTCTGTTTGCTCAGCGGCTTGCTGCCGTCGATCAGGATATCGCCGACGCGAATGGTGCCGGAATCCGGCTCCTCCAGCAGGTTAATGCAGCGCAATAAGGTGGTTTTCCCCGAGCCGCTCGGCCCGATGATCGCCACCACTTCGCCGGCGTCCACCGCCAGATCGATCCCATGCAGCACCGTCTGACCCTTGAACTGCTTGGTCAATTGCTTAACTTCAATGGCACTCATGCGCTACTCCTGATCCTGGCGATTAACGTGGGCTTCCAGACGGTTTTGCAGCGCGGAAAGCAGGGTTGCCATCACCCAATAAATCAGCGATGCCGCCAGGTACATGGTGAACACTTCCAGCGTGCGCGAGGTGATCAACTGCGCCTGGCGGAACAGTTCCGGCACCTGTATGGTGGCGGCCAGCGAGGTGTCTTTCACCAAGCCGATAAAGCTGTTGCCCAGCGGCGGCAAGGCGGTGCGCGCCGCCTGCGGCAAGATCACCCGACGCAGTGTTTGCCAACGGGTCATGCCGATGCTGGCGGCGGCTTCCCACTGCCCTTTGTCGATCGACGAAATCGCCGCACGCAGCGTTTCCGAGGTGTAAGCGGCGGTATTGAGCGACAGGCCAATCAGCGCCGCCGGGAAGGGATCGAACTCGATGCCGAACTGCGGCAGACCGTAATAGATCATAAACAGTTGGGCGATCAACGGCGTACCGCGGAACAGCGACACGTAGATACGCGACAGCCACGACAGCGGCCAAAGCGGTGAAAGGCGCATCAGCGCCAGCAGAAAACCGAGCAGCAACCCCAACGCCATACCGCCCAGGCTGAGCTGAAGCGTCAGTATTGCGCCCTTCAATAAAAATGGCGCTGAATCCAGCGCCAGTTGAATACTTTCGTGCATTATTTAGTTACGTCCGCGCCAAACCATTTCTCGGAGATCTTCGCCATCGTGCCGTCTTTTTGCATCTCGGCGATCGCCTGGTCAATCGCTGCCAGCAGCTCTGGGTTGTTCTTGCGCAGCGCCACGCCGGATTCCTGGCGAGAGAACGCCGGGCCGGCTACCGCCAAGGTATCGCCGGTTTTCTTCACCAGATCCAGCGCCGCCAGGCGATCCACCAGAATGGCGTTGATGCGGCCAACGCGCAGATCCTGATACTTGGTCGGGTCGTCGTCGTAGGTACGCACGTCCACGCCCTGCACGTTCGCGCGCAGCCATTGCTCATAGTTGGTGCCCAGGCCCACGCCGACCTTCTTGCCCTTCAGGTCTTCCGGCTTGGTGATGGTGCCTTCGTTGCCTTTTTTCACCAGCGCCTGAATACCGGAAACGGTGTAAGGGGTGGAGAAGTCATATTTCTTCTTGCGCTCATCGGAGAGCGTCACCTGGTTGATGACCACGTCGATGCGTTTCGAATCCAGCGAAGCCAGCATGCCGTCCCACTTGGTCGGGTTCAGCTTGGCCTTCACGCCCAGGTGTTCCGCCAGCGCGTTGGCGAAATCCACTTCGAAACCGGTCAGCTTGCCGTCTTCCCCCTGGAAGCTGAACGGCGGATAGGTGCCTTCCAGGCCGACGATCAGCGTGCCGCGCTGCTTCACCTGCTGCAGCAGATTGTCGGCAGCGTAGGTTTGGGTCGCTAAACCGGCGGCCAACGCGACGCCCACCACGCCCAACAGCCATTGACGACGAACTTTTGCAAACATCATAAACACCCCTGTGTGTTATTTATCTTTTTTGATATCAGCACTTTAACAGTGCGACTGCCCGCATAAAGGAATATAACTTTATAAATATAGTTCAAAATGGAATAACAAGCGGTGTTTACACCTGTGGATGGTAGGCGAACAGCGCCGGCGCGCCGCCGGTGTGAACGAACAGAATAGGGCCTTCATCGCGGAAGCGCCGCTGGGCGATGCCGTCGATCAAACCGGCCATCGCTTTGCCGGTGTACACCGGATCCAGCAATACGCCTTCTTGCTGCGCCAGCAGCTGCACCGCCGCCATGCCCTCTTCGTTCGGCATGCCGTATTGCGGCGCGAAGTAATCGTCCCACAGCGCGATCGGCGCCAGTTCGTCGATATTCAGCGAACAGGCCAGAGCTTTCTGGATCTGCTCCACCTTCGGCAGCTGATCGATCACGGTACGCGAGACGGTCACGCCGATCAGTTCGGTTTCCGGCAGCAGCTGCTGCAGCCCCACCGCCAGCCCGGCGTGGGTGCCGGCGCTGCCGGACGCCACCACCACCGAACTGAACGCCACGTTGCTGCGTTGGCTCTGCTCGGCGATTTCCAATGCACACTGTACGTATCCCAGCGCGCCCAGGGCATTGGAACCGCCCACCGGCACCACGTAAGGCCGGAAGCCCTGCGCCTCAAGGCGCGTCGCCAGCTCCGCCAGCTGCTGCTGCGGATCGTGCAGCGCTTCGCACATCACCACCTCGGCGTTGAACAGGCCGAGCAACAGGCGGTTGCCGTTGGTCAGGTAGTTTTCCGCGCGGGTATCGATAGGGTTTTCCAGTAGCGCGACGCAGTGCAGGCCGAGTTTCGCCGCCACCGCCGCCGTCTGGCGCACGTGGTTGGATTGAATGGCGCCGGCGGTGACCAGCGTATCGGCGCCTTGTCGCAGCGCGTCGGCGGCCAGAAACTCGAGCTTTCTCAGCTTGTTGCCGCCCATGGCCATAGGAGTGACATCGTCACGTTTGAGGTAGATTTCGCGGCCGAGGTAATCGGAGAGACGGGACAGCTTTTCGAGCGGTGTGGCGGTGCCAACCAGATCCAGACGCGGAAATTGCGCCAGTTGTTGTTGCAGGTTCACTACTTCCCCCCAGGGAATCGAATATCAACATCTGATAACCGATAGATTTAGCAGATGTGAACTGAATAATCATCCTTTATCACGGGGGAAACAGCAGGCCCCGGCCCAACGGCCGGGGAAAAGTCTCAGTAGCTGCGCTGCCAGGCGAGATACTGATCGTATTTGCGCAGCGCAATGCGGTAGTTGTTGTGCGCCGCGGTAGGCAGATCGTCGATGATGCGCTGATGGCTGGCGCTGCTGGCGAATTTATCCGCCGGATAGTTGCGCGCCACCAGCATTTCGTCCAGCCGGCGCAGCCGCACCACATACTCGCGGATGGTGCTGTGGCTCATCTCGGTCTGTTCGAACAGATACTGCTTGAACGCCATGATGTCGAAATAGCTCGGGTGGCTGTTGCAGGAGATCTCGCTGCAAAAGCGGCACAGCGCGGTCAGCTCGTGCTGCACGTTTTGCCAGACCGCATCGTCGATCGGCTGATCCATGCGCGCGATGGCTTCTTTATTGATAATCTTGCCGCGAAACACCAGCGCCATGCGGTCCAACAGTTTGCCGCACTGGGAGCAATGGGTCTGGCTGTGCTTGTAGTCTTTCAGGTAACGGCTAAGCGGCCGTTTCTTCAACAGTATTCCTGGCATAAAGGGCAGTCCGATTGTCGCATGAGTCATCGAGTTGAGGGGCGGCGGGTCGCCGTCAGGTATCGTTCGCCAGCCGCGCGCGCAGCCGTTTGATCGCCTGACTGTGCAGTTGGCTGACGCGGGATTCCCCGACGTCCAGCACGGCGCCGATCTCTTTGAGATTCAACTCTTCCTGGTAATACAGCGTCAGCACCATTTTTTCGCGCTCCGGCAACGCCTCGATGGCGTCGATCACCCGCTGGCGCAGGCTGCCTTCCAACAGGTGATGCAGCGGGTTGGCCTCTTCATGCCCTTCCAGCATCGGTTCCGCGTTCTCGCCATGCTCCTCGCGCCATTCGTCGTAGGAGAAAAGCTGGCTGTTATTGGTGTCCAACAGAATTTGACGGTACTCATCCAGCGAGATATTCAGCGTCTGCGCCACTTCCGTCTCGCTCGCCGGACGGCCGTAACGCTGTTCCAGTTGCCGCATCACCTGCGCGACTTCGCGCGCATGGCGCCGCACGCTGCGCGGCACCCAGTCGCGGCTGCGCAGCTCGTCGAGCATCGCGCCGCGAATGCGTTGCACCGCATAGGTGGTAAAGGCGGTTCCTTGTAGGGCGTCATAACGCTCAACGGCGTTCAATAGCCCGATTCCCCCGGCCTGCAGCAAGTCGTCAAGCTCCACGCTGGCGGGCAGCCTGACCTGCAGGCGCAACGCCTCGTGGCGCACTAACGGGACGTAGCGCAGCCAGAGAGAATTTTTGTCCATCACGCCTTCGGCGGTATACAGATCGCTCACTATGTCTTAAACCTGCGGATAAGAGAGTCAGCGCTATTATGCGTAGGGGGCGGAATGCCAATCGGCTGAACAGTCGCACAAAACGGGCTTTATTTGCGCCATGTAATAACCGCGCGGTGCGCGAGCATAAAAAAACCCCGCCGAAGCGGGGTTTCTTTGCGACAGTTAATCGGGAGAGACGATTAACGCAGCAGGGACAGCACGTTCTGAGTAGACTGGTTAGCCTGTGCCAGAACAGAGGTGCCAGCCTGTTGCAGGATGTTGGCACGGCTCATGTTGGACACTTCGGTCGCGTAGTCAGCATCCTGGATACGGGACTGAGAAGCGGACAGGTTGTTAACGGTGCTGTTCAGGTTGTTGATAACAGAATCGAAACGGTTCTGTACCGCACCCAGGGAAGAACGCAGGGAGTCAACCTGAGACAGCGCTTTGTCCAGGGTTGCCAGCGGGTCGGCAGTTTTTGGATCGGTGGACTGTTGCGCGCCTTTGGTCACTTTACCGGAAGCGTCTACGGTCGCTTTGAAGTAAGCGTCGTTGCCGTTATCGTCTTTGCCTTTAACCACATAGCCAGATTTGCCGGCTGGGTCGGTGTAAGTGCGCAGTTCATCGCTACCGCTCAGGCCGCTGATGTTGGTGGTGCCAACTTTAACCTGAGTCTCTTCTTTCAGGCCAGCAGTTGGTTTGGTTGCTGCTGCAGTAGAGTTCCAGGCAACTTTGCCGTCAGCCGCTACGGTTGCATCATAGATGCCGCCATCGGTAGATTTAACGAAGTAGTTGATTTTGCCGGTGCCGTCGTCAGCAGAGTACAGTTTGCCGTCGCTGGTTTTTGGCGTACCGTTGCTGTCCGCAGAGATAGTCGGCGCGCCCATTTTATCAACGGCGGTCAGTTTCGTGGTGCCAATTTTAGTGGTATCGATAGGATCGGCCACGCTGAACTTATCCAGACCCAGAGTTTTAGCGTTGATGTCTTTCAGTTCGATATCGATGGTTTCGCCGTCGTTCGCGCCAACCTGGATGGTCAGTTTCTGATCTGCGCTCAGTACTTTCACGCCGTTGAAATCAGTCTGCTCGGAGATGCGGTTGATTTCAGACAGACGCTGAGAGATCTCGTCCTGGATGGACTGCAGGTCGCTGGAAGAGTTGGAACCGTTCTGAGACTGTACGGTCAGACGACGGATGTTCTGCAGGTTGTCGTTAACTTCGTTCAGTGCGCCTTCAGTGGTCTGCGCCAGGGAGATACCGTCGTTGGCGTTGCGAGAAGCCTGAGTCAGGCCCTTGATGTTCGCGGTGAAACGGTTGGAGATAGCCTGACCCGCAGCATCGTCTTTCGCGCTGTTGATACGCAGACCGGAAGACAGACGCTCAATCGCAGTACCCAGAGAAGACTGAGATTTGTTCAGGTTGTTCTGCGCCATCAGCGACAGGCTGTTAGTGTTAATTACTTGTGCCATTGTTTGCTTTCCTTACGAGTCAGTTGCGTTCTTCGCAACACAGTTAAAAGGTTCGGGCTTGTTTGCCCACGGCGTCAACCACCGTCCCCTCAGGTATCGGCCCTCCCCTAACAACCTTTAGCAATTTTTTAAAATTTTTTGCGCCAGGGGCAATGGCGGAAATAACGCGGTTTTTCCCTCCTCTATTGCGCCATCGTTTTTTTGTTTTTTTCGGTAAACTTTTTCATCACTGGGCCGATAACGCGTAAAGCGAATAAAGTCATTATCAAGGAGAAGCACGAATGGCATCGATCAGTTCATTAGGCATCGGCTCAGGACTCGACCTTAACGGTTTGCTCGACAAGCTGACCAAAGCGGAACAGCAGCGTCTGACGCCGTACACCACCCAGCAGACCAGCTACAACGCCCAGCTAACCGCTTACGGCACGCTGAAAGGCGCACTGGAGAAGTTTGACAATCTGAGCAAAGACCTGGCCAAGCCAGAGTTCTTCAACAACACCACCGCCACCAAGCACGATCAGTTTACCGTGAGCACCACCGACAAGTCGGTGCCGGGCAACTACTCGATCGAGGTGCTGAAACTGGCGCAGCCGCAAACGCTGACCACTCAAACGCCGATCGCCGACCAGCAGGCCAAGCTGGGCACGCCGGGCAGCAACGATCGCTCTATCAGCATCACCGCCGGTGACCCGCCGAAAGAGACCAAGATCCCGCTCGGTGACGATCAGACTTCACTGGTCGAAATGCGCGACGCCATCAATAAGTCGAAATCCGGCGTTACCGCCAGCATCATGCGCGTCGGCGACAATGACTATCAACTGGCATTGAGCTCCACCACACCCGGCGAAAAAAACACCATTGCGGTACAGGTCAATAACGACGACAAGCTCGGCGCCATCCTCAACTACGATCCTAAAAATCCGCCGAAAGATGGCAGCACCGCGATGAAACAAACCGTGCCCGGGCAGGATGCGGAAATCGTCGTCAACGGCACGAAAATCAAGCGCAGCACCAACTCGATCGCCGATGCCTTACAGGGTGTCACGCTCGATCTGAAGAGCACCACCAAGTCCGGCGAACCGCAAAACCTGGTGATCGGCATCGACAAGAGCGGCAGCGCCGACAAGATTAAAGAGTGGGTGGATAACTACAACACACTGCTGGACACTTTCAACTCGCTGACCAAATACACCCCGGTCAAACCCGGTGAAGCGCAGAACGCTAAAAATGGCGCGCTGCTGGGCGACAACACCCTGCGCGGTATTCAGTCCTCGATCAAAAGCGCCCTCAGCTCGGCGCAGGACAACCCGGAGTTGAAAGGCCTGGGCAACCTCGGCATCACCACCAACGTCAAAACCGGCAAGCTGGAAATCGACAGCACCAAGCTGAACAAAGCCATCGACGAAAAACCGGAGCAGGTCGCCAACTTCTTCGCCGGTAACGGCAAAGACACCGGTATGGCCACCCAGATCCACAACGATATCCAAAATTACATCAAGGCCGGCGGCATCATCGAGAACTCGACCAAGAGCATCAATACCAACCTCGATCGCCTGAACATCCAGATCACCACGGTCACGGCCAGCATTCAGAACACCATCGACCGCTATAAGCAGCAGTTCGTTCAGTTAGATACCATGATGTCTAAATTGAGCGGCACGGGTGACTATTTAAAACAGCAATTCTCGGCAAAGTGATCCCTTAACCAGGTAACAGGTAAAGAAACAACATGTATAACAGAAGCGGCACTCAGGCCTATGCACAGGTCAGTCTGGAAAGCGGCGCCATGAGCGCCAGCCCGCACCAGTTAATCGTGATGTTGTTCGACGGGGCGCTCAGCGCCCTGCTTCGCGCACGCATCCTGATGAACCAGGGCGATATCGCCGGCAAAGGCCTGGCGCTGTCCAAAGCCATCAACATCATCGACAACGGCCTGAAAGGCGGTCTGGACCCTCAGCAGGGCGGCGAGATCGCCGAAAACCTGGCGGCGTTGTACGACTACATGAAGCGTCGGTTAATGCAGGCCAATCTGCATAACGACGAGGCGGCGATCGCCGAAGTGGTCAAGCTGCTGGAGAACATCGCCGACGCCTGGCGCCAGATCGGCCCCAACTACCAACCTTCGCAGGACGCCGTGTAATGGAACGTCAACAGCAGCTGTTAGCCGCTTATCAACAAATTTACAGCCTGAGCAGCCAGATGATCGCACTGGCGCAAACCGGGCGCTGGGAAGAGCTCGTCGAACTCGAATTCGCCTACGTGACGGCGGTGGAAAAAACCGCCGCCTTTACCGGGCAAGCCGGCCCGTCTATGGCACTGCAGGAGATGCTGCGCAATAAGCTGCAACAGATCCTCGACAACGAAACCGAGCTCAAGCGTCTGCTGCAGCAGCGCATGGATGAGCTGAAAACGCTGATCGAGCAGTCCACGCGCCAGAACGTGGTCAACAATACCTACGGCCAGTTTCATGACCGCGCGCTGTTGCTGGGGGAACCACAGGTCCGATAAGATCGACAATACTGACGAAAATGGATTAAATAGCACCATGCGCTATTACTCTCGGGTTACGTTAGGATATTAATCTATGGCATTTGAATTATTCAGTTTATGGGTAATTGGTAAAATGCGCGCTTCGAGCCTGGCTCTCACTTTAATGGATAAGCATCATCCCGACACGGACGTTTTCTGTTCAGCAGGAAATTGATTTTTGATAGATAAAACACGCCGCTGTGTTTCACAGCCCATGGAAAAATGTTGCTCCAACGCGGATCAAAGCGTAAAGATATTCCCAGATAATGGCTGCGAAATGAATATCGATGGAACGTACAATTAATCTCTGTCCAGGAATTGGTGCCTCAGCGCACATCGTTCAGCATACTGAATTATTATTCCCTTCAGTCTATTTTGAGCAACCACATCTGTATCTGATACAACAAGGCCATAAGCGCGTACGCTGGCAACAACACGAAGTGGTGGCTCATCCCGGCGAGCTGTTGATTATCGACGGGGGACAAACGGTGGATATTATTAACGGCCCCTCCGAAGAGGGCGTGTTCAGCTGTCAGTTGTTGACCTGCGACCCTCTGCTGCTCACTCTTCAGCCTCCGGCCGAGGAAACGCCGGCGCCGATGCCGTTCGATGCCGTCCTGGCGCTGCGCAATCTGCCCTGCGCCCTGAAGCACAGCTTTGAGACCACCAGCCTGGCGCTGGCGCTCCGGCAGCGTTTTCCCACCATCATCGTGCGGCACAAAATGCTGGAAATTCTGCTGTGGCTGGCCCAGTTCGGCATTCGCTTCATCCACAACGAAGCCAAAGACCTGACGCAGCGCGTGCGCCGCTGCCTGGCAACCGATCCACACAGCATTTGGACCGCGGCCAAAGTCGCGGAGAGCCTGTCGATGAGTGAAGTGATGCTGCGCCGCAAACTGTCGATGGAAAATACCGCGTTGCGCAACCTGATGATCGACGTGCGCATGAGCAGTGCGCTGGCCCTGCTGCAATCCACCGACTGGCCGATATCCGCCATCGCACAAGATGTCGGCTATGAAAGCGCGTCGCGTTTCGCCGAACGTTTTCGCAAGCGCTTCGGCTTTGCGCCTACCGCCATTCGCGGCCACCAAAGGATTATGGAACCTGGCTCCCTGGGGGCCGAAGCGATAGCCGCCGGAGAAACATAAATAGACGCGCAACAAAATGGCTTTATTTGGCACAGGTTCCTAACAGTTGTCACAACGCTGAGATAGGCTAAGCAACGTCGAACCGCCGAAGAGCAAATTAAACGATGCGTAATGAAAAGCGATTATTTTCTCTGGCAATAATGTTGTTGGGGCTGTGGCTTTTAGCATTGCTGTATGAAGAAGACATGATGCGCTTAATTGCCGCACAATAAAATGGCCAGGCTTTTATCGCCTGGTCAGACTTCAGTCCAGTTTAACCAGAATGCCAATTAATACGGCGAGTACTATCAGCATTAAAATACTGATCAGACGCCATCTGGATTCGCTTTTCGTGCTCATTGACCTGCCTCGAATAATAACCCTACTAATCAGGCCATAATAAACGGTCCCCTGCGCATTCAATGAGCCTGACAGCGCCGTTTTCGTCCCTCTATTCGGTACATTAGCGCCCGTTTCCTGTCGATGATGGTGCCGGCCATTACCGGTGCGATACCACCGGCGCAGCAAGCGCCAATTTCCCCGGCAGCTCCGCCACCAGTTTGTCCACCGCCAGCCGCACCTTGAGCGGCTGGTAAGGCATATAGGGCCATACCACATTCACCGGAAAACTGAGGCTGGACTCACCGCGCATGATCTCCACCAACGCCCCCGCCGCCAGCCGATCGCGTACCAGCCACTCCGGCAGCCAGGCAATACCGGCACCGGCGGAAACGGCATCGACGATCCCCTGCATATCATCCATCATCATCTTGGCCGGTGGCCTGAACGGCTGCAGCTCGCCGTTTTCGCCGCGAAGTTGCCAGGGCAACACCGCGCCCGCGTGCAGATACCCCACCGCCTGATGTCGGCTTAACGCCTCTACCGTACTCGGTTCACCGCAGCGCTGCAGATAATCGGGCGAGGCACACAGGAGCATGCCGTGTTCGCCCAGACGCCGGGCAACCAGACTACCGCTGTCCGCCAGCTCGCCGATGCGCACCGCCAGATCGACCCCCTCGTCGACCAGATCGATCCTGCGGTCGCTGAACGAGATTTCCAGTGCCAGCAACGGATGCTCATTCGCCAGCGCCGTCAGCAAGGGGGCGATGCACAGGTGGCCGAACAACACCGGTACCGAGACCCTGAGCCGGCCACTGACCTGCATCTTGCCGCTGTCCAGCTGATTTTCCGCCGCCTGTATGTTCGCCAACGCCTGCCGACAGTGCTCGTAGTACAGCGCCCCTTCATCCGTCAGGCTCAGGCTGCGCGTAGTGCGCATAAACAACATCACGCCGAGCCGCGCCTCCAGCCGCGACACGATTTTGCTGACCGCAGAGCGCGTCAGATGCAGTTTTTCTGCAGCGGCGGCAAAACTGCCGCCTTCCGCCACGGCGACAAAAGCCGGCAGCGCGCTGAGATCGCTTTTCACTTTACCGTTTCCAAATTGGAATCAATTAAGTGAAAACCTATCACCACTGGTGAACATCAAGCAATGATAACCTGCAGTCATTCCGGAATTCCCGGTGAAAACCACAGATGACCGTCAGAGGACAACCACATGAAAAAAATACTGGTGCTCAAATCCAGCATTATGGGAAACGACTCGCAGACCAATAACCTGATTGACCGCTATCTGGCGGAACGTCGGGCCAAAGGGCACGAAGATAAGGTCGTCGAGCACGATCTGACGGCGTTGGATCTGCCGGTATTGGACGGCGAGCTGTTCAGTGCACTGCGCGGCGCGGAAAACACCCGCCCACGCGCCCAAGCGGCGGTGGCGCTGTCCGATCGGCTGATTGCCGAACTGAAAGGGAGCGATCTGCTGCTGATCGGGGCGCCAATGTACAACCTCAACGTACCGACCCAGCTGAAAAACTGGTTCGATCTGGTGGCCCGCGCCCGGGTAACGTTCAACTATACCGCCACCTACCCGGTCGGGTTGGTCGAGGGCGTCAATGCACTGGTATTCAGCTCACGCGGCGGCGTACACGCCGGCCAGCCGACCGACGCCGTGACGCCCTACCTGCGGTCGGTGCTGGGGCTGATGGGGATCGGCGACGTGCAATTTATCTATGCCGAAGGGCTGGATATGAAACCGCACGGCCTCGCGCAGGGACTGGCGAACGCCCACGAACGGATTGTGGAATTGGCGGACTGAGGCCTTTTCGATGTTGCTGACTCTGTTTGTCATCGGCCCTTTTGCCCTCCTGTTAGCCGTCGAGATCCGTCGCTTTTGGCGACGGACCCGGCTCTGACAGGTGGCACAGACCGAACGTCACACCGGCATATTCATAATATCTTGGTAGGCCGCCACCAGCTTGTTGCGCACCTGCACGCCCAGTTGCAAAGAGACCGACGATTTCTGCAGATCGACCATCACATCGTTCAGGCTGATGCCCGGCACGCCCAGTTCAAAATCCTGCGCCTGCTTGCGCGCCGTTTGCTGGGTCTCGCTGATCTTGCCGAGCGCCGCGGTCAGTTCGCTGGCGAAGCTGACGCCCTGTGGCGCCGCATTCTGCCCCATTTTGCCGGCCTGAACCGCCATGGTCTGCATCTGCTGCAGTACCCCTTCAATGCCCTGAATCGCCATCTGGTCCTCAATCATCTCGTCTCGCCGGGTGACGTTTCACCCTGCACTTCTCCAATGATGCACACCCTAGCACAGCGTTTTCAGAGCTAAAGCGGCTAATTAACTGCAAAAAACCCGGCTTATCGGGCAATCAGAATCGTCTGATAAGGCGAATAATGGCCTGCCCAGAAATGGGAGCGCCGCTATTTAGAAGATATGTGTATCAGGGAGTCTGTTTTGTCACACAACGCTAACCATACCGTTCATCAGCCTGGCAGGGAGCTGCTCAGCGGCCCGTACGGGATCGTGAGCGCCATTGAAGGACGAGACCTAAAATGAGTGCTTCGATAACCGCCGGCGAAAGCCGCGACAACGGCCTGCAGGCCATCTGGAATCGTCTGCGCGCCAACCCGAAAATTCCGTTGCTGGTCGCCGCTTCCGCCGCGATCGCGATCGTCGTCGCGCTGCTGTTGTGGGTGAAAAGTCCCGACTACCGCGTGCTGTACAGCAATCTGAACGACCGCGACGGTGGCGCCATCGTCACCCAGCTGACGCAGATGAATATCCCTTACCGCTTTGCCGAGAATGGCGCAGCGCTGCTGATCCCGGCGGAAAAGGTGCATGAAACCCGCCTGCGCCTGGCGCAGCAAGGGCTGCCGAAAGGCGGCGCCGTCGGCTTCGAACTGCTGGATCAGGAAAAATTCGGCATCAGCCAGTTCAGCGAGCAGATCAACTATCAGCGTGCCCTCGAGGGCGAGCTGTCGCGCACTATCGAATCGCTGGGGCCGGTGCAAAACGCCCGCGTTCACCTGGCGCTGCCTAAACCTTCGCTGTTCGTGCGCGAACAAAAATCCCCTTCCGCGTCGGTAACGCTGACCCTGCAACCCGGCCGTGCGCTGGACGATGGCCAGATCAACGCCATCGTTTATATGGTGTCGAGCAGCGTCGCCGGCCTGCCGCCGGGCAATGTGACCGTGGTCGATCAGGCTGGCCGTCTGCTGACGCAGTCCGACGGCACCGGGCGCGATCTCAACGCCTCGCAGCTGAAATACGCCAACGAAGTGGAAAACGGCTTCCAGCGCCGCATCGAAGCGATCCTCGCCCCGGTGGTCGGCAGCGCCAACGTGCGCGCGCAGGTCACGGCGCAAATCGACTTCGCCACTCGCGAACAAACCGATGAACAGTACCAACCTAACCAACAGCCTGACAAAGCCGCTATCCGCTCTCAGCAAACCAGCCTGAGCGAGCAGATCGGCGGGCCACAGGTAGGCGGCGTGCCGGGCGCACTGTCCAATCAGCCAAGCGCGCCGGCCACGGCACCGATTGAGACCGCCAAGCCGGCCACCGCCGCAGGCAACAATGCCAACGCCAACGCCACCGCGCAAAACGCCGCGACCACCCGCAGCGCGGCGGCCAGCGGCGTACCGCAAAATACCCGTCGCGACGCGACCACCAACTACGAGCTCGACCGCACCATTCGCCATACCCAGCAAAAAGCCGGCACCGTGCAGCGTTTGTCGGTCGCCGTGGTCGTCAACTATCTGGGCACCGATAAAGACGGCAAACCGCAGCCGATGAGCAAAGAGCAGCTGGCGCAGATCGAAGCGCTGGTGCGTGAAGCGATGGGCTACTCCAGCAGCCGTGGCGATACCCTGAACGTGGTCAACACGCCGTTTACCGACAGTCAGGTGACCGGTGGCGAACTGCCGTTCTGGCAAAGCCAGTCGTTTATCGATCGTCTGATCGACGCGGGCCGCTATCTGCTGGTGCTGCTGGTGGCCTGGCTGCTGTGGCGCAAACTGGTGCGGCCGCAGCTGCAACAGCGCCAGGCGGCGCAACAGGCCGCCGTCGCCGCCGCCAACGCCCCTGCCGCCAAACCGGTCGACAGCAGCAAACCGAGCAACGAGGAGCTGGCGCAGCGTCGTAAATCGCAGCAGCGCGTCAGCGCAGAAGTCCAGAGCCAGCGGATCCGCGATCTGGCTGACAAAGACCCACGCGTGGTCGCTCTGGTAATCCGCCAATGGATGAGTAACGAGATATGAGCCTGACCGGAACCGACAAAAGCGCCATCCTGCTGATGACGCTGGGTGAAGATCGCGCGGCGGAGGTGTTCAAACACCTCTCCTCGCGCGAAGTACAGCTGCTGAGCGGCACCATGGCCGGCATGAGCCAGGTTTCGCACAAACAGCTCGGCGAAGTACTGACCGAGTTTGAAGACGACGCCGAGCAATACGCGGCGCTGAGCGTCAACGCCAGCGACTACCTGCGTTCGGTGCTGGTCAAAGCGCTGGGCGAAGAGCGCGCCGCCAGCCTGCTGGAAGACATTCTCGAATCGCGCGAGACCACCACCGGCATGGAAACGCTCAACTTTATGGAGCCGCAGAGCGCTGCCGATCTGATCCGCGACGAACACCCGCAGATCATCGCCACCATTCTGGTGCACCTCAAACGCGGCCAGGCGGCAGATATCCTGGCCCTGTTCGACGAACGCCTGCGCAACGACGTGATGCTGCGTATCGCCACCTTCGGCGGCGTACAGCCGGCGGCGTTGGCGGAGTTGACCGAAGTGCTGAACAATCTGCTCGACGGCCAGAACCTCAAGCGCAGCAAAATGGGCGGGGTGCGCACCGCCGCCGAGATCATCAACCTGATGAAAACCCAGCAGGAAGAAGCGGTCATCGACGCGATGCGCGAATACGACGGCGAGCTGGCGCAGAAGATCATCGACGAGATGTTCCTGTTCGAAAACCTGGTGGAGGTCGACGATCGCAGTATCCAACGCCTGCTGCAGGAAGTGGAAGGCGAGTCGCTGCTGATTGCGTTGAAAGGCGCCGAGCAGCCGCTGCGCGAGAAGTTCCTCAAGAACATGTCGCAACGCGCCGCCGACATCCTGCGCGACGATCTGGCCAACCGTGGGCCGGTGCGCATGTCGCAGGTGGAGAACGAGCAGAAAGCCATTCTGCTGGTGGTAAGACGCCTGGCGGAAAGCGGCGAAATGATCATCGGCGGCGGCGAGGACACCTATGTCTGATCGCATTAACACCCTGCCCTGGCAGCCCTGGTCGCTCAACGATTTGGGCGAACAGAAACCGGCTGTCGAACTGCCGCAGTTGCCGGATCTCGAACTTGACGATCCGTCGCCGGACGCACAGGCCGAATTGCAGCAGCAGTTGGCGACGCTGCGCCTGCAGGCGGAGCAACAGGGCCAGCAGTTGGGCTATGCCGACGGCCAGCAAAAAGGCTATGAGGCCGGTTTTCAGTCCGGACTGGAGGAAGGCCGCCAGCAAGGGCTGCTGGAAGCGCAACAGCAGCAGCAGCCGCTGACTGCCCACTGGCAGCAGCTGGTCACCGAATTTCAGCACACGCTGGACGCGCTCGACAGCGTGATCGCTTCGCGGCTGATGCAGCTGGCACTGACCGCCGCCAAACAGGTGCTGGGCCAGCCGCCGGTATGCGACGGCACCGCCCTGCTGGCGCAGATCCAACAGCTGATCCAACAGGAACCGATGTTCAACGGCAAGCCGCAGCTGCGGGTGCACCCGGACGACTACCCGCGCGTCGAGCAGCAGCTGGGGGTCACCCTCAGCCTGCACGGCTGGCGCCTGCTGGCGGACGGCGAGCTGCACCCGGGCGGCTGCAAGGTCAGCGCCGAGGAAGGCGATCTCGACGCCAGCCTGGCGACGCGCTGGCATGAACTGTGCCGCCTGGCGGCACCGGGAGAAGTCTGATGACCGCGCGTCTCGGCCGCTGGCTGAGCTCTCTGGATACGCTGGAAAAACGCATCGCGCGCGCGCCGACGGTGCGCCGCTATGGTCGCCTGACCCGTGCGACCGGGCTGGTGCTGGAGGCTACCGGCCTGCAGCTGCCGCTCGGCGCGACCTGCCTCATCGAACGGCACGACGCCGGTGAGGTGCAGGAAGTGGAAAGCGAAGTGGTCGGCTTCAACGGCCAGCGGCTGTTCCTGATGCCGCTGGAAGAAGTGGAAGGCATCGTGCCGGGCGCGCGGGTTTACGCCCGCATCGCGCCGGAAGGCCAAAGCGCCGGCAAACAGCTGCCGCTCGGCCCGGCCCTGTTGGGACGGGTGCTGGACGGCAGCGCCAAACCGCTCGACGGCCTGCCTTCACCGGAAACCGGTTACCGCGCGCCGCTGATCACCGCGCCGTTCAACCCCTTGCAGCGCACGCCGATCGAGCAGGTGCTGGACGTGGGGGTGCGCACCATCAACGGCCTGCTGACCGTCGGCCGCGGCCAGCGTATGGGCCTGTTCGCCGGCTCCGGCGTCGGCAAGAGCGTGCTGCTCGGCATGATGGCCCGTTATACCCAGGCGGATGTGATCGTCGTTGGCCTGATCGGCGAGCGTGGCCGCGAGGTCAAAGACTTTATCGAGAACATTCTCGGCGCCGAAGGCCGGGCGCGCTCGGTGGTGATCGCCGCGCCGGCGGACGTGTCGCCGCTGCTGCGCATGCAGGGGGCGGCCTACGCCACCCGCATCGCCGAAGATTTCCGCGATCGCGGGCAGCATGTGTTGTTGATCATGGATTCCCTCACCCGCTACGCCATGGCGCAGCGTGAGATCGCCCTGGCCATCGGCGAGCCGCCGGCGACCAAAGGCTATCCGCCTTCGGTCTTCGCCAAGCTGCCTGCGCTGGTGGAACGCGCGGGCAACGGCATCAGCGGCGGCGGTTCCATCACCGCCTTCTACACCGTGTTGACCGAAGGGGACGATCAGCAAGACCCGATCGCCGACTCGGCGCGCGCAATTCTCGATGGCCACGTGGTGCTGTCCCGGCGCCTGGCGGAAGCCGGCCACTACCCGGCGATCGACATCGAAGCGTCAATCAGCCGCGCCATGACGTCGCTGATCGACGAAGAGCATTACCGCCGGGTGCGCACCTTCAAACAGATGCTGGCCAGCTATCAGCGCAACCGCGATCTGATCAGCGTCGGCGCCTACGCGGCGGGCAGCGATCCGTTGCTGGACAAAGCGATGACGCTGTATCCGCAGATGGAAGCTTACCTGCAACAGGGCATCTTTGAACGCAGCGGCTATGATGAAGCCTGTCAACAGCTGCAGCAGTTGATTGTTTAACGTCACCAGAGGCGCACAGCGATGAAATCACAATCCCCCCTGATTACCCTGCGAGATCTGGCGCAGGATGCGGTGGAACAGGCCGCGCAACAGCTGGGCCAGGTACGGCAGGCGCAGCAGGCGGCAGAGCAGCAGCTGTCGATGCTGCTCAACTATCAGGACGAATACCGCCAGAAGCTGAATCATACGCTCTGCGACGGCATGGACAGCTCACGCTGGCAAAACTACCAGCAGTTTATCGGCACGCTGGAACAGGCCATCGACCAACACCGCCAGCAGCTGCTGCAGTGGGGGCAGAAAGTGGATCATGCGGTGAAGCAATGGCAAGACAAACAACAGCGGCTGAACGCTTTCGAGACCCTGCATACCCGCGCTCTGACGGCGGAGCAGCAGCAGGAGAACAAACGGGATCAAAAACTGATGGATGAGTTCGCTCAACGCAGTGCACAAAGGAATATCAACCCATGAATCTGAACGCCCTGCCCGGCCTGGCCTTACCCGGCGACGCCGGCGGCCTGGCCGAACTGACGTCGGCGCTGGATGAGAGCCAGCTGTCGTCCGCTTTCGCCCAGCTGCTCGGCGCCCGTTTCGCGCCCGCCGCCGACGGCAAACAGCCGCCGGTCGCGCTGAGCGCGGACGAAGAACGCGCCCCGGCCCTGAGCCGCAACCAGCTCAATCAACTGCTGGCCACCTTCGGCGAGCGCGGCGGCCTGCTGCCGGGCCAGACGGCCTCAGCCGACGCGCTTTCACCTGAGGGCGCCGAGGACGAAGCGCCCGCCGCCGGCGACAAACCGGCGCAGCCGCCGATCGCCGCCGCCAAAGAGCTGGATGCCGCAACGCTGCAGGCGCTGTACGCCATGCTGCCGGCCGCGATCGTCGCCCAGGCGCAACCGGCCGAAGGCCAACGCTCGCTGCCGGTGGATAGCGCTGACGAGGCGACTGCGCTGCAGCCCGGCAATGGCCTGCTGAACATCGCGGCGGCCGGTGATAAAACCGCCGCGCGTTCATCGGCATCCCCCGCTCCGTCGCTGACGGAGGCGAAAACGTCGGCTACCGACGGCGATAATGCCAAGGCGGCGCTCCCGCAACCGACCAACGGCGAACGAGCAAGCACCGCACAGCCGCTGCCGGCGAGCGATGCGCAGCAGCCACCGACGCTCAACCACGCCGTCGCCCTGGCCGCCGCCAGCCCAACGCAAACGGCCGCTCCTGCCAGCGCACTGGTGACCGCACCGCCTGCGCCGCAGCTCAACGCGCAGCTGGGCAGCCCGGAGTGGCAGCAGGCGTTGAACCAGCAGGTGCTGATGTTCCACCGCAACGGCCAGCAGAGCGCCGAGCTGCGCCTGCACCCGCAGGAACTGGGCGCCCTGCAGATCACGCTGAAACTGGACGATCAGCAGGCGCAGCTGCACATCGCCTCCGCTCACGGTCAGGTGCGTGCGGCGGTGGAAGCGGCGATGCCGCAGCTGCGGCACGCGCTGGCGGAGAGTGGGATCAACCTGGGGCAAAGCAGCGTGGGCGGCGAGTCCACCCCGCAATGGCAGCAGCAGGCGCAACAGCAGGCTTCCAACGGCCAGGGGCGTTCCAGCTATGCTGAACATCATGGCGGTGACGGCGCAGCCGCCGAGGGCGTCAGCGCACCGGCGGCGCTGCAGCGTATGGCCAGCGCGGTCAACGGCGTCGATATTTTCGCCTAAGCCGCCGCAAACGCCCAAGCTGGCACCCATTTGCGCGTCTATTCAGGCTATTGCACGCCACAATAGACGCGATAATACCTTTACATGTCATGCGTGCGGCCTTGCCGCGCGCTATGCCCGCCGCCTCGCCGGCCGCGGGTGGAACAACAGGAATTAGATTTCGCTATGTCTCAGAACTCCCTTCCGGCAGCACCGAAACGCCCCCTTCTGGTCATCCTGCTGGTCTTGATCAGCGTCGTCGCCTGTGGCGCCGCGGGCTACAGCTGGTGGCTGCTGCAACAGCATAAAAACGGTGCCGAACCGGCCGCTGCCAAACAGCAACCGCCGGCCGCGCCGGTGTTCATGCCGCTCGACACCTTTACCGTCAACCTGGTGACGCCGGACAACAACCCGGATCGCGTGCTGTACATCGGCCTCACGCTGCGTCTGCCGGACGAAAGTACCCGCCGCCAGCTGAACGATTTTCTGCCGGAAGTGCGCAGCCGTCTGCTGATGCTGCTCTCCCGTCAGGAAGCGAGCCAGCTGGCCAATGAACAAGGGAAGCAACAGTTGGTGGCGCAGATTAAGGACGTGCTCAGCCCGCCGCTGGTTAAGGGACAACCGAAGCAGGTGGTCAGCGACGTGCTGTTCACCGCCTTCATACTGCGGTAATCACTATGGGCGATAGCATTCTTTCACAGGCAGAGATCGACGCCTTGCTCAACGGCGACAGCGCGGGTGATGAACCCGAAGCGATAGTCGGCAAAGAGAGCGAGGTCAAGCCTTACGATCCGAACACCCAGCGCCGCGTGGTGCGCGAGCGTCTGCACGCGCTGGAAATCATCAACGAACGTTTTGCCCGGCAGTTCCGCATGGGGTTGTTCAACCTGCTGCGCCGCAGCCCGGACATTACCGTCGGCCCGATCAAAATCCAGCCGTATCACGAGTTCGCCCGCAACCTGCCGGTGCCGACCAACCTGAACCTGGTGCATCTGAACCCGCTGCGCGGCACCGCCCTGTTCGTGTTCGCGCCGAGCCTGGTGTTCATCGCCGTCGATAACCTGTTCGGCGGCGACGGCCGCTTCCCGACCAAGGTCGAAGGCCGCGAGTTCACCCCGACCGAACAGCGGGTGATCAAGCGCATGCTGCGCCTGGCGCTGGACGCCTACGGCGACGCCTGGAGCGCCATCTACAAGATCGACGTGGAGTACGTGCGCGCCGAAATGCAGGTGAAGTTCACCAACATCACCACCTCGCCGAACGACATCGTGGTCACCACGCCGTTCCAGGTGGAGATCGGCGCGCTGACCGGCGAGTTCAACATCTGCATTCCGTTCGCAATGATCGAACCGCTGCGCGAGCTGTTGACCAACCCGCCGCTGGAAAATTCGCGGCAGGAAGACAGCCACTGGCGCGAAACCCTGGTGAAGCAGGTGCAGCACTCCGAACTGGAGCTGATCGCCAACTTCGTCGATATCCCGATGCGGCTGTCGAAAGTCCTGAAGCTGCAGCCGGGCGATGTATTACCGATAGACAAGCCGGAACGCCTGATCGCCCATGTGGACGGCGTACCGGTTCTGACCAGCCAATACGGCACGTTGAACGGGCAATATGCCCTGCGTGTTGAACATTTGATTAACCCTATTTTGAATGCTCTGAGTGAGGAACAGCCCAATGAGTGATCCTAAGCAACCGTCTGGCGAAGGAAAGGAATCCGTAGACGATCTGTGGGCTGATGCGTTTAACGAGCAGCAGTCGACAGAGAAATCCGGCGCGAGCACCGAAGGGGTGTTCAAGTCGCTGGAAGCTCAGGATGCGCTCGGCAGCCTGCAGGATATCGACCTGATCCTGGATATTCCGGTCAAGCTGACCGTGGAACTGGGGCGCACCAAGATGACCATCAAAGAGCTGCTGCGCCTGTCGCAAGGCTCGGTGGTGGCGCTGGACGGCCTGGCCGGCGAGCCGCTGGACATCCTGATCAACGGTTACCTGATCGCACAAGGTGAAGTGGTGGTGGTGGCCGACAAGTTCGGCGTGCGCATCACCGACATCATCACCCCGTCCGAACGCATGCGTCGACTGAGCCGCTGATGACCGTCGCAGCGCCCGTTACCGTCCAAAGTACCCAACAACCCGCCGCGCCGGCCTTGCCGGCCGGTTCGGTGTTGATGCAGGTCAGCAGCGCGCTCGGCGGCATTCTGCTGCTGATCCTGCTGGCCGGTTGGCTGTTCCGCCGGCTGGGCTTCGCCCCGCAGGCGCGCAACAACAAGCTGCTCAACCTGCGCGCCAGTTGCCAGGTCGGGCAGCGCGAGCGCGTGGTGGTGGTGGAAGTCGACGATACCTTGCTGGTACTGGGCGTCACCGCCCAGCAGATCACCCCGCTGCACACCCTGCCCGCCCCGTCGAAAGACGAGGGTGCGGCCGATGCGGCGACGCCGGCGGACTTCCGCCAACTGATGCAAAAAGTTCTGAAACGCCCGGAAAAATCGGCATGACCTCGACTCTTCATACCCTCGTCCGCCGTCCGGCGGTTTGGCTCCCTGCCGCCCTGCTGTTCATCAGCCCGGCGGCTGTGGCGCAACTGCCGGGGCTGATCAGTCAGCCGCTGGCCAACGGCGGCCAAAGCTGGTCGCTGCCGGTGCAGACGCTGGTGCTGTTAACCTCGCTGACCTTCCTGCCCGCCATGCTGCTGATGATGACCAGCTTTACCCGCATCATCATCGTACTCGGGCTGCTGCGCAACGCGCTGGGCACCCCGTCGGCGCCGCCGAATCAGGTGATGCTGGGGCTGGCATTGTTCCTGACCTTCTTCATCATGTCGCCGGTGTTCGACAAGGTCTATCAGGACGCCTACCTGCCGTTCAGCCAGGACAAGATCGGGCTGGAGGTCGCGCTGGATAAAGGCGCGCAGCCGCTGCGCGAATTCATGCTGCGCCAAACGCGCGAAACCGATCTCGCGCTGTACGCCAGGCTGGCCAATCAGCCGCCGCTGGCCGGCCCGGAGGCGGTGCCGATGCGCATCCTGCTGCCCGCCTACGTCACCAGCGAACTGAAAACGGCCTTCCAGATCGGCTTTACGGTGTTCATTCCGTTCCTGATTATCGACCTGGTGGTCGCCAGCGTGCTGATGGCGCTGGGGATGATGATGGTGCCGCCGGCCACCATCTCGCTGCCGTTCAAGCTGATGCTGTTCGTGCTGGTCGATGGCTGGCAGCTGCTGCTCGGCTCGCTGGCGCAGAGCTTCTATTCGTAACCCCCGATCGGAGAACGCGAGATGACACCTGAATCGGTTATGGCGCTCGGCACCGAGGCGATGAAAGTGGCGCTGGCGCTGGCCGCGCCGCTGCTGCTGGCGGCGCTGATCAGCGGCCTGGTGGTCAGCCTGCTGCAGGCCGCCACCCAGATCAACGAAATGACGCTGTCGTTCATCCCCAAAATTCTGGCGGTGGTGGCCACCATCATCATCGCCGGCCCCTGGATGTTGAACCTGCTGCTGGACTACATGCGCACCCTGTTCAGCAACCTGCCCACCCTGATCGGCTAACCGTGCTCACCTTCGACAGCGCCCAGCTCACCGTCTGGCTCAGCCACTATTTTTGGCCGCTGCTGCGCATTCTGGCGCTGATAAGCACCGCGCCGATATTCAGCGAAAAGCAAATCAGCAAAAAGGTCAAAATCGGCCTTGGCGGGCTGATCGTCATCCTGATCGCGCCGACGCTGCCCGCCAGCAATATCCCGATCTTCTCCGCCGCCGGCCTGTGGCTGGCGATTCAACAGATTCTGATCGGCGTGGCGCTGGGATTGACCATGCAGTTCGCCTTCGCGGCGGTGCGCCTGGCGGGCGAAGTGATCGGCATGCAGATGGGCCTGTCATTCGCCACCTTCTTCGATCCCAGCGGCGGCCCGAACATGCCGGTGCTGGCGCGCCTGCTCAACCTGCTGGCGATGCTGCTGTTCCTCAGCTTCGACGGCCATCTGTGGCTGATTTCGCTGCTGGCGGACAGCTTCCACACCCTGCCTATCCAGACGCAGCCGCTGAACGGCAACGGCTTCCTGGTGCTGACCCAGGTCGGCTCGCTGATCTTCATCAACGGCATGATGCTGGCGCTGCCGCTGATCTGCCTGCTGTTGACGCTGAACATGGCGCTCGGCTTGCTCAACCGCATGACGCCGCAGCTGTCGGTCTTCGTGATCGGCTTCCCGGTCACCATGACCTTCGGCATCATGACGCTGGGCATGATGATGCCGATGTTAGCCCCGTTCTGCGAGCATCTGTTCGGTGAAATCTTCGATCGGCTGGCGGCGGTGATCGGCGGCATGACCTTCTAACCCCCTGCGCCCCCCTTCCTTCCCCCGTTTTCGCCTGAGACAAAATGGCAATAAAAACGCTTTCTTGGGACAAAAGCCTGAGAAACGCCTTTTATCCGGATTAAGGTTCAAATGTCTCCGGTGGCTTGAATAAATAAAACCCCGACCTAGAATAGACCCGGTAACAAAAAAAATATCGCCTTGCACCTCCTTATTTTTCGCAGCGATAAAGTACGTTTATCTCGAGTAAAAAATAAGAATAACGCAGTCACGCATTGTTAAATACGCGGCAGATAACTTACACCCAGAATAAATGCGTCCGGCAGCCTGCCGGCTGCAGGGCGCAGCATCGACCTTTGCTAACCACAGGAGCGAGATCATGATTAAAGCGAAAAGCAACCGCAAAGCACGCCGGTTATTCGGTTTGACCCACTGGAAAAGCAACAAGTTTAGAGTTTCTTTTACCGAGACGGCCGACGGCGGAAAATGGAAAGTAGAGAAGAAAAAGAAATAGCACCGCTATTTATCGTCAGGGAAATAATATCCATCGCGATTTTTCCGCCACTGATTTCAATAATGCCGTTGCGCATTAAACAGGGGTGACAATCGTATTATTTCTTCCCTGATTAAAAAAAGGCGCGTCACTCAGTCAGTAGTGGGAGAACGAGTGACGCGCCAAACGAGTGCGCCCGGTTTCAAGAAGCCTTCCTCCCCGCGGGGCGGAGAGGACGTTTTCTAAGCGCACTAAAGGGAAACCCGTCGCGGTCAGGCAACGGGGTCTTGCTCTTAACGATTCATCTGGAACAGCGACATGCCCTGCATATCGCTGAAGGTTTTATACGACGCCTGCAGTGCCGCCTGCTGCATGAAATAAGACGAGATAGACTCGGCCAGATCGGCATCCGTCAACGCGCTCATCTGGACCTGGTTGGTCATGTCGCGCTCTTTGCCGATGCTGTCCAGCTGATCCATCTCCTGCAGCTGGCTGCCCAGCTCGGCGCGCACGCTCAGCACGTTGTTGTATGAGTTGTCCAGGCCGCGGTTGGCTTTCGCCAGCGCATCGTTCACCTGCTGCTTGGTAGCCTCATCGGCGCCCTGCAGCGGGGTTTTCAGCGCGTTCAGCGCGATATCGATACTCTCGAATACGTTGCTGACCGGCGCGCTGCCGTCCGGCTCAGGCTTCGGGTTGCTGGTCAACGACATGAACACCGCGTTGCCGGTATGGCCGATGGTCATGGTGCGGTTGGCGTCCACTTTCTGCTGAACCGTCTTGTCACCGCCCTGATAGCTGACGGTGCCACCGTTGTCGACGAACGGCGCCTTGTCGTTCACGTATCCGCCGAACATATAGCGGCCGTTGCCGTCGGTGCTGTTGGCCTGGTTCAGCAGCTGATCTTTCAGCCCCTGCAGCTGGGTGGCCAACGACTGGCGGTCGTTATCGCTTTCCGTGCCGCCGGCGCTGACGATCAGCGCCTTCATGTCCGCGATGGTGGACGTCGCGCCGGCCAAGACCGTTTCTTCCATCGACACGCTTTGGCGAGCGAAAGTCCGCGCCAGCGTGTATTGGCTGTTTTCCGCCTGCGACTGCGATAACATCACCGCGCGCGACGCCGCCAGCGGATCGTCGGACGGGTTGATCACCCGCTTGCCCGAGGAAAGCTGCTCGGCGGCCTTCATGAACAGCGACTGGTTGCCCGTGATGCCGTTCATGTTCTGTTGGTACATCATGCTGGTGCTCATGCGCATGCTGTGGGTTCCTTACTCTGAGCGACCGGCGCCGTTATCAGCGCCGGTTAACAATGAAATCAACGAATATTCAGCAGCGCGTCGAACAGCGAGCTGGCGGTCTGGATCACCTGCGCGTTGGCCATGTAGTACTGCTGGAAACGCAGCAGCTCGCCGTACTCTTCGTCAAGGTTAACGCCGGACATCGACTGCTGTTGCGCGCCCAGCTGCGTCACGATCTTGGCCTGCGAAGTGGCGATGGCCTTGGCGGCAGCGGTCTGGTTACCGACGCCGCTGACGATGCCGGCGTAAGCGCCGCTCAAGGTCGCCTTGCCGTCCACCAGGTTTTTGGTCTGCAGATCCAGCAGCTTCTTGGCGTTTTCGTTATCGCCTCGGCCGCTGTCGTCTTTACCCGCGGCGGCGATCTTGGACGAATCGGTGATGGCCACTTTCAGATTGCCCGCCACGTCGCTGACCGGCTTCACGGTGAAGCTGTCTTTAGCCTGCGCATTGCCGTCGATGCTCACTTCCAGCCCATCGAAGTTCAGCGTCGGTTTGCCATCGGCGCTGGTGCCCGGCGTGGCGTTGACTTTCACGTTGTCCGGCAGGCGGCTGACCTGCCAGTTGCTGCCGTCGAACTCGACGCGATAATCGTTGGCCTTCACCTTGCCGGTGTCGGTGTAAGCGACCGACAGCGACGCGTCGCCGGTGTTGCGGGTGTTATCCACCACCCGGCCGCCGCTGAAGCTGAAGAAGTCGCCGCCTGCGTCGCCGTTCAGGTCGAAACCGGCGCGATGCTGCTGGTTGAAGCTGTCCGCCATCGCCAACGCCAACTGGCCCAGCTGATTGCGCACGCCGTCCAGCGTCTCGCTGCGGAATTTCAGCACGCCGCTCAGGCTGCCGCTGGTGATCTGGCCTTCCGGCACTTCGCTGGCGCCATTGCCGCGGTTATAACCGATGGTCAGGCGGGAAGGATCGCTGCTGGAAGGCATCGCCTCCACCTGATAAGTGTTGCTGCCCTGCACCAGGGTCAAACCGTTGGCGAAGGAGACGGTATAAGCGTCGCCATCCTGCTGCGTGACCTGCACGCCCACCAGCTGATTCAACTCGGTAACCAGCTGATCGCGCTGATCCAGCAACGCATTCGGCTCGCCGCCGGCGCTGCCGCGCAAACGGGTGATCTCGTCGTTCAGCTTGGCGATCTGTTGGCCGTAGCTGTTGATCTGCTGCGCCGTATCGCTGATCTGCTGATTGACGCCGTTGTCCATGTCGCGCAGGAATTTGTCGGTGTTGTTGAACTGGTTCACCAGGCCGTTGGCCTTGCCCAACACCGTCTGGCGCGCGGCGTCGTCACCGGCGTTGCTCACCAGGTTCTGCAGGTTGGTGAAGAAATCCTGCATGTTGGTCGACAGCGGGTTGGTTTTGCTCGCCAGCAGGTTGTCTATCTGCGAAATCTTCTCGTAATAGGCGTTTTGCGCCCCGAAGGCGCTTTGCGCACCGCGCAACTGGTTGGTGATGAACTGGTTGTACTCGCGGTTGACGCTGGTGACGGTCACACCGTTGCCGATAAAGCCGCTCATGGTGGCCATGCCGCCGTTCTGCGCCAGGATCGCGGTCTGGCGGTTATAGCCCGCCACGTTGTAGTTGGAGATGTTGTTGCTGACGGTACTGAGCGCCACCTGAGCCGCATTCAGCCCGCTCATCGCGGTATTGATTAAGCTATTGGACATCGGAATTCCTTATGCTGCGGCGCCGGTGGCCCACAGGGTTCTAATTGAGCTGCTGAGCCTGTTCGCTCAGCCTGTCTCGGTTATCGGCAAAAATGAGAAGAACTTGAGGAAAAAAAGCGGCAATGCGGTCAGCATCCAGCCAGCCTTCATTATCGCCTATCCCCTCAATAATTGGCGTCGCAGCAAGGCGACAAGCAAGGGCGTCCCCGGGAGCCTGGTTAAGCCAAGTGACCGGGGCGAACTTGTGCAGTCAACGCCGCTGCGGCGTCAAGCCTGACGGGGATTTAGAACAAATCTTTCAAATCGTGGGTATAAGCTTTGACCGCCTGTTCCCCTGCGTTCTTCATCTGCTGAATCACGCTGACCAGTTTGCTGGCGTACTGCGGGTCGGTGGCGTAGCCGGCGCGTTGCAACGCATGCGCCGCCTGCTCCGGGCTGCGCGCGGCGGCCACGTCGGCATAGCGCGGGTTGTTGGTCAGCAGCTTGACGTAATCGGCGATCGCCTCGACGTACGAGCCGTAGACGCGGAACTTCGCCTTCACCTTCTTCGCCGCGCCCTGTTCGAACTCGGTGGTGGTGATCTCCGTCACCGGCCCGTTCCAGCTGCCGCCGGCCTTGATGCCGAACAGGTTGTAGCTCGGCGTGCCGTCCGAGGTCGGGATCTCGCGCTGCCCCCAACCGGACTCCAGCGCCGCCTGCGCGACGATCAGCTGATGCGGAATGCCGCTCTGCTGGCTGGCGACCTTCGCCGGTATCGACAGGCGAGCGACGAAGTTGCCGTTGTTGAGCGACAGCGGCGCGGCGGCCGGCGGGGCTTTCGGCATCGCGCGACGCACCATCTGCTCCAGCGCCTGGTTCGGCAGCGTTTGCAGCACCTCGTTGTCCAGCGCCATCGGCGACAGGCCTGCCGTTTCACTCGGCACCGTGTTGGCGTTGCTCATCTGCTTGACCATCATGTCGGCCAGCCCCAGCCCTTTTTGCGACATCTGCTGGGCGATTTGCTGGTCGTACATCGAGGTATAGAGCCGCGTTTGATCGCTGCTCAATACCCCGTCCTGCGGCAAGGCAGAGCGCATGCTTTTCAGCATCATCTGCACGAACATGCCTTCCACCTGCTGGGCCACCTGCTTGAGGTTGCCCTGCGGGTCCGCCGCCGCATCGCGCTTGAGGCCATTCAGCGCCTGGGCGTCATAGGCCGCGCCCGACATCGCCATCAGATCGCCGGCCATCAGATGATTTCCAGCTTGGCGCGCAGGCAGCCGGCGCTCTGCATCGCCTGCAGGATCGACATCAGATCGATCGGCGTGGCGCCCAGCGCGTTCAGCGCGCGGATCACGTTGTTCAGGTTGGCGCTGGCGTTCACCTTCTGCAGCGATCCGCCCTGCTGTTGCACCGAGATCTGGGTGTTTGGCGTCACCACCGTCTGGCCGCCGCCGAACGGCGTCGTCGGTTGGCTGACGGTGTTCTGCCGATCGACCACCACCGACAGGTTGCCCTGGGCGACGGCGCAAGAGTCGAGGATCACATCGCGGTTCATCACCACCGAACCGGTGCGCGAATTGATGATCACTTTGGCATCCATCGCCCCGACGTTGACGGTGATGTTTTGAATCTCCGCCAGGAAGCGCACCTGAGAGCTGTTGCCCTGCGGCACCAATACCTGGATCGTGCGGGCGTCGAGCGGCGTCGCGGTGCCGCCGCCGCGTTGGCGGTTGATGGCGTCGCTGATCTGCTGCGCCAGCGTGAAATCTTCGTCGTTCAGCTGCAGGTTGAGAACGCCGCCGCTGCCGAAGGTGGTCGGCAGCTCGCGCTCGATGGTGGCGCCGTTGCTGATGCGCCCGCCCGCCAGCTGGTTGACCTGCACGCTGCTGCCGCCGGCCGCCGCGCCCGCGCCGCCGACCAGCACGTTGCCCTGCGCCAGCGCATAAACCTGGTTATCCACGCCTTTGAGCGGCGTCATCAGCAGGGTGCCGCCACGCAGGCTCTTGGCGTTGCCCATCGAAGAAACTACCACGTCGATGTTCTGCCCGGCGCGCGAGAACGGCGGCAGTTTGGCCGTTACCATCACCGCCGCCACGTTTTTCAGCTGCATGTTGGTGCCCGGCGGCACGGTGATGCCCAGCTGCGACAGCATGTTGCTCAGGCTTTGGGTGGTAAACGGCGTCTGCATGGTCTGGTCGCCGGAGCCGTCCAGCCCCACCACTAGGCCGTAGCCGATCAGGGCGTTGTCTCGCACGCCCTGCACCGTCACCAGATCGCGGATGCGCTCCGCCGCCGCCGGCAAGCACACCAGCCCGACGCACAGCGCGATAAACCATTTTTTCAGCATCAGTCAATCCTTAGAACGGTGAAACATTTAAGAAGAAGCGCTGCAGCCAGCCCATGGTCTGCGCTTCGTTGATATAGCCATTGCCGACGTATTCGATACGTGCGTCCGCCACCTGCGTCGAGGTCACCGAGTTGTTGCCGCTGATGGTGCGCGGATTGACGACGCCGGAGAAGCGGATGAATTCCGTGCCCTGGTTGATGGCGATCTGCTTTTCCCCTACCACGTGCAGGTTGCCGTTGGCCAGCACCTGGTTGACCGTCACCGTAATGGTGCCGTTGAAGGTGTTGTTGGCGTTGGCGCCGCCCTTGCCGCCGAAGGTGCTGTCGCCGGAAATGTCCATATCGGCGCGCGCATTGCCCAACAGGCCGTCGAGGTAACGCGGCGAGGTGGCGACGCCGAACTTGCTGGCGCCGTTGCGGCTGGCGTTGGCGGAGGAGCTCTTGCTGGCGCTGACGTTTTCCTGCAGCACGATGGTCAGGGTGTCGCCGACGTTGCGCGGACGGCGGTCTTCGAACAGCGGCTGGTAGCCGTAGTTCATCGGCTGCACCGTCTGGAAGATCGAGCCGTTCGGCATCGGCGCGCTGGCCGGCGCGGGCTGCGCCGTGGTCGCGCCGTCCACCAGCGGTTTGTGCGGGATATAGGCGCAGCCGCTCAGCGTCAGCATCACCATTCCCGCCAGCCAGCGTTGTCCCTGCCGCGGCAGGATTGCCATCGAATATGTGGTTACCACGGGTATCGCCTTTGTTTCACGAAAGAGAATGACGGGCGCGGCAGGCCGGGCCCGTCAATGACAGATTACAGTTGCGTCAGCTTTTGCAGCATCTGATCGGAAGTCGATACCGCTTTGCTGTTGATCTCGTACGCGCGCTGAGTCTGGATCATGTTGACCAGCTCTTCCGCCACGTTGACGTTGGAAGTTTCCACGTAACCCTGATACAGCAGACCGGCGCCGTTCAGCCCCGGCGTGCTCTCGTTCGGCGGGCCCGAGCTTTCGGTTTCCTGATACAGGTTCTCTCCCACGCTCTCCAGACCGCTGTCGTTGACAAAGGTCGTCAGCGTCAGTTGGCCCACCTGCTGGGCGGCGGTTTGCCCCTGCTGGGTGACGCTGACGATGCCGTCGCGGCCGACGGTGATGGACAGCGCGTTCGCCGGAATGGTGATCGCCGGCTGCACCTGGAAACCGCTGGAGGTCACCAGCTGGCCGTTCTGATCGATCTGGAACGACCCGTCACGGGTATAGGCCTGAGTGCCGTCCGGCAGCATCACCTGGAAGAATCCCTGCCCCTTGATGGCGACATCTTTACTGTTGTTGGTCTGCGACAGGTTGCCCTGGCTGTGCAGACGCTCGGTCGCCACCGGACGCACGCCGGTCCCGATCTGCAGCCCGGAGGGTAGCGTGGTCTGCTCGGAGGACTGCGCCCCCGGCTGACGCATGGTCTGATACAGCAGGTCTTCAAATACCGCCCGCTGGCGTTTGAAGCCGTTGGTGCTGACGTTCGCCAGGTTGTTGGCGATCACGTCCATGTTGGTCTGCTGCGCGTCCAGACCGGTTTTGGCAATCCATAAGGATGGAATCATCGGTTATTTCCTTGCTGCTTAACTCATTGAGAGCAGTGAGTTGGCACGCTGTTCGTTTTCATCCACGCTGTGGATGACCTTCATTTGCATTTCAAAGCGGCGGGCGTTGGCGATCATGTCGACCATGGTTTCCACCGGCTTGACGTTGCTACCTTCCAGCACGCCCGGCATCACCCGCACCTGCGGATCGTTTTGCAACTGATTGCCGCGCTGCTGTTGGGTTTCCGGCGTCAGGCGGAACAGCCCGTCGTCACCGCGCATCACTTCGCGCGCATCGGCTTTCACCAGCTTCAGGCGGCCGATCTGCGCGATGGTGTTCGGCGGATCGCCGGCGTTCAGCGCCGAAATGGTGCCGTCGGCCGCGATGGTGATCTCCGCCGACGGCGGCACCTCGATCGGGCCGCCGTCGCCCATCACCGGCAGCCCCTGCACCGTCAACTGCCCGGTGGAGGAGATCTGAATGTTGCCGTTGCGGGTATAGGCTTCACCGCCACCCGGCAGGCTCACCGCCAGGAAACCGTCCTGCTGCAGCGCCACGTCCAGCGGACGCGACGTGTAGTTCAGCGCCCCCTGGCTCATGTCGGCGCCCGGCGTCGACGCGGTCACCAAGGTGCGCGTCGCCATACTCGGCCCGTCGACCGGTACCGCGCGCAACGCGGCGAGCTGGGCGCGAAAGCCCGGCGTCGACGCGGTCACCAAGGTGCGCGTCGCCATACTCGGCCCGTCGACCGGTACCGCGCGCAACGCGGCGAGCTGGGCGCGAAAGCCCGGCGTCGACGCATTGGCCAGGTTGTTGGCGGTGATGGACTGCTGTTCCAGCGTTTGGCGCGCCGCGCCCATCGCGGTATAAATCGCGTGATCCATGACTCGGCCCTATTAGCGCAGGCTAACCAGCGTCTGCAGGATGGAGTCCTGCGTCTTGATGGTCTGGGCGTTGGACTGGTAGTTACGCTGTGCGACGATCATGTTCACCAGCTCCTGGCTCAGATCGACGTTGGAAGACTCCAGCGCGCCGCTGGTCAGCTTACCGAAGCCGCCGCCGCCCGACAGACCGACGCGCGGCTGGCCGGATGCACCGGTTTCCTGCCACACGTTATCGCCCTGCGACGCCAGCCCTTCCGGGTTGGAGAAGTTGGCCATGACGATCTGGCCCAACACCTGGGTCTGCTGGTTGGAGTAGATGCCCACGACGGTGCCGTCGTTGTTGATTTGGAAGTTGGTGTATTCACCGGCGGCATAGCCGTCCTGCGCCACTTTGCTCACCGAGTCGCTGCCCACGTTCTGCTGCATGCTGCCGGCGAAGCTCAGGGTGAAGTTTTGCGCCGGTGCGCCGTCTTTGGCGGTCATCGGGATCACCATGCTGAACTCGCCCGGCGCGCCGTTGGTGCTGGTGGTTTTCACCAGGTTGCCGCTGGTGCTGAACTCCATGGTGCCGGCGTTCACTGGCGCTGCGCTGCCGTCCTGGGTATAGACCTGCCACTTGTTGTCTTCCGTCTTCACGAAGTAGGCGTTGATGTTGTGCGCGTTACCCAGCGAGTCGTAGGCGGTGATGGTGTTGACGTAGTTGTAGCTGTCCTGTTTGGTCGGATCGAACGTCTTGTTCTCCGGAACTTTATGGGTGGACTTCAGGTTGGTTACCATCTCACCGGAGGTAGACGCCTTGGCGTTCATCATGCCTTCAGGAATGCTCAGCGGCACCGGGTTGGCACCCTGCTGGATGGTCGGCGGGGAACCGGCCGCCGGGTAACCGGTCAGCTGCAGGCCCTGCATGTTGGTCAGATTGCGGTTCTCGTCCAGCTTGAACTGGCCGTTGCGGGTATAGAAGATACCGCCGTCTTTATCCTGCATGCGGAAGAAGCCGTTGCCGTTGATGGCCACATCCAGCGCACGGCTGGTGCCGGTGGTGGTGCCGCCCTTGAAGTTCTGGGTGATGCCGGACACTTTAACGCCCAGCCCAACCTGCGAACCGGCGAACATGTCGGCGAAGGACACGCTGCCGGATTTGAAGCCCGCGGTCGCGGAGTTGGCGATGTTGTTACCGATCACGTCCAGGTTGGTTGCTGCCGCGTTCAAGCCGCTGACTGCCTGAGAAAAGGCCATGTTATTCTCCGAATAGTGGTCAGGCTATCGTCCGATTGAGCCTGATGCTTAGGGTTATAAGATCTGTCGCACGTCTTCCAGGGTGGCGTTGCCCGCCAGGCCGAGATCCAGCTTGGCGCCGTTGCCGTCGCGGATCACGCCGTTCACCAGCCCGAAGTGCAGGCTACGCGCCACCAACTGTTCACCGTTGCCTTTGGCGTTAATCGCCACTTTGTAGGCGCCGTCTGGCGCGGTAGAGCCGTCATCCAGCGAACCGTCCCAGGTGAAGGCGTGTACGCCGGCGGTCAGGCCGCCGATTTCGATGGTGCGCACCACCTGCCCGCTGGCGTTGGTGATGGTGGCGGTCACCTGATCGGCGGCGCGCTCCAGTTCCACGCCGAACGGCGTGGTGCTGACCTTGCCATCCTTGCTGCCGACCAGAATGTTGTTGCCCGGCACCATCACGCCATGACCGATCAGCGCCGTCGCCTGCAGCGACTGGTTGCTGTTGATCTGGCCGGAGATCGAGCCCAGCGTGGTGTTGAGTTTTTCGATGCCCTGAACGGTGTTGATCTGCGCCAGCTGCGAGGTCAGCTCGTTGTTCTGCATCGGATTGGTCGGATCCTGGTTTTTCAACTGCGCCACCAGCAGCGTCAGGAAGCTGTTGTGCAGATCCTGGCTGTTGGTATTTTTGCTGTTGTTACCGATGACGGTGTTGTCCAACGACTCGTTAGTGGTTGCGGCAATAGCCATGGGAACCTCCGGTTACTGACCCAGCGTCAGGGTTTTCATCATCATCGACTTGGTGGTGTTGAGCACCTCGACGTTGGCCTGGTAGCTGCGGGAAGCGGAGATGGTGTTGACCATTTCCCCCACGACGTCGACGTTCGGCATGCGCACGTAGCCCTTGGCGTCCGCCAGCGGGTTGCCCGGCTGGTACACCAGACGCTCGGGCGCCGGATCGTCCACCACCTGGGCGACACGCACGCCGCCGGTCGGCTGCCCGGGCGCCGCCGCGACCTGGAACACCACCTGCTTGGCGCGGTAAGGCTCGCCGTCCGGGCCGGTCACGCTGTCGGCGTTGGCCATGTTGCTGGCGCTGACGTTCATGCGCTGGGATTGCGCCGATAACGCCGAGCCGGAGATATCAAAAATGTTCAGTAAAGACATGCGCCTTATCCTTGTTGCAGCACGGACATCATCCCTTTGATCTGCCCGTTGAGCAGCGTCAAGTCGGTCTGATATTTCAGGCTGTTATCGGCAAAGTTGGTGCGTTCGCGATCCATGTCCACCGTGTTGCCGTCCATCGACGGCTGGTCCGGTACCCGGTACAACAGATCGAGCTGCGGCGGCTGCAGGGTTTGCGCCGGGATGTGGCGCGCCGCCGTCAGGTTCAGCGACATGCCGTTGCCGTTGACGCGCCCTTGTTCCAGCACTTTGTTCAATTGGCTGGCGAAATCGATATCCCGCGCCTGATAACCCGGTGTGTCTGCGTTGGCGATGTTGGCGGCCAGAATTTCCTGCCGCTGGGCGCGCAAGTTCAGCGCCTCTTGGCCAAAGCGCAGAGCCGCGTCCAGTTTGTCGAGCATGCTCCCTCCGCGAGGTTAGAATTTGGAGTCGACAGGATAAACGCCCCCAGCGCCACCCTATCGCGGGAATAGACGCAAAATGGGGCGCTATTTATCTGCTTAGCCTGCGCGCGCTGCAGGTACACTTACGCGTATCCCGATGAAGCTTGAGAAGATGACGATGAAAGGTAAAATGCTGCTGCTTATCGGCCTGCTGTGCAGTCTGAACGCGCGCGCCGACGATCTGGCGACGCAAATCGAAAGCTTCATCAAAGGCAAGTTCACCGGCGAGCCGGTACAGGTGAAAGTGCGGGTGCGCACGCCGCCGGCCCAATGGCCCGCCTGCGAACTGCCCCAGCTGTCGCTGCCGCCCAACGCGCGGATCGGCGGCAACGTCAGCATTTCGGCGCGCTGTGGCCAGGAGCGGCGTTTTATCCAGACGCAGGTGCAGGTGTTCGGCCGCTATCTGGTTTCGGCGCGCGGCATCAGCGCCGGCAGCCGGTTGACCGCGGCGGATCTGGCGTTGAAGGAAGGCCGGCTCGATACCCTGCCGCCGCGCGCGCTGACCGAAGCGGGCAAAGCGTTAGGCGCCGTCAGCCTGCGCAATATCAGCCCCGGCCAACCGCTGACCCTCGCCATGCTGCGCCGCGCCTGGATTATCAAAGCCGGGCAACCGGTACAGGTCACCGCGCAGGGCGAAGGGTTCAACATCAGCGGTGCGGGCAAGGCGATGAACAACGCCGCCGCCGAAGACAGCGTGCGCGTGCGCATGGCGTCCGGGCAGATCGTCAGCGGCGTGGTCGGGGACGACGGCGCGATTCGCATTACGTTATAAAAAAGTAAAGGTTCCGCAAACCTTGCCGATAAGACAAATCAAGCAGCATTTTATTGGCCACCAGGGCCGCAAAACTTTCATTGCAGCGTCGTCGCCCCCGAGCGGTCACGGCGTAAACGGAGATGGACCATGAGTATCGATCGCACCCAGCGGTTACAGCCGGTTTCCACTGTGCAACCGCGTGAAACCCCGGCCGACAACCCGCTCCAACCGCGTAAGGCCGCCGTGGCCGAAACGGCCGTCAGCGGCACGCAGGTCAAACTGAGCGAGGCGCAGGCGCGCCTGATGCAGCCGGGCACCCAGGATATCGATATGGGCCGGGTCGAGGCCATCAAGCAGGCGATCCGCAACGGCGAACTGAAGATGGACGCCGGCAAAATCGCCGACGCGCTGCTGCAAGACGCGCAGAGCGACATTCAATGGATCGCCGGGCGCGACTGACGGCGCGGCGGCGAGTAGCGGTAAAGGATAAGTCATCACTATGGAAAACCTGGCACAACTGCTGGATAAACTGTTGGAAACGCTGCAGGCGCTCAATGGCGTGCTGGAGGAAGAGCACGACTTGCTGTGTTCCGGCCAGTTGCCCGGCGTGGCGCTGCAGCGCGTAACCGATGCCAAAAGCCAACTGCTGGCGACGGTCGCCTACCTCGAGCAACAGCGCCTGGGGCAGGAAAAAGCCTGCGGGCAACGCGCGCCCTACGCCAGCCATGCGCCCTTGGCCGATCGCTGGCAACGCGTTCAACTGCTGAGCCAAACGCTGCGCGAGAAGAATCAGCACAATGGCCTGTTGCTCAATCAGCAGATCGACCATAACGCTCAGGCGCTGGCGATCCTCAGCAAGAACAACAAATCGCTGTATGGCCCGGACGGCCAGTCGCACGCCGGCAGCCTGCTCGGCAGAAAAATCGGCGTCTAACCCCCTGATTTCGCCCGGTGTGCGCACCACCGGGCGCGGGTTTACCCGGCTATGCGCGCCCTCTCGCATTTTCTTCTTATCGCTTTCTGAATTCCGTTAACGTTATGCGCCAGGCTGCGCAGAACGGATATTTGCCAGTTCCCCATCACTCCCTATTTCGTCATCTTAGCTCGGTCGTTAAACATCTTGATCTATACCCACTAAGGGTATATTTTCACACGGAGAGTGAATGACCGACATTTATCTCACAAAAGCCTTCCAGACATTTGCCGGCGACGAACGCATCAGTGACGCCACGATAGTGAAAGCGGCGCGAGAGATGCAAAATCAGTTGTACGACGCCAATCTCGGTGGATGCGTTTACAAAAAACGCATCGCCCGGATGGGGAGTGGAAAACGGCGCGGGTATCGGGTATTAATCGCAACGGCAGATGAAGGCAGGATCTTTTTCATGTATGGCTTTGCCAAAAGCGAAAGAGACAACATCAATCAGGATGAGTTAATTTCCTGGCGGCATTTGGCGGCGCTGTATCTGGATTATTCACCATTCAGACTGTATCAGTTGGTCAACTGCGGGGAATTAATAAGGTTACAACTATGAGCAAGATGCTGAAATCGATCCACCAGGAAGTTCAGGGCCTGCACCGCGCCGGTTTCGTCGACGACGTGACCATGCGCACCTTCGACATGCTGTGTCTGCGGCCGGTGAAACAGTTCGGGCCGGCCGAGATCCGCGCGCTGCGCGAACGGGAAAACGTCAGTCAGCCGGTGTTTGCGCTGTATCTCAACGTCAGTAAAAAGGCGGTACAGAAATGGGAGCGCGGCGAAGCGCAACCGAACTCCGCCGCAATGAAGCTGCTGTCACTGGTGGAACGCAACGGCCTGCAAATTCTGGCCTGACCCTACTGATAATTGACGATGACCTGATTGCCAATCACGCGCAGCGGCGGGTTCAGCCCGCCTTGCGACTGCACGTAATAGACAAAGCGCAATTCCGCATTGGCCGGTTCGCCCTGCAAACCGTTGCTGCTGCCGCTGCCGCCGCCGAGCGGAATGCAGCGGTTCACCGTACACAGCTGGGCCTGCAGCCCGACCGGCTCCGGCCCCAGTAAACGGTAGCGCCAGCTGACGCTGGTGATGCGCGCATTGGCATCCGGCAACGCGTTCGGCGGCCGCAAACCGGCGGACTCATCGCGCATGCCGCCCTGTTCCAACGTCACGCCCCCCCCTTCGGCCACCCAGGAACCGGACACCGCACCGGCGGTTAACGGCGCCAGCAAACACAACACGAACAGACAGCGTTTCATCAGGCGGCTCCAATGGTCGACGTCATGCGAATCTGGCGATCGTCGTTGATTTCGAGGTTGGACAACACCACGATCTGCGGCAGGCTGCGGCGCAGGAAGCGCGCCAGCAAGGCCCGCAGCGCATGGTTGACCAGCAGCACCGGCGGCGCGCTGAGCATCTCTTGCCGCTGCAGCGCCTGGCGCGCCTGATCCAGCAGGCGATCGGCCAGCCCCGGCTCCAGGCCGCCACCGCCCTGCAACGCCTGCAACAACAGGCGCTCCAGTTGGGTATCCAAACCGATGACCTGAATCTCGCCGTTGCCCGGGAACCACTGCTGCGTGATCGCCCTGCCCAGCGCTACCCGCACCACGGTGGTCAGCTCATAAGGATCGCTTTGCGCCGGAGCATGCTCCGCCAGCGTTTCGACGATGGTGCGCATATCGCGGATAGAAACACGCTCGGCCAGCAGGTTTTGCAGCACCTTGTGCAGCGTGGTCAGTGATACCACGCCCGGCACGAAGTCTTCGGTCAGTTTCGGCATCTCCTGCGACACGCGATCCAGCAACTGTTGGGTTTCCTGGCGGCCAAACAGCTCGCTGGCGAACTGGCCGATCAGGTGATTGAGGTGCGTCGCCACAACGGTGCTGGCTTCCACCACGGTAAAGCCCTGGATCTGCGCCTGCTCGCGCAAGGCGCTGTCGATCCACACCGCCTCGAGCCCAAAGGCCGGATCGACGGTTTTGTCTCCCGCCAGCTCACCCACGGCATTGCCGGGGTTGATCGCCAGCCAGCGGCCCGGCTGCGCTTCACCGCTGCCGATCTCGACGCCTTTCATCAGGATGCGGTAGCTGGCAGGCGGCAGCTCCAGGTTGTCGCGAATGTGTACCACCGGCGGCAGATACCCCATGTCCTGCGCGAATTTCTTGCGAATACCGCGGATACGCCCCAGCAGCTCACCGTTTTGTTGAAAATCGACCATCGGAATCAACCGGTAACCCACCTCCATCCCCAGCGGATCCTCCAACTGCACGTCGGCCCAGCTGGCTTCGGCGGCCTGCGGGTTGTCCGGCATCACCGGCGCCTCCACCGCTTTCGGTGCCTGTTGTTCACGGCCGCGCAGCCACCAGGCCAGGCCCAGCAAAGCGGCGGTAAACAGCAGGAACACCAGGTTCGGCATGCCCGGCACCAGGCCCAACAGCCCCAGTACCCCGGCGCTCAGCAGCATCACGCGCGGATTGTTGAACAGCTGGCCCA
The DNA here is from genome assembly GCF_052166245.1 of Serratia sp. CY84636. Classification (NCBI taxonomy): domain Bacteria; kingdom Pseudomonadati; phylum Pseudomonadota; class Gammaproteobacteria; order Enterobacterales; family Yersiniaceae; genus Serratia; species Serratia sp. CY84636. Next base: position 1,328,870 of record NZ_JBJNOX010000002.1, read on the forward strand.
CCATCTGCTCGCCGACGTCCTGATCGGTCGCGACGCGAGTGACGATAACACCGGCGGCGGTGGAGATCACCAACGCCGGGATCTGCGCCACCAGGCCGTCGCCGATGGTCAGCAGCGTATAGCTTTCCGCCGCCGCCCCCAGCTCCATGCCGTGTTGCACCACGCCGACCAACAGGCCGCCGACCACGTTCAGCACCATGATCATCAGGCCGGCGATGGCGTCGCCGCGCACGAATTTACTGGCACCGTCCATCGAGCCGTAGAAATCGGCCTCCTGGGTGACTTCGGCGCGGCGTTTCTTCGCTTCGTCCTCGCCGATCAACCCGGCGTTCAGATCGGCGTCGATCGCCATCTGTTTACCCGGCATGCCGTCCAGGACGAAACGCGCGCCCACTTCGGCGATACGCCCGGCCCCCTTGGTGATGACCATGAAGTTGATCAACACCAGGATGATGAACACCACGATACCGATGGCGAAGTTGCCGCCCACCAGGAAGTGGCCGAAGGCCTCCACCACGCGGCCGGCGGCGGCGGAACCGGTGTGCCCCTCCAGCAAGATAATGCGCGTGGACGCGACGTTGAGCGACAAACGCAGCAGCGTGGAGAACAGCAGAATGGTCGGGAAGGCGGCGAATTCGAGCGTGCGCTGGGTGAACATCGCCACCAGCAGCACCATGATCGACAGCGCGATGTTGAAGGTAAACAGCAGGTCGAGGATAAACGCCGGCAACGGCAGCACCATCATCGACAGGATCAGCAGGATCAACACCGGGCCGGCCAACACCTGCCACTGCGTATCTTTAAAATTGCCCGGCAAACGAAGCAGGGAGGCCAAATTAGCCATCAGAGTCACTCTCTCTTGCAAAATCCAGTGCTTCCGGCACCGGTAAACGTTCAGGTTTTTTCGGGATCAGGCCGCCCTCGCGCCGCCAGCGGCGCAGTTGGTACACCCAGGCCAGCACTTCGGCGACCGCGGCATACAGGGTGGCCGGAATATGTTGTCCAATCTCGCTGTGTCGATACAGCGCACGCGCCAGCGGCGGCGCTTCCAGCATCGGGATGCGGTGCTCCGCACCGAGTTCGCGAATGCGCAAGGCGATTTCGCCCGCCCCCTTGGCCAGCACTTTCGGCGCACTCATTTTTTTGTCGTTGTACTGCAACGCGACGGCGTAGTGCGTCGGGTTGGTGACGATCACGTCCGCCTTGGGCACATCGGCCATCATGCGGCGCCGGGCGATCGCCCGCTGCTGCTGGCGAATACGTCCCTTAACGTGCGGGTCCCCTTCCTGGTCTTTGAATTCGTCGCGAATATCCTGCTTGGTCATCTTCAGCTTTTTGAAGTGGCTCCACAGCTGGTAGAACACGTCGAACGCCACCATCGGCGTCAATCCCAGCACCACCAGAAAACCGCAGAACAGAATCATCTGCAGCGCATTGCCCAACGCGTCGAGCGGCTGCTGGGTCATCAGATGCAGCATTGCCGCCCAGTTATGCCAGAGATAGAGGCCTGTCACCCAGCCGACCAGCGTCGCTTTCAGGATCCCTTTCAGCAGCTCGGCCAGCACCTGGCTGGAAAAGATGCGCTTCAACCCGGACAACGGGTTCAGCCGTTTCAAATCGAATTTGATCGACTTGCCGCTGAACAGAATGCCCCCCAACAGCATCGGCGCGGCGAGCGCCACCAGCACCAGCCCCGCCATGATTGGCAACAGCGCCAGTACGGCCTGGCGCAGCAACATGCCCAGCTGGCGCAGCATCTGTTTATCGTTGCTGACCATGCCATGGTCGAAGTTCAACCCCTGCGTGAGCATCGCCGCCAGCTGTTGCGCCATGTTGCTGCCGGACATCAGGATGATCGCGAGGCCCGAGAGCAGCATCAGTACCGAGGTCAGTTCGCGGGAACGCGGGATCTGGCCGTCTTCACGCGCCTTCTCCAGCCTGTGGGGCGTGGGGGCCTCGCTTTTTTCCAGATCGCTGTCTTCAGCCACGAAACGCCGTTCCTGTGTCGAGAGGGTAAAGAATGGCGGTCAGCATGCCAAAAAATTGGCGATGTCATTGACGGAACAACGGGGGAAAAGGCGGGTTATTTAGGGGATGAGACCATCAGGGAGAGGTTACAACCAATTTTCCAGCCGCAAACCCTCAACGCGCTCAAATTCGCGTCGATTATTGGTCACCAGGATCAATCCTTCGCTGCGCGCATGTCCGGCGATATGTAGATCGTTTACGCCAATAGGCGTTCCCTGGCGTTCCAGCGCAGCCCGGATGTTGCCGTAGTGCGATGCTGCTTTGGCGCTGTAATCGAGAATGTCCAATCGGGAGACAAAATCCTCAACGACTCTGGCGTTCACCGCTGGGCGAGCGCTTTTCTCCACCCCGTGAACCAATTCGCCATAGGTGATCGACGAAATGACCATTTTACCTGCATAGCGATTGAATGCCTCCAGCACTTCCAGCGGGCGGCGCTTAATGACATAGATAACAATGTTGGTGTCCAGCATATGACTGAACATCAAAAATCTTCCCGCTCGCGCTGGTGCTGCCCGGCACGTTCATTGAGGAAATCATCGCTCACCTCATTTTCCGCACAGAAGAAGCTATCCCAGGTATTCTCCAGGGGGGCAAGAATGCGCTCTTTGCCCACTACGCGGACGGTCACTTTAGAAACGGTATCAGGGAAACGCACCTCTGCAGGCAAGCGTACAGCCTGTGTCCGATTATTGGTAAAGACAGAACCTAACGTCATGGCGACCTCCTTTAACTGGAGTACAAATTATAACCGCCATGATGTATATAGCAATGCTATATACATTAATCTTTGCGGGACACCGCGCAACTTTCGGGGCGCGCCGTCGCGCGCCCCGAAAAGCCTCAGAAACCGAGGCTGTCGAGCAGATCGTCGACCTGCGCCTGGTTGGCGATCACGCCGACGCCGTTCTGGTCGAGCTGCGGGCCGTTCAGCAGGCTGTCGTTCGGCCGTTTTTCCTTCACCGGCTGCTCCGGCATGTTTTCCATCAGCACCATCAGCAGCTGCTTTTCGATCTCCTGCACCACGTCCATCATGCGCTTGATCACCTGGCCGGTCAGATCCTGGAAGTCCTGCGCCATCATGATTTCCAGCAGTTGGGCATTGGTGAAGGCCGTATGGCCCGGCACCTGATCCAGATACTGGCGCGTGTCGTTAACCAGAGAACGCGCGTCGTCCAGTTCGATGGGGTTGGCGAACCACTCGTCCCAGCGCCCTTTCAACGCGTTCGCGCCGGATTCCAGCTCCGCCTGGCGCGGTTGCGCCGCCTCCACGCAGTTCAACGCCCGTTCCGCCGCCTGCGCCGTCATGGTTACGACATAGTCAAGACGGTCGCGCGCATCCGGGATCGCCTCTGCCGCCTGGGCGATCGCCTGATCGAGCCCCAGTTCGCGCATGCTGTCGCGCAGCATTCGGGTCAGTTGGCCGATGCGGGAGATGATCTCTCCCGCGGTCGCTGCATCGCTGGCAGGCATTGGAATGTCTCTCATCGCCCTCTCCTTACATGCCCAATTTTTCAAAAATCTTGTTGAGCTTTTCTTCCAGCGTCGCCGCCGTAAAAGGTTTCACTACATAACCGCTGGCGCCGGCCTGCGCCGCCGCGATGATATTTTCTTTCTTGGCTTCCGCCGTCACCATCAGTACCGGCATCGCGGCCAGCACGCTATCGGCGCGGATGGTTTGCAGCAGCTCCAGCCCGTCCATGTTCGGCATGTTCCAGTCGGACACCACAAAGTCGAAACCGCCGGCGCGCAGCTTGTTCAGCGCATCCGCGCCGTCTTCAGCTTCTTCGACGTTGTTGAAGCCCAGCTCTTTGAGCAAATTTCTGACGATGCGGCGCATGGTGGAAAAATCGTCCACAACCAGAAATCTGAGGTTCTTGTCTGCCATTGTTACTCCTGAAATAGTTAACCGTTTAATGATGCAAAACCGCAGGCCGCCGCGCGGCGAACCTGGGTCATATCGCCGCCGGGAAGACCCTGCGGACTAAAATCAAATGCGCAATGCCTGGCCGCCGGCGATCTGCGCCAGCATGCGCTGGCTCATCCTGTCCAGCTCGACCACTTCGCTGACGCCGCCGCTGGCGATCGCCTCGCGCGGCATGCCGAACACCACGCAGCTCGCCTCGTTCTGCGCCAGGGTATAGGCCCCGGCGCGGTGCATCTCCAGCATCCCCGCCGCTCCGTCGTTGCCCATCCCGGTGAGGATCACGCCCACCGCATTGCGGCCAGCATATTGCGCCACCGAGCGGAACAGCACGTCGACCGAGGGGCGATGGCGGTTGACCGCCGGGCCGTCATGCAGCTTCACCTGATAGTTGGCGCCGCTGCGCGTCAGCTCCAGGTGACGATCCCCCGGTGCGATGTAGGCGTGGCCCGGCAGTACGCGCTCGCCGTCCTCCGCTTCTTTCACCGTGATCTGGCACAGCTTGTTCAGCCGCTCGGCGAACGAACGGGTGAAACCCGGCGGCATGTGCTGGGTGATCAGCAGCGCCGGGCTGGTTGCCGGCAACGGCTGCAGCACCTGGCGGATCGCTTCGGTGCCGCCGGTGGAAGCGCCGATGGCGATCAGTTTTTCACTGCTCAGCAGCGGCGCATGGCTGAGGATCGCCGGCGCCGGGCTGCTGGAACGCTGCGGCAGGCGTGCTCTGGCGGCGGTGCGGATCTTCTCGGCAATCAGCTCGCTGTAGGCCAACATGCCCTCGCGAATGCCGAGCTGCGGTTTGGTCACGAAGTCCACCGCGCCCAGTTCCAGCGCGCGCAGCGTGATTTCCGAGCCTTTGCCGGTCAGCGAAGAAACCATCACCACCGGCATCGGCCGCAGGCGCATCAGCTTCTCGAGGAAATCCAGCCCGTCCATGCGCGGCATCTCGACGTCCAGCGTCAGCACCTGGGGATTAAATTTTTTGATCAGATCGCGCGCCACCAACGGATCCGGCGCGGTCGCCACCATCTCCATGTCGGCGTGGCCGTTCACGATTTCCGTCATCAGCTGGCGCATCAGTGCCGAATCGTCTACGCATAACACTCTGATTTTACTCATTACCTCTCCTTGGTCAGCCCATACACGGTCTGCCCACGCAAGTAGAAATCCCGGCTGATCTGGCTGAAATTCTCGGAGTGGCCGGCGAACATCAGCCCCCCCGGCTTAAGCAAGGGAACGAAGCGGCGCAGGATGCGCTCCTGCGTCGCCTTATCGAAATAGATCATGACGTTGCGGCAAAAAATGGCGTCGAATTGCCCCGGCAGCGCCCACTCCGGCGCCAGCAGGTTCAGCGGCTGGAAGTTCACCCGCGCCGCCAGCTCCGGCCGCACGCGCACCAGCCCCTGATGCGGCCCGGTGCCGCGCAGAAAATAGCGCTGCATTTGGGTCGGCGTCAGGGTGCGCAGATCTTCCTGGCGGTAAACGCCCGCCTCCGCTTTTTCCAGCACCTGCGTATCGATATCGCTGGCCCAAACCTGGCAACTGCCGGCCCGTTGGCCCAATGCATCGCTCAGCGTGATGGCGATCGAATACGGTTCTTCGCCGGTCGAGGCCGCGGTGCTCCAGACGCTGTAGCCGTTCGGCCGCGAGCGCGCGTGCTCCGCCAGGATCGGGAAGTGATGCGCCTCGCGGAAAAAGGCCGTCAGGTTGGTGGTCAGCGCGTTGATAAACGCCTGCCACTCCGCGCTGTTCGGGTCGCTTTCCAGCAGCGCCAGGTAGTCGCCGAAATCGTGCAATCCCAACAGCCGCAAACGGCGCACCAGGCGGTTGTAAACCATCTCGCGCTTATGCTCCGCCAGCACAATGCCGGCGCGTTGATAAATCAACTGGCTGATACGGCGAAAATGCACGTCCGACAGCGGCAGGCGCTGCACCATTTGCGTCAACATCGACGCAGTATCCCGGTTAGAAGTTGACGGCGCCTGTTTCATGCCACCTCACCGGGGAAAAACGTGCTGCTTATGCGGTTTAACAATCTTGGGCTTCCTTTACCACGGGTGAAACTGCGTTGTTGCTGTTACCTGGCGCGACGAAGTTATCGTCCGCCAGACGGAATACCGCGACCGCGTCGGCCAGGGTAATGGCCTGCTCTTCCAGCGCGGTGGCGGCCGAAGCGGACTCTTCCACCAGCGCGGCGTTCTGCTGGGTGACCTGATCCATCTGGGTCACCGCCTGCGTCACCTGCTCGATGCCGCGGCTCTGTTCATCCGAAGCCGACGCGATCTCGCCCATGATGTCGGTCACGCGGGTCACCGAACGCACGATGTCCTGCATGGTGGCGCCGGAGTTTTCCACCAGCACCGAGCCGTGTTTGACGCGGCTGACCGATTCGTCGATCAGCACCTTGATCTCTTTCGCCGCCTGCGCGCTGCGGCTCGCCAGGTTGCGCACTTCGCCGGCGACCACGGCGAAACCGCGCCCCTGTTCACCGGCGCGCGCCGCTTCCACCGCCGCATTGAGCGCCAGAATGTTGGTCTGGAAAGCGATGCCGTCAATCACGCTGGTGATGGCGCCGATTTTCTGCGAACTGTTGGCGATATCGTGCATGGTGGTCACCACGTCGCCGGCCAGTTCGCCGCCCTTGGCCGCGGTGGCCGAGGCGTCGCGCGCCAGCTGAGAGGCCTGCCGCGCATTGTCGGCGTTCTGTTTCACCGTGGCGGTCAGCTGTTCCATGCTGGCGGCGGTTTCTTCCAGCGAAGCGGCCTGCTGCTCGGTGCGGGAAGAGAGATCGTTATTGCCTTCGGATATCTCCTGCAGGCCGATCAGAATCGACTCCGCCCCGTCGCGCACGGCGCCGACGGTGCCGATCAGCGACTGCTGCGTGCGTTGCAGGCTGGCGAACAGCATGCTGATTTCATTGCGGCCATACACCTGAATCGGCGTCGCCAAATCGCCGGCGGCGATGCGTTCAAAGTGGCTGCGGATTTGGTTCAGCGGCTGCACCAGCATGGTACGCAACCACCACATGGCGCTGCCGGTCACCACGATCAGCATCAAGACCGCCCCCGCCAGCATCAGGCCCGCCAGCGTGAAGGAGAACTGGTTGGCGTCTCTGGCTTCGCTGATGTCGCCGTTGACCAGCTGCAGGTACTGCACGAAGTCGGCCTCGAACAGGTCTTGGGTTTTCTGCGTCGGCTGATCCATAAATGCCTGCAGCTCCCCCTTCTCCAGGAAGCCGATCAGCTCGCGCAGCGCGCCGCGCAGCCGCTCGTAGCTGGCCTTGGTCGTTGCCGTCTGCTGACTCTGTTGCTCACTGCTGCGCTCAACCGCCATGAACTGATTGAAATAGAGATCGGCCTTCTGCAGCGAACTGCGGGCGCTGCTCATCAATTCGTTCACCTGCTCCTGCGGCAGTTTCAGCGCCGCGCGGGTGCCGGCGCGGTTCAGCGTATTGCGCGCCTGCAACAGCGACACCCAGCTCAGGCTGAGCGAATCGCGCTGCTGGCTGCCAAGGGTGATGATGTCGAGATTGTGGTTATCGGAGCGAAACGCGGAATACGACAGGCCGCTGCTGGCCAACTGCAGAACGCAAAAGGTCATCAACAACAGGAACAAGCTGGTAGAGATACGGATTCGGTTAAACACTGTGAACCTCCTTGCAGCCGGCCGGCGACCGGCCTACGTAGGGAAAAGGGCCTCTGCGAGAGAGGCCCGATACCGGTCAGAACGTTTCCCAGTTATCCTGCAGATCGCTGGCGTTCATTTTCTTATGATTGATTACCGGTGTTACCGTCGCCTTGCTGGTGACAGGCGCTTTAAACTCTTCCTGGCCTTCCGACCTCAGGCGGAATACCGCCACCGACTGGGTCAGCATGCTGGCCTGTTCTTCCAGCGCCGCCGCCGCCGAGGCGGATTCTTCCACCAACGAGGCGTTCTGCTGGGTCACGCGGTCCATTTCCGCTACCGCCTGGCCAACCTGATCGATACCGCGGCTCTGCTCGTCCGACGCCGAGGCGATTTCGCCCATGATGTCGGTCACGCGGGTAACGGCGTTGACGATGTCGCCCATGGTTTCACCGGCGCTTTCGACCAACACGGAGCCCATATCGACGCGGCTGACCGAATCTTCGATCAGGCCTTTGATCTCTTTCGCCGCCTGCGCGCTGCGCTGCGCCAGGTTACGCACTTCACCGGCCACCACCGCGAAGCCGCGGCCCTGCTCGCCGGCACGCGCCGCTTCCACCGCGGCGTTCAACGCCAGGATGTTGGTCTGGAAGGCGATACCGTCGATCACGCCGGTGATATCGGCAATTTTCTGCGAGCTGCCGGCGATGTCATGCATGGTCTGCACCACGTTGGCTACGACCTTGCCGCCTTTCTGCGCGGTTTCGGAGGCGCTCAACGCCAGCTGTGAAGCCTGACGGGCGTTTTCGGCGTTCTGTTTCACCGTCGCGGTCAGCTGTTCCATACTGGCGGCGGTCTCTTCCAGCGAAGCGGCCTGTTGCTCGGTACGGGAGGAGAGATCGTTGTTGCCCGCGGCGATTTCTGACGCGCCGCTGTAGATGGCGTCCGCGCCCTGACGTACGCCGCTGACGGTTTCAATCAGTTCGCCTTGCATGTGTTTCAGGCTGGCCGCCAGCACGCCCATTTCGTTGCGGCTGTTGACGACGATCTGCTGAGTCAGGTCGCCGGCGGCGATCTGTTTGATGTGGTCGATCATGCGGTTCAGCGGGCGCACCAGGATGTGATGGATGCCGGTCCAAACGAGCACGATCACGGCCAACACGACCAGCAACACGATCACCAGCGTCCAAATGGCCGAGGAGAACGACTTGTTGCTGTCTTCTACCGCGCCTTGGTACAGCTTGTCGTTTTGTGCCAGGTAGGTGTTGTAGATCTGCTCGAAGCCGTCCTGATAGCTTTGTGTCGGTTGATCGAAGAAAGCATTGATTTTGCCTTCGCCCAACAGCTGAATCAGTTCGGTCAAAGCACCGTGCAAGATGTCATACTGTTGCTTGAGTTTTTCCGCAGACTGCGCGTCCTGACGCGGATCGAGAGGAATTTTTTCATAGGCGGCGTAATGCTGTTCCGCGACCGACAGCATGCTCTTCGCCGAAGTCAACAGATCGGTGACACTGGCACCGCTGCCGATTTTGTTGGTATCCATCATGTAACGAATACCCGCTCGGTTCAGGGTATTACGAGTCTGTAGCAGGTTGACCCAGCTTTCGTTCAGTTCAGACTGCTGCTGACGAATCGTCTGCAGTACGGCAAAGTTCTCTTTATCATTCTTGAGCGAGGAGAAAAAGAGTCCGCCCGAAATCAACTGCAAGGCGCCAAACAGCACCAACACCAGCAACAGGCTGGTGACCACCTTCATACGATTTAACATGATTTCCCTTGTTGAAGCCCGCGCAGACAGGCTCTGATGACGTTGAATGTGAGAGTTATCGGCGCCGTGCGGCAAAACTTTATGCGGGAAAGTAACTATTTTTAGTGGGGGTTCCGGGCTCGGTCGGCGGCGTCGCGACAGGTCAGGAAGAGTGATGGATGAAGGGGGCAGCGCCCTGCCCCCTCGGGTCATGAATCAGACGCTTTTCGCCACGCTGTCGACCAGCGACATCTCTTCGCTGCTCAGTAGCTTTTCGATATCCACCAGGATCAGCATGCGCTCGCCCAGCGAACCGAGACCGGTGAGGTATTCGGTCGCCAGCGTCACCGCGAACTCCGGCGCCGGGCGGATCTGCTCGGCGGTCAGCGACAGCACGTCGGAAACGCCGTCGACCACGATGCCCACCACGCGCTGGCCAAAGTTCAGCACGATCACCACGGTGTTTTCATCGTAAGACACGCTTTGCTGCGAGAATTTCACCCGCAGATCGATGATCGGGACAATCACGCCGCGCAGGTTAGTGACGCCCTTGATGAACGCCGGCGTGTTGGCGATACGGGTCACCTGATCGTAGCCGCGAATTTCCTGCACCTTGAGGATATCGATGCCGTACTCCTCGTTGCCCAGGGTAAAAATCAGAAACTCTTGCCCTACCGTTTCGCCAGCCAATTTGCTGACGGCTGCCAATCCTGCCATATCATTCACCTTTTAAATCAATAAACTCATTATTATGCGGCGGCGTCCGTCAGACGCTTTTCACGGTTCAAGGTTTGCAACGCCGAGACATCGACGATCAAGGCCACGCTGCCGTCGCCCAAAATGGTCGCGGCGGAGATGCCCGGCACTTTGCGGTAGTTGCTTTCCAGATTCTTCACCACCACCTGATGTTGGCCAATCAGCTGATCCACCAGCAACGCATAGCGGCGGCCGGCGCTTTGCAGGATAACGACGATGCCCTGCGTGGCGTCGGTTTTGGCGCCTTCCACTTCAAATACCCGATACAGCTCCACCAGCGGCAGATATTCGCCGCGCACCTGCAGCACGCGTTCGCCCCCGGCCAGCGGATGCAGATCTTCCGCCTGCGGCTGCAGCGATTCCATTACCGCATTCAGCGGCAGGATAAAGACTTCGTCGTTCACCTTGACCGACATGCCGTCGAGGATCGCCAGCGTCAGCGGCAGCAGGATGCGGATGGTGGTGCCTTTACCGGCCTGCGAACGGATCTCGACGTGGCCGCCCATCTCCTGAATATTCCGTTTCACCACGTCCATGCCGACGCCGCGGCCGGAAACGTCGGTCACCTGCTCGGCGGTGGAGAAGCCCGGTGCGAAGATCAGCATGCCGACCTCTTCATCGCTCATGCTGTCGCTCACCGCCAGCCCTTGCGACGCGGCCTTGGCGAGAATTTTTTCGCGGTTCAGGCCCGCGCCGTCATCGATAACCTCAATGCAGATGTTGCCGCCCTGGTGTTCGGCCGACAGCACCAGATTGCCCACCGCCGACTTGCCGGCGGCGATGCGGGTGGCCGGCTCTTCGATACCGTGATCGAGGCTGTTGCGCACCAGGTGCGTCAACGGATCGATAATGCGTTCGATCAGGCTCTTGTCCAGTTCGGTGGAACTGCCCTGCAGCGTCAGCTCTACCTGCTTGTTCAGCTTGCCGGCCAGATCGCGCACCAGGCGCGGATAGCGGCTGAAGACATATTCCATCGGCATCATGCGGATCGACATCACCGACTCCTGCAGATCGCGCGCGTTACGCTCCAGCTGACTCATGCTGTTCAGCAGGTCGCCGTGGTTCACCGGATCGAGCGTGCCGGAGCGCTGCGCCAGCATCGACTGGGTGATCACCAGCTCGCCCACCAGGTTGATCAGCTGATCCACCTTTTCCACCGCCACGCGAATGCTGGTGGACTCGCTCGCCTTGGCGCGCGCTTTCGGCGCTTCCGCCGGAGCGGCGGCCGGTTTGGCGGCAGGCGGCGCGGCGTTCGCGACCGGCGCAGGTGCAGGTTCCGGCGCGGCGACCGCTGCCGGTAAGCTCGCTTCTGCAACGGCCGGTTCGCTCTGCGTCGGCGTCGAGAAGCTGATTTGTTCCGGCTCCAGCACGAAGCACAGCACGGCGCTGATGTCGTCTTCGCTGGCGGAGGTGAGCAACGTCACGTCCAGACTGTGTTCCGTCTGATGAGGGTCTTTAACCTCGCCGAGGTTGCCCAGCTCTTCCAACATCAAGGGGATTTCACTGGCTTTCAGCCCGTTCAGGCTGATGCGCATGCCGCCTTCGATCGCCGCCGGCGCAGCCACCGGCTTCACGACAGGCTGCTGAACGGCCGGTTGAGCCGCAGGCGCCTCCTGCTGCTGTTGCGCCTCCAACGCCAGCTGGCGCAGCGCCTGGCAAATGTATTCAAAGCTTTCGGCATCAGGCTGTTGCGAGGTTTTATAGGCGTCCAGTTGCTCCTGCATAATGTCTTTGGTTTCCAGAAACAGGTTGATAATCTCGGTGCTCAGGCTCATTTCCTGGCGTCTTGCACCGTCCAGCAGGTTCTCCAGCAGGTGGGTCGTTTCCTGCAGCACCGAAAAGCCAAAGGTCGCCGCACCGCCCTTGATCGAGTGCGCCGCGCGGAAAATGGCGTTCAACGGCTCGATATCGGGGGCCAGCGGATCCAGCTCCAGCAGGTGTTGCTCCATGTCGGCCAGCAACTCGTCCGCCTCATCAAAGAAGGTCTGATAAAAATCGCTAATGTCCATGCTCACGGGGTCACCTCTGGCTGTGAGTCGCGGTTAGTCGGTGCGGGTGCGGCCGCCGGTTGTTCCGGCGCTTGGCCGGCCGGGGCTATCGCCGGGGATGTCTGCGATTGAGCGACAGGGTCTGCCGCCGGCGGCGGCGTCGCTTGATCGGTCGGCGTTACCGCCTGGGGTTCCGGCGTTTGGCTGGCCGGCGCAGTCGCCGATGGCGCCAGCTGCTTCAGGCTATCCGGCTGGGCGATATCCATCGCGTTGCTTTCGGCATTTTCGTGTTCGATGCCTTCTTGCGTTTGCTTATTCAGCACCAGCACGGTGATGCGACGGTTAATCGCGTCATCGGCACCGTGCTGTTTCAAGCTCATGGTGGCCGCCATGCCCACCACCCGCAGCACCTTGCCTTCCGCCAGGCCGCCGGCGATCAGCTCGCGCCGGGAGGCGTTGGCGCGATCGGCCGACAGTTCCCAGTTGCTGTAGCCGCGCTCGCCGGTGGCGTAAGGGATATCATCAGTGTGGCCGGACAGGCTGATCTTGTTCGGCAGGTCGTTAAGGATCGGCGCTATCGCCCGCAGAATATCGCGCATGTAGCTCTCGACCTGCGCGCTGCCGGTTTTGAACATCGGCCGGTTCTGACTATCGATAATCTGGATGCGCAGCCCTTCGTCCATCATGTTGATCAACAGATGCGGTCGCAGCGCCTTCAGGCGCGGGTCGGACTCAATCAATTCGTCCAGCTTTTCGCGCAGCTTGTTCAGGCGCAGCTCTTCGGCGCGCGAGTCCGGCGAGTCGACCTGCTTTCTCACCAGGCCGTGCTGCTGGGTAGGATCGTCGCCGCCGCCCGGGATCGGGCTGCTTTCGGAACTGCTCTTGTCGCCGCTGGTCAGGGCGACCTTGAGCGGCGTGCGGAAATATTCGGCGATCTGCGTCAGCTCCTGCGGGCTGGCGATCGCCAGCAGCCACATCACCAGGAAGAACGCCATCATCGCCGTCATAAAGTCGGCATAAGCGATCTTCCAGGAGCCGCCGTGATGGGCGGCATGATGCGACTTGCGCTTTCTGACCAGAACGACCGGATGATTCTGTTTCATGCTTCTTCTTCTTCCGTCGCCTGCTGCGCCGGCGCTTTCACGCGGCGCACGTGTTCTTCCAGCTCAACGAAAGAAGGACGTTCGGTGGTGTACAGCGTTTTACGGCCAAACTCGACGGCGATCTGCGGCGCGTAACCGTTCAGGCTTGACAGCAGCGTGACCTTGATGCACTGCATCATCTTGACGTTTTCGGCGCTCTTCTGGCGCAGCAACGTGGCCAGCGGCGAGATAAAGCCGTAGGCCAGCAAAATGCCGAGGAAAGTACCGACCATGGCGTTAGCGATCAGCGCGCCCAGTTCCGCTGCCGGCCGATCGGCCGAAGCCAGGGCGTGCACCACCCCCATCACCGCCGCGACGATACCGAACGCCGGCAAGGAGTCGCCCACCATCGCCAGGCTGCCGGCGGGCACTTCACTTTCCTGTTCGTAGGTTTCGATCTCTTCGTCCATCAGCGCTTCGATCTCGAACGCATTCATATTGCCGCTCACCATCAGCCGTAAATAGTCGGTAATGAACTCCACCAGGGTGTTATCGGCAAGGATGCGCGGATAATTAGAGAAAATTTCACTTTCTTGTGGATTATCGATGTCGAACTCGAGCGACAGCATGCCTTGCTGACGCGATTTGGCCAGCAGGCGGAACAACAGCGCCATCAGATCCATGTACAGATCTTTGTTGTATTTGGAACGGCGCATCAGCCGCGGCAGCGCGCGCAGCGTAGCCTTGATCGCCTTGCCGTTGTTGCCGACGATGAAAGCGCCGACCCCCGCCCCGCCGATAATCAGAAACTCCGCCGGTTGATATAACGCACCGAGATGACCGCCCACGATCAGGTAGCCGCCAAACACCGCACCCAATACCACGAGATAACCCAAAATAACTAGCACACGCATTCCTTAAATTAACAATGTGGATGGAAGGTGGGGCAAACGCGCCCTGGCGCGACAGACCAGGCTGCGTGTCTGGGGGCGGCATGCCGCCCCTGCGTATCACACGTCGGTATTCATTGCCGAGAGCCGGCAATGTGGCGGCTCAAATGGCGCGTTTGACCTGCTCGTCCAGCAGTTGAGGAATAATATCGGCCAGTTGCGGCGAAAGTTTACGTCTTTTTACGGCGCGGGATGGGGGTTGGCATAAACTGCAGATGAAACCGTTCAGCGGCTGGTGCGCGTGGGTGATAAATGCGCCGCCACAGCAGCTGCAGGCGGAAAGCTGCAGCATGCCGCTGTCGACGAAACGCACCAGCGTCCAGGCACGGGTCAGCGCCAGCAGCGGCGCATCGCCGGCCTGCTGGGGGCACTGCTCCAGATAGAGGCGATAGGCTTTAATCACCGCTTCGACCCCGCTGCACTGCCCGCTTTTCATCAGAAACAGGTAGGCGTTGTAAAACATCGACGAGTGAATATTCTGTTCCCAGGTCATAAACCAGTCGGTTGAGAACGGCAACATCCCTTTTGGCGGCGGGCTACCGCGCAACTCCTTATAAAGTTTAATCAAGCGCCCGCGGCTGAGCTGGGTTTCGCTCTCCAGCATCTGCAAACGGGCTCCCAGTGAAATCAGCTCCATGGCGAGCTGAATGTCCTTGGCTTCTTGAACAATACTTTTCTCAACCATCATCAGGCTCTTTTCTTCGTCGGGCTAGCGTCTTTACTCGATAGCTCTTGCAGTAAATGGCTTGATAGCAAAATGCCGGTATGGATTTGTTGCAGATCGTCGACGCGCGACTCTTTGGTCAGGCGTTCGATGGTCTGGTGATCGTTAAAGCGGAAGTGGCAAACCAGCTGGTTGGTCTCGGCCAGTTTGACCATTTGCGGTAAAGTCAGCTGCGCCAACGCGTCGGCCATGGTTTCATCGATACCAAGGCGGAACATCGCGGACGCTTTTTCATCGTTGATCAAACGCTGTGCTAAAAGTAAATATGACAAATTGATGTCATAAATATGCTTAAGTAATTCAGACGTACCCATATTCCCCATCCCGACAGACTATGTTTAAAAACATACGCTGGGTGATAAATTTTATCGCCCGTGACCTGGGTTGTTTCCCAAAGTTGGCAAATTAATCTCTCAAAAACGACTGCTATAATTTTCGCCAATCGCTAAATTCGACCACTGTTCAGTATTTGCTACGAGCGTAAACCAACGTGTATGGATGTACAGCATTCTGCTTCGATAGTGTTTAGTCACCATGAAACTATTTTTACAAATTTAATAAGATTATTCCTAAAGCAGCGCAACTCTACCCCCGAACCATTAGCACACACAATGTAAGTGAGAGGCAATTTTAAATACAATGTGACATAAATCACAAAAATAAAAAATATTTAAGCCAAATACCCCCAAATACGCACACTTATTGACCACCATTTTGCTCACAAAACAGACACAGGTAAAAAAACGTCTTAAAAACAATGTTTATCAGCCAAAAAATTATCTTTTTTAGATCAATTCGAACAAAAGCATCACCAAACCAAAATAACAGAACAAAAATCTGCATGTAGCCGACAAACTCAGCATAAATAACCAGTTAAGCCGCTAAAAAATATCCAAGCTGAAAAATAACCGCTGTAAACTATAAGGTTATTAGCTATCAGATTTGACTTAAGCCCCCCGCTTGAGGCTGTTCTAATTTTCAACATCAGGTGATTAAGGCTTATCAATGATTCGCTGGCGTAGTGAACAAGCAAACAGACGTAACGATATGTTTCCGTATCAGCACGGCGAAAGAATGGTCTTTTTACGTTAAATCACCCCTAAAACGGCATATCGGCAGCACACCCTAAAACTTTAATGCTTTTTTATTTCTTTTCTGTCGCCGTTATAATTATTCCGCAGGTGAATAGATTATTAACCCGCCCCCGTTTCCATCCTTTCATTGCGATAAAATAAAACGCAGTTTTGTTTTACTCCCCCCAATCTTCAGCGTCAGGGAGGTGAAACCTCAACGCAAGCGGCAATGACAAACACCGCGTAATGCCGTTGCGCCTCTTAGGGCGGGTGAAAAAAACGCCGCAAAAGCGACAGCGCGAACTGGCGCGCAGCAGGAACAGCGGCGCTTCTGCCGTCATCCGCGCAGCCTCGCCCTGAGACTTTCCCTATTTCTTCATTTATCAGCAGGATGAGATTGCTGATGACGCACTTGCATATTATGATTTATCGAAGCGCCGCCGCAGGCGACGCCTCATTATTACCCAGTGCAATTTATCTACTTGAAATGATTTTTGTCAGGTCGTACATCACTGCCTCGGCGGCGTCGCCGTGAGCCGCTGATGTGTTATTCACCCGGCTTTAACTATTAACAGGCTATATTTTAATCATGACCGATACGCTCGAATATTTGCTGACATTCCGTAAATGCTCCTCTTTGGACAGCCTGGAAAAGGTGTACGACAAACTGAACTATTCCATTGAAAATGATACAGAAATTAGCAACATGTACCGCGCCGCCGACCACCGTCGCGCCGAGCTGGTTGCCGGTAAATTGTTCGATCTGGGCAAGGTGCCGAAAACGCTGTGGGCGCAGGTGCTTTAATTCAGCGAAATTACGTGCGGCAACGGTTTTATCTTTTATTGCTATATAACCGGGCAAACGCCGCTTTTATTGCCGCGCGTGATGCGAAACACATTTATTACGCCCATCAGGTTCTACCCTTTATCCGAGCGCAGCATGTTCTCTAAGGCCACCGACGCGGCAGCCTGAAACACGGCGGAAACAACAAGGAGTGGGATATGGGGTATCAAAACGTTCTGGTCACCGTCGCCGTCGCGCCTGACAGCCACCGCCTGGTGGAAAAGGCCGTCTCTATCGTCCGCCCCTACGCCGGCAACATCACCCTGTTAAGCACCCTCGCCAACCCGGAAATGTACAACAATTTCGCCGGGCCGATGCTGGGCGATTTGCGCACGCTGATGGAGGAGGAAACCCGGCTGTTTATGGAAGAGCTGCGTCAACGCGCCGGTTACCCGATTGCTGATATGCTGATCGTGCACGGCGAACTGGGTGACAGCCTGGAATACGCCAGCCGCAGCAGGCCGTTCGACCTGCTGCTGTGCGGCAATCACCGCGACGGCATGATGAACAAAGTCTCCTGTTCCGCCGCCCGCTTCATCAATATCAGCCATATTGACGTACTGATCGTCCCGCTCTAAGGCTAAGCACATTCGGTAACGTTGCCTTGCCGCCCCTGAACTAGGCTTAACGAACCTTGTTTGTCGCAATGCAAAGGAGCTCTCGATGTCCCCTTCTCAACAGAACCGCCGCTTCCTGCTGGCCTCGCGCCCCCACGGCGAACCGACGGCGGCGAACTTTCGTCTCGACACCGTCCCCGTGCCGCAGCCCGGCGCGGGACAGCTGTTGTTGCGTACCGTTTATCTGTCGCTGGATCCTTATATGCGCGGGCGCATGAGCGATGCCCCTTCTTATGCGCCGCCGGTCGAGATCGGTCAGGTGATGGTGGGTGGCACGGTCTCGCGCGTGGCGGTCTCACAGCATCCCGACTTCAACGTCGGCGATTGGGTGCTGGGTTATGACGGCTGGCAGGATTATGCCCTGTCCGACGGCAGCGGCCTGCGCAACCTCGGCCCGCACCTGCCGCACCCTTCCCGCCTGCTGGGCGTGCTGGGCATGCCAGGGTTTACCGCTTACATGGGGTTACTCGATATCGGCCAACCGCAGGCGGGTGAAACGCTGGTGGTGGCCGCCGCCAGCGGGGCAGTCGGTTCGGTGGTCGGCCAAATCGGGAAGCTGAAAGGCTGCCGCGTTGTCGGCGTTGCCGGCGGAGCGGAAAAGTGCCGCTATGTGGTGGAAGAATTGGGTTTCGACGCCTGCATCGATCACCGCGCGCCCGACTTTGCCGAGCAATTGGCCGCTGCCTGCCCGCAGGGCATCGACATCTATTATGAAAACGTCGGCGGTGCGGTGTTCGACGCCGTGTTGCCGCTGTTGAACGCCAAAGCCCGCATTCCGGTCTGCGGCATCATTGCCCATTACAATGCCACCGGATTACCCGCCGGGCCGGACCGTTTGCCGCTGCTGGAGGGGCTGATCCTGCGTAAACGCATTCGTATGCAAGGCTTTATCATCTTCGACGACTACGGCTCTCGCTTTGATGAGTTCCTGCAACAGATGAGCAGTTGGGTCGAGCAGGGGAAAATCAAGTTCCGCGAGGACATCGTCGACGGGCTGGAACAGGCGCCGCAGGCGTTTATCGGTCTGCTGCAGGGCAAGAACTTCGGCAAACTGGTGATCCGCGTCGCCGACGAGTAACCGGTAACAGGGCGTGGTACACCACGCCCTGCTTTTAATGCACGGCACCGTCGCCGAATCGCGCATCCTCCTCTACCGTCAGCGTCACCTGCACGATAGTGCGCACCGCTTCCACCATCGTCGCCAGCGCCATACTCGGCTTGCCCGGATGCGCCGCCGCCAGCGTGTGGCTGTACGGAATATGCACGAATCCCCCCCTGACCTTCGCGCGCTGCGTCTCCAGATAGTGCCGCAGACCGTAAAAGATATGGTTGCAGTTATAACTGCCTGCCGTATAAGACACCCCCGCCGGGATCCCCTGCCGGCGCAGCTGCTGCACCGCGGCCTTGACGGGCAGCGTACTGAAATAGCCCACCGGCCCGCCGACGACTACCGGTACGTCGATCGGCTGCTTACCGGCATTGTCGGGAATGCGGGCATCGATCAGATTGATGGCCACCCGTTCCAGCGATATCTCGGCGCGGCCCCCGGCCAGCCCCAGACAAATCACCGCCAGCGGCTGCAATGCCTCGATCGCAGCGATCAACTGCAGGTTGGCCTGGCCCAATACGCAGGGCAGCTCGAGCACCGCGATCTCCGCGCCGGCGATCTGCTCACCGGCCAATGCCTGCGCGACCTGCCAGGAAGGGTTCACCGCGTCACCATCGAACGGCTCAATGCCGGTAACCAAGACTTTGTTCATCATTTCTCCTGACTGAAGGCCAAATTCGTGTGCTACCAGCCTAGAGAACGCAGTATGATTCTGGAAATGGATTATCTGTATATAGAGTATTCATAAAATGAATTTAGCCAACGTCGATCTCAACTTGCTGGTGGTGTTCGAGGCGTTGTATCAGACGCGCAACGTGACCGCCGCAGGCCGGCGCCTCAACCGCGCCCAGCCCTCCGTCAGCAATGCCTTGGCGCGGCTGCGCACGCTGCTGAACGATCCGCTGTTTGTTCGCAGCGGCGGCGGCATGGCGCCCACGCCGCGCGCCCATCAGCTTATGCCGCAGATACGGCAGGTGCTTGAACAGATCCACCTGGCGTTGGCACCCCCTGCCCGTTTCGATCCGGCCACCGCCGGGCAACGGCGCTTTACGCTGGCGGCCGGCGACTATGCCGATATCTTGCTGTTGCCCGCCATCATCAGTCGGTTGCGTCAGACAGCGCCCGGCATTGATATTCGCGTTTCGCGCTTGGATCGTCACAATATTTACCGGCAGCTGGATCGTGGCGAGGTGGACATCGCGCTGGGAGGGCATCTTTCCGGTACGGAAAGCCACTATGTGCGCACGTTGTTTGAAGAGCATCTGCTGTGCATCGCCAGCCGTTCGCACCCACAGCTGGCGGATGGCCGCTGGGATCTGGCGCGCTATCTCAGCCTGCCGCACGGGCTGTACGCACCGGCCGACGACGGCTCTGCCAGAGGATTAGTCGACCGTCGCCTGGCGGAAATCGGCGGCCAGCGGCGCGTCGCCGTAACCTTTTCGCATATTGTCGCTCTGCCGGCCGTGGTCGCCGGCAGCGATCTGATCGCCACCCTGGCCGCCAGCGTGGCTCTGCGCTTTTCCGATCCGCAACGCGTACGTTTTCTCCCGCTGCCCGACGAGTTGGCCATCGCCCCCTTTCCCATTGAACTGATCGCCGGCCGGCAGGCGCAACGCGACCCGGCCTTAATCTGGCTCTGCGAACTGATCGGCCAAATTCCCTTCGATTTCTGCCCGGCTTAACGCCGGCACTCGCTGCATTTTCAACCGTTCAAACCCGCACCTCAGGCCCCGTCGCTGGGCCTTTTTTCGCCCACCAAATAGGAATCATCCGAATTCACATTCGACAAATTTATATATTTGATCATCTTTAACTGGCAAATGGTAAGGATAAAAAACAGTCAGTGACTTTTTTTACGAAAAAAAAGAGTTGTTTTATAAACACGTTGGTTTAAGTATTACAGATTTACTTTTTGGTATTACCAATTTCCCAATAATTTGAGATAAAAAATGATCTGCTCGCATCTATATGTTTTAGATAATAAAAATCAAGATCGTGAGCAAGTTAACGAATTGAGCATTGATCCACAAGGCTATTTTGCAAATGCAGAGCTCTATTGTAGACTGCACAAATCGTGCCTTTGTGTAAACTTTGTTAAATCTTTCGTCAGTTCCTGTCTCAATTCGTGACAGATACGCCATCGGGATCGCGCGTCAACTCTCGTGCGGTAGCTATGCCTAAACCGGGGAATAGTATGGATCGCCTTATCATTGCGCACACGCCTTTGCCCGCCCATCAGCTGTTGTTCCGAAGCCTTTCCGGTGAGGAAAAACTGGCCGGGCTGTTCGAATTCGACGTCGAGCTGCTCAGCCCCGACAATCGGCTCGATCTGAAAGCACTGCTGGGACAAAAAATCACGCTGGAGCTGCGGGGCAATCCGTTGGCGCCGCGTTATCTCAACGGCAATATCACGCGCATGACGCTCTCCGGAAGAGAAGCCGGCGGCAACCGTTACTATATCTACCGCGCCGTGCTGCGCCCCACGCTGTGGTATCTGACGCAAAACCGCGACTTTCGCATCTACCAGGAAAAGACCGTTCCCGACATCCTGACTCAGGTGCTGGGGCAGTATCAGGTGAAAATCGATAATCGCCTGAGCTACGACTACCGCATCTGGGGATACTGCGTGCAGTACCAGGAGAGCGATTTCGACTTCATCAGCCGCCTGATGGAACACGAAGGCATCTATTACTATTTCACGCACCAGCAAGACGGCCATACGCTGGTGCTGGCTGATGCGCCGTCGGCACATCAGGAACTCGCCGGCTACGCCAGCATTCCCTATCAGCTCGCGGAAGGCGGCCTGGTGGAAAATAAAGACAGCATCAACAGCTGGAGCGTCTCGGACGCCATTACGCCCAGCCTGTATAGCCTGGACGACTACGATTTTCGCAAACCGCGCGCGCGGTTGCTGGAGGCCCGGCAGAATCCCGCCTCGTTCGCGCAGGACAAAGCCGAAGTGTTCGACTGGCCCGGGCGTTATACCGATCACGCCCACGGCCAGTTTTACGTCAAGGTTCGCCAGCAGGAGTTCGAAGCGCAGCATGAACAGATGAGCGGCGAAGGCAGTTCGCAGGGCATTGCCCCCGGCTACCGTTTCCAACTGACCCAGGCGCCGCGCACGGAAGACAACCAGGCCTACCTGGTCGTCAGCGCGCATTACTTCATGCAGGAAAACAGCTACGCCAGCAATGATAACGACGCCGGCGAGCAACGTACCGAATTTCAGGTCGTCCCGGCGGGCATCAACTGGCGCCCCGCGCGCACCACGCCCTGGCCGAAAACCCATGGCCCGCAAACCGCCGAAGTGGTTGGCCCGGAAGGCGAAAGCATCTGGACCGATAAATATGGCCGGGTGAAACTCAAGTTCCGTTGGGATCGCCACGGCAACGGCAATGAAACCAGCTCCTGCTGGGTGCGCGTCTCCAGCGCCTGGGCCGGCTGGAAATACGGCGGGATCCAGATCCCGCGTGTGGGTGAGGAAGTGGTGGTCGACTTTATCAACGGCGATCCGGATCGCCCGATCATCACCGGCCGCGTTTACAACGAAGACAGCATGCCACCGTGGGATCTGCCCGGCGACGCCACCAAAATGGGCTTTATGAGCCGCAGCAAAGGCGGCGGCACCGACAACGCCAGCTTCCTGTTCCTGGAAGACGCGCCCGGCAACGAATCTTTCGACATGCACGCCGAACGCAACATGAACATGACGGTGGAAAACGACAAGAACGTCAATATTGACGGCAGCCGCACCACCACCATCGGCCGCCAGCAGGAAGACACCGTCACCGGCGACGCCACGTTCCTGTACAAAGCGAAACGCACCACCACCGTCAATGGGCTCGAAACCGCCAACCTGAACGCGCATCAGACGGTGAACATCAAAGGTGGGCGCGACCTGACGATCATTGACGGCGGCGATAAAATCGACATCACCGGCAATCAGTCCTTCAAGCTTGACGGCGCGCAGACGCAGGAAATCACGCAGACTCAACATGTGACGGTGAAAGGCAACCAGACCCTCGACATTACCGAAGGGCAACAGACCAGCACCATCAAGCAGGGGCAGACCGTCAACATCACCGCCGGCGGCCAGCACACCACCATTACTGCCGGCGGGCAAGTCCTGACGATTGAAGCGGGCGGCCAGACCGCTACCGTGACCGGGGATGTCACCGAAACCTACAATAACAACCAGAACACGACGATAACCGGCACGCTGACCATCAAGGCGAAAACCATCGATATCACCAGCGCGGACGGCGTCTCGGTGCAAACGCCGAGCTGGAAAGATAACTGCCACGGCTGGAAATGGGTGGCGACCGGGGCCAATTTTGCCTTCTACGGCTCCAATCTTTCGTTGACGGCGACCAGCCTTAAACACACGATGCTGGATATCTCGCATAACCCGATGTCGATCAGCAAAACCAATTTCAAGCTCAGTAATGATCCCATGACGTTCACTCAGCTTGGCGCGCTGGTCACCAACGGCGCCTTACGACTGAGCACCAAGGCGCTGGCGATCTTTTTATAAAGGGACTCCCATGTCGAAGGCCAAAAATGTTTTCACCGTTATCGGGTTGATTTTATTGGCTCCTATTCTCAGCCTGGTGGGATTTTTCAAATTCATCACGGTCGATATCTGGGGCTATTTCAAACATATCGGTTCTTCTCTCAGCGTGATGGAAAACGGCATTTCCGCCTCCGGACAAATCGTCAGCATTCGCCAGACCAATCTGTGGGACGGTAACCGACCGGTCTGCGAAGTCGAAATCAAGTACATCGCCCAAGACGGAAAAAACCATACGGCGGTGGCGAAAGGTCCGATCAGCATCGTGGATCTGCCGCGATATCAGCCGGGTCATTTCACCGCGATAAAGTACGACCCGAAGAACCCCAAAAAAGCGGTGATCGAAGAGCTTTCTCGGCTTTGAGCAAAAATAAACCTTTCAATCCGCGCGATCCGGTTTCTACGTGCTGAAAGCGACTTATCGTCCATCAGTTCGCTAAATCACCTTGCATAAGGAAGTGTCACGATGGGCGCGTTTATTGCCTTTTCGACGCAGGACAGCCTCGGGGGACAAATCCTGTTTACCTTCTTTGGCATCCTGGTTGGCTGCGTCTTGCTCGCCGCGATCGGCAAAATCTTTTTGTCGGCCAGTCGGGCAGCGGCGTTACCGGTGCGGCTGCTGATTTTTGTCGCGCTGATGCTGGCGATCCTGAAATACAACCAACAAGTGATGTCTGCGGTGAATGCCCCCGCAGAACTGATCGGATTCCTGATCCTGCCCGGTTTTTTGATGGGTTACCTGGGTGCGGCGGCACCCGGCAGACTGGCGCTGGCGATAGAGCTTGGCTGTTTTGCAGCGCTCGCCGTGCTGTTGATTCTGGGCACCGCCGGCATCGGCTTTTTTGCGCCCTACCACCTGGAGAGCGCCGGCCAATTTATCGCCAAGACGATCGCCGCCGCGTTGTCCGTGGCCGCCGTGCTGCTGGTTCGCGGAATCAACGGGAAGGACAGCGCGCTGTCCTCTTGACCATCCATTTCGAAGCGGGGCACTCCCCTCGCATTAACGATCGGCGCTGAGCGCCGCATCGTTTTCTTCATCTGTTGTGACATAGCCTGATATCTATTAAACCGAAAAACGGATTGTTTTTGAGCAAGCAGCCTGGCTGCCGGCTGATATCCACAGGAAGCTTTACACACACAATGAAAGTCGTAAAACCTCTGCGCCTCAGCGCGCTTCATCGCCCCTTCTCTTGGCAAGGGCAAAATCATCTGGGTGTTTCCGTTTTGGCCTTGGCCGATATGGGGGCTTCCCCGCGCCTGCGCCCCGAACCGGAGCTGTGGCAGCTGGCTGCCGAAGAACTCACGTTGAGCGGCGGCGTGCTCGATCTGGCTATCCCGAAAGCCTGTGCGGAGTTTCTCGCCACCGGCAACGCCTACACCCACCATCAACAAGACAAAACCGCCTGCGCCGTGAAGATCCAGCTGGATTCGCTGGAGAAAACGCTGGTGGTTTTCGGCGATCGCCATTGGATCAACGATCGTCCCTCCACTCCCCTTCCTTTTGCAGAAATGCGTCTGGACTGGCGCCGGGCTTACGGCGGCACCCAGTTCGCCGATAATCCGCACGGCATCGGCGCCACTCCAGAAACATTTCCGCAAGGCCGTATCCATCGCCTACCCAATGTCGAACCGCTGCAGGGGCGCCTTACGTCCCCTCGGCAAAGCGCGCAACCGGCAAGCTTTGACGCGTTGGATATCACCTGGCCGCGCCGCTTCTCCCGCATCGGTAAAAACTACGACGCCGACTGGTTGAAAAACGGCTTTCCCGGCTTCGCCAACGACATCGACTGGCGCCTGTTCAACATGGCGGACGACGATCAGCAGTTTCCCCAACGCGACAGCCTGCCGCCCCAGGCCGCCTACCGGATATGGAACATGCACCCGTCGGAGCCAATGCAGCAAGGGCATTTACCGCCGTGGCGCACACGCTGCTTCATCAACCGGCTGCGCGGCGGCGAAGCGCATTTCGAAGAGATCGCCATGCGCCACACCACCGTCTGGTTCTTCCCTCATCGGGAACAGATGCTGCTGATTTATCAGGGCAGCGCGCGCATCAATGAAGACGATGCCGCCGACGTGATGCAGCTGATGCCGGCCCTGGAAATCGAAGGCGAGCCCCGCTCCACCGCGCATTATCGGCAGGTGTTGGCCCAGCGGCTGGATAAAGAGCGGGGTGCCCTGCACGCTTTTCGTGAACAGGAGTTGTTGCCGGAAACCTGCATCGGTGCCTGGCTGGATACGGAAACGCCGACGCTGCAAAGCCCGATGGCGGAAAATATCGCCGCCTACGAGCACCAGCAACGCGAAGCGCACCGCCAGCGCCTGCGGCGTGAAGGTCAGGATATCGATGAACTGTTCCCGCTGCCGTCGCAAGACGCGCCGCCGAAACTGGACCAACTCGCCGAATTCGTCGAGCGTTTGGAAAGCCAGGCCGAGACGCAGTATCAGGACATGCTCAAGCTGGCACAAGCCGAGGGTATCGACCCGCTTAACCCCGGAGGGGATCACGTGCCGTCCTCCGGTGCAGAAAGCTACCAGCAGCAGCGTGATCTGCTATTCCAGGAGGCGCGCCAGCATCCCGACGCGTTTAGCGACAAGCAGCTGGGGGAAAGCGAGCGAGCGCTGCACAAAATGTATTTAATGTCGGCACAGGCGCAAAGCCCGGCGTTGCGTTTAAGCGGCGATCTGGCGCAGATCATTCGCCAACGCGTCACCGCCGCCATGCTGCGCGATAAAGATCTCAGCGGCCTTGATCTCACGGGCGCCGATCTGTCCGGCATGGATCTCTGCCAGGCTAACCTGCGCGGCGCTTTGCTGGAAAACGCCAATCTGCGCCAAACCCAACTGGTGGGCAGCGATCTTCGCGAGGCGATGTTGGCACGCGCCGATCTCAGCGGCGCCGTCTTGCAACAGGCCAATCTGAGTCACGCCTCTTTGGCCCTGGCGAAATGCGAAGCGACGGATTTCGGCGGCGCGCAGCTGCACGAAACCAACATTCAGCAAACGTTGTTTCAACGCTGCGATTTCACGATGGCGTCATTACGCGATTTGCTGGGATACGAAACCTTGCTCGGGCAGTGTGACTTCAACCGCGCCACGCTGGCCAACATTACGTTGATGGAACTGCAGCTGGAGCAGCTGACATTCAGCCACGCCCGGCTCGACAAAGTCAGCTTCGTCAAATGCCGGCTGCTGGCGGTGAACTTCAGTCAGGCGCGGCTGGAAAGTTGCGCCTGGGTTGATACCGAGACGCAAAACCTCAGCTTCCGCGCCGCACGCCTCACCGCCTGCGCCTTTGCGGCAAAGACGCTGTTGCCGCAGGCGGATTTCAGCGACGCGACGCTAAAGCAGTGCAATTTGCGCCAGATGCCGCTGCAGCGGGCGAATTTCAGCCGTGCGCGCCTCGACAACTGCGACCTGTCAGAAACCCGGCTGAACGAGGCCGATTTTCGCCAGGCCAACGGCAGCGGCAGCTTGTTCATTCGCAGCGATCTATCCCTGGCCAACCTTCGCGACGCCAATTTCATCGCGGCGATCCTGCAAAAATGCGTGCTGTCAGGCGCCGACCTGCAGGGCACCAATCTGTTCCGGGCCGACTTGTCGCAGTCGCAAGTGGATCAGGCGACCCGGCTCGACGGTGCCTATACCGCCAGGGTGAAAACATTGCCTCGCCACAACGGGAAGGAAGTATGACCTCAAAACCTGAGCAGATACGCCAGCGCGTGAAACGCGGCGAGCTGATTGCCGGTGAGGATTTGCACGGTCTGTCATTCGCCGGTATGGATTTGGCCGGCGGCATGTTCAACGAGTTGAACCTGAACGGCGTGAACTTCTCCGATTGCGATCTGCGCGACAGCGTCTTCAGCGATTGCCGGCTCGAACACGCACAATTTGTACGGGCGAACCTGAAGCAAACGGCCTTCAATCAGTGCGCCATGTCGGCCAGCCGCTTCAGCGAGAGCCATATCGAACTGACGATGTTCAACGACTGCCGGCTTGAACAGTGCGACTTCAGCCGGCTCTCGCTCAACCAAAGCCACTGGATGTCATGCCAATTAGCCGGCGCGAATTTTTCCGCCACTCAGCACGATCGCACCACCTTTTACGAAAGCCCGCTCGACGCCGCTGATTTGAGCCATACGCGACTCTCACTTGTCACGTTCTTTCGATTAAACCTGTGTGAAACACGGTTTGAATGTGCGGATTTCGACCGTGTCACGTTTTTCGAATGTGACCATCGCGGCAAAAGTTACGCCGGGCAGCGCCTCATCGCCTGCCAGTTTACCGATAACCAACTGGACGACGTCGATTTCAGCCAGGCGACGCTGCGCCAGAGCAATTTCAAGGGCGCTTCGCTGCGGCGTGCCAACCTGACGGGCGTACAAGCGCAGCAGTCGCTGTGGCTGGAGGCCAATTTGACTCAGGCGCAGTGCCGCAGCGGGCAGTTCGATCAGGCGATCTTCAGCGAAGCGACGCTGGATGCCGCCAACTTCAGCCAGGCGCGCCTGTATCAATGCGTGTTCCAGCGCAGCCGTGCGGCACGCTGTGATTTCAGCGACAGCGACCTGACCTACGCCGATTTCTGTTATGCCGACATCGGCGCCGCCGATTTCCGGCGCGCGCGCTTTATGCGCACCCGCATGCACCGCGCCCACCAGCAGCAAACGCGCTGGGGCGATCGCAGCGGAATTCTCGAGCGCGACGAAGAACTGTACGCCGCCGAAACCTGGAGCGCACAGCGCCAGAGCCGAATCTGAATGCATTGACCACTTCACGAGGGGATCACCATGAGCGTTGCCAACACAACTCGCGCCGTCAACATCGCACCGCCCCAGCAGGCCGCCGGCCAGGTCGTCAACCTGTTGCCGGACGGCAGCCTGGTGGTGGAGTGCGAAGGCCGCGGCTGGCATTGCCGCCGGGCGGCGAGCTGCCTGCTGACGCCGGCCCTCGGCGATAACGTGCTGGTCGCCGGCTGCGGCCACCAGCTGTGGGCGATCGCCGTTCTCGAACGTGCGGAGCCGCAAAGCGCAGCGCGGCTCTGCGTCACAGGCGATCTGCAAATTGAAACGCCGAGCGGTTCACTGTCGCTGCACAGCGCGCAGGCGCTAAAGCTGAGCGGCGACGCCATGACGCTGCAGGCCAACAGCGGCGACTGCCACGTCGACAAGATGAAATACAGCGGCGAGGAACTGTCGGCCTTCGTCAGTATCAGCCGCCTGGTCGGCAAGCGCTGCGAGTCGCTGTGGCATTCGGTCAGCCAGATCAGCCATTCGCTGTTCCGTAAAGTGCGCCAAACCGAGCACGTGCGCGCCGGGCAGCTGGATTATCAGGCGGAAGACTACGCCCGCATTCATGCCCGCAACACGCTCATTACCTCAAAAGACATCACCAAGCTGGATTCGGAACAAATCCACGTCGGATAACCTGCGGAGGCCTTTTATGTTTGCCAACAGCCAAATGATCGGCGTGGACCTGGCGTTTCCCGACGTCTGTCTGACGCCAAGCCCGGCGCCGGTGCCCGTGCCCTACCCGGATATCGCCCTGGCGCCGACCGCCATCCCGAATGCGTTCAACATTCTGTTCGTCGGCACCCCGGCGCACAACATGGCGACGGTGACGCCGCTGACCAACGGCGACAACCCCGGCGTGGCCACCGGCGTCGCTTCCGGGACGGTGATGGGGCCCTCCCGCCACCTGACCGGCGCCTTTACCGTATTGCTCAAAGGCACCCCGGCCACCCGGCTGACCAGCCTCAGCCTGCAGAATTCCACCAACGCGCTCGGCATGCGCATCGTGCCGAGCCAATTAAAAGTGTTGCTGCTTGCGCCCTGATGACGGCGCCTTATTACACAGCCATTCAATCAAGAAAAGAGGACATTGTGAAAACACGGATTACCCTGACGCTGTTGACCGCCCTGACGCTTGCCGGTTGTTCCACCCCGCCGCCACCGCCGCCGGCGCTCAATAACGACGCTATCGTCAGCAGTGAAGTCAACGGCGTCACGCTGCAGCACCGCGCCGCGGTGAGCGCGCCGAAGCAGTTCAAACCGATCGGTGAGGAGTACCGCAGCCTGTACGCCGCCAGCATCATGAGCAGCCCGAATTATACCGGCACCGCCGTCGGCAGCCTGGACAACGCCGCCGCGTTCTACGCGCTGGGCGAAGTGGAAAACAACTGGCTGGCGATCTCCGCCATCCGCGGTGGCGATCTGGTGGGGTATATCCAGGCCAACGCCGGCGTACCGGAAGCGCGCTACAAATCGACGCTGCGCAAAGATCTGCCGCGCCGCGCACGCGCCGCCAAACAGGACTGCGTCAAAGTCGGCGGCGACAGCAAGGCGTGTAAAAACGCCGGTTCAGCTACCTGGATCCTCCAGTAGTCAGCACGCCTGCGGGCGACGAGATTCCCATGATGACGACCCCTATCGCTTCCCGCTGGTGCGGGATGCTGTTTCTGCTGCTGGGCGCGTTGGCGCTCGGCGGCTGCATGTCTTCCGCCAAAAGCGTGCCGTCGCGTTACAGCCTGGTGTTCGATGCCGATCGCCAGGTCAACGCCGCCGCCGGCGCGCAACCGGCGCCGATCAAAATTCGCGTGCTGCTGCTGCGTTCGGATGCGGAATTTATGGATGCCGACTTCTTCAGTCTGCAAAACGACGCCAAAAGCGTGCTCGGCAACAGCCTGCTGGACAGCGATCAGTTCTTCCTGACGCCGGGCCAGACCGGCAAGCAGCTCGGCGGGCAAAGCGCGTTGGATGCGCGCTACATCGGCGTAATCGCCGAGTATCAAAATCTGGACGGCAAGACCTGGCGCATTTCACTGCCGCTGCCGGAACCCACCGAAACCAATTTCTACAAGGTATGGCAATTCTCGCCGGATGAGCTGGAAGCGCATATCGTCGCGGGCGTGAATGGCCTGCGCCCCGTAAAAAAGGTCGACTGACCTACCGCTGTGCTGAAGCGAAGTAACTATAGGTGTGATGATGAAAGATGCTCATAAGGTTGTCTGGACTGAGGGAATGTTTTTGCGCCCTCACCATTTCCAGCAGGCGGAAAACTATCTCGAAGGCTATATGCGCAACTGGGGCCAGGCCCACAGCGGCTGTTTCTGGGGGTTCCTGACCCTGGATCTGGACCAAACGCTGCTGCGCCAGGGCAAGATTGCGCTCAACGCCGCCAGCGGCATCATGCCGGACGGCACGCCGTTTCGCTTCGCCGGCGCCCAGCAGGCACCCGCGCCGCTGGCCATCGCCGAAAACAAGACCGGTGAAAACGTGGTGCTGGCCCTGCCGACCTATCGCGCGGGGCGTGAAGACGTGATCTTTCAGGAAAGTCCGGAGGCGCTGGCGCGCTATCTGGCTTACGAGAACGAAGTCGACGATCTCAACGCCGTCTCGGTGGGCAGCGCGGCGCTGCAGTTCGGCCGCCTGCGCCTGCGCCTGATGCTGGAGAGCGAACTCAACGCCGAATGGACCGCGCTCGGCGTGACCCGCGTGCTGGAAAAACGCGGCGACAACAGCCTGCGCCTCGATACCGCGCAGATCCCGCCGATGCTGAACTGCCAGGGCAACCCGGTACTGAAAACCTTCATCAACGATCTGCAGGGCCTGCTGCAACAGCGCAGCCAGCAGATGAGCCAGCGCCTGCTGCAGCCGGGCCGCGGCGGCAGTTCCGAAATGGTCGATTTCATGCTGCTGCAGCTGATCAACCGCCATCTTGGCCAGGTGAGCCACGCCTACCACCTCGACCATCTGCACCCGGAGCGTCTGTTCGCCGATTGGCTGCAGTTCGCCACCGAGCTCGCCAGCTTCTCGGCGCAGCGCACCCCGGAAGGGCGCCTGCCGGTGTATGACCACGACAACCTGGCGCTGTGCTTCGGCAAGCTGATGCTGTTGCTGCGTCAGGGGCTGTCGGTGGTGCTGGAAGACAACGCCATTCAGCTGACGCTGGTCGAACGCTCCCACGGGCTGAACGTCGCCACCGTGCAGGACGCCAAAATGATGCGCGATTTCGGCTTCGTGCTGGCGGTGCGCGCCGACGTGGCCGCCGAGGTGTTGCTGACCCATTTCCCGGCGCAGATGAAGATCGCACCGGTCACGCGCATCCGCGATTTGGTGCAGCTGCAGCTGCCGGGCATCGGTTTGCGCACCATGCCCGCCGCGCCGCGCCAGATCCCCTATCACGCCGGCTACACCTACTTCGAGCTGGAAAAAGGCGGCGACCTGTGGAAACAGATGGAAAAATCCAGCGCCTTCGCCCTGCACCTGGCCGGCGAATTCCCGGGGCTGGACATGGAATTTTGGGCGATTCGCAGCCATACGGACCGGTAACCTATGACTCAGGAAAATAGCATGTCGCCGGCGGCCAATCCGCTGGTGGACGCCGCCAACCCACTGCTGAACGCCATTTCGCAGATCCGCCAGTCGGCCACGCACGCCAACCCGGCGCAGCTGCGCCAACAGCTGATCGATGAAATGCGCCGCTTCGAGATCCGCGGCCAACGCGCCAACCTGCCGTACGAAGTGATCATCGGCGCGCGTTATTGCCTGTGCACCGCGCTGGATGAAGCGGCGGCGCTGACCCCGTGGGGCAGCAACAGCGTGTGGTCCGGCAGCGGGCTGCTGGTGACCTTCCATAACGAAACCTGGGGCGGCGAGAAGTTTTTCCAGCTGCTGGCCAAGCTGTCGCAAAGCCCGCGCGAGCACATCAACCTGCTGGAGCTGATCAATTATTGCCTGTTGCTGGGCTTTGAAGGCCGCTACCGGGTGATGGAAAACGGCCGCTCGCAGCTGGAAACCATGAAGCAGCGCCTGCTGCAGCTGATCCGGTCGGTGCGCGGCGGTTATGCCCCGCCGCTGTCGCCTCATGCGCTGGATCTGCCGGTGCAACAGAAGCTGTGGCGCCCGCTGGTGCCGCTGTGGGCCTGCGTGGCGTTGACCGGCTTCCTGGCTTCGCTGCTGTTCATCGCCCTCAACTGGCGGCTGGGCGACAACACCAGCCCGGTGCTGGCGGCGATTTACCAAACCAATCTGCCGCAGGTGGCGATCGGTAACCCGGCGCCGGCCGCGCCGCCGACGCTGAGCCTGAAAAGTTTCCTGCGCAAAGAGATCGCCGAAGGGCTGGTGGTAGTGCGCGACGAAGCGCAGCAAAGCGTGGTGATCCTCAAAGGCGACGGGCTGTTCGACTCCGCCGCCACCACGGTGCGCGCCAACTATATTCCGGTCATCGACCGCATCGCCGCCGCCATGAACGGCGTCAGCGGCAAGATCCTGGTCACCGGCTACAGCGACAACGTGCCGATCCGCAGCGCCCGTTTCGCCTCCAACTGGGAGCTGTCGCTGGCGCGCGCCGAAGCGGTCAGCGCCCGCTTGCAAAAGCACCTCGCCAACCCGCAGCGGGTCAAGGCCGAGGGCCGCGGCGAAAGCAACCCCGTCGCGCCGAACGATAACAAAGTGAACCGCGCGTTGAACCGCCGGGTAGAAATTACGCTGTTGGTCGCCCCGGAAAATACCCAGGCGGAAATCAACGGCTTGCCGCAAGGAACCGGAAAGTAATGCTCAGTACGTTATTCTCCATCATCACCAGCCGCCTGCTGTGGGGCTTTGTCGGCATCACCGCGCTGGCGTTCATCATCTGGATGATCGGCCCGCTGGTGGCCATCGGCGACTATCGCCCGCTGGAGCCGGAACTCAACCGCCAGATCGCCATCGGCGTTATCTACCTGATCTGGTTCCTGTGCCGCCTGATCCCGCGCCTCTACAGCGCCTGGTTCAACAGTCGCCTGCTGAGCAATCTGCGCGCCGCCGAAGCGGTGCCGGCGGAAGACGGTAAGCCCGAGATCAAACAAGACGATCAGCTGGCTCAGCGCTTCGACGAAGCGGCGCAGCTGCTGAAAAAGGCGCGCTTCGCACCGGGCCAAGGCGACGGCAAACATCGCTGGATGACCCGCTTCAGCCGCCAATATCTGTACCAGTTGCCGTGGTATGTGATCATCGGCGCGCCCGGCGCCGGTAAAACCACCGCGCTGGTCAACTCCGGCCTGCACTTCCCGCTGGCGGATCGCTTCGGCAAAGCCGCGCTGCGCGGCGTGGGCGGCACCCGCAACTGCGACTGGTGGTTTACCAACGACGCCGTGCTGCTCGACACCGCCGGCCGCTACACCACGCAGGAAAGCCAGCGCGAAGAAGATGCCGGCGAGTGGCAAAGCTTCGTCGCGCTGCTGAAAAAATACCGCACCCGCCAGCCGATCAACGGCGTGATGGTGACCATCAGCGTGGCCGATCTGCTGAGCGACAGCGCCGAAGCGCGTGCCGCCCAGGCCAGCGCGCTGCGCAAACGCCTGATCGAACTGCACGAGCAGTTGGGCATTCACTTCCCGGTCTATGTGCTGGTGACCAAAACCGACCTGCTCAACGGCTTTATGGCCTACTTCGGCAGCTTCGACAAAGCACAGCGCGACCAGATCTGGGGGTTCACCTTCCCTTACGAGCGCTCGCGGCAGCCGGACTTCAATCTGAACGCCGCTTTCGAACAGCAATACGCCCTGCTGCAACAGCGGCTGGACGCGGCGCTGCCGGATACGCTGCTGATGGAGCACGACGCGCGCCAGCGCGCCGAAAGCTACCTGTTCCCGCAGGAGTTCGCTGCCCTGCGCCCGCTGCTCAGTCAATACCTGGAACAGGTGTTCGCCACCTCCAGTTTTGAAACCCGCTTTACCCCGCGCGGCATCTATTTCACCAGCGGCACGCAGGAAGGCCTGCCGTTCGACCGGGTGATGGGCGAGCTGAACCGCTACCTGCAGCTGCCGACGGCAAACTCAGGGGCGCAGGCCAACGCGGCCTGGGACTGCGTGGGCCAGGAAGCGCCGATCCCGGCGGCCAAAGGCCAAAGCTTCTTCCTGAAAGAGACGCTGGAATCGGTGGTCTTCCAGGAATCCGGGCTGGCGGGCAGCAACCGCTGGTGGGAATACCGCAATCGCGCCCTGCACTGGGCGGGTTACATCGCGCTGGCGGTGATCCTGGCGGTGCTGGCGATGCTCTGGTTCACCAGCTACGGCAACAACAAGGCCTATCTGGCGGAAGTGGCCGCCAAGGTGCCCGGCGTCGAACGCCAGGGGCAAAACCTGACGCAGTTGGGTAACGGCGACATGTTCTCGCTGCTGCCGTTCCTCAATAGCCTGCTGCACCTGCCGGACAGCCAGAACTTTTCGCTGGACGATCCGCCGTTCACCTACCGCATGGGGCTGTTCCGCGGCGATCAGGTGGGCGACGCCGGCAATGCGCTGTACCAAAAAGCGCTGAAAGAACTGCTGCTGCCGCAGGTGGCGCAACAGATCGCCACCACGCTGCGCAACGACAACCACGGCGATGCGGACTTCAGCTACGAAGCGCTGAAGGCCTATCAGATGCTGTATCTGCCAAAGCAGTACGACGGCAAATTCCTGCGCGCCTGGGTGATGCTCAACCTGCAGCGCAACCTGCCGCAGGGCAGCACGCAGAAACAGCTGCAGCAGATCGAATGGCACCTGAGCCAGCTGCTGGATACGCAGATCCAGGCCTCGCCTTACGCCAAAGACGAACCGCTGGTGGCGCAGGCGCAGGCCGCCATCAATCGGGCGCCGCTGTCGCAGCGCGTCTATGGCCGCCTCAAACGTCTGCTGCTGAAACAGACCGACATCAAGCCGGTCAGCCTGGTCGATTTGGCCGGCCCGCAAACCGAGCTGGCGTTCAGCCGCAAAAGCGGCAAACCGGTGACCGACGGCGTACCGGGCCTGTTCACCTCACAAGGGTACTGGAAAGCGTTCAGCGACAACATCGACCCGGTGACCGACACGCTGCGCAAGGAAGACGTCTGGGTGTTGAATAGCCAGGCGCCGGAGCAGAAGAGCGCCGATTTGACCAAGACCATCCGCCAGCTGTACATGCAGGACTTCATCAGCGCCTGGGATGCGCTGCTGGGAGATATCCAGCTGGCCAACATCGGCAACCTGACCCAGCGCATCAGCAGCGCGCGGCTACTCTCCGGCAACCCGTCGCCGATGCGTAACCTGCTGGTCAACGTCAGCAAAAACGTCACCCTGCGCGACGAGAAAAGCGACGCCGATTCCCGTTCGCTGCTGGCCAAAACCGAAGACAGGCTGAATCAAAACGCCAACCGCACGCTGGAAGCGCTGTTCACCAACCGGCCGGCCAACGCCGACGGCGATGTGTCGGCCCAGCCGGAACAGCTGGTGATGGCGCACTTCGCGCCGCTGCTGGAGCTGGCGCAAAGCCAGGGCGAAGGCAATAAGGCGATCCCTTTCGACAGCGTGCTGAAGCAGGTCGATGAGCTATACAGCTATCTGACGGCGGTACAGGGCGCGGCCAACAGCGGCATGTCGGCGCCGCCGAGCGACATCATCCCGCGTCTGCAGGCCGAATCCGGCCGCTTGCCGGTGCCGTTCAAACAGATGCTGCTGTCGCTGGCGATCGGCGCCAGCAGCGACACCCAGCGTAAAGAGATGGAGAACGTGAAAAAGCGCATCAGCTTCGAGGTCGGCAGCTTCTGCCGCCAGGCGATCGCCGGCCGTTATCCGCTGGTGGCCCGGGCGCGCCAGGACGTGACGCCGGACGATCTGGCGCGCATGTTCGCGCCGAACAGCGGGCTGATGGACAGTTTCTTCCGCGACAATCTGCAGGGCAAGGTCGACACCACCCGCGCCAACTGGCGCTTTACTCCCGGCGTGGACGGCAAGACGCTGCCCGGCGGCGAAGGCATCCTGCGTTCGTTCCAGCAGGCGCAGCGCATCCGCGACGCCTTCTTCGCCAACGGTACCGCGACGCCCTCGTACCGCGTGACCGTGCGGCCGGTGCGGATGGATAACGACATCCTCAACCTGACGCTGGATATCGACGGCCAGCTGTTCAAATATAGCCATGGCCCTCAGGTACCGCTGGTGGTCAGCTGGCCGGGCACCCGCAATACCAACCAGGTGCATTTGCAGCTGGCGCTGGCCAACGGCACCACCGCCAGCCTGGTGACCAGCGGGCCATGGGCGCTGAACCGCCTGGTGGACATGGCGCAATCCTCGGGCACCGGGGGCCTCGGCCGCCAGGCGACGTTCAATCTCGACGGCCATCGCGTCACGCTGGAGTTCACGCCCAACAGCATCCGCAATCCGTTCCAACTGCCGGCCTTCTCGTGCCCGTAGCCCCGAAAGGACATGACCATGAGCACTGATTCAAGCGCCCCGACGAGCCTCGGCTGGTACGGCAAACTTCCTTCCGCCGGCGATTTTCTGCAGCGCCGCCTGCCCGATCCGGTGGTCAACAACTGGGCCCACTGGTTCCATAACGGGCTGGTGAATTTGCAGCGCGATGCGCAGGGGCCAAACGGCCACCCATTCAGCAACGCACCGGTGTGGAACTTCGTGATCCCCGCCACGCTCGGCAGCCCGTACGTGCAGATGGGCTGCCTGTTGCCGGCGCGCGATCGCGTCGGGCGGCGCTACCCGATCTGCGCGCTGCGCCTGTTCAGCCTGCAAGAATGGCGCCCGCAACAGCTGAACATGGCGGCGAGCTGGTACCAGCAGCTCGGCCATACCCTGCTGAACGGCGTGCGCAACGGCTTCTCCGCCGAACAGATCGACCGCACGCTGCAGGCAATCCCGGCGCTGCCCAGCCCGCCGGCGGAAGCGGATTCCGAGATATTGTCGATTATCGGTTTTCAGCATCCGGACGTGCCGGGTCTCGGCTGGCAACAGGCCGCCGACTGTTTCGACCCGGCGCAGTACACCAGCTTCTGGTGGACCAATCAGGCCGACGGACACCCGCTCTACACCCACGTGCACAGCGGCAACCTCACCGTGCAGCTGTTTTCACTGCTGTTCGAGCCCAACGGCTGGGCACGCCCCGGCCGCGGCGGCCAGTACCCGCAAATGTTTGATTAACATCGTTCGTTGAAGGAAATTCTATGGCTATCGACACCGATACCCTGCTGGCCCCGGTTGACGCGGACAATCCCTGCGGCGACAACCTGGAATACGACGCCGACTTTCTGGCAATGGCGCGCGCCGCCACCGGCAAGGCCGAACAGCAGTTCGGCAGCACCATCATTCCGGAAGAAGCGCCGGATTGGGTGCAGGTCGAACGCCTCGCGACCTCGCTGCTGGCTCGCACCAAAGACCTGCGCGTCATGCTGTATCTCACCCGCGCCTGGACCCAACTGCGCGGGTTGCCGGGCTACGCCGACGGGCTGACGCTGATCCACCAGTCGATACTCCGTTACTGGGATGCTCTGCAACCGGCATTGGCGTTCGACGGCGAAGCCGACCCGCTGTTTCGCATCAATGCGTTGGCCGACCTCGGCGACAAAGCCGCGCTGGCCGCCAGCGTGCGCACCGCACCGCTGCTGAAAAGCGCCGCCGGTGAAATCTCGTTGCGCGATGCCGGCGCCCTGCTCGACGGCAGCAAGCAAGAGTGCCCCAACTTTCCCGGCGGCCGCGCACGGTTGCAGGATGAGCTGGCGCAGCAGGGCCGCCCCGAAGGCGCACTGGTGACGCACATCGCCCACACCCTGGGCGCCATTCGCAGTGAAGTGACCCGCCATCTGGGGGAAAGCGCCCTGCCGGAAATGGGCGCGCTGACCAAGGTATTTTCTCTGGTGGCGCTCGCCGGCCAGAGTGATGCCCCGGCCGCCGCCGAACCCGACGCCCCGCCGGAAACCGCCGCCCAGCAACAACCGGCTGCGATGCAAAACGCCACGGCACCGCTCAACTGGCGCAGCGCGCAGATCCAGTCGCGCGACGACGCCCAGCTGATGCTGGACAAGGTGAAAAACTATTTTCGTCTTCATGAGCCGAGCCACCCGGCGCCGCTGATGATCGATCGGGTCCAGCGGCTGATTACGTTGGACTTTATGCAAATCGTCCGCGATTTGGCGCCCGATGGGCTTAACCAACTGGAGACCATTCTCGGTCGCCCCGACCACGAGGAGAACAGCTAGCCGCCGACTTTTGTTCTCTTGACGCATCCGATACCGTCTGCCCCGGCGCAGACCCGAATCAGAACCTGACTCTCCCAGCCGGACGAGGCGCGTTCCCAATCGCCATTAGATGGAGTAAATCATGTCAAACTCGAAATCCCGCAGCGGGCAGAAATTCATCGCCCGCAACCGCGCGCCGCGCGTACAGATTGAATACGATGTCGAAATTTATGGCGCAGAGCGCAAAATCCAGCTGCCGTTCGTGATGGGCGTGATGGCTGATCTGGTGGGGAAAGCGGTCGATCCGCAAGCCAGTGTGGAAGAACGCAAGTTCATGGAGATCGACGTCGACAACTTCGACGAGCGCATGAAATCGCTGAAGCCGCGCGTCGCTTATCAGGTCGATAACACCCTGACCGGCGAAGGCAAGCTGAACATCGATCTGACCTTCGAAAGCATGGAAGACTTCTCCCCTGCCGCTATCGCCCGCAAGGTCGACTCGCTGGGCAATCTGCTGGACGCCCGCACCCAGCTTTCCAACCTGCTGTCTTATATGGACGGTAAGAACGGCGCCGAAGAGCTGATCTCCAAGATCCTGCAAAACCCGGCGCTGCTGCAATCCCTGACCGACGCGCCGAAGCCGGCGGTTAACGACGACAACAACGAGCGTGAGGATTAATCGATGAGCAACTCGCCTCAGCAACAAAATGCGTTGCAGACCACCGAGACTTTTTCCAGCGATGAATTCAGCGCGCTGCTTAACAAAGAGTTCCGGCCGAAGACCGATCAGGCCAAAGAAGCGGTCGAGAACGCGGTGAAAACCCTGGCGCAACAGGCGCTGGAAAACACCGTCACCGTTTCTTCCGACGCCTACCGCACCATCCAGGCGCTGATCGCGGAAATCGACGAAAAGCTGTCGCAGCAGATCAATCAGATCATTCACCACGACGACTTCCAGAAGCTGGAAGGCGCCTGGCACGGCCTGCATTATCTGGTCAACAACTCCGAAACCGACGAGATGCTGAAGATCCGCTTTATGAGCATTTCCAAACAGGAGCTGGGCCGCACGCTGAAGCGCTATAAAGGCGTGGGTTGGGACCAGAGCCCGATCTTCAAGAAAGTCTACGAAGAAGAGTATGGCCAGTTCGGCGGCGAGCCGTTCGGCTGCCTGGTGGGCGACTACTACTTCGATCACAGCCCGCAGGACGTGGAGCTGCTGGGCGAAATGGCCAAGATCGGCGCCGCCTCGCATTGCCCGTTCATCGCCGGCACCGCGCCGAGCGTGATGCAGATGGAGTCCTGGCAGGAGCTGTCCAACCCGCGCGATCTGACCAAGATTTTCCAGAACACCGAGTACGCCGCCTGGCGCAGCCTGCGCGAGTCGGAAGACGCGCGCTACCTGGGCCTGGTGATGCCGCGTTTCCTGGCGCGCCTGCCCTACGGCATCCGCACCAACCCGGTGGACGAGTTTGACTTTGAAGAAGAAACCGACGGCGCGACCCACGGCAATTACACCTGGACCAACGCCGCCTACGCCATGGCCGCCAACATCAACCGTTCGTTCAAAGAGTTCGGCTGGTGCACCGCCATTCGCGGGGTGGAATCCGGCGGCGCGGTGGAAAACCTGCCGTGCCACACCTTCCCGAGCGACGACGGCGGCGTGGACATGAAGTGCCCGACCGAGATCGCCATCAGCGATCGCCGCGAAGCCGAGCTGGCCAAAAACGGCTTTATGCCGCTGGTGCACCGCAAAAACTCCGACTTCGCCGCCTTTATCGGCGCGCAGTCGCTGCAGAAGCCGGCGGAATACTACGATGCCGACGCCTCCGCCAACGCCCAGCTTTCCGCGCGCCTGCCGTACCTGTTCGCCTGCTGCCGCTTCGCGCACTACCTGAAGTGCATCGTGCGCGACAAAATTGGCTCCTTCCGCGAGCGCGACGACATGGAACGCTGGCTGAACGACTGGATCATGAACTACGTGGACGGCGATCCGGCCAACTCCTCGCAGGAAACCAAGTCGCGCAAACCGCTGGCCGCGGCGGAAGTGCAGGTGGAAGAGATCGAAGACAACCCGGGCTATTACAGCGCCAAGTTCTTCCTGCGCCCGCACTACCAGCTGGAAGGCCTGACCGTCTCCCTGCGCCTGGTGTCGAAGCTGCCTTCGCTGAAGCAAAACGACGCGTCCTGATGGACTGAAGTCAGGCCGCGAGAGTGCGGCCTGATAAATAAGCATGGAGGTAAATAATGGGAACAAGGCCCCGTTTTCTGGCTGCCTGGACTGCGGCTAAGAATATTTACGACCCAAACGATCCTCTGGGAAAAGTTAAAAATACGATTGGCGGTGCTGTAAAACGAAACTTTGAAATACCCGCCGAATCAGGTGGCTGGGAAAACAGCTGTGCCGTAAGAATGAGTTACGTACTCAATTACACAGGCCATCCGGTTCCCAGAATAGGTCAGTTAACCGTCTCAGGCGCAGATAAAAAATGGTACTTTTTCCGCGTGCGGGATTTGATTCCCTACCTGACTAAAACGTGGGGAAAACCCGACTTGATTGTTAATTACCCTCAATTACCGGTTACACAACTGGCCAACAAAAAAGGATTAATACTTTTTGAAGTATCAGGTTGGGGAAATGCGGGCGGACACGCCACTTTCTGGAACGGAACCAGTTGTTCAGATCATTGCTATTTCAATGAACCCGGAACCAATTACTCTACTCCGCGAGCCAATTTTTGGGAGTTGCCATGAACAAGTTAATCACAATCGGATTGGCAACTACCTTGTTGGGACTCTCACAGTCATCGCTCGCCAAGGACATTCAAGATCCGGTGGAATTTATCAAACAGATGCCTTATCACCAGGTCGTAAAAGAACTGGCATTGTCACGCTGCCTGGCACAGGTCTCCGATTCGGATAAGGCATTCTCTCTTGATGCAGCCAGAACGGCGAATGCGATGAGAGAATGGATGCCATTCGATATCGAATCAGGTGATGAGAAAATCAATGTTCTCATCGGAAAATATAAATCCAGAATCAATGAGTTTCACAGTGAAACTAAAGACAAGAGTCAAGGCGTCACCTTGAACTGTCTGCGGTTGTACCATAGTTCTGAATTGGACAAGCTTTCCCGACAGCTCATTGCAGGCAATCCAGATCGCACGTGGAATCAAGATAACGCGAAATAATTAAGCATTGAGCCATTAGCACTTAATAGTGGCTCGGTAACCCGTACCGATAGTTTTCGGTATTTAAGAAGGTGCATGGCACAAGGATATAAATTGGTAATGCATTACCACACTTGCAATTCCTGCTGCTATTACCTGAGTTTTTCAACGTAACGTTAATACTACTGTTAACCCTTAATAAAGAGTGAAGAAACTATGGCTATTGATATGTTCCTGAAAGTTGAAGGTGCCAGCGGCGAATCCAAAGATTCGAATCACAAAGGCTGGACCGACATTACTTCTTTCTCCTGGGGCGCTTCTCAACCGGGCAATATGGGCGTTGGCGGCGGCGGTGGCGCCGGCAAAGTATGCTTCAACGATCTGCACGTCAACGCGCTGATCGACAAGTCAACCCCGGCCTTGCTGAAACACTGCTCAAGCGGCAAACACCTGACCAAGATTGAGCTGTCGGTTTGTAAGGCGGGTGGTAGCCAGGTTGAATACGCAAAAATCACCCTGGAAGACGTGCTGGTCACCGCCGTACAGTACACCGGTGCAGGCGGCGAAGATACCGTGGGCGTCACCTACTCCTTCCAGGCGGCGAAAGTGAAACAGCAATACTGGGAGCAGAGCGACAAAGGCGGCAAAGGCGCCGAAAGCAGCGCAGGTTGGAACATCAAAGAAAACCGCGAAGCTTAATCTGCATGCCCCCCCGGTTACGGCCGGGGGTTCATAACATGGATACAATGGAGAGTCAGGATGAAAAAACCTCTATTTGGGCCCGCATGGATTCGTTTTTCTGAAGTCAATATCAATGTAAAAAAAGTGGGTGCATTGATTGGTGGAAAAGTAGAAAGCAATATTGAGAACGGTATTTTTGAAAATGCTTGTCCTATTCGAATGAGTTATGTACTCAACTATACAGGCATACCAATTCCCTCTAACTCCGGTTATGCGACTGTGTCTGGTAAAGATAAAAAATGGTATCTTTATCGTGTTAACGATATGATTCTTTTTTTAGAAAAGAACTTCGGCAAGCCTGATATCACTGTGAAATCCCCTACACCAGTTAAATTTTCAGGTAAAAAAGGGATAATGGTTATACAAGGAAATGGCTGGCGAAATGCCAGAGGACATGTCACATTATGGAACGGTGACATTTGCTCTGACTCTTGTCATTTCATGGGGGATCCTGAGAATGGATCTTTTGTTCCTGAAGTCGCATCACTTTGGATATTAAAATGAAGACTATCCACATAGCCCTTGCTCTTCTTCTCGTTTCTCCTATGCTGCTGGCGGAAGATATAAAAATAGAAAACTTACCTCAAAGCGAAATTTATGAAAATTGGCTGGTTAGCCGCTGTATTGGGAAGTCTACTGACTCAGAAAAAACCAAGCAAGATGCTTTCCGTTCCGCTTCCGCCTATTTAGAATTCAGTAAACTCCCCATGGATGCATTCGAACAAGGCGAAAAACTGGCTGAACAGTACGCAAATAAAAATAGTCAAGGCTCAGTTAAAGGAAGTTATCACACTTTAGATTGCCTTTCGCTTCAGAGTTCCAGTGAGGCTAAAGCCATCTTCAAACGTTACTCTAATTAATAATTAATATTGTAGGTTGCAATTTTATAAAATCATCAACTTAAGCAAATTAGAGTTTTATTAATTATTTTCACTGGGTATTAGCCATCAAGCATTGAGATACTCATGCGCTGGTTATCTATTACTCTGCACAAACCATACGGATTTTGGAGTGTTGAGATGAAAAGAATCCTTATCTCCTTTTTTTGTCTATATGCCACTTGCGCTATAGCGCAGAAAAATCAAGAAGAGTCGATTGAAAAGTGGCCGCCGCAAGCGGCATACAGAAGCTATTTGCAAAACTACAAGGATATTGCTCTAACCTACTGCATTTCCGTCGCTTATAAGACATCACCAGAAGCCAGCAAAGATGCAATTGCCTCATCGAAGGGAGTCGATGCTTGGTCATACTATGCAATTCGTGATGAAGAATCCCCTATAATTGCACTGACAAAGCAGTACTTGCAAAAGAATTACAATGCTAAGGACGGAAAAAGCCGCTTAGACTTAATGAAGTGCATGGATATGTACCATAGTGAAGATCTTGACAAACTCGCGAAAGACTATGTACAGAGCCCTAATGATAATTGGGTGAAAGACAATCCGGTTAGAGTGAATGAAAAACCGTCTCGGAAATAACCAGTGAAAAGAATCTTACTGGCTGTGGCCATAGCCGTAACGTTGAACGCTAATGCAGCAACAAAAATTGACTACTCCCCTGCCGAATACCTCAAAAACTACGCGCTTAGCGTTTGTATCGCCGAGGGGTACTCAGCAAAAGAAGTCAAAAACGATGCCGCCGCCACCGCCAGGGGTTACATGGAGTTCGGCGATTATTCTCTGGAAGCGCATACCGCTGTCAGGGCGCTGGCAAAAGAATTTCTGGCAAAGCACTATGACAGCATGTCTGGGGAGCCGATGACGATGGCAAAGTGCATCGATCTTGTACATAGCCAAGCGTTGCAAGCCATCATCAAGAAGTACCAAGGGAAAGACGACAACTGATATCAGAATTAGTTATGAGAGAGCCGTTACCCTTGAGATGTTCAACGGAATTTCATTTCACCTTCTTATTCCATAATTCTTTCAATTAATAACAAAAGCATTTCGTAAAATTAAGACTACAACAAGCCTTAGTGAACGAGTTAAGAAACAACTTAACGGCTTGCCAAAATATCCGCCAATTTTGGCAAGCCAAAGATCGAATCATTAATTATTGCACTACCTCCTAATCAGCAGGAATGCCTTATGCGATTTTCCATTGTAAAAAATAAAAGCGGCCAGGTTCCGCCGCAGAGCAGTTGCGATTTTCTGCCGCCGGGCGGCACCATCGGCCGCAGCGTGGACAACAACCTGGTGCTGCCGGACGAAGAGCGCGCCATTTCCCGCCTGCAGGCGATCGTGCATATTTCCGCTGACGGCGAATGCCGCATCACCAACCGCGGCAACGTTACCCGCGTGCTGCTGAACGACATTCCGCTGGAACGTGGCCGCCAGGTTGAACTGCAGGACGGCGACATGCTCGGCATCGACGATTACCAGATTGAAGTCAGCGCGCTGCAACAGCACGCCGCGCCACAGGCTCAACCGGTGGCCAAGGCCGCCGCCGTTGCCGCTGCTGCGGCCCCAACAGCCGCCGCCAAAGAAAAATCCGCCGCGCCAATCCCCAACGAAATCTGGGACAGCCTGGTGGAAGAATTTACCCCGAATGTGCCGGCCGCCGTCACGCCGCCGCCGGTCGCCAATCCTGGCAACCACCCGCTGCTGGATACCCCCGCTCGCGAGCTGAACCCGGCCGATCCGCTGGCACAGCTGGCGGGCGATGTCGATCTGCGCCAGCTGCAGCAGCAGCAAACCGATCCGGCGGCGCTGTTCAACACCGACACCACCTTTGAGCGCGAACACATCCTGGCCGATACCACCCCCAGCGCGCTGCTGGCGGAACAGGCTGCGCCAGCGCGGCCGGCAACCCCGGCTCAGAATGCGCAGCAACCGGAGCAAGAGCTGGATCCGCTGGCGCTGTTCGGCGGTTCATCCGCTCCCGCGTCGTCCGAGACGCTAAACAGCAACGATCCGCTGGGGCTGCTGATGGGCGGCGCCGTGCCGCTGG
Organism: Serratia sp. CY84636; assembly: GCF_052166245.1. NCBI lineage: Bacteria > Pseudomonadati > Pseudomonadota > Gammaproteobacteria > Enterobacterales > Yersiniaceae > Serratia > Serratia sp. CY84636. The sequence goes on from NZ_JBJNOX010000002.1 coordinate 1,373,717, forward strand.
CTCAGCCGGATGAGCCGGTACAGCCGCCCGCGCCGCCGTCTCCGCCTCCGATCGCCGCACAACCGCAAGCGCCACGCCCAGAGCCGACGCCACCACCCGTGCAGACGCCTGAGCCACAGCCCCAACCCGTGCCGCAGTTCAACCAGCAGGAACCGCCTGCGCAGCCGCCGCGCCCGCGCCAGGGCAACCGCCTGGGCATCGATCCGGTCGCCTACCAGTCCGCTCAACGGCAGCACGCCGCCGCGCCGAATGGCGACACCTTAGAGGGGCCGCTGCTGACGGCGCTGTTGCAAGGCATCGGCCTCGACGATCTGCAGCCGCAGCCGCACTTCGACGAACGGCAGATCCGCCAGGCCGGCCGCCTGCTGAGCCTGTTCTCGCAGGGCACCGTCGCCCTGCTTTCATCCCGCTCGATCCTCAAGCGCGGCGTGAAGGCCGAGATGACCATGATCCTCGACGAGGCCAACAACCCGTTCAAGCTACTGCCTTCGGGCAAAACGGTGCTGATGCAGATGTTCGGCAGCCAGATGCCGGGCTTTATGCCGCCGGAGCAGGCGGTGCGCGACGCGCTGATCGACCTGCAGGCGCACCAGTTGGGGATGATCGCCGGCATCCGCGCCATCATCGCCGCCATGCTGCAGTCGTTCAACCCGGAGCGCCTCGAAGAGGAAGCGCGCAAGGAAGGCGTGGCGCCGCGTCTGTCGCTGCCCGCTAACCGCAAGGCTGCGCTGTGGGACTACTTCGTGAAGAACTATCAGCAAACCTCCGGCGAAATCGAGGACGATTTCCACACCCTGTTCGGCGAAGCCTTCCTGCACGCCTATGACGTTGAAGTGAATCAATACAAAGACTCACAGACCAAACCGGACGCGTAATGAATATCACCATAGCCTCTACCTCCAACCAGGGCGGCCGCGCCTCCAACCAGGATCAGACCGGCGAGGTGCTCGGCAACCGCGCCGCCTGCTTCGTGGTGTGCGACGGCATCGCCGGCTTTCCGGGCGGCGATATCGCCGCCAAACTGGCGCGCGACACTATTTTGCAAAATTTCGACGGCGAAAAGCACCTGAACGCCCAAAGTATTCGCCAGCACATTACGCGCGCCAACGCCGCCATCCACCAGCAGCAGCGGCAGTCGGACGAATACAGCAAGATGGGCACCACGCTGGTCAGCCTGTTTATCGATCGCGATTACCAGCTGGCCTACTGGGCGCACGCCGGCGACAGTCGCCTGTACCTATTCCGCCGCGGCTACCTGCATGCCGTCACCACCGACCACAGCCTGATCCAGCAGATGCAGGACGCCGGCTATCAGACCAACGGCATCAACAGCAACCTGCTGTATTTCGCGCTGGGGCTGAACGAAGAGCGCGACGCCACCTACAGCGACGTGCTGCAGCTGGAAGACGGCGACGTTTTCCTGCTGTGCACCGACGGCTTCTGGCACAGCTTCAGCCAGGCCGAACTGGAACAGTCGCTGCACATGGTCAACTCCCCCAGCGAGTGGATCGCCCTGATGCAGCAGGCATGGAAGAAAAACAATAACAGCGATAACTACAGCGCTATCGCCGTCTGGATTGGCTCACCGCAGGAAACCACCCTGCTGCATTCGCTGGCGGATGCGGAACGGTTTCTGAGCCGCGACTGAGCAGCGCACATTCACAGCAAGGTTCACTATGAAATATTGGATGCCGGGGCTCGTCGCCCTGATGGCGGTACCGACCGCGCAGGCGATGAACTATCGCCTGGTTTACTCCCCCAGCCAGAAGCTGGAAGTGTTTATCGATGACGTCAAAAACAGCAATCCCGAAAGCTGGTGCGGCAAGAGCATCCCGCTGCGCATCGTCTCGGCGCAAAGCCAAGATCCGGCGGTGCTGAACGACTTTCTGCCGCGCGTCGGCAATCTGTTGGAAAAACAGTGCCCGAAAGCCGGCCACCTGCCCTGGACGCTGACCGACAAGCGCGGTGAAAAGCTGGCCAGCGGCGAAGCCGCCAAAGCGCGCGGCTGGAAACCGGTGGTCAAACAGGAGGCCGTCGAGCAGCCGGAAACCCCGCCGCAGCCGGCGATCCCTGCGGCGGTAGCCGTGACCTCTCCGCAGGCGGACACCGCGCCGCCTCAGCGTTTCAACCTGCCGCAGGGCTGCCACTTCCGCACCTTCTGGCATGACGACGCCAACGGCGGCGCGCTGTTCATTCCCGCCGGCGACGCGCTACGCTGCGGCGAGGACGGCTGGCTGCAGGGCAGCGGCGCGGTCACGCTGCAACAGGGCGGCCAAACCCTCTCGCCGACGTTGTGGTTCCTGCAGGGCTATCCGCTGGCGCAGATCAACGGCGGCGATCGCGCGCTGACCGTCGTCAGCGCCAACGCCCAACGGCTGGTTCTGGGCGGTAACCCGCAGGCGCCGGGCAGCTTCCTGCTGCTGAGCTTCGAACCGAAGCTGCACGCCTGGGCGTTCAACGGCGAAGCGATCGTTGAAATGCCGCGCGTCGATGCCGCCGACGAGAACAAGGTCAAACAGCGCCTGCAGCAGGCGCAAACCGCCTGGCAACCGCTGCTGAGCGCCCCCGCTCCGCTGACCTTCAAGCTGGTGGAAAAGCTGGCCGCAGACCGGGTCGATCCCGCCAGCGGCAGCTACCTGTCGGTTAACGGCGCCACTCACTGATTATAAGGAAAGCCTGTGAAATCATTAGCAAGCATGCTGCAAGGCCAGTCGATCGGCGCGGCCATCACCGCCGTCGAAAACGAGATCAAGGGAAAACCGGCGGATGCCGATCTGCGCGCCGCGCTGGTGCAACTGCTGTGCCTGAGCGGTAACTGGACGCGCGCCAACGCGCAGCTGAAATCCTGGCAGGCGCTGAAACCGATCGCCCAACCGACCACGCTGCTGCTGATGCAGTCGGTCAACGCCGAGCTGCAACGCCAGGCGGTGTTCGCCGGCACGGCCGCGCCGGCGCTGCTGCTGCGGGATCAGCCCTGGCTGAAACTGATGGTGCAGGCGCTGCATCAGGATGCGCAAGGCGCGGCCGAACAGGCCCAGGCGCTGCGTGACGAAGCGCTGGAGGCCGCCCCGGCCGGCGCCGGGCGGTTAACGCTGGCCGAAGGCGACCAAGAACGGCAGCTGAGTTTCGACTGGCTGACCGACGGTGACGGCCGCCTCGGGCCGGTGTGCGAGCTGGCGCTGAACGGCGTTTACTACTGGCTGCCGTTTGCCGACATCGCCGCGATCCAGTTCCAGGCGCCGCAGAGCGCCATCGATCTGGTGTGGAGCCATGCGCTGGTGCGCCTCACCGACGGCCGCGAACAGGTGTGCCAACTGCCCACCCGTTATCCGCTGGCCGAAGGCAGCGACGACGCGCTGCTGCTCGGCAAACGCACCGAATGGCAACCGCTGGGCGACGGCACCCACTATGCGGGGCAGGGCCTGAAGACCTGGCTCAGCGAAAGCGACGAATTCCCGCTGCACAGCCTGCGGCAGCTGAGCTTCGACGCGAGCGCCTGAACATGAACGATAAGCGCCCCCCCCACTACGACGGCGGCGATCTGCGCCGCCAGGGCTATCGCTATCGTCAGGACAGCGAGCGCCTGACGTCGCGCGACAAAATGCAGCCGGTGCTGCTCGACATGCTGACCGATGACGAACCGCAGAAAAAGCAGGAAGCCCAGGTGCGCAACCTGGTGTCGCACAGCGAGCTGCGCCGCCGGGTGCTGCGCGATCTGCAGTGGCTGTTCAACTGCGTCAACAGCGAGTCCAATCTGGATCTGGGCGACTTTCCGCAGGTGCGGCGCTCCACCCTGAATTACGGCATCGCCTCGCTGGCGGGCAAGCGCATGTCGGATATCGAATGGCTCGACATTCAGCGCGCGCTGACCGAGTCCATTCTCCATTTCGAACCGCGCATTTTGCCCGAGGGGCTGCAGGTGCGCTGCATCTCGGACACCGGCTCGCTGGAGCTGCACAACGTGCTGTCGATCGAAATCAAGGGCCGCCTGTGGTGCGTGCCCTATCCGCTGGAGTTTCTGTTCCGTACCGACGTGGATCTGGAAAACGGCCACTTCGATCTGAAAGACATAGGGTAAGGCGATGGACAGTAAACTTTTAGACTATTACAACCGCGAGCTGGCCTATCTGCGTGAGATGGGCGCCGAGTTCGCCGAACAGTACCCGAAGGTCGCGGGCCGTCTCGGCATGCGCGGCATCGAGGTGGCGGATCCCTATATCGAGCGCCTGATGGAGGGCTTCGCCTTCCTCACCTCGCGCGTGCAGCTGAAAATGGACGCCGAGTTCCCGCGCTTTTCTCAGCGCTTGCTGGAGATCATCTACCCCAATTACCTGTCGCCGACGCCGTCGATGGCGATCGCCGAGCTGCAGCCGGACAGCAGCAAAGGCGACATCAGCAACGGCTTCGTGGTGCCGCGCGGCACCATGATGGACAGCCAGACGCTGAAGAAAAGCGGCATCACCTGCAGCTACACCACCGCCCATGACGTCACGCTGCAGCCGGTGCGCATCGCCGGCATCGAGCTGGGCGGCATTCCGGCCGATATCCCGCTGGCCTCGCTGGGGCTGCAGCACAGCGGCTGCGTCAGCGCGCTGCGCATTCGTCTCGAGTGCTACGAAAGCGTGACGCTCAACAACCTGCGGCTTGATCAGCTGATGTTTTACCTGGCCGGGCCGGACATGCAGGCGCAGCAGCTGCTGGAACTGCTGATGCAGCACAGCGTCGGGCTTGTCTGCCAAACGGTGGAGGCGCAGCCGCAGCGGCGCGCGCTGGCGCTGGACGGGCTGCGGCAGGAGGGCTTCGCCGCCGATCAGGCGCTGCTGCCCAACGACCTGCGCAACTTCGAAGGCTACCGGCTGCTGCAGGAGTACTTCGCCTTCCCGGCGCGCTTCCAGTTCTTCAGCGTCAACGGCCTGCGCCCGCTGCTGCAAAGCGTGCGCGAAGGGAAAAAGGCGCTGCGTCAGTTCGAGATCGTGGTGCTGCTGGATCGGCACGACGCCGCGCTGGAACGGGTGGTCGATGCCGCCCATTTGGCGCTGCACTGCACGCCGGTGATCAACCTGTTTCCGAAGGTCGCCGAACGCATCGCGATCAACGAAAAAAACCACGAATACCATCTGGTGGTCGACAATATCCGGCCGCTGGATTACGAAGTATTCTCGGTGCAGCGGCTCGGCGGCAGCGCCAGCGAAAAACGCTACGAGCAAGAGTTTCGGCCGTTTTACAGCACCCTGAGCGCGGACGACGGCAACTATGGCGCCTACTTCTCGCTGCGGCGCGAACAGCGCACGCTGTCGGAGCACGCCCGCCGCTACGGCACCCGCACCGGCTATGCCGGTTCGGAAGTGTTCGTGTCGCTGGTGGACGAGCGGCAATCGCCGTGGCACAGCGATCTGAAATACCTCACCGCCGACGTGCTGTGCACCAGCCGCGACCTGCCGTTGATGCTGCTGCAACAGGATCAGGGCAACTTCGTGATGCCCGACTCGATCCCGATCAAGCAGGTCTCGCTGCGCAAAGGCCCCACTCCGCCGCGCCCGGCGCTGGCCGAAGGCATGATCACCTGGCGGCTGATCAGCCAGCTGCAGCTGAACTACCTCAGCATGATGGACGGCGATCCGGAACAGGGCGCCGCCAGCCTGCGCCAGCTGATGGGGCTGTACGGTAACCTGAGCGAACCGGCGATCGCCAAACAGATCCAGGGCGTGCGCCACTGCAACCTGCGGCCGGTCTATCGGCGTGTGCCGGAGCCGGGCCCGATCGTGTTCGCACGCGGTATCGCCATCGATCTGACGGTCGATGAGCAGGCGTTCTCCGGCAACAGCCCTTACCTGCTCGGCAGCGTGCTGGAGCGCCTGTTCTCGCGCCTGGTGGCGATGAACACCTTCACCGAGATGACGCTCTCCAGCCAGCAGCGCGGCGAAATCGCCCACTGGCAGGCGCGCATGGGCAAAAGGACGCTGATATGAGCGCGGAGATGATCGCCACCGAACTGGCGCCGCCGCAGATCAATGCGCTGTATCGGCTGCCGGACGACTTCTGGCCGCGGCTGCGCAGTGCGCCTTACAAGCACGATCTGTTTCAACTACTGCGACGCATCGACGCCCAGGGCGGCCAACCCTATCTGCTGGGGCGAGCGCCGCTGCCGCGCCACGAGATGCTGCGCCTGGGCCAGGAGCCGTCGCTGTCGTTCGCGCCCTCCACGCTGGCGCAGGTAGCGCCACGCGCCAACAGCCCGCTGCACGACGTTTCGATCTTCAGCTTCGGCCTGTTCGGCCCCAACGGGCCGCTGCCGCTGCACCTGACCGAATACGTACGCGAACGGGTGTACCACCATCAGGACACCACCCTGCTGGCGTTCACCAACCTGTTCCATCACCGGCTGACGCTGCTGTTTTACCGCGCCTGGGCCGACGCGCAGCCGACGGTATCGCTGGATCGCCCGGACAACCGGCGCTTCGACGAATACCTGTCGAGCCTGATCGGCATCGGCCAGCCGGCGCAACAGGAACGCGACAGCCTCAACGCCCACGCCAAGCATTTTATGGCCGGTCATCTGATTCGCCACAGCCGCGATCCGGAGGGCCTGAGCAAAATATTGCAGCAGTATTTCAAGGTGCCGGTGCGCATCGTCGAAAACGTGCCGCACTGGCTGCGGGTGGAACCGCGCGAACAGGCGCGGCTCAAGGCCGGGCGCGGTGCGCCGCGGCTCGGCGAGTCGGCCTTTCTCGGCATCGCGGTGCGCGATATTCAGCACAAATTCCGCATCGAGCTGGGGCCGATGCCGCAGTGGGACTATGACCGCTTCCTGCCCGGCGCCGACCTGTGCCGGCAGCTGCGCGACTGGGTGCGCCAATACCTGGGCATCGAGTTCGTCTGGGAAGTCCGTCTGATCCTGGCGAAGGAACAGGCACACGGCCTCCAGCTCGGCGGCGCGCAGCGATTGGGCCTGAGCAGCTGGCTGGCCGACGATCGGCGGCAACGCGATCTCGACGATCTGATCTTCAGCCCTGAACCGCTGGAAAATCCGTTCTGACCCTATTTCGGCCGGCGCCCTGCGGCGCCAGGCCACTCTGAGACCTGAGGAAAACCATGTCTGAAATCAGCCGCTCGGTATTATTTGGCAAACTGGATAGCCTGTTATTCACCTCTCTGGAAAGTGCGACGGCGTTTTGCAAGCTGCGCGGTAACCCCTACGTCGAACTGGCGCACTGGCTGCATCAGCTGATGCAATCGCCGGACGGCGATCTGCAGCAGATCGTCCGCCACTTCGCGCTGGACGAGGCGCAGCTAGCGCGCGACATCGTCGAGGCGCTCGACCGCCTGCCGCGCGGCGCCAGCGCCATCTCCGATCTGTCCGAGCACATCGACAGCGCGGTAGAACGCGCCTGGGTCTATGGCTCATTGAAATTCGGCGCGGCGCGCATTCGCGGCGGCCACCTGCTGCTCGGCATCCTGAAAACCTACAGCCTGCGCCATCTGCTGAAGGCCATTTCCCCGCAGTTCGAGCGCATCAACGCCGATCTGTTGATGGAACAGTTCGCCGCCATCACCGCTCACTCGGCGGAAAACGCCCAGGATGCGCCGGCGGAAAGCAGCGCCGAGAACGTATCCGGCGCGCCGCGCAGCGGTGAAAGCGTGCTGGCGCAGTATGCTCAGGACCTGACCGCCAAAGCGCGCAACGGCGAGATCGATCCGGTGGCCGGCCGCGACGAAGAGATCCGGCAAATCATCGATATCCTGATGCGCCGCCGCCAGAACAACCCGCTGCTGACCGGCGAGGCCGGCGTCGGGAAAACCGCGGTGGTGGAAGGCCTGGCGCTGCGCATCGTGGCCGGCGACGTGCCGCCGCAGCTGCGCGACGTGAAGCTGTGCCTGCTGGACATCGGCATGCTGCAGGCCGGCGCCGGCGTCAAAGGCGAGTTTGAAAAACGGCTGCAGGCGGTGATCGACGAAGTGCAGTCCAGCCCGACGCCGATCATTCTGTTTATCGACGAAATTCATACCCTGATCGGCGCCGGCGGCGCCCAGGGCACCGGCGACGCCGCCAACCTGCTGAAACCGGCGCTGGCACGCGGCCAGCTGCGCACTATCGGCGCCACCACCTGGTCGGAATACAAGAAATACATCGAGAAAGACCCGGCGCTCACCCGACGTTTCCAGGTGGTCCAGGTACAGGAGCCGAGCGAAGACAAAGCGCTGCTGATGCTGCGCAGCACCGTCAGCCCGCTGGAGCAACACCACCGCGTGCTGCTGCTGGATGAAGCGGTGGACGCTGCAGTGCGGCTGTCGCATCGCTATATTCCTGCCCGCCAGCTGCCGGACAAAGCGGTGGCGCTGCTGGATACCGCCTGCGCGCGCGTGGCGGTCAGCCAACATGCCGAGCCTGCCCAGGTCGAAGACTGCCGCCACCGCATCGATGCGCTGCAGATAGAGTTGGATATCGCCCGTCGCGAGGCCAAGGTGGGCATCGGCGATCCCCTGCGCCCGCAGGAGATTGAAACCCAGCTGACCGCGCTGCGCCAAGAGTTGGAACAGTTGACCGACCGCTGGCAGCAGGAGCTGGCGCTGATCCAAGAGATCATCACACTGCGCGCCCAGCTGCACCGGCAGGAAGAAGAGTCTACTGAAGAAGAGACGCAGGCACGCCCTGACGCCGACGCGCTGCGCGCCCAGCTGGGCGAACTGCAGCAGCAGCTGAGCGCGCTGCAGGGCGAGGCGCCGCTGATCTTCGCCGCCGTCGACGCCAACATCGTGGCGGCAGTAGTGGCCGACTGGACCGGCATCCCGCTGGGCCGCATGGTGAAAAACGAGATTGAGGCGGTGCTGCAACTCTCCGACACCCTGAACCAGCGCGTGATCGGCCAACGCCATGCGCTGGATCTGATCGCCCGCCGGGTGCGCACTTCGCGGGCGCGGCTGGACGATCCGAACAAGCCGGTCGGGGTGTTCCTGCTGGCCGGGCCGTCCGGCGTCGGCAAGACCGAAACCGCGCTGGCGCTGGCGGAAACCCTGTACGGCGGCGAGCAGAACGTCATCACCATCAACATGAGCGAATTCCAGGAGTCGCACACCGTTTCGACGCTGAAAGGCGCGCCCCCCGGCTATGTCGGCTACGGCGAAGGCGGCGTGCTGACCGAGGCGGTGCGCCGCCGCCCATACAGCGTGGTGCTGTTGGACGAAATCGAGAAGGCGCACCCGGACGTGCATGAAATCTTCTTCCAGGTGTTCGACAAGGGCTGGATGGAGGACGGCGAAGGCCGCCATATCGATTTCCGCAACACCATCATCATCCTGACCTCCAACGTCGGCACCGAGCTGATCGCCGGGCTGTGCAGCGATCCGGAGCTGCTGCCGGAGCCGGAAGCGCTGAGCGGCGCGCTGCGCCAGCCGCTGCTGTCGATGTTCCCGGCCGCCTTGCTCGGCCGCCTGCTGGTGGTGCCGTATTACCCGCTGACCGACGCCACGCTGGGCAACATCGTGCGCCTGCAGCTGGGGCGCATCCAGCGTCGCCTGGCGGAGAATCACGACATCGTCTGCACCTTCGACGACGCGGTCATCGAGCAGATCGTCAGCCGCTGCACCGAGGTGGAGTCCGGCGGCCGCATGGTCGACGCCATCCTGACCAACACCCTGCTGCCGCAGATCAGCCACACCCTGCTGACCGGCAGCGCCAACGACCAGCGCTATCGCCAGCTGCATATCGCGCTGCAGAACCACGAATTCATTTGTCAATTTCAGGCATAACGCCGCGGCCGCCGAGACGGCGGCCCTTTGAACACAGAGAGTCATCACTATGTCGGGAACCGGGATAACCAAACCGAATTCGAACAGCCTGCCGAGCGGCTATCGATTCAACGAATTCGAGATCCAGGAAGCGATCGGCGAAGGCGGCTTCGGCATCGTCTACCGCGCCTACGATCACCAACTGGAACGCACCATCGCCATCAAAGAGTACATGCCGACCTCGCTGGCGAAACGCAACGACGATCTCAGCATCGGGCTGCGCGGCGAGCGCTTCGGCAAAACCTTCCAGGCCGGGTTAAACAGCTTTATTCAGGAGGCGCGCCTGCTGGCCCGCTTCTCGCACCCCGGCCTGCTGCACGTGCTGCGCTTCTGGGAAGAGAACGGCACCGCCTACATGGGCACCCAGTTCTACAGCGGCACCACGCTGAAGAACCTGCAGGCGCAGCAGCCGGAGAAAATCGACGAGGCGTGGATCCGTCGGCTGCTGCCGCCGCTGTTCAGCGCCATCAACACCATCCATCAGGAAGGTTACCTGCACCGCGACATCTCGCTGGATAACATCCAAATTCAGGAGAGCCAGCTGCCGGTGCTGCTGGACTTCGGGTCGGCGCGCAAAGAGATCGGCAACCTGTCGGACGAAACGGAGATCATGCTGAAGCCGGGCTTCGCACCGATCGAGCAATACACCGAGAACAGCGACGGCGAACAGGGACCCTGGACCGATATCTACGCGCTGGGCGCCGTGCTGCACACGCTGATCGTCGGTTCGCCGCCGCCGGTCAGCGTGGTGCGCAGCATCGAAGACAGCTATCAGCCGCTGGCCGAGCGTCGCCCCGCCGGTTACTCGCCGGAGCTGTTGCGCACCGTCGACCGCGCGCTGGCGCTGAAGCCGGAAGACCGCCCGCAGACCATCGATGAAATGGCCGAGCTGTTGCATCTGCCGATCGCCGATGAAAACGAAATCATCAGCACGCCGGCCGCCGCGCCGGAGAACCTGCTGGTGGCCGCCAACCCGGCCGCTGCAGCCGCAGCCGCCGGCGCCGTTACCGCGCGCAGCACCCAATTCTCGCGGCCGATGATGGCCGGCGCCGGCGTCGCGGCACTGCTGGTGATCGGCACCGTCGCCTGGCTGAGCGGCGGCAAGGACGATACCCAGGCCGTAGCGCAAAATACCGAGGCGTCACCGGCGCAGAAAACCCTGACGGAGCAGCCGAGCGCGCCGCAAACCGCGCCATCTGCGCCGGTGGAACCTGAAAAGGCGGCGCCGCCACCGCAGCCGGTGGCGCTGGTGTACTTCAAACTGCAGCCGGGCGAACAGGTCAGCCTCGACGGCAGGCCGCAGCAGGTAACGCCGGGTGAAAACGGCTTCGCCAGCCTGAATCTGGCGCCGGGCCGTTATCAGCTGGAGATCCGCCACAACGATCGGCTCCGCCGGCAGCAACTCAGCATCGACACCGCCGGCACCTGGCTGGTCAATCCGGCCACCGCCGGTTAATTCCGTTCTGAAGCCCCGCCGCGGCGGGGTTTCCCCTATTTCATGAGACTGACGCACCGCTGCCCACCCTCATTGGCCGCGCGGCAAGGCCGCTGCAACGCTGGGGTAAGCAGAACACGACGTCAATCACAGAGGACGTTCTCATGTTGGATCGCATTATTGCGCACACGCCGCTGGGCCAGGAGCAGCTGCTGTTCCGCTCACTGGACGGCATCGAAGCGCTTTCCACCCCTTTCGACTTCTCTATTGAATTGCTGAGCACCGACGCGCGGCTCGATCGCAAAGCGCTGCTCGGCCAACCGCTGACGCTGGAGATCCCGACTCAGGGCTTTCTCAGCGCCCCGCGCTACCTGAACGGCAAGATCACCGCCATCGCCGTCAGCAGCGAAGAGATCGGCGGCACCCGCTACGCGGTGTATAGCCTGCACGTGCAGCCGGATCTGTGGCCGATGACCAAGGACCGCAACTTCCGCATCTTCCAGGAACAGACGGTGCCGCAGATCGTCAAGACCCTGTTGGCGGAGCACAACGTGCAGCTGGAAGATCAGCTGACCGGCGACTATCGCCTGTGGGGCTACTGCGTGCAGTACAACGAAAGCAGCTTCAACTTCATCAGCCGCCTGATGGAGCTGGAGGGCATCTATTACTATTTCAAACACGAGATGGGCAAACACACGCTGGTGCTCGGGGATGCGCCCCACCACCACCAGCCCTATCCCGGCTACGAGATGATCCCCTATCACCTGACGCCGTCCGGTGGCAGCACCAGCGAGGAAGGCATCAGCCAGTGGACGTTGTCCGATCGCGTCACGCCGGGCATCTACAGCCTGGACGACTACGATTTCCGCAAGCCGAACGCCTGGCTGTTCCAGGCGCGGCAAAACCCGGTCTCGCCGACGCCGGGGCAGATTGACGTCTACGACTGGCCGGGCCGCTACACCGAGCATCAGCAGGGGGAGTTCTACGCCCGCGTGCGCCAGGAAGCCTGGCAGGCCGAACATCAGCAGATCCGGGGCACCGCCACCGCGCTGGGCATCGCTCCCGGCAGCACCTTTACGCTGTATAACGCCCCGCACTCCGACGACAACCGCGAGTACCTGACGCTGCAGGCCAACTACCATCTGAAAGAGAACCGCTATGCCAGCGGCGACGATCAAAGCAGCGAACACCGTATCGACTTCGTCGTGCTGCCGGCGGACGTGCCCTGGCACCCGCCGCAGCAGGCCACCTGGCCGAAAACCCACGGGCCGCAGACCGCCCGGGTGGTCGGCCCGGCCGGCGAATCGATTTGGACCGACAAATACGGCCGCATCAAGGTGAAATTCCACTGGGACCGCTTCGGGCCGAAGGACGACGGCAGCTCTTGCTGGGTGCGCGTCTCCAGCGCCTGGGCCGGTCAGGGCTACGGCGGCGTGCAGATCCCGCGCGTCAACGACGAAGTGGTGGTGGACTTTATCAACGGCGATCCGGATCGGCCGATCGTTACCGGGCGCGTTTATAACGAAGCCAGCATGCCGCCGTGGGCGCTGCCGGCCGCCGCCACCCAGATGGGCTTTATGAGCCGCACCAAGGACGGCACCGCCGACAACGCCAACGCCCTGCGCTTCGAAGACAAGGCCGGCGCCGAACAGGTGTGGATCCAGGCGGAACGCAACATGGACACCCAGGTCAAAAACGATGAGAGCCACACCATCGATAACGACCACACCCACCTGGTGGGCGGCAACCAGATCAAACGGGTGGTGCTCAATCAGGCCACCGGCGTCAAAGGCGATGCCTCCGCGCTGACCGGCAAAACCCGCAGCGACGCCGTGGTTAACGCCTTTACCCTCGGCTCCGGCGAATCGCTGCGGCTGGAATGCGGCGAAAGCGTGATCGAGCTGCTGGCGAACGGCCAAATCAACATCACCGGCACCAGCTTCAATATCACGGTGAAAGAGGACGGAGAGATCAATACCGGCGGCCAGCTGGATCTCAACCAGCCCGGCGGCGCCGCGCGCACCGCCGCACCGGGCGGCGGCCATCAGGCGGCGATCCAGAGCGCCGTCGATCAGCTGTTCCCGAAATCCTGATGCCGACGCGGCCCTGCGCCGCGCCCTTTCCCCCTGATTACTTGCAAGGACATCCATGGATTACCTTTTCCAGGAAGGCTATTTCACCCTCCCCGCCATCGCCTGGCAGGACTGCACGGTCAATATTCTCAAAAACCCGCAAACCGGCGCCTCGCTGGTCATCACCCGCGGCATCATTCCGCAAGGTGCCACGCTGGAGGACGAATTCGAGAAGCAGTGGCAAGCACTGCTGCCACAGATCAGCGATTTGCAACAGTCGCCGCGCCGGCGCATCAGCGCCGGGCCGCAGGGCCATCTCAAGGCGATTGAAGTCACCAGTCTCTTTATCCGCGCCGGACACCACCATCATCAGCATCAGTTGGCGGTGCAGCCGGACGAGAGCCAGACGTTACTGATCGTCACCTATGCCGCCATGCGCCCCTTCACCCCCGAGGATGACGCTCACTGGCAGCAGGTGAAAGCGTCGCTGGTCTTGAACACAGTGAACAATAGCCATGGCTGAGATCTGAGCAGCAAGAAAGGATGACGAACTGATCCACACCAGCGCGTTGGCGGGCATTGGCAGGGGTGGCGGTGCTCGGCGCAGCGGCGACGGCGGCCTCCGGTTGCGTTGGCGCCGGGCTGATCGTCGGTTTTGCCACCAGCCTGACCGGCGTCGGGGAACATATCAGCAACGGCTGCGACGCCGTGGCCAACTGGCTCTTCCCGCCTTCCGTCTCCGGCGTCATTCTCACGGGTTCCCCCAATGTCTTCACCAACGCCAAACCGGCGGCACGCGCCGCCGGTCGCTTACTCACGCCCGCAGAGATCAAAGCGTTACCGGCGCCACAGCCGCCACAAAGCTTCTGGGATTATGGCGCCGAGCTGCTGGCCACCGGCGGTAATATCCTCTCGCAGCTGTGGCAGCCCAGCGTCGCCGGCCCCAGCCAGCCCAGCCAACCGCTGGAAGAAGATAAAATCAGCTGTGACAAACATCCGCTTCCGCAATACCTGGCGGAAGGCTCCAGTAAAGTATTTATCAACGGCCAACCGGCCGTACGCAGTAATGACCGTTCAACCTGCGAGGCGAAAGTCTCGACCGACGCCTCCAAAAATGTGCAGATCGGCGGCGGAGCGGTGGTGGTACGCGACATCAAGAGCGGCAAGCTGCCGGGTATCGGTTTAGCGTTGACCGTACTGCCGCTGCTGCTCGGTAATCCGGCCAAACTGGTTAAGAACCTGCCTTGCATGATCGGCGGCGGGCTGGCGGCGGCGGGCGTTAACGCCCTCGGTGAAGCGATCCACGCCGCCTTTAACCCGGTGCATGCCGCCACCGGCGCCAAGGTGTTGAACGGCGAAGAAGATCTGGACCTGTTGCTGCCGGCACGCTTTCCGCTGGTCTGGCAGCGCAATTACAACAGCCGCAATGACTATCAGGGACTGTTTGGCCACGGCTGGCGCACGCCTTTTGAAACCTGGGTCGATCTTGGCGACCGGGACGGCGGCGTTGAGTGTTGCCTGCATGATGAAACCGGTCGTGAGCTACGCTTCCCGCTGCCTGAGGTGAACCAGCCGAGCTTCAGCGCCGGTGAAGGGCTGATGTTCCGCCGCGGTGAAGAGGGACAGCTGCTGATCGCCGACACCGACGGCAGCGTCTGGCGGCTGTTCGTGCCGCTGCCGCAGAACCCTTCCCGCCTGCGGCTGGTGTCGTTGAGCGATGAGTACGATAACGCGCTGCTGCTGAACTACGACGAACGACAGCGCCTGAGCCGCATCGTCGACAGCGCCGGCGCCATGACATTGCGGCTGGAATACGGCGATCCGCGCTTTGACGATCGCGTCACCGCCTTGCGGCATAACGACGAACCACGCGTGCGCTACCGTTATGACGACGGCGGCAATCTGCATCAGGTGATCGACGCCGGCGGCTTGGTCACGCGTGAATTTCACTATAACGCCCAACATCTGTTGACCCGCCACCAACAGGCCGGTGGGCCCAGCTTCGAGTATCGATGGGCGATGTTCGACGACTGGCGCGTGGTGGAACACCGCGACAACGCCGGCGGCGGCTGTACAATCGACTACGATTTGGCCGCCGGGTTAACGACGGTCACCGAGTACGACGGCTTGCGGCACCAGCACCGCTGGAACGCCCAACGGCTGATCGTCGAATATACCGACGAGCGTGGTGAGGTCTGGCATTACCAATGGAATGACGAGGACATGCTGATCGCCACGCGCGATCCGCTCGGCCACGGCTGGCATTTCCGCTACGATGAAGTCGGCAATCTGGTCGAGGAAGAAGATCCGCTCGGCCATATCCGCCTCACCGGTTGGCTACCACAGCGCGCGCTGCCGATCAGCGTCAAGGAGCCCAACGGCGCCACGCAGCATTTCTACTACGACGAGCGCCGTGCCTTGATTGCCGAGATCGGTGCGCTCGGCCATAGCCAGCGCTACCTGCGCGATGGCTATGGTCAGGTGGTGCAAGCCGTCGACGCCAACGGCGGCATCAGCCATTTCGCTTATGATGAGCACGGGCAATTATTGCGCGCCCGCGATTGCTCCGGCAAACAAACCCTCTACAAATATACGGCTCAAGGCTGGCTCCGCGAGGTGACCGACGCCGCCGGCGAACGCGTTCATTACCGCTACGATGCCGCCGGCCGCCTGACACAGCTGCAGCGCGCCGAGGGCTGGCAGGAGACGCTGAGCTGGAACGCGCAGGGCCAGCTGGATCGCTATCAGGGGGCCGATGGGCGCCTGACGCATTATCGCTATGACGCAGCCGGCCGCCTGCTGGCCACGCGCAATCCGCTCGATGGCGAAGTGGTGCGCCACTACGACGCCCGCGGCCGATTAACGGCGCTGTGCAACGAGAATGCGGAAAGCTACCTGTTCCATTGGACGGCCTGCAACCTGTTGCAGGAAGAAATCGGGTTGGACGGCGTCAGCACCCGCTATCGTTACGACGAATGCCGCCGGGTCGTCGAGCGCCGCTTCGCCGCCAATACCTCCGCCGCCTTCTCGCACTATTTCAGCCATGACGGCGCCGGCCAACTGGTGAGCAAACAGACGCCCGATGGAGAAACCCGCTACCGCTACAGTCCGCTCGGCCAACTGCTGCATGCCGCCAGCTACCGCGGCAACGCTTGGCATGACGAGCCGACAGCGGCTCAGAACGAGGTCAGTTTTGATTATGACTTGCTGGGGCGGGTGACCCGTGAGCAAGGTGCCAACGGTACGCTACGCTATGATTACGATCCGATGGGTAACCGCACGCAAACCACCTTGCCCGACGGACGCACGCTGCGCGCACTGTACTACGGCAGCGGCCACCTGCTGCAGCTGGCGCTGGACGATATCACCCTCAGCGAGTTCGAGCGCGACAATCTGCACCGCGAACTGAGCCGTACGCAGGGTCGCCTGACCAGCCGAGTGCATTATGATCGGCTGGGGCGCAAAGACCGGCGGGAGATCTTCAATGACAACCGCCAGCGCCCGGCGCCGGCCAGCAGCTCGCGCCAGTGGTCTTACGACTATCAAAACAACCTGACGCGCGAAGAACACAACGCCAACCCGTTCTCCTACCAGCGTTATCAGTACGATGCCACCGGTCGATTGCTGAGCCGGGACGGCACGCTGCCGGATACCGAGCGCTACCGGTACGATCCGGCATCCAACCTGCTGGATGAGGGGCAATTCCGCCAGCGGCACAACCGCGTACTGCATTATCAGGGAATTGATTACCGGTACGATGTCTTTGGCCGCACGGTGGAAAAACGCAAAGGCCACTACCGTTGGCAATATCTCTACGACGCCGATCATCGCCTCTGCGAGGTGGTGCGCTACAGCCAGCATCGCAGCGAAGCCCAGCAGCATGTGCATTTCCACTATGATCCGCTCGGGCGGCGCACGCAAAAGCGGGTGTGGCAGCAAAGTCAGGATCTGCGCCAACCGGCCGGCAAATGCCAAACCACCACGTTTTTGTGGGAAGGTTTCCGGCTGCTGCAGGAAACTCGCGACGGCATGCCCCTCACCTATGTCTATGCCGATCAGGGCAGCTATGAACCTTTGGCGCGCATCGACGGCCACGCGCCGGCCCAGGTATTTTACTTCCACACGGCGCCGAACGGCGAACCGGAAAGCCTGACCGACAGCGACGGAACGCTGCGCTGGCAGAGCCACAGCAGCGCCTGGGGCCGCATAAAGTATGAGGAAAATCAGCAAGATCTGGATTACTCCCAAAACCTGCGCCTGCAGGGGCAATACCTGGATCGGGAAACGGGATTGCACTACAATTTGTTCCGCTATTACGATCCGGATATCGGCAGATTTACCCAGCACGATCCGATAGGTTTGGCCGGCGGGATCAACCTGTACCAATACGCGCCGAATCCGCTGGGTTGGGTGGATCCTTGGGGATGGAAGCCACGATGCGCAGCAACCAAAGCCAACGATCATAATCAGGCAGCTTTTGGTCGACAATGGCAAGGTCGAGGTATCTACAAAGGACGAGACTCTTGGTCAAATATCATGTTGAAAGAAGGTGACATTGTTTATGGCGGCGCTCCAGGGCAATCTGGTTTTTACTTCAACAAGGCGACGCTAGATGCTGCAGGTGGCAGTAGAGCCAAGCTATGGGAAAGTTTGCAGGTGCTTCCACATGAAAAATTTGGTTATAGATCTAAAATACAAGCATATAGAGTAAAAAGAGAAACGATTGCAGGAACAGGTAAAGCGATATCTCAAGACCCAACGAGATTCGGCGAAGGCGGAGGAACTCAATTTTTCCTTTCTAACTATAAAACTGTTCTTGAGCCAATTGATAAGCCTTTTGAAATTGGATTGTAAAATGCAACTAGATACTTATGACGGAACACTAGAACTTGCGGGAATAACGCTAGGTACAGCGACAACCCGAGAAATGCTAATAAAAGGCTCCAGATTGTGGGAGGGTTGGCCAGAAAAATCAGATGGTAGGACTACATCATACAGAACAATAATCAGTACAAAAAAAGAAAAAACCGGCGATATATATATAATTGCCGACTTCTCCGGGGCCTTCATTACAGATGCAGTGCTTTGCAGTTGGCGTTTTGCGCCTGAAAAACTCATGATGGGAATACAAAAAAAAGTAGAAGGTGCTATTACCAAAAATCTTCGAACATGGTTTTATGAAAAAACTCATATACAACTTCCAGTTAGTGGTTCATGGGGGCATATTGACGCCGCTTATGACCCACATAATTTAACGGGAACAATAGCGTGCAACTATCGCAGTGCATTTCATACTGAGGATGAATGGCGAAAATATTGCAAAAGGAATAACATAATTTATTAAAAAAGAGGAAACTCATCCACAATACTATATAAAAATTCACACACTCATTCCATAATGCAGAGTGTGTGTGATTTTTCACCCCCCCTCGAATATCGCAAATAATTACATCTTCACTTCACACACTAACAATCAATAAAGACATGAATCATTTATTCATTAGATCTATTTAAATATTATGAACAAAGAGAAAATTGTCATTACCCCATCAAACAGGCAACTGTTTGATGGTAACGAAGAGCAGTTTCGTTTATTTAAAAAAGAAGTATCCATCCCTAACTCTAACGAAAAAGTACTTTATGATAACAGCTGTGCGGTCCCCATATGGGATATAGATGAAGACATCAGGAAGGCGATCGCAGAAAAAATAAGCGGGATAAAAGTCATAGAGTACCCATATGACCCAATACCTTCATATAAAAATGAAAATCTGGATATCTATATTCAGAAAATAGAGTCGGAAATGCACAAAAACAGAATAACAATAATCACGGCGACGGGTGAATCACAACCAGCAAGATATAAGATAAAGTTGCTGGGTTTCATTTTTAACTGGCGCTCTATTAGGGGCGCTTGCTGAAAACAATAGGTTTATAAAAACCTTAAATATACATTCTATGATATAGGCGTGGAATAATTATTCTTATGAATTCCCCTCTTTTAAATGAGTCTTTAAATACCCCATCAAAAGGCTCCCAAAGAGCCTTTTGATACGCTACCGCGCCGTCTCACCACTTCTTCACCGTCTGGTAAATATCGAGGTCGAAATAGCCGTCGGCTTCGCAGTCGTTGAGATAGTGTTCGTAGCTCACCCCCTCAACCGGCTGGTAGCCGCTGGCCGGCAGCAGCTTCTGATAGAACTCGCCCCACACCCGCTCGAAGTCGCCATCGCTGATGCGCACGTGGTAGACCGCATACTGCCCTGCGGGCAGCGTCTGCACGGTCACGCCCTCGCTGCCCGCCGGCAGCGCGAAATCGTCCGCCACGCTTATCACTACGTCGGCACGCAGCTTTTCCGGCGCCACTTCCGCCGGATCGTCCCAATACAGCACCAGCCATTTGCCAAACGGCACGCCGTGGCGTTTCCGCCATGCCAGCAGTTGCTGCGAGCCCTGCGGGATGGTCTGCGGATACGGCCCCACGACTCTCACTCCCACCACCTTCTCCGCCGCCTTATCGATAATCCTCACGCTCATCGCCCTTATCCTCTCTCATTATCTCAGGCGCCGATTTCGGTGCGCACGTCCAGCAGCTCGGGGAAAAAGGTCAGATCCAACGCCTTTTTCAGGAAGCTGACGCCGCTGGAACCGCCGGTACCTGACTTAAAGCCAATGATCCGCTCCACCGTTTTCATATGGCGGAAACGCCACAGATGGAAACTCTCCTCGATATCCACCAGCTTCTCCGCCATTTCATAGGCTTCCCAGTAGGTTTGCGGGTTGTCGTAGATCACTTTAAACGCCGGCAGCAGATCCGGGTTACGCTGGTAGGGCTGCGTCCAGTCGCGCTCGAGGCACTCCTGCGGGATCGGCAGGCCGTGACGTGCCAGGTACAGCAAGTATTCGTCGTACAGGCTCGGCGCTTCGAGGATCGCCTTCAGCGCAGCGTGCTTTTCCGCATCGCTGCTAAACACCGCCAGCATCGCCGCATTCTTGTTGCCGAGCAGGAACTCGATCGACCGGTATTGGTGCGACTGGAAGCCCGATGAGCTGCCCAGCACGTCGCGAAACTCGACGTACTCCGACGGCGTCAGCGTTTCCAGCACCGCCCACTGTTCGAACAGCAGCCGCTGGATCTGTTTGACGCGCGCGAGGATTTTGAAACAGTGGCTGAGTTTGTCCTGCTGCACCAGCCGCAGCGCTGCCTGCAGCTCGTGCAGCATCAGCTTCATCCACAGTTCGGAGGTTTGGTGCTGTATCACGAACAGCATTTCGTCATGATGCGGCGGGTTGGAGAGCGGGTGCTGGCAGTCCAGCAGCGAGTCCAGGCACAGGTAGTCGCCATAGCTCATGCGTTTGGAAAAATCGGTGACAATCGCGCTTTCTAATTCCCGTTTGTTCATCTGTTCTCTCCGTTGCGCCCAGCGCCCCATCGGCCTGGAACGTGCCGCAAAGAGAAAACAATAGTACAGAACCCGCCGCCCCGAAGGGCGATAAACGAGAGGTGCTTCGCAGATCTCACTCATCTGCGTTAACACATTGCCCCCTCCCCCTTGTTGTTTAGTAAACAACACGGCTGCCGCCTGACGATTCTCACAAATGCGCGATCCCATGCGCGCGGTGCCCCGGTTGTGGCTTGCCTGCGGCCGGCTTCCCTTATAGATTGCAGGCTAACGGCAGGCAGCAAGGTATCGGCAAATGGCAAATATTCGTGATGTCGCACGGTTGGCCGGCGTGTCCATCAGCAGCGTGTCGAACCTGCTGAATAACCGCAGCCACCAGATGAGCGCGCAGACCCGTGAGCGCATCGAACAAGCGATGGCGACCCTGGGATACCGCCCGGCCCGGGCGGCGGCGGTGCCCGCACCGCAGGCCAAGATCATCGGCCTGCTGCTGCCGTCGATCGTCAACCCGAGCTTTTCGGCGCTGGCGCATGCGATCGACGGTGCGGCGCGGGCTCACCGCTACCGCGTCTTGCTCGGCAACGCCTACCGCCAGGAACAGGAAGAGGCCGCGTTTATCGACGATATGTTCCTGCATGGCGTGCGCGGCATCATCGTGGCGGCGAGCGACATTCGCCAGACTCATTTTGTCCGGGCCGCCGAGCGGGGCATGAAGATCGTCAGCTACGACAATCCGTTTCCCGAACGGGCAGCCATCGATACCCCGCTGTTCGACAGCGTATCGATGGACAATGTCGCCGCCGGGCGCCTGGCCGCGCAGCACCTGCTCGAACGCGGTTGCCGACACATCGTGTTCGCCACCGAAGCGACGCTCACCGTCGGGCGCAGCCACAAAATCGACGGTTTTCTAAGTGCGCTGGGGCACAGCCTGAGCGAACGCCAACGGGTGATCGAAGGCAAAGCCAACAGCGCCTACGGCGACACGGAAATGTTTGAATTGGGGCTGACGCTGGCGCCGCGCGTGCTCGCGCTGACGCCGCGCCCGGACGGTATCGTGGCGATTAACGATGCGCTGGGCATCGGGCTGATGGTGGGGGTGCGCGCCGCCGGCGTCCAGGTACCCGCAGACATCTCGGTGATCGGCATCGATAATATCGCGCTGGCCGGCCTGGCCGAACCGGGGCTGACGTCCGTCAGGCCGCCGCTGGCGGAGATGGCGCAGCTGATGGTCGAGCGCCTGATCGGCCGCATCAACAATGATGCGCAACCGCCCGGCGAGTTTCTCTTCCCGCCGACGGTCATCAGCCGGCGCTCGGTCAAAGCCGCCGGCTAACTGAAATAACAGCGTCTTCCCAGGCGATGCGTAGCGGCATCGTCCGGATCGGTGTCAGCCAAAAACAAAGGAAAAGGCCGTCGCGCTTAAGGGATGCCCGCGCCTCAATGAATCAGCGTCGTGCCGTTATTTAACGTTCAGCTCAGGGTTATGGGCCGGGCCTCTATTATTCCGATTAGCCACATTGGAAATATCAAAATGAAAATAAGCAAGCCGCAGGATATTGAACGCAGCGCTATCAGGAAATTGACGCTACATATTGTCCCCCTCATGATTTTATTGTATTTCCTGGCCTTTCTCGATCGCAATAACATGGCCTACGCCGCCAAAGCGCTGGAAGATAACCTGGGCCTGACCGCCTCGGCCTTCGGCTTCGCCTCCGGGATTTTCTTTATCGGGTATTTTCTGTTTGAAATACCCAGCAACGCCGGCACCATTAAATTCGGCCCGCGCATCTGGTTCACCAGAATATTAATTTCCTGGGGTATCTTCGCGACCCTGCTCGGCTTCGTACGCACGCCGCTGGAGCTATATATCTGCCGTTTTATGCTGGGCGTGTGCGAAGCCGGATTCTTTCCCTCGGTGGTGTATTACTTCACGGTGTTCTTCCCGGAAAAATACCGCACCAAAATTCTCGGCATGTTCATCATCGTCCAGCCGCTGTCCAACGCCGTCGGCTCGCCGATTTCCGGCTTTATTCTCAATATTCAGCATGATTGGTTCGGGTTCGCTCCCTGGCAGCTGCTGTTTATCCTCGAAGGGCTGCCGCCGATCGTCATCGGCCTGCTGATCCCGTTCCTGATCAAGAACTCGCCCAAGGACGTCGGCTATCTGAACGTGGAGGAAAAGGCCTGGCTGATGAGCAACGCCGGCCGCTCCAAATCCGGCTCTAAAATCACGCTGGGCGACTTCCTGAAAGGGATTAAAAACAAGAAATACCTGCTCTACGCGCTGCTCAACTTCGGCATGGTGTGCGGCATTTATGGCTTCGGCACCTGGCTGCCGTCGATCATTACCGCCCTTTCCGGCAGCGATATCTTCCGCGTCAGCCTGCTGGCGCTCATTCCCTACGGCCTGGCCGCGCTGCTGGTGTACCCGTGGAGCCTGTGGGCCAGCAAAACCAAAAAGCTTGGCGTGTTCGCCGGCCTCAGCATGGTGGTCGCCGCTATCGGCCTGATGGGGGCGGTGACATTTTTTAAATACGATCCGCTCGTCGCGCTGTCGTTCCTGTGCATCGCCGCCATCGGCATCTACACCGCCGTACCACCGTTTTTATCCATGCCCGCCAACATTTCCACCGGCGCGGCCGCGGCCGCCGGGCTGGCGGTGGTCAGCTGCATCGGCAATATCGGCGGCTTCGTCGCGCCCTATGCGGTGGGCGTATTGAACGATCTGACCGGCAGTAGCGCGCCGGGGCTGTTTTTCCTGGCCTCGTGCCTGCTGGCCACCGGGTTGATCTGCATTTTCTACTGCGCGAAACAGCGTGAAGGCGTCATCAATGCTTAACGAACCAATAAGGAGTCAATCATGGGCGATCTTGCGGGCAAAAAGGTCTTTATCACTGGGGCGGAACAGGGCATCGGCCGCGCCACCGCAGAGCGGCTGATCAAGGCCGGTTGCGACATCTATTTTCACTATCACAGCGACGAAAGCGGCCCCAAAGCGCTGGTGGCGCTGGCCCATTCATTGGGGCAAAAGGCCGCTTACGGCTACGCCGATCTCATCGATACCGACGAAACGCTGCGCTGCGTCTCGGCCGGCGCCGAGTTTCTCGGTGGCATCGACATTCTGGTCAATAACGTCGGCGGCATCGTCGGGCGCAAATGGCTGGGCGAGATCGACCGCGCCTTCTGGCAAACCGTGATCGACGTGAACATGACCACCATGCTGAACGTGACCCAGAGCGCACTGCCGTTCCTGAAGGCGGCAAACGGCGCCAGCATCGTCAACCTGGCCTCGCAGGCCGGCCGCGCCGGCGGGCACTCCGGCTCGCTGGTCTATTCCGCCACCAAGGGTGCGGTGCTCACCTGGACACGCTCGCTGGCAGCGGAGCTGGGTGAATACGGCATCCGGGTGAACGCGGTGGCGCCCGGCCTGATCCTCGGCACCCGTTTCCATAATCGCCACACCACCCAAGCATCGGCGGAGGAAACCGTTCGCGCCATTCCGCTGGGCCGCGCAGGCACGCCGGACGACGTGGCGCGTGCCATCGCCTTCCTGGCAGCGGAATACGACGGCTTCATCTCCGGCGCCACCCTCGACATCAACGGCGGCATCTACCGCATGTAGTTCAACCGCGGGCGGCACGGCTGCCGCCCTCTCATTCAGGAATCGCTTTATGATCAAATCCGCCATCACCCACCCGCCGCTGCTCGCCGCGCTGGCGCAATGCGGGCATAAAACTCAGGTGCTGATCGCCGACGGCAACTACGCCTGCGTGACCCACGCGCCGAAAGACGCCACCGTGGTCTATCTGAACCTGGCGCCCGGCACACTCGCCGCCCCGCCAATCCTGGAAAAACTGCTGGCCTGCATCAACGTGGAAAGCGCCACGCTGATGGCCTGCCCGCCAGACTTCACCAATACCATCGAAGCCGAATACCGGCAGCTGCTGCCGGCGCATTGCCCGGTAGAGCACCTGCCGCGCGAGGCGTTCTACGCCGCAGTCAAATCGGATCGGACACTGCTGGTGATCGCCTCCGGCGAACAGCGCCGCTTCGCCAACCTGCTGCTGACGGTGGCGCCGGTAGTGTGACACGCGAATTATTTTTCGTCTGAAAACGTCCCCAACCGCACCACCGGAATGTCCGCCAAGCGAGTGGTGTAGGCCGGCGACAGCATGTCGCGCTTCATTTGCCACGGCTTGACGATCCCCTGCCCGGCGAACCACACGCGCCCACGCCCCTCCTGATTCAGGCGATCGAGGGTCGCCATCAGCCGCTCGCTGTTGCGGCGCGGCGGGCAGTCGTCGAACAGATCGATCTGCGCCATGGCGGCGGCGCTGAAGTCCCCCAGCACCACGCCGCCCTTCAGGTAACGTCGCCCTTCCTGCCAGATGCTTTCCAGCGCACGCACCGCCATGGCGATGATGTCGCGGCTGTCGTTGCTCGGCGTTTGCAGCCGGGCGGTGCCCATATTGCTGTAATACCCCTCGCCCGCCGAATGCGGGCTGGTTTTGATAAACACCGACACGTTGCGACAGTAGCGCTTTTCCTGCCGCAGCTTTTCGGCGGCGCGTTCGGCGTAGCTGCAGATCGCCTCGCGCATGTGCGGGTAATGCGTCAGCCGCTGGCCGAACGAGCGGGAGCAGATGATCTGCTCTTTGGCGGCCGCCTCATCTTCCCACTGCAGGCACGATTCGCCGCGCAGCTCGCGTATCGTGCGCTCCAGCACCACGCTGAAGGTTTTACGCGCCAGCCGGGTATCGCAGTCCGCCAGCTGCAGCGCGGTGTGAATGCCCATCGCCTGCAGCTGGCGAGTCAGGCGGCGCCCCACGCCCCACACCTCTTCCACCGGGATCAACGCCAGCAGCCTGCGCTGGCGCGCCGGATCGGATAAATCCACCACGCCGCCAGTACCGCGCCATTTCTTGGCGGCGAAGTTGGCCAGCTTGGCCAGCGTTTTGCTCGGCGCAATGCCGACCCCGACCGTCAAATGCAGCTCGCGCCGGATGCGATCGCGCACCCGCTGGCCGAACGGCTCCAGCGCTTCGCAATGCGCCACGCCGTCCAGCCGCAGAAAGGCTTCGTCCAGCGAGTAGATCTCCACCGCCGGCGCCATCTCTTCCAGCGTGTCCATCACCCGGCGGGACATGTCGGCGTACAGCGCGTAGTTGGAGGAGAACACCGCGACGTTGCGGCGGCGCATCTCCTCTTTGATTTTGAAATAAGGCGCGCCCATCGGCACGCCCAGCGCCTTCGCCTCGGCGCTGCGGGCGATCACGCAGCCGTCGTTGTTGGACAGCACGATCACCGGCCGCCCGCGCAGATCGGGCCGAAAGATGGTCTCGCAGGAGGCATAGAAGCTGTTGACGTCTACCAGGGCGAACATGGTTGCCGACCTTTCATCGTCAGTGGGGTGTTATTCATAATGGCACCAAATAACTGTTCATATATACAGTATTTGTATTTTTCTGGCGACGATCAAGTAGAAACCACCCCATCGCTGCTATCCGTTTGATGCGCTTTGGCTTTTAACTCAGCCTCCGTTTACCTGGAGCCGAGTTTTTCATTAACGACGAACTTCACGCAGATCGAAACGAATCGGAATGGTCACGCTGAATTCCGCCTGCCCCGCAGCGATCTCGTTGCCAGGTGCGGGCAGTGGAGAAGCGCGCTGCGGCAACTGAAGCGCCTCCCGGTCGAGCGAAGCCACTCCACTCGATCGCAATAGCTTCACACCCAGCACGTTCCCCTGTCGATCCAACGTCACGGCAACCTGAACAATACCCTGGCGCTGCTGGCGTACCGCCAGAGCCGGGTAGCGTTTGAAACGGCTCAAATGCGCCAACAGCAGGCCGCTCCAGACCGAGGCATCCTGACTCGGCTGCGACGCCACGCTGGTTTGCGGCGCGGCAACACGCTTTCCATCCAGAGACGGCGGCGCGCTGGTGCTTGATGCTATTGAGCTTGCAGACGCTATTTTTTCCTGTTCCTCCTGCCTTGGGCGCGGCGGTTCCGTTTTCGGTCTGATGGGATCGTTCCGTTGTCCTTTAGCCTTGCTCTGCCGCTCCGTCGCACGCGGCGCATGAATCAGCGGAGGCATCGCCGCCTCCGGTTCCCGATTGGCCTGCCGTTGCGCCACCGCCTGCACCTGGCGCACGCCGGTCGGCATCGGCTCTGCGTTGGGGGTCGATTCCGCCTGCTCGGCAACCATCATCAACACCATCGGTTGCGCCGCGGGCAGCAACGGTGGCGCCAGGTGATAACCAAGGCCAAGCAACAACGCACCATGCAGACCCAACGCCAACACATTGGCGGTAGCCCAGCGCAATCGCCCGCCTGTAGGCGGTAAAGATAAATCGGCAGGTAATACGTTGTGATTCAACATGGAAAACGATACTCAGGTTAAGCGTGAAACCGACCAACGTACGCAACGGTCACGACGGTCGGGGCATGTCAGAAAAGTCGTTTAGGCACGCGGTACCGGGCAGGAAACGAGAAAAAAACAGGCCAATCCAGAAGGAAAAATACAAATAGCAGAGTTAAAAACTTTAGGATACGGTGATGAAGTATTTTGACAGCATATTTACCCTAACCGGCAGCGCACCGGGCAGAGCCGCAATGACTCGCTCGGGGTCAGCCAGCGGAAACGCGCCGGAGAGCCGCAGGCCGGCGACCTCCGGCCGGCAGCGAATAACACCCTGACGATAACGCCCCAGCTCCATCAGGAAGTCGTCCAGCCGCATGTTGTCGGCCAACAGCATGCCTTGCCGCCAACCGGGCTCTTGCGTCACGCGATACGGTTCGCCAATGCCTTGCCGGCTGAATCTGCCGCCCTGACCGGCGTTGAGCACCGCGTTCCGATGCGCCGGCGACAGGATCGTGACTCGGCCAAGATAAACGGCGATATCA
Source organism: Serratia sp. CY84636 (assembly GCF_052166245.1). NCBI lineage: Bacteria > Pseudomonadati > Pseudomonadota > Gammaproteobacteria > Enterobacterales > Yersiniaceae > Serratia > Serratia sp. CY84636. The sequence goes on from NZ_JBJNOX010000002.1 coordinate 1,401,319, forward strand.
CTGTAGGTTTCCCACAGGCGAACGCTGAAGCGAGCAGCCTGCGCCACGATCTCGCCCTGCGGCAGCCTCACCGTCAACGCGCCGCTTTCCGGCGGCAGATTCACCATCATTTCGCCTTCCAGCAATGCGGCCTGCTGACGGCTGACGTTGACCGCCGTTTGCGTGTTCAGCATCAACTGTGCGCCATCCGCCAACGCGACGGTTTGCTGCTCCCCCACCGCCGTGCGGTAATCCGCCAGCCAGGGGCGCCATGGCAGCGCGCCAGAACCGATGCCAACCGTCCCCACCACGCCGATGGCCGCCAGGCTTCTCAGCAACCGACGGCGCTGTGGGTTTGGCAACTGCGACAGACTACGCTGCGCCGCCGCCCCGTTAAGCAGAGAAAAACGGGATGAAAACGCGGCGATATGCCGCCAGGCGCGTTCATTTTCCGGTTTCGCCTGATACCAACGCCGCCAGTTTTCCCTATCCGCGTCGCTTGCCTCTTCCGACATCAGCTGGGTTAACCAGGCGGCGGCCTCACGCGCGCTCTGCCGATCGATATCCGATTCCATCATGGGCTCCGCACTTGCCGTTACGCCGCCAATGCAAAGAAACAGTGCAAATTGGCACGCTGCAGATATTGTTTCACCGAGCTGCTCGACACCCGCAAACGTTCAGCGATGTCGCAATAGCGCATGCCCTGCAGGTGCGCCAACAGGAAGGCCTCACGGACGTGCGCCGGCAATCCGTCCAACGCCTGATCCAACTGTTCGAGCATTTCGAGGGTTTGTTGACGGACTTCCGGCGAGGGTGCCTCGATCGCCGGCAGCTCGCTCAAGGCCTGCAGATAGCTCTCTTCGATTGTTTTACGCCGGTAATAATTCGCCACCAGCCGGCGCGCCACGGTCGCCAGGAAGGGGCGTGGTTGCCGAATGGCAAGCAACTGCGGGCTCAGTAAAATACTGATGAACGTATCCTGCGCCAGGTCTTCGGCGTGATGCGCGCACCCGACCTTCTGTCTCAGCCAATGGCATAGCCAACTGTGGTGCTCAAGGTAAAGCTGTTGAGCAAACCCGTTGGCTGCCGCGGCCTCTTTCCTCGCCATTCGGTGACACCAATTGATAATGAGATTGAAAATGATAATTATTATTATTTTAAAAATGTAACTTCTGTGTCAAGCGATTGCTGATGATTTATAAACGGCGAAAAAGTAGGGAAATACGGGAGAGAAAACGTGAAAAGGGGCCGAAATGGCCCCTGTCAGCAGGATATTCAGAAACGTTGACTAACGCTAAACTTGATGTTACGCCCTACGCCGGACACCGATTCGCCCAGGTAAGGGTAATAATCGCGGTTGAACAGGTTGTCCACTGCGACGCGAGCTTCGAAGCCCTGCAAACCGCTGGGCTGCCACGAGGCGAACAGGCCGTGCAATGCATAACCCGAGGTTTTCGGCAGCGCCCAGACAACGGCCATCGGATCGCCGTCGGCCGGTGAACGATCCTGTTTACGCACAAAATCGCCGGTCCAGCCGAAGGCCATGTCCCACTGCGGCACTTTCATGCCCAGCATCACGTGTGCCGTAACGGGTGGAATTTCGGCAATCCAGGTTTCGCTGCCCCACGGATCGCGTGGTGAAGCGTCGCGTTTGCCGCGAATCGAGGAGAACGACAGGCTGCCGAACAGGCTTTCGCTGTCATAAAACGATTCGAGCTCCACGCCCTCAATGGTATAGCCCGGCAAGTTGCGATAGTTCGACAACGGTTGCCCACATTGGCCACCGTGCCGTGCGGCGTCGCACACTACGCCGCGACGATAGAAAATCTCGTCCTTGCCGCGATTGCGGAACAGCGTAGTGCGGATCTGCAGACTGTCCCGCGCCATCAACACATCGTTGAAGTCCAGCACCGCGCCGAGACGAACGCCCGTCATGCGTTCCACCTGCAGGCCGCGGCTGGTGCCGGGCACGCTGGAAGCGGCGTATTGCACTTCGTACTGTTCGTCGATCACCGGAGCGCGCCAGGTGCGGCTGACGTCGGCAAACAGGGACAGATTCGACGTCGCTTTCCACATCACGCCCAAATGCGGCGACCAGCCGGTATAGGTCACGCTGCTGTAATCATGGCCCACGAGCGGATCGCTGTCGTTATAGCGCGGAGCTCGGTTCGGTTGCCCGGTGTTGGTCACGTGATCGTAACGCACGCCCGGCGTCACGGTCAGGCTGCCGAAGCTGACCGCATCCTGCAGATAAACGCTGCGGGTTTCCTGTTCGCCCGCCGGCATGTAATACGGCTGGAAATAGCCGTAGTTGTAACTGGCGTTTTTCACCTGCGAGGGGTAATACATCAGGGTATCCCGCTGATGTTTATGCCAACGCGCGCCGAGCAACAGCTTGTGTTCCAGCGGCCCGCTGGCGAAACGGCTTTCATTGCTGACGTCAAACTGCCGATCGGTATAGTTCACCCAGCTTTCATTGCCCAACGTACCGAGATAGCTGAACTTTGAAGCGGAATCCGGCCGCTTGTCATGCTGCTCTGTCTTCGAATAGGCGTAAGACAGCGTCAGATTCAGCAACGGCTGCGCTTCCGGCGCCAGATTCCATTTCACCGAGTAATTGGTGTCTGTCTGGTCGCGATACACCAGAATGCGGCGCCACGCTTCTTCCCGGCCATATTTATCGATATCCGCCTGGCTGGGCGCGGCGATATCATCCCGCTTGGCGGCGAAAGGCTGCCAGCCATCGGAATCGGAGCGCATCGCCGACAGCGTCAGCGTTTGCGCCTCGCTCAGATAAATATTGGTTTTTAACAGGTAGGAAGCCTGATCGTTGGCGGAATAGGCAAAGCGCGTGCCATCCGGCCGCTTCAGGTTGCCGCCGTCACGCTTGCTCATGTAGATCAAACCGTCGGCAAATCCTTCCGGCGTACGGCCGTACAACGCGCCGCTGTAAATGCCCTGGCGATCGTTGGTGTGGTAGCTGTACTTCAGCAAGCCGCCAAAGTCTTCGCCCGGCAGCAGCATATCCCCGGCATCTTTGGTCTCCAGCGTAATGGTCCCGCCAAAGCCGCCATTGCCGTTCAACAGATTGTGCGGCCCCTTATCGACCTCAACCTTTTTCAGCAGTTCGGGTTCGATGAATACCGAACCCTGCCGATATTTCTCAAATCCCTTCGGCGCGCCGTCCAGCACCACCTTCACATCTTCCATGTCGCCCATGCCCCAGATATTCAGGCTTTGGCCGCCCGGGCGCGGCGATCCCGCCATCCCTACGCCGGGCAAGCGATCAAGCAAACTGGCGATGTTATCGGCCTGTACGCGTTCGATGTCTTCTTTATCCAGTACCGAACGGCCGGCGGCGACGCTGTCGGACAAACCGCCGACCACCGACAGTTCCGGTATCGTCAAAGGCTGAACCGGCCCGGCGTCGACCAACCGATATCCCTGTGCGGTTTGCTGAGCGCGCAATCCGCTGCCCGCCAACAGCGTATTGAACGCGTCGGTGAGGCGGTAATGTCCCTGCAGGCCCGCGGTGCTTTTTCCACGCGTCTGTTCGGGCGTGAAAATCACTATCACGCCGGCCTTAGCGGCCGCCGTCTGCAAGGCGGGCGCCAGATCACCGGCGGGAATGGCGAAGGAAAGGATAGCGGGCTGTTCGACCGCCGAGGGTGGTGCCGACGCATCGGGCGCCGCCATCGCGGAGGTGAGCATGCCCGATAGTGCGCATCCTATCCCGATAGCGACGCGTTTCCCGGTAATGCGTTTGGCTGATGTGAACGTACGCCCTGCGCCGTTCTTGTTTTTTATGGCCATGAAGGATTCCCCTGAGTGTATTGAACTGGAAACTCAGTAGAGAGGTCACGCCAACGAAAAGATCGGGCAGAAAAAAATGAAAAAAAGGACCGAAGTCACCGCGCCGCGTAGACGATAAAGGTCACCACGCCGAAGATCTCCAGCTGCGCCTCATCGTCGAACACGATCGGCGCGTAGGCGGGATTCATCGGCAACAGCCGCACGTCGGGGTGGCGCTGCAGCTTTTTGACGGTGAATTCCCCGTCCACCGCGGCGATCACGATATTGCCGTGCTCCGGCGTCAGGGCGCTGTCGACGATCAGCAGATCGCCATCCTGGATATTGCCGTCGATCATCGACTCGCCGCTGGCGCGCACGAAATAGGTGGCGTTGGGGTGCCGTACCAGCAGCTTGCCGATATCCAGCCTGCTCTCGACATAGTCCTGCGCCGGGGAAGGAAAGCCGCAGGCCACGCGATCGGCAAACAGCGGTAACGTCAGGGGTTCACCTGGTAAAAAAGCATACAACCTTGAATTGCTCAGCATAATCATAACCAAACTGTATATTTATACAGTTAAGCATAAACAAAACGCGAACGCATGCAACCCCCTATCCCCCTGCGGATCGCGCTTTCCCGCGTAATATAATAATTTTCTGAGTGATTTTTCCTGCAGCTTTTGGCGTTCTTCGCGTGTGTTTACACACATGACACCCACCAAAACTGTGGATAATGCGGCACTCAGACCGTTGGCGTATCGATGGGCAGGATGAATGAGGGATTGTCATTGCGAACGGCGCCGACGGCGGGCGATACCGGTTGCCAGACGAAATCCTCTGCCTGCAGGCTGTACACGTCAGCCTGCATTTGACCAGAGAGCGGGACTAAGCGGGTGTCGAGCCAGTCGCGCGCGGCCGTCGGTCTCTGCTGCGTACAGCGCCGCAAAGAACAGCGGCAGGCCTTGCCTCACGGGAGGAACGGCGGACGGCCTTACAAAATGACGCCAATAAAATTGCGACTGGCAATGGCATCAATGGGACGGCCAGAGACGAAAGTCAGTACGTTATGCCAGGAGCTTGGGATAACCCGACAAACGCTGTACCGCCACATTTCCCCTGATGGTCCACTGCGAGCTGACGGTATAAAGCTGCTCACCGGGGATAATTTTAGCGGACGGAAAAATCTGGAGTTCCGGCGTAGAACCCCGAATAAGGAATAATCCTTAATTCATTTCAGGATTATTAATCCCATCTAAAACCTCTCGGCAATATTCTTTTTTATAGGCTTCATCATTACTTAATGACTTAACCAAAAAATCAGCATTTTTCCAACCATTATCCCAATGCGTATCGAATCCTGACTGTTCATACTTTAATGTTCTAGTTAATGAGTCTTTTATTTGTTTTTTATATTTATCAATTTTCTCATTGGGTGCCCCACAAACATCATGTGCAACACGAGCATTTGAGCCAGAAAAACCTATTGCTGAAATTGCCATCGCTTCGTTTGATTTGTCGAAATCATTCGCATATGCCACAGCATTAGATAAAGCGAATATGACAAGAGCAGGTATGTTTTTTTTGTATGAAATCATCTTTTACCTCTAACTCATTGATTGTTCATGGGGTCAGTTTGGATATCGAAAATTATTGTACATTAAGGCTGCTTTTTAATCAGTCTCAACTTCTTTAGAGAAGGCCTGAATGCGACAAACTTGGGAAGTACTGTAGCCTGTCGCGTCTGCTGTTTCTCGGATGCTCAGTTTCTTAATCTGTCGGTAGTGCCTGATCCATCCTGCACGCTCCATCTCGCCGCTGGCGCGCACGAAGTAGGTGCCGTTGGGGTGCCGCACCAGCAGCTTGCCGATATCCAGCCTGCTCTCGACATAGTCCTGCGCCGGGGAAGGAAAGCCGCAGGCCACGCGATCGGCAAACAGCGGTAACGTCAGGGGGTCACCTGGTGAAAAAGCATACAACCTTGAATTGCTCAGCATAATCATAACCAAACTGTATATTTATACAGTAAGGCGTAAACAAAATGCGAACGCATGCAACCCCCTATCCCACTGCGGATCGCGCTTTCCCGCGTAATATAATAATTTTCTGAGCGATTTTTTTTTACGCCTGCTAACGGTTTCACTCCGCCTTGCACACACGTTATCCACTAAAACTGTGGATAACCTGCAGGGCGTGATTCCCTACGCGAGCGGGATCAGAATCCTGTATAATCCCCACACCTGCTAATAAGAATTCATCCCCGTCGGCGCCTCGTCACCGACAGTCACGAGAACGTTATGAACAAGCACCTACTCCTCGCAGAAACCGACGATATCAAACAGGAATGCCTGTCGCGCCACGCGGTCTGGCAGCGCAACGATCTGGCTCAGGCGCAACAGGATTGGCTGGCGGAAGAAGTGCCGGTCGCCCTGGTGTACAACGGCATTTCCCACGTGGTGATGATGGCGACGCCGAAAGATCTGGCGGCCTTCGCCATCGGTTTTTCGCTGTCCGAAGGCATCATTGCCTCCCCCGACGATATCTACGACATTCGCCAACAGCCGGCCTGCAACGGCATTGAAGTGCATGTGGAACTCTCGAGCCGCCGCTTTATGCAGCTGAAAGAGAAGCGCCGCAGCCTGGCCGGCCGCACCGGCTGCGGTGTCTGCGGGGTGGAGCAGCTGCAGGAGGTCGCCCAACCCATCGCGCCGCTGCCCTTCACGCAACGCTTCGATTTGGCCCTGCTCGACCGGGCGTTGGCGCAGCTGCAGGAGGTGCAAACGGTGGGGAAACTGACCGGCTGCACCCACGCGGCGGCCTGGATCCAGCCGGACGGCGCACTCAGCGGCGGGTGTGAAGACGTCGGCCGCCACGTGGCGCTCGACAAACTGCTGGGCTACCGCAGCCAACAGGCGTGGCTGCAGGGGGCGGCGCTGGTGTCGAGCCGCGCCAGCTATGAAATGGTGCAAAAATCCGCCATGTGCGGCGTCGAGATCCTGTTCGCCGTTTCCGCCGCCACCCGCCTGGCGGTCGAGGTGGCCGAGCGCAGCAACCTGACGCTGGTGGGCTTCAGCAAGCCGGGGCGCGCTACCGTCTATACGCATCCGCAGCGGCTCTGGCAATCGACGCCGGCGGCCTAACGCCGCCGGACAAGAATCGACTATTCTCAATAGCAGAACACCAGGAAGCCCCACGTCATGATCATTCGCCCGAACCAGAACTGGTTTATTCGCCTGTTCGCCTGGCACGGTTCCGTGCTGTCAAAGATCACCTTTCGTCTGTCGCTGAACGTACTGATGTCGATAGTGGCGGTGATCAGCTATCAATGGTACGAGCAGCTCGGCGTACATTTAACCATCGCGCCGTTCAGCCTGCTGGGTATCGCCATCGCCATTTTTCTCGGCTTTCGCAATAACGCCGGCTACAGCCGCTTTGTCGAAGCGCGCAACCTGTGGGGCTCGCTGCTGATTACTGAGCGATCCCTGCTGCGCCAGATCAAAAGCCTGCTGCCGGACGAACCGGCGGTGCATCAGAAGGTCGCCAAGCTGCTGATCGCCTTCAGCTGGAGCCTGAAGCATCAGCTGCGCGCCACCGATCCGACCGCCGATCTGTACCACAACCTCACCAGCAAAGAGCTGGCGGAAGTGATCGCCAGCCCGATGCCGACCAACCGCATCCTGCTGATGCTGGGCCAGGAGATCGGCAAGCTGCGCCGCCAGGGGCTGCTGAGCGACATTACCTACGGGCTGATCGACGATAAGTTGAGCGAACTGTCGCACACCCTCGGCGGCTGCGAACGGCTCGCCAGCACGCCGGTACCGTTCGCCTATACCCTGATCCTGCAGCGCACCGTTTACCTGTTCTGCAGCCTGTTGCCTTTTGCCCTGGTGACCGACCTGCATTACATGACACCGTTTGTTTCGGTGTTCATTTCCTATACCTTCTTATCCTGGGACTCACTGGCCGAAGAGCTGGAGGATCCGTTCGGCGTGTCGGCCAACCATCTGCCGTTAAACGCCATCTGCAACACCATCGAGCGCAACCTGCTGGAAATGAACGACCAAAGCCCGCTGCCGCCGCCGATGAAACCCGACGAGCACTTTAATTTGATCTGACGATTTCACCCGAACACACTGGAGCCGAATGCAATGAATGCAAATAACCCTCTGCCGCAAGCCGTATTCACGCCGGTGACGCGCCATGCCATCTTCATCGTCGCCACCCTGTCGCCCGTTCCCGCCCATCTGGCGGCGGTGCGCGCCTGGTGCGGCGACATTGCCGCCGTGGTGCGCTCGGTCGGCAAACGCGCGCCGGCGGGCAACCTCACCTGCGTCTGCGGCTTCGGCTCCGAAGCCTGGGATACGCTGTTTGGCGCGCCGCGCCCTCGCCAGCTGCATCCGTTCAGCCCGATCGGCAGCGGGGAACGCGTCGCCGTCGCCACGCCCGGCGACATCCTGCTACACATCCGCGCCGATGAAATGGATCTGTGTTTCGAACTGGCCTCGCAGCTGGTCGGCAAGCTCGGCGACGCCGTGACGGTCATTGAAGAGGTGCACGGCTTCCGTTACTTCGATCAGCGCGCCATGATCGGCTTCGTCGACGGTACGGAGAACCCGGAGGGGCACGAAGCCTTCGACTACACGGTGATCGGCGACGAAGACGCGGCGTTCAGCGGCGGCAGCTATGTGCTGGTGCAAAAATACCTGCATGATATGCAGGGCTGGAACTCGCTCAGTGTGGAAACGCAGGAGAAGATCATCGGTCGCCATAAGCAGTCCAACATCGAGCTGGATGAAGCGGTCAAACCGTCGTCATCGCACAGTTCGCTGACCACCATCACCGACGAGCAAGGCAACGAGGTGAAAATTCTGCGCGACAACATGCCGTTCGGCCGCCCCGGCCTGCGCGAATTCGGCACCTACTTTATCGGCTATGCGCGCTCCCCGCAGCCGATCGAGCAGATGCTGGAAAACATGTTTATCGGCCGCCCGGCCGGCAACTACGATCGGCTGCTCGATTTTAGCCACGCGGTGACCGGCACCCTGTTCTTCGTGCCTTCCGCTCCGCTGCTGGAAGCGCTGGCCGACCGCAGCGGCGCCGAACTGCATTAAGCCCTCCTTCTGCGGCAAAGCCTCCCCCCGCGACTTATACTGAATTAACGTTGCGTATTGGGGGGAGGCGCCATGCCGCTCACATTCAAACGTTCGGAAAGGCTCTCCATCGGCACTGAAATAGAGCTGCAGCTGGTCGATGACGAGCGCTACGACCTCACCGATCGGGCCGATCGGGTGGTCAGCGCGGTCGGCGATCGCCGGCGCGTCAAACATGAGCTCACCCAATCGATGGTGGAGCTGAACAGTTCGGTGCATCGCGATCTCGATGAGCTGCACGCCGAGCTGCGCGCCCTGACGGAAACCGTCCGGCGCAGCGCACAGCGCCTGGGCTGCGACGTCTGCGGCGGCGGCCGCCATCTCAGCAACGACTGGCGCAAGCAGGTCATCAGCGACAGCGCGCGCTACAGGCAGTTGGCCAGCCGCTTTGGCTATCTCTCCAAGCTGGCCTGCGTGTTCGGCCAACATATTCACCTCGGCGTCAACGACGGGGACGAGGCAATGTACCTGTGCCATGCGCTGACGCCCTATTTTCCGCAGCTGATCGCGCTCAGCGCTTCGTCGCCGCTGTATCAGGGCGTCGACACGCACTTTGCCAGCTCCCGTTTCAGCGCCCAGAATTCCTTCCCCAACTACGGATGCCTGGAACACATCTACAGCTGGCGCGAATTCAACGCCTACTACGAACGGCTGAACGCCGCCGGCGTGATTGAAAGCGTCAAGGATATTTACTGGGATGCGCGGCCGAAACCGGAGCTGGGTACGGTGGAGATCCGCATCTGCGATACGCCGCTGCGCCTCGCGCACGCCGTGCTGCTGGTCGGTTACTGCCGTCTGCTGGCTGATTTTCTGTTGCGGCGCCGGACGCCGATCGCGCCGGAATACGATGCCTTCACCCATTACAACAAGATCAACGCCTATCGCAGCGGTTTCGCCGCCGAATACGTCGATCCCGCGACGCTGCGCCGCAGCAGCCTGACCGCCCACATCCTGCACACGCTCGAAGCGCTGAGCGATTGCGCCGAACGGCAGGAGGATCGGGCCGTGCTGCAGGCGGTCGAGCGCCATGTCCGCCAGGGCATCAGCGATTCGGAGCATATCCGTCAGATGTTGCACAACGGCCTGCCGCAGGCTCAGGTGATCAAGCGCCTGTGCGACGAGCTGTTGCAGCCGGCAAGTTAAGTTTCAGCTATCGATTCCATACGCTAAAGCCACTGTTCATTATGTGCTCTTTCGCTACAATCGTGAGCACTGACATTCACCGTATCGAGGACACCATGTACAACTTCTCCCGCTATCAGGCAAAAGAACTGGCGCTGGCTTACATGAGCGGCAAAAAACACGATCTGTCGCCGCAAGAGTTTTTGCAACAGCTGAAAAGCAGCGAACGTTCGTTTGAGCACCTGCTGAAACACGGCAGCGAAATGCCGCGTGAGGTGCTGGTTAAAAGCTTCTGAACGGCCGGTCGCCGGCCACTTTCCCTCTACGCCGCCGGTGGCGAGCCTGACAGGCCCGCGCATTCCCGGCCGTTCATCCCCCACTGCTCGCCCAACCTCGTTTCGTCTTCACAGGCGAAAACCTGATAAATTCGTATCTACAGGCGAATTATTGACATATTCGCATCCAGGTGCGAATTTATAGTCATCCCTCTGCAAACAACGGAACACGCCATGCCGACGCCAATCAGCGTTATCAGCGGCGATCTGGTCGATTCTCGCCGGTCAGACACCGTCAACTACCTCAATGGGCTGCATAGCCTGCTCGATCGGCTACGGCGCGACGGGCGGTTGCATCAGGTGGAAATCTTTCGCGGCGATGCCTTCCAGGCGCAGGCCGCCCCGGAGGACGGGCTGCTGCTGGCGGTGTACATTCGCCTCGCGCTGCGGGCGATGGGTGCCACGCACTGGGATGCGCGCATCGCCATCGGGCTGGGCAGCCAACGGCCCGACGCCGCCGGTTACGGCAGCGCCTTTATCAATTCCGGCAGCGCGCTGGACGCCATGGCAAAAAATTGCCGGCTGGCTCTGAAAACCGACAACGATCGGACAAACGCCATTGTCAGCGATCTGCTGCCGATGTTAGATCATGTGATTGGCCGCCTGTCACAGGCCGAAGCGCGCATCGTTCAGGCGAGAATGTTCGCCGACAGCGGCGCCGCCGTGGCGGAGCAACTGCAGAAAGCCGCCTCCACGGTTTCCGCCGCGCTAAAACGCGCGGCCTACGAGGAAATTATGCGGTTTATTCACGCCATTAACAGGATCGTCTGACTATGGATCTGACCTATGCGCCTTTGCTGGCCTGGCTGTTGCTCGTCCACCTGCTGGCGGATTTTCCGCTGCAGCCGCTGAGTTGGGTGGAAGATAAAATCCAACATCGCGCACGTTCACGTTTTCTGGTGTTGCACGCGTTGCTGCACGGGGTGCTGGCCGCCTGGGTGGTGGCCGGTTTCGGCCTGCTGCACGGCGGGCTTTCCTCATTTCAGGTGCTGGCCAGCCTGCTGGTCATCGCCGTCAGCCACTACCTGGTCGATCTGCTGAAAGTCACCGCGATGAGCCGCCTGAGCCCGGCCCGCAGTTTCCTGCTCGATCAGGGATTGCATCTGGCGGTGATCGCCTTGCTGTGGCTGGGGCTGACGCCGAACGCCGGTGAACTGCTCGCTGCGCTGGGGCGGCAACTGGGGCGTTGGCAAACCGGCCTGGTGCTGGTGGCCTACAGTCTGATTTATCTGCCGATGAGCCTGCTGATCGGGCAGCTGCTGGCGCGCTGGACGCCGCAAATGCCGCCTGCGGCCAAGGCCGACAACGACTCGCTGCTGCGCGCGGGCAAACAGATTGGCTATCTGGAAAGAACGCTGATCCTGACCTTTGTGCTGCTGGGGCAAATCCCGGCGATCGGCTTTTTGCTGGCGGCCAAATCCATCTTCCGTTTCGGCGATCTGCGCCAGAGCGACGATAAAATGCGCACCGAGTATGTGCTGCTCGGCACGCTGTTTTCCTTCACGCTGACCATCATGCTCGGCCTGCTGGTCAACAAACTGCTGTAGGGGTGCGGGGGCGAAGAATTTCGCCCCCGAAGTGAACGCCGAGGCGGCTTAGAGCCACTCGCCGAAGCGGCGGATATAGAAACGCTTCATCAACTGCGCGACCACGCAGTAGCTGACCAGCGTAGCGGCCAACCACGGGAAGTATTCCCACGGCAGCGGCTGCAGGCCAACCAGGGCGCCGAGCGGCGAGAACGGAATGTAGATGCCGAGCGCCATCACCAACCCGGTGGTCAGCAACACCGGCAGCGCCGCGGTGCTCTGAATGAACGGGATCTTCTGGGTGCGCAGCATATGCACCACCAGCGTTTGCGACAGCAGCCCCTCAATGAACCAGCCGGACTGGAACAGCGCCTGGTGTTCCACGCTGTTGGCGGCGAACACGTACCACATCAGCGCATACGTCGTGATATCGAAGATTGACGAGGTCGGCCCAATCCACAGCATAAAGCGCCCGATGTTTTTGGAGTCCCACTTGCGCGGCTTGCGCAGGAACTCTTTATCCATCTTGTCCCACGGCAGCGACAGCTGAGAAATGTCGTACATCAGGTTTTGAATCAACAGGTGGATCGCCAGCATCGGCAGGAACGGGATGAAGGCGCTGGCCACCAGCACCGAGAACACGTTGCCGAAGTTGGAGCTGGCGGTCATGTTCAGGTACTTGATGATATTGCCGAAGGTCTCGCGCCCTTTGATCACCCCCTCTTCCAGCACCATCAGGTTCTTTTCCAACAGGATGATGTCCGCCGACTCCTTGGCGATGTCGGTGCCGGTGTCGACCGAAATGCCGACGTCGGCGTCGCGCAGCGCCGGCGCATCGTTGATGCCGTCGCCGAGGAAGCCGACGGTATGGCCGTTGGCCTGCAGCATTTTCAGCACCCGCGATTTTTGCAGCGGCGTCAGCTTGGTGAAGACCGTGCGCTGCTCCACTTCGCGCGCCAGTTCTTCGTCATCCATCTGTTCAATTCGCAGTCCAGAGAGCGGTTCACCCGGTTCCAGCCCAACGTCGCGGCAAATCTTGCAGGTGATCACCGGGTTGTCGCCGGTCAGCACCTTCACCGTCACGCCGTTTTCCTGCAGCGCGGCGATCGCCTGCTGCGCGCTCTCCTTCGGCGGATCGAGGAAGGTCAGCAGCCCTTGCACCACCATGTCGCGCTCGTCGGCCACGCTCAGCGGGTCGGCCGGGCGTTGCGCATCCAGCTCGCGCGTCGCCAGCACCAGCACGCGGAAGCCGTCTTCGTTATACTCGCGGGCCAGCGCCTGCAGCGCCGCACGGCGCGCGTCGTCCAGTTCCAGCGTCTTGTCGCCTTCACGCACGTGAGTGGCGATCTCGAGCATCTCCTCTACCGCGCCCTTACAGATCAGCTGCTGCTTGCCATTCTCATCCGCCACCACGATCGACAGCCGGCGGCGCACGAAGTCGAACGGCAGCTCATCCACCTTGCTGAAACGGCCCAGGGCTTCGATCCCCGGTTTGCCGCGCCCGAAGCGGATCACCGCCTGGTCCATCAGGTTCTTCATGCCGCTCTGATGGAAGCTGTTCAGCCAGGCCAGGTGCAGCACCTCGTTATCCCTGGCGCCCGTGACGTCGATGTGGTGCTCGAGAATGATACGGTCCTGGGTCAGGGTGCCGGTCTTGTCGGTGCAGAGCACGTCCATGGCGCCGAAGTTCTGAATGGCGTTCAGGCGCTTCACCACCACCTTGCGGCGCGACATGGCGATCGCCCCTTTCGCCAGGTTGGAGCTGACGATCATCGGCAGCATTTCCGGCGTCAGACCAACCGCCACCGCCAGTGCGAACAGCGCCGCCTCGCTCCAGTCGCCTTTGGTGAAGCCGTTGATCAGCAACACCACCGGCACCATCACCAGCATGAAGCGAATCAGCAACCAGCTGACGCTGTTCACCCCGCGATCGAACGCGGTTTGCGCCCGCGAACCGACGATCGACTTGGCCAGCGAGCCGAAGTAAGTGCGTCCGCCGGTCGCCACCACCACCGCCGTGGCGGTGCCGCTGGCGACGTTGGTGCCCATCAGGCAGATATTGGAGAGCTCAAGCAGCGCGTTCTCGCTGGATACCTCCCCGTCGCTCGACTTCTGCGCCACGTTGCCCATCGCATCGTATTTCTCGATGGGGATCGCTTCGCCGGTCAAAATCGCCTGGCTGATGAACAGATCGCGCGAGGCGATAAGACGCACGTCGGCCGGCACCATGTCACCGGCGGAGAGCTGAATGATATCCCCCGGCACCAGTTCGCGGATCGGCACTTCCAGCGTCAGCGGATGCGCGCTGTAGCTGCTGCGGCGCAGCACCGTGGCGGTGGTGCGTACCATCGACTTCAACGCTTCCGCCGCTTTGTTGGTGCGGTATTCCTGCCAAAAACGCAGCAGCCCGCTCAACGTGACCATGGTCAGAATGATAATAACGCCGGTGAGTTCAGTTTCTTCACCGCTCTGGCGCGGCAGCCAATAATCGGTAAAGAAACTGATCGCAGCCAGCACCATCAGCACGAAGATAAACGGGTTGTTAAAGGCCTTGATCAGCTGAATCAAAGCATGCGGCGCCTTGTCGTGGGCGACCTGGTTGGCGCCGAACTGCTCCAACCGCTCATCGGCGTCGTCCTGGGTCAAGCCGTTGCGGTTGCACTTAAGGTTCGCCAGCGTTTGGGCGATGCTGTTGGTCGCCTCTTGCGCAATGGCGTAGGTCACCGCGTCTTTATCACGGCGACGCGTTCTTTCATTAATCTGAGTCATAACGCTATTCTCTTATTTTCGTTCTGCGCACAGGGATATCCCGCCCGATAAACAGGTGACTGTGCGCAGAGTGGAATTTTTTAATTAGCGTGACTGAATAGCGTGATTACCCTGTCAGCCACGCAGAAATCATTTCCCTTCCGGGGTCATCGTCCATAACGCCTCCTTAATGTTCCGCGTTATTCAGGCGTACCTGAATAAACCTGAACATATAATCAAGTTAGTAAATATTTATATAATTAATCAGACCGGTAATTCAGACGCGACGCGCCAGCGAACGGCACTCACGCTTTTTTCCAGGCTGACGCGGCAGACAATACCCTCAATTTCTTTTTGCGCAGCCGGCGTAGCGGTAATTTCCGCGCACACTTCCAATTGCCCCGGGCTGGAAATATCGGCGCTGCGCAAGGACTGCAGCCGCAAGGCGACGCCGTTCAGCGCCTGCAGAATCAGGGTGCGCACCAGAATTTCATCCTGTTCGCCGCAGGTCACCTGAATGCGATAGCACAGTTCCAGATCGGTCGCCTGCTGATGCGGCTGCAGGTTGATGCGCTGCGCGGCTTCGCGCAGCAGGATATTGGCGCACAGGATCACCAGCGTGGCGACCACCGCATCCCAATGCTGGCCCAGGCCGCACAGGACGCCGATCCCCGCCGAACACCACAGCGTGGCGGCGGTGTTGAGGCCGCGAATGTTCAGCCCTTCCCGCATGATAACGCCGGCGCCGAGGAAGCCGATACCCGAGACAATCTGCGCGGCCACGCGGCCGGCGCTGGCCGGATCGGTGGACATGGAGCTGAGAATAAAGACCGCCGCGCCGGTCGCTACCAGCGCATTGGTGCGCAGGCCGGCCATACGTTGGCGCCACTGGCGCTCGGCGCCAATCACCGCGCCCAGGCACATTGCCAGCAATAAATTTAAAACGAAAGGAGTCATAGCCATGACTGTCCCCTTAATTAACCGCAGGAGATAAAATCATGTGCTGTTTAGCACACGCAAAGTCGCGCCGAAAATAAATCAGCGAATCAGCGTGCTGTGCCTGGAGGGAAAAGGCTGTGGCTGCAGAACACCATAATAACGTCCAACTCAATTCACCTGAAACCGCCAGGCCTCAGGACACGTTTTTTATTCGGGTATGCACAGCTCAGGAATAACTGGAGAGGGGTGCTGCCCGCCGATAACGGCAAGCAACAAATCAGAAGAGAATTGGTCAGCTTGCCTTATTTGTTTTATTACAACTACAACTGTCCAATTGGGTTTCTCCACCGAAATTTTGGCTGAGTATAGTGACGTCAGGTAATGAAGTAAAGGCTAATTTATTAAACGAAAAATAAACTGGAATACCGCGATCATATTTCGATGTCACAAATAGGCAGCGACAACGTTGGGCGCCAGTGCGCTTATCGGTAAACTGTCCTCCTTCATCTTTCAAGGACGCCCCCGATGAAACACCGGCTTTCCCCGCTCGCGCTCGCGCTGCTCGTCAGCTTTCCCGCCGATGCCCTGCTGCTGCAGCAAGGCGACGCGCAGTTTGAACTCGATCCCGCCACGCTGCGCGTTGCCGCCGGCGCTGTGCCGGTCAATCTGGCGCAGCCCGCGCAACCGGTGGCGGATCTCACTGCGTCGCCACAACGCGCCAGCTGGCGCTGGCCACAGAGCGCGGTCAAGGTTAGCGCCAGGCTGGAGGACGGCGATCTGCGCCTGAGCTTCAGCAGCGACCGGCCACAGCTTCTGAACTGGTATCACCTGCCGCCGCAGGCGGAAACGCTGTTGCTGCCGATCGGCGAAGGCAGCCGCATTCCGCTCGACAACGCGGTCTGGCGCCATTACCTGACGGCGGAAATGACGCCGCTGGATACCAACTGGGATCTGAAGCTGCCGCTGTGGAGCCAGCAATACCAGGGCAAGGTCTACAGCTGGCTGATGTTGACGCCGTTCAGCAACCGGGTCACCTTCGCCGCCGCGCAGGAAAAGCTGGAGATGCGCGCCGAGCATCAGTTCAACCGCCTCAACCAACAGCAGGCATTCGAGGTGCTGCTGCACGTCGGCGACACCCCGCTGTCCGGCGCCCGCCGCTACCGCGACTATTTGCAACAAAGCGGCCAGTTCAGCAGCCTGCGCGAGAAGATAAAGCAGGCGCCCGAAGGCGAAAAGCTGATCGGTGCCACCCATGTCTACCTGTGGGGCGACAAACTGCTGGCGGCGGAAGACGTCAAAGATTGGCCGGGGTTGCTGCACTACCTTGCCTCTCCGGCCGCCGCCGGGCTGCGGCAACAAATGGATGCCGAGAGCAGAAAGCTCCTGCTGCAGCTGGCGGGCAAAACACCGGAGGGCTGGCAGCAACAGCCCCTGATCGACGGCATCAACCAGGCGTTGACGGCGCAAATTCCGCTGGACGCCACGCCGGATGACGCCGATTTTCTGCAGGCACAGCAGCGCCAGGCCGCTGCGGTGCGGGAGCGGGCACAGCGAGAGCTGGGGCGTTGGTTAACCCCGGTGGACCGTTGGGGGCAAGGGCTGGCCAAACCGGTGATCGATGCGCTGCGCCAGGCGGGTTTGCCGCGCCTGTGGTTGGGCACCGATAACTGGACCGCCGCCTTCCTGCACCCGCAGGCGGTAACCGCCGCCAAAGCGGCCGGCTATCTGATCGCCAGCTACGACTCCTACGATACCGCCATTCCACGCGGCGTGAACGACAGCTGGCTCACCGCGCAACTGCCGACGACGCTGCGGGAAACCTGCGCCATCGTGCGCGCCGACGGCAGCAAGAAACCCGGCTTCGGCAAACAGGGTTACTACCTCAATCCGGGCTGCGTCCTGCCCTATTCTCAACGGCGCATGCGCGAGTTGGTGCAACTGGCCGGGTTGAACAGCCTGTTTCTCGACGTGGACGGCACCGGCATGGTCTCCGACGACTATCAGCCCGACCACCCGACCGGCGCGGCGCAAATGGCCGAAGCGCGCAACGCCAGGCTGGCCTGGTTCAGCGCCACCCTTAAGCTGCCGCTCGGCTCGGAGGACGGCAATGCGGTGACCGCCCGCAGCCTGATGTTCGCCCACGGCATGGAAACCTGGGGATTCGGCTGGGGCGATAAACAGATGAATCAGGATAAATCCTCGCCCTATTATCTCGGCGCCTGGTGGCCCAACGCCCAACCGGCGTTTTTCTTCCGCCCCGCCAAGGTGAAACAGCCCTACCGCACCGTCGAATTCGATCCGCGTTACCGCCTGCCGCTGTACCAGGCCGTTTTCCACGATGCGATCGTCAGCAGCCACCACTGGAATTACGATAACCTGAAGTTCAGCGACGTTCAGACCACCCGCAGTCTGCTCAGCCAGCTGTACAACACTGCGCCGATGTTCCATCTGAGCCGCGCCACCCTGGCGGCCCGCCTGCCGGCGATCAAACGCGCCGACGTCGCCTTCCGGCCGCTGCATCAGGCCCTGTGGGACAAAGCGCTGACCGACTTCCGCTGGCTCGATCGGGACGGCTGGGTGCAACAGACGACGTTTAGCGACGGGTCGACGCTGACCGCCAACTTCAGCGCGCAGCCGTTCGCCGGCGTAGCGGCCCACAGCCTACGTGCCAAGCTGGCCGACGGCCGCACGTTCGACGTTACGCCTTAGCAAGGCCGCCGGCGGTGGGCTACGCTAGGCTATATTTCCGACGACCCGCAAGGAGTGGCCAATGACGCCTCTGATCCACACTCTGCTTGACGAGATTTGGCAAAGCCTCGGGCAGCGCCCCGCGCCCTGCGACCGGTTAACCGTAAGCGGTACCGGCGCACTGCCTTCGGCTTTTCCCGTCACCGAATTGGCTACCGCCGCCTGGAGCGCCGCCGGTTTGGCCTGCGCCGAATTGCTTCTCCGCAAGGCAACCGAGGCGCCGCAGGTCTGGATCGATCAGCGCCTGGCCTCGCTCTGGTTTGGCTGGACGCTGCGTCCCCTCGGTTGGACGCTGCCTGCCGCCTGGGACGCCCTGGCCGGCGACTACGAGACGGCAGACGGCTGGATACGCCTGCATACCAATGCGCCGCACCATCGGCGGGCGGTGGAACAGGTGCTGGGCCCGGCATCGGATAAAGGTACGCTGGCGGCACGCGTGCTGAGCTGGAAAAAAAGCGAGCTGGAGCAGGCAGTGATCGAGGCCGGCGGCTGCGCGGCCCAAATGCGCTCGGCGGCCGCGTGGCGGCAACATATTCAGGGCAAGAGCGTGGCGCTCGAACCCTTGATCCACACCTCGTTGCAGCCGGAAGCACCGCCGCCGGGCTGGGCGCTGCCCATAGCCCGGCCGCTGCACGGCGTGCGGGTGCTGGATCTGACGCGCATTCTCGCCGGGCCGATCGCCACCCGTTTTCTCGCCGGTTTGGGTGCCGACGTGCTGCGCATCGATCCTTACGGTTGGGATGAACCCGGCGTCGAGCACGAGGTGATGCTGGGCAAGCGCAGCGCACGCCTCAACCTGACCAATGCGCACGATCGCCATACGTTTGAACATCTGCTGAGAAACACCGACGTGATCGTGCATGGCTACCGTGCCGGGGCGCTGGAGAAGTTGGGCTATGGCGCGGAGGAAAGACGCGCGCTGGCGCCGGGCCTGATCGACGTCTGTCTGAATGCCTACGGCTGGAACGGGCCGTGGCGCACCCGGCGCGGTTTTGACAGCCTGGTGCAGATGAGCTGCGGGTTGGCGGAGGCGGGCATGGTTTGGCGCAGCGCCAGTTTGCCGGTGCCGCTGCCGGTACAGGCTCTGGACCACGCCACCGGCTATTTGATGGCGGCGGCGGTGCTGACCGGTATGGCGCAGCGCCTGAGCCGCGGCACCGGCTACCACGCAAGGCTGTCGCTGGCGCGCACGGCGCAACTGCTGCTGGCGCATCCCTATCCGGCGCATTATCGGCCACAAGCCCTGACGCCGGCCGGCCCCACCGACGAAAACCCGGAAGCGGAACTGACCGACTGGGGCGCCGCGCAACGTCTGCGCGCCCCGTTAAGCCTGCAGGGCACGGCGCTGCAATGGGCGCTGCCGGCGACCGCGCTCGGCACCTCGCAGCCGGCGTGGCTGCGCCGTTAAATAGCCGCCAACTGTTGCTGCAGCCACTGCAGCAGACGTAAGACCGCCGGCGTCAACCCGGCGGTCTGCGGCCACACCAGATAAACGTCGTCATCGCTCAGGCGACAGGGCGCGGCCAGCGCCACCAGCCTTCCGGCGGCGATCGCATCCTGCACCAGCAGCTTTTTCGCCAGCGCGATGCCAAACCCCTGCTCGGCCGCGCGAATCAACAATCCGGCATCGTTGAACAACGCCTGTTGCCGCCCGCACAGCGAGCGCCCTTGCGCATTGAACCAGTCGCGCCAGGGGCTGACGTCGTGCTCCAGCAAGGGAACGTCGCCGCCGTTCTCGAATGCCGTTCCCCATTGCCGCGCCATGTCCGGCGAGGCGACCGGCAGCACATCGCCCGACGCGATGCGCTGTGCCTGCAGCCCCGCCCACTGGCCGTTGCCGATGCGGATCGCCGCATCGAATCCGCGCTGCGACAGATCCTGCAATGTCAGCGACGCATCGATATCCAGCGCAATATCGGCGCAGGCTTCATGGAAGGCCGGCAGGCGCGGCAACAGCCAGTAATGGGCAAAAGACGGCAGCACGCTGATACGCAGCGTCTGGCTTGCCGCGGCGCGCCGGGCGCGGGCAACGCCCTGCTGCAGCGCCTGCAGCGCCGGCTCTACCGCCGCCAGCATCTCTTTCCCGGCCGCATTCAGACGCACACCGCGCCCGCGCCGTTCAAACAGCGGGTAGCCGACCGCCTGCTCCAGCAGCTGGATTTGCTGGCTGACCGCACCATGCGTTAAATGCACCTGCTGCGCCGTGGCGCGCAAATTCTCCAACCTGGCGGCGATAACGAAGGTCGGTAAGACATGCAGGGGAAGGCGTTCACTCATCACTGGTTAGCCGGGTTATCCAAAAAGGTTATTTTTCATCGATTTTGACCTGCAGGCAACTGTTCTATGTTTATGCCATCTATCCCTGATGCTTTCGGAGCCGCCATGCACCCACGTTTACAACAGGATCTTACCCAGTTTCCGCAGATCCTCGACCACACCCGCCAGTTGGCGGAAGATTTTCTGGCCGGGCTGCAGCAGCGATCGGTCTGCCCACCGCTCGCGCAACAGCAGTTGCAACCCGGTGACGATCGGCTGGCGGAAAACGGTGAAGGCGCCCTGGCGGCGCTGGATGACTTTTGGCAGCGTTATCAGGCGGGCATTTCCGCCAGCGCCGGCCCGCGTTATTTCGGCTTCGTCACCGGCGGTGGCACCCCGGCGGCGGTCGCGGCGGACTGGCTGGTTAGCGTGACAGACCAAAATAGCCAGCTCAGTCATGATACGATCGCCGCGGCGATCGAGCTGGCCGCCGTGACGCAGTTGAAATCCCTGCTGGGCCTGCCGGAAGCGTTCAGCGGCAGCCTGGTCAGCGGTGCCACCATGGCCAATTTCGCCGGGCTGGCCATTGGCCGGCAGTGGCTGGGCCAACAGCACGGCGTGGATATTGCCCAACGGGGCCTGGCGGCGCTGGGGCCCATCCGGGTGCTGGCGGCCAATCCGCACGCCAGCAGCGTAAAGGCGCTCAGCATGCTCGGCATCGGCCGCGACGCGCTGACGACCGTCGCCAGCCTGCCGGAGTCTGAGGCCATGGATATGGCGGCGCTGGAGCGGCAGCTCGCCGCCGGCGAGGGCCGCCCCACGTTGGTGCTGGCCAGCGCCGGCACGGTCAACACCGTCGCTTTCGACGATCTGCCGCGTCTGCTGGCGCTGCGGGAGCGTTATCCGTTTTGGCTGCATGTCGATGCGGCCTTCGGGGGCGTGGCGGCCTGTTCGCCGCTGTATGCACCGCGACTCGCAGGCTGGCAACAGGCGGACTCCATCACCGTCGATGCGCACAAATGGCTGAACGTGCCTTATGACAGCGCGATCCAATTTACCCGCCATCTGGATCTGCAGATGCAGGTATTTCAGAACCATTCGGCCTACCTGGAAGCGCCGACGCCGCGGCCGGACAACTATCTGCATTTGACGCCGGAAAATTCGCGGCGCTTTCGCGCCCTGCCGCTCTGGCTGACGCTGAAAGCCTATGGCCGCAGCGGCATACGGGATATCGTCGAGCGCAACGTCCGATTGGCGCAGGCGCTGGGCGCGGCGTTAGCGGCCGACGACGGCTTCCGTTTGCTGGCGCCGGTGAATTTGAACGTGGTGTGCTTCGCGCTCAGCCGCCCGCTGGGCGACAGCGAAGCGGCGCGCGATCGCTTTCTCGAGCGCCTTAACCGGCACGGCGTGGTGCGTTGCACCCCAACGACCTATAACCATCAGCCGGGAATCCGCGCCGCGCTGGTCAACTGGATGACGGAGGAACGGGACATCCGGCTGGCGCTGGACTCGCTGCGCCACTGTCTGCCAGAGACGGCCTAAGGCGCGCGGCGCTATCCGAGTTGGAAGGCCTGCAAACGCCGCGCTTGCCGCCCGTCATCGCTGATGTTATCCGGCGACAGCCAGGCGGCAAAGGCGGCGTGTCGCGCCGGCCATTCCGCGTCGATGATCGACAGCCAATCGGTGTCGCGCGTGCGCCCTTTGACGACAACCGCCTGGCGGAAAGTGCCTTCGTACCGGAACCCCAAACGCTCGGCTGCCTGGCGCGAAGGCAAATTGAGGCTATCGCACTTCCATTCGCAGCGCCGATAGCCAAGATCGTCAAACAGATGCCGCAGCATCAGGAAAATCGCCTCGCTGCCCAGCGCGCTGCGCCTCATCAGCGGCGACCAGTTGATGGTGCCCAGTTCGGCCACGCCGTTGCCGGGATCGATGCGCAAAAAAGCGCAGGTCCCCACGGCGCGCCCGTTCGCCTGATCGACCACCACCATCGTGTTCCTGTCAGCGCTGGACGCCTGAGCCTGGAGGTAACGCTGAAAATCCTCGCGCGTCTGCGGCCGTTCCCAAAACAGATAGGTCCAGTCTCGGTCGTCCTCGGCAGTTTGGTAAGCCCGATAGAGCTCATCCCCCCAGCGCTCGAGGCTAAGGGGTTCAAGGCGGCAAAACCGCCCTTGCAGCAACCTGTGCCCGGGCAGGCCTGCCGGCTGCCAATGAGGAAGGGCATCGCCTATTGGCTGCCCATACTGATTCTGTCTCACTGCGACATCCTGCTTTTGAAAGGTGGAAAGGCAAGTTAAAACCAACGCGGGCCGGAGACAACTCCGACCTGCCCCCCGCCCCGCTGGCGCGGGCAACAGGATGATAGTTTAGAAAAACAACTCAATCACTGTTAAATATTCACCAAAATTATTTCAATCAAAATAAATATCCAGATAACTCATTGTAAAACGGTGATTTATAGCAACAATTAAGCTACACATTTCAGCCACAACGTTAACTTTTGTTGGTTGTTATGATAAAAAAAGAAGTGATTATCATTAACAGGTGAGGAAGGATAGGATTCAACTTAATGATTTTTATCGTTAAAAAAACAAAGAAACCAAAAGAACACTTTTTAAGCGCTCAAAAAGCGCACTGAAAAACTTCAAAAAGCCAACACATGAATTTTTTTTAAGACTTTTCCTAGCAAACTAAAATTTTGTTTCGTGACATGATGAACAGAATCTCGGCAAGCAATGTCAGCAAGCGCGGGCGCCAAGCGCAAGTCAGGCCGATCGCGTCAACGCCGAGCGGGCAGCAAATCTCGCTGACTTAAGCCAAACTTATAGATTCATGTGATTAATAAGTTTAGTATGAAAATATCATTGAGTGCCGTCGTGTTTATTGATAGAACACTGGCTACACTGAATTATTGCTCCATTTTGCCTTTCGGCTTTTTAGGCTTTTTCTCATATTACCGCAGTAAAACGGATTTAAGTGGGGGTGCGATATGCCAACGATCATCATGGATTCATGTAGCTATACCAGATTGGGATTAACCGACTATCTGACTTCGCATGGCGTGAAAAAACGCCATATTAATGCCATCGAGGATATTGACAGCCTGCATGAAAAATGCAGCAAGTTGAATCCGAGCCTGGTGTTTATTAACGAGGACTGCTTCATCCACGAAGCAAACGCCACCGAGCGAATAAAACGGGTGATTTCACTGCACCCGGATACGTTATTCTTCATCTTCATGGCTATTACCAATGTACATTTCGACGATTATTTATATGTTCGCAAGAACGTCATCATATCGTCAAAATCCATCAAACCAGAGACTATGAATCAGCTACTTAGTCACTATCTCGAGAGAACGTCCCTACGGGCGGAGAAGTCCTCTCTGGACCAAACGCCGGTAACGCTGAGCCAGACCGAATCGAACATGTTACGCATGTGGATGTCCGGTCAAGGCACCATCCAGATATCAGACCAGATGCAAATAAAGGCCAAAACGGTCTCCTCCCACAAGGGAAACATCAAGCGGAAAATAAAGACGCACAACAAGCAGATCATTTACCACGTTGTTCGTTTGACCGATACGCTGACCAGTGGAATATTTGTCAATAGCCGTTGAGCCGCAGAGAATGCCCCCACTCTGTTTTGTCGGCCGTTAAATATCCGGGGATAAAGTCACCGGGATATCGGATACTGGAACCACCAAAAGAATACCTGCTGCGCTATCCCCCCGCTAGCGCAGCGGGTATTTTTTTGCCGGCGATAAAAAAAATCTTACCGTAATGAAATAATCTCAAAATGGACAATTTCATTAGCAAATTAATGAGATTAACCGATGTTACTGCCCATGCTCGCGACATGGCTCCACAAACGTCCCGTCACGGCTGTCGATTTCATTAAAAAACCATACGCCCGCCGGATAGTCTTCAAGAGAAACCAGATACATAGTCCCTTCGTTGAATACCTCTACGGCCAGAATGACGCCCTCGCGCCGCGGGCCGCCGTCTGTTTTTACCGTCACTCGATCGTTAACCTGCATACCGTTCCCCATCATTTGCGATTGGCATCAGTGTATGACAAAACCCATAGGGAAGGACACCGCCCCGCACCAATCCGGCCTCGCTCTCAGCGTAGCCGCCGCCCGGATTTTCACTTTCTTAACGGTTTGGCCGCAGAATCTTAAGCCGGCCTCACGTAGCCTGTCTTCAGGCGTTTCCCCCCCAGAGAAGCGCTCGCAAATGAAGAAGTAACAAGGAACTTTTGCCCGCAGACTTGCGGGCTTTTTTTTGCGCACCGCCGAATTGCAGGCATAAAAAAACCCGCCGCGGCGGGTTTTTTTCAATCAGCGGTAGACGCCAATTAGATAGCGGTAACGTTAGCCGCAGATGGACCTTTCGCACCGTTCTCGATAGAGAACTGTACGTTCTGGCCTTCAGCCAGGGTCTTGAAGCCTTGATCCTGGATAGCAGAGAAGTGTACGAATACATCTTTGCTGCCGTCTGCTGGGGTGATGAAACCAAAACCTTTAGCTTCGTTGAACCACTTCACTTGACCTTTGATCAGGTTAGACATGTCTATCTTCCTTCAATAATAAATGTAAGCCGCTATGGGCGATATAGCCGGTCATCAGTTACTTATGGAGGCACTGGAAAGGAAATTCGTCAGAGAAGGGCTATCCGGGATAACGCTTTTAATTTGAACTACTTTACTCAAAATGTCGTGCATAAATAGGTCTGTACCACAGGCCGGTAAGCATTAACTCACGAGCGGGCGGCAATAGCAACTCTTTTCGCCTCGTCGTGCCGTTTACCTCGGCTAAACGCACAGGATTTGACCCTGTTTGTCGACGCTATCGCCGAGCGTCTTCTCCTTACCGGCCAAGACAAATGATAGTAATTATCGTTACGCTGTTTTATAGTTGCACAAAGAAATCATTCAGGGAGATTCACCATGCCGAGATGGCTCACATTACCGGCCGCCAGCGTTACCGCCCTGCTGGCCTTTGCCGCTTGCAGCGCCCCGCTGGGCGCGCTGGAGCTGAATTATCAGCCCCCAGAGCCCAGCGTTTCCCCGCCCCCAAAACCGGTGGCTCCGCCGGGGCCGCCCCCCAAGGCGGCGAAACCGCCGATTACCTGGGCAGAGGCACGCGACAAGAACGGTTTTCGCGTCGATATCGAATGCGATCATCCAGGCTGCAGCAAGCCGCGCGCCAAACCTTATCCCGCCTATGAAGGCCCGGTGAAGAAAACCGATCGCCGCCGCCAATCCGATCCTTACTCCACCAATCAGGATCCCGATTACAACATTCAGTTGGGCTATGAGTGGTAGCGGCGCTTTCGGAGTAATACCTATATCAGCCACCCTCGCCGCTGCATAAAATAGCGCCAGTTCACCACTCCTCCTGGTGTTGAACACAACAAGCTGTGTTGCAAATCTTTATGCGCCTCCCTATAGGCGCTTTTTTTGCTCCTCCCTCATGCCCGTTTCCCGATTACAGATTGCTCTCATTGCCCCGTAAAGTGATGAATGTCACAAATACGCCTCCTTGCCATTCTTATTCGGAGGTGATGTTCATGGCCACAGGATCCCTTGCCCTCTTGGCTGCCTTGGCCGGCATTGCGGGCTATTCGCTCTATAAACACTTCAAATCTCAGAAGAAAAGTACATTCGTTCGCCCGCACGATCGGTAATCGATAACGTGTTTACACCGCGAAGGCGCGGCACGCCGCACGCCGCGCCTTCGTGGACCGTCATGTTTTCATCACAAAAATGTCACACTATGGCCATATGATGATTCGCGATTATCCGCTCTGGCTTAACACCAAGGATTTCGCCCATGACCATAATTAAAGCTGCAAACCATCAGGAAGCAGAAAAGCTCATCCGCGCCGGCACAGCCAAGAAAATCGAACTGGCCTACGATATCGGCAGCGATGACTTCTTCCAGCTTGCCAGCCTGTGGTGCGATAAAGGCGCCAAGATCTCCAAAGGGAAAGAACACTTTATCGTCTCGTTAAAAGGGTTCCGCATCCCCCCTAACGATTGATATCCAGCCGCCCATCGCGGCGGCGTCCTCCCTTCCTCGCAAAACAGCTCTATTCGACCACGCGCACCTCATTCGATTTCGCTAAGCTAACAGCAGACTTTATTGCGGGCGTTCCGCCTGGATAACCACGTCCGCCACGATGAGGAGAATGAGCATGTCAACAAATGCAGCGCAGCCCGGCACGATGAAAGCCATTGAGATCAGCCAACCGGGCGCTCCCGAGGTTCTGGTCGTCACCGAACGCCAGGTGCCCGCCCCGCAAGCGGGCGAACTCCTGGTGAAAATCGCCGCCGCCGGCGTTAACCGCCCCGACGTGCTGCAGCGCCAGGGGAACTATGCGCCACCGCCCGGCGCTTCGGATATCCCCGGCCTGGAAATCGCCGGCGAAGTCGTCGCCATCGGTGAAGGCGTGACCCACTTCGCGCTCGGCGATCGGGTTTGCGCCCTCATCGCCGGCGGCGGCTATGCCGAATACTGCACCGTGCATGAAAGCAATGCGCTGCCGGTGCCGGCGGGCCTGAGCCTGACCGAGGCCGCCGCGCTGCCGGAAACCTTCTTTACCGTCTGGGTCAACGTGTTCCAGCGCGGCCACCTCAAAGCCGGCGAAACCGTGTTGATCCACGGTGGCACCTCCGGCATCGGCACGGTCGCCACCATGCTGGCAAAAGCCTTCTGCGCGCAGGTGATCACCACCGTTGGCTCCGAAGAGAAGCGCCAGGCCAGCCTGGCGCTGGGCGCCGACGTGGCGATTAACTACCGCAGCGAAGATTTTGTCGCACGCACCAAAGACGCCACCGACGGCAAAGGCGCCGACGTGATCGTCGATCTGATCGCCGGCGACTATCTGGCCAAGAACTATCAGGCCGCGGCAATGGAAGGCCGCATCGTACAAATCGGCACGCAAAATGGCGTGGTAAAAGAGCTCAATCTGATGCCGCTGCTGTTGAAACGCCTGACCCATACCGGTTCAACGCTGCGCTCACGCAGCGTCGCGGACAAAGCGCAGATTGCCGCCGATCTGCACGAGAAGGTTTGGCCGCTGCTGGAGCGCGGCGTGCTGAAGCCGCAAATTTTTAGAACCTTCCCGCTCGAGCAGGCCGCCGCCGCGCATGCGCTGATGGAGTCCAGCGAGCACATCGGCAAGATCATGTTGACGTTCTGAAACCGTTCCCCGCAGCCTGCGCTGCGGGGAAACCGATGCCGCGCTCAGGGAATGATGCCGCGGCGGCGGAACTCATCGAACAGCGAGAAAAACATGGCTTCGGTTTCGACAAACTGATGGAAACCGAAACGCCGCGCCTTGCTGCCGTCCGCGAACATGTCATAGTCCCAGGAAAAGACGAAGTCGGCGAAACGCCAGCCGGCCACCGCGCGATAGTCCGGTTCGGTCAATTGGTGCCGTTGCACCAGCTCTCGCCACAGCATCGCTTTGTCCGCCATCATGCTCTCCAACGGCATCGGCAGCGGCGGCGCGCATTCCAGCCCGAAGTAAGCGGCGATTTTTGGCCACATCTCGCTCCAGCGAAACAGATCGCCATTGTTGATATTAAACGCCTGATTGGCCGCCGCCGGTTCGGTCGCCGCCCAGAGCGTGGCACGCGCCAACAGCCCGGCATCGGTCATTTCCAGCAGGCTGTGGTAAGCGCCCGGTTTGCCGGGGAAACGCAACGGCAGCCCAAGCGCTTTACTGATCGACGCGTAAACCGCGATGCTTAACGCCAGGTTCATCGGATTGCCGAGGGAGAAGCCCCCCACCACGCTCGGGCGAATGGCGCTCCAGTGCCAACGTTTGCCGGCCTGACGCTGCGCCAGATACTGCTGTTGCGCCATGTTAAACTCCGGCGGCATATGCCCGGCGTCGCTTTCGCGCGCCGGCGTTTTAAACGGCCCCAAATGAGCGCCATATACCTTATAGCCCTGCATCAGGCTGATATGTTCCAACGCCGGCGCGATCGGCTCCAGCCCCTCGACGACGTTTTGCAACATCTGCAGATTGGGCGCCACCAGGCCCGCCCAATCCGGCGCATCCTGATAGGCGGCATAGAAAACGTGGCTAACCGCGCTCAGCGGCCGCAGCGCGTCGCGCGTCGCCACCGCATCCAGCAGATCCACCTGCAGGTGGCGCACACCAGGCGCCGGTTGCCCACCCCGGCGCGAGACGCCCACCACGGGCCAGCCCTGGCCGGTCAGTTCCTCAATCAAACGGCGCCCTATCACGCCATTGGCGCCGATCACTAACGCCTGTCGCTTTGCGTTCATCTTGTCACTCCTCGGGTTGTCGATGCCCCGAGTGTTATTGATTAGCACTGCTTGCGGTAGACGAGAACCTCCACTAACACTAATAAGAAAAACCTATAGGCAAGATCGACATGGATAAGCTGAACGCAATGAAAACCTTTATGCGGGTGGCGGAGCTGGGCAGCCTGTCGGCCGCCGCTCGCGATCTGCGCTTGACGCAGCCGGCGGTCAGTCAGCAAATCGCCGGTCTGGAGCAGGAGCTGGGGGCGCAGCTGCTGTTTCGCAGCACCCGGGCAGTCTCCCTGACCGAGGCCGGCAGCGGTTATTATCAACGCCTCAAAGCGATTCTGGCGGCGGTCGACGAAGCGGAAGAGGCACTGCACGGCCAGCGCCACCGGCTGCAGGGCAACCTGCGCCTTCACGCACCGACCGGATTCGGCCAGCGGCACGTCACGCCGCTGGCCATCGCTTTCCAGCAGCGCCATCCGGACCTCACCATCGAGCTGCTGCTGGACGATCGGCGCGCCGACGTGATCGGCGAAGGCATCGACGTGGCGCTACGCTTCGGCGAACTGCACGCGCCCGGCATGGTGGCGAAACGGCTGGGCGAACTGCAACGCCTGCTGGTGGCGTCACCGGCGTATCTGGCAGAGCATGGCGCGCCACGCTCGCCGGCGGAGCTGGCAAAACATGCGCACATTCGCTACAGCGGATTGAACGACGGGGATACGCTCACCCTGATCGGCCCGCACGGCCCCGAAATAGTGGCGCTGCGGCCCACGTTCCGCGCCAACAATACGCTATCGCTGCTGACGGCCATCGAGGCAGGGCTTGGTATCGGCGGCGCTCAGCGGCCGTTGATCGGCGAGCAGCTGGCGACAGGGGCGCTGGTGCCCGTATTGCCGGAATACCGCTATCCGCCCATGGCGCTGCACGCGGTCTATCCCGCATTACGATTTATTCCGGAGAAAGTGCGCGCCTGGGTGGCGCATCTGCAACAGGCGTTGACGGCGATTGAGGGAATTAGCGGAGTGAATGCCCCCGGCCAGACGCCGGGAGCATAAGCCTTATTTGAACAGTTTGCCGACCATGTCGCCCAGTTCGTTGCTGTCTTGCTGCACTTCGCCATTTGGCGAAGCGGCATCCGCGACCGTTGGCAAGAACTGTGCAATGGTGCTGGAGGCCTGAGCCGGATCGACACCCAGCTTTTCAGCCAGCTGATTAATCGCATCGCTACCCAACGCCTGCTGTACGTGATCGCCGGTAATCGGTTGGTTTTCGCCATTGCCGAGCCAGGAGCCGACGATATCGCCGAACTGCCCCTGACGGAACTTGTCTAAAATGGCCTGCAGGCCACCTTGTTGCTCAACCCACTGCATAATGGCGATGTAATCGATGCCTTTGCCACCGTTGGCGCCGCCGCCCAGAATGTTACCCAATACGCTATCGAACAGACCCATGATATTCCCCTTTCAGCCGATACGGCCCGCGCCGCACCGCCGGATTGATTTCACGAAAAAGGGCCGCCGCAGCGACCCTGTTGAGCAACGGCTGCTTAGCCTTTGATCTTCCTGTAGACAAAAAGCACCACCAGGGCACCGATTACCGCCACCACAAAGCTGCCCAGGTTAAAACCGTCAACGCGACCCATACCGAAGAAGGTGCTGATATAGCCGCCGACCACGGCGCCCACGACCCCCAGTACCACGGTCATAATAAACCCGCCGCCGTCTTTGCCCGGCATAATCCATTTGGCCAGGATACCGGCGATTAAACCAAAAATGATCCAGGAAATGATGCCCATCTTTACTCTCCCTATTACCTTTTGCCTAACAGAAATCCTATTACCAGGCCCACGACGGCGCCGGCGCCTATCCCCGCCCAAGGATTATCCTTGATGCAGGCACATGATTGCTCGAGCGCCGCTTTTACACCGCTGCGCACTTCGCAGGCGGTGGTTTTCACGTAGTCGCTCGGTTGCTCAACACCGTTTAGAACGTCATTTTCATATGACATGTCAAATCCTTACAGACCAACCCTCTGAGAATTGCGTCACATGTTTCACGCCCGGCACCGCCCGCCCCGCGATCTTGCTCCGGGCAATCTGCCCGCTGCCGCTCAATGCAGGGCTTACGGCGACAAACGCACAACTTCACACTATGACTATAGTAAAAAATCAGCGGTTTACCCATTTCCGTCCGTCTGAATTTCACCGTACAAAAAACGATCTAATTTCATCCTGCTGTCATCTCGACAGACTAAACTTTAAACAAATCTCCGGGAGGAAACGCCCATGTTCAATGCCCCGTTCATCCTGATTCTCGCACTGCTGTACGCGCTGGCCGCCGTTTGGGACGGTTCCGCCGCGTTACTGTTTCTCTAAGGTTACATAGCGGTTGTCACTTTTGCGATGCGCTTAATTGTGTCTTTATTTTTCAATTGCGTCAGCCGGTTGAAATAGCGGTAAATATCCTCCTTTTCCTCGGTAAAAATCCTAACTTGCCCCGTTATCCGTGCGTTGCTAAATAAAGCGCAAAAAAAAGCATTAATGGAAAACCCTATTTAGCACCAAATGTTCTATCATTCGCCGTAAAACAATTTGGGTTAAGGTCCCATTGGGAAAGAAAAGGAAGAACAGGAAAAATGCTTTCAAACCAACGCTTTGAGCGCGAATTCTTGCACCCTCGTTATTGGTTGCTGTGGATAGGGCTAGGAATGCTCTATCTCTTGGTGTTACTGCCCTACCCGCTCATATATCGGCTTGGACACGGCCTCGGCAGAATAGCCATGCGCCTGATGAAACGCCGGGTAAAAATAGCGCGCCGCAATTTAGCACTCTGCTTCCCCGCAATGCCCGCCGCCGAGCGCGAGGCGCTGATCGTCAAAAATTTTGAGTCCGTCGGCATGGGCCTGTTCGAAGTCGGCATGGCCTGGTTCTGGCCCGACTGGCGCATCGCCCGCTGGTTCAAGGTGAGCGGCATGGAAAACATGCAGCTGGCACGCCAGGACGGCAAAGGCGTTCTGCTGATCGGTCTGCATTTCCTGACGCTGGAACTGGGCGCGCGCATTTTCGGCATGCAAAATCCCGGCATCGGCGTGCATCGCCCGCATAACAACAAGCTGATGGAGTGGGTCCAGACCCGCGGCCGGCTGCGCTCGAATAAGTTCATGATCGATCGTAAAGATATCAAAGGCATGATCCGCAACCTGAAACAGGGGGAAATCCTGTGGTACGCGCCGGATCACGATTACGGTCCGCAAAGCAGCGTGTTCGCGCCGTTCTTCGCCGTTGAAAACGCCGCCACGACAACCGGTACCTTTATCCTGGCGCGCATGGGGCGGCCGTCGATCGTGCCTTTCGTGCCGCGCCGGCTGCCGCATGCGCAGGGCTATGAGCTGATCGTACAGCCGCCGCTGAAGGACTTCCCGCTGGACGATGAAACGCGCGCGGCGGCCATGATGAACCGCGTGGTGGAAGAACAGGTGCTGCTGGCACCCGATCAGTACATGTGGCTGCACCGCCGGTTTAAAACCCGTCCGCCCGGCGAACCTTCGCTGTATTAACGCCCTCGTGCCTTCGCCCGCCACACCGCTGGCGAAGGCGCGCTCGCCTCGCACAAGCATTCTTCGCCAAGGGAACTACACTAATAAGTCACCGACGGCAATCATTGCCGCCAGCAACCATTTCTTCCTGCCCGCGGGCCGGTCGTTGCCTGTCGGGTCACAACCGAGGTCAATGTCATGCTGGTACAACCCTATCTGTTTTTCAGCGGTAACTGTGAGCAAGCGATTAACTTCTACGTGCAGCAGTTGAATGCCAAAATTGAAATGGTCATGCGTTACAAAGACATGCCCGAAGAGGCTCGGCAAGGCGGGCCACAGGACGTCAACCCGGAGGCGATCATGCATGCGCGCCTGCTGATCGGCGACGGCGTGCTGATGGCCTCCGACGGCTGCCCGCAGGACGACAGCGGCGGCGCTTCCCATAAAGGCTTCTCGCTGTCGCTGAACCCCAGCGATGCGGAGCAAGGGCGCAAGCTGTTCGATAATCTGGCGCAGGGCGGCCAGGTGACGATGCCTTACCAGGCCACCTTTTGGGCCAAAGGCTTCGGCATGCTGACCGATAAATTTGGCGTCAACTGGATGATCAACGTCGAATAACCCGCCATGGCGCCGCTAGCTATAGCGGTGCCAGTCATACGCCGCCTTGGCGAACAGCACGAACAGCAGCGTCAACAGCACCAACCCCAACCGCCAATAGGGCGATCGGCGGCGCCGCCAGGCGATGTACATCATCCCCGCCAGCGCCCCCAGCGTAAGGGGGTAATACACCGCCAGCGTCAGTAAAACGATCATGATGTAATCCGACATTGACTCTTTACTCCGTAGTCTTCACACCGCCACAGAGGCAGATTGCGGCATGCCTTTCTCCGTATCGCCTCGTTAAGGGCTAGAGGTCTGGCGCATTTATGCATAAAATATAGGATTGCTCTTAACTCAAATTGAATAGTAATCAAACAACAAGGGTGACATGACTCAGCAGCAACCCATACAGGATGCCGTGCCGCCGCGCAGCGTTAAAAGCTCCCCATTATTATTTCAGGCCGGCGTGTTTGTCATCATCGTTGCCGCCGCGCTGATCCTCTTTAACAGCTGGCAAATCTGGAACGCGCACCAGCGCGATCTGCGCAGCGCCGAGCATGAATCCGCCAACCTCGCCCGCTCGCTGGCGCAGCACGCCGACGATACCTTCATGCAGGTGGACGGCAATCTGCTCGATCTGACCGAACGTCTCCAGAACGACGGGCTGGGCCCATCGCAGCTGACGCGGCTGCAGCGCGTCATGCAGACGCAGGTCGGCAATCTACCGCAGCTGCATGGGCTGTTTATCTACGATGCGCGCGGCCGCTGGCTGGCGACCTCCTCGGGCAAGTTCATCAAGAACGCCAACAACGCCGATCGTGATTACTTCAAATACCATCAAAACCGCGACGGCGGCGGTCTGTACATCGGCAAGGTGATCCGCAGCCGCACTAGCGGCGATCTGATCATCCCCGTATCACGGCGCTTCAACAACCCGGATGGCAGCTTTGGCGGCGTGGTGCTGGCGACGCTGTACGTCGATTATTTCCGCCAGTTTTACGACAGCTTCGCCCTCAACACCGACGCCTCGTTGAACCTGCTGCTGGCGGACGGCACCATCCTTTACCGTCGCCCTTACTCAGCGGCCTCGATCGGTAAAAACATCGCCAAGGGCGTGTTGTTCAGCGAAATTTTACCGCATTCGGAGTTCGGCAACGCCACCATCACCTCGCTGTACGACAAAGTGGAGCGCATCTACGGCTATTCGCGGGTCAATCGCTTTCCGCTGGTGATCGCCGCCGGGCTGTCGAAGCGCGACGCGCTGGCGGACTGGCGCACCGACGCCGGCCTGTTTGCCGCCGGCGGCCTCTCTCTGCTGATGATCCTGTTGGCGATGGGCATGGTACTGCTGCGGCAAATCAAGCACAGCATGCAAACCGAAGCCGAGCTGATGCGCACCCGCGATCAGCTGACCAGCATCAACCAGATGCTCGAAGAGTTGGCGCTGCTGGACGGCCTGACCGGTCTGGCCAATCGCCGCCAGTTTGATATCGCGCTGAAGAACGAGCTGGCGCGGGCTTCGCGCAACTACCGCAGCGTGGCGCTGCTGATGCTGGATATCGACTACTTCAAGCAGTACAACGACAGCTATGGCCACGTCGCCGGCGACCAGTGCCTGCAGCAAATCGGCCAAACGCTGAAGGGGCTGGCGTGCCGCAGCAACGACATTCTGGCGCGCTACGGCGGCGAAGAGATGGGGATTATCCTGCCGGATACCGACGTGCAGGGCGCGCTGATTTTCGCCGAACGCGTCATCCAGGCGGTGCGAGATCTGAAAATTCCGCATCAGGGCAACCCGCACGGCATCGTTACCATCAGCATCGGCATCTGCGCCAAAGTGCCGCATATGTATAACGATACGCCGATCAGCTTTATCAATGAGGCGGACAGCGCGCTGTATCAGGCCAAGAAAAAAGGCAAAAACTGCATTTACGGCGCTTAAGCAATCATCGGGTCACCAAAATTTGGCGGCCCGATTTATTCACCCGGCAAAAATGAAATAGTTTCCCTCCGCAACATTATTTCACCGACTCGCCCCGCTCTCTGAATGAAATAACGCCAATAAATAAGCAGGGTATTTATTTCTAATATAATTCAATAAGATAAAAAATACGCCGTTCAACAACCCATTCGTGCCATTTTTGATTATTCGTGCCTACGCCAGGCCTCGTTTAGCCCCCGTTTACTTTTTATTGGCGTTGCCGGTGATACTCTTGTCAGGACTATTCTATATATCAGGAAGCCATCGCACGCTTCGGCGCACTGCGCCCTGCTGATTCATCCATAATAGAACCCGCAAATTTCACGTTGCAATTGGGCGACCGGCGCAAAAATTTCTGGCGCCGCTCCAGCCAGCCACTGCGCAAGCCAGTGCAGCCAACCACGCGGCAACCTGAAAGACGGGAATAAAGCGATATAGATTTGCAAGGAGATCTCATGCCTACTGGCGATATTACGCGTGAACGGGCCGTTCTGACGCTGCCGTTGCGACAATGGGCGGCGCAAGAAGCGTCCAGCGCGGTCAGCGAACTGGAACAGGGCAAGGTGCTGTTTCTGCCCGAGCTGGCCTTCACCCTGTCTGAGCAGGAAATGCCGCTGCTGGATCCGGCGTTGGTCGATCCGAAGCGCAAGAACATCAGCTATCAGCCGCTGTCCGGCAAGCTGACCGGCGTCGCCGTGGCGGAACGCCGACAGCAGGTTCAGCAACTGCTGGAGCGCTATTACCAGTCGTGCCGTCAGCTGATCGCCGGGCTGTTGCCCGAGTATCAGGAGGCGCTGCACCACCCAACCGGCAGCCTGCGTTTGCATCCGGTCTCCGCCTGGCGCGCCAATAGCTCCTGGCGCAAAGACGACAGCCGGCTGCACGTCGACGCTTTCCCGTCGCGCCCGAACTACGGCGAACGCATTCTGCGCATTTTCACCAACATCAATCCGCACGGTGAACATCGCCAATGGCGGGTCGGCGAGCCGTTCCCTGAGCTGGCGGAACGCTTTATGCCGCGTCTGGCCCGCTATTCGGCGTTAAGCAGCTGGCTGCAGCACCAGGTGCGCATCACCAAAACCCGCCGCAGCCATTATGACCACCTGATGCTGCAGTTGCATGACGCCATGAAGGCCGATGGCGATTATCAGCAGCGTGGCCCACAGCTGGCGCTGGCGTTCCCGCCGGGCAGCAGCTGGATTTGCTTCTCGGACCAAACGCCGCACGCCGCGATGGGCGGCCAGTTTATGCTGGAACAGACCTTCCTGCTGCCGGTGAATAAAATGCAGGATCCGCAGCGTTCACCGCTGAAAGTGTTGGAACAGCTGCGCGGCCAGCCGTTGATCTGACTGATTTGCCGCCGTCGGTGTTACCGGCGGCGGCAAACGCGCATCACGCCTCGAAATCCCCCTGTTGGCGCGCCACCAGCGTCAGAATGCTGTACAGCGCCACCGGCTGCTGTTCCTGATTCAACACCTGCACATCCCACACCACTACGCCGTGCGGGCGATCTTCGGCGGTTTTCTGCGGCTTGCGGATTTTCTTTTTGCAGGTCAACCGCACCTGAATGGTGTCGCCGATCTTCACCGGCTCGATAAAGCGCAGATTCTCCATGCCGTAGTTGGCGATCACCGGCCCGACGGCGGCGTCAACAAACAGCCCGGCCGCGGCGGACACCACAAAGTAACCGTGCGCCACCCGTTCGCCGAACAGCGAGTCGGCGGCGCCGATCTTGTCCATGTGCGCGTAGAAATGGTCGCCGCTCAGGCAGGCGAAGTTGACGATATCCGCTTCGGTCACGGTGCGGCGCGCGGTCAACAGGCTGTCGCCCAGCTGCAGCTGCTCGAAGTATTTCCGGAACGGATGCACCGGATGCTCGACGACCGGCGCGCCGCGCACCCATTCACCGCCGATGGCCGCCAGCATCGCCGGGCTGCCCTGGATCGCCGTGCGCTGCATATAGTGCTTCACCGCGCGCAGCCCACCCAGCTCTTCACCGCCGCCGGCGCGCCCCGGGCCGCCGTGCACCAGCATCGGCAACGGCGAACCGTGGCCGGTGGACTCCGCCGCCGCCTGCTCATCCAAAATCAACATGCGGCCGTGAGCGCAGGCCGCCGCGCGAATGAAGCGCTTGGCCAATGCCGGATCGGCAGTTACCAGCGATCCCGCCAGGCTGCCCTGCCCCAGCAACGCCAACGCGATCGCCTGCTCGGTATCCGCATACGGCATCAGCGTCGCCACCGGGCCGAAGGCCTCAGTGCCGTGCACCGCCTGATGGGTGAGCGGATCGGCGCAATACAGCAGGGTCGGCGGATAAAACGCCCCGCCGCGCGCACCGTCGCCCAGAACCTCCAGCTTATCCAGCGCCGCGCCACAGAGCGGTTCGCAGCCGTTGCGCAGCAGGAAATCCACCTTGCTTTGCACATCATCACGCTGCTCGTGGCTGACCAACGCCCCCATGCGCACCTGCTCCAGCTGCGGGTCGCCTACCGTCACCCCCGCCAGGCGCTGCAACAAGGCCTGACGCACGGCCGCCACCTGCGCCGCCGGCACGATGATGCGGCGGATCGCGGTGCATTTCTGCCCCGCCTTGGCGGTCATTTCACGGCACACTTCTTTGATGAACAGCGCAAACTCCGGCATCTCCGGCGTCACGTCTTCCGCCAGCACGCAACAGTTGAGCGAATCCGCCTCCATGGTGAACGCGATCGATTTCTCCAGCAGGCGCGGGTGTGCCCGTAGCCGCTGTCCGGTCTGCGCCGAACCGGTGAAAGTCACCGCATCCTGGTAATCCAGGTGCGCAAACATGTCGCCGACGCCGCCGCAAACCAGCTGCAGCGCCCCTTCCGGCACCAGCCCGCTGTCGACGATCAGCCTGACCATCGCCTGCGTCAGCTGCGCGGTAGCGGTGGCCGGCTTGATGATGGCCGGCATGCCCGCCAGCCAGGTCGGCGCCAGTTTTTCCAGCATGCCCCAGCACGGGAAGTTGAAGGCGTTGATGTGCAGCGCCACGCCGGGGCGCGAGGTCAGCACGTGGCGGGCGGCGAACTGCGCTTGTTTCGACAATGGGATCAGCTCGTCTTCCGGCCACAGGGTATCGTCCGGCAGATCGCGGCCGGCCATGCCGGCATAGGCGAACAGCGTGGCGATGCCGCCCTCAATATCAACCCAGCCGTCGCTGCGCGTCGCGCCGGTTTGATAGGAAATGTGATACAGCGCCTCTTTATGCGCCAGCAGGTGTTTCGCCACCGCTTTCAGCATCTGGGCGCGCTGCTGGAACGTCATGTGCGCCAGCGCCGGGCCGCCGTGGCTGCGCGCATAGCTCAGGCTCGCCGCCAACGGCAGGCCGTCGGAGCAGACCTGGTACAGCGCCTCGCCGGTCACGGCATGGCGGATCTCGCGCCCCTCTCCCTGCCCGTACACCCAGGCGCCAGAAAGATAACTGTGTAACTGCTGCATGTGCCCTCCGAAATTCATAAATTTTCACCCTATAGCTTAATTACGTATCACATAAATGCCAGCCCACGCCAAACCAAATTTTAACAAAAAGAAAACAAAAGGCGCTTTCGGGGCATTTGACCTGCTATAAACAAGGAATTAATCACTTTATTTATCAAATAAAATCAACAAAATAACAAATCACCTTGTGAGTAACCTCGCAAAACCACATGAATTACGTTTGATCTTTTTGTTATCAGTTTGTAGCCTTATGGTTAGTTAAAGTGATTCACATTTTTATGTTCAATGTGAAAAATACGAATCACCAAGAGGCAAGCATGACAACTGACGCACAGTATCAGCAGCATTTCGACGACAAGATCGCGGCGGACATCGCCATTGAGGCCAAAGACTGGATGCCGGACGCCTACCGTCAGAACCTGATTCGGCAGATTGGCCAACACGCCCATTCGGAAGTCATCGGCATGCTGCCGGAAGCCAACTGGCTGACGCGCGCCCCCACGCTGCGCCGCAAGGCGGTGCTGCTGGCCAAGGTGCAGGACGAAGCCGGCCACGGTCTGTACCTCTACAGCGCCGCCGAGACCCTCGGCTGTTCGCGCCAGGACATCTACCAAAAGATGCTCGACGGCAAGATGAAGTACTCCTCTATCTTCAATTACCCCACGCTCAACTGGGCGGATATCGGCGTGATCGGCTGGCTGGTCGACGGCGCCGCCATCGTCAACCAGGTGGCGCTGTGCCGCGCGTCCTACGGCCCCTATGCGCGGGCGATGGTGAAAATCTGCAAAGAGGAAAGCTTCCACCAGCGCCAGGGCTACGAGGCGGTGATGGCGATGGCCAACGGCAGCGACACGCAGCGCGCCATGTTGCAGGACGCTATCGATCGCTTCTGGTGGCCGGTGCTGATGATGTTTGGCCCGAGCGACGCCGACTCCCCCCACAGCGCCCAGAGCATGGCGTGGAAAATCAAACGCCACAGCAACGATGAGCTGCGGCAGAAATTCGTCGACAACACCGTGCCGCAGCTTGAGGCGCTGGGCATGACGGCGCCGGACCCGAGCCTTACCTGGGACGAGGCCGCCGGCCACTATCGCTTCGGCGAGATCGACTGGAGCGAACTGCATGAGGTGATCAAAGGGCGCGGTCAATGCAACCACGAACGCCTGCAGGCCAAACGCCGCGCCTGGGAAGACGGCGCCTGGGTACGCGACGGCGCCATGGCCCACGCCGCGAAAAACGCCGCCTCCGCCGCATAGCCAACATAAGGAAACGAGATCATGAGCCACGTTGAATGGCCGCTGTATGAAGTGTTTATCCGCAGCAAACAAGGGCTGGCGCATCGCCACGTCGGCAGCCTGCACGCCGCCGACGACCAAATGGCGCTGGAAAATGCCCGCGACGCCTATACGCGCCGCAACGAAGGCTGCTCGATCTGGGTGGTGCAGTCGCGCCATCTGATCGCCTCGCAGCCGGAAGATCGCGGCGCGTTCTTCGATCCGTCCGAAGACAAGATCTACCGTCATCCGACGTTTTACACCATTCCCGACGGCATCAAGAACATGTAGAGGCGACCATGACGGTTAACGATCCGCGCATCAGCTATTTGCTCCGCCAGGGCGACACGCCTCTGATCCTCGCCCAGCGCCTGTGCGCCTGGTGCGGCCACGCGCCCGAGCTGGAAATCGATCTGGCGTTGGCCAACATCGGGCTCGATCTGCTCGGCCAGGCGCGCAACTTTCTGGGTTACGCCGCCGAACTGGCCGGCCCGCCCTGCAGCGAAGACAGCCTGGCCTTCGGCCGCGACGAGCGCCAGTTTCATAACCTGCTGTTGGCGGAGCAGCCGAACGGCGGTTTCAACGACACGCTGGTGCGTCAGTTCCTGCTCGATGCCTACCACGTACAGCTGCACCAGGCGCTGAGCCGCAGCCGCGATGCGCAGATCGCCGCCATCGCCGCCAAGTCATTGAAGGAGGCCGATTATCACCTGCGCTTCAGCCACGGCTGGATGATCCGCCTGGGCGACGGCAACGACGTCAGCCACCGCAAGATCCAGCAATCGCTGGATAACCTGTGGCGGTTCACCGCCGAGCTGTTCCACGCCGACGCGCTGGAGCTGGAACTGGCAGAACAAGGCATCGCCGTCGATCCGCGCGAACTGCAGGCCCCCTGGCAAGCGCAGGTGGAAGAGACGCTGCGCCAGGCGACGCTGGCGCTGCCTGCCGAGCAGGCGTTCCGGCACGGCGGCAAGCAAGGCCGGCACAGCGAACACCTCGGCCCTCTGCTGGCGGAAATGCAGTTCCTGCAGCGCGCCTATCCAAACGGTCAATGGTAGGAGGCCACGATGAACGTCACCCGTTTGCAACCCGCCGAAATCCCGCAGATTTGGCACTGCCTGCAGCAGATCAGCGATCCCGAACTGCCGGTGCTGTCGATCACCGATTTGGGCATGGTGCGCGACGTAGCGCGCGACGGCGCGGGCTGGCGCGTGACCTTCACCCCGACGTACTCCGGCTGCCCGGCCACCGAATTTCTGCTCAACGCCATCGAGCAGCGGCTGGCGGCCGCCGGCTTCAGCCCGGTGCAGGTGGACATTCGCCTCAGCCCGGCCTGGACCACCGACTGGATGAACGCCGACGCCCGCGAGCGGCTGCGGCAATACGGCGTAGCGCCACCGCAGGGCCACACCTGCGATCGGCCGCACGCCCACGGCCCGGTAGCCTGCCCGCGCTGCGGCAGCACCCACAGCGAGAAGATCAGCGAGTTCGGCTCCACCGCCTGTAAAGCGCTGTACCGCTGCTGCGACTGCCGGGAACCGTTCGATTATTTCAAATGCATATAGGAGCGCTGACACCATGACGGTCTTTCATCGCCTGAACGTCGCCGCCATCGAGCGCGAAACGCCGGACGCCGTAGCCATCACCCTGCGGGTGCCCGAAGAGCTGCAAAACCAATACCGCTATACCCCCGGCCAGCACCTGACGCTCAAGGCGTTGGTCAACGGCGAAGAGCTGCGGCGTTGCTACTCCATCTGCAGTTCGCCGCAGGAAGGCCTGCTGCAGATCGGCGTGAAGGCGATTGACCAGGGGCGCTTCTCCGGCTTCGTCAACCGCATGCTGAAGGTCGGCGACGCGCTGGAGGTGATGGTGCCTCAGGGGCGCTTCGGCTACCAGCCGCAGGCAGAGCGCCACGGCAACTACCTGGCGATCGCCGCCGGCTCCGGCATCACGCCGATGCTGTCGATCATCAAGGCGACGCTGCTGCTCGAACCGGGCAGCAGCATCACCCTGATCTACGGCAACCGCAACAGCCGTACGATGATGTTCAAAGAGGCGCTGTCGGATCTGAAAAATCGCTACCCGCAGCGTTTTCAGCAGCTGTATCTGTTCAGCCAGGAAAGTCTCGACAGCCCGCTGCTCAGCGGCCGCATCGACCGTGAACGCCTGACGGCGATCGGCGGCGCGCTGCTGGATTTCCGCGACTATGACCACGCCTTTATCTGCGGGCCGGAATCGATGATGGACGACGCACAAACCGTGCTGGAACAGGCCGGCGTCCCGGCCAACCACATCCACAGTGAACGCTTCAACACCAGCGGCCTGGTCGTCCGCCCGCGAAGCAGCGGCGATCGCAACGCCACCCGAGTGGCGATCCTGCTCGACGGCCGCCGGTTGGATATCGAGGTCGGCGAACAGGACGACAGCATTCTCGACGCCGCGCTGCGCCAGGGCGCCGACCTGCCCTACGCCTGCAAAGGCGGCGTATGCGCCACCTGCAAATGCCGTCTGAAGGCCGGCCAGGTGGAGATGGGCGTTAACTACAGCCTGGAGCCGGATCAGCTGGCGGCAGGCTACGTATTGAGCTGCCAGTCGTGGCCGAAAGGCGACGGCGTGGTATTGGACTTCGACGTCTAGGAGCCGCGATGGACACCCCCTTTATTTTGCATCAGCAGCAGCACCGCGTGGTCACGCTGACGCTGCATCGCCCGGAGGCGCGCAACGCCCTGAGCACGCCGTGTCTAGAACATCTGGTTGCTCGCCTGGAGCAGGCCGACGCCGACAGCGGCGTGGGCGCCGTGGTGATCGCCGGTGCGGCGCGCTTCTTCGCCGCCGGCGCCGATCTGCGCGAACTGCAACAGCAGGATCTGCCGGCCGCACTGGCGGATCGCCGTCCGCAGCTGTGGCAGCGGCTGGCGCAGTTCAGCAAGCCGCTGCTGGCGGCGGTGAACGGTTATGCCCTGGGCGCCGGCTGCGAGCTGGCGCTGGCCTGCGACATCGTCATCGGCGGCGAAAGCGCCCGCTTCGGCCTGCCGGAGATCACCCTCGGCCTGATGCCGGGCGCCGGGGGCACCCAGCGCCTGATCCGCTGCGTCGGCAAGTCGCGCGCCAGCCAGATGGTGCTGACCGGCGAGCCCATCGACGCCCGCACCGCGCTGCAGGCCGGCCTTATCAGCGAAGTGTGCGTCGATGCCCTGACGCTGGAACGCACGCAGCAGATTGCCGATCGCATCAGCCGTCAGGCGCCGCTTGCGCTGCGCGCCGCCAAACAGGCGCTGAAACAGGCCGAGGAAATCGGCCTTAGCCAGGGGCTGACGATGGAGCGTCAGCAGTTCGTCACCCTGGCCGCCACCGACGATCGCCGCGAAGGCATCGCCGCCTTTTTCGAAAAACGTACGCCAAACTATCAGGGGCGCTGATTTATGGATAACGCATTGATTCTCAGCCATCTCGACGCCGGCGTGTTGACGCTGACCCTCAACCGGCCGGATCGGCTCAACAGCTTTAACGACGAGATGCATCGCCAGCTGAGTGAAGCGCTGACGCAAGCCGAGCGCGACGACAGCGTGCGCTGCCTGCTGATCGCCGGCGCCGGGCGCGGTTTCTGCGCCGGGCAGGATCTCAACGATCGCAACGTCAGCGCCGATCAACAGGCGCCGGATCTCGGCCTGTCGGTCGAACGTTTCTACAACCCCCTGATCCGTCGCCTGACCGCCCTGCCGAAGCCGGTGGTGTGCGCGGTCAACGGCGTGGCGGCCGGCGCCGGCGCCGCGCTGGCCCTGGCGTGCGATATCGTCATCGCCGCCGACAATGCCAGCTTCATTCAGTCGTTCTGCCGTCTTGGGCTGGTACCTGACTCCGGCGGCAGCTGGTTCCTGCCGCGGCTGGCCGGCCACGCCCGCGCGATGGGCATGGCCATGCTGGGTGACAAAATCAGCGCCCAACAGGCGCTGGCGTGGGGCATGATCTGGCAGGTGGTGCCGGCGGATGAATTGGCCGACCGCACGCAAACGCTGGCGCGCCATCTGGCCACCCAGCCGACCTACGGTCTGGGGCTGATCAAGAAAGCCCTCTACAGCTCGGCCACCAACAGCCTCGATCAGCAGCTCGATCTGGAGCGCGATCTGCAGCGCCTGGGCGGCCGCAGCGACGACTATCGCGAAGGCGTCAGCGCGTTCTTTGCCAAACGCACGCCAAACTTCAGCGGGAAATAGCCATGAACGCGCCCCTTCTTAACGGCCAGGTGGCGGTGATCGGCGCCGGCACCATGGGCATCGGCATCGCCCAGGTGGCCGCCGCCGCCGGCCACCCGGTGCGGCTGTTCGATATCGCGCCCGCCGCCGCCCAGCACGCGATCGACGATCTCGCTCGCCGCCTGCGCCAGCGGGTCGACGACGGCAAGGCCGACGCCACGACCACCGAAGCGCTGCTGGCGCGCCTCGAACGCGCCGACTCGCTCGTGCAGTTGGCCGACTGCACGCTGGTGATTGAAGCGGTGGCGGAAAATCTGGCGATCAAACAGGGTCTGTTCCGCGATCTGGAGGCGCTCTGCTCGCCCACGACGCTGTTCGCCAGCAATACCTCTTCGCTGTCGATCACCGCCATCGCCGGGGCACTGCAACACCCGGCCCGCATGGCCGGGCTGCACTTCTTCAACCCGGCGCCGCTGATGAAGCTGGTGGAGATCGTCAGCGGCCTGGAGACCGGCGCCGAGACCCTCGCCGCGCTGCAGGCCCTGGCACAGCGCTGGGGTAAGCAGAGCGTCGTGTGCCGCTCGACGCCGGGATTTATCGTCAACCGCGTGGCGCGGCCGTTCTATGCCGAAACCCTGCGCGCGCTGGAGGAACAGGTGGCCGACGCCGCCACGCTGGATGCGGTATTGCGCGACGCCGGCGGTTTCGCCATGGGCCCGCTGCAATTGACCGATCTGATCGGCCAGGACGTCAATTACGCCGTGACCGAATCGGTGTATCAGGCCTTCTA
The DNA here is from genome assembly GCF_052166245.1 of Serratia sp. CY84636. Lineage (NCBI taxonomy): Bacteria > Pseudomonadati > Pseudomonadota > Gammaproteobacteria > Enterobacterales > Yersiniaceae > Serratia > Serratia sp. CY84636. The sequence continues at coordinate 1,446,032 of NZ_JBJNOX010000002.1, forward strand.
TCAGGATCCGCGCTTCACGCCCTCACTGGTGCAGCAGGAGCTGGTGGCCGCCGGACACCTCGGCCGTAAATCCGGCCGCGGTTTCTACCGCTACGACGCGCCGCGATCCGCCGCCGCGATCGCCTTTGCGCCACCGGCGCAGGGCGCACTGCCGCAACGCGTTACGCTGCACGGCGACTGGTCTTCGCTGGCCGATTTGGCGCAGCTGTTAAGCGAAAATGCGGGGGCGATCAAACAACCTGGCCAGACCAGCCCACACGTCACGATCGACGACGTTACACTGATGTTAACCAATGGTAAAACCGCCGGCCAACTGGCCGACGAACGTGGAACGCCCGTGGTGCTGTTCGATCTCTGTGCCGACTATGCGCACGCCTCCGCCATCGCCATCAGCTGCGCGGCGCAAAACGATGCGCAACACAATGCCAAAGCGATTCGCCTGCTGCAGTCCCTCGGCAAGCAGGTCATTCCGTTGCCGGATTACCCCGGCCTGCTGACGATGCGCACCCTGGCCATGCTGGCCAACGAAGCGCTCGACGTGGTGAATAAAGGCGTCGCCAGCGCCGAAGATACCGATCTGGCGATGCTGCGCGGCGTCAACTATCCGCGCGGGCCGCTGGCCTGGGGCGCCGCGCTCGGCTGGCGCCACATTCTGACTACGCTGGAAAACCTGCAACGCTATTACGGCGAAGCGCGCTATCGCCCGATGCCGCTGCTGCGCCGCTACGCTTCCCCCGCCTCTTTCCCAGGAGCCGAACGATGAACGCCAATACGCCACGCGCGCTGGCTCAGCGCTGCGCCGAACAGATGTTCCAACAAGATACCTGCGCTCAGGCGATGGGGATGCACATCGATGCCGTCGACGCCGGGTACGCTCAGGTCAGCATGACCGTCGGCCCGCAGATGCTCAACGGCCACCAGACCTGCCACGGCGGCCAGCTGTTCAGCCTGGCGGACACCGCCTTCGCCTACGCCTGCAACAGCCAGGGGTTGGCGGCGGTGGCCTCCGGCTGCAGCATCGACTTCGTCCGCCCGGCGCTGGCCGGCGATCGCCTCACCGCCAGCGCGGAGATGCGCCATCAGGGCAAAGCCACCGGGCTGTATGACGTCGAAATCGTTAACCAACGGGGCAAAACCGTCGCCTGGTTCCGCGGCCGCGCGCACCGCCTCGGCCACAGCATTTTAGGAGATCAGGCATGAATCAGGCATTTATCTGCGACGGCGTGCGTACCCCGATCGGCCGCTATGGCGGCGCGCTGGCCCAGGTGCGCGCCGACGACCTCGCCGCCCTGCCGCTGCGCGTGCTGTTGGAACGCCATCCGCAGGTCGATTGGGCGCAGCTGGACGACGTGATCCTCGGCTGCGCCAACCAGGCCGGGGAAGACAACCGCAACCTGGCACGCATGGCGCTGCTGCTGGCCGGCGTGCCGGTCGGCGTGTCCGGCACCACGGTGAACCGCCTGTGCGGTTCGGGCCTGGATGCGCTGGCGATGGCGGCGCGCAGCATCAAGGCCGGTGACGCCGGGCTGCTGCTGGCGGGCGGCGCGGAATCGATGACCCGCGCGCCGCTGGTGATGGGCAAGGCAGACAGTGCCTTCAGCCGCCAGGCGCAGCTGTACGACACCACCCTCGGCTGGCGCTTCGTCAACCCGCGGATGCAGGCCGAGTTCGGCACCGATTCAATGCCGGAGACCGCCGAAAACGTCGCGGCGCAGTTCAACATCAGCCGTGCCGATCAGGACGCCTTTGCGCTGCGCAGCCAGCAGCGCGCCGCCCGGGCGCAGGCGCTGGGCCACCTTGCGCAGGAGATAGCCCCGGTCAGCCTCACCGGCAAAAAAGGCGCGGTGACGCTGTTCAGCCTGGATGAACACCCGCGCCCCGACACCACCTTTGATCAGCTGCAAGCGCTGAAAACCCCGTTCCGTCAGCCCGGCAGCGTCACCGCCGGCAACGCCTCGGGCCTGAACGACGGTGCGGCGGCCCTGATCGTCGCCTCCGAAGCGATGGCGGCGCGCCAGGGGCTGACGCCGCGCGCGCGCATCGTTGCCACCGCCACCTGCGGCGTGGAGCCGCGGCTGATGGGCATCGGCCCGCTGCCGGCCACCCGCAAGGTGCTGGAAATCGCCGGGCTGAACCTGGCGCAGATGGACGTTATCGAACTGAACGAAGCGTTCGCCGCCCAGGCGTTGGCGGTGATGCGCCAGCTTGGCCTGCCGGACGATGCCCCGCAGGTCAACCCCAACGGCGGCGCGATCGCCCTGGGGCATCCGCTGGGCATGAGCGGCGCGCGCCTGGCGCTGGCCGCCCTGTTTGAACTGGAACGGCGAGCCGGCCGCTACGCGCTTTGCACCATGTGCATCGGCGTCGGCCAAGGCATCGCCATGATCATTGAGCGTGTCTGACCCCTGAGGCTAACCATGACAATAAATCCACAGCCCCTCGAAACGATCGAATTCGCCTCGCGCGATGAGATTGAAGCGTTGCAGCTGACGCGTCTGAAGTGGACGCTGCACCACGCCTACGACAATGTGCCGATGTACAAACGCAAATTTGACCAGGCCGGCGTGCACCCCGACGATCTCAAACAGCTGAGCGATCTGGCGCGCTTCCCCTACACCACCAAGCAGGATCTGCGCGACAACTACCCGTTCGACACCTTCGCGGTGCCGATGGAACAGGTGGTGCGCATCCACGCCTCCTCGGGCACCACCGGCCGCCCGACGGTAGTGGGTTACACCCAGCGCGACATCGATAACTGGGCCGATATCGTCGCCCGCTGTCTGCGCGCCGGCGGCGCCACCGCCAAAGACAAGGTGCACGTCGCCTACGGCTACGGCCTGTTCACCGGCGGCCTGGGCGCACACTACGGCGCGGAGCGGCTCGGCGCGACGGTGATCCCGATGTCCGGCGGCCAGACGGAACGCCAGGCGCAGCTGATCCTCGATTTCAAACCCGACATCATCATGGTGACGCCGTCCTATTGCCTGACGCTGATCGACGAGCTGGAGCGCAAGATGGGCGGCGACGCGCGCGGCTGCTCGCTGCGGCTCGGCGTGTTCGGTGCTGAACCCTGGACCGAAGCCCTGCGCCACGAGATCGAAACCCGCATGGGCATCAAGGCGCTGGATATTTACGGCCTGTCGGAAGTGATGGGGCCGGGCGTGGCGATGGAGTGTCTGGAGAGCGGCGGCGGCCCTACCATTTGGGAAGACCACTTCCTGCCGGAGATCATCTGCCCGGAAACCGGCATTGCTCTGCCGGACGGCGAACACGGCGAACTGGTGTTCACCACCCTGACCAAAGAAGCGCTGCCGGTGATCCGCTACCGCACCCGCGATCTCACCCGGCTGCTGCCGGGCGACGCGCGCCAAATGCGCCGCATGGGCAAGATCACCGGCCGCTCCGACGACATGCTGATCATCCGCGGCGTCAACGTCTTCCCGTCGCAGGTGGAAGAGCAGATCATGCAGTTCGAGCAGCTGTCGCCGCACTACCAGCTGCAGGTCAGCCGCAGCGGGCACCTGGACACGCTGGCGGTGCGCGTCGAGCTCAAGGAGTCGGCGCTCAGCCTCAGCCACCAGCAGCGTTGCGACATCTGCCACCAGCTGCGCCACCACATCAAATCGATCGTGGGCGTCAGCACCGACGTCAGCATCGCCAACTGCGGCGATATTCCGCGCTCGGAAGGCAAAGCGCAGCGCGTGGTCGATTTGCGGCCGCGCTGAGGCGCACGGCGTCACGGATGACGCCGCCCCAAATTAGGCGTAATGTTATGGCTCATCGAAGGCTAACCCATGGAAAAATATGGAACATAAACTGGATGAGTTCATTCGCCATGCCGTCGACGCGCAGCCGATCAGCGGCACCTCGCTGATCATTTCGCTGTACGGCGACGCGCTCAGCCACCGCGGCGGCGAAGTGTGGCTCGGCAGCCTGAGCGCGCTGCTGGAGGCCTTCGGCTTCGGCGATCGCTTCGTGCGCACCTCGGTGTTCCGCCTGCAGAAAGAGGGTTGGCTGGCGGTGGAGAAAATAGGCCGCCGCAGCTTCTACCGCGTGACCGAGCAAGGGATGCGCCAGTTCCGCCACGCCGAATCGAAAATCTATCTGCGCGAGCAGCCCGCCTGGGACGGCAAGTGGGAGCTGTTGCTGCTGGAAAGCGCCGAAAAAAACGAGCGCGCGCGGTTGAAAAAAGAGCTGGGCTGGCTCGGGTTCGGGCAAATCGCCAGCAACCTGATGGCCGCCCCCACCCATGCGCAAACCGACGTGACGGCGCTGCTCGGCGAGCTGAACGCCAGCGAGCAGGTGATTTACTTCCGCGCCGATTATCCCTATAACCGCTCCGAGCAAACCCTGCAGAACTTGGTGGCCGACTGCTGGTCGCTAAACGAGGTGGCGGCTGGCTATCACGAATTTATCGTCTCCTTCCGGCCGCTGATGGCGCTGCTGCGCGAAGTCGACCCGGCGGCGCTGACGCCGCTGCGCTGTTTCCAGATTAAGCTATTATTGATTCACTTCTTCCGTCGCGTGGTGTTGAAAGATCCGCTGCTGCCGGACGCGCTGCTGCCCGCGCAGTGGGAGGGCCAGATCGCCCGCAACCTGTGCATCAATCTTTATCAGCAGGTCGATCGCGCCGCGACGGAGTACGTCAGCGCGCTGGCGGAAACCACCATCGGCGCCCTGCCCGCGCCGGCCGCCGGCTACTATCGGCGCTTCGGCGGCCTGCCGCGCGACCCTACATTTTAAGGAACTCACGCTATGCCTGTGTATCAGATTGACGGCCTGACGCCGGTCGTCGACCCCAGCAGTTACGTGCACCCGACGGCGGTGCTGATCGGCGACGTGATCGTCGGCAAGCACGTGTACATCGGCCCGAATGCCAGCCTGCGCGGCGATTTTGGCCGCCTGGTGATCTGTGACGGCGCCAACATTCAGGATAACTGCGTGATGCACGGCTTCCCGCAGCAGGACACGGTGGTGGAAGAAGACGGCCATATCGGCCACGGCGCCATCCTGCACGGCTGCCGCATTCGCCGCAATGCGATGGTGGGCATGAACGCGGTGGTGATGGACGGCGCGGAGATCGGCGAGAACACCATCGTCGGTGCGATGGCATTCGTCAAAGCCGCGGCGGTGATCGAAGCCAACAAGCTGGTGGTCGGCAGCCCGGCACGCGTGCTGCGCGATCTGACCGAACAGGAGCTGGCCTGGAAGATCGCCGGCACCCGCGAGTATCAGGATCTGGTACAGCGCTGCAAATCCTCGCTGCACGAAGTGGCGCCGCTGACCGAAATCGAACCGGGCCGCCAACGCCTGAGCTTCGGCGACCACCTGATCCCGAAAAGCCAGCTGTAATCCCCGGGGCTGAGGAACGCCTCAGCCCCTTCCCTTATTACTCCACCTCCGGCGCCTTGAACGGCGACGGCACGGCCGCGCGGCGGCTCTGGACGTGATAAGCCACCACCAGCAGCAAGGTGAACGGAATACCGAACCACAGCGTCATGCGGAAAAATTCGGTAAACGCCGTCGAGATCATCAGCGCCGCCATCAGCCCGGCGCCCAGCAAGGTGGTATAGGGGAACCCCCACATGCGGAACTTCAGGTGGGTCTGCCGGTGCCGGCGGCGGAAGAACAGGTGGGTGACGAAAATCATCAGCCAGGTAAAGCAGGCGCCATACACCGAAATAGACATCATGGCGGCGAACGACGTTTCCGGTGCCACCAGGCTCAGCACGATAGACACCACGATGCCGATGCACGACATCGCCAGCGCATTGACCGGAATGCCGCGCCGGCTGACGCGCCCCAACGCCGCCGGCGCCTGCCCGGCGCGCGACAGCGAGAACATCATGCGGGTGGTGATATACAGCTGGCTGTTCATCGCCGACAGCGCCGCCACCAGCACGATAAAGTTGAAAATACCGGCGGCGGCGGGCAGATGGATCACGTTCATCGCCATCAGGAACGGGCTTTCGCCGGTGCCGGACTGCCGCCAGGGCACGATGGCCAGCATCAGGGCGATCGACAGCATGTAGAAGATAAACAGCCGCACGATGGTGCCCTTGAACGCTGCCTTCACCGCAATCACCGGATTTTTCGCCTCGCCGGCGGCCACCGCGATCATTTCAATGCTCAGGTAGCTGAAGATGGACACGATCACCGCGAACCACATGCCCTTGACGCCAAACGGCATGAAGCCGCCGGCGGTCAGGTTGCGCAGGCCGTAGGCCGGGTTGCCCGAGAACGCCAGAATGCCGATGCCGATCAGAATGAACGCCACGATCGCCGTCACTTTGACGGTGGACAGCGCGTATTCCACCTGGCCGAACGACTTCACGCCGATCACATTGATGACGATCACCGCCGCCGAGAACAGCAGCACCCACGGCCAGGTCGGCGTCGCCGGGAACCAGAACTGCATGTACATGCCGATGGCGGTAACTTCGGTGCCCACCGCCAGCACCACGCAAAACCAGTAGGAATAACGCACCAGAAAACCGAACAGCGGGCCAAGATAGAATTCGGCGTAGTCGCCGAACGAGCCGGGCGTCGGGTGTTCGGAGGTCATTTCCGCCAGGCTGCCCATCAACAGCAGCGCAATAACGCCGCCGATCAGGTAGCTCAGCAATACCGACGGCCCCGCCATCTGAATGGCGTAGGCGCTGCCGAGAAACAGCCCGGTGCCGATGGCGCCGCCGATCGCCAGCATCGACATCTGCCCGGCGGTAAGATGCTTGTTCAACCCGCCCTGACGGCGGGCGATATGCTCAAAATCATTCATCTGTGGCATGGCTGTGTTCCCGAGCGAAGTTAGGCGGTACGGGTGACGTCGAGAATGGCGGCGGTCACGTAGTCGATATTGCCGGGGTTGAGCCCCGGCAGGCACATGCGGCCGGGCGAAACCAGATAGATGGCGTAGCGCTGCCGCAGGGTCTGCAGCTGCGCTTCGTTCAGGCCGGTATAGCTGAACATGCCGCGCTGATCGCGTATGCGCCGGTGTTCCAGCGAAGAGCCGCCCCGCGCCAGGCCGGCGGCCAGCTGCTCACGCATCTGCTTGATGCGCACGCGCATTTCCGCCAGCTCATTGCGCCAAAGCTCACCGAGTTCGGCGTCGCCGAGCAGGGTCTCCACGATCTGGCTGCCGTGCGTCGGCGGGCAGGAGTAGCTGCGGCGGATCAGCGTTTTTAACGCGCCTTTGACGTTGGCGGCGTTTTCCGCATCGGCGCAGCGCACCGACAGCGCGCCCAGCCGCTGGCCGTACAGCGCCACGTTTTTGGAAAATGAGTTGCAGACCAAAAACGGCAGATCGGTTTTCAGCGCTTCGCGCAACGCAAAGCAGTCCTCCTCCAGCCCGTCGCCGAAGCCCTGATAGGCGAGATCGAACAGCGGCAGCAGCTTACGCCGCTGCAGCACGGCGAGCGTGGCGCGCCACTGCTCCGCCGTCAGATCGGTGCCGGTCGGGTTATGGCAGCAAGGATGCAACAGGACTACGCTGCCGGGTGGCAGGCTGTCCAGCGCGTCGAGCATGGCGGCGAAACGCAGGCCGCCCGCCGCTTCGTCAAAGTAGGGATAGGTATTCACCCGCAGCCCGGCGCCTTCAAATATCGCCCAGTGATTGGCCCAGGTGGGATCGGACACCCAAATGTCACCGCGCGCCAGAAAGTGGCGCAAAAAATCCGCCGCCAGCTTTAGCGCACCGGAGCCGCCGACGGTCTGCACTGTGGCGATCTCGGCCGCCTGTTGCTCGCCGAACAGCAGCGCCTGCACCTGGCGAGCGAACTGCGGCGAACCTTCGATCGGCGGATAACCGTGCGGGCGACGCAACGCCAGCAACCGCTGCTCGGCGGCCTCCACCGCCTGCATCAGCGGAATATTCCCCTGCCGGTCGTAATAGAGCCCAATGCCTAAATTCACTTTTTTCGGATTGGGGTCCTGCAAATAGGCTTCCATCAGCGACATAATAGGATCGGCTGCAGAAGGTGCAATCTGTTTAAACATGACGCATCCTTAACTCGTTATTGAATTAATATGAAGACAGACTTAATAAAAATTAAATCAGGCGGTGGCGCTGACGGTGATTTCTATTTTCATTCCCGGCACCACCAGTTTTTCGACAATAACCGTGGAACGATTGGGATAAGGATAATTAAAGTATTTCCGGTAAATATCATCGAGCAATTTAACGTCGTTGACGTCGGTAAGATAAACGATCACCTGCAGTACCTTATCGCTGTGGCTGCCCGCCGCCTTCAACGTCTGCGCCAGGTTATCGAAGGTTAACGCAATCTGTTGCTCCGGCGCGCCGGTCTCGATGCTGCCATCCGCCCGCACCGGGCCATGGGCGGTAAACAGCATGCCGCCGCCCCGGGTGGCCCAGGAAAAAGGCTGGCCGATGTCCGGCAGCCCGGTTTCTACGATCTCGCGCATGTCAGTGGTTCCCGTGGTGGTCAAGTTGGCGAAGCAGCGCGCCGTCGGCGGCGAACAACGCATCCAGAATGGTGAAATGATTGGCGCCGGGCACCGCGACCAGTTCGGCCGGCAACCCGCGTTGGCGCAGCGCCGCGTGATAGTGTTGCGACTGACCGATCAGCTCCGGCAGCTCAGCTGCGCCGTAATACAGCGTGAGCGGCTTACTGCGCGCTGGCGGGTGGCGCGCCGGGCTTAGCGTTTCAATCTGCCGCGCGGTCAGCTGCAGCGCCCGATTCACATAGCTCTCTTGCAGCGGCGCCAGTTCGAATAGGCCGCTGATGGGAAAGACCGCCTCCACCAACGCATGCTGCTGCCAAAACGCCGCCAGATGCCCGCCGGCGGAATGGCCGCACAGATGCACCGGATGGGCATAGTGCGGCGGCAGACGGCGCTGAATAGCATCAAGCGCCGCCCCCACCTGGCGACAAATAGCGTCAAGATTAACCGCCGGCGCCAGCGCATATTCCACCAGCACCACGTCAAAACCCAACGCCAACGGCCCGGCAGCGATAAAGGCGAAATCCGCCTTATCGCAGAATTGCCAATAGCCGCCGTGAATAAAAATTAACGTCCCCTGGTGCTGCTTTGCAGAATAGAGCCAATCCATCGTCTCGCGTTCGCTTTCGCCATACGCAATATTCTTTTCATGTTTCGTCTGATGATAAATAGCCGCACTGCGGGTCTGAAATGAAGCCAAAATAGCGTCTTCATTATCCACCGCAGCGCCGTTGTCATAGCTCCCCGCAAGTTGTTTCATATATTAAACTTCGTTTATTATTTAAAATATGAATTAACTATTAGCACCGGCAACATTATTGTCAAGACGGGTCTATCAGCAATGCGCGCCCGGTAAAATAAAACAACACCGGCAGCGAAAAAGTTTAACCCATGAAACTTTTTGCGCTTATTTTCCCCGCACGTCCGGCTGAATTTGCGGCAATGCGCTTAGCCGCTCAAACGCATAATCCCAGAAGGCACGTACCTTCAGCGGCATGCGCTGCGCCTGCTGTGCCACCAGCTGTACCGGCATCGGCAACGGTTCATGGTCCGCCAGCAGCCGCACCAGCGTACCGGCGGCCACATCGTCCGCCACCTGATACGAGAGCAGGCGGGCGATGCCTTTGCCGGCGCGCACCGCCAGCAGTTGCGCTTCCACATCGTTGAGCAACAGTCGGGGGGCCAAGCGCACCCGCTCGCCGTTTTCCTGCGGGCCGAAGCGCCATTCACGCAGCGACGGCCGCTGAGTGCCGACGATGGTGGCATGCTCCGCCAGCTGCGCCGGTGAGCGCGGCTCGCCGCAGCGCGCCAGGTAAGCCGGGCTGGCGACCGTCACCCGGCTGACCTGCCCCAGCCGCCGCGCCACGCGCGAAGAGTCCTGCAGATGGCCGATGCGCACCGCGATATCCAGCCCTTCGTCGATCAGATCGAGATTGCGATCGTTCAACACCATTTCGATCTGCATCTGCGGGTAGTCATCGAGAAACGCCATCACCACCGGCGCCACGTAGCGGCGGCCGAACTGCACCGGCGAAGTAACGCGCAGCAAGCCGCTCAGCTGCGCTTCGGCGGTATCCTGCACCACCGCCTGATAATCCTGCAGCAGCTGTTGCGCGCGCTCCAGCAACCGCACGCCCGCCTCGGTGGGTGCCAGCCGCCGGGTGGTGCGCTCCACCAGCCGGGTGCCGAACCGCTGTTCCAGCGCGGCGATCGCCCGGGTGATCGCCGGCGCCGAGCGCCGCAGTTTGCGCCCGGCGGCCGCCAGGCTGCCCTGCTGCACCACCGCCACGAAGATGGTCAACTCGTCTAACCGATCCATAGACTCTTCCGATAAGTGAAATTATCAATTTCCACATTGCCGGATTCCGCTCATTCAACGCAAGAGTATGCTGAAAAAAAAGCACTGAGGAGAAACGCCATGTCCACCATCACCCTCTACGGCACCCCGCTTTCCGGCCACGTTCACCGCGTGGCGTTGCTGCTGCGCATGCTGGCGCTGCCTTATGAATGGGTAGAAGCCTCGGCGGAGGTGCGGCAGAGCGCGGCCTTTCGCCGGCTCAACCCGTTTGGCCAGATCCCGGTCTTGCAGGACGGCGATCTGACGCTGGCCGACAGCAACGCCATTCTGGTTTATCTGGCGAAACGCTATGCACCGGACAGCCACTGGCTGCCGGAACAGCCGGCGGCGGCGGCGCGGGTGCAGGCCTGGCTTTCCAAAGCCGCCGGCGAAGTCCGCTACGGCCCGGCCTCCTGCCGATTGATCGCCCAGTTCGCGGTGCCGGAGGATTATCAGGCGGCGCGGGCAATCAGCGATCGTTTTCTGCCGCAGATGGAACAGCACCTGAGCGAGCGCGGCTATCTGGCCAGTGAACAGGCGACCATCGCCGATCTGGCCTGCTACAGCTATGTGGCGGTCGCGGCCGAAGGCGGCATTTCGCTGGCGCCTTACCCCGCCATACGGCGCTGGGTGGCGAGCATCGCGACGCTTCCCGGCTTCTTCGCCATGCCGGCCCTGCCGGCACCGGCGGCGAGCTGACGCCATGATCCCGCAACGGTTCCACCCCGATGAGCTGCGCGCGCAGACGCTGGCCGGTTTCGATCGCGTGAGCGGTGGCATCTACCCCGCGATGCCGGATCAGCACCGCGCGTTTTTCGCCGCACTGCCCTACCTGTTCGTCGCCACGCTGGACGACCAGGGCTGGCCCATCGCCACCCTGTTCAGCGGCCCGCCCGGATTTTTACGCACGCCGGACGACACGCACCTGCGCATCAGCGCGCCGCGCCGCAGCGACGATCCCGCCCAGGCGCTGTTGCTGCCCGGCAAACCGGTCGGCGCGCTCGGGCTCGACTTCAGCAACCGGCGGCGCAACCGCGCCAACGGCACCGTCGGCCGCACCGATAAAAACCGGGTGGAGATCGTCGTTCACCAAAGCTTCGGCAACTGCCCGCAGTACATTCAGCGCCGCGAACTCTACCCGGTGGAGAGCCGGCCACAGCCGGTTGAGCATTTAGCGACGCTCGATGCGGCGGCGCAGGCGCTGATCCGCACCGCAGACACCAGCTTCGTCGCCAGCGGTGCGCACCTGGAACTGACGCAGGGCGGCGTCGATATTTCCCATCGCGGCGGGCGCCCCGGCTTTATCCATCTGGAAGGCGACACGCTGTGGATGCCGGACTTTCGCGGCAACCGCTATATGAATACGTTGGGCAACCTGCTGGCCGAACCGCGGGCGGCGCTGCTGTTCATCGATTTCGATCGCGGCGACGTGCTGCACCTGCAAGGAAAAACGCAGATCCTCTGGCAGGCGCAAGGGGATCCCGGCGTTGAAGGGGCGGAACGCTATTGGCGGTTTGACGTTCACCGCGCCTGGCGCTTTGCGGCGGCGCTGCCGTGGCGGGGACGCGATCTGGAGTATTCACCGGCGACGCTGGCGACCGGGGTGTGGCACCGCTGAAATGAAAAGCCCCGCTGCGGCGGGGCTGAATCGGGAAATTACAGGCTGTGTTCGGCCGCCGCTGCGGCCTGATAAAGCTGACGAAAATAACTCAACCGCGCAAAGAACAGGCGGCTTTGCTGTTCCGACATATTGCCGGCCACCTGCCCGGCGTCAATCTGCCGCCCTTGCCATTCCATCAGGGCGATACTCGACGCCAAAAAATCCATTTCGCTGCCGTAGGCCGCGAGATGTCTGTCCACTGATTTCATCATTCGCACACTCCTTTTAATCACATCGAAAAGGGTCATATGCCTGCTCTTTCAGTATCGGCCCGACGGCGGATATTTTTTGTACAGAAGGTGCGCATAAAGAAAACGCTCATCTTGTCGCCACGCTGGCAAACGACGACGGCAAAGTTTGCTAGGGTAAAGGGTAGCCGTATGGGATAGACCATTCTATTGAACTCAGCAAAGGAAGAGACCAATGAGCACCAGCATCAGCGCTACCCTCAAGGACCCCACGCTGTTCCGCGAGGCCAATTATATCGACGGGCAATGGTTGCCGGCCAAAGCAGGCCACGCGATCGCCATCCATAACCCCGCCAACGGCGAGCTGGTTGGCCATGTGCCGGCCTTCGGCGCAGAAGAAACCACACGCGCCATCGCCGCCGCCAAAAAAGCGCTGCCCGCCTGGCGTGCGCTGACCGCCAAAGAACGCGCCGGCAAACTGCGGCGGCTGTTTGAGCTGATGATGGAAAATCAGGAGGATCTGGCGCGCATCATGACGGCGGAACAGGGCAAACCGCTGGCTGAAAGCCGCGGTGAGATCGCCTATGCCGCCTCCTTTATCGAATGGTTCGCCGAGGAAGGCAAGCGGGTCTACGGCGACACCATTCCGCAACCCCAGGCGGGCCGCCGCATCATCGTGCAGAAAGAGCCGATCGGCGTGTTCGCCGCCATCACCCCGTGGAACTTTCCGGCGGCGATGATCACCCGCAAAGCCGGCCCCGGCTGGGCCGCCGGCTGCACCGGGGTGATCCGCCCCGCCAGCCAGACCCCGTTCTCGGCGCTGGCGATCGCCGTGCTGGCGGAGCGCGCCGGGCTGCCCGCCGGGGTGTGCAACGTGATCACCGGCCCCAGCAAAGGCATCGGCGGCGAACTCACCGCCAACCCGGATGTGCGTAAACTCTCCTTCACCGGCAGCACCGAAGTCGGCGCGCAGCTGCTGGCCCAGTGTGCGCCCACCATCAAGAAAACCAGCATGGAATTGGGCGGCAACGCGCCGTTTATCGTCTTCGACGACGCCGATCTGGACGCCGCCGTGGCCGGCGCGGTCGCCTCGAAATACCGCAACGCCGGCCAGACCTGTGTCTGCACCAACCGTTTTCTGGTGCAGGACGGCGTGTACGACGCCTTCGCCGCCAAGCTGAAAGCCGCCGTCGCCAAGCTGAAAGTCGGCAACGGCCTGGATGATGGCGTCACCATCGGCCCCTTGATTAACCCGGACGCGGTGGAGAAAGTGCGCGAGCACATCGCCGACGCCGTCGAGCACGGCGCCTCGGTGCTGCTGGGCGGCAAGCCTGACGCGCTGGGCGGCAATTTCTTCACCCCGACCATCCTGACCGACGTACCGCGCACGGCGAAAATCTTCCGCGAGGAAACGTTCGGCCCGGTGGCGCCCCTGATCCGCTTCAACCAGGAAGCGGAAGCCATCGAACTGGCCAACGACACGCCGTTCGGCCTGGCCGCTTACTTCTACAGCCGCGACATCGGCCGGGTGATGCGCGTGGCCGAAGCGCTGGAGTACGGCATCGTCGGCATCAACGAAGGGCTGATTTCCACCGAGGTGGCGCCGTTCGGCGGCATGAAGCACTCCGGTTTGGGCCGCGAAGGCTCAAAATACGGCATCGAGGACTATCTCGAGATCAAATACCTGTGCCTTGGCGGTTTGGGCGCTTGATGCGATCGGCCTCCGCGTCTGCGGGGGCCCTGTCTGGCGGATCCGGAAAGCCTTTGCTACCTTTAGGCCTCTCGTTCGAACGGTTAAAAGGAATTTCCAGTATGCAACCTCTCGTGATACAACTGCCCGGCTTTTACGTCGCCGGCCAAACGGTCAGAACCACCAATCAGGACGAAACCCGGCCCGAGACGGCAAAAATCCCGGCGCTGTGGTCAGACTTTTTCGCCACCTCGCCCGCCACGCCGGTCTATGGGGTCTACTCCAACTACGCCTCCGACGCCGGCGGGCCGTTTGACGTCACCGCCGGCAGCGCGGCAGAGAGCGGTTTGCACATCCAACCCGGCCGCTATCTGGTGTTCCAGGCCCGTGGCGCCATGCCGGAGGCGGTTATCGCAGGCTGGCAAGCCATCTGGGCCTACTTCGAGCAACACCCGGAAATCGAACGCCGCTTTCTGACCGACTTCGAAGCCTATACCGGCCCCGAGGCGGTCGATATCCATATCGGCTGCCGCTAACGTAACAGTGAGATCGACGATGATCACCTTCTCCCCCGCCATTCCGATCCTGCGCATTTTTGCGGTCGACAAGGCCAAAGAGTTTTATCTGGACTTTCTCGGTTTCACGCTGGAGTGGGAGCACCGTTTCAGCGAAGATCTGCCGCTGTACATGCAGGTGACCCGCGCCGGATTGACGCTGCACCTGAGCGAACACTATGGCGACAGCACGCCCGGCGCCGCTATTTTCATCCCGGTGCACGATATCGACGCGCTGCACCGGGAGCTCACGGCCAAAAACTACCGCTATGCCCGGCCGGGGTTGGAGGTTGTCGACTGGGGCAAAGAGCTGAACCTGACCGATCCGTTCGGCAACCGCCTGCGGTTTTGCGAGCAGAGCCACGAGGCCTGAGCGGCCTTATTGCCGGTACTCCGCCTCGCTGACCGCCTCCAGCCAGGTCACCGGGCTGCCGTCCACCGCTTCGGCGATGGCGATATGGGTCATGGCGGTGTCCGGCGTCGCGCCGTGCCAGTGTTTGACGCCTGCCGGGATCCAGACGATATCGCCGGGGTGCATTTCCTGCGTGGTCTCGCCCCACATTTGGATCCACCCGCGCCCCTGGGTGACGATCAGCGTCTGGCCGAGCGGATGGGTATGCCAGGCCGTGCGGGCGCCGGGTTCAAAGGTGACGGTCGCGCCGCCCACCCTGGCCGGCGCGTCACCGGCGAACGGCGCGTCGATGCGTACCTGCCCGGTAAAATATTCTGCCGAACCGCGCTGTGAAGGGATCGAACCGCTGCGTTGTATTTTCATCTGTCGTGTCCTCCGCGCCGGCTCTCACCGCCGGCGCTGATCGTCATGAGTCAGTGATGCCAAGATAGCGCCATGCTTTTACGGCGACTAGCGGGTAAAATGCGCAAGGAGCTATGAGCTCAATTCATAAATCTGCGCGCGACAGTGCGCTCACCTTCCTCTTCGGTGCCGGTATGTTGAAAGAAAACTTTAACGATCTGATCGCTTTCCTGATGGTGGCCAGGGAGCGCAGCTTCACCAAAGCGGCGGCGCAGCTTGGGGTTTCCCAATCGGCGCTCAGCCACGCCATTCGTGGGCTGGAAGAGCGCCTGGCGCTGCGCTTGCTCACGCGCACCACCCGCAGCGTCGCCCCCACCGAAGCCGGTGAGCGGCTGCTCAACAGCATTGGCCCGCGCTTGGCGGAGATTGAAAGCGAGCTGAACGCGCTGGGTGAAATGCGCGATCGGCCCGCCGGCAACATCCGCATCACCGCCGGCGAACACGCGGTGGATGCGGTGCTGTGGCCGGTGCTGCGCACTTTTCTCGTCGATTACCCGGATATCAACGTGGAAATCACCGTCGACAACAGCCTGACCGACATCGTCGCCGGGCGTTTCGACGCCGGCATCCGGCTGGGAGAACAGGTGGCGAAGGACATGGTCGCGGTGCGCATCGGGCCGGACATGCGCATGGTGCCCGTCGCCTCCCCTGACTATTTCTCCCGTTACGGCCTCCCTGCCACGCCGCAAGCGCTGCAAAACCATCGCTGCATCAATATGCGGCTCCCCACCCTCGGCGGGCTGTATGCCTGGGAATTTGCCCGCGATGGCCGGGAGATTAAAGTGCGGGTGGAGGGGCAACTGACCTTCAACAGCCTGCGCCAGCGGATCGACGCCGCGCAGCTCGGCCTCGGCATCGCCTTCGTGCCGGAAGATACCGTCGCCGAGCCGCTGGCCGACGGCCGGCTGCAGATGGCGCTGGACGACTGGTGCCCGCCGTTTCCCGGCTATTACCTCTATTATCCGAGCCGCAGGCAGCACACCACCGCCTTTGCGCTGCTGATTGAGGCGCTGCGGCGCGGGGCTTAACGCCCGACGTTTTTCTGCAGATGCGCCGGGTAGCGATCGCCGATCACGTCGATCGCGCAGAGCGCGCGCTCAATCTCGCCCAGTTCGTCCGCCGCCAACGCGACCGCCGCCGCCGCGAGGTTTTCTTCCAGCCGGTGACGCTTGGTGGTTCCCGGGATCGGCACGATCCACGGCTGCTGCGCCAGCAGCCAGGCCAGAGCGATCTGCGCCGGCGTCACGCCCTTGCGCTGCGCTATCTGCCCCAGCACATCCACCAGCGCCTGGTTGGCCCGGCGCGCCTCGGCGCTGAAGCGCGGCACCACGTTGCGAAAATCGCCGCTGTCGAAAGAGGTGTTCTCGGTAATGGCGCCGGTGAGAAAGCCCTTGCCGAGCGGGCTGAACGGCACCAGACCGATGCCCAGCTCTGCCAGCGTCGGCAAGATTTCACGCTCCGGCTCGCGCCACCACAGCGAATATTCGCTTTGCAGCGCCGTGACCGGCTGCACCGCGTGAGCTCGCCGAATGGTTTGCGCACCGGCTTCCGACAGGCCGAAATACTTTACTTTCCCTTCGCGAATCAGTTGCTGCACCGTACCGGCCACCTCCTCGATAGGCACCTCGGGATCGACGCGGTGCTGATACAACAAATCGATCGTCTCTATCCGCAAGCGCTTCAGCGAACCCTCCACCGCCCGGCGAATATGCTCCGGACGGCTGTTCAACACCTGTTGCCCCGCCGGCTGCGGCAGATCGAAACCGAATTTGGTGGCGATGACGACCCGATCGCGCACCGGCGCCAGCGCTTCGCCCAGCAGTTCCTCGTTCGTGAACGGACCATAAATCTCGGCGGTATCGAAGAGCGTCACCCCCTCGTCAACCGCGGCGCGGATCAGTTCGATCGCCTGCCGTTTGTCGGTGGCCGGGCCGTAGCCAAAACTCAGCCCCATGCAGCCCAACCCCAACGCCGATACTTCCAGCCCTTCGCGCCCCAACTTGCGTGTTTGCATCTTCACTCTCCCGCTGATTGATACCGGCCCCGCCTGGCGCGGAGCCGCTCCGGTGTGATGACTGTAAAACGCAACCGCCGCCATGACTATGGGGCGAAATACGCTTGGGCTTATGAGCCAGGCTCATGAATCAGAGACTCTCGTTAAGCGCTTGCCCGATCTTCGCCTCACACAGCAGGATGTTGTGGTGATGACAAGCCAGCGGGATAACCTGCAGCCGCTCGCAGGCGGCGCCAAGCCCATTATCTTCCACCGCCAGCAGCGGCGCCGTGACCGCTTCCGGCAACTGCGGGTTACCCTCCATCGCCTTGAACAACGTCACCTTCGTGGTTTGCAGCCTGCGGCTCAGACTCCCCTCAGACAGCCGTCGCTCCGCCTGCCCTGCGGCCATGGCGCGTGTCGCCGCCTCGCCCTCGATGCCCAACGCCGGCAACAGCTGCTCCAAAGGCAACTCCGCCGTGGCCTGCCGGTAGAAGCTGTCCAGCAGATACAGTTGCACGTTACGGCAGCCGCGCGCCTCCAGCCGGGCGGCAATCTCCAGCGCGATGATGCCCCCCAGCGACCAACCGAGAATGCGCACCGGCCCGGCGCCTTGCAGCAGGCCGGCGGCGATCATGTCGTTCAGATACCGTTCGGCCAGATCGCCGAGCGAGTCGATGGCCGGTTGATGGTAAAGGTTATGGTTGTCGACGCCGTAACAGTTGAATCGCCCCTGCAACGGCTGAGCGAAAGCGTGAAACGCTTCCGCCCCCACCAGCGCCGGGTGGATCATCCATACGACGGGCGCGCCCTCTGCCCAACGGTTAAGCGGCAAGACCAGGCGGCGTTCGTTTGCGGCCAGCAGGTTTTTCAGGGTGCGGCTTTGCAACAGCTGCACCACCGGCACCGGCGCGGCCATCAGTTCGCCCATGCCGACACACAGGGAAATGGCCTTGATCGAGGTGCCGCCCAGCAGGAAGAAATCGTCCGTCATGCCGACCTGTCCGCACTGCAGCGCAGCCTGCCACAGCGCGCACAGCTGCTGTTCCAGCTCGTTCGCGGGAGCGACATAGGCCTGCGGTTCGCTCGCCGCCGGCGCAGGCAACGCCTTGCGATCCAGTTTGCCGCTGGAGTTATATGGCAGAGCGTCCAGCCGCATCAGCGCCGCAGGCAGCATGTACAACGGCAGTTGCCCGCTCATAAAGGCCAGCAGCGCCGATTCATCCAGCGGCGCCTCGCTGACGTAATACAGCGCCAGGCGCTGCCGATGCGCCTCCGACAGCACGACCGCGCAGCAGGATTTGATCGCGCCGAACGCCAGCGCACATTGCTCGACCTCTCCCAGCTCAACGCGGTAGCCGTTGATTTTCACCTGAAAATCCATACGGCCGAGGAACTCCAGGTTGCCGTCCGGCAAATAGCGGCCGGCGTCGCCGGTGCGATAAAGCCGCTCCCCCAGTTCCGGATGGTAGATGAACTTCTCTTCGGTCAGCGACGGATTGCGGTAATAGCCGCGCGCCACGCCGGCCCCACCGATGTATTGCTCTCCCGGCAAGCAAGGCGGCAGTACGCGCTGATGGCGATCCAGCACGTAAAAGCGCTGATGCGCCATCGCCTGGCCGTAAGGCACGCTGGGCGCCAGGATCGGCGTTTCCGGGATGTCGTACAGGATCGACCAAATGGAGCTCTCGGTCGCGCCCCCGGCGCTGACGATCCGGCACCCTGGCCGCCATTGGCGAATACGCGCCGGCAGTTGGCGGGAGATCACCTCGCCCACCAGCACCACATTGCGCAGCTGCGGCCACTGCGCCTGCGACGCGGCGGACTCCAACTGCTCCACCAGCAGCGTCATCACTGAAGGCGCGGAATTCCAGAAGGTTACGCCCTGGGTCATCAACAGCCGATGCCAGGCCTCAGGCTGGTAGCGTTCGGTTTCGGACGGCATCACTATGGCGCCCCCCACCGACAGCAGGCCGAAAATATCGAACACCGAAATGTCGAAACTCAACGCGCTGAGCGCCAACCCGCGATCGTCCGCGCCGAGTTCCAGCTGGTGCAACGTATCGATGATGCTGTTCACCGCGCCGCGATGTTCTATCGCCACCCCTTTCGGCGCGCCGGTAGAGCCGGAGGTGAAGATCACATAGGCCAGCGCGGAAGGTGCCGGCAAAACAGCCTCGCCCGGCGGAGCCGGCGGCAACTCCATGACGGCCCCCTGCGGATCGATCGTCAACAGCCTGGCCTCACCGCTGGCCCCCCACTCCCGGCTGCTCAGAATCACCCGGGTCTGCGACTGCGCGACGATATCCAGACGGCGGCGTTCCGGCCAGGCGCCGTCCAGCGGCAAATAGGCCTTGCCGGCCATCAGAATCGCCAGCACCGCAATGATCTGCGCCCGCCCTTTGTCCACCATCACTGCGATGGTCTCGGCGCGCATGTCCGCGTGCTCACGCAGCTGCAACGACAACGTCAGCGCCCGCCGATACAGCTCACCGTAGCTCAGCTCGCCCCATTCATCGACGATTGCCACCCGCTGCGGATCGCGCCCAGCCTGGCGGATGAAGTCATGATGGATGGCGCGTTCGAAATCGTAGGCCGGTGGACAGGATTGATGGAAGGCGCGCTGCCGCGCCATTTCACTCTCCGAGATCAGCGCCAACTGGCTGACGCGCTGCTCCCCGTGATTGACGATCTGCGTGAGGATCGTCAGATAATACTCCCCCAGCAGCGCCAGCGTAGCCGGTGCAAACAAGGCGGTGGCATAGTTGAAGATCGCCCGCCCGCCCTGCGGCGCCGACTGGATGCTCAGCGTCAAATCGAATTTGGCCGCCTGGTAGTGCGCCAGCAGATCCTGCGGCGCCAGCCAGGCCGGCGCGGCCCCCGCCTCCTCCAGCGCGAACAGCGCCTGGAACAGCGGATGGCGCGACAGATCGCGCGGCACCTGCAGCAGTTCGATCAGCTGATCCAACGGCAAATTCTGATACCGCTGCGCCTGCAGCACGCCGTCAAAGACGCGATGCACATAATCGTTCAGCGACGCCGCATCGTCTATTTGCGAGCGCAGCGGCAGCGTGTTGACGAAGAATCCGATCGCTGAGCGGGTCTCTGCCACCGGTCGGTTGGCGACCGGCGTACCGACCAGAATGTCTTGCTGGCCGCTGAAGTAACCGAGCAGCAAATTAAAGGCCGCAAGATACAGCGCAAACGGCGTGACGCCCTGCTGCCGGGCGAACTGCGCCGCCTGCGCCACCAGCGCCTCCGGCAGCGCGATGACGTGGTTGGCGCCACGATGATCGAAGCGCGCCGGCCGCACGAAATCGAGCGGCATTTCCAGCGCCTGCCACCCCGCCAGGGCTTGGCGCCAATAGGCTTTCGCCTCATACGCCTGAACGGAATCCAGCCAGCGCCGCTGCCAGACGGCATAGTCGCCATAGTGCAACGGCAACGCCGCCAGCCCGGCCTCTCGCCCTTGCCGCTGCGCCTGATACAGCACGTCCAGCTCCTGCAGCAGCACCGGCTGCGACCAGCCGTCAAACGCCAGGTGATGCACCAGAATCAGGCTGTAATTCACCCACCCACCATCCGGCTGCGCCACCCGGTAAACGGCCGCCCTGATCGGCAATTCCGCCCCCAGCGCGAACGGCCGGTCGATATCCTGCCGCAGCCTGTCCGGCCAGTGCGCCGCCTCCAGCGTCACGCGCTCCAGCGAAAGCGTCAGTTCACAGGCTCGGGATACGGCGCTTTGGGATGGCATCTGGACAATCAGGCTGTGTAAAACCTGATGCCGGGCGACGACCGCCTGTAAACTGCGCTCGTAAGCCGCCAGACACACCTCGTCGCCGAGACGGAACAGCATCGGCACATGGTAAAGATTGCCGCCGCCGTTCAGATTCTCGATAAACCACAGCTGCAGCTGTGAAGAAGAGAGCGGATACTCCCGTTGCCGCAGCGGCGGGATCGACACCGGCGCGGCGCCCTGCTCCTGTTGCTGCAACGCGCGACACAGCGAACGGATCGTCGGGAACCGCCCCAGCTCGCTCAACGTTACCTCACGCGCCAGCCGCCGGCCGATCTGATAACAGGCCTGAATAGCCAGAAGAGAGTTGCCCCCCAGCGAGAAGAAGTTGTCCTCCACGCCGATATCCTGCCGCTGCAGCAAATCGCGCCACACCGCCAGACAGGCGTTCTCCCATTCGCCCCGCGCCGCGACGAACTCACGCACCGCCCTTTCCGGCTGCGGCAAGGCCTGTCGGGCTATCTTGCCGTTTTCGGTCAGCGGCAGCTGCGCCAGCTGCATCAGCGCCTGCGGCACCATGTACGGAGGCAGTTGGCTGCTCAAGTGCTGAGCCAGCGCCTGGGGGGCGATCGTCTCATCGGCAACGTAGTACGCGGCCAGGCAGGGCTGCGGTTGCCTGACGAGCACGCAGCAACAGGCGGTCACGCCCGGATAGGCGAGCACCGCATGTTCTATCTCCCCCAGCTCGATGCGATAGCCGTTCAGCTTGATCTGCTGATCGAGGCGCCCCATGAACTCCACGTTGCCATCCTCCAGCCATCGGCCCGCGTCGCCGGTGCGGTACACCCGCTCCTGCAGCTCGTCATGCCAGAAAAAACTCTCGGCGGTGCGTTGCGGATCGCCGTAATACCCGCGCGCCAGGCCCTCACCCGCCAGATAGATTTCCCCTCGCACCCCCGGCGCGGCGGGCCGTCGCCCGGCGTCCAGGATATAGCAACGCTGGTGCGGCAACGGTTTGCCGTAAGGAATGCTGACCGACCGAATGTTCTGACCGCGCGGGACCTCGTACAGCATGGTGAAGATCGCCGCCTCCGTCGCGCCGCCGGCGCTGCAAAAACGGCCGTGCGGCGCCCAGGCCAGGCAGCGTTCCGGCAGCGAGGTGGCGATCCAATCGCCCCCCACCATCACCGCCCGCAGCGCCGGTGCCGGCCCTGCCGTTAACCCCGCGCCGTTCACGTAATCCAGCAACAGCTCCATCAGCGCCGGTGCGCTCAGCCATTGCGTCACCCGATGGGCCATCATCAATTGATACCAGGCCTGCGGATTGCTCCTGTCCCGCTCGGCCGGCATCACGACCGCACCGCCGGCGCTCAGCGGGCTGAAAATGTCGAAGATCGCCAGATCGAAGCTCAACGCGCTGAGGGCCAGGCTGCGATCCCGCTCGTTGAGGCCGAAATACCGCCGCACGCCCTCCAGCATGTTCACCGCGCTGCGATGTTCGATCGCCACGCCCTTCGGTGTGCCGGTCGATCCTGAGGTGAAAATGATATAGGCCAGGCTGTCAGGCCCGGCATCCAGCGCCGGCAGGCGCTGTTCCGGCAGCGGCAGCTGCGCCGCCAGCCCTGCGGCATTCAGTTCGATCAGGTTGATCTCGGCGCAGGCCCAGGGTGCATCGCTGAGCAGCGTATTGATGCCGGCCTGCGCCATCACTTTCAGCCGCCGCTGCGGTGGCCATGCCGCCTCCATCGGCAAGAACGCCTTACCGCACATCAGCGCCGCCAGCAGGGCTACCGGCTGCCGGCGCCCTTTGTCGGCGATGACGGCGATGGCGTCGCCGGTCACCCGTCCTTGCACGCGCAGCTGAGTGGCCAGCGTCAACGCCGCCTCGTGCAGCTCGCCGTAAGTCATCTCCCCCTGCTCATCGACAACCGCCACGGCCTGCGGATTGCGCCGCGCATGCTGCACGAAATCCTGTTGCAGGCTGCGTTCAAACGCATAGCCGAAGGGGGATCCGGCCGGCAGCGCCTGGCTTTGCGGTTGCAAGCGGATGTTTTCCAGCGGCCAGTCGTCGTGGTAAGCCATCTGCTGCAATACGGCGAGATAGTAGCCGGCCAGCCGATCCATCGACGCCTTGCTGAACAACGCCGAAGCGAAGTTGAAGCGGGCACGCATCTGCTCGCCCTGCGGCGTCAGCGTGAGCGTCAGGTCGAACTTGGCGGTGCGCTCATAAGCGCTCAGATCGACCACCGACAGCCAGTCCGGGCGCGCCTGCGCGCCGCCCTCGCTCTCCAGCGCGAACATGACCTGGAACAGCGGATGGCGAGAAAAATCGCGCGGCAGCGCCAGATCGTCCACCAGCGCTTCCAGCGACAGCGTCTGATGCTGCTGCGCCTGCAGCGTCGTGGCCGCCACCTGCCGCACAAACTCGGCGACGCGATGACGCGGATCGAGCCGCTGGCGTAAAGGCAGCGTATTGACGAAGAACCCAATCAGATTCTCCAGTTCGGGGCGGTGGCGGTTCGCCAGCGGCGTACCGACCATGACATCGTTCTGGCCGCTGTAGCGGGACAACAGCAGCATTAACCCCGCCAGCATCACCGCATGCAGCGTCACCCCCTCTCTGCGTGCCAGCGCATCCAGCGCCTTCACCAGCGCCGCCGGCAACGGCACTTCGCTGTTGTCACCGCGCTCGTCGAAGACCGCCGGCCGCAAAAAGTCCAACGGCAGATCGAGTTGCTGGCAACCTGCCAGCGCTTGCCGCCAAAAGGCCAATTCATCCGCCCGGCGCTGCACATCTTCCGGCGCTTGTTGCCAGCACGCATAGTCAAGGTATTGCAACGCCGGCTCTGTCGCCTCACGCCACGTCCCGCGATAGCGCGCGTCCAATTCCTGCAACAGCACCTCAAGCGACCAGCCGTCAAAGACGATGTGATGGAACACCAACAGGCAAACGGTCGTTTCCCGCTCCGCCGCATCGCGGTAACGGTAGCGCGTGGCGCGCAGCGGCAGCTCGCGCGTCAAATCCATCGGCTGGCTGCAGGCTTGCGCCAGCGCAGCGTCAAATTCATCGGCGCTCAGCGTCAGCAAAGGTACCGGCAGCACGGTGTCGCTGACCCACTGACTGGCTTCGCCCCGGTCATTCTGGCGGATCAGGCTGCGCAAGATCTGGTGGCGCTCGACGATCGCCTGCAGACACGCCGCAAAGCGTTCGTCATCGACATCCGGCGGCAGCCGCAGCAGCACCGGCGACAGATAATGCGTGGCATTCACCGACAGTTGCTGAACAAACCACAGCCGCGACTGCTGAAGCGACAGCGGCGCCTCCCGCAGCCCGCCGGAGAGGATCGGCAGCTCATCCGGCGGCGCCTGCCGTTGGGCGGCGATGTGCTCGCTCAATGCGGCCACCGTCGGATGCTGATTCAACGTCAGTACCGAGATCTTTGCCCCCGGCAGTTTATTCACTTCGTGGCACAGCCTGATGGCCATAATGGAGTTGCCGCCGAGGCGGAAGAAGTTGTCGTCCACGCCAACATCGCCCCCCAGCAGCCGGTTGAACAGCGCCGACAGACGGGTCTCCAGCGGCGTGCCCGGCCGGCGAAACGCCGTTTGCGGCTCGACCGGCAGCGGTTCCGGCAATGCCCGGTAATCGACCTTGCGGCTCACCGTCAGCGGCAGCGCCGCCAGCGCCCGCATCGCCGAAGGCAACATGTAGTGCGGCAGCTGCGCCGCCAGGCGTTGCAAGATGTCGCCGGCCTCCGGCTCCGCGCCAGCTTGCGGCACATACCAAGCCGCCAGCTGGTCCGTAGTGCCGGGACGCAGACTCACCACCGCCTCGGCCACCTCAGGCAGCGCACGCAGCTGCATTTCTATTTCGCCCAATTCGATGCGATAGCCGTTGATCTTGATTTGCTGATCGTGCCGCCCGAGATACTCCAGACCGCCGTCGGCCAAGCGCCGCACTCTGTCACCGGTGCGATACAGGCGCCGGTACGGTTCCCGCAGTTCAAATGGGTTGGCGACGAACGTGGACGCCGTCAGCGCCGGCAGGTTCAGGTATCCCCGCGCCAACCCCACGCCGGCCAGGCACAGCTCGCCTTCTACGCCCAACGGTAACAAATTATCTTTCTCGTCAATCACATAACAACGCATATTGGCGATAGCGTGGCCGATATTGCGCGCGCCGTTGCGGCGATAGATATTCAGGCTGGCGCTGACCGAGGCTTCGGTCGGGCCATACATGTTCGCGACCTGCATGCCGCTGGCCAGGTAATGGTCGAGCGCTTCCTGCGCGGTCGCCTCACCGCCGGTCGCGAGATAGCGCACCGAAGCCGGAAGTTCAGGCAAGGTGCCAAGCAGCGCCGGCGGCAGGAAGCAGGCCTCGATGCCCCAGGCCGCCATCTGTTCGCACAACTTCGCCGGATCCCGCCGCTGCGCTTCGCTCGCGATGAACAGCCGGTGACCATTGTCCAGAGCCACGAACACTTCGAAGACGTGCGCGTCAAACGCCAGCGACGCGAACTGCAGGCAGTTGAGCGCATCCGGCTCATTGCACAACAAACGCTGCGTGTGGCCCCGCACCATATTGGCCGCGCCCCGGTGCTCGCACAGCGTGCCTTTTGGCCGCCCGGAAGTGCCGGAGGTGTAAATCACGTAGGCCAACTGCCGGGCGTCCACACTCGGCAAGGCTGCGGCATCCGCGTCGGCGAGCGGTTCATCTGCCGACAGGCAAAGACCGCCTGGCGCCAATCGCTGCGCCGCAGCCTGCAACGCGTTTTCGGTCAAGACGATCGGGCTGTTGACCTCTTGCAGGATATAATCCAGCCGCTGTGCCGGCGCGGCGGGATCCAGCGGCACATAGGCACCGCCCGCCTTCATGATGGCCAGCATCGCCACCACCGCCTCCGCGCTGCGCTGCAGATACAGCGGGATCAGCGTCTCCGGCGGCATGGCCACGCCGCACAGCCGTTGATACTCCGCCCGCAGCCGCAGCGCCAGACGATCGCTGCGCTGCGCCAGCTGGCGGTAGCTGAGCGATCCTTTGGCATCGGTCACGGCGACGCGATCCGGGTGACGGCGCGCCTGTCTGGCCACGCCCTCGAGCAGCGTCGCTTCCGCATCGGCCGTTGCCGGCCCGCTCTCCCAGCCGTCGCGGCAGCGTAAAACCTGCTGCGCCGTCAGCTGCGGCCAAGCGGCAATCGGCGCGTCCGGTTCGGTTAACGCGCGCTGCAACAGCCAGAGATACTGCTCCGCCATCTCCGTCATTTGGGTCGCGTCGAACAGATCGGGGCGGTAGCGCAGACGAAACTCAAAGGCCTGCTCGGTAGGCTGATACTCCAGCAGCAGTTCCGAACCGGCCAAATCGACGTTGAAGCGATGATTGACGCCGATGCAACAGCCGTCGAGCGCCAGCGGCGCATCTTTCAGGTAAGCCTGGGTAAAGTTGACGTTCAGCTGACGCACCGGGCTGAGGCTCAGCATGTCATAAACCGGCAACTGGCTGTGCCGCAGCTTGCCTGCCGCCTTGAGCGCTTTGCTGTAGGCCAGCGTCGCGCGGTACAGCTGATTGAACGTGGCCCCCGGGGCGAGGGTCAAGGGGAACACGGCGGTATTGACCTGTGCGCCGAAGAACAGCGCCTCGCCGCCCTCCGGCGCGACGGGATAACCGATATGCACCGTTTCCTGCGCGGATTGCCGGGCGATCAGCAACGCCCACAGCGTCTTGAATATCAGGAAAGGATTGGCATACCTGACGCCGGATTTCAGCGCCTGCCACTCGGCGAACGGTAACCTAAAGCGCACTTCACCGGCACCGGGCGCTTCGGGGGCTGCGCCGGGAAGATAAGGCAACGCCACGCGCGGAGCGCATTCAGCCAGCAGGTTGCCCCAAAATGACGCAGAGCCGAACTCGTGCTTCAGCGTCGCGACATCCGCCTCATAACGCTCGTACAATGTGCAGATGTCCGTTTCATCCGCCTGCGGCGGCGCCACCGCCGCGCCGCGATTGTAATAGGCAGAAACGGCGCTGTAGAACTCCTGCCCCGACAGGCCGTCGATCAGGATGTGATGAACGACAATGATCAGGTTATAGCGCTGAGGGGCCAGCTCAATCAGGTAGAAGCGGCACAGCGGCCCTTCCCGGAGATCGAACGGCGTGTTGATTAACTTACCGACATCACAATCGGCATCGAGCGTTTCCAACGCAATTTTTTTCGCCGTCTTTACCCAGCGCAGTGGCGAGGAACTGTCATCCAAAACGTGGTGAAACAGAATATAGTCCCGGCAAACCCCGTCGATCGCCGCGCGCAATCGTCCGACGTCCAGCTCTCCCTCAATCGTCTGATCCAGCACCAGGTTGTACTCGCAGGAGTGTGGATTGAGCACGTACTCATTCCAAAACGTGTGGGTATAGGGTGAAGCGATGAGCACGTTCATAAAGCAATTCCCTTTTAATATATTCCAAAAATATATCAACCACTACTTATGCATTAAATAAATAGCGTGGTCGTTATGCGATTGAGCTGTTAGCTGAAAAGCTAAAAACATAAGTGCGAATATTATTTTATTTTTATAAAAAATAAAGCCACAAAAATACAAATAAATAAACATCATAAAAAACAACCAAGTAGGATTTATTTTTATTTTCTACCAATGGATTGACTACATTACATTCATTAATAAAATAAATGAAAGAAACAAATTAAAAAAACAAATAGGATTATATTTAAGATAAGTAATGGTAATTTAAAAACGCCCAGAAAATCACTATTGAATAGAGAATTTTCTTAATTAAAAACACACCTCTTTCTGCTGCGCTATTCCAAAGCGCACGATGTCGGAATATCCTATACTCTTTGCAGGATGCAGTTTCCTTCCCATTGAATGCCAGTACAGGGAGTCAAAAATGGCTATTTTCGCCCCTTTGCGGGCAACTCTTTCAGCATTATTGGCAGAATTATCTGATGAATAAAAAACGTCCCGCCTTGACCCCGGCAACCCTGTTATTGCTGCAGCCGATCTGTATCGGCTCGGCCCTGGCGGCGGAGCAAAAAGACAGCGACACCTTGGTGGTGATGGCGCAACCCACCGGATTGACCGAGCTGGGGTCGCCGGTCTCCGTTAGCGTGATCGACGGCGAAACCCTGCGCAACGCCGCGCCGCAGATTAATCTGTCGGAAAACCTCGGCAGCGTGCCGGGCCTGCAGATCCAAAATCGGCAAAACTATGCGCAGGATCTGCAGATGTCGATACGCGGGTTCGGCAGCCGTTCGATGTTCGGCGTGCGCGGGGTGCGCATGTACGTCGACGGCATTCCCGCCACCATGCCCGACGGCCAGGGGCAAACCTCCAATATCGACATCAATTCCGTCGAACGCATCGAGGTGCTGCGCGGCCCTTATTCCGCGCTGTACGGCAACGCCTCGGGCGGGGTTATCAATGTTGATACGATAACCGGCACCCAGCCGCCGACGCTGGAAGCCGGCGGCTATTTCGGCAGCGACAACACCTGGCGCTACGGGGTGAAAGCGACCGGCGCCACCGGCGACGGTACCCAGGCCGGCGACGTCAACTACGCCATCTCCGGCACCCGCTTTACCACCCAGGGCTACCGCGATCACAGCGCCGCGCGGAAAAACCTCGGCAACGGCAAGCTCGGCGTGCGGCTGGACGACGTCAGTACCCTGACGCTGATGTTCAACAGCGTCTCGATTGACGCCGGCGATCCGGGCGGCCTGACAGAGGCGGAATGGAAGGCCAACCCGCGCCAGGCGCCGCGCGCGGATCAATACAACACCCGCAAATCGCTCGACCAGACCCAGGCCGGCCTGCGCTATCAACGCCAGATGAGCGAGCGCGATGAACTGACCCTGACCGCCTACCACGGCGAGCGCCACACCACGCAATACCAATCCATCCCGATGGGGCCGCAGCTCAACCCCACCCACGCCGGCGGGGTGATCGTGCTGGAAAGAAAATATCAGGGCATTGACACTCGCTGGAAGCATGAGGATACTCTCGCATCGTTACCGGTAACACTGATCGGCGGTCTGGATTATGAAACCATGACCGAACGCCGCCAGGGGTTCGAAAACTTTATTCTGCGAGACGGCACAGTGGACTACGGCGAGAAAGGCGACCAGCGGCGCAACGAGAAGAACCGCATCTGGAACCTGGATCCTTACCTGCAAACCTCCTGGCAACTGACGCCGCACTGGACGCTGGACGCCGGCCTGCGCTACAGCACGGTCAGCTTCGACTCGACCGACTACTACATCACGCCGCGCAACGGCGACGACAGCGGCAGCAAACGCTACCACCAGTGGCTGCCGATGGGCTCGCTCAACTACAAGATCAATCCGGCGTGGAACGTCTATCTCTCCGCCGGCCGCGGCTTTGAAACCCCCACCATCAACGAGCTCTCCTACCGTCCCGACGGCCAGACGGGCCTCAACATCGGCCTACAGCCTTCCACCAGCGATACCGTCGAACTGGGCAGCAAACTGCGCCTCGGCAACGGCCTGGTGAGCGCGGCCCTGTTCCAGACCGATACCGATAACGAGCTGGTGGTGGCGGAAAGCAGCGGCGGACGCAGCAGCTATGCCAACGCCGGCAAAACCCGGCGGCGCGGCCTGGAGCTGGCGCTGGATCAAGAGTTTGCGCTGGACTGGCGCCTGCATATGGCCTGGACGCTGCTGGACGCCACCTACCGCAGCGATATGTGCGGCAAAGCCGTTTGTACCCCGGCCCAGACTATTCCCGCCGGCAATCGCCTGCCGGGCATCGCGCGCAACATGGGCTACGCTTCGCTGGCCTTTGCGCCGCCGGAAGGCTGGCACGCCGGCGCGGAGCTGCGCTACATGAGCGACATTCAGGCCAACGACGCCAACAGCGCGCAGGCCCCCTCTTACACCGTGGCCGGCGTAAACGCCGGCTATCGCTTTACCTGGAACCGCTGGGCGCTGGACGTGTTCAGCCGGGTAGATAACGTGTTCGATCGCCGTTACGTCGGTTCGGTGATCGTCAACGAAGGCAACGGCCGCTATTTCGAGCCGGCGCCGGGTCGCAACTGGGGTGGCGGCGCCACCTTGTCTTACCGCTTTGAATAAGGCAAAGCACCTTAAGGTTAAAAGACGGGATGGGTTTTACGTCACCCTAGCGGCTTCCCGCTGAAATATTAGGGAGAAACCGCGTGTTTTTTCCGATTTGGCTTAATCTCTAAATCGGGGACTTTCATTTTTGGTAAGGGTATTGCTATGCAAAATAAAGCGTCACTATCGCCGCTTATCGTCATAACGGCGCTGTTTGCCGCCCTGAGCGGGCTTTATCTGCTCGGCGGCGGCATTTGGCTGGCCAAGTTGGGCGGTTCGCTGTATTACATCATCGCCGGGCTGGTGCTGCTGGCGACCTCTTGGCTGCTGTTCCGCCGCCGCGCCACTGCGCTGCTGCTGTATGCCGTGTTCCTGTTGGGCACCACCGTTTGGGCCTTGTGGGAAGTCGGCCCGGACTTCTGGGCGTTGACGCCGCGTCTGGACGTCACCTTCTTCTTCGGCCTGTGGCTGGTATTGCCGTTTATCTACCGTAAGCTGGTGGCCAACGGCAAGTTCGCCTACGGTGCGCTGAGCGCAGCGCTGGTCATCACCGTCATTGCGCTGGCCTATGCCGTGTTCAACGATCCGCAAGAGATCAACGGCACCCTCGACGCCGCGCAGGTGCAGCCTAAAGACACCACCGGCGCCGACTGGCCGGCTTATGGCCGCACCCAGGAAGGCACCCGTTACTCGCCGCTGAGCCAGATCAACGACAAAAACGTTGGCCAGCTGCAAGAGGTTTGGCGTTTCCAGACCGGCGATCTGAAGACCGCCAACGATCCGGGTGAAATCACCAACGAAGTCACGCCGATCAAGATCCGCGATACCCTTTACATGTGTACGCCGCACCAGAAGCTGTTTGCGCTGGATGCCGCCACCGGTAAAGAAAAATGGAAGTTTGATCCGCAGCTGAAGTACAACCCGACCTTCCAGCACATCACCTGCCGTGGCGTGTCTTACCACGAAACCGCTGCCGCCGCAGACGCTGCCGGCAACGCCGCACCGGCGATGTGCGCACGCCGCATCATTCTGCCGGTCAACGACGGCCGCCTGTTCGCGCTGGACGCCGAAACCGGCAAACCGTGCCCGGACTTCGCCAACAACGGCGAACTGAACCTGCAGAGCAACATGCCGTATGCGACGCCGGGCCACTACGAGCCGACTTCGCCGCCGGTGATCACCGATAAAGTGATCGTCGTCGCCGGCGCCGTGACCGACAACTACTCCACCCGCGAGCCTTCCGGCGTGATCCGCGGCTTCGACGTCAACAGCGGCAAGCTGCTGTGGGCCTTCGATCCGGGCGCGAAAGATCCGAACGCCATCCCGGCGGACGAGCATCACTTCGTGCCGAACTCGCCGAACTCCTGGGCACCGGCCGCTTATGACGCCAAGCTGGATATCGTCTATCTGCCGATGGGCGTCGCCACGCCGGACATCTGGGGCGGCAACCGCACCCCGGAAATGGAGCGCTACGCCAGCGGCCTGTTGGCGCTGAACGCCTCCACCGGCAAGCTGGCCTGGTTCTATCAGACGGTCCACCATGACCTGTGGGACATGGACGTGCCGGCGCAGCCGACCCTGGCGGACATTACCGACAAGAGCGGTAAAAAAGTGCCGGTCATCTATGTGCCGACCAAAACCGGCAACATCTTCGTGCTGAACCGCACCAACGGCGAACTGGTGGTGCCGGCGCCGGAGAAACCGGTACCGCAGGGGCCGGCCAAAGGCGATCGCCTGTCACCGACCCAGCCGTTCTCCGAGCTGACCTTCCGCCCTGAGAAGAAACTGACCGGTGCAGACATGTGGGGCGCGACCATCTATGACCAGCTGGTCTGCCGCGTGATGTTCCACAGCCTGCGTTATGAAGGCACCTTCACCCCGCCTTCCGAGCAGGGCACGCTGGTGTTCCCGGGTAACCTCGGCATGTTCGAGTGGGGCGGCCTGGCCGTCGATACCGATCGCGAAATCGCCATCGCCAACCCAATTGCGCTGCCGTTCGTCTCCAAACTGATCCCACGCGGCCCAGGCAACCCGATTGAGCCGCCGGAAGGCGACAAGGGCGGCAGCGGTACCGAAACCGGTATCCAGCCGCAGTATGGCGTGCCGTTCGGCGTCACGCTGAATCCGTTCCTGTCACCGTTCGGCCTGCCGTGCAAACAGCCGGCCTGGGGTTACATTTCCGCCGTTGATCTGAAAACCAACGACATCGTGTGGAAAAAACGCATCGGCACCGTGCGCGACAGCTCCCCGCTGCCACTGCCGTTCAAAATGGGCATGCCGATGCTGGGCGGCCCGGTGACCACCGCCGGTAACGTGTTCTTCATCGGCGCCACCGCAGACAACTACCTGCGCGCCTTCAGCGTGACCAACGGTGAGAAGCTGTGGGAAGCGCGCTTGCCGGCCGGCGGCCAGGCGACGCCGATGACCTATGAGGTCAACGGTAAGCAGTACGTCCTGATCTACGCCGGCGGCCACGGTTCCTTCGGCACCAAGCTGGGCGACTATGTGGTCGCTTACGCGCTGCCCGATCAGAAGTAACCGCCACCGGTAATACCCTGCAAAGCACGCCGCAAGGCGTGCTTTTTCTTTTTACGCCCCGCCTGATGCGCCGCCCGCAATACCCTTAATTTTTTCATTTTCATTATTGATAATAATTATCATTCGCAATATTATGAGTGCGTGGCCCCGGCAGTGGCCCGCAATCCTTCTCCACCTTAATGGGCAATATGGCAGTCGGCCGCCTGCGGGCGGCCCTATTCGGAGGCGCATGGTCGACCACACGCAAAGACACCAAAAGAAGATCCTGCAAGCGGCGGTGAAGACGCGGCGCGCCGGCCTGCCGTTCGAGCCGGCTCACCCCGTCCATTCGCCCTTTGTCGGGCTTCCCCATCAAACAGAGGCCGTGCTGGTGCACCTGATCGGCCAAGATGACCCACAGGAGCCGCCGGAATGAATGTGCAGCCTTTTACCGCCATGCTGATGTTTGCCTACGTGCTACTGATGGTGCCGCTGCTCTACGTCATCGACAGCCGTCTGAGCGCCGGTAAGCTGGTGCGCAAAGCCACGCAAAACGTCATCATCATCGCGTTGACGCTGTTGTTCTTCAGCGCGATGACCCTGCTGTATTGACGCCGCAGCGGCTCAGGCGTAGGTCTGGCGCCTGAGCCGCGCCGTCACCCTCGCGGCCGCTCTACGGTTTTCAACCCGCCCATTCGCAGCCAGTGGTAGAGATCCGCGTTGCGTTTGAAACCCAGTTTTCTCATCGCCGCCTGTTTGTGGTTGCTGACGGTTTTCACGCTCAGGTGCAGGTTGCGCGCAATGGTGGTCTGCGGCAATTCACAGGCCAGATAGCGCATCACGTCCTGCTCGCGGCGGGTAATGCGCTGCCGTTCGCACCAATGGCAGCGGTGCGCTGCCCCGCTTTGCGCCCGCGCCGCCAGCGCCAGGTCCAGCTGTCTGACTACGCTGTCCGGCGAGTCATTGCGGAAGATCACCCCCGTTTCGCTGATGCAACGCGGCTTATCGCGCCAGCGAATATCGCCCGGCTCACGCAGCGCAAAGTTGATCGGTCGGCTGCCGCTCACTGAACGCAGGCAGAAACGCGCCTGCCAGTCTCGCTCCACGGACTGGAACACCATATCCGCCCGATGCGCCTGTGCGGCGTCCAGCAGCTGAACCCGCATGCCGCAGCGCGAGAAATACGCCAGCAGCAGCCGCTGCAATCCTTCAATAAAGAAACGGTCATTATCGATAAACGCCAGAGTGATGGTGCTTTCCATCGGCACGCTCCCTTTAAAATAATCCTTTCCGGCCGCCACCGAGCGTGAGCCATCCCCCCGATGGCGGGCGGCTCAACGACATAACGCGGCATCGCGCCTGCGCGCGGCGGGGGTAATGCGGCTACGGCAGCGCCAGAATGGCGACCGATTGCCCCGAGTAATCGCCGGCCTTGACCGTTCCGGTCACGCCGAGCGTGGAAGTGATCGGCACCGTGACGCCGCGTGTATCCGCAGTGAACTGGTAACCCAGGTTGCCCAGAGCGCCATTGATGCGCAGCGTGCTGTAAACGCCGGAGTTCCCCAGATCCAGGCGGCCATTGCTGCCGACACGGATATACATGACGATGTTCATCTTCTGCGAGCAAACCACGCGCAGGCTGCCACGCGCCGTGTTGCCCACCAGTTCGGTATCCGGCAACACCCCGTGGTTCAGATCGAGCTGTTGCTCATCGATGCCGCACACCCCGACCGGCGGTGGCGCGATGCCGCAAACGCTGCTCGGCATCAATCTCGCACTGGCCCCCTGAACAACGGAAGAGGAACTGGTGGTATAAAACAGCCCGACACACTCCTGAGTGATAGCGTCCCCCACATGAGAAGTCGCGCCGACAATCGGCAACGGATAGATGTTTTGGTAGAAGCGGCTGAGTTCGCCCATCGTCCTCAATTGGGTGATCTGTGGGTAGCGCCCTGAGCCGACGATAGAGGTCGACGGTGTCACCGCCGTACTGCCGCCGGTATTGGCACTGGTGTGGCGGTGGTTGATCCCCACCGCGCACATACTTTGCTGGTAACAGGGATTGGGCGACGAATCGTCCGTATCCCAGCTTTCGAGCACAAATTCATAGGACGCGTTGCTGGGGGAGCCGGTGCTCTTGGTCACGTACGAGTATATTTGCGCCGAGCACAGCCCCGGCAGCAGGCCAAGCAGTAAGTACATCCATCTGAAGTGAACACGCTGCATCGCGTCATATCCTTATTCTGTGGTGCCGGAGCCCGGCGCTCATTGGTAATCCAGACTGAAAGTCGCAATGGCGCTGAAAGCGCCGCGACCGATAGCTCGCTTCGCGATCGCTTCCGGTTCGCCGCGCACATAAGCCTGCACGCCGATAACCGTGCTGCCGTTCTGCAACGGGTACTTGCCGCCGGCGCTGTTGAGCGGTAACGGCTGCCCCTGCGGCGTCTCCATGCCGATGGCGATCCCGCGCGCCTGGCTGCTCGCCGCCAGTGCCAGAAGCCCCGGCAGCTGCGCATTCTCCGTGCCTTTGAAGGTGATCGAGACCGTCTTGCCCAGGCTGAGATCGCACTCCGTCAGCCGCAGCTCGAACGGTTGCCCCTGCGTGCGCTGGTTCAGGTACAGGTATTTGTCGACCAGCGTGCCGAAATCCAGCTCGATGTCTTCGTCGCCCGGCTGGATGACGCAAGGCTCCGCCACCAGCGCTCCGTGCATGCGCAGGTTGTCCACCGCGTGCGCCGCGCCGTTCACGCCCAGCGTCAGCAACAGCAGGCCGATGGCTCCGTGGCCGCCTGGCCGGCGGCGGGCTTGTATTGTTTTCACGCGCGCCTCCTTGTTCATTGGTAGTCGGCCCGCAGCGTCGCCGCGGCCTCGAATGCGCCTTCCGTCAAAGCTTCGCCCGGTTTGCCGACCGGCACCGCTTCCAGCAACGGCGGTTTGGCGGGATCGACGGGCAGTGCGCTGCCCACTTTGAACGGTTGGGCGTTCTGGTAAATGCGGATCCCCAGAGAGCGCCGATTGGTTTGCACCGCCGCTTCGTCGAACGTCGCGGCGGTGCCGGTCAGGCTCAGCAACATGTCCCATTTGCCGATCCCCGGTTCGCAGCGAATGCGGTAGCCGATGGTTTGTCGGTAGTTCACGCCATCAACCTTGTTGATGCCGACGCGATCGCCGAAGTCCACGTCGATGATCCCGTCGTCGTTAAGGGTGCAGGGCGGCGGCGCGATCAGCGTGCCGCGAAACTGCATGTCGACCGTTTTTTCCGCCCAGGCGAAAGGGCACGCCATCGCGGCGCACAGCAGCACGCTCGCCGTAAAACGTTGTTTCATGCTCTCGCTCCCGCGTTACTGGTAATCCACCTTCATGGTGGCGCCGGCGGTGAACTCGCCCGCCGTCAGCCTGGCGGAAGCCGATTTCACCGGCACCGCCTCAAGCGTCGGCGCGGCCGGATAGGTAAAGCTCAGCCATTGATTGACCGGCCAGCGGCGGCCGCCGTTCAGCAGCGCAATGCCTAGCCCGTCCTTGCTGGTGCGCAGCAGCTGGCCGTCGAAACCGCTCGCCGCCCCCTGCACCTGCAGCTTGAGCCCGTTGCTGCTCTGCCCGCTGCACGTCAGCGTGTAATTCACCGCCCGCCGATAATTGGCGCCGTCGATGCGGGTGGTCATCACCTCATCGCCAAAGTCCACCTCAATCGGGCGCCCGCCGTTGATGATGCAGGGGGGCGAAAGCACGGTGACCCGCACGTTCACCGTGGTCGCCTGCGCCGGCAGTTGGCCCAGCGCCAGCATCCCCGCCAGCCAGAACGCTGCCCGGCAACGCGTTATCTTCTGTGCCATCGCCTCGCCTCAGTCATAACTCAGCCTAAAATCCACCGTCGCCCGATACGCGCCGGCCATCAGCGGCGCCGCGGTTCGCTCCGGCGTCACGCTGTAGCTCAATGCATCTTGCCCCGGCGTCAACAGCAGCGGTTGCCCGCGGCTGCCCAGACGAACGTCGCGGCCGCGGCCGTCCAGCAGGCGCAGCCCCAGCCCGGTGGTACCCTGCGCTTTCACCAGCTGCGGGTTGTCGCTGTCCGCCGTCGAGCCGAAGCTGACCGTCACCGCCGGCTGATTCGGCGCCCAGGTCAACGCGCCGGTGCGCGCATCACGCTGGCCGCCCGGGGTGCGCAGACAATCCTGCAAGCGCAGCTCGAACGCCACCGGCTGCCCGCGATCGCCGACCTGCCGCAACCGTGCGGTGCCGGTCTCACCCAGCCAGATGTCCTGCCGCGCGCTGGTCATCTCCAACCGGCAGGCGCTCTCCGTCAGCGCGCCGTACACCTGCAGCACGCCATTGGCGCCCTCTACCTGCCAGTTGTCCACCTCGTCGGCCTGCGCCGGCGGCATCGCTATCACGCCCAGACTGAGCGCCAGCAGCAACGCGCCTGCGCCGATTTTTTTCCGTTCTCGTTTCATCCTTTACCCCTGAATGGCTCACAGCGCGGGTTATGAAGCCGTCCGTTTCTCCGGCACCACCTTGCAGCTCGTGCCGCTGCAGCTGAAGATCATCTGCGGCCGGCCGCCGTAATCGTTGATGTAGGTCAGCACCGGGCTGCCGCCCAGAGCCGCTGCGCCGACGGTCAGGCTCGCCTGGCTTTTCGGCGCGATCATGAAAGGCTCAAACCCCTTCACGCCCTCGCCGCCCTTTTTGCTGCCCGCATCGACGATGGTGATGTAGTACGGCGTCGGGTTATTGACCTGGTAACGCTCTCCTTGCCGCGTCAGCGTCAGCTGCTCCTGCCACGGCGTCGCCATGTCGGTACGGCTCGGCACGATAGCCGCCGGGCGGTAGAACAGCTTGATGCGCGTCTGCAGCGCGATCTGCAGCGTATTGGGCTTGTTGCTCTTCGGCGGGATCTCGCGCAGGTTGAAGTAGTACAGCGTCTCGCGGTCCTGCGGCAGCTGTTTGGCCGCCGGCAGCGCCTGGATCTTGATCTGGCTCGGTTTGCCCGGCTCGATGCGCTGCACCGGCGGCAACACCACCAGCGGGCTCTGGATCTTGTTGCCCTGCTCGTCCTCCAGCCAGCCCTGCGCCAGGTACGGCAGCTGTTTGTTCTGGTTACTGAGATTGAGGCTGACCGAGTTCTGGCCGCCGTCGAAGATCACCCGGGTGCGGTCGAGCGCGATCGCCGCCTGCGCGTGCTGCGACACCGTGGCGCCCAGCAGCACGAGCACCGCCGCGGTTTTCAGAGAAAAAGTTTGCATGTTGTCGATAACTCCAAATTCAGGATGATGAATTTATTCAACCGGCTCCGCCGGCGCCGCGGCGATCGGCCGGCAAGGCAGCAGCAGCGTACGCGTGAGCATGTCGGCCGGCAGCGTGGCAGGCAGCTGCACCTGACACTGCGCCGCGCCGCTCCAGTGAAGCGTCATGATCTCGCCGGCGTTGATGCCGCTCAGGTAGACGCTGCCGCCGTCGTTGACGATGCCGGTTTCTTGTTTACGGGCGTTCAGCACCGTGGCGCCGAACGGCGGCGTGCTGCCGTCCGCCAGTTTGACGATCGCCATTGCCTTCTCGCCGGCGATGACGTCAAACTGACGGTAGCCGATCGCGCCTTCGGTCAGGGTAGCCTGCACCACCGAGCGGGTGGCTTCGGCGTTGTCGCCCAGCTTGTCCAGATCGATGCTGGCCTTGTTGCGGTAGTAGCTGTTGACGTCCGCCACCACCGCCTTGCCGAAGCGGTTGGTGCTGACGGTGCTGCCGTAGCCGCGTACCGGCACCCCGGCCACGCCGTTGGTGTCCAGCAGCAGGCGCGTGCCGCCAATCATGCCGACGCGGTGCAACGCGCCGCCTTCCGGCGTCAGCGTCATGCCGCCCTGCGCGGACAGCCCCACGGCGCTGTAGCGTCCTTCCTGATAGCTGGCGTTGGCGCTCAGGCGCGCCGCATCGCCCTCGTGGTTGTAGTAGCCGCTCAGGTTGGCGCCGCGGCGCGAGCTGCCGGCACTCAGCTGATAGTTGTTGTGCTCATCGACTCGCTGGTAGTACCCCACCCGGTTCGTGTTGTCATTGCGGTTCACCGTGCTGTTGTAGCTGAGCGTGGCACCGTTGCCCCACGGCATCGACAGCGACAGGTACATGCCGTCGTCGTTGGTTTCGTTGTAGCGGTTGCGGTAGGCCGACAGCGACAGATTCAGGTTTTTTATCTCGCCGAGATCGAAATAGCGCGACAGCGTCAGGTTGTAACGATCGTTGGACGGACGATCCCAATAGGTCTGGTGGCTGTAGTTGAGATAGCTGCTCAGCCCCCAGTCGCGGAACTGCTTGTTGAAGGTGATGGTGTACATCTCCTTGTTGTTGCCGACCCGGCTGCCGTAATAGCGCGCATCAAGGTATTCGCCCATGCTCATGAAGTCCTCCTCCGAGAAGCGATAGCCTGCGAAGGTGACCTGACTGTCCAGCTCGTCGAAGGTTTTCGAATAGCTCACGCGATAAGAGCCGCCGCTCAGCGTCTCATCCCGCTGCGGCAACCGCGCCCGCGACTGGGTGGCGTCGAACGACAGCGCACCGAACATCATCAGATCGCGGCCTATCCCCAGCGACAGCGCGTTATAGTCGCCGCCCAGCAGCGCCCCGCCATACAGCGACCACCC
This sequence comes from Serratia sp. CY84636, assembly GCF_052166245.1. Taxonomy (NCBI): domain Bacteria; kingdom Pseudomonadati; phylum Pseudomonadota; class Gammaproteobacteria; order Enterobacterales; family Yersiniaceae; genus Serratia; species Serratia sp. CY84636. Next base: position 1,485,196 of record NZ_JBJNOX010000002.1, read on the forward strand.
GTTGCTGACGCCCCAGGAGAACTCGCCGGTGCCGAACAGCGGCCCGCGCGAATGGTGCTGCCAGTCCGAAGGTTTGCCGGCGGCCAGCTTGAAGCGCCACGAGCCGGGGCGCGTCAGGTACGGAATACTGGCGGTGTTGACCTTGAACGCCTGCACGCTGCCATCCTGCTCCTCCACCCGCACGTCCAGTTCGCCGCTGATGGCGTCGTTGATGTCCTGAATGCGAAACGGCCCCGCCGCCACCTGAGTTTCATAGATCACCCGCCCCTGTTGGCTGATCGTCACCTTGGCGTTGGTTTTGGCGACCCCGACCACCTCAGGCGCATAGCCGCGCAGGTTAGGCGGCAGCATGTTGTCGTCCGACACCAGGCTCACGCCGGAGAAGCGGAAGCTGTCGAAAATGCCCGAATCCAGATAATCCTCACCCAACGTCAGGCGCGAGCGCAGCGCGGAAACGGCCCGATAGGCGTAGTAACGGCTCCAGTCCAACCGTTTGTCGGTCGATTGCCCGCTGCCGGTCTGATGGTTCACCTGCCCCTGCCAGTCGGCGCGCAGGCGCCAGGCGCCGAGGTTGGCGCCGGCGGTGCCGTTGCCGCTGACGCTGTACCCCCGCGTACCGCCCTGCTGCTGCTGCCGGCTCTGGGCGTTGACGTTGTAATCGAACAGCAGGCCCGGAATGCCTTCATCCCAACGCGACGGCGGATCCCAGTCTTCCGAGCTGTATTCCAGGTAGGCCTGCGGCACGCTTAAATACAGCGCGCCCGTCGCCAGATCGCCGCGCGACACCATCCCTTTCAGGCTGGACTCATCCAGACACTCTCCCTGATGCCACCAGGTGAGCGTTTGCATCGCCGCCGATTTCAGCCCCAGCTGATCGACCAGCGCTTTGCCGACGCAGGCGCGGCTGCCGTCAGGTTCCTTGTCCGGCGGATAAAAAGGGATTTTCTGCTCGGGTAACTCGCTTTTATTGAGATGAACCACCATGCTGTAACTTCCCGGCATAATGTATCCACTGCGGGAAAATTGGCTTAGGTCGATATTTTTGCGATCGTTCACGTCCAAAATGTCGGCATTAAACTGAATACCGTCTTCGGCATATACCCACGTTGATGAACTTCCCAGCGCCAGCGTGATACATAACCCCAGCACCTGAAAACGAAATAGCTTCCCAGCAGGCGACAACATCATATCCCTAACCTTATATCGTATAATTCTGGCGTTGCGGCTCGCCGCAATCGCAGCGCTCAGTAATAATCCAGCTTAAAACGCACGGCGGAAAAATAATCCCCTGCACGCATCGGTTGATTATTGGCAACCAGCTTTATGGAATAATTAAGCGACATGCTGCCTGGCGTTATATCGCCAAGCGGCAACGGCCGACCTGGCGCGGCAATATTCCCCAGGCCATCGGATATTTGCAGCGCGATGCCTTTCGCTTCGCCGTGCACGCCGAATAAATCGCCCTCGGCATCACCGTCGAAAACCACCTGAAACTGCCGCCAGTCCGGTAAATTCGGCTTCGGGCGCTCAAGCGTGCAGTTGATTAATTCAATGGTGAAGGCATGTGTATTGCCCAAACCGTCACGCATCATATTTCCCGTCGGCATTACGGCCATATCGATAGTCTGTTCGCGGCTGCCGGCGGCGATCGCGCAAGCGGTATCAATAATGGCTCCTTGCATATTTACGCGCCCCCAGCCTTGAGAGCTGGGCGCCGCCGACACGGCCGGGCTCATCAGCGTGGCCATCAATATGCAAGGAGACACTAAAGGGTGAATAAATCGGCGCACTGAACCTCCTGACAACTGCCCTTCCATCTTGGAAAAATGCATGCGGGGAACCCCCGCATGCAAAAAGTCACGCCAATGGCGCAGGCTTACTGGTAAGCCAGCTTGAAGTCGGCTACGGCGGTGAAATCACCCGGAACCACGCTGGCGGAAGCGCCGTCGCCCTGCAGGTAAGCCGCAAAGCGCAGCGTGTTGGTACCGGCACCCAGGTTATGCGGAGCCGTGGCGGTGCCCAGCTTGATCGGATTGCTGGCGGTGTCGGTGATGGCGATGCTGGCGCCGCTGGCGGTGCCGACGATGCCCAGCAGATCCTTGTTGGCGGCAGAGGCTTTGCCTTCGAAGGTGGTCGTGACGGTTTTCAGCGTCGAGTTGTCGCACTGTTCCAGTTTGATATCGAACTGGCGTGGCGCCGATTTGCCGCCATTTTTCAACGCAACGTTGGAAACCTGGCCCATATCCACGGTCTGGTCCACGGTCTCAGGAGAAATGGAGCAAGGCGCATCAATAATGGAACCGGTAAACGTCACTTTGCCATGCCCCTGATCGCCGGCATGCGCCAGAGAAGAAACGCCAAACGCCAGAGCCGCTGCCAGCATGATTTTGTTCAGTTTCATAATTCACTTATTCCTTTAATTTATGTAAAAAGCGCAGGATCGCTCCCGTTCCTTTAACAGTTATTTATATAATCCAGAATGAAAACGGTATTATCCGCAGACAAAGCAAACCCTCACGATAATTAAATCGCGTATTTTATTTCATCATTACCCATTTTAGGTATTCAGCAAAACTCACGCTGACGAGAAAGAAAAAAATCAAATCTTTAAATTTCCACAAAATTTACTACCCATCATGAAAATTACACTAAGATTTAACTTATTCGCTTGTCTTGGCCCGAATATTGTTACAAAAACCGCGACAATTTGAAAAGTCATTTCCGGCAAAAGCAATAAATACGAGATATAAGCCCAAAAACCACAGGGCAAATATATTTTTGCGAAACAACAGATCGTAAAATTAACAACGTCAGTCAATTATCTCGTAAAATATATATCACGCGACATTATTGATCGCCTTTTTTCTATTTGCGTTATAATGATCCGGAAAAGGAAAGGGAGGCTTATCAATTCGGTCCGGTAAAAACCGGCACCGGGCAGTAAATAATGGAGAAAAGATATGAATTACAGCCATTACATACAGCAGGCTGAGCATTTAGCCACCCCGTTACCCCTTCTGATCGGTGAGTGCCGCGGGATTATCGCAACGGAAATATCGGGTTCAGGCAGGCGTTCGCGACCGGTTCAAGAAGGGTATTGCCGGAACAGAGCATTATTGTCCGGGAGACGCTTACCGTTATATCAAAACTCGGCTGAGGCTTAAGGGAGGCTGACATGATAAAACGCACGCCAAAACAACAAGAATTACAAAACCTGCAGCAGCATTTATTAACCACGCTGCACCGCCTCTGCCCTGTGGCCAACGGTGCGGCCCCCCCGCCCCCCGGCGAGTGGCCCACCACTCGCCAGCTGGCCGAGTCTAACGACATCACCATCTATCAGGCGCGCAACCTGCTGTTGAATCTGGCCGGCCGGGGCAAAGTGTTGGTCACGCCGGGGCCGGTCAATAAGTCGTTGCGCTGGTACCCTTCCCTCTGAACGCGTTTTTCCTGCCGGTGTCCCCCAGGCTACCGGCAGGCTTCGCACGGACGAGACTATCCGGCGTCCGTGCGCCTGACCCGCGGATATTTCCACAGCCAGCGCCCGCTGACCATGCGCCAGTAAAACAAAGCGCCGCGCACCGCCCAATCGAGAAACATCCCCAGCCAGACGCCCACCACGCCCATGCCCAGTTCAATGCCCAGCACATAACCGGCCACCACGCGGCAGCCCCACATGCCCAGCATCGTCACCCACATGGCGAAGCGGGCGTCGCGCGCGCCTTTCAGCCCGGCGGGCAACACCCAGGAAGCGGCCCAGATCGGCATAAAGGCGGCGTTGAGCCAGATGAGGGTTTTCACTACCGTTTTTACGTCATCCTGCGAGGTATAGAACGCGGCAAAGACGCCGGCCAGCGGCGCCGTGCCCCAGGCGATGGCGGTCAGCCCGAGGGTCGACAGCCAGAAAATATGGCGCAGCTGCCGCTCCGCCTGGCCGATCTCGCCTTTGCCGAGCCGCCGCCCCACGATGATGGTCGAGGCAGAGCCCAGCGCGTTGCCCGGCAAGTTGATCAGCGAAGCGATAGAAAAAGCGATGAAGTTGCCGGCGATCACGTTGGTGCCCATGCCGGCGACGAACATCTGCGTCAGCAGCTTGCCGCCGTTGAACAGCACCGATTCGACGCTGGCGGGAATGCCGATCCCCAGCACTTCCCACAGGATGCTCATCTTCAGCGGCGTGAAATAGCTTTTCAGCGTGATGTGCAGCGCCGGGTTAAAACCGATCGCCAGCACATAGAGAATGGCGATGGCACCGATATAGCGGGAAATCGTCAGCCCCAGCCCGGCGCCGACGAAGCCCAGCCCGTGCCAGCCGAGCATGCCGTAAATCAGAATGCTGCTGATGATGATATTGAGGATATTCATGCCGCCGTTGATCAGCAGCGGGATCTTGGTGTTGCCCGCGCCGCGCAATGCGCCGCTGCCAATCAGCGCAATCGCCGCCGCCGGGTAGCTCCACACCGTGGTCTGCAGGTAAGAGAGCGCCAGCGCCTTCACCTCCGGCGAGGCCGCCCCGGCGATCACATCGATGATCGGTTCGCCCGCCAGATGGATGCCTGCCGCCAACAGCAGCGCCACGCCGGTCATCAAGACCAGGGACTGACGCGCCGCCGCGCGCGCCCGCCGACGATCGCGCTTGCCGAGGCTGAAGGCCACCACCACGGTGGTGCCGAGATCCACCGCGGCGAAAAAGGCGATGATCACCATGTTGAAGCTGTCCGCCAGCCCCACCCCGGCCATCGCCTCTTTACCGAGCCAGCTCACCAGAAAGGTGCTCAGCACCCCCATCAACAGAACGCAGGCGTTCTCCAGAAAAATGGGCACCGCCAGCGGCGTGATTTCGCGCCAGAACAGCACGCGGTAGCTTTTCCGTTTGGCGTACCAGGGCGTATTTTCCACGCGCTGACGCAGGGCGGCATACAGGTTCAAGGTGGGCTCGATGGATAAAAGTGAAACATCATTTCAAATGATGAGCGATAAATCGTTATCCTGCAAAGAATTTTTGGGCGCCCGCGACGAGCGCCCGAAAGGCACACCGTCGCGCTACTCCATGTAGTCTTCCTGATCGGCCTGCGCCGCCGCGATAAAGCGTGCGGTGCTGCGGCTGAGTGTGGTGCATTTGTCCGTCAGCAGCTGATTGTCCTGCTGCAGAGTCAGGTAGCGCGCCTGGGTGAGCGCCGGCAGCTGCCGATACCCTGCCGCCTGCGTATCCCAGCCGCGATGCTGCGCCGCTCGCATCGCGGTGCGTTGCAATTTGACATCGTCCGGCACATCGCTGCGCCCGCAGTCCACGCGCAGGAAGTGCCCGCCGGCCAGCATCGAAGCGATGTGATCCAACTGCGCCTGCAGCGGCGGCGTCGGTTTATGCGCCGTTTGCTGACAGCCCGCCAGCAGCAGCAACGCCACCGCGCCGCAAAGAGAAGTGCGAAACAGAGTAGACATGGGAGCTCCCGGAAAACCTGTGGGTGATGCAATGATCTTAGGTGAGCGGATGCCGAGCGGCAAGGCGAGCAGCACGCGCTGCCCGCTTAACGCCGACCGCTGCTGACTTTGGTGGCGCGGGCGGGGTTGCCGGCGACGAACTCCAGCGTGGGGGAATAGTAAAACGGCAGCCAGGCGTTATAGCCGCTCTCCCACTCCCATTTGACCGGGCAGGGCCACAGCATGTCTTCATGCAGGATGTAATAGATCCACCGCCCGGGCGGACGGCGCGGTTTGCGCATTTTCATAGCGAGTACGGCGGCCTGATGGCGTGCGATAAGGTCAACTGCTGCATTTTACCGCGATTTTGGCCGCGGGGACAGCCTGGGTTGCCGGGCGAGCGTTAGCCGCCGCTCGCGGCCCCCAGCGCCACCACCCTATCCGCCGAGTCGATCGTCGATTTTCTGTGGGCGACAATCACGCGCGTGATATTCAGCGAAGATATCGCCCGGTTGATCGCCAATTCATTCTCAACGTCCAGATGGCTGGTCGCTTCATCCATAAACAGCACGCTTGGTCGCCGGTAGAGGGCGCGTGCAATAAACAGACGTTGCTTTTGCCCGCCGGAGATGCCGTTCCCCAGCTCTCCGATCAGGGTTTCGTAACCCATCGGCATCTGCATGATTTCCTCGTGAATGTTGCTGTGCATCGCACAGGCCACAATCCACTCTTTATTGGCGTTGACCTCGAAGCCGCTGATGTTTTCCGCGATCGAGCCGGAGAATAACCGGTCGTCCTGCAACACGCAGGCGATCGCATTGCGGTAGTTATTCACGCCGATTTTATGGATATCCATCATGTCGGCCAGGATCTCTCCCGAGGTTGGGTTGAGCAAGCCGCACATGACCTTCAGCAAGGTGGTTTTCCCCACGCCTGACGCCCCGACGATGGCGACGCTCTCGCCGGCGGCAATGCGGATATCCAGGTCTTTAAAGATCGGCCGGGACAGCGCGTCATATTGATAGGTGAGGTTTTTAACCTCAACGGCAACCCCCTTGCCCGGTTCGAAGACCTGCCGCGGCGCGGACTCCGCCTCCGCATCGGTAAAGACGATGTCGGATATCCTCTCATTGTGCAGCGACAGCATGCGCAGGCCGATCGCCAGATCGATCAGGCTGGAAGCCCGCTGCGAGAACTGGCCGCGATAGGCGTTGAACGCCATGAACATGCCGAGCGTCATCGTATTGTCGATGACCATCATGGCGCCGAGCCAAAGTATCGCCACCTGATCGAGCGTGGTGATAAAGGTATTGATCCCGCCGAACATCATATTGAAACGGGTGATTTTGATATTGGTATTGGCGGCATCGACATTCAAATTGAGCCAATAGCTGGAGCGCGTTTCCTTGATGCCCAGCGCTTTGACCGTGGAAATACCGTACAGCGTCTCCATGAAATGCGAGTTGGCCTTGGCCGCCTTGACGATTTGTTCCTCCGAGAATTGGCGGTAGGTGCGGTAGGTCATCATCCTGATGAGGATGTAGACCAGGGTGAAGCCTGACACCACCCAGACCAGCCAGCCGCCATAGACCATCATCATCACGAACAAGCCGACCGTCATGATGCCGTCGATGATCCCGCCGACGATATTATTGGTAAAGGTGGTTCTGATCGCATCCAGTGAGGAAAACCGCGATTGGATATCCCCCAGGTGCCGTTTCTCGAAAAAGTCCAGCGGCAGCTTCAGCAAATGTTCGAACAGCGTCGTCTTCCACTGGATATCGGTCAGCGTCCCCAGCACGATGGAAATCCAGGCCCTGGCGATGCTGACCACGGCGCGAAACAGGGTGAAGAAGATCAACCCCAAACAGATGACCGTCAGCAAGCTGTAGTCATGCGCCTGAATGACATGGTCGGTCACGAGCTGGGTCCCCACGGGCAGCAGCAGGTTGACCGACTCGATGACGAGCGATAAGGCAAAAATCTTGAGCAGCGTTCCCGGCAGCCCCTCGATATTTTTCATCAAATCCAGCAGGCGTAAACGGGTCTTTAAGGTCTCTTGCTGAAAAGCCTTGTCGGGCCACAGCTCCAGCGCAATGCCGGTAAAATGGTTCGACATCTCTTGCAGGCCAATCACTCGGCGCCCGAAGGCAGGGTCGTGAATCACAAAGCCCGCGCGCTGAACCTTAACCAGCACCACGAAATGGTTCATGTTCCAATGCAATACGCAGGGCGTTTTCAGTTGATTGATTTCATCGATGTCCAGCGACAAGGCCCGCGTCTTCAGCTGAATTTGCGCCGCGATTTGTGACAGGGTGCCCAGGGTCGCGCCCTGGGTGGAAATGCCGAATCGCTGCCGCAGGCTCAGCATATCCACATTAAATCCGTAATAAGAAGAGATCATCGCGAGGCAGGCCAGGCCGCACTCCGACGACTCCGACTGCAAGATGCTCGGCACCCGTTTACGCAGAGAGAACGTTAACTTTTCGTTGATCCGTTCAAAAAGATTATGATCCTTCATCGACTCTCCCCACCACGCTGTTTTTTATGTCATACAAAGGCGCGACCGCCCATTGATAAAGCGGTTTCTTATCCAGGAACACAATCACCCTGGCCTGCAGCCCACTGCTGATCTCCAGATATTTCCCTTTGTCGCTGAATTGCGTGTCGCTGATGGACGCCAACACTTTGTAGTAGGCGTTTCGCTCCCTTTTATTGCCGCTGCTGTATTCCGCCATCTCCTGCGGAGAAGCCGGAACCGAAGAGATGGATTCAATGCGCCCCGGAAACTGGCCGAACTTGTCCGAGGGAAAAGCCTCGTAGCGAATGTTGATGCCATCGCCGATTTTCACGTAGGGCAAACTGTTATTCGGCAGCCACAACACCAGATAATATTTGATGTTCTCAATCGGCTTGATCTGCGCCAGGCTGCTGCCGCTCTCGACCACCTGCCCGGCGGTCACGCTCAGCGACTCGATTTTCCCCTTCAGCGGCGCCTTGATAATCACCTGGTCGCCGGCGTTGGATTCCGCCAATTGGCGTTGCAGCTCGCTGCGTTGCGATTCGCTTTGCGATATTTGATTGTCGTAATCGGCGGCGCGAATCAGCAGATCGCTGCGCAGCTGCGACAGCTGGATATTCTGCTGAATCTTTTGGCTGTTGAGCGCCTGATAGGAACTCTGCTGTTGCTGAAAGAGCGAACGCTGATAATTCAGCTGATCCTTGGTAATCAACCCTTTCGTCAGGTAATGCTCATAGTTTTTCAAACTCTCCCTCATTTTTTCCATGCCGTCTCTGGCACTGAGGTTAAGTTTTTCCGTTTCTTTATACGCTATCTCATAGCTGTCGATCTGTTTTCTCAGGTTCTCCAGCATCGCGTCTTTGTTTTTTTTCAGCTTGCTGATGATCGAATCCAGATTGCCGATCTGCTTGTTGATTTCACCCGCGGCAATATGGCTGACATTACCCGAGGCCGTGCTTCTGGAAACATCGATGATATACAGCGGCTCGTCTTTTTCCACCACATCACCGGCCTGGTGGAAAGACCGATTCACATAGCCATATTGGGAAGAAAAAACGTTCGTCGAATGCGGAATGCTGATCACCTCCCCCTCGACATCCACCCTGCGCGTATATTCACAAAAATAGAGCGCGCTCGCCAAAATAAGAATAAAAACGAGGCACGTCACGGCAATCACAGAGCTGGACGCGCCGGAAATCAGCAGCGCTCTGCCGGTCCATCTTTGACGTTGATAATTGACCGCCTCCTGGCGGAAAATATTTCTGCTCTTATTATCACTCATAGGAAGACCTGCGCATGCCTGACCGGGAGACAGCCGCAGCGCGAGCGCTGCGGCCTTGGACAGCAATATTGATTTAGCTGATGGTGCCGTTAATCAGCCCATCGAGGCCTTTTTTGGAGTATTCCAGGGTGGTATCCCAGCCAACAACGGCCGCGGCCACGCCGCTGGCCACGCCGCCCAGAATACCCGCAGCGACCATGCCAACGCCCTGGCCAATGGAGCCGACGCCCAGCAGACCGCCGCCGTCGCCGCCGTGCTTACCGCCGATGACGGCGCCCGCCATGCTGCCGACCGCGGCGCCCAAAGCAACGGACGAAACGGCTTCCGCGGCATTGGTGACGGCGCTGCCAATCAGGCCGGCCAGCCCATTGCTCATATCCCAGGAATAGGCGCCTGACACTTCATTCATTTCGATAACAGACAGTTCTTTCATTGGTTAATCTCCATATTTAAACGGACAAACACAGCCATACATGCGTGTTGTCATTGCATTGGCATCGGCCTGCAGCGCCGGATGCCACCAATAATGCCGCGGGAAAAGACGGCATTATATTTTTGATGCGGCTCCCTTAATTCTGCGTAATGGTGAATGTCATGACGGCATCGGCCTGCCCGGGGCTAATGTCCCCCGTCTGCTTATAACGCGCCATTAAGGGAATTCTGATCTCTTTTTCGGCAGCGGTGTGATAGTTAATCGGCCGGGAAAACGTGAGCGGATTACGGTTCTCGTCCAGGACCTCCACGGCAACGCCCTTTGCCGCATCAGAACCGTCGGCAATAGCGATCATGCCTACGCCCGGCGAATTTCCGGCCGCTTCAAACGTCACCTGTACCGGAATATTGTCTTCCTGGCATTGCAGGACCACGAAGAAGTTACGTTCGGAAGACACCGCGCTGCTGCCGACCCCATTAAATTCGCTGCGTTTTGGGCTGCCTAAGTCCACCGTTTGATTTTTATAATTCAAATCCACCAGGCAGCTTTTCTGAATGACCTTCATGCCGGAAATGCTCAAGTCCAATACCGAGGTCGAGTCCAGATAATATCTGGCGATAATCTTCCCCCCCATATCACCGCCGGTTTTAATCGGGCCGGTTTTGATAAACGTCAGCCTGACATCATTGCGGTTGATCCACGGCGTCAGCAGGTTGGGCGAAATCGCCGTATTGAAAGGCACGTTCTTATTGCTCTGCCACAGGTCCGAAATCGTCACGCCTACGCCGTCGATGCCCGTTTCAAACACGCCGGGCAGCGCACTCGGCGTCAGCGGCGACAGGGAGCGATAGGCCACCGAGCCCGAGCAAAGGAAAGAAAACGTCGTGCCGCTGATGCTGTTTTCCGTACGGACAGCCAACTGTTCGCCGATTTCAATACGCGGATCCACGGCCAGCGTCAGCAACCCCATGCGGATGGTTTTCGCGTTGGTGGTACAGGTGCCGGCATACGCCACCGTCGTTAGCGTCGCCAGCCATAGCAGAGCGCCGTAACCGAATATCCTGATAAAAACGTTCATTTTCACTCTCACTTAACAAGTCATGATGGATACGGAGCGAGATCTATTGGCAAACGCCATTGAGGGTTTGGATCCCTGCAGCGGGTTTCTCCGCCGGCAGTTGATAGCTGATGCGGCACTGATGCTCGGCATTTCGCCCCCACTGCACGATGAGTCGACCTTGTTCCGCCATGCCGGACAGATAAACCAACCCATCCCCACCAATCAGGAACGGCTGCGCCGAATGATCCGCATCGCGGACGCTGGCCCCCAGAGGGAGAGGCACCCCATGTGGATCCGTGACTCTCATCAGGATCCTTTTGCCGACGTGCGCCTTGAAATTCGCCCGGCTTACCGCGCCGCGGGTAGGCGTGACCAACTGGTTGGTCAGCGCGAGATCGACATCATCCGGCAAACTCTCCACATCAAGACGAATCGAGTTGTTGCGATAAGGGGTGGCATAAGGAACGATGGCATAGCCGCGCCAATCGGTTTTCACCCCGACCTGGTTGCCGACCGCCACATCGCTGGCGCCGGCCGCCGTCACCAGGGCGGCCGTCTCGCCAAAGGGCTGGCCGAAGGTAACGCCGTCTTCGTGGGCAATCACGCCCCCTTTTACGCCATAGTTGACGCGCTGTTGGCTGCGATCGTAAGCGTATCCCGCGACGAGTTCGCCGTAGGTGGCACGCCAGTCAAGGTTGGCATTGCCGCTGTTGCCCTGGCCCTGATTGCCATACCCTTCCTGTACGCTCCAGTTGAGGTTGTTGCCGGCCAGCGCCGTGCCGTTGAGCCCCGCCGTATGGCTGGTATTGCCTTTTTGGCTGGTATTGAGGCTATAGGTGGCGTAGGTGTTGCTCAGCCATTTCTCCAACGGCACGCTGATATTGAAGGCAAACAGTTGGTCGCGATCGTAAATACGCCGTTGTCCCCGGTCTGAGTCACCGTAAATCGCCTGTGAATTACGGTTGTAGCTGTAGTTAAAACCGTAACTGATGCCATTCCAGCTATTGTTGTAACCCGCGCTCAGCGATTGCATGTTGCGCTCGGAATTCCAGTAATCTTCGCTGACCGCACTGAGGGAAAGCGACCCCGCCCCCTCCCATAAATTCTGGTTGAGCGTAATCTCGGCGCGGTTTTTACGGCGGTCTGTCAGGGCGTAGCGGTTGCCGCTGCGGTAGGTGTCCAGCACTTCCTGCAGCCCATAATAGCCGCTGGTCGAATAGCGGTAGCCGGCAATGGCGAAGTTCGTGCCGGTCGCTACGATGTTTTTGCTGTAGCGCACGCGCCACGACTGGCCGTCGCTTTTCGGCTGATGTTCCTGTTTCGCCCAGGCCTGAGTCGCGTCCACCGACAGGGCGCCGAACTCGCCCAGGTTTTTACCCACCCCCAAGGCCAAGGATTGATACGGGCCGGCGAATTGCCCGCCGCCATAGAGGGTAAAGCCGGCCGGCAAGCCGTAAATCAGGCTGCCCTGCGAGAAAACCTTTTTCTCCACGCTGTGATCGTAAGTGCGATATTGGCCGGACGTCAGCGCGTATTTCAGGCGCCCTTCGCGTTGCAATACCGGCAAGCTGGCAAAAGGCACGGTCATATGCTGTTCGCTGCCGTCCGCCTCTTTGATCGTCACGTCCAAATCGCCGCTGCCGCCGGTCGGATACATGTCAGAAATCTCGAACGCGCCCGGCGCGACATAACTCTGGTAGATGACATAACCGTTTTGGCGAATGACCACCTGCGCGTTGCTGCGCGCAATGCCGCGCACCACCGGCGCATAGCCGCGCAGGCTTTCCGGCAACATGTCGTCATCGGAGGCCAGCTGCGCGCCGCGAAACGACACGCTGTCAAACACATCGGACGGAGTGCTGCTTTCACCGAGCGTGAGCAAGCTCTTCAGGCTGATGATATTGCGCTGGGCGTAGGTATAGACGGTGTCCCAGCGATCTTCCGACTGCCGCCCGCCACCGCCGCTGTTGTAGCTCCAGGTGGTGTAATTCCGCACCCGCCAGGCCCCCAGATTGAACCCCGGCCGCAGGTTGAGGTAGTAGCTGCTCGCGCTCTGGGTAAAACGATCGCGCCCCTTGCTGTTGCTGCCGGTGAAACCGTAGTTAAGCAGCATCGCCGGCATCCCTTCGTCCCACAGTTCGGGCGGTACATAGCCACGCACCCGATTTTCCAACGCCGCCTGGGGAATGCTCAGCACCAGCCGCTGGCGGTTAAATTGAAATTGCGCCGAGGCCTGCGGGATGGCGGCCAAATTCGCGCACTCTTCCGCGCGGTTCAATGCGGGAAACCGCTCGATCTTCACGCCGAGCCGTTGTAAATCCTCCCCCGTCAGGCAAGGCTGCAGGCCGGCTTTATCGTCGCCGCCGGGCTTGATGACAAACCGAACATCACGCGTCTCCATCAGCATGTCATTCACCCAAATATCCACCCGATACTTGCCGGGCACCTGGTTGCCGTTTTCAAACACCGACAGGTCAACAGGCTGTTGGCCCGAACGCCCCGTTTCCAGCAACGCCGGATTGAAATAGTCACGGGAAAAGGCGGGGTTGGCCATGTTGCCGCATACCGCCGTGGTTGCCGTGAATAAGACGATGCGCTTCAGCCAAGCATCCCGCTTCGCTGCTCTACGCTGACGAGTTATCATTCATTAGCTCCATTATTGAATTCGTTATTCCCTTCTGCCGCCCATCCCCTGGCGGTTAAATACCTGACTGATGCTCCTTGCCGGTGCCGCCGTAGTCGTTAATTAATTTCCAACTGACCGACGACGCGCCAGAAACCGGCAATGAAAACATTTCACTACTCATCGGCGCGATATAAGTCACCTCTTTCATTTCGCGCCCGCCGATGCGAACATAATGAAAATTCATATAATACGGCGTGGGGTTGGTGAGTTTTAATTCCTTGCCGACGCGCTGCCACGTCAACCGTTGAGTCACATCCTCGGGAACCTGTTTGAGCAGCGCCGCAGGGCGATAAATCAGTTTGAGGCGCGTTTTTACCGCGATTTGCAACGTGTTCGACTTACCCGTGTGTTCTGTCGAAGGAATGGACTTTATATTCATCCAATACAGGCTCTCTTTATCCTTCGGCAAGTCATCGCCGACGCGGACGATGCGCAGCATATTCTCCTGATGCCCATCCAGACGAAATAAAGGCGGCGTAATAATAAAGGCTATCTTATCCACGCCGCTCTGTTGATTATCCAGCCAGGACTGGATTAAATAAGGTTCGTTGTCCGGGTTGTCGACGCTGATTGAGGCTTCTTTTTTTTCACCGTTAAAAATTACTCGCGTTCCACCGACAACCACACCGGCCTGCGCCGTAGAAAAAAATAATAATAAAATGAATCCCATTAGGGCACTGCAGCAATTAAACCGCATAATATTATCTCCGAGGCAATACGGCCCGCTGGAAACCAGCGGGCAAGAAAATATTATCAGTTGTAATTCAGCGTGAAGGTCGCGACGCTATTGGCTTTACCGGCAGTCACATCTGCAAGCGTGGAAATATAACGCGCGGTAAAATCAAGATTGTTTTTCACGCCGCTGCCGGAAGCCAGCGGATAGGCCGTTGAGGCCGTGTAAAGCGGAAGAACATTATTAGAAATATCAGACAGCTGGATGCCAACGCCCGTGGCGACATCCGTTTCCTGGGTCAGCTGCAATACGTTGTTGTCACCATTATCGGCCGCGCCGTCGAACTTAACGGTGGCGCTTTTTACCGTATCCGGACAATCCGTCACTTCCAGCGTAAATTTAGTCGCCGAGGAAGTGGATCCCTTGCCCCCCGCAAATGCCGTTCGGGCCACATCGCCCAGAACAACATTTAATGGATTACTCAAGTCATTTGTGACCTTGCACGCGGCATCAACAATATTCCCGGTAAAATTAACCTGCCCGTCTGCCGCCAGGGCAGGCAAAGCACTCGAAAAACTCGCCGCAACCAATGCCAACATAATCACTTTTTTTTCCATCATGGGTACTTCTCCTTTTGATTGGACAAACTTAAAAATATCCCTATCACGGCTAATCCGTGATAAGGCGAATAGGAGCTCCGCCCCTTTCACAGTTAATTATGCTTGGCTTTCCCTCTTTAGCAATACATAAAATCAATGTAAAGATGAGAAAAGATAATCACCCCGAATCGAATTGGCATCATTCTTATTTTTATTTTAAAAAAACCAAAAAAACGGCGTTTCTTGATTCATTCCTCTGGCCGAAAAGGAAAGGTTTATCAGCATGCTTCATACACCATCCACAAGATAAACCACTCATTTCCTCTTCAATGAATGTGCGTAAGGATGAGTTGTCACAAAAATGAAAGACGCCGCGCGGGAGCCAATGACTGGAGAGTTTTTTGATTCTTGCTAAGGGGCTGCGGCGCGTCGACGGCGAAACCGGATAGGGCAATAACGATTAAGCGTTCAGAAGAGGTGAAATATGAAGGGAAGTTTTCTCTTAAATAAGAAAACGCCGACAATAAATCAGCGTAATCATGCTGCAGAAAGGGCGCCGCCGATCATCAACGGTTCCCTTCTGACACAGGTTAATTCAGCGATGTAGCCGCGTTCTCTTGACGTTCAATTCACAGTAAACGCTTTTCCGTCTTATTTTCAGTGGGATTAATCGTCATGGCGATAATCCTCCCCCAGCCCTCGGCCCGGTAAGGTTTCACACGCCAGGCCATCGCCCGCCGGTGCGGCGATCGGGTAGCGGTCGTCAGGGGTGATAAAGACCGGCGAGGTCGCGATATACCCGTCGCTAAACTCGGCTTCGATAAAGGTGGCCTCCCAACCCTGTGCAGGGGCGTTCAGCCGAAATTCACCGCGGTTCGCCTCCAGCGGCGCCGAGGTATAACGCACGCCGCACGAGTAGCGAAAATCTCGGGCCGTGCGGTTATGCGCAGTCCAGCGCAACACCCTGATCGGCGGCTCGGAAAAGCGGAGCGTGCGCAGCGCCGTCTCTGAGGCGTTGCTCTGCACCTCGATCGTCGGTAGCGCAATATCACGCTGACGACGGTTGACCAAGGCCAGAACAGCGCGTTCGGGGACCGTGCGCTCGTCGCCGGCGATGGCTCGCATCGAGACCTCCCCCGGCAGCTTATTCAAATAAAACCGCGTGCTGTCGGGCGGATAGCGTTCGTCGCCGCCGGCGACGATGAAATACTTCGGTGCCGGAGGCCGCCCGCGCTCGGCCAGAGGGGGATATTCGATGGGATCTTCAATCTGCATCAGCTTGTCAAACGCCGGGGTCTCTATGCGCCGATCGATGCCCAGTTGGTAATAAGGATGAAACGCCAAAGGCCAACGCCCGCCATACGTGCGATAGGTATGCTTCATCACCTGCCGCGCCGCGATCCCCTCAGGGAAAATGGCGGCCACGGCATCGATGCGCTCATCTGAAAGCGCCGTCAGCATGGCCGTGGTTCCCCCCTCAGACACGCCCGCGACGATAAATTTGTCTATCCCCCACTGGCGCAATTCGCGTTGCGCCAGCGTCATGGTTTGCGACAGCGCCGCCGTCATCGGGATATGCAGCGGCATCATCAAATATTCATCGGCATCATCCAGGAACAATCGCCATCCCCTCGCCCGGCTATCCGCCCCTGAACGGCGCCGTCCCTCATTTTGGTATTCCAGGTACGGGTAAGGCAGCCGATTGACCACCACCACCACCGTTTTGCTCTGCGCCGCCAGCGCCTCGGCGGAAAACGCCGGCTTTTGATTGCCCGACGTTCCCGGGCCGGCGGCGCTGCACGCGCAGTCTTCGCTCATCACCAGCAACGCTTTACCGGTGAATGCCCCGTTGGGAATATAAATGTCCACGTCGTGCCACCACTGCGTCGGCCGGATCGCGTCTTGCGGCGACCAGGATTGCGACATCAGCCGATAATGACGAATTTCCGCGTGTTGGCCGCTCTCCACGCTTTTTAACGAAAATGACAGGGGCAGCGTGGCCAGTTGCTGGTTATAGCAAGGGATCACCGTCTGTAATGCTGGGTGCTCATCGGCGAAGCAGGTGTCTTCCTCCTTGGCCGCGGCGTACCGGCAGACGGCCAACGCCAGCCAAATCAAGGTAATATAAGCGGAGATCTTTAACATTTTTCCCCCACGATAGTTGGCGTTGCCCCGCCCTCGCAGGCCGGCGCGGCGGCAAACGGGCATCAACAGCCTCACGAGGCGTGATGAAATAATATCGGGTAGCCGAAGCTGTCTTTTTCGAACATCACATCGTTCTCGTTTTCCCCCACCAGCACGCTATAAATGCGGTTCTCCTGATAACGACTCATGGCGACGTAGAGCACGACCTCGCGATGATCCGTCAGGGTGAACTGCCTGCGCTTGGCAGTAATTTCCAACGTAAACGCCACCACGGGATTGTTGTTTAAAAACACCGCGGTCTGTCTCATAGACAGGATTCTGGCCTGCGCTTTCTCCGCGACCTGAAAGGGGGTGGCGTCACTGGGGTAGCGGATATCCATCTTCTTTTGGATATAGATGACGTTAAACACCGCCAATGCCACCGCCACAAAAAGATTGATAACCATAATCAGCATGATTTTATTTGCCATTCATCCTCCCGCCCCGTTCCCTGCACCGCGCTCGCGGTTGATTTAAAAGTGCCCTTGCGGGCACTTTTCATTAGAGGCTCAAGAGGATTTGCGGCCAAACAACTGCGAGAACGCGCTAATCCCGGCATCGATGACGGCGCCAATGCCTTCACCGAGTTTTGCGCCGGCGTTTGACGCATCCGCATGGATACCGAAAAGACCGGTGCCGGCATCCACGATGGCGCCAATACCCGTACCCAGGATTTTGCCGGCGTCGGAAGCGATGCCCGCGCCGGATACCGCCATAACTTCTGCTTCAGTCAGTTCTTTCATACTCGCTCCTTTGCATTAATCTAAGTGTTCCGTTTTGAGAAAATGAAACCCTCACTGTTCGTTCACCTCCTTTTGTCTGCCAATAAACCTTGCCCGGTGAAAACGTCAGAACAGACCGAATTCACGACAGAGATAGTCTGCGACGCCATTGCGGCTATTGGGCAACGCCACCGGATTCAACGGCAGAGCGCGTTTCAATTCGCTCATGGCATTGCCCATGACCACGCCCGTTCCGGCCCAGCGCAGCATGTCCAGATCGTTCATCGCATCGCCGAAAGAGAGGCAATCGCGCATCGCTATCTGTTTGGAATTCAAATAGTCGGCCACGCTTCTGGCCTTGGAAATATGCTTATCCATGATGTCTATCGTTTCCGTGGAGGACTTACAGATGGACAGCGTTTTGCCGAAGGCCTGGTTGACCTGGTCAAAGAGCGTCTCGATCGGCGCCGCGTCCCCATGCACCAGTACCTTCAATATCCGCTGCCGCTTCATGGCCTCAGGCTCGACATAGCGGCAGGCCACGCCCGACGTTTTGACGTAGTCAGAAAAATGCGGGTTCTCTTCGGCCATCATCCAGCCCTCTCGGGTGAACAGGGTCACGTGGAACGGGCTGGCGAATAAAAAATCGATCAGCCCGGTTTGCAGCTCTGCGGGCAAAAAATAGCTTCTATCCGCCACCGCCTGCCCTTCGATGTTGACCATCGCGCCGTTGCAAGAAACGATCACCGGCGAGAACCCCAGCCCATCCACGATCCCGCGCGCATCCGCATCGCAGCGCCCCGTTGCAATGACGATTTCCAACCCCCGACGCTGTAAAATGTTGAGCGTTTCCACCGTCACATCGGATAAATTCCCGGACGGATCGAGCAAGGTGCCGTCAAGATCGCTCACGATCGCCCGGTACTTTATTTTGCCGTCGACTGCCAGCCACATATCATGCCTCCTCAGCCTGGATAATCCCGTCCTCAGCGCAGATGTCGCTGTCGGGCGGGAGATTGGCGATCGCGAGCGCAATAATCAGAAAACGTCGGCCCAATTCGACGATGTTTTCCCGAGCGATCTCGTGGGAATCATAAAACAGTGAAATGGCGAGCCGTTCCGCCTCGGGGAACAGGCACAGCACCGTTTGGTGATTGCTGCCGCTGACGATATCCATCACGCGGCACTGAAACGGCAGCCGTGGATCCATCGCCGGTTTCGGCATGTTTTCGAACACGAACAGGCTGCCGAACGGCGAGGTGGGCACCCAATTCTCGTCGTATCGATTCAGTTCGGAAAAGGCGTATTTCTGCCGGAAGGTTTGTGAATCCGCGATGTCATCCAGCAGCTCATAAAGGGGGCGGCGGCGAATCGCCCGCAGCCGCAGCACCGGGCTTGCGACACACAGGCCAAACAGCGTCTGCACCTGCTCAATGTCGGCCGGGCGCTCGCTCATGGTCGTGCCGATGGCGATATCATCGCAAGCCAGCGCCTCGGCCAGCGCCAGCATCCAGGCCAGCTGCGTCAGTTGGTTGACCGTGATCCCCTGCCGCCGACAAAACGCGGTGAGGCGCGCCATCTGCGCGCTGGAGAATTCGTCGCCATGCTGACGCATCCGGCGCCCCTGCGGTACGAGCTGCGGTGCGGCAGTCAGCGGCAAGCGTTGATTGACCGGCGCATCCCGCAAATAGTCTGCCCAGAAGGCCCGCGCCTCAGGATCATTGCCGTGCGTGCGCACATGGGCGGCAAAAGGCTCGAATCGGTTAATCTCCAGCGCCGGCACCCGGCCCGCCAACAGGGCGAGGTAATCGTTGAACCACTGGCCGAACAAGACCCCCAGCGACCATCCATCAAACAGAATGTGGTTAAAGGTCTGCACCAGATAGTGCTCGTCCGCATGCAACCTGATGAGGCGCCAGCGAATCAACGGCGGCGCATCCAGCTCAAACGCGGTCTCCCTCTCCCGGGCCAGCAGCGCCTCCATCCGTTCCTCCAGAGAGGCTGGCGCGGCATCCGACCAATCGTCCATCGCGATCGGCGCCTGCAGCGTCTCGCAGATAAAGACGTTGGGCCGGCCGCGGCGGGTTTGATCGTCAAATCCGGCGCGCAGCATTTCAAACCGCTGCAGCGCCAGCGCCCATGCCTGATTCAACACCTCGGGCTGCAACGGCCCCGCGATCTCATAAACCGCCTGGTCGATCTGATACTCGCGGTTGAGTCGGTTGAAATACATCAACTCTCGCTGGGTTACCGTGGCTTCGAAAACGGCGGCGAGGCGATGCTTTTGCTGCCAGCGATCCAATTCGGCGAGGCTGACGTCGGCATGGGGGAAGTCGCCCGGGCTGGCGAGACAAACGCCGTTGCCGGCTTCGTGGCAGCAGTACTCGACCAGCGCCGACAGGCTGTCGACATAGTGCGACCCGATCCGCGACAGCGTTTCATGCGGCAGCAAACCTGACATGACGATGCTTAGCCGATCGTCGTGAACATAAAGCACCAGATCCAATACGTTGCCGCTGACCGGCATCGCGCCATTTTCCAAATCCGCCGTTTGGTCGATCAAGGCCCATAACGCGTCGTCGGCCTGCTCGTTGAACGCGCCGAGATAATTGAACGAAATGGCCGGCAGGCGGTGGCGCCGCAGGCAAGCCGGCACCTCATCGCCCGGCGCTGAAGCGTATTTCAGCGCCGAATAACCGATACCGTGGTCAGGCATCTTTCTCAGCCTGTCCTTGATGGCGCGCAGCGTGGTTTTTTGGCACTCGTGCGCGGTGATGCGCAAGGGCATCAAGGCGGTGAACCAGCCGACGGTGCCCTCAAGCCGGATCTTATCGTCATTGATATCGCGGCCATGGTGTTCCAGCGTGAGGTAACTGTCCGCACTGCCGTGCCATGCCTGCAACACCGGCGCCAGGGCCGCTAACAGCACTTCGCGCACCGAGGTGTTGTAGGCCTGGTGGCAACCGTCCATCAGCAGCGCGGTCAACGCCACATCGCACTCGAAGCGGCAAAATTCAGGGGCCTGCGCCACGCCGCTGAGCGTGGCGTAATCGGGCTGCCCGGCGATCATCGCCAGCCAGTAAGCGCATTGGTCTTGCCGGGTTGCCGCGTATTGCCTTAACCGTTCTCCCCATTGGCGGTAGCTGGTGCCTTTTTCCGGCAGCGATTCCCCCTGATGCAACCGCTGCAGATCGCTGACGATGACGCGCCAGGAAACCACATCGACGATCAGATGATGAAACGCGCAGAACATCAGCGCGTAGCCGGGGGCGCGGCTGTCAAAGATGTAAACGAAGCGGCATATCGGCCCTGCCGCCGGATCAAACCCCGATTGCCATTGGCGCAGCAGCTCGGCGCGGCTTTGGCGACAAAGCGCCAGGTCATAGTAGCCCCATGAAGGGCCGCCGTCGGCCGCTGACAGGTAGCGCTGCGACACGATGACGCCGGCGTCGTCGACGCTAAAACGCGCGCGCAGCATGTCATGCTGATCCGCCAGCGCATCCACCAGATCGGCGACCTGTTCGGCGGACATCGGCGGTACCCGCACCAAAAAAGTCTGGTTGAAGAAGGCGCTGCGATTCGGCGCCAGCTCACGGTACCAGCGTTGAATCGGCAGCAGCTCGAATTCGCCCTGCAGTTCACCCTGTTCGTTGAGCGCGGTAACCGCGTCTTGCTGCCGCAGAATGCGCTGGGCCAGAGCCCGCGCATTTCTGGTTTCGAACACCGCACGCGAGTTGCTGTGGTAACCCGACTTGCTCAATTCGCTGGTGAACACAATGCTTTGGATCGAATCGCCGCCCAATCGGAAAAAGTCGTCGTCGATGCCCACGGTCTCCACGCCAAGAATGTTCGACCACAGGGAACAAATCAGCGCCTCCAGCGGGTTCTCCGGCGCGGCATAACGCCCGCTTTGCGCGAATTGCGGCGCGGGCAAGGCCGAGCGATCCAACTTGCCGTTAACCGTCAGCGGTATCTCGTCAATCTCGACATAGCTGGACGGCACCATATAATCCGGCAAACTGCGCTCAAGCCGGGAGCGTAATTCGGCAGGATCCCAGGCCACGCCCCGCGCCATCAGCAAATAGGCGGCAAGGCGCTTGCTCTCCCGATGGACGACATCCACCACTACGCCTTTCTCGACGCCCTCCAGGGCATTGATCGCATTTTCTATCTCGCTGAGTTCAATCCTGAATCCGCGAATTTTCACCTGGCAATCATTTCTGCCGAGATATTCCAGATTGCCGTCGCGCAGCCAACGCACCCGATCGCCGGTTTTGTATAAGCGCCGGCCGTGCAACTCGATGAAACTCGCCTGGGTTTGCTGCGGCTGGTTGAGATAACCGCGCGCCAGCGCCGAACCGCCGATATACAACTCGCCGGCCAAGCCCGGCGGCAGCGGTTGCCGCCAGCGATCCAGCACGTAGAGCTCACGCCCCGGTATCGCCCTGCCGATGGGAATGCTGCTGCGCGCTTCGTCCTGAGCGATAGCGTACATCGTGGTGAACGTGGTGCATTCGGTGGGGCCATAGCCATTGATGACCCACTGAGGGCGGTGGGGTTGCCGCACCAGGCGCTGCATCAGCGTGGCGGTCAGCGCCTCCCCGCCCACCAGCAGATAGCGCAGCCCGGCAAACAGATCGGGGTTGCTGAGGTAGAGATGATCGAACAAGCTGCGCGTGGCCCAAAGAATCGACACCTGCTGCCGACGCAGCAGCGCTTCCAGCTGCGGCACATCGCCGGCGATATCTTCCGTGTCGCGGATGACCACCAGTTTGGCGCCGTTGAGCAAGGCGCCCCACACTTCGAACGTCGCCGCGTCGAACGCCGGGCTGGACAGGAACAACAAGACATCTTCGGGCGTAATCGCGATGCCGGACGCGGTCGCCAACCCGCACATCGCCTGCTGCTCGAGCATCACGCCTTTCGGCACTCCCGTCGACCCCGAGGTATAAATGATCGCGCCAAGCCGTTCGGCGGCGGTGACCACCGGCAGATTATGCCGTTCATGCGGCAGGCGGCTCAGATCGCCCAGTGTCAGCACGGCCTGGGGATGCGGCATCATCGCCGCCAACGCTTCCGCCGCCGTCTGCATAGAGGGCCCGGCAATCACCAAGGCCGCCCGCGTTTCCGCAAGAATATGTTGAATACGCGCCTGGGGATAATGGCAGGAGATCGGCACATAGGCCGCGCCGGTTTTCAGCACCGCCAGCAGCGCCACGACCATTTCCAGGCTTTTTTCGCTGTATAGCGCGATCGGCACGTCGGCCTGGGGCTCGGCCCCGGTCAGCGACGCATAGCGAAGCACGATCTCGCGCGCCAGGCTGTTCGCCATGCCGTTCAACTCACGGTAGCTGACGCGCAGCCCCTCATACTCCAGCGCGATGTTTTCCGGATAGCGTTGCGCGATCGCTTCAAAACGGGCGCTGAGGGTCTCCCCTGGCAGCGGGAGACTCTCATTATCCGGCGGCGACCTGTCGGCGGCGGGATAGAAGGCCATGTGGCTTAACGGGGCGTCAGGCGCGCTCATCGCCTGTTGCATCAGGCGAGTAAAATGCGCCGCGCAGTCGCGCATGTCTTCCTCGTCAAACATGCCCTGGCGAAAGCGCAACCGGAACTGCAACGCATCAATATCGGCCCGGTCTTCGTATTCCAGCGAGAGCGCCGCGCTGGCCATATCGTGATTGGCTTCGAATAGCGGCCAGGTGGCGCAATCGGCCAGCGGCAATGCCGCATCGCGCAAGTTGGTTTGGGCAAAGGAGATCGGTAACGCGCGGATCCCCAACGCCCGCACCACCTCTTGCGTGGGCAGCTGGTTAAAACGTTGGCGCGACTGCGGCGGCGCGGCGGTAATAAATGCCAGCGCCCGTCGATAAACGTCGGAAAAACTCGCGCCGTCACGCAAAGAGAGGGGCAACACGCTGGTGTTCACATGGCCGCCGAGCGCAAATTTTTGCCCCTTCTTGATCGACACCGGATAACTGATGTAGACCGTTTCCTGATTGCCGCTGCGCGCCATCAAGATGCCCCACAGCACCAGCAACGCCAGGAAATCATTCACTCGCCGAATCCCCGAGGCCTGTTTCAGCGCTTTCCATTGCGCTTTGGGAAAGTGGAAGCGCAGCTCACCCGCTTCGTCTTCACGGCCGGCGCCGCTTCGCTCAAACGGCACCTCGAGCACGCCCAAACTTTCCGCTTCGGCGCGCCAATGCGCCAGCGCCCCCTCGGCGGCCAGTTGCTTCACCTCCTGCTGCAGTTGCCGGTTAACGGCGGCGATCTCGGCCGCCTCGACGCGCGTCGCCAGCCGCTGTTGGCGATAGTACTGGCTCACCAGGGAGAAAAACTCGTCGGAAGAGGCGCCGTCAATCACCAGATGGTGGCCGACCAACGCCAAGGTATAGCGCCGCTCCCCCTCGGCGAATAGCGCCCAGCGATAAAGCGGCCCGCGGTAAATATCGAAGGGCCGGCGAATCACTTGCGTCAGCAGCGTGCGGTCCGTGTAATGCTGCAACGGATGGATTGCGTCATTGCGGCGCCAATACAGCTCGCCATCCTGTTCATGAATATGGCTGTTCAGCAGTACATGATCTTGCACCAGCGCATTCAGCGCGGCTTGCAACCGGATGGGATCCAGCGCGCCCTCAATTCGCTGCAGCACCAATACGTTGTAATTGCAGCCTTCAGGATGGCGATCATATTCATCGATAAAAACTTTTGAGTAGGGTGATACAGGAATTTCTTCCATGACAAACACTCCATTTAGAAGACACAAGCCCTGCTTAACGGCGATCCATGCGGCATACCCAAACCTCTTTCGGCATCAGATCGCTTATCTTTTGTGAGTAATAGCCGATAAGCATGTTGATGCGTTTTTCTGAAATGACCTCCGCCGCCTGAGCGCAAACCGACTTATAAAAAGCGAGGGGGATCATTACTTTGCAACGGCTATGCAGATGCCGACACACACCGATGGCCCAGGAAAAACACTCCCTGGAAGGGTTGGAAATATCCAAGAGTTCGGCACATTCATGAGAACAGCCAATCACGGCGTAGTGGCTGCCTTTGTTGATATAATGAATTTTATGGTACAGGGGGTGTTTTTCAATATACTCAAAGGCGCGGCGATCTTTTTCCCGCCCTAAATTATTGATGAAGCTTGCCTGCTGTGCGAGCCCACTTTCAGCAAAACGAAATGCCATAAACTTGTCAGGCTTTAAGGTTAATTCGACATAAGGATAGATTTGGGTATTGGTTGTTAAATACTTTCTAAATATTTTTTCGTAAACCCGGATCTTCCTGTCATCGGAAAAGCAGATATCCGCCGCCACGTCCGACCGTCTGGCCTGCAGGAAAAAATCTTTCAGTACGGTGGCGGACTTTACCTGACGATGGATGCCAAGATCGCCAAGCATATTGACATTGACACTAACACCGTTGATCTTAAAGGGATAAAAGCTTGAAACGAACATCCCGAGATAACGTTCGCGATCCTTGTAGAATATGCCCGTCTTCTCCCTTGGCGCGCCACAATGCGGATCGAGCAGATGCTTCCAGTGCAGGAAACGTTCCCCGCCCAGATCTCTGCCATAAAGATCCTGCAATAATTTGAAATGATTTTTGGAAACCGTTTCCCTTACAAAATCAGCCATGTTTTATCTCCCTATAAAACCTATTCCATGCCAGGCGGCAACCATGAACGATCGCCGCCTGCGCCGGTAAAAATACCGAATCAGATCGTCACTTTCCCCCTCTCCATTAACAAGAGTCGCTGTGCATTTTTAACCAGCGCAAGAATTCAATATTGTTATCGATATTCAGTTTTCTCATCGCAGAGCGTTTATGAATGCTGACCGTTTTCGGGCTGAT
The DNA here is from genome assembly GCF_052166245.1 of Serratia sp. CY84636. Taxonomy (NCBI): domain Bacteria; kingdom Pseudomonadati; phylum Pseudomonadota; class Gammaproteobacteria; order Enterobacterales; family Yersiniaceae; genus Serratia; species Serratia sp. CY84636. The sequence continues at coordinate 1,510,640 of NZ_JBJNOX010000002.1, forward strand.
GCCGAGCAACATCGCAGTTTGATTTTGCGAGTATCCCAGATGAATCAGACGGCACACCTTCCCTTCGCTAAAGGTCAACTGGGTGCGGCAACGCGGGCAATAGCTTGAAACCAAACTGTTTTTCTTGCGATAGCAAACCATGACCTTATCCACGATCGCCGCCACGCCGTCTTTGCGCGTAATGCTTCCGGCCTCTAGATTGCAATGGATTTTTGGAAAAATCGTTTTATGCTCCAGTATTGAAAAATAGAGCGGAATAGAAGAAAAGTTGCCCTGCAAAAGCTGGGTATGGCAAAAATTGATGGACACCCGCTTATCCGGCGCCCGGAATATAATGTTGGCCCGTTCCTCTCCCGTGATCTTGGCCTTGACACCATTCTGGAGAAAACCCTCTTGCAAGGCGAGCCCCAACCCAAGCTTGAAAAATTGATTTTGATCGACGATAGCAATATTGACGCGCTCCATTAACAAACCTCCCTTTTGACTACGCTTGCCCACTCTCCTTACTGCAATATGATTGCTGTGATTATTTTTTAGTTTTGAGATGCTTTTTAATAAAAAAGCGTTATATGCGATGCGGAAACGTCTTCGCCTCGCAAAAAGTGTATTTTATATATGATATAAACTCATCAGCCCTGGAGAGCACACAAAAGCAAGACGCGGGGAAGTACCGCGTTCACAAGGTAAAGGGTTACCGTAAGATATATTTATAGTGCATCATTGCCATCCGTGATACGGTGCCAATAATTTTCTCTGATAAGTTAATTTTACTCCAAGAGCGCAATATATCCAGATAAATATCGAAAAAAAACATAATATAGAACATAACACGGCTCTGTATTGATTGTTAAGAGCATCCGATTATGTATTAGGATTTTACTTAGAAGAAAGACGGGATAATGCTTTATCTCGAGATGTGCCGTTACCCCGGCAGGCCATATTAAAAAACCCTCTATAACCATATTAATCCTATTGTAAAAAAAATGCATAAAGAAAAGCTACACTTTATGGCGATAAGTGATTCCAAAAAAATGTGTTGATGGGTTGAAAAAAGGCGAACGCATCGTCCGCGGATATAAGAGAATCCAGGCAGGGACAGAGATTATTCAGCGGTGTGACGAAAAACAAGAAGAACTCAGTCGGCGTTGCCGATGCGGAACATTGTTTATATCTTTTTTAATCTCACCAGTTTTTTAGCCTCCAGGCAGGCGATCAGCCCGAGGTGATCTTTTTTTAACTGCTTATGACTTCCGATGGGGAGAATCAGTTTCACCGTTTGCAACTTACCGTGATTATTATAGATATCAAAGACAATCACCGGCGGGCCATATCCCTGGATCAGGCAGTCTAAAAACCGCAGAGCGGCGCAGCCCAAGCGGCTTCTGGCCTCGGTGACAATTTTTTCCGCCAGATCTTCATAGCGGAAAGGTCTTTCCGGTGTCGTCAAAACCTTCATAAATTCCCCTTCAGATATAGGTCATTCAGATTGAAAATTAAAACCGGCATCCCTCATTCAGCACGAACGGGGAGACGAAAATCAGGCTTCGGCAATATATACTCTAACGATACGAAATTAAAATAACAGACAACAGAATAGTATAAAAAATAGTAATACTTCTGTTGAAAAAAAGACCTGATTTGCAATAATGAAATTGCCTGAAGTAAAGGGCTAACTGAAAAAGGAGTTTCAATCATGAAAGAACTATCCGCAATTGAAATTGAACAAGTGAACGGTGCTGGTTTTTTTGGTGACGTAGGGACACTGATTGGCAGTGCAGTTGGAACCGGTATTGATACCATTTCCGCGATTGCCGGTGTTAACCCGGATGCCAAAACCGTTGTCGGCACCATCGGTAAAGGTATTGGTCTGGCCGTCGATGCGCTGATCTCCAGCGGATTGCAGATCATTTCAAAACTGTAATAACGCATTTTCATCCCTTCCTATTTTTTTAATTCGTTTCACTTTAAGCACCTTAGCGGGTGCTTTTTTTTTACCTCAAAGAATCAAAAAAGATAAAAGGTCAGAAAAAGCATCATCCAAAAAAACAGGCTGGGGATCACCACAATAAAAAAGCCCATGCGTTTGTTGGCATTTTTTAACATCCATTCGTTGATCATCTCACCTCTCCTTGTGAATACCAGGGGGCATTTCGGCCCCCCGGTAAATTACCCACCGAGTTGCAGATTACAGTTTCGGCACTTTGGAAAAGAAGTCCGCCATTTCGTGCGGGAACCCTTTCGCAATCGCCGGGCGAAGATCGTCCATAGAAACATTAAAATCTTTCGGCTGTTCGCCCGTTTGCATTTTTTGGTGTGCGTTCACATTCGACTGCAGCCCATTAAAAATGCCCTTCATATTGCCGAACATATCATCGCAAGATTTTGTCACGTTACTCATGACCGACTTGGCCGCATCCGGCCCCGACATTTGAATATTGCTGACGCCTTGCATAAACGGCTGGCTCAGCGACGATTGGGAGTTGGTGCCCAAATTGCCGCCGGCCTTCATGGTTTCTAAAATTTTGGCTGGATCTAACATGTTTATCACCTCTTTACGGTTGTGTTTACATCGCTTTCGGGCACGAGAATCCTCGCAACGCCCGTGACCAAAGTGGGAAATCTTTCATCGTCGAGCGCAGTTCCAGTTTGAGTACGCCCACCACCGACGACATCGACATCGTCAGCTCTCGCCTGTCGCTGGAAAGCGGCACGGGATTGCTGGCATCGAACATCCGGAATAAGGCCCAGGGCCCGTCGAAACTGGCGACCTGGATCTGGCCGGTGCCGGTGCGGAAGGTCAGCCGAACATAGCTGCCGCCTTTCGGGCCGGGCCAATCGATACGCGTGGGCTGACTAAAACCATGGCTGTAGTTAATCACCTGCCCATCGATGTCCAGGGTCGCTTCCGTGATGGTCGGCGTCAGGGACAGCGGCCTGATGAACATGGAAAACGAGAGTTTGTCGCCGGCGGTGAAGAAGGTGTCGCGAATCAAACGGGCATTTTCAAACGCGCCGAGCGTGCTCGCATTAACGATCCCCTCAGACCCCGGTTTGGCATTCCATTTCTGCGCGTTGATATCCACGTAAGCGGCCAGGTTTTCATCGAAGAACTGCTGCATGGCGCCGTTCTGCCCAAACATGCGCGAGAAGTCCTCGATGCCGACCTCCGCTCTGGCGTTGCGCGAGAACGGATAGCGCCCGCTGATGCTGCCCTTGCACAGCCCGGAAGCCAGCGATGAAGCGCCTTTGCTCAGGTTCTTCTGGCTCTGCTGGATCGTTTGGCTGTCGCCGACCTGCAACAGATCCATCATGACGCTGCGCACCGGTTCCGGCTGACGCGCCGCATCCAGCTGCAGCCGCTTCAGCGTGCCGCCGGCGGGCACCACCTGGCCACCGCGCAATGAGGTGGAGAGCGTGGTCAGCTGGCTGTACAGCGCTTCGAAACTGCGGCTCAGCGGATCGTTGCTGGCGTTGGTGGTCTGCAACAGCTGATACCCCAGGCGGCGAAGCAGCTCAAAACGGTCTTCCACCGCGCGTTCCGGCGTGAGACGAAAACGCGCGCGCTCGCCGGAAATCTCGCCGAGAATGTCACGCCGCTGCTGTTCAATACGATTGCGCTGGCGATCGAACCAGCTCGCCGCATCGCCCTGGTTGGTGCCGGTCATGCTGGTTTCACGCGCGGCAAAACGCACCAGGTTGGCCAGCGGGGATGAAGGATCGGACAGCTGGCGCGCCAATATCGCCGCATCCTCCAGCCCGTTGACCGGCCGGGCTCGCACGTCGCGCATGAAGGCATCCCATTTGTCCGCATACTCGATGAGGTAAAGCTTCCTCGCCTCGTCGGCCAGCTTCTGCGCCGAAGCCAGCGAGTTCACCGCGTTTTTCCCTTCCGCGCTGTCGCGCAGCACCCAGGACTCTTCTTCGATCATGTCTTTGGCGGCGTCATCGAGCTGTGCCAGGAAGACATCGCGGTAGCTGGCGCGGGTATAGAACCCCGGCACGGCGGTATCGGTGACCGTCGCCTGGCTCTTGCGGCGCAGCATCAATGACACGTTCGGCCCCGCGGCGTCGGCCAATGAAATGTCGTTGATCGCCGCCGGTAGCGGTTTCTCTTCGATGCGGCGCACCACCCTGACCTGCATCGGAATATTCATCGCTTTCACCCGCGCCAGGCGCAGCAGGTCACCGTTCATTTTCATGACCGGCGCATTCGGCAGAGAGAACATTTCCCGCAGGTGGTAAGCGAAAATGCCTTTGTTCATGTCGGTGTAGCCCTGCGGCATAAAGCTATCCCAGCGCGTCATGAACCAGTCGACCAGCGCCTCGGCAGAACGGTGCGAGGGTTCGCCCATCATCAGATACACTTTCAGCGTGCCGTAGACGTCCTTGTTGGACGCCGAAACGTCATTCTTGAGTTCGTCCGCGATATAGTTTTCCACCGCCGGCCAGAAGATCTGCAGCAAATGGCGTTGGTAGGTCTTTTGCGCCGCGCTGTTGATCAGCTTGTGCTCGAAATAGGGATTCGGCACCGGCGAAACCTCACCGCCCAGCTGCGCGTTCATGTATCCCAGCTGCTCATAGGCGGAGATGACATCGTCGCTGACGCGATTCGTGACCGGTATTTCGCGCACGATGCGCTTCGTTTCGTCAAAGCGCGCCGCAATGTAAGAGATGTAATCGCTCTCCCACAGGTAACGCATCGCCAGCAGGTTAAAAGAGACCGCCAGCAGCACCAGCACCAGCACATAGCGGCCCAGGGAACTCATGCGGCTGCCGAGCGGCCTGGCGTGAGAAGACTGTTGCAGCACCCCGCGCTCCTGCCTGGCGTAATTCAGCTCTGGGTGGTAAATGCGCCCGGTGGGACGGGCTTCATAGATATCCGCCGCTTCCGCGTTATAAATCGCGCCCTGCGGCGGCAAGGCGATGGTGCTGCCCAGCCATACCTGTTGCAAATGGCAGGCGTAGCCCACCGGCGTTTGCGGGAAAATCTGCTCCAGCAGCGAATACAGCGGGTTGCCCAGCGATCCCAACGACTCGGTGAAGAACAGCAGCTGTTGGCGGTTCTGGCCGTCCGGCGCATCGTGCAGCAGTTCGAGCACGTGATGGCTGACGCGCGCCACCATCTCCCGGTAGAGATCTTCATACTGCTCGAACGGGGTTTCGCCCTGTTCGGCCCGGTTCAGGCTGAACCCCATCCCTTTTTGCAACAGGTCGTCGCCCAGCATCGACAGGAAGGTCTCGCCGCCGACCAGTTGATCGAGGTGGCTGATGGTAAGATAGACCGGCAGCTCGCAGCGGAACCATGAGGCCATTTCCAGCAGGCGCACGCGCAGCGCATCGGCGACGGATTTTCTTTCCGTCAGCGAGGCATGCAGCAGCCAGCGTGCATCCAGGCACAGCATGATGCCGTCGATGCCCGGATGGCGGCGGTGGCGCCGGATCAGTTTGAACAGGGTATCGCGCGCCCTGGCGCCGTCTTCGCCAAGGCCGTTCAGCTGCAGCCATTCACCGGAGGTGTCCACATACACCGAGTTCTCCGCCAGCCACCAGTTGCAATCCTGGGTCGGCCCGACGTCCACGGTCTGCTGCAGGCCATAGTGTTCAGCCAGCAAGAAACGTTCGCCGCTTTCGCCGATCAGCGAGGTTTTGCCGCTGCCCGGCGGCCCAATGACGAGGAACCAGGGCTTTTCACTGATATAACGGCGCGCCAGGCGGTATTTGAAACGCTGCCAGGGGGTGCGCTGCTTCGACGTGCCGACGTATTGCAAGGTGCGCAAGGCGTCGTAAAAACGCGAGGTCACGCGATCTCGCTGCGCGGTTTTTCTTTTAGCCGGGGCCGGCGCCCGCGCGTGGCGGAACACCCAGGATAAAAACGTCGCCACGAACGGCCACAGCGCCCAGCACAGGATCAGGGCGATGATGATGCCTCTGACCCAGACCGACAGCAGCGGCCGGTAGGTGCCGATGGCGATCAGCGGCCCAATCCACCACACCACCGCACACAGCAGCAAGGCAATCACCAATATGAATGATCTACGTATCATATAATTTCCTTATTATCTCTACGCCGACGGATGTCTTAGTTATCCTCGGGGACCTCGGCGGCTACCCCTGCCTGATTCAACGTGGCAGACGGTGAAGCCATCTCCCTCTCGCCGATTTTCCAAAGGATGTCCACCCGGCGGTTGCGGCGGCGCCCTTCTTCCGTCGCGTTGTCGTCCAGCGGCTCCTGATCGCCCTTGCCGACCGACGTCACGGTGCGGTTGTATTTACTGTTGGCCAATGATTCCCGCAGCTTGTCGGCCACCGTCTGCGCGCGGGCTTCCGACAGTTTCAGGTTGGAGTTGTTGGAGGTGTTGCGATACGGTTTGTTGTCGGTATGCCCGATCACCTCCAGATCGCCTGGCCACGGCGCCAGCGCTTCCCCCAGACGCTCAATATTGCGTTTCTTTTTAAACTCTTCCGACAGCTTCGACTGCCCGGTGGCAAAGGCGCCGTCGGAGGTGAAGATCAACAGCCAGCCGCGCGGATCGGCGCGCACCTCCAGCCACCCTTCGCTGAGGATTTGCGGCAGCGGCTGCGGCAGCGTCTCCATAATGTTGATTTTGCGCGGCTGCGGCGGCGTCCAGGCCAGAATGGCGTTGCGCAGCGCGCGGGACTGGTCATGCAGATACCAGGCGGCCGAGGCATACGCCAGCAGCGCTATCGCCAGGCCGTAGCACAGCAGTTTGAGCGGCGTGATACGGGTGGCCTTGCGCACCACTTTGCTCGGTTCGGCATCGGCCAGCGTCTGCGTCGGATTCTGGCTGTACAGATAACCGTCAAGGCGATTGCGCACGTCGGCCAACAGCACCGCGCCGCGCTCCATCACGTGGAACTGCCCCTCAAACCCCAGCGACAGGATCAGATCGTAAAACGCCAGGATCTCCTTGTTGCGCGGCGAGGCGGCCAGATACTCTTGCAGGTGCTCGAAGCATTTTTCCCCACCCCAGGCATCGCGATAAAACTCCACCAGCAGGCTGAGGTTCAGTTCCCCGGACTCCAGCGTGCTCATGCAGCACTCGTCCACGTAGGAACACAGCAGATAGGCCAGCTTGTCCACATCGCCCGGCGCAACGTGATCCGCCAGCAACGTCTGCTGGAATTGTTGGATCTCCCGCACGATCTGCGCACGCACCGCCGCCGGGTTCAGCTGTTTCTGATCGCGCACCCGCTCCACCTGCAGCAATACCGGAATGGCGGCGGCGATCAGCGGGTTGTCCCAGTGGCCCATCATTACGCCGGGCTTGCTCAGCGCGGCGCGGCCAAACAGCCCGCTCGAGGTCGGCGCCGCATCGGCCTGGCGATCGCCAGGCGCGGGTTCGACGCTTTCCGGGACGGCGGTTTCTGCTTCATAAGGTTTGGGTTCGGGGGGCGCCGCCACCCCGGCGCTTCCCGGCCGCAGCTTGGCGGCCAACGCCCGCGCGCCGAAGGACAGCGCGGCGATTTCCGCCGTGGTTTTGCCCACCGAGCCGGACGTGGGGAGACGCGGGGTCGCGTTGTTGCGCGTTACCGCCATCGCCTCGCGGATTTTCCTCTCGAATTCGTTCATCCCACCCTCCCTTGCCTTAATCCCCAGACGTCAAAACGCAGGTCCGGGAAATCACCCACGATGCTGAGCGCCATCGCCGAGCCGCCCATCATTTCCTTGTAAATCGGGTCGGCATGATCCACCTCGAAATAGATGCTGTTCGGGTAATACGGTATGTGCCGCGGCGGCGAAGCCATCGGCAGCAAGCGAGCGCCCGGTAATTGAAGATCGATCAGCTGAATGATTTTCTCGACCGGCCCCAGCTTGACCTGCGCGGGGAAGTACGAACGCAGATGCTCGATGGACAAACCGCAGCTGACGGCAAACACCAGTTTTTCCAGCCGCAGCTGCGAGTCGTTCGGGCACAGGTAGATGCTGTCGCCGCGATCGATAAACGGCAGCGCCACCGCCGGCGCTTCGATCACCAGCGACAGCGCGCGGCGAATCGAGGCGAACAGCTGGAAATAGCAGTTGTGCGGCTCATCGTGCAGATACACCAAATCGGCCCGGTCCCAGAGCCGCTCGCCGCCGGGAATGATGCTGAGCCGCCCCAGCAGGCTCAACAACGTGTCGAACAGGGTTTCTGGATGCACCTGCGGGCTGGCCAACAGTTGGCTGATGCGCAAATTGAATTCGCTCAAGGTTTGCAGCAGCAGCAGTTCCAGCAGCTCGGACAGCCCGCCGATCGTCATATGCACATCCGGACGGAACACCGACTCCAGACGCTGGCTGATCAGCCCAAGCAATTCGGTGGTGAACGCGGGCAGCCAGCCGATGGCGCGGAAGTCCAACATCGGCGGCAGGGCGCGCTCATCCAGCAGCACCCGACGATCGCTGGTGAGTTCGCGCACGAAGCCGACCGGCAGCACGCTTTCCGCGCTGCTGACCGCATCTTCCAGGCTTAGCCGCGTCACCAGGCTCCCCAGCTGCATCGTGCACACGCGCGGTGTTCCCTCCAGGCTGACGCCGTGGTTGCGATCCGGCACGTCGGCGTCCATGGTGCGAAAACGGCTGCTTTTCCGCTCATCCTGGATAAGATCGATCTGGGCATTGCCGGCAATGTCCATCAGCACGGACAGGCACACCACTTTCCCCTGGCAGCCCTCTCCCAGCACCAGCGGTGGCGGCAGCGGAATATCCTCAGGCATGCTGAACGCCGTGCCGTCGGGGAAAACGCCCTTGGCTTTCTTCAGCGCAAACTTGCCCTGCTCCAATAGCCCGTTGTCGATTTCCAGCGTCAGGAACCCCCAGGTAAAGGTTTCGACGCTGCGCAAGCGCGCTTCAATCAAGTGCTCGAAAAAACGTTCCTGCTGCTGGAAATGCTGCGGTTCCATCAACATGCCTTCTACCCAGGCGACGCGTTGTTTAGGTAACATGTCATTCATCCATTTTGTCGTTAGTCACTATGCTGAGTGACGTCATCCCCACCATCACCTTCATTTGCGAATCAGCCTGCGCGGGCGATTTTTGCTCGGCGAGCGGCAATACCCCGCTGATTTGCTGAAATTCCGCCCCCACGACGACCCATCGCTCTTGCCCCGCCGGCACCTCGAAGCGATAACGCAGCGTCTCCCTCGGTTGCAAAATGCTCTGGTGCCGGCTCAGCGCCCCTTCCGACGGTGCCGTCTCCCGGCAAGGGGCGCCATCGCCAATCCCCTCGGGCATCCACCCCGAGCGATTGGTTTCGATGACGCACACCTTGACCGGCTGCGCCTCCCCGGCCGCATTCGGGTTCACGTTGTCGTTGGCGGTCACCTCGACATCGATAAACCGCAATCGACGCCCCTCATCGGCAGCCTCGTCGTGAGAAAACCAGCTGCACCCGCTCAGCATCCCCACCGCCAACAGTCCCCCTGCCGCGATCCCCCGGAGCGTCTTCACCATGCTGAACTCCTATGCATTAACGAAACATTTGGTCTGGCTCGGCGCGACCTGAGTGGCGACCATGTTGTTGTTGTTCGTCGTGCTGGAATCACCTAACCGCGTGACCGGCATGCCGCCGGTGAAATACTTCCCCGACCCCTGCATCGGCTGCATCTGTGCCGAATGCGTCCCCGAGGCGGCGCCGATCACCCCGCCCGAATCGACGGTGGCCACGCGAATGCTGCCGATGTTCTGTTCATTGCCGCCGCAAAGGAAATAGTTAGGCACGTTCGGTATGCCGGTATTGTTGGGCGCGGTATTCGGGCCCGGCGCCGGGATCATCGGGTCACAGCCGGCGAAGCTGATCCCGGCCGTGTTGTTGTTGGCTGCGGTCATGATGACTTACCCCATATGTATCTGGCCGCCGTCGATCTTCAGCACCGCCGAAGACTTCAGGGAACCAATTTCACTGTTGATGACGAGGGATTGCCGGGCATCCTGAATGATGTGCTTCGCCAGCACCTCGTCGGTTTCCTCCACCCGCCGGTTTGCGTGCTTGCTGCGCACAAACAGGCGTTGAGAGATTTGGTGCAGCGTTTCGGCGACCCAGCGGCTGCTGCGCGTCAGCAGCGTAAAGTGCGGGCTGCGCAACGTCAGCCGCTTGCCGCCTTGCAGTTCGATCTCCGGCGCCACGATGCGCAAGTTGGCGCTGCGGCTGTCCAGCGTCATGACGGCGTGCGCCTGTTGTCGCGACAGGATCTCGGTAATGACCAATTTGTCGCCGTCGACGATGACGCAAACGCGATCGCCCGCCAGCGGCTGAACCAGGCAGCTGGTGGCGACCGCCAGGCAGTGGGCGCGCATGCCATCGACATACAGGCCGCCATTGGCGTCGGCCGCCAGCGTCACCACCTTGCGCCCCCCTTGTTCGGCAAGCGGAGCGCTGCGCACCAACTGCAAAGGCGTCACCCTGGCGTTGGCATAGACCTTCTGATGCTCTCTTCTGGACTTATACATATCTGCTTACTCCTGTTGGCCGTTGATACGACGGTTGCCGCGGTCCCGGTTGTTGATGCGCATACCAGGCGTCGATCGCACTCAAGAACGGATCGGCGGTAAGCGGCACATTTTCGGCGCGATGACGCTTCGCCCCATGCAGGCGGGCGCTCTGTTGCTGGGCGGCGGTCAACGGCTGTTCCATCAGGTTCGCCTCCCGCATCTCGGCCTGTTCCATGTTGGCCAGCGCCAGATCGCACGCCATGAACTCCGCCTGCGTCAGCCTGGCGCGCCCCCAGTGGGCGCCGTTCATCGCGCATTCGCTGAACCGGGCCTTCTGCGCCTGCGCCAGAGTCAGCGTCGCGCGCTCGAAATCGCAGCGCAGCGCCTGCACTTCGGCAAAGATCGCCGACGTCAGATCGCTGTCGGCGAACGAGCACCCTTCCAGCTCGCTGCGGTGAAAGCTGGCGCCCTGCAGCCGCAGCTGGGCCAGGTTGCAGCCCGACAGGCGGCAGGTGAACCAGATGCGCGCCTGCCCCTCGATCGTCTGCCAGCTGCATTTCTCCAGCCGGCAGCTCCCCATGATGTGGCGTTCGAGGGTCGATGCCTGCCACAGGCACTGCGTGAGTTGACAGGCATACCAGTTGGCGTCCTGAATGATGTCCTGTTGGAACATCATGTTGGTCAGGGTGCTGGACTGCACGGCCAGGTGCCCCAGGCTGCTGCGCTCGACTTCCGCCCCGTTGACCTCGCACTGGATCAAACTGCAGTCGTCCAGCAGACAGTCGCCGATGTAGCACCCACGCAGCGTGGTGTCGTTGCACGCCAGATTGCACAGCAGCCCCCGTTGCAGCGTCAGGTTGTCAAACCGGCATTCGTTGAACGACAGGCGCAGCAAGCTGCCGCCGACCACGTTGACCTCGTTCAGGGTGCAGCCCTCAAAGCGCACCGCCCGCAAATCGCATCCTTCAAACGTGACGCGCTCGAAATGGCAGTCGATGAAAGAACAGTCGCTCAGCGTCAGCCCTTTCAGCTCGCGATCGTGGAAGCGCCGCTTTTTGAAGGTTCGCGGCAGGGGCGGCGTCTGCGACACCGCCTGAGCGACCTCCAGCTCAATCACCTCGGTGTCAGGCAGGGCCTGCTGAATCACGCGGCTTTCAGTTTTCATGCGCATAGTCCCCCTGAATAATTCTGCGCGGTACCCAGCACGCCCGCTCCAGCAAACACCCGCTGAAACGGGTGCCGGCGTCCTGCCAGGTCATCGCCAGATTCGCCGCCGCCAGGTTGCACTGCTCAAATCCCGCATCGCGCAAATCGGCGTTATAAAACATGGCTTGCTGGGCGCTGCTGTTTTGCCAGCGGGCGTGCGCCAGCACGCTGTCTTTAAACCGCACGCCGGCCAGGTCGCAGCCGACGATCGCGCAAGCCGTCAGGTCGGCCTCGTCGAAATTGCATTCGGTGAAAACGCTGTACTGCAGCTGACACCTCTCCATACGCGCCGCTTTCAGCCCCACTTTGGTGAAGCAGCAGTCGCTGAACACGCCGTGGGAGAAATTCACCTGCATCCCCGCCGTCATGCTCTCGATTCGGCAACGTTCGAAGCGCACGCCGCGCCAATTGCCGCCAAGAAACGAGTTCTTGGTTAACGCCATATCCAGCGCCACCGCCCCCTCGGCCAGACAGCGGTTGAAGACGCAGGCGTCCAGCTCCCCTTGCAGGAATTGCGCGCGGATCAGCGTCGAGCCGTTGAACATGCCGTTGCCAATCGCCCCGCGCTCAAAGCGGCTCGCGGTGAAATCTCCCCGCTCGAAGACGCAGTAATCGAGCTTCACGCCCTCGGCCCGCATGCCTTGCCCCTGCGGCTCTTCCAGCGTCACTTTTTCGAGGACCACCTCCTGCCATACGCTTTCCGCCATCAGCGGCTTTTGCAGGGTGCACGACACCATGCGGATCCGGCGCAGCGCCGCCTGCGTCAGGTTGACCGCATCAAAAACGCAGTTTTCGAAGGTGCAGTTCTCCAGAACGGCCTGTGAAAAATCGCAGCGCTCAAAACGGCATTGCAGAAAATGCTTGTCCGACAGCGCAGGGCTGCGCAATCCGGTGAAGGTTTTCCCTTCCACGGTCGCGCTAGCGGGGAAAAACGCGTCGTTACCCTCTTCGGCAGGCAGATCCGGCAAATCGGGCAACGTCACGGGGGCGGGCTCCGCCGCCGTCTGTTGCTGGTGCAAGGCAATCGCCTCGCGAATGCGTTGATAGAAAACGGCGGAGTCGCCCAAAGACGTGGGCGACGGATCGTAACGCAGATCGCTGGGGTGATCCGACGCCGCCTGGATGACGTTCAGCCCCATCTCCGCCGGCATCAGATCCGGATCGAACAGGAACTCGAAGGGCGAAGCCTCGTCGTCGCTACGCTTATGGTGCACCTGCCGGAAATAATCGAACGGGCGCGGCGCGTCGCAACGATCCAACGCCAGCATCAGGGACTCGATGGACTCGTCCAGAAGATGCGTCAGCGGCGCATTGCCGGTGAAAATAATCAGCGCCATGTCGCTGTCGGGCAGGAACCACAGCGTTTTTCGCTGCAGTTCGATTTCCTCGAGGCCTTCGCTATCGTGGCGGCCGATGAATGCCCGCCCGCGCACCGCCGGCAGCTCGCCGCGTATCGCCTGGCTCTGCGCGCCGACGCCCTGCAGTTCAAAGGGCACCCTATCCGGCCACGCCGCTTCCGGCAGCCACTGCGCCGGCGGCGCCATCTGGTAGTAGCGCCGATCGATATCGGCCGGCAATCCGGGGAAAGCCGTTTCCAGATACGCTTTGTTGGCGATCTGGCCCGCCACCTTGTCGATGTGCGCCTTACGCAGCAAAAACTCGTGCGGCACCGGCGCCGGCGCCGCCAACGGGGAGCGTTCCTGTGCGGAGCCCTCGGCGGACAAGGTCATCAGCAGCGGCCGCAGCCCATCATTGCAACCGCGCCCCAACGGATTCTCCTTGTTGTCTTTCCCGCCCCAGGCCGAGGTGTGATCCAGCGGCACGCTGAGGAAAGGTTCCGCCCCCATCGCGCCGCGTCGGCCCTCGCCCTCGACCCGCCAACGGCGCTTAAGCCCGCCGATGTCGGCGCTGACGTCCAGCGTTTTTACCGGCTGACCGATGCCGGCATGGCCGGCGATCAGGTATTCGGCGAACGGCTTCGGCTCGGCCACATCCAGCACCGGCAGGCTGAGCGGCGCGCGTTTCCACGCCTCCCAGATTTCGGCTTCGTTCACGAAGTGTTCCGGTCGGGACAGGTAGCATCCGGCCACGACGCTGATGCCGAGCCTGCTGTCTGTGCCGATCTGGTAACTTCCTTTAATCGCCACCAATTGCTGTGGCCGTATGATTCTCATTGCCGCGCCTCGTTAGTTTTTGCTTTGCATCCCGACTTTTTTCAAATCGACGCCGGTCTCGGACAGTGACGCGCCGGTGTAGCTGATGGACACCCCCGTCGTGCTGGTGCTGCTGCCGGTATTGCTGACGCTGCTACCGGTATTGCTGACGCTGCTGCCAGTGCTGCTGACGCTGCTGCCGGTAGTGCCGACGCTGCTGCCGGTGGTGCTCACGCTGCTGCCGGTGGTGCTGATGCTGCAACCGGTGGTGCTGGTCGACGAACCGGTGGTGCTGATACTGCAGCCGGTGGTGCTGGTCGATGAGCCGGTGGTGCTCACGCTCACGCCGGTAAAGCTGGTGCTGCTGCCGGTCTGGCTGGTGCTGACCGTGGTATAGCTGTTGCTCTCGCCGGTCATGCTGTTGCTGATGCTGGTGAAGGAGTTACTTTCGCCGGTCATCGAGTTGGAGACGCCGGTGCAGCTGGTGCTCTGCCCGGTAAATGACGTGCTCAACCCGGTGAACGACGTGCTCACGCCGGTAAACGACGTGCTCACGCCGGTGAACGAGGTGCTGACGCCGGTAAACGAGGTGCTGACCCCGGTGGCGCTAAGACTGACGCCGGTCAGTGAGGCGCTGACGCCGGTGATCGACGCGTTAAATCCGGTAATGCTGAAGACGTAATCCTTGTAAGAAACGTGGTTGGTGAACCAGTCCGTAAAGGTGCGGCGGATGATGTCGAACTTGTCCATCCCCACCTCGGTGGCCTGGTTGCGCTCGACCGTGGTTTGCAGATCGCGTTCGGCGTGCAGCATGACGCGTTCGTTGTTGCGGTTGTCGTCGAAGGTCAGCTGGCTGGCATGCTGCGGTTTGCCGAAGCGCAGCGAGCGCGACACCATCCCCGAGTAGTTGATGTATTCAGGCAGTTGATAAGGCGGCGGGTTATCGCCGTTATAAACGATACCTGTCACCATCGGGCGATCGAGATCGCCGTCGACATAGGTCACCAACACTTCCTGGCCGACGCGCGGCATGGCGATCACGCCCCAGCCTTTCCCCGCCCAGGCCTGCACCACGCGGATCCAGCACGAGCTGTCTTCCTCGGTGGTTTTGTAGCGATCCCAGTGGAAGTGCACGCGAATGCGCGCAAACTTGTCGGTATGCACTTCGGAATTGGGTGCGCCGACCACGGTGGCGCTCTGGATGCCCGGCATCTGCGGCTTGGGCGTCTCGCGCAGCGGGCGGAACGCCACGTCGTCGTTCAACGCGTTGAAACGGCAGGTCACGTTGCGGCCGTCGCTGCTGCTGTCGGGGCCATCTTGCACGAACACATAGTCGCAGCGGGTCAGTTTGAAGCGGCGGTTGCGGTTGGCGTCCGGGTGCAAAATCAAGGAGAAGTCCTTGCCGGCCATCAACCCGACGGCGTTGCTCTCGCCAAACAGCAGGTGGCCGTCGCTTTGCATTTCTTCCAGGCGCAAACGCGCCAGATTCTCGCCGCGTTCAGTATCCACATAGCCCGCCGCGTAGTCGTACCACTCCAGCGGCGTGTTCTGCAGGCCGAGGCGGCTCTCTTCCACCTTGGTTTGCAGGTTCTTGCGCGGGTTCTGGAAGTCGAAGTCGCGCAGCACGATTTCATTCGGACGCACTTTGCGGGAACGCTGGATGCGCTGGATCCCTTCGCGGATAGCGCGGTTTTCTTCGCTGTCCGGCATGAACGGCAACACGGCGTAACCGAAATCCAGATCGTCGAAATCCTGCCGGTCGGTGATCACCAGCGTGTGCTTATCCTCGGCGTGATCGAAGTAATACCAGATGCCTTCGTCTTCCAGCAGGCGGCTGATAAACGCAAAATCCGTTTCGGAAAATTGCACGCAATACTCACGCGTCGGATAGGTGCCTTGAATATCCAGACGGTAGTCGGCAAAGCCATAGCGAGAGAAGATTTGCTCGATGATGTCGAGCACGTTCAGATCCTGGAAAATACGGCTGTTGCGGTTCTGCATCAAAAACCACAGCCAGGTGCTCAGCTCCAGTTTGTACACGAACTTATCCTGATGCTGCCCCGCATCGGACGCGCCGATCACGTAAGCGTAGAAAGGCCGCGAGCCGAAATCCGGCCTTTCTATCTGGATGCGGATCCCTTCACCCAGCAAGGATTCATAATCCACGTCCGCCTGTTCGCATTCGAATTCGAGCGAATATTGCGAGTTGCTCGACAACCCTTCTTGGGTGGTGAAGCTGAGTGGAAACGCATTTAATTCGGCTAACACCGGGTTATCAATTTCGATTAAAGGCATAACAACCTCTCTGATCCGATATCGAACCCCGCCCCGCGTTTGCGGGCCGGCGGTAAATTAAAAATCAGTCGAAATAAACACTTAAGCTATCGTTCTCGACCATGAGTTGGATATTCTGCAGTTCCTGTCCCGTCCGTTTGCGCTGCAGCACTTCATTGCTGATCGGCGGCAAGATCGCCTGCTGCAGCAGCGACTCGACCGCTCTTCCGCGCGATGGATGGGCGCTGATGCGTTTGGCGATCCAGCCAGGGATGTCGCCCTCCAGCACCAGCGACACGCCCACTTCTTTGTGCAAACGCTGCTGTAAACGTGAAATCTGTTTGGTGGCGATATGGGTTATCGCTTCGGTGGAAAGCGGCACGTAAGGAATGACGTTCATGCGCGCCAACAGCGCCGCCGGGAAAAAGCGCGCCAAGACGTCGTGCAGCATCGGGCGCAGCGCCTCGGTTTTCAGCTCCGGCGTTTCCGCCAGCGTCGCTTCTATTTCGCCGGCGCCGATGTTGCTGGTCATCAAAATAAAGCACTGGCGGAAGCTGATCATGCGGCCCTCGCCGTCCTCCATCACGCCCTTGTCGAAGACTTGATAGAACGCTTCATGGATATCGGGATGCGCCTTGTCGAATTCGTCGAGCAGCACGATGGAATAGGGTTTGCGCCGCACCGCCTCCGTCAATTTGCCGCCCTTGCCATAGCCGACATAGCCCGGCGGCGCCCCCTTCAGCGTGGAGACGGTGTGCGACTCTTGAAACTCGCTCATATTGAAGACGATCAGGTTATGCGCGCCGCCGTACATCGCCTCCGCCAGGGCGAACGCGGTCTCCGTTTTGCCGACGCCGCTCGGGCCGGACAGCATGAAAACGCCCAACGGCCGATCGTGCGCCTGGATGCCGGCGCGGGAGATCCTCACCGCCTGCGCGATTTCGTCGATCGCCGTCTGCTGGCCGAAAATCTGGCGACTCAGCAGTTGGTTGAGGTTGAGCGCATTGTCCAGATCGCTTTGCAGCATGCGGCCGGTGGGGATGCCGGTCCAATCCGACAGCACCTCCGCCACGACGCGATCGTCCACCCACGGATACACCAGCGGCAGACCGCCGCCCTGCAGCTCGCCCAACTCGGTAGCCAGCTGCGGCAAACGATCCGGCGACTGCTGCTCTGCATCGAGCAAGGTGGTGACCGCCTGCTGCTCCTGCGCCTGCCGCTGACGCAGCGCATCCAGCTCTCCTTCCATCTCGCTGAGCGTCTGCTGCAATTCGCTGATGCGGGTGAGCGCCAGATCGTCGAATTTGCTTTCTTCCTGCAGGCCGTGCATTTCGGTACGCTTCACCGCCAGCCCGGCCTCGAGCGACTCGATTTTTTCAGGCTGCGCATGTTGGCTCAGCGCCACCCGCGCGCAGGCGGTGTCCAGCAGGCTGATGGCCTTGTCCGGCAGCTGCCGCGACGGCAGATGGCGCAGCGACAAGTGCACCGCCGCCTGCAGCGCCGACTCGCGGATCTTGACGCTGTGGTGCTGCGCAAAATGCGGGGCGATGGCGCGCATCATGTTCACCGCATTCTCTTCGTCCGGCTCTGAAACCAGCACGTACTGGAAACGGCGCGTCAGCGCGGCATCCGGCTCGATGAACTGTTTGTATTCCGACCAGGTGGTCGCCGCCACCATGCGCAGCGCGCCCCTGGCCAGCATCGGTTTCAACAGGTTGACGGCGTCGCCGGTGCCGGCCTGCCCGCCGGCGCCCACCAGCGTATGCGCCTCGTCGCAGAACAAAATCACCGGCACGGCCGAATGCGCAATGGCGTCGATCAGCGCTTTCAGGCGCGATTCGAATTCGCCCCGCATGCTCGCCCCGGCCTGCATGCGCCCCAGATCCAAAGACAGCAGCCGGGCGCCCTGCAGCAGCGGCGGCACCTGCCCTTGGGCTATCTTGCAGGCCAGCGCTTCCGCCACGGCCGTTTTGCCGACCCCGGCTTCGCCCACCAAAATCGGGTTGTTCTGCCGACGGCGCAGCAAAATGTCGATCACCTGGCGCAGCTCCGCTTCGCGGCCAATCACCGGGTCAATTTCACCGTCGCGCGCCTGACGAGTCAGGTCCGCACACCATTTATCGAGTATCTCGACCGTCTCGGGCGCATCCGGCGCCTCGCCGAGCGCGCCGTAGCTTTCTTCTTCTTCCTCCTCGTGTTCGACAGACTCCGCCAGAATCGCCGGGTAGTCGTCGAACAGCTGCGGGATCGGCAGTTTTTTAAACTCTTCGCTCAGCCGGTACAGGCTGCGCTGCAGCGTGGGATCCTGCAGAATGCCGACCAGGATATGGATGGTGCGCACGCCGCCGGACGGCGTTTCGGCGAGCTGGCTCATCAGCAGCCCTCTTTCCACCACCGTTTCCAACTGCGTCGACAGATCCACCACCGCATTCGTCCGGTTTGGCAAGGTATGGAGAATGCGATCCAACGCATCGCTTACGCGCTGAATATTGATCGCGTAGTGCGCCAGGATCAGCGGCAAGTCGCCGCGTTCTTTGTCCACCAGGACTTTCAGCCAGTGTTCAAGCTCCACGTATTCGTGCCTGAAGGTCCGGCACAGCTTGGTGGCTTCAACGAAGGACTGATAAGCAAAGTGGCCCAATCGCGAAAAAAGACGTTCTCGTTGATACACCTTAAATTTCCTTATATTAAGTTGTTGATTGATAAACCAGCTGCCTAAACGTCCCTGTCTTAGGTTTCAGCCAGCTGTCTTTACTCAGCGACTTGCCGCCCAGCTGCGCCGCCATGCCCGGCTCCGTGGCGATCAGCAGGCTGACGTCCAACATCAGCTGATGGCTCGTGAAGTCATGGCAGATGCTCACCAGCGCCTGCAGCCGCCGGCTGCCGCGCTGATACTGCTGATAATGCGGGGCCCCCAGCGGCCCGATTTGAATATGCGCGCCGTACTGGGCATCGAAAAAGCGGCTACCGATGCGCGTGCTCCCCAGCTTGCCCAGCTTTTGGCTGCCGTTTTTTTTGCCGTCGTCGATCCATTTGGCGTAGCGCGGCGTAATTTCGATGGGAACCGCGAAGTAGGCCGCCAGCATCTTGTTAAGCTGGCGCAGCGAGCGGCGGCCCGGCAGATAAATGCCGGGGTAGGCTTCGCGCAGGCGCTGGATATGCGGGTTCACGGCCAACGTGGTGTCGACGCCCACCGTCTGCCGCAGATGATGCAAAAACGGGTTTTTGTCATCGTCATGGTCATGCCCGATCATCGCCTTCAGCTGCGCCCAGGCCCGGTAATGCAGTACGGCGAAGCGCTGGCTGACGATGCCGACGAACTGCTGGAACGCCTGATTGCGCCTGGCGATGACTTCGGTGCGCGCGTGCTCGGTCACATGGATCGGCAGCGGGCCGTAAGGGGCGAACATGCCGAAATGCCGCGCCTGAATCAGCACCTGCGTAGGGCGTTGTACGATGGAGGCGATTTCACGCGAGGCAAAGCCCATATCCGCCGGCTGGGTGATGCAGAGCCTTTCGCGGCTGCGATCGTTGGAGACGCCGAGCCGCGGCGCATCCGGCTGCGCACGCTCGATGCGCCGCAACAGCTCGAAGAAATCCTGCCGATTGGACAGCCCGCGGATTTCGGCCTGGCCCAGGCTTTCGCCTTGGGCCCCCGGCGCCGGCGCCTGTTCCAACGACAGCGCCGTTTCGCGCATCAGCGACATATCAGCCATAGTAGAGCGCCCCCCAGTCGGCGTGGGTTTCCCCATCCAGCAACAGCTTCATGCTCAACGTTTGGTTCAGGTCGCCGTATTGGCTCAGCGCGTGGTGCAATATTTTGCCGAACAGATAGGCGCCGTGATCGGCATGATGGTTGGCGCTTAGGTTGACGGCGATCTCGGCCCCGCGGATCCAGGCCAGCGGCCCCGGCCCCTGATTGCGTTCGAAGTGGTGCTCCACCCAGGCGTTTTTGATGCTGGCGATGCGTTTGCGCTGGCTGGAGTCGTCCTGATGGCAGAACAACGACAGCCAGTCGCGCAACAGCGCCGAGCAATCCTGCACGTCAGGGCGCGCATGGCGCAAAGGATTGGAGGCCAGCATCTGGATCGCTTGCCACGCCTGGCTGATGTTCGGCACCGCGACGGGGTTGCTCGGATAGCGGACGATCTCCACCTGATGGATCGGCATCGCCGTTTCCAGCTGGAAATGCGGTTGCTGCAGGTGCGCAGGCACCAGATGCCGTTCGCAGACCAGCGCCTCGACGCTGAGCGACGTGATGTCATCGATGTCGATGCCGCTTTTGCCCGGCGAAATGGCGATAAAGGTATCTTCGTTGGGCAGGTGCGGGTTGTTGTATTTGGATGGGGACGGTTCCCGGCGGCGGTGTAACGTATAGCCGGCCGGCTCCCGCTCGCAGTCGTAGTGCACGTCGGCCTGCAGCGAAGAGAAAATCACCGGGTTGCCGTCGGGCAGCATGCCCTTCACCTGTTTGACGCTATGAATCTCATACAGCGAGGTGTTCAAACGATCGACCACCAGCTGATGCTCCGTGCGCTCTCCCGTCAGCAGCACCGGCGAGCAATGGCGGCGATACAGGTTGATGACCGGGGTCGCGAAAAGATGAAAATCCCTGGCGTTGACGCGACCGATCAGCGTAAGCGGGCGTTGCTCAAGCGCGAACAAAATCTCGAATTCATGGACGCGTTCACATTGGCGCAGAAAGTCCCGCACGCCATGCAGCTCCAGGCTGAAGAAGCGGCTCGGCGCCGCAAAGTACTCGCGCATCAGGCGGTTGCCGGGCAATTCCCCCACCGCGGTGGGCAACAGCGCCTCTTCGTCGCCGACGCCGCCCAGACGCAGGCTTTCCGGTTGCAAGACTTTGATGACCGGCCGATCGTCGTTTTTCGCCCATAGCACGATGCGCAAGGTGCGATTAAGCAGCGCGGCCATCAGCTGGTTGGCCCGCACCGTATCTTCCGCCAACGTCAGGTGCAACGGCTCGAGATCCAGTTCCGAGACGGGCAACACGCCGTGCGTGGTCAGGCCGATTCTGACGTAGGCCGAACAGTCTTGCATATGCCTGGCGGCACCGTCGGGCAAATGGTGAGGCGGCAAGATTTCGCATTCCGCCAGTGCAATCTCAACGGGCTGCACTTTAATATGCCGCGCCGTGGTGAACGTGGCGGGTTTGTTGTTCAGCGAGATATCGTTCAGGGTCATGCGGCTCCCGCGCGGCAGGTCAACCTGGCTGTGCCACTGGGGAAAAGAGAGATCGGGCTTAATCGCGACGGTGGCGATCGCGGGAACCGGCGTGTACCACAAGGGCGCCAGGCGCGAAAGCATTTGCAAGGCGAATTCTGGCTGTTCGTTGTTCAGCTTTTCCTGGATGCGGGTGCAAAGAAAAGCAGAGCCCTCCAACAGGCGCTCGACGAAAGGATCCAGCACGCCGTCGATATGCATGCCTAAATGCTGAGCGACCTGGGGATGCGAAGAGGCGAACTGACGGCCGGCCTCGCGAAAATAACGCAGCTCATCATTATATAATTGGAGAAAACGCTCACTGAACATAGTCACCTCTATTAATCAAATACGTGTACGGCGCCACAGGAATAATCAAGAGCTATGCGCAAATTCACCAGCATTTCGTCACCCGGTAATGAGCAGGTGCCATAGATATCGAATAAGATCGCCAATACATACGATTGACGCTCATTCACTACCGGCACCACGCGAATCGTTTTCGGATCCAGCCGTGGCTCAAAAGACGTAATGATTCTTTGTATATGTCTCGCCAGCGTTAGCGGATCGGTATTAATCGGTATTCGTTGGCTCAGCGACGGCAGGCCATAATTCAATACCGAGCTTTCGCTGTGCGCATAATCGTGAAGTTTTAAATCTGCGCTGCGCGATGCGTCATTCAATAAGAATTCGATATCGCGCACCAGGACGCGCCGCCAATTATCGGCGCTGCCGCTTTGACTTCTCACGCTGAGCTTATCGAATAGCATGGGTAATGACGCTTTCATTTAACACCTCGCGGTAATGAGTGTGTCTGCCCGCAAGATCTGCGGGCAGACGGCCTGCAATAAGTGTTACGACATCAATGATCAGATGCGGGCGTTAAGCTTGAGGTCATACCCCGTCTTAATCACCGCACCCATGGAGCCATCGTTGTTTTGCTCTTTGTACTCAACTTCGATACGTGCGAAATTCAGCTTGATAACATCGGTGGGCAGCACGGTATCGATTTCAGTACCGATGGTGGAGTTCAGCGGCATATTACCCACGGTCTTGAATGAGGAAACCAGGCAGTTACTGAAGGTCACGGCAATAAAATCTTGCTGACCCTGGCCTGATTTACGGCAAACAAGTTTTGCCTGAGGAATATGCTCGCCGGTGGCGCACATCAGAAACAGCTTCGGCGAAGCCTTATTGCTTACCATACGGAATTCAAAGTCTTTCATTTCGACTTTGCCGGAACCACCGCCGCTGCCGAATCCCCAGCGCCCGGCATTTTCCTCCGCCCATTGCCAGGCTTGCAGCTGAATCCATCCCGGATAAGTTTGGTCAGGGGATTCACCGTCAACACCTTCAATCTTCAAAAAATAGTCTACTAAAGCTTTAGTGCTCATTTTTGTCTCCTTGACTGATAGGTCCTACTACGTTAATTGAAATGTCTACTCAGATAAGTCGTTATATTGCCTACGCAATCATTGAAATAGCGACAATGGGAACCCATTAGCCATTAATAAATAGCCATGGCGCAGAGAATAACGCCGCTAAATTTCAATGAAATATCAATTCTCACCCACGCCATTTAATAATTAACGTCGGCAATATCCAAACCAATGACCAGCCGTGACTTATCTGCTCCCATCTTTTTTGGCTGACGGAAGTTTTGATACCAATCGCAAGGACACGGTCATGCCTTCCAATTGGTAATGCGGGCGCAAATAGAAATGTGCGCGGTAATAACCCGGATCGTCTTCAACATCCTCAACGCGAACTTCGGCGGCGGCCAATGGACGACGCGCTTTCGTCGCTTCCGTCGACACGGAAGGATCGCCATCCACGTAATTCATCAGCCAGTCATTCAGCCACAGCTGCATATCGTCTCTGGAACGGAAAGAACCGATTTTGTCGCGTACGATGCATTTCAAATAGTGTGCAAAGCGGCACGTGGCAAAAATGTACGGCAGCCGGGAGGAAAGCTTGGCGTTGGCCGTCGCATCCGGATCTTCATATTTCGCCGGGGCATGCATGGTGCAAGAACCGATAAAGGCGGCGAAATCAGAATGTTTGCGATACACCAAAGGCAAGAACCCGGCGTCTGACAGCTCTTGCTCGCGCCGATCGGAAATGGCGACCTCCGTCGGGCACGTCAGCTCATAACCGCCCTCATCGGAAGGGAACGCGTAGGCGGGCAGTTCCTCCACCGAGCCGCCGGATTCGATGCCGCGGATTTTCGAACACCAGCCGTACTCATGGAAGGCGCGGTTGATGTTGACGCCCATCGCATACGCCGAGTTGGCCCAGGAGAAATCATCATCCATATCTGGCCTGACGGCCTCCTCGAAGGCGAACTCTTCGATCGGGTTGGTCTTCGCACCGTAAGGCAAACGCGACAGGAAACGCGGCATGGTCAGCACCAGATAACGCGAATCGTTGCTTTCGCGCAGGCGGCGCCAGGAAGCGTATTCCGGCGTGGTGAAAATCTTGCCGATATCCCGCGGGTTGCCCAATTCGTTCCACTTGCTCATCTGCAGCAGCGACGGCGAAGCGGCGGAAATAAACGGACAGTGCGAGGCGGCGGAAATTTTCGCCAGCTCCGTCAGCAGCGTCACGCTCATCGGGCTGTGATCGAACTCAAAATCGCCGATGATGCAGCCGAACGGCTCGCCACCGAACTGGCCATACTCTTGTTCATAAATTTGTTTGAACACCGGGCTTTGATCCCAGGCCGATCCTCGGTAGCGCCGCAGATTGCGCGTCAGCTCATCCTGGCTGATGTTCAATACCCGAATCTTCAGCGTTTCGCTGACGTTGGTATTGTCGACCAGATAACTCAGACCTTGCCAGGCGGACTCCAGCTTCTGGAACTCCTTATGGTGCAAGATATTGTTCATCTGCTGCGAAAGCTGCTCGTCGATCTGGGCGATCAGCGATTCAATGGTCAATACGACATCCTGGCTGACCTTGACCTTGCCCTGGTTGGCATATTCGGACAGCGTGCCGATGGCCCGACGAACCGCTTCTGAGGCCTCGTTCGTTCTGGGCCGGAACGAACGCTTGAGCAGACCGTCAAGCTCGTTTTCCGTTTCCTGCGTTTCAACTTCAGCGACCGCCGTTGCCTGCTGCTTAGCTGAATAGCGTCGTTGCCTCGCTCTCATTCCTCATCTCCTTTATTCCCGGAATCCTGCACATCCTGTTCCGCATCCGCGACCGTTTTACGTGCATCCGTCACCAAACGATGCAGAAAATCGGGCTTCTCCAGCAGATTCTTCACCACCTCTTCCGCGCTGGATTTGCCATCCATATACGTGATCAGTTCCGTGAGATGTTCGCGGGCCTCCAGCAGGCGTTGCATCTGCGGAACCCGTTTGGCGATGGCGCCGGGCGAAAAATCCTCCATCGATTCAAACTCTAATTCCACGTCCAGCAGCGCATCGTCCTCACTCAAGGTATTCTCCACGTAAAATTGAAGACGAGGTTTAATGGCCCGCATGCGATCGTTGAAATTGTCCTGATCGAACGTCAGGAATTTTCGCTCTTCGATCGGCAGCAAAGGTTTTTTCCGATGCCCAGAGAGATCGGACATGACCCCCGTGACAAAAGGTAACTCTACTTTCTTTTGTGAACCGTAGAGCTCTACGTCATATTCAATTTGCACGCGGGGCGCGTTATTTTTACCGATAAATTTCTGAGAGCTTGAGTCCTTAGCCATTGGAAAACTCCTTTGTGAGAAAAATTACTTCCCGGACAATTGATTTAACGAGGCCAGAGATTCCGGCAAAAGCTCCTCAACAATCGTCGCGAAGTCCATACCGATCATTTTTTGTGAACGTCGAATGAGAATGGGGGCCGGATGGCTGGGCTCATAGTTTTGGAAATAGTCCAAAACCTGGTCCAACAGCAAGATGACATCCTGCCGGGAACGGATATATTTGCCAGGCAGGGTGGCCGGCGCCTCCGCCGCTTCCGCGTCGGCCGGCGCAGCGCCGATCTCCTCCGGCAATTCCTGCTGTTCGAGAGAGAGCAGTTGGCGGCTGAAGAGCGCTAAATAGTCGCGTACCTGGCGGCAGTCCAGACGGTAATCTTCAGCCTGCAGGTTGGCGTAGTTTTCCACGCGCTCCAAGGCGTCGATTCCCTGCGACAGCTGTTCTTTTAATGACGGCATATTTCTGCCGGCAAAATAGCTGTCAGCCTGCCCCAACACCTTCACCACTTCCGAAAAATGCAGGCTTTTGCCTTCCTGCTCGTCCATTCGCATATTGAGCAGTTCATCGGTGGTTAACGGCGTATCGGGGAAGATCTTGCTGTTTTTGATTTCGTGCAGGCAGGACGAGGTAGCGAGCCAGCCTAACGCGGCCGCATGGAAGCTGTCCGTCGCCGGCTCCATATCGGCCTGAGGGAAAATGGTGCTCCCCTCTTCGGCATATTTGCCGTCGATAGCCCTGATGCCTTGATAGACAGCCGAAAAACCATCGATATGAAGGTTAGCGCGCATAAACCACAGCACGACATGTAAATCGAAGCACTGTTCAAGTAAGGCGGCGGATTGCTCGCGAATAGCATGCCAATTGATGTCGCGTGCATTATCCACGGCATTCAGCGGATCGGTTTGGCTGTCAAATTCCGATAACGTGAATTCAATTTCACTGTATCGAGGGTCAAATTCGACGCCGTTAACTGCTGTTGAGATGACTTCATTCATGGCCTGATATCCTTTTCATCAGCACTACAAACATAAAGCCTATAAAAATGGGCTTTTACATTCGCCAGTCTTTCCCAGAGTCCTTTTAGCGTAATTAGTCGTCACCAAGCCCGCAAATTGTTTAGATGTATTAATATTAACAACAATAATAGATTAAACCTATCAATAAAAACTCAGTGATCGGTTTAAACTATTTTACATTTACATATTTATTTTTCCATTTTAAAATCAATAAGTTACAAACAATAATTATGCAAGCTAATAATAGGAAAAAAATCAAAAAATGCCCTAAAAACAACGTTTCTCCGTTGGTAGGATAATTCCAATAAAACCTCAGAATACAAATAATTTAACAATCAAATGGTAACCATGGTAAATAGTGAAATTTTTTCATACAAGCATGACAGTCATTCGTTTCTTGCGATCGGGTAGCACGCAATGATCATGAGAACACGATGACAGTGTGACTTTCATTTCCAGCACTCAGTACTTACAAATGCGAAACCTGGTGTGAAAATAAACAATTTGGCGAGAGTTTTGATTATTAATTTTAAAGCTTAGGTTCTGAGTTAACATTCCGCCGTGGCGCACCTAACACGGTATTGGCACGCAAACAGCTGGGTTGATAAAGCACATTTTTTATAGTTAACCCAGGGTAATGATCAGATTAACTTAAGATTCACCCCCCATTCACCGACGTATTCTTTTACGCCAGGCCAGCACTGAGTCAGCATCTAAAAAATCGCTGGGTTCGATAAAGTGGTATGAATAATATCATTTCACCTGCCGGCAAAATAACCACTTCAATCTTGTGACGGCGATAACCCCGTTATGGCCAGCGATCCACTCCATGCTCAAGGGATGTTTTCCTAACTGATAAGACCACTAATTTGATACTAGCAAAGCCAAAACCAATATCAAGGAAAAATATTATTTTTTTAATAAAAAATTAACAAAATAATATACAGTTATTAAACAATTCAATAACTTGAAAAAACAGTATTTCTATTATTTTTAGTCTGATAAAAATAGTTCACCAAAGTTTACAGCCGTTCATAATGCCACTCATAAAATCAGTCGAAATCTCTTCACCGTTGAATTCACATCAAAAAACAAGGAAAAAATCGGAAATAAATGCAACGGGCAACATTCCTTCCCACAGGATCAACTTTCGCAAAACAAAATAAGCAAGATAATTCCCAATAAGATCGCGAAAAAGAACCGCTAATTAGTTAGCGGTACAAAATAAAAACAATATTAACCCTATAGGGTTATATTACACGCGCGTCGTCGATTATTATTAAGGAAAAAAACCTTATTGATCTTTATGTTGCCGCCATCCTCACGCAGTGCCGCCGCCGCGACTCCGGGGGTAAAAACAGACATAAAAAGAATGTGCAGCCGCATAGCCAGGTAACGCATGAAAACGGCCCAGAGACTTTTTTTACCCTACGTTCAGCCGGTGTGAGAATGTTACTGCGGGTGAAAAAGCGGAACGTAACCTCCCCTGCCTCCTTGAACGTGCGCTCCCTGAGAGAGCCGCCGCCTTTCAACTATCCCTCCACCTCACGCGAAAAGTCGGCGCGAAGCCCACCGTTTTACTGATCCAGGACATCTTTCGCATTCACCTGACTGGTACATTGATTGAAAATCATTCCTATTCAGGAGAAAAGGCCATGGTTAAATCACTGAATGCGGCATTCACTCGTCTTTTTGATCGCCCGGACGCCGGCAAGTTGGCGCTCAGATTGACCTTCGGCGGGCTGATGCTGTTTCACGGCGTAGCGAAAATTCAGCATGGCGTCGGCTGGATCGCCGGCGCGCTGCAGGAACAGGGGCTGCCCGCCTTCATCGCCTATGGCGTGTACGTGGGCGAGATCCTGGCGCCGATACTGATCATTTTGGGGCTGTTCACCCGCCCCGCCGCGCTGGTTTACGCCTTTACGCTGGTGGTGGCATTTTTGATGGTGGGCACTGGCAAGGTATTCACCGTTACCGACGTCGGCGCCTGGGGCATTGAAAACGAACTGGTGTTCTTTATGGGCGGGCTTGCCATCCTGCTGCTGGGCAGCGGCAAATACGCGATTGCGCGCAATGAAGCCTATCGGTAAGCGATACCATAATTAAGGAGGTTCCTGATTCGAACCTCCTTTGTGCACGCTTAAGGTTTGGTGAGCAGCGTGTTCGCCATGAAAGATAATAAGGCGGTCGATTCGGGGAAGACCGCGCGGTTCTCGGTGACCGCGCGATCAAACCGCCAGTTCATGATATAAACCACGGGCGCAGTCGGATACCGATTAATGAAATCCCAATACAGTTGAATTTGCGCATGAAGTTGCTGGTCGTTCATTCCTAACGACGCCGTAGAGGGCGGTACCAACACCCACTTTTGCCCGGCTGCGCTTATCGGCGCCAGGCGATTGTAGGTACTCCACATATCCGCCACCGACCAGTTGTAGTTATCCACCCCAACCCAATCGGGCGTGCTTTTGACGTTGGCCGGGCACGCGGTCGCGGGTGCGCCCTGCTGTATTTCACGGATCCATTCAGCGTTGTTGGCATGCCGGTAGGACAAGATGGTATAGACGGGGATCGCGACCCCATACTGCTGCATAGCCTGCCGCAGGGTGCAAACATAGCTGGAGTATTGGTAAGCGTCATATTTCCCCGCGGTCTGTAAGGCAGGAACGTCGAACGGCTCATCGATAAAATAAATGGCGCCCGGCTTATATTTAGCTTCGGCGATCTTCTTGACCACCGTCCAGATAGCGTTCCAGGAACCTGCGGCCTGGCAACTGCTGTTCGAGACCGCCCCAGGGCAGATATCGATAAACGGCGATCCCGATACCGCCCCCGAGCCAGCCTGAATGTTCACGGCGCAGGTGCCACCGGCGCAAACGGGCAGATTAAGGCTTGCCATCGTGTGCACCACATTCAGATTGGTCATACTGAAGCCGGTGTCGGTAATCGCCTTAAGCGCTTCTGTGGCGCTGAAAGACGGCGTGGCGGTTTCATAAAAGTCCAGCCAGTCATAGCCGTAATACTTGATATTGGCATTGGGGCCCGCCGCCAGCGCGTTAGCGCCGAACAGGCACCAGCACAGCAGTGCAAAACGTTTCAACATACTCTTCTCCTTC
The DNA here is from genome assembly GCF_052166245.1 of Serratia sp. CY84636. Classification (NCBI taxonomy): domain Bacteria; kingdom Pseudomonadati; phylum Pseudomonadota; class Gammaproteobacteria; order Enterobacterales; family Yersiniaceae; genus Serratia; species Serratia sp. CY84636. Next base: position 1,539,758 of record NZ_JBJNOX010000002.1, read on the forward strand.
AAACCCTCGTCGATGTTAGCCAAAGGTGGGCGGCAAACGACGCCGCCGACCGGAAACACCATCGTGGCACCGGCTATCGGCGGTGGCCCGTCGTTTGCGTTGTGCAGCGGCAGAACGAACACGGTTCAGGTTTGAGGAATACGTCGCGTCGGTTTGCTTGCCGAGCGGCGAGGAGATGCGGGTAAAAAAAGAACCTGGAAGAGCCAGGCAAAGCCCGGCGGGAATCAAGCTTTATAGTCTGAACCGCCGGCGATCGGCCATTAACTCTCGGCCAGGCGGTACACCGGGACCTTGCGCGTGGTGCCGGTCAGGGTGTCGAAGATCTCCGTTTCCGCCGTCACGATCGCCATGCCGGTTTTTCTTAGCCTGCGCACCTCGGCGGCAATACGCTGGATGCCGAACCAGAACAATCCGTCCAGCGCCGTTACCGGCAGCCCTTGCTCGAGCGCCAACCTGAGCCGCTCACGCGGCGCCTTGAGCGCCTTGGCGATTTCCCGGTATGGCAGCGCGTCCACGCCCGATGCCGCCCGGCGGTGAATGCGGGTCGACAGGCTGTACTGAAAGGCCTCCGGCACGCCGCTCAAATCGCTTTTCAGGCTGTAGACGCAGCCGAAACGCTTGCCGTTGAACACCACATTCTTCTGGCTGAGCGGCAGCTCCTCCCGTATTCCGGCGATCAGCTGCGGCGCCCGCACCAGCAATAACCGGAAAGGCAGTTCGAAACTGGTCACATAATCCACGTTGAGCAGCGCAATGCGCAGACGCTCCTCCGCTCCGGCCTGCGTCTCGCGGCACTCGTTCAGCACCTCGCTCCACTGGTGCGCAAGCCGCGGGGCCTCATCCAGCGGCGCGAAATGGTATTTCTCGATGTGATAGTCGATTTTCTCGTTCATGCCCATTAGCCCCCGCGTCAGTCGTCATTGCCATCAGCAAATTACCTTACCCGCGGGCAACAGTACACTATCACCGCGTTCACTGCGCAGAGGAAAGCCGGGGCGAATCATCAAGCATGAGGGGAAAAAAGCCCAATATCGTGCTGGGTGAAAGCAATGCGCATCATGACGGCACGCCATGCGTCGATGGGACCACCAGCCCCGATTCCAGCTTGATGATGCGATCCGCCAGGTAGAAATAGCGATCGTCGTGAGTAATCGCGATGACCGTTTTGCCTTCGGCCTTCAGCATCGGCAAGAGTTCAAGGTAAAACACCGCCTTAAACTCCGGATCCTGATCGGCGGCCCACTCATCAAACAGATAAACAGGGCGCTCTTCCAACCACGCCTGCAGTAAAGCCAGCCGTTTTCTCTGCCCTTGAGAGAGCGCGATTGTTGAAAAACGGCCGTGGGCAAAACTGACTTTATGGCTTAACTTCAGCAGGCGAAGCAGATGTTCGACCTGCTTTGGCGTGCGCTCAGTGACGAACGCCACATCGTCAAAAAGAAAGAAGTCGTTGAACACCACCGAAAAATGCCGACGGTATATTTCCAGAAGATCGTCGCTGACCGGCTCGCCATTAAGCAAAATCGCGCCGTTATCGGGAGGATAAATTCCCACCAGCAGATTCGCCAACGTCGTCTTGCCGCTGCCATTGCCACCGACGATAAAAATGAGTTCACCGGGCGCAATGTGCATATTCAGCGGGCCAAGGGTGAAATGCTCCCCTTCTTCGTTCTGATATTGGTAACGGACATTATCCAACGCCAACGAAGCAAAAGGAGGGGGCGTAAAATGGCGCTGTGGAACTTCGGGCCTGAGTTGCGCGCGCAGCGACTGTACCCGCTGCATGGCCACCCGCGCACCGGCCAGGGTGGGCAGCGCGGATAACAGCCCTTCGACCGGCACAATCATATACAGAAACACCATGATATAGCCGGTAAGCGCCCGCTCGTCCAAAGCCAGCCCGTCGCGCAAGCTGAACAACACCAGGCCGATGAAAGCGAAAAACAGCGCGCTTCCCCAACTGCTCGCCAAACCGTACAACACGTAACCGCGGGTTCTCTCCCGGCGAACCGCGTCAATATTTTGCGCCAGTTCACCGCTGACGAATTGACGGCGGCGCACCGCGTTAAGCCGAAACTCCCTTGCACCGTCAAACAATTTTTTGCATTGCTGAATCAGCGTATCTTCCCGCTGACGCGATCGGCGCAACAAACGCATCGCGGGGCCGTGCGCGGCGCGGTAGCCCAGGCTGCCGCAGGCAATCACCGCCAATGCCAGCGCCAGTACGCTCAATGACAGGCTGCCAAGGTAAATCAGGCAGCCAACGATAACGGCGCCGAAAATCAGCAGATTGGGCAGGCTGACGAAAAACACCACCAGCGTATCGAGATCCTGTGTCAGCACGGACAGCGTTCTTGCCATCCCCGCTTTCTCCAACAGCAGCCAGCGCGTTTCGCTGACGTCTTGCACCAGTTCGCTGCGCAAGCGCGCCTTCACCTTTTGTCCCAGCGCCATAAACGTGGTTTGAGAAACCACGCGCGCCGCCAGCATCAACAGCGTCAGTAACGCAAAATCGCCTCCCGGACTCAGCCATGAAGCCTCATTGGATTGCGTCAGACCGTGATTGATCATCGCCAGCAAAGAGGCATTGCACAGCCCGCTGACGACACCGGCGACCACGGCGAGCAGTAGCCAACCGCGCACCATACGAAACAACATCATTAATACCGACATGCAAATTCCTTGCTCATACTCACACTTTTTATGGTTTTGACCGGGATGTCTTATTACGAATTAACGGCCATACCAGCAGGGGGACGCCGATCAGCGACGCCACCAACCCGACCGGCAGCTGGCGCGGGTAGAGCGCATTGCGCCCCAGCCAGTCGGCAACGGTCATGATGGCGGATGACAACAGCACGGCGGTATAGAGCTGCATCAGCGGCCCTTTCGCGCCCATCTTGCGCGCCAGATGCGGCCCCAGCAGGCCGATGAAAGACACCGGGCCGACCAGCAACGTCGCAAGCCCGGTCATGACTGCCGCCATCGCCAACACGCTGAAACGTGCGCGCGGCACTGGCACACCGAGCGCGCCGGCGACGTTACCCATCGGCAACAGCACCAGCCAGCGGCGAAACAGCGGCATCAGCGCCAGGAGAACCAGCGTGATGACAAACACGCCTTGGGCCAACGACGCGCCGACGTAATAGGTACTGCCCGTCATCAGCGGCAACAACACCGCACTTGCGGCAAGATTGTTGAGCATAACGATGCTGACCGCGGCCTGGCATAGTGCATTCAGCGCCAAACCATTGAGCAATACCCGCTGCGGATTAAAGTCGCTTCGACGGCTGTTCCACAACGTCAGCAACAGGCTTATCAGCGCGCCCCCCAGGCTACTCGCCAGCAGCCAGCCACTGCCGCCAGCGGGAAGCAAAAACACGAAGGCCGTAACCCCCATGGCCGCGCCACCGCCGATACCCAGCACTTCCGGACTGGCGAGCGGATTCCCGCTCACCCGCTGCATCAACACGCCGGCCCCCGCCAGCAGCGCACCGGCGCTCATCGCCGCCAGCAGTCGTGGCAATCGCAATGGCAGCAGGTTCGCCAGCTCCCCTCTTTCCGCCCAGTGCCAATGCTGCAATCCATGGCCGAAACATAAAGAGACCACGATCCCCGCAGCCAGAATGCCGGCCGACAACCAGATGAACCGTTGTTGATGCGAGGTCTGCGACACCGGCAACGGCGGTGCAAGATCGATACTTTGCTGCCGTGCAAAACGCGCCAACAGCATCAGCAACGGGCCGCCGGTAAGGGCGGTCAGCATGCCGACGGGCAGCAGCTGACCGCTCTCCAACGACACGCGAGAGACGCAAAGATCGGTCAGCCACAGCAGGCCCGCACCGATGAGCGCCGTATGCAGCACCATTTGCCGGGATGTTCGCGCGCCGCCAAAGCGCGCCAGATGGGGCGCTGCGAGCCCCAAAAAACCGATGACGCCGACGGCGTTAATGATGAGGGCGCTCATGGTCAGCGCCAGCAGCACCGCGGCGGCGCGGATGCGCACCGGCGATGCACCAAGGCTGCTGACCACGGTTTCCGGCAGTTGCAGCAGTTCAAGCGGGCGCAGCAAGAACAACAGGCCCATTACGCAGACCGCGAGCCACGGCAACATCCGCAGCAGAATTTGCCCGTTTTCCACCGCCAGCGAACCGCCTCCCCACATCAGCACCTGAAGTAAAAAGCGATCGTTGATAATGGCGATCAGCAAAGTCAGTGCCCCACACCACAAATTGATCATGATGCCCGCCTGCACCATCGCCAGCGGCGACATGCGCTGACGCCAGCTGAGCGCCAGCACGCACGCGAGCGCCGCAATCTCACCGGCAATCACCACGGCGGTGCGCGCGCCGACCAGCAGCGACGGCAGCCACAACGATGCCAGCCCCATCGCCAACGTCGCTCCGGCGGTCATGCCGAGCGTCATCGGCTCCGCCAAGGGATTGCGCAGCGCACGCTGCATTAACCAGCCGCACAGCCCCAGCGTAGCGCCCCCCACCATCGCCATACCCTGACGCGGCAACCACATGCTATGCAGGATAATGGCCGCCGGATCGAGATTATGCTCGGAGAACAACGCGACAATGCCGCCCTGCCGATGAATATCGGTCAGCGCCAACGGCAACGACGTCAGCCACAACGCGGCGATTACCCCCCAGGAAAGACGGCGGGAAAAAGATTCATACATCACGCCACCTCATCATCATCCCGGTAAAAATATCGGCAAAGCGCCCGGCGGTTATCAGGGCGCCGGCATCGCTGATGTTTTCTTCTATCAGGTTCAGGTTGTGCGCTGCGGTCAGCGGCAGACGTTGCCACAGCGAGCTTTGGCGCCATTGAGACACCGACTCCCGCTGATCGTCAGGCGTCAACAGCATCAGCCGCGCATTCAGATCGGCAATGCGGGTCAGCTCCACCAGCACGCTGCCTTCCGCTCCCGCGCCGCCATGCCATCCGTTGCGCAGCCCGCAGGCGGCCAATACGTCGCCGGGAAGACTGCCTGCGGTGTAGACCCGCAGGTGCAGCGCATCTACCGGGGCGGCGAGCAGCGCCGGACGTTCAACCTGCCGCGCCAGCAGCGAGGCGCGGCTCAGCTTGCCGTTCAGGCTGGCCAATATCTGCGCGGCCTGAGGCTGCCGCTGAAGCCGTTCGCCCAATTGCCGGGCGGCGCTGATGAGTTCCGCCAGCCCATGAGCCGGCAGCGCGATCGTCGGCGCGATACGTTCAAGCGCCGGCTTCAGCAACGCATGCTGCGGCGTGATGACAATCGCGTCCGGCCGCAGTGCGTACAGCGTTTCCAGATTGGGCTGAAACAGCAGGCCAAGATCCAACGCCGACGCAGGCAGCGTAGGCGTCGGGATCAGCTTGCGATACCAATCCGGCGCTGAGACGCCCGCCGGAGTCACCCCCAGCGCCAACAGAATTTCCGTCAGTCCCCAATCCAACACGGCCAGCTTTTGCGGCGGCCGGCCGGCGTCGGCCCGCGCGTAAAGCGGGGCCAACAGGAGAGCGGTCAACAACCTGCGTCGCGACAGCATCTGTCACCACTTATAGCTGAGGGTCGCGATGTACTGGCGTTTCAGCGCATACTCGCAGCCATTGTTGGAGCAGGAAGCCAGGTAGGTTTTGTTGCCGAGATTGGCGGCATTCAGCGCCAGCTGCCATTGGCGCCACTGATAGCCGACGCGCGCATCGTAGACCGTGGCCGCCGGCACCTTCAGGCCGTTGTCCGTGGTGGCGTAGCTGGTGCCGACATAGCGCACGCCGCCGCCCAGCGTCACACCGTCAAGCGCGCCGTCGAAGGCATATTGGCTCCAGAGCTTGGCGGTATTGCGCGCAATGCCCACCGGACGCTTGCCCTGCGTATCGTCGTTGGCACTCAGCACTTTCGGATCGGTCAGGTTGTACGATGCCAGCACCGACCACGCCGGCGTGATATTGATGCGGCCATCAAGCTCAACTCCGCGCGAGCGCACTTCGCCGGTCTGCACGCTGAAGTTCGGGTGATCGGGATCGGCGGTCGCCACGTTGGTTTCCCGCAGGTCGTACAACGCCAGGGTAAACAAGGCATCCAGCCCGACCGGATCGTATTTCAACCCCACTTCCGTCTGCTTGCCTTCGGTCGGTTTAAAGGCGTGGCCGTAAAAGTCATTGCTGCTGCTCGGCACAAACGAAGTGGAATAGCTGATGTAAGGCGCCAATCCGTTATCGAAGTGGTACAGCAGTCCGGCGCGCCCGGTCGTTGCATAGTCATTGCGCTCGGTACGAGCGTCGTTCAGCAGATCGATACTTTTGGTTTTCGCCGCGTCGTAACGGCCGGCCAGGTTCAGGATCCAGCTCCCCAGTTCGAGTTGGTCCTGGAGATAGAGCCCGGTTTGATCGAGCGTATTGTGCGTACTGCTATCGAGCGGCGGTATGGCCACCGGCACGCTATAGTCCGGGTTGAGGAAGTTAATCGGGCTGGCGTCGCCGTAGCCCGACTGGCTGCGCACCGAGGTATGCATCCGGTCGATCCCGGTCAGCAGCGTATGTTTCACCCGACCGGTATCAAAGTGGAATTCAGCCTGGTTATCCACCGCGAAGTTGGTCATGCTCTCCTTCAGGTTCATCGAATAGCGATCGATGAGCGGCGCATCCGCATGCACACCCCATGGATAGACCATCAGATAGTCGCCGGTGCTGCTGAGGTAACGCAGATTCTGGCGGAAAGTCACCGTATCGTTGAAATCGTGCCGGAACTGGTAACCGATGCTGCCCTGCTGGCGTTCGTACTTGTCGAAGCCCGGCTGGCCGCCATAAAAACGGGTCGAGATGTGGCCGTACGGGTTGGGCGTCAAGGTGCCGGAAAGCGGCATCTGGTTGTAGAATCCGCTGTCCGGATCTTTGCGCAGCTGCGAAATAATCGTCAGGCTGGTGTGCGCATCCGGCTGCCACGTCAGCGACGGCGCGATGTCATAATGCTGATAGCGGGTATGATCGACCTGGGTTTCGGTATCAAAAAAGGTCCCCGCCACGCGCCCCAACAGCGTGCCGTTATCGTTCAGCGGCCCGGTGGCGTCGACGCCGGCGCCAAACTGATTTTCGTTGCCCGCGCTGACATACACCTCACCGGACGGGGTCGCCTGCGGCGTTTTGCTGACCAGGTTGACGATCCCGCCGGGATTCGCCTGGCCATACAGTACCGAGGAAGGGCCTTTGACCACTTCGATGCGCGACAGCAGGAACGGATCCCACGCCGGACGGCTCCACCACGCTTCGCGCGGCAGCCGCAGGCCATCAAGGTATTCGTCGGCTTCAAAACCGCGCACGATGATGGTGTCGAAACGGGTATCCGGTCCGGCGCTCTCCGAGTTGACGCCGGAAACATAGCGCAGCGCCTGCGGGACGTTTTTCGCCGCTTGCGCGTCAATCTCTGCTTGCGTCACCACAGAGATGCTCTGTGAAGTGCGGCTAATCGGCTGGTTTGACTTCGTCGCGGAGGCGGCGCCGTGCGCCACCAGCGTGCTCTCGTCATCCTGATCCTGAGACGCCGCCGCGCTCACCACCAGCGTCTCTTCTTTTGTGGTATTCTGCCCGCCATCCGCGGTAAAGGCTTGCCCGCTATAGCCTGCGATTATCGTATATACCAGCACTTTCAACGGTTTTTCCCTGAAAAATTTGCCCATCTGTCTCTTCGCCTTTCCGACTGTTAGTAGAATTTGATGGAAATGATAATTATTCAACTTTAAAAGAGAAGCCCGTTCATGGCAGAATGGCGCTACCGACAGTCAGGATGTCGCCAGACGGACAAACGTTGTCCGTTATCGCAGCAATAGGCACAAATGGTGAGAACCGGACAGAGGCAGGTAAACATGACATCCCATCACGGTATTGAAGGCCTGCGTCAACTGCGCTACAGCCCCGGCAGCCAAGAGCCCGTCCATCAGCATGAGCAGGGGCAGCTGATTTTGCCGCTGCGCGGCGTGGCGAAAATCGCCACCGCGCAGCATATCTGGCTGCTCTCGCCGGGCCGCGCCATTTGGCTCCCCAGCGGCACACCGCACGGTTTGGAAGCCATCAATGACGTCGTGACGCACAACATCTATTTTACGCCGCCCTTTTCTCGTCGCTATGGCGCACGCCCCCAGGGGTTGAGCGCCACTCCCCTGCTACATCCCCTGATTGCCGCCGGGCTTGAAAACGCCATTTCCGCCGAACGGCTTACGCTCATTCAAAATCTGCTGAGCGATGAGTTTCAACGTATGCAGACAGGCCAACTGTGTCACGTGACCCTGCCGAGCGACCGGCGCCTGCGCCAGGTATGCGATGCTTTGTGCCGCGAATTGGGCCATGGCGAAACGCTCGCCTGGTGGGGGAAAAAGGTCGGCGCCAGCGAACGCACCCTGGCGAGGCTGTTTCGCGAAGAGACCGCGCTGAGCTTTTCCGAATGGCGCCAGCAAATTCGCCTGCTGGAGGCGGTATGCAATCTGGCGCGCGGCGTAGCCGTGGGTCAACTGGCCCACGAACTGGGTTACGCCAGCCCTAGCGCGTTCATCGCCATGTTCCGCAAAAAACTGGGCGTATCGCCGCAACGCTATATTCACAGCGCGCTGGAAGCGTGAAAGTCGGGCTGATGATTTTAGCGTCGCATGCAAGAACATCATCAGGAACGCTGACGACCTTGCCGGTGGATAGCGACGAGGATTCGGCCCCACCGACACTCTCCCAAGATGCGGAAAGGCGTTGACGCATGATTTTTCTGCATTCGAGAAAAACCAACCATTAACTCAATCGGACAGTATCCACTGCCCTTTAGTCGTGTAACAGCAACGATATCTCGGCGGCAGCTATGCGCAACAACGGTAAATGGTGCTGATACAACCTCTCGGCGGAAACCTGGCCGGCGTGCACACCGACGTTCAACGCTGCGGCGATACGGCCGTCCGGCGTGGTGAGCGGCACCGCCAGTGAACGCAAGCCAATCTCCAGCTCCTGATCGTTGATGGCATATCCCTGCTGACGTACGCGTGCCAGCTCTTCTCGCAGCGCACTGACGCTCACCAAGGTATGGCTGGTATAGCGCAGTTGCGTCAACCGCGCCAAATAGTCATTTAATGGCTCATTGGCGAGCCCGCTCAGCAGAACACGCCCCATCGACGTCGTGCTGGCCGGTAAACGACTGCCGACGTGTAAATCGATGGTCATGATCCGCGAAGTGGATGCGCGGGCGATATACAGAATGTCATCACCGTCCAATATGGCCATGGAACAGGACTCATTGAGTGTTTGGCTGAGCTGCCTCAACACCGGCTGCGCCGCGTTGGCTAATGGAGAAGCCGCCAGCCAGTTATGGCCCAGCGATAAAACGCGCGGGCGCAGCTCATAGTTCTTGCCGTCTTCCGCGTACACAAACCCCAGTTTACTCAGGGTGTAAAGACAGCGGCGGACGGCCGCACGCGGAATGCCGGTACGTTGACTAACCTGCGATACCGACATCAGCCGCCGCTGCGGAGTAAAAGCCTGCAAGACTTCCAGTCCTCGCGCCAAAGAGGCCATGAAATCGGGATCCCCTTTCCAGGGGTCGGTGCTGCTGCGCGTAATTTCCTGTTCTTTTTCCATTCTCGTTACCCTGCCGTCTTGATGAAATGTCGGTGTGCCGACGATCACAGCCTGCGAACCCCCGTTAAACAATAGCCGATAATCGCACACTTTTTCGATAATCGGTATTGTTTGCATGTGACGTACGATCTACTTTTCCCCTAACGCGAAAACATTCCCCGGCGAGCGCCGAACGAAAGGAACAGCAGATGATCGATAAAAGTGTGGCCACCCTGGAAGAAGCCGTATCAGTCATTCCGGACGGTGCGTGCATCATGATTGGCGGCTTTGGCCCTGCAGGACAACCGCTGGAGTTGATCGATGCATTGATTGGCCTCGGTGCTCGCGATCTTACGGTGATCAGCAATAACGCCGGCAACGGAGAAAGCGGCCTCGCGGCGCTGCTTAAGACCGGTTGTGTACGAAAAATGATTTGTTCTTTTCCGCGCCAGGCCGACTCCTGGGTATTCGATGGCCTTTATCGCCGCGGCGCAATCGAGCTGGAGCTGGTGCCGCAGGGTAACCTTGCGGCGCGCATGCAGGCGGCGGGCAGCGGCTTAGGCGGCATTTTCACCCCAACGGCCTTTGGCACGCCGCTGGCGCAAGGCAAAGAAACACGTGAAATCGACGGACGCCATTACGTGTTCGAAACACCGTTAAAAGCTGACTTTGCGTTGATAAAAGCCCATCGGGGCGATCGCTGGGGCAATCTGGTTTACCGCAAAGCGGCGCGCAATTTTGGCCCGGTGATGGCCATGGCCGCGACCACCACGATAGCGCAGGTCTCTGAAGTGGTGCCGTTAGGGAGCCTGGATCCGGAAAACGTGGTGACTCCGGGCATTTTCGTGCAGCGCCTGGTGGCAGTGACTCGCCCTTCTACGCTTTCCATCTCAGCCTGAGGAGTTCTACATGCAAAAATTAACCCGTGACCAGCTAGCCCAACGGGTAGCGCGCGATATTCCGGAAGGATCTTATGTCAATCTCGGGATCGGGCTGCCCACGCGGATCGCCAACTACCTGCCCGCCGACAAGGAAGTGATTCTGCACAGTGAAAATGGCCTGCTCGGCATGGGGCCGTCGCCCGCACCGGGCGAAGAGGATCCGGAACTTATCAATGCCGGTAAAGAGCAGGTGACATTGCTGCCCGGCGGCTGTTATTTCCATCATGCCGACTCCTTTACCATGATGCGCGGCGGCCATCTCGATATCTGTGTGATGGGGGCTTATCAGGTGTCGGTCGCCGGCGATCTGGCCAACTGGAGCACCGGTGCCGAAGACGCGATTCCGGCGGTGGGAGGCGCAATGGATCTGGCTATCGGCGCGCGCCAGGTCTATGTGATGATGGACTATCTGACCAAAACCGGCGAATGCAAGCTGGTGGAACAATGCAGCTACCCGCTGACCGGGTTAGGTTGCGTCAGCCGTATTTATACGGATATGGCGATCGTCGAGATTACGCGGGGCGGCCCGCGGGTGCTGGAGCTGTGTCCGGGGCTCACCTTCGACGCGCTGCAAGCCTTAACGCCGGTACGTTTACTGCAATCCGAATTGACCCCAGCTTGAGGAAATCGCCATGCAACAGGCTTTTATCTGCGATGCCGTTCGTACGCCATTTGGCCGTTACGGTGGCGCCTTATCCGCTCTGCGCGCCGACGATTTGGCCGCCCTGCCCCTGAAGGCGCTGCTTGCCAGACTGCCGCAGCTGGATCCTCAGGCCATTGATGACGTTATTCTGGGGTGCGCCAACCAGGCCGGTGAAGACAACCGCAACGTGGCGCGAATGGCGCTGCTGTTAGCAGGATTGCCCCACACCGTACCGGGCACCACTCTCAATCGCCTGTGCGGTTCGGGATTGGACGCGGTGGGGATGGCGGCGCGCACCATTAAATGCGGCGAAGCGGAGATCGTCATCGCGGGTGGCGTGGAAAGCATGTCGCGCGCGCCGTTTGTCACAGGCAAAGCGGACAGCGCCTTCAGTCGGGCGTTGAAAATGGAAGATACGACCATGGGGTGGCGTTTTATCAACCCGCAAATGCGCGCTCAGTTTGGTGTCGAAACCATGCCTGAAACCGCCGAAAATGTGGCCCGCGATTTCACCATCAGCCGCACCGATCAAGACGCCTTCGCGTTGCGCAGCCAACAGCGCACTGCCCGCGCTCAGGAGCTGGGCTTGTTTGATGAGGAACTGATCGCCGTCAGCATTCCCCAGCGCAAAGGCGAACCGCTTTGCATAAAGCGCGACGAACATCCCCGCAGCACTTCTTTAGCCGCGCTGTCCGCCCTGAAGGGCGTCGTACACGCCGAGGGGAGCGTCACCGCCGGCAACGCATCGGGCATCAACGACGGGGCCAGCGCCCTGCTCATTGCCAGCGAGCGGGCAGCGGTGCAGTATGGACTCGCCCCGCTGGCGCGAGTGGTCGCCATGTCAGCCTGCGGCGTAGAACCGCGCATCATGGGGTACGGGCCGGTTCCCGCGGTTCGCAAGGTACTGGCGCAAATCGGTCTGCGCCTGGCGCAAATGGACGCCATCGAATTGAATGAGGCCTTTGCCGCCCAGGCACTGGCCGTGACGCGCGCTCTGGGGTTACCGGATGATGCGGAACAGGTCAACCCTCACGGCGGCGCCATCGCGCTGGGCCATCCTCTGGGCGCATCCGGCGGCAGGCTGGCCATGACCGCCGCTTATCAGCTGCGTCGCACCGGCGGGCGCTTTGCCCTGTGCACCATGTGCGTAGGTGTTGGGCAGGGCGTCGCCTTGATTCTGGAACGGATATAACCAATGTCACTCTATAGCGCAATGTTTATGACGTCGCCTTTGACGCCCTGCTTCAGCGATACGGCCCTGCTACAGGGCATGCTCGATTTCGAAGCCGGCCTGGCGCAAGCTCTGGCCTCGGCCAGGCTGATCGATAACGAGTCGGCTCGAATCATACGCAGCCACTGCCGGGCGGAGAAACTCGACGCCGCCGCACTGGCGCAGTCCGCCGGATTGGCGGGCAATTTAGCGATTCCGCTCGTCAAACAATTGACGGCGCTGGTGGCTCAAAGCTCGCCGGAAGCGGCGCGTTTCGTTCACTGGGGGGCAACCAGTCAGGATGCGATGGACAGCGGGCTGATGCTGCAACTGCGCAGCGCGCTTAGCCAAACCGAAACGCTGCTCAATCAGCTGATTGCGGCACTGACGGCGCAATGTCGGCGCCATAGCGCAACGTTAATGGTCGGCCGCACCTGGCTGCAACACGCGTTACCCACGACGCTGGGGCTGAAGTTGGCCGGCACGCTGGACGCCTTGCTGCGCTTTCGGGTTCGTCTGGCCGAGATGCGGCCACGCGCGCTCGCGCTGCAATTCGGCGGTGCCGCCGGCACGCTCGCCTCATTCGGCGAGCGGGGAGAACGCGTCGAGCAGGCGCTGGCGGAAGCGCTGGCGCTGCCGCGCAGCGCCACGCCGTGGCATACCCAACGCGACCGGTTGTTGGAACTGGCCGGCTGGTATGCCGGGCTCACGGGAACGCTTGGCAAGCTGGCGCGCGACCTGTCGCTGTTGATGCAAACCGAGGTCGCTGAAATCAGCGAGCCGTCGGCCCCGGGTCGCGGCGGTTCCTCCACCATGCCGCATAAGCGTAATCCGGTACTCTGCGCCGCCATCCTCAGCGCGGCTAACCGCTTGCCTGCGCTGATGTCGGGGTTATATGCCGGCCTGGTGCAAGAGCACGAACGCGCGCTGGGAGGCTGGCAGGCCGAGTGGCAAAGCCTGCCGCAACTCCTGGTGCTGAGCGGAGCGACAATGGCGCAAAGCCTTGACCTCATTAACGGCCTGCAGGTGCATGAAGCGGCGATGCGGCGCAATCTGGCGCTGACGCAGGGGCAAATCATGGCTGAATCGGTTTCCCTGGCCTTAGCCCCGCTTCTCGGCCGCCAACAGGCGCACCAGCATATCGCGCAATGTTGCCGCCAGGCACAGGAAACGCAGCAATCCCTGTTAACCCTACTGTGCGCCGATGCGGAAGTCTCTTCACGGCTCAGCCGGGAAAAGCTGGAGACGTTGCTCGATCCGGCCAATGCCATAGGCAGCGCACAGCGTTTCATCCAACAAGTTTTGGCAACGGCCGAGAAGGAGCAATGATGTTGAATTATGTCCTGGAAGGGCCCGAAAACGCCCCGGTCGTTCTGTTCAGCAATTCGCTGGGGACGTCGTTGGAAATGTGGCAACCGCAGCGCGACGCGCTCATCCCCCACTATCGTATTCTGCGATACGACGTTGCCGGCCACGGCGCATCGCCGCCCAGTGGACAACCCGACTCGCTGGCGCAATTAGGCAGACAGGTGCTGTCATTGCTGGACGCTCTGGCGATTGAGCGCGTTCATTTTTGCGGCATCTCCATGGGAGGGTTAACAGGATTATGGCTGGCGCGTTTTCATCCCGATCGCTTGCTGACGTTGACCCTCGCCAATAGCGCAGCAAAAATCGGGACGGCGGCGAATTGGCAACAACGCGCCGCGCAAGTGCGCCAGTCCGGGATGTCCGCCGTCAGCGATGGCGCAGCATCACGCTGGTTCACGCCGGCATTTTGCCAATCCGCCCCCGCCAGGGTGCAAGCATTATTGCAACAGCTCACCGCCTGCGATCCCGACAGCTATGCCGCTTGCTGCGAAGCGCTGGCAAACGCCGATTTACGCGCCGAGCTGGAAGGTATTCTCGTGCCGACGCTGATTATCGCCGGACATGACGACGCGGTAACCACCGTCGATGATGCAAAAGCGTTAGTGGCGGGCATTCCCGACGCTCAACTCGTCATCTTGCCCGCCTCCCACCTTTCCAGCGTCGAGGCCTGGCGGGCATTTAATCGCACCTTCCGGGCCTTTTTGGATGAACAGCTCACGCAGCGGCAACGCTATCGGCAAGGTATGACGATGCGCAGAGCCGTATTGGGCGATGAGCATGTCGATAATACCCTCGCGACGCTGTCGTCGTTCAACGAAGAGTTTCAACATTTCATCACTCGCTACGCCTGGGGGGAGATGTGGACGCGTCCGGGTCTGTCGCGCCATACCCGCAGCCTGCTCACCATCGCGATGTTGATCGCCTTAAATCGCGAAGCTGAACTGAAAATGCATCTACGTGCCGCCTTCAACAACGGCGTCACGCGCGAAGAGCTCAAAGAAGTGCTGATGCATGCGGCGCTTTACTGTGGCCTGCCCGCCTCGAACGCCGCCTTTCATCTGGCGCAATCCGTCTTTGCCGAACACGATGCCGGGCAGCCACCGGTCGAATAAAACAGCCGTTTATACCGGCACATCCAACACTCTCTGACGCAGCGCTGCGACCAGGCGCTGTTGCTCAGGGGGCGTGAACGCCTCTTGCCGGGTAATGATGCCCAACGGCTCTGCCATGCCCTGAGTAGGCAACGGCAGCGCACGCAAATGATTGCCGAACAGATCGTCGCGCACCGCGCCGTAAGGCACCAGCCAAACATAGCCATACTGCAGCGTCAGGCAACGCGCCAGGGTGATCGACAAGGTCTCGACGCATCCTTCCGGCACGGCCAGGCCGTGGCTGACAATAAGCGCCTCCGCATTCTGGCGCGGTACGGTCCCACGCGGTGAGAGCACCAATGGCCAACTCAGGGCCTCCGCCAGCGTGACATCCGCATGCAGCAGCGGATGATGGGGGGAAACCACCAGCCGCAGCGTTTCATGGTACAGCAGCTCGAAATTGAGCCCTTCCATGCGAGAGGGATCTGACATGCGCCCTATCCCCAAGGTTAATTGCCCGGATCTCACTGCCATGATCAACGCATCGTTGGCCAACGTCGAGACCTGCATACGCCAACCCGGGGATTGCTGCTGCAAGCCCACCACAACCGGCGCGACCAGACTCACTACCGTGGTAGGGAGTGCACCGATATGCAATGGCGCCGGCAGCGCCTCGCTGTCCGAAGCGATCGTACGGCCCAGCACGTTCAGCGCATCCAAAACGCGCCCCGCATCCTGCAGGAAACGCTCCCCGGCGGCGGTCAGCTCCGCCCCCTGCCGGTTGCGCGAAAACAGGCGCTCGCCGGCTAAGCTTTCCAGTTCGTTGAGCGTTTTGGAGAGTGCGGGCTGCGTGAGGCCCAATTGCTGTGCGGCGCGCACCAGCGTCCCCTGCTGCGCGGTGGCGACAAAGGCGTGCAGGTGACGCAGACGTATGCGTTGGCTAAACCGAGAGGTCATGTTCATGATTTATAGTATTAACTTGCCGCCGACGCGGCAAGCTCATTCTCAGGACGAACGGGGGTCAAATATCAAAAAAAACGGTCTCGTTCTCACCCTGTAACCAGATATCGAAATGGTATACCGTCTGGTCGCCGCGCTGACGCCTTTGCGCCAATAACGTGCCGCGCCGTTTTTCCCATTCAATGAGATTCAACACTGGATCTTCGGCGTTCGCCGCCTGCTCGTCGGCAAAGTAAAGGCGCGTATTCAACCCGATATTGATACCGCGGGCCACGATCCATAAATTGAGATGAGGCGCCATCATGCGACCATCGCGCCCCCTCACCCGCCCCGGTTTAATCGTCTCAAATTGCCACAGGCCACTGGTGAAATCCGAACAGGTTCGCCCCCAGCCGCGAAAAGCGGGGTCGTCGGGTTTATCTCGTTGGCCGTCGGCGGGATGCTGGTATCGACCGGCGGCGTTGGCCTGCCAGACTTCAACCAGCGCATCCCGAACCGGCGTGCCGGAACCATCATAGACATGCCCTTCCACTATGATGCGTTCCCCGCGCGTCTCCGGCTGCGTCAACACATGGGTGAAATTACGCTCAAAAATATCAAAGCCGGCGGCATGCGGCGCCAAGCCTATGTGCACATAGGGGCCGGCGGTTTGCGAGGCCGTTTCAGGCAAATACTTTTTCATCACGCCGCTCCCTGTGTACGATTCTCAAACCACGTGGCCCGATGGCCCCGCAGCACCAGGTCGAAACGGTAGGCCAGGCTGTCCAACGGCACCGCCGCATGCATATCCAGCTCGGCAATCAGCGTGCGCATCGCATCGTCGCTGCCCACCGACTGCAGGATGGGACAACGAACGAGCAACGGATCGCCTTCGAAATACATCTGCGTTATCAACCGCTGCGCAAACGCCTCGCCGGAGAGCGAGAAGTGAATATGCGCCGGACGCCAGTCGCTGACCTGATTGCGCCAGGGATACGGGCCCGGCTTGATCGTACGAAAGCAATAATACCCCTGCTCGTCCGTCAACATTCTGCCGCAGCCGCCAAAGTTGGGATCGATGGGCGCCAGATACTGATCCTTTTTGTGGCGATAGCGCCCCCCCGCATTGGCCTGCCAGACCTCGACCAGCGCGTTGCGCACCGGCGCCCCGAAGGCATCACGAACAAATCCATGCACGATGATCCGCTCGCCGATCGGTAAGCCGTCTTTGGCGTAGTTCAGGATCAGATCGTTATCAATCGGGCCGATATCCCTTGGCGTGAAAACGGGGGCAGTCAGTTCAGACAGCGAGTTTTGCAATGAGATTAATGCATTACGCGGCGATCGCAGCACGCTGGTTTTGTACAGCGGCGCCAGCGCCGGCGGATGATGGCTGTAATCGCGATGCACCAGTTCACGAGCCGTCCAATCACTTTTCATCCTGGTATCCTTATTTTTTTCGGGTACAGGCGACAGAGTGTAGGAAGCGCAATATGTAAAAGTAAAGTGAGAAAACCGATCGCTTTATATAACAAAAAATCATGTAACGTGACGAATTGACGAAACATTTCATTTGGTCCATAACAGGTTTCAATTCCCGTCGGTGGTTCGCCTCACCACTGAATGGTCGCTTTAAGGTCAATCCATGACCGCTTAACTGGAGGCAATAATGAAACGTTCTATCGCTACGGTCTCGGTATCGGGCTCGCTGCCGGAAAAACTGCGGGCCATTGCCGCCGCAGGCTTTGATGGCGTCGAAATTTTCGATAACGATCTGGTCTATTACCCCGGTTCACCGGCGCAAATCCGCGATCTGTGCGCCGAGCTGGGCCTGGAGATTTTACTGTTTCAGCCGTTTCGGGACTTCGAAGGAGGCCCGCGCGAAAAGCTGGCGCAGAACCTTTCCCGGGCGGCTCGCAAGTTCGAGGTCATGCAGCAATTGGGCTGCTCGCGCATGTTGCTCTGCAGCAACGTCTCACCCGACAGCAGCGACGACATGACCACTCAAGTGCGCGATTTGCGCGCGCTGGCGGAATTGGCCGCCGAGTATGATATTACTGTCGGTTATGAATCATTGGCATGGGGACGTCACGTGAATATGTGGCGGGACGCCTGGGCGCGGGTTAAGGCCGTAGACCATCCGGCGTTGGGGCTCATTCTCGATAGTTTTCACATTTTGTCGCGCGGCGACAACCTTGACGGCCTCGATGAAGTGCCACCCGAAAAAATTGTGTTTGTCCAACTGGCGGATGCGCCGTTGTTGAAGATGGATGTGCTCACCTGGAGCCGCCATTTCCGCTGTTTCCCCGGACAAGGAGAACTGAACCTGGCCCAGTTTATGACTCAGCTTTCCGCTCATGGTTACCGCGGCGCCTGGTCGTTGGAAATATTTAACGATGGTTTCCGCGCCTCGCCGGTGCTGCCCACGGCACAGGACGGTTTCCGGTCGTTGTTGTGGCTGGAGGAACAAACCCATGACTGGCTGGCCAAACAGCCACTGCTGCCCAACGCCATCACCTCGCTCATAGAACATTCATTATTTCATTCAGAAACGCATCCCCCCTTGCTGGCGCTGGAGTTTATCGAATTTGCCGTCTCGCACAACGACGGGCTGGCGATGGGCCAATGGCTGACGCAGCTGGGGTTGGTTCACGCCGGAGAACATCGCACCAAAAGCGTCGCCCTCTATCGCAGCGGTAAAGTGAACGTCATTCTGAATGCCCAGCCGGAAAGTCAGGCCAGCGGCTATTATCATTTGCACGGCATTTCCCTTTGCGCCGTCGCATGGCGGGTGCGCGGCGTAGAACGTTTACTGCGGCGGGCGCAAGACTATGGCTATGCCCTCTGGCAAGGAGAAACCGGCCCCAACGAGCGGCAGATTCCCGCCCTGTGCGCGCCGGACGGCAGCCTTATCTATCTGGTGGAGGCGGACGAAGACCCCGGGCACGATATTTATCATACCGACTTTCATCTGACCCATCGCAGCGCGCCACAACCCGCGCTGCAGAGCATCGATCACCTGGCGATAGCGCTGGCGGACGAATCTTGCGGCAACTGGATCATGTTCCTGCGCAGCGTGCCGGGGTTTGTGCAGGACAACGAGTGGGAATTGCCCGATCCGCTGGGTTTGGTCCGCAGCCGCGTGTTGCGCAGCCCCAACGACGCCATCCGGCTGCCGCTGAATATGTCGGTGAACCGGGAAACCCAAATCGCCCAGGCGTTAACCACCTATCAGGGCGCGGGGTTGCAGCACGTCGCCTTTGGCTGCGAGGATTTGTTCAGCATGGTGAAAGCGGCGCAGGCGCGCGGATTAAAAACGCTGCGCATCCCCGATAACTACTATCAAGACCTTCGAGCGCGATTCGATCTTGATCCCGTTTTCCTTTCGCAACTGCAAGCGTTCAATGTGCTCTACGATCGAGACGAGCAAGGTGGGGAGTTACTGCATGTCTACACCGTCGCCTACGAGAAAGGACGCTTCTTCTTCGAGCTATTGGAACGTCGGGGCGGCTACCGCGGCTTCGGCGCCGCCAATGCGCCGGTGAGACTGACCGCCATGCGTTAGCCTCTGCGGGCCATCGAGGCCCGCTTATTGTTTCATGTGACTGAAAAGGTTAATGATCGCGCTCACACTCCTCATCTGCCTCCGACGCCGTATTTCCCATCGCAATCTCTTTCCATAACAAAACGTTAACATCCATCTCGCGTCACGCCGCCACCAAAATGACCGATAAACGCACACTATTTCGATAATCGCCATTTATCGCCTCCCCAGCGGCTGCTTATAGTGACGACACTCAACTCTTGCACCGGAGCATCCTCATGGCGGAAAACAAAGCAATTAATGTACGGGCGCTGATCGACGGTCGCCCCTTAGGAAAATGGCAAAAGATGGTCGTGTTGCTCGGCTTTTGCATCATTGCTCTGGATGGATTCGATATCGCCATCATGGGGTTTATTGCTCCTGAGCTAAAAGCGGACTGGCAGATTACTAACCGCGAGTTGGGCCTGGTGATCAGTGCGGCGTTGATTGGCCTGTCGTTGGGCGCGATGCTTTCCGGCCCGCTTTCAGACCGATTTGGCCGCAAAGTGGTCATCATTAACAGCGTATTCTTTTTTGGCATCTGGACACTGGCGACGGCATTTTCTCAAAATATGGAGCAGATGATGTTATTTCGCCTGCTCACTGGATTGGGATTGGGTGCCGCCATGCCGAATGTCGGCACACTGGTAGCGGAATTCGCGCCTGCCAGGCGCCGCGCTTTCTTAATTACCGTCGTCTTCTGCGGATTCACCTTCGGCGCGGCGTTCGGCGGGTTTGCCGCCTCTTGGCTGATGCCGCGCTTTGGTTGGCACGCCGTGCTGCTGCTCGGCGGCGTTTTGCCTGTTCTGTTCGTTCCCTTGTTGGTCGTGGCGTTACCCGAATCGGTTTGCTTCCTGGTAGCGAAACGGGCAGCAAATGGCGGCATTCAGCGGATTTTGGCGAAGCTGGCGCCCGAGCTCGATCTTCGGCACAGCACCGTCATGCTGCCCTCGCCAAACCAGGCCTGCACGCATCCCATCAAATTAGTGGTGAGCACGCAGTACCGCTTCGGCAGTTTAATGTTGTGGGGCTCGTATTTTGCCGCGCTGTTTCTGTTCTATACCTTGGGCAACTGGCTGCCGCTGCTCATTAAAGAAGGCGGCTTCAACGTCACGCAAGCGGCGATCATCACCGCACTGTTTCAGGCCGGCGGCACGCTGGGCTCGCTGTTTTCCGGCTGGCTGATGGACAGATCCGAACCGCATCGCGCTTTGGCGTCCATTTATGGGATGGGGGCGCTGTTCACTCTGCTTATGGGGCCGGCGATGGGCTACCCGGTCTTGATGGGAGGCTGCGCGATGGCGATCGGATTCTGCATCGGGGGAGCCAACACCGGTATGAACGCCCTGTCGGCCAGCTTTTATCCCACCGAGGCTCGGGCAACCGGATCCAGCTGGATGCACGGCATCGGTCGTTTGGGCGCCATATTAAGCGCTCTGGCCGGCGCTGAAATGTTGGCGCTCGGTTGGAGCTTCAGCACCATTTTCACCGTGCTGGCGCTACCGGCGTTACTGACGGTGGCGATGATCGTCGCCAAAGGGCGCTATCAAGTTCGCCAGGCGGCAGGGCATGAGTATGCGGCCTGCTTTGACGCACGTTCAAATGACATTCGCTGAACGCACGGGGTCGCACCTCGTTTGAAGAGCGGCGACAGGATATCAGGGGTAACATTCCCTGCCTTCCTTTCTCCGGAAAAGACGCCACCTCATTCCCCTTACTTAACCACCTCAGAGAAAAGTCACTAAGGAGCTCATATGCAAAAAGCGCATAGGACGCGGGACGGGAAAAAGTACTTCCTGTGGTTTCTTGCCGGATTGATGTTCATTATCGGCCTGGTAATCTGCCTTCTCGGCGCCAGATTGGCCTTCGTCGGCGGAACGTTTTATTTCATGGCGATGGGTCTGGCGATGATTATCGCCGCCATACTGATTGCTCGCCGCCGTCGCAGCGGCATCATCCTGTACGCGATCGCCTTCGTCGCCTCCCTGTTTTGGGCCGTCGCCGATGCCGGCTGGCATTACTGGCCACTGTTCTCGCGCCTTTTCACCCTCGGCGTTTTAGCGTTTCTTTGCGCTATCGCCTGGCCATTAATGCCCGGCCATTCGGCCAAAAAAGGCCCGGCTTTCGGCTTAGCAGCGCTCCTCGCTATCGGGCTGGGCGTCAGCTTCGGGTGGATGTTCAGATCCCAACCGCTGGTCAGCGCGACGAAAGCCATTCCCGTGTTTCCGGTAGCCGCCGGTGAGCAGCAAAAGAATTGGGAGCACTGGGGAAATACCCCTTACGGCGATCGCTTCGCCGCACTTGACCAAATAAACAAACAGAACGTTGCCCGATTGCAGGTGGCTTGGATGGCCCATACCGGCGATATTCCCGCAAGTAAAGGTTCGGGTGCGGAAGATCAAAATACGCCTTTGCAGGTCGGCGACACGCTTTATGTCTGCACCCCATACAGTAAAGTGCTGGCTTTGGATGTGGATAGCGGGAAAGAAAAATGGCGTTTCGATCCGCAAGCCGCCTCGCCGAACTGGCAACGCTGCCGGGGCCTGGGTTACTACGAGAGTCACGCCACACCCGCGGTAGCAAACCCGAGTCGCCCATCCGCGCTCTGTTCGCGCCGTTTGTTCCTGCCCACAATTGACGCTCGACTCATCGCCCTTGATGCCGACACGGGGAAATTGTGCAACGCCTTTGGCGATCGCGGTACCGTCGATCTCGGCAGCGGCATGGGCGAAATCAAACCGGGCTATTATCAACAAACCTCCACGCCGCTGGTAGCCGGAGAAATCGTCGTCGTGGGGGGGCGCGTAGCGGATAACTTTTCCACCGACGAACCTCCCGGCGTTGTTCGAGCTTATGATGTCCACTCCGGCAACCTCGTGTGGGCCTGGGATCCGGGCAATCCTGAACTGAGCGGCCTGCCGCCGGAGGGGCAAACCTATACTCGCGGCACGCCGAATGTCTGGTCAGCCATGTCCTATGACAAACAGTTGAACTTAATCTATTTACCCACAGGCAACGCGACGCCAGACTTTTTCGGTGGCACTCGCAGCGCGTTGGACGATAAATACAGCTCCGCCGTCGTCGCCGTAGACGCCGCTACCGGCAAAGTTCGCTGGCACTATCAGACGACCCACCACGATCTGTGGGACTTCGATTTGCCCTCACAACCACTCTTGTTCGACTTGCCCAACGGCAAAGGCGGCATTACGCCGGTTCTGGTGCAAACCAGCAAGCAAGGCATGATTTTCATGCTCAACCGCGTGACCGGCGAGCCCGTCGCGCAAGTTGTGGAGCGCCCTGTGCCGGCGGGAACGATCAAGGGTGAACGCTATTCCCCCACCCAGCCGTACTCGGTGGGAATGCCGATGATAGGCAATGAACAGCTGAAAGAGTCGGATATGTGGGGCGCAACGCCGATTGACCTGCTGCTATGCCGCATTCAGTTTAAAGAAATGCGCTATCAGGGCATTTTCACCCCGCCGGGTGAAGACCGCGCCCTTCAATACCCAGGCTCCCTGGGAGGGATGAACTGGGGCAGCGTCTCCGTGGATCCGCACAATAACCTGATGTTCGTCAACGACATGCGTCTGGGATTGGCGCATTATCTGGTGCCGAGGGATAAGGTTCCGACCAACGCCAGCGGTATTGAAATGGGGATAGTCCCGATGGAGGGGACCCCGTTCGGGGCCATGCGAGAACGGTTCCTCTCCCCGTTGGGGATCCCCTGCCAGAAACCGCCGTTCGGCACGATGTCCGCCGTAGACCTGACTACCGGCAAATTGGTGTGGCAGGTCCCTGTCGGGACAGTCGAGGATACCGGGCCGCTCGGCATCAGCATGCGTATGCCGATCCCTATCGGCATGCCAACGCTGGGCGCGCCGCTGTCGACGCAGTCGGGTCTCCTGTTTTTCGCCGGCACGCAGGATTTCTATTTACGCGCCTTTGATACCGCCAACGGTAAAGAGATTTGGAAGTCGCGCTTGCCGGTAGGGAGCCAATCCGGCCCGATGACTTACCTCTCGCCGAAAACCGGCAAACAGTACATTGTCATCAATGCGGGTGGCGCGCGGCAATCACCGATGCGCGGCGACTACATTATCGCCTATGCGCTACCGGACAAGTCATCCGGCGAGAGATATCCAGTGGGCATGGGGGTTAGTGAGTGAGTCAATCCCATAAGCAACGGGCGGTGTCAAACCCGCCCTATCGTTCGCAACATGACAAACGGTAAGACGAAAAAGGATCGGGGCAAGGAAAAGGGGCAGCAACCGGTCAGGACGGAAGTTTTACTGTGATGGGGATCGTTGAAAGATTTATTCGTAAGTGATTGAATAGTGGCGGAGAGAGGGGCCGCCTATTTCGAATCTAACCAGAGCCAACCAATGCCAATGTTTCTATATTTATCAAATAACTATGATAAACCTTGTCCAATACAGCATAACCGAATATCAAGTAAATCTGACATTCATGGCATACTGGATGGCATACTGAAAATGTAGGTCAATCATCTTATGGCAATACTGACAGATACAAAAGCCCGGCACATTAAGCCAGGAGATTCCTCTTTACCCCATGGTGAAATTACAGGGTTGACTCTCCATTCGTCTCCAACAAAAGGTCTGGGTAAGTGGGTTTTTCGTTATACCAGCCCAATTACTGGCAAGAGACGTAATGCTGGCTTGGGGTCTTATCCTGATATTGGGATAGCCCAAGCGGGCAAGCTTGCACTTCCAATGCGAGAACAAATAGCTAATGGGATAGACCCGTTAGATGCCCGAAAAGCAGAGTCGGAAAAAGAGGCGATTCCAACGTTTGAAACGGCTGCACGAAAAGTTCATGCAGAATTACTGCCGGGCTGGAAAAATGAAAAACATGGGAACCAATGGATTGACCCTGTACACGATTCTGTGTAAATGCCTTTTCTCAGTAGTGACCGTCCAGGCGGTCACCGAACTCGATAATAAAGCGGCTCATCGCCATACGCCAGTCCCTCAGGGGCATCGTCCATTTCTGTGACGCAGCCTGGATTGCCAGCCACACCACCTTTTTCACTGCGTCGTCCGTCGGGAACACCTTGCGCTTCTTGATGGCATGCCGGATCACGCTGTTCAGCGACTCGATGGCATTCGTTGTGTAGATCACCTTGCGGATGTCTGCCGGGTAAGCGAAGAACGTCGTCAGGTTGGCCCAGTTTGCCTGCCAGCTCCGACTTATCTGCGGGTAGCGACTGTCCCAGGCGCTGGCGAACTCTTCCAGCGCCTGCTGGCCTGCTTCTTCCGTGGGAGCCTGATAGATGGCTTTCAGGTCGCGGGTGACGGCTTTGTAGTCCTTCCAGGAGACGAACCGCAGGCTGTTGCGCACCATATGCACGATGCACAGCTGGATGCGGGCTTCCGGATACACTGTATTGATGGCGTCCGGGAAGCCTTTCAGGCCGTCGACACAGGCGATGAGGATATCGTTCAGGCCACGGTTTTTCAGTTCTGTCAGCACGTTCAGCCAGAACTTCGCACCCTCATTTTCAGCCAGCCACATACCCAGCAGTTCTTTCTGGCCTTCGATATTGATACCCAGCGCCAGCAACACGGACTTGTTGATGACGCGGTTGTCCTGCCGGACTTTCAGAACGATACAGTCAAGATAAACAATGGGATATACCGCATCCAGTGGACGGTTTTGCCATTCGGTAACCTGTTCCATCACTGCGTCGGTGACCTTCGATACCAGCGCAGGGGAGACATCCGCGTCATACAGCTCTTTGAATGCAGCCGCTATCTCGCGGGTGGTCATCCCTTTGGCATATAAGGATAAAATCTGGTTATCCATACCGGTGAGCCGGGTCTGGTTCTTCTTCACCAGCTGCGGTTCGAAAGAGCCATCACGATCGCGCGGTGTACGCAGCTCCAGCGGGCCATTGCCAGTGATAACCGTCTTTTGGGTATAGCCGTTGCGGGCGTTGGTCGCCGGTTTGGGCTGATTTTTATCGTAGCCGAGGTGGTGGGTCATTTCGGTGTTGAGCGCCGCCTCGACACTAATTTTTTTCAGCAGACGATCGAACTGGTTGAGGTCGTCAGGGGTTTTGAGATTTTTGGCCAGTTCGTTAGCCAGAGCCTGCAACTGTTTTTCGTCCATAAATTAACCTGTTTTTGATGTTGGATTGAACATATCAAAATCAGGTAATTACACAAATCTATGTACAGGCTCGCTGAACCGGATTAAAGCTGTACGCGGCTATAAAGCGCCACGTCGTATCGCCGGCAGACCTTCAGTGGTCGCTCCTAATCGCGTGCAGCGGCAGTTTACCGTTGTCCGGGCCAATCAGGTCTGGGTCACCGATATTACTTATATCCGCACCTGGCAGGGATGGTTGTATCTGGCGGTGGTTATCGATCTCTTCGCCCGTAACGTGGTCGGCTGGTCGATGAAGCCCACTCTCTCACGCGAACTGGCGCTGGATGCACTAATGACGGCGCTCTGGCGGCGTAAACCGGACAGCGAGGTCATCGTGCACTCAGACCAGGGCAGCCAGTACGGCAGCGACGACTGGCAGCGCTTCTGCCGGGCCGATAACCTGGTCCCGAGCATGAGCCGGCGTGGCAACTGCTGGGATAATGCAGTGGCCGAATCGTTCTTCAGTTCACTGAAAAAAGAGCGGATCAGAAAACGCATCTATAAAACCCGGGATCTGGCCCGGGCCGATATCTTCGATTACATTGAAGTGTTCTACAACCGGGCCCGGCGCCACAGTCATCTCGGCGGCGTCAGTCCGGAGACCTTTGAACAGGCCTCGTCGTGAGGACAGGATATGTCTACAGCCATGGGGTCAGTCCAGTTAAGGTACATATCCGTCTACAACAACATGGCTGACGGTAATGGCTCCCCGCTAACATCTCGCTCCAATAGATACAATTGCTCCTCAATCGGTACCATATGACCAAATTTTAGGGTGGTTGCAAACGACATCGATTTCAATTCAGAGCCTGTCAGATATTTACCTTTAAGTTCATTTAATTAATTCAGGCTGCGGGTCTGTCCCTTAACCCCTTCCATTCTCTGATGCCAACCTGAAAGCTCTCCAAACGACCGAGTATAGCAAAGTAATCCCTCCCCCAAGAGTGAAACCTTGAGGAGAGGGTATTATCTGATATTAATTACCTTCAAGAATTAACTGATATTTGGCTTCGCCTGGCAACATCGGCTGAGCATCTTCTTGTGTCCAATTAGAAAAATTATTTAACCACCAAGGACTAAGTGGATTACCACTTTGCCCTGACGGTAAGCTCAGCGTGGCCTGTTGCTCATCTCCAGGGGAAACAACCATTCGCTCAGAGGCCCCAAATGACGGGCGATTCACATGGATAACATTGTTATCCCCTGATAACGGCACGACAGGTGAACGCAAGTAACGCCCCACTAACGGCAGTGACTTCGCCAGCGGATGCTCATAATCACTACGATTGACATCGCCCCAGGTCGTATGGCCTGCTGCCGTCGCCTGCCAGGCAATATCCAGCGAATGCCGCGTAAAGTCTTCCCAACTGCTATTCCCTCTTGGCACCCATTTTCCCGCATTCATCAGTGAGAATAAGGTTTCATCCCAGCGAGGGTTGGCACGCCGGTAAATAGCCTGCGGCCATTGGCTTGCCAGCTGGCTGTCCAGCTCACCGAAAAGCGTTGAGTAGAGATCATCACGCCAGCGGGCGACGAGTGCATAAGCGGCCGAACCGGCGCTGGCATTGCCATCCCATGAGGCCAGCAGGGTGCGCATCCGTGTGCGGTCAGTGGTTTCTCCTTCCTGACGCTGGCCGAGACTATGTAGCAACCAGTCACGCCATGACTGCAGCAACAGCGCTTGATTGTCCAGTTGCAACTCATGCATGCTCTGGACGTTGACAGAGATTTTCGATTTCAGCTTCTGCGAAATAGCAAAAGAACGAACCCCCATGTCCGCTCCACCGTCGCCGAGTTCATCTCCTGTGGTATCAAACAGTAGGCGATTATTCGCGGTAACAATACCAGCTTCTGCAGGATTAACACGCAGTGGGTGGCGGTCGGGGTTAAGAGACTCTGCACGCCACTGACTCTGCGGCGTAGCCTGAAGCGGAAACGTGTTTTGCTGCCCGGGAGAAAACCGGTCGGGTAGTGCGCCAGCCAGGGTCCAGCCAATATTGCCATGGCTGTCGGCCACCAGGAGATTTTGCACCGGGATCCCCGCGCGTTTCCCCGTCTCTAGGGCAGCATCAACACTTTTCTCTTCACCTATCGCCATCAAGTTAAGGTTAAGTGCTCCAGGTAATTCAATTGCCCATCGCATCGCCATATCACCGAGGGGTGTTGATACCACCGGCCCCCAGTCGCTAGTGCGAACCGTGAATGTTTCCGCCAGACCATGATTCACCGCCAGTGCGACCTGTTGTGAGCGTATTTTTACACTTTCATCCACGATGACCCAATCGAAGGTATCCACATAACTGTTAGTAAAACCCCAAGCAATATTACCGTTACTTCCACTGAGTAAGAACGGCACACCGGGAAGCGTGATCCCGGCCAGCTTTATCTTTTCATTTTGCTGCACGTATTGGATCTGCGCTTGATACCAGATCCCGGGTAACGCTAGCCCAAGATGCATGTCATTCGCCAGAAAAGCTTTGCCATCCCGGGCAATCAGCCAGCCGTTGCTTCCTTTCATATCCTCCCCGGTTTTCACCTCACCAGTACCGCTTGGTTTGCCCCACCAAACCGGTGCAGTACGGGGGATTTCCGGTGATACAGGGACATTACCGGAAAGCGGCGTATCCCAGCGACTACCTGTAGGCAGAAGAAAATCGGCCTGTGAAGGATTGTTTCTGGCGATCCATCCACGTGCATATTCCCTGCCAGGTTGAGTACCCTGAAGGTCGAAATACATGGCAGCAATGACCAGCAAGCTGTCTTCATCACGCCAGGATTCAGGTGACGTGCGCAATAGCCAGTACTCGAATGGGCGGCTTTTCAGAGCATGTAAGCCGGCATTCACCCCGTCAGTATAGGACGCTAAGCGCTGCCTCTGAGCTTCAGGAAGCACCGATAATTCACGCCGAACCCGCTCACGTAGTTGAAATATCCGTCGCTGCCGGTCCATCTTGAGACCGCCTTTACCTACCAGTGCTGCCAGCTCGCCTGCGGCGCTGCGACGCAGCAAATCCATTTGGAAAAACCGCTCCTGTCCATGTAAAAAACCGAGAGCAAAATAGGCCGACTGGCTATCTGCTGCAACAATATCCGGCACACCACGTCGATCCCGCATGACCTTCACTTCACCGGTCAAGCCGGATACCTTCAACGTGCCGTCTAACGTGGGCAGACTCTGATGCAATGCCAGCCAGCCAGCCATGGCGGACAGCAGCAGCAATATAAAAATGCCAGTGACCAACCCCAAAAAAATCTTACCTGTACGACGATAACCCTTTGACATAAAAACCCCGTATCCCTCAGGCAAAAAGCACCAGTGATGCTGAAGACAGCAATAGAAACGCGCAAATCACATCGATCACTCTGCGTCCGCGGTCATTTCCCTGATTTATCCGTTTTGCCAGAGTCGAACTGACCAGCGTGTAGCCGAGCAACACAGGATATTCCAACGCGATAGCCAACAGCCCGAGCAGCAGGATAGCTATCCCGCCCTGTCCGTCAGAGACGCCAATGAATACCGGCAACAGCGCGCAGAAAAACAGGAGCGATTTAGGGTTAGAAAGCTGCAACAGAAAACTTTCACGGAATAGGGAAGATAAGGAATACACCTCTTTGTGTGCAATTTTCAGGGCAGAACCTCTGGAGGATTGCCACAAACGTTTTAACGCCAGCCAGACCAGATACAGTGCCCCAGCATAGCGCAGGATCTGATAAACATGCGGCCACGCCATCAACAATGCCCCCAACCCCACGGCAGAAAGCAGACAATACAGCGCGTTACCACACAAAATGCCCAACACTGACAGTTGCGCCCGCTGCCAGCCCTGAGTAAACGCATGGCTCGTAACCTGGATCACCGCCGGACCAGGCGTTACGTTTAACGCCAAATTAGTGAGAACAAAAGTTAACAACATGTTCGACACAATCATGATGCGTTTAAAACCTCGCTTGCAGTGTGATTCGCCGACAAAACGAAGCCGTTAGTGATGGGATAGCGCCGCTCTCTTGAAAGTGCTAGCTCACTGATTTTAATTCCCGGCGCAGCCTGGCGCCGTTTGTATTCAGCTCTCTCCAACAACCCCGCGACCCGATGGATATCCTCAGACGAAAAACCCTTAGCCTTAAGTTCGTCGCAGGAAAGGTTTTCTTCGATCAAAAGCCGTAACAAGGCATCCAAGGTTTCGTAAGGCGGCAAGCTGTCACTGTCCTGCTGACCCGGCTTCAATTCCGCGCTGGGCGCTTTGGTCAGAATCGCTTGTGGGATCACATCCGTCGCCCGCAGGTATCCCTGCTGAGGCTGATATTGGTTACGCCACTGGCAGAGGGCATAGACCAGCGTTTTGTAGACATCCTTGATGGGATTAAAGCCCCCGCACATATCGCCATACAGCGTGCAATACCCCACGGCAACTTCGGACTTATTCCCCGTAGAGAGCAGCAGAGAGCCCCACTGATTAGATAACGCCATCAGGAGCGTACCACGGATGCGAGCCTGAAGATTTTGCTCCGTGAGGTCTTGTAAGGGTTCATCCCCCAGGAACCAGGAAAGCGTCTGTTCTAATGCGGCATGCGGTTCTGCTATCGGCAGTGAATAAAGCATGATACCGCAGCGTTGCGCCAGTTCCCGCGCATCCGCCATACTTCCGTGACTGCTATAACGTGAAGGTAACATCACTGCACGAACCTGCCCGACACCCAAGGCATCAGCGGCCAGTACCGCCACTAGTGCTGAATCAATACCGCCAGAAAGCCCCAGCAATACGCTGCCAAAACCATTTTTCACGGCGTAATCACGTAAGCCTAACAGCAATGCATGGTACAAATCCGCAAGCGGATCCTCATCGGGCTCTGGCACAGACTGCATCAGACGCGGCTGACCACTTTGTCTGTCGAGATAAACGGTGAATGACTGTTCCTGCCAGGCGGGCCAATGCATGACCACACTCCCCTGCGCATTCAATACGGCACCACCCCCGTCGAATACCAGTTCATCCTGTCCTCCCAGCAGATTCAGATAAATTAGCGGAAGACGGGTTTCACTGACCCGCTGGCGCAACACTTGCAGGCGCTGGGCTCGTTTGTTTTGTGTCCACGGGCTAGCATTGAGAGAAATAAGCACCGTCGCTCCGGCACGTTCCAGTTGTCGGGCTAGACGTGGCAACCAGGCATCTTCACAGATCATCACCCCCAGTTGTTGCCCCCGGAACGTCACCGGACAAGGTGACTGCCCCGGCTGAAACCAGCGCGCTTCATCAAAAACGCCGTAGTTAGGCAGTTCGCACTTGGCGATAATCTGTACAATCCTCCCCTTATCAATCAGCAACGCGCTATTGATCAGTTTTCCCTGGTCATACCACGGTGTCGTCAGCATTAATGCCGTATCCGCGCTGACCGACAGTGCCACCAGAGCAGTAACTTCCTGCTCGATCTGCTGCATAAAGGCGCGCCTCAACACCAGATCTTCAGCCGGATAGCCGGACAGCGCCATCTCTGGTAAAAACAGCAAGTCAGCATGACGTGCCCGCGCCTGCTGCCAGGCTTGCTGAATACGCTGACTGTTGCCGGCAATGTCACCGACGCGGCTGTTCATCGCACAAAATTCGAAACAAAGATCTGCGTTCATACAGATATTTCCTTCAGCGTGAGGGAAGGTAACAGATTGAATAACAAAGAAGTCATGGTTTCAGGCTGATTCTGCAGGAAGAAGTGTCCGCCAGGAAGGCTGGCGCATTCGAAAGAGGCACGGGTGCAACGACGCCATTCCTTAATCCCCGTCAGCGTCGTCAGCGGATCGTCTTCACCATAAAGTGCCACGATCGGGCAGTCCAGAGCGCCTTCCGAAGGCGGCAGATAGCCGTCGAGTAAACGATAATCGGCCTGTATTGCCGGAGCAAACCAAGCCATCAGTTCTGTTGAGCGCAGAATTTCCGGCGGTGTACCACCGAGGTCTGCCAGATAACGAGTCAGTTCAGGCAAATCCATCTGATGCACCTGTCGGGACGGCTGTTGGCAATGTGGTGCATTCATCGCGCAGACCACCAGCGCTGCCACCTGCTTATTCTTGCTACGAAGGACCCGTGCCGTTTCATAAGCCACCAGCGCCCCAAGACTGTAACCTAGCAGTACCACCGGCTGCTCTGCAGCGATCTCTTGTGCCGCCTGGCGTGCTAATAATCCCAGCGAGGCAGCAAAATCGGCCGATACACGACTTCCTCGCCCGGGATAGACGTACTGTCGCAGCGATAATGCCCGTGGCCATCCGGCATTAAGCGAGATGAAAGCGTTATCGCTGCTGCCAGCATAACCGAATGCATGACATTTCATTCAACGGCTTCCTGTTCAATCATCCCAGCCAGACGACGGCGCAATACCTTACGTTGAATTTTGCCGATGGATGTCCGTGGTATGTTCTGGCTTTCACACCGGAACAAACGGTACGGCACTGCGTCGATAATTTCGCCTGCACGCTGCGCTATCCGGCTGGCTACCGTCTGGGCATCGGCCCCCGTCTGGACGACGTAAAAAATACCGATGAGTCCGGCTGCCATACAGACAGCGGTGTAGCCAGCACGGACGCCTGGCAACCGTTCCAGCTCGGCTTCAAGCTGATAACCGGGCATCGCGATACCCTCAATAGCATCGCCCTCACGATCGGTGATATACAATCGCCCTTGCTGCAGAAATGCGCGGTCGCCTGTCACAAACCAGCCCTCGGGCAGGAAGCAGCTTTCGGCCTCACCGTTAAAGTATCCCCGAGTCACGGAAGGACCTCGGACCTGCAAATCGCCCACCTCACCTTCCCGGAGTAACTCTCCCTTCGCACCCGTGACACGCAAACTTGCTCCGGGGATAGGCATACCTGAATCGACATAACCACTGATCCGCTGGCCATCGCCATCTGACCAGGTCAGCCCCGAGCAAGTTTCTGACATGCCGAATGCGGGCCGCAATGCAGCAGCCGTTAACCCATAACCTGCGAATTGCCTGACACAGTGAACCATCTGGTCACTGATACTTTCTCCGGCATTAACCAGAAAACGCAGGCTGCTGAAGTCCCAGTCAGGTGCAGCCTGGCATTGTGCCAGTTGGCTGAAGACATGATTAGGTACCCAACCGACTGTTGCCCGGTTCTGTGCGACCTGGCGAGGAAAACGCCCCAGATCGGCTTCTACCCAGGCGGTGGCCAGATGGATTTGTTGCGCCGCGCAGCAGGTAGGCAAAATACCCAAAAATGCCACTGAACCAACGTGTTCCATAGGCATCCAGTTCAGGAAGACATCCTGTTCCGTAAAATTATTCATCTGCGCGCTTCCTGCTGCCATCGCGAGCAATGCACGGACACTTTGAGTCACCAGCTTGGGTTGCCCGGTAGAGCCTGATGTAGGGAAAATGACGGCTAAATCATCACCTCGTGCTACCGTCCGGGTCAGTTCACGACTGGCAGGCCGTGCACGTAACATCGCAACGTCAATAACAGGCATCTGTGCCTGCGGCATGTTTTTCTGGAGCAACCGGAAATGCGCCAGATCTCGACCCGCACCAATCATTGCAGCAGGGCGAATTAACTTCAGGGCTGCCAGTGCTTGTGTTAACGCTTGCTCATTCTCCGGCCAGGGTTGTCCGGCGGCAATCGGTACCGCAACAGCACCGAGCAACAAACATCCCCAGAGAGAAAGTACAAAATCTGCTGGGCAGAGCAGGCGCAACAAAACCCGTTCCCCCGGCTTTATTCCCGCTTCTGCCAACGCATGACTGGCAGCAATAGCCTGTGGATAAAAATCTGCGTAGCGCCAGAACGAGCGCTCTCCTTCAGCATTCAGGGTTTCAATCCCATTATCCGGATGACGCGCTGCCAACCGGAGTGCGTCTTGCAGGGAGTTGAGCGACCATAAACTATGCTGTGGTGATGCGCCGTGGGACAATGCCAGGGTCATAAAAGATCCTCCAGAAGAAGTACGTTGCCAGTCATTGGCGATGAAAAATGCTGTCTTAACCATTGCAATGCCTGACGGTCGGGCAAAATCAGCGTGCACTGGTCTGCGTCAAATACGTACTCATCCACCGGCAGCCGCCATTCGCGCTTCCATGTGAAGTCCACCCCGTTTTCCGGTACCAGCGTGACGTGACGAAAACGTTGATCTGCACTAAGGCACTCCGCCTCAAACAAAGGTTGATGGATGGTTTGCCGTGCTCCCTTGGCAAACATGGCATTGCGATCGAACTGCAACCCGTAAGGTGCAAAATTTAACCCCGCCGACCGCGCATTGAGCAGCAGCCGTGCAGCCTGAATAAGGGGAATTTCAGTAAAAGCGATGCAGCGGCGTTCTCCTAAAATGTAGGGAGGAAGTTCACCCGTCAGCGTTCCGCGTTGCAGGATGGTCAGCAGGTCAGACAACGGCGTATTGTCAGCGCCAGGTTTCATCCACCACACCAGCTTTTCGCTCAAATCGCTGCGCAACCAGTTAATCATTTGCCTGCTCCTCCAGCGTTGAACGTTGGTTTTTCCCCAGCCAGTAAGGCAATTCGACCCACAACAAAACTGCAGCAAACAGCGCGCAGAATACCCAGCCCGTCGCGACCAGCCCAACCCGGTCAGAAAGCGCCCCACCCACAATAATAGCCAGCACCATACCGAGCGTGGAAATCGATAACGCACTGGATGACACCGCCGCCATCGCCGACTGAGGGCATTGAACAATCATATTTTTCTGACAGAAGGTGAAGGCTATCTCGAAGACAAACAGATAGAGTGCGTAGCCGGTCAGACTCAACCAAACCACAGGCGTCAACAGCGAGAACTGCATCAGCACAATGCTCAGTAACGCAATAAGCCACGGTTGATTACGCCAGCTTTGGTTTTCACCCTGCATCAGCAAAGCCACCACTAACGCACCGAAAAAGAAACTGGCACTGGCGATCGCCTGCAGCAACATGACCCCCTCTTCCCCCAGTCCCAGAAGATTGATGGGCAACAGGGTCCGCGCGACATTATGAAACCCCTGCAAAAGTGCCGTGGTCAGGATCACCCAGACAAATTGCCGGCGCAGTTGGGGTTGTTGACGCAGTGCATCGAATGCCGGGCGTAATGCGCTGCCACTGCTAGCTGGCGCAGCGCTTTCCATTCCTCGGTTACGAAGCCATAACAGGAAATACAGACTGCCTGAGACCACGAAAGTCAGACTGTCAATGAATGCTACCCATTCCAACGAGACTTTTTCCACTAATGCAGCCCCAAGCAAAGAGCCGACGGCAATACCGATAAAAGTCCCGGTACCGAACAGCGATGCAGCACGCCCCAATAAAGGCGCGGGAACACTACTTTTAAGCGCAACCACACGCGCCGCTTTACTGAGGCTTTCCACCAGCCCGCGCAAAGCGAGAAGTACAAATATTAGCCACAAATGCTGATAGCTCAGGCCTATTGCCAGTGACACCACGCCCCCCAACCACTCACTTCCCGCAGCCAGTCTGGCAGCAGGAATACGTTGCAAAAGGCGACTGACCAGCGGCGCGGAAAATATAATAGCTCCCCACTGCACGGCAAAAACTGCCGATGCCAGAAAATTACTGCCGGTGATCCGCCATACATAAACTGACAGTGAAAGCATCAGTAAAAAATTACCCAGTGTACTGATCAAAACCGCTGACCAGATGGTTTGCAGACTTTTATTACGCAGTGTTTCAGTAAGATTGCTCATGGAGCGCCCTCCCCGGCAGGGGCTAGATGGTAATCAGTGGGATCAAGGCGATACTCAACCATCAAACGTTTCGATTGTTTTTCTATCCAGGGGCAGAATTCGCCAAGCAACCGCTGCTGACCGGCAAGATCCTCATCCGGCGAAATGGCCCATGCCATTGCCTGACGGCACAGACCGGCCTGATGTGGGTACTGCATGCAAAATACCTGACAGCAAAGTGCTAGATCCCGTGTGTAGCAATGCTGTTGTTCCATAGTCAGCTCGAACGCGGCGCGGACCACTGCCTTCATCATCCATTCGCACAGAAACTGCGGCTTTGCCTGCCATTCACGCTGGATCAGACGCCGCTGATATTCAGCGACCCGCTGAGGTAGCCACAACGCCTCCCCCATGATGGCAACGCCGGGTCGATAAGGCGCCAGCAGAGAGGCATAATCCACCCCGTAAAGCAGCAGTGATTGGGTTTTAATAAAAAATGGCCATACCCCCAGATAATTGCCCAACACTTCGTATTCATGGCAGGTGGTAAATTCCAGCTCCGTCACCCCTGGGAGTAATGTGCGTAATTCAGCAGCCAAGGCAGCCTCTATGGCTAACGGCTCTGTCGGGCACGCATCATCGAGGACGGCAAAGGCGTCCAGATCAGACAGATGCGGTACAAACGTGCCGCGTGCCACTGAACCTCGCAGATAAACGGCCCGCAGCCCGGACGGAAAAGCATGCTGGAACGCCCCGACCAACCGTTGACCAAATTCAGCCGGAAAATAACTGTGTGAGGTGTCATTGACAATGTATCCGTGTTCATCCAGCGGAAAGAAGCGGCCATGTGCCTCAGCGTGCGTCATTTTTTTGAGTCTCCTGAGTGACAGTATCAAGTTTGCCGAAGGTCGCTATTACGGTCTGAGTCGCTTCAATCGCCGCCGGCCAGCCGTTAAATAACGCCGTAAGTTCAACCGCGTTCAAAACTTGTTCCCGCTGCCAACCCTGTCTTAATGCCGCACCGGTACAAAACTCCAGCAATGCAGCAGGCGTACCTGCCGTGCAGGCCAGTACTAACGACAACAGAACGCGGGTTTTCTCATCGACAGCCTGTTCTGTTACAAAATGATCGCCCAGTTCCTGCAAGAAATGTTGTTTAAACTTAGGGGCATGCAGACGCATCCCGTGCAGAAGCCCGTGCGGGTTACCCATCGGCAATGCCAAAGATTCAATAGTTTGCATACCACGTGTCAGGCGATCCGGGTGAGTGTTGCTCATGAGTTATTCCTTTGTGTCTGAACGGGTGTACGGCGTTCGCGAACTTGCGCCAGCGCGGCGCGGCGTTTGCTGGCATGCGTATTGATATCGGAGAGCACTTGTGGCCCGGTTACCTTTTGTGCAAGGGATCGACTCAGCGCCCTGATGTTAGGGTTAGCAAACAGATCAACGACCGCCAGAGGGCGGCCTAACGCTCGGGTGATCCGCTCGCTGGCCTGTACCATCATCAATGAATTGGCACCCATCTCGAAAAAATTGGTGTCACAATCGGGCAGCGCGTTTAGTTCAAGCAACTGTTGCCAGACTTCAGCGATAACCCGTTCGTCAGAGGTGAGCGGAGTAACTTTTCCCCGTGATTGCTGGGGGATTTGCTGGGGTAAACGACGGCGATCCACCTTGCCGCTGGCCGTTAAAGGCAGTTCTGGCAAAAGCGTGAAACTTGAAGGCACCATGTAGGCAGGCAGTTTTGTCATCAGCGCCTGTTTCAGGGTATCGAGCTTTACCGCGCCCGGTGAACTTTCCGCAATCCAGGCCGCCAGCACAGGGTTTCGTTCATCACCAATCACATTAACTGCGCAGTGACGTATTTCCGGCAGTTGCCCCAGACAGGCATCAATTTCACCCAGTTCGATACGGTTACCGCGCAATTTGACCTGGAAATCCAGTCGCCCCAGGAAGGTCAGTACACCGTCATTGTTCCAGCGTCCAAGGTCACCACTGCGGTAGAATCGGCGGCGTTCGCCATCGGGTAAGGTGCGCCAGACAAACGTTTCCGAGGAGTTCTGTCCGAAATACCCTTCTGACAAACCTGGTCCGGCAATGCAAATTTCACCCACTGCCCCCTCTGGCAAAACCATCCCTTGCTCATCCATCACCAGCAATTGCGTATTGGGATTGGCAATACCCAGTGGCACGGTCAGTGCCTGTTCATCGCCAGGGGTCGCGACATGTGTGGCGCTGGTCATGGTGGCTTCAGTAGGCCCGTACTGATTGATAAGAGTAAGCTGTTGACCAAAAACACGCCGGGAATGAGTGAGATCGTCACCGCGCAGCCGTTCGCCGTTAAGCATAAGTACCCGCAGTGCGCCAAGGGCCTGGTTTTCTGCCAGCAATGCACGCAGTAACGTAGGGACCATCGACAGCACATGACTGACGCGATGTTCGGCCATCAGGGTCAGAATGCGTGCCGGATGCGTTGCCGTGGCATCATCAGGCAAAATAGCGGTTGCACCACAGGCTAGAGTGGCGAACAGATCGCGCACAGCGGGATCAAAACTGAAAGACGTGAGTTGCAGCACACGGTCGCCCGTCCCCAGCGCCAGACGGCGGATCAGGAACAGTAAGTCGTGCGCCACGCCTCCGTGCCGGATAGGCACACCTTTTGGTACACCGGTGGAGCCTGAGGTGTACATCAGATAACAGCACATCTGTGCATCAACCCTCCGGTTCACCGCCGTGTCAGGCTGCCCTTCCGCAAGTAATGCAAGGCAATGCTCGTCAATATGCAGCGTAGGTCGTGCCTGATCGCGTACCAAAGATTGTCGTTCTGCGGGCCACTGCGGATCGACAGGCAGATACATACCGCCCGCTTTAAGTACGCCATATAGCACCGCAATTCGGGCGGCACTGCGTGGCAGACACACGGAAACACAGTCACCGGAGGACACCCCTGCGGCGATAAGGCCATGTGCCAGCCGGTTGGCCCACTCATCAAGTTGCGTGTAGCTGAGGCTGCCGTCAGGCCCTATGACCGCCGTCGCCTGCGGCGTGCGCTGCACCTGTTGCTCGAATAGCCCATGCAATGTGCCCGTGGTATCGAGCGAGAGGTCGGTGTGGCACAACCTTTCCTGCTGGCCCGCAAAATCCTCTGCGGATAGAAGACTCAGTTTGCCCGTAGCTTCCTGAGGTGTTGCCAACATGGCGATGAGCAGCCGTTGCCAGGCCTGTGCCAACCGGGCCATCGTGTCTTTGCCATACAAAGCCGTGCGATAAGCGAGATAACCGCTGAAGGCCTCGTCCTGCGGTTGGAAATGAACGTTAAGATCATATTTTGCCTGCTGCGACAACGCAGGACAGGCAGTGACTTTTATCCCCTCAAGTTCCAGTCTGCTCAGGTTAGCCGGATCTTCCACCACCTGAATCTGAAATAAAGGTGACTGTTGTGCATTTCGTAACGGATTGACGACATCCACAATCTCTTCAAAAGGCAGTTCGGCTGCGCTCATGGCCTGATCAAAGGATGACGCCACCCGACGAACGATCTCTTCTGTTGACAGGGCGCTATCACACTGCACCCTCAACGGGATGTTATTAAGCAATGGACCGATGACCCGGTCACTGTCAGGATCATCACGCAGTGCAACCGGTACGCCCAGAATCAGATCATCCTGACGACTGTATCGCTGCAACAAAATGAACCAGCTGCTTAACATCACAATAAACGGCGTGACGTTCCATTGGCGCGCCTGTTGCCTGACGCGCTGCCACTGTTGTGGTGACAGTTCCAGTTTTTGGACCCCTGCCTCACGCCCCGGATATTGCCCCTCTGCACCATCCGCCGGAAACAGTGACGTTTGCGGCGCATCGGTCAGCCAGCTTTTCCAGTGCTCGCGTAACCCCGGATAATTCATCTCACGTAGGCGGATTAACCCGGAAAACTGTGGCGCAGGTTCGACAGGAAGAACGTTCTGCCATGCAGCCTGTAAATCCTCCATCAGCACCGGCAATGACAACCCATCAGCGGCAATATGATGCAGATTAACCAACAGGTAGTGACGTTTTTGTGCCGTATGCACCAGCGCAAAACGGATAAAACGATCCTGTGCCAGATCGACAGGTTCCGCATGAAACCGCTGACGGAACGCCGGGAAATCCCCTTCGGTAATGTCATACTCTTCCAGTGCTACCGGACCATCCTGTAGCGAGACAGCGTAACGGGGTCCCTGTTGATCCTCAATCAACCGACTGCCAAGGATTTCATGCCGCGCGACCACTGCGGCCAGTGCATTCTGCAACCGGGAGCTGTCCAGCATGCCCTCCAGTTGCCAGGCGGCACACATGGAATAATCGCTGCCCGCCCCGCCGAGACGCCAAAGGAACCACAACCTTTGCTGCATCGCGGTAAGAGGATGCTGCGCATGGGGATCACGGGTGTACACAGTTGCCGGTAAAGGTTGATCCACGGGTAACCGGGCCAGCGCATCGGCAAAATCGGCAAGACGAGGCTTTTGCAGCAACAGACCGGTACGCGCAGGTCGCTTAAGACGACGACGGACTTCGCGCACCATTTCCATCGCCAGTAGTGAATGCCCGCCAAGCGCAAAAAAATCGGCATCACGATCCTCAACCAGACAGCCCAGCAATGATTGCCAGATCTCCGCTACCTCCTTCTCCAGCCCCGGATGTAACATACCCTCCGACGAAACATATTGGCCCGGCGGCAGAGTCTGTGGTAACGCGTTACGGTC
Organism: Serratia sp. CY84636; assembly: GCF_052166245.1. NCBI lineage: Bacteria > Pseudomonadati > Pseudomonadota > Gammaproteobacteria > Enterobacterales > Yersiniaceae > Serratia > Serratia sp. CY84636. The sequence continues at coordinate 1,579,702 of NZ_JBJNOX010000002.1, forward strand.
AATTTTTCCACTGCGCGTCAGCGGCATATCATCCAGCAGCACGTAACGTGCCGGCATCTGATAGTGCGCCAGCCGCTGACTGAGTGCATCGCGCAAGTTCCGCTCAGTTAAATCGGGTTGGGTACTGCAATAAAAAGCAACCAGAATGGCATGACAGCGGGTATCTTCACGTAAGGCAACGGCTGTTTTATCCACCAAACCTGTGGCCAGTAATGCGGCTTCGATTTCTTCAATTTCAATACGATAGCCATTAAGCTTTATCTGGCGATCGCTGCGGCCGAGATAGTAAAGATTGCCGTCTTCGCGTAATTGAGCGCGGTCGCCGGTTAAATAACGCCGATGGTTGACGCCGCAGCCCGCGGGTAAAAACTGTCGAGCTGTGATATCGGGCCGTTGGTGATACCCCAGCCCGACGCCGTCCCCGTCGATCATCAGTTCACCTGTGGTACCCGGCGGCAGGGGCTGCCCGTGAAGATCGACCACAGAAAGAACAGCCCCCGGAACAGGCCGCCCGATGGGGACGGGATTATCCCGTGCGTCCAAAGGACGCTTCAGCCGGTGCCAAGCCACCACATCGGCACACTCTGTCGGCCCGTAACTGTTAATGAAATGGCATGGTGTCGGTCGTTGTTGTTGCCACTGGCGAAGAGGTGCCAGCAGGATCGGTTCCCCTCCGAGCACCACATACCGCAGGGAGTCAAGTGCGACATAGTCCCGTTCTCTAGATTCTTGCAGTAGAGAGATAAACGCTGTCGGCGTACAGTTAATGACGGTGGCACGGAATTGCGTCAGAGCAGCCAGAATGGCCTGGGGATCAAACTGCTCCATCACAGGGAAAAGGACCTGCCCGCCACACATGAGTGGCGCAAACAGATTTTTTTGCGTTAAATCGAAAGACGTATTGCTGATCAACAGTGCGTGCATCGGCTCTTCTTGCGTAAGCTCTTGCAGATACCAGTCCAACAGGCGCGACACCCCTCCGTGATGCACAATCGCTGCTTTAGGCGTTCCCGTTGAACCGGAGGTAAATATCAGCCAGGCAGGGTCAAGCGGTGAAGGAGAGCACGGCACCCAATCCTCAGCACACTCTCCCGCAGGGAGAGTGTGTGGATCAATCACCCGGACCAGCCCGGCATCCGCAATCATGCCTTGTAAACGCGCTTGAGGTTGTTGATTATCCAATGGCACATAGGCACACCCGGCGGCCAGGACACCTAAGGTCGCCGCCAACGACTGCGGTCCGGCAGGCAGGCAAATGCCTACGTTGGAGCCAGGGCAAACTCCCTCCGCACGCAGCCATTCCACTATTCGCCCGACTCTTGCCCACAGTCGCGCATAAGACCAGTATTCATCTCCTTGTGCGACGGCGATGCCCTGTGGCGTCCGTTTGACCTGCCGTTCAATGCGCGCCAGTATGCTATCCGGCGCTTGCGGCAGCACCGGTAATCCGGTATCCGTCCAGAGACGTGTTGCCTGAAGCGGCGCGTAAGGCGCCTCTGCCATTTGTTGCAAAAGGCGCAGATAGGCCTCGCCCATTCTGCTCACTTCCTGAGACGTTAATGCCCCCTTACGGAATTCGAACAGGCACTGCGGCTTTTTACCCGGAATGACAGTAAGCATCAGGTCAAACTTGGGTTGCCGGGGCTGATAACGAATCAGGCTGATATCAATGCCGGGCAATGCAAACCCGTCAGTAAGATCACTTTCAAGGCTGAACATAATATTGCTTACGGCATTCGGGTGCCGGAACATTAGCTCCCGATATGAGGCGTGACTGTGAAGCATGCTTTCCTGCGTCTGCTCCGCCAGCGCCTGCACCAGCGAATGTAATGTTTGTTCAGGTTTCATACGCGCACGACTGAACAGCGTATTGACCAGAAACCCTACGCGCGAGGAGTCTTGCATGTCATTGCGGTTGGCATAAGGGGTTTGCAAAATAGTGTCGTTTTTTCCATACAGTTTACTTAGCAGCAGATGGAAGACCGCATTCAGCCAATGGTGCAGGCTAATACCGCTCTGGCCGGATAAATCTGAAAGACGCTTCCACAGCGCGTCGTCGACGGGAAATACCAGATGGTCAGTCTGCGATGGCTCACGTCCGGCTGACGGGAACAAGATAGGTTCGGGTGCATCTTGCAGGTAGGCGTCCCACCAGGTATCAGCCTCATGAGTATCGGCGACACGCCGATATAAAGGCAGGTTCTCTCCCGCCGGTGCCTGTCCCTGATAGCGTTGAGCCAATCTGCTGAGCACTATTCCCAGGCTCCAGCCATCAAGCGCCGTATGATGAAAAACCATCAGCAACATATGACAATTTTCGCTCCGCTGCAGTAATTGCGCGCGAAGCGGTGCCTCTTGTGCTAAATCAAAAGCCGGAGCGGCCAGCGCATTCAGCCACTCCTGCGGCGTACCGGCAGGAGCCTGTCGTAAAATAATCTCCGCAGGTCCATTTGCAAGGCGCTGGTATAAGCCCTGATCGGTTTCTACCAGCCGGGTACATAGTGCTGGGTGAGACGCAATTTCTTCATTCAAACTCCGGCAAAGCAATGCCGGATCCAGTGGCCCCGAGAGTTGCAAGCCCAGAGCCAGATGATAGGCATCACCGGCCTGTTGTTGTTGCCACAACCAAAGCCGGGTCTGTCCTTCACTGGCAGGTATACCATCACCTTCGCCGGTCAACAGTTGTAGTAACCCAGACTTGTGCAACTGTAAGCGGTTTTTAAGTTCTTCATTTATTACCCCTTTCGGCGCCCGGATACGTAATTTTCCCCCGGCCTGTTCCAGGGCTACGCCCATCGCCGTTAACTGCTCATAGAGCGCAATTATCTGGTTCATAATGAAATTTCCTCAAGATCATCGCGAGATGCGTTCTGTTGCAGATAGGCATTCAAGGCATCCGCCTGTTCCCCCAGCACTCGGTGATTGAGCAGCAAAGCCACTGGAATCTCGACATCAAAGAAGTGACTTAACCGCTGACGGAGTTGCACAGCGAGCAGGGAATTCCCCCCCAGACTGACGAAATGCGCCTCCCGGTTCAGAGGGCGCTGCCCCAAAACCTGATGCCACAAATCCGCCAGTTGATGTTCATCCTCACGCAACAAAGGCTGCGATGGAGAATCTCCCGCCACAGGCTGCGGCAAGGCGCGACGATCAATTTTGCCGTTCGGTGTCTGTGGGAATGTATCCATCGCCAGCCAGGCCGAAGGCACCATCCATTCTGGCAGTACCTGCAAAAGGTGGCAGCGCAATGCCACAGCGCCCGGGTCACGCCCTGCGGGGATGTACCATGCGGATAACTGCTTTTGTCCTGCAGGATTATCAATCACATTGACGACGACTTCACGCAGGCCCGGTGCACGCAGCAAGCAGCGTTCAATCTCGCCAATTTCGATACGATAGCCGTGCAACTTTATCTGGTGATCCAGGCGTCCCAGATAAACCAAACGCCCGTCAGGAAGGAGGCGGACGCGATCACCGGTACGGTAGGCGCGGGTTTCAAGATGACTCAACGCCGCAGGCAACATAAAGGCGGCAGCATTCAGCTCAGGCTGTTGCAGGTAACCTTGCGACAGCTTCTCGCCAGCCAGCCACAGCTCTCCCGGCATGTTTTGCGCAACAGGCTGCAGGAATTCGTCCAGCACATAAGCCCGGGTACCTGGGAGCGGGGTCCCAATTGTTTCTTCGCCGCCGAGATATCTCTGCGCGCAGGTGGAATAAACGGTGTCTTCAGTCGGCCCGTATAGATCCAGTAGCCTTGGGAGCGGTACGCATCTCAGGAGGCGATCAACCAGGGACTGGCGGAAAGGTTCACCGGCCACCAGCGCCACCCGCGCGCGCTCAGGGAAAGCATCAGCCTGAAGCAGGGCTTCAACAGCAGAGGGGACGGTGTTCACCAGCGAAACATCCACCGGATGTACGGCCAGATCGAGGATGCGTTCAACCATGACGCAACAGGTGCCCAGACACAGTGGCACAAAAATTTCAAATACCGACAGGTCAAAACAGACAGATGTCGATGCCAGTACACGCTCCCGCTCCTGATCACTCAGGCAACCCTGTGCCCAGTCCAGAAGCGCGGCGATATTGGCATGTGTTACCTGGACCCCTTTCGGTCTGCCGGTAGAGCCGGAAGTGTACAAAACATAAGCGACAGAGTCAGACTGTGCCGCAGCCAGGCGCCCTGTGACTTCCGGCATTAAATCTTCCGGAGTAATGACCCGATGCTCTGGGAATCGTGCACATTCACGCGTCATCACGATACGACACTGGCTGTCTTCCATCATCATCGCCAGACGTTCCGCCGGGTAGCTGAAATCCATGGGCACGTAGCTGGCTCCTGCGGCATGAATCGCCAGCATGGCTGCAGGCAGGTGGCGATCGCGCGCCATGGCCAGGCCAATACGTTCGCCCGGCTGAACATTCTGCTTATGCAGCAGTGCCGAGTAACCTTCAGCCAGTGTCAGTAAATCCCGATAAGAACAATTGCCGTTCCGGTCTTCAACAGCGATCTTCTCAGGATGTTTCCCTGCCTGTTGGCAGAAACGGGTTATCACATCATCCCGGCGTAAATCAGGCACTGCAGGCCGCCAGAGCAGACCTAGTGCCGCCTGCTCATGGACCGGCAGATACCCCAACCGGTTAATTGCAGTGTCAGGCTGACGTAAAGCCTCGCTCAGCCACTGTTGTAAATGTCCCAACAGCCGTTGTGCCGTGGCGATATCACAGCGGGTTGGCTCAAACTCCAGCTCTAGTACAATCTGTTGCGGTGAGGGGAAAACCAGCAGTGAAAATGTACTTTGCGCTGCCGCTGCGGGGATGAAACGCGGGGAATGCGGCATTTCGTTTTGGCATGCGAATACAGCATGATAAAGGCTGTTACGACGTGGCTGATGCTCACGCACCTGCTCAAGCAGCGAAAGGTAAGGCAGAAAACGATGACGCAGCAGCAAATGAGTTTTTGCCGTGACCTGTTCTAGCAACGTATTCAGGGTCGTCTCTTCATCTAACTGCAACGGCAATGGCAGTATGTTGACCGCATTACCCACCCATTGCGCCTGCCGGGGTGTACGGACTGAAACCGGCACACCCAGCGTGATATGCGTTTCACCACTGTAGCGTGCAAGTAATGCGGCAAACCCGCTGGCCAGTAAAACATGCAGCGTCGTTCTCGTCAGCCTCGTATGGTGTTTCAGCGCCTGGATCTCAGACGCAGGCAAAATGTGGCGTACGCTGGCCATCGCCGCCAGTTGCGACGGTATAGGCAGATTGAATTCTATTTGCTCCGGCGCCATGATCAGCGACGCCAGCCAACTGGCATCGGCTTTTTGATCAGAGGCAGCACTGGCGTGAGAGGCACCCAGCATAACTGGCAACGGGGTATCTCCCGTCACGCAATGCTCTCCGGCGACCACCCGAGCCAAATCCGCTAACAACGTCTGTGCAGCCATGTGGTCGATAACCAGATGATGAGCCGCCAGTGCCAGTTGGCTGCCCAGTCCATCAGAGGACAGCAGCGCACAACGCCACGGAGCTGTCGCAGCCAAATCGAAGGGACGTGAGCGGAAATCCATCAGCCATGCCGTGCGCTGCGCCGGTGTCCAACCAGAGACATCCACATATTCCAGCATCACACCGGTGCCAATGCTCCACTCGTTGTGATTCAGCGTTGCAGAGAGCTGTGGATGGGCAATGGTCAGTGTATCCAGCGAACGTTGCACCTGTTGTGATGTAACGCCGTCAGGAAGATCGACTAACGTCGCCAGATTGTAGAATGCGGTATCGGGATTAGCCTGCTGATGCAACCAGATCGCCTGCTGCCAGGGTGTGATCTCCGAAACTTGCTCTGTGTGAACTTCCGGGGATTGGTCCGCCAGCACGGAAACTGGTTGCGTCTGAAGCTGCTGATCGATAGTGTCCAGAGTCAGATCGTCGAGTAATAATTCCAGCGGAATTGACCTGTTCAGTTCCTGTTCCAGAAAGGCGTGCAATTCAAGTCGTTGTAGCGAATCAATCCCCAGCTCGCTCAGCGTATGTTGTGGCCGGACGCTGAGCCCTTTGGCCCCCAGCAACGTGATAAGCGCCGAATCACGGATCGTTGAAGATTTTGCTCGGTGTGAGGTGCCGATCGCTGAAATTTGCCCCGCTTGCCATTGGCTGCACATAAAACGCCGGCGCAGTTTACCGCTTGACGTTTTTGCTACCGTGCCGGGTTTGACAGCAACCAGATGCGCCAGCGTCAAGCCATGCTGCAGGGCAACAGCGCTACGGGTTTGTTCCAGCGCCCGTTCAAAATCAAAGTGACGCAAGGCACTGCGCCTGATTTCCTGTACGACCACCAGTTCGTCACCCGCCATAAACGTCACACCGCTGCCGCTGACAAACTCAGGGCAGGCACATTGCACTGTGTGTTCAATATCTTGCGGATAGTGGTTACGACCACGGACAATCAGCACCTCTTTTAAGCGTCCGGTCACATACAGCTGGCCCTCATGGAGAAATCCCAGATCGCCGGTACGCAGGTAGCTTTTGTCCGGCTCTTGCGCCAAAGATGCCCACAGCGTTGAGTTGGCTTCAGGCGCATTCCAGTACCCTTTAGTGACGCTGTTACCCAATAGCCAGATTTCACCAACCTGCCCGTCTGCACAGCGGGTGAGCTTATGAGGATCGGCGACAACTACTTGCATCTCCCCCCAGATATGTCCGCTGCTAACCAGCGTGACGCCTTTACCCTCCTGGCTGGCCAGTGCCAGACCGGCACTGAGCGCTTCGCTGTCGATAAGTAACGTGGTCAGAGGCGTCCCCGCCCGATCACCAGAAACGAACAACGTCGCCTCCGCCAGACCGTAGCAGGGATACATCGCCCCAGGTTGCAAGCCATAAGGGGCATAGGCGGCCTGAAAACGTGCCACGGTTTCACTGCGAATAGGCTCCGCACCGTTGTAGGCCACCGCCCAGCGTGATAGATCTAAACCTTCACGCTCTGCTTCGCTCACCTTATTTACACACAACGCATAGGCAAAATCCGGCCCCCCAGTGCAGGTCACCCCCGCCTCAGAAATCAGCTTTAACCAGCGCAGTGGTTTTTGCAAAAATGCCATCGGCGGCATCAGCCAGCAGCTTACGCCCAGATACAGCGGCTGCATGACATTGCCGATAAGTCCCATGTCATGAAACAGAGGTAGCCAGCTGGCAAACACTGTATGGTCGCCATTGCCCATCCCCTGACGGATAGCCCGCTGATTGCTCATCAGATTTGCATGAGTGACGATCACGCCCTTCGGATCACCGGTAGAACCTGAGGAATATTGCAGGAAAGCAATGTCCTCCCCCGTCAGAGCCGTCTCTTGCCATTCAATACTTTCTTCAGACAACGCCTCTTCCAGGCAGAGCATGGTAAAAACTTCACCTTCACTTTCACGCTGTACCTCTGCCAGGGTTTCCTGATTGGTCAGAATTGTGGTGGCCTGACTGCTGGCAATAAGTTTTTGCAAGCGGTCCGTTTTCGACCGGTTGCTCCCCGGTGGATACGCAGAGACGGCAATCGCTCCCGCGTATAAACAGCCGAAAAATGCCACGATAAAGTCAGTGCCTGGCCGGAACTGGAGCAGTACCGGCCGCTTACTCAGGTCATGATTGCGTAACATTTGCGCAACCTGACGAGCCTGTCGGTCCAGGTGTGCATAGCTCAGGGTCGTAGTGACACTTTCCCCATCCGGCAAGTAATGGAAAGCAATAGTTTCCGGGCGTTTTTGCGCCCAATATTGAATCACATGATGAAAACAGACGAGACGATCTACCGGCGATACCATATTTAAATCTCCCCCGCACTAAACTGGCGGCGGAATGCAGCGATCGCCGAAGCCGGTACACGCCAGGGGCCACAGTGAAGGTTGGCAGCCTGATACCCTCTTTCCACCAGCGCCTGATAGTGCGTCACGGCATGTTGCGGCTCTACCATCCCCAAGGTCGCCGGGTAATCAAACTTACCGGAGAGCAGACTGGAAAGAATACAGCCGGTGATATGATGGGCATTGTCATCGTCTGCCGGGTATTGCAGTGCCCACTCCAGCGCCTTTGGCACATAAATGCGGTGCCGGATTTCCGCTGGTGCACGCAGCGCTCCGCCTTCGGTGAACAGAATATCGCCCTGCGTTTCCAGGCGCTCAATCGCCCTGGATGCATCGAAGCAATGAGGGTCCGAATCGTCCACGACCAGCGTACCCGGGCGCAGCCGCGAGACATCCACAACGTCAGGGACATTAGTTGCCCCAACCAATGTCGTCGCCTCATAAATTTCATCCGGGCAAACTCGCCCCGAGGGAACAAACCTGAGTTTGCCTTCATAGCCCAGATCTTCACGCAGATGCCGCATCAGCGCATCAAGAGCTTCACGGCGGGAGTAAAGATCGCACAACGTCAGGCTGCGCGGATGGGGCAATACCGTCAACATCAGCGTAAGTGCCGCAGTGCCTACAGACCCTAGTCCAATGAAACTCAGATCCTCATCGGTCAGATTGCGACCGGCAACCTGTAGCAGTTTTTGCAATGACAGCACCACAGCCGATGTGGTGGTCGCATGCCCCGTAGTGATCAGAGGTTGGTCAGGGCGATGGCGGATATCCTGACCATAGCGGGTGGCCGATGGGATCAGACCCGTGAGTGAAACGGCGCGCGCGCCCAGCGAATGGGCAATGTTCAGGCTTTGCTCAACCAGCCGGACGATATCCCCACTTTGAGAATATATTTGCCCGTAGGTGCGCGGCAACGTCAGCGTAGCGATCCGTCCTTCAGGAAGCTGACGGATATTGCTAAGCAGGGGTAAATCACCGCAAATACCGTGGGTAATATCCCGCAAACTAAAACCGTTACCCACCACACGATCGTTCAGGCATGTAATAGACACCGCGTCGACCGGCTGCTCTTCTCCGGCAGCAAAAAGCGTCAGTAATGGCCGCTGATCCAGGGTCAGCCAAGGCGCAGGTTGATTTTCCAGCACCTCTTGGACTTCATTGGCAGTTTTAGCGCGTCGGGATAATTGAGCCAGCAGCTTATTTTTCAATTCTGGGCTCAGGGCAGACAAGGATGGATTCACATCAGACATATCAGTTTACCTTAGGCTCTTGCCCTACCGGGCAGGAATGAGTGGGAGCAAGCTCACGCAAAAGGGCCAGACTCGCCAGCGTATCTTCGACACTGACGCCAAAATCAATCAGGCAGGCGATCTCATTGACTCCCATGGCACTCAAGGTGTGGGTGAGCCGGCGGCATTTTTCTACCGGGCCAAAGAGCGCGGCCTGCTCGAAATAACGCTCGAAAGCAAATTCGAGGAACTGCTCTTTGTTGGCATTCACACTTTGGCTGATATCCGCATCCACCAGACCATCGTATTGGCGGATATATCCCTCCAGATAACGCAACATCGGCTCACGAACCAGTGACTTAGCCCGGTGGATGTCGTTGTCCAGATAGGTATGCAACATCACGCTGATGGTTCCCTCTTGCGGCTCAAGGCCTGCTTTTTCTCTGGCCTGGCGATAACGCATAATGTTCTCTTCCAGCATGCTGAGAGAATTGCCCAGCATACAAAGCACGTTGCAACCTTGCTCTCCGGCCCGAACCCAGCCCTCCGGTGAACTGCAGGTCAGCCAGTAGCGCAGCGCGGGCTGTACCGGGCGTGGCCAGGTGCGGACCTTAACTTTTTCCCCGTCAACACCCGGCACGGTGACCTCTTCCCCTCTCCACAGACGTTGCATTTGTTCCATTCCTCTGGCCACCCGCTCACGACGGTCATGCCAGGCTTCAGGGCGTAAGGCAAAATCTCCTTTGTGCCATCCGCTGGCTAGTGCCAGAGCAACTCGCCCATTGGAGAGGTTATCAACGACCGACCACTCCTCGACAATCCGCACCGGATTGTGCAGAGGCACCACGACACTGCCCGCCCGCAGTTCCAGATTTTCTGTTTGCACGGCCAGTGCCGCGGCCAGCACTGAAGGGTTGGGATACAGACCACCAAACGCGGTGAAATGCCGCTCCGGCAACCAGATAGCTTTAATCCCGTTGCGATCGCCAAATTCGGCACAGCGGAACAACATGTCATATTTATTGGCCGCGCCATCTTCATCACTGGCCGAGAAAAAAAACAAACTGAAATCTAGTGTGCCGGTGGTCTCGGGCAACGGTTTCTGTGCTCTTTGCGCGCTACGCTGACGCAGTTGCTCCCTTTGCTGAGGCGTCAGCCCCGCCAACTTTTCTTTGAGGAATTCATTCATCAGTTGCCCCTTGCCCTTCCTGCAACAATGCCAGCAGTTCGCTTTCGGAAAGGTTACCCAACTCGCCGAGCAGCGTGTTCAACTCTGCATCATCCACACTGTTGAATAGACGTTGTTCAATAAGCGCGGAGAGATCTGCTATCGTGGCAGCATGGAGCAATTCGGAGAGATGGATCTCGCAGCCAAAGTTGGCGTTAATCTTGCTTACAATCTGCAAAGCCCATAACGAGTTGCCACCGAGATCGAAAAAATTCTCATCAGGCTTGATAGAAGGCAGAGCCAGTACTTCCTGCCAGATAACGGTGACTTGCGTCTGAATATCACTCTCCAGAGCAGGACTGGTGGCATCGGGTTGTTTCATCGTGAGGTTCCTGACAGGGGTTGAGGTATGAGAATCGACAGGTGGTGCCATTACCATTAATTGGCTAAAAAAGGCCTGAATCTCTTGCTGGCTGCGATATTCCTTACCATCAAGACTCAGTGCCGCACCGCGAGAGGCTAACAACTGACTGATGGCGGTGGTATCAGCGATAGGATGAGGTTCAGCCCAGTAATTGCTACGGTTAAATCCGTAGCCCGGCAGGCTATACCGCTGAAGATCCAGAGGAGTGGTCATTAGTGCCCCATAATCTAACGCTACACCTTGGGTCCACAGTTCCCCCGCGGCCTGCAGCAGCGCGGCAGTTGAATGTTCTGCACGGGAGGCATGTGGCTGACTGCTGATCGTCACGGCGTCAGGCAAGACGCCGCGGGTCAGTGATGACAACGCGTTGCCCGGTCCGCACTCCAGCAAGACGTCCACTCCCTGCGAAGCAATACATTCCAGCCCCGCCGCAAACTGCACCGGTTCACGGATGTGATCCGCCCAATAATGCGCGGACAACGCCATTTCAGTGGTCAATATCTGGCCGGTGACATTCGAAACAATCGGAATGAGGGGCGCATTACGGGGTGTGGCAGCCACGGACTGAAGAAACTCTTGTGCCGCAGGCGTCATGGAGGCCGTGTGGAATGCATGTGAAGTCTGCAAATAACGGCAGGCGACTTCCTGTTGCAATAGAACCTTTTCCAGCTCCTCAAGCAGCGTGGCATCGCCGCCCACCACACAGGTGTTATGCTGGTTGATGACGGCAATTTCCAGCCCAGGCGGTAGCAGAGTCTTCAGGATAGTGGCACTTTGCGACACCGACATCATGCGTCCGGGGCATGCGGCCTGCATCAGACGTCCCCGCAGGCACACCAGACGCATGGCATCATCAAGGGAAAATACCCCCGACACACAGGCGGCGACCCACTCGCCAATGCTGTGGCCGAGTAATATCTCCGGCTCAACCCCATGCTGACGCCACCATTGTGCCAGCGCCCACCCGGTCGCAAACAAGGCCGGTTGCGCATACTCTGTGGACATTAACGTGTTTGCATCCGACTCCAGCAGTGTCAGCAGGTCAACGTCAAGATGGCGATGCAGACAGCGTGCCGCCTGATCCAGCCAGTCACGGTAATCCGCCCGTTGATGATAAAGCGCCAGCGTCATTTGTGGGTATTGAGAACCTTGTCCAGGGAACAGGAAGGCCACCCTGCAGTCGTCCCTGATAACCTTTGTACTGATATCCGCCGCCAGTAACTTTTTGGCCGCCTGATCGACCTTTTCTGCCGTGATTGCCATGCGCCAGGTAAAGTGGCTACGGCTTAAGGCCAGTGTGGTTGCCAGACCCGCTAAATCAGCATCCGTGTGTGACACCAGCTTCGCCGCTAGATTTTGCCGCTGGTGTTCCAGAGCAGCCTGACTTTTAGCTGACAGCAGTAACAGCGACGGCTGCGCGAGGGTTACAGGCTGAGAGGTCTGTTCTGGCGGTTGTTGCAAGATCAAATGGACATTGGTGCCGCCAATACCAAAACTGCTGACAGCGGCCAGACGCGGCATGCGGTCGGATTGCCAGGACTCTTCCTGTTGTGCAATACGAAACGGTGACTCTGTTAATTTCAATGCTGGGTGAGGAGTTTCACAATGCGGCTGTGGGGGAATAATCCCATCACGTACTGCACAGCATGCCTTGATCAGCCCGGTGACCCCGGCGGCGGTACCAAGATGGCCGATATTGGCCTTGATAGATCCCAGCGCACAGAAACCAATACGCCCAGTATGCTGCATCCAGGCCTGAGTCAGCGCACGAATTTCAATAGAATCACCCAACTGAGTGCCGGTACCATGAGTTTCTATATAACCGATATCGTCTACGCTGACATTCGCAACAGCCAGCGCATCGGCAATAACGCGAGCTTGCCCGCTGACACTGGGAGCGGAATACCCGACTTTGTCATTACCGTCGTTGTTAACAGCACTGCCAAGGATCACTCCGTGGATAGCATTACCATCTCGAAGCGCATCCTCAAGGCGCTTGAGAGCAACAATGGCAATACCGGCACCGTCGATCGTGCCATTAGCATCCACTGAAAATGGGCGACACAGGCCATCCGGTGATAAGAATCCACCGGGGATGGCTAACTGAGACTCAGCGCTAAAAGCCGGTATTGCGGCCCCGCCCGCCAGCGCAACGTCGCATTCCCAGGTCAGAAGACTGTTACAGGCAAGATGAACGGCAAGCAGCGACGTCGAGCAGGCCGTATTGACACTAATGGCCGGGCCACCCAGGCCCAGACGATAGGCAATAAGCGTAGCCGCACTGTCTTTGCGGTTCATCATTTGCAAATAGTCCGGGCCAAAAGCGGCTAAATGACGGGGGTTGTGCTGTAAATGTTCTTCGAAATAGCGGGAGTGGCGTACACCGGCGAAAATACCCGTGCGCAAGCGCTGATCTTCATGGCATCCGCCAGCCTGTTCCAATGCCAGCCAAGATTGCTCCATCAACAACCGAAGCTGCGGGTCGAGAGCTTCGGCCTCTATTGCACTTAACCCGAAAAACTCGGCGTCAAAAAATTGAGGATTTTCGAGAAGTGGACGACGATGGATCCAATTTTGCCCCGGTTTTTCTTCAGTGGTTGCTGGAAACTCATGAATTGAAACAATGCCAGACTTAATATTTTTCCATAACAAATCGACGTCTTCGGCGCCTGGGAAAACCCCTTGCATTGCAACGATGGCTATATTCATTTTTATTTACCAGAAAAAACATTGAAAAGCGCCTACCGAAAAGGCACCACGTTTATTCCTGGCAATAAATTACCACTTATAAGATAAAATTATATTTTATGTATTATTATTTAATAATTAACTTTAGTTTTTTTACTATATATCTTTGTAATGAAGTGTCAATACCATTGACATGAAAAATTCACAAAAATCAAATCACCCTTTAGACTGGCATTGCTTTCACATAAAAAACCAAAATCCTTATCATTATTTGGCCACCTCACTAACTTTTAGTCTCGAGAAAGAATAAAATGCTAATGGCAATTGTTGAGATAAAAAACAAAAAAATTACCAGTGAGGTTAAAATACAAAAAAATCAATCGGATAGCATAGATTTTTTTACCCTTACCTAATTTCATAAGAGGATTTTATGACAATGAGCTATGGAATAAGAACTTCTTATTTTCAATAAAAACCCAACATCTTGCCGAAACAAACAGCTTCAGAGCGGCCAACATAAACCCCATAATTTTCAATAACCTGATAACCGTTCTTCAAATAAAAGTTTACCGCAACATGATTAATCCTTCTGGTTTCGAGACAGATACGCTGATAACCATAACTTTTAGCCGCGGATTCTAACTCTTGCAGAATTCTTAGTCCTAGTCCGGATTTCTTTTCCATTGCAAACATCCTTTTGAGTTCACAAGTTGTAGAACTCAAAGGACGAAAACCGCCACATGCAACGGCCTCTCCGTTTCTCAACGCCAGTAGAAACAGTGCACTTTCTTGGGAAAAATCTGCTAAATCGGCATTCTTCGAACCATCATTTCCTGTTATGTGATTAAGAGCTGCGTTTAATTGTTCAATTAACAAAATAACACGTTTGTCATTTGACGGGTCTATAACAGGTTTGATTTCAATATTCATTATTACCTCAAATTTTTTGTTAAAATTAAGTTCGAAGCGGCAAAGCTGGTTGTCGACCATGGGTACACGCACGTGAAAGCCGCTGAGACAGTCAATGTCAGTCATTCGCACCTCCTTGGGCATCGGACTTGTTCATCTTTCGAGCTTGCTATCATACCTGCTTTTCGGGCAATCAGCGAAACAGGACCCCGTTGCTATAGACCGAGTTATGCTGTTTGATGGTGAAGTTAAAGGTAAATCCACGATCCTTCACTGGCTGACCGTGCCGTCGTATTCGATATCGTATTTCACATTGACGATGCCATTGGTATTTTTCAACAGAGCCTGTTCAGGAAAAACAGGGATGATTTTGATGATGGCGCAAGGTGCCGCACCGGCACCGTGCGTCGGCTTAATGCACAATACAGCAGCGGCAAACGTAGGTTTTCTCATGTCATCATCCATTGGTTAAAAATGAACTTTTGCTGCAAGACTTCTCCTCGACGATCGTCCCTAACTATAGGGCAGACCTGATAATATTGCGTTGCTGCGGTGATCACAGCTCGCCGTACAACGCGGCGGGTTCCGCCAGTGCCGCAAATTCGGCAGAGCCAGACCGATGTCACCGTTCTCCTGCACATGCAACGAGACATGTCGCCCTTGATAGCTGCGGGTGCGATTGCCATCCCGACGAGTGCGCAGCAGGCGGCACAACTCGGCGAACACCGGCCTGCTGAAGGTCGCGCGCAGCTGTCCGGATGCGCGAACGACAGTGTAAAATCTGGCGATGGCGTTCAAACATTACAACGAATGGCATCCGCACAGCGCGTTAGGCTACCGTTCGCTGCGGGAATATCTTCGACATCGGCAAGCTTAAATAATAGATCCGATGACTCTGGAATTATGGGGGACATACCCACCAAATCTATTCATCATTATCTGGCTGTAGACATCCCCCCAATAATCCTATCCACGACTCGTCCCAATGGAGCGATATCCGTCGTCGTAACACTTTGTATGGTCTTTTGCCAGGTAATCCATACGTTTCAGTAAATCGGTAACCTGTTGCATATAATCAGAGGAATTACCATTCAAATAATACATCCCATTTTTAGTCAGATTAGCCAATGCCGAATATTGTTCCCTGTCCACATTTAATGCACTGCACCACGCCTGCTGGATTAATGCAGCTAAACTGTCATTTGAATCAAATTTTCCAGCGCCGTAGTAGAAGTCTTTATTCAGCAGGAGTAAAACGTGATAATGCTTACGGCGATTACGCTCACCGACCTCCCGCACCCACGCATAGCGCAATCTATTAACCCAATTACGTCTCCAGCGTCGATTCTTCTTTTGGCAATCCACTTTCAGTTTGGCCTTCAGCGATTCGATAAAACGGGTAACCTCTTTGTTGGATAATCCATATTGATAACCTCGAGGAAAACGCAAATCAACTCTTAAAGCTAAAGTGCGTGGAAACTCACTTACAGCATCCTGAATAACATCATAAAATGCCTGTTGATATTGAGAATTATAGGAATACATTTTCACCTTGACCCCATAGTAAACCGCCTGCTCATTTGGTTAAATCAGATTATTTCACGATTACGCATGCAGAGTACAAACCCACACCTGTTACATTGGGTATCCCCGGCAATAATTCAACACTTAACCAGACCATTTATAGTGGGCTCATTAAGCCACCATCATTAATCACATGTCATTGTTAATAGATTTATCACTCACACTCACGACGCATGAATAAAGTATCAACAGAGTGGTTTTATAGAGAGAGTAGATAGTGGTATCAAACATATATAACTATACCGACACCACATTGTTTATTTATCACCTAAAAACAAACTCCACCACCGGAATAAAACCCATGACAATAATAAACATCAGAAACAATTTTACTCTGAAATTAGTTTTGCGCTTTTTTTATAATTGCTGCTCAAATCCTGCGACAATCGCAACGGTAGCAATGCATTAGTACACAAAAACCGGATTTTTTGTGAACGAATTGTTATGAAAACGATGGTATTCACACACAACTCTTGCACCATTGCGTGAATAGTCAATTTCTATTGCTTCCTCCCTTTCAAGGCTATCAATCACTCTGTCCAACAACTTTCCTTTTCGTAACGCGTTAGGTCCAAAGCGCCGTATATCATTATACCTGACATGATTTCGTCCCGTTCGGGAATACTCACGATGCAACCAGGCCAATAACAAGGCTTCATAATAGCCCCCTTCATTACCGAAAATATTTACAGCCTGTTGCATGTACCACTCACATAGCGACCATGCACTCTCCACATAATGCCTTTTTACTGGGCATTCGCCCTCCGAAAAATAACTTAATAGGGCAGCGAGTCGGGCAACGTTATTCGCCAACTTAGACGCAAAATCATTCATATTGGCATACTCTTCATCGGGACCGATACGGCTCTCTATTTGATTGTAAATGGCCTCCCATGCATACTGAGCTGAAGGCTCAAACGATAACCCCCCCCCGTTTGATTAATGCATCACTTTCCACATCCTCTGCTAATATTTCATTTATACGCTGATAAAAACCCTCTAAAAACCTTCTTTCGCTGGAATACTCTTTAATAAAACGCTCACCCTGCGTGGTGAGACGTTCATCAATCAATACCGGTAAGCAACGCGCAAAAAAACCACTTCCACGCGCTCGTTCCCCCTGTCGTTTTAAATACAGATCAAACAGTTTTTTCTGCACCATAACTGACAGCGTGATACGCCCATTTTCTATCGTAAAGCTTTGTGTCGTTTTACGGTCAACATGAAAGCTGACACCATCCCACATTGAGTTAATAAAGCTCAAATCATTCATTACCTTCCTGTCCAGAACATTAGCACCTTCATCAGCAATCAGCCCTATATGTGCTGAATGGCTATGCATCGCAGTCTGTAATGCTTCAGGCGTAACATCCCTATAAGACCATGTTCGTGATGTTCACCGATGCCGCGGGACACTCACTGACCAACTATGATGCGCGGACGCAAACGCGGTTATTTTATGTCTCTGCTGATGGCAGTGACCCCATCCCATTTAATGACGTGCTCTCCCGAGTGGGTGCGGATAACGTGCGCTTCGCCTGGAACAAGCTGCGCAAAGGCAAGACGGTGATCGTTAGCGGTGAAGGGATGCAAACCACCCGTTTTACGCTGAAAGGCGCCGGACAGGTTTTGCCCGCGTTTTCGCAATCCGACTGTAAAGTCGGCGCCGGCATTCCCACCGGTGAAAACTAATCTTTTATCCCCCACTTTTATTCGCTAACGATGGCTCACTTCCAAAGAAGATAGTTGGCTGATGCGCTTCGAAAATACACACTTGTCAGAGAGACTTGTCTATCACGATGACAATGTGCCTCCCTGACTGATACCCAAATGCCCCGTTCATCCGAGCGGGGCATTTTTTATGGCGTGATACCGCCGTTTCTCGCTGTCCCCAACGCGGCCGGCTGCTGCCTGGCCCAATCCACCTCAACGTAAGGATAATATTTGTGAAAGAGAATACTGCCAACAGCACACCATCAGCACGTCCGATAAGCAACCACTCAACGCTGACCGCGAGTCTCGTTAATGACGAAGATCGCCTGTCATTTTGGCTACAGCACTTTGGTGACATTCCGCGATGGCTTCACCTCGAGTCAACAATATTTTCCTGGCTCAACCTTCTGTGTAAGGACTACCACGGAGATTATTGGGAGTTTTACACCCTCAGTAACGGTGGGGCATTCATTATCCCGTCCACCGAAGGCGAGTACATGCTCTTTAACGCGCTTAACGGCAATAACGCAACGGTAGGACATGAGGCCGCCGGCATCATCGCTTGCCTCATCACTTACAGCCAACACGCCTGCCGCACCGAATGCGACGCCATGACCGAACATTACTATCGCCTGCGGGATTACGCTCTCAGCCATCCCGAAAGCAACGCCATCATGCGCATCATCGACTAACCCTGCAGACAACGGCACACCATCATGATGAATATCACCTTATCTCCGGCAACCGCCGGTTTGCCCTTGCCCACCCAACGCACCATTCAACGAGCACTGGCGTTGCTGGAGCAGCATTTACGCAAACCGGGTGAGCCCTTCACTGCCCCGTTCATGGTGCGCGACTGGCTGCGCCTGCAGATGGCCCGGCTGGAGCGCGAAGTCTTTATGGTGCTCTATCTCGATAACCAGCATCGCCTGCTGGCGCATGAATCCCTGTTTAGCGGCAGCATCGCCAGCACCCAGGTGCATCCGCGTGAAATCGTGAAGGGTGCACTGAAACATAACGCCGCCGCGGTCATTGTTGCGCACTGCCATCCTTCTGGGCATTCCGATCCCAGTGAGGCAGACAAACTTATCACCCAACGGATACAGGACGCGCTGGCGCTGATTGACGTCCGCGTGCTGGACCACTGCATTGTCGGCGGCCTGACCGTGTACTCGTTCGCCGAACACGGGCTCTTATGATTTATCCGACGCAATCAGGAGGCACTACATGCCATCAACCCATAATGTTCCCGCCTGGGGACTAAAGCGCAACGTCACGCCGCAGTTTGGCGCCCGTCTGGTACAGGAGGGGGAACGGCTGCATTTTCTGGCCGACCGGGCAGACATCAGCGGTATTTTCAGCGACGCCCAGCGCCGTGACTTGGAGAATGCTTTTCCGCAATTTATCAAACATCTGGAATTGATGCTGCTATCTGGTGAGCTCAATCCGCGCCATCAGCACTGTGTCACGCTGTATTGCCATGGCCTGACCTGTGAAGCAGATAGCCTCGGCTCATACGGCTACGTCTACATTGCGATTTATCCGACACCTGAAACACTCAGGTAAAACTCTCCCGTATTTTTAGTCTCACATCATTTTACTATCCAACAAAAGAGATACGCCTTATGCGAACAGTACCCGTATCATCCACTCGGGCGGCTTCGTCGTGCCCGTCCCCCATAACTGTCTGGCAATCCTTGCTCGCCTACCTGCTGGCGCAGCACTACGGCCTGACGCTCAACGACACCACTTTCAGCGAGGATGCCGTGATACAAGCCCATATTGATGACGGTATCTCCCTCGCGGATGCGCTGAATACCATGGTGGAAAAATTTGATCTGGTGCGCATTGACCGCAGGAGCTTCACCGGTCAGGCGCAATCGCCCCTTGTGAGCGTTATCGACATCCTGCGCGCCCGCCGGGCCTGCGGCCTGATGATGCGAACCGGCTACCGGGAGGTCACACGTGCCATTCAGGGGGGCAAGCAACCATGAGCAGTGACACACTCCCCACCGGCGCACTGCTCACGGGTATCCAGTGCAGTACCGCCCACATCACCGACGGAGATAACTCTCTGCTGTATCACGCCTCACACCAGCAGGAGGAGTATGCCCACGGTGAGTGGCTCCATTTTACCGGAACGGGCTACCTGATTAGGCTCAATGCCTGGCGGCATCCGGTACTTCATCTCAAACGGTTAGGGGCGTCAAAAGCCTGCCGCCGGTTGGTTGTTACGCTGATGAACCATCACTCCATCGCTCTCCTGAACCTCGACGCTGCAGGCGATATTCTGTCGGGGATTGAGACCTTTGACTGGTGAACGCCCCGGCATCCTCCCTGACCCAAACACAATGACAGCCACCACAACATAGCACCCGCCCTTAAACCGGCGGGTGTTTTCATTACGGAGAACGAAATATGCAGACTGAACCTGAAGTATTAACCGGCCACACAGACGTGATTTGCTCTACCAGCATTGAACGTATCGTCACCGGACGCAACGCCGCGCTGACGCAAATAGAAGCCTTAATCCACCAGCTTGATGCTATCTCAACGCTGACCAACAGCATCGGCGGCGGTACGGCAAAGGACTGGGGTATGCGACCTGGCCACCGCTACGACTGTTGGTTTACGGAAAAACCGGAAACCGCCATGAAGGCGATTACCCGCAATATCGACCGCGATATATGGCGAGACCTGATGCTAAAGTCCGGCATGCTGAGCCTGATGGACGCACAGGCCCGTACCGAGTGGCACAACAGTCTGGAAAATGAGGATATCCCCGCCGTCAGCGAAAGCAACATCCTCAGTACGTTTGAACAACTCCATCAAAGCAAAGAGGAGGTATTTGAGCGCGGGGTGATAAACGTTTTCAAAAGCCTGAGCTGGAATTACAAGTCGAACTTACCTTGTAAGTTTGGGAAGAAAATCATCGCGGAAGGCGTCGTAAAACACGACAGATGGGGATTTGGTCTGAACTGGGGCTGGCAGCGCGACCGGTTAACGGACCTTGAACGCATGTTGATGCTGCTCGATGGGCAGCCTATCCCCGACAATCGCGAAGATGTCACTCGCCGTCTCGGCGATCACATTCATGCGCAAAGGAACAGCACTCGCTACGAGGATGAGATGTTTACGATAAAGTACTTCCAGAAAGGGACCGCGCATATCACTTTCAAACGCCACGACTTAGTTCACAAATTGAATGACATAGTCGCAAAGCACTACCCGAATATGCTGGCTAAGTGATAACGTGTTCTGCAGAAAGTTGTCTAATAGAGTCCAGAATGAATCAAAGCAAGCTAGTCATGAATGGCATACTGATTGGCATACCGGAAGATAGTAAAATGATAAAAAACTATTTAACTCAATGAGATAATAAAATTTAGTGGCGGAGAGAGGGGGATTTGAACCCCCGGTAGAGTTGCCCCTACTCCAGTTTTCGAGACTGGTCCGTTCAGCCGCTCCGGCATCTCTCCTAACAACGCTTGCTATCATGCCCGCTTTTACGGCATTTTTACAGCATTAGCATACCGCTGAACGTTCAAGTGATGAGTTTACGAGCAACCTGATGATTAAATGGCCGTGGAAAGCGACTCAACCCTCTCAACCCCAGGCAGACACTCAGGCCCAGTGGCAGGACGCGTTGGCGATCCCGCTGCTCTCGCCGCTGAATGAGCAGGAGCAGCAGCGGCTGGTGGCCGTTGCCGGGCAGATCTTGCAGCAAAAGCGCATCGTGCCGCTGCAGGGGCTGCAGCTCACCTCGCAAATGCAGGCGCGCATCGCCCTGCTGTTCGCCCTGCCGGTGCTGGAACTCGGCGCGGAGTGCCTCGACGGCTTCAACGAAATTCTGCTCTATCCCACCCCGTTCGTGGTGGAAGACGAATGGCAGGACGAAATTGGCCTGGTGCACTCGGGGCCGGTGGTGCAGTCCGGCCAGAGCTGGGAACAGGGGCCGATCGTGCTCAACTGGCAAGACGTGCAGGACTCTTTCGATCTGTCCGGTTTCAATCTGGTGATCCACGAAGCGGTGCATAAGCTGGATATGCGCAACGGCGGCGTCGCTACCGGCGTACCGCCGATCCCGCTGCGCGAGGTGGCCGCCTGGGAGCACGATCTGCACGCCGCGATGGAAAGCCTGCAGGACGAGATCGACATGGTCGGTGAAGAGGCCGCCAGCATGGATGCCTACGCCGCCACCGATGCGGCCGAGTGCTTCGCCGTGCTGTCGGAGTATTTTTTCAGCGCCCCCGAGCTGCTGGCCGAACGCTTTCCGGCGCTGTATCAGCACTTTTGCCGCTTCTACCGCCAGGATCCGCTGGCGCGCCTGCTGCGCGCCCAGGCGGAAAACGACGCGCAATGGGCTGATTGACGAGCACATTGCTCAGATACCGAGCAGTCGAACCACTCAAGGCAATTTAGCGTTGACACACCCGGGGCTGCTGGATATCATGCGCCCCGTTCACACGATTCCTCTGTAGTTCAGTCGGTAGAACGGCGGACTGTTAATCCGTATGTCACTGGTTCGAGTCCAGTCAGAGGAGCCATATTTAGAGAAGCCCGCTTAAGGAAACTTAAGCGGGCTTTTTGCTATGGGGCATTTACAGCCCGCGTTTTTCCATCAGCAGCGCCAGATCGACCAACCGATTGGAGAACCCCCACTCATTGTCATACCAGGCGAGCACTTTCACCAGGTTGCCGCCGATGACCAGCGTAGACAAACCATCGATAATCGATGAGCGGGCGTCGCCCCGGTAGTCGCTCGACACCAGTGGTTCATCGCTGTAGCCCAAAATTCCTTTCAGCGGGCCGGATGCCGCCGCCGCGCGGAAAGCGGCGTTGATTTCCTCCACCGTCGCCGGGCGTTTCAGCGTCACCGTCAGATCGACGATCGAGACGACCGGCACCGGCACCCGCAGCGAGTAACCGGTCAGGCGGCCGTCGAGATCCGGGATCACCTTGCCGAGCGCTTTGGCCGCGCCGCTGGAGTAAGGCACGATCGACTCTGCCGCAGCCCGCGCGCCGCGCAGATCTTTTTCCGGCTGATCGTGCAGCGCCTGGCTGTTGGTATAGGCGTGGGTGGTGTTCATCAGCCCGTATTCGATGCCGAACGCCTGATGCAGCACCTGCGCGGCGGGTGCCAGCCCGTTGGTGGTGCAGCTGCCGTTGCTGACCACTTTATGCAGCGCCGGATCGT
This sequence comes from Serratia sp. CY84636, assembly GCF_052166245.1. Lineage (NCBI taxonomy): Bacteria > Pseudomonadati > Pseudomonadota > Gammaproteobacteria > Enterobacterales > Yersiniaceae > Serratia > Serratia sp. CY84636. The sequence continues at coordinate 1,602,464 of NZ_JBJNOX010000002.1, forward strand.
AGAGCTGGTCGTTAACCCCCATGACGATGGTGATGTCGTCGTTCTTGGCCGGCGCCGAGATAATCACCCGCTTGGCGCCGCCGTGCGTGATGTGCACTTCCGCCTTGGCTTTCTCGGTAAAGAAGCCCGTCGCTTCGATCACCACGTCCACGCCCACGCTGCTCCACGGGATCTCGGCGGGATCGCGCTGCGAAAACACCTGAATCGGCCGGCCGTCCAGCAGCAGCTGGTTGTCACCGGCTTCCACCCTGGCCGCCAGCGTGCCGGAAAGCGTGTCGTATTTCAGCAGGTGCGCCAGCGTCTTGCTGTCCGTCAGATCGTTGATCGCCACCACTTCAAAATCGCTGCGCCCCAGCGCCGCGCGCAGCACGTTGCGCCCGATCCTGCCGAAGCCGTTAATGCCTACTTTCACCATGATGCTCTCCTCGTTTTGGGCTTTGCCTCAAATCTAGCCCTGCCACGAGGCGGCGTAAATGACGTTTACCGATCAATTTACGCCAAATTGCGCGCGTGGAAGCGTTCGCGGTATTCGCTCGGGGTCAGCTGCAGTTTGCGCTCAAACACCCGCCGCAGGTTAAGGCCGTTGCCGAAACCGGTGGCCAGCGCGATCTGTTCGATGCCCTCCGCACTCTGCTCGAGGCGCTGCCTGGCGGTATGCAACCGCCCTTCTTCGACGAATTTGGCGGGAGAAATGCCCGTCTCGCGGGTGAACACCCGGGTAAAGTTGCGCGGGCTCATCGCCACGCGTTCGGCCAACCGATCGACGCTGAGATCGTCGGCGAGGTTTTCCAGGATCCAGGACTGCAGGTCGCGGATCGGGCCCGGCGATTTGGCCTGGTTGAGCGGGTAGCGGCTGAACTGCGCCTGTCCGCCGGGGCGACGCAGAAACATCACCAGATCCTGCGCCACTTCGCGCGCCTGCACGAAGCCGTAATCGTCCTCCACCAGCGCCAACGTCAGGTCGAAGCCGGAGCTGACGCCGCCGGAGGTCCAGATCGGCCCATCCTGCACGTAGATCGGGCCGTTCTCGACCTGCACCCGCGGGAAGCGCGCCTGCAGCGTTTCCGCCAGCCGCCAGTGGGTAGTCGCCCGCCGCCCGTCCAGCAACCCGGCTTCGGCCAGCAGCAGAGCCCCGCCGCAAACGGAAGCGATACGGCGCGTCTGTGGCGCCGCGCGGCGCAGCCAATCCGCCACCAGGGCGCCCTCTTCTTCGGTCGCCCCCTTGCCGGCAACAATGACGGTATCGCGCGGCAGGGCCGGATCGAGATCCGCCAGGCGATGATCGGCCAACAGGCTCAGCCCGGACAGGCCGTGCACCACCCGATGGGATTGCGTGGTGGCGACCGCGATCTGATACAGCGGCGTCTCGACAGGGCTCAGACGGTTAGCCTGCATCAGGATATCGGCGATGCCCGCCGCTTCGAACAGCATGCCCCCTTCAGGGACGATAATCAGGAATGTGTGCATGGCAAAAATAGAGAAAACAGTCAAAACAGGTCAGACAGCCACTGTATAAGAAAAGCCTCGCCGGTTCACCCTGCGGGCATAAAAAAGCCCGCAGGCAAGCGCCGACGGGCCAACAAAGCACTGTCCTCAAGCCTGCGGCAGGTTCACCCCGCCGGCGCGCGCCAACTGCGCCAGCAGCGCCGTTTGAAACGCCTCGTCGTGCACCGCCGCGTGGGGATCGAACCGTTGCTGATGGTGCCAATAGCCGCCGGACGCCAGGACCTGCGGCTCATCGCTGGTCACCAACCACGCCTGCGTCACATGCCCCAGCGCCAGATCGTCGGGCGCATCCGCGCCGCCCATTTTGGTCGGCACCCAGCCTGGATCGACCGCGCTGCTGATCACGTCAGGCCACAGGCGCGCCACGGCGGCGGCCAGCGCGGTGACGAACAGCTTGCTGTCCGAATAGGAGCCCGCAGCGCCGCCGAGCCAGTCTACGCCGTTCAGTTCCGGCACGCCGTCAAAGTGCATGCTGCTGCTCAGGTAGACGATACGCTTGGGGCGTTCGATCAGGGCCGTCAGCAGGTAAGGCGCAATCACGTTCACCGGCATCACCTGCGGCCCGGTAAACATACCGGCGTTGTGGATCACCGCGTCCGGGCGGCCGAGGCGATTGACCTGCTCGGCAAGCTGCCGGATCTGCTGCACATCGGACAGATCGCCGATCGCCGCCTGCGCACCGCGATCCAGCAGATCCCGCACCGCGTCCAAACGGCCGGGCTCACGCGCATGCAAAATCACCTGATGCCCTTCGTCCAACAGCGTTTGCGCGGCGGCACGGCCCAGCCCGTCTACCGAACCGGTAATAAAAATGCGTGACATGTCACTCCTCCGTTTAGCGCCAGCCGAGCGCCGGCGCGACATGGGTTAAAATCGATTCGATCACGTGGGCGTTGTAATCCACGCCCAGCTGGTTAGGCACGGTCAGCAGCAGCGTATCCGCTTCGGCGATGGCCTCGTCCTGCGCCAGCTGCTCGATCAGCACGTCCGGCTCGGCGGCATAGCTGCGGCCGAAGATCGCCCGGGTCTGCGCGTCGATATATCCGAGCTGATCGCCCTCCTTGCCACCGCCGCCGAAGTAGTTGCGATCCCGCTGATCCACCAGCGCGAAGATGCTGCGGCTCACGGAAACCCGCGGCTCATGCGCGTGGCCGGCCTCTTGCCAGGCGGCGCGGTAGGCGCGGATCTGCTTGGCCTGCTGGATGTGGAAGGGTTCGCCGGTCTCGTCGTTCTTGAGCGTCGAGCTTTGCAGGTGCATGCCGAGCTTCGCCGCCCAGACGGCGGTGGCGTTCGAACCGGCGCCCCACCAGATGCGATCGCGCAGCCCGGCGGAAAACGGCTCCGGCCGCAGCAGCCCAGGCGGATTCGGGAACATCGGCTGTGGATTGGGCTCGGCGAACCCTTCGCCGCGCAGCGCTTCCAGGAACACTTCGGTATGGCGGCGGGCCATGTCCGCGTCGCTCTCGCCATCGGCCGGGGCATAGCCGAAATAGCGCCAGCCGTCGATCACCTGCTCCGGCGAGCCGCGGCTGATGCCGAGCTGCAGCCGCCCGCCGGCGATCAGATCCGCCGCGCCGGCGTCTTCCACCATGTACAGCGGATTTTCATAACGCATGTCGATCACGCCGGTGCCGATCTCGATGCGTTGGGTTTTGGCGCCGATGGCGGCCAGCAGCGGGAACGGCGACCCCAGCTGGCGTGCAAAGTGGTGTACGCGAAAATAGGCGCCGTCCGCCCCCAGATCTTCGGCGGCGACCGCCAGATCGATGGACTGCAGCAGCGCATCCGCCGCGGAACGGGTGCCGGACTGGGCGGAAGGCGACCAGTGGCCAAACGAGAGAAAACCAATCTTTTTCATCGGGAATCGTCCTCAAAGGCAAAATCATCGGCCTACAGTGACAAAAATCGCGCGCTCTGCGCCAGCAAAATCGCCCCCGATCGCACTAAACGAACCGATTGCCGCCGCGCCGCCCGGCGATTGTAATCAAAAAACAAATGTCGTATAACAAGCAGCTCCGAGGGGTGTCCTGTTACGGGCTGAGATGGCGCAAGCCGAACCCTTTGAACCTGATCTGGGTCATGCCAGCGAAGGGACGGTTAGGCAACAACGCTCTCACCCGTTGCCTGTTCATACCCCAGCGTGCCCGGATCTCCACTGACTCAAGGAGGTCCCATGTCCATCACCACCCTGTTCGAAAGCGGTCTTTACGGCCGGTTGCGCCAACAAGCCGGCAGCCACTGGCAAGATTACGTCGATCACCCGTTTCTGCAGCAGCTGGCCGCCGGCACCTTGCCCGAACGCGCTTTTCGTCGCTACCTGACCCAGGACTATCTGTTCCTGCTGCACTTCGCCCGCGCCTACGCGCTGCTGGTCAGCAAGCTACGCACCCTGCCAGAGATGCGCGCCGCCACCACCTCGCTCAACGGCATCGTCGCCGAACTGCCGCTGCACGTGGCCTACTGCGCCGAATGGGGCTTGAACGAGGCGCAGATCGCCGCCCAGCCGGAAGCGGCGGAGACCATGAACTACACCCGCTACGTGCTGGATATCGGCCATGCCGGCGACGCCCTCGATCTGCTGGCCGGCCTGCTGCCCTGCGTGGCCGGCTATGCCGAAATCGGCCTGCGGCTGCTGCACGACCCCGCCACCAAAATGGAGGGCAATCCTTACGCCTCCTGGATCCGCAACTACGGTGACGAGGGCTATCTGGCCGGCGTGCGCGCTGCCATCGAGCTGCTCGAGACCGTCGGCCACCAGCGCGGCGCACCAGGCCGCTTCACCGAGCTGGCGCAGATTTTCACCACCGCCACCCAGCTGGAATCGGCATTTTGGCAGATGGGGCTGAACGCCTCATGACCTCCCCGCTTCTCCCGCCCGGCATCCAGGTGCAGGATCTTAGCCTGCGTTTCGGTCAGCAAATCGTCTTCGACCGGCTGAGCTTCGACATCGCCGGCGGCAGCTTCGTCGCCCTGCTCGGCGCCAGCGGCGCCGGCAAAACCAGCCTGCTGAAGATCATCGCCGGCCTGGAACGGGCGACCTCGGGCACGGTGACCGGCAGCGACGGTTTGCCGATCGCCGGGCGCATCGCCTACATGGGGCAAAAAGACCTGCTCTACCCATGGCTGACCGTCGAGGAGAACGTCGCCCTCGGCTCGCGGCTGCGCGGCGAAGTGACGGATCGGGCGTGGGCGGCGCACCTGCTGGAGCGCGTGGGCCTGGCCGCGCATGGCCGCAGCCTGCCCGCCGCGCTGTCCGGCGGCATGCGCCAGCGCGCCGCCATCGCCCGCACGCTCTACGAACGCCAGCCGATCGTGCTGATGGACGAACCCTTTTCCGCGCTGGACGCCATTACCCGCGCCGAGATCCAGAGCCTGGCCGCCGAACTGCTGGCGCAAAACACCGTGCTGCTGATCACCCACGATCCGATGGAGGCCTGCCGCCTGAGCCACCGCCTGCTGGTGCTGTCGCCCTGGCCGCTGGGCCTCGACGATAGCCACCGCATCAGCGGGCAACCGCCGCGCGCGCCGGATGACGCCGACCTGCTGAAAAGCCAGGCCGAACTGCTGCAACAGCTGGTGAGGGCCGCGCAATGAATATTGCCAAAGAGCGTGGGCTTACCCGCCTACGGCGTGGGCTGACGGTGTTTGCCGGCCTGCTGCTGCTGTGGTGGCTGGCGGCGCAAAGCGGCATTCCGGCCTTTCTGCTGCCCACGCCGAGCGCGGTGGCGCAGGCGCTGTGGGACGGGCGCGGCTACCTCGCCTGGCACACGCTGGTCACCGCTTCGGAGATCGTCAGCGGGCTGGCGCTGGGCGTGCTGCTCGGCGCGGCGCTGGCGCTGGGCATGATCTTCTCGCCGCGCCTGCAGCGCTGGCTGATGCCGCTGGTGCTTACCAGCCAGGCGATACCGGTGTTCGCCCTGGCGCCGCTGCTGGTGCTGTGGTTCGGCTTCGGCATGAGTGCCAAGGTGGCGATGGCGGTGCTGGTGATTTTCTTCCCGGTGGTGTCGGCCTTTTTCGACGGGCTGCGCCGGGTCAACAACGACTATCTCGATCTGGCGCGCACGATGCGCGCTTCGCGCTGGGCGCAGCTGCGGCACGTGCGGCTGATGGCGGCGCTGCCGGCCTTCGGCTCCGGCCTGCGCATGGCCGCCGCCGTCGCGCCGATCGGCGCCATCATCGGCGAATGGGTCGGCTCGGCCGAAGGGCTGGGCTACGTGATGCTGAACGCCAACGCGCGCATGCAGACCGACGTCTGCTTCGCCGCGCTGTTTATTTTGGTGCTGATGACCGTGCTGCTGTGGGCTGCGGTGGATGCGCTGCTGCGGCGCCTGATCGCCTGGGCGCCGGAAAACGACTGATGATTGCAACCATAACCAGGGATAAAGGAACGACCATGATCAAACAAACCGTTTGCGGGCTGCTGCTCGGCGCCGCCATCACCGGCCAGGCCGGCGCGGCCGAAAAGCTGACGCTGGTGCTCGACTGGTACATCAACCCCGATCACGCGCCGATTATGGTGGCCGAGCAGATCGGCGCCTTCAAGGCCGAAGGGCTGGACGTCAAGATCGTGCCGCCGTCCGATCCGGCGCTGCCGCCGCGGCTGGTGGCCGCCAAACAGGCCGACCTCGCCATCACCTATCAGCCGCAGCTGCATTTCTTCGCCGATCAGGGCCTGCCGCTGATGCGCGTCGGCACGCTGATCAACACGCCGCTGAATACGGTGATCGCGCTGGATAAAAACATCACGTCGCCGGCGGATCTCAAGGGCAAAACGGTGGGTTACTCGGTCAGCGGCATCGAACAGGCGACGCTGGCCACCATGGTCGAACACGAGCACCTCAAGCCGCAGGACATCAAGCTCATCAACGTCAACTTCCAGCTGACCAGCGCCCTGCTGGCGGGCCAGGTCGATGCGGTGATCGGCGGCTACCGCAACATCGAAGCGCTGGAGCTGAAGCTGCAGGGCAAGACGCCGGTGGTGTTCAACGTCGAAGATTACGGCGTGCCGGCCTACGACGAGCTGATCATCGTCGCCCACCGCGATGCGGTGAACGAGCCGAAAATCCGCAAGTTCCTCGCCGCGTTGAAGCAAGGCAGCGACTACCTGCATGCGCACCCGCAGGACACCTGGCTGGCGTTCGCCAAGGCGCACCCGGAGCTGAATACCGAGCTGAACAAACAGGCGTGGCAAGCCAGCCTGCCGCTGTTCGCGCGCGATCCGGCCAAGCTGGATCGGGCACGCTACCAGGCTTACGAACAGTTCCTGTTCGACAACAAGCTGATCAAGAAAATCACGCCGGTGGAACAGTACGCGGTAGAGCTGGACTGATCACGCCGAGGCGGCCGGTGGCGCCACCGTCACCTCGCCCTGGCCGCTGCGCTGCAAGGCCGCCTTCACCAACCCGTTGGCTTTGCAGCGCTCGATAAAATCGTTCACGTAGGCGGCGCCCTGAGTTTTTTGCCGCGGCACCGCCATCGCCTGCCGGATGGCGGTGAAGTGCCCCTCCAGCACCCGGTAGCCGGGATGGGCGGCCGCGGCGGCCAACAGCGGCTGGCGCACGCCGGCCGCCGCCTCCAACCCCCGTTCGAAAAACAGCGCGATCGCCTCGGCGGAGGTTGCCGCCCGCACCAGCTGCGCCTGCTGCAGCGTGCGCGATAAAAACAGATCGTACGCCGCCCCCTGGCCGACCGCGATGCGCACCTCCGGCCTGTCGAGCTGCGCCACCTCAAAGTAAGGCGCGTCGTTCGCCACCAGATAGGTTCCCTCGATGATCACGTAGGGCTCGCTGAAGGCGATCTGCGCCGCGCGCACCGGCTCGATGGCCATAAACGCCAGGTTCCAGGCGCCGCTGTCCAGGTCGGCGAATACCTTGCCCGCCGCGTCATAGGTGACCAGTTCGAGCGCCACGCCCAGTTCCTGGGCCAGCGCGGCGGCCAGCTCCACCGAAGCGCCTTGCGGTTTGCCACCGGCCCCGGCCTGTGCCAGCACCGGATTGCCGTAGTTGATCGCCGCGCGCAACACGCCTTGCGGGGCCAGATCGTCGAGTACCGCGGCGGGAATCGTCTGCATACTTCCTCCTGAATGGCTGATGGGCGCACCGTCGTGGCGCTCATTAAGCGTAGAGCGAAACCTCCGACCAGCAAGCTTTCGCCGCCGAGGCCGCCGTCGGCGTGATTAACGTCACACTATTGTCATAAAAATGTACAATAGCCGCCGCTCGTCGGCCGTAGCGGGAGATCGCGCGTTGTTCCGCCGCCGGCAATAGGCTATACCCTTCACTTTTCGCGCCGCGGCACGCTCGGCGGCGCAACCCAGGGCAGCAACGGTTTTATTTCAATCAGACAAGGTTTGGCGGATGGTTTTAGCAGTCGTTTCGTTTGTTCTCTTTTTGGCGTCGATTTTGATTTATCGCACCCGGGCCGCCGCCAACCGCTGGTGGTTCGCCATTCTGCTGACGCTGCTCGGCAGCTATCTGGTGCTGAACGTCATCCTGATCGCCAGCAACTACTTCACCGGCGACGGCATCACCGACGCGGTGATTTACACCGTCACCAGCAGCCTCAAAGGCGCGGGCATCAGCAAATACGTGCTGCCGTTTATCGGCCTGCTGGCGGGGTTGGGGCTTATCTTCGCGGTGCTGGCCCGCAGCATGCTGCGCCGCAAGGCCAAAGGCAGCAGCGTGGCCTACAGCGTCGTCGCCGTGCTGCTGGCGCTGTTTTCGGTCGGCACCACCCCGGCGTTTCAGGACATCTCGCTGCTGGTCAAGAGCCAGATCGTCGGCGATACCGCCGATTTCACCACCTACTACAAGGCGCCGAAAAAGACCGTGCAGGGCAAACGGCCGAACCTGGTGTACATTTATGCCGAGAGCCTGGAGCGCACCTACTTCGACACCGAGCTGTTTCCCGGCCTGGCCGACGAGCTGAACGCCCTGCGCGCGGGCAGCATCGATTTCAGCAACACCCAGCAGTTGCCGGGCACCGGGTACACCATCGCCGGCATGGTCGCCTCGCAGTGCGGCATTCCGCTGTTCGCCCCCTTCGACGGCAACGCCTCCAGCGCGGTCTCCACCTTCTACCCGGAGAACGTCTGCCTGGGCGACGTGCTGAAGGCCGCCGGCTACAGCAACTATTTCTATCAGGGCGCCGAGCTGGCGTTCGCCGGTAAAGACACCTTCCTGAAATCCCACGGCTTCGACCACGTTTATGGCTTCAAAGAGCTGCGCGAACAGGTCGCCGATCCGAGCTACAAAAACGACTGGGGCTGGTACGACGACAGCGTGCTGGACGTGGTGTACGGCAAGTTCGTCGAGCTGTCCAAACAGCGCCAACCCTTCTCGCTGTTTACCCTGACCGTCGATACCCATCACCCGGACGGCTTTATCTCCGCCGGCTGCAGCAAGAGAAGTTACGCCTGGCAGAACAAGGAAAACCGCTCGCTGAGCGCAGTGGCCTGCAGCCAGCAACACATCGCCGCGCTGATCGACAAGATCAAACGCTCGCCCTATTTCAACAACACCGTGATCGTGGTGTCCTCCGATCATCTGGCGATGAACAACACCGCCTACGATATCCTGACCAAACAGAAGCGCCGCAACCTGTTCTTTATCATCGACGGCACCCGGCCGCTGGCGGAACAGCGCAACGAGAAACGCAGCACGCTGGACAACGGCGCCACGGTGCTGGACGTGATGGGCGGCGACAATTACATCGGCCTCGGCCGCAGCAGCCTGTCGGCGCCATCGCTGTCTACGGTGTTCCTGAACATCGAAGAGAAAATCAACGGCTGGAAACCGGCGGTGATCAACCAGTGGGGCCTGCTGAACCGCATCAGCGACTACAGCGTGGATACGCGCCAGCGCAGCTTCAGCTTCTCCGGCGTCACCTACAAGGTGCCGTTCATCCTGCGGGTGGGCGATAACCGTATCGAACCGATGTTCAACGTCTACCTCTCCACCCCGCTGCGCAAGCAGCTGGCCGGACTGGGGGCGGGGGAGAAATTCGTCTGGGTCGATAAATGCTACGAGATCGGCCGGGTCTGGGCGCCGAAACTGGCGCTGAGCACCGACATCTGCGTGGCCTCCGGCACCCTGGCCTCGCCGCCGCAGATCGTGCAGGCCAGCGGCGAACGCTTCCGCGGTAAGGTGAACTTTACCGCCCCGGCGGCGGACAGCGTCGCCGATTACCAAAACGCCGTCGCTCGCCTGCAGGTGGAAGACGCGGCGATGAAGTACCAGGCGGACAGCATCGAGTTCATGCTGCCCGGCCTGCCGGAGCAGGTGAAGGCCATTACCGGCGTTTCCGGCGTCGAGGAGTGGGGCCGCTGGTCCGACGCCAACCTGGCGCCGGCGGTCGACATCGATTACGTCGATCCGCTGCCGAAGACCTTCGATCTGGTGTTGCGCGCCCGCGCCTACGGCAACAACGTCGGCGAACCGATTTCGGTGCGCGTCGGCGACGAAGAGCGTTTCGTGTCGCTCGGCGAACAGGACAGCACCGTCACCCTGCGCTTCGACAACCCGCGCGGCGCGCAGAAGATCAGCATTACCCCGCCGGCCCCCACCGAGCCGAAAGAGAGCGCCAGCGGCGGCTTCACGCCGAAGAAGCTGGGCATCGGGCTGGTGTCGCTGAAGGTCGAAGCGGCCGCCCCCGCCTCCTGATCCCCACGCCTTCACGGGCGCGGTATTTTCTTTGCCGCGCCCGTCATTTCGACCAAGCTTTTACGCCCTTCTTCGGCTAACCTGTGACGGTAAAACGCCGCAACCCCGCCACAGAGCCGGGACATCCAAGGAGAAAGTATGAGCTATGCCCCACCTCGCAGCGGCCTCAGCGCCGATCAGGCACTCGATCAACTGGAAGCCCTGTATGACGCCGCGGTAGACGCGCTGCGTCAGGCGGTCGGCGACTTTATCAGCCACGGCACGCTGCCGGATGCGCAGGCGCGCGCCGCCGGGCTGTTCGTGTATCCCGAACTGCGCGTCAGCTGGGACGGGCAGCAATCCGGCCCGAGCAAAACCCGCGCCTTCGGCCGCTTCACCCATCCCGGCAGCTACAGCACCACCGTGACCCGGCCGCAGCTGTTCCGCCACTATCTGGCCGAACAGCTGGCGATGCTGGAGCACGATTACGCCGCCCATATCGAAGTGGCGCCGTCGCAGCAGGAGATCCCGTTCCCTTACGTGATCGACGGCTCCAGCCTGGCGCTCGATCGCTCGATGAGCGCCGGCATCGCGCAGCATTTCCCCACCACCGAGCTGGCGCAGATCGGTGACGAAACCGCCGACGGCCTGTACCACACCACCGACAACCATTTCCCGCTGTCGCATTTCGATGCGCTGCGCGCGGATTTCTCGCTGGCGCGGCTGCGGCACTACACCGGCACGCCGGTGGAGCACTTCCAGCCGTTCGTGCTGTTCACCAACTACACCCGCTATGTGGATGAGTTCGTGCGCTGGGCCTGCGCCCAGATCGCCGATCCGGCCAGCCCGTACATCGCGCTCTCCAGCGCCGGCGGCACCTACATCACGCCGGAAACCAGCGCCCCGGAGCAGGCGGTATCCGATCTGGCGTGGAAAAACCACCAGATGCCGGCCTATCACCTGATTTCGCGCACCGGCCAGGGCATCACGCTGATCAACATCGGCGTCGGCCCGTCCAACGCCAAAACCATCTGCGATCACCTGGCGGTGCTGCGCCCGAGCGCCTGGCTGATGATCGGCCACTGCGGCGGCCTGCGCGAAAGCCAGAAGATCGGCGATTATGTGCTGGCCCACGCCTATCTACGCGACGATCACGTGCTGGATGCGGTGCTGCCGCCGGATATTCCGATCCCGAGCATCGCCGAGGTGCAGCGCGCCCTGTACGACGCCACCAAGATGGTCAGCGGCATGCCCGGCGAAGAGGTCAAACAGCGCTTGCGCACCGGCACCGTGGTCACCACCGACGATCGCAACTGGGAGCTGCGCTATTCCGCTTCGGCGCGGCGCTTCAACCTCAGCCGCGCGGTGGCGGTCGACATGGAGAGCGCCACCATCGCCGCTCAGGGTTACCGCTTCCGGGTGCCGTACGGCACGCTGTTGTGCGTCTCCGACAAACCGCTGCACGGCGAAATAAAACTGCCGGGCCAGGCCAACCGCTTCTACGAAGGGGCGATCTCCGAGCACCTGCAGATCGGCATCTGCGCCATCGATCTGCTGCGCGCCGAGGGCGATCGCCTGCACTCGCGCAAGCTGCGCACCTTCAACGAACCGCCGTTCCGATAACGGTTATCAGGCCCGCTGCGGCGGGCCGTTTTTTCCTCAACGCACCAGCGCCAGCGCGCGTTTCTCCTGGCTGCGGCCGCCGGCGATCGACAGCAGCATGTCTTTGACCAGCAGCGCCGGGGCGGACAGCGCCTGTTGGCCCGACATGCACAGCGCCAGCGGCACCGACATCGTCGGCGCATTGATGCGCGCCATCCAGGCCTTGGCCGGGCCGATCATCGCGCGCGCCACCGATTCCGGCAGCACGGTCGCCCCCAGCCCGCCGGCGATCGCGGCGCTCAGCGCGCCCGAGGATTCGATCTCCCCCACCACGTTGGCAGCCAGCTTGCGCAGCGCCATCGCCTCTTCCAGCAGGTTGCGCACCGCATCGCCCTCGCGCGGCAGGAACAGGTTCAGCCGCGCCACGTCCAGCAGCTCGACGCTGTTGCCGGGATGCGGCACCGCGCGCGTCGCCACCAGATAGAGATCTTCGCGCATCAGTGCGATGGCGTGCAGCCCGGCGGGCATCTTGGCGCCGTAGACCATCGCCATGTCCAGCGTCTGATTGGCCACCTGCCCGGCCAGCGCCGCGCCGCTGTTCTCATGCAGGCTGAGCAGGATACCCGGCTGCTGATCGCGCAGGCTCTGCAGCAGCGGCAGCGCCAGCTGCGCCGCGGTGCTGCCCGACGCCAACCCGAGAGACACCTGGCCGCTCATCGCCTGCCCGGCGCTGTTAACCGCGCTCTGCGCCTGCTCGCACTGGCGCAGAATGGTCTGCGCGTGGGCATAGAGAATATTGCCGGCCTCGGTCGGCTGTACGCCGCGCTTGGTGCGGATCAGCAGCTGTTGTTTCAGCTCCCCTTCCAGCGTCGCCAGCTGCTGGCTGAGCGCCGGCTGGGCGATATGCAACACCTCCGCCGCCTGGGTCAGGCTGCCGATATCAACGATTTTCACGAAGTACTTCAGACGTCTGAAATTCATAGTGCCTCCAGCGAGCCGCTAAATTGAGAATGCCGAAATCCGGTCAGGCACCGCAGCAAGATCCGGGCCAGAGTCGGTAAACGGCCATGGAAGCGGGATACACGGCGGCCGACGGCCGTTCGTCGGGCGGCGAGCGCCACCGCGCAGGGCAGACGTTGCACCACAGGCAAGCAACGGCCCGAACAACGGGCCATCCGGGGGCACTGCGCGCGGGATAAGCGACAAAAGCGAGAAAAAGCAGCAGGTTGGGCAATCTTGCAGCAAACGAACGCATCGGGCGCTTTCACGCTTTACAAGCCGCAACCGCCCCGCTATTATTCGCCCCGTTCACACGATTCCTCTGTAGTTCAGTCGGTAGAACGGCGGACTGTTAATCCGTATGTCACTGGTTCGAGTCCAGTCAGAGGAGCCAAATTCTTGTTTTCATGCCGCTTTGCGAATCCTTATGTGATGCTGATTCAATAAGTTAGCGTGAAAAGTCTTCCCGATGCATTTTCAGTTTACCCTCCACATCGGGAGAATTTGGTGGTCAGATTTGGGGTCAAGTTGGTTCGATGACGGAGTGACCCCCAAATGTCTCTTAACGACTCAAAAATCCGCAACTCAAAACCATCCGTAAAACCCTTCAAAGTTTCCGATTCTCACGGTCTGTACCTTTTAGTTTATCCAGGCGGTTCACGTCTCTGGTATCTCAAATATCGTATCAACAGAAAAGAATCCCGCATTGCACTGGGTGCCTATCCTGCCGTCTCCCTGTCTGATGCCCGCCAGCAGCGCGAAGGTATCCGTAAGATGCTGGCGCTGAACATCAACCCGGTAAAGCAGCGGGCCGCAGAACGCAGTGCCAGCCCAACGGAGAAGGTGTTTAAAACCGTGGCTCTGGCCTGGCATAAAAGCAATAAAAAATGGTCACAGAATACCGCTGACCGTCTGCTTGCCTGCCTGAACAATCATGTCTTTCCGGTTATCGGACATCTGTCAGTTACCGGACTTAAACCCCGTCATTTCATTGATCTGCTGAAAGGGATTGAAGAAAAAGGCCTGCTGGAAGTCGCGCTTTAGAGGCTGCGCTGGCCGCTTTGAAAATATAGCGCTTGTCGTTTTTCAGGGCTTCCAGCCAGGAAGCGATGTAGCTTTCATGTTGTACTTCGCCATCGATCCCCAAATCCGCCATCAGAAAGGCACTTCCCAGCTCCGCAACAAGTTCTTCCTCTGCATAATCCGCACTGCCAAGCTTCCCTTTCATTTCACGGTTCAGGCGTTTTTTACCCCCACTCCAGTGAACCAGCTCATGCAGGCCGGTAGCGTAGAAGTTTGCCGCATCAGCGAAAAGATGGCACTCCGGTAGCCAGACCTCATCAGTTGATGGGCTGAAAAAGGCGTTTTGTCCCTTCTCGATAATGTTTGCGCCGCTCTTCCGTAACAGATTCTCAGCCTGCGGCAACGGGTCAAAGGTTGCTTCCGGGCTAGCCGTTTCAGTTATCAGGGGCAAACCGTCAATTTGCTGAATGTTAAACACAGTGAAAGTTTTCAACATCGGGATTTGTTCAACTTCTCCGGCGTCGTTTTCCTTTTCCAGGGTCGTATAGAAAATGGCTGTAGTGCCATGTTCACCTTTGCGAACCTGCCCACCTGCTGCCTGTGCCTGTTTGTAGGTCATCCAGCGGGAATCGCTGAAACCCTGCTTAGATGCACTGCACCACAGCAACATGATATTCATCCCGCTGTAGGTTACGCCGGTGGCGTAATTGGATGGCAAACCAGACATACCGGATACACGCTGCCACGGGCAGGACCACGGTTTTACACCGGCTTCCAGCGCTGCAATGATGTTGTCAGTAACAGTCTGGTAAATGTCGATTTTGGTTCTAGAAAATTTCGTTTTTGAGGAGCCTGACGGGTCCAGCGGGGATTCGCTGGTCGCCACTGCGATGTTAGGGGCGCTTGTCCGGGTGGTGTGCAGGGAAATCGACATGTTTTTTCTCCGTCAGTGTATGATTTTCGTCTTCGTATCGCCTGACGGTTCGTTTTCCCGGCATCGTTCTGTCCTGCAAGGGCGCAGCATGCGTGCCATTTACCCTTGCAGGATGGGTTGTGTTGGGAAACGATTAACCAGAAGCTGATATGAAGAACGAAAAGCTCACAGGAGAAAAACTTGCCCCTATATAGCCGGGCTTAGCGCCCCTCAGTTGCAGCGGTGAAAGGGGTTTGGGGTTTGGGGTTTGGGGTTTGGGGTTTGGGGTTTGGGGTTTGGGGTTTGGGGTTTGGGGTTTGGGGTTTTAGATATAGTATAAGCATAACTGGCAGAGATTAATATATTGTTCCTAAGGAGGAAATAATGAACTGTAGGTGATTATTTTTACAACCAGCCTTTAAAAGGCATTCTAAATATGTGAAAATCTTTTAGTTGATCGCAAATTCACTTGAAATTCCAATTTTTCAGTTAGAATAATAAATTTAAAACCACCACTATAGTTATATGGTGTTATTATAAATTGACTCTGATCTTATAATTAATTGCATTCCATTAAAAATAATTCCGTTCCGTATGAAAGCGTGTGGCTTGAATCTTCGCTATATGCCACCTTCCCTTTGCATTTGCCTCACCGAGGTGACTCCACACTGCCGTTTAACTATCTAATAAACTAGGATTTTTACTGGAATACCAATCTTCGCCATCATCACTTTTTAGAGCATGACTTAATTTAAAAATGGTGTTATAATCTTCTGTTAAAAGATTACAAATAATTGAGAGAAAGGGGTGTGAAAATCGTGGTTGACTACAGAGATCTGAATCTTAACCGAGAAAACCTTGATCTCAATATCCAGAACTTTCTGGAATCTCACGGCTATCAGCTTGATGGAGATATACAAACATTTCCCAAAAGGAAAAGGGTGGTTTTTGGCTCTACTGGGTCGGAATTCTCAACTGTTGATTTTCACCTCAACCATACAGGTACAACTACGATTCAGTGGAAACTAGGTAAAAATCAACCAGTTGGTGAAACACTTGCTTCATATTTAAGGGATACAATCGACCCAGCAGAATTTGAAAACGTCAATTATTCATTGAAAGGAATAACTACAGAATCATTCGATCCTATATTAGAATGCGTTTTGGAGGCTGGTGATATTGAACTCAATCTCTTACGTGATGAGGACAACTGTAAGCAGGTAACGCTAAAAAGTATTGCACATCAAGACCACTTAACTCTCACTCACCATCGACGGACAAGAGTTTTACAAATACAGGGTAAACCTTTGTCATGTTATCGTCGTGTTATTTTCATGCTTACAGATTTACTGGATCTCAAAGGATTAGAACAAGTATTATATCGCAAAGATGATAGTAGCGCTGAGATAATTAGAAAGGAGATGGCCGATGACTATATAAAAACGGCATTTCCTAGAAGCTATGAACTCTTACCTGAATCAGTAAAAAAACTGCTAATCTCTAGCTGTTGTGTGAAATTAGCCTCACCACAGTTACCAGATTATTGCCTATTACTCTATCCGGACCTACGGGCTCTCGAAGGAGTGCTGAAAGAGCAGATGTGCATTTACAATATGTCTGTTGAAGATGCAGAACATGGTTTTGGCGACTTTTTTGATATCAATCGTGGGTTATGTACTTTAAAACCTCAATACAGTGCAATGGTTAGAAATGTAGGGATGCAGGATGCTTTGAATAACGGCTATACATTCTATAGGAAACATCGTCATACACTTTTCCATATGGAAGAGTTTGCAGATGGCAGTCGCATGATAGATACCCTTGAAAAGGCAATAAGTTTATCTAAAAACACATATTCTGCGATCGATAGCTTATATACAGCGAGAATGTGAAAATTATGATTCAAAAAATACGCATTATTGGTGAAATAGCTGTTATAACTGCCACAGCGGATTTTCACCCTTTGCGTCAATTAAAAGGTCTAGCAATTGAACTCGATCAACTTGGTTTTGAGGGTGTAGTGCTGTTTGACCTATTAGCTGTAAATGGCTTAGCAGAGAACCGCTTTGCATCTATGAAATTTACCAATAGAAAATTTGTTCGTTCCTCGTTCGTGCTAGAATCCAATGTAAATCCAAGTATCAAAAATGAACAGGATGCTTTTGCTAAACAAGATCAGACATTTCTACTTGGGAGCGTACTCTCATCCACTGAGATTGAAAAGTTCACACACTAATCCAGCCGTTTTTTCCTGATCACCTCACATAGATTCTTCAATACTTACAAAAATAAAAAACATATAATTTTCAATGCAATAGAGAAACACAGATTATCAAATCTTTTATGTTAGACCGCTAATCAATGCCCCCCACCAGAAGACCAATGTTAAAACTATGGAAGTAAGAAAAATTTTATGTCCATTGTGATGAAAGTAACCTGCAAGTATTATAAACTGTACATTAACTAACTGAATTAGAAGATTAAGGTAAGGCATTGAAATCAGTTAAGTGTAAGAGCAATGGAGAGAAAGCCCCAGTAGCACAAGCCTTTACCCCAGAGGCTAGCTTAAAACGCAAAATACGCTCACATTTTACACAGCTGGGGTTTCAAAAAGGGCCGGATGGAACACTAGTTCGTCCTGAGTCAGGAAAAGAATCTATCCGTCAACTGCACAGCGCTCAACGTGAAGAACGTCTACGCTCCTCTGAGCAATTTATATCTGAATTCTTGCCAAGTGCCATACCATATTTTGCCAACGGAAATGAGATTGATCCAACTAAGATTCGCTTATCATTGATAAAAGTTTCTGCGAATTCGTTCGAATCCAAACTCTTTAGGGCAGCATCTTTAACCTGGTCTGTTCCAGTATCAAATGGTTACGGTCGCCGCATGCGGTACCTCGTGTGGGACAGAGGGCATGACCGACTTGCTGGAATATTTGCATTAGGAGATCCAGTTTTTAACTTATCTGTACGTGATAATTTAATCGGATGGACATCTAATGATCGATCAAGTCGGCTAGTTAACATACTTGATGCTTACGTTCTTGGAGCGGTTCCCCCCTACAATATGCTTTTAGGCGGTAAAG
The DNA here is from genome assembly GCF_052166245.1 of Serratia sp. CY84636. Lineage (NCBI taxonomy): Bacteria > Pseudomonadati > Pseudomonadota > Gammaproteobacteria > Enterobacterales > Yersiniaceae > Serratia > Serratia sp. CY84636. Next base: position 1,620,234 of record NZ_JBJNOX010000002.1, read on the forward strand.
CGATTGCCTGTTTAATCCGCTCACGAGAAGTTTATGACGATTTCCTACGAAATTATGGTTCAACGACGGGCATTATTTCTGGTAAAGATAAATACGCTCACTTACTCGCAGTAACAACAAGTTCTTCCATGGGGCGTTCATCACTTTATAATCGACTGAAGCTAGATAGCATAAGTTATTTTGAACCAATCGGTTATACCGTCGGCTGGGGGCATTTTCATATTACCGATGAGTTATTTGGGGAGATGCGTGAATATCTTCGACTCGCAGAGCACCCGTATGCCGATCAACATTGCTTTGGCGAAGGCTCAAATTGGCGGCTCAGAACTATCAAAGCTGCCCTGAAACAACTCGGGATTAACCAAGCGGTTTTACGTCATGGAATCCAAAGAGAGGTATTTTTCTGCCAGCTCGCTGAAAATGCAAAAGAAATTCTCGCGACTGGTAGGGGTACACCCGACCTTTCAACCTTAAAAACTATTGATGAAATATCTGAACTTGCGCGTAAGAGATGGATTGAACCGCGAGCTCTAAGGCAGGGTTATTATAAGAACTGGAGACGGGACGATATATCCTTACTAATTAAAGGATTAAAACTGGACGTAATAACTAGTAAAATTGCCTAAAGGAGTTGGGAGGAAGAGAAGTGAATCTAGCAGAACTTCAAGAGAGGCTATACCAGCATTATTCTCGACTACGTGATCTGCGGGCTACCGAAAATTATCCCGTTTATGCGATCGAGCATGGTCTGAGCGAAGCAGAGATTTCTACTGCTCAATCGCTTCTCAATGCCAACTTGAATACAACAAAACGTGCTACTCGCACTTTTTGGCTGGTATGGATCGCTGCCGCTGCTGAGATAGGTTACACATATGACGGAACCGAATATTGGGATTCCTTTGCTATAGCCTTTCCCTCCTGGCCTAAGTTTGGAGACCGTGATCAAATCCGTATATGGTATAGACGATTTACTACTGATTTTAATAGTGTCACCCCCTCCGGGTCATGGGCACAGCAGTTCCCTATTATTTCTTGGCCAATCACGCAAGCCATTCTGCCAAGATATCTACAACGTTTTTTTGCCGATCACCTATACAATCTTCGCCATTTACTGACTAGAAGTGGTGAGCTTACATTAGAAGAAATAGGTGAACTACTAAGCGATGAATATCATGGTGGTTCATCTCGGTTCGAGGGTTTCTTACAACAAAAAACTCTAACAGCACGAATTGTAATGGCGATGCGTCTTGAAGATGTCGTTGATGTTATCTCCCCCATTGAGAAAAGCACATTGCGCCGCATCATAGACGACTTCGATAAGCTTGGTTCATTTGGTACTCGCCTAAAGGAAGTAAGACGAGTACTCCGTGAGGCTCGTTTCGTCAATTTGTATAGTACAAGCTTTATATCTTCTTCAAAAAGTATCCAAGAAAATGTAACTCTCTCGAAAACTTGTACAGTAAAACCTCGGCTAATTGCACGGCAAAGAGGTTTAACAGAGTGGAACCTAAGGCTCGTAATTCCCGACATTGCAACATCTCTTCGTCAGGCCGGACTATCCCCGCTTGATTTAGAACACTCTCATATGCGCTTTCGTTATTATGGTGGAGGCAATGCATGGATGCCGGGCCGGGCATTATTTTCTTACACCGGAGGAATAGAAGAACCACTCTCGGCATACCCAACTGATAATCATTCTGTTTTCGAATTCGATCGCCCTTTTGAAAAAGTTACAGCCTCTTTGCAGGAAAGGCTGCTTTTCCCTGCAACGACTTTACGGCTACTAAAGGTACGTTCAGATGGTACGGCTGTTGAAGTCACGGGACGGCATGTAAAAGCTAACCAAGCTTATTTACTTGTCTGTTCGAATACAGTGCCCACTGAAGTTATCGATAGTCTATCGCTTACTCCTGTTCAGTCACAGACAACTGGAGCCGACGTTTGGCAATTTTCAATTCCTACGAAAGTAGATGCTGGAAAAATAGCAGCATTATCGTCGATTGGGCTTGGATATAAGTTAGGCATACGAGCCGAATCAATAGGTATGACTGCCCGATGGAACAATGTAGATGACGCGCTGGAGTTTCTTGACACAGAAGTTGTCATGTTTTACCTAGCATCGGATGTTGAAGCCGACGAATTACAGATCATTATTAATAAACATCCTCCTGTACATCTGCGTCCGGAACCCAACGGAAAAACGTTCATTTCGCTCGGTAAGCTTCCAATAGGTTTGTATTATGTATCTTTATCTGCACTCGGCGTAGCTACCGGCAGCAACATAATAAGCGAAGAAATCCTCATTAGGGTGCGTTTAGCAGCACCTTGGCAAAAGACTGTCTCCGGAAAAGCAGGGGTTAGCCTCAAGCTTGAACCGCAGGGAGCCACATTAGAGCAGTTTCTTGACCACGCAGCCACCCTGAGGTTTATGGCTCCTGCCGGGCGTATTGTTAAACTGGAAATCCGTTTCTTCAACGCAGACGGCACGCTTTTTCATATAGAGCCGATTGGCAATTACAAAGCTCCTGTTGACGATGAGAGAATATCTAAACTTATCGTACAGAAACTGACAGCAGACAACTACATTGAACATGTTGATCGTTCCGCGTGTATAGAATTACTCATATCGTTGGACGAATATGGCCTAGAGAGCGTGCGATTCGACAAGAAAGCAGAACCTTTACGGTGGCTACGTTTAGACAAACGTACTATCCGACTCACCGATGATACAGAGGAAAAAAGTCTGCCTTCTGTAAAGAGATATGATTTGAACGCTGTTGAAATTGGTCACGAAGTGGACTATGAACAGGCTCTGTCCGGACTAGAGCTTCGTGGTGAGGGCGGTTTGTTTGTTGCAAGCATCAATGATCAAACTTACGAAGTGATCGCTATGGCTTCGCAGCGCCAAATTTCTGATTTTCGAGATCTGAATATTCTGACTCATGTGTCCGCAGAAGAACCACAGCCGCTAACCATTATCAATGCTCTGCGGTATTGGCAGGGAGCTCGGAGGCTGATAGGACCAATGGCTTTTTTGGCTCGGCGCAACGCTATTCTCACACTTGAAAAAGAACTTGAACGATATCTATGCGGTAATGACTGGGCAGAAGATATAAACAAGGTTCAAACTGGTAAAAGAGACATTGGATTTCTTTATAGGCGAGTTTATTATTCACAAGGATTCGCTTCAGGCTTATTGAGCACACAAGATTGGCAATATGATCATGATGCAGAAACTGCTGAACTAGAATTCTTTCGACTGGCGCATGCTTATAAAATTCCGGAAACAGACATCCTCTATCGTCTTGCACTGAAATTGGCATTTCAACCGCATACCGTGAAACCCTCGGACCTCGCATCACCAAATGCATTCGATATGCTACGGAAAAACTCTGCGCTAATCCGCGGAGCGTATTTTGCGCGTCTAGTGGCACACTGCCAGAAAACGAGCTCTAAGACGGAGGTCTTATGAACAATATTAAAATACTTAGCCGGGCTGATTGCCTAAAGTATTCATCTCGCTCATTAGGACTTCCTGACTTGCAAAAACTTGATAATGCATTAATCGCTCAAGCGTTGCGGAGAACCGTTTTCATTGAAGCTCCTTGTTCGATTCGGACAGTATGCTCACTCCTAATGAATTCCCTAGGCCCATTAACTGACGAGCCTGAGAACTTAAAGACACTCATCTACGATATTATTGACGACCTTGTCAACTTGGGTGATCTTCTTGAAATGCGGGACGAAATCGCGGGGGAAACGAACCTCATTTTGCGCCCTGCTCCACCGGCGTTTGTGCTTCGAAGAGATGGGACATTCATTATAGTGGGAGTGGCTGGTGATGATGTCACTCCGCCACAGGTAAATGACTTTAATCTCGTTTATTACCCGAGTGGTTTAAGAATACTCACACCAAGCAATACGCAATCATGTCGGCAAACACTTATCGATCTAGGACTTATTGAGTTACCTATAATTACATGGCTACGTGCACCAGTTTCGATTACAGCCGACAAACTTGTAAAATCGTGGATCAGCAGACTCCCCAACGATATACATCCGGAAAAAATAGAGAATTTTGAGATAATTGATATTAGCAATACAACTTCATACTATAAAGGCAGATGGCAGTCACTAAACGAACAACATGCTGGAATTTATATTGCCCGACGCCCACAACGCTACGGGGCAAGACTGTGGTGCCTTGCCGAAATTCGGGACGGATTAGTCCAACGCTTCGTTGATATTCATTCAGGAGATGCGCGCTTTCGAGATTGTGATGAAGCCTGGCGATTACTCGCTGCGATGGATGCACTTACTGGCTCTCCGCAACAGGTCAGAGTTGTTTATGAAAAGGAGATAACTGTGCTGTCCTTTACATCTCCTCTTCCTTCTTGGGCGATTAGGCGTCTTAGTCTGGTCGGTGAACGTTTAAAGCCTCATCGCGCCTTGCTGCAATTTTCACTGCCTTTACATAATAGTGAAGAAGAACTTCATTGGCTAGAGGAATCCCTCTGGCTAACTCGGGATTAGTATGGGAGCACTAAATGAAAACAGCCACAATACAACAAACAATTGACGAATTACGGCAGAGCCTGACGCATTATATCGAGGCGACATATCACATCGGCCACCCTTCCATAGTCAAACAGCGTCGTGAACTATTGAATCAGATCGGTGGCATCTATCAGGCTCCATATCTGGAATCGACTCCCCGCTATAAGAGCGCCAGTCCTTATAATGAGATTGATAGTTTGCCACCAGCGGCACTTGAAGCATTGAGAGTTCTTTCTGACACAAAATCAGGAAAACCAGTAATTTACCCTTCCCCCTATACCCATCAATTGGAGGCCCTACAAGAGATTCTCAACAATAATCGAAACCTTATGATTATGACGGGAACAGGTTCTGGCAAAACTGAATCATTCCTCTTACCGATATTAGGGAAGTTCGCAATTGAAGCCTGCGAGAACCCAGAGCGCTTTAAAAAATATAATGCTGTTCGCGCATTAGTGCTTTATCCTATGAACGCCCTCGTGAACGACCAATTAAGTCGATTGCGAACAATGTTCGGTTCCCCTCAAACCGTTGCTCTATTCGAAAAATGGGCTAAGCGTCCCGTCCTCTTCGCGCGTTATACCAGCCGTACCCCATATGCGGGCCTGCGCACACCTAATAAAGATAGTAAACGACTAGCATCTATTGGTGAATTTTTCGGTGAGATCGAGGATGCGAAACGACGCTATGAACATTCCCCTTCCGACGGGGAAGAATACCGCGCGGCTAAACTCTTTGATACCTTAAAGGTACGGGGAAAATGGCCATCCAAAGAAAGTGTTTCCGACTGGTTGGGTAAAGCTCCTGTGCCTTGGGCGAAGCGAGCAATCTGCCGTCCACACGATTCTGAACTAATTACACGCCATGAAGTTCATGCATCTCCACCCGATCTTCTCATTACAAACTATTCGATGCTTGAATATATGATGATGCGTCCCATTGAGCGTGGCATATTTGACGCAACAAAAGAATGGTTGGACGCTTGCCCGGACGAGAAATTTCTTATCGTTCTTGATGAAGCTCATCTTTACAGAGGAGCACAAGGTGCTGAAGTCGGATTATTGATACGTAGACTAAGAGAACGTCTTGGTATACCAGCCGAGAGGTTCCAAGTCATATGCTCGACCGCAAGCTTCAGTGATGAGGGTAAGAAAAATGCTGGTGTATTCGGCGCACAGCTTTCCGGAGTATCGGCCGAATCATTCGTGTCAATAGTAGGAGAACTACAGTTACGTTCTCCTGAGGACCGTGGATCAATGGTCGATATAAACACCCTTGCTGCTGTTAATCTTAAACAGTTCTATTCAGCAGACCATAGTCAACAATTGGCAGCGATTGAGAACTTTCTAAAGTTTCGAGGGGTATCAGTCAAAGATGTAAGTGATGTGGACGCTAAACTTTATCTGGCGCTGTACGATTACGCGCCATTTAATCGACTTGTAAATGAGACTATGACTGCTGCGGTATCGCTCTCCAAACTACCAGAAATAATCTTTGACGATACAATACCATCGAATCTTTTGGAAAAAGCCACAACGGTATTACTCGCATTTGGGAGCCGCGCGAAAAAAACACCAAACGAAGCTAGCCTTCTTCCATGCAGAATACATTCATTCTTCCGTGGACTTCCTGGCTTATGGATATGCATGGATCCCAATTGCCCCGATGCCCTCAGAGACAGGCGAAGCCCTGCCGGAAGATTGTTCTCGCAACCACACGAGCGATGCAGTTGCGGCGCTCCGGTTTTGGAATATTATACTTGCCGTCATTGTGGCACTTCATATGCCAGGGCCTATACAAATGATGTTGCGCAGCCACGCTATTTATGGTCCAAAGAAGGTGAAAGAATTGAGACTGCTTCAGGGCTTATAGAGGCTCTTCATCCTCTTGATCTTCTTATTGAAGAACCGCCATCGGATGATAAAGCCAAAGCCGCTTACTATGATCTTGTATCGGGCCAGCTTAATCCAGATGTACTAGGAGAGAAATATCGAACCGTCTTCCTTGCTCCTGCAAAGCCCGTAACAGATGGCTCGAAAGATACAACCCGTGGAGCAGGTCCAGGGCAATTCGCTCCTTGTGCATGTTGCAACCAGATGGCAGGTCATGGACAATCTAGCGTTCAAGATCATCAGACCAAGGGCGATCAACCGTTTCAGGCTTTATTGGGATCACAGCTAAGAATACAGCCCCCTGGTCCACAGCAACAAACTTCTTTTGCGCCACTTCGTGGGCGTAAGGTTCTAATCTTCTCTGATTCTCGCCAAGTAGCCGCTCGTCTGGCTGGCACACTTCAGAACTATTCCTTACGTGATGCTGTGCGGGCACTCCTTCCGTTGGGTTATAAGATTCTTAGCCGCGATCCGGACTTCTCCAAAACTCTTGTGCTCAACCATGCGTACTTATCAGTTTTAGTGGCTGCCCATAAGTTAGGCGTTCGACTAAGGCCCCAACTTGGTGATGCAGAAACACTTTCAGAGGTAGAAGGACCAAGTCCAGGCCCATCTCCCGCAGGTATACAGCTCTTTCAACTCCTCAGTTCGTTGTCCCGATGCCCGCAGCGTCTTATGCAGGCAATCTCCGATACGTTTAAACATACGAACATGGGACTTGATCTGGAGGCCTTGGCGATCGCCACGATTGGCGAGCCTCCACAAATCTCGTCCAAGATTGTAAAACTTCCCGATCTACCAGGAGTCGCCGAAACCGAGGAGGCTAAATTGACAGTCTGTCGAGCTTGGCTGCGATGCTGGACGCTTGATCCGGGAATCTGGTTTTCAGACATGCCTGACTCTTGGTGGAATGAACGAGTGAGATCCCATCAAGGGGTATTTACTGCCATGAACCGAGTTCTTGTATCGAAGCAATCGAAATCAATATTCAAAAAGAATTGGCTTCCAACTCTTCTGACCATTTTTACCGAGCAAACAATGGGAGGGGGACATCGTTTAGTTGCTTCGAAGCTTTCTCTTCATTTAAATGGTCAGTGGCAGCGATGCAATAGTTGCAAATCTGTTCATCGCCCAGTCGGAACTCTCAGTAGATGTATTGACTGTGAAAGTTCTGATGTGAGCAACTTTGATCCCGCTTTAGATGAGGTTTACAAGGCACGTCGTGGTTTTTATCGCGACCCTATCGCTTCAGCACTTGATGTTGAAGACCCCCAACTAATGACCATTATTGCAGCAGAGCACACAGCTCAACTTGGAGCGGCGCAGCCGGATGAAGCCTTCTCTCACTCTGAGCGACACGAAATAAGATTTCAGGATATCGATGTCGCCTGGAGAGATAAGGACCGCCCTGGTGAACCCGCTATTGATGTGCTTTCAAGCACCACGACTATGGAAGTAGGTATTGATATCGGTGATCTTTCAGGCGTGGCACTTCGTAATATGCCTCCAACCCGCGCCAATTATCAGCAGCGTGCTGGCCGAGCAGGCCGACGTGCTAATGCAGTTGCGACTGTTGTAGCATTTGGCAGCTCGGACAGCCATGACGACCATTATTTTACGGATCCAGAGGAAATGATACGGGGTAATGTCATTGATCCACGCCTCACGTTAGAAAATCCGGAAATAACGCGACGCCATCTTCGCGCCTACCTGCTTCAGCGCTATCATGAAGACCGTATTCCTGGATTAATCCCAGGTGCCGATCCTAATTTGTTTTCCGTTTTGGGCAAAGTCGGTGATTTCAAAACTCGGGGACCTTTGCTCAATCGTTATGATTTTGCTAAATGGCTAGAAGATAATGCACAAGACCTCGCTAACGCGGCTGATCGCTGGCTACCCACTGAGTTGTCGCCAGATGATCGCCATAGGTTGATTGCTGAAATGATGGTTGACGCGACAGATACGATTGACGAAGCCATAGATTTTATTCAATCAGAGAACCAAGATGTCAACGCCGCCCTAGAAAAAAGTAAGGACGACTCTGGTGATCAAACCGAGAATGAGATAATGACCGAGTCAGAGGATAACGTACATATTGTTGATCCCGCCACGGATAAACTACTTGACCGTCTCCTTTACCGGGGAGTAGTTCCACGGTATGCGTTTCCAACCGATGTTGTGGCATTTCACGTTTTCAATCAAGAGAGATCAACCCCGTTCACATCGGTTATAGATTATGCTCCCGCTCAGGGGCTTGCACTGGCTCTATCTCAATACGCACCAAACAAGCAACTCTGGATAAACGGCAAACAGTATACATCCAAAGCTATATATTCTCCTTATCCAGCCGAACGACGGGACGCTTGGGGAAAACGAAAACTCTACTTCGAGTGCAGCACTTGCTCCCATGCAAGGACTGACGATTACTTAAAAGAGAGGGAGAACACGACAGAGACTTGTCCAGCCTGCAACACACCCAACTCTTTCGGCCCGGCAAGGGTCTGGTTCCGTCCTGTCGGCTTTGCGCACCCAATCGATACACCGCCGGAAACTGAGCCAGACTCACCAAACGAGACCGCAAGAGCGACGCGTGCCAAGTTAGTCATGCAAACGCCTAATCCTGACAAGAGCTGGATTCAGGTATCCGAGCGGGTGCGTGCTTTCAAAGCGAGAGAATTTCTCTTAGTATCAAATACTGGTGTCGATAAAGATGGCTACGATTATTGTCTCGCCTGTGGTCGAATCGAGTCATCGGCGGCTCCTGAGGAACTACTCTCACAACCACACGCTACGCCATTCCGCAGTGAAGAAGGCTCCATCTGCCCAGGAGGAGCGGCAAAACGTCACGTAATTCTTGGGACTGATTTCAAAACTGACATTGCATTATTTTCATTCCCGCTAACAGAGCCGTTCCAACTCTTGCCCGGCAGTATAGAAGCTGATTCTGTACTTAGAACTCTATGCGAAGCTATGGCCAAGGCTGCGTGTCAAACACTAGATATTGAACCGGGAGAAGTTCTAGCCGAATACCGCCCAGCTTTGACAGAAAAAGGCGCAAGCGGTAACGAAGTTGAAATTTTCCTATATGACACATTGGCAGGAGGTGCAGGGTTTTCGACCGAACTTGTGAATCGGGCAAGAGAATTGTTTGAGCACACGCGAAATCTTCTAGCAAGTTGTCCAGAAAACTGCGACACATCCTGCTATCGCTGCCTGCAAAGTTTCCGCAATCGAATGGACCACTCGCTCCTAGATCGCAAACTCGGCATTCAGTTTATTGAACATGCGTTTGATGGTGGATATCCGCCTTATCCTGCCGAGCGTACTCGACGATCGCTTGATCTTCTCGCCCGTGATCTGATTCGGCAGTATGGAACCGAATTTTCTTTCTCTCGTGAAGTTCAACGATATGACAATGAAGCTGGAGCAATAGTAATTCCAATTGTTGCTACACGCCTGGCTACGGGTGCAGAAACTTGGATATCACTCAGTTCGCCACTAGCCCCGGCGATTCCGACAGATCATAAACTCCAGAAACTTAGTCCTCAAGGGTCAGAAAAAATGGAGTGCGCAGATGACCTTATTATTCGTAGACATTTACCAGAGGCAAGTTTGCAACTTCGAGGAAAACTGAGATAAGACCATAGTGAATTTACACTTGGCGGCGACGGAGTCCTCGCCGCCCCCTTACGAAATGGTTCATTAAAAGAAAATATTGATGATGTACTAGTCATTTATTCTAATTACTGGCTATTCAAGCCAGTAATTATTATTAATACATATCAATTAACTATTGCTGCTCCCTCCAGTCTTTCGTATAGAGCAGATCGTTATCGCTCAACTTGAGAACGGTATGAATCCGCAGCAATCGTTCAACTTTGGCACCGAATTTTGCGGCTTCATCAAATGAAAGGAATATCTGCTTACGTTTAACAGATGCTAGAATTCGGATTATATTCCCTGTGGCAGGAACCTCAATATTCTTGTAGATAACTGAATCATGGATTATGAACGGCAGGTTAGTTAGTGAAAGCATAGCAAGATCGAATGCAACTAAGCCTGCATAAGACTTTCCAGTTCCAGTATCCTCGGGCGAGATGAAGTTGTATGAATTTGCATTTTTTATCCTAAGCTGAGATGCATTTCTGCTCGGCCCGTAAACTACTTTATTGAAGTTTTTTAATTTTATATTTAGTGCATTTTCTATATTAAGGAATATACCAAAGTATATCGCTTCCAAACGTTCTTTGGATAGCAACGCGTCCCTGCCGATAGCTACCTTTTTATCATAAAAGCTATTCTCTTCAGCAGCTTTATCTGCAAGTTCTTTTAGTTCAAACACTCGAATGAACAAATCATCTGGCGTTCCTTTTGCTGCCAAACCAGTTCGTATTTTATTCTCCAAAGCAACGATCTTAGTATTGATTTGCAATAAGTTTTCAGAATACAATGCAAGACCTTTTTTAAGTTCTTTTTGCACTATTTTAGTGATATTTTGATGAAAAGACTCAACCTGCTCAAGACGTTCTGAATCTACATTAGGGAAAAACTCCTTAATAAGAGAAATATTAGCAGTTAATCTCGGTGTTACCCCTGAGATATCTCGATTAATTCGTTCTATTTTTATTAGCACATCATTTTTTTGGCTACCTAATTCATTTTTTTGCTGATGAAGTTTACGCAATTCTTCGTCAAAGAGAGCTTCATAGGCGCTTAGAGCTCCCGTAAACCCCTGTTTCAAGGCTTTAATAGCATCATTGTTGTCAGTTATTATTTTCTGATTGGTCTTGTATTGAGCCTTGTTGATCTTGGGAATGATTTGAGCATTCATCGACTTGGATATGAGTTTTTTCCTTTCATTATATTCGTCTAAAGTAGACTTCCCTTCAGCGATATCTTCCGTATATTCAAAGAGATCGATGAGTCGTCCAATAGCTACTCCTGCTGATTCTTTCACATCGCCAGAAAATGGTTGTTCAGGGTCTAAAGCACCTTTATTCCATATTCGACTGAAAGGACTAACAAGTGAACGAAAACTACTTTTTAGATGCTCTAAGTTATAGAGTATTTTGAGTTTATCTGTATAATCACCAATGCTAATTTCATCAATTGCTTTATAATGCATATTGCACACATGAACCACATTGGATTCACTTGTTGACCGTTTAAAATAATATACAACATCGTCAAAAATAAATTCAAAGATATAACTATGGTGCCCCATAGACTTGATAATACCAGCCTTATCATCCAAAAGAGACATACCACCCATAGCAAAATCAATGACCATCAAAGCAGAGGATTTTCCAATTGAGTTTTTAGCATTATCATCACCAAGAATTACATTCAAGCCATAATTGAATGATATTTCACCATGATTGAAAAGTGAGCAGATTATTTTACTTAACATAATTTATCGTTTCCATCGAAACATCAACATCAATCAAACCAAGAACATATAGGATATCTAAAGCATGTAAAAATTCCGAAGCATCTTGAAAGCTCGCCGAAGTTCTTGTCAATAAATCCGACAATTTTTCGTCGTCTACTTTGTTTTTTAAAATGACTAGCATTTTAAAAATGGTCGACTCTTCAAGACTCGTGAATTTAGTTGGAACTAGCATCGAATACCTCGCAATTTTGGATAAAAAAAGATGTAAGGATCTTGGATGCAATAATGGATTTACCAGACTTCAAGCTTATCCATTGTGAAACATAGTTAAAAACTAAATCCTTATTCTTAGGGTTTTGCTTTTCCATTATCAGATAATAGGTATTTACTTGATTCTGTAGTATTCGTATGGCGGCTTGATCCAACTGTTCGAGAAGTCGGATATGATTCCTAATAGGTACAAAATAGTCGATAACATTTAAACGAATTTCTCGCTTCTGCAAAGGACTCATATCGGTCTTGAGTTTTTCATTAAGCGAACTGACATCTAGTTTAGTCTCAGAAAAATTTGCAAAATTATCATCACCAAGCACAATGAGATCTAATATTTCGCACACTTCATCTTGCAGAGCATATTGAGAAGCTGTTTGTTTTGCCTTTGTCTCACTAAGATAGCCATTTTTAATATTATAAAGCCTAAGATATTCTTCGATTTTGAAATCTTTGTCATACTTTGTATGGCAATTTGGGCATAAGAGAATTACATTTTCAAGGGAATTGATGTCATCAGGTACTGAATATTGCTCAAGAGCCTTTGCCTGCGATTTATTCGGATTTAATGGATAAATATGAGCAATCTCATATCCTATACTAGGATGTCTAGAACTTGCTTTCTTGAACATCATAGGTAATGTACAGAGCGGGCAACAGCCCCCAGTCTCCGCATATAGAATGCTGTGTTCATTAGCATGGTATTTAATCCTTATATTTGCCATATGTCTGAATCCTGCTCGTTTTTTTTGCCAATGGACTCAAAAGTATGGTGAGCAGAAGGGATCCCTCAGAACTGACGGCTACGGCTGTTTACAATCCCTTAGCCTAGTGTCAGTACAACCTAAGGATAGCTCACCGAATTCATTTGAATTCATCAAATGTTAAAACGATCTCAGATTTTGTAGTTAAGTGCAATTACCAGAATGTATGATTAAAGATGCAATCAACCATGAGAGTTACATATGATCACTTTTAAGCATTCCATACAACTAGTTACACCCTATCTGGTGTAAACCAAGCCTATACCTTAATGGTTTACTAGCTCATTAGTTTGGTGATTATTCTGGTTGGCTTGAGCAAATAAGAATCCTCTTTTTGCTTAATTTTTCGCCAGTCACTGGCAAATGAGATCCAAGTTAGGGTGCCATGTTTTTTCATGATTACCCGCGAATCCTTAACTAATTTTTATATAAATGATTAAAGTGTAATTATCCCCCAGTGATTCTATCGGCGTATAGGGAAGAAAAATGGTGGTCATTCTGGTGGTCTTGACAACAAGTGAATTCAAGTTTAGCTTATGTATTAGCCTGTTACTGGCAAAGGCGATCCCAGTCAGAGGAGCCATATTTAGAGAAGCCCGCTCAGGGAAACCCGAGCGGGCTTTTTGCCTTTCAGCCGCCGTCAAAAGCTGCGTTTCGCCACCAGATAGGCGCCCGCCACCAGCAGCAGCGCGCCGAACAGCGCCGGCAGATTCTCGCGCAGCGCCGCCGGGCCGGCGCGGTAGACGTCCACCAGCAGCCCCATGCACAGCTGGCTGGCGACCAGGATCGAGATGGTGGCCGCTGCCCCCAGTTTTTGGTAGCCCAGGATGCCGGCGAACACGAACAGCGATCCCAGCAGCCCCGGCAGCAGCATCCACCACCTGGCGGCGCCGGTCACTTCCGCCACCGCGCCGAGGCCATTTTTGGCCAGCAGCAACCCCACCAGCAACAGCAAACCGACGCTGGAGTTGATCACCAGTGTGATAAGGATGGTCGAGACGCTTTCGGTAATGCGCACCATCAGCAGATTCTGCACCACCAGCCCCATTCCCGCCGCCACCAGCAGCAACAGCATATTCATCGCTCTGTCTCCCGGGATCAGCGTGCGGGCGGCGTGGCCCGCTCGTCGAGCGTCAGCTGCAGGAACGTCAGATCCAGCCATTGGCCGAATTTGGCGCCCACCTGCTCCATGCGCCCCACCTCGCGGAACCCGAGCGCCAGGTGCAGCTTAATCGAGGCCTGATTGCCGGATTCGATGCCGGCCACCATCACGTGCTTGCCGATCTCCCGCGCCCGTGCGATCAGGGCGATCAACAGCGCTTTGCCAATCCCTCCACCGCGATGCGCCTGATGGACATACACCGAGTGTTCTACGGTATGGCGATAGCCGTCCCAGGCGCGCCAGTCGCCGAACGACGCGTAGCCGATCGCCTCGTCCGCGCCGTTCACCGCCACCAGCACCGGGTAGCCCGCCGCCTGCCGTTCGCCGATCCACGCCGCGCGATTGGCCGCATCCACCGTTTGTTCATTCCAGATGGCGGTGCTGTTCAACACCGCGTCGTTATAGATGGCGGCAATCGCCGCGCTATCGTTGAGCGTCGCATTTCGTATAATCATGGTTTACCCCGGCCAATTGTCCACTATAATACTACGATATGAATATTAAATTAGACAATCTAAATCAGCTGATCGGCGCACGCATTCGCATTGAACGCGAGGCGCGCCACTGGTCGCTGTCCGATCTGGCTGAGCAGGCGGGCGTTTCACGGGCGATGGTTCATAAGATCGAGCGCGGCGAGAGCAGCCCGACGGCGATGCTGCTGGGCAGGCTGGCGGGGGCGTTCGGCCTCAGCATGTCCAAGCTGATCGCCCGGGCGGAAACGCAGGAAGGCCGGCTGCTGCGCCGGGAAGATCAGCCGGTCTGGGTCGATCCGGAGAGCGGCTACGTGCGGCGCCACGTTTCGCCGCGCACCGATCTGCCGCTCGATCTGGTACGTATCGAACTGCCGGCCGGCGCGACGATCCCGATGCCGGCTTCGGTGTATGCCTTCAAGCGTCAGCTGATCTGGGTTTTATCCGGCGAGTTGGTCTTTGTGGAAGGTGACGCGCGCCATGACATGGCCGAGGGAGACTGCCTGGAGCTCGGCCCGCCGGCGGACTGCCGCTTTGAAAACCAGAGCGACCAACCGTGCGTGTATATGGTGGCGGTGCTGAGCGCCGCCTGACGCCCCGCCCGCGCTAGCCCTGCGTCGGCCGGTTATAGCCGGCGCGGAAAAACTTCTCCGCCAGCCGGCTGTCGCCGCCGGAAAAGAACTCGCTCATCGGCTCACTGCCGAGGCCATAGGCGCGGCTCAGCTGCCCGGCTTCGAACGCCGCCCGGTTTTCGTCGCCGCAGCGCTGCGCCAAATGGTGCGCATAGCCGAGCACAAAGCCGCGCTTGTAGTCGGAGCAAAAGCGCGACAGCTCCGTCTCCGGCTTCAGGTTTTCCGCCTTTAGCCCCGCCAACAGCCCTTTGCCAAAATGGTCACCCACGGTTTCCTCCTCATCACGCCATCGCTATATAATAAAATATACAGCGAATGGGCGAACGAGAACATACTCCCTAAGTTTTACTCGCCGCATAAAAAAGGCCCGCCAAGCGGGCCTGAGGGAAAGCGGACAATCACAGCGTGAAATTCAGCCCTTCGCTGACGGTCTTGCCCAGCGGCAGGCGGCCCGACGGCGCCTCTTTTTCCTGCAGGAAATCCGGCAGGCGGGCCTTGTCACCCGGCTTGCCGATCGCCACCATGGCGTGCACCGCATAGTCGTCCGGCAGCTGTAGCGCCGCTTTGATCTTGTCGTGGTGAATGCCGCTCATGCAGTGGGTCAACCAGCCTTTCAGGTGCGCCTGATGCGCCAGGCTGGCCCAGGCAGCGCCGGTGTCGAACGCATGGGTCGGGTTGTCCACCAGCCGCTCGCCGTTCAGGCTGGTGGTTTTGGAGACGATCACCACCAGCGCCGAGGCGTGCTGCGCCCAGCCACGGTTGAAGTCAATCAAGAACTCCAGGTAGTTCTCCCAGCTGTCGGAACCGTGCTTGCTGTAGGCAAAGCGCCACGGCTGAATGTTGTAGGCCGAAGGCGACCAGCGTGCCGCTTCAAAAAAGCTCAGCAGCGTTTGATCGTCGATGGCGTCGTTGGCCATCGCGCGCGGCGACCAGCGCTCGATAAATTGCGCATCAATCGGGTAATCGGAGGTTCTTGGCTGGCTCATGATAGGTTCTCGCAGTGAAGTAAAAACAAAAGTTCGCTGATATTCCCACAGCTTAGGACGATAAAACTTTTATTTCGTGCCATTGCCCTGCGGCAGCTCCTGCTGCAGCCAGGCGAGGAATGCCCTGACCGGCGGATGCCGTTCGCGCCCCGGCGCGCACAACACGCTGTAGGCGGCGCCCGGTACGCGCACCTCCGGCCGATACGCCACCAACAGACCGTTGTCCACCATATCGGATACCATCACCGAGCTGGCGAGCACCAGCCCCTGCCCGGCCACCGCCGCCTGCAGGGCGTAATGCTCCTCATGATAGCTGCGCATCGCCGCATGACGCTGCCACCAGTCTACGCCCGCGGCTCGGCACCAGTCATGCCAGCCACTGTCGTACAGCGCCGAATCCCCCCACTTGACGGTGATCAGCACCGGATTTTCCGGCTCGGCGGCGGCCAGCCCCGGTGCGGCGTAGACGCCAAAGCTTTCCTCCAGCCGCGCCGTCTGATGCAGCGCAGGATACTGCGCGCGGCTGTAACGCACCGCCACGTCCACGCTGGCGTCCTGCTGCAGATCGATCACCTCGGCGCAGGCCTCCAGGCGCACCAGATAGTGCGGGTACGCCTGGTAGAAACGCCCCAGGCGCGGCACCAGCCACAGCGCCGCGAAAGAGTGCGTGACCGAGACGCACAGCGACCCGGTGCTGGGCTGCGGCCGCAGGCCCTCGAGCGTGGCGGCGATGTCCAGCAGCGCGCCGTGCACCCCGGCAAACAGCGTTTCGCCTTTCGGCGTCAGCCGCACGCCGCGCGGCACCCGCTCGAACAGCGCAAACCCCAACTGCTGTTCCAGCGCTTTGATCTGGTGCGAAATCGCCGTCGGCGTCACCGCCAGCTCGGCCGCCGCCAGCTTGAAGCTGCGCAGGCGAGCGGCGGATTCAAAGGTGCGTAATGCGTTGACGGGCAGCGTGGCAAACATGGCGAAGCCTCTTGAGATGAGTTGAAATCATCCTGGCAGAAAAGCGGTCATTTGTCGTCCGCCGGCACTTGTTTCTAGAGTAGGGCTGAATCCACTTCATACCGAGGAACATGACATGAATACAACTCATCAATCCAAACGTCTGGTGGTGCTGGTCGGCAGCCCGCGCCGCGACGGCAACAGCGCCACGTTGGCGCAAGCGATCCTGTCGGGCGCCGCCGAAGCCGGCACGTCCGCCAGCCTGCATTTTCTCGATGATTACCTGAGCGGTTTTCTGAGCGATGAACGCCACACGCCGCCGCCGGCCGATCGCTACGCCGAGCTGTTCCTGGAGCACTTCCTGCCGGCCGATGGCGCGGTATTCTGCACGCCGATTTACTGGTACGGCATGTCGGCGCAAACCAAAGCCTTTTTCGATCGCTCGTTCAGCTTCTATTCCAACGCCTACCCTCAGGCGGAACAGGTGCACCAGCGCATGAGCGGCAAGCGCATCGGGCTGGCGGTGGCGTCGGAAGAAACCTACCCCGGCGCGGCGCTGGGCATCGTGCATCAGCTCCAGGAGTTCAGCCGCTACACCCATTCCGCCTTCGTCGGGGTAGTGCACGGCGCCGGCAACCAGCGCGGCGAGATCGCCCGCGATCCGCGCAATCCGCTGCAGGCCGCCCGCGAACTGGGGCGCGAGTTCTTCACTCGCCCCTACTCGGATTATCAGATGGACAGCCCGCGCAGTACGCAGGTCTGGGAGGAGTAAGCGCGGCGCCCGGCAGCAATTGCAAACATAACGTTAGCATCTGTCGCAATCTGTTGCGGGCCATTGGCCCGCCGTGGCCGCGCTTGTATGATACCACGCGGCGCCAGACGGTGGCCGCCGATCTCAAGCGGAAGCGAACTGCAATGTCTAAACAGTGGAAAATAGCGGCGGCCAACGCCGGTTTACGTCTCTATACCCGCATCGCGGGCAATTTCCGGCCCGCAGCGAGCTTCGATCCGCAGCAATCCTTTGAACGCATCGTGATTTTCTCCACCAGCGCCCTCGGCGATCTGATGTTCAATACGCCCGCCATCCGCGCACTGTGCGAACGCTATCCCGGCGCGCAAATCACGCTGGTCTCCAGCCATAAAAACCGGCAGCTGGTCGAAGGCAGCCCCTGCTTTCATGACGTGATTTACTGGGACCACAAGGCCAAAGACATGTTGGCCGTTATCCGGCGCCTGCGAAAAAACCGGCCGCAGCTGGCGGTCATCCTGCACTCGAAGGCGCCTTACGACGTGCTGGTCGCCATCGCCGCCGGTTGCCAATACCTGTTCAAAGACATTTACGGCAACAAACCGAGCGGCATGGAGCGCTGGCTGACCGGCGTCAGCCGCAGCACCGGCGGCCATTTGATTCAGCGCAAGCTGGATATGGTGGGGCAATTGGGATGCCGCACCGACAATCCCGACATGTTCATCCCGGTCGCTTTTCCCGCGCTGGCGAAACCGGCGGGCAAGATCCTGATCGGCTTTCAGATGGGCGCCTCCGAGACGCTGCGCCGTTGGCCGGTCGATCGCTTTGTTGAGCTGGCGCAACGGCTGCTGGCGCACTCCCCCGACTGTCAGGTCGAGTTGATTGGCAGCAAGGCGGAGCGCAGCCTCGAGCAGGAATTTATGGCGGGTTTGAGCGAGGAACAGCAACAGCGGGTGGTAAGCCATATCGGCACGACCACGTTACCGCAACTGCTGGCGACGATCGCCAATCTGCAGGTGCTGGTGACCGGCGATACCGGCCCGCTCCACCTCGCCGTAGCGTTGAAAACCGCCACCGTCAGCCTGTTCGTCACCGCTAACCCGCGGCATACCGGCCCCTATCAGGACAGCGAACGGCATCAGGTGATGCACGTGCCGGTTGACAGCGCCGCGCTAAGTGCCGCTGAGCGCCGCCAGCCGCTTAGTATTATCGCGGCGGAACAGGTGCTGGAGAAGACGCTGGCGGCGCTGTCGTCTGCACCGTCCCGATCGGCCGCCGTTTAGGCTGCGACAGCAGCAGCGCCAGCGGCAGCCAAAACAGGTACCAAAACTCCGCCGGATTGGCGATCACAAACATGCCCTGCGAACTGTAGAACACCAGCATAAACAGAAACAGGCCCGCCTCCCAGCGCCGCCCTGCGCGCCAGTGTGCGATGGCGAGCCGCGCGCCATATCCCAGCAGCGCCAGCAGCAACAGGAAACCCACACAGCCGCCCTTCAGCAACGCGCCGAGGTACAGGCTGTGCGTGGTGTGGTTCAGCTCGCCGGTGTAATTGAGAAAGTTAAGCTGCTTATCAAAGCCGTAGCCGAAGAACGGCGCCTGTTCGATCAGCGCCAGGCTGTGGCGCCAAATGCTGATGCGAACAAAGCTCTGTTGATACAGCTCGCCAAAACGCGTCAGCAACATTTCGCCGATCGCGCTGTAAACGACGGCAAGAACCACAGCCAGCGCGCCGGGCAACAGAAACCACAGCCACCGTCCCGGCCGGTGTCGATAAGGCATCGCCACCACCACCGCGAGCGCCAGTGCGATCAGCGGGCCGCGGCTTTGCGTCAGCACCATGAATGCCAGCAGCGGCGGGATAAAGCACAGCGCCGCTTTTTGCCCGGTATCGCGGAAAATCATCAGGCTCAACAAAATGGCGATGGCGGCGTAACCGGCCAGATCGATCACGTTGCTCGGCCCCGGATTGCGGGCGGTGGTTTCTCGCAGATGATAAATCGACGGGGCGTCGACCAGCGTCAGATACAGGCACAGCGCCGTCATGCCGGCCAGCATCGCCCACTGCAGTTGGTGACGCCGCTCACCGTCGAGCAGCGTCACCAGCCAGGCGAGGTAGAGCAGGATATAGGCGCTGTGGGTCAGGGCCGACGGCATGTCGCCCGGCGTCTCGCCCCACAGCGCGCTGAGGGAATAATAAAGCAAAAATATCAGCGCCAGCCCGCCGCCCCAGCGCGCCTGACGATTGGCCCACAGCTGCCGCCGCAGCGGCGGCCAGGTGAATACGGCGGCCAGCCACAGCAGCGCCGCCAAATGAAACAGGTTGTTGACGCGGGTCTGCCCGCAAAAGATCGCGCTGAAAAACGCGAAGGCTAAAAACAGCGCGCTGCCGAAGCGATAACACCGCTCAGGCTTGCTGAAAGTAAACATTGCCGTCCACCTTCTCGAAGATATCGCTGCCGATAGCGCTGTGCAGGGAGAGGTTTTTTATCGCGATCTGCTGCTTTTTCATGATCGCGCCGGCGTGTCGAAAAGCGGGGATCACCAGCGACTCCACCTTGTCCGCCAGGAACGTGGGCAACCGATCCTGCTCCGTTTCGTAAAAGCGCGGCTGGTGGAAGTTGTTCATGTCCAGCCCGGCGATAAACAGCTGCTTGAAGCCGAGATAGGCGATAATTTGCAGCGCCCAATAGGCCACGGTGCCGGCATCGAAAATGCCGCAGCGGATATCCTGGCTAAAGCCGAGCATGCGGCTCTCGGCGGCAAAAACCACGCCGTTTTCCCGGCAGTAGTGCTCCCACAGCGCGCCGCTGTCGATCCGGGGGCGGTAAATCTTGCAGGCCGCGTCTTCGACGATCGCCAATCGGCAACCGATCGCCGCCGGGCCAAAGCGATCGAGAATGCGCGCCACGCCGTGCACGGTGGTGAACAGCGTCAGCTCAGGCCGTTGAATGACGTCGCGCACGATCTCTGGGCGGCTGTCGATAAATCCCATGTCCACGATGACGTAGAAGCGAAAATCCACCTGCCGATGCAGAAAATAGGCGCCGTTGACCCCGATGGCGGGCATCGCGGGAATATTTTCGAAGCGCAGCGCCTTCACCGACGGGCCGGTAGCCGTCAGCAGCACCTCCCCCCGGCAGCTGCTGCGCAGTTCGCTCAGCGGGACGATCGGCACCGGCCGGTGCTTGTACCATAAGGCGGCGATTTCACCGCCTTCGCCACGCGCGATCTTCACGTAGGGCCAGAGGTTTTCGTTATGCCGATAAGGGCGCGCGTGGGAATAGCGGTAGACCTGCTTAAAAAAAGAGCCCATGGTGGCGATGTCCTATCCAGAGTGCGTGACGATACCTACAGAGGCATCTTTCTGTATGCTCAGAATTTAAAAACGTGTCAGCACTGGCCAGGCCGCACAGCGAGTATCTAAATATTCGTTTAATGAGGCAATTTTTGTAATTTGAATTATTAGTCAGCGTATCAGCAAGAGATATGTCGAAGTGTTAATTGAATGAGAAACTGTTGCAGCGCGTAAAAATAACGTGAGTGGCAGCAGCGCCGCCGCTTGGCATTGATGGGGTTTTGTTATAACGTATCACAACTTCAGCCAAAGGAAGACGACGATGAAAATCCAGCTGTCGCTGCTGTTTCTCAGCCTGCTGGCCGGCAAGGCCGCGGCGTTTCAGTCAAAAGTGCCCGAACCGCGCCCGGAACAGGCGCGCGCGGCGGAACAAAACATCGAAAATCTGTTTTACGGCTTTCACGCCATGGACGCCCAGCCGGTGAACATCGGCAGCTGCGCGGCGGTGCCGGTAGCGGGATGCCAATGCGCGTTCTGCACCCAGCTGCGGCAGGCCGGGCGCTGAAGCCCCTTATTCAACTCAGCTCATACTGCACGATCAGCTGCCCTTTCTTCATCTTTACGCCGGTGATCGCAATTGCCCCCACCTCCGCCAGCGTGGCGACATGGGTGCCGCCGCAGCCGTAGGCGGGCAGTTCGCCGAAACCGACCTGGCGCATCCCCTCCACCGCCTGTTGGCGGCGGGGTAAATCGGCGGCGATCAAGCGCGCCAGCTCCGCCTGCAAAAAGTCCGCTTCTACCGTCTGCGCATCCGGCCCTGGCGTAAACGTGATGCGCCCTTCCCCCGGCCAATGATGCGCCTTGACCGGCCGCCAGCCTCGGGTTTCTCCCAGCCAGCCGATCAGATGCCCGCCGGAGTGCCAGCGGGCATGCAGCCGACGCTGCGCTTCATCGATTTGCATCGTGACCGGCCCGATCGGCAGCGGCGCGGCGGTAAAATGCACCACGGAGTCCCCCTGCTGTTGCACCCGCAGCACGGCGACGCCGCCTAACGCCCCTACGTCGGACGGCTGGCCACCGCCCTGTGGATGAAACAGCGTAGCGTCCAGCTCCACGGCGTAAGCGCCCGCCTCGGCCGACGCGCAGCTCAGCACCTGTGCCTGGCCCTGTACATCGTCGCTGTAGTAATAACGTCGTTCGGTCATCATTTTCTCCTCGGTTCGAAGAGCCATTATATTCATGTCATAATCGGAGGATAATCCGCCGACATCACAATGGACCTTTGCGTCATGAGCACAAATCTTTCTTACGCGCTGCTGCCCGAAATGGCCGTGTTCGTTCAGGTGGTAGAGAGCGGCAGCTTTTCCGCCGCCGCCCGCAAGCTGGGCGCTTCGCCTTCTGCCGTCAGCCGCAGCGTGGCGAAGCTCGAACAGGCGCTGGCGCTGCAGCTGCTGCACCGCACCACCCGCAAACTGCGGCTGAGCGAAAGCGGCGAAGAGGCGTTTGCGCACTGCCGCACCCTGCTGGCGGCGGCCGACGCGGTCATGGCGATCGGCGGGCGCGGCGCCGCGGAGCCCGAAGGGCTGGTCAGCGTCAGCGTACCCAAAGCGGTGGGCCGCTTCGTGCTGCATCCGCACATGCCGGAGTTCCTGCGCCGCTACCCGAAGGTGGACGTGAGGCTGCGGCTGGAAGATCGCTACATGGATTTGATCGACGATCGGGTCGATCTGGCGCTGCGCATTACCGATCGCCCGTCGCCCGGGTTGATCGGCCGCCAGTTGATGAGAATAGACCATCTGCTGTGCGCCACGCCTCACTACCTGGCGCAGCACGGCACACCGCAGCACCCGCACGATCTGGCGGCGCACAGCTGCATCTATCTGGGAGAAACGCCGAGCGACGCGCAATGGAAGCTCCGCCGCAGCGGCAAAACGGTGACGGTCAACGTGCGCGGCCGCTACGCCGCCAACCACACCGGCGTGCGGCTGGACGCGGTGAAACAGCATATCGGCATCGGCAGCCTGCCGTATTTTACCGCCCGCCAGGCGCTCGACGACGGCGAGATCGTGCAGGTGTTGCCGGAATGGGATTTCCTCAGCAGCTATCACGGTGGCCTGTGGTTACTTTACGCGCCTAACCAGTATCTGCCGCCCAAACTGCGGGTGTTTATCGACTATCTCGTCGCCTGCCTGGCGCAGGAGCCGCAGCTAAAGCGCCTTGCGTAGCGTGATGTTGATGCGGTGCGGCCCCACCAGCGAGTGGTAGCCTTCCTTGACCGGCAGGATGCCGTGAAAACAGAGCCGCGATGGGCCGCCCCATACCACCACGTCGCCGTGCGCCAAGGGGATGCGCCGCGCCCGGTCGCTGCGTTGCAGCCCGCCGAACTGAAACACCGCCGGCAGCCCGAGCGACACCGAGACGATCGGCGCACCGAAGTCGTGCTCGTCTTTATCCTGATGCAGCGACAGCTTGCTGCCCGGATCGTAACGGTTCATCAGGCAAGAGTCCGGCACGAAGGGGCCGAAGCCCGCCTGCTGCGCGGCTTCGTCCGCCAGCGCCATCAGGATAGGCGGGATCGGCGGCCAGCGTTTGCCGCTGCGCGCGTCGCGTTCCGAGTAACGGTAGCCGCGGCTGTCGCTGGTCCAGCCGTTGCCGCACCAGCTCATCGCCACCGACATCACATGCCCGCCGGGGGTGGTCAAATGCCGCCACGGCACCTGGGCGACGACGCCCTGCACCGCCGCCAGCAGTTCCGGCCCGTGATCGCGCACGAAGCCGTGCATCACCACCGCGCCGGGGGCGATCTCTTCGCGCCACGGCGGCGGCAGCGCGTCTTCAAAAAGATCGATTGTCATCGCCACAACCTGTATGAATACACAGCAATCATTGTAACCCGCCGCCGCCGATTGTCCAGCGCCCGGCAATGCCATTGTCGTTGGCGGCAAATTTCTCTACAGTAGCCGCCATAAAATCAATCACTCACCAGGAATGCGTGTGATTAAGGGCATCACTCTTTCGGTCGTCGCCTCCATCCTGTTCGGCGCGATGTATTACTTCACCTCTACCCTCACCCCGCTGAACGGCGAGCAGGTCTACGGCTGGCGCACGCTGCTGACGCTGCCGTTCCTGACGCTGTTTATGGCGCTGTCCGGCGATTGGCGCAAGGTGGGCGACACGCTGGCCTGGATCGGCCAACGGCCGCAGCGCCTGCTGGGCCTCCTGCTCACCTCGGCGCTGCTGGGGGTGCAGCTGTGGCTGTTCCTGTGGGCGCCACTGCACGGCAAGGCGCTCGACGTATCGCTCGGCTATTTTCTGCTGCCGCTGACCATGGTGCTGGCGGGCCGTTTGATCTACCGCGATCGGCTGTCGCTGCTGCAAACGCTGGCGGTGGCGTGCGCCATGGTGGGGGTAGGCAATGAGCTGTATCAGGCGGGCGGCGTCTCGTGGCCGACGCTGGTGGTGGCACTGGGCTATCCGCTCTACTTTATTTTGCGGCGGCGTTTCGGCACCGACAATCTCGGCGGGCTGTGGTGCGAGCTGGCGCTGATGCTGCCGGCGGCGGCCTGGTTCGCCTTCGGCGACGGCGGCGCAGCGGCGCTGCAGATCAATGCCGAGCTGTATTGGCGCATTCCGCTGCTCGGCGTCATCAGCGCCGTGGCGCTGGTGTGTTACATCCTCGCCAGCCGCCTGCTGCCGTTCAGCCTGTTCGGCCTGCTGAGCTATGTGGAGCCGGTGCTGCTGGTGATCGTCGCGCTGCTGCTCGGCGAGAGCATCAGCCAAAGCGAATGGCCAACCTATCTGGCGATCTGGCTGGCGGTACTGCTGCTGGCGGCGGAAGGCGCGCAGCACCTGCTGCGCCGCCAGCGGGTCTGACTCAGGCGGCCAGCGTGGCGCCGCCGTCGATCACGATGTCCTGCATGGTGATGTGGCTGGCCAAATCGGAGGCCAGGAACAACACCGCGTTGGCGATCTCATCCGGGCGGGCGATTTTGCCCAGCGGGATCCCCAGCTTGAACATCTCGGGGAAGCCGGCGATGGTGCGTTGCTGCGCGTCGTCGGTCTGCCACATGCCGCGCTGCATCGGCGTGTCGGTCGAGCCCGGCGACACCAGATTGCAGCGCACGCCGAACGGCGCCATCTCCAACCCCACACAGTGGTTCAGGCTGGTCAGCGCCGCCTTGGAGGCGCAGTAGGCCGCCATCTGCGCGCGCGGCACGTGCGCGGCGTTGGAGCCGATGCTGACGATCGCTCCGCTGCGCTGCGCCTTGAAGTGCGGCAGCACGGCGCGGAACAGGTAAAACGCCCCCGAGGCGTTGACGTTGATGCACTGATGCCAGTCATCCACGCTCAGATCTTCGGTATTGCCCATGCGCAGAATGCCGGCGGCGTTGATCAACACGTCCAGTCGCGGGTTCTCCGCCAGCTGTTGGCGGCACACCGCCTCCACCTGCTCCGGCCGGCTGATGTCCAGCGTCACGCAAGGGTAAGGCAGATCAGGGTTGGCGAACTCGCGGTCAAATCCCACCACCTCGGCGCCCTGCGTCAAAAAATGCCGGGCGATCTGCTCGCCGATGCCGCGCGCCGCGCCGGTCACCCACACGCGTTTGCCGGTGAAATCCATCTGAATGCTCATGCGCACACCGCCATCCGGGCACGCTGCCGGGTCATGTTGTTGTTCATCGTTGTCTCCTGCGAAAGCGTATGACGCGGCGCGCACGGCGCCGCAAAGAGGCCTACAGCGCGCCGCTGTTCAGGCCGAAAGCGTTGAGCATGGTGCCCAGTTTGGCGGCGGTTTCCATCCACTCGGACTGCGGTGTCGAAGCGGCGACGATGCCCGCGCCGGCGAACAGCCGCACCCGGTTGCCGCGCAGCAGGCCGCTGCGGATGACGATCGCCCACTCGCCGTCGCCGTTGGCGTCGCACCAGCCGACGATGCCGCTGAACAGGCCGCGATCGTGTGGTTCCAGATCGGCGATCAGTTGGCGGGCGCTCTCGGTCGGGAAGCCGCACAGCGCCGGCGTCGGATGCAGCAGGCAGGCCAGCTGCATCACGTTGAGATTCGGGTTCAGCAGCTCGCCGCGAATGCGGGTGGACAGGTGCCACATGGTGCCGGTGCTGAGCAGCGACGGGCCGCTGGGCACGCTCAGGCTGGCGCACAATGGCGCCAGGTGGCGGCGAATGTCGTCGATCACCAGCTTGTGTTCGTATTTGTCTTTGGTCGAGCGCATCAGGCGCTCGCTGCCAAGGCGATCCTGCTGCGGATCGTCCTGACGGCGCGCCGAGCCCGCCAGCGGATTGGTGTGGATCTCGCCGCCCTGCTTGCGGATCAGCAGTTCCGGGCTGGCGCCGATCAGCACGCCGCCATCGGCCAGCGGCAGGGAAAAGTGGTAACCGCTCGGGTTCTGCACCATCAGGTTATTGAGGATCTGGTGGCCCGCCACCGGCTGCTCCAGCTCGATGTCGAGGATGCGCGACAGCACCGCCTTGTCCAGCTTGCCCTGTTTAAAGCGGCTGACCGCTTCCGCCACCGCATGCTTGAAGCGCGGCTCGTCCGGAATGCTGGTGCAGGCGGCCAGGCGATGCGGCTGTTGCAGCATCGGGCGCGCGGCGCGGGTAAAGCTGTCGTTGGCGACAAACTGGCAGTTTTCAGGCACGTACAGGCTGGAAGGCCGACGCGTATCGAACGGAATGGCGCCCACCACCACCGGCGTCTCCTGGCCGGCGGCTTTGGCGCGCGCCAGCGCCTGGCGGATATGCTGCGCCAGCGCGCTGCTTTCCTGCTCGCCGCCAAACGCCGGCGTCTCGATACGCTCGAACACGCCATCGGCGGAGAGGGAACGGAATTCGGACCGGTACAAAAAGGTCGATTGTTCGGCGTACACAAACCCGGGGAAGGTTTGGTTTTCTGTCGTCAGTGTCGCCACTAGACCACTCCTTTGTTGCGCCTTACCAATGATAATGTTTATGCGAATAATTATCATTAGCCATAAAAGGAGGATAAATTACACCGGATCCCCACCGTGGGTCAATCTCCGATGAATGAATCTTTCCGCCCGCTGCGGCAAATCCGCGTTACGGCAAAGTAAGAAATAACACACTGTTATTATTGTGTTTTAGCAGAAAATAAAAGTCGTGACATCGTCACCTTCACGCCAAAAACGCCCGTTAAACCGGCGGCCGGCGGGGCAATTTGGCGTCAACGCCTTAAGCAGCGCTAATACAAACGTCTGCCGCTGCATATCCACGGCGACCATGCGCGCATCGAGAAAATCGAAGTAACAGCGCACCTGCGGATAAAGCGCCTTGAACAGGCTCTCTTTGGCGGAAAACGTCAGCGTCAGCAGTTCATTGAACGGCAGCGCCTCGCGCAGCAACGCCTCGCGCTCCGCCGGGGAAACGATCGCCCCCCACAGCTCCTGCGCCCGCACGTCGGAGAGCAGCGTCTCCACATCCAGCCCCACGCCGCCCAGCCCGCTCTCGCGGTGCACGGCGCACAACGCGGTATCCGAATTATGGCTCAGCGCCCCGGCGATGCCCGGCGGCCACTGCGGCGCACGATCTTCGCCGCGCGCCAGCGTGAAGTCGGCAAAACCGAGCGGCGCCAACAGTTGCCGCGCCAGAACACGCCCGGCCAGATACTCCGCACGGCGCTTCGGCACCGCACGCGCCAGATGATCCGGCAGCGCAAAGCCCGCCTCGGGAAAACGCTCGTCGCGATACTCCGCCAGCGCAAAATGGCAGCGCGCCACCTGGCCCGGATAGCCGTCCGGCGTGAAAAATTCGATATTGCGGATAAAAGTGGGCAACGGCGGTATCCATGATAAACAGGCAGGCTGATGATGTTAGCCCCCGAAACGGCCTGCAACAATGACCCTGGGCAAAATAAATGGCGTTAAGGCCTGCGTGGCGGCGCGTTAGCCGGGATGGGGAGAGGCCTCTCCCCCGCGCGCGGGAGAGAGGCTGGGCATTACAAGATGCCTTTCATGGTCTTTTCGAAATCGCTCCAGGCGCAGAAGCCGTCTTTGTCGATCGGGCAGCCTTTCAGCGCCAGCGTTACTCGCTGCGGCGGGGTTTGCAGCGTCAGCGGCGTCGCCTTGCGCAGCTGTTCGGTGGACTGATAGACGTACTCGATCTTCAGCAGTTCACGGTCGTTCTGCGCGTCGCGCCAGCGCTGGAACACCAGTTTGCCGCCGATCGGCGTTTTCTCGTATTGCTGCGGCAGCTGATACGGCTGGAACTGCATGGCCGACAGCAGCGAGGCAATATTGGAATCGTGGCCGACCAGCACCGTCAGCTTCGGCGCGTCCGGTTTGCGCTCGCCGAGCAGCGCGTTGTTGATGTAGGTCAGCAGCGGCTTGGCGACGTTCTGCGCCACCACCGGCGAGGTGAACAGCGAGTCCTGATAGCCGTCTTTCAGCTGCGCCAGCTGCTGCCACTGGTGCGGGGTGGCGATTTTGCCCCAGGCCACCTCTTTCATCGGGAAACCTTCGTAATACTGCAGCATAAAGGCGTCCACCAGCGAGTTGCCCACCCGCAGCGGGCCGGAGACGCCCGGCTCTTTGCCCGGCACCGCGCTCATCACGCTGGCTTCTTTGGTCAGATCACAGTGTTTGTCGGTCTTGCAGGCGGCGGAATCCTTGTAGTCGATGATCTTCGCCAGCTGTTGGTAAGAGGCGTCCAGCTTCAGCGAGCCCAGCGCGGCGTTCATCGCCGCCAGCGCCTGCTGGTTGAAGGCCTCGCTGGTGTCGGTGATGATCGGGTTGAAGGTCGGATCCATCTCGCCCATCTTGTCCTGATGGTGCACGCTGACGTCGCAGCCGGGGAACGCGCCGTTGCTGAAGAACTGCGCGGTGGCGACCGTGCGCTGCAGGCTGTTGGCGTAGACGTACACGCTGCCGGCGGTCGGGCAGCCCTCTTGCGGCAACAGGCCGGTCTGCTTCAGCCAGGCGTTGAAGTAGTGCCCCATATACACTTCCAGCACCCCGCCCTTGGTGGTCAGCTGGCCGCCCGGCGTTTCCCAGGCCGGCCAGGCCTTCGGCGTAGACTGCGCCAGCACGCTGCCGTTGTTGGCCAGCGGCGCGCGCAGGTTATGGCGGCTCATGACCAGCGCCTGTTCCAGCTGATAACCGCCGGCTTCCGCCAGCGCGTTCCCGGTGAATAACAAAGGCAGGCACAGCAATAAGGTTTTTTTTCTCATCCGCAGAGGCTCCCGGAAAATGATTATTTTTAAGGTGTTAGCGTTTGCCCGAGTATGATGGCGGGGTTAGTGTGACAAGTGTGTGACAGGGTTCACGGGAAAGGATCGTAACCGCGGCCACCGGGCGGTGGCCGCGTGGCTTCAACTCAGTACCACAGGCTCATGATCGGCCAGCCGATCAGCAGCAGCGCGGCGATGTACACCACGCCGAGAATACCGCCCAGGCGCCAGTAGTCTTTCGACTTCACGTAGCCGCAGCCGTAGATGATCACCCCCGGGCCGGTGGCGTACGGCGTCAGCACGCCCATGATACCGATCGACAGCACCAGCAGCATCGACAGCTGCTCCATCGGCACGCCCGGCAACCCTTTGCCGACCGCCAGGATCACCGGCAGCATGGTGGCGGTGTGCGCCGACAGGCTGGCGAACAGGTAGTGGGCGAAGTAGAACACCAGCACCAGCGCCACCACCGTCATGTTCGGCGAGAAGCCGTCCAGGTGGGTGCTCATGGTCTGGGCGAACCAGTCGATAAAGCCGGAACGCGTCAGGCCGTTGGCCATCACCACCAGCGTCGCCAGGTTAACCAGCGTGTTCCAGGCGCTGGAATATTTGGTGATCTCTTTCCACGACACCACGTGCAGCGCCAGCATCAGCGACACCGCCAGCAGGCACACCGCGGTGGCATCCAGCATTTTGCCGCCGAACACCCACAGGCACAGGCTGAGCAGCACCAGGCCGATCAGGGTGTATTCCTTGCGCGTCAGCTTGCCCATTTCCCCCAGCGCGGTATCCGCCCAGGCGGCCACTTCGCTGCTGTGGGTCACGCCCGGTTTGTACAGGTAGTAGGAGATCAGCGGCGCGATGATCAGCAGCAGCAGGCCGACCGGCAGGAACGCCAGGAACCACTGCATCCAGCTGATGTGCACCCCGGCGATCTTGCCGACGAACTCGATGCCCAGCACGTTCGGCGCGGCGCCGGTGACGAACATCGAGGAGCTGATGCTGGTACCGACCACCATCATCCACATCAGGTAACCGCCGATACGGCGCGAGGAGGGATCGTTGGGGAAGGAATCGAACAGCGGCGGCAGGTTTTTCACCACCGGGAATACCGTGCCGCCGGTGCGCGCGGTGTTGGACGGCGTGAACGGCGCCAGCAGGATATCGATGATCACCACCGCATAGCCCAGCGTCAGCGTGCGCTTGCCCATGAACTTCACCAGGAACAGCGCGATGCGCCGCCCCAGCCCGGTGGCCTCGTAGCCCAGCGCGAAGATAAAGGCGCCGAACACCAGCCAGACGGTGGTGCTGGAGAAGCCCGCCAGCCCCCATTTCAGCGCCTCTTTACCGGCCTTGAAGCCCGGCTCCGCCAGCTCCTGCGCGCCGAACAGCACCCAGTTGGCGCTCAGCACGCTGACGGTCACTGCGATAAAGCTGATGGCGGTGGCCGGGATCGGCTCCAGAATCATGCCGACGATCATCGCCACGAAGATGGCGAAGTAGTGCCAGGCCTGCGGCGGCATGCCGTCGGGCACCGGTATCAATAACAGGATCGCGAGCACCGCCAGCGGCGCTATCGCTTTCCAGATCTTTTCCTGGGTTTGGGACATAGGGACTCTCCTGAAGGCTTGGTTATTATTCTTGGGCACCCAGCTGCGCCAGCAGCCAGGTCACTATCAACAGGTCGGCGCTGCCGCCGGGGCTGAGGTTGCGAGCGATGCAGTCGGCATCGAAGCGCCGCAGGCGCGCCAGACCCGCCTCCCCCGCCGAGCCGCCCTGCGCCAGCAGCAATGCCGCCCGGCGCCGCAGCCAGCGCAGCCCGTGCAGGCCGCCGCGCGAGGCGACGTTGGTGTCGTCGTTGTGGGCCATCAGCCACAGCAGGCTGTCCAGCAGCGCCCGCTGTTCGTCGCCATCGGCGACCAGCCGTTGCCGATACAGCGGCAGCGCGCCGTCAATGACCAGCCGGAAACCGGCCTCCGCCTCGCCGCGTGCGCCGCTCAACCCGTGCGCGGCGAACAGCCGCTGGCCGGCGGTCTGCCCCGCGTTGTTGCGCCGCAGCTCGCGATCCACCAGCCCCCGGCACATCGCCGCCACCTCGGCGCACAGCGCTTCGGCGCCGATGGCGCGGCCCTGCTGCTGCAGGCGGCCGAAGGCGGTGCACAGCAACCCGAGCGAGAACACGCTGCCCTTGTGGGTATTAATGCCGCCGGTGGCGCGGAACATCTGGTTTTCGCAGGCCAGGCCGAGCGGCCGCAGCCGCGCCAGCTGCTGCTCTGCCGGCAAAGCGGCGTCCTCGCGCCCGCGTTGGATAAAGCGCGGCAGCCACACGCCGATGGCGCGGGCGCTGCGATAGAAGTGCCCGAGATCCATGTCGCGGTGGGCGCCAGTGTTATGGCGATCCACCAGCCCCGGCTTGGGCGTGAGGTTGACTTCCACCAGCAGCGCGCGGAAAGCGGCGCGGGCGAAATCGCAGGCCGGTTCGGCACGGTGGGCGGGCAGGTTAATCGGCAGAGATCGCATCGTTGAACATCCTTTCCATTTCATGCAGCAGCTGCTCGCTGCTGTGCCGCCGCTGGCGGGCGCAGATCTTGGCCGGTTGGCCGCACAGCAGGCAGCGCCGTTCCGGCAGGCCGATGTCGCGGCGCGACAAAATGCGCCCCTGCGTATCCAGCACGTCGATATCCCACAGCCGGCCGATCGGGCGGCTCACCTCCAGCTGCATGGCGCAGTCCTTCACCCGCTGGGCATCGGCGCGCAGCGCGACAAACCCTTCGCAGCCGGTGGAGAGCGCCAGCGCCTCGGCCTGCGGGCTGGGCCAACCCTGTTCGGCGCACAGTCGCAGCAGCGCCGCCCACCCTAGGTTGAAGATGCCGCGCGTCAGCGCGCTGTCCTTCACCGGGCCGGGCACCACCAGCGTCAGCACCAGCAGCGTGCACTCGTGCTGCGCCAGCCACGCCTGCTGGCGCGCCTGACGGCATTCGCGGCTGGTGAGCAGCTCCGGCAGGCTGACCGCGCGTTCAGCAGCCAGTTGGGGATCGACGGCGGCCATCGCTTACTCCGCCACCTGATGCACCACGTCGATCACCGAGCCGTCGCGGTAGCGCACCACCGCCACCACCTTGTCGGTAAAGGCGATCGGCTGCGGTTCGCCGGTCAGCTGCAGCGCACGGGCGCGCAGCCAGTCGATGCTCACCACCTCGAGGCCGGCCTCCCGCAGACGCTGCGCCAGCTCCGGCCGCGCCGGGTTGACGGCGATGCCGTGGTCGGTCACCAGAATGTCGATGCTGGAGCCCGGCGTGACGCAGGTAGTCACCTGCTCCACCAGCGTCGGGATGCGCCCGCGCACCAACGGCGCAACGATGATCGCCAGCCGCGCGGCGGCGGCGGTGTCGCAGTGGCCACCGGACGCGCCGCGCAGCACGCCGTCGGAGCCGGTCAGCACGTTAACGTTGAAGCCGGTGTCGATTTCCAGCGCGCTCAGCACCACCACGTCGAGCCGATCAACAGAGGCGCCCTTGGAGCTGAAGTTGGCGTACTGGTTGGCGCTGATTTCGATATGGCGCGGGTTGCGCGCCAGCGAGGTCGCCGCCGCCCGATCGAAGCTCTGCACGTCCAGCAGCTTGCCGATCAGCCCTTTCTCGTGCAGATCCACCATGGTCGAGGTGATGCCGCCGAGGGCGAACGCGGCGCGAATGCCGCGGGCGCGCATCTTGTCCTCCAGGAACCGGGTCACCGCCAGCGAGGCGCCGCCGGTGCCGGTTTGCAGCGAGAAGCCTTCGGTGAAGTAGCCGGAACCGGCGATCACCTCGGCGGCGCGGCGGGCGATCAGCAGCTCGCGCGGGTTCGAGGTCATGCGCGTGGCGTCAGCGCCGATCTTGTCGGCGTCGCCCACCCGCTCCAGCTGCACGATCAGATCCACCCGATCCTGCGCCAGGCTGGCGGGATGATGCGGATACGGCACCAGTTGCTCGGTCAGCAGCACCACGGTGCCCGCCGCCTCGGCGTCCACCCGCGCATAGCCGAGCGAGCCGCAGCAGGCTTCACCGCTGTAACCGTTGGCGTTGCCGAACTCATCGCAGGCCGGCACGCCGAGGAAGGCCACGTCTATCTTCAGCTCGCCGGATTCGATCAGATTGACCCGGCCACCGTGCGAGTGAATTTGCACCGGCTCCGCCAGCAGGCCGCGCGAAACGGCGTCCGCCAGCGGGCCGCGCAGCCCGGAGGTGTAAATGCGGCTCACCACGCCGTGGCGGATATGCTCAACCAGCGGCGCATGGCAGTCGGTCAGCGAGCTGGAGGCCAGCGTCAGGTTGCGGAACCCCATCGCCGCCAGCGTCTCCATCACCTGATTGAGGGTCAAATCGCCGCCGCGAAACGCATGGTGGAAGGAGATGGTCATGCCGTCCTGCAGCCCGCTGCGGCGCACCGCTTCCTGCAAGGAATCGCACAGCTTGAGATCGCGCGGTTTGCGCGCCTGCAGATTGGCTTTGGACACGTCCTGATAGCCCGGCAGATCCGCCGGGTTAGCGAAGGTCATCAATCGTTGTTGGCGGTTCATCATGCTTCCTCCCCGTGCTGCGCCGGTTCTTCCCGTAAGCCGGACAGCGCGGCGCGCTCCAGCACCAGCCGGGCGCGTTCAATCACCGGGCTGTCGACCATTTTTCCGTTGAGCGACACCACGCCGCGCCCTTCCCGCTCCGCCGCTTCGGCGGCGTCCACCACCCGCTGCGCGTGCGCCACCTCTTTGGCGGTCGGCGCGTACAGGTTGTGCAGCAGCTCAATCTGGCGCGGGTTGATCAGCGATTTGCCGTCGAAGCCGAGCTGTTTGATCAGCGCCGCTTCCTGCAGGAAGCCGGCTTCGTTATTGGCGTCGGAATAGACGGTGTCGAACGCCTGAATGCCGGCGGCGCGCGCCGCCTGCAGCAGCGAGCAGCGGGCGAACAGCAGCTCGATGCCCTCCGGCGAGCGCTCGGTGCGCAGGTTGCGCACGTAGTCTTCCGCCCCCAGCGCGATGCCGATAAGCCGCGGCGAAGCATGCGCGATCGCCACCGCATTGGTGATGCCCTGCGCCGATTCGATCGCTGCCAGCAGCCCGGTGCTACCGACCGGCCGGCCGCAGGCCGCTTCGATGGCGGCAATCTCGCGTTCCATGTCGACAACGTCCTGCGCGCTGTCGGTCTTCGGCAGGCGCACGATGTCCGCGCCGCCGCGCACCACCGCCTGCAGGTCCGCCAGGCCGTAGGCAGAGTCGAGCGCATTGACGCGCACGATGGTTTCCACCTCCTGGTACAGCGGGTGCTGCAGCGCGTGGTACACCAGCCGGCGCGCCGCGTCTTTTTCACGCAGGATCACCGAGTCTTCCAGATCGAACATCAGCGCATCGGCCTGGTAGATAAAGGCGTTGCTGACCATCGCCGCGTTGGCGCCGGGGACGAACAACATGCTGCGGCGCAGCCGGGTTTTATTCAGCGTTTTCATCTTTCGCCTCCCACGGCAGCTGGCCGCCCTCGCAGGCGCGCATCAGCGCGGTTTCCAGCCGGGCGCGCAGCACGCAGTCCAGCGCCCCCTTGTCGTCGACGATCACCTGCACCGGCTCCACCTCATAGCGCTGCAGCACCTCCAGCAGGGTGTGGCGGATCGCCGCGCCGAACTGTTTTTCCACGCTGCTGGCGATCAACAGATCGTGCTGCGGCCCCTCGGCGGGCGCGATGCGCACCATGACATCGCTGGATTCCAGCGTGCCGGCCATTGCTTCTCGGATAATTTTCATCATTCACCTGATTGTGCGGACTCAAAAGGATGCGGGGCCGCCTTGGCCCGGCGCTGCGTTTGCAGATCCTGCAGGTAGTACAGGGTGTCCGGCGGCACCAGCGGCGCGGCGGCGTGGAAGTCCCCCGCCGCCAGCAGCTTGCGCACCCAGGAGGCGGAGATCGCCGTGCCCTGATATTGCAAACGCTCGATTTCCACCAGCGCGATCGGCGGACTGGGCAGCGCCGGCGTTTCCAGCCAGTAGCGCATGTCGCGGTTATATTTCGCGGTCACCGCGCAAAACGGCTCGTTGCCGACGAAGCGGTGGGTAATGCCCAGCGCGGGCGCCAGATACTGGCGGAAGATCTTCAGATCGATTTCGGTGTAACAGTCGTCGGCCACGCCCTGATCCTTGATGAAGTAACAGGGGAAGGTGGCGCGCGAGATCACGTACTGCGAGCCTTCGTGTACCGTGAGGTTGGGAATATCGGCGGTGCCGGCCAGCACCAGCCGGCGGCGGTCTTCATAGCTGAAGCGCGAGGTGTTTTCCTTCACTAAAAACAGGTGCAGCCAGTCGCAGCGTTTGGCCGCCTGACGCACCAGATACTGATGCCCGCGGGTGAAGGGGTTGGCGTTCATCACGATGCTGCCGATGGTGTCGCCCGGCCGGCGCTGGCTCGCCAGCTGGGCGGCGTAGCGCTTCAGGCGGCACGGGCTGTTTTCCATCAGCACCACGATGCCCGGCACGGTGGCGATCGGGTAGAAACCGCATTGGCGGAACAGCTGCTCGTTCTGCACCTTGGTGTAGATAAACAGCTGAGTGTGGTGGCGCTCGTAGGCTAGGTTCACCAGCTCGGTCGCCAGCGCCAGCGCCAACCCTTCGCCGCGCATCAGCGGGCTGATGGCGACGCATTTGATAATATTGTCGGCGATGCCGCCGCAGGCGACCAATTTGTCGTGCTGGGTAACGGTAATAAATATTTCAACCGTGGTGTCGATATTCAGATCGTTACTGCGCAAGAAGGCGCTTATTTCCGAAATCGCTTTATGATCCGATCGCTTTACCCGATTAAATACGGCATCGCCTAACATAACACGCTCTCTGGGTTAACTGACAAACAACAAATTAAATACAAAAAGGCATTTTAATTAACATCAACAAGGGTAATTAAAACCTTAAAAACCATGGAGATAAACGCCGTTTCGCGTTCGATAAATCAATGGTAAACAGAAAAAAAACGCCGATTATTGACCTATTTCACAAACCGATTCCGGTTAATAAGTTATTTAATGTTCTTTATTTGCTTAATTAATCTTATGGTGTTTATTATTGAGATAATCTTTATTTAGCGCCGCAATTTACTTACATTCATTTAGCATCTTGATTGCAATAGTAGGTTTCATTATGGAATGGCTGAACATCCTGATCGTTGAAGACGAAACGCCGCTGGCGGAAATGCACGCGGAGTTTATCCGCCAGAACGGCGGCTGCCGCCAGATTTGGCTGGCCGGCACCCTGGCGCAGGCGCGCGCCATGACCGAGCGCTTCAAGCCGGACCTGATCCTGCTGGACAACTTTCTGCCCGACGGCCAGGGCATCACCCTGCTGCGCGAACTGACGCTGAGCGGGTATCGCGGCGGCATCGTGTTCATCACCGCCGCCAGCGACATGGCCACCGTGGCCGAGGCGTTGCGTTACGGCGTGTTCGACTACCTGATCAAACCGCTGGCCTATGACCGGCTGAGCCAGACCCTGCAGCGCTTCAGCCAGCGCCGCGAAGCGCTGAAGGACAAAGCGCGCCTCAACCAGCGCCGCATCGACGAGATGTTCAACACCTACGCCCGCGGCGAACAGCAGGCGGCGCTGCCCGCCGGCATCGACGAGCTGACGCTGGGCAAGGTCCGC
Source organism: Serratia sp. CY84636 (assembly GCF_052166245.1). Lineage (NCBI taxonomy): Bacteria > Pseudomonadati > Pseudomonadota > Gammaproteobacteria > Enterobacterales > Yersiniaceae > Serratia > Serratia sp. CY84636. Next base: position 1,657,201 of record NZ_JBJNOX010000002.1, read on the forward strand.
GCGCTGTTTGCCGAACCCGCCGCGCGCCACACCGCTGAAAGCGTTGCGCAAAAAATGGGACTCAGCCGCACCACCGCGCGCCGTTATCTGGAGTTTTGCACCGCCGCGCAGCAGCTGCGCGCCGAGATCATTTACGGCAAGGTCGGCCGCCCACAGCGGATCTACCGCGCCGGCGAACCGCATTAACGGTTATTTGATCGCCCTTGCAAGGTTGCGTGTAACCGCTTTACTTTTTATGCGCCGGTCAGCATCTTGGTGAGCATCACCTAGCCGACTGGACGATCGCCGATGCCCGCTGCGCCCCTTGCTTCCCTGACCGAGATCCTCGCCCGCCGTGACTGGCAAAACCCGGCCTGCACCCACTACCGCCGGCTGGATGCCCACCCGCCGTTCGCCAGCTGGCGCACGGTGGAAGACGCGCGCGACGATGCCCCCAGCGCCAGCCGCAGGTCGCTGAACGGCGAGTGGCGCTTCAGCTATTTCCCGCGCCCAGAGGCGGCGCCGGAAGGCTGGCTGCAGCAGGATTTACCGGACGCCGCCCCGCTGGCGGTGCCGGGCAACTGGCAGCTCGCCGGCTACGATGCGCCGATCTATACCAACGTGCGCTACCCGTTCCCGGTCGATCCGCCGCGCGTGCCGGAAGACAACCCGACCGGCTGCTACTCGCGCACCTTCAGCGTCGATCCGGCCTGGCTGGCCGCCGGCCAGACGCGCGTCATCTTCGACGGCGTCAACTCGGCGTTCTATTTGTGGTGCAACGGCCACTGGGCCGGCTATTCGCAGGACAGCCGCCTGCCGGCGGAGTTCGATCTCAGCCCGTGGCTACAGGCGGGAGAAAACCGGCTGGCGGTGATGGTGCTGCGCTGGTGCGACGGCAGCTATCTCGAAGATCAGGACATGTGGCGCATGAGCGGCATCTTCCGCGACGTCAGCCTGCTGCACAAACCCGCCGCGCACCTGAGCGATGTGCGCATCACCACGCCGCTGCATGACCGCTTTACCCGCGGCGAACTGGTGGTGACGGCACGCGCCAGCCGGCCCGGCCCGCTGCAGGTGCAGGTTCAGCTGTGGCGCGATGGCGCGCGGGTGGCCGAACGCACCCAGCCGCTCGGCAGCGAGATCGTGGACGAGCGCGGCGCCCATGACGATCGCGTCACGCTGCGCCTGCCGGTAGAACGCCCGGCGCTGTGGAGCGCCGAAACGCCCGCGCTGTATCGCGCCACCGTCACCCTGCTCTCACCCGAGGGGGAGGTCATCGAGGTGGAGGCCTATGACGTCGGCTTCCGCCAGGTAGAAATCAGCGGCGGGTTGCTGAAGCTCAACGGGCAGCCGCTGCTGATCCGCGGCGTTAACCGCCACGAGCATCATCCGCGCCACGGCCAGGTGATGGACGAGGCGACGATGCGCCACGACATCCTGCTGATGAAGCAGCACAACTTCAACGCGGTGCGCTGTTCCCATTACCCCAACCATCCGCTGTGGTACCGGCTGTGCGACCGCTATGGGCTTTACGTGGTGGACGAAGCCAATATCGAGACCCACGGCATGCAGCCGATGAACCGCCTGGCTGACGATCCGCTGTGGCTGCCGGCGATGAGCGAGCGCGTCACCCGCATGGTGCAGCGCGATCGCAACCACCCTTGCATCATTATCTGGTCGCTGGGCAACGAGTCCGGCCACGGCGTGAACCACGACGCGCTGTACCGCTGGGTGAAAAGCCAGGATCCAACCCGCCCGGTGCAATATGAAGGCGGCGGCGCCGACACCGCCGCTACCGACATCATCTGCCCGATGTATGCCAGAGTGGATCAGGATCAGCCGTTCCCGGCGGTGCCCAAATGGGCGATCGGCAAGTGGATCGGCCTGCCGGAGGAACAGCGGCCGCTGATCCTGTGCGAATACGCCCATGCGATGGGCAACAGCTTCGGCGGCTTTGAGCGTTACTGGCGCGCGTTCCACCACTATCCGCGCCTGCAGGGCGGCTTTGTCTGGGACTGGGTCGATCAGGCGCTGATCAGGCGCGACGCCCAGGGCGAAGAGTACTGGGCCTACGGCGGCGACTTCGGCGATACCCCCAACGATCGCCAGTTCTGCCTGAACGGGCTGGTGTTCGCGGATCGCACCCCGCACCCGGCGCTGTTCGAAGCGCAGCGGGCGCAGCAGCTGTTCCGCTTCGCCTTCGACGCCGCCGCGCTGACGCTGACCGTCACCAGCGATTACCTGTTCCGCCACACCGACAACGAGCAGCTCAACTGGCGGCTGGAGCTGGACGGCGTGGAGCGCGCCAGCGGCAGCTTCGATCTGGCGCTGCCGCCGCAGGGCAGCGCTCGCTTCACCCTGCTCGATCGCCTGCCGATGCTGCACCAGCCCGGCGAGCTGTGGCTGAACGTGGAGGTGGTGCAGCCGCAGGCCACCGACTGGTCCGAAGCGCACCACCGCTGCGCCTGGGATCAGTGGCGGGTGCCGCGCGCGCTGCATCCCGCCCCGCCGCCGCCGCAGGGCGTGCCGCCCACGCTGATTGAAGACGATCAGGGGCTGACCCTCACCCACGGCGACCAGCGCTGGCGCTTCGAGCGCAGCAGCGGCCACCTGACGCAGTGGTGGCAGAATGAGCAGCCGCAGCTGCTGACGCCGCTGCGCGACGGCTTTGCGCGCGCGCCGATCGATAACGACATCGGCGTCAGCGAGGCGGACCATATCGATCCCAACGCCTGGGTCGAACGCTGGAAGCTGGCGGGCCTGTACCGGCTGGAGGAACGCTGCACGCGGCTGCAGGCCGATGCGCTGCAAAACGGCGTGCGGGTGGTGAGCGAACACCAGTTCGGCGTGGACGGGCAAATTTTGCTGCTTAGCCGCAAACAGTGGCTGTTCGATGCGCTGGGCGCGGTGAACGTGAGCGTGGAGGTCGAGGTGGCCGATACTCTGCCGCCGCCGGCGCGCATCGGCCTGCACTGCCAACTGGCGACGGTGCAATCGCAGGCGGAATGGCTGGGCCTGGGCCCGCACGAGAACTACCCGGATCGCCGCCTGGCCGCGCAGCACGGGCGCTGGCGCCTGCCGCTGGCAGATCTGCACACGCCGTATATTTTCCCCGGCGAGAACGGCCTGCGCTGCGACACCCGCAGCCTGCGCTACGGCGGCTGGCGCATCGACGGCCGCTTCCACTTCTCGCTCAGCCGCTACGGCCTGCCACAGCTGATGGCCTGCAGCCACCAGCATCTGCTGCAGCCGGAAGCAGGCACCTGGCTGCATCTGGACGGCTTCCACATGGGGGTGGGCGGCGACGATTCCTGGAGCCCGAGCGTGCACCGGGATTACCTGCTCACCGCCGGCGTTTACCGCTATCAGCTGCGCCTGCAGCGGGCGCCCGAGAGCTAAATCTGCCAAAAAACTCAACGGGTTGCGCATTCTGTAAGCAAACAGTCACAGAATGTGTAATCCGCCTTTGACATGCCGACGGCGCCTCGCTATTATTCGCCCCGTTCACACGATTCCTCTGTAGTTCAGTCGGTAGAACGGCGGACTGTTAATCCGTATGTCACTGGTTCGAGTCCAGTCAGAGGAGCCATATTTAGAGAAGCCCGCTCAGGGAAACCTGAGCGGGCTTTTTGCTGTTGGGCGATCATCATCGATGATCCCCTGCACTCTCCCTACCCGAAACCGTTCAGCCATCCGTTGAACGGGTGAGTTTCTCCCACTGTTCAATTTCCTTGCCTAACGCCTCGAGCTTTTGCCGCACCAAACTTAATGCATCACTGCCTAACAACAGATGCGTGGGTGGATTCCGGCTCTCGATCAATGCCAGCATGGCGTGAGCCGCCTTCACGGGATCGCCCAGTTGCTTGCCGCTTTTTTCCTGACGCGCCTGACGAACAGGTTCAAATAACGCGTCATAGTCCGGGAGACAGCGAGGGCTGCGTACCATTGAACGCCCGGCCCAGTCCGTCCGAAACGAGCCCGGCGCCACGGCGGTCACGTGTAGGTTGAACGGGGCAAGCTCTTTACTTAAAGTTTCTGATATCCCTTCCAGTGCAAATTTGCTGCCGCAGTAATAGCTGATACCGGGCAAGGTAATGAAACTGCCCATTGAGGTGACATTGATAATGTGGCCGCGACGGCGCTGGCGCATGCCCGGTAGCACGGCTTTGATCATCGCCACCGCGCCAAACACATTGACCTCAAACTGGCGGCGCAGCTCTGCAAGCGGGGATTCTTCCAGAATGCCTTCGTGGCCATAACCGGCATTGTTCACCAGCACATCTATCGGGCCGACGGCGGACTCTATCTCTCCAACCACCTCATCAATACGCTCAACGTCCGTGACATCAAGCAGATAGCCAAAAGCCCGCTGCGTATCGAGCTCGCTGAAAGCCTGCAGTGCTCCGCTGTTGCGCACCGTTCCTACAACCCGATGCCCTACGGCGAGGGCTTCCCGCGCCAGCGCCTGGCCAAAGCCACTGCTGACGCCGGTGATTAAAATCGTTTTTGCAGATGCCATAAAAAGAACTCCCATGAACCATGAAGGTTGCATGGTATTCTCTACTCTGCCGCATTTTTAGGCCATATCTTCTCTTTTTCTTGCCTGATTTTATGAGGTGGTGGGATGTCCGACATGATTGCCCTGATGAATAGACTTGCGGTGCAAGAGGGATACAACCTCACTGCCCTGCCTGATGTGCGAATTTTGCGCTCCGATCGCCCGCTTGCCAGAACGCCGGTGCTTTACGATCCGGGGATCGTGATCGTCTGCCAGGGCAGCAAACGCGGCTATTTCGGTCAACAGACCTATTTATATGATGAGCAGCACTACCTGGCGGTTTCGGTGCCGGTGCCGTTTGTGATGGAAACCGACGCGTCGGCAGCACATCCGCTGCTGGCGATTTATATGCATCTGGATTTTCAGCTTGCCGCGGAACTGATGCTGCAGATTGAACAGCATGGCGCCCCGCATCCTCCCGTCGCGCCGCAAAGCATGATGTCGAGCCCGATGGACGACGCGGTAGAAATGGCCGTACTTCGCTTACTTGACGTCCTGACCAACCCGCTTGAGGCGGCGATCCTCGGCCCGGCGCGGGTGCGTGAGCTTTATTTTCGCGTGCTGACAGGCGCACAGGGCAACGCAATGCGTGCCGCGCTGGCCTTGCAGGGCCAGTTTGGCAAAATCGGTAAAGCGTTGCAGCACATCCATGCCGCTTACGCGGAGCCGTTAACGCTGACGCAGCTGGCGATGAGGGCCGGCATGAGCGTGCCGACCTTTCATAGCCATTTCAAGGCGATAACGCAGATGCCGCCGATGCAGTATGTGAAATCGGTACGCCTGCACCAGGCACGGATGCTGATGGTGCGCCAACAAATCACCGCCGCCGCCGCGAGTTACGCCGTTGGCTATGAAAGCCCATCGCAATTTAACCGCGAATTCAAGCGTCTGTTTGGCCTGCCACCGGCAGAGGAGATAAAGCGTATGCAGCATCACTTCGCCATTCCGCCCGCGCAGCCTGCCTCGGTATTTGTTTCATCGCACTGAGGCTTATGTGGTCAGGCGAACGATAGTCCGCTTCTGGCGCCAGGCGGATCGGCACTTGGGGAGAAAGTCCGCTATGAGCGAGAGCGGACATCAAAGTATTAAAGCAAAGAACAACATCTTCAGGTGATAAATAAATTTGACTGAAATAACGTACTTACCGACCCGAAGGCCGGTCATTGTTAACACGGATAACGGTTACCATGCGTAGGCTTCAGGGGCTTCCCCACCCGGTCCCGGCCAGATGGTATCCAGTCTTTTGAGCGTATCGCCTGAAAGGGACAACGTCAGGGCATTGAGATTCTGACGGAGCTGTTCAGCTGTGCGCGGACCACTGAGCACAGCGGTAACCACGGGGTTCTGCAACAGCCAGGCCAACGCCACGTCTGAGGGCGCCTCCCCCAGCTCATCACACAGCGTTTCCCAGGCCTCCAGTTGCGGCCGCAAGCGATTGATTTGTGCCTGCAGCTGCGGTGTTGCCCGGCGGCCATCGGCAATTTTTTTCAGCACGCCACCCAGCATCCCCATCCCGACCGGGCTCCAGGGGATCAGGCCAATGCCGTAATGGCGCAGTGCCGGAATGACTTCAAGCTCAACCGTGCGCTGGGTCAGGTTGTAAAGGCTCTGTTCCGATGCCAGCCCCAGCAGGTTGCGCGCATCAGCCGTGCACTGTGCGGTGGCAATATCCCAGCCGGCAAAGTTACTGCTGCCCACGCAGCTGATTTTACCCTCACGGATCAGCTGTTCCATGGCCTGCCAGATTTCCTCCCAGGGGGTGTTCCGGTCGATATGGTGCATCTGGTAGAGATCGATATGGTCCGTTTTCAGTCTTTTCAGACTGGCCTCACAGGCCCGGCGAATATGGTAAGCGGACAGATATTTGTCATTCGGGCCCGTATCCATCGGCTGGTAAACTTTCGTGGCCAGCACGATTCGGTCACGCAGGCCACTGCGCGCCAACCAGTTACCGATGATTTCTTCGGATGTCCCGTACCCCTTTGCCATATCCGGTGACTGCGGTCCGCCATAGACGTCAGCGGTATCGAAAAAGTTGATACCCGCATCCACGGCTTCATCCATGATCCTGAAGCTGGCCGGCTCATCCGTCAGCTCACCGAAATTCATGGTACCGAGACCGATGCGGCTCACCCGCAGGCCGGTACGACCCAGATGTTTATAGTTCATGTCAGATGCTCCTTAACTGAACGTGTTATTGCAGGTTCTTACGGAAAAAGTCTGTCAGTTTGTCAAAAGGGATCACGTCGGTACGATCATAGAGATCGACATGCCCTGCGCCCGGTACGACATAAAGCTCTTTAGGCTGACCGGCGCGTTTGAATGCATCCTCGCTGAACTCTTTTGAGTGAGCCCGATCGCCGGTGATAAACAGCATCGGACGCGGTGAAATGGTTTCAATATCGTTGAACGGATAGAAGTTCATAAACTTGCCGATACTGCTCAACATCGGTTTCGTCGTCAGTGCTTCTTTCTCACCCTTCGGGGTGTAACCACCGCGTTCGGTGCGGTAGAAATCGAAAAACTCACGCTGAATATCCGGCGTTGAAGCGTCCAGTGTATTCACGGTACCGGGAATGTAGGCCGTCTCGCCTCCCTGAAACTCTGCTAAACGCTGCTCTGTGGCTGACCGGATAAAGGCCTTTCGTTGTTCCGGCGTCTGGGAATGGTTGAGGCCGTTGCGAAATGCAGCCCCCATGTCATACATGCTGACGGTGGCAATGGCTTTCATACGCGGGTCAATCTTGGCAGCACTGATAACAAAACTTCCGCTGCCGCAGATACCTAATACACCGATGCTATCCGGATCAACAAACGGCTGTGTGCTTAGATAATCAACCGCCGCGCTGAAATCATCTGTGTAGATTTCCGGTGAAATCAGGTGCCCCGGTTTGCCCTCGCTTTCTCCCCAGAAAGAGAGATCGATAGCCAGCGTGACAAACCCCTGCTCCGCCAGCTTCTGCGCATAAAGATTCGAACTCTGTTCCTTAACGGCTCCCATCGGGTGACCAACGACGATCGCCGGGTGTCGGGTATTCTGGTTCATCTTTTTCGGGATAAACAGGTTGCCGACCACGGCCATCTGATACTGGTTTTTAAAGGTGACTTTTTGCTGCGTCACCTTATCGCTTTTATAAAAATTATCGGCCCCACGGGACATATCCGCCGCAGAGGAAGCAAATGCACTGATCAACAGCCCCAGCGCTAACGTAAATTTTTTCATGATGGTCTCCTTATCATTAAGCCAGGGTGGCGTTATCCGAATGGCAGACGCCGCAGAACGCGAAATCAATCTGCACATCACGGGCGCCGGAGGCGCGACGGGTGATATCCATCGGCTCCAGCGGCAGTGTGCCCGCATGGGCACCGTAAGCTTTACCTGTCATGACATAACTCCAGGGTTTATGAATGGTCTCTGGCAGAGGTGTCTGCGCGTGAGGTCAGGAAAATCAGCCCGGCCGCGATAAGCAGCATCGTGACGCTGGCCAAGAAAGTGCTCTGGTAGCCGTGGTGATCGAAAAGCAGCCCCCCTACCGTTGAACCTAGCGCAATGGATAACTGGACCATTGCCACCATCAGCCCGCCGCCGGCTTCGGCATTCTGCGGAAAGATACGCGGTACCCAGGCCCACCACCCCACCGGCGCACCGGTAGAAATCAGCCCCCACAACCCGAGCAGCACCATCACGATGGCCACCTGACTGCCAAAAGCGATCAGTGCCAGCGCGGTGATGGCCATCAGCACCGGAATGGCTATCAGGGTCGAGTAGAAGCCGCGTTTCAGCACTCTGCCAATCAGCGTGGTGCCGATGAAACCCGCGACACCGATAACCAGCAGGATTAGGGTGACCACTGAAGCATCCACCTTCGTCACCGTTTCAAGGAAAGGCCTGATGTAGGTAAAGAGCGTGAACTGCCCCATAAAGAAGATGCCGACGCCCAGCATGCCTAACGTGACCACTCGACGGCGAAACAGCGTGAAGACATTGCTGGCACCGTTACTCTGCCGGGTGACCTGCATGGAGGGCAGGCTGAACAACTGCCAGATAAACGCGGCGATCGCGACCGGCACCAGACAAAAGAAGGCCCCGCGCCAGCCGATCACCGAACCGAGCCAACTGCCCAAAGGGGCCGCGATGACCGTGGCCAGTGCATTGCCGCTGTTAAAAATGGCCAACGCCAGCGGAACTCGGTGCACCGGAACCAAACGCATCGCCGTGGCTGCCGACATCGACCAGAACCCGCCGACTACGATGCCAATCAGAGCCCTGCCCGCCATATAGGTCAGGTAATTGGGTGCCATCGCAATAACAGCACCGGAAATTGCCATCATGCAGGTCAGGCCGAGCAGCAGCGTTTTCCGGTTAAGCGTGCCTGCCAGCACGGAAATAAACAGGCTGGTTACCACTGCAAATGCCCCGGAAATGGCGATGCCCTGTCCGGCCATGCCTTCGGTGACACTAAGGGTCTGCGCCATCGGTGTCAGCAGGCTGACCGGCATGAATTCGGAGGCGATCAGGGCGAAGACGCACAGCGTCATGGCAAAGACACCACTCCAGTGCGCAGGCTGTTTCCCGCTTCCGGTGTTTTTTTTTCTGTTTTCGTCTGTCTTATTACTCATTCAGGGATTTCTTTTCAGTAGATAACATGAAGTCTGTGCCCCGGAGCCTTCAGCGCTGCAGGAAGAGCTGAAACGGCATACGGAGACGGGATAAGGGGGATAATCGCGGTACGGAAGGTGCTGCGGGTCAGTTGGCGACCCTGATCTGCACCGCAAGAGGTCCGTGGCGCTGCAGGACCGGCAGTCCGGAATCCACTTTCCCTAACGGGATCAGTGAACGGGCGTAAGCCCTGCCCTGGGCAAAAATCGCCAGGTTGCCCCAGGGCGCGTAGTAAGTGATATCTCCGGCTTCCGGCGTCATGCCGTCCGGTGCCTGCACCGTGGAAAGCCTGCGCGGCAGGTCGCTTATACGCTCAATATCGTCATAGTCTTCCAACGTCAGGCTGAGGGGAAGCAAAGACGCAAAGTCCCGGCCTGTCGGCGTATCAAAGAGGGTGGCGGTGGCGGTTTCTCCCTCCACAATGATCTCAATTTTCATAAGCGTCTCCTGCGCCACTCCCCGGTCGTTGTCACCCGCCATAGCGGACTGCGTGACGAAAAGCAGGCCGGCAAGGAGCAGCAGTGATGTTCTGCAGTAAGCGTTTTGCATAAGGGTTAGCGTTGACTTTTTCATCGCATTATTGTTACCAATATGCAGCGGGTTAACTAGCTAATGAATACTTAATACCCTTATAAGTAAAATTTATAAATGGACCGGGAACGAGCATGGCCAGACGCAATCTCAACGACTTACTCTCTTTCGTCACCGTGGCGCGTGAGGGCAGCTTTACGCGCGCTGCCGCCCAGCTCGGCGTGACCCAGCCCGCACTGAGCCAGGCGATTTCCGGGCTGGAAGAACGGATGCAAATCCGCCTGCTGACGCGAACCACGCGCAGCGTGTCAGTGACCGCCGCCGGGGAACGCCTGCTGCAGTCTGTGGGCCATCGTATTGATGAGATTGAAGCCGAGCTGGACATGCTGACGGCACTGCGTGATAAACCTGCGGGGACCGTCCGTATTACATGTGGACCTAATGTTCTGAAGACCACGCTGCTGCCAAAGCTGACACCACTGTTACGCGAATATCCTGATATTCATATTGAGTTTGATGCCAACCACGGGTTCCGGGATATCGTGGCGGACCGTTTTGATGCCGGCGTGCGGCTCGGAGACACTATCGACAAAGATATGATAGCCGTACCCATTGGCCCGAAACTGCGCATGGCGGCTGTAGCTTCCCCTGAGTATTTTGCCCGGTGCGCCGCCCCTCAGACGCCACGCGATCTGATGCAACACTGCTGTATTAATGAGCGCATGGTTCAATCGGGGAAAATTTACGCCTGGGAGTTTGAGCAGGAAAACGGTAAATTTCACGTTCGGGTTGAAGGGCAAATGACGTTTAACACATCGGAACACGTCGTTGACGCAGCTCTTGCCGGACTGGGCATTGCCTTTTTACCTGAAGAGGAGTTCGGCACACATCTGCAGGAAGGAAAACTGATCCGCGTGCTTGAAGAATGGTGCCGTCCTTTTCCCGGCTACTATCTTTATTATCCCAGCCGTAAACAGCCTTCCCCAGCGTTTTCACTCGTTGTGGATGCGTTGCGTATTAACCGGAAAATTTAATGCTGAATTATCGGGCCAATATTTCAAGAACGGACGTGAACGTCCGCTTCTGGCACGCAACGGACAGGCTACGTGATCATTGGGTCTGCTTTGAGCGAAGTGCAGACTTCGGCGTCAGCAAAATTACGCTCAGTTGACAAAGCTATATGATATAATTTTATCATGCTGAATCGGCGGATAATTCGGTAGAGTAGTACTAAGTATGCGTTACGTTGCTATTAAGAATGAGACAGTAAATTGAAAACAAAACAGTCAAAAATCCCCAAATCAATTTATAGGCCCATGCATGACGACGAATTTGGCCTCTGGGGGGGCCTCTCTTTAAATGACTATGTTGAAGACCTGATGGCAAATCATCGATACAGTCGTAAAAAAGCCCAGATAGAGGCGTCGAAATCATTTAAAGCAGCCTTGCCAGCGGGTATCAATACTCAGAATAACCATTTTAGAACTTATGAACATGACGGTCAGGCTGCGGGATATCTGTGGTTCAGCCTGGAAGATAACTCAGCCTTTTTGTCAGATATAATGCTTCTCCCAGAATTTCAGGGTAAGGGAATGGGTCGGGATTTTATCCGTGCATTCCTGAATGAGCTGACTCAACAGGGCGCATATGAGGTGGAACTCAGAGTGTCACCGGACAATCAAAGGGCTTTGAAATTATATAAAGAATTTGGTTTTCGGATAACTGGTTTTGATATGAGTCTTTTGCTAGGATCCGACTGATCAGCAATCCGTTAATCATAATTTTCGGAGACAATCTCGGGTAATATCAACTATCGATAGGCAATCTACCACTATATATCTTCACATCATCAATGTCCGCTTCTGGCACAAAACCGACCGCCAGAGTCCCCACTCCAGCATTCCCCCCCATTCCACACTCCAGCAGCGCCAGAGAGAAATCGCCCTCCTGCGTTGCCGTCGGTGTGAACCCGCAAAGCGGCAGCCACCGCCATAACGCCGACGCTTGGCCCCACCAGCGAAACCCACTCTTTTATCTAAGAAGATTCCTAACCGAGCTGACGAAAATTCCTTCCTGACGCCAATACGCGGATTTACCCGCCGATTTACAACAATAATTCTGTAAAAACAATCGATAAGCCAATCTCTCTCGCTCAGCAAGTTGCGTCTATCCTTTCGCTATGGGCGCCTGCCGCCCATCGTTCGCTGCGGCTCGCGGCATGCGCGTTTCTGGCTGTACGGGTTTCGGTTTATTCCATCGCGCGCCTCCATTCATCATGTTGAATTTCACAGCAATCTCTCAGCAATAAGGAGTGTTTATATGGCTTACGTCATTACCGACCGAGAAAAACTGCAAGCGATTTGGGAGGCCGCCAAAGCCGGCGATTGGCCGGCCGTGTATGCCGCCTCCGTCGATGCGCTCACCGATCCCAACCATGCCAATCAACCTATTCAGGGCGTGGACATCGCGGTGTATACCTGGATCAAAGGCGCCTATGGCGTGAACTCGAATCAGGGGGCGTTTGCCCATTACATTCGCGACCAAACCAAGCTGCAGTATGAGCTGCGCACCGGGCATGTTCCCGATGACTGGGAAACGCGCATTCAAAATGCCTCCGACAACATCGCCAAGAACTTCGCCAAGACGCTGTTTGGCGTCGATCTGAGCAGCGATCCCAACGCGCCGCTGCCGGATGCCCCGCCCACCAGCGCCAAAGTGCCGGATATTCACGAGGTCGGCCTGATTGACGCCGGCGCGGCGGCGTCCGAGGTGTTCACCGATGCTTCCTCGACCGGCGCCCCTAACTATTCCCCCTGGGCCGGCACCACGCTGTTCTCTTATTTAGGCGATACCTCGTTCTTTACCGAATGGGTGGCGACCAACGACACCTCGGCCTTTAAGGTGGAAGGCGGGACTTACGATCTGATTGCCGCAGCGCAGGTCTCCATGCAGATGAAAAACCTCAGTTACGTGGTTGAAACGCTGCTGGCGGGCGAAGTGCCCACCTATTTGACCACCCTCGGCATTGGCCACGAGACCATCCGCCTGGCCGCCGAAGCGGCGCGTGATTTCTACACCGAATCCTACGGCAGCAGCGTGACCGGCGGCGGCAGCCTCATTCCCGGCAAGCTGGATATCGGCTCGGCGATTTTCAACGACATTGCCGACGTGCTGTCCACGCCGAATCTGTACCGCGTCGGTACGCTGTATGACGACGATTTCACGCTGGCGTTCGGCAATATCGCCGTTAACACCGGCAGCGGCGACGACACCATCAGCGTGCCGCGCGGCTGGCAAAACAATGCCGGCAACTACGGCTGGACGGTCATCGACGGCGGCAGCGGCCATGATACGGTCGATTATTCCAGCCTGTCGCACGGGGTAAACCTGAAGTTTGACGCCCAGGGCAGCTATGGCGGGCGCGGGGTGATCGAGAAAAACGGCATCGGGCTGTACGGTTTTAAGGACGGGCTGTACAACATCGAGGCGGTAAAGCTGACGGACTTTAAGGATAACGTCACCTTTAACGATCGGGTGCTGACACCGGCCAACGGCCTGGAGGTTAACCTGGGCAAAGGCTCCAGCGAGATTCGCTTCGAGCACGGCTATACCACTGCGCCGGGTGGGAGTGCGCCGCAGGATTATCTCGGCGTAAACCTGAGCATGCTGTCCAACGATGTTCCCTTCCCCAACAGCCTGCTGAATATTCCCGTGAAGCAGACCCACAATATCTACATCGACGACAGCTTCGAACTGGGCTTTTTACAGGCCTCTTCCCTGTCTATCGATAACCACCTGCTGGCCTTCGGCGCCGAAGGCTCAAACAGCAGCTTCTCGCTGAACTACAACGCGCAAACCCATACGCAGGATCTGTCGATATTCATGCAGGGCGAAAGCGCGCTCAATCAGCACGTCGTCAATATCTACAATTGGGATCAAGGCGACTTCGGCATCACGCTGGAGCAGCCGGCCATTCAGCTCGTCGGCTTGCAAACCGTTATACCGCAAGAGCTCGCGGCCGCCTAAGCGAAGCCCGCCGGATTTACCGGCGGGTTGTTTACCTTCAGCGCGACGGCTCAGGCCCCATCCCGCTCCGCAACCCGCGCCATCAACGCCCCCAACAGCGCCAGATCGACCAGCAACGCCAGCGCGAAACAGCCTCCTCTCGCGCCCGGCGCGGCGTAGGTTTGAATCAGCAACGCGGCCACCACCACGGCCACGATGCTCACCACCGTCGCCAGCCTGCACGCCACGGCGAACGCCGCTTTCTCCCCCACCGCCGTGCGGTAGGCTACGCCCTGCCCCAGGCCGCCGAGGGCGATGCCCGCCAGCAGGGCCGGCCAATCATGGCCACCGAACAGCATCAGCAGCGTCAATAGCCATCCCGCCGCCGCCAGCAAAAAGCCGTAGCGGAGCATAGCCAGCGCAGGCCGGTTCCGCAGCGGCTGCCAGCGGGCCAGTGCGGCGCCGCCGAGAAACGCCAGCGCCAATGCCGTTAGCAGCATCAGCGTTGCGCCGATGCCCAGCAGGCTTTCGGTCTTCAGCAGCAAGGCGCCCGCCGCGACCGGCACGCTGAGCGCCAGACCGCTCGCCGCCGTTCCCGTGTGTTCCATGGCGCCCAGGGCGCCGTTGTTGATATAAAGGCTCATCGTTCACTCCCGACATGTGGAAATGATGAAATTAATTCATTCCCCTGTTCACATGTCAGTAGCCTATCTCTTGTATAATCGGTCAGACAAACTCATAGTTTTCAGCCTTAGATGAGAATAACTCAGCCATGAGAAAACCCCGTTTGCCGCCGCTGGGCGCGCTGCGCGCCTTCCACGCCGTGGCCGGCTGTCGCAGCTTCAAACTGGCCGCCGAAGAGCTGGGCGTCAGCGCGACGGCGGTCAGCCATCAGATCAAGCTGCTGGAGTCGGTGCTGGAATGCCGGGTGTGCGAGCGCAGCGCGCAGGGCGTCAGCCTGACCGAGACCGGCGAGATCCTGTATGCCGGCACCCAGCGCGCCTTCGCCGCGCTGGAGCAGTCCGTCGCCCAAGTCACCCGCGCCCAGCAGCCGCCGGCGCTGACCGTCACCACCACCTCCAATTTTCTCACCCACTGGCTGGTACCGCGCCTGGCGGATTTCAAGGCGGAGTTTCCCACCATCGATCTGCGCCTGCACACCAGCGTCGAGCGCGTCGATCTCAGCCAGCGCACCGTGGACGTCGCCATTCGCTACCGCGAAACGCCGGAAAGCGATCTGCACTGCACCTTGCTGCATGAGGATCGTTTTATCGTGGTGGCCAGCCCGGCGCTGGCGCTGGAGCGCATCGAAGATTTGCAGCGGGTAACGCTGTTTCACGTGGAACATCGGCAGGTGCCCGCCGACGCGCCGACCTGGGAAAACTGGCGACGGCGCTACGGGCCGGAAGGGTTGAATGTGGAAGCCGGGCTGACCTTCAGCGACGAAACCCATGCGCTGCAGGCGGCGGTGGCGGGCCAGGGGGTGGTGATCGCCAGCCGGCTGCTGGCGCGCGATTTGTTGCAGCGCGGCGTGCTGGCCGCGCCGTTCGAGATGTCGTTACCCGGCGCCAACTACTATCTGGTGGCCACCGAAGAAACTGCGCAGCGCCCCGATATCATTGCGCTGCGCGAGTGGCTGCTGCGGCAAATGGCGGCGGGCTAACGGCTCTCGGGGGCGATCTCCCCCAGGCGGATCGCCACGCTGATCGCCTGCGCGGTGGTGGCGGCGCCGAGGCGTTGGCGAATGCGGCGCAGGTGGTTTTCCACCGTGCGTTCAGACAGGCCGAGCATCGCAGCGATATCCGCCTGCCGCCGGCCGATGGCGGTCCAGCTCAGCACCTCGCGCTCGCGCGCCGACAACCGGCCCTCTCCCTCGCCAGCCGCCGGTTCAAACAACCGCCGCGCCGCCAGAAAGGCCGCCGTGCCCACCAGCGACAGCGCCAGCCGCACCGGCGGCGAGGCATCGATGCGCTCGCCCCCCAGGCTGACGGCCCCCTCCAAACCGGCCGGGCCAAACACCGGGATCTGCACGCCGTGCAGGCCGGCGCCGCGCGGCGTGCGCACAATCCGGTAGCGCTCGCCCTGCTGCGCCCGGGTCTTGGTCCAGAAGAACGGCTCGCTGGCCCGCAGCATGTGCCGGGTCACCGGGCAGTGCCGCACGTAGGTCAACGCATCGACCGCCTCGCCGTCGCCGAACCAATCGCCCTCGACCCAGTAGATATGCTCGATCCCCGCCTCCGCCGTGGCGGAAGCGGAAAACAGCACAAAGCGATCGAAGCCGAACGGCGCGGCGAAGGCGCGAACCCGCCCCTGAATGGCGGACAGGGTTCGCTCGTGGTCCATCGCCAGCGCCGTCTGGAAAGCGCGCTGCGCGATCTCGTCGCTCATCGCGTGGCGACGTCGGCCAGCAGCGTCTCTGCCGCCAGTTTGCCGAGATTGTTGGAAGCCAGCGGGCTGTCGCCGGTCAGCAAGCGCCGATCTTTATGCACCTTGCCGGTGATGTCGGCGTTGACGATCTTGACGCCCCGCTCGCGCAGGCGTTCGCCCACCAGCCAGGGCATCGGGCCGGGGATGTAGCCGATGTCGATGTTGGCGCCGGTATCGAGCGAGTCCGGGAACACGCACATCTCATAGCCGCGATAGAGGAAATCCTCTTTGCGCTCGCCGATGCCCGCCGCCAGCAGGCCCGCCGGCCCGTGGCACAGCGAAATCACGTAGCGATCGTTGTCGTGCGCCCAGTGCAGGGTCTTTTTCACCTCTTCGCTGAACGGAATATCATTCAGCACGCCGTGGCCGCCGGGGATGAAAACGCCGAGGTAGTTGCCGCCATCCAGATCCTTCACCACCTCCGTCAGCTTTTTCGGCTGCTTGAGTTGGCTGCGGTACTTCTCATAGGTGGCCTTGACCGCTTCGTCTTCCTGCGGGAACGCCCACATCTCCAGCTTCACCGGATCGCCGGACGGCGTGGCGATGTCGATCTCGAAACCGGCCAGATCCAGGTGATACATCGGCAACAGCATCTCGACCGGGTGGTTGCCGGTGGAGAAGAATTTGCCGTTTTGCATCAGCAGGTAGCGCTCCTGCGAGGCGATCATCAGCACCTTCCACTTGCCGCCGCGATAGGCGTTCGGGTAGCTGGCGCCCGCAAAGTCGGTTTTGGACGAGGTGTACTGGCTGAGGGAGTAAGGCGATGGGAAGAACGCGTTGTCTTCCGCCACATCCGGGGTGGGATTACGATCGTTGGACACTGAATCAGTCATGATTATCTCCATATTCACCGTTACGTTGCCCTTTCAGCTTAAATAACCGCCGGCGGGGCCGCAATGAGGGATATCCCTCAAGCAATCTTTGCAGCCGAAACTCAGGCGAGATTGCGCAGAGCGATAATAAAGGTTTCTTCGCCGGCGCCCTGGTATTCATAGCGGCACTTTCTTACCGGCACCCGGAAATAGCGCTCCAGGATATCTTCCCGCAGCACAGCGCTTTTAACGCCAAACAACGACTGCCGTTTTGTCATCAGTAAACACTTGTCGGAGATGCGTTCGGCGTAATTGAGGAAATGCGTATTCAGCACGATCGTCATCTGCCGCTCTTTGGCGAGGCGCCAGAGCATCTCGATCATTTTTGCCTGATTGTAAAAATCCAGGTTCGACTCCGGCTCATCAAGGATCATGACGTCAGGATCTGCCATCAGCGCCTTGGCGAAATAACACATCTGCAGTTCACCGCCGCTGATCTGATCGATGCTTTTCTGCGCCAACGGGCCGATTTCCAGAGATTGCAGCACCGCCTGCGCCCTGGCGAAATCGTGCTTTCCCGGCCGGGCAAACAGTCCGGCCTGACGAACGCAGCCGAAAGTGACAAAATCGAGTACGCCATAGGAAAAATGTGGCGCCTTCGCCTGCGGCACATAGGCCAGGCGCGCCTCTCGATTATCGACACGGCCGATCTCGCACCAGCCGGCGCTGGGCCGACACAGGCCCGCAATATTTCTCAGCAGCGTGGTTTTGCCGGCGCCGTTCGGGCCCAGCACGCTGAGGATCTCGCCGCGCTTAAGCTCGAAGCTGACGTTGTCGAAAATGGGCTCCCGCCCTTTGAAACCAAAGGATAGTCGGCTAGCGGTGATCATATCGATTGCCCATAATAAAAAGCGTGGCGAAAAGCGGCGCACCGATCAGCGCGGTCAGGATGCCGATCGGGATTTCTGCGTAGGTGGCGCCTCTGGCGATATTATCGATCGCCAGCAAAAACAACGCACCGCTCAGCGCCGAGACCGGGATCAGGCGGCCGTGGTTATACCCCAGTACACTTCTCACCAGATGCGGGATCACCAAGCCGACCCATCCCACCACGCCGGCCAAGCTTACCGAAGCGGAAACCAGCAGGGAGGCGGCGATCAGCAGCAGGATCTTCAACCGGGGCGGATTCAGGCCGGCAATGCGCGCCTCGTCGTCCCCCAGCGAGAGAATGTTCATTTTCCACCTGAGCCGATAGATTGTCAGGTAACACGCCGCAAACAGCGGGATTAGCCAATAGACCTGCGCTTTCGCCACCGAAGCGAAGCTGCCCATCAGCCAGAAGACGATCGCCGGCAAGGTATCCTGCGGATCGGCGACATATTTTATGACCGAGACAAACGCGATAAACAACGACGCGATAATCATGCCGGACAGGATCGTCGTCAGTGCATCCTGCCGACGTTTCAGGCGGCAGATGCCGAACACCAGCAGCAGGCTCACCACGCCGAAAAGAAACGACAGCATGGCACTCAGGGCAAAAGGCAAACTCAATAAAATGCCCAGCGCGGCGCCAAAGGCGGAGGCGGAAGAGGTGCCCAGCACGTCCGGGCTGGCTAACGCGTTTTTCAGCACCGCCTGAAAGGTCGCGCCGGCGACCGCCAACCCACCGCCCACCAGCATCACCGCCACCACCCGCGGCGCACGCAGGTTAAAAATCACCGAATAGCGGGTCGGGTTTTCCCCCGGCATGTTCCCCTGCCATAAAATCTGCATCACATCGTGGGCCGACAAGGCGTAGCGGCCGGCAAACAGTGATGCGACGGCGGCCACACACAAGGCCAAAAACAGCCCCGCCAGGATCGCCACATATTTTCCTCTGCCCGGCATCCCCAAGCTCCCCCCATTAATGAATGCTATTCAACCGTGGCACTAGCGCTGTGCCAGCACCTCATCCAGCAACCGGTCCGGGATCGCATAGGAGAACATCGTCTGATAATAGCGGCGCGTCTCCTCCCGCAGCGTCTTGTCGCTAATGTCTTCAGGGGCATAGCGGTTGATCATAAACAGCGGCAGCAGCGATGTTTCCGCCGACAGGCCCCCCCAGTTATGAATGCCCACCGGCGTCGAGAAAACCTTGCCGTTTTTTACCGCCCTGAGCGTTTCCCAGGCCTGGCCGGGGATCCCCCCGTGCAGCAGCGCTTTGGCGCTGCCGAACACCACGAAAATCACATCCGGGTCCCAGGCCATGATCTGCTCCATCGAAACGTTGATGTACCTGCCGGCATCCCCTTTCACCGGCAAATCCCCGGCGACGTTGTCCATGCCGGCCATTTTCAGGTAGGTGTCGCCGTAGGTATGCGGGCCACTCACCTTCAGCTGCCTGCCGTCACTTTCTTCGAGATACAACGCCCTGACGTGCTGCGCATGGATGGCTGCGGCATAGGGGCGGATCTGCTTCAGGGTCTTTTCCCAGGCGTCTTTGAATTTGTGCGTGCGCGGCAGGCCGAGCGTGTCGGCGAAAGTGTTCTCCCAATACACCTGGGTAGCCATCGGCTGGTATTTTGTCTGCCCACCGGCATCCAGATCGACGGTCATCACGCCCGCTCTTTCCAGCCGATCGTCCTGGCTTTTGCCGTAGTAATAAATAATGTCGGGCCGTAGATTCATTAACGATTCCATGTTGACCCGGTAGTCCTTATTGATGAAGGCGGAGGTGATCCTGCCGATGTCAGGCTTCATGTCCTTCAATACATGCCTATCGGCATGCATGAACGCCCAGGGCCCCACGCCGACGACGTGCCGGTAGGCCGCCTCGTTCGCCAGGATCACGCCGAAGGGGCAGTTGCCGGTGATGACGATCCGCGGGTAGCTGCCGGGCAGCGTTTGCGCCGCCGCGCTTTGCAACGGTTCGGCCGCCGCCGGCAGGCTGGCGCCGGCGCAAGGCACCGTCGGCAAGGCAAATATTGCCAGCAGAGCGGTGGCGATAAATTTCACTGTGACGCACATGGTGCCTCCTGCGCGCACGCTCGGCGGCGCGCGTCAATGGGCTGTATTAGGCCGATGCGGCGATGCCTGCTGCCATAATGGTGATCCCGGCCACAAACACGATTGCCGTGGTGGCGACCGCGCCGCCGCCGACCAACGCGGCGGTTTTCCCTGTGGAAAGGTCTTTTCGTTGCAGGAAAGAAAGCTGCGACAGAGGAATGATTTTTCCGCTGTCGGCGACGATGTCTTTAGGTTCAACCTTTGCTACCGTCAGCTCGCCGCCGCTGCCGTCCTTCAGGCCATATTTCAACTGGTCGCCGACATAGACCGGCGGCTGCAGCAGGTAATACGGGCTATTGAGCCCCGCCTCTTGTTGTTGCAATGCCACGTCGTGGTAGGTCGTGCAGCCGGCAAGGGAAAACGCCGCCATCCCGATAACCAACGGCACTAATGGGACAAATCGCATGGGAAACCTCGTGCTTCTATTTGCTGGTTTTTAACGTAACGGCGGACTTGAAGCGCATATAGCTCACGACCAGAGAAAGGAACGAGAATGCCGCCCCCGCCATTAAACTGATATTCGTCGCTTGCGCGCCGCGCATATTGAAGAAAATCGCCACTAACGCCGAACCGACGATTTGCCCAATCAGCCGGGAGCTGCCCAACAGGCCGCTGGCGATGCTGCTGTTTTCATGGGAGACCGACGTCATGATCAGCAGGTTGTTCGGTGATTGAAACAGGCCAAAACCGATGCCGCACAGCGCCACGCGCCATACGATCGCCCCATTCGACGGATCGCTGGGCAGATTGGCCATCAGCAGCATGCCTGCCAGCAGACAGGCAAGGCCCGAGAGGGCAACAAGATTGGGATCGTATTTCTTGGCCAAATCGCCGGAAATTAGCGAAGACGCCATGGTGGCCAGCGGCCAGGCGGTCAGCAACAGACCGATATCCACCACGTTTCTTTGCAGGACATTGTGGAAATAGAAAGGCAGCGATACAAAAGCCAAAAGCTGGGTGCTGTAAGACAGCATCGACATCAGCAAAGACAATGACAGCGTCGGATTATGCAGCATCGCGATCGGGATCAGCGCGGCGTTGGCCTTTCTTTTCTGATTGATATACAGCAACCCGGCCAGCCCGGCGAATACCGCAAAGCTCAGCGCCGCCGCCGGCAGATGGTGGGTGGTCATGCTCATGGTGCTGAGCGAGAAAGCGATGAACAGCACAAACACCAACAGAGCCCCGCCGCTGTCGAATCCACCGCTGCGTCGCTCGCGGGGGGCCAGGAAGATCAGGCTCAGCAACAGCGACAGGCAGGCGATGGGAACATTGATGGTAAACAGCCAGTTCCAGCTCGTTTGAGAAAGTATCGCCGAGGCGATGGACGGCCCGGCGGCGGCCGAAACCGACACCACCATCACGTTTATGCCCAGGCCGCGCCCAAGCAGCCTTTCCGGGTATATCTCCTTGATCAGCGCCGCATTGACGCTGAGTACCGCCGCCGCACCGAAGCCCTGTATTACTCGGAACGCCGTCAACATCGTCAGCGTCGTAGACAGCGCGCAGCCCAAGGATGAAAAAGCGAACAGCACCACCCCGGCTATAAAGATCTTTTTATTGCCCACCGCGCGGCCCAGCGCCGCGAAGGGCATCAAAGAGGCGACGACGGCAAACTGGTAGGCATTAATAATCATGATGGAGGCCGATTCGGAAACGCCGAAATCTTTGGCGATCACCGGCAGTGCCACGTTGGCGATGGTACTGTCGAGCATGGCGATGACCGTGCTTAACGAGACCGCGAGAACGGCGAATATATTTAATGTCTCTTTTTCCTGGTGTTTAAAAGTCATGTTAACGCTCCAAAAACGTGAGTGGCTTCATGCCGGCGGCAAAGACCCCGTTTTTTATCCGTTTTATTAATTACGTTATAACATATCAATTAAGAAGGAGAATAAATCTCATTTGAAATATTAGATTAAATAGTGTGTCAAAATAAGAATTAACAAATACAAAACAAATAAATATCAATACGAACATTCAATAAACAAAATAAATGCAGTATAAAAAACCAGTGAACTTAAGGAATGACATTAAAAGTAACAGCCGCTAACAGACAACCCCGCCGAAGCACGGAATTGTTATGTTATAACAAAAACACCCTTTCCTTTTATGCTGGTTACCCTTATGGCTAAGACGGACCTTTTGAACACCCGGTTATCTCGCCGCAGAATGATGTTGGCAGGGCTGGCGGCCCTGGCGCTGAACGGCGCCGTTTCCCCGCTGGCTCACGCCCACGGCCTGCCGCGCCCCAAGCCTCACGGTGCGCGAAAAAGATTCCTGGTCATGTTGGATCCCGGTCATGGCGGCATCGACTCCGGTGCCATTGGCCACACCGGTTCGCTGGAAAAACATGTCGTTCTGGAGATCGCCAGAAATGTGCGTGCACAGCTCGATCGACACGGCATCGATGCCCGCCTGACGCGCGACAGCGACGTTTTTATTCCGCTTTACGATCGGGTGGAGATCGCGCACCGGCATGGCGCGGATCTTTTCATGTCCATCCACGCCGACGGTTTTACCTGCCCCAGCGCCTGCGGCGCTTCGGTCTTTGCGCTTTCCAATAAAGGCGCCAGCAGCGCGATGGCGAAATACTTATCGAACAGTGAAAACGCGGCGGACGATCTCGCCGGCCCTAACGTCATCAAGAAAGACCGCTATTTGCAGAAGATACTGTTTGACTTGGAGCAGACGGAAACGATCAAAGAAAGCCTGGCGCTGGGCTCGCACCTGATTCAACATATTGCGCCCATCCATCATCTGCATGCCAAAAATACCGAACAGGCGGCCTTCGTGGTCTTAAAGTCCCCGTATATTCCTTCCGTCTTGGTGGAAACCTCTTTCATCACCAACCCTGAGGAAGAAAGGCTGCTCGGCACCCCCGCCTTCCGAAATAAAATTGCCACGGCGATCGCTCAGGGGATCGTCAGCTACTTTAAACGCGAAACGCACGCTTAAGCTTCGCCGGGGCGGCAAGCTCACGGGCTTGCCGCGCACAGGGACGGTGCCATCATGATAAAACGCAATCCTCGTTATTTTTCGGCGGTCATGCTTTTCCCCCTGCTGGCCTTGTTACCGCGCGGCGCCTTCGCCGTGTCGTTGACGGGATCGCAGCAAAACAGCCTGAATTTCTACGGCACGATTATCGCCAGACGCTACAGCGGCCACAACGAACGCGACGACGGCGACCGCAGCTACCTCTATTTCGGCCTGATAGGCAAAAAAAAGATCGCGCCGCGCTGGCAGGCCTACGCCCACTGGGAATATACCGTCAGCTTCGCCGACGCGACGCGCAACAGCACCCGGCTCGCCTATATCGGCGTGCAAAACGCCGCCCTGGGCAGCCTCGATATCGGCCGCAACTGGGGCGTGCTTTATGATGTGACCGCCCTGACCGATCGCTCCCCGCTGTTTAGAGAGATGGCCTACAACTACATCGACAACTTTATGCGCGGCCGGGCGCATAACCTGCTCACCTACCGCCAAACTTTCAGCCTGTTTCAGCGGCGCGCCGCCCTCGCGCTGCAATACCAGTTCAAAGACGGCGACGAACGGCAAGCGCCGGGCAAACAAAACGGCAACGGATTCGGCGCCTCGTTCCGTTATGCGCTGACGCCGACGCTCAGCCTCATCGCCGCCGCCTCAGCGTCTCAAACCACGCAGCGGCAGCAACACGCCGCCGGTTATCGCCGGCGCATCGACACGCTGGCCGAAGGGGTTCTCTATGCGTCGAAAAAAATCTATCTTGCGGCCGTGTTCACCCAAAGCGACAACGCCATCAGCCCGCAACAAACCGCTAACCGCGGCTCGGCGTCAAGTTATGAAGCGCTCGCCAAATATCGGCTGACGGACCATATTCAACCCAACATCGGCTATACCCGCTTGATACAGGCCCGGGCAGGCCGGAACACGGACTTATTGAACTATGAGGAGTTGGGGGTCACCTGGTTGCTCAACGGCAATATGCAGGTGTTCATTAACTATGAATTCAATAACCTTTCGCAGCACGCGGCCGGCGTCGATGCGTCGGACAAGCTCGATATGGGCATCAGCTATCATTGGTGATCCGCTCTCCCGCAGCCAATAAAAAGCCCCGTCCGGTGAGGGGCGAGGCTCGCGACGCGTTGAGTCTTTAGCTGTTCACGAACGCCAGCAGATCGGCGTTGACCTGATCGGCATGGGTGGTCGGGATGCCGTGCGGCCCGCCCTTATAGGTATGGAGCGTGCCGTTTTGCACCAGCTTGGCCGACAGCACGCCGGAGTCCTGATAAGGCACCACCTGATCGTCGTCGCCGTGGATCACCAGCACCGGAATGGCAATCTTCTTGAGATCCTCGGTGAAATCGGTCTGCGAGAAGGCGACAATGCCGTCGTAGTGCGCCTTGGCGCCGCCCATCATACCCTGGCGCCACCAGTTCCAGATAATCGCCTCAGAGGGTTTGGCGCCCGGGCGGTTATAGCCGTAGAACGGGCCGGCGGGCACGTCGTAATAGAACTGTGCCCGGTTGGCGGCCAGCTGCGCCTGGAAATCATCGAACACCGCTTTGGGGGTGCCCTGCGGATTGGCGTCGGTTTTTACCATCAGCGGCGGCACCGCGCTGATCAGCACCGCTTTGGACACCTTGTCCTCGGCGTGGCGCACGATATAGCGCACCACTTCGCCGCCGCCCGTCGAGTGGCCCACGTGCATCGCGCCCTGCACGCCCAGGTGTTTTACCACCGCGGCGACGTCATCGGCGTAGTGGTCCATGTCGTGCCCTTCCGACACCTGGCTGGAGCGGCCGTGGCCGCGGCGATCGTGCGCCACCACGCGGAACCCTTTGTTCACGAAGAACAGCATCTGGGCATCCCAGTCGTCGCTGGACAGCGGCCAGCCGTGGTGGAAGTAGATAACCTTGCCGTTTTTGGGGCCCCAATCCTTGTAGAAAATCTCGACGCCATCGCTGGTTGTTACGTAACCCATGTCGTTTCTCCCATTTACACTATGGTTAAAAAAGAAGGTTTATACTGCGCACGGCGCCGGGATCTCTGGCTCCCTCATCCCGGTTGGCCGACGATCTTGCGTTGATCATTTAACGAGTATAGGTTTAAAGCTCACTTTAAGGTCAAACACGATTCGGCAAACCGCATTCCCGCTTTCACTCGGCATCAGGAGAATTCAAGTGCAGGGAGATGACATCCTCATGACGATGGAGCAACGGCTTGCCGCCCAGCGCCATGCCTTCCTGCGCGACGGCGCACCGACGATCGCTCAGCGCAAAACCGCCCTGCGCCGCCTGCGGAGCGCCATTTTGGCCCAGCGCGGTGCGCTGACGGCGGCCGTCAGCGCGGACTTCGGCCACCGCTCGCCTTACGAAACCGACATTCTGGAGATCCTGGTCACCGTGCAGGCGATCGATTATCTGCTGCGCCACCTGAAGCGCTTTATGCAGCCGGAACGCCGCCACGTCGCCCTGCCGTACCAGGCCGGGCGCGCCTACGTGCAATACCAACCTAAGGGCGTGATTGGCGTCATGGCACCGTGGAACTACCCCTTCTCGTTGACCTTCATCCCGCTGGCCACCGCCCTGGCCGCCGGCAACCGCGTGATGCTGAAACCTTCGGAACTCACGCCGCGCACCAGTCAACTCATCGAAACCATGCTGGCGGCGCTGTTTCCCGCCGATGAGGTCGCGGTGGTAACCGGCGGGCCGGACGTCGGGGCCGGGTTCAGCACACTGGCGTTCGATCACCTGGTGTTCACCGGCAGCACGACGATCGGCCGCCAGATCATGCAGGCGGCCGGTAAAAATCTGGTGCCCTTGACGCTCGAGCTGGGCGGCAAAAGCCCCGCCGTCGTGGCGCCCGGCGCGCTCACCGCCAGAACCGTTAACAGCCTGGTGTTCGGCAAGCTGTCGAACGCGGGCCAAACCTGCATCGCACCCGATTACCTGTTAATCCATCAGGACGATGTGGAAAACTTCATCGCGCTCTACGACGCGGCGGTCAAAGCGTTTTACCCTGACGGGCCGACGAGCCATGACTACGGCGCCATCATCAACGACAGGCACTACCACCGTTTGCAGGATCTGCTCACCGACGCCCAGGCGCGCGGCGCGCAAATCCATCCGGTCGGCCATCGCCCGAACTCGGCGGCGGAACGGCCGAAAACCCTCGCCCCCACGCTGATCGTCGGCGCCCCCGACGACAGCCGGATCATGCAAGAGGAGATCTTCGGGCCGCTGCTGCCGATACGCACCTACGCCGCCTTTGATGAAGCGATCGACGTTATCAACGCCGGGCCGCGCCCGCTGGCGCTGTACTACTTTGGCCCAGGCGGCACGCTGCAGGACAGGCTGCTGGCGCGCACCACCTCCGGCAACGTCAGCGTCAACGCCACCCTGCTGCATTTTGCCCAGGACGATCTGCCGTTCGGCGGCATCGGCCCCAGCGGCATGGGGGCCTATCACGGCATTGAAGGATTCCGGGCGCTGAGCCACGCCAAGGGCGTCTTCATCCAAAGCCGCTGGCACTTCACCGATCTGCTGCGTGCACCGTTCGGCAAGCTGGCAGACGCGGTGCTCAAGGTGATGTTGCGGCGTCGATAAGGCGGCGTGCTGGCTATCAATAACACCCCCATAAATCGCCGCAAGCTATCGCAATATTCACTCATTCCTATTTTATCTCTCCGCCGCCGCTGACTAAGCTTAGCCATGAGTCGCCCTGTGCCCGTTAGCGGCCGGGGCGATGTGATTCCATTGAGTTCAGTTACTTAGCGCAACACCCGACGCAAGCCTGACCCGCATGCCTTGTTAACCGCTCCACGCCCGGCGGCTGGAGCACCTTTACGGAAGCAGAGAGCGCATTATGACAACTGAAAGCAAATGCCCGTTTTCGGGCGGCAAGCAGCCCGCACCGCAAGACGGCCCCACCAATCAGGATTGGTGGCCTAATCAGCTCAGCCTGAAACCGCTGCATCAGCACTCCCCCCTGTCCGATCCGATGGACAAAGACTTCAACTACGCCGATGCCTTCAACAGTCTCGATCTGGCGGCGGTCAAACAGGATCTGCACGCCCTGATGACCGACTCGCAGGCATGGTGGCCGGCGGACTTCGGCCACTACGGCGGCCTGTTCATCCGCATGGCCTGGCACAGTGCCGGCACCTACCGCATCGGCGACGGCCGCGGCGGCGCGGGCGAAGGCCAGCAGCGCTTCGCGCCGCTCAACAGCTGGCCGGACAACGTCAGCCTCGACAAGGCGCGCCGCCTGCTGTGGCCAATCAAACAGAAATACGGCCGCAATATCTCTTGGGCCGACCTGATTATCCTGACCGGCAACGTGGCGCTGGAATCGATGGGCTTTAAAACCTTCGGCTATGCCGGCGGCCGCGCCGACACCTGGGAGCCGGACGACGTCTACTGGGGTTCGGAGAAGATCTGGCTGGAACTGAGCGGCGGGCCAAACAGCCGCTACTCGGGCGACCGTGACCTGGAAGACCCGCTGGCGGCGGTGCAGATGGGCCTGATCTACGTCAACCCGGAAGGCCCGGACGGCAACCCCGATCCGGTGGCCGCCGCGCGCGACATCCGTGAAACCTTCGCCCGCATGGCGATGAACGACGAAGAAACCGTGGCGCTGATCGCCGGCGGCCACACCTTCGGCAAGACCCACGGCGCCGGCCCGGCGTCTAACGTCGGCGCCGATCCGGAAGCGGCCGGGCTGGAGTCGCAGGGCCTCGGCTGGCACAGCACCTTCGGCACCGGCGTCGGCAAAGACGCCATCACCAGCGGCCTGGAAGTCACCTGGACCACCACCCCAACCCAGTGGAACCACGACTTCTTCCGCCACCTGTTCGAATACGAATGGGAGCTGAGCCAAAGTCCGGCCGGCGCGCATCAGTGGGTGGCGAAAGACATCGGTGAAACCATTCCCGACGCCTTCGATCCGAACAAGAAACGCCGCCCGACCATGCTGACCACCGATCTGTCGCTGCGCTTCGATCCGGCCTACGAGAAGATTTCGCGCCGCTTCTATGAGCACCCGGAGGAGCTGGCCGACGCCTTCGCCCGCGCCTGGTTCAAGCTGACCCACCGCGACATGGGGCCGCGTGCGCGCTACCTCGGCCCGGAAGTGCCGCAGGAAGAGCTGATTTGGCAGGATCCGATCCCGGCGGTCGATCATCCGCTGATCGACGAGCAGGACATCGCCGCGCTGAAAAACGCCGTGCTGGCTTCTGGCCTGCCGGTGTCGGCGCTGGTCTCCACCGCCTGGGCTTCCGCTTCGAGCTTCCGCGGTTCCGACAAACGCGGCGGCGCCAACGGCGCGCGCATTCGCCTGGCGCCGCAAAAAGACTGGGCGGTCAACCAGCCTGCGCAGCTCGCCGCGACGCTGGCCAAGCTGGAGAGCATCCAACGCACCTTCAACGATGCCCAGACCGGCGGCAAGCGCGTCTCGCTGGCAGATCTGATCGTACTGGCCGGTGCCGCGGGCGTGGAACAGGCGGCGAAGAACGCCGGTTTGGCCCTGACGGTGCCGTTCGCGCCGGGCCGCATGGACGCTTCGCAGGAGCAGACCGACGTGGACTCCTTCGAAGCGATGGAGCCGCTCGCCGACGGATTCCGCAACTTCCTGAAGGGCAAATACCGCGTGCCGGCCGAAACGCTGCTGGTCGACAAGGCGCAGCTGCTGACCCTGACCGCGCCGGAAATGACGGTGCTGGTCGGCGGGCTGCGGGTGCTCGGTGCCAACGTCGGCGGCACACAGCACGGCGTGTTCACCCAGCGGCCGCAGGCGCTGACCAACGACTTCTTCGTCAACCTGCTCGACATGGGCACCACCTGGCACCCGGTCGGTGAAGACGGCCTGTTCGAAGGGCGCGATCGCCGCAGCGGTGCGGTCAAGTGGACCGGCAGCCGCGTCGATCTGGTGTTCGGTTCACACGCGCAGCTGCGCGCGCTGGCCGAAGTCTACGGCAGCGCCGACGCGCAGGAGAAGTTCGCCCACGACTTCGTCGCCGCCTGGAACAAAGTGATGAACCTCGATCGTTTCGATCTGGCGTAACTAAGCGACAGCACAAAGCCCGCCACGGTAAACCTGGCGGGCTTTTTAATCATTGATGCATATCTTTATCGCAATCTCGTGCTAACGTTGGCTAACCGCAGCCAAGGAGATGGCATGATAAAGACATCGGACAGCGCTCACCCGCTCTTCAGCAGTTACAAAAAGACCTTCACTTACTCAGGCCGCGAAAGCCGTGGGCCTTACTCAATGCTGCTTTTGTGCCAGCACGTTTGGTTTCTGCTTTATCTCGCCGTTATCGCCAGCAAGATGAATGAGATTTCCATTTTCGCGCTTGCGGCGTTTCTGCTGCCTATGCTAGCGGCCAATGTGCGCCGTTTGCATGATGCGGGTTACTCCGGTGGTTGGTGCCTGACATGGTTCTGCTTCACACCCTATGTAATGCTGATCTTCGCGCTGTTCCTTCCCGCTAAGAACATCAATAACCCTTACGACGATCGCCCAAACCTGGCGTAAGCCCCCTCAACGGCCTGCTTCGGCGAGCCATGGCTGGCGCCGCGATATTCTCTTTACCCGCTTATTCGTATTTACTCAACAAGTCATATAAAAATTTGATGGGCGGCAATTCTTTTAATGCTGTATTTATATTTAGACGGCAATGAAGACCGTAAACTCAGCTGGCTAATGCGATATATCCCATCCAGGAGAACACCGTTATGGATTATCCTCGATTCACCTCAATATGCGCCAAGGCGGGCCTTATTCTCATCGCCGCCCCTTAGCGGCTGCGGGCCCGGCCGCCAAAAGCGCCCACCGTTTTTATGCCAATAAAAAAGAGGTTCTGCACCTGGGTGATATTTTCCCAGGCGCCAGACGCTCGCCCTTATTTAATGCTTCACCCCGCGCACTGCGCTTTTCTTTTTTATTTTTCAACCGACGGGAAAGGTCATAGGGAATCACACTTTACTCAGGAAAATAACCGCTACCTGGAGGTCATCATGCAACATATTATCGGTATTTCTTCTCGTCGGCTGAGGATATCGGCCCTTGCGCTGCTGCTCCCGGCAATGTCCTGGGCGGCCGATACGGCGTCTCTCGCCGTAGGGCCGCAATATGACACCACACATGTTTACGTCGAACGCGGCAAGATGGATGCCTTTGTCGACAGCATTCTGAAAACATTCGGCGGTACCAGCACCGAACGCGTGCTGGTCAACGTCACGCCCACGCCGAGCGAAACTTACTCCCAGCTGATACTGACGCCGGCCGGCAGCTTCTCGGTGTTCGATTTCAAAACGCCGATCCCGCACCCGTTCGGCACCGAGCGCAACGGTTTTCTGGTCAGGGATATGGACGCCGCCATCCGCCAGGCCAGGGCCGCCGGCGCCGATGTGCAGGTTGCGCCTTTCGACGATCCGATCGGCCGCGACGCGGTGATCCAGTGGCCCGGCGGCGTCAACATGCAGCTCTATTGGCACACCAAGGCGCCTGACTACAAGCCACTGCTGAGCGTGCCGGAAAACCGCCTGTATCTCTCCGCCTACCGCGTCGACGATTTCCTGAAAAGCTACCAAGCGTTCTCGCACGGCAAGGTCGTGAGCGACGAACTGGTCAGCGATGCGGCAATCGGCCGCAGCGACAACGGCAAGATCCGCCAGATCGAATTGGACTCCCGCTTCGGCAAAACGCGCATTTTCGTCACCGACGGGCATCTGCCTTATCCGTTCGGCCATGAGCGCACCGGCTATGGCGTCGACGATCTGCCGGCCACGCTGGCCAAAGCGACGGCCAGCGGCGCGCAGGTGCTGTGGCGTTCGACGGCGGCGGAGCGCCGCGCCTCGGCGCTGGTGCGTTTCCCCGGCGGCTACATCGCCGAAATTCACCAGACGGCTAAATAAACCCAAGGCGCGCTGCGGCGCGCTTTTTTCTTCGGATATCCATGATGAAACGCACGCTTCCCGCACTGTTGCTGTTCTCCACGCTCCCCGCCCTGGCGGCGGAGCCCGCCGCGTCTCCCTGGAAAAATATCCCCCTGGGCGATGCGGCCACCCTGTCTTTTGACGGTTCACTGCGCGAGCGCTATGAATGGACGGATCAGCGGGATCTGAACGGCGGACGCGACGACACCTTCATGCAGCGCTTGCTGGTTGGCGCGCGCCTCGACTACGGCGACTATGTCGGCGCCTATGTGCAGGTGGGATCGTCGCTGGCCACGCCGCGCGACCGCGGGCGCAAGCCGACCGACGAAGATCATGCTTACCTCGGCCAGGGCTATGTGGATATGAAACTGCCCACCGCCTACGGCCTCGGCACCCTGCGGATCGGTCGCCAGGAGATTGCGCTGGGCTCGCTGCACCTGCTGGGCACCCGCGACGGCCCCAACGTACGCCGCGCCTTCGACGCTATCCGCGCCAGCTGGGTCAAGGACAAAAACCGCCTCGACGCCTTTATCGGCCACCCCATTACGCTCAAGACCGGCAGTTTCGACGACGATACCGACAACAGCCAAAAGGTGTGGGGGCTGTACGGCACCACGCCGCTGGCCGCGCTGGCTTCCTCGCTCGATCTCTACACCTTCGGCTTTGAGGATAGCGACGCCCACTACGCGCAGCTCAGCGGGCAAGAGCGGCGCTATACCGTCGGCGCGCGCATTTTCGGCGCGGCGCAGGGATTCGACTGGGACAACGAGGCCGCCTGGCAGTTCGGCAGCGCAGAACAGCGCGACATCCGCGCCTGGTCGGCGTCGGCGCACGCCGGGTATACGGTGAGCGACTGGCGCTGGCAACCGCGCTTCGGCGGCAAGATTGGCATCGCCAGCGGCGATAAAAACGGTCACGATGGGCAGCTCAATACCTTTAACGCCATGTACCCCAAGCTGCCCTACCTGACCGAGAACGGGCTGGTGGCGCCGGCTAACCTGATCGCCATCCACCCTTCGGTCACGATTACGCCGTGGCAAACCCTGTCCATCGATTTCAGCTGGGACGCGCTATGGCGGCAACGCCGTGAGGATGCCTTCTACCTCGGGCCAATGCGCCCGGTGAAAGGCAGCGAGCAAGGCTCGCGCTTTATCGGCAACCAGTATCAGGTCGAAACCACCTGGACGCCGCGCAGCGATCTCCAGTTCAAGGTAGCCTATGTCTACTTCGACGTCGGCCACAGCCTGCAGCAGCATGCCGGGCTGAAAAACATGA
The DNA here is from genome assembly GCF_052166245.1 of Serratia sp. CY84636. Classification (NCBI taxonomy): domain Bacteria; kingdom Pseudomonadati; phylum Pseudomonadota; class Gammaproteobacteria; order Enterobacterales; family Yersiniaceae; genus Serratia; species Serratia sp. CY84636. The sequence continues at coordinate 1,689,412 of NZ_JBJNOX010000002.1, forward strand.
ATTTCGTGCTGGCGCAGGGCACCTACCGTTTTTAAGTATCAGTCAAGTTAATTGGTGTACGCGGGCGCCCTTAATAATCCCGTACTCAATTAATGTCGATCGCCGGCGAGTAGCCGCCCATATGCATTACGGCAATGGCGGGTACTCACCGCCATTCACAGATAAAAATCAAAGAAAAGCAAAAAGATAAATCAGTCACATAAACTTCGCGATCCAATTACAGAGTAATATTAAATAAATGTTTAATTCCACCTGGTTATTTAAGCACGCCTTTTACGCATATCTTATGTAAAAGATTCATATAAGAATAACTCATTAATAAAATAATTATGCCTATACTGCTTTCAGCCAACCACTGCGCACCATTAATTCCTCACCGTGATTAATGATAAGGACATATCCCGCTTGAGTGCGATATTCAAGCCAGACCAAGGAGGCAAGCCAATGATATCACCTTAATTATCCCTGATTTTCAAACCTGTGTACGAGCATATAGAGCGTTAGGTGCAATATTGTCAACGTCCAAAGGAGTTTGATATGTCATTAGCGACCGATAAGATTTCCGATTATATAAACCGTTATGAAAGAGGCGATCACGCGGGGAGCAGTAAACCGTCATATACCACGCAAGAGGTTTCTGATCTGCTGCTGAGGAGCCATTATTCCGCCAATGGCAAAGGCGTGACCGACCATGCGGCTACCTTGACCTACTCTTTCCCCGTCTATACCGGCAGCGACAAGACGGGCGCCGCGCAGCTTACCGCCGCGCAGCAAGCCCAAACCAAGCTTTCATTGCAATCCTGGTCGGACGTGGCCAATATCACCTTCACCGAGGTCAAAGGCACCGATGCCAAAAGCGCTGATATAAAGTTTGGTTTTTATAAGGCGGCCAGCGGAGGCAATTACACCTCCTATGAAAGTACGCAAAACGATCTCAAAAGCACGATATGGATCAGCGGTAACAAAGGCTACGACGCTTCGAATCCGCAGACCAATAACTATGCCAGGGATACGCTCACCCATGAAATAGGGCATGCGCTCGGGCTCTCCCACCCCGGAAACTATGATGCCTCCAACGCGACTTACCCCACCTACACCAACTCGGCGAAGTATTATGAAGACGATCATCAATATTCTTTAATGAGCTATTTTAGCGAGCAATACACCAGCGCTGACTATAAAGGCGTTTGGCCCTCGGGGCCGCAGCTGGATGATATTACCGCCATACAGAAGCTGTACGGCGCGAATACCACCACGCGCACCGGCGATACCACCTATGGTTTCAACTCGAATACGGACAGAGACTTTTTGAGCGTTAAGACGTCCACGGACAAAATCGTGGCGGCTATCTGGGATGCCGGCGGCAATGACACGCTGGATTTTTCAGGCTACAACCAAGATCAGCGAATCAACATTAACGAAGGCGCATTCTCAGATGTGGGCGGCTTGAAGGCGAATATCGCCATCGCCTACGGCGCGCAGATTGAAAATATCATCGGCGGCAGCGGCGCCGACATTTTAGTGGGCAACGCACTGAACAATACGCTAAAAGGCGGTGCAGGCAACGACATCATTTACGGTGCCGGCGGCGCCGATCAGCTCTGGGGCAATGCAGGCGCGGACACCTTTGTCTTCCGCGCAGTCGGCGACAGCCAAGCCGCCTCACCGGACTGGATCCGTGATTTCCAGACGGCGGTGGATAAAATCGATCTCTCGTGGATCAACCAGACGGCTAAGGCAGAAGGGAGCGAGTTGCACTTCGTGAATAGTTTAAGCGGCTCGTTGTATGAAGCGGCGCTGAATTATGACTCGCAGCAGAATGTCACCGATCTGGCGATCAATCTCTCCGGTCATAACCAGCCTGATTTCCTGGTTAAAATCGTTGGGCAGGTCGACGCCTCCGCCGATATTCTCGTCTAGCCAAGACAAACCCGCAGTCCGGCGCGAACGCCGGGCTGTTCATCTATTTTCAGGCCTGCCGCTGGCGTTTTATGCTCGGTTCCCATATCGCCAAAGCAGTAAATGGGTGTGGGGAGCAACGGAACAACAAACGCACTTAAGCAGTCAATTTAAATGACTATTAATCTATAAATTAATAAGTTATCACGTCATCGCCAGAAATCATCCGTTCTTCTTTCTTGTCTCATCCACCACACAACAAACGATTATCATTATCATTTGATATTTATTCTTGATGCTCACAAACTACTGTTCATGCATACAGTTTTCGTAATTTTTGACCATCCTCGCCTTAAATGCGTAGCGTCGTTAACTGTCTGTAAAGCGTTACCATGCGCCATTTCCATGGCAGGAACTTATTAATAAACCGAGGAATTATCATGGCTGAACAAAAGAAAAATGCCCAGGTACAGAGTGGCGTCAACGACGACATCACCGAACTTAAATCACTCACCACCCTTCGCAAACGGGTCATCAGCGACGGTGAAATCGTCTCAAAATCTGCCAACGGCTTTCGACTGGCTAACGGCAACGCCGGCGTGATGTTGCGTAACGACGGCAAAGATTTTTATGCCCTGACCACACCAAACGGGCAGGCCCAGGACGGGCAGTGGAACACGCTGCGCCCCTTCTCGTTCAATCTGGCTTCCGGTCGGGTGGCGCTGCGCAACGGCGTAGATATCTCCGGCGGGGCGATGGTGTCGCATAATGCCGGCATCTCCACCGCGACCACCGGTCCAGCCCCACTTATTAATGGGCAGGTCTATGATGCGGCGGCCGTACATACCGACTTCACCAGCGGTAACATCACTACGGCCATGTTGATGGGGTCACGCGTGGTCGCCGGCAAAGAGGATTATGGCCTGCTCTCTTACCGCGACTGGCAGGGAAACTGGAACGAACTCCAGGTCAGGCCGAATGCGGAACTGTCTGTGGGCCAACTGACTAAACGTAACCCCGATGGATGGATTTGGATTAGCGGAAACAAGAATAATAACGATGCAGAGCGGGTGACGAACGGGCTACATCTGCAGGGCGCCGGCGACCTGTTCACCAATCTCTACCACTATGAACGTATCGGTCAGCATCATTTCATGGGGGTCCATGTTGGTAATGGTGGTGCCAATGGCTGGTACGAATTTCGTCATGATGGTAACGCTTTTGCCAACGGCGGCTGGCACAGCAGTTCCGACGCCCGCATGAAAACCGATATCACAAAAATTGACGGCGCCCTGGACAAGCTGGCCCATATCGGCGGTTACACCTACCTCAAACAGGGGCTGCCAGAAGCCGGCGTGATTGCGCAGGAAGTGGAAGAAATTCTCCCCCAATCCGTGACCCAGACCGAGCTGAAGCTCAATGATGGCAGCGTGCTGAAAGACGCCCGTAGCATCAATATCAACGGCGTGGTGGCGCTGCTGGTTGAAGCGCTTAAGGAAGAACGAGCGCTCCGAGAGGCCGAATGTAATGCAGAGCGCAAAGCCCGTATCGAGCTGGAAACACGACTGGTAACGCTGGAAAAGGCACTCGCGCAGAAGTAAATCAGCAACAGTCGTCCGGCTGGATCGCTGTATAACCCCATGAAACAAGGATGAAAAAAATGCCGCAAGATATTGCTGAAGAAGAAATGGTGGTGCTTTCTGACCCACCTCCGCAACTCAATGCCGGGTCAGGGGCCGTTGGCAACGGTCAGTTGCCGGGGGTATACAGTGGTTTTAGCCCCCAGGAAACCGGTCGATTGAATGGATTGGGCTATGATACCAATCCGACCGGTCCTGTCGGGAGCACAAACATTAATATTTATTCGGCCCCCGATATCTCCCGCATGGGTGTTCAAAACCGACTGGAACCACGTCCTGACCCGTCCGGTCAAACGCTGGGTATCGGATTCAGTACGGTGTTGGATGAGTATCTGAACAAGTCCGATAATGACCATTGCCCCGTTTGTGGGCGAGAAAACTGCAAATACTGGAAAAATGACCGTGTGTTGTTGAATTCCATGAGGAAAAATGAAAACAACCTGCGCGGCAACCTGTTCGGCGCAAAACTGCCACTGCAGGTGACCGTCAGAAACACGGCGACGCGGTTTAATCATAGTCTGCCCAACGTCCTGTATCCGTTAATCAATATCCCGGGTATGGTGACCGCACCGCCGTCTGCGTTTTCAAAAGAAAACTTTAAAAATCTGATGTATCTGCGCAAAAAAATGGCGCATTTCATGAAACTCACGGAGGAAGAGCGGCGCGCATTACAAATCGCCTTATACCGACACTCTGCACCCGATACGTATAATCAAGCGTTTGACCAGCTCGACCGCGGCGATTTCAGGAATGGGGTGAAAACGCTTTACGGTTTAATGGCAGACACCGAGCAAAACCGGTATGTGCTGAGCGTGTTGATCAGCGAACTGGAAAAGCGCGGCCTCAGCGATGATGGCATCAACCAGCTTAAGACGGAACTTGCTGCCAAAACCCCGGAGGCAAAGGCCAAGGCAGAAGAGGCCCGCAAAGCAGAGGAGGCCCGTCGAGTTGAAGAAGCTCGCAAAGCAGAGGAAGCCCGTCGAGCTGAAGAAGCCCGCAAAGCCGAAGAGGCCCGTAAGGCTGAAGAAGCCCGCAAGACTGAAGCAGCACGGAAAGCGCTGTTCGCCAAAGCCGGCGTACTGGACGCCCCGGTCTATACACCCGGCATGATAAAAGCGGCCAATGCCGCGATGGCCACCGCCGGGGTCATGGTGCTCAACCGTGCGGGCGGTATGGTACAATTATCGACATGGGTCAACAGCGTGATGACCACCGCCAGTGAGCTGGCCGGCTGGGTATCCGGTGGAGTGTGGCGCGGCGCGGTGGAAGTTTCCCGGATTGCCACGGTCAGTGCTGCAGGCCCGGCAGTCGGTGCCTTCGTTGTCGGATTCTGGCCGGGGAAAGCCGGTGAAAGTCAGAGCGATATTGATAAATTGCTGGGTCGTGATTTGACACAGATGTTTACCGTTCCGGCCAGCCTCGTTGCCGCAGGGAAAACACCGATTCAGCCGGAAATGACCACGGTCGATTTACCGGTGCGCGGGTTTATTCGCCGGGGGAATAACGGCCAGCAAGAGGTAATACTGGTCAAAACAGGAACGGGCGGCGTCTCCGCTACCGTGCCGGTGTATCTGCCGGTTCGCGATGAAACAACCGGCCTGGACCGGATCACCTTGCCGGCGGTGGCCGGTGCGCCGGGGCGAACCATTTTGATAAACCCGGGCGCCGCCCCTTCAGGTCCGTGGCATACCGGCAATCCTGCGCCAGCCGCGCCGGTAACGCCGGTGCATACCGGTACAGAGATAAAGCAGGCCGACAGTATCGTCACGACGACCTTTCCGGCAGGCGACCTGCCACTGCAGGATTTTATCTACTGGCAGCCTGATGCAACGGGGGCCGGTGTTGAGCCAGTCTATGTCATGCTCAGTGGTATCTATGGTGAAACCAACGCCAAAGGGCAATACAGTGGTCGCGACTACAACACGGACAAGGCCGGTGGCCCAATTCAGAATCTGGACTGGAAAACCGCCATCATTGACCGCGCCGGCGTGGATAAAGTGAAGCTGCATACCGGGCGGTTTGGGGCGTCAGCGGAAAATGCGGTAATGATCGATCGTTTGGAGAAAATCCTGAAGGGTGAACTACAGGCGACTGACACCGACAAACGTTACTACACCCATGAAGTCAGGGAACTTGAGCGTTATCGTGCTCTGGGGATCGCAGATAGTACGGTTCCCGAAAATGACTACGAAGTCTGGAACAACACCCATACGGCGACGTTGGAAGACTATAGGTTGAGTTCTGATGAAACTCTTTTGTATACGCCTGAAGCGTTGAATCCGCAGAAATAAATATCGAGGTGTTTAAATGATTGATTTTGATGAAATGGTTAAAAATGAAGATATGGCCGATGTTATTTTATTTCTGGTAAGTCGTGGAGAAAACGGTATAGCGTATCCATCAATGGACCGGTTTTTTGGCCGGCATAAAGCTGCTGAGAAGTATGAATCTTATAACATCAAGCTAATCCATGAGACAAAAAAGCTTGAGGATAGTGGTCAGGTTTTTTCAGCTAGAACTTATGGTTCTGGGTGTAAGAAGGGACCGAACTGGAAAGAACCCGCATTCGTAACCGAGAAAAAATACGGTATTGAGTAGTTACCGGTGCCTTCGATAAGTGAGTTTTAAGCAGCGTCCAGCAACCGAGTGTTTGCTGGACGTTTTCTTTGGTGGCTAATTCCACGCCAGATTGGTTTTCAGTCGAGCCCAGGGTCAGAAAACGACGGTTTTGGCTCCGTTGCTCCCCCCAAATCGCGCAGACGAGGTCACACCGCTTCCAGCTCCGCCGCCAGGGTGGCGACCAGCTCCGCCGCCGGCATCGGCCGCGCCAGGCCCACTCCCTGCCCGGCCCACAGCGACATAAACTCCCCGCGCCCGGCCTTGGCCGCCGCCTGGCGGATATCGCCGGTGAGCGCGTTCTGCACCGGATAAGGCAGGATCTGCGCCTCTTCCGCGCGCATCTGGCGCATGAAATCATTAACGATGCCGCGCGCCGGGCGGCCGCTGAAGGCGCGCGTCAGGCGCGTGCTGTCATCACCGGCGTTGCTCAGCGCCGCCCGCCAGGCTTCGGCGATGCCCGACTCCGGGCTGCACAGGAACGCGGTACCCAGCTGCGCCGCCTGCGCGCCCAGCAAGCGCGCCGCCGCGATGCCGCGCCCGTTCATGATGCCGCCCGCGGCGATCACCGGGATCTTCACCGCCGCCACCACCTGCGGCAGCAGGGCCATCAGGCCGACGCAGGATTGCTCGATGTCGCCGAGGAAGGTCGGGCGGTGGCCGCCCGCCTCCGAGCCCGAGACGCAAACGAAGTCGGCGCCCGCCTCTTCCCAGGCGCGGGCTTCCGCCACCGTGGTGGCGGTGCCAATCACCCGCGAGCCGGCCTTCTTGAACTGCGTGACCGTGGCGCGCGGCAGCACGCCGAAGGTGAAGCTGGCCACCGGCGGCGCAGCCTCCAGCAAGGCCGCGATCTGGTCGCGGTTGTTTTCGGCGAATTGGGTGGGGATCGGCGGTTCGCTCAGCTCCAGCGCTTCGCGGAACGGCCGCAACAGGTGCTGGGCGCGCTTGAGCTCGGCGAGATCCGGGTGCTGCTCATCGAGCAGAAACAGGTTGATGTTGAACGGCGCGGCGGTCTGCGCGCGGATCTGCTGCACGCGTTCGAGGATCACCGCCGGTGAAGACAGCGCCGCCGCGCACGAGCCCAGCGCCCCGGCGTTGCTCACCGCCACCGCCAATGCCGGCGGCGACGCGCCGTTCATCGGCCCCTGAACGATCGGATAGCGCAGCCCAAGCTCGCGGGCAAAAGCAGAAGGTGCCGTCATCAATGTGTCTCCCTGTGCTGACTACATTCGTCTTACGGCGGCCGCGCCGCCGAACCGACCAAAAGCATAGCACCTTCTCACCGCCTGGCCGTGCAGTTAATGCTTCACCTGATGCCGGTCGAGCGACAGGAAGTGATGCACCACCGGTTTCTCCGGCCCGATGTGGAAGCGCAGCGCCTCCTGCTGCAGATCGGCGTCGGCGTGCGACACCCGCTGGTGCTGCCGCAGGTGCTCCGCCCAGGACTCCACCAGGAACCACTCCATGATGCATTCCGGATCGCCGGTGTGCTCGGTAATGCCCCAGGCGTAAGCGCCGTCGCGGCGGCGTGCCCGCTCCAGCATCAGCAGCGTGCGCAGGAACTGCGGCCGATCCTGTTCGCGGATGCGGTACTCCACCTGAATCATCACCGGGCCGCGATCGTTCTCAACCGGCGTGTTGACCAGCGGCTCCGGCCAATGGTTCGACGGCTGCAGATCGGCCTCGCCGGTCGGCAAGCGCAGGCGGTGGAACAGCAGCCCCGCCGCCAACAGGCCGACGCCGCCGACCAGCAGCGTGGCGGCCACGCCCAGCTCCTGCGCCACCAGCCCCCACAGCAGACTGCCTGCCGCCATCGCGCCGTTGAACACCATCAGGTAGATGGCCAGGCCGCGGCCGCGCACCCAGTTGGGCAGCACGCCCTGCGCCGCGCCGTTGAGCGTGGTCAGCGCAATGATCCAGCCGGCGCCCAGCACCAACAGCAGCACCACCGCCAGCCACTGCGGCGGTGCCAGCGACAGGGCCGCCATCACCACGGCGGTCAGCACCGCCGCCAGCAGCACCAGCCCGTCGGCATTCAGCCGCTGGCGCAGGCGCGGCAGCGCGATCGCCCCGAGGATCGCCCCGGCGCCTACCGCCCCCAGCAGCACGCCGTAAAAGCCGGCGCTGCCGCCCAGCATGCGGCGCGCCACCAGCGGCAGCAGCGCCCAGACCGAGCTGGAGAAGGCGAAGAACACCGCTGCCCGCAGCAGCACCACGTGCAGCTCACGGCTGGAACGGGCATAGCGCAGCCCGGCGCGGAAAGCGCCGAAGAAGTGTTCCGACAGGCCGCTGTCCTCGGCCTTCGGCCGCTTCCACCACAGCAGCGCCGCGATCACCAGCACATAGCTCATCACGTCCGCGCCGTAGGCCGCGCCGGCGCCGAAGCTGGCCAGCAGCAGCCCGCCGGCCGCCGGGCCGATGGAGCGGGCGATGTTGATGCCGAGCGAGTTCAGCGCCACGGCGTTTTTCAGCTCGGTGCGCGGCACCAGCTCCGGCACGATCGCCTGCCAGGTCGGCCCCATCAGCGCCGCACCGATGCCGCCGACGAAGGTCAGCGCCAGCAGGTATTCCACCGTCAGCGCACCGGTCTGCGACAGCACCAGCAGGCTGCCGCTGACGCAGGCCAGCAGAATTTGCACGAAGATCAGAAAGCGCCGCCGATCGAGGATGTCCGACAGTACCCCCGCCGGGATCGCCAGCAGGAACACCGGCAGCGTGGCGGCGGTCTGCATCAGCGCCACCGCCGAGGGGTTGCTCGACAGATCGGTGATCAGCCACGAGCTGGCGACGTCGCGCATAAAGCTGCCGACGTTGCCGAGCACCGTGGCGCCCCACAGCACCGCAAATAATGGGATTTTCAGCGGCGCGAAGCCGCCCGCCGCCGCCTTGTTTTCCGTCTGTTCAGCCATCCGTTCGCTCCTTCAAATCGTTAAATGCCACCAGCAACAGCGCGCCGGCCAGCCCGAGGTGTTCAAAAAATCCGTTCATCATCTGGCCGCGCTCCGCCCCGTCGAACTGCCAGAACGGATTGGCCATCAGCGTCGCCATCAGGGTAAAACCGGCCAGCGCCAACGCGCCGAGCCAGCGATAAAAGCCGCTCAGGATCAGCGCCGACGCCGCCAGTTCCAGCAGCGTCACCAGCACGGCGAACAGCGCCGCCGGCTGCAGGCCGAAGTGGGTCATCTCGGCAACCGCGCCTTCGACGTTCAGCGCCTTGACCAACCCGCCCTGGATGTAGGCGGCGCAAATGGCGAGCAGCAGCAGCCAGCGCACCGCGGGCGCATGCAGCCGCTGCGCGCAGCGGGCGGCGATAGCAGTCAGGTTCATCGCGCCCCCTTAGAACGGCGAATTCTGGATAAAGGCCAGCAGATCGGCGTTGAAGCGATCGGGATCGACCTGCGCCAAGCCGTGAGCGCCGCCGGCGTAAACGTTCAGCTCCGCCTGTTGCATAAGCTTAGCGGCTTTCAGCGCCGAGGCGCCGATCGGCACGATCTGATCGGCGTCGCCGTGCACCAGCAGCGTCGGTCTGTCGATCGCCAACAGATCGGCGGTGTAATCCACTTCGGAGAACGCGCTCACGCCGTCGTACTGCCCTTTCACGCCGCCCTGCATGGCCATCAGCCAGAAGTGGTCGATCAGCCCCGCATTGCTCTCCACCTCGTCGCAGTGGAAGCCGTAGAACGGCACCGCCAGATCTTTGAAGAACTGCGAGCGGTTGCCCGCCACGCCGCTGCGAATGCCGTCGAAGGCCGCCATGGGTGCGCCTTCCGGGTTGGTTGGCGTTTGCAGCATCAGCGGCGGCACGGCGCCCACCAGCACCACTTTCGCCACCCGATCGCTGCCGTGGCGGCCGATGTAGCGCGCCACTTCGCCGCCGCCGATGGCGTGGCCGACCAGGATCAGATCGCGCAGATCCAGCGTTTCAATCAGCAGAGCCAGATCGTCGGCGTATTGGTTGATGTCGTTGCCGTGCCAGGTCTGATCCGAACGGCCGTGGCTGCGGCGATCGTGGGCGATCACCCGGAACCCGCTCTGGCCGAAAAACAGCAGCTGGTTGTCCCAGGCGTCGGCGGACAGCGGCCAACCGTGGGAGAACAGGATCGGCTGGCCGCGGCCCCAATCCTTATAGAAAATGCGCGCGCCATCGGGCGCGGTGAGGATGCTCATGACGTGTTCCCCGCTCGGTATTGAATTGGATTTTGTACCAGGTAACAGTACGGCAGGCGCAAAAGCAGTGATAACGGAATAATTTTCGCATGATCGCGAGTTTTTTTGCTGAAGAGGCCGGCGTCACCGCCGGCGCAAAACGTCAGATGTTTTCCAGATCGATGCCGCGCGTTTTCGGGCCGAACAGCCCGATCACCAGCATCACGATCAGCATGCTGGCGACGATAAACGCGATCACCCCCAGCGAACCGCCGTACTGCAAGATAATGCCGATAATGATGCTGCTGAACACCGTCGACAGCCGGCTGAAGGAGTAGCAGAAACCGACGGCGCGGGCGCGGATGTGGGTCGGGAAGATCTCGGATTGATAGGAGTGGTAGCTGTAGGTCAGCCAGGCGTTGGACCAGGTGATGAAGAAGCCGCACAGGATCAGCCACAGCGGGTTGTTCTGCAGCGCGAACAGCGAGCCGAAGATCACCGTCACCAGGCAAGACAACACGATCTGCCACTTATTCTCCATCTTGTCGGCGTAGAAGCTGCACAGCAGCGAGCCCAGCGGGTAGGCCAGCGTGATGAAGAAAGCGTACAGCAGGCTGTGGGTGACCGAAGCGCCCTTGCCCGACAGCAGCGCCGGCAGCCAGTTGCCGAAGCCGAAGAAGCCGATGGCCTGAAAGAAATTCATCACCACCAGCATCAGCGTGCGATCGCGATACTGCGGCGCCCAGATATCGCGAAAGCGGCCGCGCAGCGGCGCGCCCTCGGCATCGTCAACCGGGCGCGACGGAAAGTCCGCGGGCGCCACGCCGCAGCGCCGCTCCATATCCCGCATCACCTGCCGGGCCTGCGCATAGCGCCGCTGCTGAACCAGCCAGCGCGGCGACTCCGGCAGCCCCTTACGCACCAGCCAGATCACCAACGAAGCCAGCGCGCCGGCGATCACCACGTAGCGCCAGCCGCTCAGGCCCCAAATCGTCTGCGGCACCAGCCACCAGGACATCAGCGCCACCGCCGGCACCGACAGGAACTGCACGAAGAACGCGAAGGCAAAAGCCCGGGTGCGCAGATGCGCGGGCACCCACTCCGTCAGGTAGGTATCGATGGTCACCAGCTCAATGCCGAGCCCGACGCCCACCAGAAAGCGCAGAAAGATCACCCACTCCGCCTGCTGTTGAAACGCCAGCAGCAGCGAGAAGGCGCCATACCAGATCAGGGCAAACATGAAGGTGGCGCGGCGGCCGAAGCGATCGGCGTACGGGCTCAGCAGGCTGGCGCCGACGAACAGGCCAAGAAAAGTGGCGGAGGCGAAGGCCGCCTGGTCCGACACGCCGAAGACGCCCTGCGCGCCGGTGTGGAAAATGCCGTCGGCGATAAGGCCGGTGCTGATATAGCCGGTCTGGAACAGATCGTAGAGTTCGAAAAAGCCGCCCAGCGACAGCAGAATGATAAAGCGCCACAGGCCGGCCGACGCGGGCAAGGCGTCGATTCTGGCCGCCAAATCCCGCGCATGGATCGGCGACGCCGCTACAGAGTCACTCACCGTTAACCTCGCATTAACATTTTTGATGACTTTCTATGCTAGCGAAGCGGCGTCGGAGTTAAATTTTTAATTAGCAGACTATGAAAAAAAGTTAAGCATAAAACGCTGCAGCAGCCTGTTTTATAGCAGGAAAATGCAACCTGGGATGCCGCAGCGGCATCCCGAATCGACAGCTTAACGGCTGGAGTGCTGCTGCAGCCGTTCGCTGCGGTAGAAGCTCAGCAGGCACCAACCGAGAGCGATCAGCGCCAGCGGCGCGGCGACGAAGCCGATGTTGCCCATGCCCAGATGCAGGCTCACCTGGTTGCCCAGCAGCGCCCCGCTGCCGATGCCGAAGTTGTACAGGCCGGAGAAAATCGCCATCGCCACGTCGGTGGCATCCGGCGCCAGGCTCAGTACTTTGGCCTGCATCGACAGGCCGATGGCCATGATCGCCATGCCCCAGAAGATGCACAGCACGGTCAGGTGGCTTTCGCTGCCGGCGGCCGGCAACAGCAGCAGCAGGCTCAAGGCCAGCAGCGCGATGGCGCCGATAAAGAAGCCGGAAGGAAAACGCTCGCTGTAGCGGCTGAACAGCAGGCTGCCGACGATGCCGGCGGCGCCGAACAGCAGCAGCATCAGCGTGGTGAAGTTCTCCGACAGCCCGGCCACGGTCTGGATAAACGGCTCGATGTAGCTGTAGGCGGTGAAGTGTGCCGTCACCACGATGACGGTCAGCATGTACAGCGCCAGCAGCGCCGGGCGTTTGAACAGCAGCGGCACGCTGGCCAGCGAACCGGAGTGCTCGCTTTTCAGCACCGGCAGCAGGCGCCACAGCAGCACCAGCGCCAGGGTGGCGCACACCGCGATGCCGATAAAGGTCATGCGCCAGCCGAGCAGCTGCCCCACCACCCGCCCGAGCGGCAGCCCGAGCACCATCGCCAGCGCGGTGCCGCCCGCCAGCAGGCTCAGCGCCTGGGCTTTCTTGCCCGGCGGCGCCACGCGGATCGCCAGCGAGGCGGTGATCGACCAGAACACCGAGTGCGCCAGCGCCACGCCGGCGCGCGAGATGACCAGCGTGGTAAAATTCCAGGCCACGGCGGTCAGCACGTGGCTGGCGATAAACAGCATGAACACGCCGATCAGCAGCTTGCGGCGCTCGATTTTGCTGGTCAGCAGCATGCACGCCAACGAGGCGGCGGCGACGATCCAGGCGTAGATGGTGATGATCAGGCCGACCTGTTCGGTTTGCATCGAGAAGCTGGCGGCGATGTCGCTCAGCAGACCGACCGGAATAAATTCGGTGGTGTTGAAGATAAAGGCCGAGACGGCGAGGATAACCACGCGCAACCAGGCGGTTGAGCGCGAAACGGCAGCGTGTTCCATGGTAAACAAAATCCGGACAGGTGCGGGCAAGTAGCGATATTTTAACCAACCGGCCCGCTAAATGCGATACGCGTCACACTTTAATTGTGTGGTTTTTTTCGCCGCATTTCGACACATTCGCAGACACACGGTTGCACAAATGCTGTGCTAATCTCTTGAAGCGTACCAATTTTTCCTGCCGCTCTTCCCCTCCGGCCGCCGCAGACGACGCGCCGCGCCGAAGAACCGCGCGCAGTGTCCATTTGGCGTTTTCTGAGGCGAGGTCATTATGTCCGCGATTTATGATTGGTCCGTGCTCGCATTGCGCAATGTTTACGATCGCCGCATTCAGGGCAAGCCGGTGCTCGACAGTGCCGCGCTGTTCCCCGACGCCGAACGTTTCACCGCCCAATGGCGGCAGATCCGCGAAGAGGCGCTGACCGTCGCCCACGATCTGCACAATATTCCCCGTTTTCACGAGATCATGATCCAGCAGGAATCGATCTCCGCCAACGACGCGCGCGACTGGCGCATGTTCATCATGAAGGCCTACGGCCAGCCGATCGCCCGCAACCTGGCACGCTGCCCGACGCTGGCAGCGCTGATCGCCTCGTCGCCGGACGTGCTGTCCGCCTCGCTCTCCTTCCTGGCGCCCGGTAAACAGGTGCCACCCCACCGCGGGCCGTTCCGCGGCATTCTGCGCGGCTATCTGGTGCTGGACATGCCCAAACGCGCCGACGGGGTGCCGGCGGCGGTGCTGAAAGTGGACGGCCGCGAATACCGGCTGCACGAGGGGGAGTTCATGCTGTGGGACGATACCTTCGAACACGAGGTGTGGAACGACAGCGCGCAGGTGCGCACCGTGCTGCTGCTGGACATCCGCCGCCGCGACATGCCCGGCGGGTTGCGGCTGCTCTCCAGCGCCATCATCGCCCTGGTGCGGCTGAACGTGCGCTGGATGCAGCGCCAGTTCTGAACACGGGCCTCCCTGCCCAAGGGCGGCGCTCAACCGCCGCCCAGATAGGCCTTTCTTACCTCCGGATCGTTCAACAGCTCTTGCCCGCTGCCGGTGAGGCGGATCTGGCCGTTGACCATCACATAGCCGCGATCGGACAGCTTCAGCGCATGGTTGGCGTTCTGCTCCACCAGAAACAACGTCATGCCGCTGCGGGTCAGCTCGCGCAGCACGCCGAAGATCTGCCGCACCACGATCGGCGCCAGCCCCAGGCTCGGCTCGTCCAACAGCAGCAGCTTCGGCCGGCTCATCAGCGCGCGGGCGATCGCCAGCATCTGCTGCTCGCCGCCGGACAGGGTCATCGCCCGCTGGTTGCGCCGCTCCTTGAGGCGCGGAAACAGCTCGAACATGCGCGGCAAATCCTCTTCCAGATAGCGATTGCCGACGGTGATGGTGCCCATCAGCAGGTTCTCCTCCACGCTCATGTCCGGGAAGATGCGCCGCCCCTCCGGCGCCTGCGCGATGCCGCCGGCCGCTACGTAGTGCGTGGAGCGGCGGCTGATGTCCTCGCCGCCAAACAGGATCTGCCCGCCGGCGATGCGCGGCTGGCCGAAGATCGACATCAACAGCGTGGATTTGCCCGCGCCGTTGGCGCCGATCAGCGCCACCGTCTCCCCGGCGTTGACCTGCAGCGACACCTGGCGCAGCGCCTGGATCGGCCCGTAAAACACGTCCACTTCGCGAAATTCCAGCATCGCTTCGCTCATCCCGCCAGCTCCTCTTCGTCCGCGCCCAGGTAGGCGGCGATCACCGCCTCGTTGTGCTGGATCTCCTGCGGCGTGCCGCGGGCGATCACGTCGCCGTGATCGAGCACGATCACCCGATCGGAGATCTCCATCACCATGCCCATGTCATGCTCGATCAGCAGCACCGTGATGCCGTGATGCTGGCGCAGAAAACGGATGATGCGGCTCAGCGTGGCCGTTTCCACCGGGTTCAGCCCGGCGGCCGGCTCGTCGAGGCAGATCATCTCCGGCGCGGTGCACATGGCGCGCGCGATCTCCAGCCGCCGCTGCTGGCCGTAGGACATTTCCCCCGCCAGCCGGTTGGCGCAGTCCACCAGATCCACCACCTCCAGCCAGTAGAAGGCGTGATCCAGCGCGGCGCTCTCCGCCCGGCGGTAGCCCGGCGTATTCAGCACCCCGGCGATCAGGTTGCGGTTGCTCTGCATGTGCTGCGCCACCAGCAGGTTCTCCACCACCGACATTTCGCGGAACAGGCGGATATTCTGGAAGGTGCGCGCCAGCCCGGCGCGGTTGACCAGGTGGGTGCCGCCGAACATCTTGTAATAGAGGCGCGAGCCGAGCTGCTTCGGGCGTATCCAGTCGCCGGCGCGAAACTTCTGCCCCAGCACCTGGATCACGTCGGTCGGCCGCTTGTGGGTATTGAGCAGGATCGCGCCGCCGCTGGCGCGGTAAAAGCCGGTCAGGCAGTTGAACACCGTGGTCTTGCCGGCGCCGTTGGGGCCAATCAGGGCGGTGATGGAGCCGCGCTCCACCTCCAGATTGACGTCGTTCAGCGCCTTGATGCCGCCAAAGCGCATCATCAGGTGCTCCACCCGCAAAATGGCGTCGCTCATGGCGCCACCCCCTTGCGTTCGGCGAAGCTGGCGCGGCTGATGCGCACCAGCCCGCGCGGCCGCCAGATCATCATCGCCACCATCAGCACGCCGAACAGCAGCACCCGGTATTCCGCGAAGCTGCGCAGCAGCTCCGGCGCCACCGTCAGCACGAAGGCCGCCAGCACCACGCCGAGGGTGGAGCCCATGCCGCCCAGCACCACGATCGCCAGGATCAGCGCCGACTCGAAGAAGGTGAACGAGGTCGGGTTGACGAAGCCCTGATAGGTGGCGAAAAACACCCCCGCCAGCCCGGCGGTGGAGGCACCCAGCATAAACGCCGACAGCTTCACCAGCACGTGATTGAGCCCGAGAGAGCGGCAGGCGATCTCATCCTCGCGCAGCGCCTCCCAGGCGCGGCCGATCGGCATGCGCGTCAGCCGGTGCTTGATGTACAGCACCAGCAGCACCACCAAAAACAGCACCGCATAGATGAAAATGAACTTGAGGTTGGGATTGTAATCGATGCCGAGAAACTCGTGGATCGGCACCCCGCCGTCTTTGGCGCGGCGGCCGAACTCCAGGCCGAACACCGTCGGCGCCGGCACCGAGACGCCGTTCGGCCCGCCGGTGAGCGACATCCAGTTGTTCAGCACCAGCCGGATGATCTCCCCAAACCCCAGCGTGACGATCGCCAGGTAGTCGCCGTGCATGCGCAGCACCGGAAAGCCCAGCAGCGCGCCGGCCAGCGCCGCCATCAGCGCCCCCAGCGGCAGCATCGCCCAAAATCCCAGCCCGAGGTACTGATAGCCCAGCGCCAGCCCGTAGGCGCCGATGGCGTAAAACGCCACGTACCCCAGATCGAGCAGCCCCGCCAGGCCGACCACGATATTCAGCCCCAGGCCGAGCAGCACGTAGATCAGACCGAGGATCGCCACCGTCAGCAGGTATTTGGTGGCGACGAACGGGAACAGCAGCGCGATCGCCGCCATCAGCGGCAGGATCCAGCGCAGGTTGGATTTATAGCCCAGCGGCCGCACGTAAACGCCGTCGTTGCCGCCGTCGAAACGCGCCAGCACCCTGCGCCCCGGCGCGGTTTGCAAGAACAGGCTCAGCAACAGCCGCCCGGCCATCACCGCGATGATAATCCACACCAACCGGTGCGGCTCGAAGTTGAAGCTGTAACCGTTCAGCACGATGCCGACGATCGGCCCGAACACGATCAGGGCGATCAGCCCGGCCAAGACGGCGTCCAGCAGGCTGCGTTTAACGTCCAGCCCGCCGTTGATCACGGATTGCGACATGGCATTCTCCTTAAACCTTGGCGATCAGCGGCCGACCGAGCAGGCCCTGCGGACGGAAGATCAGGATCGCCACCAGCAACCCGAAGGAGAACACGTCCTTGTAATCCGAGTTCACCATGCCGGCGAACTGCGCCTCCGCCACCCCGAGCAGCAGCCCGCCCAGCATGGCCCCCGGCAGCGAGCCGATGCCACCCAGCACCGCGGCGGTGAAGGCCTTGATGCCGATGATAAAGCCGACGTAAAAATCGAAGGTGCCGTAGTTCATGGTGATCAGCACCCCGGCCAGCCCGGCCATGGCGGCGCCGATCACGAACACCAGCGAGATCACCCGATCGGTATTGATGCCGAGAATCGAAGCCATTTTGCGATCCTGCTGAGTGGCGCGGCAGATGCGCCCCAGCCGGGTGCGCTGAATGATGTAGGTGAGGATCGCCAT
This sequence comes from Serratia sp. CY84636, assembly GCF_052166245.1. Lineage (NCBI taxonomy): Bacteria > Pseudomonadati > Pseudomonadota > Gammaproteobacteria > Enterobacterales > Yersiniaceae > Serratia > Serratia sp. CY84636. The sequence goes on from NZ_JBJNOX010000002.1 coordinate 1,706,928, forward strand.
GCCGAGCAGCGACGCCACCAGAATAAACACCTTGGTGTAAGTGATCTGCACCACGCCGCCGTCGAACTCCAGGCGGAACACGCCGCTCAGCAGCGTCGGGATGCCCTGCTGGCGCGGCCCCTGGCTTATCTGCGCGTAGTTTTGCAGGATTAACGACATGCCGATGGCGGAGATCAAGGGCGCCAGGCGGGTGGAGTTGCGCAGCGGCTTGTAGGCGATGCGCTCGATCACCCAGCCGTACACCCCGGTGATGACGATGGTGAACACCAGCGTGCCGAGGATCAGCAGCGGGAACGAGTGCAGCCCGAAGAACGACAGCAGCGCCAAGCCGATGGCGCACAGGTAGGCGGAGATCATGTACACCTCGCCGTGGGCGAAGTTGATCATGCCGATGATGCCGTAAACCATGGTGTAGCCGATGGCGATCAGGCCATACACTGCGCCAAGGGTCAGGCCGTTGATCAGCTGTTGCAGAAAGAATACATCCATAATGAGCAGTCTCGCCTGGTAAGGCCGCCAACGCAGTCCGACGCGGCCCAAAGGTCATCGCGGAACGGGCTCGCCAGAGCGGCGAGCCCGTCGGTCATAGGGTCACAACTTCAGTATTGGGTTGTTCAAAGCTGGTGATATTTGCCCTTGTCATCCCATTGGTAGACCACGTAGTCCGAGACCTTCAGGTCGCCCTTCTGGTCCCAGGCCTTTTTGCCCATCACGGTATCGACGTCGTGCGACTTCAGCCATTCGGCGGCCTTGGCGCTGTCTTTGCCGCCGGTGGCGTTGAAGGCGGCGGCGATCGCCTGAATCGAGGCGTAGGAGTAGAGGGTGTACCCTTCCGGTTCAAAGCCGCTGGCGCGGAACTTGGCGATCACCGCCTTGCCTTCCGGGATCAGACGCGGATCGTTGCCGAAGGTCATCAGCACGCCGTTGGTGTACTGCGGCCCGCCGGCGGCGGTCACCAGCTCTTCGGTCACCACGCAGTCGCCGGAGAAGAACTTGGCGGTCACGCCCTGCTCGCGCATCTGGCGCACCAGCGGCCCGGCTTCCGGATGGCAGCCGCCGAAGTAGACCACGTCCGGCTTGACCGAGGCGATCTTGGTCACCAGCGCGTTGAAGTCTTTCTCGCCGCGCGACAGCCCCTCATACAGCACTTCTTTGACTCCGCGCTTGTTCATCGCCGCCTTGGCGGCATCCGCCAGCCCCTGGCCGTAGGTGTCTTTATCGTGGATCACCGCGATGCGTTTGGCCTTCAGGGTATCCAGCATGTAGTTGGTGGCGATCGCGCCCTGCTGATCGTCGCGCCCGCACATGCGGAACATGGTCTTCATGCCGCGCTCGGTGATTTGCGGGTTGGTGGAGCCGGGGGTGATGGCGATGATGCCGGCCTCGTCATACACCTCGGAGGCGGGCATGGTGGAAGAGGAGCAGAAGTGGCCGACCACCGCCGAGACCTTGTCCTGATCCACCAGCCGGTTGGCGACCGCGACCGCCTGTTTCGGTTCGCAGGCGTCATCCCCCTGCACCAGCTTGATTTTTTCCCCTTTGATGCCGCCGGCGGCGTTGATGTCCGCCGCCGCCTGCGAAGCCCCGCGCCAATACTGATCGCCATAGGTGGCGTTCGGCCCGGAGAACGGCCCGGCGACGCCGATGACGATATCGGCCTGCGCGGAAAACGCCGTACCTAAACAACCGATGAGCAAAGCAGCGAGCGGACTTTTTATCAATTTCGATGACATTGTTATCTTCCTCAGCACTGTTGTAGCGAAACGCCCGGGGGCGCGGATCAGTCACTTTATGTGTAGACGGGGAAAATAATTTTCTTGAGAGCGCAGTCGCATTCCCCAAAAATGGGTAAGCAAAAATCCAGCCATTGTGACGACGAATACATATTGTTTGCTTATTCATCCTACATATCAGTTGCGGCGCGGCGCTTGGCGGGGATAACGGGGTCAGGGCCGTACGGCTAGCGTGAGAGGGGGCATGAGAGGGAGAGTGGCCCTGCACCATCGCCGTGCAAGGGCTTGTGCAAGCGATATGACAACGAAACAGGCGGGAAAAATCAGCGCCTGCCGGCGAAAGATGCCGAAAAACAGCGCAAGGTGCTCATTCCCTCAGCAAACGCACTTTTTTTGCAGTTTAGCGCTTTGACAAACCCCAGGCGCCCCGCTATTATTCGCCCCGTTCACACGATTCCTCTGTAGTTCAGTCGGTAGAACGGCGGACTGTTAATCCGTATGTCACTGGTTCGAGTCCAGTCAGAGGAGCCATATTTAGAAAAGCCCGCTTAAGGAAACTTAGGCGGGCTTTTTGCTTTTCGGATTATAACTCGCAGCAAGAGAGGGTTCATTCATTCAGGAATGACCACCGGCTATCTGGATCGCTAACCGGTGTTTCAATAGCGTTTACGGTGCATGTCAGCACATCATCACCGCCCAGGGACAACATGGCAATGGCGGCCTTCAGCTCGGGAACCAGCCTGGGGTATTTTGAATCGCTTGCCACAGTTTATGTGGGATCTGTAATTCATCCGGATCTTGCGACGCGTTGAGTTTGACGTTCATGCTTCCTTCATGACCTGATTGTACTCTCTCCACCCATTGGGGATTCATAACCATCGCGCGTCCCAAAGCGACCATGGACAATCCGGCATCCAGCGCTTGCCGTGCCACGTCCGACGACGTGATTTTTCCGGCGGCCAGTATCGGCAAACGGCCGTTATTCAGCTCAATGAACCTTGCCAGCGTACTCTTTTCATCCTCGTCATCCCGAGGGGTGTCCGTCAGTACATGGTGCAGCGAGATGTGCAAATAATCGATAAGCGCCTCTTCCGTCAATTGGTTCGCCAACGCCAGAGAATCATCTATACGCAGTCCCTTCTCGCCGGATTCTTCCGGAGACAACCGATACCCCAATAAGAAAGGCTGTGTAGCATGGCGTTCGATAACTCGCCGAACTTCGCGCGCCACTTCCAAGGGGAAACGCATGCGATTCTCCAGAGAACCGCCCCATTCATCCGTGCGCTGATTGAAATACGGGGAGAAAAAGTTTTGGAGCAGGAAACCATGGGCGCCATGCAATTCCACGCCATCGAACCCCGCCTCAATCGCGCGGCGAGTGGCTTCGCCAAAATCGCGGATCACAGTCAGAATTTCGTCATGGCTTAACGCGCGGCCGGCTTTTTTGCCATCGTTAAACGGGCCTGCCGGTGCGGCTAGCGCACTGGCGCCAACGAGGTCGCCATCGGGGATCAAGGCCGGAACGGCTTTATTTCCCGCGTGAAAGAGTTGCAGGATCGCCGGCGCGCCGCCGCTTTTAGCGGCATCCGCCAGCCGTTTCAGGCTCGGGATAAAGCGATCGTCATAGGCCGCGAACTCATGAGTAAACCCGATGCCATTTCGCTGTACATGGGAACAGCCTGTCAGCACCAACCCAACACCGTTCGCGCGTGCCCGATAATAGGCTAACTCCGCATCTGAGATAGTTTCATCATCATTGGCTGACCAGGTGGTCATTGGGGCCATCACGATGCGATTACGCATCTCAAGGCCGTTTTTAAATAAAAATGGCTGCATTAATGGATCTTTCATAATTCTCTCAGCATTTAACATATTGATCTAAAATCAAAAATCATAAAAAATCACTTCGCCAGCGGGGTTCCCAGCCAGCGTTCATCGATAAATTGCAGCATCTGTTCCGGTGTGATTTGCTGCGTCATTCGCCCTCGCAGCACCGTGCGATGCTCGAAAGTTAATGCTCCCCGTGCAAGCACCTGGGCTTTAAAACGCGCGATATGCTCGTCCGAGAAGTGGCTGTTGTGGGTATTAAACAGGATGACCCGTTTACCGCTGAAATCGCTGTTCTCAATAAAAGCCCAAATCGGCGGCGCCGGGCTGTATAGCCAGATCGGCGAGCCCAACCAGAGGGTGTCAAACGGCGTCAAGTCAATCTTGGCCGGCGTTATCTCGGGCAACGCATCCTGCCGCTCTTTCAGCAAAGTGGCGTCTTTCAGCGCATACGACAGCCCTAGCAAGCCAGGGGCATAGTTCGGTGCATCAAGCCTGAAGAGCTGTGCATCCAGGCGGTTAGCGATATGGCGAGCGGCCAGCGCCGTACTCCCTGAACGAGAAAAATAAACGACGGCGGTACGCGATGCGTTTTCTTCTGAATGCGCATGAGGCTCTATCTTGGCCAACTGGGCGGCTTGTCGATTTTCAATCAGCGTGACAGAGGCCAATACGCCCAAAATAGCCAGCAAAACGACCGTCAAACCGATGAGGGTTCCATACATAGGTAAGCGCCTTGATGCCATTAAGCAAAATCGGTCGTCTTGCTGAGCGCCTCAAACTCCCACGTTTCTGCGATGCGGGACTGCAACGTCGGCATGACGAAATCGAGAGCATCATTACCGATTAATAGCTGGCGCGGAGGCGTGTCCATTTCCACCAACCGGCAAATCACCTGCGCAAGTTTGGCAGGATCGCCCTGTTGCTGACCATCGGCAGATGCCAGTAGCTCGCGCGCGCTGCCAAAAGCGGCATAATCGGCAATGCTTCTTTCCCCGTACCGGGCAGAACTGTCATTGAGGAATTCGGTGCGGAAAAAGCCGGGCTCAACGGCGGTGACGGTAATTCCAAGAGGCGCGACCTCATCGGCCAACGCCAGGGTCATGCCTTCCACGGCAAACTTCGACGCGGAATAAAATGTGGCGTTCGCGACGGCTTTCACGCCGGCGATGGAAGAGGTGTTGATAATGCGCCCGCCCCGCTGGCGCCGCACCGCGCGCAATACATTGGCCATGCCGAAATGCTGCTCTATCTGTTCGGCTGTCGCTTCTTCAAAACGCCCCAACAGACAGAACCCGGCATTATTCACTAATACATCAATGCGGCCAAAACGGCTCACGGCCGCATCTGCAGCAGCCAGCGCCTGATGTTCATCACGAACATCAAGCTCCAGCAGCTCAATCTTTTCCGCTGCAACATCGCTGAATGTCCGGCGCAATTTTTCCCTATCCCGCCCCGTTGCAACCACACAGTCCCCCTGTTGCAACGCAGCCCTGACAATATGGGCGCCCATGCCGCGCGCGGCGCCGGTGACAAACCAAATGCGATTCATATCTGTTCACCTTAATCGGTTTAAAAACTCGTACTGCCTCATCGCAGTACGAGGTGTCGAGGCACTAAAGCGTCAATTGCAAACTAGGACGTATCACGATGTCATCGAGTAATACGCCGGGCGGTTGAGCAAATGAATATAGATAAATTTTATGGCGGGTATTTACATAAAATACGGCTTGTCACCGTCAGTGCCCGGCTGGTTGACGCCAATGTTCTCACCCAGATGTTTTTTCGGTTGCTCGATGATGTCGGCAATTAAAGCGGCGACGCTCTTGCGCGATACGATGGTTCCTTTGAACGGCGCATCGCGGGCGGTAAGCTCATAGTCAACCAGGTCTTCATCCGTTAACCAGGCCGGGCGCAGAATGGTATAGTCCAGCCCAGAGGCTTCAATCGCGTCAGCCGCCCGACGAAATGGCTTGAGGGGCTCACCGATGATCGCGTTGTTCCATTCACCGAATTTTCCCGGGACCTCATCATAAATCCCCAGCGAAAGAACGAAGATCAGGCGTTTGACGCCGCTGGCCTGCATGGCGGCAATCACCGCCTCAGCCTGCACATCCAGATCCTCCCCCGTCAGGTTGGCGTACACCAGATCCTGGCCCTGCATCGCTTGTTCCAATGCGGACGGGTTCAACACATCGCCGATAAGGATCCGGCCGTTGGCCGGGCGCGACCGGATTTTTTCCGGCTGGCGAGCGAACAACGTTTGCACAAGCGACTGTTCATCCGCCAATCGGTCGATAACATGACGGGCGATTTGGCCGCCGGCGCCAAGGATCAATACATTCTTCATGGTGTTCTCCATCGGTTATTCACCCAGGTGCGCGGCTAAAAACGGTAGCACCTTGTCCATCGCTGCACGAACGGCTTCCGGCTTGTCATACAGCTCGTAATGTGAAAAGTCCGCTAACGAGACCAGCTCGCGATGCGCCGAAGCCGTTGCGCGCCCATAGACTTCCATGCCATCGCGATAGGCGCCAAAAGCACCGACTTTCTCGCCCACCACCACCATCACCGGCTGAGTCAGCAGCACCTCGGCAAAGGCAAAGGCATCCCAGGCCAGCGTTTTTTGCGCATGCGAGAACAACATGCGCGTCGCGCCACCCGGCTGTTGGCCGCGCGCGGTCTTGTAATAGTCTGTCGCTTCGAAAACGTCGCGTTCGGTGAGCCCATGGGCCGTTGCCTCTTGAGGACTGGCGGGCAGCAGTTCATTGACCTGAAGCTCTCCGCCCCGCGCTTCCCGGGTGCGCTGCGCAGCCATCGCGTTCAGCGCGCCCAGCGGATCGTAGCCGCTGAAGCCTTCGCGGAAGAGTCGCCCAATATTAACGCCGGTGATGCTCACCACGGCTTTGATGCGTTTCTCTGTCAGCGTGGCATTGACGGCATAGCCGCCGCCGCCGCAGATGCCCAGCACGCCGATACGCTCCGCATCGACATACGGCAAGGTGACGGCATAGTCGATGACGCGGCTGATGTCCTCCACCCGTTGGGTCGGATCCTCTATCCAGCGCGGCGCCCCGCCCGACTCGCCCTGAAAACTGGCGTCATAGGCGATAACGACGTACCCCTGCTCCGCCAACGCCTTGCCGTAAACATTGCCGGAGGTTTGTTCCTTGCAGCTGCCGAAAGGATGGACGCTGACCACCGTCGGGTAGCGCTTGGATTCATCGAACCCCGGCGGCAGCTGAATGTGGGCGGCGATGTGCCAGGCCATATCGGCGTTTTGGATGCGGATATTTTTCATTACAGCGTCTCCCCAAAGAACGGTGCCAGGACGGAAACGGCTTCGGCGACATAGGCTTTGCCGTCATACAATTCCATATGATTCGCGCCTTCGACAATGTGGTAACGCTTGTCGCTGCTCGCGGCGCGATCGTATAAATCGTCACTCATCCATTTACTGCCCGCCACGCTGCCCGCCACGATCTGCATCGGCTGGGTCAGATACACTTCGGCCATATGGTAGGCGTCGTAGGTAATGATCTGGTTGAGGCTGCGCAGCGTCGCATAGCCGGGCGCCGTCGGATATTGCGCGCGCGGGGTATGGTAATACTCCCAGGCCTGGCGCAGCTCTTCGTTCGGCGCATCGGATTCTTTCATCGGTGCCAGCGGCATGGTGGCATGTTCACCGCTGCTGATATCGCCGGTACGGGCGTTGGAACCCGCCTCAACATACGGCAGCGCATCAATGGACTTCACATTGTTTTCCCACCCGTTGCGGAACATCGAGCCGATATTGACGGCGCTGACGGTGCCGATCGCCTTGATGCGGCGATCCTGGATCGCGGCGTTGGCGGTATAGCCCGCGCCGGCGCAAATGCCCATCGCGCCAATGCGCGCATTGTCGACATAAGGCAGCGTGGTCAGGTAATCAATCACCGCGCTGACGTCTTCGGTGCGGATATAAGGGTTTTCCAACTGACGGGGTTCGCCGCCGCTTTCCCCCTGATAAGAGGCATCGTAAGCCACGGTCACAAACCCCTGCTCCGCCAGTTTTGCGGCATAGGTGCCGGCGGTTTGCTCTTTCACGCCGCCCCCCGGGTGAGAAACGACGATGGCCGGATACTGACGGCCCGCGTCGAACGCCGGTGGGAAGTAGAGCACTGCGGAAAGATCGATGGTTGGGTTATTGCTATTCGTGAAGCTGATTTTCTGGTTCATCATCCGGTTCCTCATCAGGGTGGTCGGTTAACTACATCGTTTCTGATTCTCACTATAGACATTGAACATTAAGATGATTAGACCCAAAATAATTATTAGACCTATCACTTAAATGATTAATCAGCCGAACGGAAAACAGAGATGAAACGTGATGAGATAGCCGATTTGGTGGCATTTGTGGTGGTCGCCGAGGAGCGCAGCTTCACCCGGGCCGCGGCCCGCCTGGGCATGGCGCAGTCGGCGTTAAGCCAGATCGTCCGCCGCATCGAAGAACGGTTGGGGTTTCGTCTGCTGACGCGCACCACGCGCAGCGTAGTGCCCACCGAGGCCGGGGAGCAGCTCTTGTCGACCCTTGGCCCCATGCTGCAAGACCTGGATTCCGTCATGACTTCACTGGGCGAGCTGCGCAACCGCCCTTCCGGCACGCTACGCATCACCACGGTGGAGCATGCGGCAAAAACCCTGTTGCTGCCCGCCATGCGCACGCTGCTGAAATCTCACCCAGAAATAAACGTGCAGCTCCTCATCGACTATGGTCTTAGCGATGTGGTCGCCGAGCGTTTCGATGCCGGCGTCCGTCTGGGGGGAGAGATGGATAAGGATATGATTGCCGTGCGGATTGGGCCTGATATTCCGATGGCGATCGTTGGCGCGCCGGAATATCTTGCCCGGCGAGGCACCCCGACCTCGGTGGCGCAGTTGGTCGATCATCAGGCGATTAACCTCTATCTTCCCACATCGGCTACCGCCAACCGCTGGCGGCTCATCCGCGGTGGGCGTGAAGTCCGGGTACGCATGGAAGGCCAGCTGTTGTTAAACACCATCGACCTGATCCTGGATGCCGCAATCGACGGGCACGGTCTGGCCTACCTGCCCTACGATCAGGTGCAGACCGCCCTTGACGAGAAAAAACTCGTCCGCGTCTTGGACAAGTTCACCCCGGATTTACCGGGGTATCACCTTTACTACCCGCATCGCAAACACCCTGGCTCCGCCTTTTCTCTGCTCATTGATGTGCTGAAGTTTGATGGGACACCTGCCCCAAAGTAGCGTTTTGCCGCGCGAACGCCCCCCTGACAATCAGCCATATCGAGAAAAGCCCGCTCAGGAAAGCCTGAGCGGGCTTTTTGTTTTTTAGCGCTAAACAAGTCGCAAGAACGCGCTACTCTTTGGCTATCGGCACGGCATTCTCATCGATTTTTACCTTGCCCTGAATATCAGCAATCCTCTTCTCCAGATCAGCCACCTGCGCCTTGTTGTGCAGCAAGGTATAGGTCAGATCAAACTGCGCACTGGCGCCAGGCTGCAACTGTTTAACGCGTTTTTGTTCGCGCTCGATGGTGACCGGGTAGGCATAGCTGGTGCCCGGCTCAATCCCCGTCACATACCCCTGTTTTAACGTATCGGTATTCTTCCACAGCGTCAGGACGGGTAATTGGCGGGTATCGAACTGAATAGCCACCCCTTTGTCGCCCGCGTTATTGACCAGCGCCGCCAGCGTTTGATGATTCGGGTCCGATAATGGCTTAATGTTAAAGACCATTTCATCAAACCCTTTGGTGGGGCCGGCATAGGTTCCCCAGGTCTTCAGCCCGGCTTTAGCATAGTCGTTAAACGGGCTGATGCTGGCCATCGGCGCCAGGAAGCGGGCGCCATTTTCCAGAATCGGCGCACCGAAATTACTGTGATAAATAATCTGGTAGTCATGGGGGTAATCCGCCCGGTTGGTTAACACATCATGCAGGCTGAAACTGTTGCTGCCGGGCACATAGCGCAATTCGGTCAGGGTTTGCAGATCGGCTTTTTTGAATGTGTTCTCTTTGATCAGGCCGCGAATACGAATTTCATACGGCGCCGTATCCGCTACCTCAACCTCAACCCGCGAGGCCGGCGTATTGCCCGCTTTGCCGTGCAACGTGTAAATTTGCCCTCCTTCGCTCACCGGATGACCGGTCCACTCATAGCCACAACGCACCATCATCTCATTGAAACCTTCCAGCCAACCGAGCCCATTGCGACTTTCCAGGTTGATAAAGGCGGGGTTGACCACCTCTTTGACCGGGGAATCCCATCCCATTTTCGCGCCAAATCCTTCTGCCCTCAGGAGGTTCATGCCGCGCGTGGGGCTGAGGGTGATGGTCAGGCCATCCTGGCTGCGGATAATCACGACCTTGCTGCCTTCCTGCTTGCCGCCGTGCAGCACTTTCTGCTCAATGCTGAACGTTTTATCCTTAATCTTCAGCGCCTCACTCGAAATCTTCCAGTTTCCTTTCTCCACGCCATCTTCAGCGCTGGTCAGCACCCAACTATGTGCCGCCGCCTGCCCTGAAATCAGAGCCGAAAACATCGCTATAAACCACGTTTTCTTCATTTCCCTTCCCCTTTAGCTGAATCGATTTTCCATTAACGAGAAAAATCTACTGTTAAGCAGGTTAAAGAAATGTGATGAACTTCACCGGGTGAATATTTGAATAAATAGTGCGATAAAAATACGAATATCATCGCAATTTTAATGAAATGCATTAATTTTTTGCACGTTAAATGAGCGATTCATCAACATAAGTCGTATCGTTTCAGCTTTGAGCAAGGGGATGGTTTATCGCGAAGGTACGACGGGTGACCTGCTTAACGCTATCTGGCCCAAACGGAAGCGCCCATAAAGCCTGCCCGTCTTGAGCCTCTTTGCTTTCACGGCCGCCTGCTTGTGTCAAAGGAGCCCTGGTGCACAAAGCCCGCTCCGGAGATCCTAAGCGGGCTTTGTGCCTTTCTGCCGTTAGCGCTTACAGCACAAACTCGTAGTGAGAGCCGTCCGGCAGTTCGATGTCCAGCCGCAATTTGCCACCGGCCGCCTCAACGTAGCGTTTTAGCGAAGACAGTTTCAGATCGCGGCCCGGTTTTTCCATCACGGCCACGGTCGGCTGCCGGATCCCCAGCGCCTGCGCCATTTCAACCTGCGTTTTCTGTACTTTTTCGCGCAGCTCGGCAAGGTGAATGTTCAGCATGATGTCCGCCGCCAGCGCCTGCGCGTTGGCCACGACCTCGGGCTTTTCATCCGCAATAAGCTGTTCCAGCGTTCTGCCCATCGCGTCACTCCTTCTCGTTTAATGTGTTCAGCCAACAGGTGAATTCCCGATCGGCAATCTGAAGCATTCGATCGTAAAAGCGTTTTTCATTGCCGGCTTTATTGCCCGCGCAAAGAATAATGCCAATACGGTACGGATCGAAAGCGAAGAATGCCCGCAACGGTTCGCCACGGCTCTGAATGCGCAACTCCTTCATATTGCTGTAACGTGAGCCTTTCACCGTATCGGCATAGGGTCTGGGCAGCCCGGGTCCCTTTTCCCGTAGGACCATCAATGCGGCAAGCACGCCGGCCCGATCGGCATCGTTGAGTGAGCTAAACCAGTCATCAAACACATCCGTTGTTTTAATTTCCCACACGGGACCTCCCTGCAATATAGATCAACAACTATATAGATGTAAAGCTATAGCAGAGAGGTACCGGGATGACATGCAAAGGCGTGCGTTGTTACTGCAAGGCTGAACGTACATCCACGCATTTTGCAAACGCAGTGCGAGGCATTCACCTTTTTACGAGCGGCATCGAACAATCGTTCAGAGGCATGGGGCGTTTCCCTGCGCTCCCTTTATGAACCCTGTCACAAAATGCGCATGCCGTTTTCGGCGTTCTACGCAGCGGGCGGTGAGCAATAAATTTGTTAACACCACGTTACATCGGGTTAGGCAGTATTGTTAACGCCGATTGATGCGCCAAACGCATCGCGCCATGCGTTTATTGCGCTTATTTAGTTTATTTTCCTGAGCGAATCTTCAGCAACAGGCGTGGCGTCAGGCGCCAATAGCAAACTGGAGATAAAGATGCATTCCTCTACCTCACCCATGACCACCCGGACCCGAGCCGGCGCGATCCTGCGCGTCACCTCCGGCAACTTTCTGGAACAGTTCGACTTCTTTCTGTTCGGCTTTTACGCCACCTACATCGCACACACCTTTTTCCCGGCCAACAGCGAATTTGCCTCGCTGATGATGACCTTCGCGGTATTCGGCGCAGGTTTTCTGATGCGCCCCATTGGCGCCATCGTGCTGGGCGCCTACATCGATAAAGTCGGCCGCCGCAAAGGGCTGATCGTCACCCTGTCGATCATGGCTACGGGCACCTTCCTGATCGTGCTTATCCCTTCTTACCAAAGCATCGGGCTTTGGGCGCCGCTGCTGGTGCTGTGCGGGCGCCTGCTGCAAGGCTTCTCGGCGGGCGCGGAGCTGGGCGGCGTGTCCGTCTATCTGGCCGAAATCGCCACGCCGGGCCGTAAGGGCTTCTACACCAGCTGGCAGTCCGGCAGCCAGCAGGTGGCGATCATGGTGGCGGCGGCAATGGGCTTCGCGCTCAACGCGGCGCTGGAGGAAAGCGCTATTCGCGAGTGGGGATGGCGCCTGCCTTTCCTGTTCGGCTGCCTGATCGTTCCCTTCATCTTCCTACTGCGCCGCAAGCTGGAAGAAACACAGGAATTTACCGCCCGCCGCCACCACCTGGCGATGCGCGACGTGTTTAAAACCCTGCTGAAAAACTGGCCGGTGGTGATCGCCGGCATGCTGATGGTCGCCATGACCACCACCGCGTTTTACCTGATCACCGTGTATGCGCCAACCTTCGGCAAAAAGGTGCTGCTGCTCAGCGCCTCCGACAGCTTGCTGGTCACTTTACTGGTCGCGATTTCCAACTTCATCTGGCTGCCCATCGGCGGTGCGCTGTCGGATCGCTTCGGCCGCAAACCGGTGCTGGTCGCCATGACGCTGCTGACGCTGGCCACCGCCTACCCGGCGCTCAGCCTGCTCGCCGCCGCCCCCAGCTTCAGCATGATGCTGGCCGTGCTGCTGTGGCTGTCCTTCATTTATGGCCTCTACAACGGCGCGATGATCCCGGCCTTAACCGAGATCATGCCAACGGAAGTGCGGGTGGCCGGGTTCTCGCTGGCCTACAGCCTGGCGACGGCGGTATTCGGCGGCTTTACGCCGGTGATCTCCACCGCGTTGATCGAATACACCGGCGATAAGGCTTCACCGGGCTACTGGATGAGCTTCGCCGCGCTGTGCGCCTTGCTGGCGACGCTGTATCTGTATCGCCGCATCGCCATGCCGCTGCAAACCGCACGCTAACGCGCCATCGCCATAAGGAATCATGTCATGCAGAAACTCACTCGTTCGATCATCACCCTGCTCGTGTGCGCCTCCTTCAGTACGGCGGCGCTGGCCAAAGACCTGACCGTGATGATCTCCGGCGGCTTCAAAGCCGCGCTGGAGAAACTGGCCCCGGAATATGAAGCTCAAAGCGGCGACAAAATCATTCTGGTGTCCGGCCCTTCCATGGGGAAAACGCCGCAGGCGATCCCTGCGCGGCTGGCGCGCGGAGAGAAAGCCGATGTGGTGATCATGGTGGGCGACGCGTTGACCCAACTGGACAAAAGCGGCTGGCTCCAGCCGGGCTCGCGCGTGGAGCTGGCCGATTCGCCGATTGGCATAGTGGTGAAACAGGGCGCGCCCAAACCGGCGATAAAAACGGATGCCGACCTGCGCAATGCCTTGCTGCAAGCCGACTCTTTCGCCTATTCCGACAGCGCCAGCGGCCGCTACGTCAGCGGCCAACTGTTCAAAAAGCTGGGCATCGAGGAACAGGTGAAAGGAAAAGCGCACGTGGTTGAGCGCATTCCGGTGGCCTCTGAAGTGGCGCAAGGGAAATACGCGCTGGGCTTCCAGCAGGTCAGCGAATTGCTGCCCGTGGCGGGCGTCACCTTTATCGGCGAGCTGCCGGAAAACGTGCAGTACATCACCCGCTTCGCCGGCGCGGTAACTGCCAAGGCGGAGCACCGCCGCGAAGGCAAAGCGCTGCTGGACTTCCTCGCCTCCTCTCAGGCACAGCCGACCATTCGCGCGACCGGCATGCGAACCGTGCCGGCGCAGCAGCCGGTCAGGCTGAGTGATACTGTTCAGTAATCAGCTTTTCCAGCTCGGCGGCGACGAAAGACTGCATGCGGCCGCCGCGTCTGATGAGGCCCACGCTGCGTTTCACCACCGGATCGACCAGTGGCACCGACGTCAACACCGAATGTTCTGAAGCGGGCATCGACATGGCGGGCACGGCGGCAATGCCGATGCCCGCCTCAACCATGCCCAGCATGGTCGTCACATGGCGAGTTTCGCACACGCTGGGGCGCTCCGGCATGAGGTGTTCCAGGCGCTGATCGAGCAGATTGCGATTGCCGGAGGTTTTATCCAGCGACACGTAGTCCTGCTGATAAAACTCCCGCCAGGTGAGGCTCTTTTTAGCGGCGAGCGGATGGTCGCGCCGGCAGGCGGCCACGTAAACGTCCCCCACCAACGGCACAAATTCAAGATTAGGCTGCAGGCGCCCGGCAAAGCAGATGCCGAAATCGGCCTGGCCGCCGGTGACCGCCTCGATGACATTGCCTGCGCTGCCGTCGATCAGCTTAACGCGCACGCGCGGATAGCGAAGCCGGAAGCGGCGTATCACGTCGGGCATGAAATAGTAGGCCGCCGACGGCACCGTGGCGACGGTGACCAGCCCGGTACGCTCCTGGCTGACCTTATCGATATCGGCCAACACCGCTTCGACATTCATCAGCAGCTGATCCGAACGCTCGGCAAAAGCCTGCCCGTACAGCGTCAAGGTCACGCGCCGGGTGGTGCGATCGAACAGTTTGATGCCCAGCGCGTTTTCCAGCTTCTCAATCCTGCGGCTCAATGCCGACTGCGACAGGCAGATGGACTCTGCGGCCAGCCGAAAATTGCCGTACTCCACCAGCGCGCGAAACGCATAAAGATCGTTGAGATCAAAATTCACGGGCATAACGGCCTACTCTCCTTGCTGAACGCAAAACAACGATGATAACCGCTTATATCGCCACGACAACCGCCTGGTGGTTGAACCACTCAAACCCCTATCGCCCCAGCAGCACCGTTGCCCAAACAACGATAGTCAGCACCACCGCCACCAGCTGCGCTGCGCCACCCAAATCTTTGGCGCGTTTGGATAACGGATGTAATTCCAGCGAAATGCGATCGACCACGGTTTCAATCGCCGTATTCAGCAGCTCCACCACCAATAGCAGGAAACTGCAGATAATTAATAACAGTCGCTCCATTTTTGTAATATCTAAACCAAATGTAACAACCAGTAAAATGGCGTTAATAACCAATAATTGGCGGAACGCATCTTCGGTAAGCACCGCGTCAATAACCCCGGCCCATGAGTTCCTTATGCTGTAGGTTAATCGGCTTATTCCCTTTTTCTTATTTCCAGGCATAGCATTTGCTCTCATCAACACGACGACAACGCCCGCAAATAAATCACGCGCCGTGAATTTATCTCGGGTTTATTAATTAAAGACCTTAACCGTTTGCCCTCAGGAGAGGATTCATTCGCTCACGCGATGCCCGCACAACAGTGAAACGACCAGCGCGAAAAATGCCCTGGCGGGCTTATTATCCTGAGGACGTTAAAAGACGAAACGTTATCAGCCGGTTAAAGCGTTTTCTCGTACAAGCGGTAGCGCTTATAGGGAACCGCGCCGATGCGTTCTAAAATCGTCCGCATGCCGGTATTGGTTTCCAGGATCCAAGACATTTCCAATGCGTCGATATTACGCTTGGCGAAAGGCTCGCGCAGCGCTTCAATCAGCAACAGCGCAATAATCGGCCCGATGCGGCTGAATTGATATTCCTGGCGCACGCCCATCAACGGCACGCGTGCGGTGCGCACGCCGCTGACTTTCAGCCGCCACAAGAGTTTCGCCCAGCCGAACGGCAATAACCGCCCCTGCAGATCGGCAATCGCTTCGTTAATGTTCGGCAAGCCGACGATAAAGGCGCAGGGGGCGCCATCCACCTCGGCGATATGGATCATATCGTCGGGCACCAGAAACTTCAGCTGATCCCCCATGGTGGCGAACTCATGCTCGGTGAACGGGACAAACCCCCAGTTATGCTGCCACCCGGAGTTGAACACCTCGCGCAGCACCTGCATCTCCTCGCGAAAGCGCTTGCGGTTGAGGCGGCGAACGGTCACCTTTTTGCGTACCTGGTCCATCATCCGGGTTAACGACGGCGAAAAGTGCAGATCGGTTCTTTTCATCCAATAGGCAAGTAAATCAATCCCTTCGCTATAGCCCTGCTGCGCTATCTGGGGCGCGTAATAAGGCTTGGCGTGCGTCATCAGCGCCGAGGGCGGGGTGTCGAACCCCTCGACCAACAGGCCGCTTTCCTGATTGATATTGAGGCTGAACGGCCCGGTGATTTTGCGCGCGCCTTTCGACCTCAACCACTCCTCCGCCACCGTGAACAACGCGCTGAATACGGCGGGATCGTCAACGGCGTCGATCATGCCGAAGTGGCCGGTATCCTCGCCATGCAGCTCGCGGTGCAGGGAATCAATTTGTGCGGTGATGCGCCCAACGACCTTCCCCTGCTTTTTGGCCACCCACGCCTGCCATTCGATATGGTCGGTGCCGGGATTCTTCTTTGACAGATGCTCTTCGCGCTCTAAA
Source organism: Serratia sp. CY84636 (assembly GCF_052166245.1). Lineage (NCBI taxonomy): Bacteria > Pseudomonadati > Pseudomonadota > Gammaproteobacteria > Enterobacterales > Yersiniaceae > Serratia > Serratia sp. CY84636. Next base: position 1,723,285 of record NZ_JBJNOX010000002.1, read on the forward strand.
TACAGCGGCTCAATCCAGTTTGGATCATCGCGAAACAGTAACGAGGGGAAAGCAATAAATTCTTTAAGCTCGCGTTTATCCAGAACTTTCTCAATGCGGATCATAAATAGCCTTACGTTTTAATAAAATAATTAAATAAGCGCGCGACAACGCCTTTAGCATTTTTTATGCTGTTCTCTTTAGTTGGATTGTGTATTGCCTCCGGTTCAACGATAAGAAAAACCGAATATTACCCCCGGTGAATCAGCGTGCTCATTGCCCGATATTTACCCTGAGGTTTCCATGATTGTTCGAAAAAAGGGAAACAAAAAGCGGCGCTGACATGCTACGCTAATGATGCTCTTTTATTATTTCGTGCTGTATGGGCAAAAGAAATCTGCCGCATTTAGTGTACCGACTTTAATCAGGAGCGGGATCGCCATTTTTACCACTTAATGCTCTTTTTAAGATTCAACTTAAATGAGCCATTCACTTTTTGATTTCTTGCGGCATACTGTTTAGGAAGTGTTTAAGTTCTAAGATAGCCATGCACGAGGTCATAACCCATGAGTCGACAGTTATTTCCTGCCCGACACATTCAGGCTAAAGAACGGCGAAACCCGGAGCTTACAATAGCCCCCTGTATATCGCTAGGGTGCCGTACAAGGCTGATAAAACGGGCAACCCACACTCTGCCCGGGTAATAACCGGCGTACCGTTCAAGCACGGTAATATACGCTGTTCGTGGAATGAAGATGGTTGAATAACAAACTTATTCAAACCCTATTCATAGTAAAATATCAATTACCTCGCCAAGAGTCTTTTATCTCTTTTGGTGATTTTTAATCTATGGCTAGTTTGTCTATGTCTGAAACAAGTTCCGTTCATTCTCTTCCCATGCGCTATGCGGACTTCCCCACTTTAGTGGACGCGTTGGATTACGCGGCGCTGGGCAATACGGGAATGAATTTTTACGATCGGCGCAATCAACTTGTGACCGTGCTCGAATACCGCACGCTGCAGCAAAAAGCGATCTCGGGCGCGCGGCGTTTATTGTCGCTGAAACTCAAGAAAGGTGATCGCGTGGCGCTGATCGCCGAAACCAGCGCGGGATTCGTCGAAGCCTTTTTCGCCTGCCAATATGCCGGCCTGGTGGCGGTGCCGCTGGCGATCCCGATGGGCGTCGGCCAACGCGACTCCTACACCGCCAAGCTGAAGGGGCTGATCGCCAGCTGTAACCCCGTGGCAATCATCAGCAGCGAAGAGTGGACGCCGCTGATCGCCTCGGCCACGGAAAAGGCGCCGTCGCTGCACATCCTCAGCGACGAGGATTTTAACGCCTTGCCGGAGCCGGAAATCGCGTTGCCCGCACCTTCGCCCGACGACATCGCCTATCTCCAATACACCTCGGGCAGCACCCGCTTTCCGCGCGGCGTGATCATTACCCAGCGGGCGGCCATGGCGAACCTGAACGCGATCAGCCGCGACGGGATCAAGCTGCGCGCGGGCGACCGCTGCGTCTCCTGGCTGCCCTTCTATCACGATATGGGCCTGGTCGGTTTCCTGCTGACCCCGGTGGCGACCCAGCTGTCCGTCGATTACCTGCGCACGCAAGATTTCGCCATGCGCCCGATGCAGTGGCTGAAACTGATCGCCAAGAATCGCGGCACGGTGTCCGTCGCCCCGCCGTTCGGCTACGACCTGTGCCTGCGCCGCAGCAACGCCAAAGAGCTGGCCGATCTGGATCTCTCCAGCTGGCGGGTCGCGGGTGTAGGCGCTGAGCCGATCCCGGCCGAGCTGCTCGGCCAGTTCGGCGAACACTTCAGCAGCATCAACTTCGACAGCAAAGCCTTCATGCCGTGCTACGGCCTGGCCGAGAACACCCTGGCGGTGAGCTTTTCCGACCCTTGCTCCGGCCCGCAAACCAACGCGGTCGACCGCGATATTTTGGAGTACCAGGGCAAGGCGGTCGCGCCCGGCAAGAAGACCCGCGCCGTCTCGACCTTCGTCAACTGCGGCCGAGCGTTGCCCGGCCACCGCATCGAGATCCGCAGCGAAACCGGGCAGCCGCTGCCGGAACGCCAGGTCGGCCACATCACGATTTCCGGCCCCAGCCTGATGAACGGCTATTTCTGCGACGACGAATCCCAACAGCAGATCCAGGTGACCGGCTGGATGGACACCGGCGATCTGGGCTATCTGCTGGACGGCTATCTGTACGTCACCGGCCGCAAGAAAGATCTGATCATCATTCGCGGCCGCAATATCTGGCCGCAGGATATCGAGTACGTCGCGGAATCTGAACCGGAAATCCGTTCCGGCGATGCGATTGCCTTCGTGACCGAAGAACACGACGAGGCGGCCAGGATCATTTTGCAAATCCAGTGCCGAGTCAGCTCGGAAGAACGCCGGGAGCAAATCGTGCATTCGCTGAGCGCGCGCATTCAAAGCGAGTTCGGCATCGCGGTGGACATCGAACTGCTGCCGCCGCACAGCATTCCCCGCACGTCGTCGGGCAAACCCGCCCGCGCCGAGGCCAAAAAACGCTGGCTGAGCGCCTCGCTCTACCCGCAAATGCCGCAGCTGGCCGGTTTCGCGCAATGAGCGGCACCGTGGCGGTGACGGGCGCGACCGGTTTTATCGGCCGGCACATCGTCCAGGAACTGCTGGCGCAAGGGTTTAGCGTGCGCGCCCTGACGCGGCAAGCCGGAAAAGCCGCCATCGACAACCTGCAGTGGATCCCCGGCACGCTGGAAGATCGGCCCTCGCTCACCGAGCTGGTGCGCGGCGCGGAGTGCGTAGTGCACTGTGCGGGCCAGGTGCGCGGGCATGCGGAAGCGGTGTTCACCCGCTGCAACGTGACCGGTAGCCTGAACCTGATGCAGGCCGCCAGGCAGAACGGCCGCTGCCATCGCTTCCTGTTCATGTCGTCGCTGGCGGCCCGCCATCCGGCGCTGTCCTGGTACGCCCATTCAAAGCAGGCCGCCGAGCAGCAACTCATCGCCGCCACGGGCGACATCGCGCTGGGAATTTTCCGCCCGACGGCGGTTTACGGGCCCGGCGATAAAGAGCTGAAGCCGCTGTTCAACGGCCTGCTGCGCGGCGTGCTGCCCCGGCTGGGCGCGCCTGACGCCAGGCTCTCTTTTCTGCACGTGAGCGATTTGGCCAAGGCGGTCAGCCAATGGGTGCAGGCCGAACCCGCGCAGCCAAATATTTACGAACTGTGCGACGGCGTGGCCGAAGGCTATAACTGGCTGCGCCTGCGGGACATCGGCGCCGCCGTGCGGCACGGGCCGGTGCGTCTGGTAGGCATTCCGCTGCCGCTGCTGAAAGCCCTGGCGGATATCAGCGTGGTGTGGAACCGCCTGGTCAAACAGGAACCGATGCTGACGCGCAGCAAAATACGCGAATTAACCCATCATGACTGGTCCGCCAGCAATCACGCGCTGTCGCAACAGATTAATTGGTTTCCACAGGTGAGTTTGGAGCGCGCGCTGCGTGAAGGGCTGTTTTAATTATTCCAAATAGAGGTGTGTCAACGTTCTTATGCTAAATCGCGATGCTGTAATGGATTATATCCTGACGTGTTTGCAAGGTATCGTCGAAGGCGGAGTGGAAATAAAACCTGATAGCGATCTCGTCAATGATCTTGGCCTGGAATCCATCAGAGTCCTGGATCTGCTGATGATGCTGGAAGATGAATTAGATATCTCCATTCCTATCAATATATTGCTTGATGTCAGAACGCCTGAGCAACTGCTTGACGCGCTGCGCCCTTATCTGGAGAAAAGCCATGGGACTGTATGATAAGTTTGCGCGGCTCGCCAATGACCGTGAACAATTTCAAACGTCCGGTCTGAATCCGTTCGGCACCTGTCTCGACGAAGTGTATTCCGCCACCCAGGGCCGCATCGGCGATCAAAAGATTGTCCTCGCCGGCACCAATAATTATCTCGGCCTGACCTTCGATGCGCAGGCGATCGCCGCCGGCCAAACGGCCCTGGCCGCACTCGGCACCGGCACCACCGGCTCGCGCATGGCGAACGGCAGCTACGGATCGCACCTGACGCTGGAACGGGAGCTGGCGGAATTCTTCGATCGCCCCAGCGCCATCGTATTCTCCACCGGCTATACCGCCAACCTGGGCGTCATCAGCACCCTGGCGGGGCCGGGCTCCGTGGTGTTGATCGACGCGGACAGCCACGCGAGCATTTACGACGCCTGCGCCCTCGGCGGCGCGGAGATTATTCGCTTCCGCCACAACGATGCCGCCGATCTGGAGCGCCGCATGGTGCGCCTGGGCGAACGGGCCCGCGAGGCGATCATTATCGTGGAAGGCATCTACAGCATGCTGGGCGACGTCGCCCCGCTGGTGGAAATCGTCGACATCAAGCGGCGGCTCGGCGGCTATCTGCTGGTCGACGAAGCACACTCCTTCGGCGTGATGGGCGAGCACGGCCGCGGCCTGGCCGAAGCGCTGGGCGTCGAGCAAGACGTGGATATCATCCTGGGCACCTTCAGCAAAAGCCTGGCTTCGATCGGCGGTTTCGCCGTCGGTGGCAAGGGGATGGACGTGCTGCGCTACAGCAGCCGGCCGTATATCTTTACCGCGTCGCCGTCGCCTTCCAGCATCGCGTCGGTGCGCACGGCGCTGCAAAAAATCGCGCGCCATCCCGAGCTGCGGGAAAAACTGTGGAGCAATGCGCACCGCCTGTACCACGGCCTCGCCGAGCTGGGGTATACCCTGGGGCCGCGCATCAGCCCGGTGGTGCCGGTGATGATCGGCTCGAAGGAAGAAGGGCTGCGTTTCTGGCGTGAGCTGATCGCCCACGGCGTGTATGTGAATCTGGTGCTGCCACCCGCCGCGCCGGCGGGCGTTACCCTGCTGCGCTGCAGCGTCAATGCCGCGCACAGCGATGAAGAGATCGACACCATCGTGCGCGCCTTTGCGGCGCTGAAAAAATAAAGCCTTTTCCTCTCGACCGCGGCGGCGGTGCCGAAAATGGCATCGCCGCCCTGCCGAACCGATGCGCACCTCAGTGCGCAGCCGTTGATACCTCATCAGTCGAATAGCGATACCCCTGCGCCGCCATAAATTCCGCGATGGCTTTTTCCGCCGCAGAAAGCACCTCCTCGATCGGCCGATCGGCATCAAGATCCACGATGTCGGCACCTTCAAACGTCAATAACGGCGTGGCGGCGATCTTCTTCTCCAGCGCCGCTTTGCGGTGATCGGGTTTGCGCGCGCAGGCCACCGCCAGACTGACATTCAGCTTGAGCACCAGATCCGGTTTTTGCCCCGCCATCCATTGGAACGCCGCCCGCTCGCGCGCCGCCAGCCAACGGACAAAACGGCTCCCTTCAACGTCGACGGGAAATACCGTGCCGTCGTAAGCGCCGGGGATTTGCGCCTGCGGAAAACGGTCGGTCAGCACGATGAACCCTTGCCGCCGAAACGCCAGCATGCGACGAAAACGCAGCAGCCGCCGCCCCACGAACGCGATGATCACCGCCGACGGCAACAGGCCAATCCGGGATTTTTTCGTTTTGACTTTTTTGGTATTGCTCTCGATCGCCTTGCCCACCGAGCGCCCGAGCAGCGGCAATTTCGCTGCCGCGCGCCCGACGTTGCCCGCCTGTTTGCCCAGATGCACCTGCACCGCCGGGCCATAATGTTTCACATATTCGATCAGATGTTCACAAACGGTGGACTTACCCGATCCGTCGCTGCCAATAACCGCAATCAACGGCGGAAATTTTGCACTCATAATAAGACTCTCTTTCAATACACCAGAAACGGCGTGCCATGTTTGAAGCGAAATCACGCTTAACCTTGCTCGGCAGCCGCGCAAAATAAATTGCCTCAATGCAGCGCCAAACAGCACAAAAGATTAAGCGAAAATTAAAAACCTCTGCTCTTTTTCCGCTGCGGGCCATTCCGGAAATTAACATAAAAAGCGAAACTGACCTGCGCGCGAACAATTAGCACAAAATAACAAGAACGAACGCCATGAATATCAATTCGAATAACGAACAAAAATACCCATCTCATTATTTTATCGTAGCAAAGCACAATAAATATCTTGAACCCAAGGCGTATTGGAATACAATAGTTTTTTTCGCATTGGATCAATTATTGTGAGTCAGCAGATAAGACCTTCGTCTGATCGCTCGCCCGTGCGCGTAATAGCGATAACCGGCTGTGACGGCTCGGGAAAATCTACCTTGGCCGCCAGCCTGGTCAACGCCTTATCGGCAAAAGAACCTGCCGAACTGCTTTATCTCGGCCAGTCTTCCGGGCGTATCGGCGAATGGATCAGTTCACTGCCGATTATTGGCGCGCCCTTCGGGCGTTATTTGCTGAAGAAGTCGCAGCGCGTGCACGATCGCCCTTCCGCACCGCCGGATAATGCCACGGCGCTGGTGATTTTTTTACTTTCCTATTGGCGCGTCTATAAATTCCGCCGCATGCTGAAGAAAAGTCGCCGCGGCGCATTGCTGATTACCGATCGTTATCCGCAGGCCGAAGTGGCAGGGTTTCGTTTCGATGGCCCGCAGCTGGCAAAAACCGCCGGCGGCAATCGCTGGGTACGCTGGCTGAGAAAGCGCGAACAACACCTGTACCAATGGATGGCGTCTTATCAGCCCTTATTATTAATTCGGCTGGATATTGACGAGCAAACGGCCTATTCACGCAAACCCGATCACTCGCTGGCGGCGTTGCGTGAAAAGATCGCCGTCATACCGCACCTGACGTTTAACGGCGCTAACATACTGGATTTAGACGGCCGAGAACCGGCCAGCCATATTTTCGAAGAATCGCTGCGCGCCGTTAAAATATCGCTGAGGGCCGCCAATGCCTAACCGACAAATAACCTTTTCGTACCGAAACAGATGAAAAAAAATAAACTCACTGCCGAACAGCACTCCTCTTCCACCTGCATTAGCGGGCTGATTGCCGTGGTGGGCAGCGACGGCACGGGCAAGTCCACGCTGACCGCCGATCTGGTGAAAAACCTGCAGCAGCATCGCCCCACGCAGCGGCGCTATTTAGGGCTGATCTCCGGCGAAGACGGCGACAAAATCAAGAAGTTGCCGTTCATCGGCGTGTGGCTGGAACGGCGCCTGGCGGCCAAATCCGATAAAACCCAACGCATGAGCAACAGGCCGCCGGCGCTGTGGGCGGCGCTGATCATGTACGGCTTTTCGCTGTGGCGCGCCTCCAACCTGCGCAAGGTGCGGCGGCTGGCGCAGAGCGGCGTGCTGGTGATCAGCGATCGCTACCCGCAGGCGGAAATTTCTGGTTTTTACTACGACGGGCCCGGTATCGGCGTGGAGCGCGCAAAAAGCTGGCTATTGAGCCGCCTGGCGGCGCGCGAACGCCGTTTATATCAACGCATGGCCGTCTATCGGCCGGCGCTGATCATTCGCCTCGATATCGACGTCGATACGGCGTTTTCCCGTAAGCCCGATCACAGCTATGAAGAGCTGAAAGACAAGATTTCCGCCATGGTGCGCCTGCAGTACAACGGCGCGCGCCTCATCGAGCTGGACGCCAGAGCCCCTTACGACGAGGTGCTGAGCAACGCGCTCAACGCCATTTCGGCCGTGGTGCCCCCCGTGAAGCGCCCACAGAGCGACATCGGGCAACCCGGCGAAAACGCCGGCGAAGAAACTCAGGTTTATTAAACGCATACAGGGCAAGCGCATGACAGCGGAACACAAGATGCAGCAAAACAACGATAACGGCTGGTTTGGGTTATGAAACGGTGGTTTTCCGATGGCGCGTTTCGCTCCATTTTACGTAATGCCGCCTACTTAGGCTCCGGCAGCGTGGCCAGCGCGCTGCTCGGCCTGCTGGCGCTCTCCTGCGCCGGTAAAGGCATGTCGCCTGAAATGTTCGGCGTGCTGGTGGTGATCCAGGCCTATACCAAAGCGGTCAGCGATTTCATCAAATTCCAGACCTGGCAGTTTGTGGTGCAATTCGGTACCCCGGCGCTGGAGCACCAAAACACCGGGCGCTTCCGCGACGTCGTCGCCTTCTCCTTCGGGCTGGATATCGCCAGCGGCGTCATCGCCGTACTGGGCGGCATGATCATGCTGCCGTTCTTGTCCCACGCCCTGGGGCTGGACAGCGAAAGTTTCTGGCTCGCCATGCTGTACTGCACCCTGATCCCGTCGATGACCTCGTCCACGCCGACCGGCGTGCTGCGCGCCTTCAACCGCTTCGATCTCATCGCCATCCAGCAGGCGATCAAGCCGTTCCTGCAGGCGGTGGGCAGCGTCATCTCCTATTATTTCGATCTGGGATTCCCCGGCTTTATCGTCACCTGGTACACCTCTAACCTGATCGGCGGCACGCTGTTTTGGTGGTTCACCGCGCGCGAACTGCGCCGCCGCGATATCCACGGCGCGCTGAGGCCGCGCCTGTTCAACGTCGCGCGCCGCATCGAGGGCGCCTGGAACTTCGTCTGGACCACCAACATCGCCCATACCATCTGGGCCGCACGCAACTCCTGCACCACCGTGCTGGTGGGCGTGGTGCTCGGGCCGGCCGCCGCCGGGCTGTTCAAGATCGCCATGACCTTCTTCGATGCGACGGGCACCCCGGCCAAGCTGCTGGAGAAAAGCTTCTATCCCGAGATCATGCGCCTGGATCCGCGCACCAAGACCCCGTGGCTGCTGGGCCTGCGCTCCTCGCTGCTGGCCGGCGGCATCGGCCTGGCCGTCGCGGTGTTGATGCTGCTGGTGGGCAAGCCGCTCATTTCCGCCGTCTTCGGGCAGCAATACCTGGAAGCCTATGACCTGATTCAAATCATGCTGGGCGCGATCATCGTTTCCATGATGGGCTTCCCGCAGGAATCCTTACTGTTTATGGCAGGCAAGCAGCGCGCCTTCCTGATCGCGCAGGCGACGGCCTCGGCGGCCTACATTGCGCTGCTGGTGTCGATGGCATATGCCTTCGGCGTGCAGGGCGCCGCCTTCGCTTATTTACTGGGGCAATGTTTAGACGTTCTGTTATCCCTGATACCGACGATCGGCGCCTACCGCAATCGCTTTATGTTGGGGCTGAATGTGCCCAAAGAGAGTAATTAATGACCGCTAACGATAATTGGAAGAAGTTCTCCGCCGAAACCACCCAGGCGCTGTTTGTCGCGGTGGAAGAGGATGACCTGGTTGAGGCGAATATCAGCCTGCCGCAGCAGATTGATTTGCAGTGTTCCCCCGAGAGCATTCGGGACAACTACGCGCTGTGCCTGCAGTTTTGGGAAGACGGCTTTTCCCGCCGCGAGCTGCTGCAACTGGTGAACGGTTTCCTGCAAGAACCGCAGTTGGCGGCGGCTACCCGCATGCGCTACAAATATATCCGCGCCCGCTATAAGCACCTGCGCTTCGCCCAGCAGCTGTACGGCGCGCCCCACCGCGCCAACCGCCTGTTCCACACCACCACCGTGGTGCTCGGCCATTTTCAGGATGCGTTTCGCAACGGCAACCAGAAGAACCTGACGCTGTACGGCAACCTGCTGCGGCTGCTGCTCAGCAAGCCGGTGTGGTCGTCCGTGCGCTATGCGCTGCGCCACACTCGCCTGGAAAGCGCACAGGGCTTTATCACCTACCGCCAGGAACAGATGCGCCAGCTGCAGACGCTGATCGCCAGCCCGGCGCTGACCGGGCATCAGTTCCACGACGTGCGCAAAATCGTCAGCCGCCAGGTCTCATTTTACGACACGCTGAGATCGATCGATCCCGACAACCGCGAAGCCCGGCAGATCTCACGCTTCCTGGCAGCGATTAACGGCCTGATGGGCGACCGGCATGACGTGATGGTGGCGGACAAGCTGGCCGGCGGCGATATCTATGATCGGCCGGCGATCCTGGATATCGACATCCGCCAGCGCCTGGAGCTGCTGCTGGCGCGCTTTCCGCTGTCGTTTTCCCAGCCGGCCATCGCGGCGGGCAGATAAGCGGGTTGCACGGAGCCATGATGACGTTACGCCGCTTGCTGCCCCTTGCGCTGCTGCTGTCGCCGCTGGCGGTATCTGCGCATAACTTCGTGCATGGCCGGCCGGTGGCGCCGATCGCCATCGCCGATCGCGGCGAGCTGCTGCTGCGCAACGGCGATTTCAGCTACCGGCCGTGGAACAGCGCAAAGCTGGCGGGCAAGGTGCGGGTGATCCAGTACATCGCCGGCCGCACCTCCGCCAAAAAGAAGAACTCGCTGCTGATCAACGCCGTCAAAGACGCGAACCTGCCGGGCGATCGCTTCCAGCCGACCACCATCGTCAACACCGACGACGCGATACCGGGCTCCGGCTTCTTCGTGCGCGGCAAGATCGAGAAAAACAAGCGGCATTACCCCTGGGCGCAGTTCATCGTCGACAGCGACGGGCTGGGGCGCATGGCCTGGCGGCTGCCGGAGGAGAGCTCCACCATCGTGGTGCTGGACCAGGCCGGGCGCGTGCAGTGGGCGAAGGACGGCGCACTCACCCCGCAGGAAGTTGATCAGGTGATCGCCCTGTTGCGCGCCCTGATCGATCGGGAGACGCCATGAAGCGCACGCCGCCGGGAGCCGATGACGCATGTCTTTGATTGAACGCTACATCACGGTTGAGATCCGCCGCCTGGTGATCATGATCGCCGGGTTTCTGATCTTCATGTTCGCCAGCTACTCCGCCCAGCGCTACCTGACCGACGCTGCCAACGGCACGCTGGCGCTGCGGGTGGTGGCCGACGTGGTTTTCTATAAATCGCTGATCGCGCTGGAGATGATCTTGCCCGTCGCGCTGTATGTCTCGGTGGCGGTGGCGCTGAGCCAGCTGTACAGCGATGCGGAGATCACCGCCATGCTGGCCGCCGGCGCCAGCCCGCTGCGGCTGTACAAAGCGGTGCTGATACTGGCCGTACCGCTGGCGATAGCGGTCACGCTGCTGTCGCTGTATGGCAGGCCTTGGGCGTACGCCAATATTTATCAGCTGCAGCAACAGTCGCAGTCGGTGCTGGACGTGAGCCACCTGCAGGCCGACAAATTCAACGTCAGCGGCAACGGCCGCATGATCCTCGCCAGTCACGTCGACAAAACGGCCAACCACCTGACGGACGCCCTGATTTATGTGCGCGGCGGCCATCACACCAACCTGTACCGCGCGCAGTCGGTGGAGGTACTCGACGCCTCCCCCGCCAGCCCCGCCGTGCGGCTGAAAACCGGCACCGCCTATGTGCTGGATCGTCAGGGCACCGACGACAACGGGCAGAACTACGACAACTTTGACATCGCGCTCAAGCCGTTCGTGCCCAGCGCCGAGAGCCGGCACAAGTCGGCCTCGCCGGCGGAGCTGGCGCGCTCCGCCGATCCGGGTGACGCCGCCGAACTGCAATGGCGCGAAAGCCGCGGGCTGACCACCGTGCTGATGGTGCTGCTGGCGATCCCCTTTAGCCGCATCAAGCCGCGGCAGGGCCGCTACGCCGCACTGCTGCCACTGACGGTGCTGTTTACCGTGATTTTCTATGGCGGCAACATTTGCCGCACGCTGGTGGCCAACGGCTCTCTGCCGACGATCCCCGGCGTTTGGCTGGTGCCGCTGGCGATGGCTGCTGGTATCGCCCTGCTGCTGGCGCGCGATTTATCCCTGCTGCGGAAAGCCTCCCGATGACTATTTTTAGCCGTTACCTGATCCGCAACGTATTCATCGGCTTCGCCGCCGCGGCCGGGCTGCTCATCCCGCTGTTCACCACCTTTACGCTGATCAACGAGCTGGAGGACGTGACCCCGGGCGGCTACCGCTGGCAGCAGGCGCTGCTGGTGACCGTGCTGACCCTGCCGCGCAGCCTGGTCGATCTGGGGCCGTTTATCGCGCTGCTCGGCGGCATCGTCGGGCTGGGGCAGCTGTCGAAAACCCTGGAACTGACCGCGATCCGCTCGGCCGGGATGTCGATATTCCGCATTGCGCTGGTGATGCTCGCCGCCGGGCTGCTGATGAACCTCTCACTCGGCGCCCTCGATGAGTGGCCGGCCTCGCCGCTGCAGCAACGCGCGCTGCAGATGAAGAACAACGCGCTGGCGCAGTCGAACGATAACGACGTCACCGTTAACCCACTGTGGGCACGGCGCGGCAACGAGTTTGTGACGGTCAAAACCGTCGATGAGAACGACCAGCCCCACGGCATTGAGATCTTCCGTTATCAGGCCAACCGCGCGCTGGAATCTTACCTTTACGCCGACAGCGCCAGCACCGCCGCCGACGGCAGCTGGCTGCTGCACAACGTGATGCAAAAAAGCTGGCAAGGCGGAAAGGAGACGATTGAGCGGCAAAGCAGCCTGCCGTGGCGCTCGCTGTTCGCCGTGCCGAGCCTGAAAGAGCTGACCCTGCCGGCGGGCAGCTTCTCGCTCCAACAGCTGGAACGCTATATCGATTACCTGCAAGGATCGGGGCAGCCCAGCACCGAATACCGCCTGGCGCTGTGGAAAAAACTCGGCCAGCCCCTGCTGGTGCTGGCGATGATTTTGCTGGCCATCCCGTTTACCTTCACCGCCCCGCGCGCCCCCGGCATGGGCAGCCGATTAGCGCTCGGCGTGATCGTCGGGCTGCTGACCTACATCGCTTACCAGATCGTCCTCAACCTGGGGTTGTTGTTCGCCCTCAACGCGCCCCTCACCGCCCTCGCCCCGCCGCTTTTGATCCTGGCGCTGGCGTTGGCGCTGGTTTATCGGTTTGATCGGCGGGGTTAAAAACCCGCAGGAGCCTTTGGAAAACAAGAACTTTCCGGTTAACCTTTGGCCCACTTTACAAATTGGCCTGAGCCGTTATCATCCCTTATCTGGTGTCCTATGCGCCGTTAGCTACCGCTGACTGCCGTTCGATAACATGCCCCTCAGGGCTCCATCGAATACCTCATTGGCCGCGGGCAACGGAGTATCTACCCGGACGCCCGAATCGCCTCAGAACGCCTGGCGGCAAACAATGTCGCCGTCGAGAAGGCAAAACTGGCGGAGAATATCTACAAGACCACGAATCCGCTAAAGGAGACTCCCGGCGTTCCCGAAGGTTGGAAAGATATCAGTAACGATAATGCTGCCCTGAGTAAAATTGGGCTAAACAGAAATATGCTCTTCGACAGGGATGAATCTCCGGATTTTTTGGCAAGGGTATATCAACCTGATAGCACTGTTTTTGGTAAAGAGATGAACCCAACGGTCGTGTTCAGAGGATCAAGAGCACCAGAGTTCCCGGAGGGAATCGGCAGCGCCGCCAAAAAGGCCCTTAGGGGCGATTTGTCAGGAATTAAAAATATGAATGACTGGATAAATAATGGCGCGCAGGGGATGGGGGCGAACTCAGATTATTATAAGCAGGCGGTTAAAATAGGATTACAAGTAAAGAACTCCTCCGGTGTCGATATTTCTGGTCATTCATTGGGCGGGGGAATGGCCTCCGCCGCATCAATGACCAGTGGAAAACCCGCCTGGACGTTTAATGCAGCCGGACTCCATCATGGAACTGTAGGGAAATACGGAGCTGAAATGATTGGTTCAACCAAGAACATACAGGCCTATCGAGTTGAGGGAGAGCTGTTAACCACGTTACAGGAGGTTAATAACGAAAGTGACTATGAGCTTATAAGAAATGCCCTGCCCGATGCTTTACAAAAACCCTGGGGCGTAGCATTGCCTTTCACCTTGAAAGAGTGGTCATCACTGGCGGTGCCTGATGCCGCTGGCATACCGCACACGCTTGCCGGAGGGACAGGAACCCTGCTCGATAAACACGGTATAGACCAGACAATAAAGTTGATTGAAGATCAGAAAGACGAGGATGTCGCCACTATCAGGGGGAGAATATGAGCAAGTGGATAATGGCAATGGCGTTACTGTTTACTGTTCTCATGATGCAAGGATGCAAAAAAAACATGGAATATGAACCACAGGATTTTTTTGAAGGCCGTCAATTGGAAGTCGCACAGCTGATTTATGATGGCGACGAAGAGAAACTGAATGAGAAGCTTCCTTCAATAAGCAAGGAAGAACTGAATCGACCAGTGAAAGCAGACATGACCCTGCTGTTTTGGTCGGTGTTGAACTCAATCTATGATAAAAACACGCCGGAAAAGCTGAAAATAATAACCGACCTGGTTAAAGCTGGCGCAGACCCGTTGCAGCCCAGACCAGAGGGAGGAAGCAGCCCGGCGGAATTCGTCATGAAAGCCGACAAGGGGATTTGGGTCAAAGCCATGCTCGACGGCGGTTTACCGCCAAACGCAAAAGATAAGGTATTCAATGAGCCCATTGTATTCCAAACAATCAAAGCCAAAAACCCTGAAACATTAAAGGTGATGCTGGATTATGGCGCGGATATAAACATCAGAGACTCCTTGCAACAAACCTTATTAATGGATGCTTTTTTTAGCTCAGCCTTTGAGCATATGACCTTACTGCTCAATCGGGGTGCGAATCCTAACCCGGTAAATATAAACAATCTTTCGCTGTTAACAGCAGTGAATCGGCAAATAAAAGACAGCCAAGATGGCTCAGAATACAATGTACAGTGTAAGAAAATACTCGAGCTCATGCTTTTGAAAGGAGCAAAGGAAACACAGTAATTTCATCAACGCAGATCTGACAGCTGCCGGTTATTATACTGGGGCTGTCAGGTTACATCTGGTTTTCGATAAACACGCTATAGACCACGCAATCAAACGGATTGAAGACCAGACAGACGAGGATGTCACCATTCTCAGGGGGAGAATATGAGCAAATTGATAATGGCAATAGCGCTACTGTTTACTGTTCTCATGGTGCAAGGATGCAACAAAAGCATGGAATATGAGCCACAGGATTTTTTTGAAGGCCGGCAGCTGGACATCGCGCAGCTGATTTATGATGGCGATGAAGTGAAACTGAAAGAGAAGCTTCCCTCTATAAGCAAGGAAGAACTGAATCGACCGGTTAAGGCAGACATGACCCTGTTGTTTTGGTCTGTATTAAACGCAATCTATGATAAAAATACGCCGGAAAGGCTGAAAATAATAACCGACCTGGTTAAAGCTGGCGCAGACCCGTTGCAGCCCAGACCGGAAGGGGGAAGCAGCCCGGCGGAATTTGTCATGAAAGCCGACAAGGGAATTTGGATCAAGGCCATGCTCGACGGTGGTTTATCGCCAAACGCAAAAGATAAGGTATTCAATCAACCCATTATATTCGAAGCGTTAGAAGCGAAAAACCCCGAAACGTTAAAGGTGATGCTGGATTATGGTGCGGATATAAATACAATGGATTCATTGGGGAATACCATATTAATAAGCTCTCTGGATTCTCGTTCGTTTGATCATACTATACTTCTGCTGGAGAGAGGTGCAGATAATAAAATCAAGGGTAAGTTTGGTTGGACTATGGGCAATCAGCTCCAACGCTTTATAGATAGAGGGGTAGGCGATGCCGAGGATAAAGAGAAAATTAACAAGATAAAAGAGTTATTAATTAAAAACGGTGGAGACTGGCCTCCTCTACCTGTAAAGAATTGAGACTCCCTTAAAGTCAGCGTCGAAGACATGGAATATGCCGCTCAGAGGCAGAATGGCAACCGCCATCCGCCCCTGCTCGCTCCGTGGAATTAACGCAGTTCCTTCGCTATCGCGCTAAACATCAGCGAGGCCTCCAGCGGTTGTGCGCTGAAAGAAGGCTCCGCCTGCGGCCAGGTAGACCACTGGACGATCACCAGATTCTCCGCCTGATTGACCATAATCATCTGGCCGAAGATCCCCAGCGCCCACAGGGAATGTTTCAGGGATGCCTGCGGGGCGGGTTCTACGTTGGCCGCATTCACTGGCACTTCGTTGTTCCACCACTGGAAGCCGTAGATGCCGTTAGGATGCGCCGCCGACACCGAGCCCGCCGCCCGCGTCCAGTTGGCCGACTGGGCTACCCAATCTTCCGGCAGGATCTGTCTGCCGTTCGGCAGCTTCCCGTTATGCATGATGAATTCGCCGAAGCGCCCCCAGTCTTCCAGTGTGGCGTTGAAGCCGTGCGCCCCCACGTCGTGCTGGCCTTTGGCGTAGGCATGCCACACGCCGTCGTTCGCCATGCCGTACGGCTGCCAGATGCTTTGCTGCAGATAGGCCGCCAGCGGCATGCCGGTAGCGCGCTCCAGCACGTCGCCCAGCAGCCACGCGCCGCCGGAGGAGTAAGACCAGTTCTGCCCGGCCGGATGCGCGCGGTGCAAACCGGCCACCAGCTTGCGCACGCAGGCGTAGGTGCCGGGCCTGGCTTCACACTCGGTCAGCTGCGCGAAGTCTGATTTCGGGTTGGTGTAATCCTCATTCCACGCCACGCCGGAGGTATGGGTGATCAGCTGCCTGAGGGTTACGCCGTCCCACGCCGTGCCTTTCAGATCGGGTTCGTATTGCGTGATGAGATCGTCGAGCGAGCGGATCTTGCCCTGTTTAATCGCCACGCCCACCAGCGTGGCGACCACGGATTTGCCCACCGAGCGCGACGTCCACAGGGTAGCGTCGGTATTGCCCTGCCCCAGATATTTCCAGGCGATTTTGCCGTCCTTCAATACCAGCATGCCACTGACGTTCTGGCGCTGCAGGTAATCCTGCAGGCTGTAGGTTTTGCCATTCACCCGATAGCTGGCGTCCGTTAGCGGTTTAGCGGCAGCCAGCAGCGGCGTGGCATTGCCGTGATGAAACACATCTCCCGCATAGTTACGGTAGTCGTTACGAAAACCGATCACCCGGTCGCTCTGGCTCCAGGTGAGCATCTTGTGCGTGTCCGGCAATTGCGCATCGAAAGGCACAGGGCAGGCGCTGAGTTCGGTGCCCGCACAGGCGGCCAGCGCGGCGGGCGCCAGCAGGCCGCTGCAGAGACTGATGACAACGCCCGCCAGCAGGCTGCGGTTAAACACTTTGCTTTTCATATTTTTTCTCGCTTAGCTCAGGAAGGCGTTCAGCTTAAAAAAACGCGGCCTATAATAAAAAACGCCTGATGGGGGAAAATCCCCCGCAAAATCGACGGGAGAACCGCGTGCCGAGCCTGATTTATTCCTTTGCCCAACTGGAAGCCTTCACCGCCGTGGCCGAGCACGGCAGCCTGGCGAAAGCCGCGCTCAAACTGGGTAAAGACCGCACGACGCTGCGCGATTTGATTGATTTTCTCGAGGATGGCTTAGGCTATGCGCTGTTCCTGCGCGAGGGGCGCAGCCTGCACCTGACGCCGGAAGGCGAACAGCTGCAACGCCAGGCGCACCTGCTGATGCGCCAGGTGAAAGCGTTTGAGGCATTTGCCAAAGACGTGCCGAAGAGCGCGGCGCAGGAAATCTCGCTGGTCTACGATCCCTTCACGCCCCGCGCGCTGCTGCAGGCACTGATTGCCACCATGGCCCAACGCAACACGCGCCTGAGCCTGATTAATGCCTCGCGCGACGAGGCGGAAAGCCTGCTGGCGAGCGGCCAAGCCGATCTGGGCATCTGCCAGGCGCGCAACCGCAGCGTGGGCGACGCCATGGAGTGGCGCGCCTTAGGGGCGATAGAGATGGATTTTTACGCGTCTAAAGCGCTTTTCCCCAGCGCGGAACAGCCGCTCTCGCTGCTGGAGCTCTCGCTCACGCCGCAGGTGATTATGCACCCGGATTCTGACGAACCCGTGGCGCGCCGCCTGCAAATTTCCGGGCATACCATTTTCACCAACGAGTTTGAGATGTTGCGCACCCTGCTTGAACAGGGCTGCGGCTGGGGGTTCTTGCCGACGCATATGCATGCGGAACGGTGGAAAAACGTCAACACGCTGCGCACCGAAGTGGGCAGCCAGGGGATCAGCCAAACCATGGTGACCATCTGGAAGCCAGGCAATGACCGGCGGGCGCTGATTGATGAGACGTTGGGGTTGTTGCCGGGGTTGTGGCGGGGGGTTGGGGGTGAAAAGTCACTGCTAGATTAGCGGTGTTGTTACCGGTAGTCGAGCGTGGGGAGCATCGCCTGCGTTGTTGGTCCGTCCGCTCTTAAGCGGGGATTGATGCTCCTCCAATGAGCGCCTTCGCTCCAGCGCTGCTAGCGCTGGGTTATTGCTTTGAATGGTGGCATTAGAGGGGCAGCTGTGAGCGAGGAGAGGTGGTTCGACTTCAGAGAAGTTGGGTAGATCTTTAAGGGATAATGGACTGTTTTTCTTAGATGCTTATGGTATGACTGCCCCACAATAGTGTGAAGCAGACCGTTTTAGAAATATTACTCACCTTCAGGAATGCGTTTGAATTGATTCCCAAAAGATAATTTCTTTTTCCCAATGTGCAAAAACCTCTTCAAACTTTGAATCTATAGGAATCAATGCTCTCAATTCGGAAAGTTTCTGATAAGCTTCACTATGATGATGATTTGACCTTAAATCCTGAGCAATGCCGAAAATAAGAAATGCTTTAATTACTTTGTTCGGTGAATTACGTACTAAAAGATTTAAGTTTTCATCATACCCCAAGAGAGATAAGATTTTTATTGACTCATTAAATACTTCAGCACTCGATTCAAAATCGCTACCTATAGAGATGGAATTATCCATAACTGGATACCGTTGAGATGATATTATTTCTTCAGGGTGTTCAAGTAAGAAATATACTATAATTTCAAATGCGGAAATTATTAGTGCATGAAAGTCTATGATTTTATTAGCATTCGATATTCTATATAGCGCCTTTGCATAATGATAAATGACCATTATCTGCTTGGTATTATATGTGTCCATGCTCATTAGAGTGACAAGCTCAGAAGACAACTCATCTATAATTGGAGTTAGTTGGCTTTTGATTTTCGATAGCTTTATTAAATTGAATAGTTTTCCTTCAATGCCACTTACATTGGAAATTTGATCATAATGAGAAATTAGCGTATCAAAAAACTCAAAGCTTTTGGGGTCTGATTTCATTAAAATTTCACTCAGGACACCATAACATGATTCGAAGGACGGTCTTAAACTTGGATTGGGCGATAACATTTCATCTATTAACCTTATTAAAATTGCTTCATTTTCACTCTCGGCGATTTTATAGTTTCTTACCCCATATAATGCCCAGCGCTTAAGTCTTTTTCCCTTCCAACTCCTAATGCGCTCATTTTCATCTTTAGCTGATATAGCTGGATGGTAGCCTTGAAAAAGTTCTGCAATTATAATCCCTACAGAAAAAACATCCGGTTCGAAACATCCTGGAAACATTTCAATATCATACTGCTCTGGTGCCTTATATACATTTGTACCGCCAGGATGTCCATTTAGATATGCATTTGCCACACCAAAATCTGCAATTCTAACTGAATATCTTAAATAGTGTTCAACATCTTCAGGCGGAAAGTTTCTATACTTTTCACTTAGATCAATGTAGAGTATATTATCCGGCTTTATGTCTTGGTGATGTTTTAGGCCTGCTTTACTTGCCTCTATCAACCCTTTAATTATTTGCAATGATAAAATAATAACACTTGTAAGGCTTTGTTTGGATCGCGTGAAGGCGCTAAGATCGCCATTACAGTATGGCATGCAAATTATAGGAAAGTTATTGATTAATGTTACTGAAAAAGGTCTTATTAATAAAGGGTGATTGGAGTATCTAAACCAATTCCCGGCTTCTCTTTCGATATTTTCAATAGCTCCAACTTTAATAGTTGAAATGTCCTCTTTCTCAAATTCTTGCGTGGTTTTATAAGCCACGAACTTTGGAATGCAATCTCTCTCAACTATATATATCAATCCACCTCGACCTTGAAATTGTTTGATTATTTTCCCTTTAAAAATATTTTGCTCTAAGAATACTCCCTTTTCACGACTTAACTCCATGAAATTACTATTTGAAATATGCATCACACTCATAACTCCTTATGCAATTATTAACAGTTTAAACCATCTACAATCATTGGAATTGGTTGTGTCATCCATCACGTCGGGTTTAGAAAATCAGAAGCTGATATGAATTTTTCGTATATCTTAACATGCTTAAAATCAGTATGTAACAACACGATTATCATCATTTCTTGGGCGCTCCTACTTTCAACGTCTGCTTTTGGCACGAAGCGGACTAGTTAACTTGCCTGGAAGGCCGCTGTGAGCGAAAAGCAGAAGTACGAAACTGTTCTGACTATAAAAGGCGACTTTTAACATCGCCCTGTGTTAATCTGTGAGGCATAGGCCAATAAAACATTATCGCAATAGCGCTAGGGAAACTCTGACACATAAATTATTTCGCGATAAGATTAGAATTTAGGATCTAACTTCCTCATATTGTTCGCATGAAATTTAGCGCAATCACGCCAAATGCCAAGTGACTCAGCAACCTTAACGGCTTCATCCTCACCTTTTATAATAACATGATATCGACCACTGACGATTTCGTTCAATCTATTTTTAGCTAAGTTAACAACTTTGTTTTCATTATAAGATGATGGTTCAAATGCAAGTTTGCATGACATGTAGATGATACCTTCAATACCCATTTTTTTTATGATGTATTTATTGATATCTTCGAAAATTAATCTTATTATGTGAGAGCATAGCAACGACGTTTTTGGAGAGATGAATATATCTTCATTATATTTAAATTCCCTTAATGGTTTACCTCTTGGGAAGTTTCTCTCTACTGACTCTTTTAATTCTTGGGATTTTGATATCTCTGATAACTTATGAGATGCTTTGGATTGCCTATGCGCTATTGAATTTCTAACTGCTAAAAAATATTCATAGATCGGAAGAAATGTCTTTATATTCTTCATATCCCATTCGTGTGAATCATATAACCTTTCAATTTTGTTACTACTGGTTGATTCCGATTTTTTATCTTGAGTGTTATTAAACATTGCCCAGCTTGAAAACCAAGAATCAATATCGACAATACAATCATCCAAAGCAGAAAAACTGCCAAATATAGCCATTTCACTTACATACCAATACAGCATCTCTTGCGCTAATTCCTTTTTTTTTAATTGATAATGCAATTCATTATTATCATCTTCCTTATCTTGTCTTCTTGATGATGTTTTATTTTTTAAATTTGATTCATCGACTGGAGGGCTTGGAAGTGAAAAATTCGGCGGGAATTGCCAAGATTTATCAGTTTTCTTAATGAGCTCATTCATTTTATTTTCATTGCCAGGCGTCAATAAATATTCAATCACATGATTAAGTGATGAGGTTAAAACCTTAACCTTCGTATTTAAACCTTCATGAAATAAATGGTAATTTAAAAAAGGCTCAGTTACAGCATATTCTAAGTCTAACATTTTTCATCTACCTTTGATTGTGACTTTATATGTTATTCGTTTAAAGTATATCTTGATGTATTAGTTAATTTCCCACACTTTCATTGCTTGTTCAGAAGTCTATTTTTGAAAATCATTAGCCTTCTCTCTCTGAATTCTAGGAGTGATATATTTTTTTGATCCACCGATTAATTCATTGAGGTTTTAATTTTTTAGTTCCATTAACATAAGTTGATTAGCCACATAGTATATATCCTTCACTCTTAAATTTAATCTGCTAATCATATTAAATGGTTTTTTACTCTGTATAAAGAAAATTTTTTCATGATTCTGAATCACTACAGTTACTCTTGTTACTCGATGGGCGTTTTTACCCCTCACAGGTATTAACTCCTGCTTTTACTTTAGCGTATGCTATGTCCGTTTTTGGCACAAAGCAGCCATTGACACCTAGCTTCGACCATGACCCACACCATAGCAAAGGTTCCTCCAACATAATACAGCCACATAAAATGATTCAATTCACAATTAATAAACCAACGACATTATTACATCTATTTTTATTCCATTATTTTCCCTCCCCCACTCCATCCCCCAACTCCCCCCTAGCACCGCCCCCGCCCTTTCCCTACAATAAGGGATCTGTTGAGGCATAACGCAAGGAAAGACGGTGTCGAAAGCCAATCCCAATGCCACTATCGTGGATATCGCCCGCCGCGCCAGGGTGACCAATATCACCGTTTCCCGCGCCTTCAATAAGCCCGAGCTGGTCAAGCCGGAAACCCGCGAGCGCATTCACGCCATCGCCAAAGAGCTGAACTATGTGCCCAACGCCTTTGCGCAGGGGCTGAAAAGCAGCAGCAGCCAGATTATCGGCATCGTCACCAGCAGCATGTACAACCCGTTCTATTCCGGCCTGATCAAGACCGTGTCGCGCATTGCGCGCCAGCAGGGCTACCAGATCATGCTGTTCGACACCGACGGCAGCGAAGAGGCGGAAATGCGCGCCATTCAGGCGCTGTTCGGCTACAAGGCGCGCGGCATTCTGCTGTCGGCGGTGCGTGACGACAAGCGCTACCGCCCCGCCTATCTCGAGCTGGCCGAGGTGTACGGCGTGCCGCTGATCCTGATCGACCGTGACCTTTACGATCAGCAGCTGAGCGGCGTGTTCCTCGATAACCGCGAGATCGGCGTGCTGGCCGGGCGCTATCTGGCGGAGCAGCCGGAGCAGAAGCTGCTGATCATCGGCGGCCCGGCGGATTCGGAAATCACCTTAACGCGCACCGCCGGCATCGTCGCGGCGCTGCAGGGCAGCGGCCGTGAGATTCATATTATCAACGGCGACTATGATTTCACCTCGCAGGAAAGCGAGGTGCGCGCCTATCTGGCGCAGCCGGAGAACCGCCCGGATTACATCATCGGCCTGAACGGCATCATCACGCTGGGCGCCATCGCCATCTGCCACGAGATGGGGCTTTATGAGCAGGTGAAGTTCTTTTCGATAGACGAGCCGCCGCGCGCCGGCGCTTACGGCCTGCACATTCCGGGGGTGTATCACGATACGCAGAAACTGGGGGAGATCGCCGCGGAGCTGCTGTTCAGCGCCATTCACAGCCCGCGCGGCGAGCTGCCGGTGCGCAGAGAATTCTTCACCGGCTCGCTGTTGAATCGCTGACGGGCACTATTGCCCATAGTAGGCGTGTTTGCCGTGCTTGCGCAGGAAATGTTTGTCCAATAGCTCCGGCTGCATCGGGGCGATGGCCGGCGCCAGCTGGCGCGTCGCCATCGCCATGATCGCCACCTCTTCCAGCACCACCGCGTTGTGCACCGCATCCGCCGCGTCCTTGCCCCAGGCAAACGGGCCGTGGGAATAGACCAGCACTCCCGGCACCTGCTGCGGATCGCGCCCCGCCTGGTTGAAGGTCTCGATAATCACCTTACCGGTTTCCCCCTCGTAATCCCCGGCGATCTCCGCCTCGCTCATCGGCCGGGTGCAGGGGATGTCGCCGTAAAAGTAGTCGGCGTGGGTGGTGCCCAGCGCCGGGATCGGTTGCCCAGCCTGCGCCCAGATGGTGGCGTTGCGGCTGTGGGTGTGCACCACGCCGCCGATGTCGGCGAAGGCGCGGTACAGCGCCAGGTGGGTGGCGGTGTCGGATGAGGGTTTGCGGTGCCCTTCGCGCACCTTGCCCTCCAGATCCACCACCACCAGATCCTCCAGCGTCATCGCCTCGTAGGCGATGCCCGAAGGCTTGATCACCACCAGCCCGCTCTGGCGGTCGATCGCCGAGACGTTGCCCCAGGTAAAGGTCACCAGCCCGTATGCCGGCAGGCTGAGGTTAGCGGCCAGCACCTGCCGCTTGAGTTCGTTCAGCATGCGATGCCTCCCTCATTCATCTGTTGTTCGATCCAGGCCTTGGCCTGGGCGATGCGTTGCTTGTCCTGCCCGTCTTCGCGCGCCCACATCTCCAGCAGGTAGGGGCCGCGATAGCCGAGCGCATTGAGCACGGAAAAGGCGTGGGCGAAATCTACGCAGCCCTCGCCGAACGGCACGTCGCGGAACTGCCCGGCGCTGCCCGGCCCCACCGCGACGGTGTCTTTGAGGTGCACGGCGGTGATGCTGCCGATGCCCAGCGCCAGCTCGGCGGCGACGTCGTTGCCCCAGGCGCTGAGGTTGCCGAGATCGGGATACACCGTGAACCACGGGCTGTTGACGTGGCGGGCGATGTCGCGCCATTTGCTGATGCTGTTGATGAACGGCGTGTCCATCACCTCCACCGACAGCATCACCTGCGCCCTGGCGGCCTGCGCCGCCGCCCACTGCATGCCCTCGATAAAGCGCTCGCGGCTGTGGCGATCGGCGGGTTCGTAATAGACGTCGTAACCCGCCAGCTGGATGTTGCGGATGCCGAGATCCGTCGCCAGTTCCAGCGCCTTGCTCATCAGCACCCGCGCCCGCTCGCGGGTGGCGGCGTCAGCGCTGCCGAACGGATCGCGCCGGTGCGCCGACAGGCACAGGCTCGGCACCGTCACCCCGCTGTCGAGCCGCGCCTGGATAAACGCCAGCCGCTGGCGGCGATCCCAGTCCAGCCGCTGCTGGCGCGCCGGGTGTTCGTCGATCGACATCTCCACAAATTCAAAACCCAGCTCGGCGGCGGTGGCCAGCCGCTGCGGCCAGCTCAGATCGGCGGGCAGCGCCTTTTCATACAGCCCCAGACAGGCGGCGTTAGTCGTTTGCATCAGTCACCTCACTCAAAGCCTGAGCGACCGCCAGATAGCGTGCCTGCTGGGCGCGCAGGCTCCGGTGGGCGGCGGTCGCGGGATAATAACAGCGCAGCTTGGGCGGCGCGGCGGCGATCGCTTCGGCGAACCCGGCGTACTCCCCGGCGCCGACGGCGGCGCACAGGGCGGCGGCGCGGCAGCCGCTTTGGCGGGTTTCCACCACTTCGAGCGGCAGGTTGCCGGCGTCGGCGTACATCTGCATCCACACCTCGGACTGCGTCGGCCCGCCGGTCATGCGCACCCGCTCGATGCGCGGGTTCAGCTGCACCATGCGCTCCTGATGGATCAGGTGCGAGAACACGATGCCCTGGTAGATCGCCTGCACCACGTCCGCCATCTCGTGGTGGGCGCTCAGGCCGATCAGCCCACCCGGCGTGTTGCCGCCGAGGTTGGAGCCGTACAGATAAGGCAGGAACAGCAGCCCGCTGGGCTGCTCGCGGCGCTCGGCCACCCAGGCATTGAACTGGGCATAGCGCTGCCGATCGTCGGCGCAGAACTGGCGCAGGAACCAGGCCAAATTGCCTGCCGAGGTCGGGCTGCCTTCGTGCACGAAATAGCGGCCGTCGATGCAGTAGCGCCCCCAGGCGTAGGGGTAATCGGCGGGAATGATGCGCTCGGTCACGCAGGTGGCAATCGACCAGGTGCCCGCCACCGCGCTGAGTGTGCGATCGTCGGCCACGCCGGAGCTGAGCGCCGCGCCCACCACGTCGAACAGGCCGCCGTACACCGCGGTGCCCGTTCGCAGGCCGCACTGCGCCGCCGCCGCAGCCGTCACCCGCCCGGCCAGCTGCGCCGAGCCGATCACCGGTGCGGTCTTCTCCTGCGCCTCTTCGATGCCGAAGGCCGCCATCAGCGCCGGATCGTAAGCGCCGCTGTGCTGGTTAAACAAGTTGCTGCCAGAGATGTTGGTCACCTCGGCCGCCGCCTCGCCGGTGAGGCGAAAGCGCAGGTAGTCGTGCGCCATCAGGATGCGATCGACGGCGGCGTACTGCGCCGGTTGCCGGTGCTTCAGCCAGCGCAGCAGCAGCGCCGGGTGGCTGGGCCACAGCGGCTGCAGGCTGCGCGGGTAGGTCTGCGCGTCCACGCCGGCGCGGCGCAGCTCAGCCGCCGTGGCCGCCGCGCGGTTGTCCGAAGAGAGGATGCCGTTGCCGACCGGCTTGCCGTGGCGGTCGATGGCGTACAGCCCTTTGCCGTGCGCCGAGAAGCTGACGCCGCGCACCTGCCCGGCCTCCAGCCCCGCCGCGTGCAGCGTCTGGCGGATCGCCGCGCAAACGTCATCCCACAGCGCGTCCATATTGCGTTCGCTGAAGCCCGGCTGGGCGGCAATCGCCGCGCCGTCGCGCTCGGCAACTGCCAGCTCTTCGCCGCTTGCCCGGTACAGCCCGGCCTTGATCACCGTGCCGCCGACGTCTATGCCAAGAAAGACTGACATCGCGCCTCCTATTTGCGCCGCACGGAGCTGAGGTAGATGGCGGCCAGGATGATGCCGCCCTTCACCACGTTCTGGATATACGGCGATACGTTCATCAGATTGAGGCCGTTGTTGAGCACCCCGAGCATCATCGCCCCCACCAGCGTGCCAATGATGGCGCCGCGCCCGCCGGAGATCGCCGCCCCGCCCAGCACTACGGCGGCGATGGCGTCCAGCTCGAAGCCTTCGCCGGCGTTGGGCTGCCCGCTCATCAGGCGCGAGGTCAACACCAGCCCGGCCAGCGCGGCGGTCAGGCCGCTGATCACGTACACCAGCATCTTGTAGCGCGGCACGCGGATGCCGCTCAGGCGCGCCGCCTCTTCGTTGCCGCCCATCGCGTAGACGTAGCGGCCGAACGGCAGCTGGTTGAGCATCAGCCAGGCCAGCACATACACGCCGAGCATGATCAGGATCGGCACCTGAATGCCCAGCACCGTGCCGCGGCCGAAGAACGCGAAGACGTCGGGCAGGCCGGAGATTGGGTAGCCGCCGGTATAGAGCAGCGCCAGGCCGCGGGCGATGCCCATCGACGCCAGGGTGACGATGATCGGCGGCATGCGCAGGTAGGCGATGCAGGCGCCGTTGGCCAGGCCGAACAGCGCGCCGAGCGCCAGCGCCGCCACCATCGCCAGCGGGATCGGCACCGCCGCCAGCATCAGCCCGGCGGCGACCGAACCGGCCAGCGCCATCACCGGCCCCACCGAGAGATCGATGCCGCCGGTCAGGATGGCGCAGGTCATGCCCACCGCGATGATGGCATTGATAGACACCTGGCGCGCCACGTTGGTCAGGTTGTTGACGCTGAGGAAGCTGTCGTTCAGCAGGCTCATCAATATGAACAAGATTACGAAGCCGATAAACGGCAAGACCGCCGGGTGATGCAGCAGTTTTTCCCAGCGCTTGCCGAGGCTGGGGCCGGCGGCGCGGCGCGCCACGGCGGGTTGTTCAATTCCGATCATAAGGCACTCCCGGTCGCGTGAAGCATGATGTGGTTGGATTCGATGTCGTCGCCGGTCAGCTCGGCGACGATGTGGCCGCCGCGAAACACCAGCACGCGGTCGCACACGCCGATGATCTCCGGCAGTTCGGAGGAAATCATGATGATGGAGATGCCCTGCAGGGTCAGTTGCTGCATCAGCTGGTAGATCTCGGCCTTGGCGCCCACGTCGATGCCGCGCGTCGGCTCGTCGAAGATCAGGATGTTGCAGTCGTTGTTGAGCCAGCGGGCGATCACCACCTTCTGTTGGTTGCCGCCGCTCAGGGTGCTGACGGCGGTCTCGGCGTCCGGGGTTTTCACGCCCACGGCGCGGATCAGCCGCTGCACCACGTCGCGATCCTTACGGGCGCTGACGAAGATCTTGCCGCGCCGGTGGTGCCGGTTGAGGGTGATGTTCTGCGCCACCGAAAACGGCAGCACCAGGCCCTCGGTTTTGCGGCTCTCCGGCAGCAGGCCGATACCCTGCGCCAGCGCCTGCGCCGGGGAGCGCAGCGCCGCCGGTTGGCCGCCGAGGCTGACGCGTTTGCGGTGGCAGCGGCTGGCGCCGATTAGCGCCGAGACGGTCTCGGTGCGCCCGGAGCCCACCAGCCCGGCGAAGCCGAGGATCTCGCCCTTGTGCAGGTGGAAGCGGTCGGTCGCGCCGTGCTTCTCGCGCTGGATCTCCGCCTCCAGCAGCACCGTCGCGGTATCGACCGGGTGCTGTTTCACCGGGAAGGCGTTCTCGATTTTGCGCCCGACCATCAGCCGCACCAGCTCTTCCACGTTGGTGTCGCCGGTGGCCAGCGTTTCGATGTATGCGCCGTCGCGCAGCACGGTAATGCGATCGCAGATGGTGAAGATCTCGTCCAGGTGGTGCGAGATAAACACCATGCCGACGCCCAGCAACCGCAGATCGTTCATCACGCTGAACAGGTGCTCGGCCTCGCCCGGCGTCAACGTGGCGGTCGGCTCATCCAGCACCAGCACCCTCGCCTCCAGCGACAGCGCCTTGGCGATCTCAACGAACTGCTGCTGCGCCACGCTCAGCTGTTCCACCGGGCAATCGAGATCGATAGCCACCGTCAGCCGCTTGAAAATGGCCTCGGCCTTGCGCCGCATCGCCCGCCGATCCAGCAGGCCCCAGCGGTTCCTGATCTCCCGGTTGAGGAAGATGTTGTCGATGGCGCTCATGTAGGGAATCAACGAGAACTCCTGAAAAATAATGCCGACCCCGGCCTCGATCGCCTGGCGATAGTTGTTAAAGCGGCGCTGCTCGCCGTCGATAAAAATATCGCCCTCGTCCG
Source organism: Serratia sp. CY84636 (assembly GCF_052166245.1). Lineage (NCBI taxonomy): Bacteria > Pseudomonadati > Pseudomonadota > Gammaproteobacteria > Enterobacterales > Yersiniaceae > Serratia > Serratia sp. CY84636. The sequence continues at coordinate 1,751,522 of NZ_JBJNOX010000002.1, forward strand.
GCTGATAGATGCCGCACATGATTTTCACCAGCGTCGATTTGCCGGCGCCGTTTTCGCCCAACAGGGCGTGCACTTCGCCGCGCTGAATGGCCAGATCGATGCCGTCCAGCGCCTTCACGCCGGGAAAGCTTTTCTTTATTCGCTTCAGTTCCAGTAAAGGTGTCACCGCATTACCCTCCGCGCCGAACGCCCCGCCGCAGCGGGGCGAACCCGGCCGCTGTTACCAGCTAAAGCCGGCCGCATTGCTGCGGTCGATCAGCTTCACTTTGACCGGCACGGTTTTCGGCACCGTGGCGCCCCAGTAGCGGGCCAGCGCAATGCCGAGCGCGATGCGCAGCTGGTCGCGCGGGAACTGCGCCGAGGTGGCGATGAACGGCGAGTTCGGCTTGAGGATCTCTTTGATGGCTTCCGGCTGGCCGTCGACGCTCACCAGCTTGACCTTGGCGCCGTTGCTTTCGATCGCCGCCAGGGCGCCGAGCGCGCCGACGTCGTTGACGCTGAAGATGCCCGCCAGATCCGGCGCCGACTGCAGCATGTTTTCGGTCACGGTCAGCGCGGTGTCGCGCTCCTGCTTGCCGTTTTGCTTGGTGACGATCTTGATGTCGGGGTATTTCTTCATCGCCGCTTCAAAGCCGCGCACGCGCTCCAGGATCGGCACCACTGGGATGCCGTCGAGGATCGCCACCTTGCCTTTGCCGCCCAGCGCTTTCGCCAGGTATTCGCCCGCCTGGAAGCCGGCGTCGTAGTTTTCCGATCCGACGAACGAGTCCAGCGGCCCTTCCGCCTGCGCGTCGATCGCCACCACCACCGCGCCGGCCTTATGGGCGGAGATCACCGCCGACTGCACCCCCACCGAATCGGTCGGGTTGATCAGCAGGATATCCACCTTCTTCTGCAGCATGTCTTCCACGTCGCCGATCTGTTTGGCGACGTCATGGCGCGCATCGGCCACGTACACCTTGGCGCCGATATCCGCCGCCGCCTGATCCAGCGCCTGCTTCATGGTGACAAAGTAGTCGTTGTTCATTTCCTGGAACGACATACCGATAGTGATTTGCTTGGCCAGCGCCCCATGGCTGGCCACCAACATTCCACCGGCGACGATAAAAGGTAAGGTCTTTTTGAATAATGAAAACATAGCCAATTCTCCTGTAGGGAAGCTTCTTGTTGTGGTTATCAGAGCAACAGCATGTCTTTACGTTTGGCCGACCGGCCGGCCCCCCATTGCGAGCGGGCCGGCGGTCGTGACTGCAACAGCGGTACAGCGGGAGGGTCAGGGAACCAGGATCACCTTGATGGAGTCGGTCGAGTCCGCCAGGGCGAAGGCTTCGTCCCAGTCGTTCAATGAATAGCTGTGGGTAATCACGCCGTTGGAGGTCACCAGCCCGCGCTCGAACAGATCGATGGCGATTTCGTAGCTGTAGGGCGCCAGGTGCGCGCCGCGGATGTCCAGCTCTTTGCGATCGCCGATGATGGACCAGTCGACGGTGGTTTCCTTGCCGAACACGCTGAACTCCACGAAGCGGCCCAGCTTGCGGATCATCTGCAGCCCCTGGGTGACGCCGATCGGCGCGCCGGTGGCCTCGATGTAAACGTCGCAGCCGTAGCCGCCGGTCAGCGATTTGACGATCTGGTCGGCGTCTTCCTTCAGCGGGTTGATCACCACGTCGGCGCCAAATTCCTTCGCCAGTGCCAGCCGCTCGTCGATGGCGTCGATCACGATCAGTTTCTTCGGCGTCTTCAGGCGCGCCACCTGCACCATGCACAGCCCGAGCGGCCCGGCGCCGGCCAGCACCACCACGTCGTCCAGCTGGATGTCGCCGCGCGCCACGGTATGGATGGCGCAGGCCATCGGCTCAATCAATACCGCGTCTTCATGGCTCAGGCTTTCCGGGATCTTGTGCACGATGGCGTTCTCTGAAAAGCGCATATACTCCGCCATGCCGCCCTCCGCCACGTCTTTTTGGAAGCCGTAAATGTTATGCGTCTCACACATCCAGTAACTGCCGGATTTGCAGTAGCGGCACTCCCAGCACGGCACGATCTGCTCGGCGATCACCCGCTCGCCGAGCCGGTATTTGCCTTCCGCGCCCTCGCCCAGCGCGGCGATGCGGCCGTAGAACTCGTGGCCCGGCACCACCGGCGGTTTAACCCACGGGTTCTCCCCCCAAAACATCTGTGCGCCATTCTTGCACTTGCAGTCGCCGGCGCAGATGCCGCAGCCTTCCACCTTGATCACCAGCTCGCGCGCCTTCGGCAGCGGCGTGGGCACCTGTTCGAAACGATAGTCCTGCGGGCCGTGGCAAACGACCGCACGCATTTTTTCCGGCAACTGGCTCATCTCTTCCTCCAATACACTCTTTAAACGCTTGAATTTTCTTAATGTTGACGTTGTCATTTTTATCCAACAAAAAACAACAAACGTTATAAAGTGATAAATTTCAATTGATTAATCATCAAACACCCAGGAAAACTCAAAATGACAACGTGAACATAGAGCGACATATAACCAAAGCTGCAAAAATAATTATTTGAGCAAAATCACATATCGTTAACATTGCGGCTAAAAATGCTACAAATGCGGATCGCGATCCCATTTACGGGATCGTCGATCCGTGGGGATCCGCTAAATCAGCAGGCGCACGCGATCGTAGATCTGGCGATCTTCCGGCCGCGACGATCGCGCCTGCTGGCGCAGGGTGCGCACCAGCGTGTCGATAAACGCATGGGCGGCGGCGCTCAGAATGCTGTTGCGCCGGGTGACGATATTCAGCTGCGCCGGCTGGCAGCTCTCCCGCAGCGCCAGCGGCTGCACGCGGGAGACGAACTGCGGCAGCGCGACGATCGGCCGCGGGCACCAGGTGCACATCTCGGCGGACTCCACCAGCGCCTGCAGCATGCCGAACGAATGCGCCTGGATAATGCGCTGGCGCGGCAGGCGCGCGCCGTGGCGGTGAAACACCTCGTCGAGCAGCGCATCGAAACTTTCCGGGGTATAGCTCATCACCCAATCCTGCTCCAGCAGCTGATGCAGCGAGGTACTGTGCGCCAACGGGTGGCCGCGCCGCACCATGTACGCCGTTTCATACTCCAGCAGCGGCTCGCAGTGAAACTCCTGCGGCGCCGACGACGCCGGCAGCGGCGTGATGGCAAAGTCCATCGTGCCCTCGCGCAGCTGCGACTGGGCGTTGGCCATCAGGCTTTCCGACAGTTCCAGCCGCACCGCCGGCACCTTGCTGCGAAACGCCATCACCGCTGGCGGCAGCACCGTCAGCATCAGCCAGGGGGTGATCGCCGCCTTGACCAGATCCGCCGCCCGCCCGCGCAGCGCCGCCATTTCCCCCTGCGCCTGTTCCAGCTGATTCAACACCAGCCGGGCGTGCGCCAGCAGGGTTTTGCCGTAGGGGGTAAAGCCCAGCCCGGTCGGGGTGCGGATCAGCAGCGGCAGCGCCTGCTCCTGCTCCAGTTCGCGCAGCGCACGGGTCACCGCCGCCTGCGACAGCCCCAGATGCCGCGCCGCCGCGCGAATGCTGCCGCTGTCGGCGCTGGCCACCAGCGCCTGCAGTTGGTGCAGTTTCATGTTCACCTCCTGACAATCATTGGTTGTCAGCATAACCGAACGGCGGCTACCCGGCAAAAACGGAGTTTGCTAGTCTCGATGCCTATCCCTCTGCCCCATTCCCCGCCCGTTGGCCGGGGCCATTTTGCCGGAGACCGTGATGAACCTTTCACTCGTACTGCCTGAGATCGCCGCCGTTCATGATGAGATGGTCGCGCTTCGCCGCCACATTCACGCCCACCCGGAGCTGGGCTTCCAAGAGTTCGCCACCTCGGATCTGGTGGCGCAGCGGCTGGAGGAATGGGGTTACCGCGTCACGCGCGGCGTAGGACAAACCGGCGTTGTCGCCACACTGCAGCGCGGGCCAGGAAAATCGCTCGGCATCCGCGCCGACATGGACGCCCTGCCGATTGCCGAAACGACCGGCTTGCCGCACGCCAGTACCCATTCCGGGGTGATGCACGCCTGCGGCCACGACGGGCACACCGCCATGCTGCTGGCGGCGGCGCGCTATCTGGCGCGGCAGCCGAACTTCAGCGGCACGCTGCACCTGATCTTTCAGCCGGCGGAAGAAGGCGGCGGCGGCGCCAGAGTGATGATTGAAGACGGCCTGTTTGAGCGCTTCCCTTGCGACGCGGTGTTCGCCATGCACAACGTGCCCGGCTTCCCCACCGGCCACCTGGGCTTCGCCAGCGGCCCCTTCATGTGCTCGGCCGATACGGTACACATCACCCTGCACGGCCACGGCGGCCACGGCGCGGTGCCGCAGAGCACCGTCGATCCGGTGGTGGCCTGCGCGGCCATCGTCATGAGCCTGCAAACCATCGTGGCGCGCAATATCGATCCGCAGGAAACCGCGATCGTCACCGTGGGGGCGATGCAGGCCGGCCAGGCCGCCAACGTGATCCCGGCGACCGCCACTCTGACGCTCAGCGTGCGCGCGCTGACGGCGGCGGTGCGTGAGCGGCTGGAGCAGCGCATCACCGAGCTGGTCACGGCGCAGGCCGCCAGCTTCGGCGCCCGCGCGGAGATCGACTATCAGCACGGCTACCCGGTGCTGGTGAACCATCCGGCAGAAACCGAGCTGGCGCGCGCGGTGGCGCTGGAATGGGCCGGAGAGAGTCAGGTTATCCCCACGCTGCGGCCGTTCACCGCCAGCGAAGATTTCGCCTTTATGCTGGAGAAGTGCCCGGGCAGCTACATCTCGATCGGCAACGGCCCCGCCACGCCGGGCAATTCTCTGCACAACCCCGGTTATGACTTCAACGACGACAGTCTGTCGCTGGGCGCCACCTACTGGGTCAAATTGGTCGAGCGCTTTTTAGCTCGCCCTGCGGTTTAATCGCCAACGCTGAGGAAATGACATGAAAACCATCAAAGGGCTGTTGTTGTTGCTGCCGCTGGCCGCGAGCTTTCCCGCGCTGAGCGGTGAATTCAGCGGCAAAGTGATCAAGCTGGGCATCGATCCCACCTTTCCACCGCTGGAATATAAAACCCCGCAGGGCAAGCTGACCGGCTTCGGCGTCGATATCGCCCAGGCGCTGTGCGATCAGATGCAGGCCAAATGCGTGTGGGTAGAAAGCAGCTGGGACGGCATGATCCCCGGCCTGCAGGCGAAGAAGTTCGACGCCATCGCCTCGTCGATGACCATCACGCCGCAGCGCCGGCAGCAGATCGCTTTCTCCAGCAAAGTCTCGAACGCCCCGGCGCGGCTGGTGGCGCATAAGGGCAGCAACTTGCAGCCTACCGTCGCCTCGCTGAAGGGCAAATCGGTCGGCGTGCAGCAAGGCTCCAGCCAGGAGGCCTACGCCAACGCGCAGTGGCGCCCGGCCGGCGTTAACGTGGTGGCTTACCAAAGCCAACAGGAAGTGAACGAAGATTTGGCCAACGGCCGGCTGGATGCGTCGCTGCTGGCCAGCGTCAGCGCCAGCGAGTTCTTCAAAACGCCCGGCGGCAAAGATTTCGCCTTTATCGGCGCCGAGCTGACCGACAGCAAATACTTCGGCGTCGGCGACGGCATCGGGGTGCGCAAAGACGATACCGCGCTGCTGAACGCCTTCAACGCCGCGCTGCAGGCGATCCGCGCCAACGGCACTTACAAGAAAATCAACGACAGGTATTTCGACTTCGACATGTACGGCGCGGAGCAGTAACAAGCGTTCCCCGGCGGTCACCTGCAGATCCTGCAGGATGGGGAGGCGCCTTCGGCCGCCGGGGAACGCCCCAACGGAAACGGCAGTGTCGGCAAGAACGGAAAATCAGACGGGATAAGGATGCGGGCCAGGCAGGACGCCCGGCCCGCTAAAGCGGGTTACTTCACTTCGCCCATCGCTTTCAGCTTTTTGGACAGCTCGCGGCGTTCTTTGGACAGATCGGCATTTTTGATGATGTAGTCATCAACGCGATCTTCGTAGTCGCTGCGCATGTTGGCGATGATGCCCTGAATGTCTTCAATGCTCATGCCGGGCTTGATGTACTCACTCAGGTTGTCGAGCAGCAGCACGCGCTTCTGGTTATCACGAATTTTCTTTTCGTTGTCGACGATCTCGCGTTGCAGTTTGTTTTTGCGGCGGAACATACGCACAAACTCCAGCACGTCCTGGAAACTCGGCTTATTTGCATTATCCATCTTTATACCCTTGCTTTAGTAATACACAGATTCATTTGCTTACGGCCACATGGCACCAAGATACAGGTTTGTGGCGGTCCGGCACAACAGTGATTGCCTTATCTTACCCACTTTGCCCCGGCAGCCAAAACCCAAAGCGCCGCCTTCATGATCTGACCCCTTATTCGCGCCCGGCGGCGGTGCAGACCTGGAGCAGATCCCCCAGCTCTTCCAGCTGCTGCGCCAGCTCCATGCTGAGCCAGACATAGCCGTAAATCGGCGCTTCGCCGTGCTGACCGAGGCTGACCTCTTGCATCAGCGTTTTCAGCTCGCCGGCGATCTCCGCCAGCTGCCCCGCCGCCGCCTGCCGCTGCGCCTGGGGCCCTTCGCGCATCAGCACCGCCAGCGATTCCAGCGAGCTCAGCGTCAGCAGCTGGGTGCTGCGCAGCGTGTGGGCGTTCAACATGATGAAGTGCGTTTCACGCGAGGCCCAGTAGGCGTCGGCCATCAGCTCCAGCGTGCACACCAGATTGCGGCTGAGGGTTTGCACCGCCTCGAACACCGCTTTGGGGATGCGGGTTTCCTTGCTGGCGGGCACGATCAGGCTGCGCAGCTTCACCACCTGATTCAACAGATCCTTGAGCTGCGGCTCCAGCCGCGGCCGCTCAATGACGTTCGGCGAAAAATACGCGCCGTAGAGGCGGGCGGCGGTTTGCAGACAGTCCGCCATCTGCATGCGCCACAGAATATAGGCGCGCTGTGGGTAGATGCTGGTGAACAACAGCGCCAGCAGCGAGCCGAAGATCACGTCGCCGCTGCGCCACAGCGCGGTATGCATGTCGCCGGCGCCCGCGCCGCACACCACCGCCAGCGTGATCCCCACCAGCAGCGCCATATACGGCCGTTTGCCCAGCGTCAGGTAGCCGCAGACGAACATCACCACGCCGCACCAAGCCAGCATCAGCGGCAGCGAATAGAGTTCCAGATACAGGGCGATCAGGCCGGACGCGGCACCGAACACCGTGCCGGCAATGCGTTGCAGCGCCCGCTGCAGCACGTTGCCCCAAAACGAGATCGGCCCCATCACCACCACCAGGGTGATCAGCGGCCAGGTGCCTTCGGGCACCGCCAGCAAGCGGATCAGCAGAAAGGTCAGGATAAACGCCAGCCCGATGCGCACGCCGTGGACGATGCGATAGTGGCGGTAGGTCAGCAATTCAAGGGAAGAGATTTTTCGATCGAGGCGCACGATGCCTCCGATAAAGACCAGCCAGGCCGCTATTTTAGCGGAGGAAGCCCGGCAAGGAAAAGGCGAATGAGGCGTCCCCCATTCGCGGTCAGGCTCAGGCGGCGTACTTGTCGACCAGCGCGCGCAGAACGGCGGCGGTTTCGACATCCATCACGCCGTCATACTTCTGCTGGCGGAAGTGCAGCTGGAACGCCCGCACCAGCTGGCGATAGCCTTCTGCGGTATTGGCCGCCGAGGTGTCATAGCCGTATTGGGTGAACAGCTTCAGCAGCTCGGCCTGCGCCGGCAGCCCCTGACGGCAGTATTCCTGCTGGCGCTGCTGCTTGGTCGCCTCGTCATACCAGGCGCCGACGCCGGCCTGATACAGCTGCTGCCACGGGAACTGCGGGCCCGGATCGCTCTTGCGGCCCGGCGCGATGTCGGAGTGCGCCACCACGTTCACCGGCGAGATGTCCGGGTAACGCTGCAGGATATTCTGCGCCAGCTGGGTGACCGCCTCGATCTGCTGCGGGTTAAACGGCGGGAAGGTGATGTTTTCACCGTCACCGCTCGCCAGGTTGACGATCTCGATGCCGATCGAGGTGTCGTTGATATTGCTGCGGGTGCCCCATTGGCTGGTGCCGGCATGCCAGGCGCGCTCGTTCTCGTCCACCAGGTTGAAAATGCGCACGCCGCTAAAGCCGGCGGCCTGATAGGTGGCCTCGGTCGGATCCGGCACCAGATAGTGCGCGCTGACCGATTTTCCGGTCAACGACTTCACCGAGTCGGCAAAGTTTTGCGCCGTGTAGTGCAGCACCAGAAAGCGCACGCGGTGGCCGAAGCTGGCGACCGATCGGTAGCTATTGTAATCAATCTTGTACATCGTAAAGTCCCTCTCTCGTTTGATTTCACTGAGCGGCCTCTCATCATGACAGGCCGCTCCGCACAGGTGAACCTTTGGCTCACCCTTTTTGTTTTAGCTAATTGCTAAATTATGCGCAAGCGTTTTTTAGCAAAACCGTTATTTACCTTTTTGCTAAAGAGTGCGATCATCGAACAATGGAAACTAAAGAAATCAGGCGCAACAATCTGCGCGAATTGATGGCCCGCTACGCCCGGCAAGGCGTCAACCAGAATGAGTTCGCCACGCTGGTTGAGTCTTCCGCGCCGACGCTGAGCCAAATCATCGGGGAAAAATCCTCCCGCAATCTTGGCGACAATCTGGCCAGGCGGATCGAGGCCAGGCTGAATTTGCCCAAGGGCTGGTTCGACGTGTTTCACGAAAAGCAGCTGGTGCGCCCGTTTGACAACGTGGCGGCGGAGTCGGACTTCCAGCCCGCCCGTTTGAAACCGGTGGTATGGGAAGATACCGAACAGGACAAGGAAGAGTTTGTGGAGATCCCGCTGCTGGATATTGATTTTTCCGCCGGCGACGGCTGCTACGAAATCGTCGATCGCGAGGAGTTTTCGCTGATCTTCCGCCGTTACTACCTGCACAAGATGGGGGTGGCGGTCAACGCCGCGCGTATTATTCGCATCTCCGGCTCCAGCATGGAGCCGCGCCTGCAGGACGGCGACGTGGTCGGCATCAACACCGACGACACGCGCATCCGGGAAGGCAAGACCTACGCCATCCGCCACGGCAATTTGCTGCGGGTGAAGGTGCTGATCGAGCAGCCGGACGGCGGCGTCATCATCCGCTCCCTCAACCGGGAAGAGTACCAGGACGAGCACCTCAGCTATCAGCAGCGCAAAGAGCAACTGGTGGTGCTCGGCCGCGTCTTCTGGTCCTCTTCGTCCTGGTAGCGGAACAACCTCGGGCGCCCGCTGCGCCCGGCGGTTATTTGAAGTCCACCACCATCTGCTGCTGGATAGACAGCCCGCGGGTCGACTGTACGCAGCCGGCGATGTAGTCGGTGAAGCGCGGCGGCTTCGGCATACCCAGCTTGAGGATCTTCTCGTTGCTGAAACGCACGTTGAGCATGGCGAACGATCCGTACAGGCGCATCGCTTTCAGCATCAGCCGCTCGTTGCACGGGCCGAAAATGTCTTTCAGCTGGCGGCGCATTTTCACCAGCGCGTCATAGGTCACCTGCGCATACTCATCGCCCACCGGCGCTTTTTCCAGCGCGGCCGCCATGGCGTTGTCGATTTCTGCAAAGCTGACGCTGCTCTCCACGCCGGCAGAGATGTGATACACGTCGTTCTCCAGCGTTTCGCTGTTCATCAGCATCACCAGTGCATCCGCACAGTAGTCCGCCGGGATCACGTCGATATTGTCCTGCAGCGAGCACATGAACTTGCGCAGCATCAGCGCCATGCCGAACACCCAGAAAATGCTGCTGGAAGGCTGGCAGCCCAGGCGGGTGTGCCCCACCACGATCGACGGACGAGCGATGGTCAGCGGCATTTGCGGGCAGCGTTGGCGCATCAGCTGTTCGATGGTGGATTTGGAACGCGTATATTCCACCAGGTGCTCGGCGTCTTCCTCAAACTCGCCGCTCTCCGCCACCAGCGAACCCGGCTCCGGCGAACAAGACATGGCGGTACCGACGTGCAGGAAACGTTTTAATCCCGGCACCTGCGCCATTCTTTCGGCAAAGGCCAGAGTGCCTTCTACGTTTACCTTCCAAATGAGCGGGTTATTACCAAATGAAGCAACGGCTGCACAGTTAATAACGTGCGTGACATTGTTAATACGTGCGTCAGTTAAAAAGTCGGCCGGCTCGGAAAGGTCGCCCAACAATATATTTTCTATCGTAATTTTAGACAGCAGGTTCGCATCGATATTAAACTTTTCCATATTCGTGCGAATACGGGCCAGCCCTTGCTGCGCATCATCGGCGCGCACCAGCAAAAGATAATTAATAGACTGATTTTCAATCAATAATTTTTCGAGAACTGCACCACCGAGAAAGCCGGTAGCGCCGGTCAACAGTAGCGTTTTCATAATTGTCACCCACATTGGCATTGAATGTGGAAGATTGTATCTGCGGATAATTAAACAAATATTAAATAGAATTACGGCGCCCCTACTCAATTTTCTTAATATTATCTTAAGGAATCTTTTGAAACATCCATCATGGATTTCGTAACAAAAGAGTCGGGCACGCATTGCGATTAATCCCTACTGTTTAAATACCATTGATGTAGCCCCTGATTTAATTTAACGGTCAATGTTATTTCTCTTCTCGTCCGTGGAGGACTTATGACCTATAACCAAAAAGCCTGGTTGGGGGTTTTGCTGCTGTGCACCCTGTTTTGGGTGGCGGTCATCGGCGGCGCCTGTTCGCTGTATAACCGGGCGGATCGCCTCAATGCACACCAGCCGCAGAGCGAGTTCGCCGCGCGCCACAGCCTGGCCCCCTGCTCGCAGCAAGGCGCTCAGGCGTCCACCGCCCCCCGGAATGGGTAGGGACAAGACCCGCTAACGATCCTATTATGCCCTAAGGTTAACAGGGAGATAACGATGGCTCGAAAGCTGGATAGCTTACCGCAGGCACAACGCGAAAAAATAGAAACCGATTTGCTGGCCATCAGCGTGATCTACAACGAGCGCTACGGCATCGCCTCGACCCAGGCGGAAACGGAACAACAGATCCCCGACCACCTGCTCCCCTACTTTCATCAACGGCTGGATTATTATCGCCGTGCGTAATTGCGCGCATTTCGCTAACCGCCGCTTGGCATCGCTCCCCACGCCGTTACAATAGGGGCATCTTGTATCCGCCACTGAAGAGACGCGATTTTGAGCAGCAAGGCAACGGCCACATTTTATATTCACGATTACGAAACCTTCGGCAAAAGCCCGTCGCTGGATCGCCCGGCGCAGTTCGCCGGCGTGCGCACCGATATGGATTTCAACATTATCGAAGAGCCGCTGGTCATCTACTGCGCCCCGGCCGACGACTACCTGCCGGAACCCGAGGCGGTGATGATCACCGGCATCACGCCGCAGGTGGCGCGCGCCAAAGGCGTTAACGAGGCCGAGTTCACCCGCCAAATCCATCAGGCCTTCAGCGTGGCCGGCACCTGCATTCTCGGTTACAACAACATCCGCTTCGATGACGAAGTGAGCCGCAATATCTTCTATCGCAATTTCTACGATCCCTATGCCTACAGCTGGCAAAACGGCAACTCGCGCTGGGATCTGCTGGATGTGATGCGCGCCTGCTATGCCCTGCGCCCCGACGGCATCGTCTGGCCGGAAAACGAAGACGGCTTCCCCAGCTTCCGCCTCGAACACCTGACGCGCGCCAACGGTGTCGAGCACACGCAGGCTCACGACGCGATGTCGGACGTTTACGCCACCATCGCCATGGCCAAACTGGTCAAGCAGGCGCAGCCCCGGCTGTTCGATTTCCTGCTGCAGCACCGCAACAAGCACAAGCTGAACGCCCTGATCGACGTCGCGGAAATGACGCCGCTGGTGCATGTCTCCGGCATGTTCGGTGCAGCGCGCGGCAACACCAGCTGGGTGTCGCCGTTGGCCTGGCACCCGGACAACAAGAACGCGGTGATCATGTGCGATCTCGCCGGCGATATGACGCCGCTGCTGACGCTGAGCGCCGAGCAGCTGCGTGAACGCCTGTATACCCGCCGCGACGACCTGGCGCCGGATCAGGCGCCGGTGCCGATCAAGCTGGTGCACATCAACAAATGCCCGGTGCTGGCGCCGGCCAAAACCCTGCTGCCGGAGAACGCCGAGCGGCTGGGCATCGATCGCCAGGCCTGCCTGCAGAACCTGCAGCTGCTGAAACAGCACCCGGAAGTGCGCGAGAAAGTGGTGGCGCTGTTCGCCGAAGCCGAGCCGTTCAAAGGCTCCGACGACGTCGACGCCCGGTTGTACGACGGTTTCTTCAGCGACACCGACAAGGCGGCAATGAGGATTATTCAGCAGACCAAGCCGCAAAACCTGCCGGCGTTGGATCTGGCCTTCAGCGACGGCCGCATGAAAGAGCTGCTGTTCCGCTTCCGCGCGCGCAACTACCCGAATACGCTGGACGATGCCGAGCAGCGCCGCTGGCTGCAGCACCGCCAGGAAGCGTTGAGCGCGGAGCGCGTGCAGAGTTACCTGCTGCAGCTCGAATCGCTGTATAACCTGCACGAAGGCGACAAAGAGAAAACCGCCCTGCTGAAAGCGCTGTTCGATTACGGCAAAGAGTTGGTGGGGTAAAACCCGCTGCAAGCAGAAAAGGAAAAGGCCGCGAATGCGGCCTTGAGGTTTATGACAAACCTGATGGCGTTGCCGGGCTTACCGTCGGCAGCCGGTCAAAATAAGGAAAATCAATTCATTGATTTTCGGCTGATAACCACAAGAGAGGAAAAGTCCCGTTTTTTCCTCTCTTGTCAGCACAATAAAAAGGCCGCAAATGCGGCCTTTTTGGTGGCAGAGGAGACGGCTCGCGCTTAGGCGGCGTCTTCGCTCGCTTGCGGCACCGGCAAACGGAAGCTGCGGGTGACGAAGGCCAGGTAGATCAGGCCGATAGCCGCCCAGACCAGACCCAGCGTCATCGAGCTGGCTTCCAGGTTGATCCACAGCGCGCCGACGGTCAGTGCGCCCATCACCGGCAGGATCAGGTAGTTGAACGTGTCCTTCACGGTGCGGTTCATCTTGTCGCGGATATAGAACTGCGAGATCACCGACAGGTTGACGAAGGTGAAGGCCACCAGCGCACCGAAGTTGATCAGCGCGGTCGCGGTCACCAGGTCAAACGATACCGCGGACAGCGCGATGGCGCCCACCAGCAGCACGTTCAGCGCCGGGGTACGCCACTTCGGATGCACATAGCCGAAGAAGCGAGTCGGGAACACGCCGTCGCGGCCCATCACGTACATCAGACGCGAAACGCCCGCATGTGCCGCCATGCCAGACGCCAATACCGTCACGCAGGAGAACACCAGGATCACCGACTGGAAGAACTTGCCCGCCACGTACAGCATGATTTCAGGCTGCGACGCGTCAGGATCCTTGAAGCGCGAGATGTCCGGGAAGTACAGCTGCACGAAGTAAGACACCACGATAAAGATAATGCCGCCGATCAGCGCCGTCAGGAAGATGGCTTTCGGGATCACTTTCTCTGCGTCTTTGGTCTCTTCAGACAGCGAGCTGATGCCGTCGAAGCCCAGGAACGAGAAGCACAGGATGGTCGCGCCGGTAATCATCGGCACCACGTGGGCGTTATCGGACCAGAACGGACGGCTGCTGACCAGCGTACCGGCGCCTTCGCCGTGGTAAATGCCGTTGATCACCAGGCCGAGGAACACGATCATGATCGCCACCTGCACCACCACGATGATGGAGTTCAGGTTAGCCACCAGCTTGATGCCGCGCAGGTTGAAAATCGTCATCAAGCCGACCAGCACCGCCACGAAGATCCAGGACGGGACGCCCGGGAAAATCGCTTCCAGGTAAATCTTGGCCAGCAAGATGTTAATCATCGGCATGAACAGGTAGTCCAGCAGCGATGACCAGCCCACCATAAAGCCGACGTGCGGGCTGATGGCTTTCTGGGCGTAAGTGTAGGCAGAACCGGCGGAAGGGAACTTCTTCACCAGCTTGCCGTAGCTCAGGGCGGTAAACAGGATCGCCAGCAGAGCGAAGGCGTACGCAGTCGCGACGTGACCATCGGTCAGGCCGGATACGATGCCGAAGGTATCGAAGATGGTCATTGGCTGCAGATAAGCCAGGCCCATCATCACTACCGGAACCAAAGTCAGGGTTTTGCGCAGCTGGGTGCGCTGAGCCGGAGCGGCGTTGAGGGTATTATCGGACATTGTTCAGCCCCCCCTTACCTTGAGCCTTGCGGATGGCGGACACGCCAAGACTTAAGGTTGCGGGGAAACTTCGCAACGAGCGACTTAATTCTAAAAGAAGGGGATTGTAAGCTGGATAACGGGTCGAGGAAACCTCGGCTGCTCCATAGTCGCTGCGGCCACAGCGGAAACCGGCGGGCACCGGTGCTAAAGTGAAAAATTGCCCCATCTTTCTAATCCTCATGAGTCACGACCATAAAGTTTTGTTTGATCGTGCACGAAACTATTTATCTATCCGGATCGGTGTCCGGCCTCGCTTGGTGTATGAAACGCTACGTTGGTAAAACTTAATGCAAAAAAAATAACCGACGCGTTAAAACGTCGGCTATCTGCATTTGAGATATTTTGCACCAGAATGCCTCCGGATGACAAGATCCGGAAGCCCTCAAATACAAATTCTTTTTGTCGATCGAACGGAAAACCAGCTCGGCAGGCGAATTAATCCGCTACCAGCAGGCCGGTCGCCCGCACATACCTCTTACTTTATACGCCCATTCAGGCATTTTTCAACATCCAGTCGATCTCGGTTTCCGTCACCCGCCGTTCAAACTGCAGCAGTTCGTCCGTCTTGCAGGCGTGATAAACCTGGGTAAAACGCTCGCCCAGATAATGGGTCAGCGCGTGCTGGTGTTCGAACTCGTACAATGCGTCGCTCTGGCGGATCGGCAACGGCAGCCCCTCCTGCTCCAGGCCGTTGCCGGTCACCGGCTCTGGCAGCGGCAGCGCGTTGTCCAGCCCGTACAGCATGCCGGCCAGGATCGCCGCCATCACCAGATAGGGATTGGCGTCGGCACCGGCCACGCGGTACTCCACCCGGTGGTTCTCCGGTTCGCCGCAGGGAATGCGCAGCGCCACGGTGCGGTTGTTGTGGCCCCAGGCGGCCTGGATCGGCACATACATCCCCGGCTGGAAGCGCCGGTAGGCGTTGACGTTCGGCGCCAGCAGCGCCATCGATGCCGGCATCAGGGTGATCATCCCGGCCAGCGCCTGTTTCAATAGCGGTGAATCCTCGCCTTCCGCGTCGGCGAACAGGTTGTTGCCCGCCCCGTCCTGCATGCTGACATGCACGTGCATGCCGCTGCCGGCGTAATCCTCATAGGGTTTGGCCATAAAGGTGGCGTGCATGTCGTGGTTCTCGGCCACCAGCCGCACCAGCCGCTTCAGCGCCAGCGCGTGGTCGCAGGCCAGCAAGATATCGTCGGTATGACGCAGGTTGACCTCGAACTGCCCCGGCGACGCCTCCGCCACCGCGCCGTCCGCCGGCAGCCCCTGCAGCTTCGCCAGCGCGTCGATGTCGTTCAGCACCTCGGCGAAATGGTTCAGGTTATCGACGGAATACACCTGGCTTTGGGTGTTGCGCTCCTGGGTACCGGGCGCGCACGGCGGCTGCAGATCGCCCTCCGCGTCGCGCTGCCGATCGATGAGATAAAACTCCAACTCTACCGCTGCCACCGGGAACAAGCCGCGCTGCCGCAGCGCCTGCCACACGCGGTTCAGCACATTGCGGGGTTCAACGTCAAAGGGAGTGCCATCTTCATCCAGCATGGTCAGCAGCACCTGGCCGATATGCTCCGGATCGGCGGCCGACGGCGTCAGCGAGCCGGGCACCGGCAGGCATACGCGGTCCGGTTCGCCGAGCTCCTGCCCAAGACCGGTTTCCTCCACCACGTT
Organism: Serratia sp. CY84636; assembly: GCF_052166245.1. Lineage (NCBI taxonomy): Bacteria > Pseudomonadati > Pseudomonadota > Gammaproteobacteria > Enterobacterales > Yersiniaceae > Serratia > Serratia sp. CY84636. The sequence continues at coordinate 1,767,404 of NZ_JBJNOX010000002.1, forward strand.
GCCGAGAATGTCCATGGCGAACACCGACGCGGGGAAGTAGCTGCCTTTTTCCAGTTTTTTCAACCCTGAGACGGGTATGCGTTTGCCGCGGAAGGAACCATTGAGATCGGTGAGAAGGATATCGACATACTGCGTGGCGGGATGGCGTTCCAAATAATGAGCAACCTCATTTTGGAACGCGCTACTTCGCCTCTCTTCATGATGCTGTGCAAAATGTTCAACTGCTGCGCTATTGGTTTGCATACGTCACCCGCCATTATGCTCTTAAGGCGCGTTGGCGCCCGTCCGCCGTTCGATTCAACACATGATTGGATTTCTCGCCAGGCTGCGCCGCTGCTGGGCGCTCAAAATAACATCCACAATATGAAACATAGCCTTAACAGAATAGGTTTGCAAATGTTACAATCCCGTTTGATTATTCGCCACCGGCTGCTAAATTGATAAAATATTGACCGAAAAGGCCTTGCCGTCCTTTTTACGTCAATTATTTCGTCCAACGCACCGAGAGTGAACATGGGCAATATATTTTCCAAACCTGCCCTAACTACCGATATCATGCAGCATCGTTATCGCCCAGACAGGCGCCCGATAGCGATATTCATGTCTGCCTGTCGCCCCTACCAGAAGGAAGTACCGTTATGAGCGAAGCCAGCTTGGCACCGGGCAAACGCCTGTCGCAAATCCGTCAGCAATTGGGTTTGTCGCAGCGCCGGGTCGCCGAACTGTCCGGGTTAACCCACAGTGCGATCAGCACCATCGAACAGGACAAAGTCAGCCCGGCCATCAGCACGCTGCAAAAGCTGCTGAAGGTGTATGGCCTGTCGCTGTCTGAATTCTTTGCCGAACCGGAAGCCGCCGACGAACCGCGCGTGGTGATCGACGCCGAGGACCTGATTGAGATCGGCAGTCAGGGGGTGTCGATGAAGCTGGTGCACAACGGCAGCCCGACGCGCAACCTGGCGATGATGCTGGAAACCTACCAGCCCGGCACCACCACCGGCGAAAAGATCAAGCACCAGGGCGAAGAGATCGGCACCCTGCTGGAAGGCGAGATCGTGCTGACCATCAACGGCCAGAGCTACTGCCTGACCGCCGGCCAGAGTTATGCCATCAACACCGGCATCCCGCACAGCTTCAGCAATACCTCGGCGCGCATCTGCCGCATCGTCAGCGCACACACCCCCACCACCTTCTGACGCTTCTCGCACCGGCGCAGCCTGACGCGGGTTGCGCCCCTGCCCGCCAACGCGTTTTTCACCGCCGTTATGCCATTTTGTTGGTTGCCAACGGCGCAATCTGTGTTACAACAGAGCAGAACAGCCATCTAAACATCTAAACGGCCTTATTGCTCTATGCCAACCGCAACGCCTTCACGCCTCGAGATGCGCAATATCTCGATCGCCTTCGCCGGCTTCAACGCGCTGCAGGACGTAGACTTCACGCTGCAGGGCGGTTCAATCCACGCGCTGGTCGGCGCCAACGGCGCGGGCAAGTCGACGCTGATGGCGATCCTCTCCGGCGCCCACGATCATTATCGCGGCGAGATCCTGATCGACGGCCAGGCGGTGGCGATCCACTCCCCGCTGCAGGCGCGCCTCCACGGTATTCACGTGGTGCAGCAAGAGGTCGATGTCGCGCTGATCCCCACGCTGTCGGTGGCGGAAAACATCATGCTGGACTGGCTGAACGAGCCGGGCCACTGGCTGAACTGGGCGGAGCTGCACCGCCGCGCCGCGCAGTTGCTGCAGCAATGGGCGCTGCCGCTCAACCCGCGCAGGCGGCTGGCGGACTGCACGCTGGCGGAAAAACAGCAGGTGTTGCTGGCGCGTGCGCTGTCGCACCGCTGCCGTTTTCTGGTGCTCGACGAACCGACCGCGCCGCTCGATCGCGCCGAGAGCGAGCGCCTGTTTAACGTGGTGCGCCGCCTGCAATCCGAAGGCATCGGCATCGTGTTTATTTCCCACCGCATCCACGAACTGAGCGACATTTGCGATCGGCTGACGGTGCTGCGCGACGGCCGGCGCGTCAGTGAAGACCCCATGCGCGGGCTGAGCGGCGAGCAGATCGTCGAGAAGATGCTCGGCCATCGGCTGGACGACATTTTCCCGCCGCCGCGCCCGCCGCACGCCGAGCGAACGCTGCTGCAGGTGCAAGGCTTGCGCGATCGCCACAAGCTGCGCGACGTTTCGCTGCGGCTGCATGAGGGCGAAATTCTCGGCATCGCCGGGCTGGCCGGAGCCGGCAAAACCGAGCTGTGCAAAGCGCTGTTCGGCGCCAGCGCCGTGCAGCTCGAGCGCGGCGAACTGCGCGGGCAACCCTGGGCACCGCGCGCGCCGCACCTCTCGGTCGAACAAGGATTGGCGCTGGTGCCGGAAGAGCGCCGCAAAGAGGGCATCTTCATCGATGAGGCGATCCCGATGAACCTGAGCGTCAGCGCCGACGACAGCTTCTCGCGCTGGAGCCTGTTCAGCCGGCGGCAAGCGCTGCGCTGGGCGCGCGAGATCATGCAGCGCCTGAACATTCGCGCCTCGGGCCCGCAACAGCGGCTGGCGCGCCTGTCCGGCGGCAATCAACAAAAAGTGGCGATCGGCAAATGGCTGCGCGGCAACGCCGAGGTGCTGATCTTCGATGAACCGACCAAGGGCGTGGACATCAAGGCCAAGCAAGAGCTGTTTGGCCTGATCGACGGCCTGGCGCGCGCCGGCAAAGGCGTGATTTACGCCTCCGGCGAGTTCGCCGAGCTGGTTGGCCTGTGCGATCGCATCTGCGTGCTGTGGGACGGCCGCATCGTGGCGGAGTTGAACGCCGCCGACATCGACGAAGAAACCTTATTGCTCTATTCCACCGGAGGAACCCCTGCGTGAGTAAAGAATTAGCCCTGCGGCCTGCGCTGCCCTGGCGCCAACAGCTGTTCGATTTCCTCTACAAATGGGGCATGTTGCTGACCGTGGCGGCGCTGATCGCCCTGTTCGGCCTGGCGTCGGACAACTTTCTCGATGCCAACAACATCATCAATATCCTGCGTTCGATCGCCATCGTGACGGTGATCGCCATCGGCGTCTCTATCTCGCTGTCGGTCGGCGGTTTCGATCTGTCGGTCGGCTCAACCGCCTCGTTGGCCAACGCGCTGGTGATTTCGCTGTTCGTCTGGCACGGATTCGGCACCACCGGCGCCATCGTGGTAACGCTGCTGCTGTGCACGCTGGTCGGCCTGTTCAACGCCCTGCTGATCGTGGTGTTCAGAATTCCCGATATGCTGGCGACGCTGGCCAGCCTGTTCGTGATCCAGGGCGTGGCGATGACCTACAGCTACGGCGGATCCATCACCCAAAACATGGTGCTGCCGAATGGTGACATGGCGGAAGGCCTGATCCCGGAGGTGTTTTCCGCCCTCGGCCAGGTGCCGGTGATCGTGCTGATCATGCTGGCGGTCACCGTCGCGGTGCAGCTGTTCCTGTCGTTGACCAAGCATGGCCGCCGCATGTATGCCATCGGCGGCAACCCCGAAGCCGCACGTCTGTCGGGCATCCGCACCGTGCGTTACAGGGTTGCCGCTTACGTCATTTCCTCTTGGCTGGCGGCGCTTGGCGGCATCTTGCTGGCGTCACGTATCGGCTCTTCGCAGGTCAACGCCGGCGGCGGTTATCTGATGGACGCGGTGGCGGCGGCCTATATCGGCTTCTCGCTGGCCGGGGCCGGTAAACCCAATGCGCTCGGCACCCTGATCGGCGCGGTGATCCTCGGCGTGCTGCAAAACGGCCTGGTGATGCTGTCGGTGCCCTACTACGCCATGGACATTATCAAAGGCCTGGTGCTGGCGTTGGCGCTGGCCATCACCTACATCCAGAAGCGCTGATCCTCCCCGGCGCACGCCCGCTGCGCCGCTTTTCCCTTTAATTCATCCGGTTACCCTTTCCCGTCAGCAGAACAAGCATACAAATGATATGAATTATCATTAGCGTTTACATTCAGTAAAAAATCCTTACAATACCCTCACGCAACGCTGACGAAGCGAAGTATTTCTCAGCGAACGATGAATAATTTCATTAGAAATTCAATTGGTTAATTACTTTCACTTCAATCCAGGAAAGGTTTACCTCATGGAAACGCCACGTTACAGCAAGCTCGCCGCTCTGGTCGTCGCCTCACTCAGCGCCACCGCCGCGCTGGCCGCGCCGCAGGATGACACCCAGGACACCATGGTCGTCACCGCCTCCGGCTTCCAGCAAAAAATTCAGGACTCCGCCGCTTCCATCTCGGTGATCCCACGCCAGCAAATTGAAGACAAGGCCTATCGCGACGTGACCGACGCGCTGAAAGACGTGCCGGGCGTGGTGGTCACCGGCGGCGCCAGCAGCAGTGACATCAGCATCCGCGGCATGTCCTCCAAGTACACGCTGATCCTGGTGGACGGCAAGCGCGTTGACACCCGCGGTACCCGTCCGAACAGCGACAACGCCGGCATCGAACAGGGCTGGCTGCCGCCGATGGAAGCCATCGAGCGTATCGAAGTGGTGCGCGGGCCGATGTCTTCGCTGTACGGTTCCGACGCCATGGGCGGCGTGATCAACGTCATCACCCGCAAGACCTCCCGCACCGAGTGGAAAGGCTCGCTGCACGGCGACGCCACCCTTCAGGAAAACCGCGATTCCGGCGATCTGTTCCAGACCAACGCCTACGCCTCCGGCCCGCTGATTGAAGGCCTGCTCGGCGTGCGGGTCAACGGCTTGCTGTCGCGCCGCGCCGAAGATAAAATCGCCAACGGTTACAACGAACAGCGCATGCGCAGCGGCACCGCGGTGTTCACCCTGACGCCGGACGAGAAAAACGAATTCGACTTCGAAATCGGCCGCTCGCTGCAGGATCGCAACAGCACACCGGGCAAATCGGTGGTGGCAGAGCGTTGCAGCAAAGGCAAGTGCAAACCTACCTCTCGCAGCGAAGATCTCTACACGCGCACCAACTACTCGCTGACCCACAACGGTTATTACGACTTCGGCAACTCCACCAGCTACGTTCAGCGGGAAGAGACCAATAACCCGGGCCGCAAGATGAAGATGTACAACACCATCTTCAACACCCAGAACCAGTTCGAGCTGGGTTCCCACATGCTGAACCTCGGCGGCCAATACCGCTATGAGAAACTGGGCGACAGCGGCAACCAGCTGAGCTCGGCGAAAGACGTCAACCAGCTGACGCGCTGGAGCTGGGCGCTGTTCGCCGAAGACGAATGGGCGCTGACCAATGACTTCAGCCTGACCAGCGGCATCCGTATGGATCGCGATCAGAACTTCGGCAGCCACTGGTCGCCGCGCATGTACGGCGTCTGGCACCTGACCGAGCAGTGGACGATGAAAGGCGGCGTCTCCGCCGGCTACCGTTCGCCGGATCTGCGCCAATCCTCCGCCAGCTGGGGCCAGGTCACCGGCGGCGGCGTGCGTAACGGCATCATCGTCGGCAACCCGGATCTGCAGCCGGAGAAGAGCCTGAGCGAAGAGATCGGCCTGATGTGGGATAGCCTGAAAGGCGTCAACGCCGGCGTGACGGTCTTCAACACCGACTTCAAGAACAAGATCACCGAAGTACGCCGCTGCGAAGACACGCCGGACTGCAAGATCGGCAACGATGTCTATGACTTTATCAGCGATCGCGTCAACGTCGACAAAGCCAATATGCGCGGCGTAGAGGCCACCTTCGGCTGGCAGATCAACAAAGACTGGAAGTGGAACACCAACTACACCTACACCGCTTCCGAACAGAAGAGCGGCGACTTCCAGGGTAAGGCGCTCAACCAGATGCCGAAGCACATGCTCAACACCGTGCTGGACTGGCAGGCCACGCAGGACCTCAGCCTGTGGTCGCGCGTCAACTTCCGCAGCCGCACCTCTGACTACCTGAGCCGCACGTCGATGGAGACCAGCACCCCATCCTACACCTTTGTCGATGCGGGCCTGAGCTATCAGGCGGCGAAGAACCTGCAGCTGACCGGCGGGGTTTACAACATCCTCGACAAAACCGTGGATTACGACCACTACCGCACCACGCTGGACGGCCGCCGTTACACCGTCGGCATGACCTACAACTTCTGATGCCCCTGGGCGCGCGCTGCGCGCCCTTTTCATTCCATCACCGTGAGGAAGCTCCATGAGATTACGCCGCTCCCCCCTGATGATCGCCCTGCTGGCCGCGATGGCGCTGGCGGGTTGCCACAGCAAAACCGACGCGCCGGTGGCGCCGGCCACCGTCAACGTCCAGCACCTGAACGGCAGCACCGAGGTGAAAAAGCACCCGCAGCGCATCGTGGTGCTGGATTACGCCTCGCTTGAAACGCTGCAGCTGTTGGGTGTCGAGCCGCTGGCGCTGCCCGGCAACCGCAAGAACTTGCCGGATAATCTGAAGCGCTATCAGGATGACAAATACCTCAATGCCGGCACCCTGTTCGAGCCGGATATGGCCGTGCTGCGCGCCGCCAAGCCGGATCTGATCCTGATCGCCGGCCGCGCTGCCAAAGCCTATGACGAGCTGAACGCGCTGGCGCCGACGCTGAACATGTCCGTCGATCCGCAGGATCAGTTGGGCAGCCTGAAACAGCGCACGCTGCAGCTGGGCGAGCTGTTCGATAAGCAGCAGCAGGCGCAGGCGGCGGTTGATAAGCTGGATGCGCAGATCGCGGCGGTCAAACCGCAGGCCGCTCAGGCCGGGCGCGGGCTGGTGGTGCTGTTCTCCGGCGGCAAGATCAGCGCCTACGCCCCCAAGAGTCGTTTCAGCTTCGTCTATGACGCCCTCGGCTTCTCGTCTGCGCTGCAGTCCGACGAAAAAGACGTGCGCGGCAACAAGCTGACGCCTGAGCAGGTGGCCAAACTGAATCCGGACTGGCTGTTCGTTATCGACAGAGACGCCGCGACCGGACGGCCGAACGCGGTGGCACCGCAGAAAATCCTTACCGGTACCGCGCTGAAGAAAACCACGGCGGTGAAAAAAGGCCAGGTGGTTTACCTGCCGGCGGCCGAGGTGTATCTGTCCGGCGGCATCGTCACCGCCCAGCACGTCGTCGAACGCGTGAGCGAGGCGCTGAACCACACTGCGCGATAAAGAAAGCCCGGCGATGCCGGGCTTTTTCTTGGGTTAAATCGTCGGCTGGTTTACCAGCCCGTCTATCAGCACCTGCGGCGTGCCCTGCGAGCAGCGTTCGATGCGCCCGCGCACGCCGTAGACCCGTGCCAGGCTCTGCGGCGTAATCACCTGCTCCGGCGCACCGTCGGCGATCAGATCGCCATCCTGCAGCATCAGCACGTGGTCGCCGTGGCGCAGCGCGATGTTGATGTCATGCACTACCACCACCGTCACGATATTGCGCTTGCGGGTTTCGCGGCGCACCAAATCCATCACGTGGAACTGATAGTTGAGATCGAGCGCGCTCAGCGGCTCATCCAGCAGCAACAGCGAGGGCTGACGGATCAGTGACTGCGCCAATCCCACCAGCTGTTTCTGGCCGCCGGACAGTTGATCGAGGTAGCTCAGCGCCAGGTGCGCGATGCCCAACTGCTCCAGCAGGGCCATCACTTCCGCTTCGCTGCCGGCGTTGCTGCGGCCGCCCGAGGCGCGCTGCGCCACGATGATCGACTCCAGCACGTGCAGATGCACCCCGGCGGGCAGCGACTGCGGCAGATAGACCACTTTCTCCGCCCGACGGGCGAACGGCATCTGCATCAGATCGCCGTCGTCCAGCCACAGCTTGCCCTGCGCCGGGTTCAGCCCGGCCAGCGAGCGCAGCAGCGTCGATTTGCCGCTGCCGTTCGGCCCCAGCAGCACGGTGATTTGCCCGCGCGGCAGCATCGGCACCGAGAGATCGTCGATCACCGGGCGCTTCGGGTAGCCCGCCGAGAAGTTTTCTATTCGTAAGCCCTGGATCATACGTTCCCCCGGTGGCGCAGAATAATGCTCAGGAAGAACGGCACCCCGACCAGCGACGTGACGATGCCCACCGGAATGATCACCCCGGGCACCAGATTTTTCGACGCCACCGAGGCCATCGACAGCACCAGCGCGCCAATCAGCGCGCTGGCCGGCAGATAGAAGCGGTGATCTTCGCCGAAGATCATGCGGGCGATGTGCGGCGCCACCAGGCCGATAAAGCCGATCGGCCCGACGAAGGCCACCGCCAGCGCCGAGAGAATGCTGATGCGCAGCAGCGTGGCCAGCCGCAGACGGCGCACATCGATACCGAAGCTCACCGCCCGATCTTCACCCAGACGCAGCGCGGTCAGTTTCCACGAGCTCATCATCGACAGCGGCAGCAGCACGGCGAAAACGCCGAACAGGATGCCCAGCTTGTCCCACGAGGCGCGCGCCAGGCTGCCCATGGTCCAGAATACCAGCCCCTGCAGCGTGTCCTCGCTGGCGATGAACTGCATCATCGATACCAGCGCGTTGAAGGTAAACACCAGTGCGATGCCGAACAGCACCACGCCGGAGGTGGCGACCCGCGTCCAGCGCGTGATGCCGTCGAGCATCAGCGCGGCGAACAGCGCAAAGATAAAGGCGTTGGCGGAGATGAACCACTGATCGGGAATGCCCGGAATGCCGATGCCGAGCACGATCGCCAGCGCGGCGCCAAAGGCCGCGGCGGAAGACACGCCGAGGGTAAAGGGGCTGGCCAGCGGGTTATTCAGGATGGTCTGCATTTCCGCCCCGGCCAGGCCGAGCGCAAAGCCCACCACCACCGCCATCAGCGCATAAGGCAAGCGGATGTCCCAGACGATCACCCGCGTGCCGGCATCGGCCGCGGCGGGATCGAGCAGCGTTTGCCATAAGGACGACAGCGACAGCCCGGACGGCCCCATGGTGAAATCCAGCAGCAGCGAGCCCAGGATTGCCAGTGCCAACACGCCCATCATCAACAGGCGATGGCGAAGAATATGCTGATAACGCCCCATCACGCCGGCGTCGGGTTGCCCCTTGGCTTCAGTCATGGGATCGGTGGATACGCTCATTAGTTAGGATACCTGTTACAACCATCATGACAGCGGCGCGAAAGCGTCCGCCGTAAACCGGAAAGCGCGCGGCGACAGCCTGCGCGCAGCCGTTAACAATAAAGCAAACGATAATACTTATCAATCATATCAATAGGTGAAAACGGCGTTAAGAAAATGTAATAAATTGTTTTCTATCGCCATTTTTCATCCCCTCGCCTTTACCCCGCCAACGGCCATTAGGTTCATTATTCTGAAAGTTATTCCTGATCCGACCAGACTCTGACAAATAACGAAAAAACCACTTAGAATCCAAAACCACAGCACCGCGCGTGCAAAAAACCTTCAGGCCGCCGCAAGAGCGGCCTTTATTGACGAGGCTGTAATGAGAAGTCCATCTCCGGCGGTAACGCCCAAACGCCCGGCGCTGCTGAACTGGCTGTTGTACAGCCCGCTGCACGCCGACGACGAGCCGTTTCAACGCCAGCTGCGGCTCACGCTGACGCCCTCTCCCCTCACCCCCTGGCTGAATGCCGTGGGGCCGGCGGCGCTGTTGGTGGGGTACGCCTGGCTGAACCAGCGGCTGGTCGGCATCGGTTTGCTGCTGCTGCTGTTGCTGTTAACCGCCGGACGCGCCGGGTTGGCGCAGCGGCGCCAACCCGCCTGGCCGGACGCCATGCTGGTGACAGTGCTGCTGTGGATGCTGCTGGTCGGCGCCAGCGCCGCGCTGGCGATGCTGTCAGGCCGCTTCGTTTTAATCCTGTTCGCCGGGCTGACGATCACCGCCCTGGCCTGCTGGCTGATGCAGCGCCACGCCGCCGCGCCGCGCTTCGCGCTGCTTGAGGTGATCGCGCTGACGCTGCCCTACCTGCTGGCGGCGCCGCTGTCGCGCGTGCAAAACCTGTTTGTCCTGGCGGACCTCGCGCCGCTGTGGCTGGTGCTGGCCCATGGCATGATCGCTCGCTACCACCGTCAGCGGGTACAGCACGTCACGCTGGCTTGGGAGAAGCAGCAGGCGTCGCACCGCGATCGCCTGACCGGCTTCCTCAACCGAGCGGGCGGCGAGGTGGTGATGCGCAGCATCTGCCGCCCCGCAGCAGCGCAGACGATCTCCCACCTGTTCATTCTTGAGTTCGGTCCGCTGGCTGCGCTCTACCAAAGCCACGGCGTCCAGATTGGCGATGACGTGCTGCGCACCGTCGGCGAGCGCCTCAAGACGCTGATCCGCCCCAGCGACTACGTCTGCCGCTATACCGGCGGCCTGTTTTTGATACTGGTGCACGATCTGCCCTACGGCGCGGAAAGCGAGTTCCTCGCGCGCATCGTGCCGCCGCTGGAGGCACCCTACGATTTTGGCGCGTTCGGCGAGGTGAACATGCAGCTCAACGCCGGCATTTTGGCGCTGACGCAGGATTATGCGACGGTGGAAAATTTGATGAGCTCGGCGCAGCAGGCGCTGGCGGAAGCCAAAGGCGGGAAAAAGTAAAACCACACGCGGCGGGAACCCCCGCCGCGTCTCACTCTCCGAAAATTACTTCACGTCCATCTTCGGGAATTCCATTTCGCTGTACTTCACGACGCGGGTGCCGCGCGACAGCTTGTAACCAAACCAGATCAGCAGGAACAGCGGAATGCCGATGTAGGTCGCGGTCACGCCGTACCAGTCGATCTTGTCTTGCAGGAAGGCCTGGTAGTTCTGGCCCAGGGTAATGATCAGGCACAGCACGAAGGCGAAGATCGGCCCCAGCGGGAAGAACCCGGAACGGTACGGCAAGTCGTTCAGATCGCGCCCCTGCAGCATGTAACCGCGACGGAAGCGATAGTGGCTGATGGCGATGCCCAACCAGGCGATGAAACCGGTCATGCCCGAGGTATTCAGCAGCCACAGGTAAACCGACTGGTTGCCGAACATCGACGTCAGGAAGCACAGCCCGGCCACCACGCAGGTCGCGTACAGCGCGTTGCGCGGCACGCCGCCTTTCGACAGCTTGGCGAAGATGCGCGGCGCCTTGCCTTCCGACGCCAGGGTGAACAGCATGCGGGTAGAGGCGTACATGCCCGAGTTACCGGCCGACAGCACCGCCGTCAGGATCACCGCGTTCATCACCGCCGCCGCCGACAGCAGGCCGGCATGCTGGAACACCAGGGTGAACGGGCTGACGCTGATGTCCTTCACGTCGTTGCGCAGCAGGCTCGGATCGGTATACGGAATGATCAGGCTGATGATCAGAATGGCGAAGATATAGAACAGCAGGATACGCCAGAACACCTGACGCACCGCGCGCGGGATGTTTTTACCCGGGTTTTCCGATTCGCCGGCCGCGATGCCGATGAGTTCGGTGCCCTGGAACGAGAAGCCGACGATCATGGCCACGCCGATCATCGCCGAGAAGCCACCGGCGAACGGCGCGTCCCCTATCGTCCAGTTCTGCCAGCCGGCGTGCTCGCCACCCTTCAGAATGCCGACGATCATCAGCACGCCGACGGCGATGAAGATAATCACGGTGCTGACCTTGATCAGCGCGAACCAGTATTCCGCCTCGCCGAACCCTTTCACCGAAATGTAGTTCAGCAGGAACATCAGGCCGAGGAACAGCGCGCTCCAGATCCAGCCGGGGGTGTCCGGGAACCAGTAGCTCATCACCAACTGCGAGGCCACCAGATCAACGGCGATGGTCACCGCCCAGTTGTACCAGTAGTTCCAGCCCAGCGCGAAGCCGAAGCCTTCTTCCACGTATTTGGCGCCGTAAGTGGAGAATGAACCGGAGACCGGCATAAAGGCCGCCAGTTCGCCCAGGCTGGTCATCAGGAAGTACACCATCAAACCGATCAGCGCGTAAGACAACAGCGCCCCGCCGGGGCCTGCCTGAGAAACCGTGGCCCCCGAGGCGACGAACAGGCCGGTGCCGATGGAGCCGCCGATGGCGATCATGGTCAAATGCCGGGCTTTCAGCTCGCGGCGCAATCCGGGTGCTTGCTGCCCCGATGTTTTTATATCCTGCTGAGCCATTCGTACCCTATCTGCTCTTTGAAAAATGAGGGCGGATTGTAACAAATACCCGCCGGTGAACTAGCAACATTGCACTGATATAAGATAGCTTCATAATTCAGAGGCAATTATTAGCCGCGGCCCTTATGGCCTTACTTACTCTCATTAATGTGAGCGCGCGCAGGTTTTTATGCTTTTTCCGGCCTGCGCGGCAGCAGAGGGCGTGACGCGCTGCCGATTACAGCGCGCAATAGCTGAGAAAACGCTGTAATGCGTTGGAAATGTGCTTTTGCCGATGGCGGATCAGGTACAGGGTGCGCCGCAGCGGCGGCAGCGGTACCGGCAGTTCTACCAGCGCGCCGCTGGCCAGCTGTTCCGCCACCACCCGCCGCGACAGGCAGCTGATGCCGATGCCGTGCCGCACCGCGTGCTTGATAGCCTCCGAGTTGCCGAGCTCCATCACCAGCTGGAAGTGCGGCAGGTGCGCCAACAGCAGATGATCCAGCACCTCGCGGGTGCCCGAACCGCGCTCGCGCAAGATCCACGGCGCATTGGCCAACGCCTCGAGCGTCGGCGGTTGACGGGTCAGCGGGTTGTCCGGCGCGGCGAACACCACCAGCTCGTCCTCCAGCCACGGCTGCGTCACCAGCTCCGGCATATGGCAAGGCCCTTCGATCAGCCCCAGATCGACGCGGAAATCCGCCACCGCTACGATCACGTCCTGGCTGTTGCCGACGTTCAGCTCCAGCGGCGTGGCCGGAAAGTCCCGGCGGTAACGGGCGATCATCTCCGGCAGCATGTAGTTGCCGATGGTACTGCTGGCGGCGATGCGCAGCGCCCCGCCGTCATGGCGAAACAGCTGCTCGATCTCCCCCGCCTGCTCCAGCAGCGCCAGCGCCTTGGGATACAACAACCGGCCGTGCTCGTTGATCACCAGCCGTTTGCCGACGCGATCGAACAGCTGCACGCCCAGTTGCCCCTCCAGATCCGCCAGCGCCGCGCTGACCGCCGACTGCGACAGCGCCAGCACCACCGAGGCCTGAGTGGTCGAACCGCTTTTCAGCACTTCGGTGAAGACTTCCAGTTGACGCAACGTGATATGCATAGCCGTCCCGGTAGTGAAAAAGGGTTCTGCCAGAGAACCACAAAATGATGTCAACATGATGTGGGTAGCCCGGCGAGGCTACCCGGTTTACGGCCAATTCGGCCCGTTACTTGCCCAAGGCGACCAGCTGCGCCGCCGCGGCCAGCACCGCCTCGCGCGGCGTGCCGGCTTCGTCCCGCTGTATTAATTGCAGCATCGCCACCAGGCGATCGCGATCGACCACCTTGTTTTCTTCAATCAACCGCCGCACCGCGCGCCCCACTTCCTGGTCTATCTGCTCTCTGCGTTGATCGTCGGTATCCATCGCCTGCTCCTGTTCAGTTGGAAAGTTGACGGCGGCTCGCCGCTCCTCCTCACCCTAGCCGCAATGCGGCTTTATGCCAATGCCTGACGCCATACCACTTATTCAGATAGGTTATAAATATATAATCAATTTCTCTTTTATTCAGCCCAAACGTACTCTTAGCAGCAAGAAACAGACTGAAGGACTGACTTTTATGGCGACTGATACCACTCACACTTATCCCGAGCGACGCTTTCCGCTGTTCGGCCTGCCGCGCCTGGTGCCGGGGCTGGCGCTCACCGGCGCGCTCACCGCGCTGGCCGTCTGGGCCGGCGACATTCCCTGGGTGGCGGAGCTGGGCCTGGGGGCGCTGACGCTGGCGATCCTGTTCGGCATTCTGGTGGGCAACACGCTGTATCCCCGCTGGCAAACCGTTTGTCACGGCGGCGTACAGCTGGCCAAACAACGCCTGCTGCGTCTGGGCATTATCCTTTACGGCTTCCGCCTGACCTTTCAGCAAATCGCCGACGTGGGCGCCAGCGGCATCATCATCGATGCGCTGACCCTGACCACCACCTTCCTGCTGGCCTGCTGGCTCGGCAAGAAAGTGTTTGGCATCGACAGCCAGACCGCGATGCTGATCGGCGCCGGCAGCAGCATTTGCGGCGCGGCGGCGGTGATGGCCACCGAGCCGGTGCTGAAGGCCGACTCCAGCAAAGTGGCGGTGGCGGTCTCGACCGTGGTGGTGTTCGGCACCCTGGCGATCTTCGCCTACCCATGGCTGTATCAGCTGAATGAACACTTCCAGTGGCTGCCGTTCAGCCAGGAAACCTTCGGCATCTACGCCGGCTCCACCATCCACGAAGTGGCTCAGGTGGTTGCGGCCGGGCACGCCATTGGGCCGGACGCCGAAAATGCGGCGGTGATCGCCAAGATGATCCGCGTGATGATGCTGGCGCCGTTCCTGCTGCTGCTGTCGGGCTACATCAGCCGCGGCAGCGCAGGCAAGGCGGAAAAATCCGCCATCACCATTCCGTGGTTTGCCGTGCTGTTTATCGCCGTCGCCGGGCTGAACTCCTTCAACCTGCTGCCGGCCACGCTGGTGCACCATCTGATCACCGCCGACACCTGGATGCTGGCGATGGCGATGGCGGCGTTGGGGCTGACCACCCACATCAGCGCCGTGCGCCAGGCCGGGATGAAACCGATTCTGTTGGCCACGCTGCTGTTCGTCTGGCTGCTGGTCGGCGGCGGCGCGATAAACCAGCTGGTGCAACACTGGCTCTAATCATCCCCTTCAGCGGCCCGCTTCGGCGGGCCGCCGCTTTTCATCATTCAATCCGCCCGCCATCAATGCCATAATGTCACCGATAACACAGGAGAATGAAGATGAAGTTTGTCGGTGCACATGTCAGCGCGTCAGGCGGCGTGGATCAGGCGGTTATCCGCGCGCACGAATTGGAGGCGACCGCGTTCGCCCTGTTCACCAAAAATCAGCGTCAATGGAAGGCCGCGCCGCTGGCCGCCGACGTGATCGATAAGTTCAAGAGCGCCTGCGCGCAGTACGGCTTCGGGCCGGGGCAAATCCTGCCGCACGACAGCTACCTGATCAACCTGGGCCACCCGGTGGCCGAGGCGTTGGAAAAATCGCGCGAGGCGTTTATCGACGAGTTGCAGCGCTGCGAACAGCTGGGGCTAACGCTGCTGAACTTCCACCCGGGCAGCCACCTGCTGCAAATCGATGAAGACAAGTGCCTGGCGCGCATCGCCGAATCGATCAACATCGCGCTGGACAAAACCGCCGGCGTGACGGCGGTGATCGAAAACACCGCCGGCCAGGGCAGTAACCTGGGCTTCAAATTCGAACATCTGGCGGCGATCATCGACGGCGTGGAAGACAAGAGCCGCGTCGGCGTTTGCATCGACACCTGCCACGCCTTCGCCGCCGGATACGATCTGCGTACCGAAGAAGAGTGCGAGCGCACTTTTAAGCAGCTTGGCGACATCGTCGGTTTCAACTACCTGCGCGGCATGCACCTGAACGACGCCAAGAGCGAGTTCAACAGCCGCGTCGACCGCCACCACAGCCTGGGAGAGGGCAACATCGGCAAAACGGTGTTCAGCTACATCATGCGCGATCCGCGTTTCGACAATATCCCGCTGATTCTGGAAACGGTAAATCCGGATATCTGGGCGGAAGAGATCGCCTGGCTGAAGGCACAGCAGTAACCCACCTCTGGCCGCTCGCCTAGGCGCGAGCGGTTTCCCCCACCGCGTGCTCCGCCGCCAGCATGGCGCTGAGCTGGCGCAGCGTCTCTTCATCCAGGCCCGCAGCCCTGAACACGGCGGTGGTAAAGCTGACCGGCGCCGATCCCGGTGCCGTAATGACACGGTCATCCACGACGGCGGCGGCGCTCGCAACGAAATGGCGCTGCCCGGTGTAGCCCTCAGCATGGCGCGTCAAAAACCCAGCATCGTTGGAGGTATGCGCCCTGCCGTTCAACAGGCCGGCCCGCGCCAGCGCCAACGTTCCACCGCAAATGCCCGTCAAGGTTGCGCCGCGTTGAAACTGCTCGTTGAGCAACGCGCTGATGTCCGGCGCCCGTTCGGTTTCCCACAGGGTACCGCCGACCACCACCAGCACCTCGGGGCGCCAATCCGCCAATTCGGCCACGCTTTTTTCAACCTCTACCGTCAGCCCGCCCTGCGAGCGAAACTTTCCGGGCTGCGGCGCAAAAAACGCCACCTCCAGCCCATAAAACGGGCCGCCAACGCCGGCAATCAGCGCGTATTCCCAATCGGCGAAACCGGATGCCAGTACGATCGCCACTTTTTTAGCCACGGATGAATCTCCTTGAGTCATTCCTTGTTCGCATGAACAAAGTCGCGCTGTCAGCTTAGAAAGCGGTGTGGCTTTTGGCCAGGGGTAAATCGTGCTAACGGCCTAAACCACAAACAAAAACGCGCAGCCCAGGGCTGCGCGTTTTGGCGATACCGACGTCAGTTACGCCGCGGCGGCGACCGACGTTTCAGCACGCTTCAGCAGGGCATAAGCCACGCCCGCCAGCAGGGTACCGGCGGCGATCGCCACCAGATACAGCAGCACCGGCGTGATTGCACCCGGGATCAGCAGCACGAACAGCCCGCCGTGCGGCGCCATCAGTTTGGCACCGAACGCCATCGACAGCGCGCCGGTCAGCGCCCCGCCGGCGATGCAGCAAGGCAGCACGCGCATCGGATCGCGGGCGGCGAACGGGATCGCCCCTTCAGAGATAAAGCACAGGCCCAGCACCAGCGCCGCTTTGCCGCCTTCCCGTTCGGATTTCTCGAACTTGTGGCGCGCCAGCAGCGTCGCCAGCCCCATCGCCAGCGGAGGCACCATGCCGGCGGCCATGATCGCCGCCATTGGCGCATACACCGAGGAGCTGAGCAGCGCCACGCCAAAGGCGTAGGCCGCTTTGTTCACCGGGCCGCCCATGTCGGTACACATCATCGCGCCGAGAATCGCCCCCAGCAGCACCGCGTTGGCGGTGCCCAGCGACTGCAGCCAATGGGTCAGACCTTCCATGATTTTCGCCACCGGCGTGCCGACCACGTAAATCATGATAAGACCGGTGATCAGGCTGGCCACCAGCGGAATGATCAAGATTGGCTTTAGCGCTTCCATGCTCTGCGGCAGACGCAGCTTGCTGCTGATCGCCTTGGCGACGTAACCCGCCAGGAAACCGGCGATGATGCCGCCGAGGAACCCGGCGCCGGTGCTCACGGCCAGCATGCCGCCGATCAGGCCCGGCGTCAGGCCCGGGCGATCCGCGATGGAGAAGGCGATGAAACCGGCCAATACCGGCACCATCAGCGCAAAGGCGGAGCCGCCGCCGATCTGCATCAGCGCCGCCGCCAACGTGCCTTTGACTTCAAACGCCTTGATGCCGAACACGAACGACAGCGCGATACACAGACCGCCGGCCACCACCATCGGCAGCATGTAGGACACGCCGGTCAGCAGGTGGCGATACGGGCCGTTGCCCTCTTTCTTTTTACCCGCCGGCGCCGCGCTACCGCGCTGCTGCGGCTGGAACACCTCGGCCTCGGCCAGCGCCTTGTCCAGTTCCTGGGCGGTTTTCTTCAGCGCCAGGCCGGTGGAAGTGCGGTACATCGGCTTACCGGCAAACTTATCCAGATCCACCTCGATATCCGCCGCGACGATTACCAGATCCGCCGCCGCCACTTCTTCCGGGGTGATGGCGTTGCCGGCGCCGACGGAGCCGCGCGTTTCCACCTTCACCCACCAGCCGCGTTTCTTCGCTTCGCTTTCAATGGCTTCGGCCGCCATAAAGGTGTGCGCCACGCCGGTTGGGCAAGCGGTGATCGCCACGATGCGTTTTTGCCCATCGGCTTTCACCGGCGCCGCTGCCTGCGGTGCCTGATAGGTTTCAGCTTCGGCCTTGGCGCGCGCCAGAAAAGCGTCCGGTTCACGCACCGCCTGCTCTACGTCGCCCACATACACCAATTTGCCGTTCAGCCCGGCGTCAGCAGGGGCAGACTGCCCCGCCACCGCCACCAGTTCGGCGTCCTGCAGCGACTCGACCAGCGTCAGGCCGGTTTTGGCCGCGGCAGCCTCCAGCATGCGTTTCGCCAGGTGGCCTCGGGCCTGCCCCAGCGAACTGTCTACCATCAGCAGCGTTTTCATTCTGCCTCCTGCTATTGATTGAAAGGTTTCAGATCGACGCGCGCCATCATCGCGGCCAACTGGGGACGATCGGTCACGCCGACGTTGCTCTGGCTGACCGCCAGCGCCGCTACCGCCGTGGCCAGACGCAGGGTATGTTCACTGGATTCGCGCATCAGCAGGCCGTAAATCAGGCCCCCGACCATCGAATCGCCGGCGCCCACGGTGCTGACCACCTCACAGGACGGCGGTTTGGCGATCCAGGCGCCGGACGCGTTAACCCACAGCGCACCTTCCGCGCCGAGGGAGATCACCACGTGGGCGATGCCCTGTTCGCGCAGCGCATGCGCGGCCTCGACCACGTCCGCCAGCGTCGGCAGCGGGCGGCCGGCCCAGATTTCCAGCTCGCGGCGGTTCGGCTTCACCAGCCACGGCGAGGCCTTCAGCCCGGCGACCAGCGCTTCGCGGCTGCTGTCGAAAATGATGCACGGGCACTTGGCGCGCAGCTGGGTCATCCAGTCGGTAAAGGCATCGGGATCGACGCCGGCCGGCAGGCTGCCGCTCACCGCCACCATGTCGAACTGGCCCAGCCAGCTCAGCGAGTCGCTGACGAAGCGATCCCAATCCTGCGGTGTGACTTCAAAACCGGAGAAGTTGAAGTCGGTCACTTCACCGTCTTTTTCCGTCAGCTTGACGTTGATGCGGGTGCGGCCCGGCACCACCTGGAAGCGGTTGGCGATCCCCAGATCGCTGAACAGCAGCTGGAAACCGTCCTGATTGTCTTTGCCCAGGAAACCGCCGACGGTGACGTCGATGCCCAAATCCTTCAACACTTTGGCGACGTTGATACCCTTACCGGCGGCGTGCAGGCCGGCGGTTTTTACCCGGTTGACTTCCCCGCGCTCGATCTGCGGGCAGAAACCCACCAGATCGTACGCCGGGTTCAAGGTGATCGTTGCTACTCTTCTGCTCATGCTGCGCCCTCGCCCAGTCCTTCATTAATCGCTTCGCCAATCGCCTTCAGCGCGGCTTCAGCATCTTCTCCATTGGCGGTAAAGCGCAGGTGATGCCCTTTCTTCACGCCCAGCGCCACCACCTTCATCAGGCTGCGCCCGTTGGCCGGCTTACCGCTGCCGTCCAGGTTGGTGACGGTGATGTCACTGTTGAAACTTTTGATCACGTTGACCAGCGCCGTGCCCGGCCGTGCGTGCAGGCCGTGCTCGTTGCGGATCACAAACTCGGCGCTCAGCACGCTGCTTTCCTCGGCCACTTCGCTGGTCAGCAGCGCCAGCACCCCGGCGGCATCCGCCTTCAGCAGGCGTTCAGCTTTGTTGGCCAGCAGCAGGTCGCTGAGGTAGTTGAGCACCGCCAGCGGCTGCGCATCGGCAACCGACACCGTCAGCAGCAGCGCCACCGGCTCGCCGTCTTCCACGAAAGCCTGCGCCGGACGGCTGACGGTGGCCGCGCTGGCCAGGTTGCCTTCGACGCTGTCGCTCAGCCAGATGCCCTGCCCCAGGTTCAGCGGCTTGCGGGTGATGGCATCGCTGACGAACTGCGCGTTGACCGCGCCGGCCTTTTGCAGCCGGCCGGCATTCAGCGCCTGCAGCGTCATCAGGCTGTCGGCCGCGACGTCGAGCGCAATCAGCGAAACGTCAAACTGGAATTCGGCGCTCTGCTGTTCGCCCATCAGCAGGCTGCGCAGCTCTTCCGCGGAGGTGGTTTTCGCCAGCCGCTCCGCCACGCTGTCATCGCTCAGCACGTGCGTGAGCTGGCGCAGCAGCGCCAAATGCTCGTCGGAGCGGGCGGCGATGCCGATCGCCACATAGGCGGTCTGGCCTTCGCCCCAGGCGATGCCCTGCGGGAACTGGAATACCTGCACACCGGTTTTCAGCACCAGATCGCGGGTATCGGTGGTGCCGTGCGGAATGGCGATGCCGTTGCCCAGATAGGTGGACGTCTGCAGTTCGCGCTGCAGCATGCCGTCCACGTAACCGGCGCTGACGCAGCCCGCTTCGGTCAGGGCGGCGGCCACCTGGCGGATGGCCTCCTGCTTACCGTCGGCAGCGGCGCCCAGATGAATGTCTTGCGGTGACAACTGGAACATGATTCTCCTCTCCTGCTGAATTGAATCGTTTCAGCTTCATTGAGAAAAAGGAGCGTTACCCGCTCGCCACAAGCGGCCGGATAACGCTGAAACGTTTCAAGGAGTGTGTAAGCAGCGCAAGGCGAAAGCAAGCTTTCTCCCTTTTGCCATTGCAGATTTTTGAGCTTACGCACACTTTCGCCGGCGCATTGGTCAGCGCCGGGGCAAAATGACATACTGTGCTGAAACTTTGCTGACGGAGAAAAGCATGAACGTAGTGACGGGCGTCGGGGTGATCATCGTCAACCCGCAGGGCGAGATTTTGTTGGGCAAACGCTGCGGCCCGCACGCGCCCTTTTGGTCGATCCCCGGCGGGCATCTGGATACCGGCGAAACCTTCGAGCAGTGCGCCCAGCGCGAAATCGCCGAAGAGACCGGGTTGCTCATCGCTCCGCCGCGCTTCGTTGGCGTCAGCAACAATCTGCAAACCTGGCGCGCCGAAGGCAAACACACGGTGTCCATCTGCCTGCAAGTGGAACATCCCGGCGGCAGCGCCGAGTTGAAAGAACCCGAAAAGTGCGCCGAGTGGCGCTGGTGCGCGCCGGACGCCCTGCCGGAACCGCATTTCGAAGCCAGCCGCACCGCCATCCGCCTGTGGCTGAGCGGCCAGGCCTATGTGCCCACGGCCTGACCCATCGCGAGCGCGTGTTGCGCTCGCCTCCCCTGCCGCACTGCCCCACCGCTATATAAATTAGAATATAACGCTATTTTTTGCGATATATGCCCTTTTTTTGACTACGGATAACCCTATGGGGTTAACCCTCTTCTATTATTACCCCTGCAATCGACGTGGCATTCTGACCTCCGGTCGGCGGCCTTTTGGCAAGATTTTATTTTAAATTCATAATTATAAGCGGGTTTACCATGAGCAAAAAACTGACTGGCTTTGAAAAAAAGCGCCGGTGGGGGTGGCTATGGCTTTTGCTGCTGGGGATTATCCTCGGCGCGGCGCTGTTGGCCGGGACCGCCACCGTCTTCCATAAAACCAGCGATACCGCCTTCTGCGTTTCCTGCCACACCATGCAACAACCGCTGGCCGAATATCAGGGCAGCGTCCACTTCCAAAACACCAAGGGCATCCGCGCCGAGTGCGCCGACTGCCACGTGCCGCACCAGCCGATCGATTACCTGTGGACCAAAATCCGCGCGGTGAAAGACATTTATGGCGAGATGGTCGGCACCATCGATACGCCGGAAAAATACGAAGCGCACAAGCTGGCGATGGCGCAGTCGGTCTGGAAAACGCTGAAAGAGAACGACTCGGCCACCTGCCGCTCCTGCCACAGCTACGACGCCATGGACATCACCGCCCAGCGCCCTGAGGCGCGCCTGCAGCACCCGGTGGCGATCAAACAGGGCGAGACCTGCATCGACTGCCATAAGGGCGTGGCCCACATCCTGCCGGACATGAGCGGCGAAACCCAGGCCGGCGCCGCCGAGCTGGCTAAGGCCGCGGCGCTGACCGCACCGGACGCCACCACCCTCTACACCATCGCCACCGAGCCGTTCTTCCTCGGCGCCAACGACAGCCATAACGCCGGCAACCTGATGCCGTCCACCGAAGTGCAGGTGGTTAAGCAGCAGGGCGACAAGGTGCTGGCCACCGTCAGCGGCTGGCAGCAGGACGGCGTCAGCGAAGTGTTCTACGCCGCGCAGGGCAAACGCATCCTCAGCGTGCTGCTGGGTGAAGACGCGCGCCAACAGCTGAAGACCGCCTCCACCCAGACCGATGCGGAAACCGGCCTGGTCTGGCATCAGGTTTCTCTGCAGGTGTGGCTGCCGCGTAAACAGTTGATCGACGATCAGCAAAAAATCTGGCGCTACGCCGCGGACATGATGTCGGCCAACTGCACCGGTTGCCACGGGCTGACCGCGCTCGATCGCTTCAACGCCAACCAATGGATCGGCGTCATCAAAGGCATGGCGCCGCGCACCTCGCTGACGCAGGAACAGCTGCGCGTGCTGACGCAATACGTACAAAAACACGCCAGCGACATGCCACCTGCCGCACCGGCCAAGCTTTAAGGGAGAAGCGTAATGAGCAAACAACAACCGTTAACAATGAGCCGCCGCCGCTTCCTGACCGGGGCCGCCGCGCTGGCCGCCGCCCCGCTGCTGGCTGGCTTATGGCCCAAAGCGGCGCTGGCGCAGGCCATCAGCGAAGCGCTGCCGCAGTTCATCGTCTTGCGTCAGGCGCAAAAAGGCATTCTGACCGGCGCCCACTGGGGCGCGTTCGAGGCCATCGTGCAGGACGGCAAGATGGTCGGCGTGCAGCCGGTGCAGGACGATCCGTATCCGAATGAGCTGATCACCATGGCGCCTTATCAGGTGCACGCCGAGAACCGCATCAAATACCCGATGGTGCGTAAAAGCTGGCTGGAGGGCGGCCCCGGCAGCCATACCGAGCTGCGCGGCCGCGACGAGTGGGTGCGCGTCAGCTGGGACAAAGCGACCGAGCTGGTGTGCAATGAGATCGTTCGCCTGCAAAAAGATCACGGGCCGCAGTCGATTTACGCCGGTTCCTACGGCTGGAAAAGCGTCGGCATGCTGCACAACAGCCGCACGCTGCTGCAGCGCCTGATGAACCTGACCGGCGGTTTCCTCGGCTACGCCGGCGACTACTCCACCGGCGCGGCGCAGGTGATCATGTCGCACGTGGTCGGTTCGATGGAGGTCTACGAACAGCAGACCGCCTGGCCGAACGTGATCGAGAACAGCGAGCTGGTGATCCTGTGGGGCTGCAACCCGATGGTCACGCTGAAAAACAGCTGGAACGTGCCGGATCACGTCGGCCAGACCGGCTTCGAGGCGCTGAAGAAGAAAGGCACCCGGGTGATCAGCATCGATCCGGTGCACAGCGACAGCGCCAAATTCGTCAATGCGCAGTGGATCGCCCCGCGTCCTTATACCGACGGCGCCATGCTGATCGGCATCGCCCACACGCTGCTGACCGAGAAGCTGCATAACCCGGACTTCCTGAAAACCTACACCGTCGGCTTCGACAAGTTCCAGGCCTACCTGCTGGGCGAGAGCGACGGCGTGGCGAAAACCGCCGAATGGGCGGCCGACATCAGCGGCGTCGATGCCGACACGCTGCGCGGTCTGGCGCGCGAGATGGCGAAGCATCGCACCATGATCATGGGCGGCTGGGGCATTCAGCGCCAGCACCACGGCGAACAGCAGCACTGGCTGCTGGTGACGGTGGCGGCGATGCTCGGCCAGATCGGCCTGCCGGGCGGCGGCTTCGGCTTCAGCTACCACTATTCCTCCGGCGGCAGCCCGACCGCCAAGGGCGGCATCATCGCCGGCATCTCCGCCGGCAACGCGCCGAAGAACTCCCCGGCGCCGATCCCGGTGGCGCGCATCGCCGAATGCCTGAGCAATCCGGGCAAAACCATCGACTTCAACGGTGCCAAGGTCACTTACCCTGAGGTGAAAATGGTGTATGTGGCGGGCGGCAACACCTTCCACCAGCATCAGGACACCAATAACCTGGTCAAAGCCTGGCAGCGGCCGGACACCATCGTGGTCAACGAGCCTTACTGGACCGCTACCGCCAAGCATGCCGACATCGTGCTACCGGCCACCACCAGCTACGAGCGCAACGATCTGGAAATGGGCGGCGACTATTCGCAGCTCTATGTGTTCCCGATGCATCAATGCGTGCCGCCGCAGCACGAGTCGCGCAGCGACTTCGACATCTTCTCGGCGATGGCGGCCAGGCTGGGCGTGCAGGAGGCCTTTACCGAGGGCAAAGACGAAACCCAGTGGCTGAAAGGCATGTACGACGACATGAAGAACCAGGCGCGCGCGGCCCGGGTGGCGCTGCCGCCGTTCGACATGTTCTGGCAATCCAACAACTACGTGCGCTTCCCGGTGCCGGAGGCCAACACGCAGTGGGTGCGCTTCGCCGACTATCGCGACAACCCGCTGTTGAACCCGCTGGGCACGCCGTCGGGCAAGATCGAGATCTACTCCGACGCCATCGCCAAAATGCATTACGAGGATTGCCCCGGCATCCCGACCTGGATGCCGCCGCACGAGTGGTATCGCGGGCCGGAAGCGGCCAAATATCCGCTGTCGCTCAATACCGCGCACCCGACCAACCGGCTGCACTCTCAGCTCGACAACACGCCGCTGCGCGAGAAATACGCGGTAGCGGATCGTGAAGCTATCCTGATCCATCCGCAGGACGCGCAGCCGCGCGGCATCAGCGGCGGCGATCTGGTGCGGGCGTTCAACGATCGCGGCCAGATCCTGGTGGGCGCGGTGGTCAGCGAAGACGTGCGACCGGGCGTGGTGCGCATCAGCGAAGGCGCCTGGTTCGATCCGGCCGATCCGGCGCAGCCGGGCTCGCTGTGCAAGAACGGCAACGTCAACTGCCTGACCTTCGACATCGGCTCTTCCAGCCTGGCGCAGGGCAACTGCGGGCAGATGGCGCAGCTGCAGATCGAGAAATATCGGGGGCCGGTATTGAAAAATACCGCGCACGCGGTGCCACAAGGCGCCTGATTTACCGGCAAGCAAAGGGGCGCGACGCGCCCCTGAGGTTGATGACAAACCTCATGTCATTGCCCGGTTTGCAGAAAGCAGCGGATAACAAACAGGGAAAATCAATGAATTGATTTTCGGCTGATGACCACAAAGGAGGAAAAACCACGTTTTTTCCTCCTTTGTCAACGGTCTGGGGGGCGCAACGCGCCCCTTTTTTCTCGTCGCCGCACGACATATCCGTTTACCCTTCGCCGCAAGGGAGCGGTTTGCGTTTCATTTCAACGGGCGTATGATGCGCGCGACCTTCCTTTTTCGACGAATTATCAACCACCATGCCGACTTCATCCGCAATAACGCGACGCGCGCCCGATCTCACTTCGCTGGCCTTTTTGGCGGTGGCGTTTCTTACCGGCATCGCCGGTGCGTTGCAAACCCCGACGCTGAGCCTGTTTCTGGAAACCGAGGTCAAGGTACGCCCGGCGCTGGTCGGGCTGTTCTTTACCGGCAGCGCGGTGATCGGCATTCTGGTCAGCCAGTTTCTCGCCGGCCGTTCGGATAAACAAGGCGACCGCAAATCGCTGATCTTCCTCTGCTGCATGCTGGGTGCGCTGGGGTTCACGCTGTTCGCCTGGAGCCGCAACTACTCTCTGCTGCTGATCGTCGGCGTGGTGCTTACCAGCTTCGGCTCCACCGCCAACCCGCAGATGTTTGCGCTGGCGCGTGAGCATGCCGACCGTACCGGCCGCGAGGCGGTGATGTTCACCTCCATCATGCGCGCCCAGGTCTCCCTGGCCTGGGTCATTGGCCCGCCGATCGCCTTCGCGCTGGCGCTGGGCTTCGGCTTTAAGGCCATGTATCTGGCGGGCGCGGCGGCCTTTGTGCTGTGCGGCCTGCTGGTGTGGAAACGGCTGCCCTCGATGCCGAAAACCGCGGCGACGAACGCGCCCCTGGCCGCACCGCAGCAGCACCGCCGCGATTCGCTGCTGCTGTTCGTTGCCTGCACCCTGATGTGGACCGCCAACAGCATGTACCTGATCAACATGCCGCTGTACGTGGTGCACGAGCTGCGGCTGCCGGAGCGGCTGGCCGGGATATTGATGGGCGCCGCCGCCGGGCTGGAGATCCCGGTCATGCTGCTCGCCGGCCTGGCGGCGAAGCGCTGCGGCAAACGCCGCCTGATGCGCGGGGCGGTGGTCGCCGGCGTGCTGTTCTACTGCGGCCTGCTGTTTATCACCGGCAGCTGGCAGCTCATCGCTCTGCAGCTGCTGAATGCGGCGTTTATCGGCGTGCTGGCGGGGATCGGCATGCTCTATTTTCAGGATTTGATGCCCGGCCAGGCCGGCGCGGCCACCACGCTGTTCACCAACACCACCCGGGTGGGCTGGATCATCGCCGGCTCGATCGCCGGCGCGGTGGCGGAAATCTGGAACTACCATGCGGTGTTTTACGCCGCGCTGGCGATGACGGTGGGGGCCACGCTGTGCCTGTGGCGGTTGAAAGACGCTTAGGGCGCGGTGTCCGCTTCCAGCCTGGCG
The DNA here is from genome assembly GCF_052166245.1 of Serratia sp. CY84636. Taxonomy (NCBI): domain Bacteria; kingdom Pseudomonadati; phylum Pseudomonadota; class Gammaproteobacteria; order Enterobacterales; family Yersiniaceae; genus Serratia; species Serratia sp. CY84636. The sequence goes on from NZ_JBJNOX010000002.1 coordinate 1,793,594, forward strand.
AGATAAATCAGCGCCTGATCGCGGTGATCGTGGCACATGTCGCGGCTCGGCTGCAGGTTGCCGCACACTTTCGGCCGCAGCGGCGAATGAAACAGGCCGCAGCGCAGCTGCTCATCCAGGTGAATGCAGCGGGTATTGGCGGGCTTGCCGTTCGGCATGCCGGGGATCGGGCTGGATATTGACGGCGCGATACAGCAGGCGCCGCAGTCGCTGCGACAGTCCATCAGCGCTACTCCTGGTGGGCTGGGGAAAAGAAGCGCGACAATAGCAGCCGTGCGCGGCGGCCGCCAGCAGAATCCCTGCGCCCCGGCGATCTTTACACTCATCGCCCTGCGCCGGCCGGCGTCATCGTATGGCGAATAAACGCCCAACACACCTTGATTTACAGATAAAAACGCGTGAAACGTGCAATTACCCCGCTTTACATGCGCCATACACCCATGTACCATTGAGCTAGTACAAAAGAACCTCTTCCATCAGGAGCACGCATGTCTACGGACACCATCCAGAAGCTGGCCCGCCCTTCCGTCCTCGGCGGCGCGATGATCATTGCCGGAACCGCCGTTGGCGCCGGCATGTTTTCCATTCCGATCGTCACTTCCGGTGTCTGGTTCAGCGGCTCCGTCGCGCTGCTGGTGTATACCTGGGCCTGCATGTTGCTTTCCGGCCTGATGATCCTCGAAGCCACGCTGCACTATCCGAGCGGCGCCAGCTTCAACACCATGGTCAAGGATCTGCTGGGTAAAGGCTGGAACGCCGTGAACGGCCTGTCGGTAGCGTTCGTGCTGTACATCCTGACCTACGCCTATATCTCCGCCGGCGGCTCGATTATCGCGCATACGCTGGAGGGCATCGTCGGCGTCGGCCAGACCACCGCCGGCCTGGTGTTCGCGCTGGTCGTGGCGTTTATCGTCTGGCTCTCCACCCGCGCGGTCGATCGCCTGAGCACCATTCTGATCGGCGGTATGGTGATCACCTTCGTGATGTCGGTGGGCGACATGTTCACCCACGTGCAGCCTGCGGTGCTGTTCAACACCGGCGATGATCAGGCCAGCTATCTGCCTTACGCCCTGGCGGCGCTGCCTTACCTGCTGACCTCGTTCGGTTACCACGGCAACATTCCCGGGCTGGTGAAGTACTACCACAAGGACAGCGGCTCCGTGGTGCGCAGCCTGGTGTACGGCACCCTGCTGGCGCTGGCGATCTACATCCTGTGGCAGTATGTGATTCAGGGCAATATCGCACGCGACGCCTTCAAGCAGGTGATCGCCGAGGGCGGCAATATCGGCAGCCTGCTCAAGCAAATGGGCAACGTCTCCAGCAGCCAGACCGTCAGCCAACTGCTGAACGCCTTCTCCTATATGGCGCTGGCCAGCTCGTTCCTCGGCGTGTCGCTGGGCCTGTTCGATTACCTGGCGGACTTCTGCAAGTTCAAGGACGACGCCGTCGGACGCAGCAAGACCGCGCTGGTGACCTTTGTGCCGCCGACCCTGGCCGCGCTGCTGTTCCCGAACGGTTTCCTGTACGCCATCGGCTTCGCCGGGCTGGCGGCCACCATTTGGGCAGTGATCGTGCCGGCGCTGATGGCGCGCGCCAGCCGCCGCCGCTATCCGCAGGCGGGATACCGCGCACCGGGCGGCAACGGCGTGATCCTGTTCGTCATCCTGTTCGGCTTGATCAACGCCGCCGCGCATATTCTGTCGCTGTTCGGTCTGCTGCCGGTCTTCCACTAATCCCCGAAGGGAGAGCATCTGCTCTCCCTTTCCCGCACTGTTTTTACGCCGGGCTATTGCCTGAAATCAGCGGCGCGAGTACCTTGTCGCAACTTCTCTAATACTCTTCATTGCGGATGAATTGAAATGGCAAGAGCTAACGAAATTAAGCGCGGCATGGCGATCAGCTACAACGGCAAATTGCTGCTGGTAAAAGATATCGACGTGCAGAGCCCGAGCGCCCGCGGCGCCAGCACCCTGTACAAAATGCGCTTCTCCGACGTGCGCACCGGCCTGAAAGTGGAAGAACGCTTCAAGGGCGACGATATCCTGGACACCATTTCCCTGTCGCGCCGCAAGGTGAACTTCTCCTATATCGACGGTGAAGAATACGTGTTCATGGATGACGAAGACTACACGCCGTACATCTTCAAGAAAGACCAGATCGAAGACGAGCTGCTGTTCATTCCGGAAGGCGGTCTGCCGGGCATGCAGGTGCTGACGCTGGACGGCCAGGTGCTGGCGCTGGAGCTGCCGCAGACCGTGGATATGGAAATCGTCGAGACCGCGCCGGGCATCAAAGGCGCTTCCGCCAGCGCCCGCAACAAACCGGCCACCATGGCGACCGGCCTGGTGATCCACGTGCCGGAATACCTCAGCGCCGGCGACAAGATTCGCATTCATATCGCCGAACGCCGCTACATGAGCCGCGCCGACTAGTCGACGCCAGCGGGGCCGAGTCTCGGCCCCGTTCCCTTTTCCGCTACGGCAATTCCGGGAAAAAGCGCCGCTTGAGCGCCAGCTCGACGCCGCGCAGCTCCGCCAGCCCTTTCAACCGCCCGATGGCCGAATAGCCCGGATTGGTTTTCTTTTTCAAGTCGTCCAGCATCTGATGCCCATGATCGGGGCGCATCGGGATCGGCCGCCGATCGCCTGCCCGTTGCCGACGCAGCTCTTCGGTCAGGATCGCTTCGAGCACCGCCACCATGTCCACATCGCCCTGCAAGTGCGCCCCTTCGTGGAAGCTTTTCGGGTTCTCCTCGCGGCAGGTGGCGCGAAGGTGGGTAAAGTGAATGCGATCGCCGAAGGTCTCAATCATCCGCACCAGATCGTTATCGGCGCGCACGCCGTATGAACCGGTGCATAGGGTGAAGCCGTTATAAATGCTGTCGACGGTCTGCTTCAGCCACTGCATGTCTTCAATCGTGGAGACGATGCGCGGCAGGCCGAGGATCGGCCGCGGCGGATCGTCGGGGTGCACCGCCAGCCGGATGCCGGCCTCTTCCGCCACCGGCACGATGGCACGCAGAAAGACCGCCATGTTTTCGCGCAGCCGCGCCTTGTCGATGCCGTCGTATTCCGCCAACCGGCGGCGGAACTGATCCAGCGTGTAGCCCTCCTCCGCCCCCGGCAGCCCGGCGATGATGTTACCGGTCAGCCGATTTTTTTCTTCCTCGCTCATGGCGGCGAAACGGGCCGCCGCCTGGCTGCGTTCCTGCGGCGTATAGTCGGCTTCGGCGCCGGCGCGCTGCAGGATATGCAGCTCGAACGCGGCGAAGGCTATCTGATCGAAACGCAGCGCTTTGGAACCGTCCGGCAGCGGATAGGCCAGATCGGTGCGCGTCCAGTCGAGGATCGGCATGAAGTTGTAGCAGACGGTATCGATGCCGCAGGCCGCCAGGTTGCGCAGCGACTGCTGGTAATTGGCGATATACCGCCGCCAGTCGCCGCTGTGGGTTTTGATCTCCTCATGTACTGGCACGCTCTCCACCACCGACCACACCAGCCCCTTTTCCGCCAACAGCGCCTGCCGCGCGCGGATTTCGTCGATCGGCCAGACTTCACCGTTCGCGATATGATGCAGCGCCGTCACCACCCCTGTCGCCCCGGCCTGACGCACATCGTCCAAAGAAACCGGATCGTTCGGGCCATACCAACGCCATGTTTGTTCCATGTTTTGTCCTTATGCCTGTCTCGCACCGCAATGCTGTTATACCAGTTTAATTTAGATGTCAGTTATCTTTAACTTACTCTTTCGCCCTGCGCTGTCAAAACCGAACCCCTCATTGGTTGATCCACTTCACGATTCTGGCTTATTTTGGACTGACCAATTCCTTTAACTGGCCGACATCCTTACACTGGTCGCAGTTTTTTATCACCGGTGCCACCCAGCCTGCGCGGCGAAAAACTGGTCTGCTAACTTGGCGCAAGTGGCCCGCCAGCTGTCTTACCCGTTTTGGAGATGAGATGAAAACGATCGCCAACACCCCGCTGCCGAGCGCCGTCCGGCAGCCGGACTATGACCGCCGGGCCCTGCGCAGCCGCATCGTGCACCTTGGCTTCGGCGCGTTCCACCGCGCGCATCAGGCGCTGCTGACCGATCGGGTGCTGAACGCCCAAGGCGGCGATTGGGGCATTTGCGAAATCAGTCTTTCCGGCGGCGTGCCGCTGTTTGAGGCGCTGCGGCAACAGGATCATCTGTACAGCGTGCTGGAGAAAGGCGCGGACGGCCATCAGGCCATCGTGGTCGGTGCGGTGCATGAGAGCCTGCATCGCAAGCTGGAAGGCATCGCCGCGGTGCTGGAGAAGCTGGCCGAGCCGCAGGTGGCGATCGTTTCGATGACCATCACCGAAAAAGGCTATTGCATCGAGCCCGGCAGCGGGCGGCTGGATCGACAGCATTCGGGGATCGTCGCCGATCTGGCGTGGCCGCATCAGCCGCAGACCGTGCCGGGCATTTTGGTGGAAGCGCTGCGGCTGCGGCGCGAACGCGGCCTGCCCGCCTTCTCCCTGCTCTCCTGCGACAATATTCCGGAGAACGGCCACGTGCTGCGCCGGGCGGTGCTCGATCTGGCGCAGGCGCGGGATCCGGCACTCGCCGACTGGATCGCCACCGCCGCCACCTTCCCCTGCACCATGGTGGATCGCATCGTGCCGGCCGCCACGCCGGCCACGCTGGATGAGATCGCCGCCGCGCTGGGCGGCGTGCGCGACGAATGCGCCATCGCCTGCGAGCCCTTCATCCAATGGGTGGTGGAAGACAACTTTATCGCCGGACGCCCGGCGTGGGAGCAGGCCGGCGTCCAACTGGTCAGCGATGTACTGCCGTTTGAACACATGAAGCTGCGCATGCTGAACGGCAGCCACTCATTCCTGGCTTACCTCGGTTACCTGGGCGGCTACCGCTATATCAACGAGTGCATGGCGGATGAGCACTACCGCCGCGCCGCCCTGCGGTTGATGCTGGACGAACAGGCCCCGACGCTGAGCGTCACCGGCATCAGTCTGGCCGACTACGCCGCACAGCTTATCGCGCGCTTCAACAATCCGGCGCTGCAACACCTCACCTGGCAGATCGCCATGGACGGCTCGCAGAAGCTGCCGCAACGCCTGCTGGACGCGGTGCGTTGGCATTTGCGGCACGGCGGTGACTATAGCGGGCTGGCGCTGGGCGTGGCGGGCTGGATGCGTTACGTCGGCGGCGTCGATGACGCCGGTCAGCCGATCGACATTCGCGATCCGCTGGCAGACGTGTTGCAACAGACGATCGCCGCCACAACGGACGATCGGCGACGCGTAACGGCGCTGCTGGCGCTGAAATCGGTGTTCGGCGAAACGCTGGCGGCGCATGCGGCGTTTACCGAAGCGGTAACGCAAGCCTATTTGTCCCTGCGCGATCGCGGGGCGCGTGAAACGGTGAAGGAGTGGGTGATGCGGTGAGGAGCCTGCAGGGCCGAGAATAACCATGCCGGCGTAACGTTACGCCGGCATGGCGGAACGACTTAACGATAAACGACCGTCATAACAGCGAGCTTCTTCTGTTGGTCTACCCACTTCATTTCGGTTGTGCCTAGATTTAGCGGAAGTTCTTTGCGTGTAGTATCAAAACCTGACAACGCTTGCTGGGCCTGATAACGCTGGCCGTTGCGGTAACATTGCGTATTCGCCTTAGAATCTGCAATATTGACCGTGCAAGGACTTTCAACGATAGAACCGACGAAGCGAATTACCCCGCCGGCCACTCCTGCATGACTCACTGCCGTCCATGAAAACAACATTCCTACGATCAAAAATAACCGAAAGGTATTCATGGCAACCTCATTTTTAGTTAAGCCAATTTAACCATAGAGGATCTTGTTAGGAATAATCGCAAGGAAAGGGACGCAATTTGATCGTTAATCGCGTCATTAACAATGTAAAAACAAGCTACTAACAAAAGTTAACCGCATCTAATACAGGGTTTTATCTAAGAATTTTCTTGATTTTAAAGGTGGCTTTTGCCGGTTGAAAAGCGCAGGGTGACGTGCAAAATTTGCGAGATAGAGCACAAATTAAATTGCGGCCGCTTCACCGACAAGGCAGCGTAACTCATTTATTAAGCAAGTTAATTTTTACGCCAGGAATTATTAATGACCAAAACCAATTTGATTACCGGCTTTCTCGGCAGCGGTAAAACCACCACCATCCGCCATTTGCTGGCTCATAAGCCCGACCAGGAACGCTGGGCGGTACTGGTCAACGAATTCGGCGAGATCGGCATCGACGGCGCGCTGCTGGCGGACAGCGGCGCGGTGCTCAAAGAGATCCCCGGCGGTTGCATGTGTTGCGTTAACGGCCTGCCGATGCAGGTGGGCTTGAATATGCTGTTGCAGCAGGCCAAACCGGACCGGCTGCTGATCGAGCCGACCGGGCTCGGGCATCCGAAACAAATCCTGTCGCTGCTGACCCAGGAGAGCTATGCCGGCTGGATCGATTTGCAGGCCACGCTGTGCCTGCTGGATGCCCGCCAGCTCAGCCACCCCCGTTACCGCGACAACGAAAACTTCCGCGATCAGCTGGCCGCGGCCGACGTTATTTTGGCCAGCAAAAGCGATACCTATCAGCCGGAAGACAGGCAGGCGCTGGAAGCCTGGAGGGCACAAGATCCGCTGCAGCGGCCCTGCTACACCATCACGCAAGGCCAAGCGGATGTCGCGCTGTTGTCCCTCCCGCGCACGAATCGTGCAGAATTACCGGACGCGCAGCATCATCATGGTCAGGCGAAAACGCAGGGGCTGGCGGCGCTGCGATTGCCGGAGCACGCCCGCTGGCGGCGAGCGCTGAACGAGGGGCAAGGCTTCACCAGCTGCGGCTGGATTTTTGACGCCGACACCCAGTTCGACACCGTCGGCTTTATGGAGTGGGTACGACTCGCGCCGGTCGAACGCGCCAAAGGCGTGGTGCGCATTCCCGAAGGCACATTGCTGATCAATCGGCAGGGGCAGGATCTCAACATCGAAACCCGCCCGCTCGCGCCGCTCGACAGCCGGATTGAACTGATCCACAGCGAAAATACCGACTGGAACGCCCTGCAATCCGCCTTGTTTAAGATTCGTTTAAGTTAAACCCCGTACCGTTGCCCCCCCGGTTGTCGCAGGGCGGCCGGGTTTTGTTTCGTTTTCATTTTTTCAACAGGTTATGTCATGACACGCCGCAATTTACCCTTCATTCTCTTCTTCAACTTACTGGGCGTTGCGCTGTTTCTGTCCTGGTTCCTGCCGGCCAATCACGGCGGCTGGTTTACCCTGGATTCGGCGATTTTTTTCTTCTTTAACCGCCATCTGGCTACCGACCCGGCATTTTTGCATCTGGTCGCCATCACCAATAACCGCGCGTTTGATGTCATTTCGCTGCTCGCCATGGGTCTGCTGTATCTGTACTTCTACCTGAAGCAGGACGCCGCCGGCCGCCGCCGCCTGGTGATCACCGGCGTGGTGATGCTGCTGACCGCCGTGGTGCTGAATCAGCTTGGCCATCTGCTGCCGGTGAAACATCCGAGCCCTACCCTGACCTTCGACAATATCCATCGCGTCAGCGAGCTGACCGGCATCCCGACCAAGGACGCTTCCGGCGACAGCTTCCCCGGCGACCACGGCATGATGCTGATTATTTTTTCCTGCTTTATGCTGCGCTATTTCGGCCGCGGCGCCTTCGCCGTCGCCCTGCTGATTACGCTGGTCTTTTCATTGCCACGCGTGATGATTGGCGCCCACTGGTTTACCGATATCGCCGTCGGTTCGCTGTCCGTGGTGCTGGTAGGCGCCAGCTGGGTGCTGATGACGCCTTGCAGCGACTGGATTGTCGATCGGTTGAATCGCCTGTTGCCTGGCAAGCACCGCCCCGGCCAACCATAACTTGCGTCTATGACTCATGCCGGGAGGCCCACGCCTCCCGTGCTCTCCCCCCGCGCCGCGCACAAAATTTCACCGCCGCCCGTTAACTCTTTTGCAACCTGATTTCACGCCAGATTCATACATCGGACAATTGGCGTTTTTTATATGAAGATTTACATTATGTTACATCACAAATTCATATAAAAAAGACGGGAAAAAGGCTCGCAATCCCCTATTTGTTCCGGTAATCTCAGATGCGTTTGTGCCTGGTTTAAGTCGAATCAGTATGGAATCCGATAAAAATGTGCGTTCTCGCACGTTTTCAACGGTAACTGGTTGTCGATGCAACAGGTGCGGACTAGGCTCGTTCCGTTTGGCATTTTTCAGGTAGCGACTTTCGTCGTTAAGGACTTCAAGGGAAAACAACAACAATGGTCAAATCTCAACCGTTTCTGAGATATTTTTTGCGGGTAGTCCCTGCAATTGCCGCGGCGGTTATGCTGTCAGCGTGCAGCTCGACTCACACTTCGAACTTGAATAACGCACAAACTGAGATGCGTGCAGTTAATGACAAAGACGGTCTTTTACTGCAAGCCTCTCAGGATGAATTCGAAGCGATGGTCCGCAACGTTGACGTCAAGTCAAAGATTATGGATCAGTACGCGGACTGGAAAGGCGTTCGCTACCGCTTAGGCGGTGACACCAAGCGCGGCATCGATTGCTCGGCGTTTGTGCAGCGTACCTTCCGCGAACAGTTCGGCATGGATTTACCGCGCTCTACCTATGAACAGGAAGATCTCGGCAAGAAAATCCAGCGCACCAAGCTGCGCGCCGGCGATTTGGTGCTGTTCCGCGCCGGCTCTACCGGGCGCCATGTCGGCATCTATTTAGGCAACGATCAATTCGTTCACGCCTCCACCAGCAGTGGTGTCATGATTTCCAAGCTGACCGATAACTATTGGGACAAACGTTATCGAGAAGCGCGCCGGGTGCTGACCAGCGGCTGACGGCGCATCGCCTTGAAGATTCCGAATACCAAACGAGCGATAAGCGCCGCCTACGGGCGGCGTTTTTTTTGGCGGTTGAACAGGTGCCCTCGCGCTTGGTCCCTGGCTTATCGTCACCTCTCCCCGCTTAACGCCGCCGCACGCCATTATTTTGATAAACTGTTGGCAGGAAATCGCGCCGTCGAGGAAAAACTCGCCTATTATCGTCAGATGACGGCAACGGCGCCCCGGCGTTATTTAAAACGTTTCCGCTTAGAATAGGCGCATTATATTTCTGTCGGCGACGCCGCGTATTTAAACGGCGCCGCCGGTTGGTACGGGATAAAAAGGCAAAAATGAAAAAAAAGCCGTTGGTACAATCCATTAACTGGCTGTGCGACACCCCTGACGCCCTGTTGCAGAGGACTCGGTTATGGGCTTGAAAAGGGCTTTCGCCCGCAGCGTCTCTCACCGACAGCGCAGCCTGGCTAAAAGCGGCGTCGCCGCTCTGGTATTTTTTACGCTATTCACCGCGGTCACGCTTTCTTTGATCAACCACCAGCGCACGCAATATCAACATAAAGTCGAAGCGCGTACGCAAAAGTTCACGCTGGGTTATATCTCGCATCTGACGGCCGTGATGCAGCAAATGATGCCGCTGTTGGACAAGCCTTGCCTCTCCAGCCAGTCGGACATTACCTACCAGGCGGCCTTTACCAGCGGCGTGCGCACCTTTCTGTTGGTGAAAGACGGCTACGCCTATTGCTCCTCCGCCACCGGCGACATGATGCTGCCGATGAAAAACCTCTATCAGGACATCGACTGGGATCTGCCTTTGGATCTCAAGCTGCAGCAGGGCACGCCGATCGTGCCAAATAAGCCTGCGGTTGCGGTTTGGCTGCGGCATCCCGGCGAGCAGGCCACCGGCATCCTCGCTACGCTGGACATCGATCTGATGCCCTATCTGCTGTTCACCTCGCACGACGAACAGGCGCCGGGCATCGCCATCGTGATGGGCAATCGCGCGCTGACCACTTTCAGCCCGAACCTGATGCCGGTCGATCAACTGCCGAAAGGCAAGGCGGATAACCTGACGCTGCCCAATCTGCCGTTGACCATCATGTTCTACAACGAGAAGCTGACGCCCAACGACATTCGCCTGACGCTGTTGGGCAGCCTGGTGCTGTCATTGATGATCGGCGTACTCTGCTACTACATGCTGCTGCTGCGGCAAAGCCCGGAGCGCGCGCTGCTGCGCGGCATCAAGCGCAACGAGTTCTTTATCGAATACCAGCCGGTGTTCCACACCGACAGCAACAGCATCGGCGGGCTGGAAGCGCTGATTCGCTGGCAGCATCCGATCGAGGGCCGCATCCCGCCCGATGTCTTTATCCCCTACGCCGAAAGCAACGGGCTGATCGTGCCGCTTACCCGCCAGCTGTTCAGGCTGATCGCCGAAGATGCGCCGCAGCTTGCCAAAGCGCTGCCACGGGGAGGTAAAGTCGGCCTCAACATCTCCCCCGCCCACCTTAGCGCACCGTCCTTCCACCAGGACGTGTATGAACTGTTGGCGCAGCTGCCGGGTGATTACTTTACGCTGGTGTTTGAAATCACCGAGCGCGGCATGGTGGAAGAAGAGAGCGCGCTGGCGGAGTTTGACTGGCTGCACAAACAGGGCATCGAGATCGCGGTAGACGATTTTGGCACCGGGCACAGCGCGTTGATCTATCTTGAGCGCTTCACCATGGATTACCTGAAGATCGACCGTGGCTTCGTCAACACCATTGGCCAGGACACGGTCACCGCGCCGGTGCTGGATGCGGTGATCTCGCTGGCGAAAAAGCTGAAAATGCTGACGGTGGCCGAAGGCGTCGAAACCGCCGAGCAGATGCAGTTCCTGCAAGAACACGGCGTCAACTTCATGCAGGGATACTACTTCAGCAAGCCGCTGAGCATCGACAACTTCGTCGCCTACTGCAATGCTCATCAGGTCTTTGATTATCAGGCAAAAAAATAGTTAATCTTTAAGCATCTTTACCCTGCGCCCACCCGAAGAATGTTATGCTGGGCGCAGGTTGTACTTTATTCCACAGCAGGAGCTTACCGTCCGATGTCCGTGCGCATTTTCGCTGCTCTGGTGCTCTCGGCACTGAGCTTCGGTCTGCAGGCCGAAGCCCTCAACGAAAGCTACGCTTTCGCCCTTCTCGGTGAACCGAAATACGCCACCGACTTCAGCCATTTCGACTACGTCAACCCGGCGGCGCCCAAGGGCGGCGACGTACGGCTGGCGGCCATCGGCACCTACGACAACTTCAACCGCTTCGCCACCCGTGGCGTACCCGGTGAACGCACGATGGAGCTGTACGATACGCTGTTCACCAACTCCGACGACGAACCCGGCAGCTATTATCCGCTGATTGCCGAATCGGCCCGTTTCCCGGCCGACATGCGCTGGATGGAGTTGGATATCAACGCGCGCGCCCGCTTCCAAGACGGCAGCCCGATCACCGCCGCCGACGTGGCCTTCACCTTCAATAAATTCATGACCGAAGGCGTGCCGCAGTTTCGCTCCTATTACAAAGGCGTCACGGTCAAGGCCATTTCCCGGCTGACGGTGCGCATCGAGCTGCCTAAAGCCAACCGTGAGCAAATCCTCAGCCTGCTCAGCCTGCGCGTATTGCCGGAAAGCTTCTGGAAAAACCATAAGCTCAACGAACCGCTCAGCACCCCGCCGCTCGCCAGCGGCCCGTATAAAATCGGCGATTACCGCCTCGGCCAGTACATCACCTACCAGCGAGTGCGCGACTACTGGGCCGCCAACCTGCCGGTGAATCGCGGCCGCTATAACTTCGACAGCATTCGCTACGATTATTACCTGGACGATAAAGTGGCGCTGGAAGCCTTCAAGGCCGGGGCTTACGATTTTCGCATCGAGCCGTCGCCCAAAAGCTGGGCCACCCAGTACCAGGGCGGCAACTTCGCGCGCAACTACATCATCAAGCAGGACGAGACCAACCAGGCGGCGCAGAATACCCGCTGGCTGGCGTTCAACCTGCAAAAACCGCTGTTTGCCGATCGCCGGGTACGGGAAGCGATTGGCCTGGCTTTCGACTTCAACTGGATGAACAAGGCGCTGTATTACAACGCTTATCAGCGCGCCGACAGCTATTTCCAAAACACCGCCTACGCCGCCCGTAGCTACCCGGACGCCGCCGAACTGGCCTTGCTGGCACCGCTCAAAGGCCAGATACCGCCGGAGGTGTTTACCAGCATCTACCAGCCGCCCTCCTCCGACGGCAGCGGCAACGATCGGCAAAATCTGCTGAAAGCGACTCAACTACTGAAAGAAGCCGGTTGGGTGGTCAAAAATCAAAAGCTGGTCAACGCCAAAACCGGTCAGCCGTTCACCTTCGAACTGATGCTGCTGAGCGGCAGCAACTTCCAGTACGTATTACCCTTCCGCCACAACCTGCAGCGGCTGGGCATCGAGATGCAAATTCGCGAGGTTGATGCCTCGCAGTACACCCGTCGCATGCGCGAGCGCGATTTCGACATGATGTCGACGGTGTACATGGCGATGCCGTTCCCCAGCGCCGATCTGCAAATCCTGTGGGATTCGCAGTACATCGATTCCAGCTACAACACGGCCGGCGTCAAAGATCCGGCGGTCGACAGCCTGGTCAGGCAAATCGCCGCCCATCAGGGCGACGAAAAAGCCCTGCTGCCGCTCGGCCGCGCGCTGGACCGGGTGCTGACCTGGAACAACTACATGCTGCCGATGTGGTACTCCAACCACGATCGCTACGCCTATTGGGACAAGTTCTCCACGCCGCCGATCCGCCCGGCCTATGCGATCGGCTTCGATAACTGGTGGTACGACGTCAACAAGGCGGCGCGTTTACCGGCTCAACGGCAATAAGGAGTCGGAATGGCGGCCTATCTGATACGCAGACTGTTATTGGTGATCCCCACGCTGTGGGCGATCATCACCATCAACTTTTTTATCGTGCAAATTGCGCCCGGCGGTCCGGTCGATCAAGCCATCGCCGCCATTGAGCTGGGGCACGGCAGCGGTTTTGGCAGCGGCGGCGCAGGTGAAGGCCTGGGTCATGCCCGGGCGGGCATCGCGGCTGGCGACGGCCAATACCGCGGTTCGCGCGGCCTGGATCCGGAGGTGATCGCCGAGATCACCCAACGTTACGGCTTCGACAAACCGCTGCACGAACGCTACTTCACCATGCTGTGGAACTATATGCGCTTCGACTTCGGCGACAGCCTGTTTCGCGGCGCTTCGGTGATGCAGCTGATCGGCCAGAGCCTGCCGGTCTCCATCACGCTGGGCCTTTGGAGCACGCTGATCATTTACCTGGTGTCGATCCCGCTCGGCATCCGCAAGGCCGTCCACAACGGCAGCGCCTTCGATACCTGGAGCAGCACGCTGATCATCATCGGCTACGCCATTCCGGCTTTCCTGTTCGCCATCCTGATGATCGTGCTGTTCGCCGGCGGCAGCTACCTCGACTGGTTCCCGCTGCGCGGCCTGGTGTCCAGCAACTTCGACACCCTCTCGTGGCCGGCAAAGATCGCCGACTACCTGTGGCACATCACCCTGCCGGTGCTGGCGACGGTGATCGGCGGCTTCGCCACCCTGACCATGCTGACCAAGAACTCGTTCCTCGACGAGATCCGCAAGCAGTACGTCACCACCGCCCGCGCCAAAGGGCTGGATGAGAAAAAAATCCTCTACCGCCACGTGTTCCGCAACGCCATGCTGCTGGTGATCGCCGGTTTTCCGGCCACCTTTATCAGCATGTTCTTCACCGGCTCGCTGCTGATTGAGGTGATGTTCTCGCTCAACGGCCTGGGGCTGCTGGGCTACGACGCCACGCTGCAGCGCGACTACCCGGTGATGTTCGGCACGCTGTATATCTTCACCCTGATCGGCCTGCTGTTGAATATCCTCAGCGATATCACCTACACCCTGGTCGATCCGCGCATTGACTTCGAGGCCCGCCAATGAGCCGCCTTAGCCCGATCAACCAGGCGCGCTGGGCGCGTTTTCGCCGCAACCGCCGCGGCTACTGGTCGCTGTGGATCTTCTTGGTGCTATTCACCCTGAGCCTGGCCGCCGATCTGATCGCCAATGACAAACCGCTGTTGGTGCGTTATGAAGGCCGGTTGTACCTACCGTTTATGATTAACTACAGCGAAACCGCCTTCGGCGGCGAGCTGAACACCGAAGCCGACTATCAGGATCCGTTCGTACAGCGGCAGATCGAACGGCACGGCTGGGCGGTTTGGGCGCCGATCCGCTTCAGCTACGACACCATCAACTTCGCCACCGAGGTGCCCTTCCCCTCGCCGCCTTCGCGCCACAACCTGCTGGGCACCGACAGCAACGGCGGCGACGTGCTCGCTCGTGTTCTGTACGGTTTTCGCATCTCGATGCTGTTCGGCCTGGCGTTGACGCTGTTTTCCAGCCTGATCGGCGTGTGCGTCGGCGCGACCCAGGGGTATTACGGCGGGCGTTTCGATCTGTGGGGGCAGCGCTTTATCGAAGTGTGGTCGGGCATGCCGACGCTGTTTCTGATCATTCTGCTGTCGAGCATCGTCCAGCCCAATTTCTGGTGGCTGCTCGGCATCACCATCCTGTTCGGCTGGATGAGCCTGGTGGGGGTAGTGCGCGCCGAATTCCTGCGCACGCGCAATTTTGACTACATCCGCGCCGCGCGCGCCATGGGCGTACCGGATCGGGTGATCATGTCCCGCCATATGCTGCCCAACGCCATGGTGGCGACGCTGACCTTCCTGCCGTTTATCCTGTGCGGCTCGATCACCACCCTGACGTCGCTCGATTTCCTCGGTTTCGGTCTGCCGATAGGCTCGCCGTCGCTCGGCGAATTGCTGCTGCAGGGCAAAAACAATCTGCAGGCGCCGTGGCTCGGCATCACCGCCTTCCTGGTCTTGGCGGTGCTGCTGTCGTTATTAATCTTTATCGGCGAAGCGGTACGCGACGCCTTTGACCCCAGCAAGGCGCATTGATATGGCCACTCCTTTGCTCGCTATTCAGGATCTCAGCATCGCCTTTCGCCAGGGCGACACCGTCACGCCGGTGGTCAACGCACTCTCGCTGCAAATCGCGCCGGCGGAAACGCTGGCGCTGGTGGGGGAATCCGGCTCCGGCAAAAGCGTCACCGCCCTGTCGATACTGCGCCTGCTGCCCGCGCCGCCGGTGGTTTACCCTGCCGGTGATATCCTGTTCAACGGCGACTCGTTGCTGCATGCGCCGGAAGCGGCGCTGCGCAAGGTGCGAGGCAATCAGATCGCGATGATCTTTCAGGAACCGATGGTGTCGCTTAACCCGCTGCACACCATCGAAAAACAGCTCGCGGAAGTGCTGATGCTGCACCGCGGCCTGCGGCGCGAAGCCGCGCGCGCAGAGATCGTCGAATGCCTGGAGCGCGTCGGCATCCGTCAGGCCAAAAGCCGGCTGCAGGATTACCCGCATCAGCTGTCCGGCGGTGAACGCCAGCGGGTGATGATCGCCATGGCGGTGCTGACTCGCCCGAAACTGCTGATCGCCGACGAGCCCACCACCGCGCTCGACGTCACTATCCAGGCGCAGATCCTGACGCTGCTGCAAGAGCTGAAGCAGGAGATGGGCATGGGGCTGTTGTTCATCACCCATAACCTGAATATCGTGCGCCGCCTGGCGGACAACGTGGCGGTAATGCGTCAGGGACGCTGCGTGGAGCAAAACGGCCGTGCGCAACTGTTCAGCCAGCCGCAGCATCCTTACACGCAGCAGCTGCTGGCCGCCGAGGACGTCGGTGAACCGCTGCCGCTGCCTGCCGCGGCCAACGGGCGCCCCGGCGATGAGCGGCCGCTGCTCAGGGTGGAAGATCTGCAGGTACGCTTCCCCATCCGCCGCGGCCTGCTGCGCCGCACGGTGGATTATCACTATGCATTGAAATCATTGAGTTTCGAGCTGCGCGCCGGGGAAAGCGTGGGGCTGGTGGGAGAATCCGGCTCGGGTAAAAGCACCACCGGGCTGGCGCTGCTGCGCCTGTTGGCCTCACAGGGCGCCATCTGGTTCGACGGCGAACCGCTGCACCCGCTCACGATGAAGCAGATGCTGCCCTACCGCAGCCGGATGCAAATCGTCTTCCAGGATCCCTACTCCGCCCTGAACCCGCGCCTGAACGTGCAGCAAATCATCGCCGAAGGGCTGGAAGTGCACCAGCGGCTTAGCGCAGAGCAGCGGGAACAGCGCGTGATCGAGGTGTTGCAGGAAGTCGGCCTGGATCCGCAGCTGCGCCATCGCTATCCCACCGAGTTTTCCGGCGGGCAGCGCCAGCGTATCGCCATCGCGCGCGCGCTGATCCTGCAGCCGCAGCTGCTGATCCTCGACGAGCCGACCTCTTCGCTGGATAAATCGGTGCAGGCGCAGATCCTGACGCTGCTGAAATCGCTGCAGCAACGCCACCGACTGGCTTATCTGTTCATCAGCCATGACCTGCAGGTGGTGCGTTCGCTATGCCACCAGGTCATCGTGTTGCGACAGGGAGAAGTGGTTGAACAGGGAGACTGCCGGGCGATTTTCGCGGCGCCCGCCGCCGACTATACCCGTCAACTGCTGCAGTTGGCGGATTAGCGGCGAATTCTAGAAGGGGTATTGCGCGCTGAGCGGTTCGGCGATCGCGGCGCCGACGTTTTTCAGGCGGCACATGGTGGCGCTCTCGTCGCTGCGCTGCACGAACAGGCAAGGCTCCCCTTCCCATTCGACGATCGCGCAGTCGACCTGAATCTCCTGCAGCGACAGATTGAGCTGTTGCATTACCTGCCAGGCCTCGGCCCCTTCATGGCTGAGTAACTTCAGCCCTATCAGGTTGTTATCTTCGTCTATTCCGTTAAACGGAATCGGTTCTACCTTCACGCCGGTGAAACCGGATAGCCAACGATAACTTTGCGGCAAGCGATGCACTACCGAAAGTTGGATATTCTCCACATGAAATCCCTAGATTGAAAAGGTGAAACACTTTTACCTGACAGGGTTACTAAGTTATAGCCGCTGACTCCCGACTCTGCCGCGCACAAATGTTATTTAAATGTAAATTTTGCCGCTAGCCATTAACCAGACCCCGTGCTTGCCGATGCCGTGCCATTTTTTGGCGCGCCGTGCGGTGTTATTTCACGGCATTTTGCGACTCAGCTCGCATTTTTGCGTTATATGTAACCCTTTCCCGCAGCGATCTCAACTCTTTTTTCTTGCAATGCGACTACTTTTCCGTCGCCATATTTTTACAATGAAGAAACATTTTCCCCACCACGTTAGCGCAGCCTTCCCTGCTAATGCCTTGATTTACATCAATCCTAATACAACCCCCCCGCCGCGCTCAGCCGGCAGAACGCCGCGCCTCCCGGGGAATATGGGGTGGTGCGGCGGCGGAATTTTTTAACAAAAAACACACAGAGGGGAAAATGGCCAATTGATTAGCTTGCGTATATTTAGCAACAAAATTTCAATTGCCAGTTGCACCCTGAAATGGCAGGGCGCAACCCTATGACGATGCGGGGCGACACGCCCCGCATTGGGAGAACGTCAGGCCGCGCGATCGCGTGGCCGGCTGGCGTAAAGATAAAACAGCACCGCCACGATGCTGCACAGCGCCATTGAGGTAACCATGGGCCACGCGCTTTTACCCGGCGCCATCGACAGGACCGCCCCCACCAGCGCGCCGATGCTGAAGCGCAATGTGCCGGCCAGCGAAGACGCGGTGCCCGCCATATGCGGGAAGTCATCCAGGATCACCGCCATGGCGTTGGAGGAGATCATCGCGATGCACCCCAGATAGACCGCAACGCCGATCACCAGCGCCCAGAAGCCCAGGCCGACGGCGCTCACCGCCACCAGCCACAGCCCCATCGCCAACTGTACCAACAGCCCCAGCTTGAACATCTTGACCGCGCCGAACCGCCGCACGTTGCGGCTGTTGATCAGCGTCGTCAGGAACAGGAAGACGATGTTCAGCGCAAAATAGTAGCCGAAATGCTGCGGCGAAACGTGGTTCAGTTCGATGTAGACGAACGGCCCGGCGCTGAGGAACGAGAACATGCCCGCAAACGAGAAGGCGCTGGCGAGCATGTAGCTGAGCACCCGCTTATGGCGGAACAGCGAACCGAAGTTGCCCAGCGTGGTGTGCAGGTGGAACCGTTGTCGGCGCTCTTTCGGCAGCGTCTCCTTGATGAACAGGGCCACCAGCAGTGAACCGATCAGCGCCGCGGCGCCCATGGTCCAAAAGATGGCGTGCCAGCTGAACCACAGCAACAGCGCACCGCCGATCATCGGCGCCAGCAGCGGCGCGATGGTCATCACCAGAATGACGAACGACATCATGCGCGAGAACTCATCCTTGGTGAACATATCGCGCATCAGGGCATTGATCACCACGCTGGCGGCCGCCGCCGCCAGGCCGTGCAGGAAACGCAGCCCGATCAGCTGATCGATCGATTGCGCCATGGCGCAGGCGCAGCCGGCGATGGCGAAGATCAGCGTTCCCCACAGGATCACCGGCTTGCGGCCGAGGCTGTCCGACATCGGCCCATAGAACAGCTGCCCGAAGGCAAAGCCGAGCATATAGGCGCTGAGGGTCATCTGCACGCTGCCGGACTCGACGCCAAACTGGGCGGCGATCACCGGCATACTGGGCAGGTACATGTCGATGGCCAACGGCATCAACATGGACAACAGGCCCAAAATGAAAATCAAACCGAGATGAGAGGTTCGGTTCTGTTGCACGTTCCACGACTCCTTAATCGGCCGCAATCGATGATCGGTTTTCAGTCCTGCAGGTGCGGCGCGCCCACGCTGGCGATCTCTTCTTCGGTCAGTGGGCGGTATTCGCCCGGCGCCAGATCGTCATCCAGCACGATGGCGCCGATGCGCTCACGGTGCAACTCGATCACCCGGTTGCCGACGGCAGCGAACATCCGCTTCACCTGGTGGTAGCGCCCTTCGCTGAGGGTCAGGCGCACTACGCGCTCGTCGACCTGCTCCAGCGTCGCCGGGCGCGTCAGGTCTTTCTCGTTGTGCAGTTGCACCCCTTCGGCGAAACGCTGCGCGGTGTCTTCCGCCAACGGGTGCTCCAGCGTCACCAGATAGGTTTTCTCGCAGTGGTGGCGCGGCGACGTGACGCGGTGCGACCACTGGCCATCGTCGGTCATCAACACCAGCCCGGTGGTGTCGATATCCAGCCGTCCGGCGGCGTGCAGCTTGTACGCGACCGGTTCATCGAGAAAATACAGCACCGTCGGATGATCGGGATCGTCGGTGGAGCAGACGTAGCCCTGCGGTTTATTGAGCATGAAATAGCGCGGGCCGTTCTGCTGCTGCAGCGGATTGCCGTCGAACGCCACTTCTTGCTCCGGGGTCAGTTTGATCGCCCCGCTCTTCACTACCTCACCATCCACGGTGACGCGTTTAGCCCGAAGTTCGCGCGCAACCAGCGCACGGCTGATGCCTAACTGCTGAGATAAAAACTTGTCCAATCGCATGGGATCTGCTTTGCCTGTCGTTGTTATGATCGCATTGATCGTATTGCCAAAATATGACGCCCGCCGTTGCACCGGGTGCAAATGGCAGGTTCAGGGGGGGAATCGCGTGGGGGAACAGCGATTGCTGTCACACGAGTATAGCGGCACAACGCGTTGCCCGACAGAGGTAATTTTCACGCTCCTCGCAGCGCGCGCGCGTAGAAGGCATAATAATAGAAATTTTTCGGCTGTCCGGGGAGTAGAATGTCACGGTTTCTGTGAGAGCAGCGGTGACAAAGCCGCTTCCCGACGGCCCATCTCAACCCACGGCGTTCATTATGGCCTTTACCCTACGCCCCTACCAACTGGAAGCGGTCGAAGCCACCATCAATCATTTCCGGCGGCACCCCGAACCGGCGCTGATCGTGCTGCCGACCGGCGCCGGCAAAAGCCTGGTGATCGCCGAGCTGGCGAAGCGCGCCCGCGGGCGGGTGCTGGTGCTGGCGCACGTCAAGGAACTGGTGGCGCAAAACCACGCCAAATACTGCGCCTACGGCCTGGAAGCGGACATCTTCGCCGCCGGCCTGCAGCAGAAAGAGAGCGCCGGCAAGGTGGTGTTCGGCAGCGTGCAGTCGGTGGCGCGCAATCTGCCGCTGTTCGACGGCGCCTTTTCGCTGCTGATCGTCGATGAATGCCACCGCATCAGCGACGACGACGACAGCCAGTACCAGCAAATCATCCAGCATTTGCAGAAAACCAACCCGCAGCTGCGGCTGCTGGGGCTGACCGCCACGCCCTATCGCCTAGGCAAGGGCTGGATTTACCAGTATCACTACCACGGCTTCACCCGCGGCGACGGCGCCAGCCTGTTTCGCGACTGCATCTACGAGCTGCCGCTGCGCTACATGATTAAGAACGGCTTCCTGGTGCCGCCTGAGCGGCTGGACATGCCGATCGTGCAGTACGATTTCAGCCGGCTGGAGGCCAGAAGCAACGGCCTGTTCAGCGAAGCGGATCTGAACCGCGAGCTGAAGCGGCAAAACCGCGTCACGCCGCATATCATCAGCCAGATTGTGGAGTACGCCGAAGACCGCAAAGGGGTGATGATCTTCGCCGCCACCGTCGAGCACGCCCGCGAGATCCACAGTCTGCTGCCAACCGGCGAGGCCGCGCTGGTCAGCGCCGAAACGCCGCCCGCCGAGCGCGATGCGCTGATCGAGGCGTTCAAACAGCAGCGGCTGCGCTATCTGGTCAACGTCGCGGTATTGACCACCGGCTTCGACGCGCCGCACGTCGATCTGATCGCGATCCTGCGCCCGACCGAGTCCGTCAGCCTGTATCAGCAGATCGTCGGCCGCGGGCTGCGGCTGGCGCCCGGCAAGGAGGATTGCCTGATCCTCGACTACGCCGGCAACCCGCACGACCTGTTCACGCCGGAGGTCGGCGTCAGCAAGCCGCACGGTGACAGCCAACCGGTGCAGGTGTTCTGCCCGGCCTGCGGCTTCGCCAACCTGTTCTGGGGCAAGTGCACCGAAAACGGCGACATCATCGAGCACTACGGCCGCCGCTGTCAGGGCTGGCTGGAGGACGACGACGGCCACCGCGAGCAGTGCGATTACCGCTTCCGATTCAAGAGCTGCCCGCACTGCGGCGCGGAGAACGACATCGCCGCGCGCCGCTGCCATCAGTGCCAGGAAGTGCTGGTCGATCCCGACGACATGCTGAAAGCGGCGCTGAAGCTGAAAGATGCGCTGGTGCTGCGCTGCGGCGGCATGGAACTGCAAAGCGGCCGCGACGACAAGGGCGAATGGCTGAAGGCCACCTATTACGACGAGGACGGCACCAGCACCAGCGAGCGCTTCCGTCTGCAGACGCCGGCGCAGCGCAAAGCGTTCGAGATGCTGTTCCTGCGCCCGCATCAGCGCGCGCCGGGCGTGCCGTTCGCCTGGCACACCGCCGCCGACGTGCTGGCGCAACAGCAGGCGCTGCGCCATCCGGATTTCGTGGTGGCGCGCAAACGCGGGCAGTTTTGGCAGG
Organism: Serratia sp. CY84636; assembly: GCF_052166245.1. Lineage (NCBI taxonomy): Bacteria > Pseudomonadati > Pseudomonadota > Gammaproteobacteria > Enterobacterales > Yersiniaceae > Serratia > Serratia sp. CY84636. Next base: position 1,815,014 of record NZ_JBJNOX010000002.1, read on the forward strand.
TGCGCGAGAAAGTGTTCGATTATCAAGGCCGTTTCCGCCGCGCCAATCAATTGGCCTGAGCGAACTGTCCCCAACCTGGGCAGGTTTTCGTTGCCCTGCGGGCGGCTTTCCGTTAAAATGCCGCGCGCTTTACCTGGGCCTGCCCAGCGTTAAAGCGGGTTTCCGAACTTGCTACTTGGGTCGCCTGTAGCAGGGTAAATTTTCTTTTAAGAGAAAAAACAATGTTCACTATCAATGTAGAAGTACGTAAAGACCAGGGTAAAGGTGCGAGCCGCCGCCTGCGTGCAGCAAACAAATTCCCAGCTATCGTTTACGGTGGCAAAGAAGCTGCAGTTTCCATCGAATTGGACCATGATTCTGTTAAGAACATGGAAGCTAAACCAGAATTCTACAGCGAAGCAGTAACTCTGGTTATCGACGGTAAAGAAACCAAAGTTAAGGTTCAGGCTGTACAGCGTCACCCGTTCAAGCCAAAACTGGCTCACATCGACTTCGTTCGCGTTTAATCGCTACGTTTTCGAACCTTTCGGGACGCCGAAATAAAGAACGCCGCAATTGCGGCGTTTTTTATTGTCTGCGATTCGGCAAGCTTACTTGCCGCTGCCGGTCCGGCGCTGCAGCTGATCGCGCAGGTTCGGCGGCGTGCCTTTGATGGTCAGCGTGTCGGTGGCCGCATCCCAGAAAATGCGCTCGCCCAGCAGCATGGCGTCGAAGTTCAGGCTGATGCCGCCGCCGCTGCCGGCAAATTTGGTCAGCTGGCGCAGCGTGCCGCGATCCGCCGGGAAGCTCTCTTCCAGCTCATACCCTTGCTCGCTGGAGAACTGCATGAAGTCTTTCTCGCCGACCGGCGACAGCTCCTGCGACAGCGCCTGCAGTTCAATCTCTTCGCCCGCCTGCAGCTGTTCGTTGCAGTAGCTGTACACCTGCTGGCGCACCGACTGGCGCTCGTTCTTGTCCAGCTGCGCATCGGCGCAATAGTCGTCTACCGCCTGCAGCAGCCCGCGGTTTTGCGCCTTGGTGTCCAACCCTTCGGACGCCGCCAGGAAGTCCATGAAGAAGTCGGCGACCTTGCGGCCCACGCGCCCGCGCAGGAAGGTCAGGTAGCGGGTCGATTCCGGGTTGGTTTCCCACTCGGTCAGATCGATGCGCGCAACGATATCGGCGTTGTTGATGTCCAGATAGTGCGTGGTGTTGATATCCAGCTCTTCGTTGACGCGCATGCTGTTACGGCTGTTCAACACCGCGATCAGCAGGTACTCCACCGCCAGATAGCGGTATTGGCCGAACAGTACCACGCCGCCTTCGGCGAACGGATACTTCGCCAGTTCGTCGCGCAGGCGGCCGGTCGCCGCGCGGCTGAAGGCCAGAAAGTCTTTATCGTCCTTGCGGCAGGTACGCAGCGCTTCCGCCAGTTCGCTGCCTTCGTTGAACAGGCCTAAGGCCTTGCTCTTGGCGCTGTAGACGCGATGCAATTCCGCCATCATTTCTTCTACCGCCGCGTTGGCGGGAAGCAAGGAATCGCGCAGCACCACGTCCAGCGTTTGCTCGTCGCGTTTCACCAACTGATGCAGAGCGATCTGGTCGATATCCAGACTCATGGTAAATCCTCCTGTTCTTTAGGCGCGTATTCAAACACTGAAGGCCCCGCCCTGCAATACTAAAAAACTGCGGCAAACCGGAAAGGCGCAGCGAGGGGCCGCCCCGGCGCGGGCGAACGATTTCCCGAATGACAGGAAGTGATAAAAGAGCGGAAAATCACTGTCCTATACGGTAAGATAGAGCACTTTGCAGATTACTAAGCGCAATTTTATGCCACAATCATCCCGTTACAGTGACGAACACGTTGAACAACTGCTCTCAGAGCTGGTCAATGTTCTGGAAAAACACCATACCCCCACCGATCTTTCCCTGATGGTGCTGGGCAACATGGTCACTAATTTGATCAACACCAGCGTTGCCCCCGCGCAGCGGAAAACCCTGGCGAGATCGTTCGCGGAAGCCCTGCAGGCTTCTGTCCGTGAAGATAAAGCGCATTAATATTGACTTATGGTGACAAACCGTCAGCGTTATCGTGAAAAAGTCTCCCAGATGATCAGCTGGGGGCACTGGTTCGCCTTATTCAACATTCTGCTCGCCCTTGGGCTGGGTAGCCGCTACCTGTTTGTCACCGACTGGCCCGCTTCCCTGCTGGGCCGCGTCTATGCTCTGGTCAGCCTGCTGGGGCATTTCAGCTTTATCGTGTTCGCCGGCTATTTGCTGGTGATCTTCCCGCTCACCTTCGTGGTGATGTCGCAGCGGCTGCTGCGATTTATTTCCGCCGCGCTGGCCACCGCCGGGCTCACGCTGTTGCTGGTCGACAGCGAAGTGTTCTCCCATTTCCACCTGCACCTCAATCCGGTGGTGTGGGATCTGGTGGTCAACCCGGACCAAAGCGAGCTTTCGCGCGACTGGCAGCTGATGTTTATCTGCGTGCCGGTGATCTTCCTGGTGGAGATGCTGTTCGGCACCTGGAGCTGGCAAAAGCTGCGCAGCCTGAATCGCCGCCGTTTCGGCAAGCCGCTGGCGGCGCTGTTTATCAGCGCCTTTTTCGCGTCGCACCTGATTTATATCTGGGCCGACGCCAACTTCTATCGCCCGATCACCATGCAGCGAGCCAACCTGCCGCTCTCGTACCCGATGACCGCGCGCAAGTTCCTCGAAAAACACGGCCTGCTCGACCAGCAAGAGTATGAGCGCCGCCTGGTGCAACAAGGCAATCCGGAAGCGGTGGCGGTGGAATATCCGCTCAGCGATCTCAGCTACGGCGATAAAGGCAGCGGCTATAACCTGCTGATGATCGTGGTAGACGGCATTCGCGCCAAAGACGTGGCGCAAGACATGCCGGCGCTGACGCGCTTCGCCCAGGAAAACGTGCGTTTCAGCGATCATTACAGTTCAGGCAACCATGCCGATACCGGGCTGTTCGGCCTGTTCTACGGCATTTCCCCGACCTATCTGGACAGCGTGCTCGCCGGGCGCAAGCCGTCGGCGCTGATCAATGCGCTCAGCGATCAAGGCTACCAGCTGGGTCTGTTCTCCTCCGACGGCTTCAACGCCAGCCTGTACCGTCAGGCCCTGTTGACCGACTTCTCGCTGCCGACGCCGGCGCCGCAAAGCGACGCGCAAACCACGCAGCAATGGCAGCGCTGGCTGACGGATCAGGGCGATAAAGAGCCGTGGTTCTCCTATATCAACTTCAGCGGCGCCGAGCCGGCCGAAGGTGCCAAAACCCCGGCGCCGGCCGACTTTATCCAGCGCTATCGTACCGGCGCGCAAGACGTGGATGCCCAGATAGCCCAGGTGCTGGACACCCTGAAACAGCGCGGCCTGCTGGACAAAACCGTGGTGGTGATCACCGCCGAGCACGGCGTCGAATTCAACGACAGCGGCAAAGGCCAATGGGGGGCCGGCAACGGCTTCAACCAGGCGCAGCTGCAGGTACCGTTGGTGATCCACTGGCCGGGCACCCCGGCCCAGACCATCAGCAAGCTGACCGGCCATAACGACGTGATGCGCACCCTGATGCAACGGTTGCTGCACGTGAAGACCGCGCCGAAAGACTATTCGCAGGGCGAAGATCTGTTCACCGCCCAGCGCCGCAACAACTGGATCGCCACCGGCGATGGCAATCAGCTGGTGATCACCACGCCGACGCAGACGCTGATGCTGGACAACAGCGGCAACTATCGCGTCTACGATCAGAACGGCGATGAAATAAAAGACGAGAAACCGCAGCTTGCTCTGCTGTTGCAGGTGCTGACCGATGTAAAACGCTTTATCGCCAACTAACTGCTTAAAACTAAAGCAATCAAGTGGCGAGGCGCTTGCATTAACATCGGGAATCGGTAGTATGATTTTTCATAGCGTCGGCATGTAGCGCAGCCTGGTAGCGCACCGTCATGGGGTGTCGGGGGTCGGAGGTTCGAATCCTCTCATGCCGACCAAATTCAAGAAAACCTGCTGTTACAGCAGGTTTTTTTTCGTCTGCACGCTGAGAGGATGAGAATCTCCGAAGGAGGTTTGAGCCGAGCGCAGTGAGACCACGTTGCTTTAGCAACGGCCCGCAGGGCAAGCATCGAAGATGCGCATAATCCTCTCATGCCGACCAAATTTAAGAAAACCTGCTGTTACAGCAGGTTTTTTTTCGTCTGCCGTTTACGCGGAAAGTTTGACGATCGCCGCAGGAATGCCCTGGCGCACCGCCGCACCGGTTACCCAATCCAGCCAGGTGTTCGGCACTTCGCGCGTCGGATCGGCAAAGCCCAAATCATTAAGGTTGATGCCGGCGGCGATGCGCTCATCCATCGCCAGCGGTTCGCCGTCCAGGTAGTGCTGGCTGGCGCCCATCTCCCAGTGGCCGTAACCGTGTTCCACCGCGATCACGCCAGGCATGACCCCCGCCAGCAAACTGATCTGCGCCTCCCGGCTGCCGCCCGGCGTACTGATGCTCACCCAATCACCGTGTTGAATGCCGAAACGCACCCCGTCCGCCGGGTTCAGGGCCACCAGGTTCACCGGCTTCACGTCGTGCAAGCGCCGGATCACCGCGGTGGAGCTGCTCATCACATTGGATTTGAAGGACATCAGCCGCAGCGGCCACTGCCGCTCAGGGTAGAGCTCTTCCACCGCGCGGCCGTCCGACAAACGCGCCGGGTAACAGGTGGGGCAGCCGCTGAAACGCTCGCCGGTGATCGCATGGCGGTGCTTTGCCACTTCCGCATTCCAGATCTGCAGCGGCTTCTCCCAACGGTTGCCCACGCTGCCGTCGCGGCGACCGCTGTCATGATCGGCGAAGCGGCCGCCGCGGCTGTAGATAAACGCCACGCGGTCGATTTCATCGGCGCGCAGCGTCTGCGCAAGCTGCGGCAACAAGCGATCGACGCCGCACAGCGCCAGCTCTTCCGCCCTCGCGGCCGGCACCGGCGCCTTGCCGGCAAACGCCACGTTGGCGGCGGCGCGCAGATAATAATCCTCGGCGCGGTTGAGCGGCAGCAGCCCGCCCTGGCCGTCGCCGATCGCGCGATCGCCAAACCCCGGCAGCCCCAGGCGTTTGGCGACGGCGATGCAAAACGCCTCCATGGAAATCGGCTGCCCTTGCGCCGTTTTCGCGGTCGCCGGCGTCACTATCGGCCAGCGCGCGGTAGTGGCCTTGCTGGCGACGCCGCCCCAGGGAGCGCTGAATCCCCAGCTCTCAAAGTTATGGGTATCCGGGATGATATAGTCGGCCAGCGCCGTCGTTTCGTTGATAAATGCATCGATGGCGATAAACAGCGGTAAACGCGCCGGATCTTTAAGCCGCTCCTCCGCCACGCCGCGCAACCCGGCAATACCGTACAGGGGGTTGGTCATGTTCGAGATCCAGGCTTTGAGCCCGTACGGATACCCCGCCAGCGCAGACGTCAGCAGCTCGGTCAACTGCCCAGCGACGAACGGATACCAGGGCGCCCTGGCCGGCCAGGGTGAAACGCCCGCCGCCACTTTTTCGCGGTATTCGTCGGAGGTTTCATAGGCGGCCTTGCTGCGCGCGATATTCAGCCCCTTCGGTTTTACCAGGCCGGGAAACTCGACCAGGTTATAGCGCGGCCCCTCGGCAAAGCCGTTGAATTTGCCGCCGCCGACGAACACTCCACCCTCCAGGCTAAGGTTACCGATCAACACATTGAGCATCATCACCGACCAGGTATTGTAAAACCCGTTTGCCGCCATCATCCCGCCATGGGCGATCACCGCCGCCTTGCGCCCATGGGCGGTAAAAGCCTCGGCCAGCGCCGCGATGCGCGCCACCGGCACGCCGCATTCCCGGCTGTACGCCTCCGGCGACAGTTTATCGGCGGCCTCTTTCAGACACTGGAAACCACTTTTCACCGCCACCTGCGCGCCGTCGTGCAGCGTCACCGTGCGGGTTACCCACAGCTCGGCACGGTCGCACGCCTCGGCCGGCACCAGCTCCCCCGCGCCGTTGACGACCAGCGGCGACGCCGACTCGGCGCCGTTCAGATGAGCAAGCGTCAGATGCTGCCCCGCCAGCGGGTGCTCGCTCTCGGCGATCACCAGATGCGTGGCGTTGGTCCAGCTCTTCTCGCCGGCACGCTGCATGGCGACCTCCGACGGGATGGCGAGATAGCCGGCCTGATAACGCCGGTTGTCGAGGATCCACTGGATCATCGCCATCGCCAGCGCCGAGTCCGTGCCCGGCAATATCGGGATCCAATGGCCATGATCGTCCGCCAGCGTGGTGGTCAGCGGCAGCGCCGGCGCCACCACCGCATAGCGAAACTCGCTGCGCAATCTGGCGCTGGCCAGCTGCCGGGCCTGGCGCTTGAACGGGTTGCCGGACTGCGCCGGCGAGGTGCCCATAAACAGCGCGAATTCGACCTGTTCCCAGTCCGGTTTCACATGCGGGTTCTTGTCCAGATCGTTCATCAATGCACCGGAGCCGGCACGGTAGGCCAGCCCACAATAAGCGCCGTGTGCGCCGAAGTTTTTGCTGCCGAAGCTGTTCTGGGCGAAGCGCCGCAGGAAGCTGTCGCGCCCGTCGTCACCGGCGTTGGTCACCAGCAGCTGGTTGGCTTTCGGCCCCAGCCCCGGCCGCCGGGCGTCGATCGGCGTTTCCAGATCGCGGATCGCCCGCAGGCCGTCCACATGCCCCTCGCCGAACAGATCGCCGCCCTCCACCACTTCAGCGATCAGCTGTTCGAAGCTGATGCGTTGCCACTTGCCCTCGCCGCGCTTGCCGACGCGCTTCATCGGCTCCAGCACGCGCAGCGGGCTGTAAAGCCCCTCCAGCAGCGTGGCGCCGCGCGCGCAGGCGGTGGAACGGGCGTCGAGGCCGCTTTCGCCGCCCAGCTGCGCCAACGCCTCCTGCAACGGCAACGCCGAGTCGACGTGCCGTTCCTGAGACAGCGGATGATAAGGGTTGCCGGCAATGCGCAATACCCGATCGGTCTGTCTGTCCACCCGAACCCGCACGCCGCATTGCGTCCAGCAGCCGAAACACTGGGTCATTGAGATGGCCTGCTGCGGATTGCCTTGCCATTCCGGCATTGCCCGCCCTTCGGGCAGCAGAGAGTTGCCGTTGATGCGATCCAACGTCACCCGCCCTGAGGTGCCGTGAATCAAGCCGTCGATCGCCCGTTTGGCGACCTCACGATAGCTCAGGCCAAAAGCGGACAACCCGCCGAAGGCCAGGCCCACTTTCAACCACTGACGCCGGGTGAGTTTAGCCATGTTGTTTTCTCCGCAATAAAAACGCCTGTGCTTCACGCACCATGATCATTAACGCCAGCCACAGCCCGAAAGTGCCGACGATCGCCAGCAAGCCGTCGGTACCCAGCGGCAGGCTATAGAGGGAATAAGACGCGTTGTATTTCGGGAGGGTTTGCACCTCGATCAACAGCGTCCAGCGCATTAGCCAGCTCAGCCCCAGCGCGCCGGCCACCAGCAGCGGCGCGCCGCCGCGCGGCAAACGTCGATAGGCGGCCCAGGCGGCACACGCCAGCGCCAGTGCCCACAGCGCGATCCACCCGGCGGCATACTGACGTGCCGTCGCCTGCGTCTGCAGCCAGTGGCGTACCGCCGCGCCGGATAGCGTATCGCCGCACACCCACAGCAGGATCGCCCCGCCGAGCAGCAACAGCGTCAGCAGCATCCCGCGCGCCAGCGGCGCTTGCAGTCCGGGCCGTTTGCGCATCGCCAACAGCAACAGGGCCAAGAGCGCCTGCAGCGCGCTGAGGAACATCACGATCGGAAATCCATAGCTGAACCAGATGGGGCGGGCGCGCACGACGGAAACCTCACGCCCGGTGTACAACAGCAGGCCGATAGCTACCAGCGCACAAGCGGGCGCTATCCCACGCAGCAGCGCCACCCGCCTGCCCGTCAGCCGCGTAAATTCGACCGCGATAAACCACAGGCCGATCAACAAGGTAAACAGCGGCAAGAACAGCGCCCCCCACGGCATCCACGACCAGGGCGTCGGATAAGCGTAGAAATGCCAGAAACGGGCGGTTTGATGCAGATCGGCGGTCAACGCCAGCGGCGCGGTGATGGCGCACGTCAGCCCGATAAACAGCGCCATGCGCTCCAGATGCGTGGCGTTATCTCCACCGCGCCAGCGCCACACGCAGGCCAGCAACGCGGCGCAGGCGGCGATGCCGATAAAGAAGAAATATTGCACGGCCCACGGCAGCCAGCTCACCGCCTGCGGCTGGCTCAGCACTTCTGCGATCATCAGTTGGCGGCTCATCGTCCCTCCCCCCATAAGGCGACCTGCGCCCGGCCCGGCAGCGGCGTGACGAAGGCGTCATCCAGCCCCAGATAAAAGACGTGGGGCGCGGTTTGATTCTCCGGCTTGAGGACTTTGATCTCGTCCTCGTGGCGCCGCAGCAGCTTGCTCAGCGTGCTGTGCGGATCGCGCATGTCGCCGATGATCCGCGCCCCGCCCACACACGACTCCACGCACGCCGGCAGCAATCCCGCTTCCAGCCGGTGCACGCAGAAGGTGCATTTGTCCGCCGTTTGGGTGGCGTGATTGATAAAGCGGGCATCGTACGGACAGGCCTGCACGCAATAAGCGCATCCCACGCAGCGTTTGTTGTCGACCACCACGATCCCGTCCTCGCGCTGGAAGGTGGCCTGTACTGGGCATACCGGCACGCAGGGCGGGTTGTCGCAGTGGTTGCACAGCCTGGGCAGCAGCACGTTGGTCGCCAGCTCTTCGCCTTCGAGGCTGACCTGGTACTGGTTTACCGTGGTGCGAAACTCCCCATGCGGCGTCTGGTTTTCAATGGCGCAGCTCACGGTACAGGCCTGGCACCCGACGCAGCGCCGCAGGTCGATCAGCATCGCATAGCGTCGGCGAACATCCCCCTCGCGCCGCGTCGGCGCCCACGTCAGCCCGGCTTCCGCCATGGGGATCAGCGAAGCCCCCGCCGTCAACACGCCCAGCCGCTGCAAAAACTGCCGTTTACCGAAATCCATGCGCCTCTCCCACACCCTGGGCATCACCCCGATCACGCTATTGATGCCCGTTAGATGAATAAACAATGTCGATGATTTACAGTGTAAAAATGGCGTTGGGCTCAGCTCTATTGTGGTTAACCACATACCGAACCTAACGTTGATCTAAAACAAGTGACGGCAGGCAGATTGCCCACCAGGAGGGGCCGTGAGGGTCGTGTTATTACTGCTGCTCAGTCTCGGCTGGGGGATGGCGGCACAGGCGGGCGAGTGGTCGGTCGGCGTGCTGGCGATGCGCGGCGATGCAGCGACCGCGCGTGACTGGCAGCCGCTGATCGACAGGCTCAACGGCAGCGTCGGCGGTGAACGCTTCCACCTGCGGCCGCTCGATTTGGCGCAGATGCGTGAAGCGGTCAATCAGGGCAGCGTGCAGTTCGTGGTCACCAATCCGGCGCAGTTTGTACAGCTGAACAGCCACTATCATCTGCGCTGGCTGGCGTCGTTGCGCGCCGCCAACGGCGACCGGGCAACGGGCAACATCATCGGCAGCGTGATCCTGGTGCGGCGCGACAGCGGCATTACGACGCCGCAGGCGCTGATGGGCAAAACGGTGGGCGCCATCGATCCGCAGGCCTTCGGCGGTTATCTGACCGGTTATAAGGCGCTCAGCGATGCCGGCATACGGCCCGAGCGCGATTTTCACCTGCGCTTTACCGGTTTCCCTGCCGACGCCCTGCTCTATCTGTTGCGCGAACGCGCCATTCAGGCCGCCATCGTCCCCGTTTGCCTGCTGGAGAAAATGGATCAGGAAGGCCTGATCAATCCGGCGGATTTTCGCCCGCTGTTGCAACAGGCCGCATCGGTTCCCTGCGTTACCAGCACGCCGCTTTACCCCAACTGGTCGTTCGCCGCCCTGCCCGGCCTGGATAACTCACTGGTGGATGCGGTGGCAAGAGCCTTGCTGACCGCACCGCCGCAGTCACCCTTCCTGTGGGGCGCACCGGCCTCGACCAGCGAGGTGGAAGCGCTGCTGCGCGCCGTCAATCAGCACCCGGAACAGCGGCGGCTGTGGCTGGATATCAAAAGCTGGCTGATCCAGCATCAGACGGCCGTCGGCCTGTCGCTGGCGGTGCTGGCGCTGTTGATCGTCAACCACATCTGGATCGCGCTGCTGGTACGCCGGCGCGGGCGGCAGTTGCTCCATGCCGGAGAGCAACTGCGGCGGCAGGAGCAGGCGCTGGAGAACGCCAGGCAACTGAACGTGCTGGGGGAAATGGCCTCCGGCTTCGCACACGAGCTCAATCAACCGCTGGCGGCTATTCGCCACTATGCGCAAGGATGCCTGATCCAACTGCGCAACACGGACGCCGGGCATCCGTTGCTGGGGCCGCTGGAAAATATCGACCGACAGGCGCAGCGCGGCGGCGAAACGATTCATAACCTGCGCCAGTGGGCACAGCCCACCGCTAAGGCGATAGATCAAACGCGCTGGCAGCCCGCTGCGGTAAGCGAAACCGCCGAGCGGGTGTGGGCGCTGCTGCGCCTGACGCAGCGCTATCCCGACCTGACGTTGTTCAACAACGTGGCGCCTTCGCTGACGCTAACCCTGCCGCCGGCGCTGCTGGAACAGCTGCTGGCGAACCTGCTGCTGAATGCGGCGCAGGCCGGGGCCAATGCCGTCTGGCTTTCCGCCACCCAGAGCGAACGGGCGATCGAGTTGCATCTGCAGGACAACGCGGGCGGCATGACAACGGCCGGGCTGGAACAGGCTTTTCGCCCCTTCAACACCACCAAAGCCGGCGGCATGGGGCTGGGGTTAGCCATTTGTCGGCGCCTGGCCCGCTATGGCGGCGGCGAAATCCGCCTGGCTAACCGCCCCGCCCCCGACAGCCGCAATGGGCTGTGCGTAACGCTGCATTTCATATTGAACGATGAGGAAAACCATGTCGCTAATTCATCTGGTGGACGATGACGTCGCCGTCACCGACGCCTGCCATTTTTTGCTGACCAGCCTCGGCCACGACGTGCAGTGCTGGAATGACAGCACCGACTTTTTGGCGCAGGCCGACCTGTTTCAGACCGGGATCGTCTTGCTGGACATGAGGATGCCGAAACTCGATGGGCACCAGGCCTACGCTGAGCTGCGCCGCCTCGGCAGCACGCTGGCGGTGGTGTTCCTGTCCGGCCATGGCGACGTGCCGATGGCGGTGGAGCAGATGAAGTACGGCGCGGTGGACTTCCTGCAAAAACCGATCGCCGCTGAACCGCTGATCGCCGCCCTTGAACGGGCGAAGAACATCTCCGCCGAGGCCTGGCAGCGCCATGAAACCCTCGGCCGCTACCGCACGCTCACGCCGAAAGAACGCGAGATCGCGCATCTGGTGGTGCGGGGTATGATGAATCGGGAAATGGCGGAGCAGCTGAATATCGCGCTGCGCACCGTGGAGGTTCACCGGGCGAAAGTCATGGAAAAAATGCAGGCCGCCAGCCTCGCCGAATTAGTGATTCAGCTGCAGGCTTGGTCGCGCACAGCGCAAGAATGAACGCCTCATGCAAAATTGCTTTCCCACTCTTGCCAACCCGCCTTCCTCAGGCCAGAATACTGTACATTAAATCAGTATTTACAGGTGAGTCATGTTTGTAGAATTAGTGTACGACAAGCGCAACGTCGCTGGGCTACCCAACGCCGCCGAGATTATTCGCAACGAGCTGGAAAAACGCGTGCATGCGCTGTTTCCTGAAGCCGAAGTGCGCGTAAAACCGATGCAGGCCAACGGCCTGAACTCCGACGCCAGCAAAAGCGATCGTGAGAAGCTGAACCGAATGTTGGAAGAGATGTTCGAAGAAGCGGATCAGTGGCTGGTCACTGAGATTTGAACCCTACCTGATAGACGGCTCATCCTCCGGCTATATTTCTGCCAGAATAAGCCATAGGCTCCTCCCCTCCGTGATGAATGTCCAAGCTCCATGCGGCAGATGAAAGCCCCGCCTATAGGTTAATTTGATCCTTCGGTGTCAGCGTGCAGCGCATAACAAAAAGCCCCAGCATCGCTGCTGGGGCTTTTATCATGGTGCCGGCTACCGGAATCGAACTGGTGACCTACTGATTACAAGTCAGTTGCTCTACCTACTGAGCTAAGCCGGCTGAATTTGGCGGAAGGACAGAGATTCGAACTCTGGGAGCTGTTACACTCGACGGTTTTCAAGACCGTTGCCTTAAACCACTCGGCCATCCTTCCAATGGGCGCTGATATTAGCGATACCGTTATGAAATGTCTATCGTTTTCATGCAAAAAAATAGCACAACCGGTGCAGTTGCCTAAACTTCAGGCCTTAAACGCTTAAAAAATGAAAAGCCCCGCGCAAGCGAGGCTTTTTGTGTCGGCCGAAACGCGATTATTTCGGCTGAGAATCGTAGTCTGAACAGGTTTGATAGCCCTTGTTCATGACATGGCCCGTGTCGTTGTAGCTGACAAAGTACGTTTGCACTTTGCCGTCGCGCGGCGCCACCGCATAGGTGTCGCAAGTGCCCTGCGCATGAACCAGCGTGGCGGTGGTCGACGGCGGACCGGCGATAGCCCGCACCTGCTGCTTGGTCATCCCTACTTTGACATCGCTGACCACCGGCTCATTGACATAACTGGTTGCGCGGTCATAGGCGGTGCAGCCGGCAAGAATGGAAAATACCGCCGCAGTGCCGACGGCCAAAACCAACTTCTTCGTCATAGCTTGTCCTCTTGGAGTGCGTTTGTTGTCCCCTAAGTCTAGAAGTGGAAAGGCTTTTCTACAAATTCCCCTTTGTCGATCGGTGCGCTTTTCCTCACGAGCGGCCATCGCGGGCGCGACGTCAGATTCAAAAACCGAAATCGCTCAGGGCCGGGACATCATCCGGCCGCCGGCCGAGCGGCCAGTGAAAACGCCGATCCTGTTCGCGGATCGGCATGTCGTTGATGCACGCATGGCGGTTGATCATCAGCCCCTCCTGATTGAACTCCCAGTTTTCGTTGCCGAAGCTGCGATACCAGTTGCCGGAATCGTCGCGCCATTCATAGGCGAAACGCACCGCGATGCGCGCGCCATCAAACGCCCACAGTTCCTTGATTAGCCGATACTCCAGTTCTTTCGCCCATTTGCGTTGTAAAAAACCGACCACCGCTGCGCGGCCGTCGACAAACTCCGCGCGGTTACGCCAATGGGTATCGAGGGAATATACCTGCGATACGCGTTCAGGATCGCGACTGTTCCAGGCATCCTCCGCCAGCCGCACCTTCTCGATGGCGGATTCGCGGGTAAAAGGCGGCAATGGGGGTTTAATGCTCATGTTCATCTCCTGAGTGAAGGCATGTAGACAACTCTGTCTACAACATTACGCTAGCGCATGTAGACAGAGTTGTCTACAATCACCCGAAAATAGCCCGGGAGAAAATGATGACCGCCGATCTCAACGCCTTACCCGCTCGCCAGCGCATTTTGCTGACGGCGCATGATCTGTTTTATCAGGAGGGGATCCGCGCCACCGGCATCGATCGCATCATCAAGGAATCAGGGGTGACCAAGGTGACGTTCTACCGCCATTTTCCCAGCAAGAACGACCTGATTACGGCGTTTTTGGCCTATCGCCATCAGCAGTGGCTGGACTGGTTCAGCGCATCGTTGGCGCGCCATGTGGCGCAGGCCGGCGGGCTGCTGCCGGCGCTGGCCCCCTGCCTGGCGGAATGGTTCGACGATCCGCGCTTTCGCGGCTGCGCATTTATCAATACGGCGGTGGAGATCGCCGACCTGCTGCCGGAAAGCCTGCACATCGCCAGCCAGCATAAGCGGCAGATGACGGATGAGTTGGCGCGCCACCTGCCCGCCGGCCCACAGCGGGAACAGCACGCAGCGATGCTGGCGATGTTGATCGACGGCGCCATTGTCAGGGTGCAGATAGAGCGGCAACCACAGGCAGCGCTGCAGGTGCTGGATGCCACGCTGACAATACTGGCGCAAGGCGGCTTCGATCAGTAATTGGCCCAGATGCCCGGCGTCACCAGCTCCAACAGGTGGGCGTCGGGATCGCGAAAATAAATGCTCTCGCCGCCCTGCTCCCAACGCATCCGTCCCTCAATCTCCACGCCGTTGGCCATCAGATGCCGTTCCCAATGCAGCAGCTGTTCTTTCGCCACCGCCAGCCCGATATGCGCCGGCCCCACGCCATCGTGCGCGGGAATAAAGCCGGTCGGATACTGCGCCCCGCGCAGCGAATCACCCTCGACAAACAGCAGCAATACGCTCCGATCGCCGACGTTATAGGCGCGAAATCGCTCGTTGGCGACCATCACCGGCAGCTGCAGCACCTCTCGATAGAAAGCGTCCGCGCGCTCAATATCGCTGACGTACAACACAGTCTCGATCACTTTATCGATCTTGAGCTCCATATCACCTCCGCTCTGTTTGCTGTATTGACAGCGTAGGCCGAGGGGCGGAAACCCAAAGCGCTTCCCGTGCCGCTCACGGATCAATCCGTGCTTCTTCACAGGCAAAAAAAAGCGCGACCCGAAGGCCGCGCGATGACATTCACATGCAGAGGCTTAGAACTGGTAAACCAGGCCCACGGCAACCACGTTGTCGGTGTTGATACCGGCAGCTTGGGTGAAGTCGTTGTTGTCCAACAGGTTGATTTTGTAGTCAACATAGGTGGACATGTTTTTGTTGAAGAAGTAGGTCGCGCCCAGGTCGACGAATTTGACCAGATCTTCATCACCGTAGTCCTTACCGTTGCCGGCGCGACCCAGGTCTTTACCTTTGGTCTGGTTATAGCCCACGAACGGACGCAGACCGAAGTCGAACTGGTAGTGCGCGTAGGCTTCGAAGCTCTGCGCCTTGTTGGCGTAACCGAAAGCATCGCTGGTAGAGCTACCGAAACGCGCCGCGTTGTAAGACTGGGTGAACATCACAGCCAGGTAAGTATCGTTGGCGTCATATTTCAGACCGCCGGAATACCCTTCTGCTTTATCGCCGCGGCCCATGATGTTCTGGTAGCCGCCACCGCCGTTCTGCTCGCTGGTACGACGAGAGTTGAAGAAGGCACCGGCAGCACTGATGCCGTAGCCCATGTCATAGCTCATGGACATGCCGTAGCCTTCGCCGTTCTGACCCAGAACGTCACGGCCGTTGTTTGTTTCTTCTGGGCTGCCGTTCTTACCCTGGTACTGCAGGGCGAAGTTCAGGCCGTCAACCAAACCGAAGAAGCCGTTGTTACGGTAGGTCGCCAGGCCGCTGGAACGCTGGAACATGAACTGGTCAGCGCCGTAGGTCGAGCCGTCGAACTCAGGCTGCAAGTCGGTGTAAGCCGCGACGTCGTACAGCACGCCGGTGTTACGACCATAGTCGAAGGAACCGTAGTCGCCGAATTTCAGACCGGCGAAGCCGTAACGGGTGAAGTTCTTGTTGTCCTGGTTTTCAGCGTGGTTCAGGTTAGCCTGATATTCCCACTGGCCGTAACCGGTCAGCTGATCGCTGATTTGCGTTTCGCCACGCAGGCCAAAACGCATATAAGACTGATCGCCGTCCGCGCCATCATTGCTGGAGAAATAGTGAAGACCGTCGACTTTACCGTACAAATCCAGTTTATTACCGTCTTTGTTGTAGATTTCCGCCGCGCCTGCTGTGCCTGCAACCAGCAGTGCGGGTACCATCAGAGAGAGTACTCGAAGTTTCATTGTTATTATCCTCGTTAATTATGTCGAGCTACGGCCACTGCCCTTTTCGAGCATTATTAGCACGACTGTGCATTACCATTCTGGTAACAAGGGTTATATTAATCCAGAAAGAAAATGATACCAAGTATCCGATAGTGTTTCATTGTAATTAATAAAGGTTTCAAAATGTAAATACGCGCGAACTTTCACAAAACCTTACAGACAAACAAAATAAAGCACTTAAAGACAAAGAATAGATTAATTGATAAAAAATCATGTAGTTATACATATCTTTAAGAAAAAAAAGGCAACCATACAATTGAACCGGGCAATAAGCACATTGTGCCAAAACGCTGTCCGCACTCAGTCGCTATAATCACCTCGCTATCATCATTATTTTCATTATTACCTTCATTATCCGAAGATAATTTCAGCATTCCTTTAACCGGCTTATGGCCGGTTTTTTATTTTTCTTCACACTCTCCTCACAATTTCAACTCGTACAAATAGCACACAAATAAATAACCTCATGATATAGTTTCACTAATTCACTTCCGCACTAATTGCTAATCTTTTTCCTTATTTTAGTCTACAAATTGAGCTTGTTTTTCATTTCGTGCTTTATCCCATCCGTTATTTCTTGCCGCAGGCATAATTAGCCGTGGAGTTTCACTTCTGGTAGCCTGAAAAAAAGCTCATCTTCAGCGAGTAAAGTCATGATGCCATTTCACCCTGACGCGCTCTGGCGGCGGCTGCAAAGCTCCCCCTTCCGCGCCCGCTTCCGTTTGAATCCCAAAGACCAAACCTATCTCGATGACAAAGGCCTGCCGCTGATCCTCAGCCATGCCCGCGATTTCATCGACCGCCGCCTGGCCGCCGCCCATCCCAAGAATGACGGCAAGCAAACGCCGATGCGCGGCCACCCGGTGTTCGTCGCCCAGCACGCCACCGCCACCTGCTGCCGCGGCTGTCTGGAAAAATGGCACGGCATACCGCAGGGTATCGCGCTCGACCAACGGCAAAAGGCGTATATAGTCCAGGTGATCGCCCTGTGGCTGGTGCGCAGAGGCGGTGCCAGAGAGGAACCAAACGCGAATCTTTTCGACCCGGATCGCGGATTGTGATAAAAACTGTCAGTAACTTTCGCCACTCTTTTGACCCAAGATCCTGACGCTTACATGACAGCCACCTTGTGCAATGAACAGCAAACGCCCGGCGTTCCTCAACAGATCGCCACCCGTCTGGCCTTTTTCGTCGCCGGCCTCGGCATGGCCGCCTGGGCGCCGCTGGTCCCCTTCGCCAAAACGCGCATCGGTATCGATGACGGCTCGCTCGGCCTGTTGCTGCTCTGTATCGGCGCCGGTTCCATGCTGGCGATGCCGCTGACCGGTTTCCTGACCGGCAAATTGGGCTGCCGCGCGGTGATCCTGATGGCGGGGCTCGGGTTATGCATCGATCTGCCGCTGCTGGCGCTGATGGATTCCCTCGGCGGCATGGCCGTGGCGCTGCTGCTGTTTGGGGCAGCGATCGGCATGATCGACGTGGCGATGAACGTTCAGGCGGTGATCGTTGAACGCGCCAGCGGCAAGGCGATGATGTCCGGTTTTCACGGTTTCTTCAGCATCGGCGGCATTGCCGGCGCCGGTGGCGTCAGCGCGCTGCTGTGGCTGGGCCTGACGCCGCTGCAATCCACCCTGCTTACCGTACTGGCGGTGATAGTGCTGCTGGCGCTCGCCAGCCGCCATCTGCTGCGTGAGAGCGGCGCCGACGACGGCGGGCCGATGTTCGTTTTGCCGCGCGGCTGGGTGATGTTCATCGGCATCCTGTGCTTTATCATGTTTCTGGCGGAAGGATCGATGCTCGACTGGAGCGCGCTGTTCCTCACCACGCTGCGCGGCGTCGAACATAGCCAGGCCGGCCTGGGCTATGCGCTGTTTTCCATCACCATGACGCTCGGCCGGCTCAATGGCGATCGGGTGGTGAATTCGCTGGGCCGCTACCGGGTGCTGCTGCTGGGCAGCCTGTGCGCCGCACTCGGTCTGAGCCTGGCCATCGCCTTCAATCACGCCACCGTGTCGCTGGTCGGTTTCATGCTGGTCGGCCTGGGCGCCTCGAACGTTGTGCCGATCCTGTTCAGCGCGGCCGGCAACCAGCGCGACATGCCGGCCAATTTGGCGATCGCCTCCGTCACCACCGTCGGCTATGCCGGCATTCTGGCCGGTCCGGCGCTGATCGGCTTTATCGCTCAGTTTTCCAGCCTGACGGTGGCTTTCGCCTGCGTAGCCGCTCTGCTGTTGGCGGTAACCGCCAGCGCCAAGGCCGTCACTCGCTGATTCAGGAATGTGCAGCCACTATGCAAAATAAACAACTGACCATCAGCTCCAGCAACATTACCCGCTGCTTCCTGCTGTTTATCGTGCTGCTGACGATCGGCATTGGCCTGTATGGTTACAACTACACCAACGCCTGGCTGGCGGAAAAGAAGTACACGCTGAACAGCATTGCCGGTTCGCTGCAAAAGCGTATCGATACCTACCGCTATATGACCTACCAGGTCTATGACAAATTCGGCAATGCGCCGGCGCAGAATGGCGATCCCAGCTTGCAGGAAACCCGCCTGCGGCCCGACGTCTATTATGTCGAGAAGCCGCACAAGAAAACCGACGCGGTGATCTTCGGCAGCCATGACGAGAACACGCTGGCGATGATCGCCAACATCTCGGATTATCTGGACACCCGCTGGGGTGCCAAGACCGAGAACTACGCCATGTATTACCTCAATGGTCAGGACAACAGCCTCAGTCTGATCACCACCCAACCGCTCAAAGAGCTGGCTTCGCGCTTTCGAGAGAGCTACCTGACCACCTCGGCGGACGAACGCCGCGCAGAGATGCTGCAACAGGCCAACATGCTCGACGAGCGCGAAAGCTTTTCCGATCTGCGCAAGCAGCGTTTCCAGAACGCCTATTCGTTCTCGATTCGCACCACCTTTAATCAACCGGGGCATCTGGCGACGGTGATCGCCTTCGACTTGCCGATCAACGACATCATTCCGGCCAATCTGGCCCGCGCCAATTTCCTGCTGCTGCCGGACGATGTCGATCTCGACGACAGCGCCATCCCGGCGGAAACGGCTCTCGGTACCCATGCGACGATGAGCGGCGGTTGGGTCGAGTTCAGCGCCGCCCTGCCCAATGCGCCTCTGAAGGTGGTATATCGCGTTTCGGCCATCAATCTGGCTATCGATCTGCTGCGCAACAACATCTGGCTGATCGCGATCAACCTGCTGCTGCTGGCGCTGTCGATGCTGAGCATCTACTTTATCCGCCGCCAGTACATTCGCCCGAGCGAAAACATGGCGGTGGAGCTGGAAGCCGAGCGCGCGCTGAATCAGGAGATCGTCTCCAGCCTGCCTTCCGGCCTGCTGGTCTACAGCTTCGCCAACAATACGGTGATCGCCAGCAACAAAATCGCCGAACATCTGCTGCCGCACCTCAGCCTGCAAAAAATCGCCCATATGGCCGAACAGCATCACGGGGTGATCCAGGCGACGGTCAACAATGAAGTGTATGAAATCCGTATCTTCCGCAGCCAGCTGTCGCCGGACACCTACCTGTTCCTGATGCACGATCAGGATAAAGAGGTGATGGTGAACAAGCGGCTGCAGCAGGCGCGGCGCGAATACGACAAGAACGTTCAGGCACGCAAGCTGATGCTGCACAACCTGGGCATCGAGCTCAATCAGCCGGTACGCCATATGCACGATCTGGTCGATCGTCTGCGCAACCGGCCGGATGAGGAGCAGCAGCAGGCACTGCTGGGCCAGTTGACCGCGGAGTCGGCTTCGGTGCTAGGTTTGATCGATAACATTACCCTGCTGACCCGGTTGGAAACCCAGGACTGGCAGCCTACGCGCGAACCGTTCAACCCGGCGGCGATGGTCGACGAGTTGCTGCTGGAGGCCCTGCCCGCCCTTAACCAGAAGGGGCTGGCGCTGTTCAAGCATTTCCAGCTGGACGTCGAGCAGAACTATATCGGCGACGCCAACGCGCTGCGCAAAGTGATTGCGCTGCTGGTGCATTACGCCATTATCACCACCGCCTGCGGCAAGATTTCGCTGGTTGTCGACCATGAGCCCGAGCACCCGGATCGCCTGATTTTCCAAATCAATGACACCGGCTCCGGCATCTCCAACGAAGAGATCAGCAACCTCAACTATCCCTTCCTCAGCCAGACGCTGGTGGACCGCTTCAACCACGGTTCCGGGCTCACCTTCTTCCTGTGCAACCAGCTGTGCAAAAAACTTAATGGCCAGTTGGACATTCGCAGCAAGGTGGATATCGGCACTCGCTATACCATTCGCGTCGCCATGGAGATGGAGAAAAAAGAGCCGCAGGAGCAGGAAAAGTTGCTCGACGGCGTCACCGCCCTGTTGGACGTCACGTCGGATGAAGTGCGCGGCATCGTGACCCGTTTGCTGCAGGCCTACGGCGCCGACTGTCTCGTCGCCGAAGATCGCGCGGTCAACCGAGATTATGACGTGCTGCTGACCGATAACCCGCAGCGCGCCGATGATTATACCCTGTTGCTGGCGACCGATGAGCCGGGCTGGCAAGCGCTGGATAAACGCTACATTCGGGTGAACTATAATCTGAACGGCGCATTAATCGACGCCGTGCTGATGCTGATCGAACAGCAAATGGCCGCGCTGGAACAGGAAGAAAGCCCGCTTTCATTGAGCTCAGAAGATATCCAACTCTATGAAAAACAATTGAAATCAAGTGATTACTATGGGCTGTTTGTCGATACAGTACCCGACGATGTCAAAAAACTGTATACTGAGGCGGGCAGCAGTGATTTCAATGCGCTGTCACAAACCGCACACCGCCTTAAAGGCGTGTTTGCCATGTTAAATCTGCTTCCCGGCAAGCAGCTGTGCGAATCGTTAGAACAGCGCATCGCAGAAGGTGATGCGCCCGAGATCGAGAATAACATCAGTCAGATTGATTTTTTCGTCAGCAGACTGCTGAAGCAAGGTAGCCAACAACATGAATAACCTGAACGTAATTATTGCTGATGACCATCCTATCGTACTGTTTGGCATCCGGAAGTCACTTGAGCAAATTGAATGGGTGAATGTCGTTGGGGAGTTCGAAGACTCAACCGCACTGATCAACAATCTGTCCAAGCTGGACGCCAACGTGCTGATCACCGATCTGTCGATGCCGGGTGACAAGTATGGCGACGGCATCACGCTGATTAAGTACATCAAGCGCCACTATCCGCAGTTGTCGATCATCGTGCTGACCATGAACAACAACCCGGCGATCCTGAGCGCGGTATTGGATCTGGATATCGAAGGCATCGTGCTGAAACAAGGCGCGCCGACCGATCTGCCGAAGGCGCTGGCCGCCCTGCAGAAAGGCAAGAAGTTCACGCCGGAAAGCGTCTCTAAACTGCTGGAAAAAATCAGCGCCAGCGGCTATGGCGACAAACGCCTGTCGCCGAAAGAGAGCGAAGTGCTGCGTCTGTTCGCCGAAGGTTTCCTGGTGACCGAAATCGCCAAGAAACTCAACCGCAGCATCAAAACCATCAGCAGCCAGAAGAAATCGGCGATGATGAAGCTGGGCGTCGAGAACGACATCGCCCTGCTCAACTACCTCTCCTCCGTCAGCATGACGCCGTTGGACAAAGACTAAATCCCGCCTCACGGCAGGTTAGCGCCAAACAGGCACGGCATTCGCCGTGCCTGTTTGCTTTTCAAGCCTCGCTGCGGCTGTAGCGTACCCGTTGGCTGTAGTAAGCCAGCGTCTGTGCCAGCGTCTCCAGCGTGACCGGTTTCGACAGGCAGTTATCCATACCCGCCTCGAGGCAGCGCTGCTTCTCTTCCGCCAGCGCGTTCGCCGTCACGCCGATCACCGGCGCGCTGAACTGCATCTGTCGCAGTTCCTGCGTCAGGCGATAGCCGTCCATGTTCGGCATATTGACGTCGGTCAGCACAATATCGACGTGGTGCTGTTTCAGCACGCCGAGCGCGTCGACGCCGTCGTTGGCGGTCACCACCTGATACCCCAGCGATCCCAGTTGATCGGACAGCAGGCGACGGTTGATCGGATGATCGTCAACCACCAGCAGATGAATATCGCCGTTGTCCGCCGCGCTGGCCTTGGCGGGCACCGGCAGCTGCACCAGCGCCTCTGCCGCGCCGCTGCCGACGCCGAACAACCGGTTGAGCAAGCTCAGCGTTTCTCGCGGCGTGGAGGTACTGTGCATCCAATAACCCGGCCGAGTTTCCAGCGATGGGCCGATATGTTCGGTAGAGAATTGGATCTGAGCCAGCAGCGGCGTGTCCAGCATCAGCGGATGATCGCTGAGCATCACCTCTCCGGCGGCGGTCTCTTGGCCGTCATAGCGCTGGATATCGGCGCCGTAGCCCCCCAGAATCGCCATCAGGTAACTTTCCAGCCGCTGATTGCGGATATCCAGCCACAGCCGACGGCCCTGCCAGGTATCGCTGGCCTGCGGGATGGGGAACTGAGCGTTGAACAGCGGAATGCGGATGCTGAACAAGCTGCCCAGACCCGGTTCGGACTCGACGGCGATATCGCCGTCCATCAGGTTGATCAGTTTCTCACAGATCGCCAACCCCAGGCCGGTTCCCTGGAAATGGCGCTGCACGCCGGTGCCCACCTGGAAGAACGGATCGAACAGGCGCGAAATTTCCTTCTCCGGAATACCGACGCCGGTATCGCGTACGCTGAATTCCAGATAGCTGCCGCGGGTGCAGACCTGCAGCACGATACAGCCGGTATCGGTGAACTTGATGGCGTTGTTCACCAGGTTGGAGAGCACCTGCTGCAGCCGCACCGGATCGCCGAAAATGCGCTCCGGCACGTTCTGTTCGATAAAGCAGTACAGCCCCAGACGTTTCTTCACCACCAGCGGCAAATAGTTACCGGCGATATGGGTGATCACCTCCAGGCAGGAGAACTCGCGCGGTTCTATCTTCAGCTGCTCGGACTCGATTTTGGAGAAATCGAGAATATCGCTGATGATTTTCAGCAGCAGGCCGGAAGAGTTGTTCATCGCATTGACCAACCGATCGACCCCTTGCGGCAGCGCCTTGGTTTGCAGCAAATCGAGGTTGCCGATAATGCCGTACAGCGGCGTGCGCAGCTCATGGCTGACGGTGGCCAGGAACATCGATTTGGACTGACTGGCCTGTTCCGCCGCCGCCGCCATCTCTTGCAGCGACTCTTCCATCTTCACGCGGGCGCTGACGTCCACCAACACGCAAATCGCCACCTCTTCGTTACGGTAGCGCGAGTGGACAAAGCTGATCTGCAGGTTGTTGTTATTGCTGGTCATTACATCGACGAAATTCGCCTGCTGCTCGCAAATGATGCGCGTAATGCGATCGCGATCTTCGTGGGTCAACAGGTTGATGTAGTTGTGCGCCAGTTCGTTACTCAGGATATTGGTGCCGTCGCTGATGCGCAGGATACAGATACCCACCGGCGCCGAAGCGACGATCTTGCGGTTGAACTGCTCGTGCTCTTCCAGGCGGAAGGCGTTGTCCTCCGCCGGCAGGAACATTTTACGTTCAAACAGCCACGCCAGCGTGAACAGCACGATGGCCGACAGCAGGTTCAGCAACAGCGCGTTGAGGATCAGCATTTTGAAGCGTTCTACTACGCTTTTCACCGGCAGCGCATAGACGATGCTCAGCGAAGAAGGCGGCAGCGCTTTCTTCAGGATCAGATCGCGATAATTGTCGACATAGCCGAAGTAGGCGTGCTCTGTGGGATAGCTGTTGAGCGAAGCGGCATAGCGATCGCCGTCCGCCAGGCGCAGCACCGGCTCGTTGTTCTCATCCAGCAGCGTGACGCCGATCGGCAGGTTGCCGGCGGTAACGAAATCCTCCAGCCGAACGGTCTGTTCGATGCCCAGCAGCGCCTCCAGCTTGTTGCCGATATAAATCGGCGTCAGCACATACAGATAGCCGACGTCCGGCCGCTGCGCGCTAGGGCTGATCCAATACAGGTTGTTGTCTTTGTCCAGATTCTTGGCGTTGCGGTATTTCAGAATGCGCTCGTGCAGCGACTTCAGCACGTTTTCCCGATTGGCGCTCGCGTTGCCGCCGCCGAACTCCGCCATACACAGGCTGTCGCCGCCGATGAAGAACACCCGGTTGAGATCGTAGGCCGCCACGAAGTTCTCTTTCCAATACTGGATCAGGCCGCTCAGCGAATCGAGCGAACTGCGGTAGGTGGTGCTCAGCGTGCAGTTGGACTCCGGGTACAGCGGAAAGAATTGCGGCGGGCTGCCCTTGCCGGGAAACACGCCGCTGAACATGTCCAGGCTGCTGACCGACCCGTTGAGGCGGTTCTCCGCCATATACTTGATGTCGCGGATGATGTCGGCGGAATGGCGGATGTAGCCCTGCGCCTGATCAAAATTGAGGTTGTACTCCTGCCGGATGTCCGATTCTTTCTGATGCAGGATATTCAGAATATAAAAGGTGGTGAGCAGCGCTCCCAACGACCACAGCAAAATCGCCAGCACCCGGAACAGATAGCGGGATATCTTCAGCGTAGTTCGAAAAGAGGCTAAGTATTTCAATCGGATACCATACGAAAGTCAGTGGCGGTGCACGCATTCGCCGGCGCGGCAGCCGGCGGCTCGGTGCGCCAATTAAACCATATAACTGAAAAAGGGCCTAGCATCGCTGCCAGGCCCTTCTGTCTCAGTGCATTAGGGTGTCGGCATGCCGACGCCCTCACCCTGCTTTAAACGTTGTCGTCGTCCATCGGCTCAGCCGCGTCGTCGCCATCGTCCAGCGGCGTGGTGTCTTCTTCCACCGCTTCCGCGCCCGGTTCCAGGCTGTCCAGCTCTTCGTCTTCCACCGGCTCGGCCACGCGCTGCAGGCCGACGACGTTTTCGTCTTCCGCCGTGCGAATCAGCGTCACGCCCTGGGTGTTACGGCCCACCACGCTGACTTCCGAAACGCGGGTACGCACCAGCGTGCCGGCATCGGTGATCATCATGATCTGGTCGCTGGTTTCCACCTGTACGGCGCCGACCACCTGGCCGTTACGCTCGCTCACCTTGATGGAGATAACCCCCTGGGTGGCGCGTGACTTGGTCGGATATTCGGTCACGGCGGTGCGTTTACCGAAGCCGTTTTGCGTCACGGTCAGGATGTCGCCTTCGCCGCGCGGCACGATCAGGGAGATCACGCTGTCGCCTTCGCCGAGGTTGATGCCGCGCACGCCGGTTGCGGTGCGGCCCATCGAACGCACCTGCGTTTCCGGGAAGCGTACCACTTTACCGTTGGCGGAGAACAACATCACTTCGTTGCTGCCGTCGGTCAGATCGACACCGATCAGTTCGTCGCCCTCGTTGAGGTTGACGGCGATGATGCCGGCGCTGCGTGGGCGGCTGAACTCGGTCAGCGCAGTTTTCTTCACGGTACCGCTGGCGGTGGCCATGAACACGTGGCGCCCTTCTTCATACTCGCGTACCGGCAGGATAGCGGTGATACGCTCATCGGCCTCCAGCGGCAGCAGGTTGACGATTGGGCGACCGCGCGCGCCACGGCTGGCTTCAGGCAGTTGGTACACCTTCATCCAGTACAGGCGGCCACGGCTGGAGAAGCACAGGATCGTATCGTGGGTGTTGGCCACCAGCAGGCGATCGATAAAGTCTTCTTCTTTAATACGCGCCGCAGATTTGCCTTTGCCGCCGCGGCGTTGAGCTTCATAGTCGGACAGCGGCTGATACTTCACGTAGCCCTGATGAGACAGGGTCACCACCACGTCTTCCTGGTTGATCAGGTCTTCGATGTTGATGTCGGAAGTATTGGCGGTGATCTCGGTGCGGCGGCCGTCGTTGTACAGCTCTTTGACCGCCACCAGCTCTTCGCGGATCACTTCCATCAGGCGCTCTGGGCTTTCCAGAATAAAGATCAGCTCGGCGATAAAGTTGAGCAGTTCTTTATATTCGTCCAGCAGCTTCTCGTGCTCCAGGCCGGTCAGTTTCTGCAGGCGCAGATCCAGAATCGCCTGAGCCTGCTGCTCGGTCAGGTAGTATTTTCCGTCGCGGATGCCGAACTCCGGCTCCAGCCACTCAGGGCGGGCGGCGTCGTCACCGGCGCGCTCCAGCATGGCGCTGACGTTGCCCAGATCCCACGGTTGCGCCACCAGCGCAACTTTCGCTTCGGCCGGGGTCGGCGCACGGCGAATCAGCTCGATGATCGGATCGATGTTGGCCAGCGCGATGGCCAGCGCTTCCAGGATATGGGCGCGGTCGCGGGCCTTGCGCAGTTCGAAGATGGTGCGGCGGGTAACCACTTCGCGGCGGTGACGCACGAAGGCTTCGAGGATGTCTTTCAGGTTCAGCAACTTAGGCTGGCCCTGATGCAGCGCAACCATGTTGATGCCGAAGGTGACCTGCAGTTGCGTCAGCGCATACAGGTTGTTCAGCACCACTTCGCCGACCGCGTCGCGTTTGACTTCGATCACGATGCGCATGCCGTCTTTATCGGACTCGTCGCGCAGCGCGCTGATGCCTTCCACGCGTTTTTCTTTTACCAGCTCGGCGATCTTCTCGATCAGACGCGCCTTGTTCACCTGATACGGGATCTCGTGAACGATGATGGTTTCGCGCCCAGTCTTGGCGTCGGCTTCCACTTCCGCGCGCGCGCGCAGGTAGACTTTGCCGCGCCCGGTGCGGTAGGCCTCTTCAATGCCGCGGCGGCCATTGATGATCGCCGCCGTCGGGAAGTCCGGCCCCGGGATGTGTTCCATCAGCCCTTCGATGCTGATGTTTTCATCGTCGATATAGGCCAGGCAGCCGTTGACGACTTCCGCCAGGTTGTGCGGTGGAATATTGGTGGCCATGCCCACGGCGATACCCGACGAGCCGTTGACCAGCAGGTTCGGGATCTTGGTCGGCATGACGGCCGGGATCTGCTCGGTGCCATCATAGTTAGGCACGAAGTCGACGGTTTCTTTTTCCAGGTCCGCCAACAGTTCGTGAGCAATCTTGGACATGCGCACTTCGGTATAACGCATCGCCGCGGCGGAGTCGCCGTCGACGGAACCGAAGTTACCCTGGCCGTCCACCAGCATGTAGCGCAGTGAAAACGGCTGGGCCATACGCACGATAGTGTCGTAAACCGCGCTGTCACCGTGTGGGTGATATTTACCGATCACGTCCCCGACGACACGGGCCGATTTCTTGTATGGTTTATTCCAGTCGTTACCCAGTACGCTCATCGCGTACAGAACGCGGCGGTGAACCGGCTTCAGTCCATCACGAACATCTGGCAGCGCACGTCCGACAATAACGGACATCGCATAGTCCAGATACGAGTTTTTCAACTCGTCTTCGATGTTTACCGGTGTGATTTCTCTGGCAAGGTCGCTCATGGAGCTGCTATCCCTCTACTAATGATTCATCTGCCCGCTGCCATAGTGGCAAAGGTGTAAAACTATATCACAAAGCACGCTTTACGGGAAAATAACCGCCGCTGTTTCACGGAAATTGTGCAGATAAGTGCGCTAAAAACGCATCGGCGCAGACGATGCCGCGCCGGAACATGTATAATCCGCGCAACGAGAACAAGGAGCCAGACAAGCCCATGAACGCAGAATCATCCAGCCGAGTGCAAAACGTTGACCACCAGGAAATCGCCAAGTTCGAGGCCGTCGCCTCCCGCTGGTGGGATCTGGAAGGCGAGTTCAAACCGCTGCACCGCATCAACCCGCTGCGCCTGAACTACATCATGCAGCGCGCCGGCGGCATTTTTGACAAGCAGGTGCTCGACGTGGGCTGCGGCGGCGGCATTCTGGCGGAAAGCATGGCGCGCGAAGGCGCCAAGGTCACCGGCTTGGACATGGGCGCGGAGCCGCTGCAGGTCGCGCGGCTGCACGCGCTGGAAAGCGGCATGAACGTCACTTACGTGCAGGAGACGGTGGAAAGCCACGCTCAGGCCAACCCGCAACGCTATGACGTCGTCACCTGCATGGAGATGCTGGAGCACGTGCCGGATCCGGCCTCGGTGGTGCGCGCCTGCGCCCAGTTGGTGAAACCGGGCGGCCATGTGTTCTTCTCCACCATCAACCGCAACACCAAAGCCTGGCTGATGGCGGTGATCGGCGCGGAGTACGTGCTGAAGATGGTGCCGCAGGGCACCCACGATCATAAGAAGTTCATTCGCCCTTCCGAACTGATCGGCTGGGTCGACGGCACGCCGCTGCGCGAAAAGCACATGATCGGCCTGCATTACAACCCGATCACCGATCATTTCAAGCTTGGACGCAACGTTGACGTGAACTACATGGTGCACACCCAGCACGAAGGCTAAGCGTTGTAAACCGCGCCGGCCCTGCATTACCGGGGGGCGGCGCCGGCGGAGCATTCGGAAAAATACCTAATTTCCGCGACTTCGATCAAAATAGCCGTTGTAAACAGTTTTTTAGAATATTAAATCAGATCAATATGCCGTTTTTTTCTAACGTTTAATAAAGCGCCAAACGATCGGTTTTTTCAGTTTTTCAGTAAAATCTGATCGCGCTTATTGACAAGCTTGTCGCGCCAGTCACGGCGCGCGCTTCGCGCGGCAAGTTACATTTCACCCCCAAGTTATCCACAAATTAGGCCGGTTTTGTTCACTTGCAAACGCCGTTTTTTCTCACTATCTTGTTACCTCACCGACATACAACCCCTATATATAGTGTTTACATACTGAGCAGAGCGACTACACTTCTGCTTAGGGGCACCATACGGACAGGTAAAACACCACATGAACCAAAGTCTGCTTGTAACTAAACGCGATGGCCGTAAAGAGCGCATCAATCTCGACAAAATCCACCGGGTCATCGATTGGGCCGCAGAGGGATTACACAACGTCTCGGTTTCTCAAGTAGAGTTGCGTTCACACATTCAGTTTTATGACGGCATCAAAACCGCCGACATTCATGAAACCATCATCAAAGCCGCAGCCGATCTGATCTCCCGCGATGCGCCGGACTATCAGTACCTGGCCGCTCGCCTGGCGATCTTCCACCTGCGCAAAAAGGCTTATGGCCAGTTCGAGCCGCCGAAGCTGCACGCCCACGTCACTCGCATGGTCGAGATGGGCAAATACGATAAGCATCTGCTGGAAGACTACAGCGCTGAAGAGTTCGAGCAGATGGATTCCTTTATCGATCACTGGCGCGACATGAACTTCTCCTATGCCGCCGTCAAGCAGCTGGAAGGCAAGTATCTGGTGCAGAACCGCGTCAGCGGCGAGATTTACGAAAGCGCCCAGTTCCTGTACATGCTGGTGTCCGCTTGCCTGTTCTCCAACTACCCGCGTGAAACTCGTCTGGATTACGTCAAACGTTTCTACGACGCGATTTCCACCTTCAAGATTTCGCTGCCTACGCCGATCATGTCCGGCGTGCGCACCCCAACCCGCCAGTTCAGCTCCTGCGTGCTGATCGAGTGCGGCGACAGCCTGGACTCCATCAACGCCACCTCCAGCGCCATTGTGAAATACGTTTCGCAGCGCGCCGGCATCGGTATCAACGCCGGCCGCATCCGCGCGCTGGGCAGCCCGATCCGTGGCGGTGAAGCCTTCCATACCGGCTGTATTCCGTTCTACAAACACTTCCAGACCGCCGTTAAATCCTGCTCGCAGGGCGGCGTGCGCGGTGGCGCGGCAACGCTGTTCTACCCGATGTGGCACCTGGAAGTGGAAAGCCTGCTGGTGTTGAAAAACAACCGTGGCGTTGAAGGCAACCGCGTGCGTCACATGGACTACGGCGTGCAGCTGAACCGCCTGATGTACCAGCGTCTGATCAAGGGCGAAGACATCACCCTGTTCAGCCCGTCCGACGTGCCGGGGCTGTATGACGCGTTCTTCGCCGATCAGGACGAATTCGAACGCCTGTATACCCAGTACGAGAAAGACGACAGCATTCGCCAGAAACGCGTGAAAGCGGTTGAGCTGTTCTCGCTGATGATGCAAGAGCGCGCCTCTACCGGCCGCATCTACATCCAGAACGTCGACCACTGCAACACCCACAGCCCGTTCGATCCGCAGATCGCGCCGGTGCGTCAGTCCAACCTGTGCCTGGAAATCGCCCTGCCGACCAAGCCGCTGGAAGACGTCAACGACGAAAACGGCGAGATTGCGCTGTGTACCCTGTCCGCTTTCAACCTGGGCGCGATCGACAGCCTGGACGACCTGGAAGAATTGGCAACCCTGGCGGTGCGCTCGCTCGACGCCCTGCTGGATTATCAGGATTATCCGATCAAGGCCGCACACCGTGGCGCGATGGGCCGCCGCACCTTGGGCATCGGCGTCATCAACTTCGCCTATTACCTGGCGAAGAACGGCGTGCGCTACTCCGACGGCAGCGCCAACAACCTGACGCACAAAACGTTCGAAGCCATTCAGTACTATCTGCTGAAAGCCTCCAACCGTCTGGCTCAGGAACAAGGCGCTTGCCCGTGGTTCAAAGAGACCACTTATTCGCAGGGTATCCTGCCGATCGACACTTACAAGAAAGATTTGGATGCGGTCTGCAACGAGCCGCTGCACTACGACTGGGAAACCCTGCGTAAAGAGATCCAGGAAACCGGCCTGCGCAACTCGACCCTGTCTGCGCTGATGCCGTCGGAAACCTCTTCGCAGATTTCCAACGCCACTAACGGCATCGAGCCGCCGCGCGGCCACATCAGCATCAAGGCGTCGAAAGACGGCATCCTGCGCCAGGTGGTGCCGGAGTATGAGCGTCTGAAAGACAACTACGAGCTGCTGTGGGAAATGCCAAGCAACGACGGCTATCTGCAGCTGGTGGGGCTGATGCAGAAATTCATCGACCAGTCGATTTCGGCCAACACCAACTACGATCCGACCCGCTTCCCGGGCGGCAAGGTGCCGATGAAGCAGCTGTTGAAAGACCTGCTCACCACCTACAAGTTCGGCGTGAAAACGCTGTACTACCAAAACACCCGCGACGGTGCGGAAGACGCCCAGGAAGATTTGCAGCCTGCCAAGGCCGGCGATGACGACTGCGAAAGCGGCGCCTGCAAGATCTAAAGTTTGACCTAGCGGGCCGGAATTTTCCGGCCCCTTCATTTAGCCACGTTACGATGGATTCAGGCTTATGGCTTACACCACTTTTTCTCAGACCAAAAACGACCAGCTGCAAGAGCCGATGTTCTTCGGCCAGTCGGTAAACGTTGCGCGTTTCGACCAGCAAAAGCATGAAATCTTCGAAAAGCTGATCGAAAAACAGCTCTCCTTCTTCTGGCGCCCGGAAGAAGTTGACGTCTCCCGCGATCGCATCGATTACCAGGCGCTGCCGGAGCACGAGAAGCACATCTTCATCAGCAACCTGAAGTATCAGACGCTGCTGGATTCCATCCAGGGCCGCAGCCCGAACGTCGCCCTGCTGCCGCTGATCTCGATCCCTGAGCTGGAAACCTGGGTGGAAACCTGGTCGTTCTCCGAGACTATCCACTCCCGTTCCTACACTCACATCATCCGCAACATCGTCAACGATCCGGCGCTGGTGTTCGACGACATCGTCACCAACGAAGAGATCAAGAAGCGCGCGAAAGACATCTCCGGCTACTACGACGATCTGATCGAGATGACCAGCTACTATCACCTGCTGGGTGAAGGCACCCACCAGGTGAACGGTAAAACCGTCACCGTCAATCTGCGCGCGCTGAAGAAGCAGCTGTACCTGTGCCTGATGAGCGTGAACGCGCTGGAAGCGATCCGCTTCTACGTCAGCTTCGCCTGCTCCTTCGCGTTCGCCGAGCGCGAACTGATGGAAGGCAACGCCAAAATCATCAAGCTGATCGCCCGCGACGAAGCGCTGCACCTGACCGGCACCCAGCACATGCTGAACCTGATGCGTTCCGGCGCCGACGATCCGGAAATGGCAGAGATCGCCGAAGAATGCCAGCAGCAGTGCTACGATCTGTTCGTGCTGGCCGCCCAGCAGGAAAAAGAGTGGGCGGAATACCTGTTCCGCGACGGTTCGATGATCGGCCTGAACAAAGACATCCTGTGCCAGTATGTGGAGTACATCACCAATATCCGCATGCAGGCGGTCGGCCTCGGTCTGCCGTTCGAAACCCGCTCCAACCCGATCCCGTGGATCAACGCCTGGTTGGTGTCCGACAACGTACAGGTGGCGCCGCAGGAAGTGGAAGTGAGCTCCTACCTGGTTGGCCAGATCGACTCGGAGATCAACGCCGACGACCTGAGCGACTTCGAACTGTAAGCGATGGCGACGCCAATCGTAACGCTGCGCGCCGCCGGCACGCAGCTCTCCTGCCCCAACAGTGAAAACTGCCTGCTCGACGTGCTGGAACTGCACGACGTGCAGGTGGAGTACCAATGCCGCTCCGGCTATTGCGGCGCCTGCCGCCTGAAGCTGGTGAAAGGCGAAGTGGCCTACCGCCAACAGCCGCTGGCGTTTATCAACGCCGGCGAGATCCTGCCCTGCTGCTGTATGCCGCTGACGGATATCGAGCTGGAAATGTAAAGTCGGGTGCCGGAAACCGCGCCTGGAGACCAGAAGGCGGGGTTGCCCCCGCCCTATGATTACCGCTTCACCTCACACGCCAACCTGATCAGGATAGTGATTTTTTCCTGGTAGATTTTCAGCTCGCACAGCGAGTCTCTTATCATCCAGATAAATAACAAAACCGTAATACATACAACGGTTAGCGAGTGAAACACATGCTTTAAACGCATGCTTGCCTCCTTGCTGTGAAGGGGCTACCATACCGGTGTCTAGGCGGTATGTGCAGCCCCATTCTGATTGAGAGTCAGTCTGGGGCTTTCATCTATCCGCCTTGTCACACAATGCCCAAGACGAACAGTCTCAAGCACCCGCCAAAAGAGTAACAGCATTCCCTCGCCGCGAATATCCCCTATAAGATTATGATTAATCAGGGATATATAACCATCCTCAAAGTATTTCGCTTAGCGCCCCTTTCCTGCCGATGCGGAAAAATAACGCGCCGGAGAATCGCCAAAGGCTTTGCGAAACATGGCGATAAAATTACTCGGCGAGGCATACCCCAGCGTTTCCGCGATCTGCAACACCGTTTCACCTTCGGCCAGCTTCGCCAATGCATATGACAACCGAGCCTGCTGGCGCCACTGGGTAAAACTCAGCCCCGTTTCGCCGATCATCAGCCGCCGCAGGGTACGCGGCGACATCGCCCCCCATTCGGCCCAGGCTTCCAGCGAACGCTCGCTCCCCGGCTGCGCCAGCAAGGCCTGCAGAACGCCGGCCAGGCGCGGATGGGACGACATCGGCAAATGCAGCGGCTCCGTTGGCGCCAGACGTATCTCGTCCCGCATCACCTGCGCCATGCGATCCTGCTCCAGGGTGAGCGCGCTGCGTTTATCCCAGCCTTCTGCTCGCAGAGCCAGCGCCTGCAGCACGGGGCTAATACCGATGACGCAGGGTGCATTCGACAGGTCGTTGCAGGTCTCCGGCGCCAGCAGCAAACTCCAGCCGCTCAGCGCGCCGCAGACCTGCACCCGGTGCTGCGTCGCCGGCGGGATCCACCCCGCCCGCTGCGGCGGCAGCACCCAATCGCCGTGCGCCGTGCGCACATGCAGCAAACCGCTTTCGACGCACAACAGCTGCCCGCGCACATGCTGATGCCAGCCGTATTCGCGCGTGCCCAACCGATACTCCCGGCCTGCCGCGTCGCGGCCGCCAAGGGCGATCAGCCAGGGGCCCGCCCGCCATTCGCTGCAGTCAGCGTCGGCGAAGTGAGGATTATCGTTCATATTGGCCACTTATCACTATTTTTAGTCCAGATACCGTTATATCAACCTTTTCCTGCGCCGACATAATGAAATGCTTCCGGCCGCTCCCGTTTGTGGCCACTGACTCACGAGGGAACATGATGACAACACTCAGCATTGGCATTATCGGCGCCGGGCCCGGCGGCCTGTGTCTGGCTCAGGGACTGCGCCGCTTCGGCATCCACGCCACGGTGTTTGAACGCGACACCACGCCGCAAGCGCGCGAGCAGGGCTACCGGCTGCGCATCGATCCGACGGGCCAGCAGGCACTGGCCGCCTGTCTGCCGCCGGCGCATTACCGGTTGCTCTGCGCCGGCAACGCGCAAAACAGCGGCGAGAGCAATCTATGGGATCCGCAGCTTGCCCCGCTCAACGCCCGACGCCCCGAGCACTGGCTGCCCTCCAGCCCGCGGCAGGCGCAGGAACCGAGCGGCGATCTCGGCATTCATCGGCAAACGCTGCGCGAAATCCTGCTCACCGGTCTGCAAGACCGGGTGCGCTTCGGCTATACCCTGTGTGAATTTGCACAAACGCCGCAGGGCGTGGAGCTTCAGTTCGCCAACGGCGAGCATGTGCGGGTCGATGTGCTGATCGCCGCCGACGGCGTCAACTCGCTGGTGCGGCGGCGCTGCCTGCCCGAGGCGGGGCCCGAAGACAGCGGCGCGGTCACCCTCTACGGCAAAACGCCGCTCGATGCGGCGACCCGTGCCCAATTGGCCCCCGAATTGCTGCGCGGCGTGTCGGTCGTCTTCGCCGACGGCTTGTCGCTGGTGATTGAACCGATGCGCTTTCAGGCGCCTATGGCGCAGCTGGCAGCCGACTATGCGCCGGACTGCCCCCTCACGCCGGTCGACGACTATCTCTATTGGGCCTGTATCGGAACGGCTGAACGGCTCGGCGGGCCGGCGCGGGCGGAGGGAAGCGCTGCGCTGCAGGCGCGCGTAAGGCATATCTCGCAGGGATGGGCCCCCGCTTTGCAAACGGCGTTAGCGCTGGCGGATCCTCAGTCACTCAGCGTGCGGGCGGTGCAGGTCACGCAGGCGATGCCGGTGTGGCACAGCGAACGCATCGCCTTTCTCGGCGACGCCGTGCACGCCATGAGCCCGGCGGGCGGGCTAGGCGCCAACACCGCGTTGGCGGACGCCGCCAGCCTGGCGATGCATCTGGCGCAGGCCGGCAGCGCCGCGCAGGCGCTCAAGGACTATGGTGCAGATCTGCTAACGCGGGGCGCGGCGGCGATACGCCTTTCACGCCTGGCGTCCGAACGGCTGCAGCAAAACCGTGACGCCGGCGACTCAGTGCCATGACCGTCACTCGATAATTTCCACCACCTCCAGCCAGGCGTTTTTACCGCACGCCTGGCCCCCATTCAGCCAGCGGCGCAGCATATCCAGCGCCAGCATCGCCACCGACTCCTGCCGCAGCCGCAGACCGTGGCGCGACGCCCGATAACGCACGGTCTGGCCAATGCCGCCGCGCGGCGTATGCAGCGCAATGCTCACCTGCTCGTCGCGCATGGCGCTGACCGCCAACGCCAACGGCGCACCGGTCAATTCCGCTAGCGAACGGGCGCGCGCCAGCGTCGTTTCCAGCGTTTCGATGCAGTGCGCCGGCAACAGCTCGCCCCCCGCCAGCGGCGCCCCTTCGCTCTGCAGCTGCAGATTGATCAACCCGGCGCTGAACTGCTCGCTCAACGCCAGCTTCAGCCCTTGCTGATTCAGACCCTGCGTCAGCGTCGCCGGCAACCCGGCGGTGCCTTCAAAGATGCAGTTGTCCCCCGCCACCTCGCGCACGCGCCGCCAGGCCTGCTCCATTTCCGCACGCCGGCTTTCAGGCCCGGTCAGCTTCAGCTCGATAATCGGGCTGGATGAGCGGTAGCCCAGCACCACTTCCGGCGGCAGCGGCATGCCATCCAGCTCGGCGGCCAGATCGCTCTCGGAGGTACCGAAGGTGGTCAGGCGCAGGCACAGCGGCGGCGCCGGCAAGGTGAAGCGCTGGCGCAGGCGCGGCACGATCTGCTGTTCGACCATCACTTTGAATTCCGACGGCACGCCGGGGGTGAAGAACATCTGACATTGGTTCAGCTGCAGCGCAAACCCACAGGCGGTACCTACCGGGTTATCCAGCATTTCCGCGTTGGCCGGGATCTGCGCCTGCTTGCGGTTGGAAGGGGCCATCGGCCGCCCGCGCTCGGCGAAATAGGCTTCCATGCGCGCCAGCCAGTCGGCCCGTTCGACCAGCTCTACGCCACAGGCTTTCGCGGCAGCCAGCGCGCTGAGATCGTCGCTGGTCGGCCCCAGGCCGCCGTTGACGATCAGCACATCGGCGATATGGCTTCGTTCCTGCAGGATCTCGATCAACGCAGAGAGGCTGTCCCCGACCGTTTCACGCCCGCTCATCGGCACCCCCTGCTGGAACAGGTAGTCCGCCAGCCAGGCGGCGTTGGTATCAATAATTTGCCCGTGCAGCACCTCATCGCCGGTGCTGAGCATCTCCACCCTTAACATTGATCTCTCCCACATTTTTTGGTCATTCCACTATAGAAGCCCGTAAATAACTTTTCACTAGCCGCCTGCGGATAATTTCAGCCATGGGCCCGTTCCTCATGCGCCATGCAGCCCGCCGCAATGTAAACATTACTGTACACCATGCGTAACGCCGGTTTGACACAAATTAGGGCTTCCACTATCCTGCCATCCTCATAAATCGTTACCTATAATTTTCAAAATCTTTCGGCTGGTAGAGAAAAAACGTGAAGAATCGCACTCTTGGCAGTGTTTTTATCGTGGCGGGCACCACCATTGGCGCCGGGATGCTGGCGATGCCGCTGGCAGCAGCCGGAGTCGGCTTCGGCGTCACGCTGGCCTTACTGGTCGGGCTGTGGCTGTTAATGTGTTACACCGCGCTGCTGCTGGTGGAGGTTTACCAGCATGAGCAAGCGGATACCGGTCTGGGCACGCTCGCCAAACGTTATCTCGGCGGCGGCGGCCAATGGCTGACCAGCTTTAGCATGATGTTCCTGATGTATGCCCTCACCGCCGCCTATATCAGCGGCGCCGGCGAATTGCTCGCCACCAGCATCAGCCAATGGACGTCGCAGGACTTCCCGGTGTCGCTCGGCGTGCTGCTGTTCACCCTGGTGGCCGGCGGCGTGGTGTGCATCGGCACCCACTCGGTCGACTTGTTCAACCGCATCCTGTTCAGCGCCAAAGTGGTGTTTCTGGTGGTGATGCTCGGCCTGATGTTGCCGAATATCCACCAGACCAATCTGATGACGCTGCCGCTGGAGCAAGGCCTGGCGCTGTCGGCCATTCCGGTTATTTTCACCTCCTTCGGCTTCCACGGCAGCGTGCCGAGCATCGTCAACTACATGGGCGGCAACATTCGCAAACTGCGTTGGGTGTTTATCATCGGCAGCGCGATCCCGCTGATCGCCTATATCTTCTGGCAGCTGGCGACGCTGGGCAGCATCAGCTCCGACACCTTCGTCGGCATTCTGGCGCAGCAGGCCGGGCTGAATGGCCTGTTGCAGGCGGTGCGCGATGCGGTGGCTTCGCCGCACGTTGAACTGGCGGTGCACCTGTTCGCCGATCTGGCGCTGGCGACCTCGTTCCTCGGCGTGGCGCTCGGGCTGTTCGATTTCCTGGCCGACCTGTTCAAGCGGCAAGACAACGTGCGTGGCCGCCTGCAAACCGGCGCCATCACCTTCCTGCCGCCGCTGGCCTTTGCGCTGTTCTACCCGCGCGGCTTCGTGCTGGCGTTGGGATTCGCCGCCATCGCCCTGTCGGTGCTGGCGCTGCTGTTGCCTTCACTGCTGGTGTGGAAAACGCGCCAAAAACATCAGGCGCAGTATCGCGTCTGGGGCGGTACGCCGGCGCTGGCGTTGGTGTTTGTCTGCGGGGTGACGGTCATCGCGATTCAACTGGGCATCGCCAGCGGCATGCTGCCGGCGGTGGGGTAACGCATTCGGGGGCCGTTTGGGCCCCCGAATCTGTTCAAGCGGGTGGATTAAGAATAGCGTCAATCTGCGCCGCAGTGAGCGACAGACCGAAAAAGTCCCGATAAAAACTTCTCGTCTCTTCCCGCATGTCAATGTCGGCAAAACGTGCCGGGTACAGCGTTTTCGCCAACCATAAAAACTGCAGCGCCTCTTCGCTGGTCTCGCGACACCACCAGAACATCCCCTTGGGATTGACCACGACCCGATGCCGCAAAACGGCATCGATGCCCTGCCATTGCGCGGACGTGCGTATCTCTTCGGCATCGCGCCTGTTCATCGCCACGATCACCTGCGGATTGGCGGCCACGATCTGCTCCAACGCCACTTCGCCCGCCCCCTCTTTTTTCAGACCAAACCACGTTTCCGCCACGTTGGCGGCGCCGGCCAGATCCATCCAATCCTGGTTAAGCGACGGTCGCCCTGAGGTGGTCAGCGGATTGCCCATGCTGTGATAAACGCGAATGCGCTGCCCTGGCGGTAAATCCTTCAGTCGCTCGGCGACGCGCGCCACATTACGAGAAAAATAGCGCTCGTAAGCCAACGCTTTTTCCTGTGCATCCGGCCCCAGCGCGGCCCCCGTTTTTAACACTCGCGCGCGCAGAGCCGCCATCGAATTGGCTTTAAACGCCAATACGCGCACCCCAGCCCGTTCGAGTAAATCCAATTGCGGCACTTTCATGCTGTCAGGCACAAACAGCAGCCGAGTGCCAAGCGCGATGATTTGTTCCGGATTCAACGCTTGCCCACTAT
This sequence comes from Serratia sp. CY84636, assembly GCF_052166245.1. Taxonomy (NCBI): domain Bacteria; kingdom Pseudomonadati; phylum Pseudomonadota; class Gammaproteobacteria; order Enterobacterales; family Yersiniaceae; genus Serratia; species Serratia sp. CY84636. The sequence continues at coordinate 1,853,283 of NZ_JBJNOX010000002.1, forward strand.
TCACACTCACCACCGGAACGGCGTCAATGCGCGGCAGGCTTTGGCGAAACAGCGGGATCTGTTTCGCGACATTCGAGGTGCCGACGATGTTATCGCCATAACCCAGCATCGCGATGATGGCGTTTTGCGCGGGCCACGGCGAGGCAATACGCATTTCGCTCGCAGGTGATGCAGCCCACAAATCGCCGTGCAACAACACGCCAACCAACAGTGCCCATGCAGACAACGATGCGATCCTCATAGCGCCCTCAGAAGTCAAACGTGACAGATGCGCGCACTTCACGGCCGTTGCCGAGAAAGGCGCTCGACGAACCGCCATTACCATCCGTGCCCGAGGGGAAAATAGAGGCCCAGTAATGTTCGTTAGTGACGTTATTGACCGCCAGCCGCCAGGTCGCAGGCACAGAATGAATCCGGGTAACGTAGCGGGCCCCCAGGTCCAGCGTGGTGTAACTGTCAGCCCAGGCGCTGTTGGTGTCGTTCGCCGCTCGCTTGCCGGTATAGTGCACGTTGGCGCTATAGACCCATTGCGGCATCGACGGCAAGCTGTACTCCACCAGCATATTGGCCTGCACCTTCGGCACACCGACCACGCGTTTGTCGCGTGTGCTGTCGGAAACCGTCTCTTTCAGTTGCGGATCGAGCAGAGTGACGCCGCCAAAAAGGCTCAGCCCGTCACCCACGCGCCCAGCGGCCGTCAGCTCCAGGCCATTGTTCACCTGTTCGCCTTGCTCCTTGTACACCCGGTCTTCGGCGTCAACATAAGCGAACGGCCGCTTGAGGCGGAACAGCGCGGCGCCGAGGTTCATCTCCCCGACGTCGGCTTTCAGGCCAATCTCATATTGCCGACTGCGATAGGGCTTGAGCGTCTGCCCTTCGTTCTTCACGCCTTCCCCCAACGGGGCCGTACCGCCTTGCTCCAGCGAGTCGGCATAGCTGACATAGGCCATCAGCGTCGGGGTGATTTTGTACATCAACGCCGCATTCGGGCTCAAACCCTGCTGATTGTCTTCTTCGATTTTCTTGCCGTCAGCGCTGTAATTCCGCGTCTGCAACCAGCTTTCGCTTAAATACAGCATCGCCGACCACTGCGGATTGAATGTCAGCGTATCGCCGAACGTCACGCTCTGCTGGCTGTTCTCGCTGGATTTATAGCGCGCGCCGTTCTTGGAGATTTTTCCGTCGCCCGGCTCATGCAGCGCCGACGGATGGTACATATTGTCGATGCCCAAATCGTAGCGCCGGCTGGCCCCCTTGCCGCTGCAGATAGACCAGACGTAGCCCGTCGTAGCGAGCGCCAACTCATGCCCCACCGAACCGGTATCGACATGGCCGTTCAGCGCCAGCGTATTACTCAACACCCGAAATCGCCCCGAGGCGCTGGAGTCGCTCATCGACCGTTTTATATCGCCGCTGCCGTTGAGCAGAGTGCTGGATACCGAACGCATGGCGCGATCTGCCTGTTGCCACCCTATGCCGCCCGTGACTGACCAATCGTCATTGAAGTAATGAATCAGGCGCGTACTGAGGGTGTCGGTGGTTAAATCGTTGCCCGCCGTCTCGAGCGCCAGGTGTTTATTTTGCGGATTAGGGGCGGAGGGCAACGGAACATTCGGCCCATAGCTGAAGCCGCCGGGGTAGCCCTTTTGCAGGAACTCGTAATGGCTGGCGTCCAGCTGCAGCTGCGTGCCCGGCTTGATATTCCAGTCGAACGCCACGGCCAACAGCCGTCGGCGCAGGGTACTGTCGTCAACGCTGCCTTCGCCCTCTTCGTTGAGGGCATTGATGCGATAGCCAAACATATTGTCGTCGTCGAGATGGCCGCCGAGATCGACGTGGCCGCTGAAGGCGCTGCGGCTCTGATACCCGAGCGTCACCTCGCGTAACGGTTGCGGCGTCGGGCGTTTCGCCACAAAGTTGAACTGCCCGGCCGGGCTCGCAGGGCCATACAACGCGCCGGTCAGGCTGTTGAGCACGTCCAGCCGTTCCAGCATTTCAACGGGAAAGGCCGTGGTGGAGACAATGTTCAACCCATCCAGGCGGCTGTTCGCCACCACGCTGCCCTGCATACCGCGGCTTTGAGGCCGCCCGACGTCCATGCCGCCGCGAGCCTGCATCTGCGTACTCGGTGAATATTTCAGCAATTCGGCGACGCTTTTCGCCTGCTGATTTTTGATCATCGGTTGGGTCACGGTGGTAGAAGAATAAGGCGTATCGATCCAGGCCCTGGTACCCAGCGGCCCGAGTTCAATCTCCGGCGTTTTAAAACCGGCGCCGGATGCGCTTTCCGTCGCGGGGGTTAACGCGCTGCCGGTGACGGTCAACACCTCGTCACGATCGGCCTGCGCCGCAGCGGTATAAGGAAAGAGTGAGGCAAGCAGCGGCATCAGCGCCGCCAGTGGATTTCGGTAAGTCATGACGTCCATATCGTTATATAAACATTTATATTACGCATTTTACGGCATGTGCTCGCCTATGGCGATGCCGATCGTCGAGTCTTTAAATTATTTAATCTTTTGCCATTCAGAGTCCGGATGGATTTCCCGTTGATGGCACAAATAAAAATCCCCCGGCCAATGACCGAGGGATTCGGAAAACGCGATGAGCCGCAGCCGTCAGCCGGCCTTAGAAGCTCAGGCCGACACCGACATAAGGGCCATCGGCCAGCGTATTGTCGCGACGCCCGTCTTTGCCTTCCATCTTCATGTAACGGTAGCCCACATCCACGCTCAGCGGACGGAACTTCCAGCGCAGGCCGCCGCTGGCTTCGTTATAGGCTTTCACGCCGCTGGTGAAGGATTCAGGCGCAAAGTACCCTTCGCCGTGCAGGCTGAAGTAACGGTTAATCTCCCACTCCAGGCCGCCGCCCAGCGCCACCGCCCCGCCGCTCTTCCCGTCTTTCGGGCTGAGGTACAGCGCTTTGGCACCCACGGTCGCCGTCAACGGCCCCAGCGGCACGCCGAAGTTCAGCCCCAGGCTGCCGACGTTGCCGTCGTGGTCGCTGCGCGCCCAGTTGCCGGTCAGGCCTAAGCCTGAAGAGCCGGTGCTCATGCCGACGCCCAGGTTGGTGTAGTGCTGCCCGGCTTCGCCCGACACGCTGATGGCGTTCGCCGCACCGGTCACAAACAGCAATCCTGCCGCGCACGCGACCCAAGTCTTTTTCATCATCTTTCCCTCTGGTTTGTCATCCGTACCGAATGATCGAATCAACGCATAATAATAACGTCACGAGTCTATACCAAAGCGCAATGAGTATTTAAGGGATAAAAGCGAAAAAATTCTTCAATAATCAAATAAATGTAAATATTTGCAAACAAGATTCTATATTCGTCAAGGCGATGCCAACGATAACCGAGACCTATTTGCCGCCGCTCGCCAATAGAGCTACAACTAGTAGTGGCTTTGACCAAGGTCAGGGGAAGAAGCCCCGCCAAAGGACTATGCTGATGAACGCTTAAACCGCCCGAGTCTTTACTTAACTGCACTACGATAAGGAGCAAGTGATGAGCAAGAAAGGACTGACCACCGCAGCCGGCGCCCCGGTTGTCGATAACAATAACGTGATCACCGCAGGCAAACGCGGCCCGATGCTGTTGCAGGACGTGTGGTTCCTGGAAAAACTGGCCCACTTCGACCGTGAGGTTATCCCCGAGCGCCGCATGCACGCCAAAGGATCCGGCGCCTACGGCACCTTTACCGTTACCCACGACATCACCCGCTACACACGCGCCAAGATCTTCTCCGAGGTCGGCAAACAGACCGACATGTTTATCCGCTTCTCCACCGTCGCCGGTGAGCGCGGCGCCGCCGACGCCGAGCGCGACATTCGCGGCTTCGCCATGAAGTTCTATACCGAAGAAGGCAACTGGGATTTGGTGGGCAACGATACGCCGGTGTTCTATCTGCGCGATCCGCTGAAGTTCCCCGATCTCAACCACGTGGTGAAACGCGATCCGCATACCAACCTGCGCAACCCCGTCTACAAGTGGGACTTCTTCTCCCACCTGCCGGAATCGCTGCACCAGCTGACCATTGACTTCAGCGATCGCGGCATTCCGAAATCCTACCGTCACATGCACGGTTTCGGCAGCCACACCTTCAGCTTTATCAATGCCGCCAACGAACGTTTCTGGGTGAAATTCCACTTCCGCTGCGAGCAAGGCATTGAAAACCTGATGGATGAAGAAGCGGAAGCGATCATCGCCAAGGATCGCGAAAGCTCACAGCGCGATCTGTTCGACGCGATCAAACGCGGCGACTTCCCGCGCTGGAAGCTGCAAATTCAGATCATGCCGGAACACGAAGCCTCGCAGACGCCATATAACCCGTTCGATCTGACCAAGGTGTGGCCGCACGGCGACTATCCGCTGATCGACGTCGGCTATTTCGAGCTGAACCGCAACCCCGACAACTACTTCTCAGAGGTTGAGCAGGTGGCGATGAACCCCGCCAACGTGGTGCCGGGCATCAGTTTCTCACCGGATAAAATGCTGCAGGGCCGTCTGTTCTCCTATGGCGATGCGCACCGTTATCGCCTGGGCGTCAACCATCACCAGATCCCGGTGAACGGCGCCAAATGCCCGTTCCACAACTACCATCGCGACGGCGCGATGCGCGTGGACGGCAACAGCGGCAACGGCGCCACCTACGAACCGAACAGCTTCGGCCTGTTCCAGGAGCAGCCGGACTTCAGCGAGCCACCGCTGAGCATTGAGGGCGCGGCCGACCACTGGAATCATCGTGAAGACGACGATTACTATAGCCAGCCGCGCGCGCTGTTCAACCTGCTGAGCGCCGAAGAGCACCAGCGCATGTTCACCCGCATCGCCGGCGAACTGTCGCAGGTGCCGGAACACATCCAGCGCCGTCAGGTCGAGCTGTTCACCAAGGTGCACCCGGACTACGGCGCCGGCGTCGCCAAGGCGCTGGGGCTGAAATAACCCCCCTGCTGCCATCCGCTCAGCCGCCCTGTCGGGCGGCTTTTTTATGCCTGAGAGAGACGCTGCGCCACCCACTGCTGCAACTGGCGGCGCGAAATCTTGATGCCGCCGTTTTTCAGCTCCTCAGGCAGCGGGAGCAACGCCGCCGGGCGTTGGAAATTGGCCAGCTTATCCTGCGACCAGGCGAGCAACGCCGCCAGCGACAGCGACGGTTCGCCGTCGATCACCGCCACCGGCCGCTGGCCGAACTCGGCGTCCGCCACCGGCACCACAAACGCCTGCGTGATCTGCGGATGCGCCGCCAGCACGCGTTCGATATCCTCCGGCTGCACCCCTTCACCGCCGCTGAAAAACAGGTTGTCCAACCGGCCGAGAATACGCAGTTCCCCCTCGGCCATCGCGCCGCGATCGCGGGTCGCAAACCAGCCCTGTTCATCGGCCAGCGGCTGCAGATGCCCATGACGCCAGTAGCCGAGCGCCAGGCTGTCGGCGCGGATCCAGACTTCTTCGTCCACCAGTTTGATCTCGCGGCCGCCGAGCGGCAGGCCAACGCCCGGCCGCGCATCGGCGCGCTTGGCGCACACCGTGGAAGCCAGTTCGGTCAAGCCGTAGCCGCACCAGCAGCGGATCCCCGCCGCCTCCGCCCGTTCGGTCAGCGCCACCGGGATCATTGCGCCGCCGAGCAGCACCTCTTTCAGCGTCGTGCCCGTCAGCGGTTGCGCCAGCAGCCGCCAGAGCTGTGTCGGCACCAGCGAGGCGTGCGTGCAGCCCACTAATGCCTCGGCCAGCGGATGCATTTCGCGCACTGCCAGCCGCGCACCCGCCGCCAGCCAGCGCCAGACGATGCCCTGGCCGGAGACATGAAACAGCGGCAGTGACAGCAGCCAGCAATCCTCGCGCTGAAAATCCATCAACCGCAACACCCCGTCGGCGCTGGCCAGATGGTTGGCGTAGCTGTGTGCGGCCGCTTTAGGCATGCCGCTGGAGCCCGAGGTCAGCGTCAGCGTCGCCAGACGCCGCACATCCCACCTCGGCAGGTTCGGCCAGCGCGGCTCGGTCGAGGGCGGCGTCAATCGAATCACCTCTTCCGGCAGCGCCGGCAACGGATCCGGGCCGAAGGCAAAGGTGATGTCTAATTCGGGTAACAGCTGCGTCAGCAGCGGCGTCGGCAAGGCGGGATTGAGCGGCAACAGACGCGCGCCGCATTGCAGCAGCGCCAGATAGGCCAACAGCAGCGGATAGCTGTTTTTACCGCACAGCGCCACGCCGCAGCCCGGCTCCACGCCCTGGTGCTGAAAATCCGCCGCCAGCTCATCCACCTGGCCTTGCAACGCCAGCCAACTCAGCGGCTGTTCGCCGAGCAACAGGGCCGTCGCCTGCGGCTGAAGGCGCGCCCAGTGTCGCCACGGCCAATCGCTTAACGGCGCCATAGGCACTCCAGCGCCGAAATATCCAGCAGCGGCAATGCGCTGCCTGGCCAAGGCCGCAGCACCTGCGCCTGCATCAGCCCCAGCGTATCCAGCCCCGGCACGGTGTCCGGCGTCAGCCAGCGGGCGATGCGCGCCAGCTGGGTTAACCCCAGGCTGGACTCGATGCTGGAACTGATCACCGCCGTCAGCCCCGCCGCATGCGCCTGCGCCACCAGCGCCTGGCAGCGCGCCAGGCTGCCGACCAGCGTCGGCTTGATCACGATGGCTGCCACGCCCGGCTCGGCCTGCACCACAAAGTCCGCCTCACGCACGCTCTCATCCCAGGCGATGGCAATGCCGGTCGCCCGGGCGAAATCGCGCGATTCATCACGGGTCTTGCAGGGCTCTTCCAAAAAGGCGATGCGATCGCGCCACGCCGGGTTGACGTATTTGGCGAAACCGTCGGCTTTGGCGCGGGTCCAGCTGCGGTTGGCATCCAGCCGCAGCCGCAGATCCGGCAGCGCCTCCAGCAGCACGTTGACGATCATGCCGTCGCGCACCGCCTCATACAGCCCCACCTTCACTTTCGCGACTTTCTCGCCCGGCAAGGCGCTCAATATCTCGAACAGCTCGTCCGGATCGCCGGTGCACAGCGGCGCCTTGCGAAAATCCGCCTGCGTCGGCAAGCGCTGCTCCAGCTCGGCCTGCGCGCAGCTAATCCCAAAGGCCACCGAGGGCAGCGTGCTGTCATCCGGTTCGTTGCCCGCCAACCAGACCTGCAGCCAGTCCAACGCGACCTGTTCGGCCTGCGCCAACGTTTCCCGGCTGAATTCCGGCAGCGGCGCGATCTCGCCCCAGCCTTCACGCTCGCCCTGACGCAGCTGCACCACCCATCCGTCACGCGTTTTCAACCGCTGATTGCGCAGCACCACGCCCGCCTCCATCGGCAGGCTGTAACGGTAAAGCGCCGCGCTGCGGTTTACCCCGCTCATTACGGGTTACGCTTGAATTTGCTGAAGTCCGGCTGACGCTTCTCGTTGAACGCGTTGCGCCCTTCCTGCCCTTCGTCGGTCATGTAGAACAGCATGGTGGCGTTGCCCGCCAGCTCCTGCAAACCGGCCTGGCCGTCGCAGTCGGCGTTCAGCGCCGCCTTCAGGCAGCGCAGCGCCATCGGGCTGTTCTGCAGCATTTCTCGGCACCAGCGCACCGTCTCTTTTTCCAGATCGGCCAGCGGCACCACGGTATTGACCAGGCCCATGTCCAACGCGGCAGCGGCATCGTACTGGCGGCACAGGAACCAGATTTCGCGCGCCTTCTTCTGGCCGACGATGCGCGCCATGTAAGACGCACCCCAGCCGCCGTCGAACGAGCCCACTTTCGGGCCGGTCTGGCCGAAGATGGCGTTATCCGCCGCGATGGTCAGATCGCACATCATGTGCAGCACGTGTCCGCCGCCGATCGAATAACCGGCCACCATCGCCACCACCGGTTTCGGGCAGGTGCGGATCTGGCGCTGGAAGTCCAGCACGTTGAGGTGATGCACGCCGCTGTCGTCGCGATAGCCGCCGTAGTCGCCGCGCACTTTCTGATCGCCACCGGAGCAGAAGGCCTTATCGCCGGCGCCGGTCAGAATAATGACGCCGATGCCGTCGTCGTAACGGGCGTTGGCCAGCGCGTCGATCATCTCTTTAACCGTTTGCGGGCGAAACGCATTGCGCACCTGCGGCCGGTTAATGGTGATTTTGGCGATGCCGTCGGCGGACTTGTGATACAGAATGTCTTCGAAATCGCCGGTGCAATCCTGCCAGGCGATGGCGGCATACAGCTGTTCTTCATTCGGATAAAGCATGTTCGGTTCCTTTAACCAGGGTTAACGAGAAAGGTCTGCAGCTCGGCGACGAAATCCTGCGGATTGGCCAGATGCGCGTTGTGCCCGGCCTGCGGCACGATGCGCAACGGCAACCCGGCGTCGCGCGCCAGCCGTTGAAATTTGGGGTCGTTCTCACCGCACAGCACCTGCAGCGGCACGCTCAGTTGGCGCAGCTGCGGCGCCAGATAGGGCTGCCGCCCGAGCGACGTGGCTTCGAGCATGTCGGCGATCGCCGGGCCGCTGTTGACCGAGCGCGCGGCGATCAGCGCCTGGCGGTGCACGTGGCTAAGCTCTTTGAACACCGGCTGCTGATACCAGTCCGCCAGGACCTCGGCGATCGGCTCACTGCGAAAACGCGCCGCCCACAGCGCATCCTGTTCGCAGCGCCGACGGCGCTGCTCTTCGTCCTCCAGCCCCGGGTTGCCGCCCTCGACGATCACCCCCTGCAGGCCGGCATGGCGGCCGTGGCAGGCGTGATACATGGCGATGCGCCCGCCGAGCGAGTAGCCCACCAGCCAATAGCGTTCGATATTGCGCAGCTGCAGCGTGGCGGCAATCTGCGCGCTGATGTCGTCGAAGCCGTGGCAGCTCACCGCCACGGAATCGCCGTGGCCGGGCAGATCGATGGCCAGCGACGGCCATTCCGGGCAGCGTGCGGCGATCACCCGCCATTCATTGTTGTTGCCGAGCAGGCCATGCAGCCACACCAGCCACGGGCGGCCCGCTTCGCCCTGTTGCAAAATTCGCGTCGCCAGCATCATTGCACCGCCATCTGTTGCACCAGGTATTGCAGGCTTTCGGCCCCCGCGCTCGGCGGCACCTGCAGTTCGATAAGCGTAGCGCCGCTGCGCCGCCAGCCTTGTTCAACCGCCTGTTGCAGCTGGCTCCAGTTCTCCGGCCGCGCATAACCCAGCTGGAACATCGCCGCCGCGTGGCTAAACTCGACGTTCTGCGGCATGCAGTAAAAGCGCTGACGATCCTCTTCCGGCGTCGGCAGCAGCGAGAAAATTTGGCCGCCGTTGTTGTTGACGACGATCAACACCGTTGGCGCCGAGCTCTGGCGCAGCAGCGCCAGCGCATTGAGGTCATACAGAGCGGAAAGATCGCCCACCACCGCCAACGTCGGCCTGGCGGTTGCGCGCTGCACGCCGGCGGCGGTGGAGACCAGGCCGTCGATGCCGCTGGCGCCGCGGTTGCTGAATACCGGGTAGGCGACGGGCAATGGCGTTAACGCGTCAATCAGTCGCACCACCAGGCTGTTGCCGAGAAACAGCTGGCCGTTCTCCGGCAGCAGTTCCGGCAGGCGATGCGCCAGCTGCGCTTCGCCAAAGTTATCGTGCAGATGCGTGGATGCCGCCGTCAGCGCCTTATCTGCCAGCGCGGCCAGCCCGGCGGCCCACGGCGCGCGCGGCTGTGCCGGGTGCTGCGCCAACCACTGCGCCACGCCGGCGCGCAGTCGCCGCCCCCGGTGCTGGGCCGGATCGAGCCGCCCCGGCAGCTCGTCGATGACCCAATACTCTTCCGGCCGGCACTGCGCCTGCCACTGCAGCAGGCGTTTGCCGGTCAGGCTGCCGCCGAACTGCACCACCAGTTGCGCATCTTGCAGTACGCGCTGCGCCTGCGGGTGAGCGAGCCACAAATCGGCGCAGGGCAGCGGTTGCCCGGTCTGCGACAGCACGTCGCCGATCAGCGGCCAGCCCAGCGTTGCGGCCCATTCGGCCACCTGAGCGCCCTCTTGCGCGCTCATGCGCCCGGCCAGCACCACGCCGCGTTTCTGCCGCCAGAAGAACCAGTCCGGCTGCGGCAATGGCGCCGCACGCGTCTCGCTTTCCTGCAGCCACGGACGATCGCTCTGCCACCAGTCGCCCAGCGCGGCGGACCAATCGGCATAGTGACGTTCGTCGCCGCCGTACAGCGGCTCGGCGAACGGGCAGTTGATATGCAAAGCGCCGTGTTGCAAGCGCGCCATCGCGCTGTCGACGCTGGAGGCCAGCCACGCGGCCGGAATATCCGGCGTAGGACGCGGCAGATCGATCGCCAGCGTCGGGTGGCTGCTGTAGAGGCCGCTTTGACGGATCGCCTGATTGGCGCCGCAGTCGATCAGTTCCGGCGGCCGATCGGCGGTGAGAAACACCAGCCGCTCACCGGTCAGGCCGGCTTCGATCAACGCGGGATAAAGGTTCGCCGCCGCGGTGCCGGACGTGACGATCACCGCCACCGGCTCACGCGCCGCCTTCGCCAGCCCAAGCGCCAGATGGCCGAGCCCGCGCTCATCAAAATGGGTATGACAGATAAACGATCGGTTGGCCGCAGCGGCCAGCGTCAGCGGCGTGGAGCGCGATCCCGGAGCGATACAAACATGCCGCACCCCATGGCGGGCCAGCGCCTCGAGCAGCACAGCCGCCCACCGGCGATTAAAAACACTTGTCGACATAGTTCGCTCACAAGTCAGTTAGCAGAGATCGTCTCCGGCGCAGCCGACGGACGCCGCGCCTGTAGTTACGCTCTGTATTATATGAGGTGTTATTTTCACGGCTTTTGCGCCAGCGCAAGAACGCCGTATATCCCTGGGTGTTTACACCAGATAATTATTTGATTTAGAACAAAAAATAAACAATAAAAACACAAATACTTTACACTTGCGGCGACGCCGGCTCAATCCGTCCATACAAAAACAAGGGAAATAAAGGCGCTCCGACGACGGCTAGCGGGAAGTATAGGCGGGATAAGGGAAAGCCAGCGGGGAAACAGCGAGATGAACAACACAGTCTGCAGAAAAGCACGAGGCGGCCTGCGCCGCCCCGATGCCGTGATTTATTTACGGGCCAGCAGCAGCCCCAGCACCAGCCCGACGGTGGCGCCGATACCTACGCTGTGCCAGGGTTTATCCCGCACGTAGTCGTCGGTGCGGTGCACCGCTTCTTTGGCGCGCGCGTAGTAGGATTCACCGGTGTTCGCCCAGCGCGCCTTGACCTCACTCAGCGCCTGCTCGGCGTGCGACTTGATGTCGACGTAAGCCTGATCCGCGCGATCGCCGGTGTATTGCAGCACTTCTTCCAGCGTCTCGGTCAGCATTCTCAGATCGTCATCCAGCGTAGTTTGCTCAGCATCCGTATGTCTTGCCATCGTGAGATCTCCGTGGTTGAAAAATTAAGCGTTCCTACACTATAGACAAGGATCGCCGCCTGCGGCCATCGGACTTTTACCCGAAAACACCAATTGCACCTTGGCGGCCTGGCGCTTATCGCCGGCAAACTCCAGCGCCTGCGCCAGCTGCCCGCTGGCGAACTCCGCCGACAGCAACGGCAGCGGATCGACCACGCCGTCGGCCAGCCACGCCACCGCCAGCGCAAACTCCGCCACGAAGCGGAAGGATCCGAGCAGGTTCAACTCCTTGGCGATCAACAACATCAGCGGGAAATCGGGGAAGCTGCCGCCCATGCCCACCTGCACCACGGTGCCTTTGGCGCGGGTGATCTCCAGACAGCGCTGCAGCGACTGCGGGTGCCCCGCCACTTCGAAGGCGACGTCGAAATACCCCTTGTCCTGCTGATAATCGCTAACATCGTCGTCCGCGGCATGCAGGCACCGATCGGCCCCCATTTGCCTGGCGATCGCCAGGCAGCGCGGGCTGAGATCGGCACAGACAATCTCGACGGCGCCCAGCGCTTTCAGCGCCGCCACCAACAGGCAGCCGATCGGGCCGACGCCGGACACGAAGACCTTTTTTCCCGTCACGTCGCCGGGCTGTTTCGCTGCGTGGATCGCCACCGCCAGCGGTTCGGCGAACACCATCACCCTGTCGTCGCGATCGGCGCCGTAAGGGACACACTGCGCGCTATCCACCACTTTGTATTGGGTAAAAGCGCCGTCAACGTGCGGAAAATACATCGCGCTGCCGAAAAAACGCATCTCGACGCATTGATTGCTTTGCTGCGCCAGACAGTATTTACACTGCCCGCAGGGTTTGCTGGGATTGAGCGCCACCTTCTGCCCGACCGGCAGCCGCGGTGAATCGCTGGCGACCACCTCGCCGATCACCTCATGGCCCAGCACCATCGGCTGACGCACCTGAAAATTGCCGACCTTGCCTTCCTGGAAGTAATGCAGATCGGAACCACAGATGCCGCCGCGGCTGATTTTCACCAGCGTTCCCTGCCCCCGGTAATCCACTTCTTGCGCGATCACCGCCACGTCTCGTTTGCCATTGACCACGCAGGACTGGGTTTGAATTTTCATCTCAAGACTCCACGAAAAAGGTTACACCGCCGCCGACATGCCGCCATCGACAAACAGCAGCTGCCCGTTGACGAAGGCGGAGGCGTCGGCGGCCAGGAACACCGCCGCGCCGATCAGCTCCTGCGGATCGCCCCAGCGCGCGGCGGGCGTGCGTTGGGTCAGCCAGGCGGTGAAGGCCGGATCGTCGGCCAGCGCCTGCGTCATCTCGGTTTTGAAGTAGCCGGGAGCAATGCCGTTGACCTGAATGTTGTAGCGCGCCAGCTCCACGCACATGCCGCGCGTCAGCATTTTCACCGCCCCCTTGGACGCCGCATAAGGGGTGATGGTGTCCCGCCCCAGCTCGCTTTGCATCGAGCCGATGTTGACTATCTTGCCGCGCCGGCGCGGCACCATATAACGCGCCACGGTTTGCGACACGATGAAGACCGCCTTCTGGTTGACGGCGATGATGTCGTCCCAGTCTTGCTCCGGAAACTCGGTGAACGGGTGGCGGCGCTGGATGCCGGCGTTGTTGATCAAGACGTCTATCGCGCCGATATCCGCTTCGATACGGTCGATGGCGGCATGCACCGCCTGGGAATCGGTGACGTCGAACGCCGCCGCATCGGCACGCAGGCCCTCTTCGCGCAGGCGCTCGGCGGCGTGCCGGGCATGTTCTTCGGTGGTGGCGTTGACCAGAATATGTGCGCCTTGCTGCGCCAGGCCGCGCGCCAGCAGAAAACCGATGCCGCGCGAGGCGCCGGTGATCAAGACGATTTTGTTATCCAGTGAAAACAGATTGTTCATGGTGATTCCCGGCCATCAGGCCTCCAATCGGACAGGCCTCTATCTCAGCCGATTGTTACCGGTAAAAACGTGATGAAAATCACTGAAAATCATGTTACGAAACCCTGTTACCCTTAACGTGATCTCACGCAGGCAGCACGCGGGTAAAAATCAGCTATCCGATTGAAAAATGGCTATTTTCAATAGAGGTGCATTCATTGTTATCGCCAAATCGATTTGTTAACATACCGCTATCCGCCCTTGCCGCGCCGCCCGTGAAGGCCACCGAATGAAACACCCCCGCGTTACGCTACAGGACATCGCACAATTGGCCGGCGTGACCAAAATGACCGTCAGCCGCTTCCTGCGCACGCCGGAAAAAGTGGCGGCCGACACCGCCGAACGCATTGCGCAGGTCATGCGGGAGCTGAACGTCACCGGCGCCGATGCCGCACAGGCCGGCAGAAAACCGCGTCTCGGCGTGCTGGTCCCCTCCTTCAACAACCAGATCTTCGCCGATCTGCTGGCCGGCATCGAATCCGTTACCCAAGCGCGGGGTTACCAAACGCTGGTGATGAACTACGATTACAGCCCGCAACGGGAAGAAGAGCAGATCGCGCAGCTGTTGAGCTACCCGATCGCCGGGCTGATCCTCACCGATTCTGCGCATACCTTGCGCGCAGAGACCTACCTCGGCGCCGCCAAAATCCCCCTCGCGCAGGTGATGGATCTCGACGCGCCGCCGGGGCGGATTGCGGTGGGGTTCGATAATGAACAGGCGGGGTATGACATGACCGAAGCGCTGCTCGCCAGCGGCAAACGGCATATCGTTTACTTTGGCGCCATGTCGGACGCCCGCGACAATAAACGCTATCGGGGGTACTGCCGCGCCATGGCGGCTCAGGGGCAAACGCCGCGTCAGATCGCGCCGCATCGGGTCTCTTCGGTTTCGATCGGCGCCGACATGCTGGCGATGGCGCGCGAACGCTACCCGCAGCTCGACGGTATCCTGTGCACCAACGACGATCTGGCGGTGGGCGTGTTGCAGGCCTGCCTGCGTCTCGGCGTGCGCGTGCCGCAAGAGGTTGCGTTATCGGGATTTCACGGCCTGGATATTGGCCAGGCGACCACGCCGAGCATCGCCAGCGTGATCACGCCGCGCTTTGACATGGGGAAAACCGCCGCCGAAATGCTGCTGTTGCGGATCGCGGGCGAACCTTGCGCCGAGCGCCACGATCTGCATTACCGCCTCTCACTCGGCGGCACCGTTTGAGCCGGCATTCGAGCCCATCGGCGGCGTAGCGCGGGCTTTTTCGCTGAGCGCCGCCCACCACAAACCGCTGTTTTTCATCGCATAGCCGAACAGTAGGCCCACCAGCAGGGAAAGCGTCACCAGCGGCCAATCACCGCCGCCGGCGAAGGTCGCGCAGGCGCCGATAAAGGTGCCGGGCACGAACCCCAGCCACTGCTGTTTGGCCTGAATGCACATCAGGAATGCCACGACGCCGGTCAGCAGATACCCCAAGAGATTCCACTGCGGCGCCAGTTCGCTGCCGTGGATGATCGCCATTGCCCAGAAGACGCCGCTGCAGCAGGTCAACGCGCCGATCACCAGCCCTTTCAACCCACCCTGCGGGCAGGCGAAATACGCCGTGCAGCCGAGAAAACCGGCCCAACCGATCAGCCCCAGGCTGACGGCAACCCAGCCCCACACGCCGGAGAGGATCCCGGTAGTAACGGCAATGGCGAAAAGAACGTTCATAAAGTGACCCGCGGCAAAAAGAAAGCGCGCAGTTTACCCGAAAGCCGGTCATTTCATGTGATTAAAATCACAATATAAATGCAATTAAAGAATAATTAATTAAATAAAAGAGATTTCAATCACAAAACTATTAACGTGGGAACCCAGCACGTACCGTCATCCATGCCAACAACAGGCATACCGTGGTGCTGCTAAGGAACAGCAGATGGGTTGCCTGCTGTAGATCGACACGGTCGACCACGATCCCCAGCAAGATAGGCACCCAGTTGGCGATATAAGCGATCACGTAAAACAGCGAAAGCAAACGTGCATGGCTGGCCGGCGGCGAAATCAGGTTTACCAGGGTCGCGCTGCCAACGAAAATGGCGCCGTAAGCATAGCCGGCCACCACCAGCCCCGCAGCCGCCAGCCACAGTGAATGCCACTGGATCGCCACGGCGAATACCACCGCCGCCAGCACCTGCGCCAGGCAACCGAACAACAGCGAATGGCGGGCGTTAAGGCGGCGGCTCAGGATCTGGCTGATACCGGCGATCAACAGATAAACCGCAATCGCATAGCCAAAGACGCCTCGAGCGTGCAGGCCTAACAGCGTTTCCGCCACGCTGGGGCCGATAGCCAAAATGCTGGCGGCCAGGGCCCAACAGATAAACAGCGCCCCGGCACAGACATAGAATTTACCGCCGGTGGCGCGCAGGCCATCGAGCAGCGAGCTTTTTTCTGTCGCAGCCGGCGCAGCATGGGTCGGCGCCGTAACCACGCCACGCGGCCACGAGAACACCACGCCCAACGCAGCCACGGCGGCAATGACCATGATGAAAACGAACGGCAGCGTCGTGGGATGAAAACCGGTCTGCAAAGCGATGCCGCTGAAGATCGGGCCCAGCGCCAATCCTGTGGTAAAGGACAACGTGGCGATCAGCGCGGCGTTTTTACCGCCGTCTCGTGGCCCAAAACGCACCAACGCGATGTTTGCCGCACCGGTCAATGCCCCGGTGCCCACCCCGGCTAACAGTCGTGCCATGAGCATCATGGCAAAGGTATCAGCCCGCGCGAACAGCAGCGCACCGCTCAACACCACCAGCAATGCCGGCACGATCATGCTGCGCAAATCCTTCACTTTGCCGGACAGATTGCCGACGCCGAACAAAGCGATCAGCACGCCGGCGGCGTAAGCGCCGTAAACAACGGTGAGGCTGACGGAGCTCAGCGCAAGCTGCTGCTGATACAGCGGATACAGCGGCGTCGGCGCACTGCTGTTCAGCAATGCCGACATCAGTGCCAATGCCAGGAACAATAGAATACCCATGCGCGATGCCTGCGCGTTTTTCGGCACCGTGTCCTGGATGGCGGTATTTTCTGACATGCTTTAACTCCCAAAGTCGGCAGGTGGCGGCCTGCCATCGACGTTTTTCCTCACCCGACGAGCCGGGAACGGCGCTTATCATAGCGTTACGGCGACGGGCGAAGTATCGTCAAGAATGAATCACCCTGATGCATTCTTGCATCACCGGAGAAATAACCGCCGATGTGCAGGCCGTTAACCGTCTTTGTCTCCCCCCGGACGGAACAACGCTTTATGATAGAAACCGTTATTGTTCGCCTGGCTTGGCCCGTGCCCCACGGTGCCGACAAATCTGCAGAGAGGAAATGGCATGATGAATTGGGACGACGCGCGCTTCTTTTTGGCCGTCGCACGCTGTGGCACGCTACGCAAAGCCGCCAGCCAGCTGCATGTCGATCAGGCGACCGTCGGTCGACGGCTGTCCGCTTTCGAAGATGCGCTCGGCTCCAAGCTGTTTATCCGCACGCCGAAATCCTTCGCCCTCAGCCCGCTGGGGGAGGAGATGCTGGCGGACGTGATGAAGATGGAAAATGCGGTGCAGGCGATCAACCGTAAAGCCGCCAGCGGTGACGAAAGCCTGTGTGGCAACGTGCGCATCGCCACCACCGACACCCTGGCCGAAGCCTTCGTGATGCCGGCGCTGCAAGATCTGCGGGAACGCTACCCCGCCATCACCGTCACGCTGTTAACGGCGCTGAACATCGCCGATATCTCTTACCACGGCGCAGATCTGGCGATCCGCGGCGCCCGCCCCGATGACGACGAGCTGATCATCAAACGCTTAGCCACCATCGAAATGGGTCTGTACGCCTCTCAGCACTACCTGGCGCGGCGCGGCATGCCGGTCAGGGGCGAGCAGCTGCGCGGCCACGATCTGCTGATGTTCCCGCGCGAGCTGGTGCCGCGCCACTGGAACAATTTCTGCGGCGAGGCTCTGCACGAGCCCAACGTCGTGCTGCAATGCAATTCGCAGCTGCTGCTGCGCTCCGCCACCCGCAGCGGGCTGGGCATCGGCCTGCTCTCCGCGTTTTTGGCGGACAAAGACCCGGAGCTGGTGCGCCTGCTCCCGGAGAACAAAGACTGGGTGGATATCTGGCTGGTGCTGCATCCCGATTTGCAACGCGCCGCCCGCGTGCGCGCGGTGGTGCAGGCGCTGGAAACGTCGTTTAGCGTCCATTACGGCTGAGTGCCGACACGTGGAGAAACATCGCTGATGTCTCACGTATCCTTCTTCGTCCAAGATTGAAATAATAAGATATAAAGCTTATTATCTAATCACTGCACAGGACGTGCATTCGGCCCGAGGGAACAATGGCAAAGATCAGCTGGTCACGTAAAGCACTGAAACAATTGATGACACTGCCTTCTCAGAACCGGTTGGCCATTGCGCACAAGGTTGAACTCTTGGGCACTTTCCCGACCGTCAGACTGGACATTAAAAAGCTGCACGGTACCGATAACCAGTACCGTCTACGCGCAGGGAACTACCGCATTATTTTTGAGATCGTCGATGATGAACCTGTCGTGTGCCTGATTCAGCAGGTAAAACGCAGAACATCGACAACTTATTGAAAGTCAGAGGTATGCCGAATGGCGAAGTTACAGTATATCCATGATGACTCCGGCCAGCCGCTCTATGTGGTATTGCCGCTCGATGAGTATAAAAGGCTTGTGAGACAGCAAGAGGACTACGAGCCTCTTCCCTACCATGCCGATAAGCATGATGATGAAACCGTCCCCCATGAAGTCGTTTCCATCATGCTGGATCAAGACGTCAGCTTGATTGCCGCTTGGCGAATTTTCCGTGGCCTCTCGCAATACGATGTAGCGGAAAAATTGGGCACGACACAATCCGCCGTTTCCCAATGGGAAGCCCCTCACTCGAAACCACAAAAGAAAACCCGGGAAAAGCTGGCTGTCCTCTATCGCTGCCAACCGGCACAAATGACGTTGTAATAGCTTCTTTCCCCCGCCCATAAAAAAAGGTCGCCGAAGCGACCTTTTTACCGTCTGAAGCGTTATCAGAACGTCGGCTGAGCCATCTGCACCAGCGAAATCAGCGGCTGCGGATAGACGCCCAACAGCAGCACCAGCGCGGCTGAGATCAGCACCACGACGCCACCGGCGGTCAACGCCCAGTTGTTCGGGGTATCACGTTGCAGTGATTCCGGCGCGCTGAGGAACAGGCTGACGGTCACGCGCAGGTAGTAGTACAGGCCGATGGCGCTGCCTACCACAACTGCGCCGGTCAGCCACCACAGGTGCGCGCTGACGCCCATCGCGATCACGAAGAACTTACCGATAAAGCCCAGCGTCATCGGGATACCGGCCAGCGACAGCATCATCACCGTCATCACCGCGGACAAGATTGGCTTGTGCCAGAACAGACCACGGTAAGAGAACAGCGAATCCGCATCCGGGCCGCGGTACGGGCTGGACATCAGGCTGACCACGCCGAAGGCGCCCAGGCTGCTGAACAGGTAACCGGCCAGGTAAACGCCGGCGGTTTCCAGCGACAGCTGATGGGTTTGCACCGCAATCAGCGCCACCAGCAGGTAGCCCAGGTGAGCGATCGACGAGTAGCCCAGCAGACGCTTGATGTTGGTCTGGCTGATGGCCATCAGGTTACCGAACAAGATAGAGCAGAACGCGATGATCGACAGCACCATGCGCAGCGCCTCGTTGTCGGCGGCCGGGGCATACAGGAACAGACGCATCACGACCGCGAAGATCGCGATCTTGCTGGCGGTCGCCAGGAAGGTCGAGACCGGCGCAGGCGCGCCCTGATACACGTCCGGCGTCCACAGTTGGAACGGCACCAGCGACAGCTTGAAGCCCAGACCGACGATCATCATGCCCATACCGGCCAGGATCAGCGGCTGGTGCATCATGTTTTCCTGCAGGCTCTTGCCGAGGCCGGCCAGCGACAGATCGCCGGACTCGGCATACAGCAGCGCCATACCGAACAGCAGGAACGACGACGCGGCGGCGGACAGCAGCATGTACTTGATGGCGGCTTCCAGCGGGCGCTTCTGGCGGTAGGCGTAGCCCACCAGGCCGAACAGCGGCAGCGAGATCAGCTCGATACCGATGAACAGCGAAGCCAGATGGTTGGCGCTCGCCAGCAGGATGCCCCCCATGGCGGCGATCAGCACCAGCAGGTAGAACTCTTCGCGGTTATCCGGATAGCCGACCAGCCAAGGATAGGCGAAGGTGCAGGTCGCCAGACTCGCCAGCAGCACCAGCCCGGTGTAGAACATCGAGTAACCGTCAACCCGCAGCAGCGGGGTGACGTCCATTGGGCCTGCCTGGCCGACAAAGTACAGCGAAAGCAGCGCCAGGTTGAGACCGATCACGGTCAGGGTGGCGTTGATAAAGTGGTCGCGTCGCCACGCAATGCCTAGCATCACAACCACCACCGTCAATCCGACGATCAACAGCGGCAGCAGTGCGATCAGTTGTTGAGGAGTTATTGTCATGGCGAATTACGGCCTTGTTGTTGAAATTGCTGAAACTGACGAACCAAACCAGTGTTGCACGTTGCTCATCGCCGCGTTGGAAGTATCCAGAATCGGCTGCGGGTAAACCCCCAGCAGAACCAGCAACACCACCAGCAGCAGAATGATGAACAGCTCGCGCGCGGTCATGCCCTGCAGCGGCTGGTCGGATTTAGGCGCACCGTAATAAGCGCGCTGCATCATGATCAGCGAGTAAACCGAAGCGAACACCAGACCGAAGGTAGAAATCACGGTGATCACCGGCACGACCTGGTAGCTGCCGAACAGAATCATGAATTCGCCGACGAAGTTACCGGTACCCGGCATCCCCAGCGTAGCCACGGCGAAGAACAGCGACAGCGCAGGGATGAATTTGATCCGCCCCCACAGGCCGCCCATCTGACGCATGTCGCGGGTATGCAGACGCTCATACAGCTGGCCGCAGATGATAAACATACCGGCGGCGGACAGACCGTGCGCGATCATCTGGATCACCGCGCCCTGGTAAGCCAGCTGGCTGCCGGTGTAGATGGCGATCAGCACGAAGCCCATGTGCGAAACCGAGGTGTAGGCGATAAGACGCTTGATGTCGGTCTGCGCGAACGCCATCCAGGCGCCGTAGAAGATGCCGATCACGCCCAGCCACATGGCGATTGGCGCAAACTCGTGCGAAGCCTCAGGGAACAGCGGCAGGCTGAAACGCAGCAGGCCGTAGGCCGCCGTTTTCAGCAAGATGCCCGCCAGGTCGACGGAACCTGCGGTCGGTGCCTGGCTGTGCGCGTCCGGCAACCAGCCGTGCAGCGGCACCACCGGCATTTTCACCGCGAAGGCGATGAAGAAGCCCAGCATCAACAGATATTGCACGTTGTGGGACATCGGCGTTTGCAGCAGGTCTTCGTAATCGAAGGTCCATACGCCGGTCGCGTTGTAGTGCACGAACACCAGGCCCAGGATCGCAATCAGCATCACCAGACCGCTGGCCTGGGTGTAGATGAAGAACTTGGTCGCCGCGGTGATACGGGTTTTACCGTCCGACGCCTTGTGGCCCCACAGCGCGATCAGGAAGTACATCGGCACCAACATCATTTCCCAGAAGAAGAAGAACAGGAACATGTCGATGGCGAGGAACACGCCGATAACGCCGCCCAGGATCCACAGCAGGTTGAGGTGGAAGAAGCCCTGATACTTCTGGATTTCACGCCAGGAACAGAGGATCGCCAGCACGCCCAGCAGACCGGTCAACACCACCATCAGCAGCGACAGGCCGTCCAGCGCCAGGTGGATGGAGATGCCGAAGCGTGGGATCCACGGCAGCAGGAATTCGCTCTGCCACTGCGGAATGCCTTTCGGCGTGGTCAAGGTATAGCCGCCCTGCATCCACAGCTGCAGAGAGAGCGCCAACGTCAGCCCCATTGCGATCAGCGCTATCCAGCGCGGCACCTTAGTACCGAAGCGCTCAAGCTGCCAGCACAGCAGACCGCCGATAAAGGGGATAAGAATTAGCCAAGGTAATAGCATGGCGTTTTGTGTCCCTTATACGAATAATTTCAAACTTTGTACGTAGCGCCTGCCCGGCGCTACGCCCGAAAAATGCGTCTGTTTAAATTATTCAATTAAACCAAAATCAACAGAGCCAATACGACCACTGCACCCACACCCATAGACGCTATATACCAACGCACCTGACCGTTCTCGCTCACCGTCAGACCGCGGTTCCCCCAGCGGGAGAAGACGGCCGGCAGGTTCATCAGCGAGTTCAGCGGATCGCGCTGCAGCAGCTTCGCAATGCCCAGGTACGGCTTGACGAACACTTTGTCATACAGCCAGTCGAAGCCCCAGGCATGGAACCACCAGGTCGAGAAGAAACGCCCTGGCGCGCTGTTGGCGATGCTGTTGACCAGGCTGCGTTTGCCCAGCCACAGCGCGGCCGCCAGCAGAATGCCGACGATAGCTACCACGCCGGAGGTGATTTCAAGCGTCAGCACGCTGCCGTGCGCCAGCTCGGTCGTATCCGGCAGCACGCCCTGCAACGGCGGCACGATCATCGCGCCGACGAAGGTGGACAGCACCAGCAGAACCAGCAGCGGCAGGTGGTGAGTGATGCCTTTACCGGCATGCGCTTTGATTTTCTCTTCGCCATGGAACACGATGAAAATCATACGGAAGGTGTACAGCGAGGTCATGAACGCACCGACCAGGCCGGCCACCATCAGGTTGATGTGGCCGTTGGCCATCGCGCCCGCCAGGATCTCGTCCTTACTGAAGAAGCCGGCCGTGACCAGCGGCAACGCAGACAGCGCCGCGCCACCCACCAGGAAGCAGACGTACACCAGCGGGATGCTCTTGCGCAGGCCGCCCATCTTGAAGATGTTTTGCTCATGGTGGCAGGCCAGGATCACCGAACCGGACGACAGGAACAGCAGCGCCTTGAAGAACGCGTGGGTCATCAGGTGGAAGATCGCCGCGTCCCATGCCTGCACGCCCAGCGCCAGGAACATGTAACCGATCTGGCTCATGGTGGAGTAAGCGAGCACGCGCTTGATGTCGGTCTGCACCAGCGCGGCGAAGCCGGCCAGCAGCAGAGTGACCGCACCGACGATGCCCACCAGGTGCAGCACTTCCGGCGCCATCAGGAACAGGCCGTGCGTGCGGGCGATCAGGTAGACGCCTGCGGTCACCATGGTTGCCGCGTGGATCAGTGCAGAAACCGGGGTTGGGCCCGCCATCGCGTCCGCCAGCCAGGTTTGCAACGGCAGCTGCGCCGATTTACCGACCGCGCCGCCCAGCAGCATCAGCGTCGCCCAGGTGATGGCCGTATCGCCCACCGCCAGTTTCTGCGGCGCCAGGATCATCAGCTCACGGATGTTCAGCGTGCCCAGCTCGTTGTAGAGGATGAACAGCGCGAACGCCAGGAACACGTCGCCCACGCGGGTGACGATAAAGGCTTTCATCGCCGCCGCGCCGTTGGCCGGATCTTTGTAGTAGAAGCCGATCAACAGGTAGCTGCACAGGCCCACGCCTTCCCAACCCAGATACATCAGCAGCAGGTTGTCCGCCAGCACCAAGACCACCATGCTGGCGATAAACAGGTTGGTGTAGGCGAAGAAGCGCGAATAGCCCTCTTCACCGCGCATGTACCAGGAAGCGAACATGTGGATGAAGAAGCCGACGCCGGTGACCACCGACAGCATGGTCAGCGACAGGCCGTCCAGCACCAGAGTCACGCCGATATTGAAGTTGCCGACGGCCATCCAGGTCCACAGGCTTTGCTCGAACAGCTGCACGCCGGCGGCTTTCTGGGCGAAGAAATCCATCGCCACATACACCGTGACCAGCGCAGCCAGGCCGATAGAGCCCACGCCGACGGTGGCCGCCGTGTTCTCAGACCAACGACCGCGGGAAAATGCCAACAGCAGGAACCCGATCAGCGGTAGCAGAATTGTTAAATATAATAGGTTCATCCGCGCATCTCACTGACAGTATCAATATTCAGGGTATGACGACGACGGTAGAGCTGCAGCAGCAGCGCCAGGCCGATACTGGCCTCGGCTGCCGCCAGGCTGATCGCCAGGATGTACATCACCTGCCCGTCCGCCTGGCCCCAGTAGCTTCCCGCCACGATAAACGCCAACGCCGCAGCGTTGATCATCACTTCCAGGCTGATCAGCATAAACAGCAGGTTGCGGCGCACCAGCAGCCCGGTCAACCCGAGCACAAACAGGATAGCCGCCAGGATCAGGCCGTGTTGAAGAGGGATCATGCTTGCTCCTCCGATTTTCTTCTCGCCATTTCGCCACCCACCGGCGCGTTGCTCAGCACCTCGCCAGGCTTGTGCTCGCGGCCGATATGGAAGGCGACAACCAGCCCCGCCAACAGCAGCATTGAAGCCAGCTCAACCGCCAGTACGTAAGGCCCGAACAGGCTGATGCCCACCGCCTTCGCGTCGACCATCTCACCGCTGATGCCCTGATCGGATACGCTGCGGATCGCGACGATCAATACCACCAGCAGCGCCAGTGACAGCAGGCCAGGCCCGATCCACACCGTCGGCTTCATCCAGTCGCGCTCTTGCTGCTGCACGTTGCCGAGGTTCAGCATCATCACCACGAACACGAACAGCACCATGATGGCGCCCGCATAAACGATGATTTCCAACGCGGCGGCAAAGTAGGCGCCGAGAGAGAAGAAGACTGCCGAGATCGCCAATAACGAGACGATCAGATACAGCAGCGCATGCACAGGGTTGGTATGGGTGATCACGCGAATCGTCGCGGCCACCGCAATCAAACCTGCCAGGTAAAATGCAATTTCCATGCTTGCTGGCTCCTTAGGGCAACAGACCTTTGACGTCGATCGGTTTGGCTTCGTTTTCGGCTTCGCCTTTGGCTTTGCCGTCAATCGCCATACCGGCCATCCGGTAGAAGTTATATTCCGGATATTTACCCGGCCCCGAGATCAACAGATCTTCTTTTTCGTACACCAGATCCTGACGCTTGTACTCACCCAGTTCGAAATCCGGCGTCAGCTGGATAGCGGTAGTCGGGCAAGCCTCTTCGCACAGGCCACAGAAAATGCAGCGCGAGAAGTTGATGCGGAAGAACTCCGGATACCAACGGCCGTCTTTCTGCTCCGCTTTTTGCAGCGAGATACAGCCGACCGGGCAGGCCACCGCACACAGGTTACAGGCGACGCAGCGCTCTTCGCCGTCCGGATCGCGCGTCAGCACGATGCGGCCACGGTAGCGCGGCGGCAGGTAAACCGGTTCTTCCGGATACATCTGGGTTTCGCGCTTGGCGAAGGCATGCATGCCAATCATCCAAATGCTGCGCACCTGGGTGCCGAAACCAACCACTAACTCTTTCAATGTCATGGTTTATTCACCCCTTATTGAGCGTTGTACAAAATGACCGCGGCGGTTGCCAGCAGGTTCAGCAGCGTCAGCGGCAGGCACACTTTCCAGCCGAAGGACATCACCTGGTCATAACGCGGACGCGGCAGCGCGGCACGGATCAGGATGAACATCATCATGAAGAAGGCCGTTTTCAACGCGAACCAGATGAATGGCGGCAGGAACGGACCCTGCCAGCCGCCGAAGAACAACGTCACAATCAGGGCGGACACGGTGACGATACCGATGTATTCCCCCACGAAGAACAGACCGAACTTCATGCCGGAATATTCGATGTGGTAACCGTCGGCCAGTTCCTGCTCGGCTTCCGGCTGGTCAAACGGGTGACGGTGGCACACCGCCACGCCGGCGATCGCGAAGGTCACGAAGCCGAAGAACTGCGGAATGACGTTCCAGACGTGCGCCTGGGATTCAACGATGGCCTGCATGTTGAACGAATCCGCCTGCATCACCACGCCCATCAGCGACAGGCCGATGAACACTTCGTAGCTCAGGGTTTGCGCGGAGGCGCGCATCGCGCCCAACAGCGAGTATTTGTTGTTGCTCGACCATCCGGCGAACAGCACGGCGTACACCGCCAGGCCGGCCATCATCAGGAAGAACAGAATACCGATGTTGAGATCGGACACCGCCCAGGTCGGGCTGACCGGAACGATGGCAAATGCCAGCAACAGGGAAGTAAAGGCGATCATCGGCGCCAGGGTGAAGATCACCCGGTCGGAGAATCTCGGTACCCAGTCTTCCTTGAAGAACATTTTGATCATGTCGGCGACCAGCTGCAGCGAGCCGCCCCAGCCTACGCGGTTCGGTCCGTAGCGGTTCTGGAACAGGCCGAGCAGACGGCGTTCGCCGAAGCTCATGAATGCCCCGCACGCCACGACCACCAACAGGATCACGACCGCTTTAAGAATGGCGATCAGAATGTCGATCACCTCAGGGGTAAACCAGCTCATCGTGCTGCCTCCCGCAGATTGTCTACCTTAGCACCCACCAAGATCGGCGGGATCCCTGGCAAGCCGAGCGGCAAACCAACCTGGCCCTGGGTCAGGGTTTCACTCAGACGCACCGGCAGACGCAGGGTCTGGCCCGCACAACTGAACTCCACCAGGCTGCCCGCGTTGACGCCAAGCGTCGCCGCGTCGGCCGGGTTGACCATCACGTAGGCTTCCGGCATGCGCTGCTGGATCACGTGAGAGCGCTGCGACATTTCGTCGCTGCCGAACAGGTGGTAGTAAGGCGCGACACGCCAGCCGTCGACCGGATTGAACGCGGCAGGCACGCGATCGAAGTAACCGAGGCTGCCCTCCCCCGCTTCGATCAGGCGCACGCCCGGATCGCCGTGGCGCAGTTTGCCGCCCACTTCGGCCTGGAACTTGTTCCATGCCTGCGGTGAGTTCCAGCCTGGTGCCCAGGCGAACGGGATCTGCTGACGATCGGCCAGCGGGCTGTTGTTCCCTTCCATCGAGAAGGCGAACATGGTGTCTTTATCCTGTGGCTGACGCGGCTCGTGCACGCTGATGTTGGCGCGCATGGCGGTACGGCCGCTGGAGCGGTGCGGCGAACGCGCCAGCTTCTGACCGCGAATGCGGAAAGTCGCGTCCGGCGCAGCGTCGACGATGCCCTGCAGCTGCGGCAACGCGGCAACGCAAGCGGTGATCACGTCATCGAGCTGGGTCCAGTCCACGTGGCGGCTGGTGTAGGTGGAGTGCAGCGAGTGCATCCAGCGCCAGCTTTCCAGCATCACGGTGAACTGATTCTTCTTGGCGTCGTCGTAGTAAGCCGGATCGTATACCTGGAAGAAGCGCTG
This sequence comes from Serratia sp. CY84636, assembly GCF_052166245.1. Lineage (NCBI taxonomy): Bacteria > Pseudomonadati > Pseudomonadota > Gammaproteobacteria > Enterobacterales > Yersiniaceae > Serratia > Serratia sp. CY84636. The sequence continues at coordinate 1,879,826 of NZ_JBJNOX010000002.1, forward strand.
CGCGCGGCCTTCCTGGTTGATCAGCGTACCGTCGCTCTCGGCGAAGCTGGCCGAGGAGAGGATCAGGTTGGCTTTGTCCATGATCGCAGTGCGCTGGTGGTCGGCGACGATCAGGTTGTTGACCTTGGCCAACGCCGCATCCACCTGCGCCGCCGGCGCATGACGATAGAGATCGTTTTCCATCACGATGGCGGTGTCTGCTGCGCCGCTCGCCAGCTGTTCCAGCGCCTGATCGAGCGAACCGCCGCCGATCATCGCCAGGCCCATGCTGTTGGCTGCGCCCGCCACGAAGGTGATGCCGACATCGGAACCGCGGCCCTTCAACGCTTTGGCGATGTTGGCCGCCGCTTCGATGATGGCTTCGCTGCCGGCGTTGCTGCCGGTCACGATCAGCGGTTTGCGTGCGCCGGTCAGCGCCTGCACGATGATATCGACTTTCTTGTTCAGGCCTTCAGCCAGATCGTTCACCGCCGGCGCCGCGCTGTCCAGCGCGTGAGCGATGGCGAAGCCGAAGCGCGCCTGTTCGTCCACCGGCGCGCGGTAATTCCAGGCGGCGATGTCGTCCAGACGGGTGTTGTCGACGTTGGTGGTGAACAGAGGGTACTTGGCGTGCTGACCGATGTTCTGCACCGCCGCGATCTGCCAGTCGGCCACGCGTTGCGCCGCCGCCATCGCGCGGGCTTTCCCCTTGACGGCCTGGCGCACGGACAGCGCGATACGCGCACCGGTTTGCGTCAGGTCTTCGCCCAGCACCAGCACCGCGTCGTAATCTTCGATCTCACGCAGCGCCGGCGTATGGACGCCGCCGTTTTTCAGCACGTTCAGCATCAGCGCAAGGCGTGATTGCTCCGCCTGAGCGATACCGGTGTAGTAGTTCTCGGCGCCGACCAGCTCGCGCAGCGCGAAGTTGCTTTCCAGGCTGGCGCGCGGGGAGCCGATGCCGATGGTTTTCTTCGCCTGACGCAGGATGTCCGCCGCGCCCTGCATCGCCTGCTCGGCGTTCAGGGTGATCCAGTCATCGCCGCGCAGCTGCTGCGGTTGACGCGGACGATCTTTCTGGTTGACGTAGCCGTAACCGAAACGGCCGCGGTCGCACAGGAAGTAGTGGTTCACGCTGCCGTTGTAACGGTTTTCGATACGGCGCAGCTCGCCATAGCGTTCGCCCGGGCTGGTGTTACAGCCGATGCTGCACTGCTGGCAAATGCTCGGCGCGAACTGCATGTCCCATTTACGGTTGTAGCGTTCGGAGTGCGTTTTGTCGGTGAATACGCCGGTCGGGCACACTTCCACCAGGTTGCCGGAGAACTCGCTTTCCAGCGTGCCGCTTTCCGGGCGACCGAAGTAGACGTTGTCGTGCGCGCCGTACACGCCGAAGTCGGTGCCGTCCGCATAGTCTTTGTAGTAACGCACGCAGCGGTAGCAGGCGATGCAGCGGTTCATCTCATGCGAGATAAACGGCCCCAGCTCCTGGTTGTTGTGGGTGCGTTTGGTGAAGCGGTAGCGGCGGAAGCTGTGGCCGGTCATTACCGTCATATCCTGCAGGTGACAGTTACCGCCTTCTTCACAGACCGGGCAATCGTGCGGGTGGTTGGTCATCAACCACTCGACCACGCTTTCACGGAACTGCTTCGCTTCGCCGTCATCGATGGAGATGAAGGTGCCGTCGGATGCCGGGGTCATACAGGACATCACCAAACGGCCGCGCGTATCTTCCGCGTTTTGGTATTGCTTTACCGCACATTGGCGGCAAGCGCCGACGCTTCCCAGCGCCGGATGCCAGCAAAAGTAAGGAATATCAAGGCCGAGGGAAAGACAAGCCTGCAGCAGGTTGTCCGCTCCGTCTACCTCATACTCTTTGCCGTCTACATGAATCGTAGCCATAGTCAGCATGCTTCCAAGTGGCCTGCCTTGCGGCAGGCGTTAATCAAAAATTCTGGCCGTGTTCGGGCGAGTCGGCTTACCAGCGCTGCTTCAGCAGATTGTTCGGCTGAATGCCGCCAATCGCATGGGCGTTGCCGAAGTGCTGCACGGCGATGCCCGCCTCGAACTCTTCACGGAAATATTTAATCGCGCTTTGCAGTGGCTCTACGGCACCTGGCGCGTGGGCGCAGAAGGTTTTGCCCGGGCCGAGGGAACGGCACAGCTGTTCGAGGGTTTCGATATCCCCCGGCTGCCCTTCGCCGTTTTCCAACGCACGCAGGATCTTCACGCTCCACGGCAGGCCGTCGCGGCATGGCGTACACCAGCCGCAGGACTCGCGGGCGAAGAACTCTTCCAGGTTACGCACCAGCGGCACCATGCCGATCTCATGGTCTACCGCCATCGCCAGCGCGGTGCCGAGACGGCTGCCGGCTTTGCCGATCGCGCCGTATTCCATCGGCAGATCGAGGTGATCGGCGGTCAGGAAGTCGGTCCCCGCACCGCCCGGCTGCCAGGCTTTGAAGCGCAGACCGTCGCGCATGCCGCCGGCGTAGTCTTCCAGGATCTCGCGCGCGGTGGTGCCGAACGGCAGCTCCCAGACGCCCGGATTTTTCACCCGGCCGGAGAAGCCCATCAGCTTGGTGCCTTTGTCTTCACTGCCGGAGATGCCGGTGTACCACTCCACGCCGTTCGCCAAAATGGCCGGCACGTTGCACAGCGTTTCGACGTTGTTGACGCAGGTCGGCTTGCCCCATACGCCGGCGCTGGCCGGGAATGGCGGCTTGGAACGCGGGTTGGCGCGGCGGCCTTCCAGCGAGTTGATCAGCGCGGTTTCTTCGCCGCAGATGTAACGGCCGGCGCCGGTGTGCACGATCAGCTCGAAATCGAACCCGGTGCCGAGAATGTTCTTGCCCAGATAGCCGGCTTCGGTGGCTTCCGCGATGGCGCGACGCAGGTGCGCCGCCGCTTCGATGTACTCACCGCGCAGGAAGATGTACCCACGGTAGGCTTTCAGCGCGAACGCGGAGATCAACATGCCTTCCACCAGCAGATGCGGCAGCTGCTCCATCAGCAGGCGGTCTTTATAGGTGCCCGGCTCCATTTCATCGGCGTTACACAGCAGGTAACGGATGTTCATGGATTCGTCCTTCGGCATCAGGCTCCACTTCAAACCGGTGGAGAAGCCCGCGCCGCCGCGGCCCTTCAGCCCGGAGTCTTTCACCAGGCCGACGATCTCGTCCGGGGCCAGGCCTTTGAGGGCCTTTTCTGCGCCGGCATAGCCGTTTTTGCTGCGGTACTCGTCCAGCCACAGCGGCTGCTTGTCATCGCGCAGACGCCAGGTCAGCGGATGCGTTTCGGGAGTGCGTACAATGTGCTTGGTCATTGATACTGCTCCAGTAGCGTCTCGATATCTTCAGGCTTCAGCTGACTGTGAGTGTCGTCATCAATCATCATGGTCGGCCCTTTATCGCAGTTGCCCAGACAGCAGGTCGGCAACAGCGTGAAGCGGCCATCAAAGGTGGTTTGACCCGGCTTGATGTTCAGCTTCTTCTCGATAGCGGCCTGAATGCCCTGGTAACCGGTGATGTGACAAACAACGCTGTCACAATAACGGATCACGTGACGTCCTACTGGCTGACGGAAAATCTGGCTGTAGAACGTGGCCACGCCTTCTACGTCGCTGGCGGGGATGCCCAGCACTTCCGCGATGGCGTAAATCGCACCGTCCGGAACCCAGCCGCGCTGCTTCTGCACAATTTTCAGTGCTTCGATGGAAGCGGCGCGCGGATCCTCGTAATGGTGCTTTTCGTGCTCGATCGCATCACGTTCTTCCGCGCTCAGTACAAATGCATCAACGCCGCTCTGAGGAGCGGCTGCGTTGATGGGCTCGAGCGCATCATTGACTGCGTGATTGTCTTTTTGATCATGCATAGTTAGCGGTCCACATCTGACATTACAAAATCGATACTACCCAGATAGACGATCAGGTCGGAAACCAGGCTGCCACGGATGACCGATGGGATCTGCTGCAGGTGCGCAAAGCTCGGCGTACGTACCCGGGTGCGGTAGCTCATGGTGCTGCCGTCGCTGGTCAGGTAGTAGCTATTGATCCCTTTGGTGGCTTCAATCATCTGGAATGATTCGTTGGCTGGCATCACCGGACCCCAGGAAACCTGCAGGAAGTGGGTGATCAGCGTTTCAATATGCTGCAGCGTGCGCTCTTTCGGCGGCGGCGTGGTCAGCGGGTGATCGGCCTTGAACGGGCCTTCCGGCATGTTGTTCAGGCACTGTTCGAGAATGCGCAGGCTCTGGCGCAGCTCTTCCACCTTCAGCATCACGCGGGTGTAGCAGTCGCTGGTGCCGTCGCCGACCGGCACTTCGAAGTCGAAGTTCTCGTAGCCGGAGTACGGACGCCATTTACGCACGTCGAACTCGACGCCGGTGGCACGCAGGCCGGCGCCGGTCACGCCCCACTCCAGCGCTTCTTTGGCGTTGTAAGAGGCTACGCCGATGGAACGGCCTTTCAGGATGCTGTTCTTCAGCGCCGCTTTCACGTAGGAGTCCAGACGCTTCGGCATCCAGTCGAGGAATTCACGCAGCAGGCGATCCCAGCCGCGCGGCAGATCGTGCGCGACGCCGCCGATGCGGAACCAGGCCGGGTGCATACGGAAACCGGTGATCGCTTCCACCAGATCGTAGATTTTCTGACGGTCGGTAAAGGCGAAGAACACCGGGGTCATCGCGCCGACGTCCTGAATGAAGGTGGAGATGTACAGCAGGTGGCTGTTGATGCGGAACAGCTCGGACAGCATCACGCGGATGGTGTCGACGCGCTCAGGCACCTTGATGCCGGCCAGCTTCTCGACCGCCAGCACATAAGGCATTTCGTTCACGCAGCCGCCGAGGTACTCGATACGGTCGGTGTACGGAATGTAGCTGTGCCAGGATTGACGCTCGCCCATCTTCTCGGCGCCGCGGTGGTGATAGCCGATATCCGGTACGCAGTCGACGATCTCTTCGCCGTCCAGCTGCAGAATGATGCGGAACGCACCGTGCGCGGACGGGTGGTTCGGGCCGAGGTTGAGGAACATGAAGTCTTCGTTCTCGGTACCGCGCTTCATGCCCCAGTCTTCCGGCTTGAAGGTCAGCGCTTCCATCTCCAGATCTTCTTTCTGCTTGGTCAGCACGAAAGGATCGAATTCGGTGGCGCGCGCCGGGTAGTCCTTGCGCAGCGGGTGCCCTTCCCAGGTCTGCGGCATCATGATGCGCGACAGGTGCGGGTGGCCGTCGAAGGTGATGCCGAACATTTCCCAGGTTTCGCGCTCGTACCAGTTGGCGTTCGGGAACACCTTGGTCGCCGTCGGCACGTGCAGGTCTTTTTCAGACAGCGCCACCTTCAGCATGATGTCGCGGTTGCGTTCGATGGAAATCAGATGGTAGAAAACGGAGAAATCCGCAGCGGGCAGGCCGTCGCGGTGGGTGCGAAGACGTTCGTCCACGCCATGCAGATCGAACAGCATGACATACGGCTTCGGCTGTTTTCTCAGGAACGTCATTACTTCCAGCAACTGGTCAGGTTTAACCCATACCACGGGCATGCCGGTACGGGTGGCCTGAACAGTAAAGGCTTCCGGCCCAAAACGGTTGCGCAGTTCGCCGATCACCGGGTCGTCAAGGTGATCTCGGGTCTGCCAGGCAGGCAAGGCGTCGTGCGTCGTCAAATCTGTCATAATTTTTTTTCACCACACTAAAGGGTTATTCGCCGCAAGTTTCACTTTTCGCTGTGTTAACCAATAGCGCACTAAGATGGACGTTAAATGAACGTCTTAAATCTCGTCAGGCGTCCGGAGGTTGGTCACCGCGATGCGTTCGCCGTGTTTACGCTCTCTTTCAGACTGCATATTGGCGCGGTAAACGCCCTGATCGCCGACAACCCACGACAGCGGGCGACGTTCTTTGCCGATGGATTCCTGCAGCAGCATCAGCGCTTGCATGTAGGCTTCCGGACGCGGCGGGCAGCCGGGAATGTACACGTCGACCGGCAGGAACTTGTCCACGCCCTGCACCACGGAATAGATGTCGTACATGCCGCCGGAGTTGGCGCAGGCGCCCATCGAGATCACCCACTTAGGCTCCAGCATCTGCTCGTACAGGCGTTGGATGACCGGGGCCATCTTGGTGAAACAGGTACCGGCCACCACCATCAGGTCAGCCTGACGCGGGGAGGCGCGCAGTACTTCCGCACCGAAACGCGCCACGTCGTGAACGGCGGTAAACGACGTCACCATCTCCACGTAACAGCACGAAAGGCCGAAGTTATACGGCCAAATAGAGTTTTTACGCCCCCAGTTCACCATGTCATGCAGCGCATGTTCGAGTTTACCCATGTAAACCGTGCGGTGGACCTGTTGTTCCAGGGGATCGGCGACGATCTCCTGTTTTTGCAGGGGATAACGGTCGTTCTCACCGTTCGGGTCTATGCGGGTGAGCGTATAGTCCATCTTAATGCCTCGCTGTTACTGCGGATGACTGTTGGTGTTAGTGATCGTGCTCGGTTTGCTGCGGCGTTGGGAACGCGCCGGAGTCCAATCCAACGCGCCGATGCGCACCAGATAAACCAGACCGGCCAATAGCACCAAAATGAAAATGGCGGCTTCGATAAAGCCTACCCAACCGCTCTCGCGAACCGAGACCGACCAGGCATACAGGTATAAGGCTTCAACGTCGAAAATAACGAAGAACATGGCCACCAGGTAGAACTTGGCGGACAAGCGCATGCGCGCCGTACCGACCGAGTCGATGCCTGATTCAAACGGGGTGTGTTTGGCGCGCGCCCGGGCTCTCCCGCCCAAGAAGAACGCACCCAGCAGCATTAAGCCGCAAAGCCCGATAGCCACGACGAGAAATACGGCGAGCGCCCAGTGATGAGCGATAACTTCAGTGGTTGTTGACATACTCTATGCTTACTCATCAAAAGTGGCGTCGATCGCGCTGCTCTTGTCACCGGCAGTTAGTGCGCCACATCGATTTAAGGGAAGGATAAATAACCACACAAACAAACTGCTTTTACAGCGAGTTAGGCAGCGTTTTTCTGTGGGCTTTTTACTCCTTTCTATAACCTTTTGTCAACTTTGACAAAAGTATCTACACACTAGTTTACATACGTATCATTTGATTAACATTTGATGCGCCAGGGGCTGGCTAAATCGTGTCAGTTAATTTTTGTGTAGAAACAGATAGATATAAACCAACGTGCACATTTCAGTTTTACTATACCATTGTCTCAGGAATTCCCTGTTCTTCCACTCACTACCTAGGGGTATTTTTTTGATCCAGGACACGTTTTCAGCATAAATCCTCAAAAAAAGTGTGGCCCTTTAACAATTTTCCTCAAATTAAGCCGCAAAAACGGCCGCTATAAGCTAACAAAATAACCCTGCTATTACCATGCCTTTAACCCATTCAATCTTATTGCTCAAAAAACAAACTCAGCGTCTTAAACCCGGCCAAACTCTCTTTTCAGTAACGCTTAAAAGTTAATAAAACAGCCAACTCATAACAAAATCGTCATTAAATCCCTATAACAGTAAAAATCGCCAAAAAAAGGGCAAAAAAAACCTCCGCCGAAGCAGAGGTTTTCATCAGATCTAACGCCGCGGCGTTATTCTTCTTCGTCCACCAGGCTGGCGTCATCCTGATCGCCCTGGAGACCGGCTTCCGCGCCGTTGAAGCCATAACCGTCATTGCCGCCCTGCATTGCGCTGAAGATGGCCATCGCCAGCTCATTGCTGCACTGCGCGTTTTTGCACAGCGCATACTGGGTATCCGGCAGCGGCGGCAAACCTTCCACCGCCCCCAGCACCCGCAGATCGGGGCTCATCATCTCGATCGGCCGCGCGGTCACGCCCAGGCCGGCCTTACAGGCCGCCCGCACTGCGGACAGCGTGGAAGCGACATAGGCGATGCGCCAAGGGATACCGGCTTCGTCCAGCTGCTTGATCGCCAGCGCGCGGAACGGGCTTGGCTCATCCATCACCACCAACGGGATCGGTTCGCCCGCCTGATAGTGGTAATCGGCGGCGCAGTACCACAGCGTCGGCGATGTGCGCAGCACGATATGCGGATGTCCGGCCGGATCGGCCGTGGTCACCGCCAGATCGATCTCGCCCTCTTCCAGCAGATCGACCATCGTCGTGCTGCGCTTTACGCGCACGTCAATGGCCAGCTTCGGATAGATGGCGGTCACGCGGTTCAACAGGAAAGGCAGAATGGTATCGGCGGTGTCGTCGGAAGCGCCGATGGTCAGAACACCTTTAATATTGTTGTACATCAGCGAGGTACAGGCTTCGTCGTTAAAGCGCAGGATCTTCCTGGCATAACCGAGAAGCTGAATACCATGCTCAGTCAGGAGTTTGTTACGCCCATGGCGGGCAAACAGTTCTTTGCCGACCAGTTGCTCTAATCGCTGCATTTGTTGACTGACGGCTGATTGAGTACGGCATACGGCAACCGCCGCCGCCGCAAAGGTATTCAAATCAGCAACCGCAACAAAGGTTCTTAGCAGATCGAGGTCGAGATTAAGTATCGGACGATTTGCAGTTGTCATAGTGTATTCTTCACTTTTTTAAATTCTAATTTACGAACTACTACCCTGGTGTGTTTCTCAGACGCCGTTGAAAAGGACGGAGCCTGTTATGACAGTACCCCACTCATAAGTGGAGGGCAAAAAAATTACTTATGATTCGTTACCTCTATCGCTTTTTAAAATGCGATCTATCGATGGTGCTTATAGAACGCGGGGGACTGAATACCGGTGAAAAGGGAAAACCCCCACCGAACCTGAGATTTTACTCATTCATACTGCCTAATTTCCACTCCATTCGTGCTACTGAGAACCCTTATCAACCGGCGTTCAGACTGCATTACAGAGCAAAAAAGATAAATAATTAACGCTACCGACTTCGTGTTACCACTCAATGAATTTAATAAATTCAATCAGTAAGATTTTTGCTTTAAATAATAATCCTATAACCACATAAACAATGCTTAAGGTAAAATATAAAGTAAAGCTAATGTAAATATGTCATTTTTCTTAGTGTGGTGCGCTAACTGACACCCCGCTATCAGACAACTCCGGTATTATCGTTCCTTTACAGTTTATTGAAGCCTATTCTCCCTTTCGGCTTATCAGTTCACTGCTGCCGGCCACGATCGCCGGCACGTCGCGTTTATCGAGGCGGGATTTTACAGAACAAAACCCTAGTAAAATTATAGTTCATGAAATTATGAACCACAAAATAACTTTACCTTTGCTTATCATAACTAAAATCCCCCGTTACGACATGCATTTGCACCAAAGGCGTGCAAAACCCTTCAAAAGCAACTACGCCAGGAGTACATTGGGCGGGTTGCGGCGTCCCACGGTAGGAGCGCCCCTATCCCAGCAAAAGGCTCAACTTTTTATGTCCCCCATTGAGAAATCCAGCAAACTGGACAACGTCTGCTATGACATTCGCGGCCCGGTGCTTAAAGAAGCTAAACGTCTTGAAGAAGAAGGCAATAAAGTCCTGAAACTGAACATCGGCAACCCTGCCCCGTTCGGTTTCGACGCCCCGGACGAAATCCTGGTCGACGTGATCCGCAATCTGCCCACGGCGCAAGGCTACTCCGATTCCAAAGGCCTCTTCTCGGCGCGTAAAGCGATCATGCAGCACTACCAGGCGCGCAACATGCGTGACGTGACCGTTGAGGATATCTACATTGGCAACGGCGTCTCGGAGCTGATCGTCCAATCCATGCAGGCGCTGCTCAACAGCGGCGACGAAATGCTGGTGCCGGCGCCGGACTACCCGCTGTGGACCGCCGCGGTATCGCTGTCCGGCGGTAAGGCCGTGCACTACCTGTGCGATGAGCAGGCCGGCTGGTTCCCGGATCTGGACGACATCATCAGCAAGATCACCCCGCGCACCCGCGGCATCGTGATCATCAACCCGAACAACCCGACCGGCGCGGTTTACAGCAAAGCGCTGCTGGAACAGATCGTCGAGATCGCCCGTCAACACAACCTGATCATCTTCGCCGACGAGATCTACGACAAGATCCTGTATGACGAAGCCGAGCACCATTCGATCGCCGCGCTGGCGCCGGATCTGCTGACCGTGACCTTCAACGGCCTGTCGAAAACCTACCGCGTGGCGGGCTTCCGCCAGGGCTGGATGGTGCTGAACGGGCCGAAGAAACACGCCAAAGGCTATATCGAAGGGCTGGAGATGCTGGCTTCGATGCGCCTGTGCGCCAACGTGCCGATGCAACACGCCATTCAAACCGCGCTGGGCGGTTATCAGAGCATCAGCGAATTCATTCAGCCTGGCGGCCGCCTGTACGAACAACGCAATCGCACCTGGGAACTGCTCAACGACATCCCGGGCGTCTCTTGCGTGAAGCCACAGGGCGCGCTGTATATGTTCCCGCGCATCGACGCCAAGCGCTTCAACATCCACGACGACCAGAAGCTGGTGCTTGACCTGCTGCTGCAGGAAAAAGTGCTGCTGGTGCAGGGCACCGCGTTCAACTGGCCTTACCCGGATCACGTGCGTATCGTCACCCTGCCGCGCGTAGATGAACTGGAAATGGCGGTCGGCAAGCTGGGCCGCTTCCTGGAAGGTTACCACCAGTAATCGCCTGGGGCGCAGCGCCTTGCTGCGCCCTTCTCTCATTGCCCGGTTGCAAAATTCGCCGTCACTGCTTCACAATGGGGCCCTCACTTGCCGTTAAAGAGAGCACCATGAGCCAGAGCCATTTCTTCGCCCATCTGTCCCGCCTGAAACTGATCAACCGCTGGCCGCTGATGCGCAACGTGCGTACCGAGAACGTCTCCGAACACAGTCTGCAGGTGGCCTTTGTCGCCCACGCGTTGGCGGTGATCAAGAACCGCAAATTCAACGGCAACCTCAACGCCGACCGCGTTGCGCTGCTGGCGATGTACCACGACGCCAGCGAAGTGATCACCGGCGACATGCCGACGCCGATCAAGTACTACAATCCGCAGATCGCCCATGAATACAAGAAGATCGAAAAGATCGCCCAGCAAAAGCTGCTGGACATGATCCCCGCGGAGCTGCGCAACGATTTCCGCACCATTCTCGATGAGCACTACTACAGCGAAGATGAAAAGCAGGTAGTGAAGCAGGCAGACGCGCTGTGCGCCTACCTGAAATGCCTGGAGGAACTCTCTGCCGGCAACAACGAATTCACCCTGGCCAAGGCGCGGCTGGATAAAACCCTGGAACAGCGCCGCAGCCCGGAAATGGACTACTTCATGGACGTGTTCATTCCCAGCTTCAGCCTGTCATTGGACGAAATCAGCCTCGACAGTTCGCTGTAACCCCGCCGGCGCAGCCTCGCTGCGCCGTTAAAAGCCGTAGAGCCACGGCACCACAATCACGCTGACCGCCATCACCAGCAGAGTGAACGGCACGCCGAGACGCACGAAATCGCCGAACTTGTAATTGCCCGGCCCCAGCACCAACGTGTTGACCGGTGAAGAGACCGGCGTCATAAAGGCGGCGGACGCGGCGATGGCGATAATCATCGCAAATGGGTATGGCGAGACGCCCATTTCGCGCGCGGCGGCGATGGCGATCGGCGCCATCAGCACCGCCGTCGCGGTGTTGGAAATAAACAGGCCGATGGTGGCACACAAGACGAACAGGCACAGCAGCATCACGCGCGGCCCCGCGCCGCCGGCGACGTCCATCAGCCCGCTGACGATCAGATCCACCCCGCCGGTCTTTTGCAGCGCCTGCGCAAACGGCATCATCCCGACGATCAAAATAATGCTCGGCCAATGGATCGATTTATAGGCGCTTTCCATATCGATACAGCGGAACTTACCCATCAGCAGGCAAGCGATCAGCGCCGCGATCGGATTGGGGATTTCGTCGGTCAACATCATTGCCACCATCAACGCCAGGCAAAACAGCGCGTGCGGCGCCTGCGTGATCGCCGGCGCCACTTCGTCCACCTCGGCCGGCAGGTTGAGCACGATAAAGTCGTGGGTTTTGGCCTGCAGCTGACGGATCGCCTTCCAGTCACCGATCACCAGCAAAATGTCGCCCAGCTCCAGCGGCTCGTCCACCAGCTTGCCGCCCAGCGTCTCGCCGTGGCGGCGGATGCCCACCACGTTGAGATCGTAGCGGCTGCGGAACGCCGCTTCGCGCAGGCTTTTGCCCAGCAGCGCCGAGTCCGGGATCAGCGACACTTCCGCCATGCCGACGTTGCGCGACTGTTCAGAGAAGTAATCGCCGCGCAGCACCATCGGCTCCAGCCGCTGCTCGCCGCAGAATTCGCGCAGATCGACCTGGCTGTCCGACATGTCGATCAAAAGAACGTCGCCCTCGCGCAGCTCGGTGCTGCCAGAGGCGCTGACCATCACCCGCCGGAAGCGTTTCCAGCGCTCGATACCCACCACGTTGGCGCCATAACGCGCACGCAGGTGCAGTTCATCCAGCGAACGCCCGATCAGCGGCGAAGCGCTGCGGACAGCCAGCCGCCGCGCGCGACCGGTCAGCTTGTAGTCGCGGATCAAATCGCGGAAGGTACGGCGCTGCCAGTCATCGCCGGCTTTGCCCGTTTCACCGCAGCCCAGCCAACGCCGGGCGATCAGCATGTAACCGACGCCCAGCGCCAGCACCACCAGGCCAATGGGCGTCACGCTGAAGAAACCGAAACCATGGATGCCTTCTCGCACCAGCTCGCTGTTGACCACCATGTTGGGCGGCGTGGCCACCAGCGTCATCATGCCGCTGATAAGCCCGGCGAAACTGAGCGGCATCATCAGCCGCCCCGGCGCGATCTTCATTCTGGCCGTCACGCTGAGCACCACCGGGATAAAGATCGCCACCACGCCGGTCGAGCTCATGAACGCCCCCAGCCCGGCGACCGTCACCATCAGCAGCATCAACATTTTGGTTTCGCTGCTGCCGGCCACTTTCACCAGCCAGTCCCCCACCTGATAGGCCACGCCGGTGCGCACCAGCCCTTCGCCGATCACGAACAGCGCCGCGATCAAAATCACGTTGGGATCGCTGAAACCGACCGTCGCCTCCTGCAGGCTGAGCGTGCCGCTCAGCACGAAGGCGATGATCACCAACAGGGCCACCACGTCCATGCGCAGCTTGTTGGTGGTAAACAGCACGATGGCAATCAGCAGTAAACTCAGCACCCACAGTAATTCGCTGTTCAAAACGGCCTCATCCGGCAAATGTCCAAGGGTCTAAAAAATAGCATAAAAAAACCCCGCCGAAGCGGGGTCTAATCAATTAGGGTGAAGATAATGCCGCTCAGGCCAGCCGGCGAACGATCGCGCCCTGCGCCGTTTTATCGACGGCGATCTGCGCCAGCGAATCCAGCCGCAGGTCGACCTGCTCCAGCTTCGGCGCATCCGCCGGCGCGTTGACCGCAATCACCTGGCAGCCCGCCGCCAGGCCGGAGAGAATGCCGGCCGGCGCGTCTTCAACCACCACGCACTCGTGCGGCGCAAGCCCCAGGCGCTCGGCGCCCAGCAGATAGGCGTCGGGCTGTGGCTTACCGTGTTTAACCTGCTCGGCGGTGATGAACACCTCCGGCTGCGGCAAACCGCCGGCCTGGCGGCGAGCGCCGGCCACCGGCACCGAACCGGAGGTGACGATCGCCCAAGGGATACCGAGCGCGTTCAGGCGCTCCAGCAGCGCAATCGCGCCCGGCAGCGCGCGAACGCCGTCGGTATCCTGCGCTTCGGCCTGCTCCAGCAACTCGAACTCGCGCTGAATTTCCGCTTCGCTTTCGCCCGGCATAAAGTGGCGCAGAGAAGTAATGGCCTGTTTACCGTGAATGAAATCCAGCACCGCTTGCGGGTTGACACCGCGGCGCTCGGCCCAGTGCGTCCAGGCGCGCTCTACCGCCGGCAATGAATCCACCAGGGTGCCATCAAGATCGAACAGAAAACCCTTACACTCCACAGAAAACCTCTTCTTAATCAAGCATTGATGATTTGCGCTATCTCAACGGCGCTCAGGTGATACTGGCGCGGACAGGCCAGCCAGATCGCCAGCATACGCTGGTATTTTTCCCACATTTTGGTCTGGGCGTTGAAACCGTGGCTGCCGGAATCGAAGTGAGTATAACGCCCCTCGGTGCTGACCAGGAAACGCACGTAGCTCAGGTAGCGCGCTTCGGTGGCGGCGTCGAAGCCGAGAAACGCCAGGCGGCGCTCGTCCAGATCCTGCTTCTCTTTCAGGTTGCCCCAGGAAACCTGCAGCGCATGGTGCATCTCCATCACGTTGATGATGGTGCGGCACACCTCTTCGCTCAGTTCGCCGAAGTCGCGATCCAGTTCGCGCATTTGCAACCCGAAGCCGCGTTCGACGATGGTTTGCAACCGGCGATAACGGTCGCCGTTGTCCGGGTCGAGCAGGGTCATCATCTTGTACTGGTTCGACAGGATCAGCCGCTGGGCGTTGGTCATTTCCATCAGGATTTCCTCATTTCTGTGTGATGGCGGGAGCATCGCACAGCGCAAGAACGCAGGAAATCACAACTCGACCGTTCTTTGATTTAAACCGGGGTTATTGACGCTTAGACGAAAAAGGCCGCATCAACGCGGCCTTTTCTCAGTTACAGATCGTCGAGGAAGGTTTTGTCCAGCTGCTTAAAAGCACGTTTGAGCAGATCGGCCAACGTCTGATAGGTCGGCGTGCCTTCGAGCGGCGCGACCGCCTGCCCGGCTTCCGTCAGCTTGTTGCGCACCTCATGGAACCATTGCAGCAGCGTCGGCGGCAGCGGCGTGACCGAACGGCGCCCCAGCCACCACAGTCCCTGCATCGGCAGGCTGCAGGCGAACAGCGCGGTGGCGATCGCCGGGCCGAGCTGACCGCCAAGCGCGATCTGCCAGGTCAGCGTGAAAATCGCCAACGGCGGCATGAAACGGATAGCGAAACGGGTGGCACGCGCAACGCGGTTCTCCGGAAAGACCGGTGCCAGACGTTTGTCCGACGGCCAGGTTTTCATATAATGCTGCCCGCGCTGGAAGACCTGAAACCAGCTTACGGAACCGGACGGTTTGCTCGTCATTGCGTACCTCAACGTCACGTAAAGAAACTAAAAGCGTGCTGCCAGAGACCATACTAAAAAATTTGAAGCTTTAAATTTATTTTGTGTTTGCACCGGGCTATCGGTATCCTAAGCCGGCCTTGTGGCCGGTAGAAGATGACGCAAATTTTGTCAACTTTTAGCCCTATAAAAATCAAGATTATTTAAACCGCAGAGAAATCATCGGTTTTTCCATCATCCTGTGATTTGTGCACTTCACATGATGTTAATCATAAATGTCATCGGCACTATGCGCTACGCTTGTTGTCTGATTGACGATTAATTCACCACGTGTTTTCGATTTTCTTTTAACAACACGACTATTTAAGTAGGTACTTCCATGTCGAGTAAGCTAGTACTGGTTCTTAACTGCGGCAGTTCTTCTCTGAAATTCGCCATCATCGATGCCGTTAACGGCGACGAATTCCTCTCCGGTTTGGCCGAGTGTTTCCACCTGCCTGAAGCTCGCATCAAGTGGAAAATGGACGGCGCCAAACACGAAGCTGCCCTGGGGGCCGGCGCTGCACACAGCGAAGCGCTGAACTTCATTGTTAATACTATTCTGGCACAAAAACCAGAGCTTTCTGCGCAGCTGACCGCTATCGGCCACCGCATCGTGCACGGCGGCGAGAAGTTTACCGCTTCCGCCGTGATCAACGACGAAGTTCTGCAGGGTATCAAAGATTCCGTGCCGTTTGCACCACTGCACAACCCGGCTCACCTGATCGGCATCGCGGAAGCGCTGAAATCCTTCCCTAACCTGGCCGACAAGAACGTTGCCGTGTTCGACACCGCGTTCCACCAGACCATGCCGGAAGAATCTTACCTGTACGCCCTGCCGTACAGCCTGTACCGCGACCACGGCGTTCGCCGCTACGGCGCACACGGCACCAGCCACTTCTACGTGACTCAGGAAGCCGCGAAGATGCTGAACAAGCCGGTAGAAGAAGTGAACGTGATCACTTGCCACCTGGGCAACGGCGGTTCCGTTACCGCAGTGCGCAACGGCCAGTGCGTTGACACCTCCATGGGTCTGACCCCGCTGGAAGGCCTGGTGATGGGCACCCGCAGCGGTGACATCGATCCGGCTATCATCTTCCACCTGCACGATTCTCTGGGCATGAGCGTTGACCAGATCAACAAGATGCTGACCAAAGAATCCGGCCTGCTGGGCCTGACCGAAGTCACCAGCGACTGCCGTTACGTTGAAGACAACTACGACAGCAAAGCCGACGCCAAACGCGCCATGGACGTGTTCTGCCACCGTCTGGCCAAATACATCGGCGCATACAGCGCCCTGATGGAAGGCCGTCTGGACGCGGTGATCTTCACCGGCGGCATCGGCGAGAACGCCGGCATGGTGCGTGAGCTGACCCTGAACAAACTGGGCCTGCTGGGCTTCGAAATCGACCACGACCGCAACATGGCCGCTCGCTTCGGCAAATCCGGCGCCATCACCAAAGACGGCAGCCGCCTGGCGCTGGTGATCCCGACCAACGAAGAGTTGGTCATCGCGCAGGACGCATCCCGCCTGACCGCGTAATGCTCTCAAAACACCGTCAGCCCAGGCTGACGGTGTTGTTTTAGCCTCATGTTAATCGTGAAGAGGACTATTCTGTGTCACGTACTATTATGTTGATCCCCACCGGCACCAGCGTCGGCCTGACCAGCGTCAGCCTGGGTGTCATCCGCTCCATGGAGCAAAAAGGCGTTCGTCTGAGCGTGTTCAAGCCTATCGCTCAACCGCGCACCGGCGACAACGCGCTCGACCAGACCACCACCATCATCCGCAGCAGCAACTCCACCATTACGGCGGCCGAACCGCTGCGCATGGACTACGTTGAGGGCCTGCTGAGCTCCAACCAGCAAGACGTGCTGATGGAAGAGATCGTGGCGCGCTACCACGAGAACACCAAAGACGCGGAAGTGGTGCTGATCGAAGGCCTGGTGCCGACCCGCAAGCATCAGTTCGCCAACGCGCTGAACTACGAGATCGCCAAAACCCTGAACGCCGAGATCGTCTTCGTGCTGGCGCTGGGCAACGACTCCCCGGCGCAGCTGAAAGAGCGCATCGAACTGGCGCGCACCAGCTTCGGCGGCAGCAAGAACAAAAACATCACCGGCGTAATCATCAACAAGCTGAACGCACCGGTCGACGATCAGGGCCGCACCCGTCCTGACCTATCCGAAATCTTCGACGACTCCACCAAAGCCAGCATCGCCCACGTCGATCCTGCGCAGCTGTTCGCCAACAGCCCGCTGCCGGTTCTGGGCTGCGTGCCGTGGAGCTTCGATCTGATCGCCACCCGCGCCATCGACATGGCTCGCCACCTGAAGGCCCGCGTGGTTAACGAAGGCGACATCATGACTCGCCGCGTGAAGTCCGTGACCTTCTGTGCGCGCAGCATCCCGCACATGCTGGAACACTTCCGCCCGGGCTCTCTGCTGGTGACCTCCGCAGACCGTCCTGACGTGCTGGTCTCCGCCTGCCTGGCGGCGATGAACGGCGTGGAAATCGGCGCCATCCTGCTGACCGGCGGCTACGCCATCGACGAGCCGATCAAGAAGCTGTGCGAACGCGCCTTCCAGACCGGCCTGCCGGTGTTCATGGTCGACACCAACACCTGGCAGACCTCGCTGAGCCTGCAGAGCTTCAACCTCGAAGTGCCGGCGGACGACCACCAGCGCATCGAGAAAGTGCAGAACTACGTGGCCAGCCACATCAACACCGAGTGGATCGACTCGCTGACCGCCACCTCCGAACGTTCACGCCGTCTGTCTCCACCGGCGTTCCGTTACGAGCTGACCGAGCTGGCGCGTAAAGCCGGCAAACGCATCGTGCTGCCGGAAGGCGACGAGCCGCGCACCGTGAAAGCGGCAGCCATCTGCGCCGAACGCGGCATCGCGGAATGCGTGTTGCTCGGCAACCCGGACGAGATCCAGCGCGTCGCGGCAGCGCAAGGCGTTGAGCTGGGCAAAGGCATCGAAATCGTCGATCCGGTCGCCGTACGTGAAAACTACGTGCCGCGTCTGGTTGAGCTGCGCAAGAGCAAAGGCATGACCGAAGTGGTCGCGCGCGAGCAGCTGGAAGACAACGTGGTGCTCGGCACCCTGATGCTGGAACAAGGCGAAGTCGACGGTCTGGTCTCCGGCGCGGTTCACACCACCGCCAACACCATCCGTCCGCCGTTGCAGCTGATCAAAACCGCGCCGGGCAGCTCGCTGGTGTCCTCCGTGTTCTTCATGCTGCTGCCTGACCAGGTACTGGTCTACGGCGACTGCGCGATCAACCCGGATCCGACCGCCGAGCAGCTGTCTGAGATCGCCATCCAGTCTGCGGATTCCGCCGCGGCCTTCGGCATCGAGCCTCGCGTAGCGATGATCTCCTACTCCACCGGCAACTCCGGTGCGGGCAGCGACGTCGAGAAAGTGCGCGAAGCGACCCGTCTGGCGCAGGAAAAACGCCCGGACCTGATCATCGACGGCCCGCTGCAGTACGACGCCGCCATCATGGCCGACGTTGCCAAGTCCAAGGCGCCGAACTCACCGGTAGCCGGCCAGGCGACCGTGTTCATCTTCCCGGATCTGAACACCGGCAACACCACCTACAAAGCGGTACAGCGTTCCGCTGACCTGGTTTCCATCGGGCCGATGCTGCAAGGCATGCGCAAGCCGGTGAACGACCTGTCGCGCGGCGCACTGGTTGACGATATCGTCTACACCGTCGCGCTGACGGCGATCCAGTCTTCCCAGGCTGACGCAGCCGCCAAGGCGTAATAAACCGTTAAAAAAAGCCAGTCAGGATTACCTGACTGGCTTTTTTATGCCTGATATTCTTGTGATTATGCTGTTTTAGACAATACCCGCCAAATCAGCTGCGCCCATCATCATCGCCAGGCACTGACACCCCTTGCAGAAAAATCAATGGTAGGCATGATGGGTGTTTGGCTGTTCGTGGCATAGAAAAATGCCGAATTCGTAAAGGAATACACCTTCCCGGAAAAATTGATGGTGATGCGGTTACCCTCACCAAGGATAGTTGCATCAGCCCGATCCGCCGTCAAAATTGGCGCGCTTTGACTCAGCACGTTGATAGGGTCCCCATCCAGGCTTCTGTTCAAATAGTAACGATACACATCCGTGTCAGTGGCCCCCGCATTCTGGTACTCGGTGACATAGAGCCAAATCTCGTCGGTCAACTGCTTTTTGCTGTAGAGCTTATCGTCATAAGTATCGCGGGTGGCATACCAATACCCCGCAAAGCCAACGACAATAACCAACAAAACCGTCGTCAATAGCCGATGAGCCCATTTAGTAACCATGCCGAGTTGCATAATCAATTCCTTGTTTGATCCAATATTGATCCTGAGGGTCATCACCATACGGCGGACGTTGATACCAATGACTCCATTCTGACCGCGATGTTCCTGCCCGTGACTGAGCAAATCCAGCGCCCATCAACAAAATATCTGCGGGAATTCCAGCCGCGGTACCGGTTGCACCATAATTGAAATTACCAAAGTTAGCCAATGCGCGATTTTGCTGTTTGTAATCCCAAGGGCCCCGATTTTTTACCTGATGGTAGAACCAATAGTAAGTACCAGGCAACGCCATGTTACGCGGTTGCCCCTGCCTGCGCGCCTCGCGCAAGTTTCTGGCAAGAACAGTAAAACCGCCTGGCGGCAGTAATGGAACTACGGCCATAATCTCCTCCTTGAGAGTTGGATGTCATTCAATCATAGGGTTAATGGAAAAATTGCACACTCCCTTATTCACTCCATGTATGAATAAGAGAGTGTGATACATATCATTCACGAAATAAATATAACTAATTGTATTTATTGATCTATTTTTCAATTATCATGTTTTATTCCTACATTGGCCAGTTATTATCAATAAAAAAAGAAAAAGTCCCCTAGGGGACTTTGCAATGGGTAACATGTTGATCAACGTCTCAGGGCAGAACACCTCGCGGGTAATAACCGATTCGATTACCGAAGAGAATGCAGGTAATTCCTATTCTGCTTTACAACAGCTGCCCGGCGGCCTCCAGAATATGCTCGGCGGTCAGGCCGTACTCCTGCTGTAAAAACGCCTGGGTGCCCACCTGGCCGTAACGCTCCTTCACCCCCACGCGCCGCATCGGCGTCGGGCACTCTTCCGCCAGCACCTCCGCCACCGCCGATCCCAGCCCGTTATGAATGCTGTGGTTTTCACAGGTGACGATGCGCCCGGTTTTGGCCGCATAGGTTTTGATCAGTTCACGGTCGATAGGCTTGAGGGTGAACATATCGATCACCGCCGCGCTGACGCCCTGCTGCGCCAGCATCTGAGCCGCCTTCAGCGCCTCCGCCACCATGATGCCATTGGCAATCAGCGTAATGTCGTCGCCGTCGCGCAGCAGGTTGCCCTTGCCGATGGTAAAGCACGAGCCCTCCTGGTAGATGCGCGTCGCCTGCTTGCGAATGGTGCGCACCCAGTAGAAGCCGCGCAGATCCATCAGCTGGCGCAGAATATCGGCGAACATGGTGGCGTCGGTCACCTCCAGCACCACCGAATGCGCCAGCCCGCGCACGATGCCCATATCCTCGAACGACATGTGGGTGCCGCCGTTGTGGCAGGCGCTCACCCCGGCGTCGGAGGCGATTACCTTGACGTTGTTGCGCTGATAATCCAGCGACATGAACAGCTGATCGAAACAGCGGCGGCTGGCGAAGGCGGTAAAGGTATGCACGAACGGCACCCGGCCGGTGAGCGACAGCCCGGCGGCGACGCCGATCACGTTGGCCTCCATGATGCCGCAGTTGATCACGTGCTGCGGGTGATCCTTGTGCACGCCATCCATCGCCATCGAGCTCATCAGATCCGCCTCCAGCGCGATGATCGGCGCGCCCGCCTCAATCTGCCGACGCACCGCGCCGGCGTAGACTTTGCGCATTTCGACGGCGTCGTTTTCCAACTGCGTCACTACGTTAAACATGGGCGGCCTCCAGTTCGGCGATGGCTTTTTCGATTTCCTGCTGCACGTCCGGCGTCAGGCGCAGGTGGTGAGAGTTCGACAGGTTTTCCAGATAGGCCACGCCCTGCCCTTTGATGCTGTCGAGCACGATCGCCAGCGGCCGCTGTTCGCCGCCGCGCGCCGGCGCCACCGCCGCCAGCAGCGCCGCGATGTCATCGCCCTTGATGGTCTGCACCTCAAAGCCGAAGGCGCGGAACTTGGCGGCCAGATCGAACGGTTGGATCACCTCGTCCAGCGCGCCGTCCAGCTGTTGCTTGTTGTAATCGATGAACAGCGTCAGGTTGTTCAGATTGTGGTGGGCGATAAACTGGAACGCCTCCCAGCACTGCCCTTCGTTCAGTTCCCCGTCACCGAGGATGCTGAACACCCGATTGCGGCGCCCCGCCAGCCGATGGGACAACGCCATGCCGGCGGCGATCGACACGCCCTGCCCCAGCGAGCCGGTGGTGGCGTCCACGCCGCGCGTGCGCAGCCGGTCCGGGTGGCTCGGCAGACGCGTGCCGTTCTGGTTGAGGGTCTTCAGCTCCGCCAGCGGGAAGTAGCCCTTGATCGCCAGCGTGCTGTAAAGCGCCGGGCCGGCGTGCCCTTTCGACAGCACGAAGTCATCGCGCTCCGGCCAGTCCGGATCCGCCGGATCGATGCGCATCACGCTGCCGTACAACACCGCCAGCGTCTCCACCACCGACATACAGCCGCCGTAGTGGCCGAAGCCCAGCCCGGTCAGCGCTTTCAGCGTTTCCAGGCGGATCGCCCGCGCCAGGGTATACAGCTCTCCAATTTCCGTTTCGCTCGTTGTGTAGTTCATCAGTCTGCCCTCGTTATTTCTCGACGCGGTCAGCGGCCGGCGCGCCTTTGCGTTTTCCCAGGAAGTTATGCGCCACCAGCAGCGCGAACACGGCGACGATCGCCAGCATGATCATCTCCTTCGACATAAAGCGCGCCATATTGCCCAGCAGGATGCCGATCGCGCCGAAGTCGGCGTCGGAGAAGGTGGTGTTGGCAAAGCCCAGCGCCCCCAGCACCGGCAGCAGCAATACCGGCAGGAAGGTGATCAGCAGCCCGTTGGCGAAGGCGCCCAGCATCGCGCCACGCCGCCCGCCGGTGGCGTTGCCGAACACCCCGGCGGTAGCGCCAGTGAAGAAGTGCGGCACCACGCCGGGCAGGATCAATACCATCTTCAGCTGCCCCAGCAGGAACAGCCCGGCCAATCCGCCAAGGAAGCTGAACAGGAAGCCGATCAGCACCGCGTTGGGGGCATAGGAATAGACCACCGGGCAATCCAGCGCCGGCCGCGCATTCGGCACCAGCTTTTCCGAGAAGCCGGTGAACGCCGGCACGATTTCCGCCAGAATCAAACGCACGCCCTGCAGGATGATGAACACCCCGGCGGCGAAGGTGATGGCCTGAATGATCGAATACACCAGGTAGTTCTGGCCGCCGCTGAGCTCGCTTTCAACATAGGCCCGCCCGGCGCAGATCGCCAGGATCAGGTAGATGACGATCATGGTCATCGAGATCGAAATGGAGCTGTCGCGCAGGAAGCTGAGGTTTTTCGGCAGGTTCATCTCCTCGGTCGAGCGCGAGTTTTTACCCACCTTCGAGCCGATCCAGCCGGACAGCACGTAGCCCAGGGTGCCGAAGTGGCCGAAGGCGATATCGTCATTGCCGGTGATGCGGCGCATATAGCGCTGGGCGATCGCCGGGAAGAACGCCATCACCAGCCCCAGGGTCAGCGCGCCGGTAAACACCAGCTGCACGCCCTCGAAGCCCGCCACCGTCAGGATGATGCCGATCATGCAGGCCATGTAGAAGGTGTGGTGGCCGGTCAGGAAGATGTATTTCAGCCGGGTGAAGCGCGCCACCACGATATTCGCCACCATGCCGAACGCCATGATCAGCGCGGTGGAGGCGCCGTATTTCTCCAGCGCGATGGAGACAATGGCTTCGTTATTCGGAATGATGCCCTGAATATTGAACGCGTGTTCGAACATGCCGCCCAGCGGATTGAGCGATCCGACCAATACCGTGGCGCCGCCGCCCAAAACGATAAAGCCGAGAATGGTTTTTACCGTGCCTTTTACCACGTCGGAAAACGATTTCTTTTGCGCCAGCAAACCGATCAGCGCAATAAGCCCGACCAGTACCGAAGGCACCTTTAATATATCCACCACAAACTTAAGCGTTTCCTGGATAAACATATCCACCTCGCCAATCGTTTTATTCAGATGATTGAGTGGGCTTCGAAGTAAGCGCGCAGCTTGGCTTCCAGCTCATTAATGTCGATGATGTTGCTGATCACCACCAGCTGCTCGGCCGGTACGCTGGCGCTGTCGGCGATGTCTTTCGCCATCACGAACACGTCGGCGGCGCCGGGGGTGGCGGACGACAGATCGGAGTGTTCGACCTCGGCCTCCACGCCCATCTTTTTCAGCACCTTTTTAATGTTCATTTCCACCATAAAACTGCTGCCGAGACCGGAACCGCAAATCGCCATGATTTTCATAATATCCACCTGTTGAATTTAGCGTGTAGGGTAGCGCCGCCGGTCATATTCCCGGCGTTGTTAGCATTAATAGTGTTCCTGGTGATTAAGCGTTAATAGCGGGCGATAATATCCTCGATTTGCCGTTTATCTTTGGCGTGAAATAACGCCTCCATGGCCTGATTGTCTGAAAATAATTCCGCCAGTTGCGAAATCAATTCGATGTGGCTGTCGCCGTCGGGCGCCGAAAGCATCACCACCACCTGAACCGGATCGTTATCCGCGGAATGAAAGTTCACCCCCTGATGGATCTTCAACAGCGATAATCCCAACGCGTTGGCGCCCTCTTCGGGCCGGGCGTGCGGCATGGCGATGCCCGGCGCCAGGACAAAGTAAGGCCCGAGCTTCTCCTGCTGATGAAAGATGGCCGTCAGGTAATTCGGCGTGATCACGCCGTCTTGCAGCAGCGGCTGCGCACTCAGCGTTACCGCCTGGCGCCAGTCCTCCACCCGTTCGCACAGCTGTATATGATCGGCGGTCAGCCACTCTTTCAGCACGTTACCCTCCTAAAGGTTGATGGTTTCGGCCGGTGATTAATTCACCGACGACGGTAAAACTTTAATCAACCCCACCCGGCCACACAGTGATGGATATCACAAAGATAGCGCTACCAAAGCGCTATCATGCAGATCTGTGATAGCGCTATCAAAACGCCGCGCTGCGGCATGGCGTTAACCACAATTTTTTCTCGCTCTTTCGGGTAACGGGGTAGAATGTGCCGCATACGGGGATCGTCGAAGCCGCGCCGTCGGCTTCCCACCCTCACCATTTTTATGCGCCGCGCGCGCATTTCAGTCGGGATTAGGCATGTCGATCGGTAAAAAACGACGCAGCACGGGCAGGGTGACGTTGGCTGACGTAGCGCAGCTGGCGGGCGTCGGCACCATGACGGTGTCGCGCGCGCTGCGCACGCCGGAGCAGGTTTCAGACAAACTGCGCGAGAAGATTGAAGCCGCGGTGAGCGAACTGGGGTATCTGCCCAACCTGGCCGCCAGTTCGCTGGCGTCGGCCTCGTCCTACACCATCGCCATGGTGGTGCCCAGCCTGTCCGAATCCGGCTGCGCCGAGATGTTCGCCGGCCTGCAGAAAGTGCTGCAGCCGGCCGGTTATCACATCATGCTGGCGGAGTCGCAGCACCATCTGGAGCGCGAAGAGAAATTGCTGGAGACCCTGCTCTCTTACAACCTGGCGGCGGCGGTGCTGCTCAGCGTCGAGCATTCGCAAAACGCCCGCAACGCGCTGATCGCCGCCAACATTCCGGTGGTGGAGATCGGCGCCGTGCGCGCCGATCCTATCGACATGAGCATCGGCATCGACTACGTGGCGGCCATGTATCAGCTGACGCAAACGGTGATCGCCAGCGGCTATCAGAACATCGGGCTGCTGTGCGCCAACCAGGAACAGTGGATCTTCCAGCAGCACCTGCAGGGCTGGCACAAGGCGCTGCTGCGCAACCATATGTCGCCGCATCGGGTGATCAACGCCGCGCAGCCCGCCAGCTTCAGCACCGGCGCGCAGCAGCTGCCGGAATTCCTGCTGGCCTGGCCGGAGCTGGACGCGCTGGTGTGCGCCTCGGACGAACTGGCCGGCGGCGCGCTGTATGAATGCCAACGGCGGCGCATCAAGGTGCCGGACAATCTGGCGGTGGTGGGGTTCGGCAACAGCGAGTTCAGCCGGGTCTGCCAGCCGCCGCTGACCACCATGACCATTCCGCATCGCGACATCGGCATTCAGGCCGGCCAGGCGCTGCTGGCGCGCCTGAACGAGCAGCCCTGGCTGCCGGCAGGCTCCCTGCCCGCCACGCTGTGCCGCCGCGACAGCTGCTGAATCCGCGCCATAAAAAAAGCCGGTCGATGACCGGCTTTCTCACGCGTTGGCGTCTCAATGGTTGTCGAGCGGCTTACCGTAATCCTGCTCGTTGTTGCGCGTCAGCCACAGCGACAGCGCCTTCAGCGAATCCGGGGTAAACTCGTCGCAGCGCGCGGTGATCTCTTCCGGCGTCAGCCAGCACACCTCGGCCACTTCTTCTTCCTGCAGCGCGAACGGGCCGTGCGATACGCAGCTGAACAGCGCGCCCCACACCCGGCACTGCTCTTCTTCGAAGTAGAACAGACCGTGTTCGGCGAAAGGCACACCGGCAATGCCCAGCTCTTCTTCCGCCTCGCGGCGCGCCGAATCCAGCACGTTTTCACCGCTTTGCACTACGCCACCCGCCGTTGCGTCCAACCAGCCCGGGTAGAAGTCCTTGATCTCGGTGCGACGCTGCACCAGAATTTTTCCCATCCCATCATGCACCACAATATAGGTAGCACGATGGCGCAGCCGCTCCGCCCGCATCTGTTGACGACTGGATTGCGCGATCACCTCGTTTTGCTCGTCGACGATATCAACCCATTCGGTATCTGCAGCCTGACCCTGTTCCGCCATCCTCTAAAACCTTCTATTTTGGCGCGATGCATCCCGCGCGCTGGTTAATCAATGAGTGTTTTTCAAAGATTTTTATTGTGTGTGTATAAATTAGTGCGTTTAGCGTGTTAACGCCACTTCCGCGACGACCTTGCCGTCGTCGAGCGTCAGCACGCGCAAAGTGCCCCGATCCAACATGCCGTAGCTGGCCGGAAAGCCCCCTTTGGGAATGCTGACCGAGCCCGGATTGAAGCAATAGATCTCACCCTGCCGCTCCGCCTGCGGCAGATGCGTATGGCCGTAGGCCAAGACGTCACCGCGGGATAACGGCGGCAGTGCCGAGGGATGATAAAGGTGACCGTGGGTCAAAAACAATCGTCTTTTTTGCAGTAAAACCTGTTGCCAGGGCGCCTCGATGGGAAACGTCAGCAGCATCTGATCGACCTCGCTGTCGCAATTGCCGCGAACGGCGATGATCTTGTCGCTATAGCGATTCAATCGTTCGGCAACCTGAGCGGGCTGATACCCGGCCGGCAGCGCGTTGCGCGGGCCGTGATTCAGCAAATCACCCAGAAGAATCAACCAGTCGGCGCCGTTTTGTTCGAACAATTTCAGCACGCGTTCGGTGGCCGGCAGCGATCCGTGAATATCCGAGGCGAACATCAGCTTCATAACCTTGTCCTATAGAGGGAAATAAGCGCCATTTTACCGCGCCGGCGCCGTGCGGCAAACCGCCGTCCGCCCCGGTGGAGAATTGTGATCCAACCGCGCAGATAGCATCGGACGAATCCCACATAGCCTGCTATCCTTAGCTGCTATTGTTGGATCTCTGATATACCTTTGTGCGCGGCGAAGACCGCAGCAACGTGTAATGAATTACAGATCACCTTACCGCAGGAGGCAACATGATTGACCTGTATTACGCGCCTACTCCCAATGGTCACAAGATCACCTTGTTTTTGGAAGAGGTCGGCTTACCCTACCGTATCCATCGCGTAAACATCAGCGCCGGCGAGCAGTACAAACCGGACTTTCTGAGCATTTCTCCCAACAACAAAATCCCGGCGATCGTCGATCAGCAACCGGTGGACGGCGGCGCGCCAATCAGCCTGTTCGAGTCCGGGGAAATCCTGCTGTATCTGGCGGAGAAAACCGGCAAGCTGTTGAGCAAGGGCCTGCGCGAACGCGCCGCCACCCTGCAGTGGCTGTTCTGGCAGGTGGCCGGGTTCGGGCCGATGCTCGGGCAGAATCACCACTTCAACCACTACGCGCCGCAGCCGGTGCCTTACGCCATTGAGCGCTACCAGCTGGAGACCAAGCGGCTGTACGGCGTGCTGGAAGCCGAACTGCAAAAACACCCGTACCTGGGCGGCGACAACTACAGCATCGCCGATATCGCCACCTACCCGTGGGTGGTGTCGCATCCGCGCCAGCGCATCGATCTGGCGGATTACCCGGCGGTGCGCAACTGGTTCGAGCGCATCAGCAACCGCCCGGCGACCGAGCGCGCCTATAAGCTGGCTGAACAGGGCTAACCCCCGCTCCCCGACTCCCCGCCGCCGGGGAGTCACATCGCCCCTGCGTTATCATTTCCCTACTTTCCGTGTATTCTGAACGCCAATAATCAGACCTATGGAGAATCTCTGATGTCTTTCAGTCAACCCGACGCCGTTATTCGCATTAAAAATCTGCGGTTGCGCACGTTCATCGGTATCAAGGAAGAAGAAATCAACAACCGACAGGACGTCCTGATTAACGTGGTGATCCACTACCCGGCGGACAAGGCGCGCAACAGCGAAGACATCGCCGACGCGCTCAACTACCGCACCATCACCAAAGCGATCATCCGCCATGTGGAAGATAACCGTTTCGCGCTGCTGGAAAAATTAACGCAGGATGTGCTCGATATCGTAAAAGAACATGCCTGGGTGACCTATGCTGAAGTGGAGATAGATAAACTTCTGGCCCTGCGCTACGCCGATTCGGTCTCCATGACCATGAGCTACCGCCGGGACTAACTCAGGGAGGTCGACCATGCGGATCCTGATCACCGGCGCAACGGGATTGATAGGCAGCAGCCTGACGGCCAGGCTGCTGGCGCTTTCTCACCAAATTACGGTGCTGACGCGAGACGAACGGCGAGCCCGGGCCAGGCTGGGCGACCAGCCGAGCTATTGGCAAACGCTGGACGACCGGCAGTCGCTGGATGACTTCGATGCGGTGATCAATTTGGCCGGCGAACCTATCGCCGACAAGCGCTGGAGCGCACAGCAGAAACAGCGGCTGTGCCATAGCCGCTGGGATCTGACCGAGCGGTTGGCGCAGCTTTTCAAGGCAGGCAGCACGCCGCCCGGCGTGCTGATTTCCGGTTCCGCCGTCGGCTACTACGGCGACCAGGGGCAGGCGGTGGTCACCGAAGAGGAGCCGCCGCACGACGAATTCACCCACCAGCTGTGCCAACGCTGGGAAGCGCTGGCGCTGCAGGCGCAGAGCGACGCCACCCGGGTCTGCCTGCTGCGCACCGGCGTGGTGCTGGCGCCACAGGGCGGCGCGCTGGCTAAAATGCTGCCGCCGTTCCGCTTCGGGCTGGGCGGCCCGATCGGCGA
Source organism: Serratia sp. CY84636 (assembly GCF_052166245.1). NCBI lineage: Bacteria > Pseudomonadati > Pseudomonadota > Gammaproteobacteria > Enterobacterales > Yersiniaceae > Serratia > Serratia sp. CY84636. The sequence goes on from NZ_JBJNOX010000002.1 coordinate 1,908,447, forward strand.
CGGCCGCCAATACCTGCCGTGGATCCATCTCGAAGACATGGTCAACGGCATTATTTATCTGCTGGATCACGCCACGCTGACCGGCCCGTTCAACATGGTCGCTCCCTACCCGGTGCATAACGAACAGTTCGCCGCCCAATTGGCCAACGTGCTCGATCGCCCGGCGTTTCTGCGGGTGCCGGCGTTCGTCATGCGTTTGTTGATGGGGGAAGCGGCGGTGCTGGTGCTCGGCGGCCAGCGGGCGGTGCCGAAGCGGCTGGAGGAGGCCGGCTTCCACTTCCGCTATCTGGAGCTGGAACAGGCTCTGGATGACGTGATTAATCAGCGGGCCGAAGCCCGCTGATCTGACGTTACTTCAACGCGCCGGACAGGAACTGCTGCAGGCGCGGGCTTTTGGGGTTGCCGAACAGCTCGGCCGGCGGCCCCTGCTCTTCAATCAACCCTTTGTGCAGGAAGATCACGTGGTTGGAAACGTGGCGCGCAAACTCCATTTCGTGCGTCACCACCACCATGGTTTTCCCCTCCTCCGCCAGCTTCTGCATGATACGCAGCACCTCGCCCACCAGCTCGGGATCCAGCGCCGACGTCGGCTCGTCAAACAGCAGCACTTCCGGCTCCATCGCCAACGCGCGGGCGATAGAAACGCGCTGCTGCTGGCCGCCCGACAGGTGCACCGGGTATTTGCCGCGCGCCCGCTCATCGATGCCCACCTTATCCAGATAGCGCACCGCGCGCTCGTGCGCTTCGGCCTTGCTCAGCCCCAGCACCTGCACCGGCGCCTCCATCACGTTCTCGAGCACCGTCATGTGGCTCCACAGATTGAAATGCTGGAACACCATGGTCAGGCGGGTGCGCAGCAGCTGCAGCTGCTTCTTGTCGAACACCTTCAGCTGGCCGTCTTTGTCGCGCACCATGCGAATGTCTTCGTTGTTCAGGCTGATCGAGCCTTCGCTCGGCTTCTCGAGGAAGTTGATGCAGCGCAGAAAGGTACTTTTGCCGGAGCCGGAGGAGCCGATGATGCTGATCACATCCCCGGCGTTGGCCGCCAGCGAGACGCCCTTCAGCACTTCGTGATCGCCATAGCGTTTGTGCAGTTCGGTGACGGCTAATTTATTCTCAGACATGGTTTTTCTTCCCGTCATTTATCAGTGACTAACGTGTGCCATCCAGCGTTTTTCAGCCTTGCGGAACAGGCTGATTAACACGTAGGAGATGATCAGGTACAGCACCGCCGCGATGCCGAAGGCGTAGAACGGCTGATAGGTCGCGGCGTTGATGTCGCGCGCGATCTTCAGCAGATCCGGCACGGTGGCGGTAAACGCCAGCGCGGTGGAGTGCAGCATCAGGATCACTTCGTTGCTGTAAGCCGGCAGCGCGGTACGCAGCGCCGAAGGCAAAATGATGCAGCGATACATCTTGAAGCGCGAGAAACCGTAGGCGTTGGCGGCCTCGATTTCACCGTGCGGCACCGAGCGGATGGCCCCGGCGAAGATCTCGGTGGTATAGGCGCAGGTGTTGAGCGTCAGCGCCAGGATGGTGCAGTTGAGCCCGCTGCGGAAAAACGCATTGAGAAACTCGCTGCCGCGCACGATCTCAAGGCTGTACATGCCGGAGTAGAACACCAGCAGCTGCACGTACAGCGGCGTACCGCGAAACACATAGGTGTAGAGCCACACCGGGAAACGCACCCAGCGGATGGAAGAGACGCGCGCCACCGCCATCGGGATCGCCAGCAGCCCGCCCATCACCACCGAGGCGATCAGCAGCCACAGCGTTACCGCCACGCCGGTGAAGCGGTAGCCGTCGCTCCACAGCAGCGACTGCCAATACTGTTGCAGGATGTCGATCATAGCTCGGCCCTCTTGACGCCCAGTGAGTAACGCCGTTCAAGCCACAGCAGCACGCCGTTGGAAACGGTAGTGAAGATCAGGTAAACCACGCCGGCCACGATGGCGAAGAAGAACGGCTGATAGGTGCCTTTCCCCGCCAGCTGCGTGGCTTTCACCACGTCGTTCAGGCCGAGGATCGACACCAGCGCCGTCGCCTTCAGGATCACCTGCCAGTTGTTGCCGATGCCCGGCAAGGCGAAACGCATCATCGCCGGGAACAGAATGCGCCGGAAGATCTGCGCGCCGCTGAAGCCGTAGGCCGTCGCCGCTTCGATCTGCCCTTTCGGCACCGCCAGATAGGCGCCGCGGAAGGTCTCGGTAAAATAAGCGCCGTAGATAAAGCCGAGGGTAATGATGCCGGCGCCGAGCGGATCGATATCGATCTGCGCGAAGCCCAGCAGCGTGGTGATGTTGTTCAGCGCGATCTGCAAACCGTAAAAGATCAGCAGCATCAGCACCAGATCGGGCACGCCGCGGATCAGCGTGGTATAGGCGCCGAACAGGCCGGAGATAAAGGGGTTATGAGACAGTTTGCCACCGGCGCCGATCAGACCGATCACCACCGCCAGCACCACGGAACTGAGGGCCAGCTCCAACGTCACCAGAGCCCCCTCGAAAATCAGTTGGGAATAGCCTTGCAGCATCTACTTCACCCTGTGGTCTAGGATCCGAACCATCGGGGCCGGCGCACCGGCCCCGCAGTCACAGCATGGAACGGGAAGCGGATTACCCGCCGTAGACGTCAAAGTCGAAGTACTTTTTCGCGTATTTGTCGTAGGTGCCGTCTTTACGCATCTCGGCGAAGGCTTTGTCCAGCGCCGCTTTCAGCTCGGTATCGGTCTTGCGCAGCCCCATGCCTGTGCCGACGCCGAAGAACTTGTCATCCTTCACCGATTCGCCGGCGAACGCATAGTCTTTGCCCGGCGGCTGTTTCAGGAAGCCGTCGCTGCCCGCCACTTCATCCTGGAAGGCGGCATCGATACGGCCGGAGGCCAGGTCGGCATAAGCCAGATCCTGGTTCTGGTAAGGCACGACGGTCACCCCTTTCGGCTGCCACATGGCGTTGGCGTAGGCTTCCTGGGTGGTGCCCTGCAGCACGCCCACGCTCTTGCCTTTCAGCGCTTCGGCGGTTGGCAGCAGCTTGGAGCCCTTCGGCGCGATCAGACGCGCGTTGGCGGCATACAGCTTGTCGGTAAAGGCGATTTCCTGCTGGCGTTTTTCAGTGATGGACAGCGAAGAGATAATGGCGTCAATCTTCTTCGCCTTGAGGGATGGGATCAGCGCGTCGAAGTCGCTCTCCACGAAGGTGCATTGGGTATTGATGCGTTTGCACAGCTCTTTGGCCAAATCGATGTCAAAGCCGACCAGCTCGCCTTTGGCGTTTTTGGATTCAAACGGCGCGTATGTCGGATCGGTGCCAATCTTCAGCGTGGAAGGAATGGCGGCAAAGGCGCTGCTGGCGGCGCTCAAAGCCAGAACTAACGGCAAAATCAAAACCCGCTTTTTCATAAATTACCCTCAAATTGATTTTTTTGATGCCACTACGGGCATTACTTTCCCCACCAAATCAATTTGCAGTAATCGTGCCACATTCGGTGCTACGGGCGGAGGGAACGGCTCCGGCCTTCACAATACTGTTTCCTGGGACGATAACCGCAAAATTAAATCGGCCGGTCGGGGCCGCGCCACTGGCAGCCGCGACAAGGCGGCGCCATGAAACAGTGAGCGTGATGAAGTGGGATCATTATGGTGCATACTCCGCCCCAATTCAGTGCGGTGTTGCACAAATGTACCAATTTAGGGATAAAACTGTTAATTAGCACCCTGCCAGCGGGTGAACAGATCGGTCGGCAGTTCGATATCAAACTGGTCAATCACCCGATTGACGGTCTGATCGATGATGTCTTCCACGCTTTTCGGCTGGTGGTAAAACGCCGGCACCGGCGGCATGATGACCGCCCCCATCTCCGCCGCCTGGGTCATCAACCGCAGGTGCCCCAAATGCAGCGGCGTTTCCCGCACGCACAGCACCAAACGGCGGCGCTCTTTGAGCACCACGTCGGCGGCGCGAGTCAGCAGCCCGTCGCTGTAGCTGTTGACGATGCCGGACAGGGTTTTGATCGAGCAGGGCAGGATCGCCATGCCCAGGGTCTTGAAGGAGCCGGAGGAGATGCCGGCGGCGATGTCGCGTGCGTCGTGCACCACATCGGCCAGCGCCTGCACTTCACGCAGGCTGTACGGCGTTTCCAGCGCCAGCGTCTGTCTTGCCGCGTTGCTCATCACCAAATGGGTTTCCACCTCTGCGACGTCGCGCAAAACCTGCAACAGGCGCACGCCGTAGACAGCGCCGCTGGCGCCGGAAATGCCGATGATGAGTCGTTTCATGGAAAATGGCCTCTGCCGTAAAAAGTAAGATCAGGCAGACTTTGCCGCAATGGCGAGGGATAAGCAAGTCAGAGGAGCAAGGTGCACCGCCGCAGACGCGGCGATGCACCCTGAGGGATCAACGCAGGCGGCTAGCCTTCGTTGTGCAGTTCCAGATTTTCCGCTTCGGTTTGCACCCGCAGCGCCTTGGCGTCGTCGCTGCGCAGCGACTCCAGGTATTCCAGATAGCTTTGGTCGACGTCTTTGGTCACGTAGATGCCGTTGAACACCGAACATTCGAACTGGGTGATGTCCGGGTTCTCTTCGCGCACCGCTTCGATCAGATCGTCCAGGTCCTGGAAAATCAGCCCGTCGGCGCCGATGATCTGGCGGATTTCATCCACTTCACGCCCGTGGGCGATCAGTTCGTTGGCGCTCGGCATGTCGATGCCGTAGACGTTCGGGAAGCGCACTTCCGGCGCGGCGGAAGCCAGGTACACGCGCTTGGCGCCCGCTTCGCGCGCCATCTCGACGATCTGTTCCGACGTGGTGCCGCGCACGATGGAATCATCCACCAGCAACACGTTCTTGTCGCGGAACTCGGCGCGGTTGGCGTTCAGCTTGCGGCGCACCGACTGGCGACGCGCCTGCTGGCCCGGCATGATGAAGGTGCGGCCGACGTAGCGGTTCTTCACGAAGCCCTGGCGGTATGGCTTCTCGAGAATGCGCGCGATCTCCAGCGCGATGTCGCAGGAGGTTTCCGGAATCGGGATCACCACGTCGATGTCCAGATCTTCCCACTCGCGGGCGATCTTCTCACCCAGCTTCTGGCCCATGCGCACGCGGGCGCTGTAGACCGAGATCTTGTCCATAAAGGAGTCCGGGCGCGCGAAATAAACGTATTCGAACAGGCACGGGTTGGTTTTCGGGTTCTCCGCGCACTGGCGGGTGAACAGCTGGCCCTTGGTGGTGATGTACACCGCTTCGCCCGGCGCCACGTCGCGCAGGAACTCAAAGCCCAGGGTATCCAGCGCCACGCTCTCGGAGGCCACCATGTACTCGCTACGGCCATCCTCCAGCGTGCGCTTGCCGATCACCAGCGGGCGAATGCCGTTCGGGTCGCGGAACGCCAGCAGGCCGTGGCCGATGATCATCGCCACGCAGGCGTAAGCGCCGCGCAGTTGCTGATGCATGGCGGCGACCGCGGTAAAGATGTTGTCGGCCTCCAGCGGGTAGTGCGGGAAGCGGTCCAGCTCGCTGGCCAGCACGTTCAGCAGGATTTCCGAGTCGGAGGTGGTGTTGACATGGCGGCGGCCGCTTTCGAACAGATTTTGGCGCAGCTCATGGGCGTTGGTCAGGTTACCGTTGTGGGCCAGCGTAATGCCGAACGGCGAGTTGACGTAGAAAGGCTGGGCCTCAGAGGCGCTCGAGCTGCCGGCCGTCGGGTAACGCACATGGCCAATGCCCATGTTGCCCTGCAAGCGTTGCATATGGCGCGCCTCAAACACATCTTTCACCAGGCCGTTGGCTTTACGCAAACGGAACCCGTTGTGGGCGTCAATGGTGACGATGCCTGCGGCATCCTGGCCACGGTGCTGAAGCACCGTCAGCGCATCATAAATCGACTGGTTTACCGGCATGAAACCGGCGATACCGACAATACCGCACATGTTGTCTTTTCCTCATCAGCGCTACCGCCCCGGCAATTGGGTCGGCAAGAAACTCGACGTGCTCTGCAGGTAGTCAAAGAACCACCTGATGACGTAACTGAACTGGGGAATGAGCTGCGACTGTTTCCAGTCGGCGCTTTGTGAGAAGCCGGTAAAGGTGTCCAGGAAGAACAGGATCGCCGCGACGATCAACACTCCGCGCAGCGCGCCGAAGCAGATGCCCAACACGCGGTCGGTGCCCGACAACCCGGTTTTCTCTACCAGTGAGCTAATCACATAGTTAACAATAGCCCCTACGATCAAGGTCGCGATGAACAAAATCGCGATCGCGATGCCGTTTCGCACCAGTTCATCTTCAAAACGAGTGAAATAGACCGCAAGGTAAGAGTAGAAATGGCTGGCAACAAAAAACGCACATCCCCATGTCACAAGTGACAATGCTTCGCGAACAAACCCTCGGATCAGGCTCACCAGAGCCGAAAATCCAATCACCGCTATAATGACGTAATCAATCCAGACCATGAACTATTCCAATGATGAATCGCCCCTGCATCCAATTCGCGGCGAATTCTAACAGAAAAAGAAAACGTTTGCGTAGGGGATTTCCTACCACGTTACAAATAAAAAGCGGCGATTAAAAAATTCCCAATCGCCGCGCCTACATAGGTGATTTCGCCTGTAAAAGGCGCGGTTTTTCTCGCTTTCGCTCCACCACTCCTTAATTCAGGGGCGCATCCTGCTGCGCCCCCGCGGGGTTTAACGGCCGTACGGCTTCACCTGCCCGCTCAGCCCGCTGATCGAGTTCAGCGACGGCAGCGCCGCCTGCAGCTTCTGCTTGGAAGCGTCCGGGCCAACGTAGATGCGGGTGATCTGCCCCTGCACCGGCGTTGACGGCACGGTAAAGGCGCGATAGCCCGAGAGGCGCAGCGAGGCGACAATCTCGTTCGCCTTGGCGGCGTTTTTCAACGCCCCGAGCTGCACGACATAGGCTTGTCCAGCCGGCGCTTTTTCTTCCGCCGGTTTCGGCTGCGGTGCCGGTTCAGGCTTCGGCGTCGGTTCAGGTTTCGGTTCCGGCTTCGGCGCCGGCTTCACTTCCACCGGCTTCGGTTGTGGTGCCGGTTTCGGCTTCACTTCTACCGGTTTGGTTTCTACCGGTTTCGGCTTGGGCTGCGGCACCGGTTGAGGACGCGTTTCGACCGGCGATGGTGCCACCTGCGTCGGCTGCTGAGCAGTCTGCCGCGCCGCCTGTTGCGCCGCCGCTTCGTTGGCCGCCTGCTGCTCGACCAGCGCGCCCGCCCCTTCCGGCGGCTGTGCCGGCAGTGGCTGCGTCACCGGCGGCAGCACGTCGTTCTCTTCGACATCGCCCGCCTTCGGCACCAACGGAATGGCCGCGAATTCATCCTCGTAATGCTTCTTTTTGCCGTCCAGCAGCCCTGGCAGGATGATTACCCCCAGCGCCACCAGAATCACGGTTCCGACCAGTCGGTTCTGAAATTTACTCGCCACTCACACTCCCCGCATCTCGTCTAACGCCGCCATCACCTGCGCCACGGTGTGGAACGATCCACAGACGATCACAATATCCTGTTTATCAGCATCCTGCATAGCCTGCCGCCAGGCAGTTTCGACATCATTAAAGCGGCGCGGTTCCGTCAGATGTTGCGCCAGCTGTTCGACGCTGGCGCCGCGCGGCCCGTCGAGCGGTGCGCAGTACCATTCATCCACCTGCTCGCTGAGGCAGGCGAGCGTGCCGGCGATGTCTTTGTCCGACAGCATGCCCACCACCGCGCGCACCTTGCCGCCGTCGCGCGGCAGTTTGGCCAGGCGCCCGGCCAGATAGCCGGCGGCGTGCGGGTTGTGCGCCACGTCGAGGATCAGCGTCGGCTCCCGCCGCACGATCTGGAAACGCCCCGGCAGCGTCGCCTGTTGCAGCCCGGTGAAGATCGCGCGTTCGTCGATTTCCAGCGGGGAGCAGTTCAGCGCCGCCAGCGCGGTAGCGGCGTTGGCCAGCGGTACGTTCGGCGTCGGCAGATCGGTCAGCAGCGTGTCGCCGCCCTGCCACTGCCAGCGATCGCCCTGCTCGCTGAAGCTCCAGGCTTCGCCGCGGCGATACAGCGGCGCGCCCAGCGTTTCGGCAACCTGACGAATGCTGTCCGGCATGTCGGGTTCGCCCACCACCGCCGGCTTGCCGCTGCGGAAAATGCCGGCCTTCTCGCGGCCGATGCTTTCGCGATCGTTGCCCAGCCAGTCGGTGTGATCGAGCGCGATGCTGGTGATCACCGCCACGCTCGGATCGACGATGTTGGTGGCGTCGAGACGCCCGCCCAGCCCCACTTCCAGGATCACCACGTCGAGCCGCGCCTGTTTGAACAGCTGCAGCGCCGACAGGGTGCCGAATTCGAAATAGGTCAGCGACGTTTCGCCGCGGCCGGCTTCAATGGCGGCGAACGAGCGGCTGTGCTCCGCTTCGCTCAGCTCTTCCCCCTGAATGCGCACGCGTTCGGTATAGCGCACCAGATGCGGCGAACTGTAGACGCCGACGCGCAGGCCGGCGGCCAGCAGAATGGCTTCGAGGGTACGACAGGTGGTGCCTTTGCCGTTGGTGCCGGCAACGGTGAACACCGTGGGAGCGGGGGTCAGTAAATCCAGATGCGCCGCGACGCGCTGTACGCGCTCAAGGCCGAGTTCGATCGCCTGGCTGTGCAGACGTTCCAGATAATAAAGCCACGAGCTCAATGGCGACGTGGCTTGGGGAATTTGGTGGTTTTGCATGAGTCCCATCACTGAACTTGGGTTCATTAATCCATCAGGGCACCACCCTCACCGCGGTAAAGGCGATGCGCTTCGTGACTGCCGCCAGCCTGCAAACCGCAGCGAGATGGGCTGCGGCCGGCAGGGAACGGGCATCAGCCGTCACTTAGCCACAAAGTGGCGGCTGAACCCGGGCGGGATCTGTCTTTGCCTCAGGCGTCGGCCTGCGGCTCCGGCTCAATGACCGGCGCGGCCTCATCGAAATGCGGCTGCGGCTGGTTGGTCAGCTTGGACAGAATGCTCGCCAACGTCTGGCGCATTTCCGGACGGCGAACGATCATGTCGATCGCGCCTTTTTCGATCAGGAACTCGCTGCGCTGGAAGCCCGGCGGCAATTTCTCGCGCACGGTCTGCTCGATGACGCGCGGGCCGGCAAAGCCGATCAGCGCTTTCGGCTCGGCGATGTTGATGTCGCCCAGCATTGCCAGGCTGGCAGAAACGCCGCCCATGGTCGGGTCGGTCAGCACGGAGATATACGGCAAGCCGCGCTCCTGCATTTTGGCCAACGCCGCGCTGGTTTTCGCCATCTGCATCAGCGACATCAGCGCTTCCTGCATGCGCGCGCCGCCGCTGGCGGAGAAGCACACCAGCGGACAGTTGTCCTCCAGCGCCTGCTCAACCGCACGCACGAAGCGCGCGCCGACCACGGAAGACATCGAGCCGCCGATGAAGGCGAATTCGAAGGAGGCCGCGACGATCGGCATGCCGTACAGCGTGCCCTTCATCACCACCAGCGCGTCTTTCTCGCCGGTCGCTTTCTGTGCGGCGACCAGGCGATCTTTATAGCGCTTGGAATCCTTGAATTTCAGAACGTCTTTCGGCTCCAGATCGCTGCCCAGCTCCACTTCGCTGCCTTCGTCCAGCAGGGTATGCAGACGCGCGCGCGCGCCCATACGCATGTGGTGGTCGCACTTCGGACACACTTCCAGATTACGCTCCAGCTCGGCGCGGTAGAGAACCTGGCCGCAGCTGTCGCATTTGGTCCAGACCCCTTCAGGAATGCTCGCCTTACGGGTTTGTGTGATATTGCTCTTGTTAAGAATTCGTTCAATCCAGCTCATCGATGACCTTTCTGTTTGAACCTGGCACACGCCAGTCCGCTGTTCATGCTTTAACAATCCCCCCGAAAACACCCCAATGAAAAAATGCCCGTTCGCGGCGCGGCAAGCGCGGCGACTGAGGCATCGGCTTCAGGGTTGTTCGCAGGAACAGACCATAATGTCGCTCATTAAACCATATCGGCCCGACGCTGTGGACAAAAAACTGGTCGAACCGACAGGTTAAACAATGTTTTTACTGTTTTTGCTGGCGGGCGGCCGCGCGCTTGTGGCGCCAAATTTCAATCACGCCCGGCAGAATCGAAACGATGATGATCCCGACGATCAGCAGTTTCAGGTTCTCCTGCACCACCGGCAGATCGCCGAACAGGTAGCCAGCATAAGTGAAGAGCAGCACCCAAACCAGTGCGCCAATCACGTTGTAGGCGGCGAAGTGGCGATAGGACATATGCCCCATACCGGCGACGAACGGCGCAAAAGTACGCACGATCGGCACGAATCGCGCCAGAATAATCGTTTTCCCACCGTGTTTCTCATAGAACTGGTGCGTCTTGTCCAGATAGCTGCGGCGGAAAATTTTCGAATTCGGGTTGCTGAACAGCTTCTCGCCGAACAACCGCCCGATAGTGTAGTTCACCGCATCGCCGAGGATCGCCGCCACCACCATCAACGCCACCATGGTGTGCACGTTAAGATCGTTGGTCGGCAACGCCGCCAGCGCACCAGCGACAAACAGCAAAGAATCCCCCGGCAGGAACGGCGTCACCACCAGACCGGTTTCGCAAAACAGGATCAGGAACAGAATAGCGTAGACCCACATGCCGTATTGTGCGACCAGTTCGGCCAGGTGCACATCAATATGCAGAATGAAATCAATAATAAACTTGATGATGTCCATAAATTCTCTCATTGATGCCGGGTGTTTCAGTCACCCGGCAGAAGCACAAGGGAGCGACGCTTTCAGGCGTGCCGGCGTTTAATCGTCGGGCAAAAACAGCGGCCCCATCGGCGGCCGCGGTAGACCAAAGTGGTCAGGGTAATCCACGGCAACCAGATACAGCCCCTCGGCTCGCGCCGTCGCCGCCGCCAGATTGCGATCTTTCAGCGCCAGCAACTCGGCCATCCAGTTCTCATCCTGATTGCCGCAGCCGATCTCCATCAGGCTGCCGACGATGTTGCGAACCATGTGATGCACGAAGGCATTCGCCTTGATATCTACCACAATATATTCGCCGTAGCGCGTAACCTTAACGTGTTTTACGCAGCGCCACGGGGTGCGCGACTGACATTGCACCGCGCGGAACGAAGTGAAGTCGTTCTCGCCCAGCAGCGCCTGCGCCGCCCGATGCATGCGTTCGGCGTCCAGCGGGTGATAAAAGTGCGTCACCCCCTGTTGCAGCACCGCCGGCCGGTAGCGATGGTTGAAAATAATATAGCGGTAGCGGCGCGCGGTGGCGCTGAAGCGCGCGTGAAAATCGTCGGCGACGGGGCTCACCCAACGCACCGCGATATCCGGCGGCAGATGGGTATTTACCCCCATCGTCCAGGCGGCGTCCTTGCGGCGCGCGGTGGTTTCGAAATGCACCACCTGCCCGGTGGCGTGCACCCCGGCGTCGGTACGCCCGGCGCACAGCACGCTAATCGGCGCATCCGCCACCTTGCTCAACGCCTGCTCCAGGCGTTGCTGCACGCTGGCCACTTCTTGCTGCCGCTGCCAGCCGTAGTACCGGCTGCCGTCATATTCGATGCCCAGCGCAATTTTCAGCGTTGGCTGAACGGGCGAGACCACCTCAGACATCAGTACATCTGCTCCTGCACCAAACGCTCGGCGGTTTCGATAGCCATCAATGCGCCGCCGAAGCGCACATTGTCCGCCACCGTCCAGAACTGCAACAGCTCGGGGATGCCGTAATCGTTACGCAGACACCCGATGCTGAGCGCATCGCTGCCGGAGGCGTCGGTGACCTGAGTCGGGTAATCGTCCTCTTCGCTCAGCTGAATGTCCTCGACCTCTTCGAGCTCGCTGCGCGCCTCTTCGGCGGACAGCGGGCGCAGCGCTTCCAGGTGAACCACCTGCGCGTGGCCGTAAAACACCGGCGACTGAACGCAGCTCACCGAAATAGGCAGCCCTTCATCCTGCAGCACCTTGCGCACCTGATCGACGATCAGGCGTTCTTCGCGCACGCTACCCTGCTCGTCGGCAATCAGCGGCAACAGGTTGAACGCCAGCTGCTTGCCGAAAACACCTTCCTCGGCCGGGATGCCGTTCAGCAGGCGCGCGCTCTGGCCGGCCAAGTCGTCCACCGCCACCTTGCCGCGCGACGATACCGACATCAGCGTGGTGACGTGCAGACGCGACAGCCCCGCCTGTTCGGTCAGCGGCTTGATCGCCGTCAGCAGCTGGCTGACCATGCTGTCGGCCACCGCCACGATATTGCGGTTGCGGTAATCCGCCAGCACCTGCGGGTTAACGCCCGGCACCACCAGCGGCACATCCGGCTCCATGGCGAACAGGCTGCTGGTGTCGATCACCAGGCAGCCCATGTTGCCAGCTTCTTCGGCATAGCGCGCGGACGCTTCGCTGCCGGCGACGAAGAAGGCCAGCTGCGCCTGTGACCAGTCGAACTCTTCGGCGTTTTGCACCAGAAGAGACTTGCCGTTGAAGCGCACATTGGCGCCCGCGCTGCGTTCGCTTGCCAGAGGATAGAGCTCACCCACCGGGAACTGGCGTTCCTGCAACAATTCCAGCAACGCTTCACCTACCGCGCCAGTGGCGCCGAGCAGCGCGATATTCCAGCCGTCAGACATCGGGTTTTCTCCAGAGTATTTCATTCATAAAAGCAGACGGGCAGTGCAATCACCGCCCGATAATCTTTGCCGCTCACTGTAGCGGCGTTGGCTTAAGACAACCTTACGCGCTATGCCACGCTGAAGCCCAGCTTGCCGAGCAGCTCGGCGCTGGCGCTGTCATCGCATTGCACGGCCAGCGACGACCACTCGCGGCGTTCCTGATAGTGCTTGCGCAGGCGATCGAATTCGCCCGGTTGCCCGGCGACTTTGCGCAGCGGCGCATCATCGCGGCGCACATCATACACCAAGTGCATCAATCGTTTTAACCGCGCTTCATCCAGCGGCCCGTTGAGGCGGATCTGGCTGAACTCCGGCACCGGCAGCAGCGAGGCCAGCGCCACCTGCTGCGGCTGCCCCAGATGGCGGCTGAACGCTTCGAACACCTGAGTGGTGCCGCGCGCCTTGCCTTCCAGCGTATACCCGGCGATGTGCGCAGTGCCGATATTCACCCGCGCCAGCAGCGGCAAGGAGAGATCCGGCTCCGGTTCCCACACGTCCAGCACCGTGCTCAGCTTTTTGCCCTTTTCCAGCGCCTGCAACAACGCGGCGTTATCCACCACCGGCCCGCGGCAGGCGTTGATCAGAATGCGGTTGTCCGGCAGCGCCGCCAACAGATCGGCGTCCGCCAGATGCAGCGAATGGTATGGGCCGGATTTATTCAGCGGCGTATGGAAGGTCAGCACGTCGGCCTCGGCCACCAGCTTCTCCAGCGGCCAAAACTCCCCGGCGTCGCCGCGATCGGCACGCGGCGGATCGCACAGCAGCGTGCGCACGCCCAGCGCTTTGAGGCGCGCGTCCAGGCGGGAACCGACGTTGCCCACGCCGATGATGCCGACGGTTTTATCCCGCAGATGAAAGCCATCGCGTTCGGCCAGCAGCATCAAGGCAGAGAACACATACTCGACCACCGCAATGGCGTTGCAGCCCGGTGCGGCGGAAAAGCCGATGCCCTGCCGTTGCAGCCAGGCGTCATCGACGTGATCGGTGCCGGCGGTGGCGGTACCGACAAAGCCGATGCGGCTGCCGGCCAGCAACGCTTCATTGACCTTGGTGACCGAACGCACCATCAGCGCATCGGCATCCGCCAGCGCCTCACGCGGGATCGGGCGGCCCGGCACTGCCTGCACGTCGCCCAGGCGGCTGAACAGCTCGGCCGCGTACGGCATATTTTCATCAACCAGAATTTTCACTGCGTTCTCCGACGGTTTACGGCTATTTGTCTGCGAAATAGTGTGCCACTGAATCAGGCACGGCGAAAGCGCTCAGGGGTGGTGCCGGCGATCTGCTGGAACATGACGATAAACGCCGACGCGGAGCTGTAGCCGACGTCCAGCGCCACGTCCTGCACGGTCTTGCCCTGCTCGAGCAGCGACACGGCATGCAGGAAACGCAGGCGCTGGCGCCATTCGCTGAACGACATGCCCAGATCCTGCTGGCAGCGGCGCGACAGCGTGCGCTCGGTGGTGTAGACCCGAGCCGCCCACGCCGCCAGCGAGGTGTTGTCCGCCGGGCAGTGCTCCAGCGCTTCCAGCACCGGCGCCAAAAATTTGTCGTCCGACGACGGCAGATAGGTTTGCTGGCGCGGCGACAGGCGCAGCTGGTCGATCAGCACCTGGCACAGGCGCAAATCCTCTTCCGTTTGCGGAATGTACTGCTTGCGCGCATAGAAATCCTCGGCGATGGCGCGGAATATCGGCGTCACGCTCACCAGGCAAGGGTCGGCCGGCATGCCGGCACACAGCGCCGGCGTAATGTCCACCATGCGGCACTGCGCCAGCCGCTGGTTATAGCAGGAGTGTTCGATGCCGGCCGGCGCCCACAGCACGAACTCCGGCGGCGCCAGAAAGCGCTGCCCGCCGATGCGCAGCACCATCACCCCGGCTTTGACCCACATCAACTGGCCCCAGGTGTGGCTGTGCGGCTGGAATTCGGTGCGCGCGTTGAACTCCTCGCAGCGGAACTGCACCGGCTTCGGCGCCGGGATCAGCGACTCGGGGAAATGGCGGATTTCTGGCATGGTTTCGTCCCGTGATTTGTCTTGTTTACGCCGATTTTTGTCTGGATATCGCTATATATGATAAACCGGACACGCGTAGACTAGCCAGCATGTTGGACGTTATTGAGAATAATTATCATGAATATGCTTTTCCCGCTGTTGGCCGTGCTGATTTGGTCGATTAACGCCGTCGTCAGCAAACTCTCCGCCACCGCCATCGATCCGGCGGCCATCTCGCTCTACCGCTGGCTGCTGGCGTTGATTGCCCTGACGCCGTTCGTGCTGCCGGGCGTGCTGCGCAACTGGGCGCAGGTGCGCGCCAACTGGTGGAAATTGATGATCCTCGGTTTGCTGGGCATGGTGCTGTACCAAAGCCTGGCGTATTACGCCGCACACAGCGTCAGCGCGCTGTTTATGGGCATCATCGTATCGCTGATCCCGCTGCTGACCATCCTGATCAGCATCGTACTGCTGCGCATTGCACCAACCGTCGGCGTGCTGCTCGGCAGCATACTCTCCTTCTGCGGCCTGATCTGGCTGGTCAGCGGCGGTCAGCCCGGCGTGCTGCTGCAGCACGGTATCGGCAAGGGGGAATTGATGATGCTGCTCGCCACCGCCTCTTACGCGCTGTATGGCGTATTGACCAAACGCTGGGCCATCGCGCTGCCGAACTGGCAATCGCTGTACGTGCAGATCTTGTTCGGCGTTCTGTTGCTGCTGCCTAATTTCCTGATGGCGCAGGATGTCGGCTTGAACGGCCATAACCTGCCGCTGGTGCTGTTCGCCGGCATTCCGGCTTCGATCATCGCCCCGTTCCTGTGGATCCAGGGCGTGATGCGCCTGGGCGCCAACACCGCCTCGATCTTTATGAACCTGGCGCCGGTGTTTACCGCCGCTATCGCCGTGCTGTTCCTGCATGAGCAGTTGCACGGTTACCACCTGATCGGCGGCGGCATCACCCTGCTGGGCGTTATTCTGTCGCAGCGGCTGCGCACGCCGCTGACGCGTAAAGCCAAGGCCCCGGCGGCCGACGTCGAATCCTGCAAAGAACAGGCCTAAGGCAGCAGCCTGAAACGCACCCGCACCAACAGGCCGCCCAGCGCGGCGGAGCTCAGCAGCTCCGGGCGGGTGCCGTGATACGCGGTGATGTCCTTCACCAGCGCCAGCCCCAGGCCGGCGCCCGGCTGATCGCCCACGTTGTCCAGCCGATGAAACGGCTGCAGCGCCAGCGCCTTGTCCTGCAAGGCGATGCCGGGGCCGCTGTCTTCAATCTCCAGCACGCCTTCCCCTGCCGCCTGATCCTGAGTGAGGCGCGCGGTCACCACGCCCTGACGCGGCGTGTATTTCAGCGCGTTGTCCAGCAGGTTGGCGCACAGTTCGGCCAACAGCAGCGGTTCCCCCGCCACCTGGCACGCCGCCTCGCCTTCAAATCCGAGATCGATCTGTTTACTGCGCGCCTGCGGCAAGCGGGAAAAACAGGCGTCGCGCAGCACCTGCGCCAGATTGACCGGCTGCAGCTGGCGCTCGGCCCGGTGCTCGCTGGCCTTCAGGCGTGAGAGATGCAGCAGGCGGTCGGTCAGCGCCACGGTATTATCCAGCGTCGCGCTCATCGCCTGCAGGCTTTCGCGCCACTGCTGCGGCCGGTCGCTGGCCAGCGCTACCCCAACCTGAGTCTTCAACACCGCCAGCGGCGTGCGCAGTTGGTGCGAAGCATCGGCGCTGAAACGCTCCTGGCGCGCCACCATCAGCCGCAGCCGTTCGATATAGCGATTGAACGCCACCAGCAGCGGCTGCATCTCCGACCACGGCAATACCCTCGGCAGGGGCGTCAGCTCGCCCGGATCGCGCCGCAGCATGATGCCGGAGAGCTTGCGCATCGGCTTCAACACCCGCTTGAGCAGCGCGAACGCCAGAATCAGGGTCAACACCACCACCGTGCCCTGGCTCAACAGCGCCGCGATCATCATCTGTCGCGCCAGGTAACGGCGCGACTCCAGGGTTTCCGCCACCAGAATGGTCGCCATGCCGCTCACGCCCGACTCGTTGATCGGTTGAAACAGCGCCGCCACGCGGATCGCCCGGCCGAGGTATTCCGCATCGTAAAAATGCACCAGCGCCGGGTAGAGCGTGGAACGCGGGATATGGGGCGGCAACGGCGGCAAATCGTCATAGCCCGAAATGCTTTTCCCCTGCGGCGAGATCACCTCGTAATAGAGCTGATCGTTCATGTTGCGCTCGAAGCTGTCGAGCACCACATAGGGCACATCGACCGCCAGCTTGCCGTCGCGCACCACCAGCCGCTCCGCCACGGTGCGCGCCGACGCCAGCAGCGTGCGATCGTAAGCCAGGGTGGCGGCGCTCATGGCGCTGAAATAGTGGGTGTAGATCGAGATGCCGCCCAACGCCACCAGCGGCAGGCCAAAAAACAGCAGCAGTTGATAGAATAACGAACGCGGCGCGTTAAACCACCGCATTACACCGCTCCAGGCTGTAACCCAGACCGCGCAGCGTGATGATTGCCACGTCGCTGCCCTGCAGCTTTTTCCGCAAACGGTGTACGTAAAGCTCGATGCTCTCCGGATTGGCCTCGTCGGACAGCGTAAACACCTGCTCAAACAGCTGCTGCTTGGCCACCGGGCGGCCGCGGCGGTGCATCAACGCGGTCAACACCGCCAGTTCGCGCGGCGTCAGCGCCAGCGGCTTGCCTTCCAGCAGGAAATAGCCTTCGTCGTGATAGGTCAACGCGCCGTACTGTAACGCCGGCTGCGCGGCGCCGACGCTGCGGCGCAGCAGCGCCCGAATGCGCGCTTCCAGCTCGTCCAGTTCGAACGGCTTGGTGAGGTAATCGTCCGCCCCCAGATTCAGGCCCTTCACCCGATCGGCCACGTCGGTGCGCGCCGTCAGCAGCAGCACCGGCAGATCCTGCCCGCGCTTGCGCAGGCGCGCCAGCAAATCCAGGCCGTTCAAACGCGGCAGCGCCACATCCAACACCGCCAGCGCATAGCGTTCGTTGAGCAACAGATGATCGGCCGCCACGCCGTCCGGGGCGACGTCGACGGCAAAGCCGGCGCCGGTCAGCGCCTTTTGCAACCAGTGAGACAGCTCGGGGTGATCTTCAACCAATAACAGTCGCATGTTTCCATTCCATTGATTTACCTGAACAACCTGACGCCGATAGCGTACTTGTTAACAGGTCGATAACAGAGAATGGCATGGAAAATAAGGGGATAAAAGAGCGCCGCGCCGCCAGTTTTGGGAGCTGGCACACAATTATGCATATGGAGCGCGATCGCAGACCGGTATCAGATCAGCGGAATGGGGCTGTCGGCAACGGCAATGTCCAGCACCGGGCGCAGCTTGTCGGCGGTAAACGGTGAAGAAACCAGCACGGAGCGATTGTTGGCGGCAAACACCAGATCGATGCCGGTCACGCAGGCGGTCATCTGGCAGGCATACTTTTCACCGTCGGCATTGACGAAATGCAGCTCAAATACGCCAATATCGGCACGCAGCCGCTTTAAACGACACTGCCCGGTTTCACCGGTCATCTCTGCATAGACCTCCGGCAGCCGTTTAATCGCGCACACTTTGGCGCTGTCCCTGCCACCAAACAATTTCCCTAACGAAAACATATTACTGCGTCTCTATTCATTTCATTGCTCATGATTCTATCGCGAAAGCAGAACCGCAAACCTGATATTACGCAGGATTTTGGCCGGTTTTGCCCCCTGTTCTTCTCTTCCTTTCTATGATAGCGCACCCGCTCTTTGCTCGCGACAAGCGACCCCAATCACAGACTGGAAACTTTTCCGGCCGCTGAAAGGTAAATGAAAGGTTGTTGTTTTAACAATCCCGCAACCGCACCCGGCGGGATTTCACAACCAGAACAATACCGAGGGCAAGTCACAATGAAAAAAATAATGACCCGTACCTTTACCGCCGCCGCCCTGCTGCTGGCGGCCAATCAGGCCTTTGCCGTGGAAGCGCCCAAACGCACCGAATGCATCGCGCCGGCCAAGCCCGGCGGCGGCTTCGATCTGACCTGCAAGCTGATTCAGGTGTCGCTGCAGGACACCAAGGCCATCGATAAGCCGATGCGCGTCACCTATATGCCCGGCGGCGTCGGCGCAGTGGCCTATAACGCCATCGTCGCGCAGCGCCCGGCGGAGTTCGGCACCGTGGTGGCCTTCTCCGGCGGCTCGCTGCTCAATCTGGCCCAGGGCAAGTTCGGCCGCTATAACGTGGACGACGTGAAATGGCTGGCGGCGGTCGGTACCGACTACGGCATGATCGCGGTGCGCGCCGACTCGCCTTACAAAACCCTGAAAGACCTGATGGACGCCTTCCAAAAAGATCCCAACAGCGTGGTGTTCGGCGCCGGCGCCTCCATCGGCAGCCAGGACTGGATGAAAACCGCGCTGCTGGCGCGCGAAGTCGGCGTGGATCCGCGCAAGATGCGCTATGTGGCATTCGAAGGCGGCGGCGAGCCGGTAACCGCGCTGCTCGGCAACCATATCCAGGCGGTCTCCGGTGACCTGAGCGAGATGGTGCCTTATCTGCAGGGCGACAAGATCCGCGTGCTGGCGGTGTATGCCGAGCAACGTCTGCCGGGCCAGTTGGCCGACATTCCCACCGCCAAAGAGCAGGGATACAGCCTGGTGTGGCCGATCATTCGCGGCTTCTACGTCGGGCCGAAAGTCAGCGATGAAGAGTATCAGTGGTGGATCGACACCTTCCAGAAAATGATGGCGACCGACGAATTCAAGCAACAGCGCGATCTGCGCGGCCTGTTCGAATTCAACATGACCGGCAAAGAGCTGGACGCCTACGTGAAGAATCAGGTTGCCCAATACCGTGAGCAGGCAAAAGTGTTCGGCCTGGCCAAATAACCGCAGGGGAAAACCATGAGCGATCGTATTTTTGCCGGCTTCTGGCTGCTGCTGTGTATCGGCGGGCTGTTCATCGGCTGGGGCATCCAAAGCGAATACAGCTATGAACCGCTGGGGCCGCGCCCGTTTCCGCTGGCGATCCTCAGCCTGATGGCGCTGTGCGCGGCCCTGCTGTTGCTGCGCCGCCCGCAGGCGGTGGAGTGGCCGCACAACAAGGTGCTGCAGCGGCTGCTGGTGCTGGTGATCACCCTGGTGCTGTATGCCTGGGGTTTTGAATGGCTGGGCTTCCCGCTGGCGACCGCGCTGCTGACGTTCAGCATCGGCCTGCTGTTTCAAGCCAGCCTGCCGGCGGCGGCTATCTCCGGCGTCGTCATGGGTGCAGCGCTGTATTACGCCTTTGACCAACTTCTCGATGTCACACTGCCGCTCGGCGCCTGGCTGAGCTAACGGGAGCGATGATGGATACCTGGATGTATTTGACCCAAGGGTTCGAAGTGGCGCTGGTGCCGCAGAACCTGATTATCGCCCTGATCGGCTGCTTCGTCGGCACCATCGTCGGCCTGCTGCCGGGCCTCGGGCCGATCAACGGCGTGGCGATCCTGCTGCCGCTGGCGTTTGCCCTCAAGCTGCCGGCCGAATCGGCGCTGATCCTGCTGGCGACGGTGTATATCGGCTGCGAGTACGGCGGGCGCATCTCGTCGATACTGCTTAACGTACCGGGCGACGCGGCGGCGATCATGACCGCGCTGGACGGCTACCCGATGGCGCAGCAGGGGCGCGCCGGCGTGGCGTTGTCCATCTCGGCGGTCAGTTCGTTCGTTGGATCGATGATCGCCATCGGCGGCATCATCCTGTTCGCGCCGCTGCTGGCCCGCTGGTCACTGGCCTTCGGCCCGGCGGAGTATTTCGCTCTGATGGTGTTCGCCATCGCCTGCCTCGGCAGCATGATGAGCCAAAACCCGCTGAAATCGCTGCTGGCGGCGCTGATCGGCCTGGGGCTGGCGACGGTGGGCGTCGACGCCAACACCGGCGTTTACCGCTTTACCTTTGACAGCGTGCACCTCTCCGACGGCGTGCAGTTTATCGTGGTGGTGATCGGCCTGTTCTCGGTCAGCGAAATCCTGCTGATGCTGGAAAGCACCAGCGCCGGGCAAAAGCTGGTGCGTAAAACCGGCCGGTTGCTGTTCAACCGCAAAGAGGCGGCGCAGTGCGCAGGCCCTACCCTGCGCTCGTCGGTGATCGGCTTCTTCGTCGGCATTCTGCCAGGCGCCGGCGCCACTATCGCCAGTGCGCTGACCTACATGACCGAGAAGAAAATCAGCGGCAACAGCGACACCTTCGGCAAGGGCGACATCCGCGGCGTAGCGGCGCCGGAAGCGGCCAACAACGCCTCGGCCTGCGGTTCGTTCATTCCGATGCTGACGCTGGGGGTGCCGGGTTCCGGCACCACGGCGGTGATGATGGGTGCGCTGACGCTGTACAATATCACCCCCGGCCCGGCAATGTTCACCGAACAGCCGGACATCGTCTGGGGACTGATCGCCGCGCTGCTGATCGCCAACGTCATTTTGCTGATCATGAACCTGCCGCTGGTCGGCCTGTTCACCCGCATGCTGACCATCCCGCTGTGGTTCCTGGTGCCGGCGATCGCCGCGGTGTCGGCGGTGGGGGTTTATGCGGTGCACAGCACCACCTTCGACCTGCTGCTGATGGTCGGGTTGGGCGTGTTCGGCTACATCCTGCGCAAAATGCACTTCCCGATGTCGCCGCTGATTCTGGGCTTCGTACTGGGTGAGATGCTGGAGCAGAATCTGCGTCGCGCGCTGTCGATCAGCAACGGCGAGTTCGGCATTCTGTGGAGCAGCAGCATCGCGCAAACGCTGCTGGTGCTGGCGGTTGCGGTACTGGCGCTGCCGCCGCTGCTGCGCCTGATGCGCAAACGCCGCCAACCGGCGGCCGAGGCCAAAGCCGAGTAACGCGAAACGGGCGGGGATCCCCCGCCCGTTGTGTTTAACGGCGTAGGGCCGCAATTCCCCTTTCCAACGCCTCGATATCGTCATCGGCGAGCAGGAGCTGAATCACCGCAAAGTCCGCCTCGGACAAGTCATAGAGGCGCAAGGCAAGCAACCGCGCGATGACCTCCGGCGCGAACCGCCAACGGATAAACCGCGCGGGGTTACCGCCGACGATGGCATAAGGCTCAACATCGCCGACCACCACGCTGCCGGCGGCGACGATCGCCCCTTCGCCTATCGATACCCCTGGCATCAACATCGCCCGCATGCCAATCCAGCAACCGTCCCCCAGCCGGGTGTCGCCTTTGGGGCGGTACGCCCGTTTGATGGTTGCCATAAACGGATACAGGCTCAACCAGTCGATACGATGGGTGTGGTTGCCGCCCATCAGGATCACCGCTTCGGCCGCGATGCACACATAATCGCCGATCAGCAAGCGATCTATGTCACCCAGCGGCTGCCATTGCCGGCTGACCGCGTCGCCGTGCAGATAGCGCACCACCGAGCGCTCGAAGCCGTTATCCCAGCAGTCGCTGTAGTAGCTGTGGGTGCCTTTGATGATGATATTCGGGTTGGTCACCGTCTGATGCAGCAGCTCGGTTTTGGACCAGTGTTTTTCGGACATGGCGTATTCTCTTGTTACGGGAATAAAAGCCACGGAACGGAATGTCTGTGGCCGTGTTGTCGTTCACTCAACACGGCCATTCAAGCGATAAGCGCTCGTTTCAATCTCGGGTTATTCATCTTACGGCCTCTCTTGCGAGGCGTAATGGTAGCCGATCACGCCTCGGCGGTCTTGCTTTTCAGCAGCAGCACCCCGCCCATCACCAGCGCGCTGCCCAGCAGCTGCAGCTGATTCATGCTCTCCCCCAGCAGGAAATAGGCGATCACCGCGGTGAACACCAGTTCCAGCGACAGGATCAGGTTGGCCACCGCCAGCGGCAGCGTTTTCAGGCTGATATTGTACAGCCCGAAACCCAGCAGCGTCGGCCCGGCGGCCAGCGCCAGCAGCAACAGCCAGCCGCTCCACTGGATGCCCAGTGCGCCGTGCGACAGGAACCACAGAGAGCCGGCCATGCCGTGGAACGCCGCCAGCGGGAACGCCGTCAGCGCCGCGTTGAACACCAGCTGGTACAGCGCCGAAAAACCGAACACGTACAGGATGGTGTTCCACACCGGATAGCCGCGTTCGCTGGCCACCCGCCCGCCGAGGGTATACAGGGTATAACCGATGCCCGACAGCATCCCGACCAGCAGCCCCAGCAGATCGAAGTGGCTGTTCCCCATGCTGTCGCCGTTGCTGACCAGGAAGCAACCGCCCAGGCTGATGGCGATCACCAGCAATTGGCGCAGCGTCAGGCGTTCGCTGTACATCACCCAGCCGAGGAACACGGTAAAGCCCACCGAGCAGTAGGTCAGAATGGTCGCCACCGACGCGCCGTTCAGCGCCACCGACAGCGTCCACAGGCTGTTGAACAGCGCCAGCAGCAGCCCGTAAAGCGCGTAGAACACCACCTGTTCACGGCGCAGGCGCGCCCACTGCGGTTTCACCAGCAACAGCAGCGGCAACAGCACCAGCGCCACCAGCGCCGCGCGCCAGAACGCCAGCACGAAGGTCGGCAGGTGATAGTACTCGGTCAGCGCGCGAATGATGATGGCGGTAAAGGCCAGCAGCATGGCGCTGATAATGGCGATGACGTACCCCTGGTGGCTGCCCTGAAAGAGGCGCGCGCCGGGCAACGCCGGCCGGGCGGAAACGCCTGACGGTAATGACATGAGATCCTCGGAGAAATGGCGACGTTAATGCTCAGGCGGACAGTGTAACGCGGCCATTTTTTCTCACTATAGCCACTTTACGGCGTTGTCATGCAGGCCACTTTTCTGCGCTTGAAGCCCTGTTGACATGGGGTATAGTAAAAATCACTCTCCATAACCGGGCCAATTTCGCATGCATATCCCGTTGGATCGCGAGCAGGACGTTCCGCTCTATTTACAGATCGAAGAAGCGCTGCGGCGCGCCATCCTCACCGGCGTGTTCGTCGATGGTGACAAACTGCCCTCGACGCGCACGCTGGCGGCCGAACTGGCGGTCAGCCGTTTAACGGTGGATAACGCCTACGCCGAACTGGCGGCCAAAGGCTTTTTGCATCAGCGGCGCGGCAGCGGCGCCTATGTCGCGCACCCGCAAGCGCAGGCGCGCCCGGCCCGGCCGAGCAGCGATGCTCCATTCCCGCTGGAGAGCTTCACCACCCTCACCTCGCGGCTGGACGGCTACGCCGACGCCCCGCTGCCGGAGGGGCTGATCAACTTCGCCGCCGGCGTCGGCAGCCCTCAGGTGTTTCCGCTGGAGGCGTTTCGCAAAGTGCTGCTGTCGGTGCTCAGCCGCCATGCGGAAGAGGCCTTCAGCTACGGCGAATACTGCGGCTACTACCCGCTGCGCGATACGCTGAGCCGCATTCTCAGCGCGCAGGGCATCCCCACGCAGGCGGAACAGGTGCTGATCACCAACGGCTCGCAGCACGCCATCAGTCTGGTGGTGCAAAGCCTGCTGGCGCCGGGCGATACGGTGATCGTCGAAGAGCCGACCTACGCCGAAGCGCTGGGCCTGCTGCGCCAGCACCGCATCAATATCGTCACCGTACCGGGCGACCGCCACGGCATGCGGGTGGATTTGTTGCCGGAGTTGTTGGAACGCCACCGCCCCAAACTGATCTACACCATCCCCAATTTCCACAACCCGACCGGCCGCTGCCTGAGCGAGGCGCGGCGGCGACGCCTGCTGACTGTCGCCCAACAGGCCGGCGTGGTGATCCTGGAAGACGACTTCGTCGGCGATCTGCGTTACCAGGGCAAACAGCTGCCGTCGCTGCGCGCGCTGGCGCAGCCGGGCGCGGTGATCTACGTCAGCACCTTCTCCAAAATGCTGCTGCCCAGCATGCGCATCGGCTATCTGGTGGCGGACAGCGAACACTATCAGCGTTTCGCCAGGCTGAAACACGTCGACAGCTTCACCAGTTCCAGCCTGATCCAGCGGGCGCTGGACGCGTTCGTCACCGTCGGCCGTTACGACAAGCAGCTGCGGCGCGCCGGGCGCGTCTACCGCCGCCATCTGGAGGTGATGATTGATGCCTTGCAACGGCGGCTGCCGCCGGGGTGCCGCTTCGAAACGCCGCAGGGGGGCTTGTTTATCTGGCTGACGCTGCCGGCGACGGTGACCACCACCGAACTGATGCCGGTCGCCTGGAGGCACGGCGTGACCTTCGCACGCGGCGAATGCTTTTATGCGCAGGAACAGCTGGGCGCGCACGGCCTGCGGCTGAACTTCGCCGCCAACTCACCGCCGCAGATTGAAGAAGGTATCGCCCGGCTGTGCCGGGCGATTGAGGAGGTGATAACGGAGAAAAGCGCCGGTTAGACGGCGGCCCACCACAGCCGCAGCTTCATCCCCCAGTAGCTGGTCCAGCCGGTGGTGCTCTGCGCCACCTTGCCCTGCGAGACCACCACGAAGGTCGGCGTCACGCCAATCTGCCACTGCGCCGAGAGCGTACCGGCCGGATCGTTGACCACCGGCAGCGCCAGCCGTTTGCGCGCCAGCCAGTGTTTCACCTGGGTATCGTCGCCCGAGCGCAGCGCGACGGTCAGCACGTTGCCGCCCGCCGCCTGCAAACGGGCGACGTCCGGCGTAGTGAAGCGGCAGACGCCACACCAGCTGGCCCAGAAGTAAACCAGCAGCGGCCGCTCATGGCTGAGCTGCGCCAACGACACGCGCTCGCCGTCCAGCGTGGTCAGGGTCTGAGCATCGAAGGCCGGCGGCGCCTGCGGCGCGTTCAGCCAATCCATCACCGTCACCACCGCCAGCGCGATCAGCGCCAGCAGCAGCAACTCGCGCCCCCAGCGCTTGAGCTTAGCCATGGTTGGCCTTCGCCAGCTGCTGCTTCACCATCGCTTCCAGCTCTTCATACGACACCGCCCCCGGCAGCATCCGATCGCCGATCAGCGTCGCCGGCGTCCCCTGCACGCCCAGTTGTTCCGCCAGCTCCATATTGGTGCGCAGCGTGGTCATACTCTGTTCGCTGGGCGCCACCGCCTTGACGCCGGTTTTCTCTTGCGCGGCGGCGATGCTGGCGTTGTCGTGGAAGCCCTTTTTCGCCATCAGCCGCTGGTGCAGGGCCCAGAATTGATCCGGGTGCTGTTGCCAGGTGGTGAGCGCCGCGCGCGCCGAACTGACCGAGCTTTCGCCCTTGAACGGCAGCAGCTTCACCACCAGCGCCACGTCCGGGTATTGCTTGACGATCTTCTCCAGCATCGGATCAAAACGCTTGCAGTACGGGCAGTTATAGTCGGTAAAGGTCACCAGCGTCAGTTTGGCGTTGGCGGCGCCGAGGCGCGGGCTGGCCGGATCCTGGTACAACGTTTTGGCGTTCTGCTTGATAGCCTGGCTGATTTGCTGGCCGGCGGTTTGCTGCTGCCAGGCGTCCACCGCCTGCGCCAGAATGTCCGGGTTGGACACCAGCGTTTCGCGGATCATCTCTTTGATACGCGCCTCTTGTGCCGGGGTGAAAGGCTCGGCGGCCCACACCGGGGCTGCGATGATCATCAGTAAAATCAGTAGCTTTTTCATTGTTCGGTTCCTTTGGCATGGGAAAGCGTTTGCAGCACGGCGTCACGGGTCAACAGCGGGGATAACACCTCGCCGTCCGGGCTGCCGGGGCCATAGATTTGGTTGAAAGGCACGGCGACGCTGCCGCGCTTTTGCAGGAAGGCGCTAATGTCGGCCGACGGGCGGCTCCAGTCGCCGCGCAGCGCAACCACGTCGTCGGCGCTCAGCGCGCGCTGTACGTCATCGCGCAGCAGCACATTGAATTTATTGGCTTTACAGGTCACGCACCAGTCTGCGGTCACGTCGACGAACACCCGCTTATGCTGGGCCAGCGCCTCGGTAATCGCTTGCTCGCTCAGCGGTTGCCACTGCACCCGATCCTGCAACGGCTGGCGCCACAGGCCGGCGGTCAGCGATCCGGCCAGCAAGGCCACGCCCGCCAGCACCAACGTGCCCGCCGCCAGCTTGGCCGCCAACCGTGCGCCCTGCTGACGCCACACCGCCAGCAGCAACGCCAGCAGCGCCAACGCCCCCAGCCACAGCGTGGCCTGCACGCCGATATGATTGCTCAGCAGGCTCAGCAGCCACAGCGACGACGCCAGCATCAGCAACCCCATCGCCAGCTTGACGGTATTCATCCAGCGACCGGGGCGCGGCAAGCGCAGCGCCAGCGATGGCCAGGCGGCGATCAGCAGCCACGGCAGACTCATGCCAATGCCGAGCGCGATGAACATGCCCCACAGCACCGGCAGCGACGCCGCCAGCGCGAAGGCCACCGCCGTGCCGAGAAACGGCGCCGAGCACGGCGTCGCCAGCAGCGTGGCAAACGCGCCCTGCCAGAAATGGCCGCTCAGACCGTGCCCATTATGGGTCGCCAGCGACGTATTCAGATCGGACGAGAGGCGCAGATGGAACAGGCCAAACAGGTTGGCGCTGAACAGCAGCGTCACCAGCACCATAAAACCGATAAACCATGGATTCTGGAACTGAATGCCCCAGCCGAGCGCATGGTTGCCGAGCCGCAGCAGCGTCATCAGTAAGGCCAACGCCATAAACGAGGCGACGATACCCAACGACGACGCCAGGAACTGCAAACGCACGCTGCGCCGATCGCGCCGTTCCACCTGCAGGATGGAGCCAAGCTTGATGCCCAGCACCGGCAGCACGCACGGCATCAGGTTGAGGATCAACCCGCCCGCCAGCGCCATCAATACCGCCTGCCATAGCGGGAATGCCGCACCGGCGGGCGCGGCCAGCGGATCGCCAATCGGCAGCGTAATCTGCTGCGCCATGCCGCCGTCGTCGATCACCAGCGTCAGCGTTTTGCCGCGCAGATCCGGCGCCGCATCGCCCCAGCCATCGCTGACCGGCACTCGCGCCAACAGCTGAGCGCCGTCGGTCTCAACCTGCGGCTTGCCGAGATCGGCATCCGCCAGCGTATCGAAGAACAGCGCGGGCTGCTGCCAACCGGCGGCGCGCTCGGCGGAAATCTGCAGCTCGCCGTTGCGGTAACCGGCCTTGACGCCCTCCGCCACCCCGGCGGCGATCGGCACCTGCCCCATCGCCTGCGCGAAGTCGTGGTTAAACTGCGGATCGTTCGGCGTCGTCAGATCCAGGCTGAACGGGTAGTCGGTCAGAATGCAGACGTTGCTGCAGGTGGATAGCGTCAGGGTGCCCGCCAGCGGGCTGGATACCTGACCAGACATTACGATCGGCAGCGTGACCCGATCGTGATAGCCCTGGGTAGAAATGCCGGCCACCTCGAAACGCTGCGGCGTCGGCCAGTGCCAGGTCGCCGGCGGCGGGTTGCCCTGCCAGACGATAGCCGGCGCGATGCCGCCTTCGCCAGGGGAACGCCAGTAGGTTTTCCAGCCCTTTTGCAGCTCGACCGACAGCAGCAGGCGGGTCTCCCCCGGCTGTGACGTGGCGGCACGCAGCCGCACCTTGGCATGATCGTTGGCCGGGTTTTGCAGCCAGCCGCTGTCCGCCGCCTGCAAGGCAGGCAGCCACAGCATAAACAGGCAAGCGCAGGCCAGCCTGATAATTTTCAACATGTTAATTCTCCATAAATGATTAATTCACCGCGAAAAACGGGCGATTAACTCATTCACGGAAAACGCATAATCGAAGGTGCACCCTGAGGGTGGGCGGTGAAATGGCGCGAGGAGGAGGAATACGCAGGCGCGCGGCAATGGTCGGCGCCAACAGCGCCAGCAGCAGGCCCAGCCCGAACAGTACGGTTTCGAACATCACCGGCGGCGCGGCCAGCAATGACTTGGCGCTCAGTTCACAGGGCGTCGGCTGCGCTTCGGCGGCGGTGTCACTGGACTGAACGGCGGTGGCGGCCGGGATCCCCAGCGTTTGCTGCAGCGCATGCAGGCCCGCCATGCGCTGGGTCATGCACGTCAGCACCACCAGGCAAGCCAGGCATAAAAACCATTTTGCAATCCGCTGCCGTTTAACCATGCCATCCTCATGTTCGGGTCTGGGGTTATCTTAGCGACGCGGGCGCGATTAGCAACGTTTTGTCGGTAAAGAAATGTCTGAGCGGCGGTATTGATGGCGGCGATTTACAGGTATCATAGCGGGTAAGCCTGCGCTTTTCGCCGGGTACGATGATGATTCTCTCCTCCAGGCATTCTGCGGGGATACACAGCGAAGGACTGGTGATATGCAACCTTTGAGTGGGCCGGGCACCCCAATCGCCGGCGAACGCCCTCCCTCCCCGGGCAAAACGGCGGCCACTGACGATCAACCCCTTTCTCCGGCACAGCGCACGACGCTGGAAAAGCTGATCGTGAAAATCATGACGCTCAGCCCGGCAAAATCGGCGGAGATCTGGGCGACTCTGCGCCACGAGCTCGGCGCCGACAACGGCGGTGAACTGTTGGCCCGCCATTTTCAACCGGCGGAACAGCTGCTGCAAACGCGCCTGACGCAGGCGCAGCAAAACCACGCCGGGCGCCAGCTGTTGCAACAGCTGGCCGAATTGCTGCCGCAGGGCAACAACCGCCAGGCGGTCAGCGACTTTATTCGCCAGCAGTTCGGCCACACGGTACTGAGCCAGCTGAGCCCACCACAGCTGCAGCAGGTGCTGAATCTGTTGCAGACCGGCGGCCTGACCATTCCTCAGCCGCAGCAAACCGCCACCAGCGATCGCCCGCTGCTGCCCGCAGAGCATCAGAGCCTGCAGCAGCAGATCACCAAACTTAGCGCGGCCACCGGTGAAGCGCCGGCTAAAATCTGGCAAACGCTGTTTGATCTGGCGGGCGTGAAAACCAACGATCCGCTGCCGGCGCGCCACTTCCAGCTGTTAAACCAATTCTTGCAAGTGAAGGTGGCCCTCAGCCCGCAGAGCGCGCCGACGCTGAACAATCTGCTGGCGGCGCTCAAGCAGCCGGCGGACGAGCAAGAGCTGCAGCAGATGAACGACTACTGCCAGGCGCGCTTCAACTGCGGTGCCAATGCGCCGCTGACGCATCCGCAAATGAGCGACGCCATTCATCAACTGTTTGCCCGCCGCCTGGAAAAAGCCGGCCAGGCTCAGGCTATCGTCAGCCACCCTGTCGATCCGCAGCCGCTGCTCAACCCGCTGATCGCCGCCCTGCCGCTGCCGCTGCAAAAAGCGCTCAGCAAACCCGCCGTCGCGCTGATCCTGCTGCTGTTGGCGCTGGCCGTCGTGCTGGCGCTGGTGTTTTAACGCCTCAGGCGCAGCCGCAGTCCTCAACAGCCGCCCGATCGCGCAACGATCCCGGCTGTTCGCCGATGGCCAACGGATGGCCGTCGCGCAGCCAGAAGTCCAGCCCGCCGATCAGCTCCTTCACCCGGAATCCCAGCTTCGCCAGCTTGTAAGCGCCCTTGGTGGAACCGTTGCAGCCGATGCCGTCGCAGTAGGTCACATACACTTTTTCGCGATCCAGCTGCGCCGTGCCGGCTTCATCCATCAGGCGATGCGGCAAACTGAGCGCACCGGGAATATGCCCGGCGGCGTACATCGCCTCCGCGCGGGTGTCTATCACTACCACCCCCTCCACGCCATTGCGCAGATCCTCCGCCACGTCCCAGGCATCCGCATAGCGGCTCAGTTTGGCCGCCAGGTAGGCCAGGCTCTCTTCCGGCGCCGCCGGAGGAAAAGCCAGCACCAATGATTCTTTCGACATACCACTCACTCCCGTGCATCAAGACAGATGACAATAGTGCCCCATTTTGGTCTTATGATTGATACCCATTTCCCAACTGTGATAAGACCCATTATGCGGCACTCGCTGGTCACGCTGTTTCAGCAATCGCCCCACACCGCCGGCACGCTGCGCGATCGCCTGTGCGGCGCATTGCGGCAGGCCATCCACCAAGCTGCATTGAGCGTTGGGCAACGCCTGCCTTCCAGCCGGGTGCTGGCCAGCGATCTGGGCCTCTCGCGGGTGACCGTCGAAGCGGCCTACGGTCAGTTGGAGGCGGAGGGATACCTGCAGCGCCGCGTCGGCCAGGGCACCTTTGTGGCGATTATCATCGCCAAATCACCGCCGCCGGCGACCGCTGCCGGCATACCGCGCCTTTCGCAGCGCGGCCAACAGATCGTACAAACCGGCGGCTGCCGCGATCCGCAGCAGCCACGGGCGTTTGCCGCCGGCTCGCCGGATCTGCGCGCGTTTCCGCTGGTCTTGTGGAAGCAACTGACCGCACAGCGCCTGCGGCTACAGGGAGAAAGCCTGCTGCGCTACGGCGACCCTCAGGGCTATTTGCCGCTACGTGAAGCGATTGCCGCCCACGTCAATCAAACGCGCGGCGTGATCTGCGATGCACGGCAGGTTATCGTGCTGACCAGTTCGCAGCAGGCGCTGCAGCTGATCGCCACGCTGCTGCTGGACAGCGGCGACAGCGTCTGGATGGAAGAACCGGGTTACACCGGGGCAAGAAATGCTTTTATCAGCGCCGGCGCCGCCCTGACGCCGGTCGCGGTGGACGGCGACGGCCTGCGCGCTGACCCCTCCTTGCCCGACCCTCGTTTGATTTATCTGACGCCCTCGCACCAATACCCAACCGGCGCAGCGCTCAGCCTGGCACGCCGGTTGGCGCTGCTGGCGCTGGCGGACAGGCAGCAGGCCTGGATCGTCGAGGACGATTACGACAGCGAGTTTCATTACGACGGCCTGCCGATACCGGCGATGCAGGGCCTGGATCGCCGTGGCCGGGTGCTGTACCTCGGCACCTTCTCCAAATCGCTGTTCCCTTCGCTGCGGTTGGCGTACCTGATCGTCCCGCCCACGCTGGTTGACGCGTTCGTCACCGCGCGCACGGTGTATGACGGCCACAGCGCGCAGCTGATGCAGGCGGTCACCGCCGAATTCATCCGCCAGGGGCACTTTGCCGCGCATATCCGCTACATGCGCCAGCTCTACCGTAGCCGCCGCGATGTGTTGCTGGCGGAAGTTCGCGAAAAACTCGGCCACTTCGCCACGCCCGCTCCCGCCGCCGGCGGCCTGCAGCTCAGCGTCTGGCTGCCGCCCGGCCAGGAGGCGGCGCTCAGCCGACAGGCGCAGCGGCTCGGCATCCTCACGCCCCGGCTGACGGCACAATACCAGACGGCTCAGGCACAGCGCGACGGCTGGCTGCTGGGCTTTTCGGCCCTGACGCCGGGCGAGATCCGCAGCGCCGTCGAGCGGCTGGCGCAGATCGCCGTGGCTTAGCCCGGCCCCAACGGAATGCGACCGGCTTATTGCTCGGTCAGGCGCATTTCCGCCACCAGCGGCAGGTGGTCGCTCACCGCCGGCCAATGCACGCCGTTCCAGTCGCCGCTGGCGTTCGGTACCGTCAGGCTGTCCAGATGCCAGCGCTGCGCGTTGCCGGTGAAGAGGTAATCCACCTTGATCTCGGCGTTTTCCGCCGGCCAGCTGCGGCCATCCTGCCCGTTAGGCATGATGTCGTTCCAATAGCGGCTCAATTCCAGCCAGGTCACGCTGCCCGGCACATCGTTCATGTCGCCGAACAGCAGCTTGATACCGCGCACTTCGATGGTGCGATCGTTCAGCTCCCGCACCTGATCCAGGCGCATTGTCGGGTCTTCCTTGGTATCGAGGTGGGTGTTGAACAGGGTGATCGGCGCCGGGAACTCCGGCACGTCGACCTTGACGCTGAAGGCGATGCGCTGTTCGCGCTGGCCGGACGGCAGCGGATAGATCACGGCGTCGTGCAGCGGATACCTGGAGAGAAACGCCAGGCCATATTCACCGCCGTCGAAGTCGATCGCCCGGCCGAACACCGCCTGCATGCCGGTCAGCTTCGCCAGCTCCGCCGCCTGATCGACGCGGCCGCTGCGGGCGGTGAGCTTATCCACCTCTTGCAGCGCCACCACGTCGACGTTCATCGCGCGAATCGCCTTGGCGATGGCGGTCATGTCGCTGACCTTGCCGGCGGCGATATTGAAGCTGGCGACGCGGATCTTCGGCGCCTGTTCCAGTTCGTAGGTTTTGTTTTTCAGGCCGCCCAACGCGCTGGCCACTTCGCGGCTGTTGGCGTTGCTGTTGGCATGTCCGGTGTCGGCAGAGGACCAGGCGCTGGGAGAGAGGCCAAGGGACAGTATGGTGATAAGCAGAGCGTGACCGGTGTGCATGAATTCTCCTTGAGGAACAGATAAGTGTTATGCGGGCGCTTCCCGGCCCACAGCTAACACCGATTTTGCCGCAGAAACCTGCGACGATTTCCTAGTTTCACCGCTATTTTTTGTTTCTGCGCGATGCTTCGCATTCTGGCAGTTTACGCATTGCACCGTTGGACAAACGGCTGATTTCGTTTTAAAACCGGTAGATTGCCAACCGCGAGGAGTTCCGATGACCAGCACGATTGCCGAACAGCTCACCGAACGTTTCTTCCGCTATCTGGCGGTGACCAGCCAGAGCGACGCCGCCGCAACCACCCTGCCCAGCACGCCGGGGCAGCATGAGATGGCACAGCTGCTGGCGGAAGAGCTGCGCCGGCTCGGCCTGGCCGACGTGCAGATAGACGACCACGCCACCGTCACCGCCCGCAAGCCCGGCACCCAACCCGGCGCGCCGCGCATCGGCTTCATCACCCATATCGACACCGTGGACGTCGGCCTGTCGCCCGAAATTCGCCCGCAGCGCCTGCGCTTCACCGGCGAAGATTTATGCCTGAACGCCGAGCAAGATATCTGGCTGCGCACCGCCGAGCACCCGGAGATCCTGCCCTACCGGAACGAAGAGATCCTGTTCAGCGACGGCACCAGCGTGCTGGGCGCCGACAACAAGGCGGCGGTCACCGTGGTGATGACGCTGCTGGCCAACCTGACCGCGGCCGATCGCCACGGCGATATCGTGGTGGCGTTCGTGCCGGATGAAGAGATCGGCCTGCGCGGCGCCAAGGCGCTGGATCTGCAGCGTTTCGCCGTCGATTTCGCCTACACCATCGACTGCTGCGAGCTGGGTGAAGTGGTGTACGAGAATTTCAACGCGGCGTCGGCGGAGATCCGCATCGAAGGGGTGACCGCGCACCCGATGTCGGCGAAAAACGTGTTAATCAACCCGATACGCATCGCCAACGACATCATCAACCGATTCGACGTGCAGGATACCCCGGAACACACCGACGGGCGCGAGGGCTATTTCTGGTTCACGGATCTGGCCGCCAATGCCAATCAGGCGACGCTGAAGGTGTCGATTCGCGACTTCGATCGCGCCACCTTCGAGGCGCGTAAAACCCGCCTTGAGGAGACGGTGCGTCAGGTGGCGGCCAACTATCCGCGCGCCAACGTCAGCTGCAGCATCAGCGACATCTACAGCAACATCAGCAACGCCATCGGCGAAGATCGGCGCGCCATCGATCTGATCTTTGGCGCCCTTGCCGCCCACGGCATCCCGCCGAAGGTGATCCCGATGCGCGGCGGCACCGACGGCGCGGCGCTCTCGAGCCGCGGCATCCTGACGCCCAATTACTTCACCGGCGCGCATAACTTCCACTCGCGCTTCGAGTTTTTACCCATCAGCGCCTTTGTGAAATCCTACCAGGTAACCCGCAGCATTTGCCTGTTGGCCGCCCGGCAGAGCGGTAATCCGGGCTAGCTCAACAGCCAGCCGACCAGCGCGGCCCACGCCAGCAACGGCAGCGAGTAATAGTGGAAGCGCAACCAGATCTTGCGCTCCCCCGCCATGCGCAGCGCAATCAGGTTGGCGAGCGAGCCGACCGCCAACCCAAAGCCGCCGGCATTGACCGCATAGGCCAACTGCGCGCTGGAGGGCACATAGTTGAGCAGCAAAATAGTGGCCGGCACGTTGCTGACAATCTGCGACAGCCCGACGCCCAGCGCATACACCCCGCCGTCGTTCAGCCCGGCGATAGCGGCAAACGCCGGCTGGAGCGGCGGCAGGCGGGTAAACAGGCCAACATCGATAAACATGGCGGCGAACACGAAAATCAGGCTCCAGTCGATCTGCAACAGCACCCGGCGCGCCAGCAACAAAAAGCCGGCGAACACCGCCAGCAGCCCATACAGCGACAGACCGATATCCAGGCACAGCAGGAAGATCGCATACAGCCCCACGCAGCTCAGCAACAGCGGCCGTTGATAGGGGTAGCCCTCGGTATTCGGCGTTTTCACGATGTCGCGCGCCGGGAAGCTGAACCAGGTCAACGCCAACAGGCTCAGCATCATCGCGGCGCCAAACGGCGCCATCTGGCCGATGAAGCCGAGGAAAGAAAGGCCGGAGCGGCTCCACAGCAGGATATTTTGCGGGTTGCCGATCGGCGTCAGCAGCGAACCGGCGTTCACCGCCAGCGCCTGAAAGATGATCAAACGGCCCACCGGCAGCGCCGATAGCTTTTTCAGCGTGATGGTGAGCGGAATGACGATAAACAGCGCCACGTCGTTGGTCAGAAACGACGACAGCAGCGCGGCGGAAAACACCAGGAACAGCGCCAGCCGCCGTTCGCTATGCAGCCGGTTGATAATCTTACGGCCAACGAAGTCGAAGTAGCCGCTGACCTCGACGCCTTTGGTCAGCAGCATCAGCCCCAACAGAGTAATGAGGGTGCGGCCGTCGATGAACCCGCCCAGCGCCGCCAGCGGCTGCGGATGAAAGGCGAACATCGCTACGCCGGCCAGCAACAGCGCATGCAGGAAACGGTCTTTGACAAAGGGATGGATAAGCCGGGAAATGGCGGTTGCACTCATGGTGGCAGCTTGAAACCTCAGCGAAAAGCATGAGCGAGACGTTAGCTCAGGCGCAGCCGCAACGCCAGCAAAATGCTATTTTACCTTTATCCGCTTTCCATTTGCCGCGCTTTACTTTATTTGTAGCGGCTTTCTCGTTTTCAAAGGACATGTTATGGCTTCCTTGTTCGCCAAAGGGGCGTTGCTCAGCGCCTTATGCGCCCTGCTCGCCGCCTGCGACGATGCCTCCTCCCGCCCGCAAATCGATATCGACGGCAAGACCATGGGCACCTTCTACAGCGTTAAAGTCAGCGGTGACGTCGCGATCGGCAAGCAAGAACTGCAGCGGCAGATCGACGTGGTGCTCGAACGGGCCAACGACGATATCTCCACCTACCGCGCCGACTCGGTGCTGTCGCAATTTAACCGTAGCGCCAGCCTCGAACCGCAGCCGATCCCGCGCGGCATGGCGGACATAGTGCTGATGGCCCAGCGCATCGGCCGCGATACTGGCGGCGCCATGGACATTACCGTTGGCCCACTGGTGAACCTGTGGGGATTCGGCCCCGACAAGCATCCGGTCAAGGTGCCGGAACAGGCGCAGATCGACGCGGCGAAGCAGCGCATCGGCCTGCAGCACCTGAAGCTTATCAGCGACAATCGCGGGGAGTGGCTGCAAAAAGATCTGCCGGACATGTACGTCGATCTCTCGACGCTGGGCGAAGGCTACGGTGCCGATGAACTGGTGCGCCTGATGAACCGCAACGGCATTACCAACTACCTGGTATCGGTCGGCGGCGCGGTCTCTTCACGCGGCGTCAACGGCCAGGGCAAACCCTGGCGGGTGGCAATCCAAAAGCCAACCGACCGTGAAAACGCGGTGCAGGCGCTGGTGGATCTGCACGGTTACGGCATCAGCACCGCCGGCAGCTACCGCAACTACTTTGAACAAGACGGCCAGCGCTACTCTCATGTCATCGATCCGACCACCGGCAGGCCGATCAACCACCGGCTGGTTTCCGCCACGGTGATCGCCCCCACCGCGCTCGAGGCCGACGGCTGGGATACCGGCCTGATGGTGCTGGGCACGGAGAAAGCGTTGAAACTTGCCGAAGAGAAAGGGCTGGCGGTCTACCTGATCAGCAAAACCGACGACGGCTTTAGCGCCGTGATGACGCCGCAGTTCAAGGCGTTTTTGGTGCAGTGAAATAAAAAAGCCCGGCACGCAATGGCCGGGCTGGTTGCATGCGCCCGCAGGCGCCGCGCCGATCACTTGGTCAGCGCGATGATGCCGAGGGTCAGACCGGCCACTGCCGCCGCGCCGCCGGCGATCGCGCCCGCGGTTTCCCAGTTATCCTGAGTGGTGCCCTTCATGCAGGTGTTGGTGTGCACCAGACGCCCCTGGTCATCGTAGACCGGAACGCAGGGAGAATCAGTGGCGCATCCGGCCAACACGGCCGACAGTAACCCAACCGCAATTAACTTTTTCATACTTCTTGCCTCAATGTTCGATCACTTTAGAAAGCCACGCCGAGCGATAATCACGCTACCTGGCTATTGTATGCCCAACGCGTGTAATGGCGAGGTAATGATGTGTCAGGGGATGTGATTTGGGAAAACTCCGAGCGCTCGCCCGGCGGGCTTTGAACGGTAAAAAGCCCGCGAAAACGCGGGCTTGATGGCGAGATGAAGCTCAGGCGGAATTATTTCGCCAGTTTGCGCATCACCAGAGTAGCGTTGGTGCCGCCGAAGCCGAAGCTGTTGGACATCACGGTGGTCAGCTCGCGCTGAGTCGGCTGAGTCACGATGTTCATGCCGGCCGCCTGCTCATCCAGGGTTTCGATGTTAATGCTCGGCGCGATAAAGCCGTGCTCCAGCATCAGCAGGCTGTAGATCGCTTCCTGCACGCCTGCGGCGCCCAGCGAGTGGCCGGTCATCGCCTTGGTGGAGGAGATAGCCGGGGTATTGTCGCCGAACACTTCGCGAATCGCGCCCAGCTCTTTCACGTCGCCTACCGGCGTGGAGGTGCCGTGCACGTTGATGTAGTCGATAGGCGCATCCAGATCCTGCATCGCCATCTTCATGCAGCGTACTGCGCCTTCGCCCGATGGCGCAACCATGTCGGCGCCGTCGGACGTTGCGCCGTAGCCAACGATTTCTGCATAGATGTGCGCACCGCGCGCCAGCGCGTGCTCCAGTTCTTCAACCACGACCATACCGCCGCCGCCGGCAATGACGAAACCGTCACGATCGGCGTCGTAGGTGCGGGAGGCTTTTTCCGGCGTGTCGTTGTACTTGGTGGACAGCGCGCCCATCGCGTCGAACTCGCAGGCCATTTCCCAGCACAGCTCTTCGCCGCCGCCGGCGAACACGATGTCCTGTTTGCCCAGCTGGATTTGCTCAACCGCGTTACCGATGCAGTGTGCAGAGGTCGCGCAAGCGGAGCTGATGGAGTAGTTTACGCCGTGGATTTTGAACGGCGTCGCCAGGCAGGCGGAAACACCGGAGGCCATGGCTTTGGTGACCACGTACGGGCCAACCGCTTTCAGGCCGCGCGGGCTGCGCATCGCATCGGCGCCGAACACCTGGAAGCGCGGAGAACCGCCGCCGGAACCGGCGATCAGGCCCACGCGCGGGTTGTTTTGATACTCTTCTTCCTTCAGGCCGGAAGAAGCGATCGCTTCTTGCATCGCCAGGAAGGCATAGATGGAAGCATCGCTCATGAAACGTACCGCCTTGCGGTCGATCAGGCCGGTCGTGTCGAGCTTAACTTGCCCCCATACGTGACTACGCATGCCGGAATCTTTCAGTTCCTGGGAGAAAGTGATCCCAGAACGTCCTTCCTGCAGGCTCGCCAGGACCTCCTGCTGGTTATTACCAATGCTGGAGACAACTCCCAGGCCAGTAATCACTGCACGTTTCATTCAATACCTCTTCCACTATTTACCTACGGGATTTTGCATCGCACTTTAGCGTACAGATGTAAGCCGAACAAGTCCGATCAGCGTTTTTCAGCTTTATTGTTGTCCAGTTTGCGCCAGGGCGCCAGCGCCGTTAGAATTCGCGGCATCCCTTGAATTTCGAGCTATTGACCGTGAACCACGCCCCCATCCAAACCGCAACGCTAACCTGGAACGAACAGGGTACACCTGTTTCGAAACAGTTTGATGACGTCTATTTTTCCAATCAGGATGGGCTGGAAGAAACCCGCTATGTCTTCCTGCACGGCAACCGGCTGCCGCAGCGTTTCGCCACTCACCCGCGCCCGCTGTTGGTGGTGGCGGAAACCGGATTCGGCACCGGGCTCAATTTCCTGACCCTGTGGCAGGCCTTCGCGGGCTTCCGCCAGGCCGAGCCGGACGCCGCACTGCAACGCCTGCACTTTATCAGCTTTGAAAAATTCCCCCTTCAGCAGGCCGATCTGGCGGCGGCGCATGCGCGCTGGCCGGAGCTGGCTCCCTATGCCGACGAGCTGCGCGCCCAATGGCCGCTGCCGCTGCCGGGCTGCCATCGCCTGCTGTTGGCCGAAGGCCGCATTACGCTCGATCTGTGGTTCGGTGACGTCAACGAATTGCTGCCTCAGTTCGACGCCAGCATGAATAACCAGATCGACGCCTGGTTCCTCGACGGCTTCGCACCGGCCAAAAATCCCGACATGTGGACCGAGCAACTGTTCGCCGCCATGGCGCGTTTCGCCCGGCCGGAAGGCAGCTTCGCCACCTTTACCGCCGCCGGCTTCGTGCGCCGCGGCTTGCAGCAGGCCGGTTTTCAGGTCAACCGTTGCAAAGGCTTCGGCCAAAAACGTGAGATGCTCGCAGGCGGTCTGCCGGCCGATACGCAGCCTACACCCCACCCGGCCCCCTGGTATCGGCGTCCGGCGGCGGACAACACCGCCGACATCGCCCTGATCGGCGGCGGCGTCGCCAGCGCGCTCACCGCGTTGGCCTTATTGCGGCGCGGCGCCAGCGTCACGCTGTACTGCGCCGACGAGCAGGCGGCCGAGGGCGCTTCCGGCAACCGTCAGGGGGCGATTTATCCTCTGTTGAACGGCAGCGGCGACGCGCTGGAGAGTTTCTTCAGCGCCGCGTTTCCCTTCGCCCGTCGTCAATACGACACCCTCTTGCAACAAGGCGTCACCTTTGATCACCAGTGGTGCGGCGTCAGCCAGCTGGCCTACGACGAAAAGAGTGGGGCCAAGATCGCCAATATGCTGAAAACCGACTGGCCGCCGGCGCTGGCGATGGCGGCCGACCGCGAGACGCTCAGTGAACTGTGCGGCGTCGATACCGGCTTTGGCGGCATCACCTACCCGCAGGGCGGCTGGCTCTGCCCGGCCGAGCTGACGCGCGGCGCTATCGCGCTGGCGCAGCGGCAGGGTCTGGTCTGCCGCTACCGGCACGATGCGCAGGCGCTGGCGCGTGAAGAAAACGGCTGGCGTATCGACTTCACCCACGGCGAAAGCCACCGCCATGCGACGGTGATCCTGGCCAACGGGCACCGGTTGGCCGAGCTGGCGCCGACGCAAGCCCTGCCGCTGTACTCGGTGCGCGGGCAGGTGTCGCACATCCCAAGCTCGCCGGCCCTCGGTCAGTTGAAACAGGTCTTGTGCTACGACGGCTACCTGACGCCGGTCAATGCCAACAACGGCCAACACTGCATCGGCGCCAGCTACCAGCGTGGCGACACCGCCACCGACTACCGCGAGCAGGAGCAACAGGAAAACCGCGAGCGCCTGCTGCGCTGCCTGCCTGAGCAGGCCTGGCCGCAGCAGGTGGACGTCAGCGCTCATCAGGCGCGCTGCGGCGTGCGCAGCGCCACCCGCGATCATTTGCCGATGGTCGGCGCGCTGCCGGACTATCAGGCCACGGTGACGCAGTATCAGGATTTGCAGCGGCAGAACCAGCGCGGCGAAACCGTCGCCGATGCGCCGGTCTATCCCGGCCTGTTCGCTATCGGCGGGTTGGGATCGCGCGGGCTGTGCTCGGCGCCGCTGGCAGCGGAAATTCTGGCGGCGCAGCTGTTCGGCGAACCGTTGCCGGGCGATGCGCGCCTGCTGGCGGCGTTGAATCCGAATCGGATGTGGATACGAAAGCTGCTGAAAGGGCGTGCGGTTTAATTCATAAATGAGGGGCGCGGTGATGCGCCCCGGCATGGCGGTCAGGCGGCAGGCGTGGCGGCCTGATAGAGGTTTTCCCACATGCCGCGCACCAGGATCTGATCCGGCGGCGAGAGTTCCCCGGCGGCGATCGCCTTGTGCAGGCTCTCTTCCACCCGCGCCTTCAGCGCTTCGGCAGTGTGCTCACCCTGCTCTTCCGCTTCGGCCACCGCCAGCGTCAGATGACCGCGCAGGTAGCCACCGGCAAACAGTTCATCATCGCTGGCGTGCTCTACCATGTCATCAATCAGCGCCAAAATGCGCGCTTCGAATTCTGCGATCATCAAATTTCCTCATTAAATAGCGGGCTGTGGCGTCAGTTGAGATCTTCCGGGTACGGAAAATGCTCGGCCGCCAACGGTGGCGTATTGTAGAACGATTGCAACGCCTGAATAAAGCGCGCAGGCCGTGTGGGTATTCCCTGCTCCAGCAGCGCCAATACCCGGGCGCGCACCTTGCGCTGGAACGCGATGCGATCCGGCTCGCAGTCGCCGTTCAGGTTGTCGCAGCTGACGTTGAACGGGAAACCGGCCGCCACGCAGAACATCCATTCCAGCGCCTGCGGTTTGATCTCTACCGCTTCGAATTCACTCTGGGTTTGCGCGTCGCGCCCGTCCGGGCAATACCAGTAACCGAAGTCCACCAGCTGGCGGCGCGCTTCGCCGGCGATGCACCAGTGCGAGATTTCGTGCAGGCCGCTGGCGTAGAAGCCATGGGCAAACACGATGCGGTGATACGGCAGTTCGTCGTCGGCCGGCAGGTAGATAGGCTCGTCGTCGCCCTTCACCAGGCGGGTGTTGTAGTCATCGCTGAAGCACTGATTGAAGATCTCGATCAGCTGTTCATAGCGATGACGGGTCTGCATGTCTGACATAAAAACTCTATAACCACAAAAATAAAGAGGCCATTATACCCGATAACCGATGAGGAGACAGGGGCGCGTAAGCGGCCCCCTCTTCATCTTTAGCCGTGCACCAGGGCGGTCAACCACTGCTGAATTTCCGCGCCGTGATTGTCGTACAGCAGCTTGAGGCTCATCACCAGTGAGACGATCACGATCATCGGCCGAATCAGCTTCTGCCCGCGGGTCAGCACCATGTGCGCCCCCAGACGCGCCCCCAGCACCTGCCCCACCAGCATCACCAGACCGATGCTCCACACCACCTTGCCGCCGATGATGAACAGCGCCAACCCGCCGACGTTGGAGGTGAAGTTCAGCACCTTGGCATGCGCCGTGGACTTGGCGAGGTTAAAACCGCACAGCGTCACATAGGCCAACGCGTAGAAAGACCCGGCACCGGGGCCGAAGAAACCGTCGTAAAACCCGACGCAGCCACCGGCCACCAGCCCAAACGGCAAGGCCCCGAGGCGGCGTTGACGATCTTCCTCACCCAGCCGCGGCATCAGCAGGAAATAGAGGCCAATGCCGATCACCAGCAACGGCAACATCTGCCGCAGCAAATCGGCGCGCATATGCTGCACCAGAATGGCGCCGGCGATCGAACCGATCAGCGTCAGAAATATCGTCAGCTTTTGGTCGTTGAGGTTCACCGCACGCCGACGAATAAAGTACAGGCTGGCGGAGAAGGAGCCGCCGACCGACTGCAGTTTGTTGGTGGCCAGCGCCTGCGCCGGGGGAACCCCCACCGCCAGCAGGGCCGGTACCGTCAGCAACCCACCGCCGCCGGCGATGGAATCGATAAACCCCGCCAGCAGCGCTACCGCAAACAACACCCCGAGCATCTCGGGGCCAATGACAAACCAGTCCATGTGTTATTCCGCTGAGAAATGGTGATCCAGCAATGCCTGACAGGTCGGCGGTAACGGCGGCGGCACGGATTTGCCCGGCTTGGCGTTAGGCTGATGCGGCACGAACCAGCTCGCCAGTTCGGCGCCGCAGCCGTCGCCCGGCGGCGGCGTATCCTGCTCCTGGCACTCCAGGCTGCCGGCTGGGCAGCGCAGGCGCACGTGCATGTGCGCACGATGGCCGAACCACGGGCGCACCTTGTGCAACCAGGCGCGATCGGCGCCGGCATCCAGGCACAGGCGCTGCTTGATCGCCGGGTTGACGAAGATGCGTGTCACCTCCGCGTCCTGCGCCGCCAGCTTGATCAGCGACTCAATTTGCGGCTGCCATTGGCTGGCCACCACCTGTTTGCCGTCCCCTGATACCAGGTCGATCGGCTGTGGTTTCAGCAATTGCTGCGCGCTCCAGCGTTGGCGCGGCAGCTGCAGCCAGATGTCGACGTCGAGCCCCGACTGGTGGCTGGCGTGGCCGCTGCTGAAGCGGCCGCCGGCCGGCATCGCCATGTCGCCGATCAGCACCGTGCCCAGCGCTTTCTGGTTCGCCTGGCTGCTGAGGCGCTGAATAAACGCCAGCAGATCCGGGTGGCCGAAATAGCGGCGCTGGTCGGTACGCATCACCTGGTAGTTCGGTGAGTTCAGCGGCAACGGCTGCGCGCCGATGATGCAGCCGTTGGCGAAACCGCCCACCGCCTGCGGCGCGCCGGCCACCGGGTGATCGATTTTCTGCCACGGCGTCAGCGCCATGGCGGAGGCGGAGGCCGTCAGGGCCACCAGGCCCAACATCCAGTTTTTCATGGCGATTACCAGCGAGGCACGTCGGAAACCACATCACCGTTTTGCGCACGCTGACGCAGCAGGTGATCCATCAGCACGATCGCCATCATCGCTTCGGCGATCGGCACGGCGCGGATGCCCACGCACGGATCGTGGCGACCGCGGGTGACCATTTCCACCGCTTCGCCCTGGCGATTGATGGTGCGGCCCGGCACCATGATGCTGGAGGTCGGCTTCAGCGCCAGATGCGCCACCACCGGTTGGCCGCTGCTGATGCCGCCGAGAATGCCGCCGGCATGGTTGCTCTGGAAGCCTTCCGGGGTGATTTCATCGCGGTTTTCGCTGCCGCGTTTGGTCACCACGGCAAACCCGTCGCCGATCTCCACGCCTTTCACCGCGTTGATGCTCATCAGCGCATGCGCCAGATCGGCGTCGAGACGGTCAAATACCGGCTCGCCCAGGCCAACCGGCACGTTTTCTGCGATCACGCTGACCTTGGCGCCGATGGAGTCGCCCTCTTTTTTCAGCGCGCGCATCAGTTCGTCCAGCGCTTCCAGCTTGTCCGGATCCGGGCAGAAGAACGGGTTCTGCTCGACCTGGTCCCAGTCTTTCAGCTCGCAGGTCACGTCGCCGATCTGCGCCAGATAGCCGCGTACCTGCACGCCGAACTTCTGCTGCAGGTATTTCTTGGCGATAGCGCCCGCCGCGACGCGCATGGCGGTTTCACGCGCCGAAGAACGGCCGCCGCCGCGATAGTCGCGCAGGCCGTATTTCTGTTCGTAGGTGTAGTCGGCATGCCCGGGACGGAACACGTCTTTGATGGCGCTGTAGTCTTGTGAGCGCTGATCGGTGTTCTCAATGATCAAACCGATGCTGGTGCCGGTGGTCACGCCTTCGAATACGCCGGAGAGAATGCGCACCTGATCCGGTTCGCGGCGCTGGGTGGTGTAACGCGAGGTGCCCGGACGACGGCGGTCCAGATCGTGTTGCAAATCGGCTTCGGTGAGCGGAATGCCGGGCGGCACGCCGTCGACGATACAACCCAGCGCCACCCCGTGAGATTCACCGAAGGTGGTGACGCGGAAAATCTGCCCAATACTGTTTCCTGCCATCACGGCTCCTTACCGTTAGTCTTTTATCGTTATGAGGCCCGCCGTGCGGGCCCTGGAAATGCGGTTTAGCTGCGGTAGAGGCTGAAGTGTTCCTTGCAATCCACCAGCTGCTGTTTGGTCAGCATGAACACGCCGTCGCCGCCGTTTTCGAACTCCAGCCAGGTGAACGGAATGTCCGGATATTGATCCATCAGGTGTACCATGCTGTTACCCACTTCACAAATCAGCACGCCGTCGTCGGTCAGGTAGTCCGGCGCGCAGGCCAGGATGCGGCGCACCAGCTTCAGGCCGTCGCTGCCCGCCGCCAGGCCCAGCTCCGGCTCAAAGCGGAACTCCTGCGGCAGATCGGACATGTCTTCCGCATCGACGTACGGCGGGTTGGTGACGATCAGATCGTATTGGATCGCGGGAACGTCGCGGAACAGATCGGAACGGATCGGGATCACCTGATGTTCGACGCCGTGCGCCTGAATGTTGCGCTCGGTCACCGCCAGCACCTCGCTGGAGATGTCCACCGCGTCCACTTCCGCCTCCGGGAAAGCGTAGCCGCAGGCGATGGCGATACAGCCGCTGCCGGTACACATGTCGAGGATATGGCGTGGCGGGTGTGGGATCAGCGCGCTGAAGCGATCGTTGATCAGCTCGCCGATCGGCGAACGCGGCACCAGCACGCGCTCGTCGACGTAGAATTCCATGCCGCAGAACCAGGCCTTGTTGGTCAGGTAGGCGACCGGGATACGCTCGTTGACGCGGCGGATCACGCGCTC
Source organism: Serratia sp. CY84636 (assembly GCF_052166245.1). NCBI lineage: Bacteria > Pseudomonadati > Pseudomonadota > Gammaproteobacteria > Enterobacterales > Yersiniaceae > Serratia > Serratia sp. CY84636. Next base: position 1,953,366 of record NZ_JBJNOX010000002.1, read on the forward strand.
AACGATGCGATGGCGCTCGCTGGAGGTCAGACGGGCGGTGTGCATGTCCTCCGGAATATCCAACGGCAGGAACAGGCTTGGCAGCACCAATTGCACCGCTTCGTCCCACGGATTATCGGTTCCGTGACCATAGTAGATATTGGCGGCGTTGAAACGGCTTACCGTCCAGCGCAGCATATCTTGAATGGTGTGCAGTTCGTTCACTGCTTCGTCGACGAAAATTTTGTCCAATTTGCCCTCCGGCAGGCGCTGTGTTTCATGATTTAGCCGCATAGTTTGCCATGAAGCCCGCGACAAATCACGCTTGCCCCTCGCGCTTTTCATTCTGGCCCGAGTTTTGCGTCGACAGCGCTCGTTCACAAGGTAAACTAGCGAAATAAACGATTTCCGGTGAATGAAGCATGAAGAACAAGCCCCCTCTGAGCAAAGACGAACAACAGCTCTTCAGAGAGTCGGTGGCGGGCGCGAAAAAGCTGCGCCAGGACACCATCGTCCACCGCCCGCCGAAACCCAAGGTCAAACAGATTGCCCCGCAGCGGCTGCTGCAGGAGCAGGTCGATGCCAGCTATTATTTTTCAGATGAATACCAGCCGCAGCTGGAAGAGGAAGGCCCGACGCGCTACGTGCGCCCCGGCAGCAGCCCGTATGAGCTGAAGAAGCTGCGACGCGGCGATTATTCGCCGGAGCTGTTTCTCGATTTGCACGGCCTGACCCAGCTGCAGGCCAAGCAGGAGCTGGGGGCGCTGATCGCCGCCTGCAAACGCGAACACGTGCACTGCGCCTGCGTGATGCACGGGCACGGCAAGCACATTCTCAAACAGCAAACGCCGCTGTGGCTGGCGCAGCATCCCGACGTGCTGGCGTTCCACCAGGCGCCGAAGGAATGGGGCGGCAACGCCGCCATCCTGCTGTTGGTGGAGCTGGCCGAGTAGACCCGCAGAAACGACTCAGGGCGATGTCAGACATCGCCCTGAGTTTATTCCGCACCGCATCCGCGGCTCACACTTTGGCCATCACCTGCGACGGGCTGACCTGCCATTCAAACTTGCCGTAGCTGCCGTCCGCCGGCAGATCGACGTTGGCAATCGCCGAGGTCGCGAACATCGGCGGGCACTCACCCGGGCACAGTTCGGCCACCAGATAGCCCACCAGCGGCAGGTGCGACACGATCAGCACCGAGCTCACCCCCTGCATCGCCAGCGCCTGCAGATAGCTGCCGACCTGTTCGGCGTTGCCGCCCGGCGTCAGCTCGGGCAGCACTTCTTCGCCCTCCGGCAGCGTCAAGGCTTCACGCACCGTCGCCAGCGTCTGTTCGGCCCGCAGATAGGGGCTGACCAGCACGCGTTCAATATCCACAGACTTGGTGTTCAACCAGGCCGCCATCTGACGGGACTCGTCGCGGCCGCATAGGGTAAGGGGCCTTACCGCATCGCTGGCTGCCTCGAGCGCCGCCTCTCCGTGACGCATAATCAAAACTTGCATATTGCACCGCTGTTGTTGACAAAGTAACGCTATACAGAAACGCCGTGCGTGCTGTACCGCCGAGTTTTACAACCCAAAGCCAAAGCTTTAAAACGATAACGCGCCGTCTCTTTATGGCGGCCGGGCATTTTGCCTGAAAGTTTGCGTAAAGAAAACGCTGTTTTTTACAGCAATCCTCTCCGGGCAAACCTCGATTGCTCACAGAACAAGCAATTCAACGGGTTAAATTTTAACCTTGCCGCCATGAAATTTATTGATGGCGGTCAAGCTAACTTACCGCTGCCTCCGCCTCGCTGTACAGCCTCACCGGCTGACGCTGTTGCAAGGAGTGATGGCGATCACAACGCGGCCCTGTTGCAACTATAGTGCAAATCGGGCCGCCCTGCGTTCAGCTCCCCAGCGGGTAAAAGCGCTCGCCCTGCTGCGCCATGCGCTGCAGGCGTTCGCACGGGGCGAAGTGCTCGCCGTGCTGCTGACGCAGGTAGTCCAGCGTCTTCACCACTTTCTCGGCGCCGAGTTCGTCCATATAGCGGAACGGGCCGCCGAGGAACGGCGGGAAGCCGATGCCAAACACTGCGCCGATGTCGCCGTCGCGCGCGCTGCGGATCACGCCTTCGTCCAGGCAGCGCGCCGCTTCGTTCAGCATCATCATCACGCAGCGTTGAGCGACGGTCGCCGGCAGCATGTGCGCCTTCGGCGTGACGCCGAGCAGCGTATACAATGAGGTATCCGCACGTTTGCGCCGCTGCCGCTGCTGCCCTTCGCTCGGGTAGAGATAGAAGCCGCGGCCGTTCTTGCGCCCTTTGCGCCCGTCTTTCAGCACCGCATCGAACGCAGCCGGCGCGGCGAAGCGCGGCCCCAGCGCCTCGACCAGTACCGGGATGATCTTGGTGCCGACGTCGATGCCCACTTCATCCAGCAGGGTGATGGGGCCGACCGGGAAACCGAAGTCCACCAGCGCCTTGTCCAGCGACTCCATCGGCTCGCCTTCCAGCAGGCAGCGCGCCGCTTCGTTGATGTACGGCGCCAGGATGCGGTTGACGTAAAAACCGGCGCTGTCGCCCACCACAATGGCGGTCTTGCCCTGCTTGTGCGCCAGCGCCACGGTTGTGGCGATGGTCTCTTCGCTGGTGCCGGCGTGCGGGATCACTTCCACCAGCGGCATCTTGTCCACCGGGCTGAAGTAGTGCAGGCCGATCACCTGCTGCGGCCGCTGGGCTTTTTCGGCGATGCGGCCGATAGGCAGCGAGGAGGTATTGGAGGCGAACACGGTATGCGGCGCGCAGTTTGCTTCGACCTCGGCCACCATCTGCTGCTTCAGCGCCAAATCTTCAAACACCGCCTCGACCACGACATCCACCTGTTCAAAGCCGGTGTAATCGGTAGAGCCGGAGATCAGCATCATCTGTTTTTGCCGCTCGGCCGGGCGCATGCGCTTGCTGCGCACCCGCTTGCCGAGCACGTCCCAGCTGTATTTCAGCGCGTGATTGATGCCGGTTTCATTGATGTCTTTGATCCGAACCGGCAAACCGCCGCGGGTGGCGGTGACGCAGGCGATGCCGCCGCCCATCAGACCGCCGCCGAGAATGCCGACGCGGTGCAGGGCGCGCGGCTGAGCATTGCCGCCCCGCTCTTTTTTCAGCGCGGTGGAGGCGAAGAACAGGCTGCGCAGCGCCGCCGACTGCGGCGTCATCGCCAGTTCGCCGAAGGCGCGCGCTTCGGCCTCATAACCGCTGGCGCTGCCGTGATCCAGCCCGGTGCGCACCACCTGAATGATACGCTCCGCCGCCGGGTAGTTGCCGTGGGTTTTCGCCAACGTTTTCTTGCGCACGATGCTGAACAGCAGATTTCTGCCCAGCGGGCCGTTGAGCAGGCGATCCTGCCACGGCAGCTCGCGCTGATGTTTCCAGCCCTGTTTCACCCGCTCGATAGCGGTCTGCAACAGAATCGACTGCGGCACGGCGTCATCCACCAACCCCATGCGCAGCGCCTGGCGGGCACGAATGTGCTTGCCGGTCAAGATCATGTCCAGCGCCTTGGCGGCACCGACCAGGCGCGGCAGGCGCTGTGTACCGCCGGAGCCCGGCAGCAGGCCCAGCTGCACTTCCGGCAGCCCGAGCGCGGTTTTGTCATCGAGCGAACAGACGCGGCCGTGGCAGGCCAGCGCCAGTTCCAGCCCACCGCCCAGGCAGGCGCCGTGAATGGCCGCCACCACCGGCACCGGGAACGCGGCGATCTGCGCCAGTGTGCTCTGCCCTTTCTTGGCCAGCGTTTCCGCCTCTTTGGCGCTGGTGCAGGCAGCGATCATGGTTATGTCGGCGCCGGCGATAAACGAGTCCGGCTTGCCGGAAACGATCACCAACCCTTCCAGCGCGGTATGCTGTTGCGCCCGGATCAGCACGTCGTTCACCTGTTCGACGAACTCGGCCTTGAGCGTGTTCACCTTGTCGCCCGGCACGTCGATGGCGATCACGCCGATGTTGTCGGGGCGAATCGTCAGCTGAAAGGCCGACGGTTTGGCGCGCTGTTCATGCAATGCGTTTTCAAAGCTCATCATTCCACCTCCACGATCATCGCGGCCCCTAACCCGCCAGCGGCGCAGGCGGTGGTCAGGCCCAGCCCGCCGCCGCGGCGTTTCAGCTCATGCAGCGTCTGGGTGATCATGCGCGCGCCGGTGGCGGCGAACGGGTGGCCATAGGCGATGGAACCGCCCAGAACGTTGAATTTGTCCATGTCCACTTCGCCGATCGCCTGGCTGCGGCCAAGCTTCTCGCGGGCGAACTCTTCGCTGGCGAACATCTTCAGGTTGGCCAGCGTTTGCGCGGCGAAGGCTTCATGCATGTCGATGAGCGTCAGATCGGCCAGGCCGATACCGGCGCGATCCAGCGCCAGCGGCGTGGCGTAGGAAGGCCCCAGCAGCATGTCTTCCCACACGTCGATGGCGGCGAAGGCAAAGCTGCGCAAATAGCCCAGCGGCTGCAGCCCCAGCTCTTTGGCGCGCGACTCGCTCATCATCAACACCGCCGCCGCGCCGTCGGTCAACGGTGTGCTGTTGGCCGCGGTGACGCTACCGTGCTTGCGATCGAACGCCGGTTTCAGCTTGGCGTAGGACGCCAGGCTGGAATCTTTGCGGATGTTGTTGTCTTCAGAAAGCTGCGCGCGGTACGGCGGTACGTAGGCGGTCATCACCTCATCGCGCAGCCACCCCTGCTGCCAGGCTTTGGCCGCCAGCTCGTGGGAACGGTGCGCCAGCGCATCCTGCGCCTCGCGGGTGATGCCGTGGCTCTTCGCCATCTGCTCGGCGGTATCGCCCATGCGCAGTCCGGTGGAATACTCCGCCACCGCCGGTGGCACCGGCATCAGATCGCGGAATTTCAGCCGGCTGAACAGTTTGAGACGCTGCGACAGCGTACGCGCCTTGTTGACGTCCACCAGCGTGCGTGCCAGCGCCTTGCTGACGCCGATCGGCAAAACGGAAGAAGAGTCCGCCCCGCCGGCGATGCCGACGCTGATGCTGCCGGCCATGATGCTCTCCGCCACGTTGGCGATTGCCTGGAAGCTGGTGGCGCAGGCGCGCGACACGCTGTAGGCGTCGGTATGGACGCTCATGCCGGTGCCCAGCACGATTTCACGCGCGATGTTCGGCGCCTCGGGCATTTGCACCACCTGGCCGAACACCAGTTGTTCGATAAGCTGCGGATCGATGCCGCTGCGCGCCAACAGCTCGCTCACCGCCGTTTTCCCTAAATCCACCGCCGGAATGCCGTGATAGGCAGTCGCCTGTTTGGCAAAGGGGGTACGCAGTCCATTCACAATCGCAATGCGGTCACCATAACGGGTCACCAACGGCAGTGGCTTACTCATAAATGCTCCTGAAGAAAATAACGTCAGCGCAATGGGCAGAAAGAGGTCTGACCTGATGAGGTCATTGTTAACCAAACGGTTACATTTGGCAAACCGGCAGAGATCAAAACTGCGAGCAGGCGCACTTTCTATCGGGGGCGGTGTGGGGAAGGCAATCCCCGACGCGCGGCAGGCGGCGCCGGGGGTAAAGCGGGGATTAACGCAGGCCGAGCTGGAAGATCAGGGTTTCCGCCTGGCAGGCGAAGGTGAAATCGGCCTCCAACTGCACGCCGCCGTCAACCGGTTTAATGCTACTGCTGATGTCACAAGGGTCGGATTCTACCGCGCGCGCCTTTTCGCTCAGGGCGGCCAGCATGGCTTGCGCATCTTGTTGATTGCTGAACACCTGGCTGTAGGACGCGGTGCAATCGGTGTTATCCATCACGGTGCCGACATCCACGCAGCAACACGCGGCGGTTTCCTGGGCGCTGCATTTATTAATTGCATCTGACATGATTGGTTCTCCTCAAGGGCCTCGGTTATCAGCCCAAATTGCCGTTTTACTCACCGGCACAAAGCCACAAAATTCTGCAGGTATTTTACGCTTCCGCGCCGGCAATCACTAGCACTTACTTTTACTGGGTGTTTTAAGTGATGGAAATCACAAATAAAAATGAGCGCCTGCTAAGGAATGGTAAGAATTTTGTTATTTACCGCTGGCTTTTTGTTAAGCAGATCTCTTTTTTGATATCAGGTTGGAAATATTTCAAAAACAAACTTGCAACATTTTCACAGGTCAGACCTATACTTCAGCCACTGGTCTGATTTGTCTGAATGATAACGGACCCTACAATCCCGCGCTCCTTGTTACCTTGCGTAACATAGTTTAAATAATAAACACATAATGAGGTTTTGGTCATGAGCCAGAAAAACCTATTGACTAAATCAGCTCTCGCAGCTGCAGTGGCAATTATTTCTTCAAACGTGTCTGCCGCAGGATTCCAGCTGAATGAGTTCTCATCAGCTGGTTTAGGACGTTCGTATTCTGGCGAAGGCGCCATGGCGGATACGGCGGCCTCCGCGAGCCGCAACCCGGCGTTGCTGATGATGTATACCCGTCCGGAACTCTCTTTCGGCGCAGTCTTCATCGATCCGGACGTCGATATCAGTGGCCAATCCCCTTCCGGCGCCAGCCTGGATGCGAAAAACATCGCGCCGACCGCCTGGGTGCCGAACCTGCATTATGTTCACCCGATTAACGATCAATTCGCCGTAGGCGGCTCGGTCACCAGCAACTTTGGTTTGGCGACCGAATACAACAACGGTTATGCGGCGGGTTCCATGGGCGGCAAAACCGATCTGGAAACCCTGAACCTGAATCTGAGCGGCGCTTATCGCCTGAACAAAAACTTCAGCTTCGGTCTGGGTTTTGACGCCGTCTACGCCAAGGCTAAACTCGAACGTTACGCCGGCGACCTGCCAAAATTGATCGCCGGTTCAGGCAAATTGCCGCCACAGTTGGCCGGCCCGGTTTCGCAGATCCCGGCAGATACTCAAATTTCTCACCTGAAAGGCGACGAATGGGGCTTCGGCTGGAACGCCGGTATTCTGTACGAAGTGGATGAAAACAACCGTTACGGCTTCACCTATCGCTCAGAAGTGAAAATCGACTTCGACGGCGATTACAAAAGCAGTCTGCCTTCAGCCTTCAACCCGCTGCTGGCCTCTCAAGGTCTTCCGTGGGGTACCAACGGCACCACCATTCCGGGTTCTCTGAGCCTGCATCTGCCGGAAATGTGGGAGCTGTCCGGTTACAACAAAGTAGCGCCGCAGTGGGCTATCCACTATAGCCTGGCCTACACCAGCTGGAGCCAGTTCCAGGAGCTGAAAGCCACCGGCAACAACGGCCAGACCCTGTTCCAGAAGCATGAAGGCTTCAAAGACGCTTACCGCATCGCGCTGGGCACCACCTACTTCTACGACGACAACTGGACCTTCCGTACCGGTATCGCTTTCGATGACAGCCCGGTGCCCGCCCAAAACCGTTCGATCTCCATTCCGGATCAGGACCGTTTCTGGCTGAGTGCCGGTACCACCTATGCGTTCAACAAAGATGCGTCGGTCGACGTCGGCGTGTCCTACATGCACGGCCAAAAAGTCACCATCAACGAAGGCCCTTACACCTTCACTTCCGAAGGCAAGGCCTGGCTGTACGGCGCCAACTTCAACTACCGCTTCTAATCTCGCTTGAGAAAGAAGCCAAAGCGCCCCTCGGGGCGCTTTTTTTTGCCCGCCGCTTGCCGCCGGCATAAAAAAACCCGCCTGACGGCGGGTTTTCATTGGCGTAACGCCCGTGATTACTGCGAGTCGATCTCGTCCAGTTCGCCCTGAATCGCCTTGGCGTTCGGGTTCTCTTCCGGCTTGAGCGAACCGCCGTTGGCGATGAAATCGTGGCGCTGGAAGTAAGCTTCGCGCACCATGATGTAAGGATCGGAAGAGTTGCGCAGCAGACCATCGGAATCCAGCAGCTGGGCGCGGGTTTCGATCCCCTCGACCACCCACTTGCCCGCCGACATCCAGAAGGTCAGGTAGCTCAGCATCGGATACAGCGTATCCGCAAAGTCGCCGCCGTCTTCACGCAGGGTAAAGCTGCCGTAGCCCGGCAGCATCACGTACGGGCCGTAACCCACATCGTAATGCCCCAATGTGCTGCCGAAGCGATTCGGTTCTTCGCGCGCCAGTTTCGGGTTGGCCATACCGGCCACGTCGATCAGGCCGCCCATCCCGAGCAGGGTGTTCAGGAAGAAACGGTTGAAGTGGATCATCCCGCGGTAAGGATCGCCCTTCAGGAAGGCGTTGACCATGCTGGCCGGTTCTTCCAGGTTGGAGGTGAAGTTGCTGATGCCGTTACGCGCCGGCATCGGCACGTAGTCGCGCCAAGCCACCGCGACCGGGCGCAGGATATAAGGATCCAGGACGTTGTAGTTGAAATCGAACATCGTCCGGTTAAATCCTTCCAGAGGATCGGAACGCCCTTGCGGCTCGTTGTCTGGCGCGCTGGCACAGCCCACCAGTAATACCGTTGCGAATGCCACCCCAGTCAGGCGAAAATTCATATTTTTCTCCATAAAAACACGTTCGGTCTTATTTTTCAGCGACCTGCTTGTTTATCTGAACGCTAACCTGCTCTTTACCGCTGAATGTCTGCAGCGAGCTTTCGCCGAACCAGTCCCCCGGCTGCGGCGTGGCCAATCCGTCCTGTGAGAGGCGCACACGCACCTGCACCTGATGCTGCGCCGAGAGTAAACGCTCGGGCATCATGGCGTTGCTGTCATCCAGCGAGAAAGACAGCGGAAAACGGCTCAGCGGCAATTGTTTTACCGCCACCGGCACCGGGCTGGCGCCGTCGGTGACCGAGATGACCAGCGTCCCCTGCGGCGGCAGGGCTTTCGCCGCCTGCGGTGACAGCGAAACGGTCACATTGAGTTTAACAGTTTCTCCGCCGGCCTGGGCTTTTGCTTGTGCAATGCTGCGCTTTATCACTTCCGCGCGCGGATCGTTGGCCGGCAGCAGCTGCAGCATCACCTGCCAGGCGCCGATCGCCTGCTTGAAATCGCCCTGTTCGAAGGCATTGAACGCCAGCAGGCTCAGCACCCGCGGATCGCCGTGATTTTCCGCGATCATGCGCCGCAACAGCTGCGTCGCCTGCTTGTTATCCTCCGGATCGTTGGAGCGCGTCAAGACCTCGGCATAGCCGAGCCGCACTTCCAGACTATTCGGATCCAATTGATAAGCATGGGCAAACGCCTGTGTAGCGGTGGTGGCGTTGTTCAGCGCCATGCCGACCCGCCCCAGCATCATCCAGTCGTTGATGTTGCGATCGTCCTGCTGCAGCGCGGTGCGCAGCCCCAGCCCGAGGCGAGCGATCTCTTCCATGCTCAGCGGTTTGGCGCGCTCATTGGCGACGCGCTCGCGCAATTCCGGCATTTGCGCCTGCACCAGGCGCCAGTCCAGCACCTGCGCCAGCCCGCCGGTTTTCAGATAAAAGCCAACGGTCACCGCCAGCAATAACAGCACGCCCGGCACCAGCGCCCAGCGGTTGATCGGCTTCGCCTGCGCCGCCTGCTCGACGGGAATGTCGTTCAGCAGGTTCTGTTGCAGCTCTTTCACCAGCTCGGGGCGCTCGGCCACCACGCCTTGTTGCTCGTCCTGCTCCAGCTCGCTGAGGCGATCCTGATAAAAAGCCTTGTTCAACGCATCGCGCGTGGCGGCGCTCTGCTTGCCGTGGCGCATCGCCGGCACCACCAGCAACGCGGCGGCGCCGGCCAGCAACACGCAAATAATCAGCCAAAAAGCCATTAGGGTTTCTTCCTGTCAGTCTCTTGCAACAGCGCCGCCAGGCGCTGCCGTTCCCGTTCGGAGAATTCATCGTCCACCACCGCGCCAGGCCGGCGACGGGTGCGCAGGATCACCACCGCCCCGCCGATCAGCACGAACAGCAGCGGGCCGATCCACAAGATCAGCGTCGCCGGCGTTACCGGCGGCTCGTAGGTGACAAAGTTACCGTAGCGCGCCACCATGTAATCGATGATCTGCTGCTTGCTTTGCCCCTGCATCATCAGCTCGTACACCTTGGTGCGCATGTCGGCGGCGATGATGGCATTGGAATCGGCAATGCTGTTGTTTTGGCATTTCGGGCAGCGCAGCTGTTCGGTCAACTCGCGATACTGCTGCTCCTGTTCGACGGAGTTGAAGCGATAGGTATCGATCGCCGCGGCAGCGCTCCAGCTCAGCAGCGCGGCGCACAGCAGGACAATCAGCCTCATGCCTCACCCCCGTACTTTTTATACAGCGGCAGCACTTCCTGCTGCCAAACGCGCTCATTCATGTCGCCGGCGTGGCGATAGCGAATAATCCCCTGGCCGTCGATAAGGAAGGTCTCAGGCGCGCCGTAGACCCCGAGATCCAACCCCAGCATGCCGTCGCCGTCGTACAGGCTGAGGGCATAGGGATTGCCGAGGGAATTCAGCCAGGTCACCGCCTTGGCGCGATCGTCTTTATAGTTCAGGCCAACCACCCGCACGCCGCGCGCCGCCAGCGTATTGAGATACTGGTGTTCCGCGCGGCAGGTCGGGCACCAGGTGGCCCAGACGTTAAGCAATATCGGCTTGCCGTCGCGCAGCACCGCCTGATCGTAGGTTTTGCCGGGCTGATCCAGCGATTCCAGCCTGAAGGTCGGCACCGGTTTGCCGATCAGCGCCGATTCCAGCATGGTCGGATCTTCGCCGCCGGCGTTGCGCGTCAGTTGCACCATCAGCGCCGCCACCAGCAGCAGGAAGAGGACCAACGGGATAAACAGCAGCTTACGATTCATGGTTGCGCCTCCAGCTTGCCTTCGCGCTTGAGTTTTTTGCTCATGCGGTAACGCGGGTCGAGGATGCACAGCAGGCCGCCGATCGCCATAAAGACGCCGCCGAACCAAATCCAGCGCACGAAGGGTTTGTAATACAGGCGTACCGCCCAGGAGCCGTCCTCCAGCTCCTCGCCCAGCGCCGCGTACAGATCGCGGCTGAAACCGCCGTCGATCGCCGCTTCGGTCATCATGCTGCGCGCCACGCTGTAGTAGCGTTTCTCCGCGTGCAGCGTCGCCTCCGGCTTGCCGTTGCGCGTGACGTCGATGATGCCGACGCCGCCGCTGTAGTTCGGGCCGCGAATGTCGTGCACGTCGCGGAACACGAAGTGATAGTTGTGAATATCCACGCTGTCGCCGGCCTTCATCCGCACGTCGCGCTCCACGCTGTAGTTCTGGCTGAAGGCGATGCCGATCACCGTCACCGCCACGCCGAGGTGGCCGAGCACCATGCCCCAGTGGCTGCGGGACAGCTGGCGCAGGCCGCGCCAGAAACCGTGACGGTGGGTAGCGCGCTCATGCAGCTCCATCAGCGTCAGGATGATCACCCACAGCGCCATGATCAGGCCCACGACCGTCATGCCGGCGATGCTGTCCTGCAGCAGCCACGGCAGCAGGATTGACAGCACCAGCGTCGCCAACAGCGCCACGCCGAGGCGGCGCCACAGCTTGCTCGGCTCATCGCGGCGCCAGCGCACCAGAGGTCCGATGCCCAACAGCAGCGCCAATGGCGCCATCAGCCAGGTGAACATGGTGTTGAAGAACGGCTCGCCGATCGAGATGCTGCCCAGCCCCAGCTGTTTGTGCACCAACGGCAGCAGCGTGCCCAACAGCACCACCAGCATGGCGGCGATCAGCAGCACGTTGTTGCCCAGCAGGAAGGTCTCGCGCGAGAAGGTCTCGTGCTGCACCCGGCTGCGCACCTGGCCGCCCTTGACCGCGTACAGCAGCAGCGAACCGCCGATCACGATCACCAGATAGGCGAGGATAAACATGCCGCGCGCCGGATCGGAGGCGAAGGAGTGCACCGAGACCAGTACGCCGGAACGCACCAGGAAGGTGCCCAGCAGGCACAGCGAGAAGGCGGTGATCGCCAGCAATACCGTCCAGGCTTTGAACGTGCCGCGTTTTTCGGTCACCGCCAGCGAATGCATCAGCGCGGTGCCGGCCAACCACGGCATAAAGGAGGCGTTTTCCACCGGATCCCAGAACCACCAGCCGCCCCAGCCCAGCTCATAGTAGGCCCAGGCCGATCCGAGCACGATGCCGAGCGTGAGGAACACCCAGGCCGCGGTGGTCCACGGGCGTGACCAGCGCGCCCAGGCGGTGTCGAGCCGGCCGGCCATCAGCGAGGCGATGGCAAACGCAAAGGCGACCGAGAAGCCGACATAGCCCATATACAGCAGCGGCGGGTGGAAGATCAGGCCGATATCCTGCAGCAGCGGGTTGAGATCGCTGCCGTCGATCGGGAAATTCGGCAGCGTGCGGGTGAACGGGTTGGAGGTCATGATAATGAACAGCAGGAAACCGGCGGTGATCATCCCCATCACCGACAGCACCCGCGCCACCGCATCCTGCGGCATCGCCCGGCTGCACAACGCCACCGCCAGCGACCAACAGCTCAGCAGCAGCACCCACAGCAGCAGCGACCCCTCATGCGCCCCCCAGGTGGCGGCGATGCGGTAATACACCGGCAGTTGGGTATTGGAGTTGGTGGCCACGTAGGCGACGGTAAAATCGTTGACCACGAAGGCGTGCACCAGGCACAGGAACGCCAGCGCAATCGCGGCGAACATGCCGTAGGTCAGCGGGCGGGCGACCGCCATCATGCGGCTGTCTTGCCGCGCCGCGCCCCACTGCGGGTAAATGCTCAGCAACAGCGCAATCGCCAGCGCCAGGCACAGCAGAAAACTGCCCAGTTCCGGCATCATGACTTGGCGCCCTCCGCCTGCGGCGCGTTATACGCTTCCGCCGGGCCTTTGTGGTTCTCTTTCATCGCGTCGGCCACTTCCGGCGGCGTGTATTTCTCGTCGTGTTTGGCCAGCACTTCGCGCGCATTGACCACGTTGCCCTCGCCCAGCACGCCCTGCGCCACCACGCCCTGCCCTTCGCGGAACAGGTCCGGCAGAATGCCGGTGTAGGTCACGCCGATCGCGCCGCGCGCGTCGTAAATCTTGAAGCTGACCTGCAGCGTATTGGGATCGCGTTTCACCGAGCCCGGCATCACCATGCCGCCGATGCGCAGCCGCTGGCCGACCTCGGGCTTCTCATGATTTTCGCCCTTGCCCTGCAGGATTTCACCCGGGGTATAGAACAGATCGATGTTGGAGCGCAGCGCGTACAGCATCAGGGTCGCGGTCAGCGCGATGCCGATCAGCACAACGATCGCCAGATAAAGGCGGCTTTTACGACGTGGATTCACAATGATTTCTCCCGCGGTGCGGCGGATTTTTGTTTTGATTGCTGCGCATGGCGAATGCGCCGCTCGCGCGCCTGACGGCGGCCGATCTCGGCGAGCAACTGCCGCCGTTGCCAGACGGTGTGCGCCACCAGCCCCAACAGCGAAATCAGCGTGGCGGCGACCGCCAGCCAAACATAGAAGGCGTAACCGCCCATGGCGAAAAACGCCGACCAGGAATCGAACGCGGCATTCATGACTGACGCTCCTTATTCACCAGCCCGGCGACCCACGGGCGCTGGCGCTCCTGGAACAGGATCAGATTGCGCAGGCGCATCAGCGTCAGCGTGACGAACAGCAGCAGGTAACCGAGGATCGCCCAGCGCAGCGGGGTGCGCATGCTTGGCGCGATAGACTGCTGCATATTGGTCGAGCCCTGATGCAGCGTATTCCACCATTCGACCGAAAAATGGATGATAGGGATATTCACCACGCCCACCAGCACCAGAATCCCGGCGGCGCGGCCCGCCAGACGGCGGTCTTCAAAGGCGTTGTACAGCGCGATGACGCCCATATAAAGGAACAGCAGCACCAGCTCGGAGGTCAGACGCGCATCCCACACCCACCAGGTGCCCCACATCGGCTTGCCCCAGGCGGAGCCGGTCACCAGCGCGATAAAGGTGAACACCGCGCCGATCGGCGCCATCGCCGCCACCACGGTATCGGACATTTTCATCTGCCACACCAGGCCGATAAACGCCGCCACCGCCATCGAGGCGTAGATACCCATCGACCACATGGCCGCCGGCACGTGAATATAAATGATGCGGAAGCTGTCGCCCTGCTGATAATCCTTCGGCGCGAAACCAAAGCCCCATGCCCAGCCCAGCAGCAGGCAGGCCGCCGCCGCCAGCCCCAGCCAGGGGATAAAGCGGCCGCAGACGTGATACAGCCGTTCAGGCCGCGCCAGTTGATGTAACCATTTCCACATTGTCGTCAGTGCTCACGGTAATTTTTATGCGTCGGCCGCCCCGAGCGATCGAAACGGCGAAAATCTTCTGCGGGGTACGCTCTTGTCGGCCTTGCCCCGTCTGTTCATTCAATACGTTAGCTAGTGCACGCTCACTCGCAGCGCCGCCGCGGTGGCAAACGGTGCCAATGTCACGCTGCCCGCCAGCATCGCGCCGAGTATCGCCAGGTAACCGTCGATCGGCATGCCCATCGAGGCGGCGTCGATCGCGCCGGTGGCGAAGATCAACACCGGGATATACAGCGGCAGCACCAGCAGGCTGAGCAGCACGCCCCCTTTGCGCAGGCCGACGGTCAGCCCCACGCCGATAGCGCCGATCAGGCTCAGCGTCGGCGTGCCGAGCAGCAGCGTCCCCGCCACCGCCAGCCAGGTCTGCATATCGAGCGACAGCAGCAGCGCCACCAGCGGCGACAGGATCAGCAGCGGCAGACCCGTCACGACCCAGTGAGCACACACTTTGCCCAGCACCGTCATCGGCAGCGGCGTCGGCAGCAGCAACAGCTGCTCCAGCGAGCCGTCGAGGAAGTCGTCGCGAAACAGCCGCTCCAGCGACAGCAGCGAGGCCAGCAGCGCCGCCACCCACACGATGCCCGGCGCAATGCGCGCCAGCAGCTGCGGCTCCGGGCCAATCCCCAACGGAAACAGCGTGATCACAATCAGGAAAAACCACAGCGGGTTGACGATCTCCGAGCCTTTACGGCAGGCGATCTTCAGTTCGCGGCGCACCAGGGTCAAAAACATCACAGGCTCCCCGCGTCATGTTCCGCCAAACGAACTTTACCTACCGTTTGGCTGACGCCGGCCAAATCCTGATGGGTGGTCAACAATACCATGCCGCCCCGCTGCGCATGTTGTTCAAAAAGGCTAATCAACTCGGCTACGCCCTGTTTGTCGATCGCCGTCAGCGGCTCATCGAGGATCCACAGCGGCGCCGCGCTGAGCCATAGCCGCGCCAGCGCCACGCGCCGCTGCTGCCCGGCGGACAGCTGCGCCACCGGCAGATCTTCGTAGCCCACCAGCCCCACCTGCTCCAGGGCGCGCCAGATGGCCGGATGATCGGTTGTGCCGCGCACCGCTTGATAAAACTGCAAATTTTCGAAGGGCGTCAATACGGCTTTGATGCCGGGCTGATGGCCGATAAACAGCAAATCTTGCTGGTAACCCGCACGATCGCGCAGCGTGCTGCGCCCGCGCCAGCACACCTCGCCGCCGTCCGGCCGCGCCAGACCGGCGAGAATGCGCAGCAAACTGGTTTTACCCGCGCCGTTCGGCCCTTCTACCTGAATGATATCGCCCGGCTGAACTGAAAAGCTTAGCTCGCTAAACAGGATGCGCTCATCACGCACGCAACTCAGACTTTTGGCTTCCAGCATCGGGGAACTCATATTTTTCTTTGGGATAGCGAATCATAGCATAAGCCTTTCCCCGCACGCAGCCCGCGGCGGGCGCGCCGACGGGCCAATATGGCGAGCAGGATCAAGAATGCGTGGAAAAAATCGGCGGATTTTAACTCTTGTTACCTTTTTCTGTATTTCGCCGCATTTGGGCCAGGCAACTACGCTTAATGACGTGAACTCACCCTTAATGAGCAGGAGCGACAGCATGAGCGAGCAGCAGCGCCAAGAGCACGAGCCGGATGAGACGATGCAGGTAGAGAGCGAGGAGCAGGAACAGGGCAAGCGCGAAATCGAAGTCAGGGAAGAGAATCTACCGTCGCGCGCGGCAGCGGTGCATGAACAGATCCGGATGGAAGGCGAAAAAGAGCTGGAGCGCGACGGACTGGCGCTGCTGTGGTCGGCGATCGCCGCCGGGCTGTCGATGGGCGCCTCGCTGGCGGCAAAAGGCATTTTCCACGCCCGCCTGCCGGACGATCCCAGCCGCTTTTTCATCGAGAACCTCGGCTATACCTTCGGTTTCATCATTGTCATCATGGCACGCCAGCAGTTGTTTACCGAAAACACCGTCACGGCGGTATTGCCAATCATGCATAAGCCCACGCCGCGCAACCTGCTGATCCTGCTGCGCCTGTGGGGCGTGGTGCTGCTCGGCAACCTGATTGGCACCGGGCTGGCGGCGCTGGCGTTTACCCATATGCCGCTGTTCGACGCCGAAACGCGCGGCGCTTTCGTCAGCCTGGGCGAAGAGGTGATGCGCCATACGCCGGGAGAAATGTTCGCCAACGGCATCCTGGCCGGCTGGATCATCGCCACCATGGTGTGGATGTTCCCGGCCGCCGGCGCGGCGAAAATCTGGGTGATCGTGCTGATGACCTACCTGGTGGCGATTTGCGATTTGACCCATATCGTGGTCGGTTCGGTCGAGATCCTGTATCTGGTGTTCAACGGCGCGATTGGCTGGCAAGAATTCATTTACCCGTTCGCCCTGCCGACGCTGGCGGGCAACATCATCGGCGGCACCTTTATCTTTGCGCTGATAAGCCACGCGCAGATCCGCAACGATTTGAGCGCCAAAAACCAGGCCGCGCGTCGGCAAGAGAAAAAGCGGCGCCACGGCGGGGAAAAACCGTGATCGCGGTCGGTTAGCCGAGGAAATTTCGGCGTGAAATGGCGAGGTATTGAGCAAACGCGCCGCTAAGCGCTTATTCTGCGGGTAAAAAAAGGTATAATGCCCCGGCAGCTTCGGTTGCCGGCCCGCAGCGTCCCCGTAGTTAAACGGATATAACAAGCCCCTCCTAAGGGCTAGTTACTGGTTCGATTCCAGTCGGGGACACCATTCTTTCTTATCACGCCATTCCCCATCATCTGCACCCGCAATTCCCCTTTTCCCCTGTTCAGACCCGGTTTCTCACGCGCCTTATGATGGGCATTAATTGAAAAACTTAATATCCGTCGGCGTTGAAATCGTCGCCGCCTGCCCTCTGGCCTGCAACTCGCCCTTTTCATCATCGAAATCGAACAGCGTCACGCTATTGGTGAATACATTCGTCACATAGAGATGGTTACCGCCGGCATCGAAAGCGAGCGCACGCGGCTCAATGCCGCCGGCCTCATAGCGCGTCGGCACGCCTGGCAGACCGTCCCTGCCTATTTTTAATACCAGCAGGTGGTTATCGGTACCGCGATGGGTGGCAATAAGATATCTGCCGCTCGGGCTCAGGATAATGGCCCCACCGCTTTTCGCCTCCGCCGAATCGAGGCCGCCGTTCAGTTTCACTTTCCCTTGCCGCGTCAATCGATTGTCGTTAACGGCAAACGCCTCGATCTCGCCCGCCATTTCGGTGATGACATAGGCATAGTCGCCTGCCGGCGAGAACACCATGTGCCTTGGGCCGGCGCCGGGCGCAAAGGCGACATCGCGCGAAGCATCCGCCTGCAACGGCTGCGCGTTATCCGAACGATAGCGGTAGGCGTGCAGCTTATCGCCGCCGAGATCCGCCGCGTACAGGTATTGGCCATCGCGGCTGAAGGTGGTGGAGTGCGCATGCCCGCCTTCCTGGCGCCCCTGTACGATGCCGGAGCCGGGCGTAAACGGATAATGCTGTACGCGTTCACCCAGCCTGCCGTCGCTGCCAATCGGCAATACCGTCACCCCCGCGCCGCCTTTGGCGACGGAATAGTTGGCGATCAACAGAAACTTGCCGTCCGGGCTGAGGGTGGCATGCGTCGGCTGCCGACCCGCGCTGCTCACCGTATTCAGCACCCGCAGGCTGCCAGCCTGGTCTATCGCCAAGGCGGTCACCGTTCCCGCGTCCTCCTCATTGGTGGCATAGGCGAAGCGGCCATCGCGGGATGTGACGATCCACGACGGGCTTTCCATTTTAATGGCATCGAGCAGCGTTAACGTGCCGTCGCCATTAACCGCCAGACGATAGAGCCCTTCACTGGGGCGCGTCGGTTTCTGCACCATTGGCGCATCCGGAATATGGGTCCAGGTGCCGACTAACGCTATTTGATGCTGTTCCCGATTATTTGCCATCGCATTTCCTGAAAACATGAAGAGCGTTAATGCCAGCGCTAATTGAATAGCCTGCCTGCCTAAACCTTTAACGTTCACTCTGCCAAAGGCAGGCAACGTTAAAGGTAGCATAAAGAGCGCGCGGCGGTGTTTATTAATCGAGCCAGAGGATTTTTCTTTACTCATGATGCCTCCTTTCCTCAACACTACGCCACAGGAATAAGTATATCGACATTGATGATCTTACTGTTTAAATGCTCGTGTCTGTATAATTCGATGAAAAAGCTCTCCCTCATTTTGACATTAATAGCCGGCAGATGGGCGTCATAGATACCCTCAAAAAAGGCAATATACTCAGGTAGCTCCCCGATAAAGGGAATGACAATATATTTCCCCATGGGTATATAGAAGTTAAATATGGAATGAAAAACCTCTTGCTCCTTGCCGTTGGCATGCGGCCGCCCCCCTTTTCTTTTTTCTACGCTATAAGCCCTCCCATTTTTACTTAGCCATTTATCATTCGTCTGGGTAATGTCACTGGCATCTCTGTACTTCCTGACGGAGTGGAAAATCAATGCCTTGTACTGCTTCAACATGTCGATGTCATCCGGCATGACCGTATGATAAAAATAGGGTTTATTGTCGCTGCCATACGGTGGGATCTGGGTGGAGAAATCCCATCCCCGGCTGTTCCTAAAGCTGTTGGGCGTTTCGCCAAAGAAACGTTTGAATGCCCGCGTGTAGCATTGCTGAGAAGCAAACCCGGATGCCAGGGCAACATCCAATATGTTACCTTGATGCTGTTTGAGCAGGACAGCGGACCGGCTCAGCTTTCTATTCCTGATATAAGTCCCTAACGTAATGCCAAAATAATGTTTAAATAACCGCTGTAAATGCCATTTAGAGTAACCCGAGATAATGGAAACCTTCTCAACGGAAAGCCCCTCTATAATATTTTTCTCCATATACTCCAAGACCTGTACAAGAATATCCTTTCTATAATCCATGAGCGCTCCCTGCCTTTATAAAGATTGTGTCCTTTTTATTAAAATCGTTAACCTCTCAAATCAAGTCATTAAGATTAATCCTAAAAAAAATCACCCTGTCAATGCAATTTTTACGGCATAGGAAAAGTCATCATATAAATAACTGAAAATGATCATGTTATATAAATACGCTTGCGAAAAATCCGTGAATAAAAAATGCGCCACGCAAAGTGCATCCATTAAAGATGCATTTGCCCCGCCAGGGTGAATCACACTTTATGTTAATTGTTTTATCTTTAAGTGTTTTTTTACGCTCCACGGGCATGGCCGAATAGGAATTTCATCATCACAAATTAAATCGTGTTTTATTGTTTGGCCGGTTGATAAAACTATTGAGCCGAATACGAAAAAGTATGAACGGTGGCGAAGGAAGATGCGGCGGATAAGCGCAAGATCTTAACCCTGGGCCCGATAATCACAGATCGTCATTGCAAGTTTCTTTTTTATCTTCTCCCGCATGGTGAAGAATCGACGTTTCAACAAACCCTGTTCGATGCCCTATTTTCCCTCCATGTCAATGGGAGCGCCACTGGTGCCCTGCTGAACCGCCTCCCCTTCCCTCGTAACAGTGCCGCGTCTGCTTGTGCCACGCTTTATTGACCAAGCGCAGCAAAAAGCCCGGCTCGCAAAGCCGGGCTTTTCATTCACGGGCTGCTCAATCAGCCAGGTTGTCGATCTCTGCGGACCTGTGCTTACGCAACAGATACAGCAGCAAAGACACCCGCCGCTCGGTGCGTTCCGGGGTATCCGGCGGCAGGTTGTAGCGCAGGGTATAGCGCTCGTTGTTCTCGTTGCAAAAATCGATGACGAGCACGGGCGCAGAGGCCCCGGCTACTTTTCGATAATTCAGCGAAATGCACGACAGGTTTTTTTTCATCTCAACTTACCGCGAGGGTGCGGCGAGTTGATTCGGCAATCCGCCCCACGCCGGCGCTCAGCGCGGCGCCCAACAGCAGCACCAACAGCGACCCCCATGCGGCGCGCGACAGCTGTTTAGCCGCTTCATCGGCCGCTTCACGCGCTTTCTGCTCGGCCTCAGCCTTGAGTTTCTCCACTTTCTGCACCGCCTGCTGGTAAGCCTGAGCGTAGTTATCGACGATTTGGCTCGCTTCATCACGGCTCTTGCCGGTGCGCGCCGCAACGATATTCACCAACGCATCCTTATCGGCCGCGCTCAACGTCGGCTCACCGGACTGCTTGACGCGGTCGAACCACTGCTTGAGCTCGGAGGCGGCCCGCGCCGGATCGGCCGCCGCGTCCATGGCCGATTGCTTGCCGTCGGCGGTCGCCCTATCGGCCTTCTGTTCCAACCGAGCCGGATCCAGTTCTGGCTTGCCGGTCTGCTTGAGCGTGGCGTTCAACTGGTTTTCCAGGCTTCCCCAGTCAAGGCTGATGCCCTTTTTATCCAGCTGTTGCTTGAGGCCTTCGCCCACGTTTGGCGCTGCCGCCGCCAGGCCGCTGCCCGCCAGCGAAAGCCCTTTGCCCACCGCGCTGCCCGCCAGCCCCACCACGCCACTCGCCAATGAAACCACCAGCCAGGTGGTCAGCAAGGTGGTGATCGCCCAGCTCAGCAGGCCATGCAAGCCGCCGCGATTCGGTGCGGTGCGGCCGGCGACGAACGCGCCTGCGGCCAGCGAGGCCAGCGTTGAAACCAGCAGCCAGATCCCAGTGCCGGTGCCAAAGCCGCTCAGCGGGTTGCCCTTTTGCATCATATCCACGGCCTGGGCACCGACAGCCGTACCCAGCACGCTGAAGATCAGATAAGTCACCAGCGCCACGGCACTCCCGGCCAATATCGAGCCCCATGACACCTGAAACGCAAAGCGATTTGATTCATAGACAGTGGTCATCGTTGTTCCTTATATTTTCTGGACAAGTGATTGCACGCACGGCGGATAACCGCGCAGACAAATCCAGTCTGCCGCGCGGCATCGTCGGCCGTCCCGGTTCATTTGCGCCAGAATGACTAGTGCATTCACACCCTGCGAATACGCACGTTATGCACTAAGCTGCTCAGCGAGTAGCGTAACCCGCGGCCCCCTTCAGAGGCCGCTCCCCCTTCTGTCTAGCGGAGAGCACATGAACCCATCCGTCCTGGCCAGCGAAACCCACCGCGGCCACCTGCAGCAAATCATCTCCGGCTTGTCCGACGGCGTGATCCTGACGGATACCGATCAAACGCTGCTTTGGGCCAACGAAGCCGCCTTGGCCATGCATGGCGTGAGCCACCAGAAAGCCCTGGGGGCCAATGCCGACGAGTACGCGGCGCGGTTTGCCCTGCGTTATCGCAACAACCACCCGCTGGCGCTGGAACAGTACCCGCTGAACCGGGTTGCCGATGGCGAGACCTTCACCGATGTGGTGGTGGAAGTTCGGCAGGTCGACGATCCGGACAGCTTCTGGGTACACCGCCTGCGGAGCCTGATTATCACCGATGCACAGGGGCAGCCGGAGCTGCTGGCGCTGATCCTGAGCGACGCGACGGAGTGGGCCAGCGCCGAACAGCGCTTTGAAAAAACCTTCAACGCCAATCCGGCGCCGGCGGTCATTTGTCGGCTAAGCGACCTGCGTTACGTCAAGGTCAATCAGGGGTTCCTCGATATGACCGGTTACCAGCGTGAACAGGTCATGGGGCGTTCGGTCTATGAACTCGACGTGTTGGAACAGGCTGAGCACAAAGAGCTGGCGATTCAGCGCCTGGGGGAAGGCGCAACCATTCCGCAAATGGAGGCCGAGCTGAAACTGCCCGGTGGCGGAAGCAAGCTGGTGGTGGTTGCCGGCCAACCGCTGGACATCAATGAAGACGACTGCATGCTGTTCACTTTTACCGATCTCGAGCCCCGGCGCCTGGCGGAATCGGCGCTGCGGGAAAGTGAAGAGCGGTTCGCCAAGGCATTTCGCCTGAGCCCGGTGCCGACGTTGTTGTGTACGGCGCACGAGCGGCGCGTGCTGGACGTCAACGAAGCCTTCACCCGCACCACCGAGTACGACGCCGAAGCCTTGATCGGCAAAACGGTCGATGAGATCCAATTTATTGACGATCCCGAGGCGAACCGCCGTTTGTTTGCCGCGCTGGAAAAAAGCGGTAACGTCGAAGGACTGGACATCCGGGTACGCAAGAAAGGGAGCGAGCCGATCGACTGCGTGGCCTCGGCGGATGCCGTCAGCATTCACAATGCGCCCTGCTACCTGCTGGTGCTCATGGACATTACCGAACGCAAACGCTCGGAGCTGGAGCTGGTGAGCGCCATCGAAGAAGTGATGCAGGACGCTTCCTGGTTCAGCCAAACCTTGATTGAAAAACTGGCCAACGTGAAAAGCATCAACCGGCCCGACCAGACCGGATTTAACGCCAGCGATCTCACGCCGCGCGAGCGCGATGTGCTGGAATTGATTTGCGAGGGGCTGCCGGACAAAAAAATCGCGGCGCGCCTCAATCTGGCGCTCAACACCATTCGCAATCATGTCGCGACGGTCTATTCCAAACTGGGCGTGCATAGCCGCAGCGAAGCCATCGTCTGGGCCAGGGAGCGCGGTCTTTTTACCGGCGGGTCGGCCACCAGGAACGGCAAGTAGCCTGCAAATGCACTATCCGTACCGATGCAAACGCCCCTTATAGGCACAACGTGAAGTGCATAACATGGAGGTGCAAATGCAGGCTTTCGCCCTGTGCGGAAGCCAAACGGATCGAACCTTAGGAGCGCATCATAATGAACAGCGAAAAAGCCAATGGCATGATGGAAAAAGTGGCGGGCAAAGCGCAGGAAATGGCGGGCGACGTCACCGGAAACGAACGTTTGCAGGCCGAAGGCGTCACGCGCTATGCAGCGGGCGCGCTGCAAGAAAAATACGGCGACGCCCTGAGCTGCACCGGCAGCATGATGAAGAAAAACCCCCTCGCTGCATTAGCCCTCATTGCCGGCGCTGGCCTGTTGGCCGGCCTGCTGCTGCGCCGCCGTTGATGCGCGCCGACCAGCACACCGTTTTTCCCTGAATGCCGCGCCCGGAGGGTCACCACCGGGCGCGGTTCTTTTCGGCGATGCAGGCCCGATTTGTTATTGAACTCTCAGCAGTTTCTTTAATTCAAGGTATCGAGTATGCAATGAATCATTACCCTCCGTTTTCTTGATTTTATCATCGAGTAAATCAACAAAGTTTTCACCAAATCTATCTTCAATAAACGGATTTGCACCATGTTTAAGCAGAAGATTCATATGGTCAATTCGCCCCAAATAAGCACACTCCACTAATGGTGTTCTCTTTAACCTATCCTGAATGTTAATGTCCGCACCATATTTTATCAGTGTCGCCATTGTCTCTGTATTACTGGATTTAATTGTCTGAAATATTATTGGTAGATCATCAAGTTTGCCTCTTGCATTAGGAGACAATCCCCCATCAAGCAATGCCTTTAACCAAATACCGTTGTCTAATTTTGCCATCCATTCAGCAGGACTGGCACCGCCATTGGGGCGAGGTTGCAGTGGATCGGCTCCGGCCTTTACCAACTCAGTCGCAATCTGCAGCCGTTCCGGCGTGGCATTGTCATGAGTCGACGTCGCCAGAGCATAAAACAATAATGTCATATCGTGTTCACCGGGGCTGTTCAGATCCGTCTCTTTCGCCAGACGTTTGATGTCGCCGATATTCCCATCGCGGATAGCCTTAGCCAACACAAGCTGTTGACCTGTAAAGTAACCTTCTGGCGGCAAGTCCATTCCTTTCTCCTTACATCCGGTTGTAAACACCAATCCAATCGCGATGAACAGCGCTGCGAACACGTTAAAAACTTGTCTCATTAAGCTTCTATATCCTGTGACCGATTGTGGCGATATCATCGTCTTTTTCCTGTTCGATGCAGTCTATCACTTGTTGGATGCCATGTCGGTCCCCCATATTTCCCACACCGCCATCAAGCGTGTGTTTAACACCAACTGCATCCGGCAAATGCGACGATAACTTTTCCTTCGCGGCCAATAACGCAAGGTTGCCATTAACGTCGATAAAATCTTGCCTGAGATCGACTTCCTGTAACCTCGTCAAAACTTCACCCTTCACCCGGTAGGCGTTGATAATATCTTCACGGCCCACCAAGGAACCGCCATATTTTTCCACGGTACTTGAATTCAATCCCGCAGCATTAAATGTCCACCCAGATTTACCGCTGGTCATTGATGCCGCCGATGCCAGCCCACCACCTAGCGAATGCCCAGAGGTATCTACCCGGCCCTTTAATAAAGAGCCAATATCTACAGCTCTTTGATAGTATGCAGATTCAGCACCTCTGCCTTGGTTGAAGTTATTCGTCCAGTCTTCCAGGTTCTTTATCTCTGGCAGTTCACGGTCGATAAATATCTTCTTCGCCGCATTCAGTTTACCATTAGGAAGTTCAGGCATTCTTGACCCGCGAAAAACAACTGTCGGATTCATATCATCGCCAAACACGGCTTTATCCGGAGCATAAACCCTTGCCAAAAAACCCGGTGATATCTCATTGTCATAAAGCGTTTCCCGGCGAATCCCTAAACCATCCAAAAAACCGCCGTCATTACTCACATCCCGCCATCCTTCCGGCACGCCAGGCGTAGCCGCCAACGGATTGGTCGTGTTATAGACATTCTGCGCCAGCTTGGCCTTTTCCACCGCGACGTTATTTTGCGCCAGGCGTTGCGCCGCAATCCGCGCATCCGGATAGATACTCCGCTCCCCTCGACCAATCAGATATTTTCTCGCCTGCCAGCGCTCCTGTTTGCTCATTGGGCGAATGACCTCTTTGATGACGGTAAGGCTTGAACCAACGGCGGCGGCCACCGCCTGCATCATCGGCGGATTTTTAGCGGTGTTTTGTCTCGGGGGCAAGGAAGTTGGTTTAGGCCTGGCGGCGTATCGGCTGATCATCTCTTCATAACGTTGAATTATACGTTCGACTGGGTACTGCGGCGGTAATACAGTGCCGGGATAGCGCTGCAGGCGCCCTTGCGCATTGATGAAAAACGGATATTTGACGGGGCTCCAGGCGCCGATGCTTGCATCGACGGCCAGCAAACTGCCGCGTTTTAGTTCATCAAACACGCCGCGCTTCATGCCGCTATCTTCCCGGTAACTCGATACGCCAATACCGGACTGCGTATTGCGCGTGATAGTGTGCCTGCTCGATATCGACGACATGGACGAACCGCCGAACAGGTAATATCGTTCCAGCTCATAACGCGCATCGGCGGGATTGAGGATGCGGGCGAATTTCTCCGGCGCCAACGATTCCGACATAAAATAAATCAACTGCACAATGGCCTCCCTTCGGCTTGCTACTGGCTTTCCCTTCGTCTGTCAGTGAACGTCACTGGACGAGCCAGTTTTTTATCATACCTACAGCTCTACTTGACCGATACGTGCGTAAGAAATAACGGCCTTATTTTTCACCGTTTCTCTTTCTACGTCACATTTATCTTTAAAGGGTTTATGTCAGACCTCGTCAATTTCTAATTTCAGTCTGCCAGCAGACAAGTCATTTACCGGTTCATGTTATCTCATCATCTTAATCCTTAAAATCTATGACGGTAATCAGTAAACAGGACCCTGATATATAACCTGAACATATTAATCAACTTGGGTTTATCACTCATGCCATTAAGTGTTAATATTGGCACATTGCGCGCACGGAGAAATAGCATGTTCCCCAGTAAAAAACATTCACAGCGGGCCACCCCGCTCACCAGCTATCAATTTTCTCGGCTGCATACTTTCGAATGCGTCGCCCGCCATTTATCTTTTGCGCTGGCGGCGCAAGAATTGTCGATCACCCCGAGCGCCGTAAGCCACCGCATTAATTTGCTCGAAAAAGAATTGGGCTTTCTGCTATTCCAGCGCTTTCATCGCAGAATTACCCTGACGCCGGAGGGCGAGCGCATGCAATGGGCGCTGAACAGCTCGTTCAACACCTTGAACCAGGAAATTCTGGACATCAAAAATCGCGAGTTGACGGGGACATTGACCCTCTACTCGCACCCGTCTCTGGTACAATGTCTGTTGTTGCCGCGCATCGGCGACTTTATCGCCCAGCACCCCACCATTCACCTCAACATTTTGACCGGGCAGGAAATCATCAACCTGGCCAACCGCGGCGTGGATCTGGCGATGTACTTCGGCAAACTGCCCTCGGGGCGGCATCTGGACGAGGCCTTTATGCAGGAATCGATGGTGCCGATTTGCACGCCGCAGTACGCCGCCGCACATAACCTGTACGATGCGCCGGAAAACCTGGTCCACTGCACGCTGCTGCACGATCGCTACAACTCCGGCGAAGACGAGTGGCAAACCTGGTCGCAACACTTTGCGCTGGGGCTGGATACCGACAGTAAAAGCATGGAGTTCGACCGTTCCGATCTCGCGGTGCTGGCCGCCACGCGGCACCTTGGCGTCGCCATGGGGCGGCTTAATCTGGTGCAGGACTGGATCAAAAGCGGCGAGCTGATCATTCCGTTCACCGATATGACCGTGCCCTGCGAGCACTGCTATTTTACCTCGACCATTTCCGAGCGGCAGTGGCCCAAGATCCTCGCATTTAAGCAGTGGATCATGAAAATCTCCCCTCTGGTCTGATGGCCAGAGGGTTAGCGCTCTATTTTGGGGGAATAAGAAAAATGCAGCGCGCAGGCGTAGAGCCGGCCGGCCTTTGAATAAGAGATGTATTTGCGGCTTTTATCCCAAGCCAGCAGGGAGTTATTGGCAAAATAATAAACCTCCAATTGCATCCCATTCGCCAACCTCGACCAGCCTCGGCTTCTTATCACGGTAAAATCACCGTTATCGCTGAGCGTAATCAGCGGCACGCCCCAGGCATAGCGGGATATTTGCAACTGAATAATGAATTGGCTTTCGCAGCTTATTTGGTAGTTCTGTACATCAACATCCATAATTTATATTTTTGGTGCCACCCTTCGGTCAAAATAAATAAGATATGAACAACTCACCACGATTAACCCCAGCACGATCAGCACGGCCCCCAATACAAACTCAATTTGCAGCGGTTCGCCGAGAATGACGCCCCCCGCCAGGATGCCGAATACCGGCGTCATAAAGGTGAGAATGCCCAGCGAGGAGGCCTGATAACGGCGCAGCAGTGAAAACCAGATCAGGTAGCTGAAAAACGACACGATCACCGTTTGGAACAGCAGGCTGCTCCAGGCCACCGGGCTCAGGACGACGTGCAAATTGTCCGTCGCTATCGCCAACAGCGACAGCAGTACACTGGCGCCCATCAACTGGAACAGCAGCGTCTGTTTGGCCGGGCACTCCGCCAGGCGCGTGGTACGGATCACCAGGGTAGAACCACCCCAGGCGATCCCCGCCAACAGGCCATAGAAATCGCCTTTCAGCCGATCGGCTCCGCCGCTTCCCTCAGCCATGCCAGATATGGCCAGCACCACGCCGCCAAAGGCGATGAGCATGCCCAGCCACTGCACCGGTGACAGGCGCTCCTGAGGAAGGAGAAAATGCAGGCCGAGGGCAGAAAACAGCGGCGCGGTGTACAAAAACACCGCCATATGCGAGGCGCTGGTGTAGCGCAGCCCTTCGGAGACAAAAAAGAACTCCAGCGCGAACAATGCCCCTACGCTCAAACCGGCGCTCAGCGTGGCGCGATCCCAGGTGAAACACTCACCGCGGCAACGCGCCAACAGGTATACCCCCAGCGCGGCAAGGCCCGAGCGAATGGCAATTTGCAGCACCGCCGACACATCCTGCTCGGCGGCCTTGATCGCCACCTGCTGCATCCCCCAGATGGCGCAAAGCATCACCATGGCGGCGGCGGCCCTGCCGTCAATACCGACTCTTGCATTCATAATAGGATTCTCGCCGTCGTTGAAATAATAACAGGCTACCGTCGAATTATTCTTTATACACCACGATTTCCTGATAAAGCTTAATAACCTCACCATCGCTGTCTACGGAGTCGGTATATTCAGTTTGCTGCGCTAAATGAATCACCCTCCATCCTTTACGCGCCAGTTCCGGGATCGTCAGGCGCCCCACGCCGCGGCAGGTAAACAGGGTGTCGTCAGATAGCCTGAGTTTACTAACCTCCGCATAATCATAAGCTTGAGAATGGCAAACGTGCGACTCCGCCGCCATCGCCGGCAGTGAAAATAGCCCCACTAACAACATTAACAGGTTTCTCATGGCGACCTCCCAATCGCTTATTCCTGCCGGCCGATTACGCAGAAATGGCTAACGTTAATACGGTGGTGACAGGTTGAAATTAATTATCTCTTGCAAGACTGAAATTACAGGCAGGTGCCGGTGACTGACAAATGAAAAATATAAACCTTGGCGTTAAATGAATTCATCCGAATCGAGAAACATGAACAGCGGCCCTTTGCACCGCACGGAATGGTCAAAAACCGGCCAATAATTAGCAAGAAAAGTAATTATTTATGTCCCTGTTTATGTTACAAATGCCGCCCGCCGCTAAAACACCAAAAAAAACCGTCAAAATGCGCAAAAACGCAGCGTTCTGCGCAAAACATCGGCATGGCGGCGCTGATGGGGGCGGTCATACATAAAACAGGGATAACACATGGCAATGAAATTGCGCGTATTGACTCAAGCGGTGGCGCTGGGTCTGGCGATCGGCAGCGCGTCGTTCGCCGCTCAGGCGGAAATCACCCTGCTGAAGCAGGATCCACAGGCCGGCGATCCGCTCAGCCGCCTGAACTTCACCGTTGGCGGCAGCATCCGTCCGCAGTTCAACAACATGACGGGCGACGGCGACAAAGGTTCCTACAAGCGTAACGGCTTTGACGGCGGCACCCGCTTCCGTTTCGCGGCGGACTACTACCTGTTCGACGATATCAGCTGGATCAGCTACTACGAGCTGGGCGTAAACATTCCGGCGCTGTTCGACTGGGATCATCACTATGCCGACGGCGCGAGAAACACCAGCCGCCGCATGCTGTACACCGGCCTGAAAAGCAACACCTGGGGCCAGATGACCTTCGGCCAGCAGAACAGCGTTTACTATGATGTGGTTGGCGCCAAGACCGATATCTGGGACTACGACATGTTGGCCCAGGCGCCGGGCAACGGCATCAACGGCGACTACGACGGCTCTTACCGTTCACGCAAAATGCTGAAGTACAAGAACCGCTTCGGCGATGCGGACATTTATGCGTCGTACGTGTTCAGCGACAGCGACTACCTGCCGGGCAACGGCCTGCGCTATAAGCGCAAAGGCGGCGGCTCACTGGGCGTGGATTACCACATCACGCAGGATCTGACCTGGGGCACCGCCTGGAACTACACCCGCGCCGAAATGCGCAACCCGTCCACCAGCGGCAGCAAGAGCTACGATCAGAACATCGTCGGCACCGCCCTCAGCTGGAAACCGGACAACTGGACCCTCACCTTCGGCGGCGGTTACTACCACGACTTCCTGACCACCAAGAAAGCCGACGTCAACAATTACTTCGCCGGCGATGCGTGGGGTATCGAATACCTGGCCGGTTATACCGTGCCGGTTGGCCAGTACGCGGTGAAATCGGTGATGCCGTACTTTATGGGCGATCGCCTGGAATACGTCACCGGGCGCAACTACCAGCGCATCGACAACGGCCTCGGGGTTACCGTGCAGTTTGACTACGGCTTCCGCGTTGACGTAGAGCACGTGCTGACATCGAGCACCGACAACCTCGGCGATATGACCGTGGTGCGTCTGCGCTACGATTTCTGATTGCTCAGAACGTAAAAAAGGCCGCGCAAGCGGCCTTTTTCGTTTATGGGCGCAGCGTCAGAAACCGCCGCGCGCCGAGCGCCCTACCGCTTCGCCCAGCTGCCATACCGCCATGGCGTAATGGGTGCTGTGGTTATAGCGGGTGATGGTGTAGAAGTTCGGCAGGCCGTACCAATACTGGTAGCCGGTGCCGACGTCCAGCCGCAGCAGGCTGGCTTCCTGGTTATCCCCGAGCGATCCCTGCGGGCTCAGGCCGGCTTCCGCCAGCGCGGTGACCGAGTAGCGGGTCTTGAAGCCGTTTTCCAACCCCGGCGCCTGGCCGTTGGCCTGAATCGCGACCGGCTCGCCTTTGGACCAGCCGTGCGCCTTGAAGTAATTGGCCACGCTGCCGATGGCATCGACCGGATCCCACAGGTTGATATGGCCATCGCCGTTGAAGTCGACCGCATAGCTCTTGAAGGAAGAAGGCATGAACTGCCCATAGCCCATCGCGCCGGCGAAGGAGCCGCGCAGCTCGAGCGGATCGTCGCCTTCGGTGCGCGACATCAGCAGGAAGGTTTCCAGCTCACCGGCGAAGTAATCGGCGCGGCGCGGGTAGTCGAAGGCCAGCGTCGCCAGCGCATCGATAATGCGGGTTTTACCCATTACGCGGCCCCAGCGGGTCTCCACGCCGATAATCCCCACGATGATCTCCGGCGGCACGCCGTACACCTGCCAGGCACGCTGCAGCGCATCCTGATATTGATTCCAGAACACCACGCCGTTTTGCACGTTATCCGGCGTGATGAACTTGTTGCGGTAGCGCAGCCAGGAGCCATTCGGCCCGGTTGGCCCCTGGGTCGACGGCGTCGGCGCCTGCCTGTCCATCAGCCGCAGAACCGAATCCAGGCGCCGTGCCTGCGCCAGCACGTCGTGCAGTTGCTGCCGATCAAAGCCGTGTTCCTGCACCATCTTATCGATAAAGCGCGCGGTATTCGGGTTATTGGCGAAATCACCACCCAGCGGCGCGCCGCTGTGCGCCGGGCTCAGCAAAAAGCCGCCCTTTACCGGGGTGCCCTGCGGCGTAGCGGTGGGACTGGGTTTCGGCGTGCTGCTACAGGCAGCAAGCAAGGTAATCAGCGGTAAAAGCGCAACCAGGTGACGCATCGGATATCCATATAACCATGCAAGAGATAAGTGGGAGTTATGTTAATGCATTGTTCGGCGCGAACAAACTGGATTATGTCGCCAATTACCGCGTCAGGTAGCCAAACGTGCCAAATTGTGACGTTTTGCACGGTGAAAGGACGCCCGGTGCGGCCGCGCGGAATCTCAACCGCGACTAAATGAGAAAAATTATCACCTTGACGCCCCCTTTTACCCCGATAAAATGCCCGGCTGCTTGCCATCCGGCTATCGCCGCAATGATCACGACAATGGACTGTAATGGAATCTCTCGGACAACTCGCCAAAGATCTTTACCGTGGGCGCATCTCGCGCAAACCCTTTGTTTTCTCGCTGGCGATCTTCGCCATTGGCATCGTGTTGCTGTCGTTTCTGTCGACCTACCTGGATAAAAACCATTTTCGCGCCCATGCGCACGGCGATACCGAGGAATTCGTCTCGGTATTGCTGTACCTGCTGTGCATTATGGTCTGGGCGCTGTTCTGTTTCGGCCTGGTGACGTGGTTTATGGCCAAAACCGCGTTTCGGCTCAACGATATCGGCCTGCCGGGTTGGGCGCTGGCCGTGGCGTGCTATGTTTGCTCGGTGCTCAACAACTACTCCCCCGGCCCGGTGGCGCGCTGGCTGCCGCTGTTCAGCCTGGCCGTCATGATCTGCGCCCTGCTGTTGCCGCCGGGCGGGCTGCGCCGCAAGCCGGACGGCAACGCTGACGACTAACGCAGCTGCACCACCTTGTTCGCTGCCGGTTCGGCCGCCGTCAGCCTGCCGCTGACCTGGCTGATGCCGCCGCCGCTGTTATGGGACACCACGGCGATCGGCAAATGCCGCAGCTGCCGGGTTAACTCCGGCGTGATATAGCCGATGTGGGTGTTCGGTTGCTGTTTCCGCCAGCGGCCGGCCGCCCTGCGGCGGGAGAAATACTGGTTGTATTTGGCCCAGGCGATCAACGTGACGGCATTGAACAACGCCACAATGATATACAGCGAGATCACCTCCAGCAGCGACAGGGCGGACCCCACCCCGTGCTGATCCATCACCGACATCAGGCCTCGGCTGAACAGATAAAGGAAGCCGCACCAGGCAAAAAGCGTCAACAGGCTGTCTACCACGCGCGGCAGCAGGCCGCGTTCGGAATAAATCAGGACGTCCGTCATTCTTTGATCCTCCCAATGCCCCGATCGGGGCTGATCCAGCGCGCACGCCCGCGCCGAGCTTTCAACATCACTTTGGAAAACGCCACCAGCGTGGTCAGCAGGCTGAGCAGCCAATACACCAGCGGATACCAGATAATCCAGAACAGCGAGCGGCCGAAGCCCTTCTCATAGCGCTTTTCCAGCAGCAGGCTGACGGTGAACTGCAGCAGGCACACCACGCCCAGCACCAGGCCGGTAAACGCCGGCGTCAGCAACGAATGAATGCGGATGCCCTCCGGCAGCGGCACCGCCAGCCCGACCAGGAAAATCAGCACGCTGACCAGGTAAGTGAACGCCCACAACGTAGAGAGGCAATACTCGGCGAACAGCAGCCACATATGCCGGTGCTCCCAGGCCCACAGGTTGCGCAGATTCTTTAAAAACACCTCGGCGCCGCCCTGCGCCCAGCGCAGGCGCTGCTTCCACAGTCCGCGCAGGGTCTCCGGCATCAGGATCCAGCACAGCGCCCGCGGTTCGAAGAAGATAGCCCAGTGCTTGAGCTGCAGCTTCCAGCTGATGTCGATGTCTTCGGTGATCATGTCCTGGCTCCAGTAGCCGACATCGGTAAGCGCTTGCTTACGAAACGCGGCCACCACGCCGGAGATGGTGAACAGGCGGCCATAGACGCGCTGCGTGCGCTTGATAAGGCCGATGATCGACGAAAACTCACCGACCTGGATGCGGCCGATCAGCGTGGAGCGCGTGCGGATGCGCGGGTTGCCGGTCACGGCGCCGACGTGCGGATTGGCCAACAGCGGCGCCACCAAATAGGCCGCCGCATCGCGATCCAGCAGCGCATCGCCGTCGATGCACACCAGAAACTCGCTGCGCGCCGCCGCCGCGCCTGCCTGCAGCGCGATCGCTTTGCCCTGATTTTGCGCCAGATGGATCACCCGCAGGCGGGGGAACTCCAGCGTCAACTGATCCAGCACCTCGGCGGTGTCATCGCTGGAACCGTCGTTGATGGCGATCACTTCGATATTTTCATAGCGCTGCGCCATCGCCGCCGAAATGGTTTCACGCGCGTTCAACCCTTCGTTGAAACAGGGGATCAGCACGCTGATCGACGGGTTGCCCGGCAGCACCGGCGCGGGCATGTCCGGGCTCCAGCGCCAGTGGCGCTCGCGGTGCAGCCAGAAATAGATGCCGCCGGCGATCCAGATACCGGACATGAACAGTGGCCAGAAAAACACGAAGTTGAGCAGCACTTCGCCGGTAAACAGCAGGACGATGCCGAAAGGCACGCTCAACACCAGGCACAGGATAAATAAGGCAATTAAACGATCGGTCATGGCAGTGGGAACCAGGCTGAGGACAACACCGGGCGAATGGCATCCAGCTTAGGCCGATCGTCGAGGAAGTTGTCGGGGTAATAACCAAAGCTCTGAGCGCCATTGCGCTGCAGGCGACGCATCCATTCGGCCAGCAGTTGACCGTCATCCAGGCTGATCCGGCGCTCCTTGCGCCAGTCGACGGCCTGCAACTCAAACACCGTTTTATCGAGCGCGCCGGGGTAAGCGGCCACTTTGCCCACCAGTTGATCCAGCCAGCGGCCGCTGTCGGCACGCGACACGTTTTCCATCAGCGGCATCGCCATCGGCGCTACCCAGTCGTAGGCCTGCAGGAAATCCGCCAGATTCTGGCCGAACCAGGCTTCGCTGGCGGGCTCGAGCACCGGCATCGCATAGATGTTGCGCGCGGTTTGCACCTGCGGGCCGCGGATCGCCCGCACCCGCTCGGTCAGCGACTGGGTAAACGCGATCAGCGCCCGGCTCTTGAAGCGCGTCCAGCGCACCATCTGCTGCGGATCCTGGCGTATCGCCGCCACCGAATCGGCGAAGCCGGCCTGGCGGTAGGCCGCAACGGCGTCGGGGCCGGCGTCCTCGAAGTCCGACAGCAGGGCATCGTCGTGGAACAGGATCCCTTTGAAGGTGGCGTGGGCCGCCAGATCCTCGTAGATCTCACCGATGCGCTGGCGCGCCACCGGGCTGAACGGCGACAGGCGGCGGTACTGCTTGTCGTCTACCGACAGCTGCCCGCTTTGCGGATCGAGGCGCTGTACGCGCGGCACGTCAGAGCCCAGTTCGAACGCCAGCACCGGCATCCAGGCATACACGGCCACGCCGGTGCGCGAAGAGAGCTGCCAGGAGACCCGGTTGAACAGGTCGGCCTTCATCGGCAGCCAGCGGTTGGGGAAATAGAGCTCGCGCACGTTGCCATCGCCTTTTGGATCGGCGAACGCCTGCAGGAAAACGGTATTGATGCGCAGGTCGTAGATGCGCTGGATCAGCTTGTCGAGGTTTTTGGCCTGCTGCTGCGGATCGGGATCGTAGAGGTAGTCGAGATCGACGTGCGCCACCCGCATGATCTGCCGGTTCTGTATCTGCGTCAGCTGCTGGGCGAAGCTCGTCAGCGACGGGTTACCGGCCACCAGCATGCGCGGCACGTTTTCAGGCGCGTTGACGTCTCCCAGCCCGTTCTCCAGCGTCAGCGCCATGCGGTAACCGTGCTTGCGCGCGATGTCCAGCGCCACGCCGCCGGCCGCGCCGTACGGCCAGACCCACACGCGCGGCGCCTTACCGGTGGCGGCGGTGATGCGCTGGGTGATCAACGCCACGTCCTTCTCGATGCGTTGGCGATATTCCGCCTCGCTTTCGTAGCGGCCCTGTTTGGCGTCGTACAGCCGATTGGCGACCGCCGGTTCGGTATTGCCCTGCGGGTTGGCGATGCCGCCGTAATGCGACGCGTAGGTGTGCGCGCCGATCTCCACCAGCCCGGAGTCCGACACCTCCCGCACCTGCTGCCAGGTGAGGAAGCGATCGCGCGGCGTCATCAGGCCGCCGAAATCGACCGGCTTGCCGGCCGGCGCATCCAGCCAGACGCCGACCGGCGCCAGCACCGCCGGCCAGTTGTAGGCCTTCAGCAGCGGGAAGACCCGGCTGTAGAAGCTGCGGTAGCCGTCGTCGAAGGTCAGCAGCACCGCCTTGTTCGGCAACGCCGGGCCGCCGTTTTGCGCCTGCAGGATCTGCTCGACCGACACCGGCTGGTAGCCGTTTTGCTTCAGCCAGGCGAACTGTTCGTTGAGCGCGCTGGTGCGCACCGACATGTAGCGCTGGTCCGCCGCGCCGTCTTCCACGTCGTGATACGCCAGCACCGCGTAACGGTTGGCCGGCCAAGGGCGTTCCATCGGCCCCACGGGGCGCTCCGCCGGCGGCGTGAAGCGCGGCACGTCCGCCTGGCTGCAGGCGGTGGTCAGCAACGCGGCCAACACGAAAAGCGAGGATCGAATAAGCATGATTATTCCTTTAAAAACGATAATTCAGATCAAACGTCACGCCGATGTTCCGCTCGCGTTTGCCGTCGTACGGATGCTTCTCAAACTGCAGCATCGCGCCGGCGTCCAACACCCCGTTCCAGCTGATGCGCTGGCCGTAACCCAGCTGGGTGATCGGCTTGCGCGCATAGTCCCGCTGCCAATAGCTGCCGGCACCGGCCTGGAACTGCTGGCTCCACTCGGTCTGATAATGGCGATACAGGGTGTGATCGAGCGTTAACGACGGCAGCAGCGTGAAGTCGCGCTTCGGGTTGTAATACGGCACGTTCTCCTGGCTGTTACGGCTGCCGGACAGCGTCAGGTTCATGTCCAGCCGATAGCGGGCGCCGGCGAGCAGCCGTTGCCGCCCTTCCAGGCCGTATTCCAGCCGGTTGTTGCCGTCCGAGAAGTGCGAAGGCGCCACGCTGGCGCGCAGCTCGCGGCTTTCGTTCTGCTGCCAACGCAGCCACAGGTTGCCGCCGTTGGCGCTGATGCCGTTGGTCAACGCACGCAGCGGCGTCTCGGCCGACAGGCGCGCCACCGAACCGCCGAGGCGCCATTGATCATTCAGGTCATACCAGGATGAGAGGCGCAGGCCGAGCTCATTGCCGTGGCCGTAGTTGCGGTTGGCCACCTCGGCCTCCAGCCACAGATCGCGCGAGCGCCACTCGGCGCCGGCGCTGAGATCGCGGTTGATGCCCTTGCCCTCGTCGAACTGGCCGGTGTTGAATCCCCAGCCGGTGAACAGCCGCCAGTTGTCGTCGATCGGCGGTGAATAGAGCGCGGCGTGAATGCCAAAATCGTGGCTGCCGCTGACCGGCCCGTCGGAATCGATGCCCTGATTGCCGCTGATACGCAGTTCAGACATGTGGTGAATGCGTCGCGAACGTTCAAGCTGCTGAGCGGCGACGCTTTCCGGCGCGCGCTGAATGACATCGTCGGCCAGCAAATCCAGCTGGCGCCACTCCTGCAACTCCAGCGCGACATAGCCCTGCTGGATCTCCAACGGCAGGCTGCGCGGCTCCAGCCCTTCCACCTGCTTGAGCTCATCCTCGGCGCGACGCGGCCAGCCGCGCGCCAAATAAACGCTGGCCAAGGAGATGCGCAGACCCTGATTGCCCGGCGCCGTGCGCGCCAGATGGGTCAGCTGCCGTTCGGCCTCGGCCAGATCGCGTTGATAAACCCGCGACTGCGCCAGCAGCGATTGGCCGACCAGCCAGTCATCGTTGTAGGCCAGCGTCGGCAGCTGGTACAGGCGGGTCGCGTAGGGATAGCGCTGGCTGACGCGCTGCGCCAGCAACGCCGCCTGATCGATGCGTTCGTTCTCCGCCTGCGCGTAAAACAGATCGGTTTCGTCTTCGGCGGTCACCGCCTGCGGTGCGGCGGCGTTCAGGCGGCCGAAAATGGCCTGCGCCTTGTCCGGCTGCTGCAGATAGAGGTAGGCGGACGCCGACCAGCGCTGGGCATAATCCGGCACCGTGCGCCCTTCCGCCTGCAGGGTTTGATACTCGCTCACCACGTCGGCCATTCGATAACGCGCCAGCAGCGCACCCAGGCGATCGATACGCGCCTGTTGGTAGCTGTCCTGCGCCTCCGGCAGCGGCCGCCACTGCGTCAGCAGTTGGTCATAGCGCGCCAGCGCGCGGTCGGCGATGACGAAACGTTCCTGTTCGCCGCGAGCATCGATAAACGACAGCCGCACCAGTTCGGCGGCCTCATCCGCCTGCAGGCGGCGCTGCTGCGCGGGCGGCAATGCCAGCCCCTGGCTTTCACGCAGCGCCGGATCCGCAACCCGATTTGCCGCCAGCAGCGTCACGTAATAAGCCTGAATTCCGGTGTCGGACGGCGCCAGCGCACGGGCATGGGTGGCGTTTTCCAGCGCCGCCCAGCTGCGGCCGGCGGCCTGGTCCACATAGGCGCGCGTCAGATACCACGTCGCCGGCTCCAGCAGCTTCTCCGCTTTTGCCGCTTCCGTTTGCGCCTGCACATCCTGCCCGGCATCTGCCAGCGTCATCACATAGCCGCGCTGCAGACCGCCGTCGGCGGGAGCGAGCTGCAACGCCGCACGCCACAGGCGCAGCGATGGTTGCCACTGCTTCAGGTTGCGATAGGCGCGGGCCGCCGTCGCCAAACTGGCGCTATCCCGCTGCAGCGCAGCGCCGTCGGCACGCCAAAGCGCGACCACCTCTTCATCGTGGCCGGCCCAGCCGGCCACCTGGATATAATCGGCTCGCTGCTGCAGGCTCAACCCCTCCTGAGCGCGCCGCTGCGATAAATACGCCAGCACCGGCGCGGTATCACCCGACCTGGCCTGACGGATCAGCGCGTCATAGCGTTCATCCGCCAGCGCGGCGGCCGGCAGGGATAAACCGATAAACAGCAATGACGCCGCATATTTGGTGGCGTGGCGTTCGGTAAAGCGTAATGAACGCGAGTTAACTTTAGGCACGAGGTATTCCTTTAATCCGTGAGCTGCTGTCCTGGCAAAGTGGAAATGCGAGCAGGCACCCGAAAAATCGGCTAAGGCCGTCGGGTAATAAGCATGGAGTAATGAATATTTCTGTCTGACGCACGCTTAAATAGAATCGAATGCGCCTTTGCCTAAAAAGAGTATTTTATAAATCTGCCGATGAATACCGCAGCCAGGTGATATCTGAATGAAAATGGAATTTCACAATTGTTAAAAAGTGAAATAATAAAAATTAAAGCCATAAAAATCATAAATATACATTTTTATCATGATCAATATTCTTATCTTCATCCCTTCGTGTGAAATTGTATAAAAACCGACGTGATATTTGATTTCAATTCTCATTATCAATCATTAATGGGGATGTTAATCCAAGCACCTAATTAAATAATCTTTCTTTCCGTAAAAAATAATAAGAATATTGCTAACAAGAAAATTAAATTTGCCTGCTAATAATTATTACTTTCAATTTAAATTCCCCCACGGCGACGTTCATGCTGGCTATCTCCCGGGCATGCCGTCACAATAGCGCCTCATTCAGGCTTCAATCAGGGATTGCCATGTACAGCCACTACCCCGCCCATTACACCTTCGATAGCGACAGCGACGCCTGGCAGATCGGTTTCCACGACTTCCCCGAGTGGCAATCGGCCTGCTATAAACGCGAAGACGTCGAGCTGGAAGCGCAGGAAAGCCTGCTGGCCGCCATCGCCGCCGCGATGGACGAAGGGCTGCCCCTGCCTGCTCCTTCCCCGCTGCAAACCGATGACTTGAGGGTACACCTGTCGGTGCTGGTGGCGCTGAAGATCGAACTGCACAACGCCATGCTGCGCAAAAACACCGGCAAAGCGGAGCTGGCACGCAAGCTGGGATTCAACAGCGGGCAAATGGAGCGGTTGCTGGATCTCGGCTACGCCTCGAAGGTTGAGGCGTTGGAGCAGGCGCTGTATCTGCTGGGCTACGAAGTGCGCGTGACAATAAGCGAAGTTTGCCAATAAGTTAGCGGCAGGTAAGCGAAATATTATCCGATGGGGCTAAATTTTCCCCATTGTGCGCCGATATGATCGTTACCTAATCACTTGTCGCAACAACGAAGGCTAAAAATGGAGTGGAGTCGCCGTCATATTTGGGCCGTTATTCTGCTGTCTTGTCTCGTTTTTTGGGCCATTTTGGTGACCGGCATCAACGCCGTCGCTTGAACGCCTGCCACCGCATTGCAATACCCCGATTTTAAAACCCGCAGCGGCAGGCTACTTCCTGTCGCTTGCCCATAAAAAGCGTTATAAAACAGTCCACGCTGTGCAAAAAACAGCCGAAAATTGTGATCAAAAACACAGTATTGAAATCAGACCAGTATTGAGAGTACATTAGCGCCGATCCTGTCGCGGTTCGGATTTTACCTCACGGAGCATGAGGCGCGACAACCGGACAACCCGTACGTGGGGCCGTTGTTCTTTCGCTTGGAAGAACCCACCCGACAGGCAGGTTGCCCATAAAATACTCAGCACAACAATCGGGATCATTGCTGGCGAGGACTCCAGACAGGAGTTGTTCAGTGAAATATTTTTTGATGGGCGTGTCATTCATGCTGGTTGCCTGGGTTGGCACCTTCATGTTGATGGTTGCCTGACAGCAGCCAGACCAGGAACACAGCCAAAGGGACGCGCAAGCGTCCCTTTGTCGTTTCGGCTTGCGATCATTTGCCCGGCATCATGCGGCGCAGGGTGTCGTCTTTGCGCAGGTAGTGATGATACAGCGCCGCCAGCGCATGTGCGCCAATGATAAAGTAGCCGATGTTTGCCAGCGTCTCATGAACCGTTTTGACCAGCTTGCGCATCACCGGATCCGGCATCACCCACTGCGGCACCGGCCAGCCCAGCAAAGACCACGATTTCCCGCCGTAGGCCAGGGTTAACATGCCCAGCAGCGGCAACATCAGGAAAACCACATACAGCAGCCAATGGAAGATCTTGGCACCAACCTCCTGCCATTCTTCCAGCGGTGGCGTGGTCGGCGGCGGCGTGTGGAAAGAACGCACCGCCAACCGAATCAGCATCAGGGCAAAGACCGAAGCCCCAAAATTAAAGTGCAGATTTTTGACCATCGGCACCCACGCCTCCGGCACTGAATCTTTCAGCAACATCGCCGCATAGGTGAGGATCACCATCAGCAGCGTCAGCCAATGTAAAACGATTTGCGATCGCGCGTAGCGGTTGCTCATACACTCTATCCAAAAAATAAAATTCAGCGTAGATGAGCATAATGGGGAAATGATGAAGAAAACCTTGGGACGGAAAAAATAAGGCCGGGCGAACGCCCGGCCTGACAGCATTATTTGGCGCTGCCGGCCTTGCCCGGCTTCAGCAACCCGTCCGCGCGGAACATCGCCTTGATACCGCGCACCGCCTGGCGGATACGGTCCTGATTCTCGATCAGCGCGAAGCGCACGTGGGTATCGCCGTAGTCGCCGAAGCCGATGCCCGGCGAGACGCAGACCTTGGCCTCTGCCAGCAGGCGTTTGGCGAACTCCAGCGAACCGAGGTGGGCATAAGGCTCGGGAATTTTCGCCCACACGTACATCGACGCCTTCGGATTTTCCACCATCCAGCCGGCCTCGTGCAGCCCCTTCACCAACACGTTGCGGCGCTGCCGATACTGCTCGGCGATATCGCGCACGCACTGCTGATCGCCTTCCAGCGCGGCGATGGCCGCCACCTGCAGCGGCGTAAAGGTGCCGTAATCGTGATAACTCTTGATGCGCGCCAGCGCGCTGACCAGTTCAGGGTTACCGACCATGAAACCGATGCGCCAGCCGGCCATGTTGTAGCTTTTCGACAGGGTGAAGAACTCCACCGCAATGTCTTTCGCCCCCGGCACCTGCATGATCGACGGCGCTTTCCAGCCGTCATAGACGATATCGGCATAGGCCAGATCGTGGATCACCAGCACGTTGTACTGCTTGGCCAGCGCCACCACTCGCTCGAAGAAATCCAGCTCCACGCACTGTGCGGTCGGGTTGGACGGGAAGCCGAGGATCATCATTTTCGGACGCGGGATGGTTTCCCGAATGGCGCGCTCCAGCTCACCGAAGAAATCCACGCCGTCCACCAGCGGCACCGAACGCACCTGGGCGCCGGCGATCACCGCGCCGTAAATGTGGATCGGGTAGCTGGGGTTCGGCACCAGCACGGTATCGCCGTGATCGAGGGTCGCCAGCATCAGATGCGCCAGCCCCTCTTTCGAACCGATGGTGACGATGGCTTCGCTTTCCGGATCGATATCCACCTGATAACGATCGGCATACCAGCGCGAAATGGCGCGGCGCAGGCGCGGAATGCCGCGCGAGGTAGAGTAACCATGGGTGTCGTCGCGCTGGGCGACGGCGCACAGTTTTTCCACGATGTGCGGCGGCGTCGGGCCGTCGGGGTTACCCATGCTGAAGTCGATAATATCCTCGCCGCGACGGCGTGCGGCCATCTTCAGTTCGGCGGTGATGTTGAATACGTAAGGGGGAAGGCGTTCAATGCGCGTGAAACGGCGCTGTGGACTGTTATCAGCCATAGGGGATTCCTCGATAGACGTTAGCGCCCGGACCGTCCGAGCGACGCAGGCCAGCGAACTGACCGAATATCGAACATAGCGCAGCGCCGACGAGCTTGTCGATACCCGGCGCGATATTTTTATTTGCCGCCCTGAAACTCCGCCGCCAGCAGCCCGAACAGCCAGTCGTCGCACCACTGCCCCGCCAGACGGTAGTTGTCGCGCAGCGTGCCTTCCAGCTGAAAGCCGCACGATTCCAGCAGGCCGCGCGAAGCGAGGTTGCCCGCGGTCACGGTGGCGGTCAGCTTGTGAAAGCCGCAGGCGTTCACCGCAAAATCCAGCACCGCCCGAAGCGACTCCTTGCCATAGCCCTTGCCCTGCCCGGCAGGCAAACTCCCGTATCCCACTTCCGCCTGCCGATACGGCACCCACTGCGGGCGAAAACCGGTAATGCCCACCGCCTCTGCGCTGTGCTTCTCACGCATCACCAGGCACAGCCACTGCTCGCCGTGTTTGTCCCAGGCCGGCAGCCGCTCCTCGAACCGGGCGCGGATCTCCGCTTCGCTGCGCGGATCGGAGATGTAACGGATCACCTCGGGATCTTGGTACAGGCGCAAAAACAGCGGCCAATCCTCGGCGGTTATCGACTGCAAGCTCAGACGTTCAGTGACCAGCTTCATATAATCTCCGAAAAACGAAAAAGAGGAACTTACGAATGAAAGATATCTCTTTATTTTCCCCGATGGGTTGCCGATAATCATTCACGTTAAAACCACAAAACCATAACGTCTTGCCCGATTCCCTACAACCGCTCGCCGCAGTCACTCATGCGGCACGAGGAGAACACCATGGCCTCTTTAGTCATCGACGATATTCCGCAAACGATCGTTAACGTCAAACGCCAGCTGCGCCAGGCATTGCCGAACTACCGCGACGTGTTTCTGGCGCTGGAAGAGAACATCCGCGGCCAGGTCGAACAGATCCGCCGCGAGCTGGCCGCCGGCCACAATCCGGTGCCGCAGATCGACGCGGAAGATATCCTGCAGCAGCGCGTCAGCGAGCAGCAGATAGCGCTGATCAAACAGCGCGGCGCCTGCGCCATTCGCGGCGTGTTTCCCCGCGCCAAGGCCGAGGGCTGGAACCGGGAAATCGGCGACTACCTTGAGCGCAACAACTTCGTCGAGCGGTTGAAAAACGCCGCCGAAGACAACTATTTCGGCAAGCTGGCCGCCAGCAAACCGCAGATCTACGGCATCTATTGGTCGAAACCGCAGGTCGAGGCGCGGCAGGATGCGCGTATGCATGCGGTGCAGGTGTTCCTCAACAGCCTGTGGGCCACCGAGAGCAACGGCAAACAGCATTTCGATCCGACCCGCGTCGCCACTTACGCCGATCGCACCCGCCGCCGCCCGCCGAACTCCTCGTCGCTGGGCCTGTCGCCGCACGTCGACAGCGGCACCATCGAGCGCTGGCTGGACGAAAACTTCCGCTATGTGTATCGCCACGTTTTCTCCGGCGACTGGCAGCAGTACGACCCCTTCGCCGCCGACGGCCGCACCGAGGTGCGCGAGATAGCCTCCCCGGCGGTCTGCTCGATGTTCCGTACCTTCCAGGGCTGGACGGCGCTGACGCCGCAGCGCACCAACGCCGGCACGCTGAACCTGGTGCCGATCGCCAACGCCATGGCCTATGTGCTGCTGCGCGCACTGCAGGACGACGTCGCCGACGACGATCTGTGCGATGCGGCGCCGGGCCGCGCGCTGTCGATCTCGGAAAAGTGGCATCCCCTTTTATTAAGTGGGATTTCCCCTATTCCCGATCTGGAGCCGGGCGACACGGTCTTTTGGCACTGCGACGTGATCCACGCGGTGGAGAACGAGCATAACGGCGAGTTCGACAGCAACGTGATGTACATCGCCGCCGCGCCGGGCTGCGAGAAAAACGACGCCTATCTGCAGCGCCAGCTGCCGAGCTTTATCGACGGCAGAACGCCGCCGGACTTCGCCCCCGACGATTTCGAGGTGGATTTCGACGGCCGCGCCACCGCCGACCTGCTGACGCCGCTAGGCAAAACGCAGCTCGGCATGGGCTGATCCCCCCGCCCGTGGCGTGCGCCACGGGCCCCTTTCGCTGTGGTATACTGCCGCCATCCGTAGGCCGCAGCGAGAACCCGTCGTGCACCCTTTTTTTGAAATGCTGTTGGCGGTGTTTGATCGCGCCGCGCTGATGTTGATCTGTCTGTTTTTCCTGACCCGCACCCGGCTGTTCCGCCAACTGCTGCAAAAAGAA
This sequence comes from Serratia sp. CY84636, assembly GCF_052166245.1. Taxonomy (NCBI): domain Bacteria; kingdom Pseudomonadati; phylum Pseudomonadota; class Gammaproteobacteria; order Enterobacterales; family Yersiniaceae; genus Serratia; species Serratia sp. CY84636. Next base: position 1,997,185 of record NZ_JBJNOX010000002.1, read on the forward strand.
GACCATACGCCGCTCGAGCTCGGCATCGTCACGGCGATCTTCTCGCTGTTCGCGCTGTTCAGCACCTACTCCGGCATCAACGTCGAAGGATCGCTGGTCAACGTGCGCGTCATCGCCATTATGGCCGGCGGCATCCTGTTCGGCCCCTGGGTGGGGATCGTCACCGGCATCGTCGCCGGGGTACACCGCTATCTGATCGATATCGGCGGCATCACGTCGGTGCCTTGTCTTATCACCAGCATCATCGCCGGCATCAGCGCCGGCTACATCAACCTCAAGGTGAAAAAAGAGCAGCGCTGGCGCGCCGGCATCGTCGGCGGCATGCTGTGCGAATCCCTCACCATGCTGCTAATCGTGCTGTGGGCCAAGCCGACCGAGCTTGGGTTGGACATCGTGTCGCAGATTGCCCTGCCGATGATCCTCGGCACGGTGTGCATCGGCCTGATCGTGCTGCTGGTGCAGAGCGTCGAGGATGAAAAAGAGGTGATCGCCGCGCGCCAGGCCAAGCTGGCGCTGGATATCGCCCACAAGACGCTGCCCTATTTCCGCAACATCAACAGCGAATCGCTGGCCACCATCTGCGATATCATCCGCCAGGACATCCGCGCCGATGCGGTAGCGATCACCGATACCCATCAGGTGCTGGCCTACGTCGGCGTAGGGCGCGAAGCCTACCCGATCGGCCGCGAAGGGCTGAGCCGCGTCACCCGCGAAAGCATTCGCCACGGCAAGATCATCATCAAGAACAACCTGGAAAACCCGGCGGCGCCGCAGATCCATTCGCAGCTGGTGGTGCCGCTGTGGGAAAAAGGCGAAGTGACCGGCGCGTTGAAAATCTACTACTGCCACGCTCACCAGATCACCAACACGCTGAAGGTGATGGCGGTCGGGCTGTCGCAAATCATCTCCACGCAGATGGAAGTGTCCCGCATCGAGCACCTGCGCCAGATGGCGGACAAGGCCGAAATGCGTGCGCTGCAGAGCAAGATTAACCCGCACTTCCTGTTCAACGCGCTGAACGCCATCTCTTCCTCTATCCGCCTGAATCCGGACACCGCGCGCCAACTGATCATTAACCTGTCGCGCTACCTGCGCTACAACCTGGAGCTGAACGACGAACTGATCGATATCCGCAAGGAGCTGCATCAGATTCAGGACTATATCGCCATCGAACAGGCGCGCTTCGGCGCCAAGCTGACGGTGATTTACGACATCGACGACGACGTCTCGGTGCGCATTCCGAGCCTGCTGATCCAGCCGCTGGTGGAGAACGCCATCGTGCACGGCATCCAGCCCTGCAAGGGTAAAGGGGTGGTGGTGATCGCGGTGAAAGATCAAGGCGATCGGGTGAAGATTTCGGTGAAGGATACCGGCCACGGCATCAATCAGGAAACCATCGATCGGGTGGCGCGCAACGAGATGCCGGGCCACAATATTGGCCTGCTCAACGTGCACCACCGCGTGTCGCTGCTGTACGGTGAAGGGCTGCATATTCGCCGCCTGGAGCCAGGCACCGAAATCGCGTTCTACATCAGCAAAAACGGCGGCAAGCTGCATCAGGAAGCGAGCGCGCCGCCGGTCGGGGAGGCCTCATGAAAGCCATCATCGTGGAAGACGAATTCCTCGCGCAGGAAGAACTCAGCTACCTGATCAAGAAACACAGCAATATCGATATCGTCGCCAGCTTCGAGGACGGCCTCGACGTCCTGAAATACCTGCAAACCCACCAGGTCGACGCCATTTTCCTCGACATCAACATCCCCTCGCTGGACGGCGTGCTGCTGGCGCAAAACATCAGCAAGTTCGCGCATCGCCCGTCTATCGTGTTTATCACCGCCTATAAAGAGCACGCGGTGGAAGCGTTCGAGATCGAGGCGTTCGACTATATCCTCAAGCCCTATCACGAGGCGCGCATCGTCACCATGCTGCAAAAGCTGGAGGCGCTGCATCAGCGCCCCGCCGGCGCGGCGGAACCGACCAGCGCGCCGAGCCGCGGCAGCCACAGCATCAACCTGATCAAAGACGAGCGGATCATCGTTACCGACATCAACGACATCTACTACGCCGCCGCCGATGAAAAGGTGACGCGGGTCTATACCCGCCGGGAAGAGTTCGTGATGCCGATGAACATCACCGAGTTTTACGGCCGGCTGCCGGAAGCGCACTTCTTCCGCTGCCACCGCTCTTACTGCGTAAACCTGGCGAAGATCCGCGAGATCGTGCCCTGGTTCAACAATACCTACATTCTGCGGCTGAGCGATCTTGAGTTTGAAGTGCCGGTCAGCCGCAGCAAGGTGAAAGAGTTTCGCCAGCTGATGCGCCTGTAAGCGCTTACCAGCGCGGGCCCGGACGGTAGTAATAGCCGGGCGGCGGCGGTGGCGGCATGCGGTAATGCGGCCGGTCGCGCCAGTCGCGCGGCGGCGGCCCGTAGTAAATCACCCGTGGCGGCGGGCCATAATAGTACCCGCGCGGGCGTTCATACCGGTGGTGATCGGCCCACCAGCGCGGATCGCGCCAGCGATAGCCGTCCCAGTAGTGGCCGCGATTATCGCGATCGCCGATATGCAACGACAGGCCCGGCACGTTCACGCCGATGGACACGTCGGCCTGGCTCGCCAGCGGCAGCGCCAGCAGCGCGGCCAGTAACAACAGCGTTTTTTTCATTTCATGGACTCCTGCAGAGCGGACCTCGTCCGATCGCAGATAACATAGTCCCACGCTCATCGCCGCTCTATAGGCGCAATGCCGATTTACGCCTTTCAGACGCATCCTTCACAATTTCACCACAATCGTTCACCGGCAGTTAACAATAAATCGTTGATATCTTTGATGTAGATCACGTGCCACCCACGGCATTTCACGCGCTTTTCGGTGCAAAAACGGCAACTCACGCCGCATAACATGCATTTCATTCCTTCCGCCGTGCAACTCATTCCCGATCCGCCGCCCGCCGGGGGGGCCGGCCATATAATAAGCCCATACCGCGGGAACCCAGCTTCACCCCGCAAATTTCAGCCAACGGCTCACGCCCGGCAACGCACACACAGGAAGGAGACCGGCCATGAACACCAAACCGGCAAATCGCAGCTTAATCGTTCTCGGCACCATCATCTGTCAGATGGGCCTGGGCACCATCTACACCTGGAGCCTGTTCAACCAGCCGCTGGTCGACAAGTTCCACTGGGGGCTGGCGGACGTCGCCACCACCTTCTCCATCACCAGCTTCTTCCTGGCCTTCGCCACGCTGTTCGCCGGCAAGCTGCAAGAGCGCTTCGGCATCCGCAACCTGACGCTGTGTTCCGGCATCCTGGTCGGCCTGGGCCTTATCGCCAGCGCCCACGTCAGCTCGCTCGACATGATCTACCTGCTGGCCGGCGTGGTGGTGGGCTTCGCGGTCGGTATCGCCTACATCTCCACCCTGTCCAACCTGATTAAGTGGTTCCCGGCCAACAAAGGCCTGATTTCCGGCATCTCCGTCGGCGCCTTCGGCAGCGGCAGCCTGCTGTTCAAATACGTCAACGCCGCCCTGATCGCCGACGTCGGCGTTTCCGGTGCCTTCTTCTACTGGGGCGCCATCGTGATGGGCCTGATCGTCGTCGGTTCCCTGCTGCTGAAAGAGCCGGTGCTGGCGACCAACGCCGCGCAGCAAGGCGCCAACGGTCTGGGCAACGACTTCAGCGTGCGCCAGATGCTGGCCACCAAAGAAGCCTACCTGCTGTTCACCATCTTCTTCGCTGCCTGCATGAGCGGTCTGTACCTCATCGGCATCGTGAAAGACATGGGCGTTCAACTGGCCGGGATGGATTTGGCCACCGCCGCCAACACCGTGTCCGCCGTCGCCATCTTCAACACCGCCGGCCGCATCATCCTGGGTACGCTGTCCGATAAAGTTGGCCGTATGCGCGTCATCAGCTTCACCATGCTGGTTACCGTGCTGGCGATTGTCGCGCTGAGCTTCATGACCCTGAACCACACGCTGTTCTTTATCTGCGTCGGCGCGGTAGCCTTCTGCTTCGGCGGCAACATCACCGTGTTCCCGGCGATTGTCGGCGACTTCTTCGGCCTGAAGAACCACAGCAAAAACTACGGCATCATCTACCAGGGCTTCGGCCTGGGTGCGCTGGCCGGTTCGTTCGTCGCCAAATACTTCGGCGGCTTCCACGCCACCTTCATAGTGATTGGCGTTCTGTCCGCCGCCTCTCTGCTGATTACGCTGTTCATCAAAGCGCCGAAGGCGGTGGAAGCGGAAACGGCAGAAACCACCCAAACGGCGGAGCTGGCGAAAGCCTGATACCCCGCGCAAACGACAAGGGGCGCAACCTGTGGGTTGCGCCCCTTTTTTATTGCCCCGCCCCTGAGCTTACAGGTGCATGCCCAGCGTCTGGCGCAGATGCGCGCCGGCACCCAGCAGGCCCGGCTGGCCGTGCGTTATCATGAACACCGGGATTTCGCGCACATAGTCGCGGAAGCGCCCCTTGTCTTCAAAGGCGGCGCGGAAGCCAGAGGCCTTGAAGAATTCCATAAAGCGCGGCACGATGCCGCCGGCGATGTACACGCCGCCGAAGGTGCCCAGATTCAGCGCCAGGTTGCCACCGAAGCGCCCCATGATCACGCAAAACAGCGACAGCGCGCGGCGGCAGTCGATGCAGCTGTCTGCCAGCGCCCGCTCGGTGATGTCCTTCGGTTCCCATTTCTCCGGCAGGCGGTTGTCCGCCTTGACGATGGCGCGATACAGATTGACCAGGCCCGGCCCGGACAGCACGCGCTCGGCGGAAACGTGCCCCACTTCCGCGCGCAGCACCTCCAGAATGATGTCCTCTTCTTCGCTGTTCGGCGCGAAATCGACATGGCCGCCCTCGCCCGGCAGGCTGACCCAACGGCGATCGACGTGCACCAGGTGGGCAACGCCCAGCCCGGTGCCGGCGCCATACACCGCGATCGGTTTGCCCGGCTGCGCATCGCCGCCGCCAAACTGCAGCACGTCGTCCGGCGAGAGCATCGGGATCGCCATCGAGACGGCGGTGAAATCGTTGATCACTTCCAGATGGCTCAGCCCCAGGCTGGCCTTCATTTCTTTGATCGAGAACGCCCAGCTGTGGTTGGTCATCGCCACCCAGTCTTCGGTCACCGGGCAGGCGATCGCGATACAGGCGTCCTGCACCTCGATATCGCACGCTTTCAGGTATTGGCGGATCACCGCCTCCAGGCTGTCGAACTCCAGGCCGGAATAGGTTTTCGCCTGGGTAATCTCACCCGTCGCAACAGTGCACAACGCCAGGCGGGCATTGGTGCCGCCAACATCACCTACGAGGGCATAGGTCATTGATTTCGTCTCCGCAAAATGAAAAATAAAAAGCTGCCCACACTGTAAAATCCTGCTGCAAAAACAACAATCACCCGCCTCGGATCTGCACCCCAATAGCGATCCGGATCACAAAAAACGTTTCAGCTGGCCTGCGGCGCCGCGTTTTGAAACAAATTGCGGCAAAAAACGCCCCCCGGCGACTGTTAACCGTCATCGACGCCGGGCAATATCAATGCGTGCCTGCGCGCCGATAGTCTGGCAAGCTGTGGCCACTGCTCAACCACCCGCTCTCCCTGCCCTGCCGGGAGGCATCGACAAGGGATTATCCATGCTGCATCCGCGCGCCAATGCCATGTTGGCCTTTGCTTTGCCTGCGCTGATTATCGGTTCCGCTTCCAGTCTGGTGCTGCTGTTGGTGATGAAAATTGCCGCCGCACTGCAGCAATTACTGTGGGTGACGCTGCCCGGTGCGCTGAGCCTGGACGCCCAGTCGCCCTGGTGGCCGGTCGCGATGCTGACGCTGACCGGCGTGGCGGTCGGCCTTATCGTGCGCTATATGCCGGGCCACGCCGGGCCGGACCCGGCGACGGAATCGTTGATCGGCATGCCCCTACCGCTCTCCGCACTGCCGGGACTGGGGTTAGCGCTGATCGTCGGCCTGGCCGGCGGCGTCAGCCTGGGGCCGGAGAACCCGATCACCGCCATCAATATCGCGCTGGTAGCGGCCGCCGGAGCGCGCCTGCTGCCGAAGGTGCCGCGCATGGACTGGATCATCCTGGCGGCTGCGGGCACCATCGGCGCGATGTTCGGCACGCCGGTCGCCGCCGCGCTGATCTTCTCGCAAACCCTGGCGGGCAATAACGAAACGCCGCTGTGGGATCGGCTGTTCGCCCCGCTGGTTGCCGCCGCCGCCGGCGCGGTCACCACCCAGATGTTCTTCGTGCCCAATTTCGCCCTGCAGCTCGACGCCTACGATGTAACTCGGCTGCCGGACATCTTCAGCGGCGCCATCGTGGCGCTGATCGCCATCGCGCTCGGCATGGTGGCGCTGTGGTGCTTCCCGCACGTTCACCGCCTGTTCCATTCGATGAAAAATCCGGTGTTGATGTTAGGGCTGGGGGGCTTTGTGCTGGGCCTGCTGGCGCTGGTGGGCGGAGAGATTACCCTGTTCAAAGGGCTGGATGAAATGAAGCGCCTCGCGCAAGACGACGGCTATTCGGTGCCGGCGCTGTTGACCATTACCCTGACCAAGCTGGCGGCGCTGGTGATCGCCGCCGCCAGCGGCTTTCGCGGTGGGCGTATCTTCCCGGCGGTGTTCGTCGGCGTGGCGCTGGGGCTGATGCTGCATCAGCACGTTCCCGCAGTGCCGGCGGCGATCACCGTCTCCTGCGCCATCATGGGGCTGGTGCTGGTGGTCACGCGCGACGGCTGGCTCAGCCTGTTCATGGCGGTGGCGGTGGTGCCGGATCTGCACCTGCTGCCGGTGCTGTGCATCGTGATGCTGCCCGCCTGGCTGGCGCTGGCGGGCAAACCGCTGATGCTGGTGAATCGCCGGCAGCCGCCGCACGACGATTAGGCCAACGCGAACGCCGCGGCGGCGCGGGCGTGGATCGCGGTGGTGTCGAACACCGGCACCGACGCATCACGCTCGCTCACCAGCAAACCTATTTCGGTGCAGCCGAAAATAATCCCCTGCGCGCCCTGCTGCTCCAGATCGCTGATGATCCGGCGATACTCGTCGCGCGAGGCGTCGCGAATTTTACCCAGGCACAGTTCGTCATAGATGATGCGGTGTACGATGTCGCGATCGGCGCTGACCGGCGTCACCACGTCGATGCCGTGCAATTCCTGCAGGCGGCCGCGATAGAAGGTCTGCTCCATGGTAAAGCGCGTGCCCAGCAGCCCGACGCGGCGAATGTTTTTTTCCCGCACCTGCAGCGCCGTGGCATCGGCGATGTGAATCAGCGGCAGGCCGCTGGCCTGCTCGACCGCCTCCGCCACCTTGTGCATGGTGTTGGTGCAGATCACGATAGCTTCGGCGCCGGCGGCGCGCAAAGCCACTGCGGCGGCGGCCAGCAGCCGGCCGGCACCGTCCCAATCGCCCTGGTGCTGCAAGCGTTCAACCTCCTGAAAATCGACGCTGTAGAGCACGATTTTGGCCGAATGCAGCCCGCCGAGGCGTGCCTTTACCTGCTCGTTAATAGTGCGGTAATAAGGAATGGTGGATTCCCAGCTCATGCCACCCAGCAAGCCCAACACTTTCATCATTCGTTCCTCAGCATTTCCGACGATCCTCTGACCTTACCTGAGAATCGCCGGGCTGACGACGCCTTATTTGGCGCCGGAATTGATCGGCTGGCGCGCTTCGAACCAGCGCTGGCGCAGCGTGTCGTACAGCCAGTTATAGGCCATGGTGTACGGCAGGAAGAACAGGAAGAAACCGATTTCCAGCATAAACGCCTGCGCCCAGGAGATGCTCAGCATCCAGGCGGCGATCGGCACGCCGATCAGGATAAAACCGGCTTCAAAGCCGACGGCGTGCAGCGCACGCACTTTCAGGTTACGCACCACCCGGCTGACCGGCCACAGGCGGTCGAACACCGTGTTGTAAACCATGTTCCACAGCATCGCGACGGTGGAGAGCATCACCGCCAACGCACCGACCTGCACCATTGAGCGGTTCAGCAGCCACGCGCCCAGCGGGGCGCAAACCATCACGGCGATGGCCTCGAAACCGACGGCGTGGACGATACGTTCAATGAGAGACTTGTTTTGCAGTTGCATACATCACCTTTTTTCAACAGTTGTTGCGAAAGCCAGGTGATTATCATCGCTTTTTCGGGTAGGTTAAAAATAGATTCCATCGATAAAGTAGATAGGTTATGCACTATTCTCCGGAAGCGCTGCATGCGTTTGTCGAAGCCGCCGCCCTCGGCTCGTTTTCCGCCGCCGCGCGCAAGCTGCGCAAAAGCCAATCCGCCGTCAGCACTGCCATCGCCAATCTGGAGGCCGATCTGGCGCTGACGCTGTTCGATCGCAGCGCGCGCCAGCCGGTGCTCACCGCCGCCGGCCGCAAGGTACTGGGGCATGTGCAGGCGATCCTCGCGGCCAGCGAACGGCTCGACGCCCTGAGCATTCAGCTGGCGGGCGAGGTTGAACCGCGCCTGAGCATGGTGTTTTCCGATACCTACCAGCCCAAGCATCACGATCGGTTGATGCAGCTGTTCGAACAGCGCTACCCGGAGATTGAGCTGGAATGGATGATCGCCGAAGAAGGCGACGTTATCGATCTGCTGCAAAGCGGCCGCGCGCACTTGGGCATGGTGGAAGTGCAAAAAAGTTATCCGCCGGATATCGCCTTCTCCCGGCTGCCTGAACAGACCGAAATGGGGCTGTTCGTCGCACATCAGCACCCGCTGGCCCAGGTCGCCGCGCCAACGCCGGAGCAGCTGTCCAGCATCCGCCAGCTGATCCTGAATACCTACACCGGCGCCGAAGCGGCCAGACAGGGTGGCCTGGTCTGGTCGGCGCCCAGCTATCTGCTGTTGCTGGAGATGGCGGAACAGGGGTTCGGTTGGGCGGTACTGCCGCACTGGCTGGTGCAACAATACGGCCACGGCAAACTCACCCAGCTGCGGCCGCGCGGCTGGCCAAAACTGATTTCGGTGGATGCGGTCTGGTCCAAACTGACCCCGCCGGGCCCGGCGGGGTTCTGGATGCTGGAGCGCCTGCTGGGCGATACCCTGCCTTAAGCGGCGGCGTTGCGTGCCTGAATGGCGCGTGAGACGGTATCGAGCAGTTCCGGCATGTCCATCTTCGGCAGCATCACTTCGATGAAGGCCAGCCGATCGTCGTCCGCTACCTCGCGCAGCGCCTGGCGCAATCCGTCCGGATCGCTGACCCGCAACGCCTTCACCGGCCGCTCGCCGGCCAGCGCCGGCGGCAACTGCGTCCAGTTCCAGCGCGCGATGTCGTTATAACGTTGCTCCGGCCCATGGATCGCACGCTCGATCGTGTAACCCTGATTATTCAGCACGAAGATCACCGGCTTAAGCCCGTCGCGCAGCATCGATCCCAGTTCCTGTACGGTCAGCTGCGCAGCGCCGTCGCCGATCAGCAATATTGCCCGCCGCTGCGGTTCAGCGGTCTGTACGCCGAACGTCGCCGGCAGGGTATAGCCGATCGATCCCCAGAGCGCCTGCACGATCAGGCGGCAGCCACGCGGCAACGTCAACGCCGCCGCGCCGAAACAGGCAGTGCCCTGATCGGCCAGCACGATATCCCCGGGCCGCAGGAAATCCTGTATCTGCCGCCAGAAGGTGTGCTGATCCAGCCCTTCCCCATCGGTTTCCGGCAGCGTCGGGCGGACGATCGGCGGCAACGGCCAGCGTGACGCCAGCGACAGGCTCAGGCGGTGCAGCGCCTGCACCGCCTCGCGCATCGGAATGCGGCTAAAGCGCTGCCGCCCGACCCAGGCTTCGAACGGTTGAATGTCGATGCATTTTTCCACCGGCAAATGATGCGTGAAACCGGCGGTAATGGTGTCGGTCAAACGCACGCCGACGTTGATCACCACATCGGTGTTTTCGATAAGCTGTTTCACCGCCGGATCGCTGGCGCCGCCGCAGTAGGTCCCGACAAACCCGGCTCGGTTCTCATCCAGCACGCCTTTGCCGAGCAGCAGCGTAGCGTGCGGAATGTCGACCGCCTGCAGCCACTCGTCCAGCGCCGCTTCGGCGCCGAAGCGATCGGCCAGGAAGTCCGCCAGCAGCGATACCCGCCGCGCCGGCAGCAGCTTTTCGCGCGCTGCGGCGATAAATGCCTGCAATGCGCTGCGCGACAGTTTGGCCTGACGCAGCATCAGCGGCGCCGGTTTGGCCGACAGCGGCGCTTGTGCGACGTCGCTGGGCAACATCAGGTAAACCGGGCGATGCTCCAGCAAGGCGACGCCGATCAGGCGGTCTATCTCCACGGCGGCGTTGTCGGCGGTCAGGTTAGCCTGCGCGACGGTCACCTCTTTGGCTATCCGCGCGAAGTGGGTAAAGTCGCCATCCCCCAGCGAATGGTGCAGCAAATCACCGGCGCGCTGGGCGCGCTGCGCCGGCGTGCCGACCACGTGGATCACCGGCAGGTATTCGGCGTAGCTGCCAGCCACCCCATTCAACGCGCTCAGCTCCCCCACGCCAAAGGTGGTGAGCAGCGCCGCCGCCGGTTTGCAGCGAGCGTAGCCGTCGGCGGCATAGGCGGCGTTCAGCTCGTTGGCGCAGCCTACCCAGGTGATTTGCGGATGAGCGAGAACGTGATCGAGGAATTGCAGGTTGTAATCCCCCGGCACGCCGAAGAAATGACGGATGCCGATTTGGGCCAGACGATCGAGCAGATAATCGGCCACCGTATAGGTCTGAGTCATGATCATCACCTGTCTGCAGCTGGAGCGATTATCTTAAGTATCGAAGATGCCGTTCAAATTTCGAACAAACGCGCCTGCCTCGATCGGCAACCTGGCGTTACATGCCGGCGCTGTGATCGCTCCCCCGGCAGCGCGGTGTGAAAGCGTATACACTCAAAGCACTTCACCTCCCGCCGACAAGGATAACTATGTCCTACCAAGCCTCCCCTACGCGTTATCAAGATATGGAATACCGGCGCTGCGGCCGCAGCGGGCTGAAGCTGCCCGCCGTCTCGCTCGGGCTGTGGCACAACTTCGGCGACGCCACGCTGTACGACAACGCCCGCGGCCTGATCCGCTGCGCCTTCGATCGCGGCATTACCCATTTCGATTTGGCCAACAACTACGGCCCGCCGCCCGGCGCCGCCGAGGAGAACTTTGGCCGCATACTCAACGCCGATCTGCGGGCCTGGCGCGACGAGCTGATCGTCTCGTCCAAAGCCGGTTACACCATGTGGCCCGGCCCCTACGGCGATTGGGGCTCGAAAAAGTACCTGGTCGCCAGCCTCGATCAGAGCCTGAAGCGCATGGGGCTGGAGTATGTGGATATCTTTTATCACCACCGGCCGGATCCGGACACGCCGCTGGAAGAAACCATGGCGGCGCTGGATCTGCTGGTGCGCCAGGGCAAAGCGCTGTATGTCGGCCTGTCTAACTACCCGGCCGAACGCGCGCGGCAGGCGTTCGACATTCTGCAGCGGCTCGGCACGCCGTGCCTGATCCACCAGCCGAAGTATTCGATGTTGGAACGCACGCCGGAGGCGGGATTGCTGGATACATTGGCAGAGCATGGCGTCGGGTCGATCGCCTTCTCGCCGCTGGCGGGCGGCCTGCTGACCGACCGCTACCTGCACGGCATCCCGCAAGATTCCCGCGCCGCCAGCGGCAGCCGCTTTCTGCAGCCGGAGCAACTGACCGCCGAACGGCTGGACAAGGTGCATCGCCTCGATGCGCTGGCGCGACAACGCGGGCAAAAGCTGTCGCAAATGGCGCTGGCCTGGGTGCTGCGCGGCGATCGCGTCACCTCGGTGCTGATCGGCGCCAGCAAGAATGCGCAGATAGAAGACGCGGTAGGCATGCTGGCCAATCGTCATTTCAGTGAAGAAGAGCTCGTTCAGATCGAACAAATCCTACTGTAATCGCTTACAAATACCGCCGCTCCACCGAGCGGCGATCCCCCAGAAAAATCTCAAATCTCGGCCTGCGGCGCCGTTTTCAGAGTGGCTCTCAGATTCAACCCTATGCGCCGGCGCTATGATGCCGATATTGCAGCAAAAATAACGATAAGGCCGCTTTTTAAACTGATGAACGCGCTTCATAAAGTGATTAACGGCCAGGCCGCGCAAGCGGAAAGGAGAAGTCATGTTTAAACCTCTGCTCTTGGCCGCTATCTTGGCGGCGACGGTGTTGCCCGCCGTACAGCAGGCTCGCGCCGAAGGGCTCAGCATCGATCTGATGCCGGGCGTTTCATTGCGCATCGGCGATCGGGACAATCGCGGCCGTTACTGGGACGGTTACGACTGGCGCGATCGTGACTGGTGGCAAGGCCATCAGGGCCGCTATCTCGGCGACCGCAGCCCGCGTGGCTATTACTGGGACGGCTATCGCTGGCGCGATCGCGACTATTGGCGCAAATACTACTACTCTCGCGATGGCCGTTATTACAAGTGCGACCGCCGTTGCGACAAGCATTACTGGAAGAAAGAGAAAAAACACCATCACGATCACGATCGCGATCGCTGGCGCCGCCACGGCGATGACGACCGCGATTAACGACGACGGGCCGGCACCATGCCGGCCCGCGCTTTTTTTGCCTACAGCACGCTGCCGATCAGCAGATAGCCGTTCAATCCCACCACCACCAGTACGATCAGCTTACCCAGGTTTTGCACCACTGGGCCGTTGACCATCTCCCCCATCAGCGCCCGATTGCCGGTGAAAGCCAGCAGCGGCACCAGCGCCAGCGCAATGCCGAAGCTGAGCAGCACCTGGCTCAGCACCAGAATGCGCGTCGCGTCCATTCCCAGCATGATGACGATAAACGACGGCAGCATGGTCACCGCGCGCCGCAGCCACAGCGGGATATGGAAATGCACGAACCCTTGCATCACCACCTGCCCCGCCAGCGTGCCCACCACGGTAGAGGAGAGGCCGGCGGCCACCAGGCTCAGGCCAAACACGGTGGCAGCGGCTTGCCCGAGCAGCGGTTGCAGCGTCAGGTAAGCCACATCGAGATCGGCGATGCCGCTGTGGCCGCTGAAATGAAACGCGGCGGCGGCGGTGGCCATCATCGCCAGGTTAACGAAACCGGCAATGGTCATGGCCACGGCGACATCGACTTTGGTGGCGGCATAGCGCTCCGCCTTGTCGTGCTCGCCGCCGATTTGGGTGAGCGACGAATGCAGGTAGATCACATGCGGCATGATGGTGGCGCCCAATACCCCGGCGGCCAGAAATACCGCATCGCCGTTAGGCAGATCGGGCAGCGCCATGCCCTTCAGCAGCGGCGCGAGCTGCGGCTGGGAGAACGCCAGCTCGACGATATAAGCGGCGGCGACGAACAGCAGCAGGCCGCCAATCACCAGCTCCAGCGGTTTTTGCCCGCGCTTTTGCAGCATCAGAATTAAAAAGGTGGCGATGCCGGTCAGCACTGCGCCCTGCAACAGGGAAACGCCGAGCAGCAGCTTGAAGCCGATCGCCGCGCCGATAAACTCGGCCAGATCGGTCGCCATGGCGATGATCTCCGCCTGCACCCAATAGGCCCACACCGCCGGCCGCGGAAAACGATCGCGAATATGCTCGGCCAGGTTTTTCCCGGTGGCGATGCCCAGCTTGGCGGACAACAGCTGGATCAGCATCGCCATCACGTTGGCCCAAACCACCACCCACAGCAGGCTGTAGCCGAACGAGGCGCCGGCCTGGATGTTGGTGGCGAAGTTACCGGGATCGATATAGCCGATAGCAGCGATGAAGGCGGGCCCCATCAGCGAGAGTTTGATTTTTCTGGCGGAGCGCCCGGAGGTGGTTTCAACCACGCGACTGTTCAGCATATGTTGAACCCTTACTGAAATTACGTTTATCTCCACTCTATATAAATGATAATAATTATCAAGCGCATTTAGAGCGGTAAAACTTATCTCTGTAATAGCCAACATTAACGGTTTTATCGAAGGGTTCAGCGCGGAGCTTGCCGATTTCCGTGCTTTTCTGATGGGATTTGGGCTGCAATACCCCTGAAAGACAGGTTAGCACAAGAATACGAATTTCCTATTGCTGCTTTAACATCTTGATTTTTTATGCTTTTGCGCAACACTTTAGGAGAACTCCCACTATGATTTTCCATATTTGCAATAGAAGTCTCGTTTTTAAACGTAGCGTTACATAAAATGACAGCCGAAATTCAGCCTGCCTCAAATTTGGAGCAAACATGTCCCATATTGCGCACTTTGCGTTGGCGATAGTGGTGGTGGCGATCCTGGCCCTGTTGGTGTGCCGCGATCGTAAAAGCATCCGCATTCGCTATGTTATTCAACTACTGGTTATCGAAGTACTGCTGGCCTACTTTTTCCTGCATTCGGAAGCGGGTTTGGGCTTCGTAAAAGGATTTGCCGCGCTGTTTGACAAACTGCTCGGGTTTGCGGGACAAGGGACTGATTTCGTATTCGGCGGCATGGGCGACAAAGGCCTGGCGTTCTTCTTCCTGAAGGTGCTGTGCCCGATCGTCTTCATTTCGGCGCTGATCGGTATTCTGCAGTACATCAAGGTGCTGCCGTTCATCATCCGTATTATCGGTACCGTGCTGTCGAAAGTGAACGGCATGGGCAAGCTGGAGTCGTTCAACGCCGTCAGCTCGCTGATCCTGGGCCAATCCGAAAACTTCATCGCCTACAAGGATATCCTGGGCAAGATGTCGGAAAAGCGCATGTACACCATGGCGGCGACCGCGATGTCTACGGTGTCCATGTCCATCGTCGGTGCCTACATGACCATGCTGGACGCCAAGTTCGTGGTGGCGGCGCTGGTATTGAACATGTTCAGCACCTTTATCGTGCTGTCGCTGGTCAACCCGTACGACACCAATAAAGAAGAAGAGCTGCACCTCGGCAACCTGCACGAAGGCCAGAGCTTCTTCGAAATGCTGGGTGAGTATATCCTGGCCGGCTTCAAAGTAGCGATTATCGTTGCCGCGATGCTGATCGGCTTCATCGCCCTGATCGCCGCGCTCAACGGTGTGTTCAGCGCCATCTTCGGCCTGAGCTTCCAGGAAATCCTCGGCTACTTCTTCTATCCGTTCGCCTGGATCATGGGGATTCCTAAACACGAAGCCCTGCAGGTTGGCAGCATCATGGCCACCAAGCTGGTTTCCAACGAGTTCGTGGCAATGATGGAGCTGCAGAAAGTGTCTGCCGAACTGTCGCCGCGCAGCCTGGGGATCCTGTCGGTGTTCCTGGTGTCCTTCGCCAACTTCTCCTCCATCGGCATCGTGGCCGGTGCGATCAAGGGCCTGAACGAACACCAGGGCAACGTGGTGTCGCGCTTTGGCCTGAAGCTGGTGTACGGCTCTACGCTGGTCAGCATCCTGTCCGCTTCCATCGCGGGTCTGGTACTGGGCTAAGCCTCGAACCGACTGCGATAACAAGGCGCCTGCGGGCGCCTTTTTTGTTGGCCTGCATTCGGCGAAGGTGAAATAACGCAAAGCAAAAAGCCGACCCTAAGGTCGGCTTTTTAAATGGTGGTGGAGCTAGACGGGATCGAACCGTCGACCTCTTGCATGCCATGCAAGCGCTCTCCCAGCTGAGCTATAGCCCCACAAAAGTGGTACGCGTTGACCGGCGTTACGGTATTCCCCAACCTCTCTGAGAAGAAGGTTGGTGGAGCTAGACGGGATCGAACCGTCGACCTCTTGCATGCCATGCAAGCGCTCTCCCAGCTGAGCTATAGCCCCGTTCCACAATCACTTTGTGCTGTGAACGGGGCGCATAATATGAAACCCGCTCAAAGCTGTCAACGGCTAAATTGAATTCCTGAATCAAGCGTTGAAAAAGCCGCCAAATCAGCATGTTTGGCGCCAAAAAATCATCACTTTGTGCAGAGTTCATCCATTTTGCGCGCTACATCTCAAAATGGCAAAAGACCCTGTATATCACGTTGATTTTTAATTAACGGAATGTTAGCGAAATGCGCTTGAGTCGGACTCCCGAGCGGCATAGACTGCCCGCGCCATAAACTTCATTACTATAAACCGAGTCCGTCATGTCTTTGCATTCACCAAAAGAAATCGCCGCCCTCGCCGTTCAGGCCGGGGTAAACAAAAGCCGCGCCCCTCTCGCTAATCTGTTGATTCTGGGCTTTCTCGCCGGCGCTTTTATCGCCACCGGCTTTCTGCTGGATATTCACGTCATCGGCACCCTGCCGGCCGAATGGGGCTCTTTCGGCGCCCTGTTGGGTGCCGCGGTCTTTCCTATCGGTTTGATCCTGACCATTCTGGCCGGTGGCGAACTGCTGACCGGCAATATGATGACCTTGCCGATGGCCTGGTTTGCCCGCGAAATCCCCGCCATCGCCGTGCTGCGTAACTGGTTTTGGGTCACCCTGGCCAACCTGGCCGGCAGCCTGGCCGTCGCCTACTTCTTCGGTCATTTGCTGGGCCTGACCGAAGGTGCGTTCTTGCATAAGACGCTGGCGATCGCGCAGGCCAAAGTGGATGCGGACTTCCTGCACGCCTTTATTTCCGGCGTCGGCTGCAACTGGCTGGTGTGCCTGGCGGTATGGTTAGCCTTCGCCAGCAAGGATGTGCCGGGCAAAGTGATCGGCATGTGGTTCCCGGTCATGGCTTTTGTCGCCATCGGCTTCCAGCACGTGGTGGCGAACATGTTCATCATCCCGGCGGCCATCTTTGCCGGCGGCATGGGCTGGGAGCAGTATCTGCCCAATTTCGTCGCGGTATTTCTCGGCAACGCGCTGGGAGGCGCCGGCTTTGTCGGGCTGATGTATTTCCTCGCCTACCGCCCGGGGCTGCCGGCTAGCGAGCAAGCCTGACGCACCGCCATGAAAAAAGCCCCGGGATCGCTCCACGGGGCTTTTTCTTTATGGCGTATCAGCGAATCAGGCTTGCGCTTCGCGCTCGGCGATGTAAGCCAGCGCCATGTCGATGCGCTGCAGCGAACGCTTCTGGCCGATCGCATGCACGGTCACGTCCATGCCCGGCGACTGGCCGGCGCCGGTCACCGCAACGCGCAGCGGCATGCCGACTTTACCCATGCCGACACCCAGCTCATCCGCCGTGCCCTGAATGGCGTCGTGCACGTTTTCCGGCGTCCAGACGGTGATGGCGGCCAGCTTGGCGCGCACCGCTTCCAGCGGCTGACGCGCCACCGGGCGCAGGTGCTTCTTGGCCGCGTCGGCGTCGAACTCGCTGAAGTCTTCGTAGAAGTAACGGCAGGACTCCGCCATCTCTTTCAGCGTTTTGCAACGCTCGCCCAGCAGTTTGACGATGTCTTTCAGTTCCGGGCCGTTGCGGGTTTCAATGCCCAGCTGCTCAACGTGCCATGCCAGATGCACCGCCACTTCTTCCGCCGGCATATGGTTAATGTAGTGGTGGTTCAGCCATTGCAGCTTCTCGGTGTTGAACGCGCTGGCGGATTTGTTGATCGCTTCCAGCGTGAAGAACTCTTTCATCTCATCGCTGGAGAAGATCTCCTGATCGCCGTGAGACCAGCCCAGGCGCACCAGGTAGTTCAGCAGCGCCTGCGGCAGATAGCCGTCGTCGCGGTACTGCATAACGCCCACGGCGCCGTGACGCTTGGACAGCTTTTTGCCGTCGTCGCCGAGGATCATTGATACGTGAGCGTATTCCGGCACCGGCGCGCCCAGCGCTTTGAGAATATTGATTTGGCGCGGGGTGTTGTTGATGTGATCTTCGCCGCGGATCACATGGGTGATTTCCATGTCCCAGTCATCAACGACGACGCAGAAGTTATAGGTTGGCGAACCGTCGGTGCGGCGGATGATCAGATCGTCCAGCTCCTGGTTGCTGAATTCGATCGGGCCGCGAATTTTGTCGTCGAAGATCACCGAGCCTTCCTGCGGGTTGCGGAAGCGCACCACGTGCGGCTCGTCGTCGGTGTGGCTGCACTGGCTGTCGCGGCAGTGGCCGTCGTAACGCGGCTTCTCGCCGTTTTCCATCTGCTTCTCGCGCAGCGCTTCCAGACGTTCCTTGGAGCAATAGCATTTATAGGCCGTGCCCTGCTCCAGCATCTCGTCGATGACCGCGTTGTAACGATCGAAACGCTTGGTCTGGAAATACGGGCCTTCATCCCAATCCAGGTTCAACCAGTTCATGCCATCCATAATTGCGTCGATCGCGTCCTGGGTGGAGCGTTCCAGATCGGTATCTTCGATACGCAGAACGAACTCACCGCCCGCATGGCGGCTGAACAACCAGGAGTAAAGTGCGGTACGCGCGCCGCCGACGTGAAGATAGCCGGTCGGGCTCGGTGCAAAACGGGTTTTGATTTTCATTGGGTTCACTGCCTTATTACGCAACGCGTGTCGGCGGTTGCCGACGATTGCTCGGAATTGAAAAAAGAGTGGACGACATTGTATCACCACGCGCTAATTCCTCAACGCCGACACGATATTGCACCGGTCGATTTCGCGCGTTTTGCGGCGAGTTTCGCATAGCGTTGCGCAAAGAATCGACGCCGTTGGCGATAATTATCGCGCCCTGCCTAAATTTGCGGCGAACGATTGAAATCATTTTAAAAACCGTTGACTCACTTTGAACTATCCCTATAATGCGACTCCAACAAGACGGGGCGATTAGCTCAGTTGGTAGAGCATCTCCTTTACACGGAGGGGGTCGGCGGTTCGAGCCCGTCATCGCCCACCATCTTGTTGAAAAAAATGAGAACGAATGAGGGTGATTAGCTCAGTTGGTAGAGCATCTCCTTTACACGGAGGGGGTCGGCGGTTCGAGCCCGTCATCACCCACCATCATTCTCTCGTTTAGCAGTACCTGGAAGTCCTGAAGTGGGTGATTAGCTCAGTTGGTAGAGCATCTCCTTTACACGGAGGGGGTCGGCGGTTCGAGCCCGTCATCACCCACCATCATTCTCTCGTTTAGCAGTACCTGGAAGTCCTGAAGTGGGTGATTAGCTCAGTTGGTAGAGCATCTCCTTTACACGGAGGGGGTCGGCGGTTCGAGCCCGTCATCACCCACCACTTCTGCGGGTCGTTAGCTCAGTTGGTAGAGCAGTTGACTTTTAATCAATTGGTCGCAGGTTCGAATCCTGCACGACCCACCAATTCAGAAAAAAGCGCCTTTGGGCGCTTTTTTCGTTTCTGCGCCATCTAAACCCGACTTCATCTTCTTGCCGACAGAGTTCACCGAGTCGTGCAGGATGAAGAGCCGTAGAGGTTCGAGCATCGCGCAGCGATACGACAACGCGCAGCGTTGCCCGCAGGGTGAGGCCACAGGCCGAATCAATCCTGCACGCCCCACCCATTCAGAAAAAAGCGCCTTTTGGCGCTTTTTTCGTTTCTGTCTCCCCCCTTCCCCTTTCTTCTTATTCTTTCTTTATTCACCACGCGCTGAGATACGAATGGTTATCATTTTGCCGGTTTGAATGGTAAATTAGCGGGCATCCACCACGCAGCCAATCCGCCGCCGGATTGATACGCCTTAGTTCAAGGAAAGAAAGAGCCCGCTCATGACCCTATCCTTACGCCAGCTGTTCATTGCATTTATCGCCACTTCCAGCCTGTTGCTCAGCGGCTGCGGCCCGGACGACAAGAGCGACGGGCAGAAACCGTCCGCCCCCGCTGCCGACAGCGGTTGGCCGCGCACCATCGACAGCGCCAAAGGGAAATTCACGCTGGAAAAACCGCCGCAGCGCATCGTGTCCACCAGCGTCACCATCACCGGCACGCTGTTGGCTATCGACGCCCCGGTGGTCGCCAGCGCCGCCACCAGCCCAAATCCGCTGGTGGCCGATAAACAAGGCTTCTTTACCCAGTGGAGCGAGGTGGCCAAACAGCGCCACGTCGAACGGCTGTACCAGGTGGAGCCCAATGCCGAAGCCGTCGCCGCCGCCGCGCCGGATTTGATCGTCGTCGCCGCCACCGGTGGGGATTCGGCGTTGAAACTGTATGACCAGCTGTCGGCCATTGCGCCAACGCTGGTGCTCGATTATGGCGACAAAAGCTGGCAACAGCTGGCCAGCGAGCTCGGTGAGATCACCGGTCACGAAGCCGGCGCCAAACAGGCGGAAGATCGTTTCGAACAGCGCGTGGAGCAAGTGAAGCAGGCGATCGCGCTGCCGCCGCAGCCGACCACCCCGCTGGTGTATGCCGACAACGGCCGCGAGGCCATGCTGTGGACACCGGGGTCAGCCCAGGGCAAGCTGCTGACCCAGCTCGGCTTCCAACTGGCCACCCCGCCGGAAAGCGCCAAAGGCAACGCCAGCATGGGTAAGCGCCATGACATCATCCAGATCTCCGGCGAAAAAATGGCCGAGGGCCTGAACGGCAAAACCCTGATCCTGTTCGCCACCAACGAGCGTAAAGTGCAAGAGGTGCTGACCAACCCGTTCCTCAAACATCTGGAGCCGGTGGAACAGCGGCACGTCTACGCCGTCGGCAACGACACTTTCCGTCTCGATTACTACAGCGCCACCAACATGCTGAACCAAATCGAACGGCTGTTCAAAAAGCCCTGAACCACGCCGTCGGCGGGTCAGCCTCCTGCCGACGTTTGCCATAAACAGGGCAACCGTTCACATTCAATCAATTGAAATATCAATAGTTATTAACATCGTCAACGCACCTGCGCCACCAACCGGCGGGTGCATGCGGGCGTAAACTCGTGCTACTATTAGCGCCCGCATGAACGCAAATAACAATGAGAATAAAAATCATACAGGAGTTACCGGTGTGAACGTACCCACTCCGACTGAGCGGACGCTTTCGTCCGCCCCGCACGCAGCTTACGCCAGTGGCTTCAAACGCATCGCCGGGTTCGGTATCGGCACGGCGCTGCTGCTGCTGTGCATCATTGCCAGCCTGATGCTGGGTTCCAAAGCCATCCCCTTCCATACCGTCTGGCTCAGTCTGCAGGGCGCCGCGAGCGGTTCCGACAGCACCATCATTCTCAACGCCCGGGTGCCCCGTACGCTGGCGGGCATCTTGGCCGGCATGGCGCTCGGCGCCGCCGGCGCGCTGATTCAGGCATTGACGCGCAATCCGCTGGCCGATCCCGGCGTGCTCGGCATCAACGCCGGCGCCAGCTTCGCCGTGGTCATCGGCATCATGTTTTTCGGCGCGGCCACCACCGAAAGCTATATGGCCTACGCCTTTGTCGGCGCTGCCCTCACCACCCTGCTGGTCTACCTGATCGGCACGTTGGCGGGCGGGCGCATCAACCCGGTGCGGCTGACGCTGGCCGGCGTGGCGATCGGCGCGGTGTTGCTCGGCATCACCACCGGGCTGTCGCTGATCGATCCGCAAACCTTCGACCAACTGCGCTTCTGGCAGGCCGGCACGCTGGATATCCGCACGCTGTCCACGCTGCCGGTCACCGCCCCCGCCATTTTGCTCGGCTGCCTGCTGACGTTGCTCATCGCCCGGCCGCTGAATACCATCGGCATGGGGGAAGATCTGGCTATCGCGCTCGGCGCGCGCGTGGTGCTGACTCAGGTCATCGCGGTGATCGCCATCACGCTGCTGTGCGGCGCGGCGACCGCCACCGTCGGCCCAATCAGTTTCATCGGCCTGATGGTGCCGCATATCGCCCGCTGGTGGGTCGGTCCCGACCAGCGCTGGATCCTGCCCTACTCCATGCTGCTGGCGCCGATTTTACTGCTGTGCGCCGACGTGGTCGGCCGTCTGCTGGCGGCCGGTGAACTTCGGGTTTCCATCGTGGCGGCCTTCATTGGCGCGCCGGTCCTGATCTGGCTGGTGCGCCGCAAGAAAACGCTGGGGGGTCTGTGATGAGTCTGCCGCACACGCTGCATATCGGCCGTCCGGACGGCGTCATCAACTGGCGCATGCCGCTGCGCCTACTGTTGGTCAATCTTTCGCTGCTGGCGTTGTGCCTGGCAATGGCCGTTGCCGCGCTGTGCTACGGCACGCTGCAGCTTTCGCTGGAACAGGTCTTTGCCGCGCTCAGTGGCGAGGCACCGAAAAATCTGGTCACCGTGGTCACCCAATGGCGCTTGCCGCGTATCGCCATGGCGCTGCTGTTAGGCGCCGCGCTCGGCATGAGCGGCGCCATCTTCCAGTCGATTATCCGCAACCCGCTCGGCAGCCCGGACGTGATTGGCTTTAACATGGGGGCTTACACTGGCGCGCTGATCGCCATCACCCTGTTCAACGGCGGCTATTACTACATCGCCGGCGGCGCGTTGGCCGGCGGCATTCTCGCCGCGCTGGCCATCTACCTGCTGGCCTGGCGGCAAGGCATCGCCGGCTTCCGGCTGATCATCGTCGGCATCGCCATCAGCGCGGTGCTGGTCTCCACCAATACCTGGCTGATCATCACCGCCTCGCTGGAGCGCGCCATGGACGCCGCCATGTGGCAGGCCGGTTCGCTCAACGGCATGACCTGGCAAAAAGCCCAGCCCGCCACGGCGTTTATCGTGCTGGCGGCCGCGGCCGCGCTGCTGATGGGCAAACGGCTGCAGCTGCTGGAAATGGGCGACGACACGGCGCGCGCGCTGGGCGTGAACGCCGAAGGCAGCCGGCTGTGGCTGATGCTGTTCGGCGTCACCCTCACCGCCGCCGTCACCGCCACCGCCGGGCCGATTTCCTTTATCGCGCTGGCGGCGCCGCAGATCGCCCGCCGCCTGGCCGGACAATCCTCGGTCACCCTGACGTCCTCGGCGCTGATGGGCGCGACGCTGCTGCTCGGCGCCGACGTGGTGTCCCAACATCTTTTTGCGCCGATCCAACTGCCGGTCGGGGTCGTGACCGTCTGCATCGGCGGCCTGTACCTGATTTGGCTGCTCATCCGTGAGGCCCGCAGATAATGAAAAGTGATAACGCCATGAGCCACCGCCTGCACGCCTCGCACCTGAAGCTGGGCTACGACAATAAAATCATCGCTGACGATCTGAGCGTGGCGATCCCCGACGGCGCCTTCACGGTGATCGTCGGGCCGAACGCCTGCGGAAAATCGACGCTGCTGCGCGCCCTGTGCCGCCTGCTGAAACCCAGCGCCGGCGAGGTGATGCTGGACGGCAAAAACATCAGCAGCTTCGCCACCAAGGCGCTGGCGCGCGAGCTTGGGCTGCTGCCGCAAACCTCGATCGCACCGGACAGCATTACCGTGGCGGACCTGGTATCGCGCGGCCGCTATCCGCACCAGAGCCTGCTGAAACAGTGGACGCAGGCCGACAAACAGGCGGTGGAAGCCGCCATGGCGGCCACCAACGTCAGCCAGTTGGCGGACCGCAGCGTTGACGAGCTGTCCGGCGGGCAGCGCCAGCGCGTCTGGGTGGCGATGGCGTTGGCGCAGCAAACGCCGCTGCTGCTGCTGGATGAACCGACCACCTATCTGGACATCGCGCACCAAATCGAGCTGCTGGATCTGTTCCGTCAGCTCAACCGCGAGCACGGCCAAACCCTCATCGCGGTGCTGCACGATCTCAACCACGCCTGTCGCTATGCCGATCACATCATCGCCATGCGCGACGGCAAGATCGTGGCGGAGGGGAACCCGGCGGAAATCATCACCGCCGAGCTGGTGGAACGGGTGTTCGGCATGCCGTGCATGATCATCGACGATCCGCTGTCCCACACCCCGCTGGTGATCCCGCGCGGCCGCTACCACTGCGACGCGCCGCAGGCATGAAAAAGGCCGGGTTACCCCGGCCTTTTCGTTACTTCTCCAGCGACACCTGCTTGAAGATGTGTTTGCCGAACGGGTCGATTTCGTAGCCTTTCACTTCCTTGCGCACCGGTTCGAAGATGGTCGAGTGCGCGATCATCAGCGCCGGCATCTGATCGTGCATCATCACCTGCGCCTGCTGGTACATCGCCACCCGCTTGGCGTGATCGTTCTCCTCGCGCGCCTGCAGGATCAGCTGGTCGAACGGTTTGTAGCACCATTTCGCCGAGTTGGAGCCGCCGAGCGAAGCGCAGGTGAACAGCGGGCCGAAGAAGTTGTCCGGATCGCCGTTGGCGGTGGTCCAGCCCATCAACGCCGTCTGGTGCTCGCCGTTTTTAATCCGCTGCAAATATTCGCCCCACTCGAAGGTGACAATCTTGGCGCGCACGCCGATGTTGGCCCAGTCGGCCTGGATCATCTCCGCCATGCGCTTGGCGTTGGGATTGTAGGGCCGCTGCACCGGCATCGCCCACAGATCGATGTCAAACCCCTGCCCCAGCCCGGCTTCCTGCAACAGCTGCTTCGCCCGCTCCGGCGAATACGGGTAGTCTTCAAGCTGCGCGTTGCTGCCCCACTGGGTCGGCGGCAGCAGGTTCTTGGCCGGCTGGCCGGCGCCGTGGAACACCGCCTCGATGATCGCCGGCTTGTTGACCGCCAGCGCCAACGCCTGGCGTACCTTGACGTTATCCAACGGTTTTTTCTGGGTATTGAACGCCAGGAAGCCGATATTCAAGCCGGATTTTTCCATCACCTGAAGGTTGCCGTCCTGCCGCATGCGCGCCAGATCCGCCGGGTTGGGGAACGGCATCACCTGGCACTCGTTCTTTTGCAGCTTGGCGTAACGCACCGTCGCATCCGGCGTGATCGAAAACACCAGCCGATCGATCTTCGGTTTGCCTTCCCAGTAGCGGTCGAACGCCTTGTAGAGGATTTTCGCGTCCTTCTGGTACTGCACCAGCTGGAACGGCCCGGTGCCTATCGGATCGTTGTCCACCCGCTGCGGCGTACCGGCCTTCAGCATCGCGTCGGCATATTCCGCCGAAAAAATAGTGGCGAAGTACATGCCCAGATCGGCGACGAACGGCGCCTCGGCGCGGGAGAGCTCAAAGCGCACGGTGTGATCGTCCACCTTGACGATCCGGTCGATCAGCGTGCCGAACTCCATCGACTCGAAGTTGGTGTAGGCGCCGTTGGAGACCTTGTGATACGGGTTGTTGGCGTCCTTTTGTCGCATAAACGAGAAGATGACGTCATCGGCGTTGAAATCGCGGGTAGGCGTGAAATATTTATTGCTCTGGAATGCCACGCCCTTGCGCAGGTGGAAGGTATAGCGCTTGCCGTCCTCGCTCACTTCCCAGCTTTCCGCCAGGCTGGGTTGCAGCTCGACGGTACCGGGTTTGAAGTCCACCAGCCGGTTGTAGATCGCCGCCGAACTGGCGTCCACCGTGGTGCCGGAGGTGAACAGCTGCGGGTTGAAGCCTTCCGGTGAGCCTTCGGAACAGTAGACCAGCGTATTGGCCCGCGCGCCGCCGGCAATCGCCAACGCCAGCAGCCCAATCGTTATTGCTTTTCTTTTCATTGCGCTATCCCCAGTGGTGAAAAAACAGCCCAACGGATAGCAATAAATCATGCAGTTAGCGAAGTAAAGGACAAATTCCGCGCATAAAAACGGGCAGGCGCGCAAGCGGCCTGCCCCGGTGAAACCGCGCGATGATGATGAAATTAAATCATCTGGCTGAAGTTCATCTGCGCCATCAGCTTATAGTTGTCGGCGTAGTCGACCGGAATGGCCACCACCACCGGCCCCTGGATCGCCATCGCCTTGCGCAGCATCGGCCGCAGATCGTCCACCGACTGCACGGCGAAACCGACCGCGCCGCAGGATTCCGCGTAGGCCTTGAAGTCAATCGGCCCGAACTCCACGCCGGATTTGCGCTGGTATTTGTTCACTTCCTGCATCTCCACCATGTTGTAGGCGTTATCGACCCAGATGACATGCACGATGTTGTTTTTCAGCCGCACCGCGGTCTCCAGCTCCATGCTCGACTGCATGAACCCGCCGTCACCGGAGATAGACACCACTTTATCGCCGGGGCGAACCAGCGCCGCGCCGATGGCCCACGGCAGCGCCACCCCCATGGTTTGCTGGCCGTTGGAGATCAATAGCTGGCGGGCGCGGAAGCTGTACAGGTAGCGGGCGATCCAGATATGGAAACTGCCCATGTCCACACACAGGGTTACGTCGTCGCTGACGATGTCCTGCAGCTCCTTGACGATGCGCAGCGGGTGGATCGGCATGCCGCCGCGGCGGGCGGCGCGCTCCGCCAGTTCAGTGCGCTGGCGGCCGAGATCGGTGAGGATCAGCTCCACCTCCGGCGGCACACAGACCGCCTCAGTGAACGTTTCGGTCATCATGTTCAGCGTGGCGCTGATGTTGCCCACCAGCTCGACGTCCGGCCGATAGCAGGTATCGATATCCGCCGGCAGCACGTCTATGTGCACCAGTTTCAGCCGCCCGTGGCTGTTCCACATGCAGGGATCGTATTCGATCGGATCATAGCCGACGCTCACCACCAGGTCGGCCTTCTGCAACAGCTGATCGGCCGGCTGGTTGTTGAACAGGCCGACGCGGCCGGCGAAACGGGCGAAGTGGTTGACGTCGATCACCCCCGCCGCCTGATAGGTGCCGACCACCGGCATATGGGTGCGATACAGCAGATGGCGCACCGCCTCGCTGTTCTCCGGCCGGCTGGCCTGCAGGCCGAGCAGCAATACCGGGCATTTGGCCTGGCGGATCAGTTTCACCGCCGCCTGAATGTCATCCGCCGCGGCGGCCCCCATGCGCGGCAAGCGGCAGCCGGCCAGCACCGGCGCGCTGACCGGTTCATTGACGATATCCATCGGCAGGCTGACGAACGATGCCCCCGGCCGGCCGAATTCGGCGCGGCGAAAGGCGTTGGCGATCACCTCGGAAATCGCCGAACCGGCATGCACTTCGGCGCAATACTTGGTCACCGGCCGGAACATGCTGACGGTATCCATGCTCTGGTGCGTCTGCTTCAGGCTGTCGGCGCGCTTCACCGCCCCGCCGAAGGCCACCACCGCGTCCCCTTCCGAAGTGGCGGTGGCCAGCCCGGTGATCAGGTTGGAACTGCCCGGCCCGGAGGTGACCAGCGCCACCCCGGCCTTACCGGTCAAGCGGCCGACCGCCGCCGCCATAAAGGCCGCGTTGGCCTCATGCCGCACCACCACCGTTTCAATCGATGGCGCGTCCTCCAGCGAGTCGAACACCCGGTCGATCTTGGCGCCCGGAATGCCGAAAACGTGTTTGACGCCCTGCGCTTCCAGGTTTTTCACCACCAAATCGGCGCCGCATTGCCAGTCATTGCCTGTTTTTTCCTGTGCCATGGTTCCACCTCCTAAGAAAACGATCGCCGGGGTTAGCCCTCGGCGGAACGAATCGCGCGATCCAAATCCTCTGGGCAGAGGTTGGCGCGCAAGAAATCCGCATCATGCGGTAACTGAAGATTGAGACGCGTGATGACGCCGAACTGCAGACGGCCATGATCGAGCTGGTAGTCCAGCACGTGGCCGCCGCCGCTGCGGTCGTCGGTAACGAAGTGTTCGTGATAGCCGGCCACGCCGATGCCCTGCATGTAATCCGGCGAGCGGAAACCGACCAGCGTGCCGCGCCGCTGATGGAACGAGAAGGTCGGCTGCTCTTCTATCGCCTCCAGCATCGGGCGGTAGGGCCGCTCCTGGCGCGGCACGGTACGGGTTTCCACGTGGCTGAACTCGCCGTCGACCCGCACCGCGCAAAACAGGTTCGGCGAGGCGACCTGCTCGTCGATGCTCTGGTGCAGCTGCGCCTTGGTGATTGGCCGGTCGAATTGCTGGCTGACGCTGGGCTGGAAAAAGGTGACGACGGCGAAGGGGGTTTTCTGTTGCAGGCCGGCCGGCCGGGCGCTGCCGTCGGCGCGCAGCTGGTGTATTTCCTGATCGAAGGCGATCAGTTCGCCGTCCAGGTGATTGAAGGTGCCAAGGCCGAAATCGCCGTGCTTGAGCAGCTCGGCAATGGTGGTCTCCCCCTCGTAAACCCCGTCGATAAGCGCGCTCATCAGCGAGATTTGATAGATTTCGCCCTCCCCGGCGTTGATCGACTGCCTGGCAAAACCCTGCGCCAAATGGCGCGCACAGGAACACCCGTGTTTTTCGTTCATGACTGACTCCTCCACCAGCGCGGGATCGCGGTTCCGCGCGTTCAAAAGACCCACCGACGGTGAGCCAAGATGTCCCCCAAGGCGCGTTCATCAGTTGGAACGATTCAGCCTAAGGCGACAAAAAAACCGGCACGGCTGGCCGGCCGATAACCAGGTATCAGATCAGAATGAGATAAAGTAAAGGCTTACTAATCATTGAGACTGAACCGGTTATCAAATTGAACGGTTAATCTGGTGTTGGAGCGACAATCAACTCCGCAGGCGGCTCGCGCAGCCTGGGAAAAACATCTGCTATTTAGTGCTAAGCGCCGCGAGGTTTATACGTTTTCTCTCTATACGGCCGGGGTAAGGCGGCGTTGAAGCCCGTCGTCAACCCGCAGCCAGAGTAGCCGCCGCGCCGTCGGCAGAGAAGCGGGTATTCATAAGAAACGCTTTTGCATATAATGCAAAAATGAATGACGCCCGCTATGTAGAACATCTGCCAATTTTTCTCGACGTGGCCCGCCTGGGCAGCTTTTCCGCCGCCGCGCGCCGGCTGGGCATGGTGCCCTCCTCGCTGGTGCGCCACATCGATGCCCTGGAAAGCGCGCTCGGCGCCGCGCTGTTCGTGCGCTCCACCCGCGGCCTGCTGCTGACCGACGCCGGCGAGCTGCTGCTGACGCGCGCCACCGCGCTGATGACGGACATTACCGGCCTTCGCGCCGAGCTGAGCGCGCTGAACGAAACGCCGCAGGGCACGCTGCGCATCAGCTGCCTGCCGACCTTCGGCAAAACCTATGTGCTGCCGCTGCTGCCGACGCTGGCGGAACGCTACCCGCAGCTGTCGGTCGACCTCGATCTGACCGAACGTCTGACCGATCCGACGCAGGAACGGCTCGACGCCGCCATCCGCATCGGCGAACAGAAGGACAGCGCGCTGTATGCCAGCCGCATCGCCACCCAACGCTGGGTGATGTGCGCCAGCCCCGCCTACGTCGCCCGCTATGGCCTGCCGGCCGATCTGGAAGCGCTGCCGCAGCATCGGCTGATCGCCCGCTACCACAAGCAGCAGCCGGCCTGCTGGGCGCAGATCCTCGACGCGGCGCTGATGAGCCGCTGCACCATGGCGCTACGCTGCGACGACTTCACCGCGCAGCGTCAGGCCGCACTGCTCGGGCTCGGCATCGCCTTTCTGCCCAACTGGGTGGTGGGGCCGGACGTGCAGCACGGGCAACTGGTGCAAATGCTGGAAGATCCGCGCCATGAGCAGCAAGGCATCTATCTGCTGCGGCCAATGGCAAAGGTATCCGCCCGGCTGGCGGCCTTCACCGCCCTGCTGCAGCAAACCATCGGTCAGCCGCCCAGTTGGGGATAAAGCGGCGTCACTCGGCCGTGCAGGGCCGGGTTGTCGCTCTCGTCCTTCAGCTCGATGCCGCTCAACCGCCGCTGGAACGCCTGCTCCAGCAGCCAGGCCAGGCGGAACGCCGCCTGCGGATAATCCAACCCCTCGGGCCGCACGTTGGAGATACAGTTGCGCTCGGCGTCCGTTCTGCGCGCGTTCGGCCCCCAGGTCAAATAGACGCCCAGGCTGTCCGGCGACGACAGCCCCGGCCGTTCGCCGATCAGAATCGCCACCGCCCGAGCCTGCAGGCATTCACCGATCTCATCCCCCAGCGCCACCCGCGCCTGATGCGCCAGCACCAGCGGTGCCACGGTCAGCCCCAGCATCTCGAGATAGGGCCGCAACGCCTGCAGCAGCGGCAGCGCCTGGCGGTGCACCGCCTTGGAGGAGAGGCCGTCCGCCACTATCAGCAGCAGATCGGCACGGCGAGGTGGTAAACCAAGCAGCAGGCTGCGGCTATCCGGGGCCAACCGCCGCCCCAGATCCGGTCGGCGCAGGTAGGCGGCGCGGTCGGCAGCCTGGCTGTGCACCGCCAACGTGGGCCAACCGGCATCGTGCAGATCCGCCGCCAGCCGTTCGCTGTCGAAAGGCTGATGCACCGCGTCGCGCGCCTGAGCGTGAGCCAGGCCGAAGCGCAGCAGCTCGTCGGTCGGCAGGCTGGCGCCGGTGCGCCCCAGCGCGATGCGCGCATCGGTAAAGGCGCGCAGCGCGTCCCAGCTGTTGGCGTGAACCGGTTTGCTCATGTGCGTTCTCCCTGCAGCGCCAGCAACAGCGGATGATTGGCGGCGGCGTCGCGCAGCCGTCCGCGTTCGTCGGTAATGTTCATCGCCGCCAGCCAGGCGGCGAACTCCGGCGCGTGCTCCAGCCCAAGCAGCTCGCGGATATAGAGCGCGTCATGGAACGACGTGCTTTGGTAGTTGAGCATGATGTCGTCCGCGCCCGGTACGCCGATCAGAAACGTCAACCCGGCGGCGGCCAACAGCGTCAGCAGCGTGTCCATGTCGTCCTGATCGGCTTCGGCATGGTTGGTGTAGCAGACGTCGCAACCCAGCGGCAGGCCGAGCAGCTTGCCGCAGAAGTGATCCTCCAGCCCGGCGCGGATAATTTGCTTGCCGTCATACAGGTATTCGGGGCCGATAAACCCCACCACGGTGTTGATCAGCAGCGGCGAGAAATGGCGCGCCACCGCATAGGCGCGCGCCTCGCAGGTCTGCTGATCGACACCGTGATGCGCGTTGGCCGACAGGCAGCTGCCCTGCCCGGTTTCGAAATACATCACGTTATCGCCCAACGTGCCGCGCCTGAGGCTCAGCGCCGCCTGCTGCGCTTCCGCCAGCAGCGCCAAACTGATGCCGAAGCCGCGATTGGCCGCTTCGGTACCGGCGATCGACTGAAACACCAGATCCACCGGCGCGCCGCGCTCTATCAGCCGCAGCGTGTTGGTCACGTGGGTCAGCACGCAGGATTGGGTGGGAATGGCGAAGCGCTGGATCACGTCGTCCAGCATGTAGTTGAGCTTTTCCAGCAGCGGCAGGCTGTCGCTGGCCGGATTGATGCCGACCACCGCATCGCCGCTGCCGTACAACAGGCCGTCCAGCATGCTGGCGGCGATGCCCTGCAGGCTATCGGTCGGGTGATTGGGCTGCAGCCGCACGCTGAGGTGGCCCGGCAGGCCGATCGTATTGCGAAAGCGCGTCACCACCCGGCACTTCTTCGCCACCAGGATCAGATCCTGATTGCGCATGAGCTTGCTCACCGCCGCCGCCATCTCCGGCGTGATGCCGGCCGCCACCTGCGCCAGCATGGCGCTGTCCGCCTGCTCGCTCAGCAACCAATCGCGAAAATCACCGACCGTGAGGTGCGAGATGGGCTCAAAGGCGGCGGCATCGTGGCCGTCGATAATCAGGCGCGTCACCTCGTCCTCTTCGTACGGCACCAGCGCCTGCTGCAGGAACGCCTTGAGCGGCAAGTCCGCCAGCGCAATGCGCGCCGCCATACGCTCTTCGGCGCTTTGCGCCGCCACCTCCGCCAGATAATCGCCGGAACGCGCCGGCGAAGCCTTCGCCATCAGCTGACGCAGATCGCCAAAGCGATAGCCGCGTTGGCCCACCGTTGCCTGATACATAGCCCCCTCCCTTGCCCCGAGTGACGAGATAACAGCCCTGCACCAAGTGTAGTCAGTGGGAAAAGAAAATTATTTTGCACGCGATCGCCGCCGTCGCGCTTTCCCCCATTTCACCCGCCGCCGCTTCGGGTTACAGTAGCCGCGAAAAAAGGAGGGGTGATGGATCCGCAATGGCAAATTATCGACTGGCTGCAACAAGATGACGCTCGCATGGCCGCCCTGCGCACCGCGCGCCGGCTCGGCCTGAATGACTGGTGCCTGGGCGCCGGCTTCGTACGCAATCTGGTGTGGGATCGGCGCCACGGCTACCTGGACGCCACGCCGCTCAACGATATCGACGTGATCCACTTCGATGCGGAGCGTGCGGACGCCGAGCGCGATCGCATACTGGAGGCGCGGCTGCACCAATGGCTGCCGCAGCCGTGGTCGGTCAAGAATCAGGCGCGCATGCACCTGCGCGGCGGCCGGGCGCCTTACCGCGACAGCGAAGAGGCCATCAGCTTTTGGACCGAAGTGGAAACGGCGATCGGCGCACGCCTGAACGCCGACGACAGCATCACGCTGGTGGCCCCCTTCGGGCTCGCGGCGCTGTTTGACGACACCATCACCTTCAACGTCAAAAACGGCGATCGCGCGGCCTATGCCCAGCGCGTGCTCGACAAAGGCTGGCTGCAGCGCTGGCCGCACCTGCGGCAGGTAAAGATTTAGCCGCCGCTGCCGATACCCTGAACAGCGATAGCCAGACTCAGGGAGAGCATCCATGTCGACCACCATCACCATGATCGTACCGATCAAAAATACCGTTCCCGGCGTCAGCAACGTCTTCAGCGCGCCGGGCCATCAGGGCGAATTGCTGATGGCCAAACCGGTCAACAACCAGCCGGAAGGCGGCAAGGCGAAGAAAAGCGAAGGCGCCAGCGGCAATGACGAACCGGAAAATCTCAACGAAAGCCGCGCCTCGGCACGCATCAAGGCGCTGAACCGGCAGATTCAGGCTCTGCAGCAAAAGCTGGTGGAGCTGAAGGACTCCAGCGCCGATCCCAAAGAGATCGAGAAGCAAAAGCAGCTGATTGAAGCACAGATCAAGATGTTGCAGGCCGAGATCGCGCGCATCCAGAAAGAAGAAATGGAAAAGCAGCAACAGGAGCAAATGGAAAAAGCCGCGGCGCAATCCGGCGACGGCGTAAACCGCCCGACGCCGCTCAACGTGGTGGACGTCTATATCTGAATCAATATTCGGCGTTTTCCTGCCGGCGCTGGTGCAGCAGCGCCGCCTGCTGACGCGCCACCTGCCAGATGGCCTCCGCCGCCGGCGTCAGCGAGCGGTTCTTGCGCCGCACCAGCATCAACGCGCGATTGATCTCCGGCACCAGCCGCCGTACCCGGAGCCGCCCCCCTTCCGGCAGCGGCAGCGCCAACGCCGGGAAGATACTGATGCCAATCCCTTCCGCCACCATCGGGAACAGCGTAGCCGGATGACCGATTTCCTGCACCACCTGCGCCTCGACGCCCTGCTGCCTCAGCGCGCTGTCGATCAACGGCCGGCTGCCCGACGCGTAATCCTGCAACACCAGGCGGCAGCCGTTTAACGCCGACCAACGCACCTCTTGACGCGCAGCAAACGGGTGATCTTCGCGGCACAGCAGCAGGAACGGTTCATGCAGCACCGCTTCGCACTCCAAATCCACCGCCTGCACCGGATCGACCACGATGCCGAAATCCACCTCGGCATTGCGCACGCTGTGCAGCACCTGCTGCTGCGCCTGATCGCGCAGCATGATGCGGATCTCCGGGTATTGGCGCTCGCCGGCGGCGATGCACTGCGGCATCAGATGGGCGGAAATGGTCTGGCTGGTCGCCACCCGCACCGTGCCGCTGCGCTGTACGCCAAAGCTGCGCGCATCCAGCAACGCGGCCTGCAGTTCGTCCAGCAGCCGTTCGACCCGGTTGGCCAGCCGCAGGCCGGCATCGGTCAACACCACTTCACGCGTGGTGCGATCCAGCAGGCGCACGCCGACCTCCGCCTCCAGCTCTTTCACGCTGTGGCTGACCGCCGATTGCGTCAGACCGATCGCCTCGCCGGCGCGGCTGAAGCTGCCGTGGCGGGCGACAGCGACGAACACCCGCAGCTGTTTGAGTGAGTAATTCATGTGTTTTATTCATAGATGAATTAAATAAATCAATTTAATTATTATATGCCCACGCGGGAGAATAGCCCCATCGATTTTCTACCCGAGCGCATCGCCATGAGATTCCTACCCGATCGTTTTACCCTGACGCTGATCGCCACCGTGCTGCTGGCTTCTTTCCTGCCGGCGCGCGGCGAGTTCGTCGGCTGGCTCAACGCCCTGACCATCGCCGCCATCGCCCTGCTGTTCTTCATGCACGGCGCCAAGCTGTCGCGCGAGGCCATCCTGGCCGGCAGCAATAACTGGCGGCTGCATCTGTGGGTGATGTTCAGCACCTTCATCATTTTTCCGGCGCTGGGGATGCTGTTCGCCTGGTGGGCGCCGATCGACGTCAGCCCCGAGCTGTACGCCGGTTTCATCTACCTGTGCATCCTGCCCGCCACCGTGCAGTCGGCCATCGCCTTCACCTCGCTGGCGGGCGGTAACGTGGCGGCGGCGGTGTGCAGCGCCTCCGCCTCCAGCCTGCTGGGGATCTTCGTATCGCCGCTGTTGGTCGGCCTGCTGATGAACGTGCACGGCGATACCGGCAGCCTGCGGCAGGTGGGCTCGATCGTGCTGCAGCTGCTGGTGCCGTTCGTCGCCGGCCACCTGCTGCGGCCGCTGATCGGCGGCTGGATCGAGCGCCATCGCCCGCTGATCGGCAAAACCGACCAGACCTCGATTCTGCTGGTGGTGTACGCCGCCTTCAGCGAGGCGGTCACGCACGGCATCTGGCATCAGGTGGGGATCGGTTCGCTGGCGTTTATCGTCGG
This sequence comes from Serratia sp. CY84636, assembly GCF_052166245.1. Taxonomy (NCBI): domain Bacteria; kingdom Pseudomonadati; phylum Pseudomonadota; class Gammaproteobacteria; order Enterobacterales; family Yersiniaceae; genus Serratia; species Serratia sp. CY84636. Next base: position 2,031,492 of record NZ_JBJNOX010000002.1, read on the forward strand.
CGGCAGCATCGTGCTGCTGGCGATCGTGCTGGTGGTGAACACCTACATGGCGCGCTGGCTCGGGTTCAGCAAGGCGGACGAGATCACCATCGTGTTCTGCGGTTCGAAGAAAAGCCTGGCGAACGGCATTCCGATGGCCAATATCCTGTTCCCGGCGGCGACGGTGGGGATCATGGTGCTGCCACTGATGGTGTTCCACCAGGTGCAGCTGATGACCTGTGCGGTGCTGGCGAAAAGGTATCAGCGCAAGCAGCGGGCACAGCAGGCGGTGCCCAACGCCAACGCGCAGGCATCGCGCGGGTAAAAAAAGACGGGCCGAGGCCCGTCAGTTCAGCTTTTCTTCAGCGGCTTGACCAGGTGGTCAAGCCCTTCGATTTTAATCGCCAGCGTCATCTCCATCAGCATGCCGAGCTTGCCTTTGGGGAATTCGCCCTTGCGGGCGAACCACAGCAGGTACTCTTCGGGCAGGTCGATCAGCACCCGCCCCTGGTACTTGCCGAACGGCATCACGGTATTGGCGATCTCCAGCAGGTTTTCCTTTTCCATCAGTCACCCAGCAGGCGGATCATTTCCGCTTCGTCGATCACGACGATACCCAGCTCCTGCGCCTTCGCCAGCTTGGAACCGGCCGCTTCGCCGGCGATCACCAAATCGGTTTTCTTCGACACGCTGCCGCTGACCTTGGCGCCCAGCGCCGTCAGGCGATCTTTGGCCTCGTCGCGCGACAGCTGGCTCAGCGAGCCGGTCAGCACCACGGTTTTGCCGGCGAACGGGCTGTCTATCTCTTCGGCGACCACCACCACCGGCGCCGGCCAGTGGATGCCGATCTCGGCGCCCACCAGCTCGTTGATCACCTGCTGATTGAGCGCTTCATCGAGGAAATTGCGGGTATGTTTGGCCACCACTTCGCCGACGTCCGGCACCTCTTTCAGCGCCTCGATATCGGCGGCGAACAGCTTCTCGAGCGATCCGAAATGCGCCGCCAGGTTGGCGGCGGTCGCCTCGCCGACCTCGCGAATGCCCAGCGCATACAGGAAGCGAGCGAAGGTGGTCTGTTTGGATTTCTCCAGCGCATTGACCAGGTTCTGCGCCGATTTCGGCCCCATGCGATCCAGGCCGGTCAGAATGCCGGCGGACAGACGGAACAGATCGGCCGGGTTCTTCACGTACTCTTTGTCCACCAGCTGCTCGATGATCTTGTCGCCCATGCCTTCAACGTCCAGCGCGCGGCGGGAAACGAAGTGCTTCAACGCCTCTTTGCGCTGCGCGCCGCAGATAAGACCGCCGGTGCAGCGCGCTACCGCCTCGCCTTCCACGCGCTCAACGTCGGAGCCGCATACCGGGCAGTGAAGCGGGAACACAACTTCGCGCGCATCCTGTGGCCGACGGTCTTCCAGCACCCCCACCACCTGCGGGATGACGTCGCCGGCACGGCGCACGATCACCGTATCGCCGATGCGCAGCCCCAGACGCTCAATTTCATCGGCGTTGTGCAAGGTGGCGTTGCTGACGGTCACCCCGGCAACCAGCACCGGCTCAAGGCGCGCCACCGGCGTAATCGCGCCGGTGCGGCCAACCTGAAACTCCACTTCGCGCACCACGGTGATCTGCTCCTGCGCCGGGAATTTGAACGCCGTCGCCCAGCGCGGCGCACGCGCCACAAAGCCCAGCGTTTCCTGCAGATCGATATCGTCAATCTTGATCACCACGCCGTCGATGTCGAAACCGAGCTGCGCGCGGTCCTGCTCGACCTGGCGATAAAACGCCAGCACTTCCTCGCTGCCGGTGCGGCGTTGGGCGCGATCGCTGACCGGCAGGCCCCAGGCCTTGAACTGCATCAGGCGCTCAAAGTGGCTGCGCGGCAGCTCGCCGCCTTCCAGCAGGCCGACGCCGTAGCAGAAGAAGGTCAGCGGGCGTTTGGCGGTAATGCGCGGATCGAGCTGGCGCAGCGAACCGGCGGCGGCGTTGCGCGGGTTGGCGAACACCTTGCCGTCTTTGCGGCGGGCTTCTTCGTTCATCTGTTCAAAACCGGCCTGCGGCATGAACACTTCGCCGCGCACTTCCAGCCGGCGCGGAATGTTGTCGCCGGTCAGGCGCAGCGGGATGGCGCGGATGGTGCGCACGTTGGTGGTGATGTTCTCGCCGGTGGTGCCATCGCCGCGCGTCGCCGCGCGCACCAGCTCACCGTCTTCGTACAGCAGGCTGACCGCCAGGCCGTCCAGCTTCAGCTCGCAGCAGAAGGTCAGCGGATCGCTGCTTTTGAGCCTATCCTGCACGCGCTTGTAAAACGCCAGGAAGCTTTCTTCGTCGAACACGTTGTCCAGCGACAGCATCGGCACTTCGTGACGCACCTGGTCGAACGCCGCCAGCGGCGCGGCGCCCACGCGCTGGGTCGGTGAATCGGCGGTGACAAACTCAGGATGCGCGCTCTCCAGTTCGCGCAGTTCACGCATCAGGCGGTCATATTCCGCATCCGGCACTTCCGGCGCATCCAGCACATGATACTGGTATTCATGATGGCGCAGTGTGGCTCGTAGTTGATTGATTTGTTGGATTATCGATTCCATGGCTCACCATCAAAGATAAAAAACCCCCGGCTAGCGGGGGCTTTGTTGTTACGGATGTTCAGTGCGCGCGGCAACCCGGTCAGGCGTTGTTTTCCAACACTTCACGGATACGCGCTTTGTAGGTTTCCAGCTTCTGCGGCGTCATCATGCGGCGCTCGTCGTCCAGCACCACGCCGCCCACGTCGTCGGCGATGCGCTGTGCCGACTGCAGCATCAGCTTGAAGTTCTGATTGGCGTCGCCGTAAGACGGCACCATCATGAACATCGACACGCCCGGCGTGGAGAAATCGGACATCATGTCAGGATCGAACGACCCCGGCTTGACCATGTTCGCCAGGCTGAACAGCACCGGGCCGCTGCCGGCCGGGCTGATATGGCGGTGGAAGATGCCCATCTCGCCAAACTGGAAGCCCGCCTGCAACACGCTCTGCAGCAGCACTTCGCCGCCGATTACGCCGCCCTGATGGGCCGCGACGTGCAGCACCAGCACGGTCTCTTTCAGCTTGGCCTGAATGGGCGCAGCCGCCGGCTGTTGTGGCTGTGGCGCAGGCTCCTGCGCCGGCTTCACTTCCGGTGCCTGCTGCACAGGGGCCGGCTCGGCGTGGAATGCCGGTTCCGCCCCCTGCGGCGCCTCATGTTCATGCGGCAGATCGTCGACGCGCGGCTCACGGCGCGCGGCCGGTTGCGGTTGCTGCGGCTCGGCCTGTTCTTCGTTCGGCGCGTAGTTGTTCAGCAGGATGTCATCATACTCCGGCCGCTGAGACAGCGGAGGCGGCGTCTGATGGGCAGCCGGCTGAACGGCGCGGGGCGCAGGCGCAGCCGCCGGAGCGGGCTTCGGCGCGGCCACGGGTTCTTCGCGTGCGGCATCGAAATGGCCGAATGACGGCTCGTCTTGCGGGTGAGCGGCGCGTACGCGCACCTCACCGACGCCTTCTTCGAGATCGTCGATCGGAGTTTGTTCACGTTCCTTTTGGGAACGTTTGGCTGGGCGATCGCGGAAGAGCGCTGACCGTTCTTTGCGACTGGTCCACAGACCGTGCAATAACAGCGCTATTATGGCGATCGCGCCAACAACGATTAATATCAGACGCAAATCCTGCATCATTGCTATCTCTGTTGTTCCAATACATTGCCACCGCGGCAAACATTCACTCTTTAACTCTATTTGCCCGCGCACACAAGTGCAAGTCCGTGCTGAACTTTATGCCAATAAAGATGATTATACTGCCTTTTTCTGCTGGTTTTTCAGCCAACCCTACCCTAGCCAGTGGAAAATCATCCCTATATGATAATGATGCCTGTTCAGACAACGAGATAACTTAAGATATGTCCTATACGCAGCCCCCTGCCCGCTCAACCAGCGGCATTCACTATTTCGCCGAAGGCTGGCGCCTGATTTCGCGCCCGGGGATTAAACGCTATGTGGTCCTGCCGTTGCTGGTCAACGTGCTGCTGATGGGCTCCGCTTTCTGGTGGCTGTTCAGCCGGCTCGGCGACTGGATCCCGGCGATGATGAGCCACGTTCCCGACTGGCTGCAATGGTTGAGCTACCTGCTGTGGCCGCTGGCGGTCATTTCGGTGCTGCTGGTGTTCAGCTATCTGTTCAGCACCATCACCAATCTGATTGCGGCGCCGTTCTGCGGCCTGCTGGCCGAGCAGCTCGAAGGCAGCCTGACCGGCAAACCGCTGCCGGACACCGGCCTGCTCGGCATCGCCAAAGATCTGCCACGCATCATGGCGCGCGAATGGCGCAAGCTGATGTATTACCTGCCGCGCGCGCTGCTGCTGCTGGCGCTGTACTTCGTGCCCGGCATCGGCCAGACGGTGGCGCCGGTGCTATGGTTCCTGTTCAGCGCCTGGATGCTGGCGATCCAGTATTGCGACTACCCTTTCGACAACCACAAGGTGAGCTTTGCCGACATGCGCCGCGCCTTGCGCCAGCACAAAACCGACAACCTGCAGTTCGGCGCGCTGGTCAGCCTGTTCACCATGATCCCGATCCTCAACCTGGTGATCCTGCCGGTCGCCGTCTGCGGCGCCACCGCGATGTGGGTCGATCGCTACCGCTCGCAATTCGTCCGATAACCGCCGCTTTTTGCCGCCGATAGCGCGGGAATTTTCGACAGGGCGCGCATTTCGCGCCCTTATCATTGTGCTTAAAACTTATTTCCTAATAACATATAGATATACCAATTCTTTACTTCCCTGCCGGTACTGTTAGCGTATGCTTTCGATGTTCCCCACATTTTCATAGAGTTAAAGGACGGGCTATGAGCAAGATATATGAAGACAACTCATTAACAATCGGCCATACGCCGCTGGTTCGTCTGAACCGTATCGGCAACGGACGCATTCTGGCCAAGGTTGAATCACGCAACCCGAGCTTCAGCGTCAAATGCCGCATCGGTGCCAATATGATTTGGGATGCGGAACAACGTGGTGTGCTGACCGCCGGTAAAGAGCTGGTGGAGCCGACCAGCGGCAACACCGGCATCGCGCTGGCCTTCGTGGCCGCCGCGCGCGGTTACAAGCTGACGCTGACCATGCCGGAAACCATGAGCATCGAGCGCCGCAAGCTGCTCAAGGCGCTCGGCGCCAATCTGGTGCTGACCGAAGGGGCGAAAGGCATGAAAGGCGCTATCGCCAAGGCCGAAGAGATCGTCGCCACCGATCCGAACCGTTACCTGATCCTGCAACAGTTCAGCAACCCGGCCAACCCGGCCATCCATGAAAAAACCACCGGCCCGGAAATCTGGGAAGACACCGACGGTGAAGTCGACGTGTTCATCTCCGGCGTCGGCACCGGCGGCACGCTGACCGGCGTCAGCCGCTACATCAAGAACACCAAAGGCAAGGCCATCACTACCGTGGCGGTCGAGCCGACCGACTCGCCGGTCATCAGCCAGGCGCTGGCCGGCGAAGAGCTGAAACCGGGCCCGCACAAGATCCAGGGCATCGGCGCCGGCTTCATTCCAGGCAACCTCGATCTGGACCTGGTGGATCGCGTCGAGAAGGTCTCCAACGACGAAGCCATCAGCATGGCGCGTCGCCTGATGGACGAAGAAGGCATCCTGGCGGGCATCTCCTCCGGCGCAGCGGTCGTGGCGGCGGTGAAACTGGCCGAAGAACCGGCGTTCGCCGACAAGACCATCGTGGTGATCCTGCCCTCTTCCGGCGAACGTTATCTGAGCACCGCGCTGTTTGCCGATCTGTTCACCGAGCAGGAATTGCAGCAGTAATTCCACCACTGCACAAATCGCTAAAAAAGCACCCTGCGGGGTGCTTTTTTGTGGACTGGATCAAACTTTATAGCAGTCCAAGATTGCTTTTGCCCGTCGGCTTTAGTATTTAACGGTGCATTATTTCGATGCGCAAAATTAATCACCCCCCGAGCCCGGTCAAGGCTGAATCGATTTACTCATCTGTCGCCGACGCGTCGAATCGGGCATAATGGGGAGCGGATTGGAACGACGTCTAAAGCCGAGTTTTTTGATCTGAAGTGCCTAACGCGTCGTTTTCTGTTGCATCAACGTTCGCCCCTGTCCATAGTCAGGCGCTATAACCAGACAAGCTAAAGTCAGGCCCCTGGGCTAAACTTTAGCTCCACAACATTAATCCAATAAGTTGGGGAAACATCAATGTTCCAGCAAGAAGTTACTATTACCGCTCCGAATGGTCTGCATACTCGCCCTGCCGCTCAGTTCGTTAAAGAAGCCAAAGGCTTCACGTCTGACATCACCGTGACCTCCAACGGCAAAAGCGCCAGCGCTAAAAGCCTGTTCAAACTGCAAACTCTGGGGCTGACTCAAGGGACCGTAGTGACCATCTCCGCTGAAGGTGAAGACGAGCAGAAAGCCGTTGAGCACTTGGTAAAACTGATGGCAGAGCTTGAGTAATCGGCCCGTCTTTTTAGTTAACACCAGTCAAGAGTAAGGTAGGGTTATGATTTCAGGCATTTTAGTATCACCGGGCATCGCTTTTGGTAAGGCTCTCTTGCTGAAAGAAGACGACATTGTCATCAACCGGAAAAAAATCTCTGCTGATCAAGTAGAGCAGGAAGTCTCGCGTTTTCTGGCCGGCCGCGCGAAAGCGTCCGAACAGCTGGAAGCGATCAAGACCAAAGCTGGCGAAACCTTCGGCGAAGAGAAGGAAGCTATCTTCGAAGGCCACATCATGTTGCTGGAAGACGAAGAGCTTGAGCAGGAAATCATAGCCCTAATCAAAGACGATCTGGCCTCCGCAGACGCCGCCGCCTACACCGTGATCGAAGGTCAGGCGAAAGCGCTGGAAGAGCTGGACGACGAATACCTGAAAGAGCGCGCCGCCGACGTGCGCGACATCGGTAAGCGCCTGCTGCAGAACATCCTGGGCATGCCGATCGTCGATCTGGGCTCCATTCAGGACGAAGTGATCCTGGTGGCCACCGATCTGACCCCGTCAGAGACCGCGCAGCTGAACCTGGACAAAGTGCTGGGCTTCATTACCGATCTCGGCGGCCGGACTTCCCACACCTCTATCATGGCGCGCTCCCTGGAGCTGCCGGCGATCGTCGGTACCAGCGACGTGACCAAGCAGGTGAAAAACGACGACTACCTGATTCTGGATGCGGTTAACAACAAAATTTACGTTAACCCGACCGCTGACGTTATCGATCAGCTGAAAGCCGCCCAGAACCAATACATCACCGAGAAAAACGATCTGGCCAAGCTGAAGGACCTGCCGGCGATTACGCTGGACGGCCATCAGGTTGAAGTCTGCGCCAACATCGGCACCGTGCGCGACGTCGCGGGTGCAGAGCGCAACGGCGCGGAAGGCGTCGGCCTGTATCGTACCGAATTCCTGTTCATGGACCGCGACTCGCTGCCGACCGAAGACGAGCAGTTCCAGGCTTATAAAGCCGTGGCGGAAGCCATGGGCTCGCAGGCCGTGATCGTCCGCACCATGGACATCGGCGGCGACAAAGACCTGCCGTACATGAACCTGCCGAAGGAAGAGAACCCGTTCCTCGGCTGGCGCGCCATCCGCATCGCGATGGACCGCCGTGAAATCCTGCACGCCCAGCTGCGGGCCATCCTGCGTGCCTCGGCGTTCGGCAAACTGCGCATCATGTTCCCGATGATCATCTCCGTGGAAGAAGTGCGCGACCTGAAAGGCGAAATCGAGACGCTGAAAGCGCAACTGCGCGAAGAAGGCAAGGCGTTTGACGAGAGCATCGAAGTGGGCGTGATGGTGGAAACACCGGCTGCGGCGGTCATCGCTCACCACCTGGCGAAAGAAGTCGACTTCTTTAGTATTGGGACAAACGATCTAACCCAGTATACTCTGGCGGTAGATCGCGGCAACGAGCTGATTTCTCATCTCTATAACCCGATGTCCCCATCAGTGCTTGGCCTGATCAAACAGGTTATTGATGCATCTCACGCGGAAGGCAAGTGGACCGGCATGTGCGGCGAACTGGCTGGCGATGAGCGTGCTACACTGTTGTTATTGGGCATGGGGCTGGATGAGTTCAGCATGAGTGCGATTTCAATCCCGCGCATCAAGAAAATTATTCGTAACACGAATTTCGAAGATGTGAAGGCGTTGGCAGCGCAGGCCTTGGCACAGCCAACGGCACAAGACCTGATGAATTGCGTCAATAAATTCATCGAAGAAAAAACGCTCTGCTAAACTTCCACGACACTGGAACGCCGCCCAATTTAATGCTTAGGAGAAGATCATGGGTTTGTTCGATAAACTGAAATCTCTGGTTTCTGATGACAAGAAAGACACGGGCACTATCGAGATCGTCGCTCCCCTTTCTGGCGAAATCGTCAATATCGAAGATGTGCCGGACGTAGTGTTCGCTGAAAAAATCGTTGGCGACGGTATCGCCATCAAACCGGCCGGCAACAAAATGGTTGCTCCGGTTGACGGCACCATCGGTAAGATTTTCGAAACCAACCATGCATTCTCTATCGAATCCGACAGCGGCATTGAGCTGTTCGTCCACTTCGGCATCGATACCGTAGAACTGAAAGGCGAAGGCTTCAAACGCATCGCCGAAGAAGGTCAGCGCGTCAAGAAAGGTGACGTGGTTATCGAGTTCAACCTGCCTCTGCTGGAAGAGAAAGCCAAGTCTACCCTGACGCCGGTCGTTATCTCCAACATGGACGAGATCAAAGAGCTGATCAAACTGTCCGGCAGCGTGACCGTTGGCGAAACCCCGATCATCCGCATCAAGAAATAATCGCGAATGAGCAAGAAAAACGGCGCCCTCGGCGCCGTTTTTTTTATCTCCTTCGTCGTATCCCGATTTCGCTACGTTATGACGGCCAGCGCGGGATACGCAGGGTAATGACCAGCCCCTCTTTATCGCCGTTGCGCGCCTCAACCTGGCCGCCGTGCGCCAGCACCACCTTGCGGGTGATCGCCAGCCCCAGGCCGTAACCCTTGCCCGACAGCGCCGACTTCACGCGCACGAACGGATCGAAAATGCTCGACAGCTTCGCCTCCTCGACTCCCGGCCCCTGATCGCTGACCGCGATCTGGAACTGGTTATCAACGCGCGTCAGCGCCACCGTCACCCGCTGGCCGTGGCTGGAAAAGCGCAGCGCATTACGCACGATGTTATCCACCGCTCGCCGCATCAGCTCCGCATTGCCCTTGACGGTGTACTCCACGTCCGACTCGGCCTGCAGCACGATATCCACGCCGGGCACCTGCGCCTCGTAGCGTGCATCGCTCACCACCGCATCCACCAGGCCGTACAGATCGAAATACTCCTCGTCCGGCAGGCTGCTGTGTTCGGCGCGCGACAGCGCCAGCAGCTCGCCGATCATCTTATCCAGCCGCCCCGACTCGTGTTCGATGCGCTTGAGCGAGGTTTCGACGTTGCCGGCATTCTGCCGCGCCAGGCCGATCGCCAGCTGCAGGCGCGCCAGCGGCGAACGCAGCTCGTGCGAAACGTCATGAAGTAACTGCTCGCGGGCGCTGACCAGCAGCTCCAGCCGCTCAGCCATGGTGTCGAAATCGCGCGCCACGTCGGACAGCTCGTCATGACGGCGGCGCATTTTCGGGAACAGCCGCACCGACAGATCGCCCTGCGCCACCCGATCCAGACCGCCGCGCAGCTGACGCATCGGCCGGGTCAGGTTCCAGGCCAGCACGGCGCTGAACAGCAAACCGCCCAGCCCGCCGACCCACAGCATCGGCGCAGGAATGTTGAAGAAATGGGAACGCCGCTCCGGCCAATACTCTTCCCGCAGCCCGCGCACGTTATAGCTCAGCCAGTATCCCTGCCCTTCCCCGGTCTGCACCCAGGCAGAGATTTCCTTCGGCATCCGCCGCCCTTCAAATACCGGTTCTTCCGGCGCGGGCGGCGGCGGTTGGGTCATCGGCGTCACCGACAGCAAACGCCTGTCGTCCTCGGGCCAATCGCGCATCAGGGCTTCCAGCGCCGGCATGCCGCCGCTGCGCAACTGGGTAGCCGCCGAGGTCAGCTGCAGGCCGATGACCCGCCGCGCCATGGCGTTTTCCGGCGGCACATAGCGGTCGCCATACAAAGAAAACGCCACCCACAGGGCCTGCGTCATGATGAGGAAGGTCAGCCAAAAGCCGAGCAAAATTTTCCAGAACAGTCTTCCGCGCATGTCAGGTTACCGAATGCGATAGCCGATGCTGCGCACCGTCTCGATGCTCAGCGTATTGCCGGCCAGCGCGCTCAGCTTCTGGCGGATATTGCTGATATGCACGTCCACGCTGCGATCATAGGCCTCGCGCGGGCGCCCCAGCCCCTTCTCGGACAATTCATCCTTCGACACCACGCGATCCGGCGCGCGCAGCAACAGCTCCAGCAGATTGAATTCCGAAGCCGTCAGATCAAACGCCTTACCGCGCCATTCGCTGCTGCGGGTTGAAGGGTTCAGCGTCAGCTCGCCGAAGCTGATGGCGGCTTCGTCGTCCGCCTCCTGCGGCCTCTCTTCGAAACGGCGCAGCACCGCGCGCAGACGCGCCACCAATTCGCGCGGGTAGCACGGTTTGGGCATGTAATCGTCGGCGCCCATCTCCAGGCCAATCACCCGATCGATGTTGTCGCCTTTGGCGGTCAGCATGATGATCGGCAGCCGGCTCTTTTTACGCACGTCGCGCAGCACGTCGATGCCGCTCATGTCCGGCAGCATGATGTCGAGGATCATCGCGGTATAGTCGCCCGACAGCGCGCCCTCAACCCCCGCCTTGCCGGTCAGCACCAGCGTGGCGTCGAAGCCTTCGCCGGTCAGGTATTCGCTCAGCATGGTGCCAAGCTCCAGGTCATCGTCGACCAGTAAAATTTTCATGCCTTGCTCCTTCACCGATTTTCGTTATTTTCCCGCCAATTCCGCCGGCCCGCAGCCGGTTTTACTCAATCCTTACACATCGAGGTTCGCGTCTCGCCATCGTTAGTGTGGCTGCTGTCGCGCAATTTCTCTACTTCTGTCAGGGTATTGGCATGCCGACAGGCGCTGGCCATCGCGCAGGCGGGCCGGCTATGCCGTCGGTCAAAAGGGAAGTGAGAAGGGTTTTCCCGGCGGAACGCACCGCCGGGAGGGCACATTCAGTCGAACACGCCGGTGGAGAGGTAACGGTCACCTCGATCGCAGACGATCGCCACCACGACGCTGCCGGGATGGGCCGCCGCGACGCGCAGGGCGCCGGCTACCGCGCCGCCGGAGCTGACGCCGCAGAAGATGCCTTCACGCTGCGCCAGCTGGCGCATGGTCTGCTCGGCATCGCGCTGCTCGATATCCAGCACCTGATCCACCAGCTCCGGGCGGAAAATGCCCGGCAGGTAAGCGGGCGCCCAACGGCGAATGCCGGGGATGCTGCTGCCTTCTGCCGGCTGCAGGCCGATGATCTGCACCTGCGGATTCTGGCTCTTCAGGTAACCGCCCACGCCGGTAATGGTGCCGGTGGTGCCCATGCTGGAAACGAAGTGGGTGATGCGCCCTTCGGTCTGGCGCCAGATCTCTGGGCCGGTGGTGGTGAAATGGGCGTAGGGATTGTCGAGATTGTTGAACTGATCCAGCACCTTACCCTGCCCCTGGCGCTGCATCTCCAGCGCCAGATCGCGCGCCCCTTCCATTCCCTGTTCACGGCTGACCAGGATCAGCTCGGCACCGTAGGCGCGCATCGCCGCCTGCCGCTCCAGGCTCATGTTCTCTGGCATCAGTAGCTTCAGCGTATAGCCTTTCAATGCAGCAATCATCGCCAGCGCAATGCCGGTGTTGCCGCTGGTGGCCTCAATCAGCACGTCGCCGGGCTTGATCTCGCCGCGCAGCTCCGCCTGCTGGATCATCGCCAACGCAGCGCGATCCTTCACCGATCCCGCCGGGTTATTGCCTTCCAGTTTGACCCATACCTCGCTGCCCGCCTGGGCGGCCAGCCGTTGCAGTTGTACCAGCGGGGTGTTCCCGATGCATTGTTCGAGCGTTGTCACGATCTTTGCCTGTGTGTTGGTGTGCGTAAAGTAAAAAGGCAACCCGGGGGTTGCCTTGAAGAAAAGGGCTGCTAAAACCTATCAGGCGCTTTTGGCTAACGCAACAGGTTGCAGCAGTTGATCGCCGGCATACAGCCGCGCATTGAGGCTGCCAACGTAGTAACGGCCGCCGCGCACCGGCGTGGCGTTGCCCTCCGGCAGCACTAGGCTTATCGGTTCCTGATGCCAGCCGATCGGCTGCACCGTCAGCTGCCAGAAGTGGCCGCGCGGGCTGACTTCCAGCACCTGAACCGGCAGCGGGCAGCGCTCGCTGCTTTCGGTCGCCACTTCCATTTCCCACGGGCGCAGGAACAGATCGACGCTGCCCTGGTGCATCGGCTGGAACGACAACGGCCACTGGTGCGCGCCGACGAACAGCTGAGAGCCGCGAATTTCGCCGTTCAGGCGGTTCACTTCCCCCATGAATTCCAGCACGAAACGGCTCGCCGGTTCGCGCATGATTTCGACCGGCGACCCGACCTGTTCGATATTGCCCTGGCTCATCACCACGATGCGGTCAGCCACTTCCATCGCCTCTTCCTGATCGTGGGTAACGAATACGCTGGTGAACTTCAGCTCTTCGTGCAGTTGACGCAGCCAACGGCGCAGCTCTTTGCGCACCTGTGCATCCAGCGCGCCGAACGGTTCGTCCAGCAGCAGGATTTGCGGTTCCACCGCCAGGGCACGCGCCAGCGCCACACGCTGTTTCTGGCCGCCGGACAGCTGCGACGGATAGCGGTTGGCCAGGTGGCCCAGTTGCACCATCTCCAGCAGTTGGGTGACTTTCTGTTTGATCGCCGCGGCGTTCGGCCGCTCGCGGCGCGGCAGCACGGTCAGGCCGAAGGCGATGTTGTCGAACACCGTCATGTGGCGGAACAGCGCATAGTGCTGAAACACGAAGCCCACGCGCCTGTCGCGCGCGTGCATGTGGCTGACGTCGGTGCCGTGGAAGCCCAGCTTGCCGCCGCTCTGGCTTTCCAGCCCGGCGATGATGCGCAGCAGCGTGGTCTTGCCGGAACCGGACGGCCCGAGCAGCGCCACCATCTCGCCAGAAGCAATATCGAGCGAGATATCGTTCAATACCTTGGTGCGACCGAAGTACTTGTTGATGCCGTTAATCTCAATGCTCATGATTTTCCTCCCGCTCGAGACGCGCGTTTTGACGTTCCAGACGCCACTGCAGCGCGCTCTTCAAAAATAGAGTAACGATCGCCATCAGGGTCAACAGGGCGGCGGCGGTAAAGGAGCCGACGGTGTTGTAATCCTGCTGCAACAGCTCGACCTGCAGCGGCAGGCTGTAGGTTTCGCCGCGAATCGAACCGGACACCACCGACACCGCGCCGAACTCGCCGATGGCGCGCGCGTTGGTCAGCACCACGCCGTACAGCAGCGCCCAGCGAATGTTGGGCAGCGTCACGCGGCGGAACATCTGCCAGCCGGACGCCCCCAGCAGAATCGCGGCCTCGTCTTCCTGGCTGCCCTGGCTGAGCATCATCGGCACCAGCTCGCGCACCACGAAGGGGCAGGTAACGAAAATGGTCACCAGCACCATGCCCGGCCAGGAGAACATGATCTGGATGTTATGCGCATCCAGCCAGCCACCCAGCAGGCCATTGCTGCCGTAAAACAGCAGGTAAATCAGCCCCGCCACCACCGGTGAAACGGCGAACGGGATATCGATCAGCGTCAGCAGCAGCTGGCGGCCGGGGAAGGTGAAGCGCGTCACCAGCCACGCCAGCAACGTGCCGAACACCAGGTTGAACGGCACGGTGATCAGCGCGATCAAGACCGTCAGCCAAATGGCGTGCAGCATGTCCGGATCGAGCAAGTTGCTCCACATCGCGCCGAACCCTTTGGAAAAGGCCTCGGCGAAAATCGACATCATCGGCACCACCAGCAGCAGCACCGAGAACAGCGTGCCGATGGCGATCAGCGTCCACTTGCCCCAGTTGACGCGCGGGCGCTCGGCGCCGTTGAAGGCGGAAACATCGGCCATCAGTGCCCTCCTCCCAAACGTCTGCCGAAGCGGCTTTGCAATACGTTAATGCTGAACAGCAGCAGCAGCGACGCCGCCAGGATCACCGAGGCGATGGCGCTGGCCGCCGGGTAATCGAACTCCTGCAAACGCACGAAAATCATCAGCGAGGTCACTTCCGTCTTCCAGGCGATGTTGCCGGCGATGAAAATCACCGCGCCAAACTCGCCCAGGCTGCGGGTAAAGGAGATGGCGGTGCCGGCCAGCAATGCCGGTGCCACCTCGGGCAACACCACGCGGCGGAAACTCTGCCAGCGCGTAGCGCCCAGCGTCTCGGCCGCCTCTTCGTATTCCGGCCCCAGCTCTTCCAGCACCGGCTGCACGGTGCGCACCACAAACGGCAGGCTGGTGAACGCCATCGCTACCGCGATCCCAAGCCAGGTAAAGGTGACCTTGATGTCGAAGTGCGCCAGCCACTGACCGTACCAGCCAGTGGTGGAAAACAGCCCCGCCAGCGTCAGGCCGGCCACTGCGGTCGGCAGTGCGAACGGCAGATCGATCAGGCCGTCCAGCAGCGAACGACCGGGAAAACGGTAGCGCGTCAGGATCCAGGCCATCAGCATGCCGAACACCGCGTTAAACAGGCTGGCGACGCCGGCCGCCAGCAGCGTCACTTTATACGCCGCCACCACCTGCGGGTTGGAAATTACTTCCCAGTATTGCGCCAGGCTCATCTGTGCCAGCTGCATCACCAGCGCGGTGAGCGGCAACAGCAGGATCAAACAGGTATAAAACAGGCTGCTGCCGAGGCTGAGGCCAAATCCGGGCAGCACCCGCTTACTGGACGACAACGCCAACATTTACTTGCGCCCTGCCGCTAACAGCTGATCCAGCTCGCCGCCGGTGGCGAAGTGGGTTTTCATCACCTGCGGCCAGCCGCCGAATTGATCTTCCACGCGGAACAGTTGGGTGTCCGGGAATTGCCCCTTCGCCGCCGCCATCGCTTTCTGGTCATACACGCGGTAGTAGAAGCTGGTGATCACCTGCTGCGCCGCCGGGCTGTAGAGATAGTTCAGATAGGCTTTGGCCGCCTGTTCGGTACCGTTGCGCTCGACGTTTTTGTCGACCCAGGCCACCGGGAACTCCGCCAGAATATCGACCGGCGGCACGATCACTTCGTACTTGTCCTCACCGTACTGCTTGCGGATGTTGTTCACTTCGGACTCGAAGCTGATCAGCACGTCGCCCAAGCCGCGCTCGACGAAGGTGGTGGTCGCGCCGCGGCCGCCGGTATCAAACACCAGCACGTTTTTCAGGAAGCGGGTCATGAAGGCGCGGGTCTTGGCCGGATCGTTGCCGTCGGCCTGATTGGCGGCGCCCCAGGCGGCCAGATAGGTGTAACGGCCGTTACCGGAGGTTTTCGGGTTAGGGAACACCAGCTTCACGTCGTCGCGCACCAGATCGTTCCAGGTGTGGATGCCCTTCGGGTTGTCCTTGCGCACCAGAAACGCCATGGTGGAATAGAACGGCGAGCTGTTGTTCGGCAGGCGCGCCTGCCAGTCCGCCGGGATCAGCTGCCCGCGATCGTGCAGGATCTGCACGTCGGTCACCTGGTTGTACGTCACCACGTCGGCACGCAGGCCCTGCAGGATCGCCAGCGCCTGCTTGGAGGAACCGGCGTGCGATTGTTTAATGGTCAGCTTGTCGTTCGGATGCTGTTGATTCCACTGCTGTTCAAAGCCGGGATTCAGCGCGACGAACAATTCACGGGAAACGTCATAAGAGCTGTTCAGCAATTCCGCCGCCGACGCGGCGCCGCTCGCCAACAGCGCAGCCGCCAGCCAACCTTTCAGCACGAGATTTTTAACCCGGTTTTGTTTCATTCTGCACCTTATCACTGAGTCATTCCTTCAGGCTTTCGCCTTATTGACGACCAGTGTATTTATAACTCGGTGCGGAGCTGTAACGCTTTTATATACCGTTTAGTGATTTACAAGCATCAAACGCTATAAGACAGGGAATGCGAGGCGTTTTCGGGGCGGGAAAACGGGCCGAAGCCGGGCGCGCCGGCTTCGGCAACGGCGTCAAAGTGACAGCAGGCGCGTCAGCGATGGCGCAAAGTAGTAGCTGCCGGTAACCGCACGGCTGAAACGCAGCATCGCGTCGCGTTTGCCGTCCAGATCGCCGAACATGCTCAGCAGCTGCTGCTCGATATTGTGCAGGCGTGCGCAATAGGCGATGAAGAACAGGCCGTGCTTGCCGCTGGCGGTGCCATAAGGCAGGCTCTGGCGCAGAATTTTCAGGCCCTTGCCGTTCTCTTTCAGATCGACGCGGCTGACGTGCGAGGTATCCGGGCGCTGATCGGCCGGCAGCTCTTCGCTGTCTTGCTTGGTGCGACCGATGATCTGCTCCTGCTGTTCGGTGGTAAAGCGCTGCCACTGGCGCAGGTTGTGCTCGTAGCGCTGCACCAGCACGTAGCTGCCACCTGCGTCCTCTTCGCCTTCGGCGATCGTCGCCACTGCCGGGCGCTGCTCGCCCTGCGGGTTTTCGGTACCGTCGATGAAACCGCTCAGATCGCGCTCTTCCACCCAGCGGAAACCGTGGGTTTCTTCTTCAATCTTGATGGCGTTGCCGAACGCCGCCAGTGCCGCCTGCGCCAGCGTGAAGTTGACGTCGTGACGCAGCGACTGAATGTGGATCAGCATATCGCGCTGGGTGGCCGGTGCCAGCCCTTTGCCGAGCGGCGTGAACGGCTTCAGCTCTTTCGCGCCCTGGCCGTTGGAAAGATCGTGCCAAACGTCATAGCCGAAAGCGATCACCGCGCCGAGGCGCGCATCGGGAAACTGCTGCTGCAGCTCGCTCAGCGTCTGACAAAACTGTTTGCAGCCCTGGCGCAAGTCGGCGAATTCGCCCTGTACGGTGGCTTCCATAAAAATGGCGAAACGGCAGTGCTCCAGCAGAATGCCGCTCTGAACCTGTGTCATGTTGTTATCCTCAATACCAGAATCCGGCAACAGGTAAGGTATGGCGGTTGACGCGCGGGTTCCCTGTTACAAACGCGCGCTATCATACCGCAAGCACGGGCGATTGCCTTGCAGCAGCGCAAAGAAAATAGGGGTAATGGCTTGAAAAGGCAGGCGCCGCGAACCGGCGCCCGTTGAACACATTACTGCTGCGGCTTGGCGTGCCAGATGATTTTGCTGACCGTCCAGCTTTTCAGGGTGTCGTCCGGCGGAATGATATCCTGCGCCCCGGCCCACTTGCCGCTGAAGATATAGGTAACGTACTTGCTCTGCTCCGCCACGCACTCCACTTTGCCGGCGTCTTCGCCGCTGCCCGGTTTACAGGAGCCAAACGCCTTGCTGTACATATCGCCGAACGGCGTGCCGAGCTTGTTGCCCCACTCCGTCGCCACTTTCTGATCCATTACGTCTACCCGCTGCACGTGCCCTTTCGGCTCGCCGGTGATCACCAGCTTCACTTCGTCGCCGGACAGCGCCTGGTAATAAGAGACGATCTGGCCGTTGCTGGTCGCCATGCCGCCGCGCAGGCGGTAGTTGCCGTCCAGCCCGTCGTTGATGGCGCTTTCCGACATCGGCGTGCCGGCGTTGAGCTTGCCGACGCCCTTGGCGCCGACCTCCAGGCTGCTGCCGAACCAGTTGAACGGCGACAGGCTGGACCAGGAGAAATTGGACATGCTCGAACAGCCGGTCAGTAACAGCGGAAGCCCTAACAACAGGGGGCGAATATTCATCTCTAGCTCCTTAAACATCAATGGCACGGGGCGGTAATCCGCTCCTGCCGCACTCGGCGTTTTGCTGCGTGCCAGCCTCTCACAACGGCCCGCACTACGCCAACGGTTGCCAGCTTGGAGTGCGGAAAATGCGAAAAGTGCCGCACTTCTCGGCAATTAGTCGGCGTGCTCCGCCGGCGCAAAACAGGCTTTCAGGCGCGCATTCAACAGCAGATAGCTCAGCGCCAGCGCATCGAGCAGCGCCAACGCCAGCTCCAGCCCCGGCGCATCGCCGTCCTGGCGCCACAGGCTGAACAGCGAGCCGCCGAGGGACGCCAGCACGGAGATAATCAGCCCCCAACGCCAGCCGCGCCACAGCCGCGGCCATTGGTGGCGGCGGCCGCTCAGCAAAAACGCCAGCGCCGCCGGCAGGCCGAGCAGCATGCCGTACCAAAAGCGTTGGGTATCCGGATAAAACAGCGCCAGCAAGCTTTCACCCTGCTCACGCGAAGCGCCGGCCATCACGAACAGCAGCCAGGTGCGCGCCTGCAGTATCAGCACGGCCCAAAATCCCAGCGGCAGCCGCAGCGCGCCGTGCTGGTCGTAATCGTCCGGGGAAAACCGGGGTGAGAATGGCTTCAACGATCGTTCCTTGCCAACAGAATAAAGACTATGGCTACAGATGGGCGCCGGCGGCGTGAATTTCAATGCGTCGGCTTAAGAAGCTCTTAAGATCGGCGTGTTTTAATCCTTATCACTGAGCAAGCAACCCGATATCAGCGGGATGTGATTTTCGATAACGATAAGGAAGCGCAACATGAAAAAACTGACTCTGGCCGCTCTGATCGCGCTGTGCAGCGCACCGGTACTGGCGCAACAAGGCGGGTTCCTCGATCCGGCCGCGCCGCAGGCCCAAACGCAAACCACCGCACAAGGCGGTTTCTCCGGCCCCAGCGCGGCGCTGACCACCGTGGACAAGGTGAAATCGATGAGCGACGACACCTGGGTGATGCTGCAGGGCAACATCGAGCAGCGCATCGGCGACGAAACCTATACCTTCCGCGACGCCACCGGCACCCTGACGGTCGATATCGATCGCAAACGCTGGAACGGCCAAACCGTTACGCCGAAAGACAAGGTGCAGTTGGAAGGCAAAGTGGATAAAGACTGGAGCAGCGTCGAAGTGGACGTGAAAACCGTCAAAAAGCTGCCATAATGCACTGTGGCGGGCGGTGCAACGCCGCCGCCCGCCGCTCGATCAATATTCCTGATCTTCGATCAGCCGCTTGCCCAGGCTGGTGATACCCTGGATCTCGTAGCCGAGCTTCTCGTACATCTCGACCACCGTGTCGTTGTCTTCGCGCACCATAATCTGGATCTTCGGGCAGCCGCGGGCGATCAGCTTCTTCTCCAGACGATTGATCAACGCATTGGCGATGCCGCGCCCGCGATAGTCGGGATGCACCCCGAGGTAATACGCCGAGCCGCGGTGGCCGTCATAACCGCCCATCACCGAACCGACCACTTCGCCGCCGACTTCCGCCACCAGGAACAGCTCCGGATCGTGGTTCAGCTTGCGCTCGATGTCCATTTCCGGATCGTTCCAGGGCCGCAGCAGATCGCAGCGCTCCCACAGGGTAATGACCTCTTCAAAGTCGTCTTGTCGAAATACGCGAATTTCCATCGATGTTGGCCGCTGTTAATTAAGGTGTTTATCTGATTATCGCGTGATTATTCACTTACGCAATATCAAACTGCGATTTACCGCGCTATTTGCCCAGAAATCGCCGGTAACAGGCGTAATAAATGGAAATAGTTATCGGGTCGATTAATGATTATCAATACGATATAACGTCGCAAAATAGAAACGTCGATGGAGCGTTGCGTAATGAAAAAGCAGGGTAAACAATTCCTCAATCTTAAGCCGCTTACCGTTTCCCCGACGCGACGCCAACTTTTGCTTTCCGGCCTGGCGGTAGCGCTGTTCGGCGTGAAAAACCGCAGCGCCAGGGCGGAAGGCCTGCTGCGCAATCAGCACAGCAAACCGGCGGCGAAACCGGCCGGCGGCAAAAAGCTGGTGATGATCGATCCCGGCCACGGCGGCATCGACTCCGGCGCGGTCGGCCACGAAGGCTCGCAGGAAAAACACATCGTGCTGGAAATCGCCAACCACGTGCGCCGTTTTCTGCATGAGCATGATCACGTCGAAGCGCGCCTGACGCGCGAAGAAGACGAATTCATTCCGCTGTTCCAGCGGGTGGAGATCGCCCACCAGCACCAGGCCGACCTGTTCATTTCGATTCACGCCGACGGCTTTACCAGCCCATCGGCCTCCGGCGCTTCGGTGTTCGCCCTCTCCAACCGCGGCGCCAGCAGCGCCATGGCGCGCTACCTGTCCAACCGTGAAAACGCCGCCGACGACGTGGCGGGCGGCAAGTACAAGGATCAGGACAACTACCTGCAGCAGGTGCTGTTCGATTTGGTGCAAACCGACACCATCAACAACAGCCTGACGCTCGGCCGCCACGTGCTCGGCCAGATCCGCCCGGTACACCACCTGCACAGCGACAGCACCGAACAGGCGGCGTTCGCGGTGTTAAAATCCCCATCCATCCCCTCGGTGCTGGTGGAAACCTCGTTCATCACCAACCCGAACGAAGAGCGGCTGCTGGGCACCACCGCGTTTCGCGAGAAAATAGCCCGCGCCATCGCGGACGGCATCGTCAACTTCTTCGACTACTTCGACGCCCACCAGCGCAAACCCCGCTGATGCCGCGGGCGGCGAATAAGAGTATACTCAGCGCCTTGTTCAGCCAGACGCTATAAAGACCCCGCATGAGTTTACCTAACATCGCTGAAGTAAAATCCTTCCTGCTGGCGCTGCAGGATCATATCTGCGCGCAGCTCGCCCAGGCCGACGGCGGCGCCGTGTTCACCGAAGACCAATGGACGCGTGAAGAAGGCGGCGGTGGCCGCAGCCGCGTGCTGACCAACGGCGCGGTGTTCGAACAGGCGGGGGTCAACTTCTCGCACGTCTCCGGCGCCACCCTGCCGGCCTCGGCCACCGCGCACCGTCCGGAACTGGCCGGGCGCAGCTTCCAGGCGATGGGCGTCTCGTTGGTTATCCATCCGCTCAGCCCTTATGTGCCCACCAGCCACGCCAACGTGCGTTTCTTCATCGCCGAAAAGCCGGGCGAAGCGCCGGTGTGGTGGTTCGGCGGCGGCTTTGATCTGACGCCGTTCTACGGCTTCGAAGAGGATGCCGTGCACTGGCACCGCACCGCGGCCGAACTGTGTGCGCCGTTCGGCGACGAGGTCTACCCGAAATACAAGCAATGGTGCGACGATTACTTCTTCATCAAGCATCGCAACGAAGCACGCGGCATCGGCGGCCTGTTCTACGACGATCTGAACACCCCGGACTTCGACCACTGCTTCGCTTTCACCCGCGCGGTGGGCCAGGGCTTCCTCGACGCCTATCTGCCGATCGTCGAAAAACGCAAGGCCTTGAGCTGGGGCGAGCGCGAGCGCCAGTTCCAGCTGTACCGTCGCGGCCGCTACGTGGAGTTCAACCTGGTGTGGGATCGCGGCACGCTGTTCGGGCTGCAAACCGGCGGGCGCACCGAGTCCATTCTGATGTCGATGCCGCCGCTGGTGCGTTGGGAATATAACTACCAGCCGGAAGGCGACAGCCCGGAAGCGGCGCTGGCGCGCGATTTCCTGCCGGTGCGCGACTGGCTGCAGGAGCCGAAATGATGCAGATTTGGGTCGATGCGGACGCCTGTCCGAACGTGATCAAAGAGGTGCTGTTCCGCGCCGCCGATCGTACCGCCATCACCGTGACGCTGGTGGCGAACCAGCCATTGCGCACACCGCCGTCGAAGTACATTCGTTCATTGCAAGTCGCGGCCGGCTTCGACGTGGCCGACAACGAGATCGTGCGCCGCTGCGAAGCGGGCGATCTGGTGATCACCGCCGACATTCCGCTGGCGGCGGAGGTGATAGAGAAAGGCGCGGTGGCGCTGAACCCGCGCGGCGAACGCTATACGCCGGACACCATCCGCGAGCGCCTCAACATGCGCGATTTTATGGATACCCTGCGCGCCAGCGGCATTCAGACCGGCGGCCCGAACGCGCTGAACCAGCGCGACCGCCAGCAGTTCGCCAACGAGCTGGACAAATGGCTGCTGCAGGCGAAACGGGCGCAGTGACTGCGCCCTGCTCCGCTGCGGTTTAGAAGCGCACCTCCCCGCCGAAGATATAGGTGCGTCCACGGGCAGTGTTGGTCGGCGTCTCATACTGCGACTGCGACGGCAGCGAGTTCATCTTGTTCAGCGCGTCCGAGTAGTCTTTGTCCATCAGGTTTTGCACGCTGAGCTTCAACAGCAGATTGCGATTCACCTGATAGGTGCCGTACAGATCGATAATGGTCGGAATATGCGGCGCCGGCTCTTTCAGCAACTGCTCATTCTCATCGTAATCAGAGTCCGGCGACAGGCGCACCGATTTGCCGGTGTATTTCACTACCCCGCCCAGCGTCAGTTTCTCGTCCAGCAAGCGTACCCCGCTGTCCAGCGTGAAGTAGAATTCCGGCAGTTCGCTGACATCGCCCGCGCCGAACACGTTGCTAGCCTGGTTGGTCGGCTGGGAGGTATGCTCCTTGCTTAACGACAGCTTGGTGAAGGCGAAACCGGCGTCGTACAGCGCTTCGAGCTCCACCCCGCGCATTTTGACCGGTTCGGGGGCGTTACTGTACATGGTCATGCTTACGTTGACGTCCGCGTTATCCCACTCTTCCTGCGTCGCCTGCGAGCGGTTGCACTTCTGGCGGTTTTTACACACCAGGTAGGTTTGGCTGGATATGTAGTTTTTGATTCTGGTTTCGAAATAGACCGCTTTCAGCTGGAAACTGTCCTGCTTGAACAACAGATCGTGGGCATTGGCATTGAAACCGCCCTGCCAGGTCTCCGCTTTTTCGCCCTTCAGGAACGGGTTCATCGACTGGCCGCCGCTGTTGGCGAAGAACACCTCCTGGATATTCGGCCCGCGCATCGACTTGCTGTAGCTGACGAACGGTTGCAGCCACGGCGTTACCTGCGCCGACAGCATGACCGACGGGTTGAAGCCGTGTTCGTTGCGGTTGATATTGCCGGCGCCCTGCGGGAAGCACTCTACGCGCTCGTCACAGGCTGGCTTATAGCCGGAGAGGCGATAGGCGGTGTAGTTCAGATCGAAATTCCCCTGCCAGATGCCGTAGTTGGCCTGCAACCCGCTATACAGGCTGGAAATATCTTGCTTGCCCGACATTCCCACCGGCATGCTTTCCGCCTGATTGTCATCCGTCACCAAACCGGAGGCCTTTTTCTTATACTCGTTGCGCACCAGCTTGCCGCCGTAGCTGAAGGCGAAATCGACATCCTGCAGGCTGAAACGGCTGGTGTTGTTGATATCCAGCGCATCAGAGATGTTTTTCGCCGTGCTGTCGCTAAAGCCCGCCATGTTGTTGGACATGAATTTCTGCTCACCCCGGCTGGTGCTGGCGGTCAGGTTGAAATCGATCAGCTCCGAGAACGGCGCGTAGTGATATTTAAGGTAAAAATCGTCGCTGTCGATGTGGCGGCGGGTGATTTTATTCTGGTAGCTGCGCGCCGACAGTTCGATGCTGTTAAAGGCATCCGGCTTGATGTCCACCTTAAACAGCTGGGATTTCGGGTTCTGGCGGTAGGTTTTATCAACGTTGAACACCTCGCTGTCGAAACCGGCGCCGTTTTTGTAGTTGGAGGTGATGGAACTGCCGCTGATCGCTGCCATCGCTCCCAGGCTGCCGCCGTCGGCAAAGGCGGCGGTTTTGGCACCCACGGCGATCATGCCGCTGCGGCCGATGCCGTTATTGCCCACCGAGAATTTGGTGCGCACGCCGAACGGGTTATCGGAAAACACCACGTCGTCCACGCCGATAGTGCGGAAGTTGGCGCTGCCCGCCAGGGCGTTCACCCCTGCGGAGCCGGTGGCATTGCCGCGCGCCACGTCGACGCCGACGATAAAGTT
Organism: Serratia sp. CY84636; assembly: GCF_052166245.1. Classification (NCBI taxonomy): domain Bacteria; kingdom Pseudomonadati; phylum Pseudomonadota; class Gammaproteobacteria; order Enterobacterales; family Yersiniaceae; genus Serratia; species Serratia sp. CY84636. The sequence continues at coordinate 2,055,311 of NZ_JBJNOX010000002.1, forward strand.
AGGATCGATCAGCGCCCCGAACTGGCTGGTGGGCAATCCCCCGTGCGCTGCGTCGCTCGGCGAGTTGCCGTAGTAGTTTTGCGTGATGCCGTCGACCATGGTGTTGACCCGGCCAAAGCCGCTCAGGCCGCGAATATTGACGCTGACCGATCCCTGGCCGGGATCGATCTGGGTATAGGTGCCCGGCATGCTGCGCAGAATGCTGTCCACCGACTCCAGATTCTTGTTTTCATCGCGCGAGCTAAACGCGCCCGGCCGGGCCAATGCGTCTTTTTCGCTGCTCTTGCCGCTGTCGGCGGCCGAGACGTTGAGCGGGCTGAACGCCACGCTGCCTTTATTATTTTCCGCCTGTTCCTGCGCGGCCGCAGCCGGCCCGTACAGCGCCAGTCCCGCGCCGATCAGGCTCGCTATCATTTTGATTTTCATATATCCCCAGAAATAGCCAATAAGGTTTGATGGCCGACAATGCCCAGCAAAAAGCCCGCCGAAAGCGCGGTAAAAGGTTGTTATTGTTTTATTGCGCCGCAGCGTGCTGCGGCGCTAAAGGTTATTTCTGCGCCTGCCGGTCCGCCGCCAGAATAAAGGCATACTCCAGCGCGCCGTTTTCCAGCCGCGCCAGGCGGCCCGATTTGCCGCCGTGGCCGGCGGTCATGTCGGTGGAGAGCAGCAGCAGCGAATCGCCCTGCTTGAAGCGCCGCAGCTTCGCCACCCATTTGGCCGGCTCCCAATACTGCACCTGCGAGTCGTACAAGCCGCTGGTAACCAGCAGGTTCGGGTAACGCTGCTTGCGCACGTTGTCGTACGGGCTGTAGGACTTCATCAGCGCATAGGCGGCCGGCTGGTGCGGGTTGCCCCACTCCTCGTATTCCCCGGTGGTCAGCGGAATGCTGTCGTCCAGCATGGTGGTCACCACGTCGACGAACGGCACCTGCGCCACCACCGCGTTGTACAGCTGCGGCGCCTGATTGATCACCGCCCCCATCAGCAAGCCGCCGGCGCTGCCGCCCATGGCGTAGATGCGCCCCGGCTGGCCGTAGCCGTCTTTGATCAGCGCCTGGGTGGCGTCGATGAAGTCGTTGAAGCTGTTCGGTTTATGCGTCAGCTTGCCCTGTTTGTACCAGCTCTGCCCCAGCTCGCCGCCGCCGCGCACGTGGATCAGCGCATAGACGAAGCCGCGATCCAGCAGGCTGATGCGGTTGGCGCTGAACGCCGGATCCATGCTCATGCCATAAGCGCCGTAGCCGTACACCAGCAGCGGGTTATGCCCGTTTTTGAACAGCGATGTGCGGTACACCAGCGAGACCGGCACCTTCACGCCGTCGCGCGCCGTGACCCAGATGCGCTCGCTGTGATACAGGCTCGGATCGACGCCTTTCACCTCCTGCTGCTTCAGCAGGGTGCGCTCGCCCTTGTTCAGATCCCACTCATAGGTGCGGGTCGGCGTGGTCATCGCCGAATAGCCGTAGCGCAACCGATCGCTGTCCGGCTCCGGGTTATAGCCCAGCCAGGCCATGTAGCTGGCGTCATCGAACGGGATGGCGCGCTCGGTTTTGCCGTCCCAGCTGATTTGCCGCAGCTGCACCAGCCCGTTGGCGCGCTCCTGCACCACCAGCCAGTCGCGGAACAGGCTGAAGCTCTCCACCTCGTGCTGCGCCTGCGGCGCGATCAGCGTCTGCCAGGGTTTGCCCGCCGCCGCCGTGCGGTACAGGCCAAAGTTCGGATCCTGATGGTTAGAACGCAGGTAGAACTCGCCGCGGTAGTGATCGAGGTAATACTCGCGGCCGTTCTGCCGGGCGGCGAACAGCTGCGGCTCGCGCTGCGGCTGGTTGGCGTCGATCAGGCGCACCTCGGAGGTGGTGTTACCGCTGATGGTCAGAATCAGGTAATCGCGCGAGGACGAGCGGCCGAGGCTGAGGTAGAACGCCGGATCGTTTTCCTGGTACACCAGCTTATCTTCCGCCGTCGGCGTACCGTACTGATGGCGATAAACCTGGTATGGCAACAGCGTTTGCGGGTGGTTGCGCACGTAGAACAGGGTTTGGTTGTCGTTGGCCCACACCATGTTGCCGGAGGTGTTTTCCAGCGTTTCCGGCGACCAGCGTTCGCTGCCTATCTCACGCAGGGAGATGCGGTATTGGCGGCGGCCCTGCAGATCTTCGGCCACCGCCAGCCGGCGGTTGTCCTGGCTGACGTCCATCGCCCCCAGGCGATAGTAGGCGTGGCCGGCCGCGCGCTGATTGGCGTCCAGCAAGGTTTGCCACGGCGCGTCGGCGGTGAGCGCCTGGCGCTGATACAGCGCGAAATCTTTACCGGCGGCGTAGCTTTCCTGATAGCGATAGCCGTTGAGCTGATACGGCACCGAACGATCGTCAGGGTTCATGCGGCCCAGCATCTCCTGATACAGCGTGGCGCGCAGCTTCTGGTACGGCGCCATCATCTGCTCGGTGTAGCGGTTCTCCGCCTTCAGGTAGTCCAGCACCTTCGGCTCTTTTCGGCTGTCGTCGCGCAGCCAGTAGTAATCGTCGGTGCGCGTCTCGCCGTGCGCCGTCAGCGCTTTCGGCGCGCGTTCCGCCAATGGCGGCTGCGGTTGCGCCAGCGCGGCGCCGGCGATGCCTAAAGAAAGCCAGAGCGCGGCCGCGATGCGACGGCGCGGGGTGAATAACAGCGGATTCATAATCCCTCACGAAGTTTGAAGAGGCGCACGACGGCGATGCGGCGCCTGCGGGCATTAACGGCGGGCATTCAGCTCCGCCAGATTGAAATCGATCGGCATCGTCACCTTGACGGCTCCCTGCTGCAGCATCTCCGGCAGCGGCGGCGGCAACGGCTGGGCGCGTGACACCACCGCCACCGCTTCCCGATCCAGCGACGCGGTGCCGGAACGCACCTGCAGCATGACGTTCGAGACCCGCCCCTGCGCGTCGACGCTGAAGCTGACCTGCGGCATGCCGCTGCGCCGGCGGCTGCGGGCATCCAAAGGATAATCCTTGATGCGGTTCAGTTTGCCTTTCACCAGGCTCTCCCACGACAGTTTGGCCTGCGCGTTGCTGTTGGCGTCGCTGTTGATCGGTGCGGCGGTCTGATGGGAAAGCGTCTGCGCCTGCGGCGCGGCGGCGCTGGACGCGGCGGCATTGCGCGTCTCTTTGGCCTGTTCCTGCGGCTTCGGCTGCGATTTTTGCGGGGGGCGGTGTTCGGCGCGCTTCTTCTGCGCCGTCACGATTTTCGCATTCTCGGCGCGCGCCAGCTTGGGCAGATCCGGCTGTTGCTGCTGCTCCGCAGGCTGCGCCGCGGCGGATTCCGCCTGCTGCACGCCCAGCGGCAGCGGCTTGCTTTCCGGCGCTTCAATCTGCGCCGCCCAGCTCATCATCACCGCCGGCGGTGGCAGTACCACCGGCTCCAGCGCCGTCTGCGGCCAGTAAAACAGCAGCACCAACGCCGCGTGCGCCGCCAGGGCGAGCAGCAGGCCGCGCGCCCAGCGCGGCTGCGGCAGTTCAAAGGCCGGGAGGGAGTAAGACTGACTTAACATAGGGGCATTAGCTTGCTTAATTGCGAATGATTGCAGATCACATTTACTAATGATAATCATTTGCAACTATAATTAACACCCCTTTTCACTGTCTTAACGTATTCATTTCACTGATGGTGTGATCCACAGGTAGTCTGCGGTGTTCGCATCGACCTGTACGCCCGGCTCCGCCAACATCAGCACCGTCGGCGCCGCCGCCGGTTGCAGATCCCGCACGTGCAGCGGCACCCCCACCGATTTGGCGGCGTGATAGCCACCGGCGATCAGCAGCGCGGGCGTCGGCGCCGCCAGCAGACGTTCCGCCATGCGCCGGTCGCGCTGCTGCTGGATCGCCAACATCGCCTGCAGCTGGTCGGCCTCAATCTGGCCGCCGTGCGAAGTGCGGATGGTCTCTTCCAGCGCCTTGCGCACCGCCGGCTGCGCCGATAGCTGCCCCGCCGGGAACTGCGGCTGCTGATAGAACGCCGTAATCTCGCTGCGATCCAGGTTGGCCGACCACAGCGGGTAAGGCGCGCGCATCGCCGCCATCGTCACCCCGCTATACAGCTCCCACTTCCAGCCTGGCTGCCAGGCGATCAGCTCCGCTACGCGGCCGTCACGCACCGTGGGATCGCTCTGCAACCACTGCTTGACCTTGTCGACCTGCGCCTGTTGGTTCGGGTTGATCATCTCCATCAGCACGCTGCCCTGCGGCCGCCGCAGCGGCAGCTGCTGCACCAGCCATTGCTCAATCTGATGGTGGTAAGGATTATCATGCTTCTCCCCCAGGATCACCCGCGGCTGCTGCGCCAGCCGCGTCAACAGCTGCTCCGGCGTCAGGGTCGCGCCGCTGTGCAGATCGGTGATGCTCCCCAAACTCGCGACGTCGTTGGCCGGCGCCTTCACCGGCGCCTGGCTGCAGGCGCCGAGCGCCAACGCCGCCAATAAAATCAGGTATCTCATCATGTTGCCCCATTATCGAAAATGGCGACATTATAGATAATAATTATCATTTGCATATAGATCCGACTTAACGATTTTTTTACGCGGCGATCGCCGGCTGCGCATTGCGTTGAAAAAGCATTGCGGGTATAACCAATAGCCATTCAGATATTTAGACGTCTATACGGATAGATTATTATGCAACCATCGGCACCCGCCGCAGGACAGTTCAAACGCAGCATGAAGGCCCGGCACCTGGTGATGCTATCGCTGGGCGGCGTGATCGGCACCGGGCTGTTTTTCAACACCGGCTACATCATCTCCACCACCGGGGCGCTCGGCACACTGCTGGCCTACCTGATCGGCGCGCTGGTGGTGTATCTGGTGATGCTGTGCCTGGGCGAGCTGTCGGTGGCGATGCCGGAAACCGGCGCTTTTCACGTCTATGCTTCGCGCTATCTGGGGCCGGCCACCGGCTATGCCGTCGCCTGGCTGTATTGGCTCACCTGGACGGTGGCGCTCGGCTCCAGCCTGACCGCCGCCGGATTCTGCATGCAGTACTGGTTCCCGCAGTCGCCGGTGTGGCTGTGGTGCCTGATCTTCTGCGCGGCCATTTTCCTGCTCAACGTGGTGACCACCCGCTTTTTCGCCGAAAGCGAATTCTGGTTTTCGCTGATCAAAGTGGTGACCATTCTGGCGTTTATCATTCTGGGCGGCGCCGCCATGTTCGGCCTGCTGCCGATGAAAGACGGCACGCCGGCGCCGTTCCTGCATAACCTGACCGCTTCCGGCTGGCTGCCGCACGGCACGCTGCCGATCCTGATGACCATGGTGGCGGTGAACTTCGCCTTCTCCGGTACGGAGCTGATCGGCATCGCCGCCGGTGAAACCGAGAACCCGGAAAAAGTCGTGCCGCTGGCGATCCGCACTACGGTGATCCGCCTGATGCTGTTCTTTATCGGTACGGTCTTCGTGCTGGCAGCGTTGATCCCGATGGATCAGGCGGGGATCGTCAAAAGCCCGTTCGTGCTGGTGTTTGAACGCATCGGCGTGCCTTACGCCGCCGATATCTTCAACTTCGTGATCCTGACCGCCATCCTGTCGGCGGCCAACTCCGGCCTGTACGCCTCGGGGCGCATGCTGTGGTCGCTGGCCCACCAGCGCACCCTGCCGGCCTACTTTGCGCGCGTCAATGCGCGCGGCATTCCGATCAACGCCCTGACCTTCAGCATGCTCGGTGGCGTGCTGGCGCTGCTGACCAGCGTGATCGCGCCGGACACGGTGTTCGTCGCCCTGTCGGCGATCTCCGGTTTTGCGGTAGTGGCAGTGTGGCTGAGCATCTGCGCGGCCCACTTTGCTTTCCGCCGCGCCTACCTGCGCAGCGGCCAGCCAATAAGCGGCCTGAAATACCGCGCGCCCGGCTACCCGCTGACGCCAATCCTCGGCTTTGCGCTGTGCCTGCTGGCCTGCATCGGGCTGGCGTTCGATCCGGAGCAGCGCATTGCGCTC